>NZ_JMLX01000001.1:0-3464030 GCF_000686065.1 Butyrivibrio sp. AE3003
TATGACTATGACAATGGCAAGTTCTGACGTTCTTTCAGATTTTGGTATGTCAGATCTTTCTAATTCAGACAAGATCGATGACCTCAAGGATGACATGAATAAGTTAAACGACGGTTCGAATGATCTTGTTGACGGTTCCAAGGAACTTAAGAAAGGAACGGGCAAGCTCAGAGACGGAGTGTCGGATCTTTATGACGGAACAAAGGAGTTTAAGGACGGAACGGCGGAATTAAAAGACGGCACAGGAAAACTTAGTGACGGAAGCAAGGAGTTCTACGACGGACTTGTTAAATATACAAACGGTGCGCATGATCTTAGAAACGGAACGGCTGCTTTGGAAGAAGGCCTGAAATCTGCAAAAGATGGTTCATCTGCTCTCAGACAGGGAATGGAAGATGCAAATCTTGTTGATAATGCCAAGGCTCTTGCACAGGGAACTGAAGCGGTTAACGGCGGTGTAAAGCAGCTGGCTCAGATGGCTTCTTCTCTTTCAAGCCTTATGGCAGCTTCATCACAGCTTTCTTCAATAAAGAATGCTTATTCCGTTACGCAGGCTTATCTTATCGGAAGCAGAACCGATGCGACGGCAGCTGCTATCGCATGCCAGACCCTCGGCGTTGATAAGGCAAAGCTTGATGCAATTATAAATGTTGGAAAGACAGCTCTTTCACAGGTTAGTACAGGTAGCGTACCAAATGAGCCTCACGACGCTGCGCTTGTTATGACAGTAGGTGGCGGTGAACTTACGGAGCCTGATGATGCGTCAAGGCAGGCATCTACTCCTGAACCTGCACAAACAGGAGATGATTCCGATAATAATTTAAGCGGTGGAGAGCCTTCTACAGGTACCACGGGTGAAAATGGTTCCGGTTCGGGAACGGACAATCCGGATGGAGGAAGCCCGGCAACTACCGGAAATGGATCAGGGGCGACTGCTTCAGGTGCGCCTGCAACAGGAGGTTCCTCGGAAGGAACCGGCAATAACGGAGTGACGGGTACAGGAAATCAAGGTGGAAGTACAGCTTCTACTTCAGAAAATGCAGGAAATCCTGCTGCAAGCACAGGCGGCTCAGGAAATCAGAGTGGAGCAAATCAGGTTTCCGGTAACGGAAGTACAGCGGGAGCAACTCAGGGAGAAGTTCAACCTGTAAATGGTAATCCGACAGGGGGAGCAGATGCAGGAGGTGCAAACGGTCAGAATAATGAAAGCATATCTGATCAGCTTCGAAGCAACAAGATGGCAGTAAGGCAGGGGCAGGGAATTAATTCTGCAATTTTGCTGGGAGGTGGAAATCCGAATCAGAACCAGAATTCTGAGAAGACATATACTCAGGCAGAACTTGATCAGAAAATTTCAGAAGCACTTCAGGCAAAAGATGCAGAACTGACCGCTACAAAAGCTGCTTTAGAGACTGCAATGGGTGCAATAAACACTGCAAAGCAGCAGACACCTATGATAGCCGCATATGCAGGATATCTTGCTCAGACTCAGGCAGTTCTTACATTTATAGAAAAAGCGCATCTTGATACGCTTATAAATCTTGACCCTGCAACTCTTCAGAAGATTGCTCAGCTTGATGCTCTTGTTGCGGGTGCGGATCAGGTTGCAAACGGAAATGCACAGCTGGCAGCAGGCATAGAGAAACTCTATGGCGGAACAGTTCAGCTCGATCAGGGACTTGGCAAGCTTAAGGACGGTTCTACAGAGCTTAGAAAAGGCGCTGATACATTGACGGATAATAATGCAACAATAGTTGACGGTGCATTCAAGCTTTACGACGGCGCTTGCAAGCTTGATGAAGGAGCAGGAAAGCTGGACGACGGAGCAGGAGAGCTCTACGACGGAGTAGGCAAATTGTACGACGGAACAGGCGAGCTTGATGACGGTGTTCAGGAGCTTGTTGACGGAGTTATTAAGTTTGATAAAGAAGGTATCAAGAAGATCTACGAAGCATTCGACGGCGATCTTTCTGATTTCTCCGACAGACTTTCAGCTATTGAGAAAGCCGGCGAGAACTACAGCACTTTCGGCGGCGCATCCGATGATACCGACAGCAGCGTGAAGTTCATCATCAAGACAGACGGTATCAAATCCGAGAATGCGTGATGTATACTTGATACATCGAGTATTCTTGTGTGAATATTTAGGCATTTATAACATGAAATTTATTGAGTATGACCCTGCGGAGCAAAAACGCTCTGTAGGGTCATGCTTTTTATGCTTGTTTAGGCAGTGTTTTACTGAAAGGCATGACTCTATAAGCAGAAAATGAGCTGTAGGGTCATATAAATAAGCACTCCAAGGGAATGTATTTGCTGAAAGGCATGACCCTACAGGAAGAAAATGAGCTGTAGGGTCATATGAACAAGCGCTCCAAGGTAGTGTGATTGCTGAAAAGCATGACCCTACAGGAAGAAAATGAGCTGTAGGGTCATATAAACAAGCGCTCCAAGGAAGTGTGATTGCTGAAAAGTATGACTCTACAGGCCGAAAAAGAGCTATAGGGTCATATAAACAAGTGCTTCAAGGGAATATATTTGCTAAAAGGCATGACTCTACAGGCAAAAATGCACCATAGAGTCAATGCCAGAGCTACAAATCCATGACTGCAAAGAAGGAATCTGGCGTCAGAGTCAATACCAGAGCGGCAAGGCCATGACTGCAAACTTTGAATCTGATTCCAGAGTCAATATCGGCGTATCAAAACTATGATCGCAAAGAAGGAATTTGGCGTCAGAGTCAATGAAAGTGCCGCAAATCTCTGATCGCAACCGAAGAACTTGCCAATGGAGTCAAGAATCAAATTCCACACACAGATTTCAGCAAAAGCATGATATTTGCCCTATAAAAACAGAACACAGAAAAAACATGATTTCATAATATATACGTCAATTATTTTGTGTATTGTATATATACGATACACAAAATAATTGACTGAAATGTGGAGGGAATTATGAAAAAATGTAAATCAACAGCCATTTTGATGGCTTCAGCTATGATGCTTTCACTTGTAGGATGCAGCGGATCTAGTGATGCGGCTTCTTCAGGAAGCAGCGCTATGGAATTGACTGAGGCTGAACTTAGACAGGCAGCAAGAGAGGCAATGATTGCTTCTGAGGCGGCAGAAGCTTCATCAAGCGAGGATGCATCAGCGGCTTCATCATCAATAGATGCGGCTACGGCAGCTTCTTCCGATGTAGCAACAACAGCAACTTCAACCGAAGTAGCAGCTACAACATTGAATTCATCTGAGACATTAACAACTACAGGTACAGCAACTGCGACAACCACAAATGGCACAACTACTACCGGCGTAGCAACGGCAACAACCCCTGACGCAGCTACTACAGGTTCATCTGCACCTACTGTTTCAACTACAGATTCAAACACAACTGCAACTACCGAAGCGGCAAATGCGATTCCTGCTAAGCTTGCAGATCATGAGTTTGTATATAACGGAAAAGTACACTCTGTTTTGAACAGCACAAATACTATAATGTCTAATCTCGGACAGTATCAGAGCAGAAACACATCTTGTCCTGAACAGCCTTTTTATTCCTATGATGGAGGAAACATTATTTTTATAACAGGTATCAAAGATGGAAACGAACTTCCTGTTGATATCGCAGTTTATAAAAAAGGTATACTTACAGCACGTGGTGTCGGTGTAGGCTCAACATTGGCCGAAATAAACAATGCGTATAACGGATGCAATAAGAGTTCTTTTAGCTTGAATAAAGATTATGGTATATCAGTAAAGTTTGATGCATATACTTTATGTTTTTATTTCAATACCAAGAACGATACAGTAGTAAGCTATTCATATGATAATAACGATACTTTGTCAAAGATGTACCCTGTTAAGTCAAATATCGCGGATTCTACAAAGAATATAGTTGCGACCGGAAAAGCTCAGGCTACTACATCAAGCTCAAATGCAACAACTGCTACAAATACAACAACATCAAACACAAATGCCAATGCAACACCTGCTGCAAACAACACAGCACCTGCGCAGACAACTAATAACGCAGCTCCTGCACCTGCAGCAACTACAACTCAGAATAGCAGCAGCGTTTCTGAGGCTGAGATCATGTATAACGGCAAGAAACTTTCTATCCTTGACGGAGCGTCAACACTTATGGCTAACCTCGGTCAGTGTGAAAAGAAAGATACATCAACAGCTGATGAACCAAGATATGTTTATGATTCAAATAACATAAACTTATACACATTTGTTAATAACGGCGAAGAGTTAACTTACGATCTTTGCATCTATAAGCAGGGCGCAAAGACATCTCGCAATGTCGGAGTTGGTGATTCAAAAGATAGTATTATAGCTGCTTATGGTAGTCCTGCAGAGACATATAGTTTTTATCAGGGATATGGCTTCAAGTATAAGTTTGATACATTCACTTTATACTTTAATTTCGACACAAATACCGATAAGGTATATAATATTGCATACGGCAATAATGATACGATAAGAAAGAGACATGCCGCTCATCCTAATTATATTGGGGATTAAAGGATAACAGGGTTTTATGAAAAGAGATTTTGGAAAGAGAGGAAAGGAACTATGAAAATTAAAAGAGCATTGTTGATACTTACAACCGCGCTTGTTGTTACAGGATGTACACCGTCTTTAGAGGGCATTACTGAGGCTTTAGGCGGAAAAGAAGAAGCGTCTTCTGAGAAAATTACTGTTGAAGACGAGCCTTTGGTTGAGGAAACTACTGAGGAAGCAACAGATGCAGAATCTTCTACTGATGAAACAGCAGAGGCAGAAGGCGAGCCTGTATCTGATGAGGAACTTAGCACATTTACAAATATGTTTATTGATGTGAATAGCGATTGTTTTGGTTTCCTTTGGCCTGAATACAGCAGCCCTGAAGAAATCAAGTGGGATCAGGCTATAGGCTGTTATACTCCGGGACTTACAGCAGAAGATCTGACTGATGAAGAAAAGAAGGAGTTTTATGGCTTTACTGATATAGAAGGCGAGCTAGTAGATTCGGTGGTAAGAAAAAAGGATCTTACTAAGTATATCAAAGATCATACCGGACTTGATGTTACCATTGATGCGAAAGATGTTCCTTCATGGACATACAATGAGAAATACGATGCATTCCTTATAGGTGAAAACCCGTGGGGACAGGATACACCTTTAGTTGAAGGTAAATTTGTGTCAGGAACTAAGTCAGGTGACACCTATACACTCAAATTCCAGCCCGGTAATGAAATGTTTGATGAATCATGTAAGCAGCCTGAAAGAACTATCACATTTACTAAGTCCGGTGACAAACTTGTATTCAAGTCAAACAAACTTGGAAAGTAATAAGAAAACGCTTATTTAATTAAGATTTTCTGATATGGAGAAAAATGCGCAGCTCATCTTATATTTATAAGGTGAGCTGTTTTTTTAACAGGCTGAACACATTTGATCTGTATAATAAAAGACACAGAGAGAAAAGCAAAATGAAAAGAAGAACTACATTGTTGATACTCGCAACTGCTTTTGTTATATCCGCATGTACACCGATTCCATTGGAAGGCACTACTGAGACTTCAGGTGAAAAAGAAGAATCGGCATCTGAGGAAGTTACTGCTTCAGATGAATTTGCGTCTGATGAAACTACTGAGGAAACAACGGAAGCTTCAACTGATGAAACTGCTGAGGCAGAATCTTCTACTGATGAAATTACAGAGGTAGAAGGCGAGCCTGTATCTGATGAGGAACTTAGCGATTTTACAAAGAGGTTTACTGCGACCTGTAGCGATTGTTTTGGCTTCCTTGGACCTGAATACAGTAGCCCTGAAGAAATCAAATGGGATCGGGTTATAGCTTACCGAGTTGAGGGTCTTACTGAAGATGAAGACAAACTTCCAGATGAAGAAAAGATAGAATTTTACGGTTCTACAGAGTTGGATCTTATTGTGGATACTGTGGTAAGAATGGATAAGCTCATTAAATATGCCAAAGATCATACCGGACTTGATATTAACATTGACCCGAAAGATTATCCTTTTTGGACATATAATGAGAAATATGATTCAATCCTTATAGGTTGTAATCCGTGGGGAGATGATTCGCCTTTATATGACGGTAAATTTGTGTCAGGAACTAAGTCAGGTGACACTTATACACTCAAATATCAGCCTAACAATGAAAACTGGGATGAAAAGTATAAGCAGCCTGAAAGAATCATCACATTCACTAAGTCCGGAGACAACCTAGTATTCAAGTCAAACAAATTTGGAAAGAAATAAGAATATGTGGATAAAAAATATACTTCCGTCATTGTTATGTCTTTTAACAGTGGCGGAATGTTTCGGTATAAATACAAAACAGGTTAAGGCGACGGAAGCTGAATCACACGCAGCCATATATGACAGGCTGCTTAAAAACGAAGAAAAAGTCCTTATAGATTGCAGCGGCGACGCGGAAGAGCTCTTTTCTTTTAAGAGGTATGCAGGGCAAGAACTCGTTTTGTCAGAGGTTATCAATAACATCGTTAATTGCTACTATACTGTGGATGAGTCAGCCGTAAGCCTCGGGGAAGTTGAATATGCATATCTTGACTGTGGGAAAGATGGCAACGATGAAATAGCTTTGAGAGTGGGCGTCCGGGGAGATTTTGAGCGGGAAATATATGTGATCATTGAGGAAATAGGCGGAAAGCTTAAAACGGTATATTCCAATTTGGAATATTTTGAAAAGAAAATATGCATTAATGAGTATGGATATATTGAAAGCAAGGATAGCCCTTACTGTGAGAGTGTATGTAAGGAATATGTGGACGGGATGGGAAACTACCACTATATTGCCACTGAGAAGACAGATAGCGACAGGTTTCCGTACGGAAATTTGATCAGAAGGTCTGCAGAAAGAGAGAATGAGCAGGATTATTTTTCTTTTGCAAAAACTGAGATTTATCCTGACAGATATGTTTTTGACAGCGCGGACTTAAACAATACTAAGAGTAATGAAATGGATGATATTTGTTGCGGAAATCTGGTCGGACATATTAATTTTCCTAAATATTTAAAGAGCTCACCTTATGTTTTCAACGCTTCGGAAGATGCGGCTAATCATACTATCTTCAAAGACAGTCGCGGAATAATTGAGTATACGGAATCACTTGGACTTAAGTTATACAGCCGTAAGGACTACGTGAAGATATTGGAGGCAAAAGAGAAGGAAAGCGGTCTTACAGATGAAATCAAGAACGGGCATTTATTGAATTGGAACAAGTTTGATTGCAGTTCTTTTTCTATGAATATCAGATCGATATCGGAAGATGGAGATTATTTGGCATATGATGCATTGATTAGCCGCTTAAAGAAAAACATAGAAGATGACAATTATAACGGACTAACACCGGAGCTGACGGGGCTTTCATACGTTTTGAGTTGGGAACTTGCTGACGATGATGTTACGGTTGGATATTTCATAAAAGATATAGATGGTGATGGAATTGACGAATTGTTTTTTGGAAGTTGCAGAAACGACGACAATGAGTATTATTCATCTCCGTTTGACTGTGTTATTTATGATATGTTTGCTATCAGAGGTGGCAAACTTACCCATGTTTTTTTCCGGCGCGGAAAGAAGTCGCTATTATCTGTGTGAGAACGGTGCGATAGCAAATGAGGGTGCAAGTTCTGCATCTGAAACAGTATGGTCTTTTTACAAGTATCATGAAGGAGAATTGGAACTGATAGAAGGCCTTTATACGTGTCTCGACAGTGAGTTGACGGAACACATGTATTACACCGACGGCTCAAAGGAATCTGAAGTGGATGATTCAGTCGTGGGAATGTACTCTTTTGATTTTCGTGATTTTGCCAAGTACAAGTATCAAAAGATTGATTATATACCTATTATTGAGAAAGAGAATTAGACAAAATGAGATTAGGCAGAATAATTCCGTTGGCGTTATGTCTTTTGACCATGACAGCGTGCTCCGGAGAAAAGGCGCAACAGACCATGGATTCAGCGGAGACGGCTGCAAACGACATAGAGGCAGCAGAGGAAAAAGAACACGCAGACATATATAAGAGATTTCTTGGAAACGAAGAAAAAGTCCTTATGGATTGCAGCGGTGATGTAGGAAAAGTCTTTTCTTTGAAAAATGCGGAAGGCAAGGAGCTGACATTATCGGAAGTTGTTAGGGCTGTCCGCGATTCTTGTAATGCTGTTGACGATTTTTATGTGACACTTGAATGGACTGAATATGCATATGTCGATTGCGGAAAAGACGGCAATGAAGAACTTGCGCTTGAAGTAAATATGCTGGGGACAAGATGGTTTAAAGAGTGCTTGGTAATTAAGGAAATTGACGGACACTTAAAGACGGTATACGGAAATAATATTAAATGCAGTTCTGAGTATGCAGGGCACTTTGATGTTAATGAGTATGGGTATATCGAAAGTACTGATGATTATTTGCACGAAAAAAGAAGGGAGTACATTGATGCTTCCGGAAATAATCAGTATATTTCTTCTGAATTAATGGTAGGCACAGAGGATTACCCTTTTGTTTATGACGGTGAAACGTTGGATATTACAGAAAAGAAGGATGAGACGAAAAAAGATGATCTGAAAAAGGATGATCCGGATAAGAAATATGGATTTTTACCCAAGGGTACAATTCATGCCGATGGGTATAAGATTTATTGGGCCGATCTGAATGATACTCCGGAAAATAAGGCTGATGACATATATTGTGGTATTATGACCGGACATTGTTTTACACATTATTATGTTAAGAGCTTTAAGTGGTGTGAACATGATGTTTCTGCAGATATTGGCAGTTCGAATGCGTTTGAGGCAGCACGCCGTTTCAGAGAGTTTTTTTGACCAAAAAGGGCTTAAGTTGTGCACTGTTGACGAGTTTGATGGATTGATAGCGGCAAAAGAAAAGGAAGCGGGGCTTACAGAGGAAATCAAGAACGGGGAGAGAGTAAGTTGGACTAAACTTGATAATAAAGACCTTCTTGATGAAGAAACTCAGGAAACAGCGGATGTTGATTATGGCGTGTACGATGATCTTATTTGCAGACTAAAGACAGAGATTTGTAAAACAAAGCCAGAGTTTTCAGAGGAATCTTGGGATTCCCTTTATGATTACGTTGAGAAACATGGGCTTTCGTATGAATTATATTATTACATAAAAGATAATTGCGGTATTACGGCGGGATATTTGCAAACCGATATTGACGGCGACGGAGTTGATGAGCTTATTCTGGGAACCAATAGTCCGGATACTTTGGAAAACGGTGAGCCTTGGTCCTGTGATAATGACGATCAGATTTATGACTTATTCACTATTCGGGATGGAAAACTTCTGCATGTCTTTAAAGGTTGGTGTAGAAATCGGTATTTTCTCTGTGGCGACGGCGTGATAGCAAATGAAGGTTCGAACAGTGCATTCAGTGGAGATATGATGTTCTATAAATACTCCAAAGGAGAAATGGAACTCATAGAAGGCGTTTACTGGGACGGTGGTTATAAAACATATTATGAAAATGGACAGAAAGCTTACGTGGTAAATGATTCGGAAGATGATAGTAGCTCATCTGAAGATGAAGAAGTTTGGGAAAAGTATGAGTACAGGTATAAAAAGATTGATATTATACCTTTTGTGGAGAAAGAAAAGTAGAAGGTGAGGAGGGACAACATGGATAAGTGGAAGCAGTTAGACAGAGAGTATATTATTGACAATCGCTGGGTAAAACTGGCAAAAGATAAGGTGCAATTACCAAACGGAACATGCCTCGATGATTTCTATGTATTTGAAAAGAAGAGCGTTTCGTTGATCGTTGCAGTTGACGAGGATAATAAGGTTCTGATAAAGAGTGAGTACCGCTATCCTGTAGATGAAGTATTATACGAACTTCCCGGCGGAGTGATAGAAGACGGCGACAGTGCACTCGATGCGGCGAAAAGAGAATTACTCGAGGAGACAGGCTTTTCATCAGATGACTGGACAAAACTATTGTCAGGATATGACTATCCAACTAAAGACACTAATGTTGTAAATATCTTTTTGGCAAGAAACATCAAGAAAACAGGCGAACAGAACCTTGAGGCGACTGAGGACATTGAATTCAAGTTTATTCCGCTTAAAGAAGCAGTTGATATGTGTATGTCAAATAAGATTAAGGTAAATGGCACAATCGCAGGACTGATGATGGCAGAAAAGATAATTGGCGTTATGTAATGAGCAGTATTCCTTAGAACCACATAGCTATGGTATGATATACAAGAGTCAAAAATTGGGGTAACAAAAACATGGTGGAGGTTACAAAATGAAAAAATTCAAAGGCTATATGCATGGAATTAACCTTGGGGGATGGCTTTCACAGTGCAATCACACTAAGGAAAGATATGATAATTTCATTACGGAAGATGATTTTAAGGTAATAAAGTCATGGGGGCTTGATCACATCAGAATCCCTGTTGACTATGAACTTGTTGAGGATGAAGCAGGAAACTATATAGAGGACGGTTTCGCATATATACAGAGAGCAATAGAAACTTGCAAGAAGCTTGGACTTAACGTGGTTCTCGATCTTCATAAGACATTTGGTTACAGTTTTGATGACGGCGAGAATGAATCAGGCTTTTTTGACAATGTAAAATATCAGGACAGATTCTATAAGCTCTGGGAGCAGTTTGCACAGAGATTTGGCAAGAACGCAGATATGCTTGCTTTTGAGCTTCTTAACGAAGTTACCAAAAAAGAGTATTGCGAAAAATGGAACGATATTTCCTATGAGTGCATCAGAAGAATAAGAAAGATCGCACCAAAGGTAAAAATCCTTGTAGGTGGATATTACAACAACAGTATCGAGGCGCTTAAAGACCTTGCGGCTCCTTATGATGAGAATATTGTTTATAACTTCCATTGCTACGAGCCCCTTATTTTTACACATCAGGGCGCGCACTGGATCGAGAAAATGAATGATGATTTCAGAATGCCTTATGATTCTACATACGGCACATATATCGAGAATAACGACAGAGAGCTTGATCACATAACAGGTGATATGTCATCATATGACAAGCAGGAGTTGATAAGTGCGAAGTACTTTGATGATTATCTTGCAGAGGCCGTTAAGATCGCGGAAGAAAGAAACGTTCAGCTCTACTGCGGAGAATACGGAGTTATTGATAAGGCAAGTCCTGAGGACGCACTTAAGTGGTACAAGGACATCTGCGGATGCTTCGATAAATACGGAATCGGACGTGCGGCTTGGAGCTACAAAGAAATGGACTTCGGACTTTCGGATGAACGCATGAAGGGCGTTGTGGATAAGCTTATCAAATTACTTTAATAATAATGATATTTAGGGGCGAAAAGTTATTTTTTGCCCCTTTAATAAAGCATAAAAAGGGGAGAAACTATGAAAAAGAGATTTTTGGAATTGGCACTGGTGCTCACGATGATGTGTACCGGAGTATTTGGATGCGCAAATAAAGGTGAGCAGGAAGCAGGCGCAGAATCAAGCGCCGAGTCCGGTGCGGCAGACAGTTTGGGAGAAAGCGCATCGGATATAACTTCGGAAGCTGCAACGCAGGCTGGTAAGACTGACAGAAGCGGCAATCCGATAACTGTTCCTGGAAGTGTCGATACTATAATATCTATGGCACCGTCTACAACACAGATTCTTATTGACCTTGGACTTGGCGACAAAATAATAGCATGTGATACGTATTCTTTTGCCAGCTATTCTGCAGATCTCAAGGCCGATATTCCTCAGTTTGACATGATGACACCGGATCAGGAAAAGATTGTTTCGCTGAACGCCGACATTGTTTTTACGACAGGAATGAGCGCAAGCCACGGCGATGATGTATTTGCTTCGGTAAAAGAAGCGGGAATCTGCGTTTGCGATATCCCAAGCAGCGCGAGCATAGCAGACATTGAAGCAGATATTCTTTTTATTGGAGACATTGTAAAAAAGAGTGATGAAGCCAAAAAGATCGTATCTGAAATGCAAGATACAATCGCCGATATTACAGCCGCATCAATGAATATAAAAGATGACCAGAAGAAGACGGTTCTTTTCGAGCTCTTTACACCATCTGCGGAGTCACCCACGATCTACACTGCAGGTTCGGGCACATATATAACCGAGATGATCGAGCTTATCGGTGCTGAGAATGTTGCGGGAAAAGAAAAGGATGACTGGCCGGCGCTCACAGAAGAAGCGGCCATCGCGATGGACCCTCAGGTTATCCTCACTGCAGATATGTATACGGATGATGTTATAAACGTGCTTCTTGGAATGAGCGGCTGGGAGAATGTAACAGCCATCAAGAACAAGGCGGTTTATCAGATAGACAATGATACCGTAAACAGACCGAACCACCATGTGGTAAGCGCTATGATCGAGATGGCGAAGGCTGTTTATCCCGAAGTATATAAGGATCTGAAAGATCCTTTCGCAAATGACGATGCGGAAGAGGAAAAGCCCGCAGCATAAAATATGGATACAAAAAAACAGATAAGAAAAATCTTTTTTATCATATTGATCACGGTTGTATCGCTGGCGCTTTGTATATGCGCGGGAAGCGTTCTTCTTTCTGCGCGAGAGATGGCGGACATTCTTGCTTATAAGATGTTTGGAAAGGCGCTTCCGAATACGGCAAATGTTTCGAATGTTTCTATCTTGTGGGAAATCAGGATGCCAAGGGTTTTCTGCGCATTTTTTGCGGGAGCGGCGCTGTCACTAAGCGGAGCTGTGATGCAGGCGGTACTTCAGAATCCTTTGGCATCGTCTTATACAATGGGCGTTTCGGCGGGAGCTTCGCTTGGAGCGGCAGTTGTGATCATAACCGGAGCGGCGGGGAGCGTGCTTGGGTATTTTCTTCTTCCGGCAGCAGGTTTTGGCGCGGGACTTCTTACGGTGTTTCTCGTGATAGCTTTTGCGGCAAGGATTGACAGAAATATGCAAAACAACACTTTGATCCTGTTCGGTATGGTTTTTTCGCTCTTTGTAAATGCGATGCTCACGATACTTAGCACAATGTCGAGCGAGCACGTGCAGAGACTTATCATGTGGCAGATGGGCTCTTTTTCGGGGAAAAGATGGGTTCATGTTGCCGCACTTTGCATCTGCACTTTGATCGGAGGATTTCTCCTTATCTTTTTCCACAGAGAACTGGATATCATGACTTTTGGCGAAGAGCAGGCGATGAGCATAGGCGTCGATATTAAGAGGAAAAAGACAATGCTTCTTGCGATAGCATCTTTCCTTACGGGTGCGGCTGTATGCTTTTCGGGAATTATAGGTTTTGTCGACCTTACGATTCCTCAGATCGTGCGAAAGATATTTGGTGCAAAGCATAGCGTGGTTCTTCCGATGTCGATGCTTCTCGGTGGCGTATTTATGGCACTTGCGGACATGGTGTCGAGGACGATCATGGCGCCGAGGGAAATCCCTGTCGGTGCGGTCACCGCGATAATCGGTGTTCCTGTATTTGTCTGGATCTATTTCAAGGGGAGGGAGTGAACTATGCTGATTCGTTGTGAAAATGTCGTATGCGGATACGGTAAAACACCTTCCGAAAATCCGGTGCTGAACGGGATAAATCTTGATATCGAAGAGGGCAAGAGCTATTGCATCCTCGGAGCAAACGGATGCGGCAAGACGACGCTTCTAAGGGCGCTTTCGGGAATGCTTCCGTATGAGGGTAGTATAAGTCTTGAAGGTAAGCAGGTTTCAATGCTTAAGCGAAAAGAGATTGCATCCAAGATGGCTATGCTGAGCCAGATCTCACAGATTTACTTTTCATATACGGTTGAAGAAGCAGTGATGCTTGGAAGGTACCTGTACGCTGACAATTTCCTCGGAATCCCCGGGAAAAGGGACAGAGAGATAGTTGCCGAGTGCATAGAAAAGAACGGCTTAAAAAATCTCAGAAAACGCCAGATAAGCAGTCTTTCGGGCGGACAGATGCAGAGAATGCTTCTTGCAAGGACAATGGCGCAGATGACGCCTATAATCATACTCGACGAGCCGACCAATCACCTTGATCTTAAGTACAGGGCAGAACTTGAAAATTTTTTGAAAGAGTGGAAGAAGGACAGCGGACACACGCTTATCGGTGTCTTCCATGACATAAATTCCGCGGTTGAGATTGGCGATGAATTTATCTTTATGAAGGATGGTAAGATAGCCATGAAAGGGGCAAAAGAGATGCTTCTTGACGGCGACGAACTTAAGAAAATCTATGGAATGGATGTAAAGGGGTATATGAAGAAACAGCTGTCATTTTGGATGTGAGAGTGTGTGAAAGATAACAAAATATAATAAATGATAACAAAAGATAAAAAATATAGTATAATAATAACAAAAGATAAAAGATAATGTATAAAGATAAAAGTGGAGGAAAGATGGAAAAGCGAGTTGATCCGTTTACCAGAACACCGGGGATTGCTGGAGCGGCTTATATTGATACATGTATAGCTGATGAGATCATCAATAGTTTTACAAGCGAGGAGTCTTCGAAATATGTTTATAAGATAACCGGTATAAGGGGATCCGGCAAATCGGTAGAATACGGGAATGTCATACGTGCGCTTAAAGCTGATAAGAAGTGGCTGGTATATCCTCTTTCTGCTGCAGGAGATGCTGTTAAGACTCTTATATCCAAACTCAGTATGGAGAGCTTTATAGATTCCAAGAGTAGGGTAACTGAGGTCAGTTCTTCGGTTTCGGCGAGTGGAAATGTTTATGTGGCTTCAGGTAAAGGTGAGGTAAGTGTCGGGAAAAAGGTTTCCGATAATGAGCATTTTTATTCTGATGAAGCGATGCTTACTAAGATGGTAGCAGAAGCAAATAAGAAAAAATATAATGTTTTGGTTGGAGTAGATGATATTTCCAAGACGCCGGAAATGATCAGACTTTTATCGATGATAGGTTCGATGATACTTGAAGGAATGCATATTTATTTGCTGGTAACAGGTTTGGCTGAAAATATTGAGGAGTTTTCATCAGAAAAAAACCTTACTTTTTTCAAGAGAGCAGATGAACTTGAGATAAAGGGATTAAACAAATATGATATTACGGCCATGTATCAGAAACTGTTGAAAATAGATGCTGTGGAAGCAAAAAAAATCGAAGAGGAAACCAAAGGATATGCTTATGCATATCAGGTACTTGGGTCTCTTTATTTCGGTAAACAGAAGAATGAGACACTAAACGATATCATTCCCGAATTTGAAAGGATAATGTTTAGAGATTCATATGATCTGGTTTGGAAATCTTTGAGTAACGGTGAAAAAGAAGTTGTCAGATGCATATGTAAGACCAAAGACGGTAAAGCTGAAGATATTAAAAAACTTATGGCGAATGCAGCTTCGTATTCGGTTTATAGGAGCAGATTGATAAACAAACATCTTGTCAGCGACGAAATAAGAGGATATATGAAGCTCAGACTTCCGCATTTTGACAAGTTTGTAGAGATTTGGGGAGAAGATTAAATACATCTGCACACCGGCGCGAAGGAAGCAGGCGCGAGCTTAGCTGATATTGAAGATGATAGGCTCGATGGTATCTGAGGAAATGGTAAGCGAAAAGGAAATAATGACAGACAAGGAATTTATTGATAAATACGGACAAAAACTTAATAATGAGCAGATTGCAGCTGTAAGAGCGGTTGAGGGCTTCGTTCTGCTTCTTGCAGTTCCGGGAAGCGGCAAGACAACGGTCCTTATAAATCGTCTCGGATATATGCTCTATGTAAAAGGAATACGACCTGAAAATATACTCACTCTTACCTATACCGTTGCCGCAACAAAGGATATGGCAAGACGATTTGAATCTGTATTTGGAAGAGCTTCCTCTAATTTACTTGAATTTAGGACAATTAATGGAATCTGCTACGAGATAATAAGAGAATATGGAAGACGTATCGGTAAAAAGCCTTTTGATCTTATAACGGACGATAAGTTATCCGGAAAAATCCTTACAGACATATATATCGACGTAATGGATGAGTATCCCACAGAAAGCGATATAAAGAACGTTCGCACTCTTATAACATATTGTAAGAACATGCTTCTTACGGAAGAAGAGATAAAAAAGCGCGGAGAAGACGAAGGACTAGACCTCTTTAAAATATACGATCGTTACAATGCAGAATTAAAAGCAAGAAGTTTGATGGATTATGACGATCAGATGATCTATGCCTATAGAATGCTCAAAAGTTCTTCGGAGATGCTTTCTTTTTTCAAGAATAGATACAAATACATATGTGTAGATGAAGCACAGGATACTTCAAAAAGCCAGCATATGATAATTTCACTTCTTGCCGGAGAAAACGGTAATCTTTTCATGGTGGGAGATGAAGACCAGAGTATTTACGGTTTTAGAGCTGCATACCCTGATGCACTTCTTAATTTTGAAAAAGACCATAGAGGTGCAAGAGTTCTCGTAATGAATAAAAACTACAGATCAAATGCCAAGATTGTTGAGACGGCAGATCTTTTTATACAAAAGAACTTTAACCGCCACAATAAGCATATGTGCGCAGAAAGAGAAGCTTCTTCAGAAATAAACTACGTAACATTAAGGAGCAGAGATTCGCAATATAAATATCTTTTTGAAATGGCCGGGGCAAGTGATTCAGGGCTTGCGATTCTCTACAGAGATAACGAAAGTATTATTCCGCTTATCGATCTTCTCGAGAGAGAAGATTTTTCTTATAGAATAAAAAGCACTGATATGTCTTTTTTCTCAAACAGAGTAGTGGTTGATATTGCCAATATACTGAAATTTGCGTTAAATCCGTCGGATCCTGCGCTTTTTATGAAT
Organism: Butyrivibrio sp. AE3003; assembly: GCF_000686065.1. NCBI lineage: Bacteria > Bacillati > Bacillota > Clostridia > Lachnospirales > Lachnospiraceae > Butyrivibrio > Butyrivibrio sp. AE3003. Next base: position 16,832 of record NZ_JMLX01000001.1, read on the forward strand.
ATTTACTTCAAGTTCCAAACATATCTTCGCAAACCTGATGCAGAGAAAATGATCTATATAGCAGACAGAAAGCACATCGGTATTTTGGATGCCGCAGAGAGTATTGATCTAAACGGGAGAGTCCTCGGGAATGTAAGGTCTCTCAGAACACATTTTAGAAACATGGCTATGGAGCCTCCGGGCAAAGCGCTTAATCGTATTGATAAATATATGGGATATGGTGATTATCTGAAAGATAACAACATTGCCACAAATAAGCTCTTTATATTAAAGATGCTGGCAAAAAAAAGAAAAGACCATTCCCGGTTTCCTTGAAAGGCTCGACCTGCTTCGCAAGATACTGACGGAAAAGAGAGAAGACTATAAGGCAAAACTTATTCTTTCGACCATCCACTCCAGCAAGGGGCTTGAATATGATAATGTTGTTCTGATGGACGTGATAAATGGCGTATTTCCCGGCAAGATGATCAAGAACTTTAAGAGCGCAACACCACAAGAGAAGCGCGATTACGAAGAGGAGCGCCGGATTTTTTATGTGGGCATCACAAGAGCAAAAGATAATCTGACGATACTTAAATACGATGATGCACCATCTGTATTTACAGGCGAGCTTTCACCCAAGAAAAAGAAGGATATGGCAAAAACGCATGCAAATGCGAAAAAGGTAGAAAACGTTTTGTTAAAACCGACTCCGCTTCTAAAAAAGAAATCTGTTCCGGTTACATCCGGTGTAAATGTTCCGGACAATCTTATCATCGGAGAACGGATAATTCAGACAAAATACGGAGAAGGCATTATAACAGATGTTTCTTGGGATGATGATGAAGTGCCGACCAAGTTCACCGTAAAATTCGATAATGGAATAGAAAGGAAATTTGTATATCCCTTTGCATTTACTACCGGGATGAGGATAAAACAATGAGGACCGCACTTGATTATAGAACAACAGGTGTTATGAAAATTCTGTGAATCCTGCGCCCATCTGCTTTACAGCAGTAATGCGATAATGTACAACTATTTTTGGACGTGGAAAACATTGGGGAATAATGACAGAAGATATTAAAACAAGATATAAATATTGGGAAAGAGTCTGATGGTTATGGGAATTTACTATCGCAAGAAAGGCTAAAAATGAAAAGAAAAATATTTCCGTTACTTTTACTCACTGTTTTTACATTATGTTTATCATCTTGCCATGGCAAAACGACAGATACAGAGGCAGCGAAAGAGCAGGACAGTTCTGCAAAGAATGAAGAAACCGGAACGGGTGGTGATACCAAGCAGGAATCTGAGCAGAAAGATTGTTTATTATGAGACCGGTGATAATTCTGTAGGATCTATGTATCTTATGAAGAATTAAACGGACATGCGGAACTTACCAGAATGAAATAGCATAAAATATATTACTTGAAAAGGACAAACAATGAGATTACGAATAATACTTCCGCTTTCTATACTTATACTTGCAACTGCATGTGAATCCCAAAATAAAAAACTGATCGAAATGGAATCCGAGCTTGTTCAAAATCAGGGCAATGCTAAGATCAGCGTTTATAATGATGATTATATGGATCATGGCAAGAAAAAGAATTATACCTACATTGATATAATCAAAGACAATGAAGTCAAAGCAACCATAAATACATATCGCCATCTGGATAAAGTTACCGATATGGATTGTTTTGACTTTAATGATGACGGAATAAAAGACATTGCAGTTATAGGTGTTTCGGATTCTGAAAACATGGTTTTAATATATGAGGCTACGTCTGAATATCAGTATGAGGTATTTTCCGGATGGAATAGTGTGGGAGCGGCTATTAATGAGTCGTTAGATGATGATTTTTCTATGGTCACATTAAAGAATATATTGTCGAAAGGCGCATCTTATTCGACAGAGATCAACGCGGAAAGAGCGGAAAGGGCGATAAGTGCGGCGCAAGAAGTTACGTATAGTGATTACAAGGCGGCATATATTGGTTTTCTTAAGGTTATTGATGAGTGCGGAGTTGATGAATATGGTTGTTCGGGAGGAGCATATTCAATATATGACATTGACAAAGATTCGACACCTGAATTAATTGTACACTATGGAGGCTGCGAAGCTGATTATCATGTATGGGTATATACATATACTGATAACAAAGTTAAGTGCATTGATGAGATATACACCGGTCACAGTGAGTTATATGCATATCCAAGTGGGAATGGAATACTGCAATATTGGGCTCATATGGGAGGAGAAGAATTTACCCTTTTTTCTTTAAATAATAATGAGCTAACAGCAAAAGAATTATATTCCGGAAGTACTGTGTATGAAGATCCGGAAACCGGAGAATATGATACAAATTTCACACCTGTAAGGAATGTAGTGCCTGATGCATATTTTCTTACATCATTTGCGCCTGATAATGTAATTCCGATAGAAAAATATGAGATTATCTCAGCATATGTGCCATCTCAAGACAATTCGAATTATACCTTTCCGAATAATAATCCTGATTTTTACTCGGAAATCATTGAAAAAGACAGTATTCTGAATGCAGTATCCGAGTACAGAACCGATCCGATTTATAAAGATATTCATTTTAGTGACTTTTTGAGAAAAATAGGACATTCTCCATCGGAAATACAGGATATAACATATGCAGATCTTAATTTAGATAATGTGTATGAATGTATTTTTTATGTTCTGAAAAAAGATAGTGAAGATTCTATTCGTATAATTCTGAGTAAGCAGGGAGAAAAAATTTATGCATATTATGATTCATCTTACATGGCAAGCACCGGGTGGGGGTATGCTGAAAAAACCGATATTACAGAAGATGGATTCTTTATAGAAGAGCCTAATGAACATTTTTTCCAAAATCGAGTGATGTATGATAAAGAAAAATGGTTCTACTATTCCGCGCCTTATTAATCTATACTCATGACTGATTTAAGTTATTTATTGATTTGGAGAACAAGTTGCTAGTGAGAAAACAGTTATTATTTACGACAATTATTGCTACTTTGGTGCTATGTGCATGTGCTAAAGAAAAAACTGTATCTGATGGCGTGAGTATAGAAGAAAATAGTGATTTGGCTGCTTCTCAAGAAGAGACAGATGTGATAGATCACACAAAAAGTCCTAAAAGCAGAGAAGAAGTGAGTATCGATGCTGAATCTGCAGCTCTTTATGATAAGTTTCTGGCGGATGAAGTAAAGACTACCTTTTACAAAAAAGGGGATAACAGCGATTTATATTTTCTTTCTGCATTCCTTAAAGATGGCGAAAATTATACATTATCTGAAATAATAGATGGGGAAATCAGTTATAGACGGGATAAATATCAAGATTTTACGTCCACTTCATCTCTGTTCTGAGGTTTTTTATATGACAGAGTACTTCGGAAATTGTAATAGATGTATTCCAAAGGTTATTCCGAGCCATATATAAGAAATCGGAGAATGCCGCTGTTTTAAAGGGTATGATGATATAGTCCAAAGGATAATGGAAAAATTTTGCTGGTTAAAGGATTAGAAAGATGAGGCTACACATAATAATACCGCTACTTTTACTTATATTTACTACAGGCTGTGGATCAGCGGGGAAAGAAAGCTCAATAGATCCGGAACCTGAAGATAAAGCAGTCGAATTATGTTCTGATTCCAAAGAAAAGTTGATAGAAATCGAAGCTGAGCTTGTTCCTCAGCGGGGACTTGCACAGATCTGCGTTTATAATGACGTTTTTGTAGATGACGGTGTTAAAACCAAATATACCTTTATTGATATCATAAAAGATAATGAGACAAATGAAACCATAAATACACATTGCCTTTTCAGTGAAATCACAGACATAGATTGTTTTGAATGTGCCTACGATGGGGAAGAAGGGGAAAAAGAAATTGTAATTATTGGTAATTCCTCTTCTCACACTACTGTTTGTGTGTGCGGAACATGTTTCAATGGCTCTAGTTATCGTTCATGTCTGTTTTATGGAGATTCTATTCAAGGATTGCTTGGAAATGATTTTTCTATGAATGAATTAAAGACTGTATTGTTGAAGGATGGAGTAGATGGAGTACGTAGTTTAGCCAGAACTATAATAAGTGATGCGGAAAAAAATACCTATAGTGATTACAAATCAGCATATATTGATTTTCTTAAGGTCATTGATTATTTGGAAGTTGAGGAATGTGGCTGTCCCGGGGCATTTTATTCAATATATGACATCAACAAAGATTCAACGCCTGAATTAATAGTATTAGGCTTTCACTGTGTATGGGTATATACGTATAGTGACGGCAAAGTTCATTATGTTGGTGAGTTTGGCTATAATCACGACGAGTTATTTCTATCTCCGAGCATAAAAGGAATAATTATGGCTGGAGCCTGGATGGGAGACGAATGGGTTGAACTATATTCTTTAAAAAATAATAAGCTCACATCAAAAGAATTATATTCCGGAAGAACGTTTTTTGAAGATCCGGAAACGGGTGACTATGATGATAAATATACATCTATAGAAGATGTGGTTCCTGATGCATATTCTCTTACATCATTTGCGCCTGATGATGTACTTCCAATAGAAAAGTATGAAGATTGATATGGAGAATAATCTGATAATGAGAAAAAGGTTAGTATTTACAGTGATGAACAACGCCTTGAATATGCCGGAAAGATTGATTCTCAGATCAATAAGATGACATGGCTTATCAGGAATCTCCTTGCGCTTTCTCAGATGGAAGCGGGAGTCTTGGAGATGAAGGAAGAAAAGGCGGACTTGAATGAAGTGATCATGGATATATCAGAGCCGATCGTGATCATGGCAGAAGTTGCAGAGGTGGAATACATCTGCAATATTCCTGAAGGTGTTGAACTCAAAGTGGATACACACTGGTTTAAAGAGGCTCTTTCAAATATAATCAAAAACTCCATTGAGCATACCGATGCAGGTGGCTTTGTTAAGGTATCTGCCGCGCAGAATAATCTGCGTACTACTATTGTTATAGAGGATAACGGGAAAGGAATCGGAAAAGAACATCTTCCGCATATATTTGAAAGATTCTATAAGGCAGGGAATTCATCTTATGACAGCGTAGGAATCTGCCTTGCCATAGCAAGGCAGATAATCCATGCGCATGATGGAAAAATAGAGGTAGAAAGTGAAGTTGGTAAGGGAACAAAGTTTACTGTAACGCTATATCGGAATGTCTTTTCTTTCGTATTAACGACTTTTGCCGTATAAAACCAAAAGAACAGGCATGTCAAAAGAAGCTGTCCCAACATTCTTATCATGGAGTGCCTTAGGGGGAGAAGAAAAAGATTTGCCATTCATGATGTCGTCTCCTTTGAGTGTTTTCGGCTTACTAAATGATAACGTATGTTATGAAAGTTTTGTGAATCCTGCCTGTATTCGCTTTACAGCGGCATTATGATAATGTACAACTTTTTATATCAATAGGAAATTCATTTTCTATGATATAAAAAGCGCTCCGAATGGAGGCGCAGCTCAGGGAGGAGTTTTTTTACATGCATCGTAAGATTGAGTGGGATGTAGTTATTACAGCAGCGCTTATAGGAGTTATAAGCATCATTGTACATTGGTTTATGGGAAAAGATAAATCAATAAAACTAACCGGAAACAGTACTTTCTATACAAGTGTGGGCATTGGAATAATTGTCATGATCGCGGTGTATATGATAGGCCATAATCTGATAGCAAAGCGGGCAAAAGAGATTGCGGTAGGCATAATACTGATTCTGGTATTTCTTAGGTTTCAACCTGAAAATATGTATCTCGGATTTGGCTCCGTGAAAGTTTTGACTGCGGCGGTTATGTGTCTCTATGTTCCGGTTTACGGAGCGGTTCTGCATAAATACAGGCGCGGCGGGATTTTGGAGCTTCTAAAGGCAATACTTTGGATGATCGTTCCCATTTTGATCATACATAAAAGCACGCGCGTGATGACGGAGATTGTGCTTTTGTCGGCTATGATCATGCAGCTTTTGTATTGTATCAAGAAAAGATGGTTTAAGATAAATTTTCTTTTGTCTCTGGCAGCACTTGCGGTTATCGTGTTTGCTGCATCGGTATTTGTCGATAAGACCGGAGTGATTGCTAGATGGGGACATAAAACAATGAGCAATGTCTTTTCACTGGACGAATCAACGGTTCAATCTTTCTTTGATGTGAATCTTGTCGGCAGTTCGGGAAAAGAGAATTTGAAATTTTTGCCAAAGCCCGACTTGGATTATCTGCTTGCATATCAGGCAAATCGATATGGACTTTTACCGGCAATCGGCATTGCACTTCTGGTTATAGCTGTTATCGCATTTGGCTACAAGTCGGTCTTTAGGTGTAAAAACGATCTCAGTTTCCTGATGGGAACAGGGTGTCTTAACGTCCTTTTGGAAAATACAGTGATCAACATATTTGAAAATACCGGGACGATACCATACACTGATACGTTCTTGCCGTTCTTTTCATCACAAACGAGTTATATTGTGATGGCTTATATCTTTGTGGGAATAATACTCAGTGTTTGCAAAGGTAAAGGCACAAGAGACAGGTTCTTTAGATATGCTGTAAGGAACTTGATGCGCTACTGAATGATTTAAGTTTAAGGAGCAAGAAGAGATGATGAATAAGAGACGTATTTTTTTTTCTAAGATTACACCGAGTCTCAATGTAGGTGGCGAAGGCGATAAATTATATACAAACGATTCCGAATATACAGAAAAAAACCGTGCCTGAAACAGTGGAGGAGTGACGGTAGGTTAAGGAAATAGCGGAAATATGGGTTTGTAAATAACTCTTTGAAAAACTGCTTGAAAATTTCACTCTACGCTGCTTGAAAATGAAGAACACAGATAGAAGGAGTGTGTTTGAAGTGATTTATCTGTGAAAAATTGAAGAAATAGCAAAAAAAAACACAGATAGAAAAGTATGTGTGGAGCGATTTATCTGTGAAAATGTAAAATAACAAGTGTTATGAGGTGAAAAAACACAGATAGAAAAAGTGTGTATGAGGCAATTTATCTGTGAACATGAAAAAACAGCTGTTTAGAAGTAAAAATATCATAGATAAAAAGCAGGATTCTTTTCCTTGATTTTTTGGTGGTAAAAGTGTACGCTATATGTGTTCATACAACTGGCGGATAAGTGGGTAACCACATGGGAGTATGGAAATAAATTATGAATGTCGACCGCCTGGGCAACCGCTTTTGTGGATGCTCAGACGGTTTTTTTTAAGTAATCACTAGGTTCGGTATTTTCGAACCGTAGTGTACTACTTAGTTCCGGCGAGCGAATGCGAGAGCGGAACTTCCTTGTTACAAGCGAGTTCAGTGATATATACGGAGGAAAAGAAATGGTAGATTTGAAGCAGGAAATTTCACGCACAACATACCCGGGAAGAGGTATTGTTATCGGCCTTACAGCTGACGGCAAGAAGGCAGCATGTGCTTACTTCATCATGGGAAGAAGTGAGAATAGCAGAAACAGAGTATTTGTTGAAGACGGAGAGGGAATCCGTACACAGGCATTCGATCCTTCCAAGATGGAAGATCCAAGCCTTATCATTTATGCACCTGTACGTGTTCTTGGTAACTCAACTATTGTTACAAACGGTGATCAGACTGATACAGTATATGACCTTATGAAAGAGGGTAAGACTTTTGAGCAGGCTCTTCGCACAAGAGAATTTGAGCCCGATGCACCCAACTACACACCTCGTATTTCAGGTATCATGAACGTTGAAAACGGCAAGTACGACTTTTCAATGTCTATCTTAAAGAGCAACAACGGTGATCCTTCATCATGTCAGAGATTTACATATTCATATGAGAATCCCAAGGCAGGAGAGGGCTTTTTTATCCATACATATATGAAGGACGCAAATCCCCTTCCAAGTTACGAAGGAGAACCTACACTTGTAAACATCGAGGGTGACATCGATACTTTTACAAACAATGTATGGAATGCGCTTAACGAAGATAATAAGGTATCTCTTTTCACAAGATTCATCGACATTGAGACAGGTAAGTACGAGACAAGGATCATCAACAAAAACAAGTGATATAATATCGCAAGTTTTATTTGTAACGCGCATGATTGCACGTTTTTAGAAGGAACACGGTAATTCGGATATCATATAACAGGAGAATCAATATGAACGAAATCGAACTTAAATACGGATGTAACCCCAATCAGAAGCCTTCAAGGGTTTATATGGAAAACGGAAAAGATCTTCCCATCGAAGTACTTAACGGAAGACCGGGATATATCAATCTTCTTGATGCTTTGAACGGATGGCAGCTTGTTTCTGAGCTTAAGAAAGCTACAGGACTTCCTGCGGCAACTTCTTTCAAGCACGTTTCACCTGCAGGTGCCGCTGTAGGAACACCTCTTTCAGATATTGAAAAGAAAATCTATTGGGTAGAGGATCTTGGCGAGCTTTCACCTCTTGCAAACGCTTATGCAAGAGCTCGCGGAGCTGACAGAATGTCATCTTTCGGAGATTTCATCTCTCTTTCTGATGTGTGCGACAAGGACACAGCAATGCTTGTAAAAAGAGAAGTTTCAGACGGAATCATTGCTCCAGGCTACACAGATGAGGCACTTGAGATCCTTAAGGCTAAAAAGGGCGGAAACTACGCTGTTATCAAGATTGACGAGAACTATGTTCCCGATGCGATTGAGAAGAAGCAGGTGTTCGGCGTAACTTTCGAGCAGGGACACAACTTTATCGAGATCGGTGAGGACATGCTCACAAATATCGTTACAGATAACAAAGAGCTTCCCGAGTCTGCTAAGATTGATCTTATCATCGCACTTATCACACTTAAATATACACAGTCCAATTCAGTTTGCTACGTAAAGGGCGGACAGGCTATCGGGATCGGAGCAGGACAGCAGTCAAGAATCCATTGCACAAGACTTGCAGGTTCTAAGGCTGACAACTGGTTCCTTCGTCAGGCACCTCAGGTTCTTAACCTTCCTTTCCTTGATAACATCAAGAGACCTGACAGAGACAACGCAATCGACCTTTACATCGGTGCAGATTACATGGATGTTCTTGCAGACGGCAAGTGGCAGAACATCTTTAAAGAGAAGCCCGAAGTATTCACAGAGGCTGAAAAGAGAGCTTGGCTTGACAAGAACACTGACGTAGCACTTGGCTCAGATGCGTTCTTCCCCTTCGGAGATAACATCGAGAGAGCGTTCAAGAGCGGTGTTAAGTATGTTGCACAGCCCGGCGGATCTGTTCGTGATGACAACGTTATCGAAGCAGCAAACAGCCATGACATGGTAATGGCATTCACAGGACTCAGACTTTTCCATCATTGATGACTTCCCCCGCGGATTGCGTTTTCCGCGGGGGATTTTTTATAGCGGACGACCTGTATGGCCATTTTTTACAGCCGCACCGCCGGTATCTGCTTGGAAATGCTTGTGTACGGCTGCGCAGTGATTTTCATGATTTCATAAAGTCCGAAAATGTCTCCTTTTGACGTTGCTCAGAGAAGTCGACATTTTCAGGCTTTATTCAATCTGAAAGTCATCTTGCTCGTCCGAGAACTGCGTATTTCAAGCAGATACCGGCGGTGTGGCTGTAAAAAAATGGCCATACAGGCCTGTGCGGTTATGTCTGTGTGGTTATAGAATAAATGATGCCTGCGTAACTTTTACGTTTTTCGGCGGAATTTCACGTAGAATCTTCTGATTATGTGTAGAAGCTGTACGGTGCGAAAACTGGAATATGCACCACATAGAATCATTGCGTAGAAGCTGTACGGTGCGAGAACTGGAATATGCACCACACAGAATCATTGCGTAGAAGCTGTACGGTGCGAAAACTGGAATATGCACCACACAGAATCATTGCGTAGAAGCTGTACGGTGTGAAAACTGGAACGAGCACCGCACAGAATCATTGTATGGATGCAATTCTACGTGTATATCTCTGATTATTGGCATGGACTCACGTAAGACGTGCCCTTTGGCATTCACGGGGATGATTGTGCGAAGGTGACGACTTTCATTTATGGAACGAAAAGTGTTTATCGTTTCAAAACTCAGGAACGATAAATGATTACCGTTGCACGTTTTTGGAACGATACTGTGTAATCGTTGCAAAGTTAAAATGATTCATATTATATTATAACTATGCTAACGTACGATTTTACAAAGGGGGAAGGTCCTCTTTATCAGAAGCTGTACAACTTTATAAAAGATGATATTACAAAGGGAGTTCTTTTGCCCGGAGAAAAGCTTCCGTCGAGGAGAAGCCTGTCGGAGAATCTTGGGATAAGCACGGTTACGGTTGATAATGCCTATGACCAGCTTGTGGAAGAGGGCTATATCAATGCGTTTCCCAAGAAGGGATATTTTGTAGCGGTAACTATGACGGTATCTTTTCCAAAGGAGAAAAAGCGCGAGTTTAAGATTGCGACAAAGAGATCGAAGGATGAGTACGACTTTGATTTTTCTTCAAGTCGCCTGGATGCGGAGTCTTTTCCTTTTTCCGTATGGGCGAAGCTCACGAGAGAAAACGTTGCGGGAAGAAGCGATAAGCTACTTGAGGTGTCTGAAAGTAGCGGCATATATGAGCTTAGAGAAGCTATAGCGGGGCATCTGTCGTCGTTTAGAGGACTTAATGTTTCACCGGATCAGATTGTCGTAGGGGCAGGAACTGAGTATCTTTACGGTCTTATCATCAAGCTCCTTGGAAAAGATAAGAAATACTGCGTTGAGGATCCCGGCTATCGCAAGATAAGCCAGATATACGAGACTGAAGGCGTTAGACACGCTTTTGGACGAATGGATGAATCGGGACTTCTTGTTTCAGAGCTTGTAAGGACAAAGGCGGATATAGCACATATAAGTCCTACGCATCACTTCCCTACGGGCATAACGATGCCGATAGGACGCCGCAATGAGATAATGGCGTGGGCGAGCGAGAAGGAAGGCAGATACATTGTTGAGGACGATTACGACAGTGAATTCAGGCTTCGAGGCAATCCGATACCGCCGATGCAGAGTATGGATAGGATGGATAAGGTCATTTACATAAACACTTTTTCAAAATCCCTTGCATCCACCATAAGAATTGGGTACATGGTGCTTCCGGAGCACCTTGCGGAGCGGTTCTATGAGAAACTTGCCTTTTATTCCTGCACGGTTCCAACGTTTGATCAGTATACATTGTCGGACTTTATCAAAAAGGGATATTTCGAGAAACACATAAACAGGATGCGTCATCAGTACACCAGAAAGCGTGAGAGTGTACTTGAGATAATAAAAAAAGAGCTTGATGGAATTGATTACAGGCTGATCGAGAACGATTCCGGACTTCATTTTATCTTGCAGCTTTTTACAAAGCAGACGGACAGAGATATTGAAGACAGGCTTAAAAAGAGCAAAATTAAAATATCAGCTGTTTCCGATTACTGCATGGAGACACCTGAAAAACAGCTCCAAGGCAGGTTTATAATAGACTATTCAAATCTTGATGTAGGTCTTTTGCCCGGTGCGCTGAAAGCGCTCAGAAAGTGCTTGTGAAAACTGGTATTTAAAAATAAAATATAATTACGTATTATACAAATACCAGTGAAGTGATATATTTTATCCTGAATTATTTAGTAAAAGGAGAAAAAATATGGATCAGGCACAAAACAATGACTTAAAGGGCTTTAAATATGCGAGATGGATCGCGCTGACAGGATTGTTTATGGGAATCAATATTATAATGTCGAGTTTCGGCATACCCGTTCCCGGAGGACACTTATATCTGTGCGACCTGATAATATGCACGGCGGCGCTTTTGTTTGATCCGCTTTCTGCATTCATAGTGGGAGGAATCGGATCTTTTGTCGGAGATATTCTCTTTTACCCGGCTCCCATGTTTGTATCGCTTGTTACACATGGACTTCAGGCGGCTGTCATTTCGCTCATAGTTAATTCGAAATTTGGCAGGAATAAAAAGACGCATTTTATTACGGCTTTGATTGCAACGCTTATTGGCGCTGTTATAATGGTTGTTGGATATACATTGGGCAAGATCTATGTGTATAGCACATTTGAATATGCCATGGTAAAGTTACCCTATGAGATAGCACAGGCACTTTTGGGAGTTGTCGGCTCGCTGTTCTTGTGCTTCAAACTTGGGCTTATCAAAATATTTAAGAGAATGGAATATGAATAAAGGGGATAATAACATGGATTTTAAAGAGATAACAGAGCAGAGCAGACAGGCAGTTACGGAGATACTTGAGAAAGCCGGTCTTACGCCCGGTTCGATTTTTGTGGTTGGCTGTTCATCAAGCGAGATATTGGGTGACCAGATAGGAACCGCGACAAATCTTGATTCTGCGAACGCAGTGTTTGACGGAATTGTTCCCGTTCTTGAGGAAAAGAAAATTCTTCTTGCGGCACAGTGCTGTGAGCACCTTAACAGGGCACTTGTCGTTGAAAGAGAGACGATGGAAAAGTACGGATTTGAACAAGTCAATGCGATCCCGCAACCAAATCATGCCGGCGGAGCTTTTGCAACCGTTTGTTATCAGAGATTCAAAAATCCTGTGCTTGTAGAATCTATTAACGGAAAGGCAGACGCAGGCATAGATATCGGAGGAACCATGATCGGTATGCATATGCATTCAGTTGTTGTTCCAATGAGAATATCTCTTAGAAAGATCGGAGCTGCTCCAATCATATGTGCCCGCCACCGTCCCAAGTACGTCGGCGGCCAGAGAGCCATCTACGACGAGAAGCTCATGTAAGGACAAGAGCAAGTCTAAGATTATATTAGTGGATGCGGTTTTGTTTTGAGAAGATATGAGATATTATACAAACGGCTGAAGTGTTTGTATAATATTTCATATCTGGTAAACGAAACATAGCAAACATCTTAAATTACTGTAAATATCAATTATCGTGCAATTCTTGTGATATAATATTTGTGATTGTACGATAATTGATATTTTTATTTGCGTTAATAAGGTACAGGTCGACAATTTTCGGAGGCTATAGAGACGTTATGAAGCAAATGGAAGATGTTATAACTATCGAAGAAAAAAATCATATAGATGAACTTACGGGACTGCACAATCTTACAGGTATCCTTGAGCATCTCCGGGGGCATGACAAATACTCTGCATCCGAAGATACAGTTATCATCTACATAAATGTTATGAATTTCAAGGTGTTCAATCAGAAATACGGCTTCGCGGGAGGCAACGATTTTCTGAGAGGAATGGCACATGAACTCAAAAACATTTTCCCTGATGAACTGGTTGCGCGAACAAGCGGAGATCAGTTTATTGTCCTTGGAAAATCCATTGATAAAGAAGAGCTTCTTGATAAATTGGATGATTTCAGAGAAGCCGTACATAATTACGAGAAGGGCCTTAAGATGAAGGTTAAGGCCGGTATTTACCGCGCCACGGGCACTGAGGAAGATCCCGTTATAATGGTCGACAGAGCCAAGATGGCGTGCGACGACATCATAAGAGTTTACGATAGAGACAACAACCTGTACACGGAGGAGCTGGACAAAAGAAATGAGCTTCGCCGGTACGTTATCGATAATTTTGAAAATGCTTTTAAACAGAGATATTTCCAGGTTTATTATCAGAAAGAAATAAGAGCGGTCACGAGAAAAGTCTGCGGATATGAGGCGCTTGCAAGGTGGCTCGATCCGACTTACGGTATCATTTCTCCGGCTGTTTTTATTGAGGTGCTTGAGAGCGTTCATCTTATACACAGGCTTGATATATACATGATAGATCAGGTTTGCTCGGATCTAAGGGATGACATAGATTCGGGATATGCCGTTGAGCCGATTTCCGTAAACCTCTCAAGGCTTGATTTTGAGCTTTGTGACATTATGAGTGAGATTGATAAGTGCAGGGCAAAATATGACATTCCCAAAAAGCTTCTCCACATTGAGGTTACGGAGAGTGCTATCGCATCCGGAGCAGATTTTTTGGGCAAACATATAAAGAAATTCAGGGATGCAGGATATGAAGTCTGGATGGACGATTTCGGCGCAGGATACAGTTCTTTTAACAACCTGAAAGATTATGACTTCGATGTTATCAAGATCGATATGGGCTTTTTGCGCGAGTTTGAGACGAATCAGAAATCGAGGATAATTCTTGCATCCATAGTAAATATGGCAAAAGAGCTAGGAATACATACGCTCGCAGAGGGTGTTGAGACGGAAGAACAGTATGAATTTCTTTTGAACATAGGATGCGAAAAGATGCAGGGATATCTTTTTGGCAAGCCTAAGCCTGTCTCTGAATTTGTAAGGAGTGTTGATTGCAGCTTTGAGAACAATGAGGAGTTTGATTTCAGCTCGTATTACGATGATATCGGTACAGTCAATTTCCTGAACAGCACGCCGCTTGAAACAAAGAGTATGGAGATCATGATAAAACTTCCGATTGCCATAGCGGAGCTACATGGCGATCAAGTGAGTTTTGTATACGCAAATGAAGCCTATATTGATTTCTTGAAGACTATAGGTGCGGAGAATCTGGACAGGGCAAATGAGATAGGAAGGTCCAAGGAAAGGGATAATGCCAGCGGATTTGCAAATATCCTGAAGATGGCGGAATCATCTTATAACCAGAGAAGTGAGGCCGACCTTGTTGCAAACGGTTATGTGATAAATACCAAGGTGAGGTTTCTTTCAAGACACGGGGAAAAAGCAGCATTTGCGCTTGTTTCACGAAACGTCACCGCGCAGAAGGAAGCACATTCCGCAGATGATTACAGTGCCGTGCTCATGCATCTTTTGAATTTGTATAACCGTATAGATCTGTTTAATGAGGAGGGAATGTTTGAAAATCTTTTCCTTTGCGGAAATCAGAAGGCTCTTTCGGATATAGAGAGAAAGGCCGTTTTAGCGGTGCAGATGTATTTGGATACGCATATCATGGAAGCTGACAGGGAACGGTTCAAAAAATTCTTTGATATCACTACCGTTCACGACCGGATTGAAAGTTCGGGCAAGCATTACCTCGTTGATTACTACAGGTCTGCGCTTCCCGGAGATGAGGACAGAATCCTGATGTACATCATTCTTCCTTTCCACTATAATGGTAAATGGAGATTCATTGCGGGATGCAGGTATATGGATGAACTTGATGAGCTGAAAAGAGTTCTTAAACAGATTGAGAGCACTTGACCGTGAATCTTTAAAAAGGCAGATTGAGGTGGCAGAGCATAAATGCTTAGGTTTTGTTTTGGGGCATCCGGTGCGGGGAAGAGCACGGGGCTGATAGAAGAGATAATTAAAAGAAGTTTTAATAACACCGGTAATGATTTTTTACTTATTGTTCCGGATCAGTTTACGATGCAAACGCAGAAGGATGTGGTAAGAATGCACCCTTCGCATGCGATAATGAACATTGATGTATTGAGCTTTGGACGTCTTTCACACAGAGTTTTGGAAGAGACGTCTAAAAGCTCTTTTTCTGTGCTCGATGATGTGGGAAAGAGTCTTGTATTACGCCGAGTAGCCGATATTCTGGGTGACAGACTTCCCGTAATAGGCGGAAATATGCATAAGCCCGGATATATCGATGAAGTTAAGTCCACAATTTCAGAGTTTATGCAGTACGGAATAGGAGACGAGGCGCTTGCCATCCTTGAGGAAAAGAGCTCTTCCAAGGCTGCACTCAATTCCAAGATAAAAGATCTTAGACTCCTTTACGGAGAATTTCTTCGCTACATCCAAGGAAAATTCATAACTACAGAAGAAACGCTTGATATTTTATGTAAGGCGATTCCAAAGTCACCTCTTTTAAAAGACAGTGTCATTGTATTCGACGGATTCACAGGTTTTACGCCGATTCAGTACAGGGTTATAAAAGAGCTCCTTCGGGTATCAAAGGAAGTGTGTGTGTCCCTTACTATCGGACCTAATGAAAATCCGTACGCAGGCTCTTTTGAAGAACAGGAACTGTTCATGCTCACGAAAAAGACCGTGCGTGACCTTGAGAAGATAGAATATGAGCTTTGCAAGGAAGCGGGTGCAATCTCGCAGGGAAGCCTTGATTTTGAAGCGTGGAGAAATATCAGAAACGACGAGATGAGCAAAAAGGCTTCGGGCGGGGATATCTTCATAAGAGATGAGAAGGTAATGAGGCTTAAGAATAACCCGCCGCTTGCGTTTCTTGAGCAGAATCTTTTCAGATATAATTCATGCAAGTACAGCAAAGAGCAGGATTCCATACAGATATTCGAGACGCAGACGACCGAAGAGGAAGTTCGTAGAACCATGATGAAAATCCGCTCACTTGTTAGGGATGAGGGATATGCATACAGAGATATCGCTGTGGTGTGCGGAGGTTTGAGCTCGTACGGTAATCTGGTGAAAAGAGCTGCGAGAAAGTTTGACATTCCCGTTTATATAGACCAAAACACCGGACTGCTACTGAATCCGTTTATCGAGTACATCACAAGTGCGATAAACATTGTTATATCGGGATACAGATACGAAGACGTATTTCATTATATGCGAAGCGGAATGACGGATTTCTCCAAGGAGGACACCGACATTCTTGAAAACTACGTAAGGGCACTTGGCATAAAGGGAAGAAAGCAGTGGGAAGACCGCTTTATGCGCAGGATGCCGACTAAGTTCAAGAGAAAAAAAGGCAAAGAAGACGATACATCGGAACTTGAGCTTATTGAGAAACTTGACGGAATGAGAGCTGCGATCAGTGCGGAGCTTAAGCCTCTTTTTGATGCAAAAGGAGGAACGGCTGCGGAGATCACGGAAGCTCTTTTCAAAATGATAGAGGGAAATGACTGCAGCACAAAGCTTGAGCGCTATAAAGAGAAGTTTGAAAAGTTCGGAGACAGGGAGAAGGCCAAAGAGTACGACCAGGTTTACAAGAAGGTTTCCGATATCCTGAAGCAGATTGCGGCGCTTATCGGGGATGATAAGCTGGAGCTTAAAGAATATAAGGACATTCTGAATGTCGGATTCGGAGATATTGAGGTTGGAACGATTCCTCAGGATGTGGACAGGGTCATTGTCGGAGATATTGAGAGAACGAGACTTCGTGAAATCAAAGCTCTTTTCTTTATGGGAGTCAACGACGGACTTATTCCGGCAAATACGGGTGGCGGAGGAATTCTTTCCGATATGGACAGGCAGTTTTTGCTTGACCTTGATACGGGAGTTGAGCTTGCGCCGACACCGAGACAGCAGATGTACATTCAGAGGCTCTATCTGTATATGAACCTCACAAAGCCTACGGACAGGCTTGTTTTGTCGTACTCTGAACTTGGAACCGACGGAAAGAGCGTGCGACCGGCTTATCTTATTTCGAAGATAGAGTCATTGTATGAAGGAATTGAGGTTGAGCGGCCTGAGGATGCGCCTTTTGAGGAGCAGGTTTCCTGTGTTAACGACAGTCTCGATAATCTTGCTGAGATGATGAGAGAATATTCACTCGGAATACTCGGAGATAAGGAAAAGACAGAGCTTTCAACGCTCTATGAGATCGTTGGAAAGAAGTATGAAGAGAAATCTCTTTTGGATAAGCTGACAGAGGCTGCATTTAAGCATTATGAAGACAAACCTC
This sequence comes from Butyrivibrio sp. AE3003, assembly GCF_000686065.1. Classification (NCBI taxonomy): domain Bacteria; kingdom Bacillati; phylum Bacillota; class Clostridia; order Lachnospirales; family Lachnospiraceae; genus Butyrivibrio; species Butyrivibrio sp. AE3003. The sequence goes on from NZ_JMLX01000001.1 coordinate 34,425, forward strand.
TTGCCAAGAATATTGCGCTTGCGCTCTACGGGGCAAATCTCGAGAACAGTGTGAGCAGACTTGAGAAGTTTGCTTCATGTTGCTATTCACATTTCTTAAGATACGGAATGGGGCTGTCCGAGAGAAAAGAGTATGACTTTGCTTCGGCAGATCTCGGAAATGTTTTCCATGAAGTCCTTGAAAAATATACAAGCGAGATTATAAACAGGAATATATCGTGGAAAGACTTGTCTAAAGAGGAGTCTGATGAGATATTAAATCGTGCCTTAACAGAAAGCGTCGATGCATACGGAGAGACCATCCTTTTAAGTAACGCGCGTAATGAATTCATGGTTGAACGCATAAAAAGGATACTTATAAGGACGGTTGATACGCTTAAATACCAGATTTCCAAAGGAAGTTTTGAGCCTGCGTATGTCGAGATGGATTTCAGGGAAGCGGGCAAAATCGAAGAGATCGATATAACTCTTTCGGAAGATGAGAAACGCGGAATAGTTGAGAGCATGAAATTGCACGGAAGGATTGACCGCGTTGATCTGTATGAAGATTCGGATCATGTTTATGTCAAGGTCATCGATTTTAAATCGGGCGGAAAAAAAACTGAGTCTTGCATCGTTATATTACGGCCTTCAGCTTCAGCTCGTTATGTATATGAACGTAGCGACCGCCGCAAGCAAGAAAATCTATAACGGAAAAGAAGCCGTTCCCGCCGCTGTTTTGTATTATCATGTGGACGACCCGATGATAAGCGGTTCGGGAGATTTGCAACCGGACGTTATCAATAAAGAGATAATCAAGGCACTTCGTACGACCGGATTGGTCAACGGAAACAGGGATATCATAAATATGCTTGACAACAGCATAAACGGTACATCTGACGTTATACCGGTCGGCTTTAACAAGAGCGGAGACCTGACAGCGGCTTCAAGTGCCGTTTCAAATGAGGATTATTCCGCTATTTCCAAGTATGTAGATAAGAAGATCCGCGAATTCGGTAAGTCCATTTTAAACGGAGATATTAAGGTGAATCCTTATGAGATGGATGTAAAGGGATCTTGCAAGTACTGCGAGTATAAGGGAATATGCGGATTTGACGATAAGATTCCGGGATATTCCAGAAGAAAACTTGATCTTGACGATAAAGAAGCAATGGAGCTTATAAGGAATGAAAGTTGAGTTTACTGATGAACAGAAGGCGGTAATAAACGCCAGGAAATGTAATGTGCTGGTTTCAGCCGCCGCCGGATCCGGAAAGACGGCGGTTCTTGTCGAGCGCATCATACAGATGATAAATGAAGGTGTGGATATCGACCACCTTCTTGTCGTTACTTTTACCAAAGCGGCAGCTTCGCAGATGAAGGAGAAGATTACTCTTGCCATTCAGGACAAGCTTTTGGAGGATCCGGAGAATACACATCTGCAGAAGCAGGAGACGCTTATTCATAATGCCCAGATAACTACGATAGATTCTTTTTGCCAGTATATTATTAAAAATAACTTTAATTTTGTCGGGCTTGATCCGTCTTACAGTGTCGGAGATGAAGGTGAGCTCAGGCTTCTTCAGGAAGATGTTATGAAGAACATGCTTGAGGAAGAGTATACTAAGGCAAAAGAAGGCAGCAACGAAGATTTCATCTATTGCATGGAATATTTCGGCACGGGAAGCAACGACAAGGCCGTTGAAGAGTATATCGAAAGGCTCTATCGCTTTTCCATGAGTATGCCGTGGCCTGAGACTTATATCAAGGAGAGGGCGCTTGATTACGACATCGAGGGAAAGAATTTTGATGAGCTTGAATGGGTAAAAGAATGTGTTACTTCGGTAAAAAGAATGCTTCTTGAGGCGCAGGATAAGTTGAGCGCGGCTCATGAGCTGACTCTTTTGCCCGACGGACCGTATATGTACGGAGAGCTGCTTGAGAAAGAAGCGGAGATGATGGGGCGTGCTGCGGCTTACGAGTCGTATGATGAGCTGTATGACGCGGTAAGAGGGATTTCTTTTGACAGATTGCCTGCAAAGAAGGACGAGAGCGTATCGCCTGAGAAAAAAGAGCGCGCAAAGGAACTTCGTGACAGCGTAAAAAAGGACATAAAGAAAATCACCGAGAACTACCTGGTGCTTACGTCCGATATGGTCGCCGAACAGATGAAGCTTTGCGACAGGGCGGTGAAGGAGCTCTGCAGGCTGACTCTTCGTTACATACAGCTTTTTGATGAAAAGAAAAGAGAAGAGCGCCTGATCGACTTTTCCGATATGGAGCATTTTGCGCTTAATATTCTCATTGATTATGAGACGGGGGAGCCGACGCATGTGGCGCTTGAATATAGGGAATTCTTTAAAGAAGTTTTAATTGATGAGTATCAGGACAGTAATGCTGTGCAGGAGCTTATTTTGCAGGCAATATCAGGAATAAAAGCGGGATCCTCCGAGAGGTTCATGGTTGGTGACGTGAAGCAGAGTATTTATAAGTTTAGGCTTGCGCGTCCCGAGATTTTTATGAAGAAGCTTGCTACTTACAGTAAGGATGAGTCTGCAAGTGACAGGAGAATCGACCTTCATAAGAATTTCCGAAGCAGGGAAGAGGTTCTTGAGGGAACCAACTACATCTTCAGGAAGATAATGGGGAAGGATCTTGGAAGCGTTGAGTATGACAAGGACGCGGAGCTTGTGACGGGTGCGGGATATGACGAGCCCTCTTTTGACATGACTCCCGAGCTCATACTTATAGACGATCCCGAGGGGAAAAAAGAAAATGAGGCCCACGCGATAGGAAATAAGATACTTGAGCTCATGCGCGAGGATCCGGAGCTAAAGTTTAAAGATATTGTAATTTTGCTAAGGACGAACTCCGGATGGGACGATGTGTTTAAAAAAGCGCTGGAGGAACAGGGGATTCCCTCATATATAGAGTCAAAGAGCGGATATTTCGATGCGTGGGAAGTGTCTGTTATGCTGAATATTTTGTCGGTAATAGACAATCCTACCGTTGACATACCACTTGTTGCCGTAATGCATTCTCCTATAGGAGGCTTTACAGACGAGGAACTTGCACTTATTAAAATTACAATTAATAAAAATAAAGAGGACGATGCAGCATCTTCTTTGTATGAAGAAATATTGAAACTTGTTCGTAGAAACGGCGAAGATACGGGAGATATTCAAAATCAGTCGTTACTCAATAAACTCTCTGATTTTGTCTCACTTATAGAAGAACTTAGAGATATGTCCGCATATACCCCCGTACATGAGCTGCTTCAGTATATCATCGATGTCACGGGATTTGAGCTGATCGTAAGCGCCATGCCCGCGGGCAATCAGAGAAGGGCCAATATAGAGCTTCTTTTGTCCAAGGCTGAAAGCTTTGAAAAGACAAGCTTTAAGGGATTGTTCCACTTTGTCAGATACATTGAGCACATCAAGGTCGTACAGGTAGACTACGGCGAGGCAGGGATTATCGATGAGAACGCCGATGTTGTGCGCATCATGAGTATTCACAAGAGTAAGGGACTGGAGTTTCCTGTAGTGTTCGTTGCGGGAATGTCCAAGCAGTTCAACAAAATGGATACTAAGGGCAATCTCATTGCGGATATGGATCTCGGAATAGGTGTTAAATGCATCGATTCTAAGCTGCGTCTACGCTCAGAGACCTTAAAGCGGGTGATAATCGCAGATAAGATGAATACGGACAGTCTGGGCGAAGAACTGCGTGTACTTTACGTTGCACTTACGAGAGCAAAAGAAAAACTGATCATGACCGCTTCGGTCAAAAAACTTCCGGATGTACTTGCTAAGGAGCTTAAACGTCAGCCTGAGCTTGCACATGGAGTTTCACAGGGAAAAGAACTGATGCCTTTTTCGATAAGGTTATCGGCGGCGTGTTATCTTGATCTTGTTCTTCCTTCGCTTGTCAGGCATCCTGCGATATATGATATTGCCGAAAAGTACGGATTGTCGGAGCTTATAACGGATAAGTTTATGGACAACGAAGAAAGCGTGCCGAAATTCGCGGTTTCATCTGTAAGTGTAGATGAAATAAATGCCGGTAATGAGAAAGAGAGCGTTAAGGGGCTTATCCGTATGGACGGTATCGGAGCTTATTACGATAAGGAACTTGCGAAGAAGCTTGAAGACAAGATGGATGCGAGGTACGGATTTGAGCATCTTAAGGGGCTATATACCAAGACCACGGTTACGGAGCTTAAGAAACATATTCTGGAAGAGATGGGAGAGCACTTTACCAAAGAGGAAGATTATGGCGCAGAATATGATGATGGAAGAGGCGCCGGAAGCGAAAACGGAGGCAGAGCCGATGGGCTTGCGGGCGCAGAGCGAGGAACTGCGTACCATAGAGTTATGGAGCTTCTTGATTACAGTGTCGGAAACGGCATGGATGCGCTTGGTGTGTGGCTCGACGGTCTGGTTCAAAATGACAGGATAACCAGGGCATACGCTGACAGCGTTGAACTCAAGGACATATCAGCGTTTCTTGGAACGGGGCTCGGACAGCGAATGGCTACGGCTTTCAAGGCAGGCGTTCTCATGCGGGAGAAACCCTTTATGATGGGCGTTTCCGCAAGTGAGCTTGATAAAAAGTTCCCGTCTGAAGAGCTTGTCCTTATCCAAGGTATCATCGATGCTTGGTTCATAGAGGACGATGAGATTGTGCTTGTCGACTACAAGACAGATCATACCCGCGATTCGGCCGAACTTGTTAAACGCTACAAGATTCAGCTTGATCTTTATAAAAGAGCGCTGGAAGCGTCAACAGGCAAGAAAGTTAAAGATATATATATTTATTCCTTTGCACTTGGAAAAGAAGTGGCACTTTAAGACGGAGGAAGTGACTCATAAGGAAAGTGAGGCATATATGAAGCATAAGAGTGTGTATTTACTTGTTGCGACAGCTTTTTTGGCGGTCTGTGTAATGACCGGATGTGCAGGAAGCGGAAGCACCGATGCGGGTGTGACGGAAGAAACGGCCAAAGATGCAGCCGCGGCAAATGCGATTTTCTCTGCGGACAATGAGACTGAGGGTGGCGATTCATCGGACAGCTCGGCTACGGGCGAAGGTGAGGCAGAGCCGGAAGGCAAGGAGGTTGAAATGGAGACATGGAAAACTGCGATTGAGGGGCTTGCTGAAGACTTTATTTTTGGAATGGACGTATCTTCGCTACTTGTAGAGGAAAAAAGCGGAGTAAAATACTATGACTTTGACGGCAATGAGCAGGATGCGCTTAAAACCTTTGCAGATTCCGGCATTAACTACATCCGACTTCGAGTGTGGAACGATCCTTATGACGAGAACGGAAACGGCTACGGCGGTGGTAACAATGACCTGCCTACAGCAATCGAACTTGGCAAAAGAGCTACCGGCTACGGAATGAAAGTTTTGGTAGATTTTCATTATTCCGATTTCTGGGCCGATCCGCAGAAGCAGATTGTTCCCAAAGCATGGAAAGGTATGAGCTTGAGTGAGAAGTCATCGGCTCTTTATGACTATACAAAAGACAGCCTGGGACAGCTCTTTGACGCAGGCGTTGATGTGGGAATGGTGCAGATCGGTAATGAGATCAATAACGGCATGTCGGGCGAAACGAAGATTGAGAATGTCATTGAACTGTTAAAAGCAGGAAGCAAGGCTGTTCGTGAGATATCAAGCGAGCGCGGCAAAGATATAGGAATAGTGGTTCATTATACGGATATATCTCCGAAAGAAGGCGTTTTGGCGCTTATAGAGAAACTTGTAAACGGCGGGCTTGATTTTGATATGATGGGACTTAGCTATTATCCGTTCTGGCACGGTGATATGGATAATATGAAAAATGTTATCAAGTATATCGGCGAGCACTTCGGTAAGAAAGCGTTCATCGCGGAGACTTCATATTGCTATACTTTAGAGGATGGCGACGGTTTTGGAAACAGAGTTTCAAAGAGTGATCTTGTGGAAGGTTATCCCGCAACTATCGAAGGACAGGCCTCTTATATGCATGATCTTTATCAGAACGTAAACAGCGCGGGAGGCCTCGGCGTATTCTATTGGGAAGGAGCTTGGCTTCCTGTAGGGCCTGCAAACGCTGATAACTCATTAATCTGGGAGAAGTACGGAAGCGGCTGGGCGAGCAGTTTTGCTTCAGACTATGACAAAGATGCTGCGAAATATTACGGCGGAAGCTCCTGGGATAATCAGGCATTCTTTGACTTTGGCGGACATCCGCTTGAATCAATTAAGGTGTTTAAGTACATGAAGTAGAGCTATTTTGGGGAATAAATAGTAGTATTGGCTCTCATGCTATTCGTGCAAATTATGAGGATTGCATTAATTATGTTTGTGTAGTTAAATATTAAATTGTATCTATTTTTTTACTGAAACAGGAGAGAGTTTTTTGATATGCAACTTATTGCGAACATAATAGATTTTTTTGCCGCAATGATACAGATTGGGACAGGCGCGGTAAAAAAGAAGTCCAAAATACTGATATTACAGATAGTCCAGCTTCTGATGCAGGGAGTGGCTATGCTGCTTTTGGGAGGCATAACCGGTGCCGTAAACAACGTACTTTCATGCGTAAGAAACTTCATCTGCTATAAAGAAAAACTCAACCTTCTGTGGAAGATATTCTTCATAGCGGCATCTGTTGTTATGACAATCCTGCTTAACAATCAGGGCTTACTTGGAATAATCCCTGCAGCGGTATGCATAGTATATATTCTGTTTATGGACGTGAAAGATCCTCTCAAATTCAAGATGCTGGTAATGCTTACCTTCATCCCATGGCTCATCTATCATTTCATACTTGGTTCCTATACCGGCGCAGCTTCCGATGCTGCGACCATCATCGCCAACATAGTAACCATCATAAAGATGAGAAAAGAAAAAGCCGCACAGGAGAACTGAGAGTATCACATCGAAAAGTGAGAAGTGAGCGGCAGGGCTGCAGTCTTTTTGCTGCATTTCATCGAAATTATATTGGCCGGGGGGTGGATATATGCTGCGCGAAGTTGTCTGAGCAGATGCACCTAAGAATTACCATCTGTTCATGCAGATTCGTTATATCCTCTTGTTTTTCTGAAGGTCAAATCACTTTCCTTATTGCATGCTTCGAAAAGAACTTGCAGGACGCAAATAAAACCTATATAGGTCATGGTCATACGGCGCGTAGCGCCTAAAACAAATAAAAGCACAAATTCCGAGCTCTATGAGTTCGGAATTTTGTGCTTTATATTTGTTATAATAGTCCGCGTTGCGGACAATGACCATGACCGTTTAACTGTATAGAAGCGTCCTGCTTCAGACATCTTTCTCCGCATGCAGGAAAGTGATTTTTGACCTTTTGAAAAACAGACGAGGCTATAAAAATCATCTGCATGGACAGATGGAAAATTCTTGGTGCATATGTGAGTTTATGAAGCGCAGCATATGTTTATCCAATCCCACGGCCAATATAATGTTTTGAGATGATACAGCAAAAAGACTGCAGCCCGCTTTTTACTTCCACTTTTCGATATCCTTCTTTTCGAGGATGACCATGAGAAGATTATTCTCGGTGAGCTTGTGAGAAGGATTGATATATCTCCAGTTGCCGCCTTTTTCTTTGATAGCTGCGACGTTCATGTTGTGTTTTTTACGAAGATCGAGCTCGATAAGACTCTTTCCAAGCCATGCGTTTCTTGGCTGCAATTCAACCATGCAGAGGTTATCGTCAAGCTCGAAGTAATCGTGGATTGACTGTGAAGCGAGAATCCTGGCTGAGCGCACACCACCTTCTTTCTCGGGATCGACAATCTTGTCTGCACCGACTCTCTGAAGAATAGTGGCCATGCGGGAAGAAGAGGACTTTGCGATTACAAGCGGAACGCCCTTTTCTTTTGCAATAGATACCGCCATGATGCTTGCTGCTATATTGCCGCCCATTGCGGTTATAACGATGTCCATGTTCTGGAGCCCGAGCGCCATAACTTCGTCCTCATTTTCAAGGTCCGCGCATACTGCGGAAGTTACCTTGGATGAGATGTCTCTTATACGTCTTTCGTCTTTGTCTGCAACGAGCACGTCTTCACCGATTGCATACAGGTTCTTTGCCACGCTGCGTCCATATTTTCCAAGTCCTAAGACTGCTACTGATTTTTTCACTTCTATACCTCCGTTTATCCGACGTAAAATACTCCCTCGGAGTAGTTGATGTTGTTTTTATTTGATTCATTTCCGGAAAAGAACGCCACCATCGAGATGGGACCTGTTCTTCCGAGGAACATTGCAACTATTATTATGATCCGTCCTATAGGATTAAGCGCTGCCGTAAGATTTCTCGATAAACCGACGGTTCCGCATGCACTTATAACTTCAAACAATGCATCCTCCATCGGAACGGGATTAAATACCGAAAGAAGTACCGCGAGTGTGAGAGTTGCAAAAACGCTGACATAAACAACTGCGGCCGCCTTTCTCATCGAATCCACAGAAACACGCTTGTTGAAGATGACGTTCTGATTCGCGTTTTTTACATAAGAGCGCACATTCATAAAGAGCAGGAAAATTGTGACCGTCTTGACACCGCCCGCAGTTCCGATCGGCGAACCGCCTATGAACATGAATAAATATGATACAAGGCAGGACGCAACCGTCAGGTTTTCCTGTGGAATAGTGGTGAATCCGGCAGTTCTAAGTGTGATCGACTGGAACAGGCTGTTTACCAGTTTCTGCCCAAAGCCCATGTTTCCTATGGTTCCGGGATTGTTATACTCGGTCAAAAGAAAAATAAGCGTGCCGCTCGTTATAAGTATAAGCGTAAAACTGAGAACGAGCTTACAGTGCTCGGAGAATCTTTTTACCATAATGATGGGAGAGAATCTCTTTTTCACACCTTCTTTTATCGAATGAAGAACGTCAAACCAAACGACAAAGCCAAGACCGCCCATGATTATAAGAATCATGGTAGTTGCCATAACAATCGGATTTTCTCTGTAATTGGCAAGGCTGCCCTGCCCGATAACGTCCATTCCTGCGTTACAAAATGCCGATACAGAGTTGAAAATCGAGATCCACAGGCCTTTAATAAAGCCAAATTGCGGGATGAATACAAATGAATAGAAAATCACGCCGAGGCCTTCCGTTATGAAAGTTCCTTTTATTACCCTGGTAAGGAATCTGAGCAATTTTGTTCCCGAACTTAGATTAAAAGAGTCCTGAAGAAGCATTCTGTCACCGAGCGAAAACTTTTTGTGCGTTATAAGCATCAAAGTAGCGGCGATAGCTATCATTCCAAGGCCGCCAATCTGAACAAGTATCAAGATGATCAGCTGGCCAAAAAAAACTCCAGTGTGCGTAAGTGTCAACGACCACAAGTCCCGTAACGCAGACCGACGTTGTTGCGGTAAACAGCGCGGTCAGAAAATCCGTGGGTTTTCCGCTTGCCGATGAAAACGGTAGCATAAGAAGCAGCGCTCCTACAAGGATTGTTATAAGAAAAACTCACCGGAATTGTATGTGCCGGCGATAATTTTTTTGGTTTTGATATTTTATCTTTAGTTGATGAAAACAAGTCAATATTTCTCCCTGTCTTAATAACATGAAAAAGGCTGCGAAAATAGATTCGCAACCTTTAATGTTTTATTGTTATTATAAAAGCTGTATTCCGTTATTTTTTGCTTCTTCAGCCATCTCATCGGGCCAGATTGAACACTGAACCTCTCCGATATGGGCCTTTCTTAAGAAGAACATGCAGATTCTTGACTGACCGATTCCTCCGCCGATAGTGTAAGGAAGTTCCTTATTAAGAATTGCTTTCTGGAAAGGAAGCTCGGCTCTTTCTGTGCAACCTGCTTTCTCAAGCTGAGCCTTAAGTGAGTTCTCGTCTACACGGATACCCATACTTGATAATTCAAGAGCAATGTCAAGAACAGGGAAGTACACGATAATATCGGCATTGAGTGCCCAGTCGTCGTAGTCGGGAGCTCTGCCGTCGTGTTTCTCACCTGATGCAAGGAGGTCACCGATCTGCATGATGCATACAGCGCCCTTAGCCTTTGCAATGTAGTACTCACGCTCCTTGGGAGAGTACTCGGGGAACATGTCCTCAAGTTCCTGAGTTGTGATAAAGAAAATATCCTCAGGAAGGATTTCTTCAATATAATCGTACTGGATAGACATGAATTTCTCAGTCTTTCTGAGTACTTTATATACGTCTTTTACAGTCTCTTTAAGGAAATCAATATTACGGTCTTCTTTATTTATAACCTTTTCCCAGTCCCACTGGTCAACGAAGATAGAATGGATATTATCCGGAACTTCGTCACGGCGAACAGCGTTCATATCGGTATAAAGTCCCTCGCCGACATTGAAGCCATACTTCTTAAGCGCATATCTCTTCCATTTAGCAAGAGAGTGCACGATCTCGGCAGGACGTTCATTTTCGTTGAGGATATCAAAAGAAACAGGACGCTCAACACCATTGAGGTTATCATTTAGTCCTGATTCGGGTGTTACAAAAAGAGGTGCCGTTACTCTCTGAAGATTGAGTCTGTTTGAGAGCATGCCCTGAAAGAAATCTTTGACAGTCTTGATACCTACCTGTGTATCGTGGAGATCAAGAGCAGATTTGTAGTTCTTGGGAATTTTAAGGTTTTCCATAATCTTTTCCACTTTCTTATATAGTTTCCTTTTTCACAGGAAAAGCATTCCCATGAAAAAATGTCTCACAGTTAATTAAATCGCTTTTTCCCTCATATTGCAAGAAAAAAATGATTATTTATGCACCTTTACATCAGTCTGATGAAGATGAACCTGAAGATGCAGCTTCTCTGTCTTTTATCATGTGCTGAAGAGTTACAAGGATCGCGATGACTATCTTTTCATGTTCTGTCTTGTATATATCTATGCAGTATTTGTCGTGAATTGAGAACATCTTCTGGGAAATGACAGCGATTATCTCACCGTTTTCATCATATAATTCGAAGTTTAAGCCCAGAATGTTGCCCTTAAGCTGCCAACCGAGTCCGACAATGTTGGTAACGTCCTTGATTATGTGCATGAGCTCATTTGAAATCTCGAAAGATGCGCCGTTTGCCATATAGACATAGTGTCTCTCGTGAAGTGAAAAGAGCTTTCTTTCCACATGTGCGACCGGATTGCCGTAAGCATCGGTTATATCCGTTTTGTCATGAAGTGAAGGAAATTTGGTCGAAGCGTGATAAATGACGTTTTCATAGCCGTCTGTGATATCAATAAGCTTGTGCAGCGTGAAAATCTTTGAAGTAGTAAATAAAGAAACTGCGGGAGTGCCAAAGCGCTCAAGGTTGTTGACGTTTGCCTGTTGTCCCGCTTCTCTGAATCTATGTATCTTAGAAAAAACACCCATAAGAATTGCCTCCGTTTTTAATCAATATCATAAGTATAATATTAACACTGCATGCAGGTAAATTGAAAAAAGTTTATTGAGTGTATGGTATTCATTACTTATAATAGTTAGAAATGTTGATTGAAAGCGTTGCGTTGACAATTAATTGATCAAAAGTCTGCAAGACACTGTACTAAGAAAAGAGGGCGGCTATGGAAATCAGATTCTACGAAGAAAAACCGGACATTGAAACATACTATGAGCTCAGGGCCTCGGTCGGCTGGGAGAACTTCTGTAAGGAGCAGTCAGAAAAAGCTTTGGCAAAAAGAGACTATTTTGTCCTTGCCAAAGATGGCGAAAAGGCAGTCGGTATGGGAAGCGTCGTAGGAGATGGCATGTACATGACCATAGTTGATGTGACTGTAAGACCTGAATATCAAGGTCGGAATATTGGGGCCGGTATAATAAATAAGCTTGTTTCACTTATTGAAAAGTCCGCTCCCAAGGGCGCAAGGCTCAGTATTCAGTTGATTGCCGCCAAGGGAAAAGAGGGCTTCTATGAAAAGATGGGCTTCACTGCTCTTCCGTGCGAGAATTCCGGCCCGGCGCTGAGGAAGCTTATATATACGTGAAAAGTCTATAGAAGTATTTTATAAGGGGCAAGATACTTTTATTTAGAATAAAGAATATGATATTCAATTTTAAAGACGTAGTGATGGGAGGCTTGAATGAAGGCGCTTATAATAAATTGCAGTCCTGTGAAAACAGGGGCTACGGCCACGATTGCAGGGATAGTATCTGCGGAGCTGGCCGATAGATATGAAGTAAAAGAGATATGTATAGATGATTACTCTTTTTCTTTTTGCAAAGGATGCAGAACCTGTCATACTACGGCAAAGTGCGTTATGGACGATGATGTGAATAAGATAATGCAAGAGTTTGACAGCGCAGATGTTATTGTTTCCGTTTCGCCGTCCTATTGGGCTGACATTCCGGGAGAGTACAAGGCTTTCATCGACAGATGCACGCCTTGGTGCAATACCCACGAGCCACATGCCAAGATCTCATCAGGTAAAAAGGGCTACAGCATCGCGCTCAGAACAGGCCCCGGAATGCACGAGTGCGAGAGAATTATCCAAAGCATCGAGCACTTCTACGGACATCTCGAGATTGAATCCTGCGGAAGTATAGGTTTGTGTTCTATAGAATATAAGGAAGACGTCGAGCCGAGGAAGCAGGAGATAGTTGAGTTCTGCAAGGGGATTTGAGCGATTTTTATGATAAGAAGAGCAAATGAACAAGATATATCAAGAATAGCGGAGATACTCGTATTTGTGAAAAGAATGAAGTATAGAACAATCTTTCACAATGATGAGTTTTCTTTTGGTGAACTGCAAGTACTGGATGTGGCTAAGCAGTACATGGAGTGCTGTGAAAGCAATGATTCTGACAGCCAACCGGCAAGAATATTAGATAATATTTGGGTTTACGACGACGGAATAGTTAAAGGCCTCATCCACGTTGAGGGCAGTGAGGTTGTCGAACTCTATGTGGATTATTTCTTCTGGGGACAGGGCGTTGGTTCTGCTTTGTTAAAATTTGCGATTAAAGAATTTAGCGTAGACAGGCTTTGGGTACTTGAGAAGAATATGGATGCCATAGATTTCTACAAAGCTTACGGCTTTATTGAAAGCGGTAAGAAGCAGTTTGTTGAAGGAACTGAAGAGATTGAGATTTTGCTCGTCAGGGAAGTTTGAGAGCTTTGTGTAGATTGTTGATGTGACTATAATGAAGAATATAAGGCATATAGCGAAGCATGCGGTATCATATGGCAACAGAACTAGTCATTGTTGCAGATAAGTTACGAGGAAAAAGGCTTTGAATATTTTGATAATCAGGCATGGGACAGTTGATTATAATATAAGAAAATGGAGCAATTCGGAAGAAGTTAATCATGATTTTGAGGCGTACAATCATGCTCCTATAATTTCTGCAAAATATGATGTTCCGCAAAGGGATTATAAGACATATTATGTCAGTTCTTTACCAAGAACACTGGAAACGGCAAAAGCTGTGTTTGGAGAGCGGGAGTATATCGCTACAGATCTTATAGACGAAGTTCCTATATCCGCGAGTATAAGCACGAAATTAAAGATGCCTTTTGCATTTTGGAGTATTTCATGCCGTTTGCAATGGCTGTTTAACAGTAAAAGGCAGAAAGAAAGCCAAAAAGATACTATAATCAGAGCAGAGAAGTTTGTAGATGGCCTTATTGCAAAAAATGAAGACTGCGCAGTGGTTACACACGGTTTTTTTATGATTACTCTTTTGAAAGTAATGAAGAATAAGGGCTTTGTGGTTGCCGGAAAAACTTTAGGTTTTTCAAATGGTGAGTTTGTAGAAGCGAAATTATGAATTTGCAGAGAGTGTTATGCAGGAGCACAGTACAGAATTACCGGAAGATAGCTGTACGGTGTGAAAAACAAGAATGCCACCGCACGGAATAGCTGAAAAGAAGCTGTACGGTGTGAAAAACAAGAATGCCACCGCACGGAATAGCTGAAAAGAAGCTGTACGGTGTGAAAAGCAAAAATCGCACCGTACATAATAGCTGGAATGAAACCCTACGGTGCAAAAGCCAAAAATCGTACCGTACAGGATAGCTACAATAAAATCATACGGTGCAAAAAGTCAGAAACAACAAAAAGGCGCAACAGCAAGGAACAATAAAACATGAAAAACGAATTATATGAAAACACCCAAAAAATAGATACCGTAAGAGCCATCCTGGTGGGACTCAACACGGGCAGGAGCGATGATGAGTTTGAGCGCTCGATGGATGAGCTGAAAGAGCTGACGAAGGCTATAGACATTGAGGTTGCATCGACGGTGACTCAGGCGCTCAATGCTCCGGATAAAGGTACATATATAGGAAGCGGCAAGGTGCAGGAGATTGCGGCAGCGCTTGATGTGCTGGATGCAAGCATTATTATCTTCAACGATTCGCTTTCACCCATGCAGGTAAGGAATCTTGAGAAGATACTTGATACGGAAGTTATCGACAGGACGGGACTTATCTTGCAGATCTTTGCAAAGAGAGCGGGAACAAGGGAAGCAAGGCTCCAGGTTGAGTCGGCGCAGCTTCAGTACATGCTCCCAAGGCTTGTCGGAATGGGGAAGACTCTTTCAAGACAGGGCGGCGGAAGCGGAAGACTTTCAAATAAGGGATCCGGCGAGAAGCAACTTGAGCTTGACAGAAGACGTATAGAACACAGAATAAGTGAACTCTCAAACGAACTCAAAAATCTTGAAAAAGAAAGAACGACTCAGAGGAACAGAAGACTTAGATCAAATATTGCACGTGTCGCGCTTGTCGGTTATACAAATGCAGGTAAATCAACGGTTATGAATAACTTGCTTCGCTTGTATGGCGCGGAGAGCGCAGATGACAAAACTGTCCTTGAAAAAGATATGCTGTTTGCGACACTTGACACAACTGTCAGAAAGATAACTCCTACAGGAAGAAGACCATTTTTGCTTTCCGATACGGTAGGTTTTATAAGCGAACTTCCGCACGCACTTGTCAAAGCATTTCGGTCAACGCTCGAAGAAGCAAAGTACGCAGACGTTTTGTTGGAAGTGATTGATTTTTCGGATCCCGAATACAGATTCCATATGGAAATAACAGAGAAAACTCTTGCTGAGATTGGCGCAGGAGATATTCCTATAATATATGTATTTAATAAGTCCGATCTTGTTCAGAGAGAACAGGAGGAGAACGGACGCCTTATTATGGAGATTCCGAAGGCTTCGGGCGACAGAATCTATATCTGTGCAAAAGATGACGTTTCTCTTGATGAACTTATCGCAGCAATAGAGAGAAAGTTAAGCGAAGGTGAGAAGGAATGCGAGCTTCTTCTTCCGTATACAGAGGGAAGCATAGTGAATATCCTTGAAAACAGAGGTGTTGTGAAAGAGACGAAATATGAAACCTCCGGAATTCGCATTAAAGCGATGCTTCAAAGGGCTGATATTTCACAGTATAGTGAGTTTATAGTGAGTTGATTAAATGAATCGGAATATTATTACATAGAGCATAATAAAGAAGATCATCAGACGGAAATGGTTCGATGATCTTCTTTTATCTGTTGGAAAATGTTCTTTTATTTCTTGATGTAGCTTCGATTAACCAAGCTGGACGGCCTTTCTGATATCTTTTTCGTTTGCTTCCATCTTGATACGCTTGAGAGTGCTCTTAACAACGGGAATACACAGGATAATTACAGTAATGATACATTCAGGTACGATGTATGTTGCGTTGTAAGTGATGCTGTAAACAATCGGTGATGTTCCTTCGGGTGCGTAGTAAGCAAAGAATATTACGCCTGATAATACTGCAAAGAAGTAACGACCGAGAACTCCGGTGATATAACCTTTTATCATGCCGTATTTCTTTTCATAGAATAATCCGCCAAGGCCAAGTGCGCCGAAGGCGAGGATATAGTCACAAAAAAGCTGTGGAATACTTACTATATAAGGGTCTTCAATGAGCTGCAAAAGCCCGTAAGCAATACCTGAAGCTATGCTGACTCTGGGACCGTAAATATATCCGATATATGTGACGAAAAACATGCTGAAAAGTGTTATTGAGCCGCCCATCGGGAGCTTTGCAAATTTGAAGTGAGAAAGAACGAATGCAAGAGCAAGGCAAAGTCCGGATACCGTGATCTGCTTGATGCTGAGTTTTCCCTTGCCGTCCTTATTTACGAAGAAGCTCATTATTGCAAGTGCAGCAAGTATCATAAATACCAGACCTACATATCCCATGGGAGTTAAATTGTATACCACGCCCTCATCAGATGAGATTTCTTCAAGAAAAAGATTCATTGCTTTTTTCCTCCTTAATGGCAAGCCACATTGAAAAAATGTAGTCTTATATTCAAGTTATGATTTTATATCAATTAAACTATCAGTATTGCGATTTGTCAATGTTTTCGGGCATTTGTTCAATATTTTACATTGGGAAAAGAAATCCGGGTAATAATAAAGACATAAATTCTCCGCAATTTTTTCACAGTATTTTAACAAATTTCCATTTACATTTCCTTTCAGAGCATGTATATTTTTATAGGTTAAATTTAAGTAGTGCAAGTGGTACAGAAAGGAAGTAACATTTGATGTTAGGATGTATTAAGAGAAACATTATGTTGAGCCCTAATCAGGTACAGGACTTCGTCAATGCCGCAACTAAGTGTGACTTCGATGTAGATATATATTATAACAGATATGTTGTGGATGCTAAGTCGATCCTCGGAGTATTTGGACTTGATCTTTCACAGACTCTTACAGTAGAGTATCGCGGATACAACAGCGATTTTGAGAATTTTTTACAGAAATTGGCAATTGCCAGCTAATTGAATGAAACGTTCATCATTTGATTAATTTTGAACGATTCAGTATACTTATCATGAGAGGTTGAGTAATACCTTTCAAATAAGAAAATAATTGTTCATTGTGGTAGTAAAGCTCTCCATGGTATAAAATATGCCATGGGGAGTTTTTACTATTATGGAAAACTATTCGATAGAAATTTCAGTCCGCAGGCTTGTTGAGTTTGTACTGCGAAGCGGAAGCATAGACAACAGAATACATCAGGTTTCCGCCGACGCGATGCAGGAAGGCAGCAGAATACATCGCATGATACAAAAGAGCATGGGACCTGATTATCATGCCGAAGTGCCGCTCAAGTACACGTATAACACGGGCAGATACGACCTTGTTATAGAAGGCCGTGCCGACGGTATTTTGGATAAATTCTTTAATGAAACTTCATACGATGCTCAGGAATCTCTTTTTGAGGCCGGAAAAGAGCTCCCTCTCGTTGATGAGATTAAGGGAACGTACAGAGACCTTAACAAGATGAAAGAGCCGGTTGAAGTCCATCTTGCGCAGGCGAAGTGTTACGCCGCGATCTATTTGGGGCAAAAGAACTGTCCCGGAATCAAAGTCAGAATGAGTTATTGTAACATGGATACTGAAGAAATGAAGTATTTTGACTTCAAGTACTCATCTGAAGAAATAACAGCATGGTTTGAAAATCTTATAAAAAAATATTTGAAGTGGTCAGACTTTGAGTTTGAGTGGAACGAGATAAGAACAAAGTCTATAAAGGCTGTGCAGTTTCCTTTTTCGTACAGAGATGGTCAAAAAGAGCTTGCCGCCGGCGTTTACAGGACTATTGTCCATGGAAAAAAGCTTTTTCTTGAGGCACCTACGGGAACGGGCAAGACGATCACGACTGTTTTTCCCACTGTTAAGGCAATGGGAGAGGGGAAAACGTCCAAGATCTTCTATCTGACAGCCAAGACGATAACAAGGACCGTTGCGGAAGACGCTTACAATACACTGAGAGAGTCACAGAATCTTAAGTTTAAGACCGTGACTATAACGGCGAGAGATAAGATATGCTTCTTGGAAGAAGATAAAAGAGAATGCAATCCCGAGGCCTGTCCGTATGCAAACGGCCATTATGACAGGATAAACGATGCGATATACGACCTTTTGACGAACGAGGACTCTTTTGACAGGGAAAAGATAGTAAAGCATGCGGAGAAACACAAAGTATGCCCGTTTGAGATGTCGCTGGACATGAGCCTTTGGGCTGACGGCGTTATCTGCGACTATAACTATGTTTTCGACCCTTTCGTGTATCTTCGCAGATTTTTTGCTGACGGAGTTAAATCTGATTACGTATTCTTGGTCGATGAGACGCACAATCTTCTGGACAGGGGAAGGGACATGTACAGTGCGGCTCTTCGCAAAGAGAGCTTCTTGGAATTAAAGAGCACGATAAAGGAGTTTCATCCCAGAATCGCGGGACATCTTGATAAGTGCAACAAGGAACTTTTGGAGCTAAAAAGAAATTGCGACGGTTGTACTGTTATAGACAGCATAGAAAAGTTTGTAAATGCCTTAAACCGCTTGTCGGGAATATTGTCGGAGTATCTTGAGGAACACACGACAGGCCCTTGCAGAGACGAGCTCTTGCTGTTTTATTTTGATATTTCAAGATTTCTTACAATATATGACAAGGTAGACGATCATTATGTGATTTACAGCGAATTTGCGGAGGACGGAAGCTTTATACTGAGGCTTTCATGTGTCGATCCTTCCTTGAACCTTGCTGAATGTATGGGGCGTGGACGCTCGTCGATTCTCTTTTCCGCGACACTTCTTCCCATACAGTATTACAAGAAGCTGCTCGGAGGAACGGACGAGGATTTCGAGATCTACGCAAAATCCGTATTTGATCCAAACAGACTTGGAGTTTTTGTGGGAAGGGATGTGACCAGCAGGTATTCAAAGCGAAGCAGCGAGCAGTACTACAATATCGCTTCATATATCCACAATATTGTTGATGCAAGGGGCGGGAATTACCTTATATTTTTCCCTTCACACAGTTTTTTGGATGAGGTTTACGACATTTATGAAAGAGAGTTCTGCAATAGCGAAGCAACTGAGCTTCTGGTTCAAAAAAGCTATATGACGGAGGAAGCCAGAGAGTCATTCCTTGACAGATTCTCAGAGGGAAACAATGTCGATCTTAATGAATACATACACATGGACATAGAGGTTGAGGAAGACAGGAATATTCTTGGATTTTGTGTTATGGGCGGAATATTCAGCGAAGGAATCGACCTTAAGAATGACAGCCTTATAGGAGTAATAGTTGTCGGAACGGGAATACCGCTTGTTTGTAATGAGCGCGAGATACTGCGTAATTACTTTGAGGAAAAGGGCGTTGACGGATTTGATTATGCCTACAGATATCCCGGAATGAACAAAGTTCTTCAGGCTGCCGGAAGAGTTATAAGAACTGAAGAAGACAAGGGAGTAGTGGCTCTTCTTGATGACAGATTCACGCAAGCCGGATACAGAGCGCTTTTCCCGAGAGAGTGGATAAAAATGAAGGCTGTTTTGACTACTACGGTCAAAGAGGCAATATCACAGTTTTGGAGCGGGTTTGATGATTAAAAAGAGCTGATATTGACGTTATATTGGTGGAAAATGAAGTAGTAGGTTTACATATAAATCAAAAATACAAATTTATGTAAACCTGACATTATACTGAATTGTTTCTATATGCTACACAATTTGGTATAATGACCGAAAAATCATACAAAAGTCATATATGAATGACGTTAATGTCATGTGGATAACTTTGTGGAAATGGGGGATTACTCACAAACTGATATACGGGAAGCCCCGAAATAACAGGGGTTATGTGCTGTGGTAAAATTAAGCGGAATACAGTGCAAAAGTAATCTTATGACCGAGTAGGTCAAGTAATATATGTAAACCACATTTTTTACCTGTCACTTGTGTCAGGTGCGTTCATTCATCTTGCAAGACTGAAAAGTATGATATAAAATTAGAAATAATCAGAATAGCGTATTTTTGCTTTTTTTAAATGGGTTACAGGTACATGAATATTCAAAACTATGATAACGAAGTTCAAACTTTAAATCGTGAAGTGATGACTGCCAGAGCAAGTATGGCAGATAGTTATGTTGACGCAAGTGACAAACTCCTTCAAAAAGCCAAAGAAATCGATGATGTCAATCTTTTGGGATATTCCTATTATTATCTCGCTGATGCGTATTATCGCGTGAGCGCAGAGTATCTTAATTTTAATGCGAATCTTTTGAAGGCGATCGAGTATTTACAGATATGCGGAGATAAGGAGTATATCGTAAGATGCTACAATCTTCTTGGTATTGACGCCATTAACCACGGCAATATTGAGCTGGCGCTTGATTTCTTTATGACGGGAATAAGAGATTGCAGTGAACTTGAGAAGAGTTCTGCAGTCGGTTTTATTGAGTGTAATATTGGAGTAATTTATCAATCAATAGGCGAATATAAGACCGCGCTTTCTTACACTCAGTCCGGTTATAAACATGTCAGAAGAAATAAAGAAGACAGCTTGTATTATTTGAATATTCTTTTTTGCTATTGCTACGAAGCCGACGCTTATTTGGCCATGAATAAACCTGAATCTATTAAGAAGTGTTTGCTTGCCATAAACAGACTTGAATCTGATCCGAGAGTTCGAAGTGAGTATTTCCAGGACATTCTTGTTCAGGGTGTGAGAATGCGGGGAAATTATGCACTTGGAAATATGGAAGAATTTGAGAAATATTCAGATAATCTTTATAAGACGCTTTGTTCGGAAAGATTTTCCATTGATAATATTGATGATATTTATGCAGTGTGCCGCTTCTATATGAAGATAGGCCAGCTTGAAAAAGTTTCCGATATTGTGGATAACATCAAGGAATCGGTAGATGACATAAATATTGCATATCTGAAAAAGCAATACGCCAAGATCAAATGCGAATTGTATACTCAGATGAATAATGTAGAGAAGATGCATGAGGCACATGAAGAATTCTATATTCATTCAATGGCTCAGGAAAAAGAAGGTATCGTAAACTACAAGTTCTTTACCGAGATCAGGGCTAAGCTCAGTGAGATGGAGCGTGAGAATTTAGCTCTTATGAAAAAAGCTGAGACGGATTCGCTTACGGGACTCGGAAACAGATACGGTCTCAATGAATATGCGGATAAAGCTTTTGATGCGGCATATGCAAATCAGAAGTCTCTCGCTGTTGAGATTCTCGATG
Source organism: Butyrivibrio sp. AE3003 (assembly GCF_000686065.1). Classification (NCBI taxonomy): domain Bacteria; kingdom Bacillati; phylum Bacillota; class Clostridia; order Lachnospirales; family Lachnospiraceae; genus Butyrivibrio; species Butyrivibrio sp. AE3003. The sequence continues at coordinate 55,445 of NZ_JMLX01000001.1, forward strand.
TTGATAATTTCAAACAGTACAATGATACTTTCGGACATCAGGCCGGAGATACCTGCCTTAAGACAATAGCAGAGATAATAACTGAAAAATGCAGCAGTAACGACAGGATACACGCATTTAGATACGGCGGGGATGAGTTCGTTATTGTTTATGAAGATATGACTGATGAAGAAGTTATGTGGTATGCTTCAAATATCAGAATGGGTATAAAAGAACATAATCTGGTGGCTCCTTCACATGAGTACGGTAAGCTGGTTACGATATCACAGGGAATATGCAACTCTATTCCCGTGTCAACAAACAAACTATGGGATTACATGTATGCCGCAGATAATGCTCTTTATGAGGTAAAAGAGCATAGGAAGGGCGAAATTGTTATGCTTCACAAGGCACTTATTTCTCAGGAATCGCTGGACGAAGCAAAATACAGTTGATTTTATCCTTATTGGGGAATAAGGGCGGGTTATGAGAAAAATCAAATGGACAATGCGTCGTGCAATTCTCAGCATGGTCATAGGATGCACACTTTTTGCAGTGATCGCGCAGACGGTCGCGTTTGAAGTGACATCCAGACAGCAGATCAGAAGAGAAAGTCTTTTGAATAACGATGAGACGCTTCAGCGTATTGAGAACGAGCTTAATTCGTATATTCACGGACTTATTGTAAAGATGCAGACCATCTATACGGAAACTGAACTAATTGCCGCTATGAGAAGGGACAGTTCGGCGCAGGGCGAGATATTGAATTATTATTGGAGCGCTTGGCGCCTTTCTGAAGCGCGCTTCGATTCTGCAGATCAGCTTTTTGCCATGTATATTTACAACAATGAGGATAAGCTGATCAGTTCATGGAGAAAACAGCCTATTGCGTATCCAAACGATCTTTACGCTGGCGAGCAATATGTCAATGAATCTCATCTAAAAAGATATCTTGAGTCGGATGATTATGCGGTCATGATCTCGGGATATCATAACGAAGTCGCAGATAGCGATATTTTGCGGTTTTGTCTTAAACTCCATACATATGATGATAAAAGAACTCAATACGGATATATAGTTTGTGATTTTAATGCACAGAATATATCTGACCTTATGAGCAAATATATTTCATCAAGAGATGTGTACGTGTGGCTCCAGCCAAGAGGAGATATTTCTATTGCTCAGGTTGGGAATATCACAAAGGAAGAGAGCAGGATCTTTTCCGATTTGACACAGACAATTGCAACCGCTTCAAATAAATTTCCGGAATTTGAAAATGAATATGGATCTTTTTATCTGAACAGCATTGCTTTGAGAAAGTATAACCTTCATATAGTTATGCTGACGCCGCAGTCACTGCTTCTTGAAACTCAGAGTGCGTTGGTTCGAACTCTTTTGGTTATAGCGGGAATAATCATTTTGCTGATGCTTTTTCTTGGAACGCTTATTTCGGGATTTATCTACAGACCCGTGGAAGCGCTCAGCAGTACGATGATAAGGATCAAGAACGGAGAAAAAGAGCTTAGAGTTAAGACGGACGGATGGAGCGATGAACTCAAGGTAATGGGGGAAGAGTTCAACGAAATGCTCGACAGGATTCAGAAGATGGTCGAGGAGGAATATGAGGCCAAAGTACTGATGGAACGAACGCAGTACAAAGTTCTGCAGGCGCAGATAAATCCTCACTTTCTCTATAATACGCTTGATACGATGAGCGGAATAGCCGCTTCGCAGGATTGTATGCTTGTGAGCGGTCTGTGTCAGTCTCTTTCAGCTATTTTCAGGTACAGTCTTGATATTTCCGACACTCAGGCGACATTGCAGCAGGAGATGGCGCATGTTCGAAATTATCTGTATGTTATGGATGTGCGTAACGGCAACTCCGTAAAATACACTTATCACATTGATACGGACACGCTTCAGGACAGTATTCCGAGAATAACGCTTCAGCCTATAGTGGAAAATGCGCTTCAGCACGGGCTTCGTATGACAAGGAGAAAAGACAAAGAGCTTATAATCACGGCAAAGCACAATGACGGAAGATTGTTTGTTACAATAGAAGATAACGGCGCCGGAATGGACGCGGATGCGATGAATGAACAGCTTGAAAAGGCTGATATAGGGCGAATTGAGATGGGGCGCTCCATTGGTATTATGAATGTTAATGCCCGCATCAAAAATGTATATGGGAACAATTACGGTATTCACTACGAAAGTGATCAGGAAACGGGAACCAGGGCAATTATCATATTGCCGACGGTAAAGATGGTTACAGATATTGATTGACGTCGCAAGGAGACTGCGGCGCGGCAGATATATTGAGGAGGCAATTAGGGTGAAGGCAAAGTATAGGGTATTGGCGGCAGATGATGAACTTTGGAGCCGTGAAAATATAAGATGTATGTTACCGTGGGAGGACTATTCCATAGAATTCCTCGAGCCTGCATGTGATGGGGAAGAAGTGCTTGAGAGAATTCCGAAAGAGAAGCCGGATATTCTGATCACGGATATCAATATGCCGTTTTTGAGCGGCCTTGAGCTTCTTGACAGGGTAAAAGAGGAATATCCCGATATCATTACACTGGCTGTAAGCGGATATGATGATTTCCAGAAGGTAAAAGGCGTCTTTATGTCCGGAGGTATCGACTATCTTCTAAAACCTGTGAGCAGGGAACAGCTTGTTGATTCTCTCAGCAAAGCGCTCAAGACACTTGAGGAAAGAGAAGCGGAGAAAGCGGTAAAAGAGGACAGTCGCCTTAGGGAGCATTCCTGTAATTCATAAATAGCGCCAATTGAATAAAAAAGAACCTCAAGGTAAGATTGAGATGCATCTTGGCGGATGTAACAAAACAATCAGACACCGGAGGTTCCACATGAATTATACACAGAATGAAAAAATCGAACAAGTAACAGATTCAACATTAGTAATCGGTATTGATATCGGAAGCCAGACACATTATGCCAGAGCTTTTGATAACAGAGGCCGAGAGCTTACAAGAAAGGTTTTCTCATTCGGGAATGACATTGAAGGATTCAACACATTTAATCAGTGGGCTGAAAATATAAAGACAGAAAAGAATAAGACCAAAGTTATGATAGGCTGTGAGCCTACGGGTCACTACTGGTTTGCTTTTGCGAAGTATGTAGGTGAACATGATAAGACATTAGTAATGGTCAACCCTTTCTCCGTCAAGAAGATCAAAGAACTGGATGATAACAGCCCTAAGAAAACAGATGCTAAGGATCCAAAGACAATAGCAAAGCTGGTAATAGATGGAAGGTATTCAATTCCATACATGCCAGAAGGCATTTATGCTGAGATAAGAGATTTGGTATACAGCCGTGACAGGATAGTTAAGCAGCATAACATATCTGCTAACAGAATCCAGAGATGGCTTGCAATACACTTCCCTGAGTACTTAGGGATTTACACAAGGTTTGATGCTACAAGTGGTCTGGCGGTGCTTGAAAAAGCACCTTTGCCTAAAGATGTAATAGCGCTTGGAGTAAGTGGGATCAGAAAGATCTGGCATGATAAAAAGATGCGTGGCCGTGGTGTAACTGAAGATAGGGCAAAGACCCTGGTAGAAGCTGCGCACAATAGTGTCGGACTTGATGGTGGAGCCGGAACAAGAAGCGAATTATACATGCTGCTTGAAGAGCACAGGCTTTGGATTTCACAGTTAGAGGCTGTTGAAAAGGCAATTGTACAAACAGTCCTAAAAGTGGATCACGTGGAGAAGTTACTCGCCATTAAAGGAGTAGGGGTAATTACAATAGCAGGATTCATTGCTGAGGTAGGTGATATCAGACGTTTTAAGTCACCTAAACAGATACAGAAATATGCAGGACTTGAGCTTGTAGAAAACAGCTCAGGAAAGCATAAAGGAAGATCTAGGATCAGCAAGCGAGGAAGACGAAAGCTCAGAAGAATACTGTATCAGGTAATGATTCCATTACTTGCCAGTAACAAAGAGTTCAGAGGAATCTATGATTACTACGTTACCAGAGTTAAGAATCCGCTAAAGCGTAGACAGGCAATGATTGCCGTGAGCTGCAAGTTGATCCGTGTATTCTATGCGGTATTAACAAAAGGTATGGATTATGACAGGTTCAAGATGATGTCAGATATCCATCGTAATAGCGAGCTTATAGCCGCTTAAGTAACAACTAGTACTGTAAGCAGGTAAGCGTCCGCCATGATTGGTGCTGTGAAACAGGAATGCAAAAGTATATACAACAGAGTAGAGCCAGTAGCTGCGTTGACATTTTTTATAGGGCTATGACCCTGAGGTGGGAGCATGAGCAGCACCCGACTATGGATAAACAGAACGAAGGAATTTAGGACTCGTCAGAGGACGATGATCCTGGTAGACATGAGAGGTTAGTTACTGTAGGTGAAGAGGGAGAAAAGAAGGCCATCATAAAGAAAAAACAATGACGTTCTTCTTTTTGTACCATTTATCATCAGAAATGGGCTCATAGAAGCCACTTCATATCCAGATAACCCTACTTTGGGATATATATGTAACTCGTAAACCGTTTAACAAATGCCGTATTTACTAGTTTTTTTGTTAAACATCAACAAAAGAAAATAGAGAGACATATGTTTCATCATTTCTTGAGGATGATGAATTCTCATCTCTTTTAAACGGCAAACTATTCAGACCGGGAAAAGATTTCCATGTTCCGAGCACAAAGGTCTTTTCCGAAATGTCTACTATCCTTGTGAAGTTTCACGATGTTGAGATCTTGAAGCAGAGCTATGAAAAAGATGTGCTTCGCATGTCATACAGCCTGAAAGAAAAACTTCGCAAGATTGTCGGAAATGAAAGAACCATCGTTTTCAACTACACCGATAAGGTAAATGAGTTCGTGATAGAGCTCAATGCGACGCCGACGAGGCTACATTTTATCGCGGACCGCATTCTTGAGGCATTTCCTGTTGAAGAACAGGGACCTATTACCATAGTGCTACATGACAAGGCGACTTCGCTCGATGATATCGCCGCTGTTTACAGAGAGATGATCGCAAATCTTGTCACAAGGCCTTTTGGACGTGAGCATAGCACGGTAGTGTGCACGGGCAGTAGGAAAGCATCGGCTTTTAACGACAGATATACAAGCCGTATCGAATCGCTTCTTGTCGACAGCCTAGGAAAAGGAGATATCGGACGCGCAAAGACCGTTCTTATGGAAACGGCGGGGCTTGATAAGTGCGACGAACAGAAGTGGAGTCTTTTTGAAGTTACGCAGTTTACGACCGGAGCGCTAAATACAATAGCGGATTCTGACAAGAACAGCGATGAGCGGACCTATGAGGAAGTTCAGGATGCGATAAACTACGGACTTCGTTCACTTAATAAAGAGATAATAACTGACAATATGGAGCTTGCTCTTTCCATAGCGCAGGGCGAGTCTGCAAATGAGAATAACTCCATAAGCAGTCAGGTTGAGAATATCAGGGATTACATAGAGACACATTATATGGAACATCTGTCTCTGTCGGGGCTTGCGGAGCAGTTCTTTGTCGAACCCAGCTATCTTTCACGTAAGTTCTCACAGAAATATAACGAGACAATCACGACCTATATCACAAGATGTCGTATGGATAGGGCAAAAAAGCTTATGGAAGATGAAAAGAACAAGCTCGAAGCGATCTCTTTCGAAGTCGGATATGATGACTATAACTACTTCAGCCGCGTGTTTAGAAGACTTGAGGGTATAAGTCCCAGCGAATACAGAAAGAAGAATATGCAATAGACGAAAAAAGCAGAGGTGGGAAAATGGGAAAAACAAAAGAAAGTAAGTTTGGAACGAGGCAGATTGCGACAACGGCGGTTCTTCTGGCAATCTGTATCGTAAGTCAGGTTTTTTAAAAATCTTAGCATTTTTATTACAGGCCCGATCGTTAACACGTGTATAGTTCTTGCGGTGCTTATGGTCAACCTGCCTTGTGGGATTATTTTGAGCATCATCACTCCGATTACTGCGTATATGATCGCGATGAGTCCCGTTATGATGGCGGTTCCCGCAATAATCATTTTCATAATGCTGGGAAATATCGTGCTTGCCGTGGCGGTGGAATTTCTTTTCAAAAAGTCATTTATGGGTTCCGGAAACAATGTGTTTCGGATATCAAACATGGCAAGGGCAATCCTGTGTTCACTGGCAAAAGGCGTGTTTATGGGCGCCACGATCTCTATGTGGCTGCTTCCGGCATTTATTCCGGAGCAGAGCCCTTTGAGAAATAAATTGCCTGTGTTTCAGAAGACGTTTTCTGTGTTTCAATTTTTGACGGCTTGCATCGGATTTGTCTATGTATTTATTGTTTATACAGTGCTAAAACGCGCAGTGGAGCGGGATTTATCACTTTTTCAAAAAAGTGATAGTTAGATTTTCTAAATTGTGCTAATTAAAAAATAATTAAATTGATAGAATAGCTTTGTAAACAAGAAATATTATTTCATTTCTGTTTGCAAAGCTTTTCGTTTTTTACAGAGCGAAAAAAGAATAACTTCTTTCGGGAGGGGATAATCGGTGTTTAAATTTAGAAAAACTGTAGTACTTGCGACAGCAGGGATGAGCATACTTCTTGCACTTGCAGGTTGCGGTGCGGAGAAAAAAACACAGATAAATACAACCGACGGAATCACAAATATTCTTGATTATGTGACTGTTGACTTTAACGGCAAAAACGGTGAAGGCACCGCGTTTGTAAATGTCGACTACGACGGAATGGAAACAGAGATGGTCGGAGGAAAAGAGAAGATTGAGGAGCTCGATGAACTCGGAGATCTTACCGAACTCACAAAGTATATAAATGCTGTTTCATCCATTTCGGTAAGCATAGATAAGAATAAAGAACTCTCTAACGGAGATGAAGTGGTTGTTTCCGTTACATATGACGAAACGGCAGCTGATTCGGCGGGTGTTGTTTTCGGAGATGAGACCAGTAAAAGCTTTGAAGTAAAAGGTCTCAAAAAGTAAATAAGGTTCCAGGTCGGATTCGTTGAGACGAACCGATTATTATATTCATTTCATATTTTTAATTTTCAAAGGAGGTAAATCTATGAAAAAGAAAATTAAAAGATTAGGTGCAATGCTCCTTGCGGGAACTATGGCTGCATCTATGTTGGTTGGTTGTGGTTCGGCAGCCGGTGGCGCAGCACCTGCAGATAGTTCAGGGGGAACAGCAGACGGCGCAGCAGCACCCGCTGCAGCAGGCGACATCAAGATTGGTGTATCAATCTGGAGTTCAACTGACGTTCTCGGAAGCCAGTGTAAGAAGATCGTTGATAAGGCTGCAAAGGCAAACGGCGTTGAAGTTCAGTATGTTGATCAGGGACACGTTTCAGAGCAGGTTACAGCTTCTGTTGAGCAGCTTTGTGCAGCAGGATGTAAGGGAATCATTATTTGTAACTCAGCTGATTCAGAGATGACATCCGCAATCAATACATGTACAGAAAACGGCGTATATATCGCACAGTTCTTCCGTATCATTTCAGAGGAGAACAGCCCTGAAGTATACAAGACAGCTTGCAATTCTAAATATTATGTTGGTGCAGTTCATGAAGATGAGGTAACAAACGGATATACACTTGTTAATCTCCTTCTTGAAAAGGGCGACAGAATGATCGGTCTTGAGGCTTGGACAGTTGGTGATGCTACATTCCAGCTTAGATGGAAGGGATATCAGAAGGCTGTTGAAGAGTGGAATACAGCTCATCCCGATGATAAGGCTACACTTACTGAGCCCGTATATGCAAACACATCTTCAGAAGAAGGTGCTAAGGCAGCTATGTCACTTTACAATTCAAATCCCGGAATGGACGCTCTTATCGTAGCAGGTGGCGGCGGAGATCCTCTTGTAGGTTCTATCGGTGCATATGCTAACGAAGGTCTCACAGGTAAGATCGACGTTGTATCGACAGACTTCCTTGATGACCTTGCAGATCAGCTTAAGTCAGGCGGCATGTTTGCAGAGTCAGGCGGACACTTCTGCGATCCTCTGTTCGCATTCTTCCTTGTACTTAACGCAGTTAAGGGCAACTATGTAAAGGATGAAGGAACATTTGGTTATGAGATTCTCTTCCCTTACCTTTATGTATCATCACCCGATGATTATGCAAACTATGAGAAGTACTTTGTAAATGATGATCCTTACACAGATGAAGAGATGGTAGAGATGGCCGGATACAGCTTCGAAGATCTCAGCAAGGCTGCTTCAAATCTTTCAATCGACGATGTTATTTCTCGTCACAGCAACTAATTTAATAAACAACTAAACGCTTATAAAAGATATATATTTTTAAGGAAAAAACATGGATATGCCGTATTTTCCGCAACCGGAGAATACGGCATATATAAAAAAACAGTTTCTGGACCAAAAACTCTTGCGGGAGGATTATATGAGTAAGTTTCAAAAATTTAAACAGAGCCAGGCATTCGGGCTTTTGCTTTTGATCTTTATCGCGTTTGTATTCTGGGCGTTCTTCAAGATGTTGGCACCTCAGACATTCGGCGATTTTAATAAATTACAAACCTATTTAAAAACAGCCCTTTATTATGCAGTTGGTGGTTGTGGACTTTATTTTATCTGCGTAATGGGACCTTTTGATATGAGTGTGGGCGCAAACATCGTACTTTCATCGGTGCTTGCGGTAAATATGAGTAAACAGTTCGGTTATGCAGGTCTTTTGATCGCACCTATAGTAAGCGGAGTTCTTGTAGGACTTCTCAACGGAATTGTATATATCAAACTTAGAATTTCATCTCTTATCGTAACTGCAGGATTATCTCTTGTTTATGAGGCTCTTTCCATCTATGCGACAAACGGAAAAGAAGCAATCCTTGCAACTGACTACAGAGCATTCGGAGATTATCCCTGGAACCTTGTTCTTGCACTTGCAGCGTTCTTCCTTTGTGGATTCATCCTTAAGTATACAAAGATAGGAACATACACCTATGCTATCGGTTCAAATGAAGTTGTTGCCAAGAACATGGGTGTTAACGTAGATAAATATAAGGTTGTGGCATTTACTCTTTGCGGTTTATTTGTTGGAATTGAATCAATCCTTACAATTTCATACGGAACATCAATGACAAGTGCTTCAAACCTTGCATCAATGAGCCGTAACTTCCCGCCTCTTATGGGAACGTTCTTCGGACTTGCATTCAAGAAATACGGACATCCGATAGTAGCTATCGTAATAGGAGAGTTCATCATTGAATTGTTGTTCGAGGGATTCGTTGCTCTCGGAGCTCCTACAACAGTACAGAATATCGTAACAGGTATCGTACTTCTTGCAATCGTAACTATGACCATTAAACCCGTTAAGGGTGCAGTTGTTAAATAAAGGGGGCAGACATGAGCGAAGTATTATTGCATGCCGAGAAAATCGACAAAAACTTTGGTGTCACACATGCCGTTGATCATGTCACTCTTGATTTCTTCAAGGGAGAAATCCATGCACTGATCGGCGAGAATGGTTCCGGCAAATCAACATTTACATCCTGTCTTACAGGAATTTACCATAAGGACAGCGGTACATTTACATTAAACGGAAAAGAAGTCAATGCCAAGAACCAGGTAGACGGAAACTATCAGGGAGTTGCGGTTATCGTACAGGAAATCGGAACATTGTCAGGTCTTTCCGTTGCTGAGAATATCTTTCTCGGAAAAGAAGACGAATTTACAAAATTTGGCGTAAAGAATACAAACGCCATGAATAAAAAAGCACAGGAACTTCTTGATTCCTATGGATTTAATTACATCAAGGCTACAGACCTCATAGATAATTACAATTTTGAGGACAGAAAGCTTATCGAGATCGTTAAGGCTACACACTTTAAGCCACAGATCCTTGTTGTCGATGAGACTACAACGGCTTTAGGTGAAAAAGGAAGAATCGAGCTTTTCAAGGTTATGAAGCAGACACGTGATGACGGAAGATGCGTTATCTTTATCTCACATGATCTTGATGAAGTAATAGAACAGTCAGATAACATCAGTGTTCTTAGAGACGGTGTGTTTATCGGAACGGTTAAGAGTTCGGAAGTTGATACGGACGATCTTAAGAAGCTCATGGTAGGACGTGAGATGAGTAATAACTACTATCGTACGGACTATAACGAGAGAGTTTCCGATGAGGTTGTATTAAAAGGGGAACACCTCACAGTACCCGGAGAGATCGATGACTTTAGTATCGAACTTCATAAGGGCGAGATTATCGGTATCGGTGGTCTTTCCGAATGTGGTATGCATGAAGTCGGAAAAGCTCTTTTTGGAGCATCTTATGACAGAGAAGGTAGTGTAACTCTTGCAGACGGAACTAAGATAAATGACATAAAGACCGCTATCGATCACAGTATCGCATATGCGTCGAAGGACAGAGATAACGAGTCTCTTGTAATAAATGACACTATTCAGGACAATATTTGTCTTCCTTCACTTGAAAATATCAAGAAGAATCACATTCTTCACGCAAAGGATGAGAAAGCATTTGCAGAGAAGTTTGCTAAACAGATGAGTACCAAGATGGAGGGCGTGCATCAGTTCATGTCAGCTCTTTCCGGCGGTAACAAACAGAAGGTTGTTTTGGCAAGATGGATTGGTAAAGATTCAGACATAATCATCCTTGATTCACCTACACGTGGTATCGATGTAAAGGTTAAGGCAGATATTTATCAGATGATGGATATAATGAGAAAAAAATGGTAAGTCTATCATCATGATCTCTGAAGAAATCTCAGAGCTGCTTGGTATGGCAGACCGTATAATTATCATGAAAGACGGTCGTCAGAATGGTGAGTTTAAACGTTCAGAAGATCTGAAAGATACAGATCTTATTGCGAATATGGTATAAGGGAGGCCGATTATGGAAAACGAGAAAAAAATCAAAACACCTTTCATGGAGCGGCCAATCATAAGAAACATAATGCCTTTTGCCGGATTTATATTCATTGTGTTGCTGTTTGCTGTACTTACTAAAGGTCAGCTCTATTCAATGGGAAGTCTTAAGCTTCTTTTGTCACAGTCATATGTACTTCTTATTTCATGCGTTGGCGTGTTTATGGTTATGACAATGGGCGGACTTGATTTCTCACAGGGTTCTATGTTGGGAATCTGCTCGGTTGTTGTGTGCTACTTGTCAAATTACAATATAGTGCTTGCAATTTTGTGTGGTGTGCTTACAGGCGGAATCATTGGATTTATAAACGGATTCTTCAATGTAAAGCGTAAGATCACATCATTCATCGTTACCATCTGTAACATGTACCTTATAAGAGGTATTGTTGCTTATGCGACAACAAAGACTCCCGTATACGGAGCATCAAACATTACTTCTTATAACACACTTGCGGTAAATCTTACATTTACGATAGCAATCCTCCTTATTGCTTTTGCAATATTCCAGTACACAGGACTTGGAAACAGACTTAAAGCTATCGGTGCAGGTGAGACTGCAGCAAGATTTGCAGGTGTAAGAGTTGAAAAGACCAAGATGCTCGTATACGCGGCAGCAGGTATGATCACAGGACTTGCAGCATTCATCAACAGTATCAAGGTTGGATCTGTTACTTCAACAGCAGGTAATCAGCTCGAGACACAGATCATGATCGCACTTGTTCTTGGCGGAATGCCCGTTAACGGCGGCGCTAAGGTTAAGTTCTACAACATCATCCTTGGCGCAATGACCTACAAGATCCTTATCGCAGGACTTGTAATGCTCGGTATCGAGCCCAAGACACAGCAGCTCATCATGGGAATTGTCTTCCTCGTAATGGTAGCAGTATTTGCCGACAGAGAGACAGGTATGATAGTTAAGTAAATTAGTTAAATAACCTTATTTGGAATACTTTATATTCCAAATAGAATTTAATATAACAGCCGGGGCCCGCGGGGGGCCTCGGTTGTTTTTTGTGTGAATGTGAGGGGGCTATTGCCTCCCAATACGTTCCGCAAGGATGTAGCTCTTTGTTCCGTAAATATGAGGGGGCTATTTGTCTCCCAATACGCTCCACAAGGATGTGCAGATGAAAAGCGCAGGACGGCCTATACGTACCGGTTGAGGCAGAATATAGGAAATTAATAAGGGATACATTTCCTACAAGAGGGGCGTTCAGAGGAGAAAAATTGGGGAGCACCGTACAGGAAAGATACGAGCAAACGGTACGGTGTGAGGTTTGCTATTTGCATCGCATATGGATAGTAGAATGAAGACGTACGGTGCGAGAGTTGTCTTTTGTACCGCACAGGAGGAGTAGAATGAAGGTGTACGGTGCAAGATCTGTCTTTTGCACCGCACATGGAGGGTGGAATGAAGACGTACGGTGTGAGGTTTGCTATTTGCACCGCATATGGATAGTAGAATGAAGACGTACGGTGCGAGATTTGTCTTTTGCACCGCACAGGGATAGTAGAATGGAGACGTACGGTGCGAGATTTGTCTTTTGTACCGCACATGGAGAGTGGAATGAAGATGTACGGTGCAAGGACTGGTTAAAAGAATTATGATATTATGTGGATATGAGTAAAAAACGGAAAGGAAGAGACAACATGGAATTGTTTAGCGGAAGACCTGAAAATACAGAAGGAAGACTTCAGAGAGAAGTTCGTACATATGACTTCTTGGATGAGCTCGGAATAGAGTATAAGAGGACAGATCATGAGCCTGCAAATACGATGGAAGCGTGCAATGAGATTGATAAAGTGCTTGAAGTTCTGATATGCAAAAATCTCTTTCTTTGCAATAGGCAGAAGACTCAGTATTATCTGCTCATGATGCCGGGAGATAAGAAGTTTAAGACAAAAGAACTCTCATCGCAGATCAACTCTGCAAGACTCTCTTTTGCAGACGCGGATGATATGCTTAAATTCCTTGATATAGAGCCGGGTGCAGTAAGCATAATGGGGCTTATGAATGATAAAGAACATGCCGTGCAGCTGCTAGTCGACGAAGATGTAAAGAAGGGCGAGTATATCGGATGTCATCCCTGTGTTTGCACATCGAGCTTGAAGATAAAGACGGATGATATATTCAATAAGTTCCTTCCCAAAGTCGGACATGAACCCGTGGTAGTGCATCTTGTCGGGGAAGACTGAGGTAAGGCTATACTGAGATTAGACATAGCATGAGAAATAGATTTTTAGAAAGCGATTGGACTAACTATGTGGACTATAAAACAGATATTTGACGGTGACTACGGTTGCGAGGAACTTCAGCCGGGACAGAAGCCTAAGGTCTCAGTAACGCTTGAGAACGAAGCGGGAGAAGTGAGATATCTCACGGTTGAAGATGAGTGGCTAACAGAAAATAATCTTAATGTCGGATCAAAATGGGACAAAGAGTAAGTGTTCTTTGTCTCGTTTTGGTCATAGTAAGGTTCTGATTGTTATTCTGACATGAAGTCATCTGAGAACATGTCTATCGCTTGTATAAAAGAGTCCCACTTATCATTTGGTGGAATGAGTAAAACTGTATCGCCTATTTTATTAACTATTACCTTATCAGAAGAAAAACGGCAATTTTCAGGCAATATTACAGTCTGGTTTTCTCCGGTTTTATGAACTTTTGCAGTTATCATGTGAATTACCTCCTTCTGCCAATAATACCAAAATATATATTACGTTAATGAAAGTGTATTGCCATTATTATTTTACTACGGCTTTTTCTATTTCATATCGATTGTTTAAGTGACAAATAGTTAAAAAAATATTGACTTTCATTAATGAAGCGTCAATATATCACTGATGCTATTCAGTATTATAACTTGTGTTTCCCATAACAATCGAGTTAAATATCGCTATTGAAATAAACCTGCTAGCGCCCTGACCCAAAATGCTAGTGGGGGTGTTTTTTATGTTGTTGCATTTAAGTTCTAATAATCGTATAATTTTTGTGTTAAGTATTACTTTGTGATATTTAACATAAGAGGGGTATTACAGAAAAATGGGTTAGTTTTGAATTTTGATAATAACGTATTGGAGGTTATAGTGAGTAGAATCGGGGATTGCAGAAGAAAGATTGAAAAAATCAGAGAAGATATCAGAGCAATGAGGGAGAAACAGACAGTTATCGACGGCTATATCAGACAGATTGAGACCCAGAAAGATACACTTGATGGAATAGATTTAAGCAGAGCAGGCGAGTGGATTGGCGTTAACGAGCAGAACGCAGTTAAGGCTAAGAACGTCTGCGTTTTTAGAATGGACGGAGCAAAGGGCGAGTGTACGCGGCTTAGAAGTGCCATAGATAAGATGATAAGAGAAGCCGAGTCTCAGATCGCAGAGCTTGAGGCTGAGATAGAAAGAATTGAAGAAGAGGAGCGACGTGAACGTGAGCGGGAACGTGAACAGTCTCAAAATTAAGGATAGCGGGGATGGTAAACAATGAGTGGTAAAGGTGAAAAGATACAGTTGGGGAAACAGGCGGTAGATGCGCTTATTTCAGATATAAAAGATTCTGCAAACGTTCTTGAGATTAAAGATTCTGCTTTGGCAAAAGCCGGACTCATCGGCGAAGATGCCTCACTCCACATGATCAAATATATAGCTGAGAGACAGAAAGATCTGACAGCAACATATAAGGATGTTGTAAGTATTGATACTGCAACACTTTTAGATAACAGTACCGGCAAGATAGTTGAAACAGATATTGATATTGCCGCAAAAATAGATAGGGAAGAGGGTTGATACTTATGGAAAACAAATGGATAAACATGGCGGAATTCAATGCTTACATAAGTGACCTTTTTTCTGCTATGGATGAATATGAAGAAAAAGCTGCAGCGCATAAGAGAGCGCAGGACAGCTTTACAGGGGAAGCAAACTGGGAAGGAAAGAGTGCTGACAAGGCAAAACTCCTTGTAGGAACAGTTGAGCAGGCAAAGCTTGATGAAATACTCAGGATCGAAAGGGATTTTAGGGCTATTCTTACGGATTATGTAAGTGGCTTTAAAGCTGCGGTTGATGAAGCTGATGATGCCAAGATAAGCACGATCGTTCTTGAAGGACTTAACATAGAACTTCACGGCTGTGCTTCTGTTTATAAAACATGGGCAACAAGCATGGAGGTTTTAAAGGATAACATTCACAGCAGGTTTGGAAGAAAGTACGGAAACTGCGATGAATACGACTTCTTTATGGCATCGAATGCTTACGGGAATCTGTGCGGAGATGCATCAAAGGACGGAATGATCCTTGACATTGTCAACAGGTTCATCAACTTCGATAATCAGCAGGCGGTCAAGATATCATCTGTTAGTTTTCCTTATAGAATAGGCAAGTTAAAACAGGAGATTGAAGATCTTAGAAGCTGCAAGGGATTACTTGTAAATGGTGACGGCAACATTGAGATGGGCGTTATCGAAAGGCTTGGTGATTTCCTTGAGGACAGCGTAAAAAGAGCACAGGGTTCGGGAAGTTTTGTAGATAAACTCGGTAATAACGTGCTCAGCACTATTGTTAAGTATGATCCTGTAAATATGTGCAGCGGAAACTACATAAACGAACACGTTGACATTGAACTTGGAGGTAAATATCCTCTTTCGTTTGGAAGATTCTATAATGCAATGGACAAAAAGGGCGGACGCCTCGGAAAAGGCTGGAAGCATACCTTTGAAAAGCGCATTGTGGAAGAAGACGGAATAATAAAGATAGAAAAGTCTGACGGAAGTAAAGTCGAGTATAAAAAGATTGACGATGTATATGACAAAGACCTTTACTTCGAAACGCAGGGCGAACAAGGACTCCTTGAAAAGCTCTCCGACGGCTATGTTATCACTCAGGATGACGGCACATATGAGAGATTTGATGACAGGGGATATCTTGTAGCGCTTGGAGATTTCGACGGCGATAATGTATCTTTTACATACGATATCGTTGGAGGCAAGCGCTGTGTTACACATATAAGTACCAAGAACGGAAACACTCTGACATTTGAGTATCTTGAAAAATGTATCTTCAATGAACTTGGGAAAATAAGAGTTACTCTTATGACATCTGTTACCGATCAGGCGGGCAGGTGTGTTTCTTATGCCTATGATGATGACAGGCTCACAGAGATAAAAGGAACTGACGGAGCAGTAAGGAAGTTTACATACACAGAAGACGGAAGAATCAAGGATGTAATCAATCCAAAAGGGATTACATCTATCACAAATGAGTATGATGAGCAGGGAAGAACAGTAAAGCAGAGTTTTCCTGACAATACCGTGATGACTTATGAGTATGACGACGAGAAGAAGATAACGGTTGCCACAGAGCAGAACGGCAATAAGGTTACTTACACGCATGATGATTTCGGAAGACACATTGAGACAGCTTACTATGACGGTAAGGAGAGTTTTACATATAACGGTAGAAACCAGAAAACAAGTCATACTGACAAGAACGGCAACACGACAAAAGTATCTTACGATAACAGAGGGCATGTAACGCAGGTTATTGATGCGCTTGGAAACAAGACGAACTATACATATAATGCAGACGGAAAGCTTCATACCGTAAAAGGACCAAGAGACGATACATACAAATATTTTTACAACAAAAACGGCACGATAAAAGAGATTGCATTTCCCGGAGGAAATGCCAGCATTTTTGCATACAGTGACGGAAACATAAAAGCAGTCTATGACGATAGGGGAATAGGGCCAATCTTTACTTACGATGACAGAGGAAACGTTGCTACAATAACAGATCCTGACGGAGTAAAGACGAGCTATAAGTATGACGAACTTAATAGAGTTATTTCTTCCACGACAGCAGACGGAGCCACAACATTATACGAGTATGACAACGCAGACAGAATCACAAAGACAACAGATGCCCTCGGAAATACAAGGGAATACAGATATGATAAGTCGGGTAAAGTGACTTCTGTTAAGGAAGTTGACGGAACACTAAAAACATTTGATATGAACATCATGGGAAGGGTTTCAAAGGTAACCGACGAAGAGGGAAGAAGTACCGAAATAACCTATAATGAAATGGGAAAACAGGAACTTGTAACACTTCCAAACGGTGGTCGGATAAAGTATGAGTATGACCCTCTTATGAGGCTTATTAAAGTCACAGATCCCGAGGGAAGAACAACAGGCTATGATTATGATAAGAATGGAAATGTAACGGCTGAGTATCTTGGAGATGTCAGGGTAAAGAGCTATGTTTATGATGCCCTTAACAGAGTGACGGAAGAGACAGATGCTCTCGGCCATAAGACAGGCTATACATATGACGAAGCTGGAAATGTTACGGAAGTTACAGATACTCTCGGAAACGTTTCAAAGCGTGAGTATGATCTTTTAAACAGAGTGACAAAGGAAACTGACGCACTTGGAAATGAAGTATCTTACAAATACACCAAAATGGATCTTATTGATTCAATCACTGATGTAGCGGGAAGGGTGCGCAGATTCACTTACACAGAAGGAAAAAGACTTACATCAGTAAGCTTCTGCGGTGTGACAGAGCAGGAACTTATATATGATGAAGCAGGAAGAGTAAAGACAAGAAAATTTGCTGATGGTTATGAGATCAACTATGGTTACGATGCCTTAAGCAGAGTAAATAAAGTAACAGGCTCAGACGAAAGATGTGTTGAATATGAGTATGATGCACTTGGAAGAGCTACAAAGGTAATTGACGGATGTAGCACAACCCTTTATACATATACAGCTACAGGCCGTCTTAAGAGCGTTGTAGATGCTCTAGGAAATGAGACAGCCTATACTTATGATGCCCTTGATAACTTAAAGAGCGTGCACAGAGCAGAAGGTCTTGTAAGTGATGAAGAAAAATCAGGGGACGTATTCCCTACAGTAGGAAAAGACGGACGTGTAACAATCTATTCATACGATCTTTCGGGTCAGCTTACGGAAGTAACAGATGCTCTTGGTCAGAAAGAGACTTATGAGTACGATCAGTACGGACGTCTTAAGACAAAGACTGACAGGGATAACTATGCGACTACATATGAGTATAACAATGCAGGCGCAGTAACAAAGGTAGGATATGCTGACGGAAGAAGTGTTGCATTCTCATATAATGAGCTGAATCAGCTTAGTCAGATAAATGACTGGTACGGAAAGACAATCCTTGAGAATGATATCTTAGGACGTCTTACAAAGGTTACAGACTTTAAGAACAGGACTGTATCTTATGAGTATGGCGCTACAGGTGAGAGAACAAAGCTCACATATCCAGATGGAAGGGTAGTTTCTTATAATTACGACGATAAGCTTCAGCTCAGCAGCGTAATCGGAAACGGGGAAGAGACAACCTATGCTTATGACGAGATAGGCCGACTTGTAAGCAAGAACTTTGCTAACGGCGTAAGCCAGGCTTATACATACATGCCCGGTGGAAATCTTGAAAGTATGACAAGTACCGATAAACAGGGCGTACTTGATAAGTATTTCTATTCATACAATAACGCAGGTCTTATTGGCTGTATAGATAGAAACAGACGCGGCCTTGATAAGGTATCCGGAAGATATGAATATAGCTATGATGCTATCGGTCGTCTTACAAAGACAATACACGATGGAATAACAAAAGCTTCCTACGAGTACGACGCATTCGGTAATAGAACAAGTATGTCAGAAACTGAGACAAAGACATCTTACACATACGATATCCTCGACAGACTTGTAGAAGCTAAGGAACTTAATAACTCTCAGGCAATACTTAAGACCTACGATTATGATAAGCGTGGAAACCAGACAAAAGAGTTTATAGACGGTCTCTTACAGAAGACCTTTACTTTTGATGCTACGAATATGCTCTCAAAGGTAGTTGATAAGGACAAGGGAGAACTTGAAAACCATTATAACGGACTTGGATTCAGGGTAGCATCCATAAGACCTGAAGAGAAAATCGAGTACCTCTGCGATCTTTCAAAGGATTACTATAACCTTCTTGAAAGAACAGTAAATGGAGAGACAGAGAGTTTTGTTTACGATAATAACGTAATCTCAATGTCAAAGAGCGGAAACAACTACTATTACCTTCAGGATGAACTGGGCTCGCCTATGTACATGACAGGTACAGACGGGGTGGCTGTAAGTTCATATGCCTTTGATGATTTTGGAAGAAACATAGATCCGTTTACAGGAAAACAGAAGAAACACGGATACACTAAGCAGGGCAACATAATCCAGCCATTCGCATTCACCGGCTATCAGGAAGATGAAGTATCAGGACTTAAGTTTGCGCAGGCAAGATACTATAGTGCTGATAATGGAAGATTTCAGTCTGAAGATAAAGTAAAGGGATTCAAGGATAGTCCGTTTACAATCAATCATTATGGCTATTGCTGGGGCAATCCGGTTGGTGTAGTTGATAGCAATGGTAATTTGCCTAATTGGGCGGCAAAAACTACGCAGAAGTTTAATAATTGGGTAGATGATAAGAAAAAGAATTATAATAGATGGGAGGAGATTGGATTTAATTCTTATGCTAGTAACAATACCAATATTTCATCGGGATGTTTGGCGGGAACTACAAATATGGCAGGAACTCCAAAAGCTGAATCTGATTATGTTGGGGCGGTATATTTGTTAAGCGGCGATGGAGCAGTTTGGCAGGGACATGCTGCGATTGCTTTAGTAAAAGAAGATGGACAATGTGATGTGTTTTCTATAGGAGGTGGAGTTGATCCGACTCCTAACGGATTGATTAGTGGATGGTTAGGAACTACAATAGATGACAATGGCAACCAAAAGTCGATGTCATATGAGACTCTTGTAAATGATAATTATATAATTCACGATACATATAATAACCGAAGCGGAAATGTAAACGATCCATATACTAATTTTGTATATATTCCAATAAATAATGAGCAAGGAGAACTAATGTATGCAGAAGCAATGAAGCAAAGAGCAAAATATCAGAATGATAAGGTTGCGTATCATGTTTTGACCAATAATTGTAATCAATGTGTCCAAACAATATTGGCGGCTGCAAATTTAGATTTTGCACCAAATAAATTTGATTGGTTTGGAACAGCGCCAAATGTAACTTATAACAGGATAGTTGATTCGATAAAAAGAGGCGAACACCCAGGATGGTACTATGGCTTTATGACGGATTTAGAAGATGCGTACGCGAACGAATGTGGATAATTCTTTTACTATGTTATTGCATTTTTTAATAGGGAGATTAGACATAAGTAATGAAAAAAATAATTGTACTTGCGTTATCAGTATTTGTAATGTGCGGAGTGATTTCTTGTATGAGAATTGACGAGGGGAAAACAGATGGCATGTCGTGGTGCGGATATACGTTGAAAGATAAAAAAGAGCAGCATTTTTTCTGCGATAGGGAAAATGACATAGCGTATCATGGACGTTTTTCAAATCACTCATCTATTGGAAATAAACAGTATATTGGGATTTTGAAGGACGAAAACGGTGCATATTATCTGGCTATATATGATGCTTTAAAGAATAGTATTAATAAGTTGAATGAGCTGAAAATATATATTGGTGAACAGACGGTTCAAGTGAATGCGGATAAGACGGCTGTGTATTATGCAGATGTTTTTTTAGAAGGTGAAGAAGAAAAAACTGCTATTTATAAGTTTGATTTAATGACAAATAATGAAACGGTAATATTGGTAACAGAGGGATATCACGAGAATTTTAATTTTTCAATCACTAAGGATGAGAAGTGTATATATTATATTGAATCGTTGTGCTTGAAATCATACAATGTTGAAACTAAAGAGGATACAAAGATAAAAGATAATATTAATTATTTTGATATTTCTTCTGAAGGGGATTATGTTATCTGTGAACGACATGATCATATGGTTTCTATATATGATTTAAGGAATAATTCGGAGAAAGAATTGCTTTCAGTAAAGGACTTTTCACCAACAATAAAAATTTCACCAGATGATAAATCATTTGTGTATTTAAAATATAAAAAGGATTGGTTCGGTCAGATATCTCAGACGGTTATACATACATATTCAATAGACGATGAAAAAGATAAAACTATTTATAAAACAAAAAAGAATGAGATAATAACTGGTGTTGATTGGTAAAGCTATTTATCAATTATAGATTTCTTCAATAAAGCGTGAAAGAACCTAGGATGGCTCCTTCACGCTTTTATTCTGCAAATTATTCTTTTTTATATCATACTCCCATCTCTTCAAGCTTTGCGAGCAGAGCATTGAAATCCATAGTTCCCTGAATTTTCTGCCAATCATAGTTAAAGATTGCCAGGATTTCGTTTTGCGCCTGTTCTGCAGATACTGAATTGTCTTTCTGGTTTCTGTAGCTTGCAGGCTGAGAAGGATCGGGATAGTCTGCGCCTGCTGATGGAGTGACTTCGCTTACTTTAGGATAAATGTTCATGTTGCTGACGGTGTAAGATACAAGCATGGAGCCGTCTCCGACATGTCCGTCTTCGCAAATACATCCGAAGCAGTTATTATTATTATCAAAGTATAAGGATTTTCTTGGAACATAGCAGAAAGAAGATGTGCCATATTTCCATTTTGCGGTATTCTGATTTCTTACGATGAGACGGGCCTTGTTGTTTGTAATGGTATAAATTGTGACTTTCTTTCCGGTATCTATTACAAGCTCCGGTGTGTTGTCATCGTCGCAGTAAATAAGGTCATATTTATAATTGTTGTAGTTAGCGTTGAAATCTTTTGCAGCTTTTTCATAGGCCTTACCGACGGTTCCGAGATTTCTCTGAACGGGAGCGGGAGCAGGCTGAGCTGATTCTGCAGAAGTTGTCTGCGCGGGAGCCTCCTGAGTATTCTGTGTAGAAGCAGGTGTGGATGTGGCATTATTCTGAGCAGATTTTTCCGAAGCGGCATTTTGCCCCTGTACAAAGCGAGGTACAGAATTTGTTGCAGAAGCAGATGTCTCCGAAGCGGCATTCTGTGCCTGTACAAAATGAGATACAGCATTTGCTGAAGATGCAGTAGCCGAAGCGGCGTCTTGAGCTTCTGAAGCAGAGGAACTTGCAGCAGCGCTTGATCCTTCGCTTGTGCCTTCAGTAGCTTCTTCTGTCGTAGCCTCTGTGGATGCTTCTGTAATAGGTTCTTCATCAGCCAATACTTTATCAATGTCTTCTTTTACCTGTTCCTGCGGCATGCTCTGAGAAGCAATGTCGGGATTAAGAAGCGGAGTACAACCTGAGATGAATACCAAGCTGAAAAGTAAAGGCAGTAATCTTTTTTTGAACATAGAACTAAACTCTCCTTTTGGAAACAAAGTTTCCTGAAACAACACTTTTTTTGCAAATAAATTCATATCGAATGATACAACACGAATCATTCAAAGTGCAAGTAATGTTGACAAAGCTATGTCCTATTTGATAAGCTAAAATTCAAACAATATTTTAAAGGTTATGAGGAAGAGGAGTACATACAGCTTGCGGTCTAAAGAGAATGTATCTGCGATGAATTCGCGCTGAGAGGATACAGACTTGCGGTGTGTGGAAGGTAGCTTCTGAACCGGGCACCCAGAAAGGAAACATAGTGAGTTTTCAATAAGTGTCCCCGCGTTATCTGCGTTAAAAGATGTGGCATTGAATGATGCGAAATGAGGCAGAAGAGTCTGTATGATCTTCTGTGAATTAAGGTGGTACCACGTTATTAACGTCCTTAACAGATTAATTCTGTTAGAGGGCGTTTATTTTTTGAAGAAGGAGAAGACTATGAACAAAGAACTTGCCAAGACCTATGATCCCAAGGGAATCGAAGGTCGACTCTACTCCAAATGGGAGGAAAAGAAATATTTTCATGCTGAGGTGGATAAAAGCAAAACACCTTTTACCATCGTGATTCCGCCCCCAAATATCACAGGTAAGCTCCACATGGGACATGCCCTTGATAATACAATGCAGGATATCCTTATTCGTTACAAGAGAATGCAGGGATATAATGCGCTTTGGCAGCCCGGAACCGACCATGCGAGTATTGCGACTGAGGTTAAGATCATCGATGCTCTCAAGGCAGAGGGAATCGACAAGAGAGATCTTGGCAGAGAGAAGTTCCTTGAGAGAGCATGGCAGTGGAAAAAAGAGTACGGCGGAACCATCATTTCCCAGCTCAAAAAGCTCGGTTCTTCATGTGACTGGGACAGAGAGCGCTTCACAATGGATGATGGCTGTAATGACGCTGTCAACGAAGTCTTCGTTAAAATGTATAACAAGGGTTACATATATAAAGGAAGCCGTATCGTAAACTGGTGCCCTATCTGTAAGACATCTATTTCTGATGCAGAGGTAGAATACGAGGAGCAGGCAGGACATCTTTGGCACATCAAATATCCTGTTATCGATGTTGACGGAACTGTTTCAAAGACTGAGTTTATCGAGTTTGCAACAACACGTCCCGAGACAATGCTCGGAGATACAGCTGTTGCCGTTAACCCTGATGATGAAAGATACAAGAGCTTCAAGGGCAAGAAGGTTCTTCTTCCTATAGTAAACAGAGAGCTTCCTATCGTAGAGGACTCTTATGTTGATATGGAATTCGGTACAGGTGTAGTTAAGATCACACCCGCTCATGACCCTAACGATTTCGAAGTCGGAAGACGTCATAACCTTGAAGTTATCAATATATTAAACGACGATGCCACTATCAATGCCAACGGCGGCAAGTTCGAGGGAATGGACAGATATGAAGCAAGAGAAGCCATTGTAAAAGAACTTGATGAGATGGGACTTCTTGTTAAGATAGAGGACTATTCTCACAATGTAGGAACACACGATCGTTGCCACACAACAGTTGAGCCTATGGTTAAGGCACAGTGGTTCGTTAAGATGGACGAGCTCATTAAGCCTGCTGTTAAGGCTGTAAAAGACGGCGATATCAAGCTTATTCCTCCGAGAATGGAGAAGACATATTTCAACTGGACAGATAACATCCGTGACTGGTGTATCTCAAGACAGCTCTGGTGGGGACACAGAATCCCTGCATACTACTGTGACGAGTGCGGAGAAGTTGTTGTATCAAAAGAGGCTCCTACAGTATGTCCTAAGTGCGGCAAGACTCACTTCACACAGGATCCCGATACTCTTGATACATGGTTCTCATCAGCTCTCTGGCCTTTTGAGACACTCGGATGGCCAAATGAGACTGAAGACCTTAAGTACTTCTTCCCTACAGACGTACTTGTAACAGGTTATGACATTATCTTCTTCTGGGTTATCAGAATGATCTTCTCAAGTTATGAGAACATGGGAACATTCCCGTTCAAGACAGTTCTTTTCCACGGTCTTGTAAGAGATTCTCAGGGAAGAAAGATGAGTAAGTCGCTCGGAAACGGTATCGATCCTCTTGATATTATCGAGAACTACGGTGCCGATGCTCTCAGACTCACACTTATCACTGGTAACGCACCCGGTAACGACATGCGTTTCTATAATGAGAGAGTTGAGAACAGCCGTAACTTTGCAAATAAGGTTTGGAATGCTTCAAGATTTATCATGATGAACATGGAGGATGGCGAAAAGAGTGCTATCCATCAGCCTGCACCTGCGGGACTTGAGCCTGTTGATAAATGGATCATTTCTAAGCTCAACAATACCATTAAAGAAGTAACGGATAACATGGATCACTTCGAGCTCGGAATCGCGGTTCAGAAGGTTTATGACTTTATCTGGGATGAGTTCTGTGACTGGTACATCGAGATGGTTAAGCCCCGTCTCTATAATTCGGATGACAAGGAGTCACATAAGGCAGCGCTCTGGACACTTCAGACAGTGCTTATAAATGCGCTCAAGCTCCTTCATCCTTACATGCCTTTCATTACAGAAGAGATTTTCTGCACACTTCAGGATGAAGAAGAGTCGATCATGATCTCAGATTGGCCGGTATACAAGGATGAGTGGAATTTTGCATCAGATGAGAAGGCTATCGAGACAATTAAGGAAGCCGTAAGAGGAATCCGTAACGTTCGTACACAGATGAACGTTGCTCCTTCAAGAAAGGCCAAAGTATTTGTTGTAAGTGACAGCGATGAAGTGCTTGATATCTTCACAACAGGTAAGCTTTTCTTTGAATCACTTGCGTATGCTTCAGAATCTGTATGCCAGAAGGATAAGGATGGAATCGCAGATGATGCTGTTTCCGTAGTGCTTGCGGAAGCAACGGTATATATTCCTTTCTCAGACCTTGTTGACATCTCTGCAGAGATAGAGCGTCTTACCAAGGAACAGAAGAAACTTGAGGGAGAGCTTAAGCGTTCACAGAACATGCTCAGCAATGAGAAGTTCCTTGCAAAGGCTCCTGCGGATAAGATCGCAGAGGAAAAAGAGAAACAGCAGAAGTACCAGCAGACATACGACCAGATTACAGAAAGACTTAAACAGCTGGCGAAGTAATTAAATATACAGATGCTACCCGCATTGGGGGATGCGGGTAGTACTCTTAGATAATCGAGTATAAGCTTAGTGGTGTGATTATGCATAACGAATTAATGAAAAAAGTGGAGGAGTTTATCAGGCGCTCGGACAACGATGAAAAGTTGGATATCAGAGAGTGTGAGGAGTTTCTGAATACTGTTCCCGGTTTTACCGATAAACATACAATCGAAGATACAAAGGATTTTCTGGCCTTTTTGGGAAATCCGGACAAGAACATGAAAATAATTCATGTGGCAGGCACAAACGGAAAAGGTTCCGTGTGCAGCTATCTGTCAAATATCCTGATGAAAGCGGGATATAAAGTCGGAATGTTTACATCTCCGCATCTTATGAAGATCAACGAAAGGTTTTGCATCGACGGCAAAATGGTGACCGACGGTGTCTTTTCGGAAGTCTTTATCGAATTGTTAAAAAGGATCATGGAGTACAAAAACGGTGAGTATTTCCCGACGTACTTCGAGTTCTTATTCTTTGAATCGATGCTTTTATATGATGTTTACTCTGTGGACTATCTTGTAATGGAGACGGGGCTTGGCGGAAGGCTTGATGCAACTAATTCCGTGGAATCACCACTTCTTTGTGTTATTACCGAGATAGGCTACGATCATATGCAGTACCTTGGAGATACACTTCCCGAGATAGCGGGAGAGAAGGCAGGCATAATCAAAAAAGGTGTGCCTGTGGTATTTTTTGACAAGAGAAAAGAATGCAGCGAAGTTATCAAAAGCAAAGCCCTTGAGATGGATTCCAGAGTTGTGTCCGTAGACGAAAAAAGTATTACGGATGTGGAGACTGTGAAGGATGAAGCGGGGAACAAATACGTTGCTTTTTCATATAATTCCTTATATGATAATTATGTTGAGTTAAAGGTTACTACCGAAGCTCTTTATCAAGCGGAAAACGCCGCTTTGGCAATTGCTTCGGCAGAAATTTTGCGCGATAAAGGCGCTGAGATATCAGAACTTGACATCAGAGAAGGCCTTATGAGTACCAAATGGGATGCCAGAATGGAAGAAGTAAGGCCTGGTGTCTATGTTGACGGTGCTCACAATATAGATGGAATAGAAGCGTTTATTAAATGTGCAACAGCAATTGATTCGGAAGGAAGAAAGATGCTGTTGTTTGGCATGGTCGCGGATAAGCAGTACAAAGACGTTATTGACAGAGTGCTTACAAGCGGAACGTTTGACGCGATATTCGTAACTGTCCTTGGAACGGAGAGATCTGTTTCTGTATCGGACCTTAAGAGTGCCTTTGAAGACAGTAAGGAACAACACAATATAATCGGAGTTCCCATCAAGTACTACAGCAATGTAAGGGATGCGGTAACCGATGTCATAACTGTTCGCAAGTCAAAAGATGTTGTTTTTGCAGCAGGATCTTTGTACCTTGCCGGACAACTTAAACAGATGCTATAAACGAGGAAGAATAATGATAAATTTTGAAGAGGAACTTAAAAAGTTCAAGCCCAGTCTGGAAATTGAAGACGCTGAGGACATTATCTACAATCAGGATCTTGATGATATGTCGGATGTACTCATAAAGCTTCTTAAGGACGCTAAGCAAGAATCAGAGAGTACAAAAAGGAGTAAGTAATGGCTATCGCTACATATAAAAAACTTGAGAGCTTATCAAACTTTTTTTATAACGATGGTCTTGAAAAAGCGGGAGTCAGAGATTTAACGGGGGCTATAGAGTCTTTGCAGCAGAGCCTTAGGATGAACAAGAACAATATCGATGCGAGAAATCTGTTGGGACTTGTTTATTATGAGATGGGTGAAGTTGTTGCTGCACTTTCGGAATGGGTTATCAGTAAGAACTTCAGACCCGAAGACAATATTGCTGATGACTATATGGATATGGTCAGAAACAGTCCGGCTAAACTTGAGGACATCAATCAGACTATAAAGAAGTTTAATATTGCATATAATTATTGCCGTCAGGACAGCTTGGATCTTGCGGTGATACAGCTTAAGAAGGTGCTTTCCTTAAATCCCGGATTTATTAAGGCACACCTTCTTTTGGCGCTCTTATATCTTAAAGCGGGCAATTTTGACAGAGCTAAGGTTGAAGCCCAGAAGGTTCTTAAGCTTGATACCGGAAACCTTATGGCAAGAAGATACCTTAAGGAAGCCGATAACATGCTTCTTCCCGGAGAGGGTGGCAAACTTGTATCCGACGCCGCATCATCAGGAAGTAATGAGACAATCAGATATAACAGCGGAAACGAGATGATAATCCAGCCTCGTAAGCAGTCTGCGCTTACAAAGTCGGGATCAATCTGGGGAATAGTTCTTGGTATCGTACTTGGAATTGCGGTATCTTGCTTTTTGATACTTCCTCAGAGGATAAAAAATATTACATCCAACAATAACAGAACCATCACCGGTATAAGTGAAGTATCTGATTCAAAGTCGGCTCAGATAGGAGAGTACGAGCAGCAGATCGCTAAGCTCAAGAAGCAGCTTGACGATCTTAATGAGAAAGTAGGTAAGAATCAGGATGCTGCGAGCACATGTCTTATGAAGGCGGTTAAGATCTACATGGAAGATCCGACCAACATTGACGGTATTGCTCTTGCACTTGAGAAAGTAAATATTGATGAGAACGAAAAGGAAGTTTCTACAGAGTTTAAGGAACTTTACAGTGCGCTCATGCAAAAAGTAGGATCCCATCTTGCCAATATTTACTATGAAGACGGAAAAGAAGCTTATAAGAAAAAAGATTACACGGTTGCTATAGAGAAATTTGCAAAGGCTTATCAATATAATAAGGATGATGTAAATATAATTTATTACCTTGCAAACTCTTATTATGATAATGGAGACATTGATAAGGCGAAGGAGAAGTACGATCTGATCATCAGTAATTTCCCTAAATCGCAGAGTGCTACGTCTTCAAAGACAAAACTTGCTGAGATAAACAATGCGGGTGCCGGCAGGTCCGGTACTACGGATAACTCTGATAACACCGGCAATTAATATTTTTGGGAAATGTGTTAAATGATAAGTTTTTCGAATATAACTTTTATTTTTAGGTTTTTACCTGCGTTTTTAATATTGTTTTATGTGACTCCCGTCAAATTCAGGACGTGGACCCTGCTTTTGGGCAGCTTGATCTTTTATGTTGTCGGAAGCATCGATTCTGTCGGAAACCTGAATATGTTTCCGGCTCTTTTGGGAGCGGTTGTTGTCAACTATCTGTTCGCAAGAGCAGTCAGAAGCGTTGAGGGCAAGAAAAAGAAGGCCCTTCTTGCTTTGATTGTGATCTTTGATGCGGCTACGCTCGTTACATTTAAACTTTTGGGACAGTTTGTTGACGGAAGCCTTATACCTATCGGAATCAGTTTCTATACCTTCAAGATGATTTCTTTTCAGGCGGATTCATATAACGGTAAGATTGATTCTAAGCCGCTCTTCAAGGACGTTGCGGCTTATTTTTGCATGTTTCCTCAGGTGGTTTCGGGACCTATCATGCGCTATTCGGATTATAGCGATAATCTCGAACTTATTCCCGGAGCATCAAAGAGCTCTAAAGAAGAGATATTTGCAAATATCGAAGACGGACTTAAGTATTTTATTGTAGGTCTTGCGATGAAAGTTCTTCTTGCAGATCATTACGCAATGCTTTGGAAGGAAATCGGAACAATAGGATATGAGAGTATCTCGACTCCGTTTGCCTGGATTGGTGCGGTGACATATTCGCTTCAGCTGTTCTATGATTTCTGGGGATATTCTCTTATGTCATCGGGAATTGCGGTTATGCTCGGATTTCCTTTTGTCGTTAACTTTGATCATCCGTACAGTTCGGCAAGCGTTTCCGAGTTTTACAGAAGATGGCATGCAACGCTCGGATCATGGTTTAGGGATTATATCTATATTCCTATGGGCGGAAGCAGAGTGAGTGCTGTAAGGATTGTGTTGAATCTCCTTGTTGTATGGCTTGTTACAGGCTTCTGGCACGGAGTGACCCTCAATTTTATTTTGTGGGGACTTATTCTTTTTGTAATAATAATGTGTGAGCGTTTCGTGGTATTCAAACTTCCCGGAGTATTAAAGGCAATCGTGGGAAGATTTAACGTACTTGTTCTCATACCGCTTACATGGGTTATATTTGCAATATCCAATGCAGAGATGCTCTTGAACTACTTTAAGAGACTTTTCCCGTTCTTTGGAGCGGGTATCGCTGTAAATAACAATGATTATATAAAAAATCTTGGTATATACGGAGGTCTTTTGGCTGTGGGATTGGTTCTTCTGATTCCGCATGTGTTTAAGTTTTTTGAAAATCACAGGAAGAATCCTCTGATCATGATATGTTTATTTGTGTTGTTTTGGTTTTCGGTTTACAGTCTGACTAATTCGGCAGGTAATCCGTTTATGTATTTTGCATTCTGATAGAAAGTGTATGTAATGAATTGTTTTAAGACTTGTCCGCTGGTGACGGGCGTGGTGGTATTTTCAATAATAATATCCGCTGTTACATTTGTTGCGAAGGGCTCAATCTATGCTGATTATTCTGCGGATTTCGATCCTGCGGAACAGCCTCTTTTTGTTGTCATGATAAAAGGTATTTCGAACGGCGTTATGCCCTGGCAGATTTTTGATAAAGAAAGCGTTATGGCTGCAAAGGAAGATGATATAGGCGATGCGGCTGCACTGCTTGCCGATGTTTCAGGCAATGATATCTCAGGAAACGATGTTTCGGGAAATGATTCTTCACCTGAAGAAATTACGTTTAAGGAAGTTACGGACGATTATTTTGCAGATGCTCTTTTTATAGGAGATTCAAGAACCGTAGGACTTTCGGAGTACTGTGAGGGACTTGATGAGCAGGCGATGTTCTATGCCAAGGTTTCTCTGAGCATTTACAGTGTCCTTGAAAATGATTTCCTTAAGGATGAAGAAGGCAAGAAGATGACTGTTGAAGAGGCTCTTGAGAAGGATGAGCCTTATGGCAAGATATATATCATGCTTGGTCTTAACGAGCTTGGAACCGGTACAACGGAGACGTTTGTTGCCAAGTATGCGGAAGTTATTGCCAGAATAAGGGAACTTCAGCCCGATGCGATAATTTATATACAGAGCATCATGCATGTTACCGAGAATAAGAGCAGCAATGACAAGATATTTACCAACGAGAGAATAAATGAGAGAAATGAGGCGCTGTCTCATTTGGCAAATAACGTAGATATTTTTTATCTTGATATGAATGAAGCTGTGGATGATGAAAACGGAAATTTATTGGAAGAATTATCTACAGATGATATACATTTGAAGGCTTCATCTTATGAAAGGTGGCATCAGTACTTGCTTCAGCACGCGATTGTAAAAGACTGATCAGGAGTGTTAAAATGTCTAGAGAAATGTCATTTAAAATGGAACGACCGGGACTGTTAAAAGAAGGTGATCATGTCACGGTCACGGAGGGTGTACTTCCGAGCAATTATTATTATACGATAGATCCGTCACTTGCCATGTCGGGTAATTTTCCTTTCAGAGAGCGCATGCTTGAGCGAGAGGGAGTTGTTACGAAGGTCGAGGAGAACGCGAGAGGTTTCTACGTTACCGCAGTATTTGGAGGCGAGAACGAGTAAATAGAAAAACTATATTTTTGGAGGAGGATTTATAAAGTGAAAGAACATACGATTGAATACATTGTTACAGATAAGGCTCCGGCAGCTATCGGACCTTACTCACAGGCAATAAAGGCAGGAGGATTTCTCTATGCATCGGGACAGATTCCGATCAATCCCGTGACAGGTCAGATCGACACAACAACTATCGAAGATCAGACAGAGAGAGTATGCCGGAATATCGGTGAGATTCTTAAGGCAGCCGGAACAGACTATGAGCATGTTATTAAGACAACATGCTTCCTTGCAGAGATGAGTGATTTTGCGGCATTTAACGGCGTATATGAGAAATACTTCACAGGAAAGCCTGCAAGAAGTTGTGTGGCAGTTAAAAAGCTTCCCAAGGATGTTCTTTGTGAAGTAGAGGTTATTGCATATTTGGGATAATTAGGGGGTTAAATGTGAAGTACAGGATTATTGCGGGCGCAATATGTATTTCTGTTACTCTGAGCGGATGCGGATCTTTTGCAGGCAGACATGGTATTGATGCCGGTTTTGCTTACATAGACAGTCATGAGTATGCAAAAGCATTGGCAAGTTTTGATAAAGCTGAAGAGGACGGTGAAGACGCGTGCCTTGTCCACAGGGGCAGAGGAATAGCATACTTATACAGTGATAAAGAAGAAGAGGCAGCACAGGAGTTTCTGGCTTCTCTTGCTGCGGACGACGGAATAGTTGATGATATGGATTTTGACACCAACTATTACCTTGCCGAGGCATATATGAAACTCGAGGATTTCAACAGGGCAAAAGGAATCTATGATGCCATTTTGAGTCTTCGAGACAAAGATCCGACCGCATATTACCTCAGGGGAGTATGCGAACTTAAGGCGGGCGAAAGTGAGGAGAAAAACGCAGATGCAGATTTCACCAGCGCAATCCGTCTTAATGACAAAGATTATTCCATGATAGTAATGATCTACAAGGCATATGCTGAAAACGGCAAGGAAGATAAGGCCAAGAACATACTTCAGCATGCGCTTGACAGTGGCGAGAAGACCATGTCCAATTTCGAGAAGGGTGAAATGTATTTTTACCTCGGAAACGATGCTGAGGCGCAGAATTATCTCAGTAAAGCCAACAAAGAGAACGGCGGACATGATACGAAAGAGTCTGTAGTGCTTCTTTTGGGCCAGTCTTATGAGAGATTGCAGCAGTATGACTATGCTATCAGCGTTTATAAGGAATATTTGAAGTCTAATTCAAAGAGTGCAAATATCAGTAATCAGCTTGGTATGTGCCAGATCAACAAGGGCAGATTCTATCTGGATTCCGGCAATGAAGAAGAGGCGGGAAATGCTTTTGGGGAAGCAATCGTTACTTTTGATGCCGCAATAGGACTTAATGACAGCGCAGTGCAGCAGGCGCTGATGTTTAACAGAATATGTGCATATGAGTATAAGGGAGATTTTGCAGGTGCAAAGAGTCTCATGGATGAGTATATGCAGATATATCCTCTGGATAAAGTTGCAGCAGATGAGGAAATCTTTTTAAAGACCAGGTAATGTTTGGACAGTAGTGAAATTCGTTGACACTCTATCGTTAATTCTGTAAAATGATAACGCATGCTTTTATATGAATCTATGCAGAATTATGTTGGGAGGGGATTGTATGTCCAGGAAAGCGACAATTACGCAAAAAGAGATTGTAAATGCAGCATTTAAGATTACCAAGAGAGAAGGGTTCGAGCAGATAACGTCCAGGAAGCTCGCAGCGGCGGCAGGGTGTTCAACACAGCCTATTTTCCGTATTTATGATAGTATGGATGCGCTTAAGAAAGATGTCTATGACAAGGCGGCCGCATACTATGAAGATTACTACAACGATTGTTCCAAAAATCATGAGGTTCCGTTTGTGGACCTCGGTCTTGCTTATATTGGGTTCGCCCAGAAATTCCCCTATTTATTTAAACTTCTTTTTGTATCCGAACAGGGTGACGAGAAGAAGAGTATGTATGATCTTGTAAACGGTTCAAAAGAAAACGTTGTAAAAGAGATCAAAAGAGCGTCTGATGACGGCATTAGCAACGCACAGCAGCTTTTTATGAAGATGTGGATCTATATTCACGGAGCAGGCTGTATGGCGGTTACAGGTGACTACGATCTTGATGAGGCAACTTCAGTTTCTATGCTTGAATCGGCGTATAAGGCATTCAGTCTATGAAATTTGAAAATGATGAAGATGTAATAACAAGAATAAATGAATGTTACTCCAAGATGAGTAAAGGCAAGAAGTCGATTGCAACTTATATTTGCGATCACTACGAGCAGGCTGTGTTTATGACGGCTGCTGAGCTTGGCAAGATCGTGGGTATGAGTGAATCAACTGTTGTCAGATTTGCCATGAGCCTTGGATACGATGGCTATCCTGCTTTCCAGAAGGCGCTTTCGGTGTGGGTAAGCGACAAGTTCGGCTCCGTTGAAAAGGTCGGAAGAAAGTTTGGGAAAAGCAGTGAAGGTGAGATTCTTTCGACAATCCTTCAGTCCGATATGGCAAATATCGAGAATACCATTAACAATATAGACGTGGCGGCTTTTAAGACGGCTGTTGATATCATCTTAAAGGCGAGGACGGTCTATATAGTTGGTATAAGAAGTTGTGAGCCTTTGGCAGATTTTTTACATTTTTATCTCAACATGATCAGAGGTAATAATGTTATAATCAAAACTACAAGTGTCTCGGAAATGTTCGAGCAGATGATAAGGATAGGCGACAGGGATGCGATAATAGGTATCAGTTTCCCGAGATATTCCATGAGAACTCTTAAGTGCATGGAATTTGCCAATGACAGGAATGCGAAGGTTATAACCATTACGGATTCCGTTCATTCACCCATGAATCTTTATTCTTCCTGCAATCTTCTTGCAAGAAGTGAGATGGCATCGATAGTTGATTCGCTTGTGGCACCGTTAAGTGTCATAAATGCCCTCGTGGTTGCGCTTTGTATGAGAAGGCCGAATGAGGTGAAGGCGGACCTTAAGATGTTGGAAGAGGCATGGAATAATTATCAGGTTTATCTTAACGACGAGATAGATTTTGCTTCAGACGATCCGATGATGCTCGGAAATATCATTGCAAAAGATGATAGTCCGGCATAAGTTTAGTTTTGATTTGTTTAAGGATTAGCAGTATATGAAAAAAATAGCGGTTATCGGCTGCGGGGCAGCCGGGATGATGGCGGCGCTTGCTGCTGCGGAGAGCAGCGCGAGCGTCACTGTTTTTGAGAAGAATGAAAAGCCCGGGAAAAAGATTTACATAACGGGCAAGGGGCGTTGCAACGTAACAAACGCCTGTGATGTCACGGATTTTTTTGGACACGTCAAAAGAAATCCGAGATTTTTGTACAGCGCAGTGTACGGATATGATAACAGCGCTGTTATGGACTTTTTTGAAAACAACGGATGTAAGCTGAAGGTTGAGCGCGGAGACAGAGTATTTCCCGTTTCAGACCACTCATCCGATATAATAAGGACTCTTTACAACGCCGTAAAAAAAGCCGGTGTAAAGGTTATATTCGATACGGAAGTTTTATCTGTGGAAAGCAGCGGAGGCGTGGTTTCTGCGATAACATATTCAAAGAAAGGTGACCCGATCACAAGAGAAGAGTTTGACGGTGTGATAGTGTGCACGGGAGGCGTGTCATATCCTTCTACAGGTTCTACGGGAGACGGCTACAAGTTTGCGAAGAATCTTGGACACTCGCTTGTAAAACCAGTGCCTTCACTTGTTCCGTTTGTGATAGAAGAGGACTGGTGCAAGGATCTGCAGGGGCTATCACTTAAGAATGTCGGGTTAAAGCTCTTTTTGTCCCAAAAAGAAGAAAAAGAAAAGTCTGCCGGTAAAAAGAAAAAAGCGGACAAGCCAGTATATGACGGCTTTGGAGAGATGCTCTTTACACACTTTGGAGTGAGCGGACCGCTGGTTCTAACGGCGAGCTGTCACTATGAAGAGAATGCAAATGCAAGGCTTTTGCTTGATCTTAAGCCCGCTCTTTCCGAGGAACAGCTTGATAAAAGGATTCTCAGGGATTTTGAAGGTGCTATAAACAAGCAATTTAAGAATGCTTTGGGCGGACTGTTTCCAACAAAGCTTATTCCTGTTATGATTAATCTCTCAGGTATCGATCCCGAAAAAGCGGTTCATGATATCACCAAAGAGGAGAGACTAAGCTTTGTAAAGCTCATAAAGAGTGTGCCGATGACGGTTGTGGGCACGCGAAACTTTAATGAAGCGATAATCACCAGAGGTGGTGTCAATGTCAAAGAGATAGATCCTTCAACGATGGAATCAAAGCTTGTTAAGGGACTATTCTTTGCGGGAGAGGTTTTGGATATCGATGCCGAGACCGGAGGATTTAATCTGCAGGTTGCATGGTCTACGGGACGACTTGCGGGAGAAAGCGCCGGAATGAACGGTTAATTTTTAGGAGGAAATTGTTACAATGGCTGGAAGTATTGCTATAGACGGACCTGCGGGAGCGGGAAAGAGCACAATCGCAAGAAAGGTTGCGCAGGAGCTTGGATTTATTTATGTGGATACAGGCGCTATGTACAGAGCAATGGCTCTTTACATGTTAAAAAACGGAATTGGCGCAGATGAAAGCGAAAAGGTAGCCGGTTCTTGTAAAGAGGCCGATATTACAATAAAGCATGAAAACAACGAGCAGGTTGTATATTTAAACGGCGAAAACGTAAACGGACTTATAAGAACAGAGGAAGTGGGAAACATGACTTCCGCAATAAGTGTAAATGCAGCCGTGAGAGAGAAACTTGTGGAACTTCAGCAGAAGCTCGCCGAGAAGACTGATGTCGTAATGGACGGAAGGGATATCGGAACAGTGGTGCTTCCCGGTGCGGACCTTAAGGTTTATCTTACAGCAAGCTCACGTGTGCGCGCGGAGAGAAGATACAAGGAACTTGTCGCGAAGAAGATTGATTGCAATCTCGAAGAAATCGAAAAGGACATTATAGACAGAGATTACAGGGATATGCACAGAGATATATCTCCGCTTAAGCAGGCAGATGATGCGGTATTTCTTGATTCTTCGGATATGACGATCGAGGAAGTTAAAGATAAGATTATTGAGCTCTATAAGGGCGTTTGAAAGGAAACAGATGGAAGTAATCCTGGCTGAACATGCGGGTTTTTGTTTTGGTGTTACAAAGGCGGTAGATACCGTTTATGAGCAGATAAAGAATAACCCGGGAATGAATATATACACATACGGCCCCATAATACACAATGAGATAGTTGTAAAAGATATGGAGGAAAAGGGCGTTAAGGTCATTGAGTCCGTTGATGAACTTGAGGGAATAAAAAGTGGGATAATAGTTATAAGATCTCACGGAGTTACCAGGGAAGTTCATGAAAAAATAGCTGCGACGGGGCTTGAGATCATTGATGCGACATGTCCTTTTGTAAAGCGCATACATAAGATAGTTTCTGAGGAAAGCGGGAAAGGCAAATCCATAATAGTAGTCGGAAGTGCAAATCATCCCGAGGTCGAGGGAATTGTGAGTTATGCCGATGGTGAAGTTTTTGTTATCGATTCACCCGAAAGTGCCGAAAAGTTCCGTGGTGACCGAGAAAAAGAGTATACTATAGTTTCTCAGACTACATTTAACAAGAATAAATTTCAAGAAACCGTTGAAATCTTTGGGAATAACGGTTACAATATTAATATTGTGAATACTATATGTAACGCTACTGACGAGCGACAGTCCGAAGCAGAAGACATTGCATCCAAGGCAGATGTGATGATAGTGATCGGAGGGGCACATAGTTCAAATTCGAGAAAACTATACGAAATTTGCAATCAGAAATGTGCCAAAACATATTTTATTCAGACACTGGATGACTTGCATCTAGAGAGAAAGGAAGCGGTTAAACTAGTGGGGATTACCGCCGGGGCATCAACCCCAAAGAACATTATTGAGGAGGTTCAGAATTATGTCAGAAGAAACTTTTGAACAGTTGCTTAACGCATCTTTCAAAACAATTCACACGGGGGAGGTTGTTGAGGGAACTGTTATTGACGTTAAGCCTGACGAGATAATTCTTAACATTGGTTACAAGTCCGATGGTATCTTGACTAAGAACGAATATAGCAACGATAACAGTATTGACCTTACAACTGTAGTCAAAGTCGGTGACACTATGGATGTCAAAGTGCTCAAGACAAACGACGCAGATGGACAGGTTATTCTTTCATACAAGCGACTCGCTATCGACAGAGGAAACAAGAGAATCGAAGAAGCTTTCAATAACAAGGAAGTTCTTACAGCTAAGGTTGTACAGGTTCTCGAGGGCGGACTTACAGTTGTTGTTGACGAAGTTAGAATCTTCATACCTGCAAGCCTTGTTTCCGATAGTTATGAGAAAGATCTCTCAAAGTATCAGGATCAGGAGATCCAATTTGTTGTTACTGAGTACAATCCTAAGAGAAGAAGATACATCGGTAACAGAAGAATGCTTGTTACAGCAGAGAAGGCTGAGCAGGCTAAGAAGCTCTTTGATTCAATCAAAGTTGGCGATGTTGTAGAAGGCGTTGTAAAGAACGTTACAGATTTCGGTGCTTTCATCGATCTTGGCGGAGCAGACGGACTTCTTCACATTTCAGAGATGAGCTGGGGACGTGTTGAGAGCCCTAAGAAAGCATTCAAGATCGGTGACACTGTTAAGGTACTCGTTAAGAGCATCGACGGAAGCAAGATCGCGCTTTCAAGAAAGTTCGACAACGAGAATCCTTGGAAGGATGCTACAGTTAAGTATGCTGTAGGTAATGTTGTAACCGGTAAAGTTGCAAGAATGACTGATTTCGGTGCATTCGTAGAGCTTGAGCCCGGTATCGACGCACTTCTTCATGTTTCTCAGATTGCTAAGGAGCATGTTGAGAAGCCTGCTGACGTACTTAAGGTTGGCCAGGAAGTTGAAGCTAAGATTGTAGACTTCAATGAAGAGGAGAAGAAGATCAGCCTTTCAATCAAGGCTATGTTCGCTCCTGAGAAGGAAGAAGAGGCCGAGAGCGGAGATGTTGTTTCTGTAGATATCGATAAGGTTATTGCAGAGCAGGAACAGGAAGAGAACTAATAGTTTCTAAACATCATATAAAAATAAAAATCGGCAGAAATGCCGGTTTTTATTTTTTTTTAATTTTACATACAATTCGCACTATAATAAAATAAAAGAAAAAGAATCAGGAGGATTATCCATGGCATATGATTATGAGTGGTTTAAAAAAGCAGTCTATGATCTGACTAAGATTGACCTCAATTCATATAAAGAAAAACAGATGAAGAGGCGAATCGATACCCTCATAGGGAAGTATGATGTAAAGGGCTATGATGGTTTTGCCGATCTTATAAAGAAGGACAGAGAGGCGCTTGATTCTTTTGTATCCTATCTTACTATCAATGTTTCTGAATTCTTCAGAAATGCAGATCAGTGGAATTTGATGGATAAAGAGATGGTTCCCGAACTTATGAATAAGTTTGGCAAAAATCTCAAGATCTGGAGCGCTGCTTGTTCTACAGGTGACGAGCCATATACTATTGTTATGATGCTTTCAAAGCACATGCCGTTAAATCAGATAAACGTTCTTGCGACCGATCTTGATGCGGTTGTTCTTGCAAAAGCTAAGGCGGGAATCTACGATAAAAAGGAAGTTGCCGGCGTTCCGGCAGAATTTAAAACCAAGTTTTTTGAAGAGACTGCTGACGGAAAGATGAAGGTATCCGATGAGATTAAATCAAGAGTTACTTTCAAGCAGGCAGATCTTTTGAGAGAT
Source organism: Butyrivibrio sp. AE3003 (assembly GCF_000686065.1). Classification (NCBI taxonomy): domain Bacteria; kingdom Bacillati; phylum Bacillota; class Clostridia; order Lachnospirales; family Lachnospiraceae; genus Butyrivibrio; species Butyrivibrio sp. AE3003. The sequence goes on from NZ_JMLX01000001.1 coordinate 94,250, forward strand.
CCGTATCCGAAGGATTGTCATCTCCTTGTATGCAGAAACGTGCTTATTTATTTCACTGAAGAAGCTAAGGACGAGATATTCAGAAAATATTATGATTCACTTGCTCCCGGCGGAATACTCTTTATCGGAAGCACAGAACAGATCATAAATTATAAGGATATGGGTTACGTAAGAAAGAACTCTTTCTATTACGAAAGACCCTTGAACTAAAGTAAATATACTATTTAACAAGAAATAAGGCTTTCACACTTATCCGGTGCGAAAGCCTTTTAGATTTCAAGAATATGTGCAATTATGTGCGATGCGTATACACTTAAAGCAAAGCGACTTTGCTTAAGATTAGCATTGAGGTCGAAGAATATTCTTTCATCCTTGTAGTCTGACTTAAAAAAGGGTGTGAATACAAGGTTCCATTCTCTAAGATATTGCCCGCTTTTCTTGGTGTAGCAATTATCGGGCTTAGCCTTTTCCCTGTACTTCTTGTCAACAAATGATGCGATTGACTTGTGGATTGCCGTATCTTCTTTTGGAAGATAGTAGTAATCGTTGTAATTGGAATAGTAATATTTAAGCTCCGCCTCATATATAGGAACTCTTAAGATCGCTTCATCCTTGTCTGTCTTGAAATAACAGTCATCAAGATGTCCTGTCAAAGAAGACGGCAGTGCAAAGGGAAGCTCGAGCTTCATGAATATTTCTTTCTTGAGATTGCCTTCATAATCATTGTAATAATTGGCCTGAACCTTTTTTGCTTTTACGGGAAGAACAGTTTCTTCATCCGGCAAATCGGAGGCAAGATAATTCTCGGGCGAAATTGGTTCATCCGTTTTGATCGATGTTCCGGGCATATTCCTAAAAAGTGAAAAGAACTTGAGGAAGAGGAACATCGGTAACAGAGCAAACATTCCTTTTACGTCTTCATAGTTGTGAAGGAAAAGAATCTCAAGAGGCTGCCTTGCCATTGTCTTTTTATATGAAGCATAAATGGGCAAAAGACTTTTGCCGTTATGTTTATTCTTTCTTGTGGTACCAAGGTACATCTCGATTGTTCTCTGTTTGCAATCTATGAGACCTAGCTGATCCTGATAAGGACGTATGATCCTTTGAAGATCTATTGAATCTGCATCTTCGATGGGATTTGTAATCTTATATTTATCAAACTTGTTTTTTAAAAAAGGAAGATCGAATCTGTCTCCGTTAAAGTTGATTATCTTGGAGTGATTGCCGTAATTTCTGGCAAACACCTTGAGAATATGGGCTTCTTCGGCCGTGTTTTCTGCAAAAAGCTGGACAATTCGCCAGGAATCGTTTTCACAATAAGAGAGGCCTATCATATAAATGTCTGAGTTTCTGGGAGAAAGGCCGGTTGTTTCTATATCTATAAATAATATGTCGTCATTGCTGCATCCGAGCATCTGCGGAAGTTTGTGGATGATATGATCGTCTGAAAATGTGATGTTTTTGACACTTTTCTTCATGCTAAGTTATACCTACTTTCAAAAATCACCTTATAAATAATTGTACCACAAAAACTAAAGCAGTATTTTGTTAAAATAATATCCGCAATTTTTGAGATTAATCATTAATTTTGATTAAAAATTTGATACAATTAAAGCAGTGGTATAAAAAACCAATCTGAAATTATCTATTCAGGTAAATATTTTTCTAAAACAATCGAAAGAAGGGTAGGAAATGGCAAAAGGTACTTTTAAGGGCGGCATACATCCTTATGAAGGCAAAGAGTTAACTAAGGGTAAGCCCATAAAATCAGTGCTACCAAAAGGAGACTTGGTATATCCTTTGTCACAGCACATTGGTGCACCGGCAAAGGCCATAGTTGCCGTAGGAGACCATGTTTTGACCGGACAGAAGATTGCGGAGGCAAACGGTTTTGTGTCTGCGCCTATTTATGCAACTGTTTCCGGTACTGTTGTCGCGATTGAACCGAGACGACTTGCTACGGGAGCTATGTGTGAGAGTATTATCGTTGAGAACGATGAACGATATGAAGAGGTGAGATTCAGACCGCGTAAGCGCTATGACGAGATGACCGCTGAAGACAAGATCGAGGCTGTCAGAGAGGCCGGCGTGGTAGGTATGGGAGGTGCAGGTTTCCCTACCGCTGTTAAATTTTCACCGAAGGAACCCGATAAGATCGATTATGTAATTGCTAACTGCTCAGAATGTGAACCATATCTGACTTCCGATTACAGGCGTATGATCGAGGAACCTGAACTGCTTTTGGAAGGACTGAAGATTGCCGTTAGCATTTTCCCTAATGCCAGAGGAATACTTGCGATTGAAGATAATAAGCCGGACGCGATCAAGATATTCAGAGATCTTACAAAGGACTTAGAAAATATCAGCGTAAAGGCTGTAAAGACTAAATATCCCGAGGGCGCTGAGCGTATGCTCATTTATGCCGTTACGGGTAGAGAGATCAACTCATCAATGCTCCCTGCGGATGCGGGATGTATCGTTGATAATGTTGATACACTTTGTGCTGTCTGCAGAGCTGTAAAAGAGGGCAGACCTTTGATGGAGAGAATCGTTACCATCACAGGAGATGCCGTTGCAAATCCCAGAAACTACAAAGTAAGAATAGGAACAAGCTACACTCAGCTTTTAGATGATGCCGGAGGCTTTTACAAGGAGCCTGCCAAGATTATTTCCGGTGGTCCCATGATGGGATTTGCCATATTTGATCTTGATGTTCCCACTACAAAGACTGCATCTGCGCTTACATGCCTTACAAAAGATGCCGTTTCACAGTTTGAACCGTCGGCCTGCATTAACTGCGCAAGGTGTGTTGAAGTGTGTCCTGAAAGACTCATTCCCAAGAATCTTGCCGATGCGGTAGAACATAACGATGAGAAAAAATTCCTTCAGTTATACGGAATGGAATGTTGCGAGTGCGGATGCTGCAGTTATATTTGTCCTGCGAGGAGACAGCTTACTCAGCTGATCAAAGGTATGAGAAAAATTCAGCTTGCAAATAGGAAAAAGTAAGGGGGACATTTTGATGGAAAAATTGAGAAAGGTGTCATCCAATCCGCATGTAAGATCAAGCGTGACGACCTCGAATATTATGATCTGGGTACTTATTGCGCTTCTTCCTGCTACCGGATATGGAATATATAATTTTGGTGTTTACAGTATCTTTTTGATCGGAGTTTCAATCGCATCATGCGTTGCTTCCGAGATCATAAGCTCTATGGTGCTTCGTAAGCCTATCACTATAAATGATTTTACCGCTGTGGTCACAGGATTGCTTCTTGCACTTAACCTGCCGCCGGCAGTGCCGCTCTGGGTACCTGTGCTCGGAGGAGCTTTTGCAATCGTTATGGTCAAGCAACTTTTCGGAGGTGTGGGACAGAATTTCATGAATCCTGCTCTTGGTGCAAGATGCTTTTTGATGATCTCTTTTCCGGCAATAATGACAAACTTTAACTGTGATGCATATTCGGGAGCAACACCGCTTTTTAACCTTAAGAACAGCGTTCAGGTTGATATCAAGAACATGATAATAGGAAACACTTCGGGAACAATAGGAGAGACATCAATGATCTGCATTGTTATCGGAGCAATCATCCTTTTTGCTGTCGGAGTAATCGATTATGTTATTCCTTTCAGTTATATCGTTTCGTTTGTGGCTTTTGTAGGTTTGTTTGGAGAATATGGATTTAACTGGGGATACATTGCCGCACATCTTTCGGGCGGCGGACTTATGCTCGGTGCATTTTTCATGGCAACAGACTATGTAACCTGCCCCATTACCCCGAAGGGAAGATATATTTACGGAATCATCTTAGGTCTTTTGACAGGACTCTTCCGTATTTTTGGAGCAAATGCAGAGGGCGTTTCGTATGCAATCATAATCGGAAATCTTTTGGTTCCGCTTATTGAGAGAGTAACTATTCCGAGGGCATTCGGAATCAGGGGAAAAGCTAAAAAGGAGGCGATGAAAGCATGAGAGAATTTTTTGGCATGATCAAAAACGCCTTTATACTTTTTATCATCACTTTGGTTGCGGGAGCTCTTTTGGGACTTGTATATCAGGTTACAAAAGATCCGATAGCATATCAGGATATGTTGGCGCAGAACAAAGCCAATCAGTCCGTATTCAGTGATGCGATCACATTCAATGATATCAGATGGGATGAAGAAATATTGGAAGATGTGTATGATGAACTCGCTGTCAAGGGAGTTCGCTTACAGGGTGTAAAGCAGGCACTTGATCTGAACGGGAATCTGCTCGGATATGTAATTCAGATGAAAACCAAAGGTTATGGCGATTCGATTATATTCACTGTCGGAATAACAAACGGTGGCAAGATGAACGGAATCTCCATTATTTCAATCGCGGAGACACCCGGACTTGGAATGAATGCGGAAAAGATCATTGCACCTCAGTTTGCGGGTAAAAACGCTGTGCAATTTTCAGTTGTAAAGTCCGGACAGCTTTCGGATTCCGGTTCTCAGATAGAGGCGATTTCCGGAGCGACGATTACATCTAAGGCAATTACCGATGGTGTAGATGTTGCCAACGCATATTTTGAAAAAGCACTTAAGAAAGGAGCAAAGCAATGAGCAAAGATATAAAGAAAGGCGCGCTTGGATTGGAACAAGATTCTCCCGCCGAGAGATTTTTTAACGGTCTCATTGCTGAGAATCCTACATTAGTACTTATGATCGGTATGTGTCCCACCCTTGCGGTTACATCTTCCGCCACAAACGGACTCGGAATGGGACTTGCGACTACATTTGTTTTGGCACTCAGTAATGCGGTAATTTCGGCATTAAGAAAGATTATACCTGCTACGGTCAGGATTCCTTCGTTTATTGTCGTAATTGCATCTTTTGTTACATTGGTTCAGCTTCTTATGCAGGCATATGTGCCGACACTTAATAAAGCGCTCGGTGTATATATACCGCTTATAGTTGTTAACTGTATCATTTTCGGAAGAGCGGAAGCGTATGCAAGTAAACACGGAATTGTACCTTCGTTCTTTGATGGAGTGGGAATGGGAATAGGATTTACCTGCGCTATTACAGTTATCGGTCTTTTTAGAGAGCTTATCGGTGCGGGAACAGCATTTAATGTTCCGGTTCTTGGCACTGATACGGTTATTACTGGAATTGTGGGAAAATATCTTACTAAATATCAACCTGTCAGCATTTTCGTTCAGCAGGCGGGAGCGTTCTTTGTACTTGCTTTCCTTATTGCGGCAATGAACAAAATGAAATCAAATGTAGCAAAGAAGGAGGCTGAAAAATAATGAGAGATACAATAATGGAATTTCTGGTACTCATACTTTCCGCTTCTCTTATAAATAATGTTGTTTTGAGTCAGTTCCTCGGCCTTTGTCCGTTCCTTGGTGTTTCCAAAAAAATTGACACCGCGCTTGGAATGGGAGGCGCATGTATTTTCGTAATGACTCTTTCATCACTTGTATGTAGTACTATTTACTGGTTTGTTCTTAAACCTTTTGATCTCGGATACTTACAGACAATCGTGTTTATTCTTGTTGTTGCGATGCTTGTTCAGTTTGTTGAGATGATATTGAAAAAATATATGGTCTCACTGTACAAGGCGCTTGGTGTGTATCTTCCTCTCATAACAACAAACTGCGCGGTTCTTGGTGTTGCACTTAACAACGTTACAAACAATTACACCATCGAAGGTAGTACGGTCTGCGGTTTTTCAACAGCCGTTGGTTTTACAATTGCGATAGTTATCTTGGCAGGACTTCGCGAGAAGATGGAGTACAATGATATACCGGAGAGCTTCAAGGGAATGCCTCTTGTGCTTCTTACTTCGGGACTTATGGCAATCGCATTTACGGGATTTTCAGCTTTGAAGTAATAATTACAAATCTTGGCTGAAAGAAGGAGAATGACTTATGATCAGTGGAATAATCATTGCAACGATAGTTGTTGCAGGCGTTGGAGTTGCCATAGGATTTATCCTTGGCATTGCAGATCTGAAGCTCCATGTCGATATTGATGAAAAAGAAGCTGCGATCCTGGAAGCGCTTCCCGGCAATAACTGCGGAGGTTGCGGATATCCCGGATGTTCGGGATGTGCGACGGCAATAGCTCAGGGGGAAGCAGCTGTAAATCAGTGCCCTGTCGGTGGTGCACCGGTAGCGCAGGCAATTTCTGCGATAATGGGCGTTAAGGCTGAAAAGACAAAGAGAATGGTTGCATTTGTGCATTGCAGCGGCGACTGCGAGCAGGCAACCCAGAAGTATGAATATAAGGGAGCAGATGACTGCAGATTCCAGGCACAGGCTCCGGGAGGCGGTTCGAAGACTTGCGGATATGGATGTCTTGGCGGCGGAAGCTGCGTATCGGTGTGCAAATTTGATGCGATACATGTAGTAAACGGTGTTGCAATTGTAGATACGGAAAAGTGTAAGGCTTGTGGAAAGTGCGTTGATATTTGTCCGAGACACCTTATCGATTTCATACCATACGATGCAAGAGAAGCTGTTGCCTGCAAGTCGCAGGATATGGGTAAATATGTCAATAAATATTGCAAAGTGGGATGTATCGGATGTCATATGTGCGAAAGAGATTGCCCTACGGGAGCAATCGTTGTAGAGAATAATGTGGCAAGTATCGATCAGGATAAATGCGTACATTGTGACACTTGCGTTTCAAAGTGCCCGAAGAAGGCTATTGCGGCAATCTGAACTATAGGATAGAAGTTGGTATAAAAACATTTAATATTTTTGGTTGAATTACCGATTGCACAAATCTCCAAAATAATATACTATTGTACACGCTATCGTTGTTTGTCAAATGGAGGTACATTAGTATGGGCGAATGGAGACAAGCTTTTGATAGAATTATGGATCAATTATATAATCATCCTGAGGAGATGAGGGAACGTCTTCTTAAGAAGTACGAGTATCCCGGTTCCGATGGAAGACATAAGACCGCTATCGAAATGCTTAAAAGTATGAATTATTAATTGATTACCAAATCCTGTAGTTTATTGATACGGAATCGTCCGTCGAAACAATCGGGATTATCTATTTTTGAAAAAATTTGAAATTTACTTATAGGGCGTAAGGTCCAAAAAACGAGCTTGCCTTTTCTAAATAAAAAGAAAAGTAAGCTCGTTTTTGTATACAATTCGTAGTTTTATCTGTCCATAAATGTTCTTACGTTGATTCCGTTTACTTCGATGTGGTCATCAACTGCGATTACAAGGCATTGTCTGCCGTCGACGATCTTGGATTCAACAAGGTCGGTTCTGTCAGGTTTTACCTTGATGACAACATTTGGAGTCTCGATATCAAACTTTTTGGTATGTGCAATGTTACTTGCAAGGAGAGGGTAGTCCTCATCACCTGCGCACTTTGTGTAGGTTTCTTCAAAGTAGCCGAGACGCTCATCCGAAACGCCGCTGTCGTGAAGGAGTTGCTTAACGTCGTTCTTATTGAGCTCAAGAGGCTCCGGATCGTCTGCGTGATCTTCAATCATGTCATTTAAGTTGTCGTGAATGTTCTTCATTATGTCGTAATCGGCATTTTCTCCGATCGTATTCTGAACAACCGTATCAAAGATGCCTTTCTGCTCAGGAGCTGCCAAAGGAGCTCTTCCGCCGAACATTGCCTCGATAAATTCAGGCTGAAGGTCATCGGGCTTCTTGGTGAAGTAGAGCATGTTGTGAATATCCGTGTCTCTTTCGATGAAAGCAGGGAATAGGAAGCCCTTTGTAGGACCGTCTACGATCCAGTCCCTGAATCTTTCTTCGATCACATTTGTTTTCTCGTTGTAGCCAAGTCCTGCCTTTGAAAGCTTAACGGGACAGATGCTGCAAAGGATGTAGTCATATACGTTCTCTGACGCATCCTCCATCTCGATACCATCGCTTGTGATTCCCGGAATGTCATATGCTGCGTGAACGAGGATGATGTAGTAATTTTCGCCGTTTACATAGTTGGCGATTATCTTTTCGTAGAATTCATCTACAAGCTCGTCATCCTGAAGTTGGGAATTCCTCAAGGTCAAAAGAAAGTCCTGAGTACCTCCCGGCTGTTCCTGGTCAAGAGGAAACTCAAGACTGATCAGATTCTTGCCAAAAGTTCCTGCAAGAGTATGCTGGAAAATATCGAGATATTTGAACATCTCTTCCTCCGGAAGCTGTCCGAAGGCTTTTCTGAAAGTGAATAGTTTGTTTTTGTCGTGATCCACATAGCATCCGCAAATGTGGTCGATAGTACACCTGTCCGGTGTAAATTGCTTTTTGATCTCAAGTGTTTCTGCCTTATTCATTGTTCTCTGCGTTTTCCTTTGTATAAAATTTGTTGCACATATCTTTTGCGAATCGTATCGGATATAATTGTACCATAACGGAATCAATTAAATCGCCGATTGTCATCCTAAAAGCTATTTTAACAAATTTATCGTATGTAGTATCAAACATTTTCTCGAAAACTTTGATACTCTCAACATCAATCCTGTTTACGATAGGAGTGCTGATGTCTGTGGGAACGCCGAGCATAGATGATAAAGAGGTTGCACTCGTACCCATCATCTGATTCATTGCTTCCGAAGCAGCTGAAAGATGAAGATCGGAAATCTCGCCGGCCGTATTTGTACCGTCTCCGCCCATCATAAGATCTGTCATGACTTTTACGTCGTGTTCTTTAAGAATCAGGACATTATTTCCTTCAAGACCTTTTACATAGTGAATCTGCACGAAAATACAGGTCTTTTCGTAATCATCCAAAGCTTCGCTTCTCTTTATAAGTTTTACACTTGGAGTAGTGATATCGACTTTTCTATTTACCATTAAGCTAAGAGTAGTTGCGGAATTACCCATGCTGATATTGGCAATCTCACCGATAGTATCCATTTGCTCACCGGTTAAAAAGTTGTCTTCCAACATTCTTGCCTCCTTCGCGTTTTTGGTGTATTGATATTTCAGAACTATAATAATATTGTAGTTTATATTCCGTGAACTTGTAAAGAATCATTTACGCTATCTTCTAAAAGGTTTATCCTTTTTTTAGAATAATGTCAAAAAATATGTTAAAAAAAGAGCGAAAAAGATAAAAATATGGTAACATATATAGTATGATCTGACGGAGGAATTTTTTGACATATGACGATTGATAAGTATATAAACCCGGATTTTAACAGAGCTAAACAGCTTATTTTTCTGGGGATGGCATTTGCCGGTTTACTGATCATCAGCTTGATCATAATGTTTGGAACCAGAATGTCCGTATGCCTTGTTCACAGCAGCGAAAGACATGATGAGTTTAAAAGACGCACTGTAGATAATATGCAGCTCTTTTTCGAGATGATGATATCGAGTACATCGGTAATATTATTTGCGTGCGCATATATAATCTGTAACCATATTTTTGAACTTCTTACACCTCTCTATCAGGCTAAGAAAATGGGCAGTATGCCGATGGGGATTAAGTGGTTCTATTATCAATGGGATAAAAACAAGGATTTCCTGCTTTTATTCCTTATTTCCATGACCTGTTTTATAAACACGGTTCTTGATAAGATCATCATTCCGCTTAGACGAATTTCCAAGGAAGATAAAGCTTCTGTAAGAATGCTCGGAATGTTCTATGCGATCATTGTTTTGACGTGCTTTACTACATTTGGAGATGCTACCGTCAGCAAAGAGCAGTATAGCCCTATCATGATGTATTATTTCGGACTGATGATAGGTAGATTCGTGTATTTCGATGCATCTTTTGTTGATTTCATATACGCGATACTGGGCGCGATAAAACACGGGCTCTTACTTGTGTTTGCACTTCTTTTATCGGGCATCTTAAGTGTTATAGGCTTTAAACTGGGATATTTGATAAAAGAAAATTACTATATCGTAGGTCTTTTATATACCGATATATTCATACTCGTTGCGATATTTATAATGCATCATCTTCGCGGACTCTCACTCTTTATCAGGAATGAGGAGGACGAGGAATACGAAGAGTACGATGATTACGACGACGAGGATGAAGAATACGAAGACGAAGAAGAGGAAGAAGATGATGAAGAAGAGCTTATGCTGAAGCGCAAAAAGAAAGCGAAGGCAAAAGAAAAGGCAAAAGCAAAGCTTAAGGAACAAAAGTTCAAGCAGCAAAAGTTCAAGCAGCAATTCAACAGAAGAGCTACCGACAAGATCAAGGAATACGATAGCTACGGCGGCTATGATAATGGGGATTATGATGATTTTGATGTGTAGAGGATAAAAAATGCCATAATGGCGGCACACATTATCTGATTGGTGGTTATTAAGTGATCGACATGTCCGATCCTTAGAAAGTCCAGCGCGATTTTTGCTATACAATAGATGATTACTGCGTGTGATGGATTAAAACGATCTTTGAAATATAATAGCAGAGAACCTGCAAAAAGAAGCAGAAAAACTACCGCTTCCAACTTTTGAATCGGAAACAGATTGCCGTTGGTGGTGTGTACACGCATGAAACCGTTATACGGAATACCCGCACAGCATCCCGCAAAAGCACATCCGATTTTTCCAAGTCCGTACATTAAAGGCAAGACTATCACATAGGATTCGAAAAACACTTTTTTGTACTGAGGAGTTATCTTGGAAAAAATAAGCACGCCCAAGATCATGCCCAGGGCAGCTCCTGTACTGTTAAGGCCGATAGTTCGTCCTTTTGTGATCACAAGATATCCTATGAATGACATATACATACACAGGATCATTTCTAATACAACGGACAAGCCTATAATTCTCAATGGAACATTCTTTTTCTTTTGCAGACCTGATGCGGTAGAAAAGCCAAAAAATATTGCAGATAACATCATTATCCTATACATGGGCAAAAATCTTCCTTTTTAGTAGAGTACTTATGGCATACTCTGGCATGAACCGCAGAAATGTTTAATTGTAGCGTTGACTGCTGCGTCGAGTGCGTCTATACATGTAAAATATAGAACTGCCAGAGATATAACAAGTCCATAGTTTACTATATACACTGTCATAACATTAACTGCAAACTTATTATCGGGATTATCTAAATACGCAATGATATCAAGTACAAATCCTATAATATTTATTCCCAATGCTACAAGTATAATCTTAGAAGACAAACTATCTGAAGTAATAACAATGGCAATTGAAAGAACCCAAATTGAAAAAGAAACTAAAGAGAGAACACCTTGTTTATAATTGTATATCATAGATGTATTGTTACTTGTGCATGCCAAGGCATCAAGAATCTTTTTAGAATTCACTGGTAACTTTGTTCTAATCTGATTAAATAAAAAAGGTTGAAAGCATTTATGATTGGATTTTATATATATTTCAGTGTCGGCACCAATATATAGAACTAAAGACTTTTCGATACTGCCATTTTCTTTTATTGATGTGATAATGGCCATTTTTTTGATAATAGAGGGTTTGTATACATATTCGATCGCATTTGCAAACATATGAATTTCGTTATCTTTAAGAAACAGCGAATCATTTTCTGTTTCGATGCGAATTACGTTAGCACTCATAAATGTTTGAAACCTCCTTTTTTTAAATTATTTTATTGCATATAGATAACTGTTTCAAATGGAATGTGTAAAAAGGAATATGGATACCTGCACCGTATAGATAGCTTGTGTAAGAAGCGTACGGTGTAAAAACAGGAAATGACACCGTACAGAAAGACTGAAAGGAAAACGTACGGTGTGAAAACAGGAAATGACACCGTACAGAAAGGCTGAAAGGAAAGTGTACGGTGTAAAAACAGGAAATGACACCGTACAGAAAGACTGAAAGGAAAGCGTACGGTGTGAAAATGGGAAATGACACCGTACAGAAAGACTGAAAGGAAAACGTACGGTGTGAAAACAGGAAATGACACCGTACAGAAAGGCTGAAAGGAAAGTGTACGGTGTAAAAACAGGAAATGACACCGTACAGAAAGGCTGAAAGGAAAGCGTACGGTGTGAAAATGGGAAATGACACCGTACAGAAAGACTGAAAGGAAAGCGTACGGTATAAAGGCAGGAAATGGTACCGTACAGAAGAGACGGAAGGAAAGTATACGGTGGCAGATGCAATGGTTCTAATAATAATTAGAAGTATAGTTTTCAATTAGATGAACGTTTAGCTGGAAATACTTGACATGAACGAGACGTTGGTATAATATCTTTTTTAAATAAATATTCAATAAACCGTTGAAGCGGAGATAACGGCAATGATGCCAATACAGAGAGTCTGAGGTGCTGAGAATCAGGCATGAAACAAGTTGTCAAATGGACCGCTGAGGGCGTAGTGAAAAGTGAGATATGAAATCTTTGATTTCCGTGAGCGAACTTTGTTCTGGCGAGTGCGAAGCACGAGAGCAGGGCTTCCGATGAAAGTGATTTTTGGGTATGGAACTACCGCATAATTATTCACCCAGTATTCTACGACGTAAGGCATGCGTGATTTGCCGGGGATATGTTGGTATCTCGCTAAGTTGCATGGTAACACATGAATTCAAGGTGGCACCGCGGATAAAGTTTAAGTATTCGTCCTTGATAGAGTTTAGGCTCTATCAAGGACTTTTTTGCGTGATATAGGTGTTACAATACAATCATTTGTCATGCTTGCATGATCAAATGATTGCATTGATAACCCGAACAGACATGAGGAAGTAGCACGATAGTGCGGATTCCGAATGGATGTAGGATTGCGGGAGCGAAGCGGAGCAATCCGTATATCACGCAAAATAAGTGCAGCTAATGCGCAGGGATTTCGCAATCGAAATCCTATGCAATAAGCACACCTTGTGGTAATGATAATAATTGCTTTGTAATACCGCTCGATTGCTACTCTTTGTTCCGTGATAACGGATTTGTTGAGATTGAGATTGGGATTGCGGCATATAAAGGTTTTAATCCTTGCACTTTTTATATGTTTTTTTACTGTAAGAAAAGGCTCAAAAGCATATAAATCGGTTCTTGCACATATTATCTATATGTTTTTGCTGAAAAAATATAGGCAAAAAGGCATATAAAACCTTATGTTTTTTGAATTTTATATCATGACTTTATTTCGGAGGTATATAAAAAGAATTTATAACAGCATTTTATATGCTCGGAGCAATTCAAATATCGCGCAACCGCGCAAAATAGGCGTAGCTAACGCGCAGGGATTTCGCAAGCGAGACCACGCAAAAACATAAGCAAAGCAAAACATAAGCAGAGTATCAACCCTTAGTAAACCGATACAATTCATCACCGACACAATTCATCACCACGAAAGGACAGTACTATGAACATTACACCTACATTGGAACAAGTAAAGAGCATAGCTGCGACAAAGGAATACAACGTTATTCCTGTAAGCTGCGAACTTTTGTCGGATTTCATCACTCCGATCGAAGCAATGAGAAAACTTAAGAACGTATCGACTCACTGCTATATGCTTGAGTCGGCGCAGGCGGACGAGACCTGGGGAAGATATACATTTATGGGGTACGATCCCAAGATGGAAATAACCTGCAAGGACAATGAGCTTGTTGCGGGAGATCTCAAGGTGACAACGGATAAGCCTGATGCATACCTTCGGGATATCCTCTCAAAGTATAAGAGTCCAAGATTTGATTACCTTCCTTCTTTTACAGGCGGACTTGTCGGATATTTCTCTTATGACTACTTTGGATACTGCGAGCCGACTGCTAGATGCAATGTAGAGGACACCGACGCATTCAAGGATCTGGACCTCATGCTCTTTGACAAGGTCATTGCCTTTGATAATGTAAGACAGAAGATAATTCTTATCATAAACATCAAGACAGAAGGCAACATTGAAGAGAATTATAATAGTGCCAAAGAAGAACTTGGAAAGATAAAAGATCTTTTGTACAAGGGAGAAAAGAGCACCGAAAAGCCCGGAAAGCTTCTTGGCGAAGTGACACCTCTTTTTACCAAAGAAAAATACTGTGACATGGTTGAGAGAGCTAAGGATCATATCAAAGAAGGTGACATCTTCCAGATAGTCCTTTCAAACAGGCTCTCGGCCGACTACGAAGGAAGCCTCCTAAATACGTATAGAATGCTCAGAACAATCAATCCTTCGCCCTACATGTTCTATTTTTCCGGAACAGACGTGGAAGTTGCGGGAGCATCGCCTGAGACGTTGGTTAAACTTGAGAATGGCGTGCTTCATACATTCCCTCTTGCGGGAACAAGGAAAAGAGGCGAGACCGAGGAAGAGGACAAGGCCCTTGAAAAAGAGCTTCTTGCGGATAAAAAAGAACTTGCGGAGCACAATATGCTAGTTGACCTTGGAAGAAACGACCTTGGAAAGATAAGCGAGTTTGGAAGCGTTGAAGTTGAAAAGCTCCACGAGATTACAAGATACTCGCACGTAATGCACATCGGTTCGACGGTACGCGGAATCATCAGAAAAGAGTTTGATGCCATAGATGCGGTAAATGCGGTACTTCCTGCAGGTACACTTTCGGGAGCGCCAAAGATCAAGGCGTGCAAGCTTATCGGAGAACTTGAGAACAACAAGCGCGGAATTTACGGCGGCGCTGTTGGATATATAGATTTTACGGGCAACATGGACACATGTATCGCCATAAGGATTGTTTATAAGAAGAACGGCAAAGTGTTCGTTCGAAGCGGAGCCGGCATCGTAGCCGATTCCAATCCGGAGAAAGAGTATGAGGAGTGCCTCAACAAGGCAAAGGCTTCACTCAGAGCACTTGAGCTTTCACAGGAGGTGGAGTGATGGTCTTATTGATAGATAACTATGACAGTTTTTCATATAATCTGTATCAGATGATCGGTGAGATAGAGCCTGACATCAAAGTGATCAGAAACGACGAACTTACAATTGATGAGATAAGGGCGCTTAAGCCGGACAGACTTATCATTTCGCCGGGGCCCGGAAGACCTGAGGATGCGGGAATTATAGTTGAAGCGGCAAAAGAGCTTGGAAAAGAAATCCCGACACTTGGCGTGTGTCTCGGACATCAGGCAATCTGCATGGCGTTTGGTGCTACGATCACATATGCAAAAGAGCTGATGCACGGCAAGGAATCGACAATATCTTTTTATGCGGAATGTCCTTTGTTCAAGGGGCTTCCCGAAAAGGTGAGCGTAGCAAGGTATCACTCACTTGCGGCAGATGAAAAGACAATGCCTGAGTGCCTTGAAGTTGTCGCAAAGACAGAAGACGGCGAGATCATGGCAGTTCAGCACAAAGAGTATCCCATATACGGAGTGCAGTTCCATCCCGAGTCAATAATGACTCCCGAGGGAAAAGAGATGTTAAGAAACTTTATATGATATAGGCGTCATAAGTCCAAAATGCGTACATGCTTGTATGTTAAGCATTTTGACTTTATGACCCGAACAAATATGAGGAATTAGCAATTTACGTAGTAAATTAGCGGTTTCCGAATGTTTGTAGAATTGCGAGAGTTTCGAAGAAACGGAGCAATTCATATATCATAATCAAATAAATAAGATATAACAGGAGGCAATAGCAATGATCAAAGAAGCAATAGTAAAAATCGTAAACAAAGAAGACCTTACATATGATGAGGCTTATGCAGTAATGAATGAGATCATGGGAGGAGAGACAACACCTACACAGAATGCAGCTTTTTTGTCAGCTCTTTCCACAAAGTCAGCTAAGGCTGAGACAACAGATGAGATCGCAGGTTGCGCCGCAGCAATGAGAGACCATGCGACCAAAGTTGATACGGGAATGGATATCTTCGAGATCGTAGGAACAGGCGGAGACAACGCTCAGAGCTTTAATATTTCAACTACATCTGCACTTGTTGCGGCAGCAGGCGGAATGAAAGTTGCAAAGCACGGAAACAGGGCGGCTTCTTCAAAGTGCGGAACGGCTGACTGTCTTGAGGCACTTGGTGTAAACATCCAGCAGGAGCCCGAGAAGTGCGTAGAGCTTTTAAAAGAAGCCGGAATGTGCTTTTTCTTTGCACAGAAATATCACACGTCAATGAAGTATGTAGGCGCAATCAGAAAAGAACTCGGATTCAGAACGGTGTTCAACATCCTTGGCCCCCTTACAAATCCCGGATCACCCAAGATGCAGCTTCTTGGTGTTTACGATGAGTATCTCGTTGAACCCCTTGCAAGAGTTCTTGTAAGCCTCGGAGTTGAGAGAGGTATGGTAGTTTACGGACAGGACAAGCTCGATGAGATCTCACTCAGCGCTCCGACAACAATCTGTGAGATCAGAGACGGATGGTACAAATCATATGTTATAAAGCCTGAGGATTTTGGCCTTACAACATGCAAGAAAGAGGACCTTGTAGGCGGAACACCCGATGAGAACGCCGAGATTACAAGAAAGATCTTAAAGGGCGAGAAGGGACCCAAGCGCGATGCGGTTCTTTTAAATGCCGGTGCATCTCTTTACATCGGTGGAAAGGCAGACACCTTCGAAGCAGGAGTTAAGCTTGCGGCAGAGCTTATTGATTCAGGCAAAGCATACGAGACACTTGAGAAACTTATTGAAGTAAGTAACAGGTAAATAACTATGACTATTTTGGATGAACTCGCAGCATATGCGAGAAAACGAGTTGATATAGCCAAAGAGAAAGTTTCTTTGGAAGAGGTAAAGCAGAAGGCACTTGCGATGCCCAAGGGAGATTTCCGGTTTGAGAAGAACCTTAGGCGTGATGATATTTCTTTTATCTGCGAGTGTAAAAAAGCTTCTCCTTCAAAGGGTATAATCGCTGAGGAATTTCCTTATCTGGAGATTGTAAAAGAGTATGAGAAAGCAGGCGCTGACTGCATTTCCGTATTAACAGAGCCGAAGTGGTTCCTGGGAAAAGATGAGTATCTTAAGGAAATCACAGATACTGTAAAGATTCCCTGCATCAGAAAAGATTTCACGGTAGATGAGTACATGATCTACGAAGCAAAAGTACTCGGCGCTTCGGCGGTTCTTCTCATCTGCTCGATTCTTGATGATGCGGCTATAGAGAAGTATCTTGGAATATGTAACGACCTTGGACTTTCTGCTCTTGTCGAGACTCATGATGAGGAAGAGGTCAAAAGAGCTGTTTCACTCGGCGCTTCCATAATCGGTGTAAACAACCGCAATCTTAAGGACTTTAGCGTTGATACTTCAAACAGCGAGAGGCTCAGAAAGATAATCCCTTCTAGTTCTGTCTTTGTTTCCGAGAGCGGCGTAAGGACGGCGGAAGATGTGGCAAAGCTTAGAAAAATCGGTGCGGATGCGGTGCTTATAGGCGAAACGTTGATGAGAGCAGCAGATAAGAAGGCTAAGCTGAATGAACTTAAAGGCATATGATGTCTTTAATAAGGAAAAGAGCTATGACAGATAATAGATACAAGCGCCCAAAGATAAAGCTGTGCGGGCTTTCGTCGGTTTCGGATATAGAAGTCGCGAATGCTTTAAAGCCTGAGTTTATCGGTTTTGTCTTGTGGCAAAAGAGTAAGAGAAATGTAAGTAAAGATAAGGCAGCAGAGCTAAAGAAGATGCTTGATCCGCAGATTAAGGTGGTTGGAGTCTTTGTTGACGAGGATGCGGAAGTTGTCGCAGATCTTTTGAATAAAAATGTGATAGACATCGCACAGCTCCACGGAAGCGAAGATAACAGCTATATCGCAAAACTTAGGAAGCTGACAGATAAGCCCGTTATCAAGGCGTTTCAGGTTAAGAGTAGCGACGATATTGCAGATATCGAGAAATCCGATGCCGACTATGTGCTTATCGATTCCGGTCAGGGAGCGGGAAAAGCGTTTGACTGGAAGATACTTGAAGGGGTGAAAAGAGATTTTTTCCTCGCCGGAGGGCTTGATCCCGATAATGTTGCGGAAGCTGTGAGGGTGGTTGCACCCTATGCGGTTGATGTAAGTTCGGGGATAGAGACAGACGGCAAAAAAGACAGAAGCAAGATGGAAAGATTTGTCGGAAACGCAAGAAATTAGTATAAAGACACGATGGCAATCAGATAAATAAATTGCGAAAGATCTATCGTATCAGCACGCTAATTCGCAGGAATCTGCGATTACATGAATAAAAAACATTTTTTGTGAAAGGATGTACCATGACCAATAAAAATGGACGTTTCGGTATACACGGCGGACAGTATATACCCGAGACACTTATGAATGCAGTAATAGAGCTTGAAGAAGCTTATAATCATTACAAGAACGATCCTGAGTTCAACGCAGAGCTCACAGAACTTTTGAATGAATATGCGGGAAGACCTTCACGTCTTTACTACGCAGAGAAGATGACAAAAGACCTTGGCGGAGCAAAAATCTATCTTAAGAGAGAGGACCTCAACCACACGGGCTCTCATAAGATAAATAACGTTCTCGGACAGGCTCTTTTGGCCAAAAAAATGGGAAAAACAAGGCTCATAGCTGAGACGGGCGCAGGACAGCACGGTGTTGCAACAGCTACGGCTGCAGCTCTTATGGGCATGGAGTGCGTTGTATTTATGGGCGAAGAGGATACTAAGAGACAGGCTCTTAACGTGTACAGAATGAGACTTCTCGGCGCAGAAGTTATTCCTGTTAAGTCGGGAACCGCAACTCTTAAGGATGCCGTATCGGAGGCCATGAGAGAGTGGACTTCAAGAATCGATGATACACATTACTGCCTCGGATCTGTCATGGGACCTCATCCGTTCCCAACAATAGTAAGAGATTTTCAGTCTGTTATCTCAAAGGAGACTAAACAGCAGATCCTTGAAAAAGAGGGAAGACTTCCCGATGCGGTTATTGCCTGTGTCGGCGGCGGATCAAATGCTATCGGTAGCTTCTACAATTTTATAGAAGATAAAGACGTAAGGCTTATCGGCTGCGAGGCAGCAGGACGCGGAATAGATACTTTCGAGACCGCAGCGACTGTTAATACAGGAAGAGTTGGAATTTTCCACGGAATGAAGTCATACTTCTGCCAGGATGAGTACGGCCAGATTGCGCCTGTTTACTCGATATCCGCAGGACTTGATTATCCCGGTGTCGGACCTGAGCACGCATACCTTCATGATATCAAGAGAGCTGAGTATGTGCCTGTGACTGACGACGAGGCTGTTAATGCTTTTGAATATCTTTCACGCACAGAGGGAATCATCCCCGCAATTGAGTCTGCTCATGCGGTTGCCTATGCTATGAAGGTCGCAAAAGAGTATGACAAAGACAAGATCATCGTTGTAACAATCTCGGGAAGAGGAGATAAGGACTGCGCAGCAATCGCTCGCTACAGAGGGGAGGATATCCATGAGTAACATTAAGAAAGCATTTGAAAACGGCAAGGCATTTATCGCCTTCATCACATGTGGAGATCCCGACCTTGAGACCACCAAAAAAGTTGTTCTTGAAGCATGCAAAAACGGTGCAGATCTTATAGAGCTCGGAATACCTTTTTCCGATCCCACAGCCGAGGGACCTGTAATTCAGGGTGCAAATATCCGCGCGCTGGCAGGAGGCGTTACAACAGATAAAGTTTTTGACCTTGTAAGGGAACTCAGAAAAGAAACAGATACACCTTTTGTGTTTATGACATATGCAAACGTAGTATTTTCATATGGTTCTGAGAAATTCATCTCGCTCTGCAAAGAGACCGGTGTAGACGGAATCATCCTTCCCGATCTTCCGTTTGAGGAAAAAGAGGAGTTTTCTCCTGTCTGCGATAAATACGGAGTAGATCTCATTTCGCTTATCGCGCCCACATCCGAGAACAGAATTTCAATGATCGCAAAAGAAGCACAGGGCTTTATCTACATCGTATCAAGTCTTGGTGTAACAGGAACAAGATCTGAGATTAAGACAGACCTTGCATCGATCGTAAAAGTCATTCGCGAGAACACCGATGTTCCCTGCGCAATCGGCTTTGGAATCTCAACACCCGAGCAGGCAGCCAAGATGGCAGCAGTATCTGACGGCGCTATTGTTGGTTCTGCGATAATCAAGATTCTTGAGAATTATGGAAAAGAAGCTCCGAAGTATGTCGGAGAGTATGTGAAGTCAATGAAGGACGCGCTGTGAATAAGCTTTGCATAGTTTGCACAAATTTTTTAATACTTTGATAAGTGCTCTGCACGAAAAAGAGGACTCGCACTAATTTGATCACTTAGTGCGAATCCTCTTTTTATCTATAATGGAAAAACTATATTGTTTACTGCCCAATCATGCTTATTACAAGACCTACGAGTATGATAGCCGCACAAAAGATCTTGTAGCCGATATTTTTTTCCTTGAAGATAAACTTTCCGCATATGATAGAGACGATGCAGGCGGATTGTTTGAGAAGAGTCATTATTATGACTTTCGAATCAGCGAAGGAATTGGCGATAAACAGCGCTTTGTCCGCAATAAAGAACAGGAAACTGAGTATCCAGATCCAGCCGTTTTTCCAGACGGAAGCACTTATCTTTATTCGTCTTACGATGAAATACAGACCGTAAAAGACAACAAGATAGAGCATGTACCAAAACTGAAGCTGAGAGGAATTGATATCTCTCATATATATTTTATCGAGGCATCCGGATATCGCATTGCAAATACAGGAAGCAAGTACCATCCATACATATATGGGTGGTATTTTTTCTGCCTTGTATGTTCCGAGGGTGTCGGAACGCTTTTTTATCTCGGGATAGATCTTTAAGAACAAGAGCCCGAAGAGTATGAGTAGAAGGCCGACAGTTGAATATATTGAGCCTTTTTCTTTTAACACAAATATTCCGAACGCGGTTGAAAAGAGAATCCTTGAGAGGTCAAGAACTCCGTATAAGCTGATGGGGATATTGTCGAGTGCCTTAAACGAGCATATCCACGCTATGAATATTACAAAACTCTTTATCGCGATCAGGAAAAAATATTTCGGAGGAAATCCTTTAAATGCCGCGGGCGCCTCCGGTATGCAGAATAAAAAAGTAAGGAAGGTATATACAAAAAGCACTTCCATTACGGTATTTTTCGTCAGCGCTTTCTTTTTTACAACATCACGGAATCCTTTTACAATCCCGTAGAACAAAACAAGTCCTGTCCAGAGCATTTCTTTAATATCTCCTATAACTATTACATCTTGATAAAACTCGATTTCTGATTATATCACTTTTCGATTTTTTTGCATGAAAAAATTCTGTAAATAAAAAGAATAAGGCAAACAGATAAAAATAGCAGATAGAATATATTATTGTGGGATTGAAAACTTTATCTCTGAACATTACAATTCTATTAACAAATAGAATTGAGGATATATTGTATGAGAAAATTTTTTACCACTTTTAAATACGCGCTGATTACAGCGTTTTGTTTATGTTTATTTATCAAGTTTGATTGCCGGGCGCAAGCAGCCGACTGGTATATCTCGCCTTCGGGCAATGATTCCAATGCGGGCATATCTACGTCGGCACCGTTTAAGAGCCTGATGAGAGCTCAGGAGGCGGCTTCGGCGGGAGACACCGTGTATATTATGGGCGGCACATACAATGATTTTGGTATTGCGGCCAAAGACAACAACTACAATTATGTAAATGAGTTTACAAAGAGCAACATCACTTACAGAGCTTACACATCCAAGGATGTACCTGTATTTGATTTTTCAAGAGTGCCTACGGATAAGAGAGTGGCGGCTTTTCATATCAAGAGCGGAGTGCAGGGAGTGTATTTCCTCTGCTTTAAAGTTACGGGAGTTCCCGTGGGAAACCAGAAGCAGTCTGAGTGTTTCAGAGTAGAGGGAAATGCCACGTTTAATCAGATCACATGCTGTGATTCACAGGCAAACGGTTTTTATTTCTGCAACAACGGAAGCGGTAAGTGCATAAAGTGCGATGCTTATAATCTTTTCACTTCGAATAGAAATTCCAATTCGAATACCGACGGTTTCGGCGCGCACGGTCAGGGCGTTGTTTTCCAGCAGTGCAGGGCATGGTCATGCGGTGATGACGGATTTGACTGCATTACATCCAAGGGTGCCAACACTTTCGAGAACTGCTGGGCATTTAATATGAATAAAGGCGGAGATTCCAATGGATTCAAGATTGGTGGCTACGGCACGGGCAAGGTTCCGAACACAGTTCCTGTACATACCGTATCACATTGCATTGCTGTAAATAATGCATCCAACGGATTCTATGCAAACCACCAGCCCGGACAGGCAGCAAACTGGACCAACAATGTGGCTTACGGTAATGCAAGAGGCAACTATAACATGCTTGAAAGAGTGAGTCCTTCGGATTCCAAGGATATTCCGGGAACAAGAGAGTTCCTTAGATGCAATATTTCTTTAAATGGAGCGGTTACAAATATCGGTAGAGGAACAAAAGTTGGAAGTTGCTCATGGAACAGTGGATATAACTGCACTAACGACGATTTCGAGAGCCTTGATGCTTCCCAACTCTCAGCGCCTCGAGGCGCAAACGGAGTGCTTCCCAATATCAATTTTATGAAGCCCGTGAGCGGAAGTGATTTAAAGGATATCGGATATTATGTGAATTGATTTATGGAATAAATTGCGGAATAGATTTACTTTTTTTCACTGTTTATTGAGCTTTTTTTGTGTTGTATAAAACGTTTTTAATAATCTGTTTTGATAAAAGTATCGTATCACATACCACAGTTTTATATGTTTGCTGAAACAGAAAAGTGCAAATGATAGTATATTTATGGCTTTAATAATGAATACTACGATATAAGAAAAAAGAGATAAAGAATATAGAAAATACGAGGTCTATGCATGGAAAAAGAAAAGCGTGACTACAGGAAGGAGCTTAATGCAATTCGGATTGAGAGAGAAGAAGTGCAAAGCAGATACGCCGGATTGCGAAAAGAACTTGAAAGTCAAAACGAGGAGCTGGTTCATAGGATGAATAATGAATACAGAGATTTAGAGTATTCAAACATAAATAACGATCCTGTACTCGTGGACATGTACGAAAGGCGTGCAGCATATTTTAGAAGGAGTAATAACGATATTTCAGATTTTTATGATTCTATAGAACAAAAAGAACGAAAAATAATGGATGAACTTGATAAAAAGGAATATAGAATCAAAAAGGAAATGAGCAGCGACGAAAAAAATAATGAGTGATTAGGAGTATGAAAAATGGCTGATGGAATGGAAATAAAGATTAAAGGCGATGAAATAGAAAGTTTTAGGAAACGTCTTTTCGTAGCAGGATGTTATCTTGGAGAAGACATCGACGAGGCTAAGAAAGATCATAAAAGTAATATAACAGCAAATAAAAGTGCACATATGAGATTCGCTGAGGAGAAAGAGTTGCGGAAAAATACACAGGATTCGGCAATTAATGAATGTAAAAATATTGCAACTATGAAAGAGAACTATGAAGATGCCGACCAGCAGGCAAGCAATTATATAACAGTGGACTTAACTGCAAATATACCCGATTATAATAAGTACAATACTAAAAACTCAAATACGCTGGATCAGGCTGAGTTGCAGGAGATATATGACGAAATTATGGCAGATGAAGCAAAGAAAAAAGCTAGAAAAGAAGCTTTTGATAAACTGTTTAAAGGGCATTGATTAAAGAAAAGTATAAGATTATGAGTGAAAAACGTAAGTGAGGAAAACAATGGTAGAAAGTGATTATTTAGATCAGGGAAAGCTGAAAATGCAGTGTCATACAGCGATTTCCGTTTTTACAGCAAATAACAGGAAGCTCTCAGCATTAAGAAGAATATATAATTCGTCACGAGATGTTACTTTTACAGGTAAGGGATCAGAAAGTTTTTTTGGACATTGTGATAATTATGTTGTTCTTATAGATGCCATCATGACTGCAAATGATTGTGATATTGCAGATAATAAAACTCTGTGGGCTATGCTTGGCTTTGATATTCTTGATGGCAGTGTTATTTTACCCAAAAAAAGAGAAGCAAAGCAAAATGAAGAGCATGAACGTCATGAAGCCGATAAAGCAAAAAGGAGAAGAGATTCTGCGCCTGAAGATGAAAAAGGGTATTGGGATTCAAAATATCATAATCATTTGAATAGGGCAGATATTTATGAGGAAGAATACAATTACTGGAAAGGACTCGAAGAGAAGTTTGATCAGATAGAAACTGACTCAAAAGGTTTATTTAAGGATAGTGTGTCTATTAGGACAGCAGCAACAAATGGACTTAAGGAACTTTCAAGAGATTTTTCTACTAAATCATTTGTATTCTTTTATAACCCGCTTTGGAAAAACGGCATAGAAAAACTGTGTAATCAGGTTTCCATGGTTGATAAATGCAAGGAAAAGTGGAAAGATGGAAACGGTGCATATAATCTTGATGTTTTAAAAGATATATTAAATAATAGGATGGATGAGCTATCTGCACCTGAAGTTACGGCTTTCGAGGAGGTTCTTAAGGAACTACATCCAGAGGCACAGAAGAAGGTTATCGGACGTGCCGTTGCCGGAGATGCTGACATAAAAGGTCTTATTAAGGGGATTACTAAGTCTGTCGGAGCCGAAGGTAAATTTGGCGTTGATGTATATGATATTGCAACTTCAGATAATGATAAAGGTTCTAAAAGAGTAGCAGGGTTTAAGCTAGTGCAGGATGTTGAGACTACGTTCGCGACTTGGGCGAGCACACTAGTTTACAGTGGAGATATAAAAAAAGCAAATGGTATGCTTTTTTCGAGTGCTAAAAAGGGAAGTTTTCTTGAACTTATTTCTGAAAAAGGTGCTGAATTAAAAAACGTAAGCAGAGGAGAAGTTGCAAAAAGATCTTTAAAGTATGATGCAGAGTCATATTTATTCAAGAATGTAAAAAAAGCTGGGGCTGAAGCTATAGAAAATGCTGATGACTTAACTGGACAAGCATTAAAAAATGTAGGAAGAGAAGCAGAACGTGCTGCAAAACTAAAGAATTTTAAAGCAGGAGTAAAGTGGGCTGGAGCCATTGCGGATTTTGCATTTAATGTGGTTGATAATTTTGAAGAACAGGAACAGGCACGCATATCAGGTGTTGAGATGACAAATGGAAGAGTAGTGGCTGAGTCAGTAATTGAAACAGGAGTAGATGTAGTTTTATCAATTGGTGGAACTGCATTGGCAGGATTTATACTCGGGTCAGGTGCACCGGTCTTGGCAGTAGGAGCTGTTAGCGTAGGTGTGGTTTGGGCGGCAAATTCTCTCATGGAGATGGCAATCGGAAAAGATATAGCAGAACTTGCTTCTGATGCATTGTGTGATGCTCCAAAAGCAGTGGTAAGTTTTACATCAGAAGTATTTGGGGGTTAAGTTATGTATATAGTAACGATAGCAACAATAATAGCATTGGAACTTCTAATAGCTACATTTGCTTTTATACTTAGAGTTATTCCGTTAAAGAATTACCATAAAAATATTGCCAAAGTACAGATTGCCTTACTGGGAATAGCTTCTTTACTGGGAGCGTTTGTTTGTATATATATAATGACTACTTCTAATCCATCAATGTTTGATGAGAGCAGGTGGGATATAGAGCTTGCAGGAACATTCTTTTTTTTATATTTTATATTGTTTGCGGGATCTGTATATCGATATTTCTCAGAAAAAAATATAAGGAATAATAAAGAAAAGATTTTTGAACTAAAAGCCACAGAATACAAGATAATAAAATATACGGATTTAATGCTGGGAAATTATGCTTTTATGCCGAATGTAAAATCTTATTGCGAATTTGAAGGAGGCAGAATTTTATTTACACAAAATATGCCTGCAAAGGAAAAAGATTGTGCATTTACATGTATAAGAATAAAAAAAGGGATATATGAATGTGTTTCATATGAGCTTTTATCCGGCGAAAAAGAAGGTAACTCTTTCGAAATTATTAAAAGGATACTTTTTTTTGTTGCTGCGATCGAAGCATGCTTGTTTGTAATATATATATCTCAATTATCAATTGTTGATATAAATATTGTTGGTCGATTGGCTGGTGGGATAGGTTTGATTCTATTTGGAGCTGCTACACTTGGATTGCTAAGAGGGGCGAGGGGAATATTATCAATGTTATTGCGGTTGCTTTCATATGCTTTAATTTTGACAGGTATAATTAATCTTTTTATGTAAAGTGCGTTGAGTGAAATATAGCTGAAGTGAAATTGCAGAATGATAAATTTCATTATGGACTTTAATCGGACCTTACGGTATAATTACTCTGTTTTAATAAAAAAAGAACTATATATAGATAATTATTGGCAAAATTAGAGAAATCTAATGACGCAAAGCTATAGGGTCCGAAAGGACAGCCAGTTGCAATTGATCTGATAGCGATGCGTAAGTATCGCTATTTTTTATTTGGAAAAATCTAGAAAAAAGGAATTACGTGCAAGCAATGAGAAAGAAAAGTATTACTATGGCAATCGCAGTGCCGGTGCTGTGCGCAACAATCATCGGATATGGAGATAATTCATCATCACCTGAAGAAGTTTTTGTACATATGGAAGAAACATTTGCTCCGGGAGATCAGGAAGGAATTACCGAAACAGTTGAAGCTGGCGCAGAAGTGGTGAATCCTGTTGAAGATAATGCAGTTACAGAGGAAGTTGTAAGCGAAGCACCTGTTGCTGAAGCTCCGGCTCCGGCGCCTGAAAATATAGCTTGGGCAAGCATCGGTCATGAAGATATCATGCTGTATCCCGCTAATGAGGATGCAAATAACGTAAATGCGAGAGTCGCATGCGGATATATAAACGGATATATTGTAAAACCGGGAGAGACATTCTCATACGCAAGCACGATCGGAAGGGGAACACCACCTGAAAAAGGATATGTTATAGCACATGTTGTCGGAGGATATGATTACGGCGGAGGCGTATGTAAGATAAGCAGCGCTCTTTACCACGCAGCAATGAATGCCGGTTGCAAGATTGTTGAAAGACACAATCATTCAAAACCTGTTGACTACTATAAGCAGGGAGATGATGCAGCTATTGCATACAAAACCAGAAAAGACTTCAGGTTCAGGAATATATTTGACCATGATGTTATGATACAGGCAGCTTACGATGAAACCGGATATCATCTTGATATCCTTGCACCGCAGCCTGCAGGAATGCCTGTCGCACCTGCTCCTCAACCTGAAGGAACACCGGTTGTTCTTGCACCACAGCCTGAAGGAACACCGAATACTCCTGATCCTCAGCTTTAAAAAATTGATTTACGATTAAAAATAGAAAGCACCTCTTTCTTGGATGATGGTTCTAAACCAGATCCGGTGATGAAAGAAGGTGCTTTTTTAATCTTAAATAACTATAAAATCAATTGAACACAATTTTTTTTAGTTATATAATACTTGATTGAAGATTACAACAGGAGAGAGACTATGATAAAAACGTTAGGTAAAGAACTAAAAGAATATAAGCTCGTATCCGTTTTGACGCCGCTTTGTATGATCGGTGAAGTTGCGGCGGAGATGATCATCCCAAAGCTTATGGGAAAGATTGTCGACAACGGTATATACGGAGAGAACATGGCGTATATTTTCAGAGTGGGCATTATGATGCTTTTGATCGCTCTGTTTGGACTCGCTGCGGGACTTGGAGGAGCGTATTACGGATCGAAGGCGTCCACAGGTCTTGCAAAGAACCTCAGAAAGGCTATGTTCGATAATATTCAGACTTTTTCTTTTTCCAATATAGACAAATTCTCTACATCGGGCCTTGTAACAAGGCTTACAACCGATGTCACCAATATTCAGAATGCATATATGATGCTTCTCAGAATGGCAATGAGAGCGCCGGCGACTGTTATTGGCGCGATGATCATGTCATTTATGATCAACCCCAAGCTTGCTACGATCTATCTCGTGGCTGTAGGTGTTCTTGCCGCGTTCATGGCTATTATCATGAGTAAGGCGACTGTTTATTTCAAAGAAGTTTTTGAAAAATATGATGAACTCAATGAGAGTGTTCAGGAGAATGTTTCCGCGATCAGAGTGGTAAAGGCTTATGTTCGTGAGGACTATGAGAATGATAAGTTCAAAAAAGCTGCCGGAAACATTTACAACATGTTTGTAAGAGCTGAGATGAACGTTATTAAGATGGGACCTATGATGACGGCTACCGTTTATGTGTGCATCCTTCTGATAAGCTGGGTCGGCGCGCACATGATCGTTGCGGGAAGCCTTACAACAGGTGAACTCATGGGACTTTTGGCTTATTGCATGAATATCCTTATGAGTATGATGTTCCTTGCAATTATCTTTGTTATGCTCACTATGGCACAGGCAAGCGGAAAGCGTATCGCAGAAGTTTTGGAAGAGACACCCGATATCACAAATAAGCCAAACGCGATCACAGCAGTTCCCGATGGAAGCATCAGTTTTGAGCATGTAATTTTTGCATACAATACGACTTCGGAAGAGCCTGTTTTAAAAGACATCAATATTGATATCAAGTCAGGTGAAACAATCGGAATTATCGGTGGAACAGGATCTGCCAAGTCTTCTTTGGTTAACCTTATCAGCAGACTTTATGATGTAACTGAAGGTGCCGTTAAGGTAGGTGGAATCGATGTAAGAGATTATGATATGGAGACACTCAGGGATCAGGTTTCCGTGGTGCTTCAAAAGAATGTTCTTTTCTCCGGAACTATAATAGAAAACCTCAGATGGGGCGATAAGAACGCGACAAAAGAGGATTGCATAAGAGCCTGCAAGATGGCTTGTGCAGATGAATTTATTGAGAGAATGCCCGATGG
This sequence comes from Butyrivibrio sp. AE3003, assembly GCF_000686065.1. Classification (NCBI taxonomy): domain Bacteria; kingdom Bacillati; phylum Bacillota; class Clostridia; order Lachnospirales; family Lachnospiraceae; genus Butyrivibrio; species Butyrivibrio sp. AE3003. Next base: position 122,920 of record NZ_JMLX01000001.1, read on the forward strand.
ATATGACACATATATAGAGCAGGGCGGTGCCAATGTATCAGGTGGTCAGAGACAGAGACTTTGTATTGCAAGAGCGCTTCTTAAAAAGCCCAAGATACTTATTCTCGACGATTCAACAAGTGCGGTTGATACCGCTACGGATGCCAAGATCAGAAAGGCGTTCGCAGAGGAAATACCCGGAACTACCAAGCTTATCATTGCACAGAGAATCGCGTCCGTTCAGGAATGCGACAGGATAATCGTCATGGATGACGGTCAGATCAGCGGTTTTGGAACACACAAAGAGCTTCTTGAGAATAACACTATTTACAGAGAAGTATACGAATCGCAGACCGGTGGTGCAAATGCGGACTTTGATAAGCAGGCTTAAGGAGGATTCATTATGGCAGAAGAAGCAAAAGAGATAAAAGTAGGGCCGGGCGGCGGTAACAGACGCGGCATGCCAAAGCCTAAGATTGAAAATCCCGGAGCTCTTTTTAAAAGGCTCATGGGTTATGTATTTAGATATTATCCTGTGCACATGGTTACTGTTTTGGTGTGCATACTTATAACGGTTGCCTCAAATATTCAGGGAACATTTTTTACAAAAAGTCTTATTGACTCGTATATACAGCCAATGCTCGACAGCGGAAGCAATGATTTCGGGCCGCTTCTTGGTGCTATAGGAAGAGTTGCGATTTTCTATGCTCTCGGTGCATTGTCGGCATACGTTCAGTCAAGAGTAATGGTATATATCAATCAGGGAACGCTCAGAAGACTTCGTGAGGAGCTTTTTACCCATATGGAAAGCCTTCCCATCAAGTATTTTGATACAAATGCGCACGGCGATATCATGTCAATTTATACAAACGATATCGACACGCTCAGACAGATGATAAGCCAGAGTATTCCCCAGCTTATCAACAGCGGAATTACGATTGTCAGCGTGCTTGTTTCAATGTTTATTCTTAGTATACCGCTTACTTTTGTGACTCTTGCTATGGTCGGAGTTATGCTTTTTTGCTCAGCTATGGCTACCAAGGCTTCGGGAAAAAACTTTGTGGAGCAGCAAAAGAACCTCGGTGCGCTTAACGGTTACATTGAAGAGATGATGACGGGACAGAAGGTGGTTAAGGTATTTAATCACGAGTCTGAGAGTATTGTGAAGTTTGATGAGCTCAATGAAGCTCTTTGCAGCAGTGCATTTAAGGCTAATGCTTTTTCGGGATCGCTTGGCCCCATCAACGCGCAGCTTGGTAATACAAGCTACGTTATCTGCGCGATGGTCGGCGGTGCGATAGCTCTTTCTGATAATATTGCCGTAGGCTTTACAGTTGGTGCGCTTGCATCCTTCCTTACATTTAACAGAAATTTCAGTATGCCGATAAACCAAGTCAGCATGCAGCTTAATTCGATAGTTATGGCTCTTGCCGGTGCGGATCGTATCTTTAAGCTTCTCGATGCACAGCCTGAGACAGATGACGGCTACGTAATGCTTGTCGATGCGATTGAGGAGAACGGCGAGATAAAAGAGGCCGATCATCATACGGGTCACTGGGCTTGGAAGCACTATCACAAGGCTACCGATACGACAACTTACCAGCCGATGGAGGGTGATGTAACTTTCAACGGCGTGGACTTTGGTTATACGGATGAAAAGATGGTTCTTCATGATATCGTTCTTCATGCAACACCCGGACAGAAGATTGCTTTTGTAGGTTCTACGGGAGCAGGAAAAACCACGATAACAAACCTGATCAACAGATTCTATGATATTCAGGACGGTAAGATCAGATATGACAACATCAATATCAATAAGATAAAAAAAGCGGACCTTCGCCGCTCGCTCGGAATAGTGCTTCAGGATACGCATTTATTTACTGGTACGGTTAAGGACAACATCAGATATGGCAAGCTTAATGCAACTGATGAGGAAGTAATCGCAGCAGCCAAGCTTGCAAATGCACACAGCTTTATCAAGAGGCTTCCTGAAGGCTATGACACTATGCTTACAGGTGATGGAGCCAATCTGTCACAGGGACAGCGTCAGCTCCTTGCTATTGCAAGAGCAGCTATTGCAGATCCTCCGGTACTTATCCTTGATGAAGCTACATCTTCGATTGATACGAGAACAGAGAAGATTGTTCAGGACGGTATGGACAGGCTTATGAAGGGCAGAACGACCTTTGTAATTGCACACAGGCTTTCAACCGTCAAGAACAGTGATTGCATAATTGTCCTTGAGCAGGGACGCATCGTAGAGCAGGGTACGCACGACGAACTCATCGCCAAGAAGCAGAGATATTACCAGCTCTATACAGGCATGAAATCGGAGACTGCGTAAAGTATAGTTAGGCCGAGATTTTGTATATTAGTATAAAAATATTTTCTTGACATGTAGTCATTGCGTATATTACAATTCGTTTGTGATGCACGCAGTGACTACATTTTTTGTGAGGATTTATGAGAACTGAGAAATATAACATAGAGGGTATTGAAGTCGAAATTGAGATAGCAGACAGAAGCGATGAGGACATAGAGCGTACCAGGACTGCGTATGCTTTTAAGGCAATCAGAGAATTCTCGGGAATGAACAGAAAGCAATTTTCGGAGTGGCTTGAAATTCCGTACAGGACGATGCAGGAGTGGGAACTTGGACGTCGTGTTATGCCGGAATATGTTCTTAAGCTGATTGCATATAAGGTTGCAAATGAGAAGAGGAGACAGTGTTGAAGTTTTAAATTATGGGGAAGAAAGATATATTGACTAAACAATATCTTGCACAGGATGATGTTTTTGCCGATGCATTTAATTACTATTTTTTTTGACGGGGAAGAGGTAATTAAGCCTGGAGAGCTAAAAGAGCAGGATGCTGCGGAATTAGCGGCAATTGATAAGATGAATAAAGTGTTTACCAGCCAGAAGATGCGTGATGTTTTAAAAATATGCAATATCAAGCGCAGTAAATATGCAACGATGGTTCTTTTGGGAATAGAAGGGCAGACCAATATTCATTATGCTATGCCGGTAAGGGATTATTTATATGATGCACTTAATTATGCTTCTCAGGTTGAGAACATTAGAAAGCAGCATGAAGATAATAAGGATTTATCAGGAGATGAAAGGATATCCGGTTTTTCCAGAGAAGATCATATCCTTCCGGTTATAACACTTTGTATTTGTTTTGATAAGAAAAAATGGGATGCTCCCAGGTCGCTTTTCGATATGTTTGGGGATATGGATCCGAGAATTGCCAAATATGTTGATGATTACAGGCTTAATTTAATAACGCCTGATGAGATAGAGGATTTTAAGAAGTTTTCATCAGAACTTGGCAAGGTTATGGAAATAATACATATTTCAGATGACAGTGAGAAACTGCATGATATAATAATGTCAGGAAGCGATGAATTAAAGGTAAAGACCGTCGAGATGATAAATATGTTTGCCGGTACCAGAATTTCTACAGATAATGCGAAAGGAGGGCAAGTCATGGTTAGTAAGGCGTGGAAGGAATTGGTTGATGCAGAAAGAGAGATAGGCCGCGAGGAAGGCTGGGAAGAAGGAATTTCGGAAGGCGGCGATATGCTTGCAAAACTCCTTAAGATTTTAGTGCCAGGTAGTATAGAGTTTGACAAAGCGTTAAATGCTACAGGTAAAGAGAGGATGAAGCTTTATAAAAAGTATGGCATCTTAGATTAGCTTAATTAGTATGTTATGTGGCCGGATAGACAAGCGCTGTCCGGCTTTTTCTATGATAATAAAAAATAACATGGTGAAGGTATGAGTGACAATTTGAATATAAATAAAAAATATAAAACCCCTGAAGAGGTACTGAAAGTCCTGTTTGGATACGACACTTTCAGACCGGGGCAGAAAGATATAGTTGATGCAATCTTAGATGGAAGAGATGTTTTTGCTGTTATGCCTACGGGGGCGGGAAAATCTTTATGTTATCAGATACCTGCAATGATGTTGGATGGCATAACGTTAGTGGTTTCTCCACTTATCTCTTTGATGCAGGATCAGGTTAATTCTTTGAATGAAGCGGGAGTTTCGGCTGCATATATTAATAGCTCTCTTTCTGACAGAGATTTATTTGAAACGGTAAAAAAGACCGGAAATGGTGAATTTAAAATCTTATATGTTGCGCCTGAACGACTTATGACGGAAGGGTTTATAGAACTTGCAAAGTCTGTAAATATTTCAATGATCACGGTTGATGAAGCACATTGTATATCGCAATGGGGGCAGGATTTTAGACCAAGCTACATGAAAATTGTTGAGTTTGTGAAACTTTTGGGCAAGAGGCCTGTTATTAGTGCGTTTACTGCTACAGCGACTGAGACTGTCAGAGAAGATATTGTGTGTACACTTGGACTAGGTAATCCGTATGTTCTGATTGGTGGATTTGACAGGGAGAATCTTTATTTTCAAGTTGACAAACCGAAGAATAAGGAACAGTACATTTTGGATTATATCGCTAATCATCCGAATGAAAGTGGAATAATTTATTGTGCCACAAGAAAGAATGTAGACAGCTTATATGAGATATTGGCAGATAAAGGAATCGCGGCAGCAAAATACCACGCAGGGATGAACGCTTCTGAAAGAAAGCAGATGCAGGATGATTTTGTTTTTGATTACAAGAGTATTGTTGTAGCTACCAACGCATTTGGTATGGGGATTGATAAGTCGAATGTCAGATTTGTCATTCACTATAATATGCCTCAGAGCATGGAAAATTACTATCAAGAGGCGGGGCGTGCAGGAAGAGATGGGCTTGATTCAAAGTGTATTCTTTTGTTTTCACCGCAAGATATTGTTATAAACAGATTTCTGTTAGAGCACAAAGAAGTGGCAGATATTGATCCGGCAGATCTTGAAACAATCAAGGAACGGGATAATCAAAGATTGCAGGTTATGGAAAGATATTGCTATACCACAGGGTGTCTTCGTAATTATATTTTGAAATATTTTGGAGAGAACCACGAAAATCCTTGCGAAGATTGCGGCAACTGCAATCGTGAGTTTGAAACACTTGATATGACTGATGCAGCAAAAAAGATAATAAATTGCGTTTATGAAGCAAAAGGAAGATATGGCAGAGGAATTATCATAGATACTGTCCTTGGAGCAAAAACGGCAAGGTTGAAAGAAGTGGGGGCTACGAACTATAAATCGTACGGAGTGCTTAATTCGATAAACAGAAGTATGTTAATGAGAGTCATCGATCAGCTTGTTTATGAAAAATACCTTGTTGTAGGAGATTATCAGGTTTTGAAAATGGGAGATATCAGGAGGCTGAAAGATTCAGCTACCTCAGTTATGGTTAAGATAACAGATGAGGACAAGCGTCCTGAAAAAGCGCGCAAAGTAAACAAAAAAGTAGCCGAAAAGAGCTCGCTTACATCCTCAGGATATAAATTGTTTGAAAGACTCAGGGAGCTAAGGCTTGAAATCGCTCGCGAGGAAAATATGCCTCCGTATATTGTCTTTAATGATAAAACATTAATAGACATGTCAGCCAAGGTTCCGACAACAAAGGAAGAAATGCTGGAAGTTTCCGGTGTCGGAGAGAATAAATTTAAGAAGTACGGTGATAGATTTTTGAAAGCGATTTCTGAGTGCTGTAAAGAGCTTCCGGAGCTTATCACGAAAAAATAAATTATTGGGATATGAAAGGCTTGAGCTTTTCATATCCTTTTTTGTAGCAGAAGTATATTGACAATATGGTCTAATAATAGTAGACTACATTTATAAGGTTTACAATTAGTAGACCAAGAAGAGGAGGGAATGGATGGAGCAATTATTCATAGGCGTTTTAAACAATGCTATTACGGTAAGTGCGCTTATCATTGCGATCATCGTAGTCAGAGCTTTTGGGAAAAAGATGCCTAAATGGATTGCATGCATGCTATGGATGACTGTCGCGATAAAATTGGTTGTTCCCATACAGTTTGAAAGTGTACTTAGTTTGATACCTTCAGGAAAACCGATTCCGACAAACATTTCTATGGAAACAAAACCGCAGATAAGCTCAGGAATAAGCAGTGTTGACGAGATTGTGAATCCTGTTATCAGTCAGAGCTTTACACCGGAAAAGGCAGTAAGTATCAATCCGATGCAGATTTTTTTCCATACAGGTGCACTTGCGTGGCTTGTGGGCATGGCAGTAATGCTGATCTATGCTGCGACAACATATATGCTGATAAGGAAAAAAGTCAGCGCATCGGTGAAGATTGATTCAAGGGTTTATGAGTGTGATGATATTTCAGATTCATTTATTCTTGGGACAATATCTCCGAAAGTTTATATACCTTCATCGCTGTCTGATGAAGCAAGAGTGTATATATTAAAGCATGAATTTGCTCATTTAAGCAGGTACGATCACCTATGGAAACCGCTTGGCTTCTTGATCCTATCGGTATATTGGTTTAACCCGCTATGCTGGATAGCTTATATTCTTCTTTGCAGGGATATAGAGTATGCATGCGATGAAAAAGTAACTAAAAACATTGAGAAGGGCGAGAAAGCTGAATATTGCAGAGTACTACTTGAAAACAGTATGCAAAGAAATATGATATCGGCTTGCCCGGTGGCATTTGGAGGAACAGACGTGAAAGACAGAATAAAGAATATTGTAAATTATAAGAAACCGGCTTTTTGGATCACATTGGCATCTATCATGGTGTGCGCTGTGGTGGGTGTGTGTTTTGCAACAAGCAGGAACACAAATACTACAAGTGAGCAGCAAACAGTAAAACTCGCGCAGGCGCAAGCAGAAAATCAGGAACAGACGCCTAAGAGTGAAAAAAGTGTCTATACTAGGCTTTATGAAGGAGACGAGACAGCAGCCGATCCGAAACTGGAACTGAAAGAAACCACAGATCCTAAAATCATCGACTTTATCAATAAGTTCTATGAAGCCCAAGCAAGCGGTGATATAGAAACACTTAAAGGCATGCACAAAGATTTAAGTGAATATAGTGAGCTTAGGACAAAAGCAATGGCAGATCATATCGAAAAATATGATTCGTTTAATATATATAACCAGCCCGGACCTCATGAAGGAACAAATATTGTTTATGTGTTTAATACTGTTAAGTATAAAGAGTATGATAAGCCTATTCCGGAATGTAGTTGGTTCTATATATATACAGATGAAAATGGTGAATTGCATGTAAACGATAATATAGCTGATGAGGCTACAAAAGAGGAGTGGAAGCATATTGATTTGGCATCAATGCAGCCTAGTGTGCTCAAAGTATATAAAAAGTATCCTCAGGTTGATAATGATACTTATGAAAAAGTCATTATAAAATTAAATGATGAAGTTGCTGAACAGATTAAAGCAGAGGTAAATAAAAATAACTAAAAACATTATGAAGGGCAAGAAAGCTGTATATTGCAGCTTGTCCGGTGGCATTAGGAGTGATAGACATGAAGAAAAGAATTAATAATGTTGTAAATTATAAATTACAAAAATTCGAGTGGTCATAAATTTAGATAAGTGACGGAGGTAATGATGGAAGAACTGAGGTTAGGTGCTGTAGAAAGACAGTTTGCAGATATTATATGGCAAAATGAGCCTATCCCTTCAGGTGAGCTTGTAAAGCTTTGTGAGCAAAAACTGGAGTGGAAAAAGTCTACCACTTACACAATGTTGAAGCGCTTGTGTGAGCGTGGCATATTCAAAAATGAAAACGGTGTTGTATCATCTGTTCTCACCAAAGAGGAATTTGGCGCGGCACAAAGCGAAAAGATAATTGAGGATACGTTTGAGGGTTCACTTCCTGCATTCATTGCTGCATTTACTTCACGTAAAAAGCTTTCGGCCGATGATGTTGAAGAGATACAGAAGATGATCGACGAGATAAAAGGGGAATAGCTTATGGAACAGGTATTTTTGTTCGTATTAAATAATGCAATCACTGTAAGCGCTCTTATTATTGCGATCATTATGGTAAGGGCACTTGGAAAAAAGATGCCCAAATGGATTACGTGTATGCTTTGGATGATAGTTGCCGTAAAGCTGACAGTTCCTGTACAATTTGAAAGTGTAATGAGCTTGATACCTACGGGAAAGCCTATTCCGACGAATATCATTACGGAAAACAATCCGCAAATAAATTCAGGGATAAGTAGCAGTGTAAATTCGGTGCAGATTTTTTTTCGGATAGGTGCGCTTGTGTGGCTTACAGGTGTGATACTAATGCTGACTTATGCTGTTGCAACATATGTGCTTATAAGGAAAAGAGTCAGCGTTTCGGTAAAGATAGATTCAAAGGTTTATGAGTGTGATGACATTTCGGATTCATTTATTCTTGGAACAATATCTCCGAAGGTTTATATACCGTCATCGCTGCCTGAGGGAGCAAGAGAGTATATATTGAAACATGAATTTGCTCATCTAAGTAGGTACGATTACCTATGGAAACCGCTTGGTTTTTTGATATTGTCGGTATATTGGTTTAATCCGCTGTGCTGGATTGCATATATTCTTCTTTGTAAGGATATAGAGTATGCCTGCGATGAAAAAGTAACTAAAAACATTGAAAAGGACAAAAAGGCTGAATACTGCAGAATACTGCTTGAAAACAGTATGCCAAGAAAATTGATAGCCGCATGCCCTGTGGCATTTGGAGGTATAGACGTGAAGGATAGAATAAAGAATGTTGTAAATTATAAGAAACCTGCTTTTTGGATTACAATCGCATCCATTATGGTGTGCGTTGCAGTGGGAGTGTGCTTTGCAACAAATAAAGGCTCAAAAACTGTAGATGAGCAGCAAGTAGCAGTTGCTTCTGTTGAAGCGATTCCTAAAGGAACTAAATTGGTTGGAGTGATTGAAGCTTCCGAAGGTGTTCTCAGAGTTCGCCAAGCTCCCGATGATGATGCTGAATGTATCGGCTTTTTAGCTCCGGATGATGAAGTTGAGATTATTGAAGATGCTGATGGCTGGTACAAGATTGGACTCGAAGACGGCGAAGGCTATATAAAAAGTGATTATGTAAACATTGGTTCGGAGAAGGATGCTAATAATTCAGAATCCAATTGACGAGATAATGACAGCATATTGGCGAAGATAGAACAGGTAATGTTTTATCTGTATATTGGCTGGATTGTTTGGGTTGCAGGCATGGGCGTGATGTTGATGTATGCCGTAATAACCTACATTCTTACAAGAAAAAGAGTGAGCGCATCAGTGAAGACTGCATCAGGTGTCTATGAGTGTGATGATATTTCAGACTCTTTTATTCTCGGAATAATATCTCCGAGAGTATATTTGCCATCTACATTATCGGAAGATGCGAAAGGATACATATTAAAGCATGAGTTTGCGCATCTGAGCAGATGCGATCATGTATGGAAACCTCTTGGATTCGTGATTTTATCGGTATACTGGTTCAATCCTCTTTGTTGGATTGCATATATCCTTCTTTGCAGGGATATTGAATATGCATGTGATGAAAAGGTGGCAAGGAATATTGAAAAGATAGAGAAGGCAGAATACTGCAGAGTATTGCTGGAATACAGCATACCAAGAAGTATGATTGCAGCGTGCCCGGTGGCATTTGGAGGAATAGACGTGAAGAGTAGGATAAAAAATGTTGCAAATTACAAAAAGCCGGTGTTTTGGATTACAGTGGCATCCATTATGGTTTGTGTCGGCGTCGGAGTATGTTTTGCCACCAGCAGAGGAACAGAAGAAGCGAAAGTAGATGAAAAAGCTTCTCAGGCACAGGCGGAAAATGTTGGAAAACAGAGTGTGGATGGGAAGTGGTATGGAATTGCAGCCGCAGGTGATTGTATTCTTCTTGAAAAACAGCAACCAAAGCAGGACACAACTTCTTATGAATATAATATGAAAAATATTTTCGAAAGTCCTGAAGCCGCCCTTAAAGTTCTTGAGAGTGACGGAGAGGATTGGGGCATGATTGCTTCTGATGATAATTACGTTGTTTTGGCGAGGCGGGAACAGATAGCGGATGGCAATTTGACTTCTGAGAGTGATGCAAGATGGGATGAGCAACTACGGGAATCAAATAATAGTATTCTTAAAGAATATCTTGCGGATGATTCTGCAAATTACATGGATATGATTTTGAAGATGAGAGGAGATAACGACTTGAATAATTAAAACACTGAATGATCGAGAGGAGTGTCAGTATGTCAGCATTAATTACATTGATGGTGTTTGGAAAAAGTATAGGAATATACCATGCTTTCGCGGGAATTGTCTTACTGGTTTGGCTATTTGTGTTTTTTATCATAGGTGATAATTACGATATGAGAAACGATGTCCTTGCAAGTATGGGAAGCAAATAATTGAGAATATATGTGACTAAAACTGAGTACATGACCCTGAGAGTAAATTTTGCCTTTTTGGACCATGCATATCTGAGGAAAAAGAGGAGAATAAGAGTACAAGATATGACCCTAGGAGCGGAAAATGCCTTCTAGGGTCATACATATCAGAGGAAAAAGAGAAGAATAATAGCGTAAGATATGACCCTAGGAGCAAGAGATGCCTTCTAGGGTCATATACATCAGGAAAAAAGAGAAGAATAATAGCGTAAGATATGACCCTAGGAGCAAAAAATGCCTTCTAGGGTCATACATATCAGGGAAAATAGAGAAGAATTAAAGCAAAAGATATGACCCTAGAAGCAGGAATTGCTTTTTAAGGTCATATATGTCAGGAAAGAATAGGAGAATGAGCGCAAAAAATGTGCAGTTCTCGGACGAGGATGATGATTTTCAAGATGAAGAAATGAAGAGAGCTCGACTGTTTCGAACAACGCTGAGAGGAGAGCTATCTTCATTTATGAATCTTAGAAAATCACACCGCAGACGAAAACAAGCATTTTCAAACGGATACCTTAGGGCTGGGCGTAAGGAAAGGCTGTCACACTAATTAGTGCGACAGCCCCTTTGATTTTACGCTTTGACATTATGTAAATATTATCCGATAGCTTTTTTAACGGCTTCAAGAACACGGTCTGCCTGGAAAGGCTTAACGATGAAGTCCTTAGCACCCGCCTGAATTGATTCGATAACCATCGCCTGCTGACCCATTGCGGAACACATGATACATACAGCGTTAGGATCTGCAGCCTTAATTCCCTTAAGTGCGCCAATTCCATCAAGCTCAGGCATTGTGATATCCAGAGTAACAAGGTCGGGTTTCAACTCATTATATTTCTCGATTGCGACTTTGCCGTTCTCAGCTTCACCCGCAATTTCATATCCATTCTTGGAAAGGATATCCTTAAGCATCATACGCATGAAAGCGGCGTCATCAGTAATGAGTATTCTTTTTCCCATATTGAACCTCCAAAAAGTATTTTTAGTTGCTAAAAAAATTTAAGCAATTTTTTTCAAAATTAAGTAATTCGGTACATAATATATTGTAACACATGATTATGATAAAGCGAGTTAAAACGTTATTTAAAAAATAAAAATTTGATAAAATTTCGTTTTCTAACCGGCTAAACTTATCTGTTACCTTGATTTCATTACCGGCAGAGAGTAGTCATACTCTGTATCATCGTGATTAACGACCTGCCACTGAATTATACTACAAGTATTGTTTGAATTGAAGGATTTTTTTGCACTATTAGCAATTATCGCAATTTCAAGCGATTGTTTGTCGGTTAATGGTATGCTTTCCTTCATTATATCACCTGATATTCCTTTGCGATAGCCCGAATTTACAGCGGTGACAAAAGCATTGCCTTTATGACATGCTTCGTAGTACGCAAGTTGTCTGTCGGACAGATTTTTACTTAAGTTGTAATCCGCTTTCGCATTTACGAGCGTAAGCGTTGCAAATGAGATAAGACACAAAACGGAAAAAACCAGAAGAATAGAGGCTGTTCCGATATTTATGCCGTGTTTACCTTTCTTTTTCACTTGGACTCCTTTTGGCTGAGCGGTGTGTCAACCGAATAACTAACTATTATGAGATCTTGGTCGTTTGGAATCGAAGAAATTACTTCATCGGTTTCCTTAACATTAAGTATTGCCACGTTACCTTTAATCACTTTTCCGGAATATGTGGATCCGTAGTCTTTGACATCAGAGTAAACTGAAGAAGCATCTGCCTTTTCAGCCACCAGCAGAGCCTCATATGAGGCGCCTGAGTGAGCTTCCTGCAATACATTCCATTCTTTGTCGAAAAAGAGAATTACGGCGTCTTCAGTGACGTATGCGTAGGGGTATAGTTCTGCAATCTTTGAAACGTCGCCGTTGCTTTCGTAAAAAGCTTCCGCAAGGTTCTGGGACCAGATTGTTGCATTGCTGAGTGCGGTGGACTTTTCCGTAAGTTTGTGCGCGCCGACGAAGAGTCTTATAGAAACCGCTGCGGCGAGGGAAAAGAAAAATACCGCTATTATAAGTTCCATCAGGAACAAGCTTGTTCTCGAATTATTTTCAGGCATCGTTTATTCCTCACTGACACTTTTTGTTTTGACAAGAAATGATTCTTCCGTTCCATCTTTTAAAATAACGTAGACGGAAAGGGTGTCATCTCCTACATATTCGATATCAAACTTGGTCAGTTCAAGTATCTTTTGTCCTGTCTGGGGATAAAGGTCTTTGAGTTCATCCATGGCAAAGAGCTCCATGAGATTGCCTTCGTAGTCATATATGTAGGTGTTGTAAAGAATGCCGTCTTCCTCGTTCTGCAGAACAAGAGCATTCTGATCGAATATTTTTTTTATAAAAATTCCGCCATTTACGTCGGACTGTCTGACCTTTTCCGTTATGTACGCACAGGCAGTGCGCTTGTGGTAATTGTCATCAACAGCAGTGACATTCTTCTGATATATATTCGCACCTATGGTTATAACGCTGAGTGCGGAAAAGATAAAAAGAAACATCAGACATATAACGAAGACCATGTCTATGATGTGACTTCTTGTTCCTTCAAAATCCATAATAGTTCCTCTATCGTACTTTGATAACTGTTACATCCGGGTACATGTTCGATGCGATTGGCTGGTAGTCGACAAAAAAAGTAGATTCGTCGTAAACAAGACCGTAGTGTTCTTCGATGTATGAAAGACTGGGGGGATACCTGCCTTCAATCGAATAACACTGAACAATGTCTCTGTTGATCGCATTTTCAAGTGAAGTTTGCTGCTTCTCGATCGTGTTTCTTCCCGATGCGTCGATCGCAATGTAAAAAAGGATACATATTGCGATGAGTATCACAAGCGAAGACCATCTGTAAAAAGTATCCGAAATATGTGAAAATATGCCGTTTTTAGCTTCAAATCTGTTTGTCATAATACTTTATCCAATATTTGTCATAATTCCCATCAGAGGAAGAATTACTGACATTAGAATCATTCCTACGATAACTGAAAGGATTATTACGAGCGTCGGTTCCAAAACTGAGATGAGAGAGTAGATTCTTCTTCCCGTGTCTCTTTCGTATCTCTCTGCGACCTGTTTCATGGCCTTGTCCATCGATCCTGATTTAAAGCCTACCAATATCATCTGAGCATAAAAAGAAGAGAATATCGAAGCTTTTTCAAGTGCTTCGGGGAAGCTGTCGCCGTCAATAAGGAAATTTCTGCATTCCTCGATCTTATCCTTCATCTCCTTGCTCTCAACAAGTTTTTTTACAAGTAAAAGAGCTTCGAAAGTATCGATACCGCTTGAAAGAGTGAGCACCATTCCGCTTGCGAAACGCTCGCTTTCAAGTTCCTGCATAAGTCTTCTTGTGGGCGCGAATTTGATCATGAACTTTTTGAAGTTCCTTTTTCCGCTCGGAGTAAGAGAGAAGTAGAGGAACAGCATGGCTATTATCACAAGCAGTATTACAAGGGCAAAAGAGTATTTGTTCAAAAGATTTCCCAGATTCAAAAGCGACTGTGAGAAACCACTCATTCCTGTGCCGAGCTGTGCAAATACCTGCTCAAATATCGGGAGAACTTTGGCAACAAGGACAGTTACGATGACCATCATCATAAAGATCATGATGAGAGGGTAGCTGATTGCATTTTTTACGCTCTCCTGAATGGAGTCTTCCCTTTCGTAGTAATCGGCAAGTGAATCCATAACTACGTCCATGTTTCCTGAAGTTTCACCGATCGTTACCATATGTACCACGTAATCGGGAAAAACATTGCTCATGGCAAGAGCTATGTGGAATTTTTCGCCGCTTCGCAAAGTTTGGCTGATACTTCCAAGAATCTTTTTTGCCGAATTGTCTTTGGAATCCTCTGTCAGAATATCGATTCCGTCTGCGGGAGCGATGCCTGCTTTTATAAGAAGAGCCATCTGCCTGCAAAAGCTTGCAATCTCATAACTGCTGAGACTTTTTTGTTTGTCTGTTTTTTTCATGGTGCCTCCGAAGAAAAATAATATGGTACGGGTGAAAGATTTCACCCAAGAAAACACTGGTCTAATCAGCGCTTTCCTATATCAATAAACGTATTTAACAGAGTAATTGGATCCGTCTCCGATAAAGTTTTCGAGCTTTCTCTCTTCCGTATTTGATGCAAAAGTGGGATCGAGAAGTGACCAGTCTTTTCCGTCAAATTCGATCATTCCGTTTACCCAGCCTACATCTTTTATATAAGTGCTGAGCCATGCATGATAAGCGGTTCCTGCATAGCCGACTTCCATCTTTGTCGGGATGTTCTGGCTTCGAAGCATCGCAGCCATAAGCGAAGCGTAGTCGAGACAGATTCCTTTCTGGGTTATGAGAATCTCGTCAAGGTCGGGAAGATAGCCACTTTGTACGGTTTCGGCTTCTTCATAGTCGTAAGTGATATTTTCTATCATAAAGTTATATACTTCTGCAACGACCTCGATGTCTGAATTGCAAGGATAAGCAAGTGCCGCACCTTTTCTGACAGCCAGAGAGTCGGGAGCGAAGTTGATGAACTGATTTGGATACAAGAAAGGCTTATATCCGTTTGAAAGAGTTATATCTATCGGGAACGAGAACACCATTGAATACTTGGTCTCTGTGATGTTCTCATATACATTTATCATGTACTGCCCGTTTCCTGCCTGAAGAGGGAAGACCTCGCCGTCTTTTGAATTGCTTGAGATGTCGTAAGTATAGGTAACCGTGTCCGGGCCTGTGATCTGAAGCTTAACTTTGGGAGAACTTCCTTTATAAGTCACGAAAATATAGCCCTCAGACATGTTTGAATAGTCGATACGGGCATATTCGTTCTCAAATGTATCGGTTCCGGGAGCTGTAGGGACAAGGCAAAGAGGCGTGTTGTCGCGACTTCCCCTTACGGTCTCATCAATCTGCGCATCTTTTTTGTGGCCGGCTCTGTCAAGGAGTGTTACGCCGTGTTTGGAGCCGCATGATGTGAGAAATAAAACCGAGCAGGTGAAAAGACAGATTAAAGAGAATATACGATTTTTAAAAAAGCTTTTTTCAATCATAATTTTCATGAGAGTATTTGTGGTGCATCCTTAAGTTTCTTATAGGCAAAAGAGATTAGTTCGGACATTACGGATCTCTTTTCGTTAGAGTTGAGTACGCATGCGTATGCTATCTCAAGAGGTGTTCCGACAGCCATCTCGTTGTAGCCGCGGATTCTTTTTGTGAGATCTGAAAGGAACATATCGCAGTCGGTGTCCGAACAATTTTCAATCAGAATAATAAATTCATTTCCGCCGTTTCTTCCGACATAACCATATTTTTCGCCGACATCCTCAAGAATAAAACAAAACTCGGTAATTAGGTTGTTGCCGTTATCATGACTTGTTGTCTGATTTACGGTCGGAAGATTATTTATTTTCATAACAACAAAGCCGACCCCGGGGAGTCGTTCCGAACCATTGAAACTTTCAAACAGAAGGTCGCAACTGAATCTGTTGGGAAGTCCCGTGAGCCTGTCGAGGTAGGCAAGTCTGTTTAGTCTGTAGCCGATATTTGTAGTCTTTTTTAATATATAAAAGTCTATTATAACGGAAATAAATACCATTAAAACAAAGATTAAGACAGATAGCAAGAGCCTTTGCGAAGTTTTGTCCTTGGAAAACGTCATTTTTAAGAGGTCTGTTCGACAATAAAATGCCAGAATCGCAGTAACAACGCATAAACAGCAAAGAGTAACAGACTTGTACATGAATATGAAATTATATACGTTAGTTTGTTTACCTCTGGTGTAGAATTCTTCCCTCATATAGCCTCCAAAGCTTCGCGCGGGTGCATCGAGAAAAGAAAGGAATCGGTAATCTTCACTGGCGATACAGAGAAAATATCCATTCTTTCTAAACGATACATCAATATCATGTATATTTTACTATATTTCGTTCATCTTATAAACAAAAACTTCCACATCACTTGTGGCAGGCAGAAGCACTTGCTATAAGCTTATTGAATATTTGGACAGAGAATCTGCTTGGTTTTACCCTGTCTCTTTTCAGCTTATTGAATATTTGGACAGAGAATCTGCTTGGTTTTACTCTGTCTCTTTTCGGCTTATTGAATATTTGGACAGAGAATCTGCTTGGTTTTACCCTGTCTTTTTTCGGCTTATTGAATATTTGGACAGAGAATCTGCTTGGCTTTACCCTGTCTCTTTTCAGCTTATTGAATATTTGGACAGAGAATCTGCTTGGCTTTACCCTGTCGCTTTTCGGCTTAGTACATATTTGGACAGAGAATACGCTTGGTTTTACCCTGTCGCTTTTCGGCTTATTGAATATTTGGACAGAGAATACGCTTGGTTTTACCCTGTCGCTTTTCGGCTTAGTACATATTTGGACAGAGAATCTGCTTGGTTTACCCCTGTCTCTTTTTCACTTATTAAGTATTTAGACAGGGCTCTTCACAGATATAACAATGACTTTATAAACTACTATGAATGCTTTGCAAGATTTTTTTAGTATAATTGGGGGAAACTTTGGGAATCAGTTGCATTTGGCGTGAAAAAGCACCGCCCACGCAGTGCTACAAAGCTGCAGGCGGTGCAAGAAGTTTTTTTATAATTTATGGAATGTAGGTTTCAGTCTTTCGAAAGTACAGTATTCGTCGAAGCCGCATTTTTTTGCAATGATACTTGCCTTCTCAAATGCGCCGGCAACGCCTTCGGGATTATGAGCATCGGAGCCGATGGTGATTATCTTTCCGCCAAGTTCTTTGTATCTTTTTAAGACATTGGGACTTGGATTGGTGGGGCCACCGGTTCTGAAAAGACGGCTGGTGTTAAAGTCGAGGCCTTTGTCGCTTTTTATAAGATGAATCAAGATGGCGTCGATTATGTCGGAATAAGCTTCATATGAATACGGATTGCTCCCTTCGGGTGCGTAGCGGGCGAGATAGTCGAGGTGCCCGAGGACGCAGTAGTCATCAAAGAGTTTTAAGTTTTCAAGCGTAAGTTCAAAGTAGTGCCTGAAAACTTCTTTTACATCAAGGCCTTCCCAGAATTCAGGGTAGTAGGGATCTTGCCCGTCAATAAGATGCATGGATGCGATGACGAAGTCAAAAGATTCCGAGCGGACATAGGCTGTGTTTTCTTTGGCTATATGATCCTGCATGCCTACTTCAACACCGAATTTTATAGAAATCTTGTCTTTGTACATCTCCTTATACTTATATAGCTCTTTTTTGTAAGGAGGAGTGTCCAATAAAAAATAATCTTTCGGGGTGTCTTCGGTTATCGGATAGTCCATGTCCATGTGGTCGGTAAAACAGATTTCTTCAAGGCCTTTGTTTATGGCACTTTTGATCATGTCTTCCATGGGTGCTTCGCTGTCGCCCGAATTGTGAGTGTGTAAATGGTAGTCTGCCGGTAAGATCATATGGGGTTCTCCGTGATTTATTAAATGATGAATGTACGCATTTTTGACTTTTTGTATCTATAATATGATATGCGAATTGCTCCATGACTGACGTCATTCTCGCAATTCTACAATCATTCGGAAACCGCGGATTTGCAAAGCAAATCGCTAATTCCTCATGATTGTTAGGGTCAAAAGGTCAAAAAGCTTAACATGCAAGCATGTACGCATTTTTGACTTTTTGACACCTATATCATAATATTCTTACTTGATTTATGCTACATTTTTTATTAGAATTAGAGTTGCTGATAAAAAATTATCAATAAGTGTGATATTAAGCAGCAATTAAATATTATATTCATTTTAGGAGGAACTTAAAATGGCAGTTAAAGTAGCAATCAATGGTTTTGGTCGTATCGGACGTCTTGCTTTCAGACAGATGTTTGAGCATGAAGGAACAGAGATCGTAGCAATCAACGATCTTACAGATCCTAAGATGCTTGCTCATCTTCTTAAGTATGATTCATCACAGGGCAAGTACAAGTATGCTGATAAGGTTTCTTACAGCGAGAATTCAATCACAGTTAATGGCAAGGAAATCACAATCTACAAAGAGGCAGATGCTAAGAACCTTCCTTGGGGCAAGATTGGTGTAGACGTTGTTCTTGAGTGTACAGGTTTCTACACATCAAAGGCTAAGGCACAGGCTCATATCGATGCCGGTGCTAAGAAGGTAGTTATTTCTGCTCCTGCAGGAAATGATCTTCCTACTATCGTATACAATGTTAACCACGAGACACTTACAGCAGATGACAACATCATCTCAGCTGCATCATGTACAACAAACTGCCTTGCACCTATGGCTAAGGCTCTTAACGATTTCGCACCTATCCAGTCTGGTATCATGGCAACAATCCATGCTTACACAGGTGATCAGATGATCCTTGACGGACCTCAGAGAAAGGGTGACCTTAGAAGAGCACGTGCAGGCGCTGTTAACATCGTTCCTAACTCAACAGGTGCTGCAAAGGCTATCGGCCTTGTTATCCCTGAACTTAACGGAAAGCTCATCGGAGCTGCTCAGAGAGTTCCTGTTCCTACAGGTTCAACAACTCTTCTTTTCGCAGTTGTTAAGTCAAGCACAGAGGTAACTAAGGAAGCTATCAACGAGGCTATGAAGAAGGCTTCTGATCCTGAGACATTCGGATACAACGAGGATGAAATCGTTTCATCTGATATCGTTGGAATGACATATGGTTCACTCTTCGATGCAACACAGACAATGGTTAACAAGATTGGTGATGATCTCTATGAAGTTCAGGTTGTTTCATGGTATGACAACGAGAACTCATACACATCACAGATGGTTCGTACAATCAAGTACTTCGAGAAGTTCGTTAAGTAATCACTTGACGAGGTTTTGTCGAGTCTAGTGTACTACTTAGTTCGATCGAGCACCTTCGGTGCGAGAGTCGAACCTCCTTGTGAAAACTCGCGGGGAGCAAGTAGAACCTAATAGAAACCATTAAGAGGGTCCGGTCCGTTTGGACCAGGCCCTCTATTTTATTGAATAGGAAATTTCTTTGAAATTCCCTATTCAATAAAAACGCTCCGCTATGGATGCGCAACTCGCGGAAATGAAATTATTGCTTACGCAATCCGCTCGTGCGCGAAAGAGTCGCAAGCGACTCTTTATCATCAATTTTTATTACAAAGGAGAACAAAAATGAGTCTTAATAAGAAATCAGTAGACGATATTAACGTAAAGGGCAGACGCGTACTTGTTCGTTGCGACTTCAACGTTCCTCTCAAGAACGGTGAGATCACAGACGAGACAAGAGTAGTAGCAGCTCTTCCTACAATCAACAAGCTTATAAAGGATGGTGGCAAGGTTATTCTTTGCTCACACCTTGGAAAAGTAAAGAACGGCCCTAACGAGGGTGAGTCACTTGCACCTGTTGCAAAGAGACTTTCTGAAAAGCTCGGCAAAGAGGTTAAGTTCATTTCTGATTACAACGTAACAGGCGCTGATGCAACAGCAGCTGTAGAAGCTATGAACGAGGGAGATGTTGTTCTTCTTCAGAATACTCGTTTCAGAGGCAAGGAAGAGACAAAGCCCGAAGAGGCAGGCGATGCTTTTGCAAAAGAGCTCGCAGAGCTTGCTGATGACTATGTATGCGATGCTTTCGGATCAGCTCACAGAGCACACGCTTCTGTAGCAGGCGTTACAAAGTTCATCACAGAGAAGGGCGGAAACAACGCAGTTGGATACCTCATGCAGAAGGAAATCGATTTCCTCGGAAATGCAGTTGAGAACCCTGTAAGACCTTTCGTAGCTATACTTGGTGGTGCTAAGGTTGCTGATAAGCTCAACGTTATCAATAACCTCATCGAGAAGTGCGATACACTTATCATCGGTGGTGGTATGGCATTCACATTCCTCAAGGCTCAGGGCTATGAGGTTGGTAAGTCTCTTGTAGACGATACAAAGCTTGATTATTGTAAGGAAATGCTTGAGAAGGCTAAGGCTAACGGCAAGCAGCTTCTTCTTCCCATCGATACTGTAGTTTCAGCAGGATTCCCTGATCCTATCGATAACCCCAGCATCGAGACAGAAATCGTTCCTTCAAATCAGATTCCTGCTGATAAGGAAGGTCTTGATATCGGTCTTAAGACACGTGACCTCTTCGCTGATGCTGTTAAGTCAGCTAAGACAGTTGTTTGGAACGGACCTATGGGTGTATTCGAGAACCCTGTTCTTGCAGAGGGAACAAAGTCAGTAGCTAAGGCTCTTGCAGAGACAACAGCTACAACAATCATCGGTGGTGGTGACAGTGCAGCAGCTGTTAATCAGCTTGGCTTCGCTGACAAGATGAGCCACATCTCAACAGGTGGTGGTGCTTCTCTTGAGTTCCTTGAGGGTAAGGCGCTTCCCGGTGTAGTAGCAGCTGATGATAAGTGAGACTCCGACGAGGTTTTTTCGAGTCGGTAGTTCGAACTTAGTTCTGGCGAGCACCGATAGGTGCGAGAGCAGAACTTCCTTGTGAAAATCAAGAAGTAAATATTACAAAATATAGAGGTGGAAAACATGGCACGTAGAAGAATAATCGCCGGAAACTGGAAGATGAACAAGACTCCAAGCGAGGCAGTAGCTCTTTGTGAAGAGCTCAAGGATCTTGTAAAGAATGATGATGTAGACGTAGTTTACTGCGTACCTGCAATCGATATTGTACCCGTAGTTAACGCTGTTAAGGGCACAAACGTACACGTTGGTGCAGAGAATTTTTATATCGTAGACAGCGGTGCATTCACAGGTGAGATTTCAGCACCCATGCTTAAGGATGCAGGTGTAGAGTACATCATTATCGGACATTCAGAGAGAAGAGATATCTTCGGAGAGAACGATATCCTTATCAACCAGAAAGTAAAGAAAGCATTTGCTTCAGGTCTTACACCTATCCTTTGCTGCGGTGAGTCACTTGCACTTCGTAAGGCTGACACATACAAAGAGTGGATCGAGAGACAGATCACATGGGATCTTGACGGCGTAACAGCTGATCAGGTTAAGAAGCTTGTTATCGCTTACGAGCCTATCTGGGCAATCGGAACAGGCGAGACAGCTACAGCAGATCAGGCTGAGGAAGTATGTAAGCTTATCCGTGAGCTTATTGCTAAGCTTTACGATCAGGCAACAGCTGATGAGGTTCGCATCCAGTACGGCGGATCTATGAATGCAGGAAACGCTGCTGAGCTTCTTTCAAAGCCCAACATCGACGGCGGACTTATCGGCGGAGCAAGCCTTAAGGCTGACTTCGGAAAAATTGTTAATGCATAATGTACTACTTTGTTCCGGCGAGCACCTTTGGTGCGAGAGCAGAACATCCAATTTTACGGAATAAACTGCCATTATTGTAAAATTTATAGGCGACGCAAAAGATGATTTCATCTTTTGCGTCGCTTCAGACTGTAGACAAAGTGGTCTTGAGAGCATAGCTCTCAAGGCCATTTTTCATCTTATGATGACGTTTTTATAATAAATATGGTCATAAACGGCCCTTATCAGGCCATTTCTAACCGCCATTCATGCTTGATTCTTGCAAGTTTTTTCAGATTCATACACGCAAAAGTAAGCGCGACCTTCATTTCCATCCGCGCCTTGCCATACATCTGTGTATATCTGAATCCGTGGTTTTCTTTGGCGGTCCCAAAAATTCTTTCTATTGTTTCTTTGCGATGTGAATAAAGATCTTTCATTCCCTCTGTGTATCTGATATCATCGCATACTTCCATGTAGTCTTCCCAGATATGACGAGTAATCATCTTTACATGGTTCTTGCTAAGAGTACATTGCTCAAGGTAAGGGCAGCTTTCACATACCTTTCCGCAGCTCTTGTATTCTCTATATCCATCACGGTTTGTTGTGGCATACTCCAGAACCTGATTGTTAGGGCAAACATAACAGTCATTGTATTCATCGTATGCATACTCGGATTTTCTAAAAAATCCTTTCTTCGTCATTGGACGTTTGTAAGGAAGAAGCGGTTTGATGCCGTCATCTATGAGAAGCTTAGCTATGGCTGGTGTCTTATAGCCTGCATCTGCAACGATGGTTTCAACACCGATATCCTTGATCTTGTCGTAGAGTCCTTTGAATGTACGGCTGTCATGCTCGTTGCCAGGATTGACTGTATAATCAAGGATCCATCCATTCCTATCGCAGGCCGTTTCAATCCCGTATGCGAATACATTCTTGTGTTCACCTTTTCTGAACCATCCACTATCAGGATCAGTAGTGCTGCACCTTACTTTCTTTGTATCCTTAGGCACATCGTCTGTGTAATCACTGAAATCATCATGACCACCGGTACCTTTATCATTGTCATCATCCTTGTCTTTTAGAGGCTTCTTACCATGCTCGGCACGGTCTTCATTTATCTCTTTCTTAAGCATTTCCTCGTAGAACAATGCTTCCTGCTTTGCTAGTTTATGTTGCATCTTTCTGTTATTGGCCCTGGCTTTTACATGAGTAGCATCTACAAATACAGCAGTAGGATCAACAAGCTTGAAGCGGTAACAGTCTTCAAGAATACGCTGGAAAATCTGCTCAAAGAGATCTGTATCTTTAAATCGTCTTGTATAGTTCTTTCCAAATGTTGAGAAATGTGGGACTGGTTCGTTAAGCTTTAAGCCTAAGAACCATCTGTATGCAACGTTAACTTCTATTTCTTTGATAGTCTGTCGCATGCTACGGATTCCGTATAAATACTGGATGAATGGGATTTTAATGAGAGTGACAGGATCCATGCTGGGCCTGCCCATGTCTGATGAATACTTATCTTCAACGAGGTCATATATAAATGACCAGTCAATGGCTTTATCGATAAGACGAAGCATGTGGTCCTGTGGAACTAGGTCATCCATGCTCACAAACTGCATCTGTTCACGATTTCTTTCAGTATTAGAAGTCATCATAAAAGCAATCCCCATCCCCAACTTTTTATACTTCTATTATACCAGAAAAAGTGTCACAATCCCAGATAAATACTGGGTTTGTGACACTTTTGCAAAGAAAAATCCACGGCATATGCCGTGGACTTTGTCTACAGTCTGAGGCGACGCAAAAGATGATTTCATCTTTTGCGTCGCTTTTTACTTTAAAGATATTTCTTCAAATTTCAGGAAAATTGACTAAGAGATAGGGAAAGCAATGCTTTAGTCAACGCGTCAAGGAAATTTGTCTTAGATTGAGCAGAAGATTACAGGGAAAAGTGCCTAAGAGAGGGTAAAATTAAAGATTTAGTCAATGTAGCAAGAAAATCCATCTTAGATTGAGCAGAAGATTACAGCGAATATTGATCAAAAGTCGGCGAGACATCACACTAAGTGATAACCTCAGCTGATTGGCACTGATAAGTTTTCTCAAATTCTCACGAAAGACATACTATGATAAGATTTGAGCATCACAGAAATGCGATGCTGACCGGAAAGCCGGAGGTGTTATGATATACCTCCGGTTTTTCTATAAAATGTCGGCATCTTTCGGGAGAGGTGAAGAAATGCCAAACATACAGTATTCGGGAGTCAGGGAGAGCATCCCGGGAAGAATAAACGATCTTGGTACAACCGGAAAAGAAGTTGCGGAAAACTACAAAAAGGGATGTCTTAAAAGGGCAGACAGGAGCTTTGCACAGGGACTGCAGTGTCAGCAGATAAACAGTATGGCGGCGCTTATGTCTTTGGAGGATTCTGTCTTTATCTCACATTCTCCGCAGGGGTGTGTCGGATGTGCGATCATGGCGGTAGATATGTACCGTGTCGGACAGATTCACAGAGGAATCAAGGTTGTCAAAAATCCCAGACTTATTGTTACAAATATAGATCAGAAGAGTGTAGTATTTGGCGGTGAGCAGAAGCTTAGAGAGGCTGTTCAGAAAGCAGTCGAGAGATACAATCCGAAGCTTGCGTTTATATATGCTTCCTGCGCATCAGGTATCATTGGAGACGATATTGACGCGATAGCACAGGATCTTCAGACTGATTATCCTGACACTATAATGGTTCCGATACACTGCGAAGGCTTCAAATCTAAAGTTTGTGCGTCCGGGTTTGATGCGGCATTTATTTCGATCAATAAATATATTTTGAAAAAAGAGAAAGTTGAAAAAGAAAAAGGACTCATAAATCTTTTTGCTCCTACGACAGTCAGTTTCGCCGATCAGAAAGAAATGGAGCGAATGATAAATCTTTTGGGTGCAAAGGTCAACTATATTCCTTTTTACAGCTCTCTTGAAAAGATAAAAAGAATCCCTGCAGCGGAGGCTTCGACATCTATCTGTAAAGTATTTGCGGATGAGTTTATGAAGACTCTCTGGGAAGACTACGAGATACCTTATTCACACACCGTAATGCCTATCGGAATAAGAAATACCGATAAGTGGTACAGAGGCATCGCTAAGGTTATCGGCAAGGAAGAGGAAGTTGAGCGGATCATCGCTTCCGAACATAAGAGAATTGAACCGCTTGTGGCGGAACTTAGGGAAAGACTTAAGGGAAAAAGAGTATTCATATGCGGAGGAACAGGAAGGTCTTTTGCGGCAGCAGCTCTTATAGATGATTTTGGCATGGAACTTGTTGGACTTGAAACACCGACCTATGACGCCGATGCGCAGGTTGACATAGAGTACCTTAACGACATTCACAAGAATTTTGTGGTTGATATTGCCAACATGCAGCCTTTTGAGCAGGTTAATCTTTTGAACAAACTTAAACCCGATGCATTTATAGGAGTTCCCGAATGGGCGGCAAAGCTTGGAATTCCGACTACACACGTTCTTGACGGAAAAAGACCTACGATGGGATATGATGGACTTCTTTTTCTTGGAAACAAGATTGCGGATCAGCTTGAAAATCCGGGATTTAACAGGAAACTTGCAAAGCATGTAAAACTCCCTTACAAGGATTCATGGTACAAAGAAAATGCGTTCAAATATATTTTAGGGGGAGCATTCCTGTAATTCATAAATAGCGCCAATTGAATAAAAAAGAACCTCAAGGTAAGATTGAGATGCATCTTGGCGGATGTAACAAAACAATCAGACACCGGAGGTTCCACATGAATTATACACAGAATGAAAAAATCGAACAAGTAACAGATTCAACATTAGTAATCGGTATTGATATCGGAAGCCAGACACATTATGCCAGAGCTTTTGATAACAGAGGCCGAGAGCTTACAAGAAAGGTTTTCTCATTCGGGAATGACATTGAAGGATTCAACACATTTAATCAGTGGGCTGAAAATATAAAGACAGAAAAGAATAAGACCAAAGTTATGATAGGCTGTGAGCCTACGGGTCACTACTGGTTTGCTTTTGCGAAGTATGTAGGTGAACATGATAAGACATTAGTAATGGTCAACCCTTTCTCCGTCAAGAAGATCAAAGAACTGGATGATAACAGCCCTAAGAAAACAGATGCTAAGGATCCAAAGACAATAGCAAAGCTGGTAATAGATGGAAGGTATTCAATTCCATACATGCCAGAAGGCATTTATGCTGAGATAAGAGATTTGGTATACAGCCGTGACAGGATAGTTAAGCAGCATAACATATCTGCTAACAGAATCCAGAGATGGCTTGCAATACACTTCCCTGAGTACTTAGGGATTTACACAAGGTTTGATGCTACAAGTGGTCTGGCGGTGCTTGAAAAAGCACCTTTGCCTAAAGATGTAATAGCGCTTGGAGTAAGTGGGATCAGAAAGATCTGGCATGATAAAAAGATGCGTGGCCGTGGTGTAACTGAAGATAGGGCAAAGACCCTGGTAGAAGCTGCGCACAATAGTGTCGGACTTGATGGTGGAGCCGGAACAAGAAGCGAATTATACATGCTGCTTGAAGAGCACAGGCTTTGGATTTCACAGTTAGAGGCTGTTGAAAAGGCAATTGTACAAACAGTCCTAAAAGTGGATCACGTGGAGAAGTTACTCGCCATTAAAGGAGTAGGGGTAATTACAATAGCAGGATTCATTGCTGAGGTAGGTGATATCAGACGTTTTAAGTCACCTAAACAGATACAGAAATATGCAGGACTTGAGCTTGTAGAAAACAGCTCAGGAAAGCATAAAGGAAGATCTAGGATCAGCAAGCGAGGAAGACGAAAGCTCAGAAGAATACTGTATCAGGTAATGATTCCATTACTTGCCAGTAACAAAGAGTTCAGAGGAATCTATGATTACTACGTTACCAGAGTTAAGAATCCGCTAAAGCGTAGACAGGCAATGATTGCCGTGAGCTGCAAGTTGATCCGTGTATTCTATGCGGTATTAACAAAAGGTATGGATTATGACAGGTTCAAGATGATGTCAGATATCCATCGTAATAGCGAGCTTATAGCCGCTTAAGTAACAACTAGTACTGTAAGCAGGTAAGCGTCCGCCATGATTGGTGCTGTGAAACAGGAATGCAAAAGTATATACAACAGAGTAGAGCCAGTAGCTGCGTTGACATTTTTTATAGGGCTATGACCCTGAGGTGGGAGCATGAGCAGCACCCGACTATGGATAAACAGAACGAAGGAATTTAGGACTCGTCAGAGGACGATGATCCTGGTAGACATGAGAGGTTAGTTACTGTAGGTGAAGAGGGAGAAAAGAAGGCCATCATAAAGAAAAAACAATGACGTTCTTCTTTTTGTACCATTTATCATCAGAAATGGGCTCATAGAAGCCACTTCATATCCAGATAACCCTACTTTGGGATATATATGTAACTCGTAAACCGTTTAACAAATGCCGTATTTACTAGTTTTTTTGTTAAACATCAACAAAAGAAAATAGAGAGAAGATTAATGTCACATATTATGGAAAATCCTAAGGGCGGATGCGTTCTTGCGGGAATCAACGCCGTTCTTGGTGCGATAAACAGAGTCTGCCCGATTTTACATTCAGGCCCCGGATGCTGTATGCAGACAACGGCAGCAGATCAGGGACAGTCGGGACATAAACACTCATGCTTTGTAAGCGGAGTGTCAATCCCGTCAAGCAATATGCTTGAAAAAGAAGTAGTATTCGGCGGAGTTAATAAATTAAGAACAACAATACAGGGCTCGATTGACATAATGGATGCCGACGCTTTTTTTGTCCTGACGGGATGTACCGCAGGTATTATCGGAGATGATATCGAAAGCGTCACAAGTAAATTCAGGGAAGAAGGTCACGAAGTCTATGCGATTGATACGCCCGGATTTGCAGGCGACAGTAACCTCGGGTATGAGGTGATCTGGAATACGTTTATAGACAAGGTTATTGAAAAAGATGTTCCAAAGGACGATAAGCTTGTGAATATCTTTGGAATTGTGCCCTACCACGATCCGTTCTGGAGCGGCACGCTTGAAGAGATCGATAGGATTCTTTCGAAGCTCGGACTTAAGGTCAATACCTTTTTTACCAAACATCAGGGAATTGAAGAAATTAAAAAGAGCTCCGGTGCGGCGCTCAATATCATTGTAAATCCGTGGCTCTTCAACGGGCCTGCCAAGAAGTTTGAGGAGAAATTCGGTGTTCCAAGTATCAGGATTCCGGGACTCTTTGTCGGCGCGACAGATACCACTAATTTTATCAGAACAGTGCAGAAAGCACTTAATCTTGATGAAAAACTTGTAGAGGATGTGATCGAGGCGGAAGAGGACTACGTCTACAGCTATCTGGGACAGTCAATCGGTGTTGTGAGCTGGAAGAGATTTGCTGTTGTTGCAGATGCAAACAGTGCTGTCGGATACACAAGATATCTTGCGAATGATTATAGCTTCACACCTGTTCTGGTGATAGTATCCGAGCCAATCTTCAGACAGGAAGACAAGGACAGGATAGAAAAAGAAATCCGGGACCTTGAATATGCAAAGCCTCCGAAAGTTCTTTTCCTGACGGATCAGTACGAGATCAACAAGGCAATCCGTGAGGAGGAAAAAGAGATAACACTTCTTGTAGGAAGTAGCAACGAGAGAGAAATTGCGCTTGAAAAAGAGATTCAGTTCATCCTCGGCGCATTTCCCATAAATGAAAGGCTTATTTTTAACAGAACCTATGCGGGTTACAGAGGAAGCCTTACATTTACGGAAGATATTTATGATAACAACTGATCAAAAGAATCGTTCTGTTACCGAAGCTATCGGTGGCGGAGCGGTTTTTATTGAGGAAATTTCTTCGAACTTGTTGAATCCCTGTAAATAAGGTCGGTTTCGGTGTATGTGGTACGATAGTTCAGATTGGGCTGTTCTATTCGTGAAATAACAAGATTTGCTGCGGAATATCCGATTATCTGACTGTGAATATGGCTCGTGGATAATGAAGGAGTCATTATCTTTGATTCCGGTGAATCATCAAAGCCAAACAACTTTATATCTTTGGGACATTCAACGCCTATTTTTCTAAGTCCGTACAATAGATCGAGTGCGACAAAGTCATTTGCACAAATAAACATTTCGGGAAGTTCTTTCATTTTTTCAAGAGCCCTAAATAAGTAGTCTTTGTAATCCGAGCCGTGAGGATGTACCTCTGAAAGGCAGTATTTATTTTCAAATGTAAGATTGTTGATATACATTGCTTCTCTAAATGCTATAAAGCGTTCGTAAAAAGAGCGGCAGTGGGTTACCTGTCCGACAAAGCCAATCTTTGTTATGCCTTTTTTGTTCATATCGCTTACTACGCGGTATATATCTGAAAAATTGTCCATCAGTAAAATGTCGGCATTCAATTTACGCCAGTAACTGGCAACCGGAGCGTCTATCATCAGGACGGGGAGGTCGAGATTGCAGATCATTTCACAGTATTGCTGATTAAACATTTCTATACATACGATTGCTCTAGTATTTTCGGGCCTGTATGTTAGTGGGAGACTAAGGTCTTCTATATTGTTGGCATCGACTCTGTGTATGGTGAGACTATATCCCATAAGAGAAATCTCATGCTGAAACTTATCAAGCATAGTTGATGCAAAATGTGAATTATTAAGGAAGTTTCCGGTGAAAAGAGCTATTTCGCCTGAAACTTTATTTTTTGTAAAAGAAGGATTCTTTATATCCGCAATGGAATTGGCATATGAGAACTGTTTATATCCCATTTCCAGTGCTTTCTCAAGAACCTTCTGCCTGGTGGATTCAGCCAGCACGCCGGTATTATTGATTGCTTTGGATACTGTATTTCTGGATAATCCCAGTGCATCGGCTATATCCTGAATAGTAACTTTTGTAGCCATAATTATTCTCCGTTGGTAAAAATGTTGTGCACAAATGTTACATTTGCACATTTAGCACATTTGGATATTAGATTTGCAGCAAATACGAATTTCTGCAATTTCATCCAAGAATACCTAGATTATAAGATGTCAGAGAGAAAGTGTCAAATGTAAATTAAAATTGTGCAAATGACAAAATTAATCTGTTGACATATAAACATATATGTGATAATTTTTACATATACAAAATGAATGTTACAAATGTAAAAGTAATGGAGGAACTAATATGAATGCTAAAACGAAGGATAATACGCTGCATAACACACTCGTATATATCAGGCAGCACTGGCAGTTGTATGTATTCTTTTTAGGACCTGCACTTATACTCACCATTATTTTCAAATATATTCCTATGGGAGGAATCCTGATTGCGTTTCAGAAGTACAACCCATTTAGAGGAATACTTGGAAGTGAGTGGGTAGGACTTAAATATTTTGAACAATTTTTATCCTCGCCGGATTTTATGCAGTACTTGCTGAATACGCTTAAGTTAAGTGTATACGGACTGTTGTGGGGATTCCCGATTCCTATTATCCTGGCACTTCTTCTCAACAGAATAACAAGCAGCAAGATAAAGCAGAAGATTCAGTTGGTCCTGTATATGCCTAACTTCATTTCAGTAATCGTTCTTTGCGGTATGGTAAGGATTTTGCTTTCGGTAACAGGACCTTTCAATATGTTCTTGGGAACAAACATAAACTTCCTTACCATCCCTGCAGCATTCAGACCGATTTACATCATAAGCGGTATCTGGCAGGGCGCGGGATGGGCATCCATCATGTACACTGCGGCACTTTCAAATGCAAGCAATGAGTTAAAAGAGGCGGCACAGATTGACGGAGCAAATATCTGGCAGCAGATCAAAGCGGTTGAATGGCCTGCCATAAAGGATATGGTAGTTATACAGTTCATACTTCAGGCCGGAAATATAATGAGCATCGGATTTGAAAAAGCTTATGCTCTTCAGTCGGATATGAATCTCGCTTCATCGGAGATCATTGCAACTTATGTTTATAAGAAAGGTCTTTTGAATGGTGATTACAGTTATTCTACGGCGGTAGGTCTTTTCAACACGATCATAAATGTAATACTTCTGATAGCAGTCAATAAAGTTGTTGAAAAGCTCAATGACGGTCAGGGATTATAAGGAGAAAGAGAGATGGAAAAAACACTTACAGTTAAGAAAAGTGAGTTCGCAAGAGCTTCCATGGGAGATAAGATCTTCCTTTTGATCGGATATATACTTTTGGGACTATTTGTTGTAGCAATAATCGGACCTGTAGTATACATCGTTATTGCCTCCTTTATGGATCCGATAACACTTCAGAACAAGGGAATTGTCTTTGATATCAGCAAGTGGACCACTACAGCATATGAGAGAGTAATGTCCAATTCCCAGATATGGATTGGATTTGGCAATGCAGTTCTTTACTCGGTCTTATTCAGCGTCATATCGGTATTTATAACTCTTCTTTGTGCATATCCTATGTCCAGAGATGATTTTAAAGGGAAAAAGATATTCAACACAATTTTCATCATAACCATGTTTTTTGGCGGCGGACTTATCCCTACATACCTTCTTATAAGCAACATGGGACTTCTTGACAGCATGTGGGCGATAATACTTCCGAATGCTTTCAGTGTATGGAACATGATAATTGCAAGAACCTATTATAAGGGAGTTCCTAACGAACTTAGGGAGGCAGCCGATGTTGACGGAGCAAATGAACTTGTATTTTTCTTCAAGATCCTGCTTCCGGTGTGCACGCCGCTTATTGCAGTTTTGGTGCTTTGGCAGTTTGTCGGAATGTGGAACAGTTATTTTGACGCAATGATCTATCTTAATTCCGCCGAAAAGCAACCGCTTCAGTTGGTGCTCAGGGCTATCCTCATACAGAACGAGCCCGATCCCGGAATGATCGCAGATATGCAGAGTACCGCACAGAGGGCGCAGCTGGCCGAACTTTTGAAATATGCAACGATAATAGTATCGAGTCTTCCGTTAATAGTGATGTATCCATTCTTCCAGAAATACTTTGATTCCGGAATTATGATCGGATCTGTAAAGGGATGAGAAGAATTGCAGTGGTTTTTTCAAGGATAGCTTAAATGTACTTTGGAGGGTAAAAAGAGCATAACATCCTTGTGAAGGCATAAAGTATTAATAGTAAGGAGAGGGCAAATGAGAAAGGAAAAAACTAAGTTTATGGCGGCAGCGCTTGCTTTGACAGTATCTGCAGGCGCACTTATGGGATGCGGCAAAGCATCTTCGGGAAGTGATATTGCATCTGTTTCAACAGACAATCTGAGCTTTCCGCTTCAGGAAAAGGTTACGATCACCGGAACGATAAGTTATCCGTCCGGTACGGAATCGGAACCAAACAATAGGACAATCTTCAAGAGACTTGAGGAAGAAACAAACGTGCATGTTGATTGGACAGCTATTTCAAGCGATCAGTGGGGGGACAAAATCCAGCTGAATATGGCAAACAAGAATGCTCTTACTGATTTTGTGTTCAATGCAAGTTTTGGAAACTCAGATCTTATCAGATATGCTGACCAGGGGGTTATCATTTCTTTAGAAGATTATATCGACAATAACATGCCTAATCTAAAAGGCGTGTTCGATAAGTATCCGGAGTACCGCACGATGTGTACCGACTCGGAGGGACATATCTGGGCACTTCCATGGATAGAGCAGCTTGGTTCCAATAAGACTGCTATCCAGACAGTTGGAAACAACTTTACTTATATCAACAAGAAGTGGTTGGATTTCCTCGGACTTTCAACTCCTACAACAGTTGATGAATTCGAGCAGGTTTTGAAAGCATTTAAGGATCACGCTTCAGAGCTTCAGGCTGAGTTTGGTATTGAAGGTGACATCATTCCTATGTCATGCATAATGAACGATCAGGATCCCAGTCTTCTTATCAACGGATTTGGAGAGGGATACGGAGATAACGATATCGGACAGCATATTGCTGTGACAAATGACAAGAAGGTTATCTGCACAGCAACACAGGAAGGATTTAAGTCAGGATTCCGGTGGCTCCACAAGCTTTACGAAGAAGGACTTATCGATCCTGAGTGCTTTACACAGGACTGGTCTACATATGTAGCAAAGGGTAAGTCTCACAGATATGGCGTTTGCTTCACATGGGACGTTGCAAATATTGATAATCTTCAGGACTTTGTTCCTCTTGCAGCGCTTCAGGCAGACACAAAAAATGTTACTCCTCTTAACAGCTCTTTTACTTCCGGATTTGATCGCGGAAGATGCGTTGTAACTGCAAAGTGCGAGAATCCTGCACTTGTATGCGCATGGCTCGATAAGATGTACGATCCGTTCCAGTCACCTCAGAATAACTGGGGAACATACGGAGAGGATGATGAGTTTGATATCTTTGAGTTGTCAACAAATGATCAGGGTGAAAAGATGCTTAAGCATGCGGCACTTGGCGATGCTTCTCCTGTAGAAGTACGTGAAGCAGAGTGTGTAGGCGGACCTCTTGCAATCCTTGATGAGTATTACGGCAAATATGTTACATGTCCTGATGATGCTCAGTATCGTCTTGACTGGATCAAGGAGTATTACACCAATGATATGCACAATGAGTATGTATATCCCAATGTATTTATGACAGCGGAAGATACAGAAAAGCTTACATCTATTCAGCAGGATCTTATTACATATATAAATTCAAGCAGAAGTAAGTTTGTAATGGATGGCCTCAGCGATGCTGATTGGGAGGCTTATCTTAATCAGGTTAATGCATACGGAATCGATGAATATCTTGCAATTTATCAGAAGTATTTTGACGAGTTTTACAAGTAATCGGAAGGTTAATGTTTATTGGAGATGGGGAGGAGATGATCCTCCCCATTTAAAAAAGATGAAAAGAATAACAATTTGTTTGCTACTTATATCGTTAATGATGATACAAGGATGTGCCGGTAAAAAAATGAATGAATGTTTATTCCCAAGGGCTGAAGACAGTTACGTCGGAGATGTCATGGCACTTTCAACGGAAAAAGGTGTTTACCTCAATTATCTTTATGAAACGGATAATAACGGAGTGGGGTATCATCCGATACATCAGTTCTACACCCGTAATTTTGTAAGCTTTGAAGACAAGGGACAGGTACTTGCATATTCAGAGGAAATGGAAGCACCGGATCTTGCTGTGGGAACAGGATCATTTATTATTGATGATGCCGGAACATATCATTGTTTTTATACAGGACATAATGGTTATTATGAGGAATACGGGCTGGATAAAGAGTGCCTGATGCATGCAACAAGTAAAGACAATAAGACTTATACCAAGGATACTGAAAATATTATACATGCTCCGGAAGGATACAGTACGGAAGATTTTCGCGATCCGCAGGTGCTGCGAACAGATGACGGCTATATGATGCTTGTGGGAGCGAGAAAAGAAAACGGGAATGAGAGCGCGATAATATGCTATCGTTCCGATGATCTTAAAAACTGGAAGTTTGAAGGCGACTTTTATACAAACAAAGACTTATATTTTATGGAGTGTCCGGATCTGTTTAAGATGGGCAATCGTTATTATCTGACATTCAGCTGGAACAATGTTGTATATTACAGAATGTCGGACAGCATCAACGGACCGTGGGAGAAACCTGAGACGGATACATTTGACGGAAACGGTTTCTATGCGGCAAAAACCTGTGAATATAAAGGAAAAAGATATCTGATAGGTTTTTTGGATAGAAAGAAAAGAGAAAGTGACAGGCTTCCTTATACCTGGGCGGGAAATCTCCTTGTATATGAACTTAAGGAACTGGAAGATGGAACGCTTGGCGTAGCGATGCCTGAAGAATATATAAATTATTTTGACAAACAGATTTTTGAAGCAGAAAGTGTAAAAGACGAATCGGAACTTGGAAATGTTCCGGAAAGCTGCCGGCTTACATTTGAGCTTGAGATGGAAAACGAAGGCAAGTCGGAGATTATATTTAACAATGCCGAGAAGAATGAGGAATACAGAATAACCATCGACAATGGCGAAGATAAGATCACCTATGATGCTTATCCCAATGAACAAAGTATGAGCCTTAAGGCGGGAGTTAAGTATCAAGTTGATGTAGTTGTGGAAAAAGATATAACAGTGGTTTATGTTAACGGCGAAAAAGCATTGTCAAATCGCATTTATTCGGCGGTGGGCGCGGATTGGAAAGTGCGCCTTCAGGGAGCAAGCATAGACAATTTAAAGATATATGGCAGGAAAGGAATACTATGAACGATAAGTTATTAAAAGCAAGAGAATATGAGTGCAAAAAGGAAAAGACAATCGCGGAGGAATTTCGTCCTCTTTTCCATCTTACTCCAAGATGCGGATGGATGAACGATCCGAACGGATTTAGCATATATAAGGGTAAATATCATCTTTTTTATCAATATAATCCTTATGAGACTGTCTGGGGGCCTATGCATTGGGGCCATGTAGAGAGTGAAGACCTTATCGATTGGAAGTATCTTCCTGCCGTTATGGCACCGGAAGCAGATTATGATAAGGACGGATGTTTTTCGGGAAGTGCGATTGAAACAGAGGATGGGAAACATCTGATACTATATACCGGCGTTCTCAGGAAACAGGATGAGAATGGCAACTTCTATGATGTCCAGACTCAGTGCGTTGCTGTAGGAGACGGAAAAGACTATGAAAAATATGAGATGAATCCGGTAATTACGGGCGATAAGCTTCCGGAGGGAGCGGGAAAAATAGATTTCAGAGATCCGAAGATCTGGAAAGAAAACGGAAAATATTATCTTGTTGTAGGAAACAAGACGGTAGACGGCGACGGTCAGCTTTTGCAGTATTCAAGCGATGACGGTTTTAACTGGAATTATGATAAAATACTTATAAAGAACAACAGAAGATTCGGAGTCATGTGGGAATGCCCGGATTATTTTGAACTTGACGGAAAGCGTGTATTTCTTACAAGTCCGCAGGATATGCTTCCCGAGGGACTTGAATTTCACAACGGTAACGGCACATTATGCATAATCGGAAGTGTCAACGATGAAGGAGATTTCTGCGAGGAGAATTGTCAGGCGGTAGATTACGGAATAGATTTTTATGCGCCTCAGACTATCAGGACCAAAGACGGAAGGCAGGTTATGATAGGCTGGCTTCAGAACTGGGATACTTTGGCAATAAAACGTGAAGATTTTCCGTGGTTTGGACAGATGAGCCTTCCCAGGGAAATATCGATAAAGAACGGAAGGCTGATTCAAAAGCCTATTCGCGAAATAGAGAATTACTATGGTAAAAGAGTAAGCAGACAAAATGTCATCGTTACCGATGATTGTGTACTTTCAAGCTTAGAAGGCAGATGTATCGATATGAAGGTTAATGTAAGATCGGCTGGCACATACCTTTCATACGGTAAGTTTGAAATACGCTTTGCAGATAACGGTAAAGAATATTCAAGCATAGAATTTGATCCTGTTGAATCTATAGTGAAGATCGACCGCAAGCATTCCGGAAACAGAAGGGCAATCGTGCACCAGAGAAGATGCAAGGTGGCTGATAATAACGGAGAGATCAAACTGCGCGTGATACTTGACAGATACAGCATGGAATTGTTCATTAATGACGGAGAACAGGTAATGTCAATGGGCATCTTTACAGATATTAAGGCTGAAGGAATCAGCTTCAGGGCTAACGGCGAATTAATCATGGACGTTGTGATGAATGAATTGGAGAAGAAAAATGAGCAAATTTAATGTTGTGGCACTTGGAGAATTACTGATCGATTTCACAAATAATGGAATGAGCGCTCAGGGGAATCCTTTATTTGAAGCTAATCCCGGGGGTGCACCGTGTAATGTCCTTTCCATGCTGCAGAATCTTGGAAACAGCACTGCATTTATCGGAAAGGTCGGAGATGACTTTTTTGGAAAAATGCTAAGGGAAAGAATTGAAAAGCAGGGAATAGAAGCTTCAGGTCTTGTACAGGATGCGACAGTACCGACTACTTTGGCTTTTGTGAATAAGCTTGCAAACGGAGACAGGGATTTTTCTTTTTACAGAAAACCGGGAGCAGATATGATGCTGACTGCGGACGATGTCAGGGCAAACAGAAATCTTCTTGAAAATACCGAAGTCTTCCATTTGGGAACATTGTCTATGACAGATGAGCCGGCAAAAGAAGCAACAAAACTGGCTGTTAGTATTGCAAAGGAAAGCGGTGCCGTTATCTCTTTTGATCCGAACTACAGAGAGCCGTTGTGGGAATCTGTAGAGGATGCTCTTGAGGCAATGAAATACGGCTTTGAAAATTGTGATGTTTTAAAAATATCAGACAATGAAGTTGAACTGTTCACCGGAATGGCTGATATTGAAGCAGGTGCGAAGAAAATACAGAAAGAATTCGAAATACCAATTGTATTTGCAACACTCGGGGCAGAGGGAAGTATGGCTCTGTATAAGGACTTTGTTGTAAAAAAAGAAGGCTATAAGAATCCGGATACGATAGAAACTACCGGTGCAGGTGATACATTCTGTGCCTGTGCAATTGATTATATCCGTAGGAATGGCCTTAACGATCTTTCGGAGGCCGGTCTGTCAGAGTGCTTGTCATTTGCAAATGCAGCAGCATCGATCATCACTACAAGAAGAGGCGCACTATCTGTTATGCCGACTTTGGATGAGGTTGGATTGTTCATGAAATCACGCGAATAAATATAAAACGCTCCGTGGCCAAGATAGGCGGCCATTTCGGACAAAAGAGTGCATCTTATCTTGGCGGCAAGAATGTAAGAGTGCTCAACTACGGCTTTATCAAGAAGTTCTATGACGGAATGAGCGCCGAGGATGCGCTTAAAGAGAGCAGGATAACACCTGAGTGAATACTTGAAGATGTTTGCATATTTGACCTTAAATGAAAAAAAGCGTAAATTGAAATGGTAACATTTCATTCATTTAAGGAGAGAGAATATGGCAAAAATCTTAAATCCCGAACAGTATCAGGAGTCTATGAGCGCCAAAGGCGAAATTCGTTATCAAGAGACACAGAGACTTTTGTTCTTTGGACTTCCGTGGACTTTTACAAAATATGAACTTAGAGACAATGACCTTACAATCATCAAAGGTTTTTTGACAGTGCGCGAAAACGACTGTTACATGTACAAAGTATCTGATGTTGAGATAACAAGAACTCTCATGCAGAGAATCTTTGGTTTATCAACAATCATATGTTATACCTCTGATGTTACGGATAAGACTATCGTAATGAAGAATATCAAGCACGGCCGCGAAATCAAGGATTTCCTTCTTCACGCTTCCGAGGCAGCAAGAATCCGCCGTAAGACTGTAAGCATGCAGAACATTGGATTTGATACCGATGATATGGATGATTATCACGACATGAACTAATTTATCGAACTTCCTAGTTTAAAAGATATGTGTTAAATTATATATAGCAACGTTTTTTAGTTAATATTATACCTATACGAGGATGATATGGTAAACATAGTTGATGATCGCAAAGTTAACTCCGGGGCAAGAGGAGTTTATCTTGCATTAATGGTATTTGGCGGAATATTGATGAATATTTGTGGAAGTAAGTTTGTCGGTCACTTCGAAATTCCGCTATATCTGGATTCTGTAGGTACTATGACCGTATCTATGCTGGGAGGATTTCTTCCCGGTATATTTGTCGGTTTTTTCAGTTCGTTCTTAAACAGTATTTTTACTGATTCCGTGGCGATCTCCTACAGCATGATAAATGTTCTTATCGCTATACTTACCACTGTTTTTTATGAAAAAAAGTGGTTCAAAGATTTCTATAAAATAATCCTGGCAGTACTTATATACGGCGTTGTCGGAGGCGTTTTGGGAGCAATACTCACGGGTATTATCTACGGCTTTGGCTCTGAGACTGCGTCACTTAACTTTTTGAAGATAATCTATGAATCCGGTAAGATGTCGGCATTTCAGGCAGCTCTGATTGCCGATTATGTAGTCGATGTTGCGGATAAGATGATAAGTGTGTTGATAGCTCTTTTGATCACATTTATAGTTCCTGCCGGTGTTCGCGACAGACTGAATGTGAAGTACTGGAAGCAGGCGCCTCTTACGCCTGAAGCCGTGCAGACTATGAGAAGCGGAAAGAGCCGTCGTATATCACTTAGAATGAAGGTTGTTATCCTTCTTACTCTTGCAACGGGACTCGTCGCTTTTTGTGCTATTTTTATCAGTACGATGTTGTTCAGAGATGCGATAGTTCAGACGGGGAAAAATACTGTTCACATTGCGCAGGAAATAGGCAGTTATTCGGGCGTTGACCTTTCCGGAATATCACCGTACTCGGAAGAAGAGACGGGAAGAGAGGTCTTTAAATTCGCTACCAGACAGATATCTCTTTTCATCGGATTATACATATTCATTCTCGGCGTAGGTATCTATATGTCGGAGTATCATCTGATACTTCCGATCAATACGATGGCGCTCTCGTCGTCGCGGTTTTCTGACGGAAGCGAGGAGAATCTTGAAAAGACGGCGAAGATGTTTGAAGAGATCAAGATCGGAACCGGCGATGAGATTGAAAACATGTACGATGCGCTTCTTAAGATGATAGAGGCACACGTTGCATCTGTTAAGGCACTTAAGAGTAGAAACGAGACCATTACTGCACTTCAAAATTCAATCATCTATGCTCTTGCCGATCTTGTTGAAAGCAGAGATCAGAGTACGGGTGAGCATGTTAAGAATACAGCGGAATACACCAAGATTATCATGAATGAGATGATAAAAGAGGGCGTATATACAGATCTTTTGACACCGCAGTTTGTTTCGGATGTTTATCATTCGGCACCGCTTCACGATGTCGGAAAGATCAGTATTTCCGATAATTTCCTTAATAAGCCGGGTAAACTCACACCCGAAGAATTTACGATCATGAAGACTCATTCAAAGGAAGGCGCCGTGATAATCGATAAGGTTATGAGCAATCTTCCCGAGCAGGATGCGGG
Organism: Butyrivibrio sp. AE3003; assembly: GCF_000686065.1. NCBI lineage: Bacteria > Bacillati > Bacillota > Clostridia > Lachnospirales > Lachnospiraceae > Butyrivibrio > Butyrivibrio sp. AE3003. Next base: position 162,469 of record NZ_JMLX01000001.1, read on the forward strand.
CTATCTGAAAGAAGCCAAGAATCTTGCCATGTACCATCACGAGAGATGGGACGGAACCGGTTATCCGATGGGACTTAAGGGAGAAGAGATTCCTCTTTCCGCAAGGATAATGGCGGTAGCCGATGTATTTGATGCGCTCATCTCGGAGAGAAGCTACAAGAAAGCGTTCCCGTTTGATGAGGCAATTAAGATTATTAAGGAGAGTTCCGGTACTCACTTCGATCCGAAGGTTGCACAGGCTTTTTTGAATGCGCTTGAGGAAGTAAGAAAGATAGCGGAAGTCTGAAAGGATTTTTATGAAAAAAGACAATATTATTTTGGTTGGGATGCCTACATCCGGAAAGAGTACGGTAGGAGTAATACTCGCCAAAATATTGGGATATAATTTTGTTGACGCTGATATAGTTATCCAGAAAAAAGAAGGAAGAAGACTTTCTGAGATAATAGAGCAGGAGGGTGTTGACGGATTTATTGAAATCGAGAACAAGGTAAATGCAGGTATTGAGACGGAGAGAACCGTCATAGCAACCGGTGGAAGTGTCGTGTACGGCAGAGAAGCTATGGAGCATTATAAAAATATCGGTAAAGTAGTGTATCTCAAAGTCGGAATGGAAGCTCTGACAAAGCGACTTAAGGATGTAAAACAGCGCGGGGTTGTTATGAGACCCGGACAGTCCCTGATTGCGCTTTATAATGAGCGAAGCGTTCTGTATGAGAAATATGCCGATATCACTATCGATGAAAAAGATAACACAATGGAAGAGGTCGTTACAGACTTAGTCGCAGCACTCAAATAATAAGGCATGAATGAATAATGGAGCGAACGAAACTAAAAAAGGCGAATACATAACCGGCTCGGGAAGGCGGTTTGTTTCTGATGCGCCCAAAGAGTTTCACTACACGTCATTTGAGACAAAAAGGCTCCTTAGAGAGTATGCGCCTGTGAGTGAGGCGCCTCTTTTATACAAAGATACTTCACTTGCCGTTCTGGAGCCGCATGCAGTATTAAACAGAGAAAAGCTTGTGGTATCTTTTTGCATAAAGTCTGAAAAGGGCGGCCACAGCTATGTTCTTAAGGATATAGCAGAGCTTCTTGATGCTATAGAAAAGCACAGCTTCTTAAGCTATGGTAAGCATCTTGAGTTTACGCATGATATGTCTTCATTTTCTGCGGATTCCCAGAAGATAATAAATTTCTTATTTGACTATTTCAGAGGTAGAAGAGCGGGAGACCCTTATCAGGTCTATTCGCGTTCAAAGAGCCGTAGCAAAAACATCGAGCTTTGCGGTAATGAGATTGATGAGTTTTTTAAATCGGTAAAAGAGACTTTTTTCCTTAATTCCGATTTTAGGGCGAGGTACAGCGAAGAGCGCCTTCTTGAGATAGTTCCCGTTTTCCCCGACATTGACCTTCATATTGAGAAAAAGAATTTCGGAGTCGTTTTTGAATCCGGCTCTTTTACCATGTTCGAAGGATATTCAAATATTTATTTTGAGAGAAAGAGAAAGCTTCACATGATTCCCCGAAGCGACTGCTCGGAGATCATTCCGGTGCTCAAGTTCCTTGCGGCGAGAAGAACTGAGAACGAGCTCTTTATAGCTGAAAAAGATCTGCCTCTTTTTTCGGAAGGTCTTTTCCCTGTGATCAATGAGTTCTTCAATGTGAGCACGGACGGCTTCGAGGCTTCGAGATACGCGCCTGATATTCCAAAGTTTGAGATCTACGTAGATATGCCGGATGCAAATAGCATAACCTGTAAGGTGAAAGCGGCGTATGATGCCGGAAACGGTATGAAAGAGAGCTTTGACATCTTTGAATCCCGGGACATTGACAAGTTTGGCGATGAGCCGGCGACCGATGTGAAGAGGAACAGTTATCTGGAGAACAGAACTGCAAAACTGATAAGCCCGTATTTTGACAGGCTTGACTCCGACAGGAAAGCGCTGGTACTTACGACGGATTCATATACGGATGATAAGCTTTACGTTTTTCTTGCGGAAAAGATGGGATATCTTTCTACCATAGGCGATGTATTCGTATCGGATGCGATCAAGGCGGTAAGGATCGAGAAGGGGCTCAAGGTGAATCTTGGCGTCTCTGTTGTTTCGGACCTTCTGGAACTTTCGATGGTGCCTGAAACGCTTACGCCTGATGAGCTTGGTGAGATACTGAGTCAGTACGACAAAAAGAGAAAGTATTATAAATTAAAGAGCGGCGAAGTGGTGAGCGTTGTGAGTGATGACGCCAAGATGCTGTTTGAGCTTAAGGACGGACTTGGAATAACGGCGAAGCAGATTGTCGAAGGTCACGCAGAGGTACCGAGATACAGAGCTCTTTTTATCAATGATATCGCGGAAAAAAATATTCAAGAGGGCGGTTCTTCCATCGGAAGAAGCAAGAACTTTAAGGAATTTGTGTCGGGATTTGCAACGCCTACGGATGAGCGCTTTAAGGTACCTGAGAGTCTTGAGGATGTTCTTAGGGATTATCAGAAGACAGGATTTTTCTGGCTTAAAGCTCTTTCGCATAACGGATTTGGCGGCATTCTTGCCGATGACATGGGACTTGGTAAGACAATTCAGGTTCTTGCATATCTTCTCAGTGCAAAAGAATGTGCGCTAAAAGAGGGAAGAAAGAACAGGTGCAGTCTGATTGTGTGTCCGGCGTCACTTGTGTACAACTGGCAACATGAGATCAGGAAGTTCACACCGCTTCTTAACTGCGAGATAGCTGTCGGCATAAAGCCTGACAGAGTGAGGATCACGTCGGAGATTGACAGTGAAGAGACCGATGTTATCATCACGTCATATGATCTTTTAAGAAGAGATATCGAGCTGTATAAGTATTTGAATTTTGATTGCTGCGTTATTGATGAAGCGCAGTTTATAAAGAACCCGGGTACGCTTATTGCGAAGGCTGTAAAGAGCATAAATGCGGCATTTAAAGTGGCTCTTACGGGAACGCCCATCGAGAACAGACTGAGCGAACTCTGGAGCATATTTGATTTCTGCATGCCGGGATATCTTTTTGGATATAAGCAGTTCCGTGACAATATTGAGGTCCCCGTTGTTTCGGACGGGGATGAGTCTTCGACCGAGATGCTCAGGAAGATGATAGCGCCTTTTGTGATCAGAAGGCTTAAGAGTGATGTCTTAAAGGATCTTCCCGACAAGCTTGAAGAGAATATCTATGCGCCTATGAACAGTTCTCAGAGAGAGCTTTATGATGCGCACCTTCAGAGAGTTAAGCTTATGGTCGAGGGAACGGATGAGGAATCTTTTGGAAAAGACAGGATAGTAATCCTTTCGGAGCTTACAAGGCTTCGCCAGCTTTGCTGCGATCCGGGGCTTGTGTATGAAAACTATACAGGCGGAAGCGCCAAAACAGATCTTCTTATCGAGATGATAAAGAGTGCCTCCGAAAGCGGCCACAAGATTCTTTTATTCTCGCAGTTCACATCAATGCTCGACAGAATAACAAGGGAACTTGAAAATGCGGGAATATCGCACTACCTTCTTACCGGTTCCACAAAGAAGGAAGACCGAATAAAGCTAGTCGATGCCTTCCAGGAAGATGACACTTCGGTATTTTGCATATCCCTTAAAGCCGGCGGCACAGGTCTTAACCTTACAAGCGCGGACATCGTCATCCACTTCGACCACTGGTGGAACATCGCGGTCGAGAACCAGGCAACCGACAGAGCCCACCGAATCGGCCAAAAGAATGTCGTCACCGTATATCGCCTGATCATGGAGAATACCATCGAAGAGCGCATCATCACCCTTCAGAATCGCAAAAAAGAGCTGGCCGACAAGCTCCTCAACACCGGCACCATGAGCAATCCGACCCTCACCAAGGAAGAACTCCTCGAGCTCCTCGGGTGATATTGCAGGCCCGGCCGCTTACAGCTATGGCGCAGTCAGACCCCTTTAGGGCCGGCCACGGGCAGTGCGGATATATTTTTTTGAGTTTTGCGAGGGAACGTTGGATTCAGGGGGCTCCGAGAACAGCCATGAAATTCTGCTTTGAGGCTCACTGTTTGACATTCGGTCCGCCTTATAGCGGGGGCCACGGGCTTATGTTTTTTCGCAATCACTCCGGCTCACATTTTTATAGGGTTCCGACTGTTTTTCTTTTATGGCGCATGTCTCGACTAAACTCGCATCCGGACGCATTTATCAGAATTGTAATAGCCCGCGAAGGCGGGCGTATAAAAATAAAGAAAGCCATCTCTGCAAGCTTAGAAGTTTGCGAGAGTGGCTTTCTTTATTTTTATAACTGCAAAGCAGTATATTACAATTCTGATAAATGCGTCCGGATGCTCAAACAACGTCTCCACATGCGCAGGAAAAACAGTCGGAACCCTATAAAAATGTGGCCTCTCGTGAAATGCTCAAAAACATAAGCCCATGGCTCCCCGCTATAAGGCGGACCGAATGGAGTTTTGAGCCGATAGAATTTCATGGCTTTTCTCGGAGCCCCGTGAATCCAAGTGATGGAGCAACTCAAAAAAATATATCCGCACTGCCCGTGGCTGCCCCTAAGGGGTCTGGCTGCGCCATAGCTGTAAGCGGCCGGGCCTCAGATCTCGTGGTAGAGGACCGGGAAGAGGTCGGCACGGATTATGAAGATGTCGTGAGGGTTGTCTTCCCTAAAGGCGATGTAGTCGCCAATCTCGCCGGAGTAGTAGCGATCCTCGTTTGATACGGTGAAAAGCTTTACTTTTTTGGTGAGAGGTTTAGCGTAGATGTTCACTTCGTCTAGACTAATGGCTGTTCTGGCGAATGACATTACGGTTTTCTTTTTGCCTGTGGCGGTATTCCTAATCTTGGGATCATATTCAAATACTTTATTGAATGACTTATTCAAAGTTTTATAGGAACTTCTGAGCTTTTTTTTCCGATATTGGATAAACTTCGCCAAAAAGACCTATCATCAGGTAAGTGGTGGTATCTATGATAACATCCATATCTCCTTTTAACGTTCTGACTGTTATCTCAGTATTGTCGGGGAAGATGTCATCAAGCTTTACGTAACCAAGTTCCTGAGTGGTTTTTGCATATTTTTTCATTTCAGACGTATTAAGCGTCATTTCCTTGGCATATATTATCTCGTAGGAATCAAAGTATTGTTCCATGCGCTCGTGAAGAATCTTGGCAGAAAATTCTGCGTATTGCTCATCGGTTTGCATCGGGAAAAGATGCATAAGTTTCTCGGGACGAAGCTTTCCGCCGGCTTTGTACATATGACCGCCGCCTCCGCCCAGACCTTTTGCAAGAAATGCGGCAAGCTCGTCGGCATGCACTTCTTTTATGCAACTTCTGACAGAAAATTTTACTTCACTCTGTCCTATGTAGTAACTGAGACATACGTTTACGCCTGCGGTCTCAAGTGCAAAATCACTCATAACTCCGAGAATGTTCGGATCGCAGGGCTCTGACTTTATTATCATATACTTGTTTTTTTTCAAAATACTCGTAGTTCAGTATTGCATTTCCTGTAACCTTGAGCTCATCAAGGGAAATGTTTGAATTACTCATTTCCACGATTATACTTCTGTTAATAACAAGCTCGTCTTGCATATCCTTATCAAGAGGGTGGGAGATTTCGGAGAGTTTGTATGTGTCGGTGTAAAGACCGTAGTAAAGAGCTGTTGCAAGGAGCGGATTATCGTTTACGTCTACACCTTCTTTTTTGAGTAAATCCCAGACAACTGTGGAGGCGCTTCCGACTGCATTCTTTATTTCCGAATACTCGGGAAGGTCATCGATTGCCTGATGATGATCTATTATCGCAATATGTTTTGCGGGAGTTTTGGTAATATTCCTTTGTCCGTATTGACAGTCGACAGTTATCAAAAGCTCCGGAGTGTCGGCAAAATCCGGCTCATAGCTTACCGGTATCTTGAGTTTGTCGAGCATGATGGTAATATTACTCTTCGTGATTACATTTTTGCCGCGGTAGATGAGTCGTGCATTTTTTCCATTATTTTTAAAATACCACCATAAAGCGTATCCCGATGCAAGTGCGTCAGCATCCGGATTATCGTGACACTGTATGACAATATCATTGTATTTCAGTAATTCATTCAATCTCATAACTATATAAATCCAAGCAAGTTCGGCCCTTGTGCTTTGCGTGGGAGCGAACTGTAACATTTGAATGGATACCTGTATTAAAAGGCCACCATTTCTATGATAATCAATTTTTTCATTATGTAAAGAGCAGTGCTTTAATTAATTTTAATATAAAATATTAATTGTAAAAAAATAAAATTATTCTTATATGGTAGTATATAATATATTTGATGCGGGTGTCAAAAGTAAAATTTTGACATTGAAAAAATATGTCAAAAGCGTGATAATGAGTAAACTATGACAAAGAAAAAGCTTGCTCTCGAGGTAATCGAGAGGTTGAAAAAAGAATATCCCGAGGCAAAATGTACTCTTGCCTACGATAAGGCCTGGCAGCTTCTGATAAGTGTGAGGCTTGCTGCGCAGTGCACGGATGCAAGAGTAGACATGATCACGCCTCTTTTATATGAAAAATATCCGACGGTCAAGGCTCTTGCCGAGGCTCCCGTGGAGGAGATTGAAAAGATAATCCGACCGTGCGGACTCGGTAATTCCAAAGCAAGAGACATTTCTGCATGCATGAAAGTCATTAACGAAAAGTATGGCGGCAATGTTCCCGATAATATGAAAGAACTCCTGGCGCTTCCCGGTGTCGGCAGAAAGAGCGCAAACCTCATAATGGGAGATGTTTTCGGTCAGCCTGCTATCGTCACAGACACACATTGCATCAGGCTTTCCAACCTCATCGGTCTTGTCGACAACATAAAAGAACCCGCCAAAGTCGAAAAAGAACTTTGGAAGATTATTCCACCCGAAGAAGGCAACGATCTTTGCCATCGCTTTGTACTTCACGGCAGAGCAGTCTGCATCGCCAGAAGACCCGAATGTGACAGATGTTGCCTGAAAGATATATGCAAAACGGGAAAAAAGGCAATCTGATAAATAAGAGTATTCTAAGAAATAAGAGTACGCTAATAAAGAAGCGCACTTACGTGACAGAAGTATAAACTTGATTCTACTCAAGTTCTCTTTTTATACAATATGATAAATTATTGGTGGATTGGAACGCTATACACATGAATCCAAAGGAGAGAGAATGAGAGATATCGAATATCTTAAGCTTCTCAGCAAGGAGTTTCCCACTTCAAGGAAAGCCGGTGCTGAGATTATCAATTTGCGGGCAATCTGCGCACTCCCAAAGGGGACTGAATATTTCTTTTCGGATATTCATGGGGAGTATGAGAGTTTCTCGCATCTTTTACGAAGTTCATCAGGTATTATAAGAGCCAAGATAGAAGAGACTTTCGGAAATATGATGTCCGAAGAGGATCAGCTTGAGCTTGCAAATCTGATCTACTACCCGAATGAAACAATTGAAAAAAAGAGACATGATGAAAATGCCACAATAAAGCAGCTTCACGACGGACAGAAGATTACGATAAACAGACTTGTTGCAATATGCAAAGTCGTAAGCTCCAAATACACAAGATCCAAGGTGAGAAAAAAGATGCCGCCCGATTACGCATATGCCATTGATGAGCTGATGCATCTTGATATGAACGATTTCAATAAAAAGGCCTACTACAACGAGATCATAAACGGAATAATCGAGATCGAGTCGGCGGATGAATTCATCATCGCACTCTGCGAGCTGATTCAGAACCTCACGATCGATTCGCTTCATATAATAGGAGATATTTTTGACCGTGGTCCAAGGCCTGACCTTGTAATGGAAGAGATCATGAATTTCCACGACGTCGACATTCAGTGGGGGAATCATGATATCGACTGGATGGGCGCTGCATGCGGAAATACGGCGTGTATCGCAAATGTCTTGCGAATAGGAACAAGCTATAACTCTTTTGATGCCCTTGAAGACGGCTACGGAATAAACTTAAGACCGCTTTCCATGTTTGCTGCCGAAGTTTACGGAGACGATCCGTGTGAAAATTTTAGGCCGCATCTGCTTGATAAGACGGAGTATGATTCCGTGAATCCCGATCTTGCCGCGAAGATGTGCAAAGCGATAAGCATCATCCAGTTAAAGCTTGAAGGCAGTCTTATAAAGCGCCATCCTGAATATGGACTTGAAGACAGGCTTCTTCTTGACAGGATCGATTTTGAAAACGGAGAAGTGGATATTCGGGGAAAAAAATATAAATTGAGCGATACGAATTTTCCCACGGTTGACACAAAGGCACCTTACAAGCTTTCGCCCGAAGAAGAGGAGCTGATGCATACATTGAAACTTAGTTTTATGCACTCGAAGCTTCTTAGGAAACATGTGCAGTTTCTTTATTCTCACGGCGCGATGTACAGGTCGATAAACAATAACCTTCTCTATCACGGTTGTATTCCGATGGACGAAGAGGGGAACTTTGCCTGCATGACGACATCCGACGGAAGCTTTTGCGGCAAGGAGCTTATGGACTACCTTAATACCAAGATCCATGACGCTTTTTTCCTTGATATAAGAGATGACAGGGAGAAAAAACAGGATGCGGTCGATCTGATGTGGTATCTGTGGTGCGGGCCGAACTCGCCTCTTTTTGGAAAGGACAAGATAACTACGTTTGAACATCTTTTCCTCAAAGATAACAATGAACTGTGCGTTGAGAAATATAATCCGTATTACAAATTCTCAGCGGAGGAGCTCTACGCGGACAAAATCCTTAAGGAATTCGGGTTAAATCCCGAGGGGGCGCACATAATAAACGGTCATGTTCCTGTTAAGACCATGAAGGGAGAGAGGCCCGTCAAAGCGAACGGAAAGCTCTATATTATTGACGGAGGACTTTCCAAAGCATATCACGAACAGACGGGGATAGCCGGATATACGCTTATATACAACTCTAATCATCTTGCACTTGCGGCGCATAAGCCTTTTGTAAGAGGGCAGGAGAATACTCCTTCAATTCAGATAACGGAAACAACCAAAAAGCGCATTCTTGTAAAAGATACGGATATCGGGAAAACTTTGATAAGACAGATAGAGGATCTTAAAGATCTGCTTGCGGCATATGAAAGCGGACTGATAAGGGAAAACAGATAAGTAAGACAGTACATTATGTAGTTTATAAAAAAGTTATTTGACGTTTTTTGTCACTTTGATTAAAATAACTATAACCTAGGAAGTATGTGCTAATTTAATGTGGGATTACAGAATACGAAGGGAAAAGGGTCTGATATGGATACTAACGGACTTAGTGCTGAACAGCAGGCTTTATTGGCCAGTATAATGGGTAAATCCTCACAGGCAGGAGGAGGCGGATTTAATCCTTCGACGCCGGCATCGGCGGGAGGAGCGGCACCGTTACCTGCGGATAATGGCAAGATGCTCAGTCAGGCAGAGATAGATGCTCTGATCGCATCAATGGGCAAATGAGGATAATGGATTAATTAGGTTTTATAGGGCTTTTTTGATTTTTTTGCGTCGGCATGGTATGTCGGCGCTTTTTTATATCATATGAAATTGCTTTCCTATGATATAAAAATGCTCCGCAGGGATGCGCAGCTCGCGGTAAGGAATATATTGCTTACGCAATCCGCTCGCGCGCTAGCATTTCGCGAGCGAAATGCTTTTTTTTGCTTTAAGAATTGCAGAAAATATATTATCATAATATTGTGAATAATTAATTGTTTATATGCGAATTGATATTCGCATGAAAGAGTAAGCAGCGCCTTATCGAACGGTTGAAATGTCTGGAGGGGAATAACATGTATATTGCGATGCAGTGCAGTGACAGCAACGGGACACTAAATACAGAAGTTTGTACCTTCTGCGGAATAAGATATGACACCAGGTATAAATCGGCGGTCATTTCCACGGAACATATCAATCATGACTATGTTATCCCGATGGAAGCAAAAGATTATGAGAACGCTGTAAAGCAGATAATGGACGCGCTTAAGAACCATGCGGATATTATAAACATTGAGCAAGGCATTGTTTGCCGCGGAAGAAAAGGGGAATCAAGACACGTTGAACCACAAAAGCTGGTGATAGTGCAGATATGACAACGAGGAGGAATACAATGGATAAAAAAGTATTGGTGGCTTATTTTTCTGCCAGCGGAGTTACTGCGAAAGTTGCAAAAGAGCTTGCTTCTTCTATAGGAGCTGACATTTACGAGATTGTTCCGAAAGAGAAATATACATCGGAAGATCTTAATTGGCAGGATGAAAAATCGCGAAGCAGTATAGAAATGAAAGATGTCGCGTCGCGTCCCGAGATTGCGGATAATTCTGCAAATGTGGACACGGCAGATGTAATTTTCATCGGATTTCCCATCTGGTGGTATACAGCGCCACACATCATAAACAGCTTCCTTGAATCCTATGATTTTGCAGGTAAACATGTAGTTCTTTTCGCAACATCGGGTGGAACCGATATAGAAAAGAGCGTAAAAGATCTTCAGAATACATACACTCGAATCCGCTTCGACGGCGGCAAAAAGATAAGCGTCGGAACTCCCGCCGACGAGCTTAAAGCTTGGGCAGGAAAATACGTATCGTGAAATATTGAAGGATGTAGTCATCGTTCCGGCTACATCTTTTTTTTGCGCTTTTATACAAAAATTTTTCACAGATAAGAATATTTTCATATGCTATCATTCATAATGAAAAGATTTAACAGGGAGATATAGGAGAAAGAAGGAAAAGGTATGAAGAAAAGAGGTTTATTGTTACTGCTTGTAAGTGCGGTCCTGACAGGGTGTCAGCCGGCGGATGTAAGCTCGATAATTGGGGATGTATTGGATAAAGAAGAGACTGTGGAAGCAGATGATGCTGCAGAGGCTGCTACCGATGCGGGCACAAGTGATGAAAACGGTGCCGGACAGAGCAATTCTGCGGCAAGTGATGAAGATTACGGAGTGTACGAAGATCTGATCTCCAAGATTAAAGAAGGTCTTGAAAAGGGAGATTTAAAGCTGAGTGAGCTTGATCTTTCAGAAAAAAACAGTTTTACCTTATGTGCCTGAAACAAGTGAAGATTATAAGGATAATGAAGATAACGATGTTTATGGCTATCTTACAAAAGATCTGGATGGTGACGGTGCAAAAGAGCTCATTCTCGGAGCAAATTCATATATAGCTGGAACAAAGGTTCCGCTTGGAAGCTATGATTCGGTCATCTATGACATATTTACGCTTAAAGACGGAAATTTGGTTCATGTGCTAAAAGCTAATAAAGATGAAAGGTACTTTTTTGCCGCAGACGGAGAAATCTTCAAAGAACAGGGAGGAGAAAATGTAACTTTCCCTATATGCGTTGTCGGAACCTTTTACAAATTTGCAGGAGATAAACTTGATATTGTTGACGGCATCAGATGTGAATTTGATAAAGAAACCGAAGAGGATATATTTTATTATTCGACACAAGATCCGTACAAAGACAGTTCAAACGAGGTTTCCTTTGAAAAGATTGATGAGATCATTGATAAGAGATGCAATGAATTTGTAGAATTCACAAAGTTTGTTGATCCTGCGGAGCCTGCAAAGAAAGCTACGGTGTACACTCGGACTATGAGTGATGGCTTTAGGTATTCTGAGCTGAATTGTTGGGTGGATCGGTATAAGGCATATATTAAATTTTATGATGACAATACCGGTGAGCTGGATTTGAAATACAACGGCGAAGGCGGATATTACAAATTTACATATGACGATAATAAAATCCATGTTACCGGTTGGATTAATAATCCCGATGCAGGGGTCGGTGACAAAATAGACGGAATAGAATATGAATATAAGATTGAAGGAAATACGCTCAAGTTTAAAGATGAAGAGGGCGAGTGGTCGGACTTTGTCAAAGAAGAGAATTAAGCTTGCCTTTGCACGATCGATTACTGCTTTGGGCTCATTGGAGTGTCCGGCACAACATGAGCAAAAATTGCATATATACGCCGCAGCAATCGGTACATGATTTTTTGCCCCGTTTATTTGACATCCGTTTTGCTTGTGGTAAAATTTTGTAGATAGTCTATGCTTTTATTCATTAGCTGAGCATAGTTTGAATAGTTATATTGGAGGAGTAATATCTCATGTCAGAAGTATACAATCATCATGTAGTTGAAAAGAAGTGGCAGCAGGTCTGGGACGACGAGAAGGCTTTCGCTGCAACAAATGACTTCACAAAGCCTAAGTACTATGCGCTTGTAGAATTTCCTTATCCTTCGGGACAGGGACTTCACGTAGGACATCCACGTCCTTATACAGCGCTTGATATTGTAGCAAGAAAGCGCAGAATGCAGGGATATAACGTACTATATCCTATGGGCTGGGATGCGTTCGGACTTCCTACAGAGAATTATGCCATTAAGAATCATATTCATCCCAAGATCGTTACAGAGAATAACGTAAAGAGATTCAAAGAGCAGCTTCATTCACTCGGATACTCTTTTGACTGGGATAGAGAGATAAATACAACAGATCCTAAGTACTATCACTGGACACAGTGGATCTTCAGAAAACTCTTCGAAGAGGGACTTGCTTACAAGAAGGAGATGCCTATCAACTGGTGTACTTCATGTAAGGTTGGTCTTGCAAACGAGGAAGTTGTTAACGGTGTCTGCGAGCGTTGCGGATCACCCGTTGTTCGTAAGGTAAAGAGCGAGTGGATGCTCAAGATCACTGAGTATGCAGATAAGCTCATCGACGGACTTGATACTGTTGATTATATCGAGAGAGTTAAGGTTTCACAGAAGAACTGGATCGGACGTTCAACAGGTGCCGAGGTTGATTTTGCGATAAAAGATACCGAGGACAAGCTTACAGTATATACAACAAGATGCGATACACTCTTCGGAGCTACTTATATGGTAGTTTCACCCGAGCATCCTTATCTTGATAAATATAAGGACAAGATCAGTAACTTCGACGCTATCCTTGCTTACCGTGAGGAAGCTGCAAAGAAGTCTGACTTCGAGCGTTCTGAGCTTGCCAAGGATAAGACAGGTGTGCAGGTTGACGGTATCGTTGCCATTAATCCTGTTAATGGAAAAGAGATTCCTATCTGGGTTTCAGATTACGTACTCATGAGCTACGGAACAGGTGCTATCATGGCGGTTCCTGCACATGATGACAGAGACTGGGAATTTGCAAAGAAATTTGATCTTCCTATCATTCAGGTTGTTGCAAAGGATGGCGAGGAAGTTGATGTTAACGCTGCTGCATTTACAGACGTTGCAACAGGAGTACTTGTTAATTCAGGATTCCTCAACGGCCTTTCTGTAGCAGATGCCAAGGCTAAGATGATCGAGTTCCTTGAGGAAAAGAAGATCGGTCATGCCAAGGTTAATTATAAGCTTCGTGACTGGGTATTTTCACGTCAGAGATATTGGGGTGAGCCTATCCCTGTAGTTCACTGTGAGAAGTGCGGATATGTATCTATACCTGAATCTGAGCTTCCTCTTCTTCTTCCCGAAGTAGAGAGCTACGAGCCTACAGATAACGGTGAGTCACCTCTTGCAGCTATGACAGACTGGGTAAATACAACATGTCCTTGCTGCGGCGGCCCCGCTAAGAGAGAGACAGATACAATGCCTCAGTGGGCAGGATCTTCATGGTACTTCTTAAGATACTGCGATCCTACAAACGACAACGAGCTTGCAAGCAAAGAAGCTCTTAAATACTGGATGCCTGTAGACTGGTATAACGGAGGAATGGAGCATACAACACTTCACCTTCTTTATTCAAGATTCTGGCACAAGTTCCTCTATGATCAGGGCGTTGTTAACACTCCCGAGCCTTATCAGAAGAGAACTTCTCACGGTATGATCCTTGGTGAGAACGGCGAGAAGATGAGTAAGTCAAGAGGAAACGTAGTTAACCCTGACGATATCGTAAGAGATTACGGCGCAGATACACTTCGTACTTATGAAATGTTCATCGGAGCATTCGACCTTGCAGCAAGCTGGTCAGAAGACGGAGTTAAGGGGTGCCGCAGATTCCTTGACAGAGTATGGAAACTTCAGGATATCATGACTGATGAAGAAGGTTATTCAAAAGACCTTGAGACCAAGATGCACCAGACAATCCAGAAGGTTTCATTCGACTTTGAGAACCTTAAGTACAATACAGCTATCGCAGCAATGATGGCACTTATAAATGACTTCTATAAGAAGAATGCCGTTACAAAGGGCGAGTACAAGACACTTATCACACTCCTTAACCCTGTTGCACCTCATATCACAGAGGAAATCTGGCAGACAATCGGAGGTGAGGGTCGTTTGTATCAGCAGAGCTGGCCTGAATTTGACGAGGCTAAGACAGTTACAAACACTGTTGAGATCGCAGTTCAGATCAACGGTAAAGTAAAGGCAACTCTCAACATCAGCAAGGATGACCCTAAGGACGAAGTTATCGCAAAGGGTAAAGAGCTCATTGCCGACAAGCTTGAGGGCAAGACAATAGTAAAAGAAATTTACGTTCCGGGAAGAATTGTAAATATCGTTGCGAAGTAACTTCCGTAACTGAATAATTAAGAATAAAGAAGAAGCAGTAATCGTGATCGGTGTACCGACCCCCAAAAGTTAGACCAAAAATCTAACTTTTGGGAGGTCGGTACAAAATGAACTGTTGCTTCTTTTTTTATGCAAGCGAAAAAATCTCTTAGATGATATAATGTTAATAGATGTGCCAAAAAACATTACACCAATTGGCATAAGATTATTGGAAAGAGGTAGAATGCGGGATGTCAGGAGGAGTGTACGATACAATCAATAGGATTTTCGATACCTTTGCGGTAACGTCGAGAAGCCGATATGTATATGTCTATGACATGGCAAAAAATATCTCGAGGTGGTCACTTAACGCAGTTGATTACTTCGGACTTACAAGCGAGTATATTTATAATGCATCGGCTGTATGGGAAAGCAAGATCCACCCTGATGACAGAGAAAAGTATAACGAGTATCTCAAGCAGGTTTTTGTCGGTGTTAAGCTTGATCCCAATTTTGAATACAGGGCAAGAAACAAAAACGGCGAGTATGTTGCGTGCTCATGCAGGGGTGTCGTAATAAAAGACTATGTCGGAAAGCCCTCTTTTTACGCATGTTCAATAACAAACAAAGGAATAATAAACAACAACGATCCGATAACTCTTTTGCCCAACCAGTATGAAATGCTGAATGACATGAGAAGTCTTAAGAATAATAAAAAGACCTATGCCGTTCTTATGATCAATTTCATCGACTTTGGTGATGTAAACAGGCGTTACGGATATATGACCGGTAACAGTGTGCTCAGGGCGCTTGCGACTAAGCTTGCGACGGACGGTGCACCGATAGGAAAGGCATACAGAGGCGAGGGAACAATCCTTGCGCTCATCAGCGAGAACATAGATCTTGAGCCGCTTAAAAGACTCTTTATGAGGCTTAAGACTTATTCAAGAGAAGGTATAATGGTCGAAGGAAAGCGTGTTGTCAATGAACTTGGCGGCGGCATAATAATCGCGACCGATTTTGATATAGACGAGCATTCGATTTATACGAGCGCGAAGTATGCGCTTAATTATTCCAAGACGCAGAAGCACGGAAATCTTATGGTTTTCCAGAACGATACGGCGGAAAGCAATAAGAGTAACATGGCTCTTGTAAATGAAGTAAGAAACAGCGTCATAAACGGATATCACGGCTTCTATCTTGAGTATCAGCCGATCTTTTCGGTTACCGACAATCAGCTTGTGGGAATGGAAGTGTTCGTAAGATGGGAAAAAGAACCTTTCGGCTCGGTTTCGCCATCGGAGTTCATCCCATGGCTTGAGCAGGATCCTGTTTTCTATGCGCTTGGAAACTGGATTCTTGAGACGGCGCTCGGAGAGGCGCTTGAGATAAAGAGAAGTCAAAAAGATTTTTACCTCAGTGTAAACCTTGCATTTATGCAGCTTGAAAGATCCGAGTTCAGAACAGTTCTTTTGGAAATCTTGCGAAGAACGGGATATCCGGCAACAGGCCTGTGCCTTGAACTTACAAACAGCAGCAGTCAGCTTGGAATGGAACATCTAAAGAGCCAGATTGAATTCCTTAAGTCATGCGGGCTTAAGATAGGGCTTGATGCGTCAGACTTTGCGGCAATGGATCTTGTAAGGCATCTGCCGATAGACCTTATCAATCTCGTTCCTTCAATGACGGGGGGAATGGAGAATAACATTACTACTAAGTACATGGTGGAAGCCGTTACTTCTTTTGCCCACAGACTTAATATAAGGACGTGTTTCACAGGCATAGAGGATGAGGAGACGCTTAAGATTGCCAAGCAATATCCCATTTCTGATATGATGGGATATTATTTCGGGCATCCGTGCAGGATAGAGGAGTTTAAGAGAGAGTACCTTTGACACAGGCGAAGTATAGTGAATAACGGAATTGAGAAAGGATTACGATGAGCAGAACCTTTCGTTATATTCAAAATGATGATGTTCTTAAGTCTTTCATAAAGTTTAGGGATACCATTCTGATTGAAAGACCGGTGGTTATTGCGCGTCACGGAGACTACAGCCTTACTATGACTAGAGTTTCCGACAATTCACTTAAGCTTACTATTGTTAATGCGGAAAAGAAAAAGAAAGTTTTCAGCAGGACTTACGATGTAGATAAGACTACAGATGCGCTTGTTTCCAGGGGGACGAGGCATGCTTGCCAGAAGATGGCTGAGCTTAGCGATGAAGAAGTGGACAGAAAAAGACTCCAGATCTGGAAATGGTATGTCCTTGACTGGCAGGAGGAAAACATTGATAAGGACGGCGAGATACTGAAAGCGGAGATTACCTGGGAGGATTATGTCGATAAGACCAAGAACGACGTGCTTGATATCGAGGCTTTTCTCCACGGTGATTATCTGAACCTCGGAAATACGCTGATGCTTATAGAAAAGTATATGCCGGACGCCGGACATCGCGATATGTTCAGGAAATTCGCAATTGAAGACATTATGGAGATGACGAGCGAAGATACTAAGGATAAGTCGATCGCGGAGGCTGAAAACAGGGTTCAATCAGAAGAAGTCAAAAAGCACACTTATCAGTTTACGGTAAGTGTCGAAGCCACGGACAAAGAACACGCAAGACAGGCGCTGTTATTTTATCTTGCGGGAGATGAGAGAATAAAAGTACAAAAATAAAGCACCAACCTTTCATAATGAAAAAAAGATTGATGCTTTCTTTATTTGGAACTGAACTAATCACCTGATTTTAACGAACGCTAATGCTTTTTTCTCTGTATTGTTCTCCTTCCTGTGGATAAGCTCCGTTGTATGTACGGTGTACTCTGAAGTGTATTCTTCATCCGATACATTTCCGGCTCCCATCATATCGAGTGCTTTGAATTTGCCGTAGGAAAGGTTCTGCTCTTTTGCCTTAATTGCATCTGCCATGATCTCGATGCAACTTTGGCTGATGTTATTCTTGGCCTTAGCTGAACGTCTCATTTTTTTTTCCTCCTCGTCTCATAAGAAATATTCAATTCATAAGAAATAAAATTACTAAATGATTTGCTTGTAAATTAATAGGCCCCTCAACCTATTGTGGTTTTGATACAAGATTTCATTCAATGAATACATTATATACTATTTATCATAGAAATAATAGTGATATTTAGCCACTTTAACCCGTTAAAATATAAAAATTTTATGAAATTATCTTTCTTTTTCACATAAGGAAAACGACGCTTACACAAATTAGAGTGTTTTTGCACCTGCTTGCATTTAATTTTAAATTGTGTACAATATAATATGATTCGAAGTTGTTTTATTTTTTGGTTGATTATGAGGTTTATATGAAGAATATTGTAGAGAACAAGCAGTTTGATGAGGAGAGAGCTCTTTATAATCTCACTGATGCAGAGGTTAGGAATTGTAGATTCGAAGGACCTGCAGACGGCGAGTCTGCGCTTAAAGAGGCAAGGGATATAAAGGTGGAAGAATGCAGTTTTTCCCTAAGGTATCCACTTTGGCACGTGACGAACTTTGAGATTGATAAGTCTTCTATGAATGAATTTACGAGGGCAGCTCTCTGGTACGATAAAAACGGAAAGATAAAGGATTCCAAGCTTGGCGGTATTAAGGCTCTTAGAGAGTGCAAGGATATAATCATCGAGAACAGCGATATTGTGTCTGAGGAGTTTGGATGGAAGTGTGACAACATCACGCTTAAAGATACGAAAGTTGAATCAATGTATCTGTTCCTTGACAGTAAGAACCTGAAACTTGATAATGTCGAGATGAAGGGCAAATACTCTTTTCAATATGTTGAAAACATGGAAATATCAAATTGCAACTTTGATACCAAGGATGCTTTTTGGCACACTAAGAACGTTACGGTAAGAGACAGCATCGTTAAGGGTGAGTACCTTGCATGGTATTCGGAAGGGCTTACACTTATTAACTGCAAGATAATAGGAACGCAGCCGCTTTGCTACTGCAAGGACCTTAAGCTTATCGATTGTACGATGGAAGGCTGCGATCTTTCTTTTGAATATTCGGATGTAGAAGCGAGTATAATAGGTAGCATAGATTCAGTCAAGAACCCGAGATCGGGCAAAATAACAGCAGATGCCGTCGGTGAGATCATCACGGAGGCACCTGTAATAGAATGCAGCGGAGAGGTTATCATAAGATGAAAAAAGGGCTTGTTTTGGAAGGCGGAGCAATGAGAGGCATGTTCACTTGCGGCGTGCTTGATGTTTTTCTGGAAGAGGGGATTGAATTTGACGGAGCCGTGGGAGTTTCCGCGGGAGCTACGTTTGGCTGTAATATCAAGTCAAAGCAGCACGGAAGAGCGCTCAGATATAATAAGAAATACTGCGCGGACAAAAGATATCACAGCATCTCATCTCTTTTGACAACAGGCGACATCTATAACGTAAAATTTTGCTACGACGAACTTCCTTACAAGCTTGATAAATGGGACATTGAGACATTTAAGAATTCACCGATGGAGTTCTACTGCGTTGCAACGGACATAACAACCGGCAAGCCCGTATATCATAAGTGCCTTACCGGGGAAAAAGACGATATAATCTGGATACAGGCATCCGCTTCAATGCCGCTTGTATCAAGACCTGTAGACATAGCCGGTGGCAAATACTTAGACGGCGGAATATCAGATTCCATCCCGCTTAAATTTATGGAAGAGCAAGGCTACGATAACAACCTCGTCATTGAAACCCAGCCCGTTGACTATATAAAGAAACCACAGTCCTATATGCCACTCGTCCGCTTTATGCTCCGCAAATACCCCAACATGATCAAAGCGATGGAAGAGCGCTACATCATGTATAACGAGGAGAAGAAGTATATCAGAGAAAAAGAGCTCGCCGGCGAGATTAAAGTCATCCGTCCCGACGCGCCTTTAAATATCAGTCCTGTCGAAAAAGACCCTGCACAGCTCCAGCGTGTCTATGACCTGGGCAGAGCCAAAGCTATATCTTACTTGGAGAGCAGATCCATGTAAATATGTGCATTATCTGTCTTTATCATATTGATCGCAAACGCGTCATATTCTGACGGATCGCCCAGCTGCGAAGTAATGCTTGATTCGTCATATCCGTTGCCAATCACGATGGTAAGATCAAGATTGAGGGAGTAGGCGTACAGCTGCAGCAGCGGCTGGTACGTCTGGCTAAGGAAATCATCTTCGGTACTGTAGATGTTTAGCCACACCTTTTTTCTTGGATGCTCATCTTCATTAAGCTGGTGCGTTACTTCTTCATACGGCGCTCTCGGATCGAGGTGCGATATATAGTTTTCACTTGTAACGGCAAGGTTTAGTGCCAGGAAGGCGCGCTCCCTGTCGGCATAGTAATAGTCAGCATCGCGAAGAACGTTTCCGGCATCGTCTATCACACCGATTCCGGTGTTTACATCAACTCCGTCAAGACAATTTCTTAGAATGCGCAGCGTAAGGTATGCCTGAATTTCGGCTCTTTGGCTGATACTTCCGCAAAAGCCGTCCTTTATGGCAGCTACGCAGTCTCCGTTTGCATCATATCCAAATACGGGAACACCGTTACTGTGAGCCCATTTATCAAACATCTTAAGTCCCATTCCGTCGTTGTTGGAAATAATAACATCTATGCTGTCGCCAAACAGGCTTACCCATTCATCAATGGCAACGCCCGCAGCTTCCGCATTCCAGGTTGCGCCATTAGGAGATGCCATCTCTTTTGACGCAAGCTCTCTTATGATATAGTCTTTTCCCGCTATTGTGATGCTTCCGTCTGTTACGATCTTAGAACTTCCATCGAGGTTTAGTCCGACGGCATCGGGAATTATCACATCATCTTTTTTTACGGCAGTTCCGCAAGCTTTTCTTGCTCCGCGCGTTCTTGCGGCGGATATATTGTGCCCCGTATCGCCTATGGCAAGGACATAGCCGATGATTCCGTCACCGTTTCTGTCAAGCGAAGCATCGCGGCCCATTATGTATTTGATGATCATCTCGCCTTGCAGCGTTGCACCCTGCTCCATATCAACACCGACGTAGTATGTATTATTGTTAAAAGTTATGGCGTCGTAATCAATTTCGCCGGTCTCGCTGTTTGAAGGCTGTCTGTTAAACCAGACAACAGGCTTGTCCTTATTTGAGATATTCGCACCGGTCATCGAATTGCTTGCCGTTTCGGCGCAAGCGGAAGAAGTTACCATGCCGGCTAAGAGAAGCGGGATAATAATTTTTTTTCCAAAATTCATACGATCATCTCCTTACAGATTGTCTTCCCTGAAATCGTTTGCGAGGAAAAGAGCCATCTTATCTTTTACACTTCTGGTGCAACCCTCGACTTTTTCGCGTGGGATCGAGCAGAATATCTTGACGATTTCCTTATCAAGCTGCGAACCTGCAGCAATCTTCAAAGAACCGATAGCGTCGTCGTAGGATCTCGAGGGCTTGTAGGACCTTACCATGACTATCGCGGAATACGTGTCGGCAACTGCTATTATCCTCGATGCGAGAGGAATTTCGTTGCCTTTAAGTCCGTAGTAGCCGTTTCCGTCAATTCGCTCGTGATGGTACAAGATCCAGTCGGATATATTGTCAAAAGAGTGAATTTGCTTAAGTACCTGCACACCGATGTTTGTGTGCTTTTTTATAAGATCCCATTCGCCGCTTTCAAGTTTTCCCGGTTTGTTCAGGATCTTGCTCGGGATTCCGAGTTTTCCGACATCGAGGAAAAGAGCCGCATAGCGCAGATTCTCACATTGAATTGTCTTTTTATATTTGTACGGAAGGTAGTCATATATGAGCATGGCAATCTCCATAACGTGGATGGAGTGGCCGTCGAGGTTGGTGTCGCGCGCTTCGATCATTCCGATCAGGCTCTCTGCGATCTCCTTTGTCTTGGACTTCACATTTGTTATGACTATGAATATCCAATTGGTGAAAAGAAACATTATCAGGGACAGAATGACCACTACAATCCCGCTTAGGATATTGTCGCGGCTAATGAACATTGCAGCTACAAAGAAGAAGCATGTGGCTATGTAGAGACAGTAGGAAGCATAGAGGATCACTTTTTTCTTCCCGTCAAATGTAGTAATGACATCTCTGTGAATGGTGAAAAAAGAGATACACTCCAGAGTGGTGTAGACCGCTATTATGATTCCACATAAAATAAGGGCTTTTACAACAATGATCATATCTGCACTCCTTATGGAAAAGAGGAAAAACTTCAGCCTACCGTGATGCGGTTTCTTCCCTGTTTTTTGGATTGGTAGAGAGCTTCGTCGGCACGCTTATAGATTGCATCCATGTCTTTGTCATCGCCCGTGACGGCGGTAACACCCAAAGAAGCGTTAATGCCGCTTAGTTCGCCAATCTGCACTGCATTTAGCTTTGTAAGAATATATTGCAAAAGAGATATTACATTTTCCATGTTTTTCTGACCGCGTATGAGCATTATATACTCATCGCCGCCGAGTCTTCCTGCGATGCTGAATTTGTCGCGCACGGCTCTTTCTGTAAAAGACCATTTCTCAAACATATCAATATTCAAGGCTTCCACTATGGTGTGTGATGTCGTCTGGATTGCCTTGTCGCCCATCTGATGTCCGAGTTTGTCGTTTATCTCTTTGAACTTATCAAGATCCAGCAGACATACGGCGAGGAATTCATCGCGCCTTATCGGATCTTTTATGATCTGATCGGCTATCGCAAAAAAAACGAGCTCTGTTAAGAAGATCCGTCAAAGTATCAAAACTTGAGCGTATCTCGAGGTCGCGCTGAATCTGAATATTTTTTTGAAGCGTATAGAACTGTGTCATTTTATTGTGCTGGAAGAAGTAATGCAGAATAAGCGAAAGAGCAAGGAAAACAATTATATTGTACATATCAAGTTCTGCGAGTGAATGAGGTTTGAACTTGAACGAAGTGTATAAAAAGATACTGCAATAGAAGATAAGAAGTACAGTAAATCTTATCATGGTATCGATATATGTAACGGAAAGAAGGACAACTATGACAAGATACATAGTTGCGGCAAGATAGGGCTGCGAGACCGATGAGAATATTCCGAAAACAATCAGGATAATTGAGCTTGCATGAACAAAGAAAGTTGAGTACCTAGCACAGAATTTTTTGAGCACAATAAAAACGACCTCAAAAACCAGAGACAGGATCATAAACGAGTAATACATGTTGAAATTTCTTCTTGTCAGCCCAAACTCGTTCAAAAGACACAGAATCATGAATGTGAGGGTCATCAAAAGAAGCCAGCTGTTAATAATTAACAGGTGCGTGTAATTTGTGTCATGTATGAGTTTTTTACAATCATCATAGCGATGCTTTTCGAATCCGTAGTAGTTTATCTTTTGCCAATACATAGTCAGACCTCATAGCCGGTATTGCCATCAAATTAACTATTTACAGTATAATTATACGCTATTTACAGAAAATGCGAAACAGGGAAAAGAATGAGGGGGTGGGAAGGTGGAGCATATCGGTTATAGCTTTAGCTTTAGCTGTAGGAGAGGAATTGCTTTTGGGAGGAATGGATGTTTTACGGCCAAGATGTTGCTATCAAAATATTTAAGCTTAAGATTTTGTGGTTAAGATGTTGCGTAGAAGGAGAATTTGAACACGTTGTATGGTCTTAGAGAGTGTATTGGGGCTGTAGGACCATGAGTTTCATGAATTTGAAGGGGGTATGAGAGAGTTTTGTGGCTGAGGGTATGGTCCTAGAGAATGTATTGTGGCTGTAGGACCATGAGTTTCATGATTTCACAGGGGGTATGAGAGAATTTTGGAGCCGAGAGCATGGCCCTAGAGAGAAGTATTTGGCGATAGGACCATGTATCATGCAAAATCACGGGCTATGTAAGCGGTTTGTGCCCGAAAAAGCATGACCCCAGAGAGTGTTTTTTATTATTAGGACCATACATCACATAAAAATCACATTCAGTGCCCTTTTCAAGGCGGTTATGTGATATTATTACATGTGTTATTTTATTATGTGAGGTTCCTACTATTTAATATACCGCCGGGATGCCGGCGAATGGGAAAGCTTTTTATATGTGGTCCCTTGGGGACGGGGGTAGTGGATCATTCTCATTAAGTGAGTGTAGATAAATGCACCGTAGTCGTTGAATATATTAGAAATTAGGAGCAGAATAGTATTAAAGAATTACCGGATACTGATTATTTTAATGGAACGCGAAAGTGAAAAGAACTGATGGAAAAGATTAAGAATACGATATTAAACAGGAAAAAAATCATATTCTCTATCATTGTAGTTCTGATAGCCATATTAGGATATAAGTTATTTTGTCTTTCACTTGTAGGAAAGATGTATTTGAACGGGGATTATCTGTTTAAGATTGAAAAAGATCATGCAGTGCTAAAAGAGTACACCGGTACTTCTGAGATAGTAAAGATACCAAAGAAGATAGCAGAAAAACCTGTTACAGAGATTTTCTATAATGCATTTAGCAGAAACCTCAATATCAGAGAAGTTGAATTTCCATCAACTATGCGAATTATAGATAACCATGCCTTTGATCAGTGTTCCAATCTTGAAAAAATAAAGTTTAACGGTTGTTTGGATGAAATAAGATACAGAGCATTCGGAGGCTGCGAAAAATTAACTGAATTAGAGTTCTTCCCCAATTCAAAAACCCAGGTTTTTCCTTGGGCATTTGAAAGTTGTTCCAATCTTAAAACGGTTAATGTAAATAACGCTCCGATTACTTTAGAGTGGTATGCTTTCGCTAGTTGCTTAAGGCTTTTAGAGATAGTTGGTGCGGATAATATGCGTGCGGATATTGGCTCTTTCTTTCATTCAGGACTGGAATTTACGGTGAAGCGGGAGAATGGATTTACATATTTTTCAAATTTTCTGCTGGGTTACACAGGAAATGAAAAGGATATATATATACCGGAAGGTATCAGATTTATAAGTTATAGATGTTTTGGATATCTGGATTATTATGACGTATCCGGTATTCATTTTCCAAAAGGTTTTACAACAAAGCGTTTTTTGCTTGAATTCAATAAGGATATGATAAAAAAGAATGGAAAGGTAAAGCTATATTTTGCAAATACTGAGGCTTTTTTTGAAGATTATAAAGACAACACCGATGAGCTTTTCTTTCAACCTAATGCAAATGAAAATGATGAGTATATAAACTTTCTTATTGAGGATTGCATTATTGTAGGACCTGAAGATAGCGCCGCAGTTCAGTTCGCAAAGAATCATGGAATTGAATATACTATAGAGGAATCTTAGGAGTAACAATTTTATGCGAAAACCAAAAAGCTTTCCTGCTACATTGATATGTAGAGGAAAGCTTTTTATATGATATAATAGAAGGCAGTTATAGCTTGTTTTTTCAGTGATTTAGTAATTTTATATTTTAGATTTCAGTGCACCACAGCTTTAAAAACATCAAAAAAAGCGGAGCAACTACATGACTACTGCAGATCAGACGCAAGAAATTCTTTATGTAATCACGAATCACAAATTTCCAAGCGAAAATTACGGAAATGATGATTTTCTCAATAACTGGCCTATGCTCTATATTCTTGAGAATGGGAAAAAGATCTATATTGGTGAATCTACCAATGTTTCCGAAAGGATGAAGCAGCATTATAACAATCATGAGAAAAGAGAATTCAAACAAGTTCATTTTATCTATTCAGAAAGATTCAATCAGTCGGCGACATTTCATGTGGTCCTTTTGGGGACGGGGTTAGTGGATCATTTTGAAAAGTTTTACTTTTCAAAATGATGTGCTATACTTCTTTTTGTTGTAACTAAGAATTTTCAATTGCTCGCAATGAGCAGAAAGGAGGACAATCATGAGATACATGACAATTTTTGGAACTAATAACGTAATTGACAGAGGCATGTTTGTCCGCCGTCTTTTTCCTGATTATTCAATCAGACTATTCACGGATAAATAACAGAGCAGGACAAGTGTAGCCTCTGATGTATCGGAGGTTTTATTTTGATACTTGTAAATGGAAAATATGCAGAAGCACAGATTATGTGCAAACAGGAGTTTGATGGTTCAAATGTATATGAGTATGCCCTTTCGCAGATTCAGATGATCTGTGATAACAGAGCGGCGGAAGGCTCGGTAATAAGAGTTATGCCGGATGTTCATCCTGGGAAAGTCGGACCCATCGGGCTTACCATGACGGTCACTGACAGGATTCTTCCTTCACTTGTGGGTGTTGACATCGGATGTGGAATGCTCGCCGTAAAGCTGAGCAAGTTTCGAAATGATTTTCAAAAGCTTGATGCGGTAATCAGAGATAACATACCTGTTGGATTAAACATAAGAAAAAAAGTTCATAATGGCGCGGTATTTCATTTGGAGAGCCTTCGCTGCTATAAGCACATCAGAAATGATAAGGCTCTTTTGAGTATTGGCACACTTGGTGGTGGAAATCATTTTATTGAGCTGGATATTGATGAAAAAAAGGAAGTATATCTGATCATTCATAGCGGTAGCAGGAATCTGGGCAGAGAAGTGGCTGAGTATTACATGGCAGCAGGACAGAAGCTTCTAAAGGAACAGGGAAAAGAAGATGTTCCTTACGAGATGACCTATCTTTCGGGAAATCTTATGGAAGATTATCTGAATGACCTTGCGGTCGTGCAGGAGTATGCAGCCTTGAACCGCAGAATTATTGCTATGGATATCATGAAAGGTATGAAATGGAAGGGGATAGAAGAGGTTTCATGCATTCATAACTATGTTGACTTTGCCGGAGATGCACCTGTTCTTAGAAAAGGTGCAATCTCCGCTGCGGAAAATGAGAATGTTATCATACCCATCAATATGAAAGACGGCGTGATACTTGGAAAAGGAAAAGGAAATGTCATGTGGAACAATTCTGCACCACATGGTTCGGGAAGAATCTTATCAAGAGGAGAAGTGACCTGTTCGCACACTGTGTCTGAGTTTAAGGCATCAATGAAGGGGATTTATTCCACATGCATCGGAAAAGATACTCTGGATGAGGCTCCATTTGCTTACAGAGGAGTGGACTATATTAAAGAAGCTATAGAGGAAACGGTGTCGATCGATAAGATACTAAAACCAATCTACAACTACAAGGGAGGCAATTCATAAATGATATTACAGATAAGTTCCGGAAAGGGCCCTGTTGAATGCAGGGTCGCTGTCGGAGGAATATATAGAGCTTTGAAAAAAGAATTTTCGGATATTGAGATGATAACATCAGTGAAAGGGGAGATTGAAGGAGCATTTTCATCAATTGTCTTTTCATCTGTACAGAATCTTTCAGGGCTTGAAGGAACAATGCAGTGGATCTGCAAGAGCAAGTACAGACCGGGGCATAAGAGAAAAAACTGGTTTGTTGATGTAAGTGTTATTCCCGAGCCTGAAGTGATAAGCGAAAAGCTTACCGCTGATACCGTAAGAATCGAGAAGTTTCACAGCGGTGGTCCGGGCGGTCAGAACGTCAACAAAGTCGAGACGGGAGTCAGAGTCATCCATATTCCCACCGGTATTACAGTATCGTCAACAAGAGAACGCTCACAGTTCGCCAACAAGCAGGATGCTCTCAAGAAATTGTCCGCAGTTCTCAGAGAGCTTAATGAAACAAGCAAGGATTTGCAGAAAAACGACGCCTGGAGCAAACATGCGCAGATTGTGCGCGGAAACCCAATCCGTGTATACGAAGGAGAGAAGTTTGAGCTACGGTGACGGGGTTAGTGGACTATTTTGAAAAAGCCATTGAATATATATATAATGTGGAGCAAACTATTACTAAATAGTGTTACTAGGCGGGAATTTGTTATATGACAAAAGAACAACAGATGATTGAGTATATGTTTCAAGATCTTGTTGAAATGCTGACCGAGGACAAGAATCTAGAATACGATAAAGCAATGCATATAATATATGATTCAGAAGTATACGAGAAACTTTTGGATATAGAGACAGGATTATATGGAGAAAGTCCAGCATATGTTTATGATCTCTTACAGGATGAGCTGAAATATGGGCATATAGTACAGATGGAGATATAGTTTTGTTATCACTTACATATTTAGATAAGAGAGTTTGTGATCTTTAGATTGTAATATTTGGAGGTTCGCTTATGGAGATGGGAAATGTTCTTGTTATCGGCAATTCAGGTGTTGGCAAGTCGACACTGATAAATGCGGTTATTGGAACAGAAGATGCAGAAACCGGAATTGGGTATGAGGGAACTACAAAGAATATACATATATATTTGAACGAAGAGATTGGTTTGAGGCTTGTAGATACAGCGGGATTTGAACCATCTTTTATCAAGAAAATGAAGGTTATTCAGGAAGTACAGAAATGGTCTAAGCAGAGTGTTACGGATGAGGATCATAATATTAATGTGATTTGGTTCTGCATTGATGGAACTTCCAGTAAACTATTTGATGATACTATCAAAAATCTTATGAGAGCAACAAGTATTTGGAAATCAGTTCCGATTATTGTTGTTATTACAAAATCGTATTCTGTGCCGGAACGTGATCAGAATATTGAATTAGTAAAAAAAGTATTCTATAGACAGAAAAAAGCAGGAGCAAATCTTCGTGAGATTATTCCGGTTGTTGCAGCAACATATGTGCTTAATGATGACGCTTTTGCTGCACCGTATGGAATACCGGAACTTATAGAGAAGACAGTTGCATTGTTACCTGATGGAAAAAAGGCAGCAATTAATGATGTCAATTCATATAAATTACAGCGCAGGAGATTGATGGCGCAGTCTGTTGTTGGAGTAGCGACTACTGCGGGAGTAGTTGTCGGAGCAGTACCTATTCCATTTCCTGATGCAATGATTTTATCGCCAACTGAGATAGCAGAAGTAAATGCAATAGCCTCAATTTATGGAATAAAAAAGGATGATAGAAGCAAGAAGTTTATTAAAATTATCATTGAAGTGGGGACGGTAAGTGCAGTTGCAAGAAATGCAATAGTTGCTTTGAAAGCTATTCCTGGATTAAACCTTGCTGCAAGCGTTGTTAATGCAGTTATAGCAGGAGGATTTGTTGCGGCAATAGGAGAAGGGGCAATCTATGCTTTTGAACAAATATATTTAGGAAACAAAACGCTTGATGATATTGATTGGATTACAAAGTTTATTGAATCTAAATTTGCAAAAAGTTTTATTACAAAACTTACAAAAGTTTTGGAAGAAATCTCTGATGGAGCTGATAAGAAGCAGATTGTAGAGGCAATAAAGAATGCGTTCAGAAAACAATGACATCTTGAATCTGTGGTTCAAGAATGCATCAACCAAGCCAATTAGAATCGACTTCGTCGATGAGGCTTGGTTGACTCTTGTATCACTTTCTCACGAAATCCGCACTTGCTTACTGAGGGGTATCGGATTTGTAAAATACAGGATTGTAAACACCGCCATCAAATTCATATAGTTGGATATAGACGTAATCATTAGAATAATCAGAATAGGAGGCAAATTCGGAATTGGAATTTTTTGGATATATGCGATATGCCAATTCAACAAAGCCTCCGCAGTTTTCTCCATCTGCATCTAAGAAGGAATCCGATAAAAAGTTGACTACACAGTAATAGCTGCCGTCATTCCATTTTGTCACGTATATAGGTTTTTGATTTTCAAAAGTATTCACATTATTTTCTTTGTGCATTTCAAGAATATCAGTATCATAACCACCTGTAATAATGCCATCTGAGTCGAGAATCACATCCGGTATGATGTCTCCACCGCCAAATGAATCATTGGTATTGGAAGTCGTTTTGTATGTTCCTTCAAACTCAGAGAAGTCACCTTCATATATCGGACCTGTTTCAACCTTTTTTTCAAAGGATACGAGACCATCCTCACCTTCAATATTTAGAACATCACCTTCGATAGTGTAATCATATGAAGTTCCATCGCAATAATAGATCTTTTTTTCGTCATAGGTAAAACTTCGTACCCCTCCGATATCGTAGTTTTCGCAAAAAACGCCATTATTTTCTTCAAAGAAAGTGTAAGACGTTTCAAAGCTGACTTCCTCACCGAAGATTACATCGTTGTCTTCTCTTACATATTTTCTGCTAATAAGAGAATTGGCCTGAGTGCTTTCAGAATTATTTACCTGTTCTTGATTTTCTTTATTTAACAATTCAGAACCCGTGTGCGATAAATCTGCCGTTGCATTTTCGTTGTTTTCGTCTGTTTGGCTTACGCAGCCTGTTGAAGTAGCTACGATAAGACATAATGTGCATATTAAAATTGGGTTAGTAATTCTTTTTTTCATTAAATGCTCCTATCTTGATTCATCTTTCTTTCCGTGTGATTGATTATACATCCCTTGCAAAAATAGTACAATTTATGCGATTCGCAAAAAGGTCGAGGTATTTGATGACAGCAGCACTAGATTTGATATAATGTATATGAATATGATTTGTTTTTTTATCATTTAAATATTTCCTAATGGGTTATCTTCTGTGATTTAAAAGAACAAAAAAATATGCATTGAAAGGAAGATGATCCATGAATCAAAAAGAATTTAAAGATTTGACTTTTGCGGATGATTTTATGTTTGCAAAAGTGATGCTTAATGAAAAGCTTTGTAAGCAGTTGCTTGAAATAATTCTTGAAGTAAAAATCAAGAGTTTGTCTTATCCGGAAGAACAAAAGGTTATTGATCCGTCATACGATAGCAAGAGTGTAAGACTTGATGTGTATGTGGATGATGAAAAAGGGACCGTTTATAACATTGAGATGCAGACAACCAATCCCGGCAACATTCCGAAACGGGCAAGGTATTATCAGGGAATGATAGACCTTAACTTGATAGAAAAAGGCGAAGACTATGCGAAGCTTGCCAAAAGCTATGTGATTTTCATTTGCATGGAGGATATATACGGGATAGACAAGCCGACGTACAGATTTGAAAATTACTGTAAGGATTATGGCATTTCACTGGGAGATGAGACATATAAAGTTATACTTAATGCATCCTGTACGGAACTTCAGGATACTGAACTCGGTAATTTCTTGAGATTTGTTCGTACCGGAGAACCAACAGATAAGTTCACAGATGAGTTACTTGACGAAGTAAATTCAGTTAAGCGTAATGAAAGATGGGAGGTGGAGTATATGACACTTCTAATGCGAGATAGAGAGAAAATTGAAGAAGGAAGAAGAGAAGGTATAAAAGAAGGAAGTCGATATGGTGATGCGAAAAGACTTGTAAGTGCAGTTCAGAAGATGATGGATAAGTATCATTTTTCATTTGAAGATGCATGCGACGGTTGCGATGCAACTGTAGAGGAGTATCACAAAGCTGTCGAACTTTTGAAGAAAGAAGATATTACCTGATTTTTATACAGTGAATAAATTGTTTTAGTGTGCACCACAGCTTTACAATAATCAAAAAAAGCGGAGCGGCTACATGACTACATCAGATCAGACACAGGAAATTCTTTATGTGATTTCAAATCATAAATTTCCGAGCGACAATTATGGAAATGATGATTTTCTCAATAACTGGCCTATGCTCTATATTCTTGAGAATGGGAAAAAGATCTATATTGGTGAATCCACTAATGTTTCCGAGAGGATGAAGCAGCATTATAACAATCACGAGAAAAGAGAATTTAAACAAGTTCATTTTATCTATTCAGAAAGATTCAATCAGTCGGCGACATTTGACTATGAATCTAAGCTGATCCAGTTTGTTTCCGCAGATGGCAAGTTTATCATAACCAACAAGAACGATGGTATCGCCAACAAGAATTATTTCAGAAAAGCTGATTACGACGATACCTTTGAACAGCTATGGAATGAGCTGATATGTCATCGCCTCGCTGACCACTCCCTTGAGTGGATCAAGAACAGCGAGTTCTACAAATATTCTCCATTTAAAGAATTGAATAAAGATCAACCATAGATCCCTTCATCAGCGAACGATTAGTGATTCAGATATTACGTACATTAATGACTGTTTCTTTGCTAAAGCAACAGTTTGACTTTGAGGGATTTTTCTTAAATGATATACTTAATAAAATGGAAAACGGAGAAGTAGAGGGGATTTGAGTAACACAAGATGGGTGAATTTTTTAAAAGCAACAATTATTTGAGAACTATATATAAGCATAAGAACTTACCGGTATATGTAACTGATGAGTTTGATTTTTATAGATGTGTGGAATTCAATGAAAGTTTTTATGGTAAATCTGTTTATGATCTTCACGCAGGAAATTTAAGAGAATGTACAGGACGCTATTCAAAGCTTTTTCCTAACCAGCGTATTTCATATTGGGCTGATTCACCAGATACTTCGCGGGCAGAAATAAAAAAAACATGGGGCGAGTAACAATATCATAACTTTTTGGGCTTATGATGATGCAACCAGTACGATTCCTATTACTGATAATGATGAGCAGTTGATTATTATTGATGGCAGAAAATGTGGAGTTCAGGAATTGATAGACAAGATAGATAATGGTATATCACTTACATTAAGTGAAGAGAATATGATGAAATGTATTTTGGAGCAGAAACCAGATTGTTTGGTTTATGATTCAAGAGCGTACAAGGGTGGAGAAAACTATATTTTTCTTGAAAAAGGTTTCAAGAAATTAGCGGTGAGACAACTAAGACTACGTCTTGGAAATAGAAGTGCCAAGAATTCGCAAACGATTGTTTGCGCGGACACTAGCGATTATATGCCACTCGTTAAGAATTACGGATGCTGTTTAGAGCCTATAGCGCGCGTGGGGGTAAAAAGAGAATTCTTGGAATCAGAACAATATAAGTATTATATGAAGAATTATGATATTTCAGCCGATAAGTTGCGTTCGGCGTTTAGGGATTAGGAAGGTAGTATTGTTATGTGTGGTAAATCAATTATAAGCCCTAGTGGAGTTACAGTCTTTAAAGGAGCCAGAGTATCTGGCGGAACAGTACCATCATTTGAGACAAGAGGTAAATCTTATTTTAGATTGCGACAGCAACTGGAAAGTGATGGAACGATAGTTGATATGGGGTAGCACGACTATAAGTTCAATGCTCCGTCAACAGCCTTGGCGATTGTAATAGGACAAGCTTCCAATTGATTGGTAGAAACGTTCATGAGTAGTGATAAAATGGTCCACAAACCCCGTCCCCTAGGACTATTTGAAAAGAAGCACTGAAAGCATGCAGGGTAAAGAGGAGATGAAAGGAATTATGGAAGATGAGCATTTTGAAATTATAGGCGGTGCTGATGGCCCTACATCTATATTTATTTGTGATAAGTCAAAGAAACAGACACTACCGCAGAGAATAATGTCTTTTTCATATAGGATAAAAAGGTGGTTTATTGAAAAAAGTATTAGACCCGGTGTGCATAGCTTAGATGAAGTTGAGGAATATATTAAAAGCAGGTATGGTTTTGTGGAAGTAGATCGAACTGAGTTCGAGTTTGAATATGAGGAAACACGTACGGCATTTCTTTTTAAGTATAGATTCGATCTGGCTCAAGGGTGGGATATCGATTTGGATTTTGATATAACAGATGATGCAGAAGAAATGCTTATTCGATTGAATGAGAAGATAAAAAAGGAAAAAGAGATTGCTGATTCAATTCCGCAGGAAGTTTTTGATATAGATTTCCATAAGTATGTAAAAAAAGGGAAAGATAATGATGATTCTATGCATATTATAATTGAGAAGAATAATGATTATCTTGCTGCAGGAGCACAGGGAAGCAAGAAATTTATGAAGATGTTTAATAGTGTTTACAAGGATATATATAAATACTATGGCGTGTCAGAAGAGGACATTCAGAATAAGACTGAGCGATATAAAGACCTGGTTATCGAATTGAGTAGGTGAATATTTAAGGTAAGAGGCTCCCAATGATTAAAAACATAATATTTGACGCATACGGCACACTAATTTCAACAGACACCGGTTCTGTTGATGCGACCAAAGCAATCTTCAGTAAATACGATCTTGCAGAAGATGCGGATGAAATCTATAAGAAATGGAAAAAGATACATAGGGAAAATATCTTTTCACTTGAAGAATTTATAACGGAGGAAGAGATATTCGTTAAAGATCTTGAAAAGATGTTTGAACTGTACGGCATAACAGGTGATCCGAAAACTGCGATAAAACCTATGCTTGATTCACTTGTTGATAGAAAGCTCTTTGAGGAAACTGAGAGTGTTATTGATAAATTGAGCGAAAATTACATTATTGCTATAGGTTCAACAACAGACACAGCTCCTTTGCTACATAATATAGAAGGTACATCACTGGAACGCATAAATCCGATATTTACGTCTGAGATACTAAGGTGCTATAAACCGAATGTCAAATTCTATTCGGAGATTTTGCACAGAACAAAATGGAAAGCGGAAGAATGTCTTTTTGTCGGAGATTCCTTGGATGATGATGTAATCGGACCTATGAAAGAAGGGATGGCAGTAGTACTAATTGACAGAAAAAAACAATATGCTTCTGTGCCGGAAGGAGCTAAGAGGATTAAATCGCTTACAGAGCTGTGTGGGATTATAAATGATTGATAATAAAATGAGGACACTATGAAGCTGGAAAACGAGAAGATTCGCAATGAAAAGCTATATCGTGTCGGATATATACCAAGTATCGACAAATATGTTATGGCATGCGTTGTTACGTGGGTTGCATGGTATGACGAGTATTTTGAAATAACCGAAGAGGAGTACAATTTATTTGGAACAGAGAGTTTAGATGAGCTTGCTAATAAGCTGTGCAATCAAGGTAGTGGCTCGCCTCGTTTTCTTTTCTCTGATAAGAGTGAAGAAAATACAAAAGAACAGCAAAAACTAAGGGATAAAGTAATTTCAGAATCATAAACCGGAGGACACAATATGAACATTAAGAATTTTGAAAACGAAACAAGGAAGTTTGTTGAGAACAACGGAAATTTTCATGTGCTTGAGTATATGATGGACAGTAGCGTATCTCCGGCAAATGCTTCGACTGAGTACTTTATGAGTAAGATGGGAGTGCACAGAAGGCAGGTTGCGATTGAGCTTGATGATAATCATTCAGCGATTATTCAGGCTGGTGCTATGCAGTGGATGGCTGGAAATGTAAATGCGACCACAGGAGTTAAGGGAGTGGGAGATCTGCTTGGTAAAATCGTGAAAGGTGCTGTTACGGGTGAGTCAGCAATAAAGCCTGAATATGTAGGAAACGGCTGGCTTGTTTTGGAACCCACATATAAATACATTATTCTTGTTGATGTTGCGCAGTGGGGCGCAGGAATGACTATTGAAGACGGAATGTTCTACGCATGCTCGGGAACCGTAAAGACAAGTGTTGTTGCAAGAAAGAATCTTTCTTCGGCTGCGCTTGGAGGAGAAGGTCTTTTTAATCTAAGCTTGTCTGGTTCAGGTGTTGCTGCGCTTGAAAGTAATGTTCCATATAACGAGCTTATCGAAGTTGATCTCAACAATGACACATTGAAGATTGATGGAAATCTTGCTGTGTGCTGGTCTTCAAATCTTGAATTTACTGTAGAGAGAACGACAAAGACATTGATTGGCTCTGCAGCCAGTGGAGAAGGACTTGTGAATGTATATAGAGGTACCGGAAAGGTTTTGATGAGTCCTGTTGCACCTACAAGCTCCTTATATGCGGCTACAAATTCTATTGCGGCAAAGGCAGCAGCTATAACAAGCAATACATTGGGAAAATAAATGCTGGAACTTGTTCCGACAGTTGATTTTTTATAAAGCGGATGGACTTAACAGGAGTGGATTTACAATGGCTGTAGTAACACACAATAAACTTGTCAGGGATAAGATTCCCGAGATTATAAAGAATGACGGCAGAATATGCAAGACAGAGATTTTGTCGGATGATGATTATTTGGCGATGCTTGATGCGAAATT
This sequence comes from Butyrivibrio sp. AE3003, assembly GCF_000686065.1. NCBI lineage: Bacteria > Bacillati > Bacillota > Clostridia > Lachnospirales > Lachnospiraceae > Butyrivibrio > Butyrivibrio sp. AE3003. Next base: position 197,893 of record NZ_JMLX01000001.1, read on the forward strand.
GGACGAAGAGCTAAATGAATATCACAAAGATCAGAACATAGAAGAACTTGCGGACTTAATGGAAGTAATTTATGCTGTCGTTGAAGCCAGGGGCTACACGCTTGAGCAATTGGAATCTGTGCGAAAAGAGAAGGCGGAAAAAAGAGGAGCGTTTAAGGAAAAGATTTTTCTTAAAACTGTCTGTGAGTAGTGGCAAAATGGTCCACAAACCCCGTCCCCAAGAGACCATTCGAATTTAGAAAAATTTTTGCTTGACAACTCATATATGTGAGAGTAGAATCATAAAACATAAAGACAAGGGCGTCTTAGAGAATAACTCTAAGGCGCTTTTTCTGTTTTTCGGGCTGTAACTGTGTGTTTATGCCCTGATGCAATCGGTATAATATTTCCGGAGTATTATAATCTCGGTTGTATACAAGTATTCGTGGATTAAAGAATATTTGTGGAATCGTTGAAAAATCGAGGAATGAGGCGGTTTTTCACAGAAGCGATTTATAAATAAAAAATAATATCAATTCTGATGCAATGGGGCATCAACCTTCTACGGTATTAGTAGATGGCTGATGTCCTGTTGTTTTTTGTTCAAAAACGAAATAGATATTGAACAAAAAGGGAGAGGAGAAATTGTATGAGTGAAGAAATCTTAAGTGCAATAGACAGTAGTGTCTTCGGTGTCTGGTTCCTCATTGGAGCAGCATTAGTATTCTGGATGCAGGCCGGATTTGCAATGTGCGAGGCCGGTTTTACAAGAGCCAAGAATACCGGAAACATCATAATGAAGAACCTTATGGACTTTTGTATAGGAACCGTAGTTTTCATCTTAATCGGATTTGGACTTTTCCTCGGTGAGGATATGGTCGGAATCATCGGAAAACCCGGATTTGACATTTTTACAAACTATGCAAACTTTGATTGGTCCAACTTTGTATTTAACCTTGTTTTTTGTGCTACTACAGCAACAATCGTTTCAGGATCGATGGCTGAGAGAACTAAGTTCTTATCATATTGTGTGTACTCGGCAGTCATTTCTGCAGTTATCTATCCTATTGAAGCACACTGGACATGGGGCGGCGGCTTCCTTTCACAGATGGGCTTCCACGATTTCGCAGGTTCCAACTGCATTCACATGGTAGGTGGTATTTCAGCACTTATCGGTGCAGCAATCCTTGGACCCCGAATCGGTAAGTTTGAAAAAGACAAGAGCGGAAAAGTTACAAAAGTAAATGCTTTCCCCGGTCACAACCTTGTAGCTGCATCACTTGGTGTATTCATCCTTTGGCTTGGATGGTACGGATTCAACGGAGCAGCTTGTACTTCAATCGATCAGCTCGGATCGGTATTTGTAACAACAACAATCGCACCTGCACTTGCAACAGTAACATGCATGATCTTCACATGGGTAAAATATGGCAAGCCTGATGTTTCAATGTGTCTCAACGCATCACTTGCAGGTCTTGTAGCTATTACAGCTCCTTGTGATGTAACAGATGCTTTTGGTTCGATCATCATCGGAATCGTTGCCGGACTTCTTGTTTGCTTCGGTGTTTGGTTCCTTGATTATAAGCTTCACGTAGACGATCCCGTCGGAGCAGTTGCAGTACATTGCTTAAACGGTATCTGGGGAACACTTGCTGTAGGTCTTTTTGCAACAAATACAGCACCCGGTTATTCAATCGCCGACTCAGCAGGAAATGAGCTTGTAGGTCTTTTCTACGGCGGCGGATTCAAGCTCCTTGGATTACAGTTCATCGGTATGATCTGCACAGCAGTTTGGACAGCAGTAACTATTACAATTACTTTCCTTGCTATTAAGAAGATTATGGGACTCAGAGTTACAGAGGAAGAAGAAATCCTCGGACTTGACTCCACAGAGCATGGACTTGCATCAGCATATTCAGGATTTGCCATCATGGATGTTTCAAACACCTTGAATATGTCAGTTAACGAAAATACAGACCTCGGAGTAAGTTCTTACGAAGAGGCTTCAGAAATACAGAAGAAAGCTTCGGTGCCTGTTGTTACAGCACCTGTACATACAGAATCAGGAATTCATAAAGTTGTTATTATCGCTAAGTTGTCCCGCTATGACAAACTGAGACGTGCGATGAACGAACTCGGCGTAACCGGGATGACTGTTACTCAAGTCATGGGTTGCGGCATCCAGAAAGGCTCAGGCGATATGTATCGCGGAGTTGAGATGGACGCAACCCTCCTTCCTAAGATCAAGTTGGAAGTGGTTATCAGCAAGATTCCTGTTGAAGATGTAATTGAAGCTGCTAAAAAGACTCTTTATACCGGCCACATCGGAGATGGAAAGATCTTCGTTTACAGCCTTGAAAACGTCGTAAAGATTCGTACCGGCGAAGAAGGAGCAGCGGCGTTGGCTGATGTTGAGTAGGCTGTGAGAACTTAGCGAGGTTTTACCGAGCTTAGTTCGAACGTCTTACGTCGAGCGAAGCGAGAGGTAAGTTCCTTATTTAAAGGTATAAAGGTAAATAAATTCATGCAACAAAGGCGTTTGCGCAATAGCCATTAAGGCAATATATACAATAGTTTGCGATTTTGTGCCACTACGATGAGACTGACAGGCTCATCGTAGTGTTTGGCACAATCGGAGCAAAATATTGTATATATTGCCGCCCAGGCTATTACACAGACCGTTTGAATAAATGAAACACCGGGAGGAAGGATAAAGTATGTGCGCAATTCTTACATACGCTAGAGCAGATGTTGCTCAGGAATTTTTTGAAGAAATGTTATATAAGACTCATTCCAGAGGCCCCGACATGTCGAGAACTCTGAAGGTCGACGAAGGATGGATGGGATTTAACAGACTCTCCATCATGGGATTAAATGAAGCGGGAATGCAGCCCTTTTCATTAAATGGAAACGTAGTTATATGTAACGGAGAATTATACGGATTTGAGAATATCAAAAAATATCTCATTTCCCTGGGCTACAGCTTTAAGAGCAAAAGTGATTGCGAGATACTGCTTCCTCTTTATGAGAGGCTCGGAACCAAGATGTTTGGATTTTTGGATGCCGAATTTGCATGTGTGATCTATGACGCGGCAAAGAGAAAGTTCATAGCCGCAAGAGATCCGATCGGTATCAGACCTCTTTATTACGGATACGACGATGAAGGACACATCCTTTTTTCATCGGAACCAAAGAATATCATAGGTACATGTCGGAAAGTTATGCCTTTCCCGCCCGGACATTACTACGAGGACGGGGAATTTGTATGTTATAAGGATATGACTGACGTAAAAGAAATTTCGACAGACAGCCTTGAAGTCATAACAACAAAGATACACGACAAGCTCGTAAACGGAATAGAAAAAAGACTCGACGCTGATGCGCCCGTAGGATTCCTTCTTTCCGGAGGACTTGATTCATCACTTGTTTGCGGTGTTGCCGCAAGACTTTCGGACAAGCCGATTGAGACATTTGCGATTGGAATGGATATCGATGCGATCGACCTTAAATATGCAAGGGAAGTTGCGGAGTACATTCACAGCAATCACCACGAAGTCATAATCACCAAAGAAGATGTGCTTAACGCACTCGAGCCTGTTGTTGAGGCACTTGGAACTTACGACATCACAACAATAAGAGCTTCCATCGGAATGTATCTTTTGTGCAAATGGATACATGAAAACACCGATATCAAAGTAGTTCTTACAGGTGAGATCTCAGATGAGCTCTTTGGTTATAAATATACGGACTTTGCTCCGAGCGCCGAAGCCTTCCAGGAAGAGGCAAAAAAGAGAGTGAGAGAGCTTCACATGTACGATGTCCTCAGGGCAGACAGATGTATCAGCGTAAACTCACTCGAAGCAAGAGTTCCTTTCGGAGATCTTGATTTTGCAAGTTATGTAATGAGCATAGATCCCGAAAAGAAGCTCAATACATACGGAATCGGAAAGTTCTTATTAAGAAAGGCTTTTGAAAAAGATGAAGTTATTCCAAGATCGATCCTTATGAGAGAAAAGGCAGCTTTCTCAGATGCCGTAGGACATTCGCTCAGGGACGACCTTATTGAATATGCTGAAGGGAAATACTCTTTTGCAGATCTTGAAACAATGAAAAAGAAGTACACTCATGCAACTCCATTTACAAGGGAGTCTCTCCTGTACAGAGAACTGTTTGAGAAGTACTATCCCGGTCAGTCAGATATGGTAGTAGATTTTTGGATGCCCAATAAAAGCTGGGAAGGATGCAATGTTGACGATCCTTCCGCAAGAGTTCTTTCAAACTACGGAGCATCAGGAAAATAAATATAAAAAACGGAGGAAATTAAAATGATCGATGCAGAGAAATTAACAGAAGAATTTGGATGTCTTGTTTTTAATGACAAGGTTATGAAAGACAGGCTTCCTAAGGACATATACAAAGCAGTTCACAAGACAATTGAGAAAGGAACACATCTTGAGCTTGATGTAGCAAATTGCGTTGCTGCAGTAATGAAAGAGTGGGCAGTAGAGAACGGTGCAACACACTTTACACACTGGTTCCAGCCTATGACAGGTCTTACAGCCGAGAAGCATGACAGCTTCATTTCACCTACAGAAGACGGCAAGGTTATCATGGAGTTCTCAGGAAAAGAACTCGTAAAGGGTGAGCCTGATGCTTCAAGTTTCCCTTCAGGAGGACTTCGTGCAACATTCGAAGCAAGAGGATATACAGCTTGGGATCCTTCATCACCGGCATTTATTAAAGACGGATCTCTTTACATTCCTACAGCATTCTGCTCATACGGCGGAGAAGCTCTTGATAAAAAGACACCTCTCTTAAGATCAATGGAGGCTCTTTCAAGAGAAGCTGTTAAGATGCTCAAGCTCCTTGGATATGAGGACGTTAACAGAGTAAGCACAACAATCGGTTCAGAGCAGGAATATTTTCTTATCGATAAAGAAGATTACAAACTCAGAAAAGACCTTCTTTTCACAGGTAGAACACTTCTTGGTGCGCCTGCAACAAAAGGTCAGGAGATGGAAGATCACTACTTCGGTGTAATTAAGCCTAAGGTTTCAGCATATATGCACGATCTTGACGAGGAACTCTGGAAACTCGGAATTCCCGCAAAGACAAAGCACAACGAGGTTGCTCCTTCACAGCACGAGCTTGCACCTGTATTTGAGACAGCAAACATCGCTGTAGATCACAACCAGCTCACAATGGAAGTTATGAAGAAAGTTGCTGACAAGCACAACTTCGCATGCCTCTTACATGAGAAGCCATTCGAGGGAATCAACGGTTCAGGTAAGCACAACAACTGGTCTGTTTGCACAGATACGGGAATGAACCTCTTAGATCCCGGTAAGAACCCCGGTGAGAACACTCCTTTCCTTGTATTCCTTATGGCAGTTATCGCAGCTGTTGATGAGTATGCACCACTTCTTAGACTTTCCGTTGCATCTGCAGGAAACGATCACAGACTTGGCGGAAACGAGGCACCTCCGGCAATCATTTCAATTTTCGTTGGTGACGAGCTTAGCGAAGTACTTAAAGGTGTTGAAGAAGGAAACGCATACCACAGCAAGGGCAAAGTACAGATGGGTATGGGAGCAGAAGTTCTTCCTCACTTCACAAAGGACAACACAGACAGAAACAGAACATCACCTTTCGCATTTACAGGTAACAAGTTCGAGTTCCGTATGCCCGGTTCTGCAGTTTCTGTAGCAAACGCAAACATCGTTCTTAACACAGCTGTTGCAGAAGAAATCACAAAGATCTATGCAAAGCTTGAGGGCGTTGAGAAAGATAAGCTTAATGAAAAGATCGCAGAAGTACTTAAAGAGACACTTGTAGCTCATAAGAGAGTTCTCTTTAACGGAAACGGATATACAGACGAGTGGGTAGAAGAGGCTGCAAAGAGAGGACTTCCCAACCTTAAGTCACTTCCCGATGCACTTCCTTACTTCAAGGAAAAAGAGTCAGTTGACCTCTTCACAAAGCACGGCATCTTCACTAAGGAAGAGATTGATTCAAGATATGAGATTCTCCTTGAGAACTACTCAAAGTCAATCCACATCGAGTCTTTGACATTGCAGGAAATGGCTAAGAAAGACCTCATGGAAGGACTTATCGCATATCAGAGCGATCTTCTTGAAGAGGCAGCAGGAAAGAAGAGCCTTCTTGGAGAAAAGAGTGCAACATTCGAGATTGAGACACTCAAAGCAATTGACGAAGCTCAGGGTAAGATGAGCGAAGCTCTTAAGAAACTTGCAGCTGATACAACAGTTGCTGAGGGTAAGACTGAAGTTCTCGAACAGGCTTCTTACTACCAGAAGACAATTCTTGCAGACATGGATGAAGTGAGAAAGTATGCAGATGCTGCAGAAGCGCTTGTTCCTGACAGCTATCTCGGATATCCGACATACGGACAGATGCTTTTCTCATTAAGATAAAAAGGAAAAAGGAAGGATAAAAATGGAAACTTGGATGAATGAACATGATGCCTGCGGTATAGGTGCAGTCATCAATATAGACGGAAGTGCAGACAACAAAGTTCTTGATGATGCGCTCAAGGTAGTAGAAAAACTTGAGCACAGAGCAGGAAAAGATGCAACAGGAAAAGTCGGTGACGGTGTAGGAATACTTGTACAGATTTCTCACAGATTCTTTTCTCTTGAAGCAAGAAAAATCGGTATTTCTCTTAAAGAAGCAGGCGATTACGGAATAGGGATGTTCTTTTTTCCTCAGGACCCTATGAAGCGTATGTTTGCAAAGCGCATGCTTGAAGTCATTGCAGAAAAAGAAAACCTTAAGGTACTCGGTTGGAGAGATGTTGAGACTCATCCCGAAATTCTGGGAGAGGTTGCAAGAAACTGTATGCCTCATATTTCTCAGTGCTTTATTGAGAGACCTTCGGATGCGGCAAGAGGAATTGAATTTGACAGACGTCTTTACTGCCTTAGAAGAGAGTATGAGAAATCTTCTGAAGATACTTACATCTGTTCATTTTCATCCAGAACCATTGTTTATAAGGGAATGTTCCTTGTAGGACAGCTGCGTAAGTTCTACGAGGACCTCCTTTCTCCTGATTACAGAACAGCGATTGCGCTTGTGCACAGCCGCTTTTCAACTAACACAACTCCTTCGTGGCAGCGAGCTCATCCGTACAGGATGATCGCCCACAACGGAGAGATCAATACTATTCGCGGAAACAGCGACAGAATGCTTGCCAGAGAAGAGACTATGTCTTCGGACGTTTTCGGTGACGATCTTTCAAAGGTTTATCCCGTTATCTCATCTTCGGGTTCTGATTCCGCAATGCTCGACAATACACTTGAGTTCCTTTACATGAACGGAATGGATCTTCCGCTTGCAATGATGCTCGCAATTCCCGAGCCTTGGAAGCACAACGACTTCATGGATAAGGACAGAAAAGATTTCTATCACTACTATGCGACAATGATGGAGCCATGGGACGGCCCTGCGGCAGTTCTTTTCACAGACGGCGAAGTATTTGGCGCAACACTTGACAGAAACGGTCTCAGACCGTCCAGATATTATGTTACAAAGGACGGAAGACTTATCCTTTCATCGGAAGTCGGTGTCCTTGATATTCCTGAAGAGAATATCGTAAAGAAATCACGTCTTTCACCGGGACATATGCTCCTTGTTGATACAAAAGAGGGACGCATAATCTCTGATGAAGAGTGTAAGAACAAGTACTCACAGGCTAAGCCTTACGGTGAGTGGCTTGACAGATATCTTTTACACCTTAATAAGCTCAGCATTCCCAACAAGAAGATTCCTACACATACACAGGAGATGAGGGATAAGCTCTACAAGGTGTTCGGATATTCATATGAAGATGTTAAACAGCAGATTCTTCCAATGGCGATGAACGGCATAGAACCTACAGTTTCCATGGGTACAGATGTACCTCTTGCTATGCTTTCAACTCATCACCAGCCGCTTTTTTGCTATTTCAAGCAGCTCTTTGCGCAGGTTACAAACCCGCCGATCGACTCTCTTCGTGAGAAAGTCGTTACAGATACAACCGTTTATATCGGTTCCGACGGAAATCTGTTAAAAGAAAAGAGCGACAACTGCAGAGTTTTGGAAGTTAATAATCCGATACTTACAGGCGTTGACCTGATGAAGATAGAAGCTCTCGATCAGCAGGGCTTTTCGGTGAGAAAAATCTCACTTTTGTATTACAAGAATACCCCCGTCGAGAGAGCTTTGGAGCAGCTTAACATATCTGTAGACAGAGCCGTTGCAGACGGAGTTAACATCATTATCCTTTCAGACAGAGGAGTTGACGAGAACCACATGCCGATTCCTTCATTGCTTGCGGTTTCATCTGTTGAGCAGCATCTTGTAAGGACAAAGAGACGCACAGCCGTATCACTCATCCTTGAGAGCGGCGAGCCAAGAGATGTTCACCAGATCGCTACACTTCTTGGTTTTGGTGCAAGAGCGATTCATCCTTATCTTGCTCAGGAGTGCATTGCCGAGCTCATAGATATAGGAATTTTGGACAAAGATTATCATACCGCTATTGCGGACTACAACAAGGCACTTCTGGGCGGTGTAGTAAAGATCGCTGCAAAGATGGGTATCTCTACTTTGCAGTCCTATCAGTCTGCGAGAATATTCGAGGCTATTGGTCTGTCAAAAGAGCTTGTTGATAAATACTTTACAGGAACAACCAGCAGAGTTGGCGGAATCGGCATAGAGGAGATCGGTGAGGATATTGAGCTTCGTCACGATAAGGCATTCGATCCTCTCGGACTTTCAACCGATTCAACACTTGATTCTATCGGCTTCCATGCGCTCAGAAGCGGCGATGACAAGGAAGACCATATGTATAACCCTAAGACTATCGTTACTTTGCAGAGAGCGGTAAGAGAGGGGGACTATGAGAGATTCAAGGAATACACACAGATGGTTGATGACGAGGACAGACCTCATACATTGAGAGCACTTTTGTCCTTCGTACCTGCTAAAAAGCCTGTTCCGATCGAAGAGGTTGAGAGCGAAGAAGAGATTGTTAAGCGCTTCCAGACAGGTGCTATGTCATACGGTTCTCTTTCAAAAGAGGCACACGAGACACTTGCCATAGCTATGAACAGACTCGGCGGAAAGTCTAATACCGGTGAGGGCGGTGAAGACGTTGCACGTTTCGGAACTGAGAGAAACAGTGCCGTTAAGCAGGTTGCATCGGGAAGATTCGGCGTTACAAGCAGATATCTTCAGAGCGCACAGGAAATTCAGATCAAGATGGCGCAGGGAGCAAAGCCAGGAGAGGGCGGACACCTTCCCGGAAAGAAGGTATATCCTTGGGTTGCAAGCACACGTTTCTCAACACCCGGTGTTGCACTCATTTCACCTCCGCCGCACCATGACATCTATTCAATAGAAGATCTTGCGCAGCTTATTTATGACCTTAAGAATGCAAACGACAGAGCAAGAATCTCTGTTAAGCTTGTTTCTGAAGCAGGCGTTGGAACAATAGCTTCAGGTGTTGCAAAAGCAGGAGCACAGGTAATCCTTGTATCCGGATATGACGGAGGAACAGGTGCCGCACCTTCATCTTCGGTTCACCATGCGGGACTTCCTTGGGAGCTTGGTGTTAGCGAGGCACATCAGTCCCTTATAGATAACGGACTTAGAAGCAGAGTAGTTCTTGAAGCAGACGGTAAGCTTATGACAGGTAGAGACGTTGCAATCGCAGCACTTCTCGGTGCCGAGGAGTTTGGTTTTGCGACAGCTCCCCTTGTATGTATGGGATGCATGATGATGCGTGTATGTTCAAAAGATACATGCCCTGTCGGAATCGCAACTCAGAACGAAGAGCTCAGAAAGAGATTTACAGGTAAGCCTGAGTATGTTATGAATTTCATGCTCTTTGTCGCAAGACAGCTTCGTGAGATCATGAGCGAGCTTGGATTTAAGAAACTTACAGATATGGTCGGAAGAACAGATTGCCTTAAGATGAGGAGCGTTCCGAAGGCAAGATGTAAAGATGCTGCAGACCTTAGCAGAATCCTTGACAGCAAGTATGCGGGAATTGAGAAGAATCATTTCGATTCCAAGGATGTATATGATTTCGGACTTGTTAATACTTTGGATTCAAAGGTTCTTATTCCTGAGTATGAAAAAGGAAAGAATGCACTTAAGGCTTATGCTGTAAAGGCAAATGAAGATGAGGAAAGAAGAGCATCCGAATCTGAGAGAGTAAAGATGAAAGTCGATATCTCAAGTACCGACAGAAGCTTTGGTACACTTCTTGGAAGCAGGGTTACCGATGACTTTAAGAATACTCTTCCCGAGGATTCCGTATTCGTTGAAGCATACGGCGGTGGCGGACAGTCATTTGGTGCGTTCCTTCCTAAGGGCGTTACTTTGAAGCTTTACGGTGATGCCAACGACGGATTTGGCAAGGGACTTTCAGGCGGAAAGGTTATCGTAAGGCCTTCCGATAAAGCTACATATAAGGCACATGAGAATATCATAATAGGTAACGTTGCTCTCTACGGTGCAACAGCAGGAAAAGCCTATGTATGCGGTGTTGCAGGCGAGAGATTCTGTGTAAGAAACTCAGGAGCAATAGCTGTTTCCGAGGGCTGCGGCGATCACGGTCTTGAATACATGACAGGCGGAAAAGCAGTTATCCTTGGAATGACAGGTAAGAACTTCGCAGCCGGCATGAGCGGCGGAATCGCATACGTTCTTGATAAGGAGCATACTCTTTATCTTAGAATGAACAAAGATATGGCATCTCTTTATGAAGTGACCGAGAAGTACGATATTGCAGAGCTTAAGCTTATCCTTGAAGATTATGTAAAAGAGACGGGCTCTGAATACGGAAAAGAAATCCTTAAAAACTTTAAGAGCTATATTCCCGACTTTAAGAAGATAGTTCCGAACGATTATCAGAAGATGCTTACGGCTATAAGCAAGTTTGAGGAACAGGGAATAGACCACGACCATGCTGTGTTAGAGGCGTTTAAAGAACTGGCATGAACAGCGCATCGGCGCGACAAGAGTCACAAGTGACTCTTGAGCTAATGGGTTACTTCACTTCATATATAATAGGAGATGTAAAAATGGGAAAAGAAACAGGCTTTCTTGAATATACAAGAACAAATAATAAAGATATCCTGCCTGAAGACAGAATTCTTAACTTCGAGGAGTTTCATGCTCCTCTGGATGTTAAGGAGAGAAGAGAGCAGGCAGCAAGATGCATGAACTGCGGAGTTCCTTTCTGTCAGTCGGCAATGAATCTTGGAGGAATGGTAACGGGATGTCCTCTTCACAACCTCATCCCGGAGTGGAATGATGAGATTTACAGAGGACACGACGGACATGCTTTTGCAAGACTTCATAAGACAAGTAACTTCCCTGAGTTTACGGGAAGAGTTTGTCCCGCACTTTGCGAGAAGGCATGTATGTGCGGCCAGAATGGTGATGCCGTAACGGTTCACGACAATGAGCTGTACTTAATAGAAACAGCTTTTGAAAAGGGCTATATCAAGCCCGTTGTTCCTGAAATAAGGAGCGGCAAGAAAGTTGCTGTAATCGGAAGCGGCCCTTCGGGACTTGCGGTTGCCGATGAGCTCAATAACAGAGGACATAATGTTGAGGTCTTCGAGAGAGAAGATGAGATCGGCGGACTTCTCATGTATGGAATTCCCAACATGAAGCTTGATAAGAGCGTTATAAAGAGACGTAGAAAGCTCATGGAGGAAGAGGGCGTTGTATTCCATACAAATTCCGACGTTGGGAAAAATGTGAGTGCGGCAAGCCTTAATGAGAAATTCGATGCGGTGGTTCTTTGCTGCGGTTCCAAGAAACCAAGACCTCTTAATGTAGCAGACCCCGAGAAGATCAAGGGTGTTTACAATGCCGTTGATTTCCTTACACAGACAACAAAGGCACTTATGCAGTGCTCTGATAAGAGTGTACAGACTCTTTCAAAGCACGGCGGATTTATAGATGCAAAGGGCAAGAATGTTGTTATCGTAGGTGGTGGCGATACAGGTAACGACTGTATCGGAACGGTTATAAGACACGGAGCAAAGAGTGTTACCGCTCTTGAGATGATGCCTAAGCCTCCTGTTAACAGAGCTGCTTCCAATCCATGGCCCGAATGGCCCAAGGTTCTTAAGACTGATTACGGTCACGAGGAAGCAATCCATGTTTTCGGTGAGGATCCGAGAGTCTATGAGACAACGGTAAAGAATGTTACAACCGACAGCAAGGGAAATATCAAGAAGATCGAAACTGTTAAGGTTACTTTCAAGGACGGTAAGTTAACAGAAGTTCCGGGATCCGAGAAGACCCTTAAGTGTGATATCCTTCTTATAGCTGCAGGATTCATCGGCTGTGAAGACTATTCGGCAGATGAATTCGGGCTTAAGAAGAGTCAGCGCGGAACGGTTGTTACAGAGGCTGACAGCTATCATGTACCGAATACAAAGCTCTTTTGCGCAGGTGATATGCACCGTGGACAGTCGCTCGTTGTTTGGGCGGTCTATGAAGGACGAAGCTGTGCTAAAGAAGTGGACGAATATTTGATGGGCTATACAAATTTATAAAGAAAGAATATTAGGGAAAACTCCTTTATCCATCAACTCTCTGACGGGGGTGATGGGTAGAGGAGTTTTTGCTATGTAAACTCATTTATAACAAATAATTACAACAAATTTAACTTTTATGTTGCAAAAGTAGGGCGAGTGCTCTATAATAATAACTACCAAGGCTGAATACTTGTAAGAAAATGTTAAGCTAGTTTTTATAAAAAGAGGAGTTAATTATGAGAAAAAGCCTAATAGTTATGGTAATGTGTCTGGTCGTTGCATCAGGGTGTATGGGATGCGGATCAGAAAAAGAGTTAAGCGTTAACGATGTTGAAATTAATCCTATAGTTGAAGATAAACCTGTAGTAGTAGATGAAAACGGTAAGGCTATTAAGAGCGATAAGATTGCTGACGATCTTGAAACAGTTTTTGAGAAATTTGAGGGCTCATGGATATTTGATTCAAGACGGGGGGCAGCGGTCATGATCGAAAGAGCAAATGAAACAGATTATGTTTTACCGGGAGCATCATGGGTGGTAGCTATTTCAGGTGGCGACATAATGACAGATAAAGATGTTGTTGATTATACCCAAAGTACTATTTCTTTTTGTAAAAAGAATTCTGATGGGGATTACTATTATAAATTGTCTTTTGGGGATGACGTTAAGAGCATCGAGATGGCGTGTGGTGACACACAGAACGCAGCAGATTCGGTACTTATCTGCAACGAGAAAAGTGAGGGATGACTTCTATGAAATTTAGTAATACGGAAGCCATAGCCGGTAATTTATTTTTTTTACTAATGATACCTGCCGTACTTTTTGTAGGTTGCTCATTAGATGGTAATATGCCCGGGGGGACAGATGAGGCTATAGATAACAAAATTGTTGATGTAAGCAGTGCAGGCGATTATTCAAAGGAGGGGAATGATAGTAGCACATATGATAATGCTTTAAGCGCGGTAGATTCCGAAAGCTTCCTGGGAGTCGAGGGGATGACTCCTGCGGATTATAATGCTGAAGAGTTTTGGAGCGCTAATGATGTCGCAAAGCTTATTGAGGAGTATGAAAGTATTGAGATAGTGAGCTCCAGCTATGAGGATGGAGCTTCACAACCTCTTTACACCAACAATTATTGGTATTCAAAGGAGTACAGTGCGAACAAAAATGAGCCGGGAGATTCCTTTATTGTCAAAGATAATGTCAGGGCGGTAAGTCGTCCGAGCTATATGAACTCAGATAATAAGGAAGAGACCGGAATAATGATCGAGCTTTATTCTTCGCCGGATTGCAGAATGGCGAACGTTGCAGAAAATGTTTATGCGAAGAATGATGAAATGCCGATCGGGCGTTGCCTTAAGGGAAATGGAGAAGTGTATTTTGAGATAGAGAGAATAATAGATTATTCAAATGAGGAGGCGCTCGATAATAAGGAACTTAAGGAGAAGACCACAAAATGGGGAATGGTCTTTGACGAGGAGACTAAGGTATTAAAAAGAGCTGCGATCACTTCCGCAAATGTTTTGGGAGGAGTTATTGATACTCGTTATTATGAAGTGAAACTTGGAACCGGTATGCCGGAAATGTTTACAGCTTTGAAGAATGTTCTTGATGAAGATCTCGCAGCTTCGGATGAGGATTCCAGAAATATACATTTTGTATACGGAAACGGAAATCCTGTAAAGAAGGAATGTGACTATAAAGTCAAGAAGGGAACTAATGTAATTTTTGAGACATCGAAGGATAATCTGTTTCTTGATGAAAACGGAACTGTTCCTTACGATCCGTCAGATCTTACAAGCGACATAACGGTTTATAGAATAAAAAAATAATGACATAATTACATAGATAGCACTGTAATCGTGAGGACAGATATGTACAATTTGTACGTTAAATCCTAAATTGTATATATTTGTCTTTGCGAATACAGCGAAGACAAAGATTTATCTTACTTACCCTAATTTAAAACAAATTTATTTAATAGGAAATTTCTCCGGATTTCCTATTGAATAAAGATTAAACCCTACAAGCTGATCACTTGTAGGGTTTTAATTGTACATTTTTATTTTAGGGTCATATGCTAATTGCTATATTTGTTGCAACGCCGTTCTCAACCGTGATCTCTAAGTAAAGTTCTGAATCTGCAAGATCGGCGAGTTGCTTCTTGAATTCATCGGCCGTCTGTACTTCCGGTCCGCCATCTCCGCCTTGGAGCTCGTAGTTTGTATTTTTATCGACAGCGAAAGAAAATATACCGTCTTCTGAAACGGAAATAACATCCTGTGATGCATTTTGGCGGTAACCGTAGCTACCTGCGATACAGAATGCATCATCTGAAAGTTCTGATGCGTAAACTATTTTTTGCTGAGCGCCTGTCTCATCAGGAACACCGGCCTCATCTTTCTTTGATGCTATGAGATATGAGGAATAAATTCCGTCGGTAATTGTCTCAACTGCATCCTTCTTAAGCTTTCCTTCGGCTTTTGGAGAAGATTCCTTGGAAGTGTCCGCAGCTTCTTCCTCTACATCAAGGTCTTCAACATCCTCGCCATCAGAATTTGATCCATCTATAAGTCCTGTAACTTCCTCGCTAACCTGATCGAAAACGTCTGACGAACAGCCCATTGAAAATGCTCCAATGCACATGCAAAAGAGCATAATCAGTACTTTTCTCTTCATAACTTATTTCTCCTCAAATATTAAATCTTTCTTAATTTTATCACTAGTTTTTTAAAAATCAACAGATGAAGGGGAGGACATTTTTAAGGAAAAATATGTAAAAAAAATCCTCATGGACAACTAAATGTCCATAAGGATTCTGAAAAACGATATTATTATGAGCTGATTGAAACTGACTTAGCAACGCCACCTTCAACAGTTACCATAAGTATGAGCTCTGAATCGGCACAGCTTGAAAGGACCTGTTTGAAACTATCCAAAGGAACCTCTTCGGGACCGTCCACTCCGCCGAGCATAGTGAACTTTGTGTTAGCATCAACCTTGAATGAGAATGAATCATCATCTGAGTTTGATTCCATCTCGCCGCCCTCAACACTGCTGTAGCCATATACACCTTTAATAAGTAACTCACTGTTTGTAAGTGCTGTATCATAGGCTATACATGAAACATTTCCGTCTTCGTTAGGATTTCCGGCACGGTTCTGACCCGATGATTGAAGAGTAGCGGTATAGAAACCGTCCTCGGTTACGGGAGTTGCACTTCCGTTCTTTACAAGATCGCTGTTCTTGAAAGGATCTTCTCCGTTGCTTTCCTGCGCAACAGATACAGACTCGCCGTCCTCTGTCTGAATATCACTTGGTGCTTTTACCTCAGAATCATCAACTGTTTCTATCTCAAGATCGTTAACATCTTCCAAATTCTGGAGCTCTTTAAGATCGTCAAGCGAACAACCCATTGCCATAACTCCAATGCACATGCTAAGTAGCACGCCAATTATTCTTTTCTTCATAAAAAACTCTCTCCTCAAAACATTAATTCTTTCTTAATTTTACCACAACATTTTATTTTATCAAGCATTTATCGTTGAAAAATAAATAATAATACATGACCTGTTAAATCAGGTTTTATCTTGCATATAAGAGGACACTGACCTATAATGTACTTTAAATTTTTTGTTTTTGGAGATCTGAGATGTTTAGTAAGATTTGTAAGTTCATAAAAAAAGAAGCTGTACTCACAATTTCTTTTGTACTGGCGGTTGTTTCAAGTTGTTTTATCCGTCCCGATGCGGAATATATAGGGTATATAGATTTTAGGACGCTGAGTATTCTTCTTATGCTAATGCTTACGATGGCAGGGCTCCGGAAGTTCGGAGTTTTCAAGCAGGCGGGAGAGTATCTTGTCTGCAAGGCGAAGGATACAAGAGAGATGATAGCGATTCTTGTTGCACTTTCTTTTTTCTCCGCAATGGTAATTACAAATGATGTGGCGCTTATAACTTTCGTGCCGTTTACGATAATATCCCTTGAGATCGCGGGACGTACCGATATGCTTATTATTACGGTAGTTCTTGAGACAATTGCGGCAAACCTTGGAAGCATGCTCTTACCTATAGGAAATCCGCAGAATCTCTATCTTTATTCAAAGGCGGGAATGTCTCTTAAAGAGTTTTTGGGATGTATGCTTCCTTATTCGGTGTTCGCGTTTGCACTCCTTGCTGCGGTCATCTATTTTAAGGCTGACAGGTCGGGTATAGAGAAGAGCGGGAAAAATAGTTATATGAGAACCGGTAAGGAAAAGAGATTGATCGCATTGTATGCGCTTACTTTCGTATTTGCGATCCTGGTTGTCGTAAGAGTTGTTCCTTATGAAATAGCACTTGCCTCAGTACTTGCACTTGTACTTATATTTGATGCAAAGACGCTTTCAAAGCCTGATTATTCCTTGCTATTTACGTTTGTTTTTCTTTTTGTCTTTATCGGAAATATGAAGAGGATTCCGGCTTTTTCAAATGCTCTTTTATCCGCCGTTAACGGAAATGAAGTAGTGCTTTCCGTTGCGCTCAGTCAGGTTATAAGTAATGTCCCTGCGGCGATTCTTTTATCCGGATTTACGGGAAGCTATGAAAAGCTGATAGTAGGAACGAATTTCGGCGGACTTGGAACACTTATCGCGTCAATGGCGAGCCTTATCTCTTTTAAGCTCTATTGCAATACCAAAGATGCGAACAAGAATAAGTACATTCTTGTGTTTACGGGATATAATCTGCTGTTTCTGGCGGCTCTTTCTTTTGCCAGAATGGGACTTTCTTCCGGAGCCGGCAGGACGGTAATGAACAGCCTTTCGTTTATAAAATAAAGGGCGTAAATAGATTCATATAGAAAAGAGGTATAAATATGTACATGGAACCTGAGAAAATTACTTGCAAGAATGGCAAAGAATACAAGATGACATCAATAGGACCTGACAACGTAGTGGAATACTTGGATTTAATGTATCAGGTTTCAAGTGATACACATTATATGACCAGGTACGGCGATGAAGTTAAGCGTGATGAAGCGGGAGTGGAGGCTGAGAAAGCCAGACTTAAAAAACTTGCGGATGACGATCGTCAGGCTATGATCTCTGTTTTTGACGGGGAGAAGATAATAGGAAATGTTGCGGTTTACAGTAGCGGAGCGATTCACAGGAAAGTGGCTCACCGTTGCAGCATGGGAATCGCTATCAGAAAAGAGTACCGCGGAATGGGACTTGGAAATATACTTGTGAACCGTGCGATCGACTTCGCCAAGGAATCGGGCTATGAGCTCATGGAGCTCGGAGTGTTTTCTGACAATGAACCGGCGCACTCTTTATATAAGAAGATGGGCTTTACCGAGTGGGGATGCCTTCCCGATGCGTTCAGGCTTGATTGCGGCAAGAGTGTTGACGAGATAACAATGTATAAGAAGCTCTAAGAGGTATGGCTACCGATGGCCCTTTGGGGACGGGGGTAGTGGTCTATTTTACATGCGATAAAGGAGAGTTGAATGCGAGTAAGTGAAAGTTGTGCGGAATGTCTTTTTAACCAGCAAAAGAATCTTACAGATGATAAGGATTATCTTGCTGAGATAAAGGCGATAATAGACGGAAGAGATGAAGATGATACGGCGCCGTATCTTGTATATAGAATTAACAGTGTTTATGAGGGACGCTTTGGTAAAAAGGCTTCCTATAAGGATGTGAAGAGAAAGTACAACGACCTTGTGATGTCCATGGAAGATGACCTTAGAAAGAAGATAGAGAGCTCGGAAGATCCGCTTTTTAAGGCGCTCGTTTTTGCGAGAATCGGAAATTATATAGACTTTGGTGCGATGAACAATGTTGATGAGAATACATTTCTTGCTTTGTTCGATGATCCGAAGATGAGAAGTGAGGATGAGGCTGATATCAAGTCGCTTTTTGCACAGTGTGAGACTGCAAAGAAGTTCCTTTTGGTTGCTGATAATTGCGGAGAGATCGTGCTGGATAAGCTGTTTCTTGAGCAGCTTGTAAAAAAGTATCCGCAGCTTGAAGTGTCAGTTATGGTAAGAGGCGCTGATGTGCTTAACGACGTAACACTTGAAGATGCCGAATATGTCGGACTCAGCAAAAAATACAGGATTATCCCAAACGGCAATTCTGCGGCGGGAACAATTTATCATATGTTGTCGGATGAGGCGAAAAAGGCTATAGACAGCGCGGAGATCATTCTTGCAAAAGGGCTTGGAAACTATGAATCAATGTGTAAACAGGGGAGACATATCTTTTTCTCATTCCTGTGCAAATGCGAGCTTTTCACAAGCAGATTCAATGTGCCGAGACTAACAGGGGTGTTTGTTGAGGAGAGAATAGCGGATTAAGATTTGAACGGCACCCGGTGTTAGCATCGGTGTGCCGATTATTATAAAAAGGTTATGGAGGAGGAAGAAATTATGAAGACTATCGGACTTATCGGAGGAATGAGCTGGGAGAGCACGATTACTTATTATGAGATTCTTAATAAGGAAACGGTGGCGAAACTTGGCGGATTCCACAGTTCCAAGATCATGATGTACAACGTTGATTTTGCCGAGCTTGAGGAAAATATGAGTAAGGGCAACTGGGACGGCAATGCGCAGATTCTTACCGATGCGGCAGTGAGGCTTGAGAAGGCGGGGGCTGATTTTATCGTGATCGCTACCAATACAATGCACAAGCTTGTTCCGCAGATTGAGGAAAAGATAAATGTTCCGATTCTTCATATTTCCGATGCCACCGCCGATGCGATAAAGCGCGACGGTCACAAGAAGATTGCGCTTCTTGGAACTAAGTTTACAATGACGCAGGATTTTATTAAGGACAGACTTGTTAAAGCGGGACTTGAGATAATGATTCCCGATGAAGAAGATATCGAGCTTGTAAACAGTGTTATTTTTGATGAACTTTGTCTTGGAAAAGTGCTTGATTCTTCGCGTAAGGAATATCAGAGGATTATTTCATATATGAAGGATCGCGGCGCAGAGGGCGTTATCCTTGGCTGCACCGAGATCGGTATGCTGATCAAAGAGGAGGACAGTGTTCTTCCGACATATGATACGACAATCATTCATGCAACCGAGGCTGCAAGGTTGGCACTTGCGTGAAGTGGTCTCTTGGGGACGGGGTTAGTGGCCTATTTTGATAAAAATAGATCATGACTCCGTCTTTTTTGACCTATTATAATAATAGAAGGGATAAAGATGAAGATAAGAATAACAAATGATGGAAACGAACAGGATATTGCGGATGTCTTTGAGATGCTTAAGGCGTATAATTTAAGTAAGCTTGAAACCTCGGATGTGGTTCCGGTCGGCGTTTACTATGATGATGAGAGCGGTAGGAAACTTGCGGGGCTTACAGGCGAGACTTTTGGAAACTGGCTATGTATCAAGTACCTGGTTGTGGATGAGAGCTTAAGAGGGCAAGGCATCGGGAGCAAGCTGCTTAAGGCTGCTGAGGAAGAGGCTAAGAAGCGCGGCTGCAAGTATTCTTTCGTTGATACATTTTCTTTTCAGGCGCCTGCGTTTTATGTGAAGCATGGATATAAGGAAGTCTTTGCGTTAAAGGAGTACCCGATAACGGGAGCGAGATATTACTATACTAAGGAATTGTGATAGACGAGGCGCGTATATGAAGTAGCTGACCGATGGATGATTGAGGGAATCACAGGTAAGAATTGCATGAGAGACGGGGCTGAGAGTAACATGATATATGCGCAGAGTAAGTATAGATAGTTTGTGAAGGAACTGTGCGGTGCAAAAATGAAGAAGTGCACCGTACGGATAACCTGAGAAGGGACTGTGTGGTGCAAAAATGAAGAAGTGCACCGTACGGATAACCTGAGAAGGGACTGTGCGGTGCAAAAATGAAAAAGTGCACCGTACAGATAGCTTGTGGAAAAACTGTGCGGTGCAATAATTAAGGAGCATACCGTACAGATAGTTTATGAAAAAACTGTACGGTGCAAAAATGAAAAAGTGCACCGTACGGATAGCCTGAGAAGGGACTGTGTGGTGCAAAAATGAAGAAGTGCACCGTATGGATAACCCGTGAAGGAGATGTGCGGTGAAAAAATAAAATGGCCCCTAAGAAGTGGACACTGCCAAAAAGCATTTTGGCAGGATTTCAAACAACGAATTCGACATGTGGACACAAAAGTAGCTGTAAATTTATGTGAAAAGTTAGCTAATATGCGAAGCATAGTGGAGCAAAAGGAGGACAATCTATGCCAAACGAAAACGGAACATGGATAATGTACGGCGTATCATGGAATGATCCTGAGTGCCTTCACAGCGTGGAAGAGGCGATTGATTACATAAATGAGGTAGGTTTTTTGCCTTTGTTTAAAAATGAGATTCCGGGCTTTTCGATTGAGGAAAGGACTGTGCCGAAATATTGGTGGTGCGGCGATCCGGAAGTTGACCCGTGGGAGTGGAGAGAGCTTATAGCGCGGAGCGGCAAGGTTGCCTATGGGAAGTTCTTTGATAAAAAGGCGGGATTTATCTCTGAGAAATGGCTTCCGTATTTTGTGAATGTCCGCAGGGACGGCTATGACTTTGATGCGCTTTGGGAAGATGGCAAGGCATCGGCGAAGCAGCGCAAGATTATGAATCTTTTTGCTGAAGAAAATGAAGATGCAGAATATTATTCCAATGAACTTAAGGCGCAAGCGGGCTTTGGCAAGGGCGGAGAAAAGAACTTCGACGGCACGATGACAGGACTTCAGATGCAGACTTATCTTTGCGTTCGTGACTTTAGGCAGCGCAAGAACAGGCTTGGCGAAGAGTATGGTTGGCCAATCGCGATATACTGCACGCCTGAGCATTTGTGGGGATATAAGCATGTGACTAAGGCGTACGGCGAAACGCCGCAGGAATCTGCAGATAGAATCATGAAATATATGAACGAAACCTATCCTATTGCGACAGAAAAACAGATTAAGAAGATAATAGGATTAAAATGAATATGCCAATTGCAACTGAATAGAAAAACAAGAGGATTATTGGACTGAAATGCATATGCCGATTACGACAGAAAAACTCAAAAGACAAAAAATGGTCCTCAATCCCCGTCACCAAGAGACCACGGGGACTTGTTTTGGCGGATATACTGCGGAAATTTAGGATTAAAAAAATTTCCGCAGTTTTTTTGTAACCTTTTATGCCACCCGATTGTATTATTTATATAAGGCTTTATAAAGGAGTAGTTAATGAGAATACCTGTACAGGAATTGGTAGAAATGTACAAGGACAACATATACGCCGCGGCGTTTAACATATGCAAGAGTGCAGCAGATGCAGAAGATGTGGTTCAGGATACATTTTTACAATATTACATGACAAAAAAAGAATTTGATGACGAAAAGCACATCCGATACTGGCTACTAAGGGTGGCAATCAATAAAGCAAAAAATATTCAGCTTTCATTCAGAAGAAAAAATGAAACCACGTTGGAAGAATATATAGAAACGCTTACATTTGAAACACCTGAAAGTAGAGATCTTTTTGCGGAAGTTATGAAATTGCCTGAGAAATATCGTGTTGTGATCCATCTTTTCTACTATGAGGATTACAGCATAAAAGAGATAGCAAAGATACTTAAGCTGACAGAGAGCAGCGTTAAAGTAAGGCTATCGCGCGGACGTGCCAAATTAAAAGATTCACTTAAGGAGGGATGGGAAGATGAGCAATAAAGAAAATTATAAAAAGGCTTTTTCGGTACTTAAGTCCTCCTGCGACTTTACTTTGGAGGAAAAAAGAATGAACAGAATTAAGAGAGAAAATACACATAGAAATCTTTTGGTGGCGGCAGTAGCTATGCTTGTGGTTTTGGTAGGTTCGGGTACTGCGTATGCAGCTGATTTAGGCGGAATCAAGAAGACGGTTCAAATGTGGGTTCACGGTAATAAGACTGATGTTTCATATGAGTTCGATGAAGAAAAGAATAATTATGTAAAAACATATGTTAATGAGAATGGCGAAGAAGTGCAGGAAGATGTCTCTGTATGGCATGGGGATAATACGCCGTTGGAAGAAGATGAATTGATAGAGTATGAAAGTGATAATGTTTCTTATGAGAAAACGGATGACGGAAGGTTTATGATTTATTACCAGAACAAGGCAGTTGATATCACCGATAAATTCACAGACGGAACGTGTTATATACATGTTGTGGGTGAAAAAGGTGAAAAATATATAAGAATTAAACTTACTGAAAATGGTGATGATTATAGAGAAATGATTGACGGTCCTAAGCCTTTTGTAGATTATGTGGATAAAAAAGGTGTTCATCATTATGAAGATGTTAAGCTTGATGAAAACGGCAATCTTAGTGAATCTACTAAAGAAGCTTATAAAAGATGTTTTCATAAATTTATTGAAGCTGAAGAGTAAAAAACTCCCAATATAGATTATGTTTAAGCTGTGACAAGAAAAGCTTATACCAACCGATAAATTATACTGATTATGCATCCCGGAAATACTGTGATAGCATATTTACATACAAAACAATTGTTATATGTTGAAACGTTGATCAAGGCGGTTTGTGTGTATAAAATCATAAAAGAAATCCTCTTACAGAAAGCTTTTGCCTATATCGTATCCCGTGTGCCATCGGGGAACGAACGCTTTGATCAATATTTCCTTAGCGCGACCGGAAGACCGGAGGTTATTTGTATAGGATAACCTTCGGTCTTTTTGTGTAGAGCACTTAGCGAGGTATTTTGGAGCTTAGTGCGAGCCATGGGGATATACTTAACGAGGTTATATCGAATTTAGTATATATCCCAAGTGCAGTTTTAGGAGGACATCATGGGAAAAATTTATGAATCTATAACAGAACTTATCGGGCATACACCACTACTTAGATTAAACGGATATATAAAAAAGAATGGTTTGGATGCGGATATTTTGGGAAAAATAGAGTTTTTTAACCCTAATCAGAGCATAAAAGACAGGATTGCGCTCAGCATGATAGAGGAAGCTGAGAAAAACGGCAGTTTGAAAAAAGGTGGAACTATATTGGAAGCAACCAGTGGGAATACCGGTATAGGACTTTCGGCAATTGCGGCAGTGAAAGGTTATAAAACGCACATCTACGTGCAAGATACAGTGAGTGAAGAACGTTTTAAGGTAATGAGGGCGTTCGGAACCGAGGTGTCTAACATGAGTGACATTCCGGAAGTTGATAAGGCTCTTAAAGAAAATAATAATGATTATGTTGCCGGATATGCAGCTTTTTATGAGAAATTTTGGGGAAAAGATGATAGTGTTTTTCTTGTAAATCAAGATGCAAATCCGGCTAATCCTGAGATACACTATAAGACAACAGGGCCGGAGATATGGGAAGACAGTGAAGGAACAGTTGATATTGTGGTTGCTGCTGTCGGAACAGGGGGAACAGTTACCGGAGTTGGTAAATATCTTAAAGAAAAGCGACCTGATATAAAAGTAATAGCTGTTCAACCCGGAGAAAATTCTATTCCTTCGAAAGATAATCCCAATCCGGAAGAAATTGCGGGAGTACATCCTTTTGTAGGAATTCCTGCTGAATTTGTACCGTCAAATCTTGATGATAGATATTATGATGAGTGTTTTCCTGTTGAAACAAGCCAGGCCTATGAAGCTGCAAGAGAAGTAGCAAGGACTGACGGTATATTGATCGGAGCTTCGAGCGGAGCAATTCTGTATGCGGCTACTCAGGTTGCGAAAAGAGAAGAGAATAAAGATAAGACAATAGTTGCTATTTTTCCTGACACGGGATTGCGATATCTGTCAACTAATCTTTTTGGGTAAAAAATGGACCACAAACCTCATCCCCAAGAGACCATATGGTTCAAAAAATACTAAGGAGAAAAAACATAACATGTACATAAGAACAGCAACAATAGAAGATCTTGATGCAATCGCTCAGGTGGAAGCGGAGTGTTTTCCACCGGCAGAAGCTGCGACTTCAGCAGAGTTTAAAGAAAGGCTTGAACATTACGCGGATCATTTCTGGCTTATGTTTAACGGGGATTTGCTTATAGCTTTTGTGGACGGATTTGTCACAAATCAAAAAGATCTTACGGATGATATGTATGAAAATGCCGCGTTGCATGATGAAAACGGTGATTGGCAGATGATATTCGGAGTTAATACCATTCCTGAGTATAGGAAAAACGGATACGCCGGAGAACTTATAAAAAGAGCTATCGAAGATGCAAAAAAGCAGGGCAGGAAGGGGCTTGTTCTTACATGTAAAGACAGACTTGTGCATTACTACGCAAAATTTGGCTTTGAAGACGAGGGAGTAAGTGAAAAGTCTACGCACGGCGGTGCAGTTTGGAATCAGATGAGGCTGACATTTTGATAAGTGAAAAAGAATGACCGCCTATCTCGATAAGTCTATAGCGATGCAATGATATTTCGTGGAAACGTGCTTCTTATATGCTAAAATAATATGTGTGATCGTCACATGTAAACAGGAAAAAGTTCTTTTGGAAAAAACGCAGAATCCCGCATTTACTGAGGATTTTGTGGAAAAAATCCGAAACGCACAGTAAGATGAGGTATCTGTATGGCAAATATCAAATGGGGTGTACTTGGAACTGCGAATATAGCAAGGGGATGCACGATTCCCGGAATGCAGCTTGCAGACAGCTGTGAGCTTTACGCGATTGCGGGAAGGGATAAAGAAAAGGCTGAGTCATTCATGGAAAAATTTGGTTTCCGGAAGGCTTACGGAAGTTATGAGGAGCTGCTTGCCGATAAGGATGTGCAGGCGGTATACGTTCCTTTGCCAAACCATCTACATCGTGAATGGGTTATCAAGGCGCTGAAGGCCGGGAAGCATGTTCTTTGCGAGAAACCGCTTGCTCTCGATGAGGAGCAGGAAAAAGAGATGTTTGAAACCGCCAATGAAAACGGCGTGCATCTCATGGAAGCGTATGCATATCTTCACAGCCCTTATATTCAGAGTCTTAAAAAAGATGTCTTCAGCGGCGTCATAGGCGATGTTGATTATATCGAGACAGCTTTTTTGACACAAGGTTATGAAGATGACATAAGAATCTACAAGGAGATGGGCGGCGGTGCGATGTATGACCTTGGATGTTACTGTACGACTATGATCCTTTCGCTTATTGATTCAAATCCGGAATATGTCAAAGCGGTTGCGGAATATAACGAGCATGGCGCGGACATCTCGACATCGGCGATAGTTCGATTTGCCAACGGAGCAAGAGCTTCTTTTAACGTGGGAATGATCCTGGGAAAAGAAAAGCCTGCAAGACTCGACAGATTGTATATTCACGGAAGCAACGGTCATATAATCTCTGATGTTGAATACAATCAGCAGGGTGATGTGAGCTACAAGATATTTACGCAGGGAAAAGAGATTGAGAGGAAAGTCAGCATTCCGCAGAACTATTTCCTGGAAATCCAGCAGATGAGCAAATGCGTTGCCGGAGAGGCGGTACCATTTATAACGCCGGAGTTCTCGATTTCTAACGCAAAGCTGATGGATATGGTGCTTAAAGAGATTGAATATTGAAGATAAAATAAAATGCTTTACAATCCGTTTTGTATGAGAATGGTGGTTTGCAAAAATATCGTTGCATTTAAAGAGGTATTTTGCTACACTTTGTATTGAAATAAAAAATCTTAAAGAAAGCGAGGTACATTTGATGCGTGTTATGAAAACAGAGATTGTAATTAAATACAGTATGATGACCTCGGTATGTGCTTTTTGATTTTTATTGAATCTTTTATATTTGAGTTTACGACCGTGGCTTGTTTGAGTCACGGCCTTTTTATTCCTAAATACTATCTATTTGCCTGATTCAAGGCGCATATTCAATTTGCACAAGGTCTTCATATCTGTAACGAACACAGTCTCTGGGAACGGAGGTGTGAAAGTTAGGAGCCTGCCGTTTTAGGACGGAGGTGCAGGCTTTTTAAAAAATATAAGTCAGAAGAATTAAGGAGACCAAAACATTGAATAATAATATATTTACTGGAAGAATTTCGGAAGTTGAAAGAAGCAATTATACGATAATTTTTGAAGGAAAAGATGTTACTGCAAGGCTTAAAGGTAATTTGCGCGGGGAGGATCCTGAAAAGCTCCCTGTAGTCGGAGATTATGTCACATTTAATTACAACCCGATAGGTGATTCCGTGATCACATCTGTCTGTGAGAGAACGAGTTTTTTGCAAAGACCCGATCAGGCAAAGACAGGTGTTATGCAGTATATGGTTGCAAATGCAGATTATTCGTTTATTGTGACATCGTTAAATGACGATTATAGCTACAACAGAATAGCGAGATATGTCAGCGTTGTGCTGCAGGGTGGCTCGGTGCCTGTTGTAGTGCTTACCAAGTCAGATCTGTGCGGTAATGTCGGAAGGTATGTGCGAGAGGTGGAATCCATATCCGACAAAGTCAGAGTACATGCTATTTCTGCGATTTATGACATAGGGCTGGATGAGCTTAATGAATATCTCATCCCCGGAAAGACAATATGTCTTCTGGGTTCCTCGGGAGCGGGAAAATCAACGCTTCTAAATGCTTTAGTTGGTGATGACGTGATGAAGACCGGAAAAATCAGAGAGTCCGATTCAAAGGGAAGACATACAACGACGCACAGACAGCTTATTCAGCTTGCAAGCGGAGTTTCGATAATCGACACTCCGGGTATGCGAGAGATTGGAATGGCAAAGACTGAAGAAGGAATTGACAATACTTTTTCAGATATTCTTGAGCTTTCATGCATGTGCAAATTCAGCGATTGCAAACATGAATCTGAGCCCGGATGTGCGGTGAGGGCAGCGATTGAAAGAGGAGAGCTGTCTGAAGAAAGATTGGAACTGTATAGGAATCTGGGACGAGAGAATGTGCGAAATTACGCTAAGAAAAAAGAAATATCAAAGTGGGCAAAGAAGATGAAGAACTTTAAAGATAAGAATAATTGGGGCTGATTCTAAGTAACAAAAAAGCTGGCAGGAATTAAAACCTGTCAGCTTTTAAAGTACATTGTTATTTTGTCAGTCATCATAACGGAATTCCTGAACTCCGCCGCCGTCGTATCCGCCGTAAGTTAAAACGTTGCGGTTACAATCAAGCTTAAGGAAGTATCCGCCTGTAAGGGTAGAGTACTTATCGTCTGTTGCCTGAACATTGAGAGAATTGCTACCACAAAGATAATAATCTGAAAAACCGTCTCTCTCAGCACGGGTATTGTCTGTCATTAAGAAATAGTCCAAAGGTGTGTTATCATCAAATAAATCAGGGCTACTGAGTCCCTGTGTAGGATCGACATGATAATCTTTTCCACCTATGGAAACAAAACTCCACTGATGGTCACCGTTAATATTATATCCACTGATGACGTCGGCTTCGACGCCACACTGTAAAAGAAGATAGGAGTAAAGGTCGCTTAACTCCTGGCTTATGCCTTTGTTATCCATTAAAGCTCTGTAAGCTCCAATGTTGTCAGCTTTTCCGGCTAAGTAGTCTTCATACATCTCGTAGTCATATACGAAGTTCTGTGAGATGTACACATATAAGTTCAAAGCTTTTTCAAATTCGGAATAGCTTGGATCAACGTTTGCATTTAACGTATCAATAACTTTATCTTCAAATGCTTTCTCTCGGGAATGAAATTCATCCTTTGTGATATTGTATTTAATCTTTCCAACTCCGTCTTCGAATCCGGTTGTCTGATCGGCTGAAATACATGATACCGCAGCCGGGAAGAAGTGGCTTAAAAGATCTCCTTCAATACATTCTATGTATGTAGCTTCATCAGGGCATTCGAAGGTATCTTCCCCGGATTTCAATGCTTTACATAAATTGAAAAATGAAGCCTTTGTTTTTTCGCCATAAATTGTAGCGGCTTTTTTTGAGAAAACATTTTCGTTAAATTTAAATGTGTTTGCAGCTATTGTGTTATTCTGTGAAGTTGTATCGTCTGCTGGCTCTGCACTAAGCGGCATATCTTCGACTGATATGGAAGTGACATTCGTGGCATTACTTGCATTTGTACCGCATGCGGTGAGTGCAAGTGTAGCAATCAGCACAATAGATAAATAGCTTTTTCTCATTTTCATTTTCCTCATACAAATTGATATAAAGATACCATGTTTTGGGGAAATAGTATAGGTGGAAATTGCCGATTTTATCGTTAATTATGACTCGAATTATGAAAAAATGTTACAGCAATTTTTGCAATGTATGCAATGCTGTATTGCATATTGCACAAAAATAGCATCTAAAACATGTGAAAAATGGTTAGATAGATGTACCGATACTATGTAACTTTGTAGAATGTGTACAATTTTGCCAAAGGAATTTTGGGTAATAATCCATGCAAAAATTAATAATATTTCAGTGGGAATATTATTTCGTGAAGGTGAAATTATTTCCGAAGATAGATGTCTTTTCGCTATAATAGTTTGAAAAAGGAGCGAAAAAGCTTCTGTTGTATACGAAATTACGATAGATACCGGCTAAACGATTTATTGATAAGTTTTCGTGGCGCATTTCCGGAACTCTACGATACGTAGGTGGTGGTAGCTTTATGTGCAGATTTACAATCGGTACATGGAGGTAAAAGAAAATGAATCAATATGTTACAGGTGCAGTCATCAAGGAACTGCGCGAAAAAAATAAAATGACACAGCTTCAGCTTTCTGATAAGCTGGGAGTTAGCGACAAGACAATCTCTAAGTGGGAGACAGGAAAGGGATATCCTGATATCACGTTACTTGAGCCGATTGCGGATGCATTTGGAGTGTCAATCACGGAACTTATTTCCGGAAACACCATTCATAATGAGAATGTTTCTGCAAATATGATGAGGTCCAAGTTTTATGTGTGCCCCGTTTGCGGGAATGTGATCCATAGTATGGGAGAGTCGGTGATTCAGTGCCATGGGATTCAGCTTACGCCGCTTGAAGCAGAGACTTCGGATGAGCAGCATATGGTCTTTATCGAACGAGTTGAGGATGAGTATTACGTGCGGTTTGACCATGAAATGACGAAGGAGCATTATATTTCTTTTGCGGCAGCGGTATCGTCAGATGACATGCAGCTATTAAAGCTCTATCCGGAAGGCAGGGCTGAAGCGAGATTCAAGATTCGCGGAGTTAAGAAGCTTTTTTTCTACTGTAACCGCGACGGGCTGTATTCCGTTGATATTGTAAAAGGCATTGATGATAAGGAAAGCGGTTACGACGACGTTGAGGAGCGAAGAGCACTTGAGAAGGCAGCAGATATGCTATTTGGGAAATGAACCTGGGGGACGGGGGAGTGGTTCATTTTTGAAATAATGAGCCACAAACCCCGTCCCTTGGGACCAAAAGGAAAGGACTGACAAGATGATTGAAACAGACAGACTACGACTTAGAAACTACACCATGGAGGATTTCGATGCTCTTTATGAGATTTTGTCAGATCCTGAGACTATGCAGCATTATCTTGCGCCGTATAATGAAGAGTGGACAAAGAAGTGGATCACATGGAATCTGGATAACTATGAAAAATACGGTTTTGGCCTATGGGCTATTGAGCTGAAAGAGACAGGAGAATTTATCGGTGACTGCGGGATAACTATTCAGAATATAGATGGAGAGCAGCTTCCCGAGATCGGATATCACATAAACAAGAAATACTGGCGCAAAGGGTATGCCAAAGAGGCCGCCCGCGCCTGCAGGGACTGGGCGTTTAATAATACTGACTATGATATTTTGTATTCTTATATGAAGTATACCAACGTCGGCTCATATTCTACAGCGCTTGCGAACGGTATGAAGAAGATAAAAGAATACCCCGATCCGCACAATGAAATCTCATATGCATATGCGATAACACGTGATGAATGGAAAAAGGTGGTAGGATGAAAATATGTAAAGCTTTTAAAGAAGACTTGGATGAGATATTAAAA
Source organism: Butyrivibrio sp. AE3003 (assembly GCF_000686065.1). Taxonomy (NCBI): domain Bacteria; kingdom Bacillati; phylum Bacillota; class Clostridia; order Lachnospirales; family Lachnospiraceae; genus Butyrivibrio; species Butyrivibrio sp. AE3003. The sequence continues at coordinate 228,355 of NZ_JMLX01000001.1, forward strand.
CTTCAGTATCTCGCGTATCAGAGTGAGGCAAAACTTTTTAAAACACAGGATATTCCTCCTCTTAAGCAGACGCTTGAGGAGGTTGAGCATGAATACAACACGGGGGGAATTTTGAAGATGGTGGCGGAAGATGGTACCATCATCGGTTCAGTCCGTGCCTATGTAGAAAATGGCACAGTATATATTGGCAAGCTCATGGTTCATCCTAAGTACAGATGCCTTGGGAATGGAACAGCTCTTTTGAAGGCAATTGAAGAATTACATCCGAATAAAAGATTTGAGCTTTTTACATCTACCAGAAGTGTCGATAATATCAGGTTATACGAGAAATGCGGTTATAAGATATTCGGGCAAAAAGAAGTAACGGATGAGCTGACTTTTGTATATATGGAAAAGTGCTGATTTAAGGTAAGCGGAAGCTGACATTTTAAGATGAATTGACTGCAAAAGCAGAAAGTGTCAAATTGAGTCAACCAACAATACAAAAAAGAATGCTAGGTTGCAATTTAAGAAACAGAATCACATCATAAGATACAGAATGATGAATGTTTACAACTGAAAAAGGAACAAGTTTTATGAGCAAGATTAACACAGTAATTTTTGATATGGACGGAACGGTGTTGAACACACTTGATGATCTGACGACGTCCGTAAATTATACAATGGAGAAATTCGGATTTCCACAGAGGACGCTCGAAGATTATAGGCGCGCGTTTGGAAACGGCATAAGGAAGACAATCGAGCTTACGGTACCGGAAGGAACTTCGCAGGATGTGATAGACGAGATGGTGCCGGTATTTAAGGAGCATTATGATGTGCACTGCCTTGATAAGACGGGACCTTACGCGGGCATAATCGAGCTTATGAGAGAACTTAAAAAGCGCGGTTACAAGATGGCCATTGTTTCCAACAAGATTGATTCTGCGGTAAAAGAGCTGAATCAGAAGTTCTTTTCCGAAGTGGTTGAAGTTGCGATCGGAGAGCAGGACGGGATAAAGAGAAAGCCTGCGCCGGATATGGTCGTAAAAGCAATGGATGAACTTGGAAGCTCTGCTGAAGAAGCGGTATACATCGGTGATTCTGAGGTTGATTTTGCAACGGCAAAGAATTCGAATCTTCCGTGCATATCGGTGCTGTGGGGCTTTAGAGATAAGGCTTATCTGGAAGAGATAGGAGCAAGTATTTTTGCGGAAGAGCCCGATAATATATTGGAAATTCTTACTCAGTTAAGCTCTAAAAAAGTAAGAGCACAGCTTCAGGATTGAGGCTGTGCTTTTTTATCAGTATTGGCAGCGATAAACGTGAGACATATTATGTATCAAGCGTAGTTTTTGAAATGGGTGATGTGCGATATTCCATAATGACATTTGATGAGAATATAATGTCCGATGAGCTGTTTGGAATGGCGGAGGAGATAATAAAAGCAAGGTGAGTGTCAGAAAAAAATATAAATGATGGCGAAGGAAGCAGGTATCTGTTGGATATCTGCTTTTTTTACATCAAAAAATGACAGATAATATCGCAGAATATGATAAGTGGCGGTATCGTAGAAATGCTACAATATAAAAGTTATGTGGAAAATGAAGGCTATTCTTTTAACGGAGGGCGAGATATGAAGAAGCAAAACGAAGTTTACAAGCTTTTAAACGGCGTGGGAATTCCTTGCATAGGATTCGGAACCTGGCAGACACCTGAGGGTGATGTTGCTGTTGAAAGCGTGAAAAGTGCTATAGATGCGGGGTATCGTCATATTGATACGGCGCAGGTATATGGAAATGAAGAAGGTGTCGGCAAGGGCATCAGAAGAGGAATCATCGACAATAAATTACAGAGAGAGGATATCTTTGTTACGACCAAGATCTGGAACGATAAGCATAGCTATGAGCTTACCGTCAGCTCTTTTGACGAATCATTAAAAAAGCTGGGGCTTGATTATGTCGATCTGCTTTTGATCCACTGGCCCAATCCGGCTATGTTCAGAGACCGCTGGGAGGAGGCAAATGCCGAGACCTGGAGAGCGATGGAGAAATTTTATGAAGCGGGAAAAGTGCGTGCGATCGGTATCAGTAATTTCAAGCAGCACCACATCGATGCGCTCATGAAGACTGCAAGGATCAAGCCGATGGTGAATCAGATCAGGCTTTGTCCGGGAGCTACGCAGGATGAGCTTGTCGCATACTGCAGGGAAAAAGGAATGATTCTTGAAGCGTACAGCCCGCTTGGAACAGGCAAGATTTTTGATGTTCCCGAGATGAAAGAGCTTGCGGAAAAATACGGAAAGAGCATTGCGCAGATCTGCATTCGCTTTAGCATACAGATGGGATATCTTCCTCTTCCGAAGTCGGTTACACCCGAAAGAATTGAAGAGAACTTCAAGGTGTTTGATTTTGAACTAGAGGAAGCTGATGTTAAGCGCATCGCCGACCTTAAGGGCTGCGTAGGATATGAGACAGACCCTGATACAGCGCCATTCTAAGAAAATTTGAAAAAAATCCGGAAAAGCTTTTTGTATGTGAAACGCTTTGGCGGATTTTTGTGATGATATTTGAAGATTCATAGAGGAAATCTGCACAGAGACAGAAAGGATCACCGATGAAATACATTGACATAATGAACGGACCACAGAACGCATCTGCTATTATTCAGGGGTGCATGAGAATGCCTTCTCTTTCGAAAGAGGAAGCCGCAAAGGTTATAAAAACTGCCCACGAGCGCGGAATCAATTATTTTGATCATGCGACATGCTATGGAATGGGAGAGGCTGAAACGCGCTTTGCAGAGGCTTTTCCGCTCACAGGAATTAAGAGGGAAAAGATATTCATTCAGAGTAAGTGCGGCATCTGCCCCGAGAGATCTGAGTTTGACTGGACAAAAGAGAATATTATAGCGAGCGTTGACGGTATTCTTGGCAGACTTAAATGCGAATATATCGATACACTTCTTTTGCACAGGCCGGACCTTTTGTTTGACCCTGAAGAAGTTGCGGAGGCATTTGATGAGCTTGAGGAAGCAGGTAAAGTGTGCCGTTTCGGTGTAAGTAATCTGATGCCTATGCAGATTGAACTTTTGAAAAAATATGTAAAGCAGCCGCTTGTCATCAATCAGGTGCAGCTTTCACTTGAGCAGTCGCAACTGATCGACCAGTCGCTTTACATGAATAACAAGACAACGGATATGTCTATAAACAGAGACGGAAGTGCGCTTGATTATTGCAGATTGAATGACATTACGATTCAGGCGTGGTCACCGCTTCAGATCGGTATGTTTGGCGGAACATTTATCGACAATCCCGATTATCCCGAGCTTAATAAGGCTCTTGCAGAAATTGCGGATCGCGAGCATGTATCCAAAACAGCAATTGCGATTGCATGGATTCTTCGCCATCCCGCCAAGATGCAGGCAATCATCGGGACAATGAATGTCGATCACATCAATGATGCGTGCGATGCCACAAAAGTTGAGCTTTCTCATCATGACTGGTATGCGCTGTATCTGGCAGCAGGGAAGTTCCTGCCGTGATGTAGCGCATCTGGTAGAAGGGGAAGGTTCTTCTGTGGTGCGGCTGCATTTGGCAGCAGGAGAGTTCTTGCTGTTATGCGGCTATGTTGAGTGCTTACGCCATTTGTTTTGTTAATGAAATATGGATGTGTATGGCTCTTCGGAAAGAGAAATCTTTTGCGAGGAGCTTTTATATATCATAGGAAGTGCTTTCCTATGATATATAAAAGCTCCGCAGGGTTGCGCAGCTCGCGGAATGGTAGATAATTGCTTTGCAATACCGCTAGCGCGCAGCATTTCGCGAGCGAAATGCTTTTTCAATTGAATTTGAGGAGATTTCTCCGGAATTGTACGGTGTGGAAAAGAAAAGAGGCACCGTATGGATGATATATGAAGGAAGTGTACGGTGCGGAAGTTGAGAAATGCACCGTACATAAAAGCTGTGGATGATATGTGTGGTGCGAAAATGCGAACAGGCACCGCACAGAAAAGATGTGGAGAATGTGTGCGGTGCGGAAAAGCAAACAGGCACCGCACAGAAAAGCTGCGGAGAATGTGTGCGGTGCGGGAAAGCAAATAGGCACCGCACAGAAAAGCTGTGGAAGAAATGTACGGTGCGAAAGACGAAAAACGCACCGTACGGGTGGTTCGCGATGGAAGTGTACGGTGACAATGAAAATCTTATCTGTGATGAGGAAAATTTGTGAAAATGAAGGTGCGCTACAGCACATTGCTGTTATAATGGTGAGTATGTATATAGCACGCTATGATAGTGGCATAATATCATTGAATATGATGCCATTGTAGTATCGGCTAGTGCTACTGTCACCAAATAAGTCGACTTTATTACTTGCCTAAATTGTTATTTGTTTCGTTGTCGTCAATCGTCGTACCGCCCGGTACGACTCATTCCTTCGTCTCACAAAATAACAATTTATTCTGCGTAAAAAGTCGAGTTATTTGATGACAGCAGCACTAGGATTGCATGACAGCACTGGCGATGACAGTATAGTAGCATTATGGAATCATAGCAGACATGATAATGGCGGCAACAGAGAAAGCGAGAACATCCTAAGGATATGAAGAATACATCACAAATAGAAAGACTAAAGAAAATAGTAGAAACACTTCGAAGCGAGAACGGTTGCCCGTGGGACAAGGTACAGACGCATACAAGTCTTAAAGCAGGTTGTATAGAAGAGGCTGCGGAGGTTATCGGTGGAATCAATATACTTGATGAGACCGGTGATGCGGAGAACCTCAAGGAAGAGCTTGGAGATCTTTTGCTTCAGGTAATGTTTCATTCGGTGATTGCTGAGGAAGAAGGGCTTTTTACATTCGAAGACGTGGTCAAAACGGTTGCAGATAAGATGGAACGCAGGCATCCGCATGTTTTCACCGATGTAAAGTTTGAGACTGAGGAAGAACTTCATGCCGCCTGGACAGAGATAAAGAAGCAGGAAAAAGTGGGAAAAGAATGGCATGCAGATTATCTTTTCGGAGCATTTGAAGAAGCGCATGATCTTATAGATAAAGCGCAGGAGAGAAAAGGTTTCAAGTAATCTTCGCAAGGAGGGCAGCGCATGGAGTACAGAATAGTTGAAGATATAAACGAAATGAAACTTGATGATATCGTGCGACTTCTTCGGACGACGTATTGGGCAGATAAGCGCCCTGTGGAAAAGATTGAGAAGTCTGTGCAGAATTCCAAGTGCTATGGCTTGTACCTTGAGGAGGCAGAGAATCTCGTAGGATTTGCGAGGATTATCACCGATTATGCGACAAACTATTATCTGAGCGATGTTATAATCGATGAAAAATATAGGAACAAAGGGCTTGGAAAGGCGCTTGTGTCACACATAGTTTCATCGCCGGAACTTCAGGGGCTTCGAGGTATATTGGTCACAAAGGATGCGCAGAAGCTTTATTCGCAGTATGGATTTGAAGTTGTGGATGGCAGAGTGATGCTGAGAAATCCGTAAGAGGCGGCGATTTAAGCATAACCGATAGCATCGGCAGCAGGAGAATAAATGAGATCTTTTTTAAGACTTACTGATTATAAAAAAGAAGAATTGCGGGAAATCTTTAACATAGCCGATAACATCAATCGTTACGAGGGCTTTTTGACCGGAAAGACGGTTGTCATGTTTTTTCCTGCAAACAGCATCAGGACGCGAGTGTCGTTTGAAAAGGGAATCCATCTTTTGGGCGGGCATACGATTCTTTTTGACCCAAGTGCGTTGGATAAAAAAGAAGATATAAGGGACGTTTGCGGTTATTTGCAAAACTGGGCAGACGCAGTTATAGTGCGGCATAAAGACATTGATCTGCTTGGAAAAATGGCAGAGTATCTTGACGTTCCCGTTATCAACGCGATGACGGATAATAACCACCCGTGCGAGATGATGACGGATTTGTATTCGCTTTCGCAGATAAGGAAAGATTATCTCAGTGACAAGTATCTGTTTGTCGGAGCCGACGGGAACATCGGACGCGCGTGGAAAGAAGCGTCGAAAGCTTTTGGATTTTCTTTGACGCAGAGTTGCCCCGATGAGTTCCGGATTCCGGAGACAGACTGCATTGATAATTTGAGAGATGCAATCGTGGGAAAAGATATTGTGTGTACGGATTCTTTTCCTTCGGAGATGCTTAACGGCGATAATAAATATCAGGTTACGAAAGAAATAATGGATCTTGCAAATGCCGGAGCAGTGCTGAATCCTTGCCCTCCGTTTTACAGAGGCGAAGAGGTTTCGTATGATGTGATTGATTCTGAGTATTTTGTGGGGTATGAATTCAAAAAGAACCTGCTCAGAGTGCAGCAGGCGATTATTGTCTTTTGCATGGAAAGAAGTGTCCGATAATGTTTTTGAATTAATATATGATTTTTACAGATTAAAAGCGTTTCTTTGGTTAGAAATGATGGAGGGGGAAATGAATATCAGAATAGGTTTTTTGCAAATACATCCAGGGACAGACATCGAAGAAAACCTTGCGCTTGGGAAAAAGGCGTGCGCCGAGGCAAAAGAAAAAGGCGCGGATATAGCTCTTTTTCCCGAGATGTGGAGTGATGGGTATCGCCTGCCTCAGGACAAGGCGGAGCTCAAGAAGCTTGCAATCTCGAAGAATAGCTTTTTTTTAGAAGAATTCCGTGCGCTTGCGGCAGAGCTGCAGATGGCAATAGGAATTACTTTTCTTGAGGCAAATGATCCAAAGCCTCTTAATTCCGTGATTATTTTTGATAAAGATGGAAAAGAAATCCTGCATTATTCCAAGGTTCACACCTGTGCGTTTGATCTTGAAAAAGTGCTTTCGGGCGGAGATGACTATTACACGGCCGAGCTTGATTTTGGGAGAGGAACCGTGAAGATCGGCTCGATGATCTGCTTTGACAGGGAGTTTCCCGAGAGTGCCAGGATTCTGATGATTAAGGGCGCAGAGCTTATTTTGGCGCCGAACGCCTGTCCGATGGAAATCAACAGATTGTCGGCGATTAGGACAAGAGCTTACGAGAACATGGTTGCTGTGGCGACCTGCAACTATCCGGAAGGGCATCCTGACTGTAACGGACACTCGACGCTCTTTGACGGAGTTCCGTGGAATGAAGACGGAGTCAGGGATATGTGCGTATTCGAGGCTTCTGGCGAATCAGGCGTGTATGTCGCTGAGCTTGACCTTGATAGTCTGCGTGCGCACAGAAGAAATGACATCATGGGCGATAAGTATAGAAGGCCCGATAAGTATGGGATTCTGGCAGATGTCGGTTCAAAGAATGAGAAAGTTAATATGATTCTCTGCGGCGAAGTTGTGGAAAAAGATGACGCAGATGCAGAGAAGGTCGGTGTTGTCTCGGTTGTCTATGTTTCTTCTGATGAGCTTAAGATAAAGGAGAAACTCGATGAATTGCAAAAGTCTAATCCGGATAAGTTCTATATGGAATACACAACGCCGTTTGATGCTAATCTGACTGAACTTGAACATTACCCGTCTATCGAGGTTTCGAAAGAGGATTTACAGTAGAGAATTTGTTGAGAGTGCAGTATCAGTATTTAATGTGTTTCTTAAAGTATATTTTTTAATCGGAAAAGAAGTTACGTAAAAGATTATGCTTGAAATAATGGAGCAAAGAACAATGAAGAAGATTTTATTTATCGGAAACAGCCACACATATATGAATGACATGCCGGAGCTTGCAAGGCGCATGATCGAGGATGCGACGGGAGAAGCGTGCGAAGTGTTTGCACTTGCATATTCCGCAAGGCCGCTTAAGTGGCACTTGGAAGAGGAATACTTTGCTGTGCGGTTTAATATTTTGCATGGCGGGTATGACTACTGTGTTATTCAGGAGCAGGCGCATCCTATGCCTCCCGAGAAGGATACGGTAGAGTGCGCGGACAGGATAATCAAGTTGTGTAAAAAAGTAGGTACCGAGCCGATTATTTTTGAAACCTGGGCGGAGAAGGCAAAGTCTGAAAATCAGGCAAAGATGAATAAAAGATATAGGGCAATTGCAGAGCAGCAGGGAGTGACATTGGCGCCAATCGGAGAAGTATGGGAGCGTGTGCTGAATATGCTTTCTGATATACCCGAGGCAGACCTTTATTACCGCGACGGTGCTCATGCATCTGCCGTCGGTGATTATCTGGTTGCTACAGTTCTTACCAAAGTGATTACAGGTAAACTTCCGAAAGAAGATTTTTTGACCGCGTTCGACTTTAGTCTCCCCGATGATGAATGGTTGCATGTAAAAGAAAACGTGGAAGAGGAGACTACGTGCCTGCCGCGAGAGGTGGTGCAGGCGATCAGAGACTGTGCGGAGTTGGACTGAGACTTAATTAAAAAGACATTATAGAGAATGACAGGAGGAAACAAATGCTAGACAACAAGGGATTTAACTTATGGGCTGACGGCTATGACAAGGCGGTAGGTATTTCAGAGGAGGCAAATACCTATCCGTTTGCGGGATATAAGAGCGTTCTTGGTGGCATTTTTGATGAGATTATGCACAAAGAAAAGGCTGCTGTTCTGGACATTGGATTTGGGACGGGAACGCTTACGACCAAGCTTTATGAGAATGGGTGTGACGTGTACGGACAGGACTTTTCTCAGAGGATGATCGAGCTTGCAAAAGAAAAAATGCCCGATGCGAATTTGTATCAAGGCGATTTTTCAAAGGGGCTTGTTACGGAGCTTAGTGCGCGCAAGTATGATTTTATCTTGGGAACATATTCGTTGCACCATTTGACGGATGAGAAGAAGGTCTTTTTCTTCAAAGAATTACAGGATCTTCTTGATGAGGGCGGAAAGCTCCTAATCGGAGATGTGGCGTTTGAGACGAGAAGCGAACTTGAGAAGTGCAAAGAAGAGGCCGGCAGTGCCTGGGATGAGGATGAAATCTATTTTGTGATAGATGAACTTCGCAAGGCGTTTCCTGAGCTTGAGTTCGAGCAAAAGTCGTATTGCTCGGGGATTATAAGTATAAGTAAGAACTGAAGATGGTGTGGGCTGTAAGGAATGAGTTTTGTCGTTCGGAGGGAGGAAAGGTATGGCCACAACAGAGTTGGTTACAACAAATTGGTTTCTTATATTCTGGGATATAGTCAATTTGATACTTAGATTGATTATTTTAGCAGCGATTGTTATGGGAATTATCAAAGGTGCTCGTTATATAAAGAAAATTATTAAATTCATTGATAAAGCTGAGAAATACATTGATGAAAAAGATACAGCTAATTTTTCCAAAACAGAAAGAAAACTTTCAATCGCTGACTATATCAAGCTGTACAAGGAGCGCGGCTACATCATGGAGATGCGCAAGTACGTCGGACATGCACCGATTATGTCATGCTCGTGCGGAGTGATAATTGAAAATGCTGCAGGAGAGATTCTTTTACAGAAAAGACGTGACAACGGCTGCTGGGCACTGATAGGCGGTGCGATGGAAATGGGCGAGACTTTTGAAGAAGCTGCAAAAAGAGAAGTTAGGGAGGAGTCGGGGCTTTCGCTCGGAAAACTCGAAATCTTTAAGCTTTGCTCAGGACGAGATTGCATTATTGAGTACCCGAACGGAGATGTGACTTTTGGCCCGGGAATTATTTTTTTGACCAAAGAATACAGGGGTGAAATCGAAGGGGACCCCAAAGAGGTTATTGAGCACAGATTCTTCAAAAAATCGGAGATTCCTGAGAACCTGAATGGGTTCGATAAGGCAGCCATATTGGAATGGGCGAGCAGGGCTTGAGACATAATTGAAAAAGATATTTTGGAAGAGACAAGTGCCTATATATGATTTTTTTCACGGAGAATGACATGAATTGCAAGATTACTTCATTATATATTTGCGTAAAAGACATGGAGCGGGCCGTAAAGTTCTACGAAGTTTTTTTTTGCCTGCCCTGTCACTGAACGCGACGAGATATACAGCGTTTTCGACATCGGCGGATTCAGGTATGGCTTGTTTGCATATCAGAAGATGAACGAAGAGCATGTATTCGGTAGCAATTGCTTGCCAAGTGTAAGTTTTGAAAGTGTGGATGAACTTAAGGCTAAGCTTGTGGGAAAAGAAATTTGTTTTCCTTTGACTCGGATAAAGAATAATTGGGTTGCGGAGTTCGTTGATTCCGAAGGAAATCATGTGGAAGTGACTGCGCCGGTGAAGGATTGAGGAAAAGTGCAGAGATGTAATTGCATCGGTGAAGAATTGAGGGGAAGTGCAGAGATGATATTGCGCCGGTTAAGGATTGAGGGGAAGTGCAGAGATGATATTGCGCCGGTGAAGGATTGAGGGGAAGTGCAGAGATGTTATTACGCCGGTGAAGGAATGATGAGAAGTGCAGAGATGATATTGCGCCGGTGAAGGAATGATGAAAATCACAGATATGTTATCGTATCGATGAAGATGGCGGTGAGATTTTTGCACATTTTTACTACAATTATCTGCTCATAATCGAAAAAGTTGAAAAATGGTATATCAATTTATCTGCCTATATTTCGAAGAGCGAAGATAGAGGCAGTGCAAAAAACAAGAATAAAATTGTGAAATGGGTGAGATGGCCTGCTCATTTCTCATGAAGTAAGAAAATAGGCAGTGCATTTTGAAGTGAAATGGATAGAAAAAGCAGGAAAACCACTGCTTATATGTAGCGAAATGATAAAATAAGCAGAATGGAGTGCCTGCCTATATTATTAAAGGATGAGATATGAGCAGTCCGAGTGAAGGCTCACGTGGAAAAATAGCTCAAAATTCTCTGCCTAAAATATCTTAAATGATGTTCTAGGCAGAACCGGTGCAGGTAAAGTGGCTTTTTATAGCCTGATAGCGACTGCCTATTTATGGCAAACTAAAGGAAATAGCAGAGAAACTAAGATGAATGCTTCAATAATTGAAAATGCAAAAAGTTACATAGAGGAAATTTTCAGTAATAACGCGGATGGACATGACGCGGCGCATTCGATGCGGGTTTATGCAAATGCTATGAGACTGGCGGAGCGTTATCCTGGGTGTGATAGCGAGGTCGTGGCGCTTGCGGCTTTATTACATGATGTTGATGATCATAAGTTGTTTGATACGAAGGACAATGCTAATGCGAGAGCTTTTTTGACAAGTAATGATCTTGAAGAAAAAGAGATTGAGCAGATCTGTGCTATTATCAACGGAGTTTCTTTTAGCATGAACAGGGGCCAAAGGCCGGAGAGCATTGAAGGGCAGATAGTGCAAGATGCGGATAGGCTTGATGCGATTGGAGCAGTGGGAATTGCAAGAACATTTGCGTACGGCGGAAAAGTCGGAAGATCTTTGGATGATTCAATTCAGCACTTTTATGACAAGCTCTTGCTGTTAAAGGATGAGATGAATACCGAAGAAGCAAAGAAAATGGCTCTTCATCGTCATGAGTACATCAAAGGGTTTATTGAGGAGTTTAATACAGAAACTAAATAAATACATAATTGAAACGGAGAAATTAGAAATGAACGAGATAAAAATAGATTGGAACAGCATGGCAAAGGCATATGAGAAGTTTAACAATGCAGAGGATTCTTATAGCTACTGCATTGAGTGGCCGTGCATTAAGGAAATACTTCCTGATTTGAAGGGAAAGACAGTAGTGGATTTAGGCTGTGGTACCGGGATATTTACTTTTCTTTTGGAAAAGAGTGAGCCGGCGAAGATTGTAGGAATCGACCTTTCGGAAGAAATGCTTAAGATTGCGGGAGAAAAAGCCGGCGCAAACGGTTCAAAGGCTGAATTTGTGCAGCATGATGCAGCTACTTGCAAAGAGGTGATAGATGAGCCTGTCGACTTTATTTTTTCATCGACAACAAGTCATTACATTGAGAATTTGAAGCAGCTGTTTGAGAATGTGGCAAAAAGCCTTAAAGAAGGCGGGGAATGTATCTTTTCCGCGATCAATCCTGTATATTCGGCGATGTATCCTGTTGAGCATGAAGATGGTTCTTTTCCTGAGGACGAAGAGTGGAATGTCAGATACATGGACAAAGCGATGAGAGCTTACATCCAGCCGTGGCTTGAGTACAACGATGACTACGAGAATCATCTCAGCAAAAGTTATCATCATACTTTTTCGGACTATGTAAATGCCATAGTTGGTGCGGGACTGACCATTGAGAAGGTGTGTGAGCCGATGGCGCCCGAAGAATGGAAGGAAACGCAGGCTTACAGATACGAGAGCTTTGTTGAAAATCCGGTGTATATGATCATCAAGATGAAGAAGGCGTAAAACATAAGGGACCGGAATAGCTGATGAAAGGCGGAGCTGACATCAGCTTATATTAGGAGACATAAGAAAAATGGACAAGAAAATAATTGATTTTTTGATAAAAGCGAAGCAGGCAACTTATGCGGGAAAAGGTGCGGAGACTACACCGTCTAGGGAAAAATCGCATGATCTGATCTATAAAGATGGAAATTATATGTACTACGATACGTACCTTGGCGGCAATAAGTTTGCAGGCGAGGAGGCACTTTGGAGTGATGGCGAGCCGTTCGGGAGCATGAACTATGTAGGAAGAGTTATCGGAGATGGTTTTAGCGGAGATTTTCTGAAGGAAGCTCTTTTGCACGTTCCCGAGGATAAGCCTTTCAGAGGCCCTGCTGATTACAGCAACGGTGACTATAATTACAAGTGCAGCGTAGACGGCGATTTTGAGTGGTTCAGCGGAAAAGAGATCATAAGCTATAAAGGTAAGAGTGTTTACGAATGCGTATTTCATGGCGGAGCGATTGAGTGAAGGGATTGATATCGACTTCTACACGTAGAAGTATGAGGTGAGAGAATGGCTTTACGGACATAGAATCCTTAAAATCGATTTTTACACGTAGAAGTAAGCGAATGAAGGAATGGTTTTACGGACATAGAATCTTGAAAATCGATTTTTACACGTAGAAGTAAGCGAATGAGGGAATGGCTTTACGGACATAGAATCTAGAAAATCGATTTTTACACGTAGGAATAAGTGAATGTGAGAAAGATTTTACGGACATAAAGTTTGTAATTGAACATAAGTGACGTAGGTGAGGACAAGAGAGTCTATTTGGATTATGTGATGGGCTGACCATAGTTAAGGAGGTAGCAGATGAAGATAGAGCATGTAGCGATGTACGTTAATGAACTGGAGGCGGCAAGAGATTTCTTTGTGAAATATCTTGGCGGAACATCCAACGACGGTTATCATAATGAGAAAACAGATTTTAGATCGTACTTTATTTCTTTTGATGATGGGGCGAGGATCGAGCTGATGAATAAGCCTGATATGTACGATATGGAAAAAACGCTTAATCGTACGGGCTTCATTCACATTGCCTTTTCTGTGGGTAGTAAAGAAAAGGTCGATGAGCTGACTGAAATGCTTAAAGCTGCCGGCTACGATGTTGTCAGTGGCCCACGCACTACTGGTGATGGCTACTATGAGAGTTGCATCGTTGGAATTGAAGGGAACCAGATTGAAATTACAGTTTGATATTACTTGCGAAAAATATCAGTAAATATACAAATAGCGAGGATGATACGAAAGTGAAAAACAACATTTTGGCAGTCAAAATTATTATCGGTTTGTGGATTCTTTTATACTTAATAAGAAGATTTACGGATATTGATAAGTACTTGTGTGGAAAGGGTATCAACAATATAAGCGGTCAGTATTATCGCTATTTTACAGCTTCTTTCTTGCATGCAAGCTTGTTTCATGTGGTGGCAAACAGCGCGATTTTGTATTTCATCACTATCTATCTTGATGGAAAGTTGAACGGTGTTGCCATAGCTTTGCTGGGGATTATTGCAGGAACTGCCACAAATGTGATTTTTTCTTTTTCTTCGAAAAATGCTGAATATTCTGTTGGTGGCTCGGTTATTATTTTTGCGATTATTGGTTTGATGCTGATGATGCAGATTATCTGCAAGAGCTATGAGCCGTTTAAGCTTGGTACGGTTTATGCGGATTGGACGATTGGTGCAGTAGTCATAGGTAATATCATCAATGGTCAGATGAGGTGCTTTGATTTTTCAAATATCAAGATACACAGTATTTCTTTTGCAATGGGAATTGTTATGAGTTTGATCTATTACGCACTTCATGTGATTGCATAAAAAGAGGAGGGACGCATATGTTTAGAAAAATGAGAAGATTTAATCAGCAGATAACTGATGAAGAATGCATAGAAGTTCTCAAGAATACCAAGAGAGGTGTGCTTTCGCTTATAGGCGACGACGGATATCCTTACGGAGTGCCGCTTGTGCACTGGTATTGCGAAGAGGACGGTAAGATTTATTTTCACGGGGCAAAAGACGGACACAAGAATGATGCAATCAAGTCTTGTGACAAGGCTTGCTATACCGTTCACGATGAAGGCTACCGCGAAGAGGGCAAGTGGGCGCTGAACTTTAAGAGCGTTATCACTTTCGGAAGGATAAGCTTTGTGGAAGATGAAGAGAAGGCGAAGAAAATCTGCATTGCCATGGTAAAAAAATTCACGGACGACGAGGAGTTTCTTGCAAAAGAGCTCAAGTTCTTTTTCCCGCGAGTGCAGTGCTTTGAATTTACGCCGGAGCACATGACGGGAAAGAGGGTCAAAGAAGAATGATCCACAGGGACGGGGGTAGTGGACCATTTTGGAAAAGCTAAAAGAAAATGGTCCACAAACCCCGTCCCCATGGTCCAAAAGGAGTGAAGATGAAAAATCCATGGGAAGAGATTGGGCTGGACGACTACGAGAATCATATGAAGCTTGATTCCGTAAAGCAGCTTCAGACGCTTAATTCGATGATGAAGGCGCAGTTTGACGAGTATCCCGTGACTACAGCGATGGTTCTTGGCGTTGCGGGCGGAAACGGTCTGGAGCATGTGGATGGTGGCAAGTACAGCACTGTTTACGGCGTTGACATAAATGAGAAATATCTTGATGCTGTGGCGGCAAGATTTGCAGGAATGACGGATTCGGGAGTGCTTAAGCTACTTAAGGCTGATCTTATTTCTGAACCTGAGAAGTTGCCGCAGGCAGAGCTCTTGATAGCAAATCTGTTGATCGAGTACATCGGCTATGATGCTTTTGCAAAGGTGGTTTCCGCGGTGAATCCGCGCTTTGTATCTTGCGTTATCCAGATCAATGAGGATGTCTGCAACTGGGTTTCTGATTCGCCTTACATTCATTCTTTTGACAAGCTTGAAGAGGTTCATCATCAGATGGAGGAGAATGAGCTTGTTGTTACAATGAATGCGGTTGGATATTCCGAGAAAGCGAAGATGAAGGAACGCCTTCCGAACGGAAAGGCACTTGTACGAATAGACTTTGAGAATGAAGCGTTTAACTGACATGCCAAGGAGGTGTACATGAACAGTATTACCTATAGAAGATTAACGGAAAAAGGCCGTAGGAACGAGCGTAATTTCATGCAGTATAAGTTGTAATCAAAATGTTTAGTAAATAAAAAGGTAAAATTCAATGGCTTTACAAATGACTCACTTAGCGGTTGCCTTCAAGGTTGCAGAGATTTTGGAAATAGAGGATAACAGGGCGGAATATATTCTTGGATCCGTTGCGCCTGATTCTGTCTGGTTTTCGGATGCATATCTTGAGAAAAAAAATTCATTCCCACAGTTTTGAAAACTGCGGACCATGGGGCGATACGCAGTATTATGATAACTGGCTCCTGAACATAGAAGCCTTTTGGAAAAAGTACGTTGTAAGTGAGAAGGACGCGCAGACGAGAGCTTTTTTGACCGGAATGTGCGTGCACAATCTGACTGACTATTGGTACGACCTTATGGTCTGGAGTGCGCTTAAAAGAAAGATGATTCCGCCGATGACATTAGATGAGTTTAAGGAAAAGTATTATCCTGAGGCGCAGTGTTTGGATAAATGGCTCTTTAAGAATTATTATGGGGCAAAAGAGATTTTGGAGCTGCTTCGGGAGTCGAAGGAAACAGACTTTGAAGATTTCGTTACGGCTGATAATCAGGTTGCGATGAAGAGGCATCTTATTGAGAAGCAGTTCAATATTGAAGAAAGTGTCGATGTGTCTTCGAATGAAATGTTTGCGGTTAGTATGTTGAGCAGCTTCATTGATGAAGCGACAGAGAAGATATGTGAGCAGATACGAAATTATTAAAGCGAACTGCGATATTTTTCATGTGATAATTTGAAACAGTGAATATATTGAATGCGTTTAAAGATTGGAAAACGCCGATTAGATCATTGTTTTCATAGATGTTGTGATAAAGCATAATTGATAATGAGGTTTGCAAAATGAAATTTTATGTAGATTTTGATGACTGTCTGTGCGAGACGGCAAAGGCGTTTACAGTGATTGCAAAAAGGTTTTTCGGAAAAGATGTTCCGTATGAGAAGGTACGTTTTTTTTAACTTGCAACAGTCTTTTGAACTTACCGATGATGAGTACGAAAAGCTGATGCTTGAGGGGCATCGCACGGAGGAGCTTCTTTCCTATGATGAAACTCCGGGGGCTTCTAAAGTGCTTAATGAACTTATCGACAAGGGGCATGAGGTCTTTGTTATAACGGGGCGTCCGTCGAGTTCCTATGAGGCGTCAAGGAGATGGCTTGATGAGCATGGTCTGGAGCGTGCGACGCTTTATTGCCTGAACAAATACGGCAGGGACTCTTTTATCAAGAACAGCAATTTCAATCTGGAGCTTGAGGATTACTATAAGATGAGCTTTGACTATGCGATTGAGGACTCGCCGATGGCATTCAGGTTTTTTGACCATATGCCTGAGCTTAAGGTTCTTGTCATCGACAGGCCGTGGAATCACGAGTGTGAGCTACCGGGCGAGAACTACACAAGATGTTTTGACTGGGAGCAGATAAGGCGTGAGATTGGAGGATAATTATTGAGAACATTATACGTTTCAGATCTTGACGGAACTTTGCTGCAGAGCAATGAGCAGATGTCAGAATATACGAACAATACGATAAATACGCTTGTGAGCAAGGGAATGCTCTTTTCCTATGCAACGGCACGTTCCCTGATAACGGCCAAAAAAGTCACTAAAGGGCTTAACGCAAAGATACCGCTGATTGTTTATAACGGTGCTTTTATCATTGATAACGTCACAGAGGAAGTGCTTCGGGCAAATTACTTTGATGAGAGTGTGAATGATGTTTTGGAGAATCTTTTTTCACATGATATATATCCGATCGTGTATGGGATTGTTGATGGAAAAGAGAAGTTTTCTTTTGTCCCCGGGTTATGTACGAAGGGCATGAACACATTCATAAATTCCCGCGAAGGTGACATTAGGACTAATCCGATCGATGATTATAGAGACTTGAAAAAAGGAAATATCTTTTACATTTCATGCATCGATGAGACGGAGAAGCTTGCGCCGATGTATGAGGCGTACAAGCGGGATTATCACTGCGTTTTTCAAAAAGATATTTATACCGGCGATCAGTGGCTTGAGATTTTGCCCAAGGCTGCGTCAAAGGCAAATGCCGTCAGGCAGCTGCGTGAGATGATCGGCTGCGATAAAGTTGTGGCTTTTGGCGACGGCAAAAATGACATAAGCCTTTTTCAAGCCGCCGACGAAGGCTATGCGGTCAGCAATGCGCATGAGGATTTGAAGAAAGTTGCTACGGGCGTCATTCTTTCCAACAATGAGGACGGAGTGGCGAAGTGGCTTGAGAATGAAGTGGACTCTTGGGGACGGGGTTAGTAGTCCATTTTAGAGAATCTATATTTGGGAGAGACTATGAGACAACTGGTAAAGCCGCGCCGATTGAAGCCGGGGGATACGATAGCAACGATCAGCCCTTGCAACGGTTGGGCCGGAGATGAAGGCATAAAATGGAAATATGATTTAGGTGTTTCAAGACTTAGAGAATTGGGGCTTAATGTCATTGCTGCTCCAAATTCGATGAGAGGTTCCGATTATCTGGCAAAGAACCCGCAGGCGCGAGCTGAAGATATTATGTGGGCTTTCGAGAATAATGATGTGAATGCGATCATTGCCAATGTAGGCGGTTGTGACAGCATAAAGCTTATTCCCTTTATTGATCCCAAATCGATTTCCGACAATCCCAAAATATTTATCGGGTACTCCGATGTTATGAACATTCACTTGCTATGCTATAAATGCGGTCTTGCGACTTTCTACGGAGATAATCTTTTAACACAGATTGCAGATCAGGCAGGGTGGCATGAATATAGTAAAAAATGGTTTATCAAAGCGCTTTTTGACAGTTCAGCTCTTGGAAACATAGAACCTGCGGACGAGTGGACATTTGAGCCGTCTGATAATTGTCATCCGGAAAAGATCAGAAATTATTACCCAAGTAGTGGATATGAAATAATTCAAGGCCGCGGGCGAATTACAGGACGACTTTTTGGCGGGCACACGGGCATTATGGAACTTGAAGGTACGGCGATAGAGCCTGAAATTGAAGACTATGAAGACGCGATACTATTTGTTGAGGATATTCCGGAATTTTTTGACGAAGAATTCATAAGAACTTTTTTTGAGAAATTGGGAGAAAAAGAAATCCTGAACAGGCTAAATGGTATTATCATCGGAAAGGCAAATGAACAAAGCTCTTTTACAAAACAAGCCCGAGTCATAAGGCAGATTGTTTCCGGAAAGTATTCTTGCCAAATTCCTATAATGTATGGACTTAACTTTGGTCATTCTTCACCGATGTTCATTTTACCTTACGGGGCGCGGGCGGAGATTGATTGCGAAAAGAAGACATTTTCTGTTTTGGAGAGTGGAGTGAGATGAGGGGCTGAAATGCCATATTGGGACGATTGAGGAGAACTGATGGAGCATAAGACAATTAACGGAGCCGGCGGAGTAGTACATTACTGGATTTCGCGGCCAAAAGAGACATCTAAGGGAGCTATAGTTTTTACTCACGGAGTTACTGCGGATCACACAATGTTTGAGAAGCAGGTTGAGTTTTTTGATAAGGAATATACTGTGATTACGTGGGATGTGCCGCTTCATGGGCTGTCCGTAGATTACAGAGATTTCTCTTTTACAAATACAGCAAAAGATCTTAATGACATATTGGAGCAGGAGGCCGTGGAATCCGCGGCTCTGGTAGGCATGTCGCTTGGTGGATATCCGTCGCAGATGTTTGCTCATATGTATCCTGAAAAAGTGCAATGTTTCGTAGCACTTGATACTACACCTTTTGGAAAAAGATATTATTCTAAGTTTGATATGTGGTGCCTTTCGAAGGTTAAGCCGATGGCCGGGCTGTTCACTGATAAAGCGCTTCGAAAGAGCATGGCGAGATCGATATCGCTGACGGATTATTCATATAATAAAATGTTGGAAATTCTTGCGCCTATGACAAAAGCGCAGATTATCGCGCAGATGGACGTTGCGTATGGGAAGTTTGCGCAGGAAAACAGAGATATTGAGCTTAAGTGTCCTGTACTTATTTTGCTTGGAGATAAGGACAGAACAGGGAAAGTTATGCAGTATTGCAAAGCCTGGGCTGAGAATACAGGTTATCCGCTTCATATCATTGAGAATGCGTCGCATTTTTCAAACGGAGACAACGCGGAACAAGTAAATAAGGAGATTGCAGAGTTTTTGGACTCCTTGGGACGGAAGGGTGAGCATGAAGATTAGAATTTTACAAGGCGTTGAGGAGGCGAAAAAAGCAAGAGGCACAGCAGTTGTAATTGATGTGTTTAGGGCTTTTTCGCTTGAGTGTTATCTCTTTGCTTCGGGGGCTGAAAGAATATTTCCCGTAGGCGCGGTTGAGACGGCAAGACAGCTTAAGGATGTACATCCTGAGTACACTTTGATAGGAGAGAGACATGGAAGAATAATTCCCGGATTCGATATGGGTAATTCGCCTGCACAGATGGTTATTAGCATGATTAAAGACAAGACCATTGTTCATACCACAAGTGCCGGAACTCAGGGAATTGTTGCAGCGTCAATCGGTGCTGATGAGGTACTTACCGGAAGTCTTGTTAATGCAAGACCGGTTGCAGATTACATTATTAAAAAGAATCCGGATGAAGTATCTATTATTTGCATGGGAGTTAGGGGCGTTGAAGCTTCACCCGAGGATACGCTTTGCGGTGAGTATATAAAAGCTATGCTGACAGGTGAGAATATCAATATGGAAGAAGGGATTAAAGCTATCAGAAACCATAAAGAAGGAATGAAGTTTTTTGATCCGGAATTACAGGACGTTTTTCCTGCGAGGGATTTTGAAATGTGCACGGATGTCGACCGGTTCGATATGGTGCTGAAAGCCGTTAAGATTGATGATGATGTGTATGAGACGGTAGTTGCAGAGTGACGGAGTAAGGGAATCTATGGTACAACTAAAAGAAATAACAGAAGAAAATTTTATTGATGCATTTAATCTTAAGCTTGCACCGGGGCAGGAGGAGTTTGTATCGCATCCGATACGGAGCCTTGCACAGGCATATGTGTACAGGAATCAATGCCGGCCGTTTGGAATCTATGCGGAAGGGAAGATGGTCGGATATGTCATGGTGATTTATGATTATGATATTCCGGAGTATGATATCTGGCACATGATGATCGATAAAGATTGTCAGGGGCATGGTTACGGAAAAGAGGCGCTTGACCATGTGCTTGAATTTATTAAGACAAAGCCGTTCGGCGATTCGGAAAGAGTTGTTTTAACCTGTAATAAAAACAATCCTGTTGCGAGAAAAATGTATGAAGATAAAGGATTTGTGGCAACGGGAAATGAGGACGAAGACGAAATAGAACTTGCTATGTCGGTATAGTAAAATCACTATTATTGTGAAAAAAACAAATATGCGGAGGAGAAAAATGGGATTCTGGTTTTTTATGGCAATAACTGATTTGCTTTGCCCGGGAATTATGATCTTTTTTGGAAAAATGTTTATGAGAAAAGCGCCAAAGAATATAAACGGCGTGTTTGGTTATCGAACGAAACGTTCCATGCAGAATAAAGATACTTGGAATTTTGCTCACAACTATTTTGGAAAGATATGGTATATTTGCGGGCTGGTTTCAATTCCTCTTTCGATAATTCCCATGTTATTCGTGTTGGGAAAAGATTACGATCAGATCGGAACTGTTGGCACAGGTATTATTATTGCACAAATACTTCCGCTTGTTGGCGCGATGATTCCGACAGAGCACGCACTTTCGAAAAGATTTGATGAGCTTGGAAGAGTTCGATAAAGAGATTCGGATTCATTCAAATGGGGGAGTGACTGAAAATGCTTGAAAAAATGGATGATTTTTTTACTGCCCGTGCCAACGGATATGA
Source organism: Butyrivibrio sp. AE3003 (assembly GCF_000686065.1). Taxonomy (NCBI): domain Bacteria; kingdom Bacillati; phylum Bacillota; class Clostridia; order Lachnospirales; family Lachnospiraceae; genus Butyrivibrio; species Butyrivibrio sp. AE3003. The sequence goes on from NZ_JMLX01000001.1 coordinate 249,622, forward strand.
CGAGCATATGAAAAGCAATATTGTAGGTGCTTCGGCGTTTTATAAGTATACGGCTTCGCTTTTACCTACGGAGAAGAAAGCAAAGGTTCTGGATCTTGGTTGCGGTACCGGCCTTGAGTTAGAAGAGTTTTTTTGCTGTAAATCCGTATGGCAGTGTTACGGGGATAGACCTGACGGAAGCTATGCTCGAAGCGCTTAGGGCAAAGTTTTCGGATAAGGATATTACTATGATCTGCGGATCGTATTTTAATGTTTCTTTTGGCGAAGAGTTATTTGATGCGGCAGTGTCTGTGGAATCTTTGCATCATTTTACCAAGGAGGAAAAAACACCTCTATATACCAAACTAAGAAAAGCTCTTAAACCCGGAGGCTATTTTATTATTACAGATTATTTTTCGGATTCGGATGAGCAGGAAGAATTCCATAGGCAGGAGCTTCTTCGGATAAGAAAAGAGCAAGATCTTTCGGATGATATATTCTATCACTACGATACTCCGTTGACAGTTGAACATGAAAAAGAAGCCCTTCTTGCTGCGGGATTTACGCAGGTTGAGGAGCTTAACCGGTGGGAAGTGACTCATACATTAAAAGCAGTCAGGTAACCGGTGGTTTATGTGGAATCAAGTTTACAGGACAGTTTAGGCATCAGTGAGAATGACCGGGAGGTAAAAGATGGCGAAGCAGAATATTTACAGGCTGTTATGTGACGGCGGAATCTTTATCTTTTCACAGGAGCATCCGCTCACGACATGCTATTCAGGCACCGGTGACAGGTCTGAGGTATACAGTTATTGATATGAGTATAAGATGACGACGATTTTTATGCCTCAAACACCGGAAATGAACGCTCATAGGTAGAAAGTCTTTTTAAGATGCTTCTTTTAAGTAATTGATATTTAAAAAGGTATTACGGATAATAGGTTTATAACTACAAGAGCGTTATTAAGAACACGTGGAGTGTCATTGAAGTAGCCGGCAGGAAATAGTTGTTTTGCCGGCATATCAAGGCATGGGCATAGGAACCATGATAGTTAATCATCTTGTAGACTATGCCGTGAAGAATTCTTCTACAGGGAAATTTACAACTATTGGTGGTGTTTCTGCCAAAGGGAAAGAAGGCTTTTATCAGAAACTTGGATTTGAAGTGATCCCTAATGGCATAAGAAAAATGATAGAGATATAGGTTTGTGTTGCAGTAAATTCATACTTGTATAGCTGCATCAATGAGAATGATTGTGATGTAAAAGGTTGCTAAGGAGAGAATTATGCAAATTGAAATGGAACCAATTGGCTATGTTAGAAATGAAGTTAAGGACAGAAAAGATGTTTCCTGGGGAGAAGATACTTCTTCTATAGTGTTGAATGCAGAGTATATTTCAGGCTTGAAGGGGCTTGAAGATTTTTCGCATGTGATTATTTTATATCATCTTGATAAGGCAAAGTATGAAAAAGAAAAACATCTTCAAAGAAGGCCTCAGAATAGAGAAGATATGCCTCTGGTGGGTATTTTTTCCCAGCGTGGAAAAGACAGACCTAACAGGATTGGCATGACTTCGGTTGAAATTGTATCTGTTTCGGAAGACAGACTCGTTGTCAAGGGGCTTGATGCGATTGATGGCACACCGATCCTGGATATCAAGCCATACTATCCTGTATATGATAAAAAAGATGCAGTTGTTCCGGAGTGGGTTGACCGCTTGATGGAGCATTATTTCTAATAGATAAATTCAAGTTTGTAGGGGAGCGAAATGGGAATAGTTTATAAAAAAACTTACTGAAACTGACCTGAATACCTTTATAAAAATGCGTATAAATCAACTGAGAGAAGAAGGGGCTAAAGAGGATATAGATTTAACTCCGGCTCTTAAGGATTATTATAGCAGACATATGGCAGATGGAACCTTTGTTTCCTGGTTAGCTTTTGATGGAGATAAAATTATTGGTACTAGTGGTATGTCTTTTGTTGAGAAACCTCCTTATTTTGGATGTCCATCTGGCAGAATAGGCTTATTATCAAGTATGTATACAAATCCAGAATACAGACGTCAAGGAATTGCTAAAGAACTGCTTGATAGAGTTGTAAATGAGGCAAAAGCATATGGTTGTGGAACAGTTCAAATCACAGCTTCTGATATGGGAGTGAAGTTGTATACCTCATATGGATTTAAGCATAACGAAAATTTTATGCAGTATAAGCTTTGAGCAAGGATTAAGGGGAGAGACTTATGTTTTTCAAGCGAAGGATGGAGATAATGCATTATCTTTCCGAAAAGGAGATTAGAAATGAAGAATGAAGAACTCATGCCAAAGCGCCTGGGACGAACAACTATATATGAAAGTGAACATGTATGTTTGTATTCTGACAGAGTGGCTCAGCCAAGCGGACAAATAACAGAAAATTATTATCAGATTCATTATCCCAAGAAGGCTGTTGCAATTGTTATTTTTGATGAGGAAGATAACATCCTTCTTATTCAGAACAGGAGATATACTGTAGGCCGCCTTGAATGGGAAGTGCCCGCAGGAAGGATTGAGTATGGTGAAAGAATATATTCTTGCAAAAACTGCAGACATAGAAACTGTGTTTAACATAGTTCAGAATTCGATAAAAACCACATATCCCAAGTATTATCCTAAAGAGGTCGTTGAGTTTTTTAGCAATTTGCACAGCATGGAAAATATTCTAAAAGATATTGAGTGTGGTTTGGTTGGTATCCTTTTGGCCGATGGAATATGCGTTGGTACCGGCTGCTACAAGGATAATCATATTACCAGAGTATATGTTGAGCCGGAATATCAGGGAAAAGGATATGGCACATGTATCATGGACTGTTTGGAAAAAAATATATCCGAGAAATTTCCTACGGCAGTATTAGATGCATCTTTGCCGGCTTGTCATTTATATGAAAAAAGGGGATATAGAACTATTGAGCATTGCAAATATTCTGTTGAAAATGGCGCAATTCTTGTGTATGAGATGATGGAAAAAGAACTCGCTTAGAACAATTTGAATATATAACATTGATTTGACGATAATGTGCGGTAATGGTAGTATAATAAATGAAAAAGGTGCTACCGATAGACGGTTAGCCCCAAACAAGTTTAAGTAGTTAATAACCGCTCATACAAGTCTGCCAGGACAATGGGCGGTTATTTTTGTGTCTTGGATTCATGCTTTCCATGCATATAACCAAGACTAGAACAAAGAGTCGCTTGCGACTCTTTTCGCGCCGATGCGTGCAAGCTTTAGCTTGCATAATTCATCTGCGCATCGGTCGCATCTATAGCGTAGCGATTTATATTTGATAGGAATACTATCAAATATAAGTCGCACACAGTGCAAGCACCGCGATAAGGTCAGTGATGGTGAGCATAAGCAAGTTCCTCCAACAAAGATTTCTCATGAGAGATTTCTATGATTAACGGAGGTCACAGTCCTCCGGTTGAAGAACTAACCGCCTACCGTAATTACTGGTAGCACCAAGTAATAATTATAAAGAACGAATGTTCTGGAGTCAATATTTGATTTTGGGGAGAGAGAATATGAACTACAAAATAATAGATAAAGAAACATACTACAGAAAAGGTGTATTTCGCCACTTCTCAGAGGATTGCAAATGCTCGACTTCTATGACAGCCAGGATTGATGTTACAGATCTGGTTCTTTTTTCTAAAAAAGCAGGAACAAAGTTCTATATCAATTTCCTCTATATTCTTTCGAAGGTTCTCAATTCGCGAGACGATTACAGAATGGGGTATCTATGGCAAACGGACGAGCTCATCTGCTACGATGTGATCAATCCTACTCAGTATGTTTTTCACGAAGATACCGAGACTTGTACTCCTGTATATACAAGATATGATGAGGACTATGAAAGTTTCTACGCAGATGCTCTGAAGGATGTTGAAGAGGCTAAGAAAACAAGAGAATATATGCTGGATATGGCTAATCATCCAAACTGGTTTGATGCATCTTACATATCATGGCTTTCATATGATTCGCTTAATATTGAACTTCCGGATGGGCATTTGTTTTTTGCACCTATTATCAATTGGGGGAAATATCGCGAAGAGAACGGCAGACTTGTTATGCCTGTGAGTGTTCGATTGAATCATGCTATAGCTGATGGCTATCTGGTTGCGAATGTGTTCCGGCTTTTGGAAAAAGAGATACAGTCTTTTGTGGAACCCTGATAATTATAAAAACATTTACGAGGACGACCATGTTGAAATTCATACACTTGTTTAAAAATTACTATCTGGGAATATCGCTTATAGGTGTTGCGGCATTTGTCATACAGGAGATTCCGTATATGATAATGCCGCTGATAAAACCTGCATCCAATCCGATAATGAACATGCAAAATGAGATTAAATGGCTTGAAACGGTTCAGGGTATATTTGGATTTCTGTGCATGATTTTGCTGATGCTGATCGTGAGGGATGATGTGAAAATTTTTTCGATAGCATCTGCAAGAGAAAAAATCTTTTTCTGCTTAACCATTCTAATGATACTGATGAACTTTGTGGGATGGGCATTTTATTACAGCGGATATCAACGTGGATGGTTGATAGTATTAAGCCAATTCGCGGCGGTTCCTTTGTACTATTTTTTCTTTGGATTGTGGAAGAGCAATTATCTATTGGTTGGAGCGACAGGCCCGTTCTTTTTAATTCACACAATAAATGGAATATTGAATTTTGGGGTGAGGAAGTAAATTTAGGTTGCTTATAGGCGATGTTAACGCAAGATTGCCGGGTGCATGATTTTAGCGATTAAAAAGAAAATCGGCGAATAAACAGCGAAAATAGGTAAATACATAATTCCTGCTGTCGAGAAGAGTACTTGTGTCTTGATCATGACAGCGGGAAATATAGTTTTACAAAAATCCGCTGTCGAGAAGAGTACTTGTGGCTTGATCATGACAGCGGGAAATATAGTTTTACAAAAATCCGCTGTCGAGAAGAGTACTTGTGGCTTGATCATGACAGCGGGAAAAAACAGTTTTATAAAAATCGCTGTTGAAAAGTAGGCTTGCGCCTTGATCATGACAGCGGGAAATATAGTTTTACAAAAATCCGCTGTCGAGAAGAGTACTTGCGCCTTGATCGTGACAGCGGGAAATATAGTTTTACAAAAATTCGCTGTCGAGAAGAGTACTTGCGCCTTGATCGTGACAGCGGGAAATATAGTTTTACAAAAATCCGCTGTCGAGAAGAGTACTTGCGCCTTGATCATGACAGCGAGAAAAAAACAGTTTTATAAAAATCGCTGTTGAAAAGCAAGCTTGTGTCTTGATTATGACAGCGGGAAAAAACAGTTTTATAATAATCGCTGTCGAAAAGCAAGCTTGTGTCTTGATCGTGACAGCGGGAAAAAACAGTTTTTATAATAATCGCTGTTGAAAAGCAAGTATTGGCTTTAATTATGGCAGCGAGAAATGCAAATTTATAAATTCCGCCGAAAACTCGCTGCAATATATAGGGACATTGAAGAATCGGCGCTAAAAACCGGTACAGATGAGGCGCCATAAATTTTTTACGAAGGTGATGACTATGGATATGACTTTATATAGAGAGCAGAAAATAGTGGAGTATTTGGAAAAGACATACAATCCTACTGCAATTATCAAGTACGGATCATATGCTGATGGTAGTGCCAATGAAAATAGCGATTTTGATGCGCTTGTGATTGCCGGAGATGTTGAAAAGCATGATTCGTCTGTAGTTGCGGATGCTGTTTTGGATGTTTGGATTTATCCTGAGAAAAAGTTTTTTTCTGAGTATGATCCCGAGAAATTTCTTCAAGTGTTTGATGGCATTATAATTCAGGATCAGAATGGAGCGGCAGAAAAACTAATTAGAAAAGTAAATGAGCATATAGACCAAGCTTCGACGAAATCTGATGATGAAATAGAACAAGAGATTAATTGGTGCGAAAAGATGCTTGCAAGAACTGTCAGAGAAGATGCGGAAGGCTATTTTAGGTGGCACTGGCTTCTTATGGACAGTCAGGAAATCTATTTTGATATAAAGCATTTGTATTATCATGGCCCTAAAAAGGCACTGCGATTTATGAAGGAAAATGATCCGGTGGCATTTGACGTATACTTTCGTGCATTAAAAGAGATGAATCGAGACAATCTGGCTCAGTGGATTAGAGCGCTGAGGGATATAAAATAAGAAGCACGACATCAACCTGACAAATCTTCGCAAACGAGGAAATGTACCTAATCCGGATCTTGTCCATAATGGACTGTGTAAGAGGGAGAACAAAAGCATGGAATGGATCGAAGCATTACAAAAAGCCATCACGTATATGGAGGAGCATCTTCTCGAGGAAATCAACTATGAAGATGTAGCGAAGCAGGTGCACACGTCGAGCTACGAGTTTCACAGGGCTTTCAGTTTCGTGACGGGCTTAACGGCCAACGCGTATATAAGAAACCGCCGCTTGTCTTTGGCGGGAAAAGAAGTTGTGGAGACCGATGCGAAGATCACTGATCTGGCGATGAAGTATGGATATGAGACACCGGAAAGTTTTACCAAAGCGTTTACAAGATTTCATGGTGTTGCGCCCAAAACAGCCAGAGAAGAAGACTGCAAACTTGTGCTTTTTAATCCGCTTACGATTACTATATCTGTGAAAGGTGGTAAGAGTATGGATTATCGCATTGTTCAAACAAAGGAAAAGAAGTTTATAGCACTGGTAAGAGAGTTCAGCAACGGTATCATTAACGACGAAGCAAACCACGATGTGGCGGACTTCTGGGGAGAGTGCAACAGTAAGCAGATGCTTTCTCCAATCTACATGCTGAGAGAGGACGGAAAGCGAGACCTATACGGTCTTTGCAGTCCTACGAAAGAAGGGAAAGATACTTTCGAATATGGCATCGGTATAATCATAGATGAGGATACCGCAGAATTTGACCGGAATGATCTGGAGAAAAAAGGTTTCCGCATCTGGGACGTCAATCCCGGTACGTATGTGGTATTTGACTGTGTAGGCGAAGACGGCGACTGCATCGCTAAGACCTGGGTAAAGTTCTATAAGGAGTTTTTGCCGCAGATGGGCTATGAAGCTTCTGAAGAGACCGACTACGAACTTTACTATGACGGAACCAGGCCGGATATATTCTGCGAGCTGTGGATCCCAATCAAGAAGAAGTAAAAAACAGCAATTTTTAAGTTTATGATTTTAAGTTTATTGAGGAAACGATTACATATGGAATTGAAGAGAATTGAGCATAAACTTACTGTTTGCAAAGTGGCAGAGGCATCCAATATTAACATGGATGCCCCTTTCTACTTTATCAGTAAGACTGATGAAGAGTTGTCATTGGTGTGCAGAACGGAGGATATGCCACAGAACATTGTTGAACGTTTTAGCGTCTGAAGGGTATATAATAGTATATAATGCAATTATATCGCAACTATTGTTTTAGCAAATACTATTTGTAAGAAGTGAGTGGGGTTTATGAAAGCTGTAAAAGAAAATAAAAGAACTTATAGGCAAATCAAAAGTTTAAAGGATATACCGCGCGCAGAACTGGGAGAAGGAGCGTATGATTTTCTGTGGCAATTTTTGGGCATGTGGTTACTTGTGTTTTCAGTTTTATTTGGTTTAATTTTTTTGTGGAGCGATGAATCCGTCAGTTCCAGAACAAATGCAAACATAGTCATAATGTTTGTACTGGCAGTATATCTGCTTTTTGTGAAAAATGCATTTAGGGAAAAAATGAATAAGCGTGTACTTAGAATGAATCCGGATGGAATCATATATGAGTGGCCGTTTGGGATTACAAAACAGCACAGCTATAGTGAATGGGCAGAATCTATAAATGCAGGACACTATCGCATAGGAAGCCGCGGCATTGAATTTTGGCTGGGATTTGAGAAGATAGTTTTCTTTTATAATGTGGGTCATTTAGGTGAGCGAAAAAAAGCGGAAGAACGATATGAAATGTTCGTTGATTATTTGGCTGAAGTTGATCCAATGCTCAGAGAAAAACTGCCGAAGTTCACGAAGGAAAACATCGATTTACTGGATAAGCGCTGTTTTTACCACAGGAGTCGTAAGCATCAACTGATAGTAATGTTTTTTAACATGTTCTTATTTCTTATGTTGATTGATTCAGGTGGACATAAGGGAGCGGTTGCTTCAGCATTTTTTTGCGGAATAATTGAGATATTTGTTTTGTATTTCTTGTCCAAAGGTGCTTATTACAATTATAAAAATGAAATGGAAATCAGAGAAAAAATGCCGGATGAGACCGGATTGGTGCGAGATGATGGCATTGGAATTTTAAGACCATACTGGGGATTTATATATGTAGTTTTGGTGTTTGGAATAAACTATGCCATGCAGTGCGCTATTTTATGGTTGTAATTTGTTGGAAGACTTTTTTAGCATAATAATTGATATGGGTAAAAAATATGATACGTGAAAAATTATATGAATTAAAAGAGTGGAAGGGCGTTGTACATACGACATGGAATCCAAACGGACCCGGTGTGATCAGAATCCACATGATTCCGCCCAAATTTAGATTATTTCATTTTGCACCTTCTACGGTTATTTTAAATGGTCAGGATGTGTTGCCAATCAATGAGGCATGGGCGATTCTTTTAACCGAGTTTGTTCGTGGGGTTAATAGTTTTGGCGATGGACAGATGAGCCGGGAAATTCTTGATGATATTTTGCTGGGGGTTTTTCATCGCGTAAGAAAAGTATATCCAACTGTATCAGACGAGCTTCTGAAAGAAGATTTGCAAACAATCGTCAGCACTTTTGATGACATTGCAAGAAATGAGCTTCCTGCTGTTGATATTGGAATAATGAGTCTTTCTGAGTATGCACCTCATATGACAGCGCCGCATAGAATGGACCTTATGGTATCAGCCATGACAAAAGACGGCAACTGGGCATGTAATCAGCATTGTCTTCATTGTTACGCCGCAGGCCAAAAATATGCGGAAACTAAAGAATTGTCAACTTCTGAATGGAAGAAGGTAATTGATTGTTGTAAGAGCGCAAGAATACCTCAGCTTACTTTTACCGGTGGAGAGCCGACTTTGCGAAAAGATTTAGTTGAGCTGATTCGATATTCGCGATGGTTTGTGACGCGATTAAATACTAACGGAATACTTCTGACAGAGCAGTTGTCTAAGAATTTGATGGACGCTGAACTTGACAGTGTTCAGGTAACTTTGTATTCGCATATTGAAGAAGTGCATAATGAGCTGGTTGGTTCAAAGCATTTCAATGATACGATAAACGGAATAAAAAATGCGTTGGCAGCAGGTTTGAATTTAAGTGTTAATACACCATTATGTTCACTAAATAAGGATTATGTAGGTATGCTGGAGTTCCTGCACGAATTAGGTGTGCAATACGTGACTTGTTCAGGTTTGATTGTCACGGGAAATGCTACTTCGGATGCATCAAGACAATCCCAGCTTACAAGTGATGAATTATATGAAATATTACGAGCTGCAAAAGAATATACCGACAGTCATGACATGGAAATAGATTTTACATCTCCGGGATGGATTGAAAGTGGAAAATTAGCGCAGCTTCACATGGTCGTACCAAGTTGCGGGGCATGTCTTAGCAATATGGCAATTAATCCGGACGGTAGGGTAATACCATGTCAAAGCTGGCTATCCGATGATACCCTTGGCGATATGCTCAAGGATTCTTGGAAGAAGATTTGGAATGGGCGAAAATGTAAGAAGATTCGAATGGAATCTGCAAAGGCTGAAGGAATATGCCCTCTTCGTAAAATGAATGAAGGGGAGGTAGTACATGAATAAAAGAATATTTGGTTTTGCTGTTGCAATAATCTTTTTTGCAAGTTTGTTATACTGCCCGGTTGTAAAGGCGGCAAAACCTTTAGATCACATTCATGATTATGAAGTGACGGTAGATATGCGTAAAGATGGCTCCTGTGATATTTCGTATCATATCGTATGGGAGGTATTGGATAGTGAATCAGAGGGGCCGTTAACCTGGGTAAAGGTTGGATTAGCCAATAGATATGCCGATGAATTTAAAGCGATTTCCGACAATATTGATTCCATAAGTCATTACATTGATGATGGCGATTACGTAAGGCTTAACCTGGATAAAAGATATACGGCAGGAGAAACACTGGTACTTGATTTTTCGCTTCATCAAAAAAATCTTTTTAAAATGAAAAAAGATTGTGTCAATTATAAATTTACTCCGGGATGGTTTCCGGATACGCCGGTAGATAAAGTGGTAGTTCGTTGGAATGCTGAGGATGTTTTGGATGTCAGAGGTAATCCTAAGCTTGAGAACGGATATTATGTATGGGTCAATGATGCCGGTGGATATAATCTGAAAGAAACTGCACGACTTTCTTATGACATAAATCAATATGACTATATGTCGGGAAATGTAAGCGACAAACCTTCGAATGACCAACATAGAGCTGACATTAGCGAATTATATACTGACGAGGACAAGCAATTATGCAGTATTATGTTATTGGTTATACCATTAGGCGGACTGCTTATATGCATTGTCCTTATGAGTGTGTGTAAGGCGGTACGTGAAGATGGATATTCGGAAAAAAGAGGACTTGGTGCAAAGTTTTATATAGATCAGGATTTTAATAAGAGCACAAGTAGTAATTACCATGTCCATGACGGTGGCGGTGGCGGCGGATGTGCTTGCGCCTGTGCATGTGCATGCGCTTGCGCGGGAGGTGGCCGTGCCGGTTGCTCCAGAAAAGATTTTTATGGCACCAGGCTGTATACGAAGGATATTTACGATGCGCTGAAGAAATAAGGGGTATAAAAGGGGTATAAGCGCATGGGGGTGAAGTTTATGGAGGAAACGATTACATATGGAATTGAAGAGAATTGAGCATAAACTTACTGTTTGCAAAGTGGCAGAGGCATCCAATATTAACATGGATGCCCCTTTCTACTTTATCGGTAAGACTGATGAAGAGTTGTCATTGGTGTGCAGAACGGAGGATGCGCCACAAAACACGCTCGAGCGTGATGATGGCTGGAGAGGCTTTCGTATTCAGGGGGTTCTTGATTTTTCATTGGTCGGCATTTTGTCAAAGCTGTCCGGCATACTCGCGGAGCATAAAATCGGAATCTTCGCTGTGTCGACATATAACACGGATTATATTCTTGTGAAAGAAGAAAACTTTGAGCGAGCGTTGGACGTTTTGGCGTCTGAAGGGTATATAATAGTATGATATCTTAACTGAAATTACAGAAATCCGCACTGGCTGCGGATTTCGTGAGAACATGATTCAGGAGTCAACCAAGCCCTATCGACGAAGTCGATTCAAATTAGCTTGGTTGATGCATTCTTGAACTTCATGTTCAAGAATGTATAAAATGCAATTCTATCGCAACTATTGTTTTAGCAAATACTATTTGTAAGAAGTGGGTAAGCTAAGTCGCCGAAATCAAGAGGTCATGATTAAAAAAGAAATGCGAATTTAAAGTTTTACGTTTAAAGTTTTGCTTTACGGAAAATAGAAGTGGAGATAAAGCGGCGGAAACCGGTGAATGTATGATTTTTGCCGCCGAAAAAGAAGCATTTTTTTTAATTATGACAGCGAAATAAACGTTTTTATAAAATCCGCTGTTGAAAAGCAAGCTTTTGTCTTGATTATGGCAGCGGGAAATGCAACTTTATAAATTTCCGCTGTATTTAAGTTGAGTCCGGAAAGGGTACTATGAACATACAAGTTATTAGGGCACTGGAAACATGGCAGCAGGCCGGTGCTTATTACGTCCGAATACATGGAATGGCAAAACAACACAATATTACGCTAAGGCGTGAGTTTGATGAACATGATAAGCCGGATATAAAATATATATGACAAAATACATTATAAAAGGAGAGGCAATTAAATGTTTGAAATAAAGGACTGCGAGGACTACGAAGTAGCGAAAATGCTGATCAGGGAATACTCTGAAATAAAAGGTGCCGAGAGCTGCTTTGTATCATTGGATAAAGAATTGGCGGATCTTGGCACGTATTATAAAGGCGGAGCTCTTTTGATTGGATTTGAAAATGAAAATCCTATAGCTACTATCGCGATTAAACATGTAGATGATGAAACCTGTGAAGCGCGAAGACTGTATATTAAGCCTGATTATCGCGGAAAAGGTTATGCAAGAATTCTTATGAATGAGATGTTGGACAGAAGCCGAGAGCTTGGTTTTAAAGAAGTGAAATTTACTACCAAGCCGGAAGTGATGAGCGTTGGATATGGTCTGTATAAGCGCATGGGTTTTGAAGAAGTGGATTGCACTGACGGTGTGGCTTCGATGAGAATGACTTTGTGATAATTAAGGAGACGTTAAAGTGCCTGTATTATTTGAATTGTTTTTTACCTTTGCCAAAATAGGATTGTTTACCTTTGGCGGAGGTTACGCGATGATCTCTCTGATAGAGAATATTTGCGTTGAGAATAAAAAATGGATAACACATGATGAAATGATGACGGTTGTGGTGATCGCGGAGTCTACACCGGGGCCTATAGCGATTAACTGTGCAACCTATGTCGGATATAAGAAAGGTAAATTACAGGGAGCAATCGCAGCAACGCTTGGGGTGGTGCTCCCTTCTTTCATAATTATCTATTTAATATCAAGATTTCTGGATCATTTTCTTGAGATAACCCGGGTAGCAAATGCTTTTAGGGGAATCAAGATAGCGGTGGGAATTCTTATCATAGATGCAGCTTTAAAGATGCTAAAAAAGATGAAAAAAGCGCCATTGCAGATTTCAATGGTCTGCTTTGCTGTGATTTCAACGGTAGTGATCAATCTTTTTTCACTAAATATATCTTCGATGGTATTGATGCTCGCGGCTGCAGTTATTGGACTTATGGTATTTATGATAAAAAATGCGGAAAAGGAGCGGGTAGAGAAATGATATATCTTGATTTGCTCATAGGCTTTTTGGAAGTCGGCTTCTTTTCTTTTGGTGGCGCCTATGCAGCGATTCCACTTATCAGGGATGTGGTTATGGCTCATGGATGGCTTGATGAAGAGATGTTGACATATATGATCGCAATAAGCGAAAGTACTCCCGGACCGATCATGGTAAACATGGCTACATATGTGGGTAGTGAAAAAGGAGGACTTATAGGTGCGGCAATTGCCACTACAGCGGTTGTGTTGCCGGCTTTTTTCATCATTTTGCTGATCATGGTAGTTATGAATAAGTTCCTCCAAAATCAATATGTAAAAGCGGTTTTGAGTGGATTAAAGCCATGTATTATCGGGATTATTCTGGTGACGGGTGCACTTATGCTTGTAAAAAACTGCGGACTGTTATTTCATTCCAAGGCGGATTTTCTCACAATCGGGCTGACCTGCGCTATTGCGCTTATATATTTTGGCTCAAGGAAGGTTTTGAAAAAAGGGTTAAATCCTATCATGCTTATTTGTTTGTCGGCAGTGGTGGGCATTGTGGCATATTCATTATAGTAATTGTGATAATGATATACTGATTAAAAGTACCAAGCGGAGTATAAACGTGAGCTGATGTTTCGGGAGGTCTTTTGTATGGAAAAAGAATTGTATATTAAGCAATTAAAGCCTTTTCTATATCTTATGGATGAGGCGCACGAAGCGACGGGGTACATAGTTGTAGGCGATGAAAGAGTCTGCGTGATCGATACGATGAATGGCTATAATGACCTTCACAAGGTTGTCAGGGAAATTACTGACAAGCCGATCGTTGTTGTAAACACGCATGGCCATCCGGATCATATCTTTGGGAATGTATACTTTGATGAGGCATACATGAATCCTAAGGATTTTGAAATGGCATCGTCTTTTTTTAATGAGCCTGAATTTGTGAAGATTTGTAATGAGAAAGGCTTATCTGTTCCTCCGCTTAAGCCGATTAAAGACGGCGATGTGATAGATCTTGGAGGAAAGACACTTGAAGTATATGAACTTCCGGGGCATACTCCCGGCGGAATTCTGTTGCTTCTAAGGGAGGAGAGGATTCTTTTCACAGGTGATTCCGTTAACCATCATTTATGGATGCAATTGGACGGCTGCCCGGAGATGCAAGAATACGTAAAGGCGCTTGATAAGATCATGTTCTTGGAAAAAGAGGCTGATGTGATATTGCACGGGCATGCGACAGGCTTTGACGACATATCATTGCTTAGGTGTATGCGGCAAGGTGCAGTTGAAATATGCAACGGCGAAACAGAAAATGACCTGCCATACAATTGGTTCGGCGGCGTGGCAAAACAGCATCCGTTCAAGCTTGAAAAAGGTAAGGAGTATGACCAGACTGTGAGCGTTATATGCTACCGGTAAGTAATAAAAAATTGACTGGGATGTTGCAAAATGTTATAGTGTAACTGGAAAATAGTTGCAAAGGAGTTGCTGTGCCAAAGAAATCTAAGTTATTGGAAAAACTGTTGTCAAAACCGGCACCAACAAGCTTTACCATACGAGAGCTTGATGCTCTGATGAAGCAGTGTGGATGTGAAAAATTTGAAGGTGGAAGAGGTTCAGGAATAGGTTATTATCATGTGGAAACTAAGCGAATACTTCAGTTTGATGGACCACATCCGGGAAACGAATTATATCGATACCATATCAAAATGATTAAAGCTTTTTTGAAGGAAGTAGGTGAGATAGAATGATCAGTTCATTGATGGAATACAATGGGTATCATGCAAAAGTTGAGTTTGACAGTGAGGACCAGATTTTTATAGGTCATGTGCTTGGAATCAATGACTCTTTGAATTTTCATGGAGAGTCTGTAAAGGAGCTAACTCAGTCAATGCACGACTGTATAGATAATTACCTTGATTACTGTAAACAAGTTGGAAAAGAACCTGAACGCGAGTTTAAAGGATCTTTTAATGTGCGTATTAAACCGGAGCAGCATAAAAAAATTGCTTTATACGCTGCAAATGAGGGAATCACGATAAATCAGTTTGTATCAAGGGCAATAGATGATGAACTTGATATTCTTGAAGGATAAATTGAAATACTATTAGTATATAAAAGTACCAAGCGAAACATAATCCGTGCGGTACTTTTTTGATATTACATATTCTTGAGTGTTTTTTATGAGATGACTTAGAGGAAGCCAAAAGGAAGGTATAAAAATGGATAGCTTTGTTGATGCATTATTATCTCTCAAAACTGATAAGATCCCTGATGAATACGATTGGTTTGCACCGCTTATTGGAGATTGGGACTGCGATTATTATGATGAATTTAATGGTCAAAAAAGATATGTGAAAGGCGAATGGCTCTTTAGAAGAGTGCTTGAAGGTGCGGGAATACAGGATGTTTTTATATTTCCGTCGCGTGATACCAAAGAAAAAGCGCCTCAGCCGGATGGTGAATACGGCTCTTCTTTACGCATGTTTAACCATTTTGAGAATTGCTATGATGTTGTATATACTTGTGATCACTGCATGAAGAGACTTCGTTTTGATAAGAAAGGCAATGAACTTGTGGGAAAGGTTCTGGATGAAGAGAATACCTATTGGATTTTTTCTGATATTACTGATAACAGTTTTACTTGGAAAAACGTAATGATTTCTGATGATGGCACTTACACTCTTGATTGTGAAATACACGGAAAGCGTGTGAGATGATCATGTTTTAGGGGAGCATTTATTTGGAAAAAATGCTATAGACACTACTGTCTAATGCAGTATATACGGCGATTCCCGCTTTGTGTCGTGTTAATGCTGCTTCGGATTAAATTATCATGCAAGGGAAGGAGGTATCCCATGGATCAGAAGAAGATAGGCTTATTTTTAAAAGACTTGAGAAAAGAAAAAGGGATTACCCAGGAAGAACTTGCGCAGCTCATTGGTGTGTCTTCAAGGAGCGTTTCACGTTGGGAGACAGGATCTAATATGCCGGATATTTCTCTTTTGTCCGCTATTGCTGATTATTACGATGTGGATGTGCGAGAAATAATTGATGGCGAAAGGAAAAGCGGGATGAATGAAGAAATAAAAGAAGTTGCCGACAAAATGGCAGATTACGCAGGAACGGAGAAAAGCAGTCTTTTCAAATGGGTAAGGATAATCAGCCTGATAGGAACAATGTTCCTGACTTTGGCAGTAGTGTTTCAGTGCATTGAATATGAGCCTAATATATTCAGGTTTGGGGCGGTTGTATTATCTTTTTTGGGATTGGTGGCATTTGCCATAACAACGCTTTATGCCAATGGAATATTGGAAAAACTTGCCGAGAAAAAACATTTTGCAACGGTTGTGCGAGTAATAGTCATTTTGCTGATCGCGATAAGCGTAAAATTTATTGTGATAAATGCGCTTGTTATCGGACTTGCTTTTTTTGAGGCTAGCCAGCCCTATGATAAGAAGTCGGGAATCGATAACTATGATAAAGAGTATTTGCTTGAAGAATACGGATCTGATCTTGATACCGGATTATTTATTTTTCCAAATGATGGCCAAAATGCTGTTTCTGTAGAATATGAATCGGCTCTTAAAACAGGAATGTTTGATACGGATGGATATATATTTTTTTCTGCCACATATGAAGATGATGAGTTCCAAAAAGAAATAGAACGCTTGTCAAAGATATCTTGCACGGTGTTCGAAACAAATCGTGAGGATAGTGATTATCATATAGAAAATATCATATATGATACAGAAACATATAATTTTCCAGCATACGTGTCATCGGACGGGTATAGTAGTGTTTATGAATATGCACTTATCGACAATGATAATAAGCGGATTATTTATGTATTATTATCATATCCTAATATAGCGAATGATGAAGCAGAGACGGTTCAAAAGGATTATTTGAAAAAAGATTTAAATGCATATGATCTGAAGAATGGATCTACACTTGAAAGATTTTCAATTTACAGTTTTGGGTTTTCAAAGGGAATTTGGAGTGAATATTCTCCCGAAGACGAGGGAAGAGAAACATCAGGAAATCCCAGGTAATCCAAAGTGAAAAAAGTGATCGGAGGAGCTTAGATATGCTAAATACAAGGGTAAAAGAATTTCTTGAAGAAAAAGGTTTTGGAGACAGGCTTACAGAGCATGCGGAGACTATAGATACTGTTGAACATGCGGCACAGCAGATTGGCTGCACAGAGTCTGAGATTGCAAAGACGCTGTCTTTTATTGTGCAAGGCTGACTTCTTGCATCGAATAGAGAATGGTATTACGGGTATAGAATCCGAGAAAAAGATTTATGCACGCAGAAATGAGTGAATGTGGTAATGGCTTTACGGGCATAGAATCTGAGAAATGGATCTGTACACGTAGAAATGAGCTAATGTAGAAGTGACTTTACGGACATTAAAACCTTAGAATTGATCTGTACACGTAGAGGTAAGTGGATTTAGGAGTAATAATACGGACATAGAATCCATAAATAGATTTTGTACACGTAGAAATAAGAGAAATGGCTTTTACGGATATAAAGTTTGTAATTGATATACAAGGATGGGGGTTAGATGAAAATAATTGTTTATAACAATGCATTAAAATCGAGGCACAAGAATATGATAAGAGAAACGGCAGATAAAGTCGGTGCTGAAGTCTGTTTTATAGATTCTGAAGACAGCATCCCGGAAGGGTTTGAGGATGCAGAAGTCTTTTATGGAACAGGATTAAAAACAATCGGAAAGAGCAGGCATATTAAGTGGTTCTGTGCACCTTCAGCTGGTGTTGATTTTCTTTTGAAACCGGGTGTATTTGCAAATGAGGACTGCATCATTACCAATTCTGCAGGGGCATATGGAGTGAGCATTGCGGAACATATAATCATGGTGAGTCTTATGATGATGAGGCAAATGCATGTCTTTTTCAGAAAGTCTATTTTGGGAGAATGGGGTAGACCGTTGCCTCAGAAGTCGCTTAAGGACTGTAGGATTACGGTGCTTGGTACCGGTGATATAGGAAGTTCTTTTGCAAAAAGAGCGAAAGCGTTTGAACCTAAGAGTATTGTAGGCGTGTGCAGGAGTGGAAAATGCAGCGAAAGTTCTTTTGACAAGATATTCAGAATTGATGAGCTTGATGAAGTGCTCCGTGATACCGAGCTGCTGGTCATGTGCCTTCCAGGGACTGCGGAGACAGAAGGGGTGTTATCCAAAGAAAGAATGGTACTTCTGCCTAAGGGCGCATATGTTGTGAATGTCGGACGCGGATCGGCAATTGATGAAAGTGCACTTATAGAGAATCTTGAGAGTGGAAGGCTTGCGGGGGCAGCGCTTGATGTATTTGCAAACGAGCCGCTTTCGGAGGCAAGTCCTCTTTGGAATACTAAGAACCTGATCATAACGCCGCATGTGGCAGGCAATTTGACACTTGATCATACGCTCGATAAAAATGTTGAGATGTTCTGCGAGAATATGGTCAATTACGCCGAGGGCAGGCCGCTTAAGCATGTGGTTGATAAGGCGAGAGGGTATTGATACAGGTGTAGGGGCGAAGAGTGATTGGGCGTAATCGGATGACTGCAGGAGAAGAAATGGCAATCTGAGCCATATGGCTTTGCGAGCTGCTATGACCCTAGAAGGTGAAAAGGCTGATTTAGGTCATATGGCTTTGCGAGATGCTATGACCCTAGAAGGTGAAAAGGGTGATTTGGGTCATATGGCTTTGCGAGATGCTATGACCCTAGAAGGTGAAAAAGCTGATTTGGGTCATATGGCTTTGCGAGCTGCTATGACCCTAGAAGGTGAAAAGGCTGATTTAGGTCATATGGCTTGTTGAGGTGCTATGACCCTAGAAGGTGAAAAGGCTGATTTAGGTCATATAGCTTGTTGAGGTGCTATGACCCTAGAAGGTGAAAAGGCTGATTTAGGTCATATAGCTTGTTGAGGTGCTATGACCCTAGAAGGTGAAAAAGCTGATTTAGGTCATATATCTTTGCGAGATACTATGACTCTGGAAGAGGAAATTGCGGAATAGGGTCATTCGCAGGAGCGGAATTGGATTACTGCAGAGGGGGAAATGCTAAGTTGAGTCAATTGCCGGGGGAGCCGCATGACTGCGGAAAAGAAAATCACCAAGTTGAGTCAATCGGCGCCATGAAATCAATCCACAACAATATAGAACGAAGGTGAAAACATGCAGATAAAATTTTACGACAAGATGGAAGATTCACATCTTAAATTTGCGGTTATTATTGCTAAGATGGATGGAAAGTATGTATTTTGCAAGCACAGAGAGCGCAGTACATATGAGATTCCGGGCGGGCACAGAGAAGATGGCGAATCTATATTGGATGCCGCAAAGCGTGAGCTTTATGAGGAGACTGGTGCGGTGAAGTATGATATCAAACCGGTCTGCATCTATTTGGTTACAGCGCCTGATGAGTTCGATGGAGCGGAAACTTTCGGCGGCCTGTTCTATGCTGAGATTAAAGAGCTGGAAAAAGAGCTCCACAGTGAGATCGAGAGAATTGCGTTATTTGATGAGGTGCCGCAAGAGCTGACTTATCCGCTGATTCAGCCAAAGCTGATTGATGAGGCGAAAAGACGCGGATTTATAGGTTAAAATCGATGTTGATCATGATTTTGGTGATGAAACCGATACTGAGCTTGATTTCCAATGATGGAAACAATGCTAATCATGATTTTACGGTGATGAAACCGAATAGAGCAAATGCTGCTAATATGCTGGCTTGGAGGCTTATCGGATGAAGCGTTACGAATACGGAAATCCCGATTCTGCAAATGTACTTGTACAGATGCTCGGGGAACATGAAGTTTCGGGTATGGAAAAAGAAATTGCGCATATAAGAGATAGTGTCGGAGAGGATTTCTTTTTGCTTGCCTATAAGGTTGAAGATTGGAATATGGAGCTGTCGCCGTGGCAGGCACCTGCAGTGTTCGGAGATGAAGGTTTTGGAGGCGGTGCAGGTGAGACGCTGAAAGAATTATTACAGGATTTGAGAAGTGGTAATGTGCTGTCTGAGTATACGAATGATGAGGCACTGTCAGAGAAGACTAAAGATAAATTGTTTTCACCGCTGACAGTTGGCAAAGAAGTTACGGGAATATCACGTGAGAAAAAGAAATACTTCATCGGCGGATATTCACTCGCGGGCTTATTTGCGCTGTGGGCGGCTTATCAGACAGATCTTTTTACCGGAGTGGCAGCAGCTTCGCCGTCTATATGGTTTCCGGGATTTGTTGATCACATGAAAGCAGGCAAGATCAATGCGGACAGGGTGTATCTGAGTCTTGGAAATCGCGAGGCAAAGACAAGGAATCCCGTAATGGCGACTGTTGCGGATTGTATTGAGATTTCTTTTGACCTGTTGCGGAAGCAAGGCGTTATGAGTATGCTTGAATGGAATGAAGGAAACCACTTCAAGGATGCGGACATAAGGACTGCGAAGGCGTTCTCGTGGGTGCTGAATGGACCCGGGGGACGGGGGTAGTGGAACATTAATTACACTAAATAACCGGATGAAATGGGGCTTGAAACATGAAAAAGAATGGTTACGTAACTTTGGGCAATACTGTGATGCATTATGTTGCTTTTGGAGATGGGGCGAAAAAACTGGTTGTTTTGCCGGGATTGTCGGATGGACTTGCTACGGTGAAAGGAAAAGCGTGGATTCTTGCGGGTTCATACAAGAAATTTTGGGCTGACTATACCGTTTATATGTTTAGCAGGAAGGAAGACATGCCGGATGGGTACAGCATCAAGGATATGGCGGATGATCTGGCTTTGGCGATGAAGAGTTTGGGAATTGAGAAGGCTTCTGTTCTTGGCGTGTCGCAGGGCGGAATGATTGCACAATGTCTTGCCGTAAATCATTCTGAGATGGTTGAAAAGCTGATTCTTGCTGTGACGGCGCCGTATGCCAATTCTGTTCTGAAGGATGCGGTGACGGGGTGGATCGATATGGCAAGGAGAGATGATCACAAGACGCTTATGATTGATACTGCCGAAAAAATGTACTCGCAAAAGTACCTTGATAAGAACAGAAAAATATTTCCGCTTGTTGCAAAGCTTACCAAGCCTGCAAGTTACGATAGATTTTATAAGAATGCATATGCGATTTTGGATTTTGATGTACGTGATGAACTCTCAAAGATATCCGCGCCGACGCTGATCATTGCGGGAAGCGATGATAAAACGGTAGGAAATGATGCGGCAGCAGAGCTTAGCAACGGCATCAAGGGGAGCGATAAATACATCTACGACGGACTTGGACACGGCGCATTTGAAGAAGCAAAGGATTTTTATGACAGAGTGCTGGAGTTTTGTGAGAGATAAATTTGTAAGCTTGTGATATGATAATAAATACGTCTGATTTTAGGTAGCACTTTCGGATTTGAAAAAAGTGCTACTTTTTATGCGTATATTTTTTGACGCTGTACAATTGAGGAGTATTTCTTTACAATTTATATGCAGAACTAAAGAATGATGAAATGTGCATGCGATGCATGTATGGAGAAATGACATGGGAAATGAAATATTTGAAAATGAACAGGCCCATTTGACAAAGACCTATAATAAACTGCTGGATATTAAGAAGAATCTCGAGGAGCAGATTACTGCCCTGAATGAGAAAGCGGTTGAAGATAAAAATGATATTCGTGACAACATCCGTTTTGATTACGCAGATGTTGAGACTACGATGGAGACTCTCGCTGAGATTGAGGTATGGAACCGTTACATTGATACCTACAATGTTGAGAGTAATTCTTTGGGTAAAAGACTCGAGACAGTCAATAAACTTCTGGAGTCGCCTTATTTTGCAAAGATTGAGCTCGTGTTCGAAGGCGAGAGTGTGCCTGAAAGCTACTACATCGGACGAGCTGCAATTTCAGAAAACGGCTATGACCAGATGGTTGTAGACTGGAGATCTCCGATTGCAGAAGTTTACTACAATCAGGAGAACGGACATACGAGTTACATGGTTGAGGACAGGACTATACCTGTTGATCTCAAGCTTCGCAGACAGTTTGAGATAAATAAGGACAAGCTTGTTTCATTTTTTGATACACAGATTGCGATTGAGGATCCGATGCTCCTTAAATCTCTTTCGCAGACCAAATCTGACAAGATGCAGGCTATTACGGCAACAATTCAGAAAGAGCAAAATACGGTTATCAGGTATCCCGATGTGCAGGTTCTTTTGGTGAACGGTATCGCAGGTAGCGGTAAGACTTCAGTTCTTTTGCAGAGGATAGCATATCTTTTTTATCAGAAGAGAAAGACACTTCGCCCCGAGCATGTATGTCTTTTAACCCTTAATCCGGTATTCCGCGATTATATCGACAATGTCCTTCCGGATCTTGGAGAGACCAATCCGCCGACTTTGACGTGGCATGAGTTTCTTAAGAAAGTGGGCGTTCCTTTTGCGGATAACGAATATGACGGCACAGGTGACGGAAGTTTGCAGAAGATCCATGATGCTTTGCTTACGTTGAGCCCCGAAGAGGATGATTTTTACAATATTACCCATAACGGCAAGCTTGTGATGTCGAAGGGTGACGTGTTTGAAGTGGTAAAAAGATTTTCCAAATTCCCGATGGGAGTGCGCCTGATTCAGACGGTTGCGGATGAGCTCGAAGAGAGGGCCAAAAACATTCTAAGGACCAAAGATATTTTTAACGAGGATTCCGAGAATTCGGCAGGATCTGATGCGGCTGAGGAAAACCGCATTGAAAATGACTTTGGCGGAGCGCTTAGCTTTATCAGACGCTGTAATTTCATCAACGTTAAGCGTGTTGCGCAGAGAATCCTTGGAAGTGACTATATCACTGCTGCGGAGTGGATCTATACTAAGATGGAGCTTACTGGTAAGTGTGATAGAAATGTGCGTTATGTCATGATCGACGAAGTGCAGGATTACACTGAGGCACAGCTCATGGTATTTAGTAAATTTTTCCCCAACGCGCGTTTTATGCTGCTTGGAGATGAGTTCCAGGCAATCAGAAAGGGCACGGTTTCTTTTGACCGGATAAAAGAGATGGCAGAAGCAGCAGGAAAAGAATTCGTGGAGCTTCCGCTTATGACAAGTTACCGAAGCTCACCGGAGATAACAGAAATGTTTGCTTCGCTCCTTCCTCAGGAAAAGAAAATGATGGTTTCATCGGTAAAGCGCTCGGGAGAAGAGATTGTTATAAAGAGCTGTGATTCCGATAGCGAGTATTATAAGGAACTTATTTCTCTTATAAATGAGTTTGAAAAGAAAGACGGCCTTACTGCAGTTATTTGCAGAAGCGGTTACAGTCTTGAAAAGATTGCCGGTGCGCTCGGAGATAAAGCACCGCAGCTTATTGCTGAAAGCGACAGTTTGCCAAAGAAAGGTGCATTTTTGATAGAGCTTGCACTTGCAAAAGGCCTTGAGTTTGATAACGTGATCCTGGCTGATGCAGATGCGGAGTCTTATCCTTCCGATGAACTCGGCAAACACTGCCTGTATACGGCTGTATCCAGAGCTACGCAGCATCTGGCTGTTTTGGCGAAAGGGAAGTTGACGGAGAATATTTAAGAAATCCTTGAGTTTGGAAAAGGTTGTGAGCCTTCGGCGTACTTTCATGCAGAAGGCTTAAAAAACCGCTTGCATGGCGGGCTTATCGATGTTAGCATGTAATAGTATGATATCTTAGATGAAATTACAGAAATCCGCACTTGCTGCGGATTTCGTGAGAAAGTGATTCAAGAGTCAACCAAGCCCCATCGACGAAGTCGATTTTAATTGGCTTGGTTTATGCATTCTTGAACTTCATGTTCAAGAATGTATAAAAATATAAAGAAAGAACGCGTAGCGTTTAGGTGAGGATATGTACAGAAGATAATTAGTTTAGGTGAACACTATCAGTGATGATGAGGCTGCTTACGGCGGCTGTTTTGTGTACGCTTAATCTGGATTATCATGCATGTTTAGCCTATATGTAATGTGGGTCTATTTGTGTGAGTCTATTTTGCGTATGCAGAATAGGCTTTTTCTTTTTCCATATGGTCCCAGGGGACGGGGGTAGTGGACCATTTTGGCGAGCGAATGCGAGAGCAGAGCTTCCTTACGTACTCATCATTTTACCTTTGGAGGAACAATATGCTTAACGTAAAAAACTTAACAATAACGCACCGCAAGGACCTGCGCGTCATTCTTGATAAATTCAATTTGACTCTAAACGACGGCGATAAGGCTGTGATAATCGGCGAGGAGGGCAACGGCAAATCTACGCTGATGAAATGGATATACGATCCGGAGCTTGCGGAAGAGTACGCGGAGTGCGAAGGCGAGAGAATTCTTGGCGACGAAGTCCTTGGCTATCTGCCGCAGGAACTTCCTGAATGGGAAAAAGAAAAAACTCTTTATGATTACTTTTCGGAAGCCGGGAGCTTTTTTGACAAGACACCGAAAGAACTCTCGGAGATGGCGAATGAATTCCGGGTTTCTAAGGATTTCTTTTACGCAGATCAAAAGATGGGGAGCCTTTCAGGTGGCGAAAAAGTAAAGGCGCAACTGATGCGCATCCTGATTGATGAGCCGACGGTTCTGCTTTTAGATGAACCGTCAAATGATATCGACATAAGCACGCTCGAACTGCTTGAGAGGCTGATAAATGGGTGGAAGCACATAGTTCTTTTCATCTCGCATGACGAGACACTTATTGAGAATACCGCCAACGTGATAATCCATATTGAGCAGATTATGCGTAAGACTAAGAGCCGCTACGTGGTCGTGAAGGACAACTACAGGCATTACATCGCGCATAGAGCGGAGGCTTTTGAGAGGCAGGAGCAGCTTGCGCTTAACGACCGCAAGGAAAAGAAGCTTCGCGACGAGAGATACAACAGGATTCATGATAAGGTTGAGCGGGCACTTTCGAATGTTTCGCGGCAGGAGCCGGGAGTCGGAAAGATGCTTAAGGATAAAATGCGCGCGGTGAAGTCGATGGAAAAGCGCTTTGAGAAGCAGGATGCGAACATGACGGAGCGGCCTGAGCAGGAGGAGGCAATCTTTTTTAAACTGGGAAAAGAAAATTCGAAGATGCCGGCAGGTAAGACGGTTATCGAGTTTCCTCTTGATGAGCTGGTTGCGCCCGATGGTTCAAAGGTCTTGGCAAAAGATATTTTTCTAAGGGTAAGAGGACCTGAGAAGGTATGCATTGTTGGAACAAATGGAGTTGGGAAAACTACGCTTCTTAGGTTGATTGCGGATGAACTTCTGGCAAGAGAAGACCTGAGGGTACAGTATATGCCGCAGAACTACGAGGATTTGCTTGATCTTGATGTGACGCCGGTGGAATTTTTGGATGACACGGGAGATAAGGAGGTTCGCACGCGCATAAGGACTTATCTTGGTTCGCTTAAATATACCGCGGATGAGATGGAGCATCCGATCAGGGAGCTTTCGGGCGGGCAGAAGGCGAAAGTGTTGCTTCTTAAGATGAGTCTTTCCGATGCGAATGTGCTTGTTTTGGATGAGCCAACGCGTAACTTCTCGCCACTTTCGGGACCTGTTATCAGGAAGATGATAGCTTCTTTTCCTGGTGTGGTGATCAGCATATCGCATGATAGGAAGTATATTGAGGAAGTGTGCACGAAGAAGTATTTACTTACGAGAGAGGGGCTTGAGGAAACTAAATGAACACGGAATATTGGATGAAACATATATATAATTCGTGGAAGATATGTACGGTGCAGGGAAGTGAATAAGCACCGTACAGAGGAGCGGCGTATGATGCGTGCGGTGCAGAAAAGTGAAAGAGCACCGCACAGATGAGCGGCATAAGATATATACGGTGCAGAAAAGCTAATATGCACCGTACAGGAAAGTCGTGGAAGATATGTGCGGTGCGGGGAAGTAAATTAGCACCGCACAGATGAGCGGCATAAGATGTGTACGGTGCAGGGAAGTAAATTAGCACCGCACAGATGAGCGGCATAAGATATATACGGTGCAGAAAAGCTAATATGCACCGTACAGGAAAGTCGTGGAAGATATGTACGGTGCGGGGAAGTGAATAAGCACCGCACACAGGCGCGGGATAAGATCTGTACGGTGCAGGGAAGTAAATTAGCACCGCACAGATGAGCGACAGAAGATGCGTACGGTACAGGCAGACGTAAAATGGACCGTACAGAATTTTGGAAGACAGAATAGAAATGAAATATGGCTCTTCAGGGGTAATGGTGGGTGAAAAATGCCATCATCCCCAGCATTTATGCTGATCATGCGCCTCGAGGTTTTCTGTTAGGAAGTGGAATCCTCAAATCCGAGCATACTAAGTAGACCATATCGAGCATGTTTTGGATATTGCGAAAACCATATGCCTTGCGGACGATCAGTTTGATTTTGTTATTAGTAGCCTCAATTCGTGCATTGCTCATACCCAGCCGTATTGCATTGAGTATGTGATCCCTGTGACGTTTGATCTTGAGGTATAGCTCCTTGAAAGCATCAATCCTACTGTGACTTGCCCACCAGAGCCACCGATTAAGAGCGGCTTCTGCTTCGTCAGTATCTTTGATTTTTAAGATGAGACGGAGCGTTTCCTTCATTCGGTAAGCTCGATACAGACGACTGTTATTCTCAGCAATCATGGTAACCCGGTTCTGTTGGTTCTCTGTCAGATTTTCGGGAGCCTTGCCGAGTGCATAAGCTGAGTTTTTGATTTCATCTGCTTTAGCCTTGGCTGCATTCAATATAGCGGCTTCCGGATCATCTGCCTTGGGGCGTCCTTTCTTACGAGGATGTTCTTTGGATAAGCGTGTGAACTCAGCGTAGGCTTCACGCCATACTTCACGGCGAACCTCGTCAAGAGCTTCCATAGCCCATTGTACGACGTGGAAGGGGTCAACACAGCGCTCACAATCCGGAGTGAACTCGTTAACGCATTCCGTGATCCACTTTGCTCCATCTCCGGTAACAACCTTGATGGATGAAAGCTGTTCTGGAGTAAGCTGTTTGTAGAACTTCGTCAGCACACCTTTACCATGCCCCTGTGCTGCCCAAACAACGGTATTTGTATCGTGGTTAACGATAACCGTAATGTACTTGTGACCTTTCTTATAGCTGGTCTCATCAATGCCAATGTTTATAAGGTTATCAAGTCTTCTGGAGCGCTCAGGTTCAATGTCATTCAGAGTTCTGTTTACACAACGCCCAACTGTTTCCCAGTCGATGCGCATATACTCTGATACAACACTGCGAGGAAGATAAACTGCAAGCCATCCGACTGTCAGATCAAAGTCCCGGGTGAATCCGCTTCCTGGATATGCCCAAGGAACATAGGCTGTTACAACACCATGCTCAGGACACTCTATACGATGTGTCCACCCCTCAACCTCTACGAGTGTTGCACCAAAGTCAAGGCTTCTCCAAGTGCGCGGCTGATCTATCCTCTGGTCGTAACGAGGACAGCGTCTGTGGCAGAACGGACAATCATCCTGATGCCATTTATCCGTCCGCGCATGGATTCTGAGGTGGGTAACACCATCCCGATCAAGATAGAAGTTTGCATCTTCTACGATAGCATGATTGACATTGAGCAATTTTTTACATAATGTATTAGCAGAAACCATCTGTGGGTACCTCTGGTATCTCTGTAGTATAGTTTGGACGCTAATACATTACAGAAACACAGATGGTTTTTCAATTGCAAATATACATCAGAGGACTGGCATAGTACCCACCATCATGCCAGAAGCCTCTGAAATATAACAAGATTATTACTTTAAAAAACGGAAGAGAGGCACTTCTTCGAAACGGCGAATATGCTGATGGCGAGGCTGTTTTTGTGAATTTTAATGAGACTCATGCGGAGACGGATTATCTTTTATCCTATCCTGATGAAAATAGTTTCGATGCGCAGCAGGAGGCGGAGTTCCTTAAGGAGAAAACGGAGAGTCCAAATGAGATTGAGATAGTTGCAGTGGTAGACGGTGTTGCCGCCGGAACAGCTGGTATCGAAGCGGTTGGATCAAAGTACAAGCTTAAGCACCGCGCAGAGCTTGGAATTGCTATTTTGAAGGAGTATTGGGGGCTTGGGATTGGCAAGGCTCTTATGGAAGCTTGCATAGAATGTGCCAAAGAAGCAGGCTACACGCAGCTGGAATTAAATGCTGTTGCAGAGAATGAAAGAGCGGTGGCATTATACAAGAAGATGGGATTTGTGGAGTATGGCCGCAATCCCAGAGGTTTTAACTCAAGAGTAAGCGGGTATCAGGAAGTTGTATATATGTTGCTTGAGCTGTGACAAGTTATAAGGAAGGGTTTGTAATATGACAATCGAAAAGAATTACAGAGATAACGAATCGCTTCGATATTCCTTCAATGAGCTTGCCGGAAAGGTGTTTGGCGGGCTGAATTTTGAAGACTGGTACCGAAACGGCTTTTGGAAAGATAATTACATTCCGTATTCGATCGTTATCGATGGAAAAGTTGTTTCGAATGTTTCGGTGAATGCTTGCAATATGAATTATGACGGCAGAATTGTTAAGCTTATCCAGATTGGAACGGTAATGACCGATCCTGATTACAGGGGGAGGGGATACGCAAGGATGCTGATGGAGAAGATTGTTGAAGACTACGAAAACAAAGTTGATGGAATATATCTTTTTGCAAACGATTCTGTCGTTGATTTCTATCCTAAGTTTGGCTTTCGAAAGAGTAGAGAATTTCAGTTTAGTAAGGCTGTTAATAATGATGCAGAGCGGACTGCGCAGCTTGTTCCAATGTCGGAAAAGAGAGATTGGGACAAAATGGTGCAAATTCTTAATAAAACTGAGCAGAATGCCAAGATGTACATGGTTTCCAATTCGGGACTTTATATGTTTTATCTGTCTCAGTTTATGCAGGAAAATACTTTTTACATTGCGGATTGTGACAGTTATGCGATTGCTGAGATTGAGAGCGATACGTTAATTCTTCATGCAGTTATAGGCAGTGGCGAGCTTGACCGCGTGATAGCTGCCTTTGGAAAAGAAATTAAGAAAGTCATTCTCGCATTTACACCGAACGATTCGACAGGTTATGATAAGAGCGAGGTTATCGAGGAAGATACACATCTTTTTGTAAGAGGAAAGTTCTTCGACGAAACCGGTGAGGATGAGTTTATGTTTCAGGCGATAACGCACGCCTGATGGGAAAGCACATGAATAGTGCTTAAGAGGGCGCCTTTATGTCAGACAACATAGTTTATAAATGGACAGATGGAAGTAATAAGGATTTTCAGGAGTTTTATAAAAAGACAGAGGAGTATTACAGCAAGATTGTTGGCGGAATAGAGAAAAGAAGAGCTTTTGTGCCATATAATCATTCTGACGGAATTCCCAATGTGCTTATTGCATATCACGGGGACGTTGCTGTTGCATGTGCGGGATTTAAGCCATATTCGGAAGATGATGCTGAGATTAAGCGTGTTTGGGTGGAACCTGATTACAGAGGCAGGCACATTGCCAAAGATTTAATGAAGCAGATTGAAGATAGAGCTAGAGAATTTGGATATAAAAGAACAATTCTTCAAACAAGAGCGATAATGGCTGATGCTGTTGGACTTTATGAGAAGCTTGGCTACAGCAAAATCGAGAATTATCCGCCGTATGATAATCTGGTCGGAGCGGTGTGTATGGCAAAAAATCTGTGAAAAACGGTATATATTATATGTTGTGCAATAATGGACCACAACCCCCGTCCCTATGGACCAAAAGGACGGATACCAACGAAAGAGGAACCCATGGAAGATAAGAAATTTCTTTTTGAAAAAGATAATATACCGCATGCGCTGGGAGTGATGGCGCTTCCGGCGATTGCGAGTCAGCTGATTGCACTGATATATAATCTTGCGGATACTTGGTTTGTCGGAAGGACGAATAATCCGTACATGGTGGCGGCTTGTTCTCTGGTGATGCCGATTTATATGCTTACGATTGTGATATCAAATATCTTTGGAGTCGGCGGAGGTACGCTTATTGCGCGCCTTATCGGTGCGGGAAATGATGAAGAAGCATCGAAAGTGTCAGCGGCCTGTATATGGATGGCGCTGGGAGTCGGATGCCTTTTCTCATTACTTAGTTTGATAGGGATGGCGAAGATACTTGTTTTTCTTGGGGCAAGCGAAAATGTGCTTGAGTTTTCCAGGCAGTACATGCTTTTTGTGGTTGTTATCGGTGGAGTACCGTTTATTTTCAGCAGCACGGTTTCATCAATGCTAAGAAGCATAGGACTTTCGGCAAAGGCATCGTTTGGGCTTAGTATGGGAGGCGTGCTTAATACTGTGCTTGATCCTATTTTTATGTTTGTGATTTTGCCTGACGGAAAGCAGGTTATGGGTGCTGCGCTTGCAACTATGCTAAGTAATATTGTGGTTTCGGTGTATTTTATCGTTACTTACCATAAGGCGGGAAAAGAAACTATTCTCAGATTTAGGACAAACGGCGAATATCCTTCGAGAGAGTCTTTTTACTCAATATTTGGAGTGGGAATTCCTGCGGCTGTGGGAGTGCTTCTTTTTGACCTATGTACGATCGTGATAAATCGCCTGTCAGCGTCATATGGCGATGTTGAGCTGGCCGCCATCGGAATTGTGCTTAAAGCCGAGCGTCTGCCGCTTAATATCGGAATCGGTATCTGCATGGGCATGGTTCCGCTGATCGCGTACAGTTATTCTTCGGGCGATAGAAAAAGAATGGACGGAATTTTCAGATTCGGCAGAGTAGTGGGGCTTGCGATAGGAGTTGTGAGTGTGATCTTGTATTATGCATTTGCGCCTTTGATCATGAGGGCATTTATCGGAGATCCCGACACGGTGCGCTTTGGAACGCAGTTCCTTCGTGCGAGGTGCTTTGCGACGCCGCTTATGTTCCTTTGCTTTTCGATGGTTCATTTTGCACAGGCAATCGGGCGCGGAAAAGAATCTTTTTGGCTTGCCGTGATAAGACAGATTGTCTTTAACATACCTATCCTTATCCTGTTTAACCGTCTGTTTGGAATGACGGGAATTGTGTGGACGCAGGCTGTCGCGGATATGTTTACGGTCATTGCTTCATACATTATTTATGCAAGGATAAGGAAACATGAAGGTTGGCCGGCGGGAGTGTGACAGAGTATGAAGATTTTAGTTGTTGGTGGGACGAGATTTTTTGGCATTCCTATGGTGAATGTGCTTATAAATGCGGGGCATGATGTGACGGTCGCGACGCGCGGGAATAATGCGCTTAGTTTTTGCGGGAGCGTTAGGCATATTGTTATGGACAGGACTGATACGGAAAGTGTCAAAAGAGCTGTAGGTGACGGGAGTTTTGAAGTGGTAATTGACAAGGTTGCGTACAGTTCAAATGATGTGAGAGCTCTTTTGCCCAATATCAAGTGTGATAGGTATATTCAGATGTCGACGTGCTCGGTTTATGCGAAAGATGCGCTGCTTATCGGGGAAAAAGAGTTTGATGCGGCTGCACATCCGCTGGTTTGGGCGGACAGAACGCAGGATTATGGTGAGTCCAAGAGGCAGGCGGAAAGAGCGGCTTATGAGTTTATGAATGCGGAAAAATGCGTGTTTGTCAGGTATCCCATCGTGCTGGGCGAGAATGACTATACCGGAAGGCTTCGGTTTTATGTAGAGCATATCATGAATGAGTTGCCGATGTTTGTGGATGACCTTGATTATGGAATTTCTTTTATCCATGAAAAAGAAGCAGGCGAGTTTATCGCGTTTCTTGCAGGTGCCGATGTGTGCGGGCCGATAAATGGCTGCTCTAAGGGAATTGTCAAGATTTCTGAGCTTATCGGTTATATTGAAAAGAGAACCGGAAAGGCTGCGGTTTACAGCAAAGATGGTGACATGGCTCCTTATAATGGACTTGAAAATGACATGAGCCTTGATACGCAGAAAGCGCGGGCGCTGGGATTTGAGCTTTCGGAGCTTGGTGATTGGATTTATGAGCTGATGGATTATGAGATTGATATGGTGGAGAGGTGTGTATGAATTTTTTGTTTGTTGCTCTCGGAGGAGCTTTGGGAGCGGTGCTAAGATATGCGATAAGTCTTATTCCGGTTAAATCCGGATTTCCGATACTGACGCTTGTTACAAATATTTTAGGTGCAGTTTTGATCGGATTTATCGTAGGGCTTGCCGATAACCATGAGGGTATATCGGGAAATACTGTTCTTTTCTGGAAAACGGGAGTGTGCGGAGGCTTTACAACGTTTTCTACGTTTTCGCTTGAGGCGGTTAATCTTTTTGAAAAGAAGCAGTATGGCGCAGGCGGAGTGTATGTGGCGCTTAGTTTTGCGTGCTGTATTGTCGGCGTAATCTGCGGCAAGAGGCTTGCGGCGCTTGTTAAAGGGTGATAAGCATGGATAAAAAGAACCAGGATAAGAAACTGAAAGAAATCGAGCTCAAGCAGAATAAGTATGCGGATAAGATATCAGCGGTTTCTGCGGAGCAACTGGCTAAGGCACTTGAGACTCTTATGGCAAAAGATAAAGACAAGGATAAGGACAAGAGATGAGACAGTATATTGTAGATGCATTTACAGACAAGCTTTTTCATGGAAATCAGGCGGCAGTTTGTGTTTTGGATAAGTGGTTGCCTGAAGAACTTATGATGAATATTACCAGGGAGAATAATTTTTCGGAGACGGCATTTGCCGTGAAATCCAATGACGGATATGATCTCCGCTGGTTTACACCTGGGGGAGAAATCAATTTGTGCGGACATGCGACGTTGGCGACGGCGTTTGTTCTTTTTAACTATTATGAGAAGAACGCGGATAACATTACCTTTCATACCATGAGCGGTGATCTGTTTATTCATAGGCAGCAGGATGAGATTGTCATGGACTTTCCGGCATATCGGCTTAATGAAACACCTGTCACTGAACAGATGACCAAGGCAACGGGGCATACGCCTGTCAGAGCGTTTATTGATCGTGATCTTATGCTTGTTTATGAAGATGAACAGATAATTCGCGAGATGTCGCCTGATTTTGATGAGATGATTCAACTTGATGGCGGTGGAGTTGGTGTAACGGCTCCGGGAAAAGAGTATGATTGTGTTTCAAGATTTTTTACCTCGAAAGATAAGATAAATGAAGATCCTGTTACCGGTTCCGCTCACTGCATGATTGCGCCGTATTGGGCAGAGCAACTTGGAAAAAAAGAAATTCACGCGTATCAGGCATCTGAACGAGGAGGCAAGCTTGAATGCAGAATTCAGGCGGATAGAGTGGTGATTATAGGCAAGGCGGTGTTGTACTCTGTGAGTGAATTATTTGTGTAGGAGATGGCAAAATATGAAAAGAGAACTTGGTATAGCAAGGTGCGGATTGGCGTGCTGCCTTTGCAGTGAGAACGATCATTGCGGAGGTTGTGACTCTGGTGAGTGCCCGGGAGATGCTTGGTGCGAGAACAGGAAGTGCTCCAAAGAGAAAGACTATGGGCATTGCTACGATTGCGACAGCGACTGCAAGAAAGGCATGTTTGGCAAGATAAAGCCGTATGGATTCACACTTTTTGTAAAGAGATACGGAGAGGAAGAACTGCTTAACTGTCTAGAAAGGAATGAGCGAAACGGCATAGTCTATCACAGGAAAGGTATTATTGGAGACTATGACGATTTTGATGATGTTGAGGAATTGATACGATTCATTAAGACGGGTGAAAGATAAATTTAGAAATAGGATATATGCGACTTTTTGTAATGAACCATAAACCTCGTCCCATGTAGACTATAGCAAATAGATGAGAGGTGAACATGACTACAATTATCAAGGCAAAAGAACTGATCATAAAAGGCGAAGAGAACATACTGGAATTACCGGAGAATCTAAAAGAACAGGTTTCAATATATTGGAATGAGCAAAAAAGGCAGCATCCCGGAATGTTTAACGGGCCGGTGTATTCGGTGCTTGATATGGAGAACAACAACGGCGAGATTACCTTGGAGTGCGCACTTTCCGATTATGCGAATTACAAGTACAGTGAAATACATGATTTGGGAGAATTTGCGTGCAGGAATCTTTACGCGGGATGTCTTTTAAAATCTTGTGAAGGAAAATATATTGTTGCTCTAAATGGTGCGGGTTCTGAATTTACAGGCAAGATACAGTTTATTGGAGGCGCGATGGATCCTGAAGATAAGGATGATGTGACGGGAAAACTTGATCCGCTTATTACCGCGATGAGAGAACTTGAGGAAGAAGCCGGAAAAGAGATTAGGAATAGTATCAAAAATGTCGGAGAAACCTATCTTATAACTAACGGCAGAAAATATGGTATAGGCACGGTGCTTCAGTCATCTATGAGTGCGGATGAGTTAACCGCGGCGCTTGGCAGATTCAAGGACAGTACGCATAATAACGAGATAGACAATCTTGTTGCTTTTGGAAAAGAAAACAAGGATGAACTTGAGAATTACGTAGACAGGCAGGATATCGGTGTGGTGGAGTTTTTGAAAGAAGTACTTTGAAAAATGGACCACAAACCCCGTCCCCATGGACCATAGAGGATTAAAAATGACTAACAAAGAAATACTGGAAATAGCGCTTCGGCAGTCGGCGGAAGACAACGGTTGCCGTGCGGAGGATTTTTTGTCGGATAAAAATGTTGTTGTTCCGTTCAGGCTAGGTGAGAAGGCGCGCAAGTACTATAAGGAGCCGATAACGTGCAATTTCATTACGTACGGTAATAACGTGGTTGCGGCTACATCGGATGAAGTTGCGGATATTGTAAAAGAGTACGTCGGAAAGTTTGAGTTTTATCACTGCTTTGAGACGCCAAATATGAATTGGCTCATTGAGAGGATTGAAAAACTTGGGCATAAGGTGTGTTTCATGGCAGAGTTCTTTTTGCCCGATATTGAAAAGATGCCGGTGCTTGAGTGTCCATATGCTACAAGGATTCTGGGAGCTGAGGATTTCAAGGCGTTGTATCTTCCGCAGTGGAGCAATGCACTTTGCAGTGCCCGCAAGGAACTCGATGTTCTTGGAATGGGCGCGTACGATGGCGATAAGCTTGTGGGATTTGCAGGGGCTTCTGCGGACTGCGACGATATGTGGCAGATAGGAGTGGACGTTCTTCCCGAGTATAGGCGGAATGGAATAGCGTCAGCTCTTACTAATATGCTGGCAAAAGAGATACTTAAACGCGGCAAGGTTCCGTTTTATTGCTGTGCGTGGTCGAATGTAAGGTCGGCAAGAAATGCGATAAGAAGCGGATTTGTGCCCTCGTGGGTTGAAGTAACGGTGAAGCCTGCGGAGGTTGTGGACGGAATGAATAAATGACAACAATGGAAAGGACTATAGACTTGGAAAAAGAATACAAGATCATAACAGCCACGGAGGAAGACCGTGAGGAGATATTGGCGCTGTATAAAGCGCAGATCGGAAGGGAACTTTGCCCGTGGGATGAGTATTATCCGTCGAATGA
This sequence comes from Butyrivibrio sp. AE3003, assembly GCF_000686065.1. Taxonomy (NCBI): domain Bacteria; kingdom Bacillati; phylum Bacillota; class Clostridia; order Lachnospirales; family Lachnospiraceae; genus Butyrivibrio; species Butyrivibrio sp. AE3003. The sequence goes on from NZ_JMLX01000001.1 coordinate 285,013, forward strand.
GACAATCGATGCGGATTTTGCGCGTGACGGACTGTTTGTATTAAAGGAAGACGGGATAATAAAAGCTGCGATTTCGATTGATGAAGATGAGGAAGTTAACAGGCTTCCCTGTTGGGATAAGAATCTCGAACCTGAGGGAGAGCTTGCTAGGCTTGCAGTCCTTCCTGCGGAGCAGAATAAGGGACTTGCAAGGATAATGCTTAAGCATGGCATGGAGGAGCTTAAGAGACGCGGATGTAACGGAATTCACATACTTGTCGGTAAGTACAATACCAAGGCAATCCGCTCATATGCGGTATTTGGATTTAATGAAGTGGGCGAGTGTCATTTGTACGATCAGGATTTTTTATGCTATGAAAAAGAGCTGTGACATGATCCGGCAGAGAGAACTATTACTAAATAAAAGCTTTGGAAGGTAATTATTCATGAAACAAAATGGACCACAAACCCCGTCCCCCGGGACCAAAAGCACTTTGCTGCAGAACAAATTTGTAGTATGTCTGTTGGCGGTATTCTGTTGCCTCTTGTGGGGGAGTGCGTTCCCGAGTATCAAGGCGGGATATGAGATGTTTGAGATCGGCGCGCAGGACAGCGTGTCGCAGATTCTTTTTGCGGGAATAAGATTCTTGCTGGCGGGAGTGCTGACGATCATTTTCGGAAGCCTCCTTCAGAGAAAAGTTCTTTTTCCTAAGAAAACATCGTGGAAGATGGTCTGCACTCTCAGTGTTTTTCAGACGATGCTGCAGTATTTTTTCTTTTATATAGGACTTGCGCATGCATCGGGAGTGAAGTCGTCGATAATCAATGGGATGACAACGTTTTTTGCGATTCTTTTGGCATGCCTTGTAAGGAAGCAGGAGCACCTGTCTTCGGAAAAGATAATCGGCTGTCTTCTCGGAACTGCGGGAGTTATCATTGTCAGCTTGTCAGGCGGAAGTATCGGTGCGGGATTTGCGCTTAACGGCGAAGGCTTTATCCTGATCGCTGCGGTTTCGTATGCAATTTCATCGGTGCTTATAAAGGAGTACTCCGTAAAAGAGAATCCGGTGACGCTCAGCGGATATCAGTTCCTTATTGGTGGCTTTGTCATGATGGTTGTAGGATTTGCGGCAGGTGGAAGGATTCACCTGACAAGACCGATCGGCATTCTGCTTATCATATACATGGCATTGATATCGTCGGTTGCGTACTCGATATGGGGGATTTTGCTCAAGCACAATCCTGTATCGACGGTTACAATCTACGGTTTCTCGAATCCAATCTTCGGAGCTCTTTTGTCCGCATTCTTCCTTGCTGAGTGGGATAAGCTGAGTCTTAGGTATATGACGGCTCTTTTGCTTGTCAGTCTGGGAATATATGTGGTAAACAGAAAGTAAAGGTGTTCAATTCCTTCTGTCGCCTGAATCGCAGAAAAATATACTGTATATCGTAAAAATATGTTAAAATGAATCAATAACGCATCAACGTAGTAATAACAGAGTGTACTGAAAATTTCCGGGGAATGGCGTTTAAGGGATGCTTGATCCGGTTTGTAAAAGGCAGGAGGAACTGTTTTATATGAAAGGTACTATCAAAGAAAAGCTTACGTTAGTTGTAATTCTCATTGTCGTCGCGGCAATGGTCATTTCCTCGGCAGTTATTGTCGGAACGTCGGGTGGCAAGCTTACCGGACAGCTTACAAATCAGCTTCAGATAAACGCTGATAAGTATGCAAATTCGATTAATGCCTGGATTGAGATGGAAAAAGGTCTTAACAGTGCAGGTGCTGCGGCATTGGCTGCACTTCCCGACAAATCCTATAATGTTGAACATGCTCAGCAGATGGTCACGACGCAGGCTGCCGGACATTCTGAGTTTCTTAATCTTTATTATGGTATGGCAGATAAGACACATCTGCAGATGGATCCAAATGCAAAGCCGCCTGAGGGCTACGATCCCACACAGAGGGGATGGTACAAGGCAGCAGAGGCAGCAGGAACGACCATAGTGACAGATCCTTATATGGACGTTTTGATTGGTGGTATGTGTATCACAATCGCAACGCCTGTTTACAGGAACGGCCAGCTTGCGGGCGTTCTCGGAGCAGATTTTACCCTTGATTATATCGCAAATGTTGTCAACAGCATTCCGTACAGCAAAGGCGAGTACGGCTTCCTTGTTGATGCAAGCGGCAATTACATAATGCATGAAAATGATGCGTTCCTTCCGGGGGAAGAGACGGCAACGGCTGTGCTTAACGTTATGCCGGGCATATCTTCGATAATTACGACGCCGGGTAGCGAAGTGGTTCTTACGAAGGACTACGATTCCGAAAAGAATTACATCGCAACATCCACTATAGAAGGCTGTAACTGGGCGCTTGGTCTTGTTATGCCAAGGAAAAACGTCAGCGGTACCATAACACAACTTATCGTAACTGCCATAATTATTACGTTGATAGCAATAGCTGCTGTAATTGTTATTATGACAAAGCTTATAGGTGTGCAGCTTGCGCCTATGGAAGAAATGAAGTCTTTTGTAAAAGAGAAAGTCATAGGCAATGAAAATATCAAGCAGACCCGCTCAGAGACGGAAGAAATAAGATATCTTTTGACAGAGCTCGAAGACCGCGTCATTGATACGATACATAAGACTAAAGACGAATCGCAGCTTATAAAAGACAAGATGACGAGTGCGTCCGATAAGATTACCGATATCAAAGACAGTATTTCCGAGATAAATGAAGCGATGCAACGCACGGAGGGAGGCATAGAGACCCAGACGGCCAGCATCCAGAACATTGACAAGATATGTGATAATGTTATGACTGCAACGGAGAGCTTTGCGGCTGATACCAAGAGTATGAGCGACAGAACCAATGAAGTGATCGGAAGAGTTAAAGAGATGGTTCCCGAGATCCTTGCAAACAAGAATCATGCGGTTGAGATGACGAACAGGGCAAAAGAGGAGCTTGAAGAAGCTCTTAAGGGAATTCAGGTAATTGAGCAGATCGTGAATGTGGCAAGTGCAATTCAGGATATCGCAAGCCAGACAAATCTTCTTGCACTCAATGCCAGCATAGAAGCGGCAAGAGCGGGAGAAGCGGGCAAAGGTTTTGCGGTTGTCGCAAGTGAGATCAACAGCTTAAGTACTACAACAGGAAATGAGATTGATAAGGTAAATGCACTTACAAACGAAGTTACAGCCAATGTAAATGAGCTTTCGAGAGTAAGTAATCAGATCATCACATTTCTTACCGACAGAGTGCTTAAAGATTATGATAATCTTGAGACTCTTGCGAAGAATTACATGGATGATGCAAATTATTACAGCGACATAAGTAAGGGGCTTGGCAGCGGTGCCAAGGAAGTAAGCACATCCGTAGCCGATATCAACAATGTACTGGAAAGAATAAATTCCGTGCAGAAAGAGCTTGGCGAAGCGGTTCGCGATATCTCGAACAATATGCAGAGTATCACAGAATACAGTGCGAATGTTTCGGGTGAGACCAAGGATGTAATGGATAGCATCATAAATCTTCAGGATACAACAGATAAGTTCAACGTATAAGGCGGTAACCCCTTTGCCGTGATATATATAAGAGTCTGCAACTGTCAGAAAATAGGCAGTTGCAGTTTTTTATTGAATAGGAAATTTCTCTGAAATTCCCTATTCAATAAAAACGCTCCGCAGGGATGCGCAGCTCGCGGTAAGGAATATATTGCTTACGCAATCCGCTCGCGCGCTAGCATTTCGCGAGCGAAATGCTTTTTTATTGATTTAAATATACGTGATATTTATAAAAAAGTTGTAAAATTCGCTAAAAATCCGTAAAGATTGTCAAGATTTACGTAAATGCGTAATAGGGTGGTATAATCTATAATATAGTAAAAGAACGGAGGAAGGGCGCTATGCAGGAAAATCATTTAAAACGCACTTGTAAACTAGTATTTCTAATTCACGTAATTACGACTTTTTTTTCAATTGTCGGTCTAATGTCGCAGATCACAATGTCAGATCTTGCTCCGATCAGAGGAATTATCCCTTTGATAATGGTTATATTGGTATTTATCGCAGATTCGGTGTATCTTTTCATCAGTAAGGGTGGAGTTACATATATAAGAATACTTGCGATCACATATTCTATAGTTTATTGTGCAATGCTTAACAGCGGGAACACGGGTACGACATATCCATATATGATCCCATTTTTGATCGTATTTCTTCTTACACTTGATAGCTTAAGTGTAAAAGTCGGAGTTATCGGATTTGCCGTTTCCAATCTTATAAGAGTAATACTTACTATTACTACTTCAGCGAATATTCAGAATGATATCGAAGTTATCATGATAGAGGCGATCATTTCAATCCTTACGGTTGTTACGATCCTTAAGGGTTATGGGCTTCTTTCAAGATTCTTTGAGGAATCACTTGATGAAGTTACATCGGTTTCGGATAAAAATAAGACTATCACCGAAAAAATCACGGAAGTTGCCGACAGTGTAGTGGAAGACGTTTCTTCCGTAAGCGAAGCGCTTAAAACTATCGGTGAATCTGTAGAGCTTCTTGATGAGACTATGGAAAACATCATGGTTGGAACGCAGAATACCGCTGAGGCAATTACTCATCAGACAACCCAGACGCATGATATTCAGGATATTATCGATGATACCAAGAAGAGTGCGGACATAGTTGAGAACATAAACAACGAAGCTGCAGATGCCCTCAAAGAAGGCATGGGTGTCATGGAATCCTTGTTTGAAGAGGTTGAAAAAGCCAGAAAAGCAGGAGAAAATCTTCAGACAGCTGCGGATGAACTTCGTTCCAACACTGAGGATGTAAGCGGAATCACAAGCATTATCCTTTCAATTTCATCACAGACCAACCTTCTTGCACTCAATGCCAGCATAGAGGCTGCAAGAGCGGGCGAAGTGGGTAAGGGATTTGCGGTAGTTGCCGATGAGATCAGAAATCTTGCCGAGCAGACAAGAAATGAGACAGAGAATATTACACGTATTATTGAGATTCTTACAGCGAATGCCGATACAGTCGCTGACTGCGCTACAATAAGCTCACAGTCTGCAATCCGCGAGACTGAATATACACAGAGCGCATCCAAGAAGTTTGAGTTTATCAGTGAGAAACTTGCGGAACTTAGTCAGGCTATCAATGATATTGCTAATTTCATTTCATCACTTAGCAGTGCAAATAACGAGATTGTAGACAGCGCCAGCACGTTGTCAGCTACGAGTGAAGAGATAAGTGCAAGTTCGACCGAGGCTTCCAAGGCAAGTTCAAGAAACGTTGAACTCGTTGCACAGTTCAAGAAGTCTATGGACGGTATTATTGCGAAGATTGAGGAACTTCAGAAATATACACAGGGATAAAAGAGAATACTAAAAAGCAATCAATATAAGGGTTGTGGAAAGCAAAAACTTTTCACAACCCTTTTTCTTTGGACTTTGGTGAAGCGATATTGCTTATTACGGCCTTATTTTTGCAAAATGCGGATTTGCGGAGAGCGGATGTTGCTCCTCGTTAAGTATCCTGAATTGTGAAGGCGGATAGCCGGTGGCTTTCTTAAATGCACGTGTGAAAGCTGTACAACTTGTAAAGCCGGCCTGATAGGAAATATCTGTGACGGTCAGTTCGGGATTTGAAAGAAGCGTTTTGGCATAGCTTATTCGCATCTGCTGAAGATATTGATATAAGGTCATTCCGGTGTATTCGGAAAAAATCCTCTCGAAGTAATATTTGCTGAAACCTGCATGAGCAGCGACGCTTTCAAGAGTCAGATCTTCCGTAAAGTGCTCTGAGAGGTAGCTGCATACATTGCTCAGAGAGGCATTGTTTTTTAAAATTAGTCGAAGCTGAGGCAGACTCGGGCTCACGGAAAAGATTAATGTTTTTTCCGCAGAAAGCAATAAATTGCATAAGAATTGAATAAATCTCAAGTTCATCGTAAGGTGCGAGTTCTGAAAAAGATATAACTTCGTCGTCCATCTCTTCTTCGTGCATATGAACCCGCGGTGCGGAACCGAAATATAACTTCATTATCGTATCGATAAGGCCACACAGATAATTATATATATCAGGCGGACATGTCTTTTTCTTAATGTGCAGAGCAGGGGACATAAGACGGAATGCCCGATCCATTTCTTTTAAATTGATTATTCCGGAAAAGTCGGCTTGAATGTACACTCTGGTTCCCGGTGTCGGAGAAAAAATCTCATGAATAATGGTGGGGCAGATTAATAGAATGTCATCTATTTCGACATGATAAGTCTGATTGGCACAGATTACCTTGTAGGGTGCTTCTTTTGGCCAGATAATCTCGATATCTGTGTGCCAGTGCGGCGGAAAATCGGCGTGCAGACGGTTTATGAACATCCGCAAACTGGTGTTGATCTTGTGTCTGACATTTTCTTTGGTGCTTGAATAACAATATTTCATACTACAAAAAGAACTCCTGAAATAATAAAAAACGGCGCAAAATCATAAAAGGCAATTTTTGTTTTATGATACAACATTATAGCATGAATTGATGGTAAAAATGTCTAACAGCTCAGCATTATGTCATAATTTATGTAGATAAATAATGTAAACTGTGAAAAAATGCACAAACAATAGAGCAATTTTGGTATGGTAGATGGCAATTTTCCACACGCGTAAAAAAGTAAATTATTATAGAATTATGTAAAGGAATGAAACAGTTTATTGTTTCATGAAGGAGAGATTTTCAGAGAATCTGAAAAGTAACAAAGGTATTTATATGATAGGAGGGTAAGATATGAACAAAAAGGTATTGGCTACTTTTTTTGCAACGGTCTTGGCAACTACTACGCTTGTTGGATGTGGTGGAAGTTCTGCCACTACGACACCGTCGGCAGGTGGCTCCGGAGCTGATGCGACGGCGCAGGCAAATTCTTCTGCGGGAAAACAGACGGACGGAAAGAATCTACCGACACTTACAACTGAGCCACTTGAAATAACTCTTTGGGACATAGCTACGGAGGATCCGGCAAAAACCACGCAGGAAGGTGCTGTGCAGAGATTTATGAAGGATTATCCGAATATCAAGGTTAATCAGGTACATCAGCAGAATGACAATTATAAACAGCAGCTTGTTGTTGCGATGAGTTCGGGACAGGCGCCTGACATCTATGTTCACTGGGGCGGTGGTCCTATGGCGGAGTATTACAAATCAGGTTTTGCCAACGATCTTACCGAAATGTATGCAAAATACGATCATCCCGAATTTATAGATGCTGCGGTTGCGCAGTCGACATATGACGGAAAGATGCTTGCTATTCCTTTCGGCGGACTTTCGGGCTGTGATATTTTCTATAATAAGACAATCTTCAAAGATCTTGGTCTTGAGGTTCCCAAAACGATTGATGAACTTGAGGCTGTTTGCGAGAAACTGAAAGCAAACAATATCATTCCGTTCTCACTTGCAAATGCATCAAAGTGGACAGGCTCAATGTATTACATGTATCTTGTTGCACGTCATTCCGGAAATGCTGAGTTTGACGCGGCTTATACACAGGAAAACGGCGGAACATTCACAAGCGACGCATTTGTTTATGCAGGCTCCAAGATTCAGGATTGGGTTAAAAAAGGATATTTCCCTGATGGCGTTAATTCACTTTCAGCTGATGATAATCAGGACAGAGCACTTCTCTATGACGGTTCGGCAGCAATGATGCTTCACGGTGCATGGCAGGTATCGGGAATAAAAGCGGACAGCGAAGAGTGGTACAACGAAAATGTCGGCGTATTCCGTTTCCCTGAAGATTCGGAAGCAAAGGCAAAGGGCGTTCCTCAGGATGTAGAGATCGGTACAGCAATCGGTATGGGAATGTCATTTAACTGCTTCAAAGATGATAAAACTGTGGATCAGGAAAAACTTGACGCATGCTATGTGCTTGCAACACAGTATTACAATGATGACACATATAACAATGACCAGCTTTCAAGCGGAACACAGCCTTCCATTAAAGGTATGGAAGAAAATATCGACGATCCTAACATGAAGGTTATAGCTGATGTATTCTTTAATGCTTCAAATGTACAGCTTTGGTATGATCAGTATCTTCCCGCATCAGTAACGGAAGTACACAAGAACTGCATGACTGAGCTGTTTGGTCTTGAAAAGACACCGGAAGAGATTGGAAAAGAGCATGATGATGCTATGAAGAAAGCTATTGCCGAACAGTGAAAATAAAAAGCAATGCGCATAGATCGCTGCCTGCGGGGAGTTTTTCCTGCGGGCAGCGACTGTTATAAAAAAGTGAAAATGCGGCAGGAAGGAGTTTATGTGAAAAATGAAAATAATATAGGGCTTGCACAGGCCAGAGCCAAAAGCACGGCAAAAGCGGCAACGATCTTTCTTATACCGGCTCTTTTGCTTATAACGATATATATAATCTATCCGGTCATTGATACTTTCGTGATAAGCGGATATAAGTGGAACGGTATTTCATCCGACAGGATTTTTATAGGAACAGAGAACTGGGTATCACTCTTTAAAGATGAGATGTTTTGGAAATCTTTTAAACATAATCTGATCGTCATGGTATTCTCGATTCTTTTGCAGATACCCATGGGTATGCTTCTTGCGACATTCCTGGATGCGGGCGGAAAAAAATTCAACATATTTAAAATCATCTGGTTTCTGCCATATCTAATGAGTTCTGTTGCGATAGCTTTCCTTTTTGTATATGCACTTGCAACAAACGGAGGAATTGTTTCATCACTCGCTACGCTTATTATGGGTAAGAAAACTACGATAGATCTTTTGGGAACCGCGCCCAATGCGCTTTATACCGTAATAGGCGTTATGGCGTGGCAGTTTACACCTTTTTACATGGTCTATTTCATCGCCGGATACGGAAACATCGATACATCGATATACGAGGCGGCTATCATCGACGGCGCAACAAGATGGCAGTATATAAAGCATATTGCGATTCCTCTTTTGGGACCTATTTTCAAGACCGCATGCACGATGTCTCTTATAGGTTCGCTTAAGTACTTTGATATGATCTGGAACATGACTCAGGGAGGGCCTGCAGGTTCGACGGAACTTATGGCTACATACATGTACAAGCTCTCGTTCCAGCAGTTCAATATGGGTTATGGTTCGGCAGTGGCAGCAGGAATGTTCCTTCTTATAACGGCTATCGCGTTGATATTTAACAAAGTTTTCAAGGTTAAGGAGGAATATTGAGTATGGTCAATCCAAATATGACTGAAGCGGATTATCGTAAGTCCAAGATAAAATCAAGGATTGCGTGGGGAGTAGCGATATTTTTCGCATGCATCTGGCTGGTACTTACGCTTACACCGTTCTTCTTTATGATAATAAATTCGTTCAGAAAACAGTTTGATATGCTGCAACAGGGAGTTTTCCATCTGCCCGATCCGTGGTTCTTTGATAATTATGTAAATGTTGTTTCGCATGGATTTTTCGGATATTTCTTAAGAAGTGTGATCGTGGTTGCGATATCGCTTGTGCTTATGCTTGCCATTTCGGCATTTGCGGCATATCCGCTTGCAAGAATGAGCTTTAAATTAAATCCGTTCATTTATGCGCTTATCGTAGCTATGATGTCGGTTCCGATGCACGTTACTTTGATACCTATCTTTAAGCTCACAACATCGGTGGGACTCTACGATTCGCTCGGATCGCTGATAGGACCTTATGTTGCATTTGCGCTTCCGATGTCGGTGTTTATTTTGACGGCATTTATGAAAACGATTCCGAAGGAAGTGGAAGAGTCTGCGGAAATTGACGGATGCAACCGCTATCAGAATTTCTTTAAGATGATACTTCCTCTTTCCAAATCGGGACTTTCGACGCTTGCTATATATAACGGCGTTTCGATGTGGAATGAATTTGCTTTTGCCAACACCTTGCTCATTACTCCCGAGAAAAAGACATTACCTCTTGCGCTTGGACAGTTTAAGGGCGAACATTCGCTTGATATTCCGATCATCCTGGCGGTACTGACTCTTTCGGTACTTCCCATGATAACTCTTTTTATCGTTTTTCAGGATAAACTTGTAAAAGGAATGATGGCAGGCGCGGTTAAAGGCTGAAAACGGCGATATAAACAGAACTTACGGGAATAAAAACTTTTTTAATGTAAAGGAAGGGGCCTATGATAATTTACGTAGATGCAAGTGCTGAGCACGACGGAAACGGAAGCAGGAATTTACCTTTTAAAAGAATAAACGAAGCGGCGAAAGTTGCGATGCCGGGAGATGAGGTTGTTGTTGCGCCCGGAACTTACAGGGAATATGTCAATCCGGTCAATCCCGGAACTGCAGAAAGTCGCATAACTTACAGAAGTGAAAAACCGCTTGGCGCTGTTATAACAGGTGCAGAGAAGGTTGCGGAATGGTCTGAGTTTAAGGGCGGTGTGTGGACGGCAAGGGTAAAAAAACAGTATCTTTGGCAGTTACAATCCTTACACGACGCTTGTTTACGGCGACTGGTATTTTGCGACGCCAAATAAGCACACAGGCTGCGTTTGGATTAATGACGAAGCTCTGTACGAAGCGTTAAGTATTGATGAGTGCCTTGAAGGTAAAGTTTACGAATGCTCGTGGGATCCTGAGAATTCCAAGAGAAAATGGTACGCAGAGCAGGATAATGAAAATGACGAGACAGTTTTTTATGCAAATTTCGGCGGAGCGGATCCGAATAAAGAAAACGTCGAGATTACCGTAAGGCGCGAGTGCTTCATGCCTGAAAAAGAGGGCGTTGGCTATATAACCGTAAGTGGCTTTAATATAAACAAAGCTGCAACGACATGGGCGCCTCCCGCTGCTTATCAGGACGGAATGATAAGTCCGCATTGGAGTAAAGGCTGGATAATAGAGGATTGCGAGATCTGGGGCAGTAAGTGCGCGGGCATCTGCGTCGGGCGCTATTACGATCCCGAGAACAGCAATTTTTATACGACAAAGCATGTTAAGAGTCCTACTCAGATGGAGAGAGATTCTGTGTGCCGCGGCCAGTATTATGGATGGTTAAAAGAAAAGATCGGCGGACATATAATCCGAAGAAATAATATTCACCACTGCGAGCAGGGAGGCATCATAGGCCGCATGGGCGGAGTGTTCAGCGTTATCGAGGACAATCATATTCATCACATCAACAATATGATGGAGCTTGGAGGAGCCGAGATTGCGGGAATAAAGATGCATGCCGCGATCGATGTTGTAATGAGACGAAATCATATTCACCACTGCACAATGGGAATCTGGTGCGACTGGGAGGCGCAGGGAACCAGGATCACACAGAATCTTTTGCATGATAATCAGCGGCCTTCTTTTGCAAAGCAGTTGCAGGGCGGTATGACTTGTCAGGATCTGTTTGTTGAAGTAAGCCACGGACCTACGCTTATCGATAACAACATTTTATTGTCGGATGTTTCGCTCAGGATCGCGACTCAGGGCGTTGCGATGGTTCACAATCTGTGCGCGGGCTCTTTTACCTACGTCGGAGACGGAACGACCTGGAGATATACGCCGTACCATATGCAGCACAGAACCGAGGTTATGGGCTTTATGACGATTCTGCACGGAGATGACAGGTTCTTCAATAATATCTTCATACAGAAGTGGCCGGCCGAAGATCTTGAGCTTTTAAATGATTCTGACCCGGATGAGAAGTATACGGAGAACAGGAAAGTCGGAACATATTGCTTTGACGAATATCCTACTTATGATGAGTGGATCCCGCAATTCGATATGGAGACGGAATATCCAAACATGAGGAAGCATGAAGATGCGCACTTTAGCCATCTTCCCGTATGGATTGACGGAAATGCATACTTTGAGGGTGCACTGCCCTGGAAAAAAGAGGAGAATGCATTTTTCGATGATTCGGGAAAGGTACACGTTGATATAGTTGAAAAGGATGGTGAATACTTCCTTGATACCAATATCTACGAGGTGCTTGGCGATTTTAAGGCCGGTATGATTTCGACCGAGACTCTCGGCGAAGCTTTTGAACCTCAGCAGAAGTTTGAAAATCCCGACGGAACCCCGATTACTTTTGATGTGGATTATCTCGGAAACCACCGAGGTGTGGGCATTATCCCCGGACCGTTAGCTTCAGGGGATGACGCTAAGAATAAGCTTTACGCGAAACTTGATATTGAATAAAGATTAATTAAAGGAGCAGCTGTCACGTTGATAGCTGTTTCTTTTTATTGGAGAGCAAGTTTCCAAATTGGAAAAAATATTTTATCTTATTTGTGCATTTGATGTATTATTTTTTTCCAAAGAGTCAAATAGAATTATTCCATAAGCGATTATTTACTATAGAAAGGAACAACGGATGAAACTTAAGTTGCATGAAAATATAAAAAGATTAAGAAGAGAGAGAAATCTGACGCAGGAAAAACTTGCAGAGATATTGGGAGTAACTGTCGGCGCGGTGTCTAAGTGGGAGAATGGAAACAATACACCGGATATAGTGATGCTGGCAACGATAGCAAGCTTTTTTGATGTGTCGATCGATGTCCTTTTGGGATATGACATGGCATCTAAGAAAGCCGCGAAACTGGTTGAAAGTATAGATTCACTTGTATGTGAGCACAGATTCGATGAAGCGGAAAATCTTTCAAAAGATGCCATTTCAAGGTACCCTCATGATTTTTCTGTCATCTACGCATCTGCCAAACTTTATTGTGTGAAGGCGCTTGAGAATATGGATAAGGAAGATGCGCGTAAGGCAATGGGGCTTTTGACAAGATCTATGGATTATATATCGCAAAACACAGATCCTGACATAAATGATTTCGTGATAAGAACGCAGATCGCGTACAATTACATGATCATAGATGAAAAGGCCGCCCTTGAAATGTTTAAGGAAATCAACTTCGGTGGGATAAACGACACAATCCTGGCGTTTGTGTATCTTCAGAACGGAGAAATAAATCAGGCACTAAATTATAGTACATCGGGCATAATAAACCACCTTGGCGAACTGATAGGTTCTACGGCATACATGATTCTGGCTCTTTCCGGAAAAGGTGGAAAGACGAATATCGGTGAGGCGGTCTGCATCGCGGATACGATGATCAAAGTAATCGATTTTTTTTGCAAAAGACGAAGTCGGATGCTTTTACAAATATAAGGCTTTTTACCATGCGATAAAGGCATATCTTTACGTTTGCATGGGAGACTTTAAAGGAATGAAAAAGAGTATTTCCGAGGGAAAAAAACTTGCAGCGTGCTTTGATGAAAAAAGTTCAAATGACATGGCGAAGCAGCTTAAGTTCTATCATTCGGACAAGAAGCAGTATTACATGATTGATAGCATCGGTGAAAATGCGACTTTGGGAATAGGTGCGTTTTTTTTCAAAGCAGCTTGCAAAGATGGCATTTATCGATAAAGAAGCGCTTAAAATGATTAATGATTATTGGGACAAGAATTGATGAAGGGGGCTGTAAAGAATTTAAAATGAAATTTCGGGAAAATATTAAAAAACGATAAAGCGATTATAAATAATTTATAAAGTATTTACAGCACTGATTGAATTGTATAAAATATTATGATAGGTTATTTCCTCAGAATGAAATAGGAGGCGTAATATGTTCAAAAAAGTGTTAACAATTTTACTGTCTGCAGTGATTTCTTTGTGCTCACTTGCAGGTTGTGGTGCAAGTGGCGGTGAGGAAGGAATTTCTGAGGCAGAAGCTGTTAATGAGAATGAGCTTCCTTCAGGAGATATTAATCTCAGAGTATGGGGATCTGAAGAAGATACAGATCTTATTAATCAGATCATATCAAGTTTTGAAGCTGAATATTCCTCACAGGCAAAATTCAATATTACATTTGAAGCTCATAGCGAGTCTTCTGCCAAGGATGATATTCTCGGTGATGTTCTCAATGCACCTGATGTTTTTACTTTTGCGGATGACCAGTTGCTTGCGCTGATTGCGTCGGGTGTTCTTAAAGAAGTTCCCAATGCTTCGGAAATATCAGGAAGAAATCTTGCGGCTTCAAGTGAGGCTGCTTCTTTTAACGGAAATCTGTATGCTTATCCTTTGACAGCGGATAATGGATATTTTCTTTTTTATGATAAAAAGTATTTGACTGATGAAGATGTGCAGACTATGGACGGAATCCTTGCTGTTGCTGAACGGGAGGGAAAAAAGTTATTCATGGAACTGACTTCAGGTTGGTATATTTATTCATTTTTCGGTAATACAGATATGGAAATCGGTCTTGATGACGACGGAATATCTACTTTCTGTAACTGGAATGCAAAAAATACCAAGATAAAGGGTGTGGATGTTGCACAGGCTATGTTAGATATCGCTCGCAATCCGGGATTTTTGAGTGCGGTTAATGATGACTTTGGCGTTGGGGCTGCAAATGGAACTATTATTGCGGGAATTAGCGGAACATGGGATGAAAACGAGATTAAGGAAGCATGGGGCAATGATTATGCTGCAACAAAGCTTCCCACATATACTGTTGCCGGGCAGCAGCTTCAGATGTCAAGCTATGCGGGATATAAGCTTGTAGGTGTCAATTCGTATTCTGAAAATACTGCTTGGGCAAATAAGTTTGCCGATTGGATGACAAATGAACAGAATCAGAGTCTCAGATTCTCGATGAGAGGTCAGGGACCTTCAAATACAGCAGCTTCATCTTCAGGTGAAGTTGCTCAGTCAAAGGGACTTCAGGCACTTCAGAAGCAGGCTGAGTTTGCAAGTCTTCAGAGAGTCGGTGGAACATTCTGGGATCCTGCAACAAATTTTGGAACAATTATAAGCGAGGGTAATACTAAGGGCAAAAATTTGCAGACACTTTTAAATGAGATGGTTACCGACATTACAGGTATAGAATCAACAGGAGATGCGGAAGGTGCTGAGACTTCGGGAGAGGAAACAGATACAGAAGAGGCAGCAGAAGATTCTGCGGAAGAAACTGCGGAAGAGGGTGATAGCTCGGATAGTGATGCCGGCGCAGAAGCAAGTTCTGAGGTAAGTGAGTAATAGGAGGTTGGATCGATGAAGAGAAAATCAAGTATTCGTGTAATGATTATGGTTCCGGTCCTTCTATTGGGATTTGTTTCCATTTTTTCAAATGTAATGTCATTAACAAACCTTAGAAAAGTAAATAAGACAGCGTCAACAATTGCGGATGACTATATGTCTGCCATAAATGAACTTGATACTATCGGACAGACATCCAAAAGCATCCATACTTTGGCTCTGTCACATATTGTAGCCACAGATTTTGAGACGATGACTTATGTAATTACCGAAATTGAAGCGGAAGAGGCAGTTATGGATCAGACAATGGCTGATTACAAAAAGTATGTCACCAAGGATAGCACGGCAAGCTATGATAAGATGATTGCTGATTATCATGGTTTCAGAGATGCGGTTAAGGTTCTTTTGGCACAGAGCGCAGCTCAGAAAACCAAGGATGCATATGCGACTGCAAATGGCCTTGTTGCTGAGAGCTCAAAGCAGTTGAATGCAGACATCAACGATATTATTGGTGTATTTCGTGATAGTTCCGATACAGCAAGACAGGATCTCGGCTCCAGCTATATGGTTGCAAGAATTTCGGGATTTGCGGTGATTTTTATAAGTATTCTTGCTGTGGTAATTGCGCTTTACATTGTACTTAGACATGTAATAAGCCCTGTGATCAAGGCTGAGGCGGAGCTTAATGAAATTATTGAAGGTATCAACAGACGTGAGGGGGATCTTACAAAGCGTATCACGATTGAATCCAATGATGAGATCGGAGCTCTTGGTAAGGGTATCAACTCATTTATTGAACATCTTCAGAATATCTTTTTGACCATCACAAACAATTCATCTGCAATGGATAAGGTTGTAAGCGATGTTTTGGGAAGTGTAAAGACATCAAACAGCAGTGCCGCAGATCTTTCTGCGCTTACGGAGGAACTTACCGCTACTATGGAGGAGGTTGCGGACAGTGCAGGTACTATTAATAAAAATACGGAAGCTGTAAGAGCTGAAGTTGATGAGATGGCTGATAAGAGTCACGAGATAAATGAATATTCAAAGATTATGAAAGAGCATGCGGATGCGATGGAACAGTCTGCAAGAACAACTATGGCTGAAACAAATGCTAAGGTTGAGGATATTCTTACATCTCTTAATCAGGCTATTGAAGACAGCCGGAGTGTTGATCAGGTTAATTCACTTACAGCTGAGATCATGAGTATTGCGACACAGACAAACCTTCTTTCTCTTAACGCTTCTATCGAAGCTGCAAGAGCGGGAGCAGCCGGAAAAGGCTTTGCGGTTGTTGCGAGTGAGATTGGATCTCTTGCCGAAAACAGTAAGAGAACTGCCGGAAACATTCAGGAAATCAACTCTGTTGTTGTTGAGGCGGCTCATAATCTTTCAAGCAGCGCAAATGAACTTGTTGATTATTTGCAGAATTCAATCTTGCCTCAGTTTGAAAAGTTTGTTGAAGACGGCGAAAAATATAAAGAGAATGCCAATTACATCGAAAGCGTCATGAACGACTTCAGCAATAAGACAGAAGGGTTTAAGTCAACTTTCAGTGATATAGCAGAGTCTATCAACAATATCACAACATCCATAGAAGACGGCGTCCGCGGTGTTTCTTCAGCAGCTGAAAGCACTCAGGTACTTGTATCCGATATGGACAATATTTCAAGACGTATGGATGAGAATAGCCGTATTGCAGGCGAACTTGATGAGGAAACGGCTATTTTCTCAAAGATATAACAAGGTAACTTTCCCTTATTTACAAGGATTGTGAACCTTTATATAGTGATTGGATTGCGGTTTTCCCTTGTTTTTGCCCTTATGAGGTAGATACAAGGGAAACTTTTTTATCCGACTATAACCCGATAAAGCTGCATGGTTACACGTTTTTTCGTGCAATTTTTTAAACCGATAAATACAGTGATTAGGGAGCAAAAGTTTGATAGTTATTTGTGCTTTTTGAAATATTAGGTCATTTTTTCAAAGAATTTATCAAGATCCATTGCGTCATAAGGTTTACGGACAATTTCAACGCGCTCATTGGTTTCATCTACAATGTATAGAACAACGTAATTGTCAACATTCAATCGGCGCATACCAAGGCTTGCAATAGTTGATGGAATGGATCCTGCAACAGGTAAGATCATTTTCAGAAATTGATCATTGATATATAGACCAAGACTTTTTGTAATTCCTCATCTGCTGGGGATATAGAAGTCTTGGTCTTTTCATTTATTTTTCTATGGCGTTCAAATACCAGGGCAAGGGCTTCTCGCACTTTGCTGAACAATATTTTAAAAAGTGTAGTTTATTTAATCGTATTTCCGGTTGATTCTCTTATTATGATATCTGTTTCTACATATGTTTTTTTGTAAGGAGTATTTGGATTTGCAATCCTGGAAAGCAGAATATCCGCAGCAATAAAGCCCATGGAGCTTGAATGGATCTTCACCGTGGTAAGACTTGGCTCGATGATGGTGGCTTCGGGCGCATTATCAAATCCGCAGACCGCAACGTCCTTCGGAACTTTTTTACCAAGCTGCCTAAGGGCCTTTATGGTGCAGATTGCAAGGTAATCGTTGGCACAAAAGAAAACTTCAGGCATTTTCCCAAGCTCGCTGATCCTTGCAGCGAGATAATCTGTATCTTTGTACGGACTCGTGTCGTCATCAAGAATACAGGATCCGGTGTCGATGCCAATCCCGCTATCTGTCATGGCTGAAACGTAGGCCTGCCACCTCTCATTGAAGGACTGGCAATGGAATCTGTCACCAACAAATGAGATGTTTCTCTTTCCGCTTTGGATAAATGAACTGATCAGGCGGTAGACGCTTGTAACATTCTCCATGTAGAGAGTATCAGCTGCCAATCCGAATTTCTGAAGAACAGGGGTATCTACAAAGAGAATGGGAATATTCAGGCTGCAGAGGAATTTGCTGTATTTTTCGGAAAAGAGCTCTATACAGAGAATTCCTGCTATATTGTCCATGGAAAAATTAGTTGGGAGGCTTAAGGATTCAATATCATTATCTTTAATAATGTTGATTGAAAGCTTGTAGCCCAGTGAATCTATTCTGTTCTGAAATGCCTCAAGAAGCTTGGTTCCTGAATGGGATGCACCGGGAAAAGAATGAGTGAACAGGGCTATTTCTGTCTTGCCGTCCTTTAATGCTAAGAGCGTACTTGATGCTGTATCAGCGGTATCAACTAAACTAAACTGCTTGTAGCCCATGGCTGTAGCCATCTGACAGATCTTACTCCTGGTTTCCGAAGATACGCTTCCTGAGTTGTTAAGTGCTCTGGAAACAGTATTTCTTGACATTCCAAGTGCGTCTGCAATTTCCTGTAATGTTACTCTTTTTCCCATAATGGATGTCCCCTAAATACTTTCTGAGTTTTTTATATTCGGTAAATATCATAACGCTGCAATAGTAATGTGTCAAATGCACTAATTTCTGTATGATAATTGTGCATAATTCACAAAAAAGAAACCCATAAAAACACTGAATTTCACGAAAAACTGTGTCATATGCACTTTTAGATTGATACAAATGACACAAAATGCTATATTGTTTCTGTCAAGTGATAGTGCAAAATCACCAAGGGAGGAATTATGCATAGAATAAAAACATTGCTTTTGATTGGCATTATGACCATCGCCAGTGTTGGATGCTCATACAAAGCCGCAGAACCGGATACTACTTTAGATGAAACAACAGAGGAAAACGTGCAGTCAGCGGATGAAAAGTATCTGGGAGAGAACATTGAAGATCATATCGTTTTTCCGTCATCAGTGGAGGGACTTGTGGGCGATACAATGCCGTTTTACGACGAGGGAAAGTACAATGTCTTTTACCTGGCAGACCAGAGAGACGGTAAGCAGGGATATCACCCTTGGGGGCTGATCCAGACTACAGACTTTGCCTCATATGATGACAAGGGAGTTGTTTTGAATTATGGAGACGCTGTAGAAGACCAGGACATAGCTCTTGGAACCGGAAGTGTAATAAAGGGAAATGACGGTAAGTACCATGCTTTTTATACTGGACATAACGATATGTTTGAGCCAAAAGAAGCAGTGATGCATGCTGTCAGCAGCGATCTTATAAATTGGGAAAAGATTCCCGAAGATACACTTTATGCAAACGAGAATTATGCACAGAACGACTTCAGGGATCCGTTTGTTTTCTATGTTGAATCAGAAAAGTGCTATTCAATGCTTGTTGCAACAAGACAGAACAACATCGGAGTCATTGCAAGATACACTTCAGAGGACTTAAAGAGCTGGGAAGATGCCGGTGTTTTCTTTGAAAATGATATGGGAACCGATTCAAATCTGGAATGCCCGACACTCCTTTCTTATAAAGGAAAGTGGTACTTGTCATTCTCTGATCAGTGGCCTCACAGGCTTGTTCATTACAGGATAGCAGACAATTTTGAGGGCCCGTTTGAGATCTCTTCACAGGACATCTTTGACTGCAACGGCTTCTATGCAGGAAGAATGGAGACAGACGGAGAGAACTTATATGTTGTCGGATGGAACGGAACGAAGAAAAAGCATACAGACAATGAGGACTACGACTGGGGCGGAAATATGGTCACTCATAAGCTTGTGCAGCATGGAGATGGAAGCCTCACACCTGTTTTAAACCCTGAGCTTGAAAAGCTTTTATCTAATGAGCTTTCGCTTACACCAGTCAAGATGACTGATTCAGCTTCTCTTTCGGAGGGCGTTATATCTTTTGCCGGTGAAAAATATGAGATGGTGGGATTTAAGGAGCTTCTTGGCAGTTATCTTATTAAGACCACGATCAGGGATTTTGATAAAGACGGTATGTTTGGGTTCTGCTTTGATACAAACGAAGAAAGTGTCGGAAGCCTGAACATTGTGTTTAACGGCGCCAACAACAGGATTGAGTTCTACAACGGCAGCAATATTATGGAAAGAACAGCTCAGTCATATGTTGATTTCAATTTAGCAGATAAGAATGAGCTGAATGTTTCACTGCTTGTTGCAGACGGCGTTGTGTGCATGTATGTCAACGATGAGATTGCTTTCACAACAAGGATGTACATGTCACAGGGCTCTGATTTTGGGGTGTTTAGTGTTGAATCAAAGGCAAGTTTTGAAGATTTGAAGGCATTTAAGTAAGGATAGGATAGTTGTCTTTTGGGAGAAGGCTTAGGAAGCAGATATCGTTTATAGAGGTGGAATGCTATGGGGTTAGATTTAAAAAAAAGTAGTGGCAGTTGCATCAAAATATAAAGTTGCACTCGGGGGAATGCTCGCGATCGTTGCAACCTGCACAGGAATTGCGGTATGCGGAACTAAAGAAGCGCTTCAGCAGTCAATCGAGGATGAGATTGTTGCGCTTGCGAGTTCATGGCCTTCATCTTTTTTTTCGCATGACTATATCGAACCGGAATATGTTGATGATGAAAACCGCACCAATAATGCTTTTAACGTTGCAGATTTTGGAGAGCAGGGAAATAACGGATGGTTTTACAGATATGGATCATCACAGGACCCGGCAAGGTCTAAGAGACTTGAATCTTATGATGGAGAGAGATACTTTCAGCCCGGACAAAAGGGATTAGAGATAAAGTCCAATTTTATTCATACCGCGGAGGAAGTCGCATCAATACTGGAGTGGCGAGCTGCAAAGGGCGGAGATATAAATATTGACCTTGCATATGTCAAAAACGTAAATAATGATAAAAATCCCATGTATCCTGATGGCGTAACACTGTACGTTTACAAGGGGGATGAACCTATCGGAAGATACAAGGTCGATGCAAAGACAGACAAGGAAGAAGTTGTAGAAGAGTCCTTAAAAGATATACATGTCGATGAGCTGGAAAGCCTGTACTTTGTTGTGGATCCGAACATGAACAACGCTTACGACGGTGGTTCATTATATGTTGCCATTTCCGATGTAAATGCCGGCGGTCCTACAGCGAAAAAGGATACAGACAGAATTGATAATAATGCTTATTCCATTGATGATTTCGGCCACCAGGGAAATAATGGCTGGACTTATATGTGCGGAAAAAGCATCGCTGATGCAAAACTTGTATCAACAGAAAAGGACGGAGAGTACATGAATTCTACATCTCCAAATCTTTCAATCAGCCAGTTCTTTATTCATCCATCAATAAATGATGAGGCGATGCTGTGCTGGCAGCCTGCGGTCGATGGTGCCGTTGAAATAAGAGGAACTTACACCAAGTTTGAGCAAAACGACGGAAATCCTGACTGGCCGGATGGTGTAACTGTGTCTGTCTACAGGAACAGAGAAAAGCTCTTTTCCCAAAAAGTTGCAGCACCAAAGAAGGGCAAGAATGAGATTTCTTTCAGGGAAAAGAATGTAAGCGTAAGCACGTCAGACAGATTATACTTTGTGGTTGATGCAGGAGGAAATGCGTCTTACGATGGCGGCGCATTCGATATTGCAATCCTTGACAGGACCGGCGCCACAACCGAAAAAGACGTTGTTATTGCCGGAGATGATACAAGAGAAAACTACGCAGACGTTAAATATGACTTTGGCAAACAGGGAGAAAACGGCTGGTTCTATCAGGAAGGTTATGGAGATGACCCAAATGATGTATGCAATATGCGCATCTTTGACGAAAAGGAGTACAGATATTTTGACAGCAGCTACCTGGAGATAAAGAGCGATTTTGTAAGTCCCGGAAAAGGAAAATCTGCTGTGATCAAATGGAAGGTCGCAAAAACAGGAACAATCAGGCTTAATACTTCCTATACCAAGTTTAAGAATGAGGATAAGAATCCAAGCTGGCCCGACGGAACCAGGGTTACTCTTTATCATAATAATACGGTTCTTACACAGGAGGAATTTGCGCCAGACACCAAGCAGGA
Organism: Butyrivibrio sp. AE3003; assembly: GCF_000686065.1. Classification (NCBI taxonomy): domain Bacteria; kingdom Bacillati; phylum Bacillota; class Clostridia; order Lachnospirales; family Lachnospiraceae; genus Butyrivibrio; species Butyrivibrio sp. AE3003. Next base: position 306,905 of record NZ_JMLX01000001.1, read on the forward strand.
AATATCTAAGCGCATGGATGTTGAGTCCTTAAAAGTAAATAAGGACGACTATATTTCCATGGTCATCAATTGTAAGGAAAACAACGCCTATGACGCGGGAAAATACGAGTTTTCCGTTTTTGACCTCACCGATGTTACCACAGAAAATGATATATCGATCAACGAATGCGAGACAAGGCAGAACTTTGCTGATGTTAAATATGATTTTGGTGAGCAGGGAAAAAATGGCTGGTTCTACCAGGAAAGCATAGGAGATGCTCCGTTCGTCGCCTACAATATGCGAAAATACAGTCCTGAAGAAGAGCGATACATTGATTCACGCGATCTGGAGATAAAGAGAGATTTTGTGAATCCCGGAAAGGGCAAGTCCGCAGTTATCAAGTGGAAAGTAGCCCAGAACGGAACGATCAGGATTGATGCTTCATATACAAAGCTTAAGAACGAGGATAAAAATCCGGATTGGCCGGATGGAACAAGGGTGACACTGTATCATAATGGCACAGTTTTAGTTCAGCAGGATTTTGATGCTGAACTCAATGAAGTTACCAAAAGACTTGATGTTGCAGGACTTGATGTTGCCAAGGATGACTATATATCAATGGTCATCAATTGTAAGGAAAACAATGCCTATGATGCAGGTCTTTATGAGTTTTCCATAAAGGGATTGTCTGCGCTTACGGGACAGACAGAGAGAGACGTTATAAATTGGGATAAAGGCCGTTCAAACAACGCATCACTCCAGGATGATTTCGGAAAGCATGGAGAAAACGGCTGGTGCTTCCAGTCAGGATACTATCAGGATCCATACTTTGCTGTGAACGTTGAGCGACTTGAAGAAAATGGCGAGAAATACACGACTCTTGACGGAATAGAGATAAAACGTGATTTCATCATGCCTGCTAACAAGGGAAGATCTGCAAATGTGAAGTGGGTCGCAGCTGAAAACGGCAAGATCGACATAATGGCATCCTATACAAAACTTCTTAATGAAGATAAAAATCCGGATTGGCCGGACGGCGTGACAGTGTATCTTTTCAAGAACAGAGAAGTCTTGAAAAAAGAGGATTTCGCGCCACTTACCGATGAGAAGATCACGAAGGATCTGTCAGTAGAGGATGTTGAGGTACGTGCCGGAGATTGCATTACTCTTTTGGTAGATGGAAAGGCAAATACCGCTTATGACGGCGGAAACTTCACTTTTGTGATCGAAGATGCAGAGCTTAGGACCATGAAGATGGTCAATAACAGCGGGAAGAATTATGCAAATCTTTCTTATGATTTTGGGGAGCAGGGCAGTAACGGTTGGTACTATCTTGAAGGCAGAAGAATAGACAAAGCAGAGGTCTTGTCAAAGAAGACTGCTGATGGAACAGGGTTTATTTCAAGAAAATTTAGCGGCCTCGAAGTGAAGAAGGACTTTGTGCAGCCAAGGCTCAATGCCGATGCAATGTACAAATGGGTTGTGGCAGTTGACGGAGAAATAGATATAACCGGTCAGTATGTGAAGTTTGGCCATGAAGATCCAAATGCAGACTGGCCTGACGGCGTAACTATCGAGATCTTCAAGAATAACTCCAGACTGTATAACACTGTTTGCAACTGCTCGAAAGGTGAAGGAAACGATAATGCAAGAGCTGTAAACATCGAGAAACTGCAGGTTAAGAAGGGAGACATCCTTACTTTTGACATAGGCTGCAACAGGAATAATGCCTGGGACGGAGGAAGACTTGAAATTGATATTGCTGATTCTGAAGGAATCAAGGTTTCAGTAGGCGATGAAGTCAGGACCAACAACACTGTACTCGGTAATCTTGAATCATTCGAGCAGGGTAAGGACGGATGGTGGTTCCTTGAAGGAAAAGACTTAAACAGTGCAAAAGTCCTTGTATATGCTAATGAGGATAAGACTGCTTTTATTTCTCCTTCCAATAAGAATCTCGAAATGAAGAAAGACTTTGTTCATCCCGGAGAGAAGAAGGCAGCAATATATCAATGGGTAGTGTACGAAGATGGAAAAAATCGATGTGCTTGGCGACTATACCAAATTCGGGCAGACTGACGCAAATCCTGATTATCCGGATGGTGTGGGACTTAAGGTGTTCTTAAATGAAGAGCTTCTTGAGGAAAAAGATATAGCGGTTTTGCAGGGAGATGGCAATGATAACAAGGCAGACTTCATGTTTACTCAGCTTGACGTCAGGAGAGGTGATAAGCTTTCATTTGTTATTGACGGAAAGAATAATATAGCCTATGACGCAGGTAGATTGTCTGCGAGGGTTTATGCGGCAAAAGAGAAGGCTGAAGGTGAGGAACTGCGGACTAACAACACTAATCTCTTTGAATCATTTGGTGAGCAGGGCACAGATGGCTGGACCTATGGAATGTGCGACTGGGATGGAAAGAACTTTGAAGAGCTTTCCTATGATCCTGATAATGAAAGATACTATAATAACGGAAAACCTGAGCTGAAAAGGGATTTTGTAGAGCCCGGAAATGGCAGAAACGCTGCATACAGATGGGAAGCAGTTAATACAGGAAAAATAAAGGTTTGCGGAAGCTACACCAAGTTTGCCAATAATGAAGACCCTGATGCCAACGGCATTTGCATGAGAATTTTCGTAAACGGCGAAGAAAAGAAGTGGTTTGGTGGAATTACCCAGGGCAACTTTGATTCTGAAAAAGAGATAACATTCGATGAAGAGTATATTGTTCACGAAGGTGACATCGTAATGTTTGCTGTGGATCCTGACGGAAACGACAGCTACGATGGCGGAAGACTTTCTGTAGTTATCAAAGATGCTGACAAGAACTCAGATGATGAGGAAAATGGAGATAAGCCCGAACCCGGAGAAGGTGGCAATGCTGAGAATCCTGGTGAAGATGATGGAACGTCAGAAAATTCTGGAGAAGGTGGTTCTGATAGCGAAGGTAGGAGCAATAGCACAAGAGCGGGTGATGATGGAAAGGGATTTGCTGTTGTAGCAACTGAAGTTGGTAAGCTTGCAGAAAACACGCAGAGCTCACTTAAGGACGTTGGTGCAATAATTGAAAGAGTTCAGAAGAACGTAGAAGAGATTACAGGACAGGTTGAGATTAACCAGAATATCGCAGAGAGTATCAGAAGTGAGAACGAGCAGTTTGTGGCTATCAGTACCATGGCTGGAAATAATGCTACAAATACTGAGCATGTTGCACAGCAGGCTAGTGCAATCAATGACATGGTTGATGAGATTAATCGTCTTCTAAATAATTAAAAAGATGTGAGTGTCAAAAGACTGTGCCTTCTAAAAAAGAGGGCACAGTCTTCAGACTGTAGACAAAGTCCACGGCATCTGCCGTGGATTTTTCTTTATAAAAGTGCCTCGAGCCCAGTATTTATCTGGGCTTGAGGTACTTTTTCTGGTATAATAGAAGTATCAAAGTTGGGGATGAGGATTGCCTTTATGATGACTTCTAATACCGAAAGAAAGCGTGAACAAATGCAGTTTGTGAGCATGGATGATCTGGTACCTCAGGATCACATGCTCAGGCTTATTGATAAAGCAATTGACTGGTCATTCATATATGACCTTGTTGAAGATAAGTATTCATCAGATATGGGCAGGCCCAGCATGGATCCTGTCACACTCATTAAAATCCCTTTCATTCAGTATCTATACGGAATTCGCAGCATGCGACAAACTATCAAGGAAATAGAAGTCAACGTTGCATACAGATGGTTCCTGGGCTTAGAGCTTAACGAGCCTGTCCCACACTTTTCAACTTTTGGAAAGAACTATACAAGACGCTTTAAGGATACAGACCTTTTTGAGCAGATATTCCAGCGCATTCTTGAAGACTGCTATCGCTTCAAGCTGGTAGACCCTACTGCTGTATTTGTAGATGCTACTCATGTAAAGGCGAGAGCAAACAACAGAAAGATGCAGCATAAACTTGCAAAGCAGGAAGCATTGTTCTACGAAGAAATGTTCAAAAAGGAAATAAACGAAGACCGAGCTGAGCATGGCAAAAAGCCACTTAAAGATAAGGATGATGATGACGATAAAGGTGCTGGTGGACATGATGATTTCAGTGATTTCACAGACGACGTTCCTAAAGATACCAAGAAAGTAAGGTGCAGCACTACCGATCCTGAAAGTGGATGGTTCAGGAAAGGTGAACATAAGAATGTATTCGCGTATGGAATTGAAACAGCCTGTGACAAGAACGGATGGATTTTAGATTTCACTGTCAACCCAGGCAATGAGCATGACAGCCGTACATTCAAAGGACTTTACGATAAGATCAGGGATATCGGCGTGGAAACAATCGTTGCAGATGCAGGATACAAAACTCCAGCTATAGCAAAAACTACTCATAGATGATGGCATCAAACCTCTTCTTCCCTACAAGAGGCCAATGACGAAGAAAGGATTCTTCAGAAAATCTGAGTTTGCTTATGATGAATACAATGACTGCTATATATGTCCAAACGATCAGGTGCTGGAGTATTCGACCACAAATCGCGATGGATACAGAGAATACAAGAGTTGCGGAAAGGTCTGCGAAAACTGTCCTTACCTTGAACAATGTACACTTAGCAAGAATCATGTAAAACTGGTAACCCGTCATATCTGGGAAGATTACATGGATGAATGTGATGACATAAGATACACCGAGGGGATGAAAGATCTCTATTCTCACAGGAAGGAGACAATAGAGAGAATCTTTGGGACAGCCAAAGAGAATCATGGATTTAGATATACACAGATGTATGGAAAGGCGCGGATGGAAATGAAGGTCGCGCTTACCTTTGCGTGTATGAATCTAAAAAAAGCTTGCAAGAATCAAGAATGAATGGCGGTTAGAAATGGCCTGATAAGGGCTGTTTCTGACCATTTTTATTATGAAAATCCGGCTTAGGAAGACAAAATGGCCTTGAGAGCTATGCTCTCAAGACCACTTTGTCGTGCGTCTAGCGGCGCACGTTTCTAACGGGTTAAAGTCCCGAATCCGCCCGGTAGTGGGAAGGATATAGCCGAAAGCAAGGGTGTCCGTCGCGAGGCGGAATCTAAAGGAAGCTGGATGTGGGGAACATACTAACCCACGGGCAAATCTCTGGTCTGACGAACAGAAATCTCATATGAGGTTACGCATGAGGGTAAGACTGCGACACAAGTTGAAGCCCGATAACTACACGGAATCATGTGTAATAAATGAGACAGATGGATGGAGAGGAAGAAACGTGTGGTACCTAGGGAGGTCTGCGTGAAATGCTCTGAAAGGAGTAACCACCGTACAAGGAAACGAGGCGGTGCTGAACATGCAGAAGTCAGCAGAGGTCATAGTAGGGATATGGACATGGAAACATGGACATGCTAACCGAAGGACCGAATCAGTAGGAGTCTTAAGTATGACCGAGAAAGGAGGAATGACCGTTAATGGCAGAAAACATAGATAATAATGGCTGTTCGCAAAGAGATAGTGCGGAACACAAAGGGTATGCGAAAGCGCTTAGGTCATTCAATCGGATATGGAAAGAAAGAGACAGTGCACAGCCGAAGCTCTTGGAAGCAATACTGTATAAGGATAACTTTAACAGAGCGTATAAAAGAGTTAAGGCAAACAAGGGAGCGCCAGGTATTGACGGAATGACTATCGAAGAGGCACTTCCGTACCTTAAGGAACATCAACAGGAGTTAACTGACCGCATATACCGCGGCAAGTATACCCCATCGCCTGTCAGGCGAGTTGAGATTCCAAAACCAGATGGTGGTGTGCGCAAGCTTGGCATACCCACCGTAATAGACCGAACACTCCAACAGGCAATAACCCAACAGTTAGTGCCAATCTATGAACCATTGTTCGCGGATGGAAGCTACGGCTATCGTCCAAACAGAAGCGCAAAGGATGCTATACAGAAGGTAAAGGAATACGCAGAACAAGGGTACACTTTTGCAGTAGTCTTGGACTTATCAAAGTATTTCGACACCTTGAATCATGAAATCCTCATCACTCTCCTCAGAAAGAATGTGAAGGATGAACGTGTAGTTCAACTAATAAAGCGTTATCTGAAAAGTGGGGTAATGGAAAACGGAGTGGTCATTGATACAGAGGAAGGTTCACCGCAAGGTGGAAATCTATCTCCGCTTCTTGCGAATATCTACCTCAATGAGTTTGACCAAGAGTTTCTGAAAAGGGGCGTACCTTGCATAAGATACGCAGATGACATAGTTCTTCTTGCAAGAAGCAAAAGGGCATCAGAGAGGCTATTGGAAAGCAGTACAAAATACCTCGAAGAGAAACTGAAGTTAACAGTAAACAGAGAGAAAAGCCGTACTGTAAGTGTGTTTGCAATCCGAAATTTTAAATTCCTTGGCTTTGCATTGGGAAGGAACGGAAGTGGCATTTATGTCAGAGTCCATCCAAAGTCATGGAAGAAGTTTAAGTCCAAGCTGAAAGACATATCTTCCCGTAAGTCTGTACAGTCCATCAAGCCAAGCCTAGAGAAAATCAAGGTGTATGCTAGAGGATGGCTTAACTACTATGGAATAGCCAGCATGAAGAACAACATAGATGACATTAATAAGTGGCTCTATCACAGAATACGCATGTGCATATGGAAACAGTGGAAACTTCCCAAGACAAAGAAGAGGAATCTTATTAAACTGGGGATACCCGAATACTATGCACATATCACAGCCAACAGCCGTAGAGGCTATTGGTTTGTGTCTGGTATGGGTGCGGTTAACCGTGCCTTATCAAAAGAAAGACTGATAAACAGTGGCTTTTATGATTTAGCCACAGCCTATCAGTCTGTGCACGTCAACTATTGAAAGCGCCGTATACCGAACGGTACGTACGGTGCTGTGAGAGGACGGGAGCCAATCACTCCCTCCTACTCGATTACAGTCTGAAGACTGTGCCTTCTAAAAAAGAGGGCACAGTCTTTTTTTATTTAATACGAGGAGCTAACTATAAGCATTTCAGTAGCGTTAGACATCCTGCGGCTCTTGTTAACGAATTTAAATGATTCGTTAGTGCTGTAGTGGCAGTCAGGGTTGATGCAGCGCCATCTTCGCTGCTTAAGGATAAGAACAAGAGAGTAATTATCTTGTAAGATCGGATGATTGATGGTTCTTTTCTTGATGCCTCGTGAATACATCCTAAATCCGCAGATAGGACAGAAATGGGCAGTGGGGTGTGTTTCGAGAGTAAGAACTTTTGTCTGACCTTGGATATCAATGCTTTTGGTGATTACATCGTTATCTTCAAGGTCCAGTAAATCTGTGATACTATTCATGTATCCTCCTCCTTTGATATTTAGTCCAAGAAACATCATAAGAGACGGAGGAAGTGCAGGAAATGATTCTTGCATAAAAAAACCGGGATTAGTCAGTTTCAATAACTGATTAATCCCGGTTCTATTTATTATTACTGTAGACCCTCAAACCAAACCCTCAAAGTAGCCCCTCACGATAGACCCTCAAACTAGACCCTCAAAAACTTTGAATACCCAAAATGGATTATCCAATAATAGATATTGAAGGAACAGGAATACATATAAGAGATTTGATAAGGGAAAGCGGTTATACAGTTACAGAAGTTTCTGAATACCTTGGGACAAGTACTTCTCTTGTATACAGATACTTAAGAGGAGAGGTTCTTCCAAGCATTGACAGGATTGTGGCTCTTTCTGTGTATCTTGAAGTCCCTATAGAAAGAATAATAGCAGTCGAGTGAGGCTGCACTATGCGGTATGGGGTAATGGTAGCCCACAGGATTTTGGTTCCGGTAATCTTGGTTCGATTCCAAGTACCGTAGTTTAGGCGTAGTAGCCAAGATGGAAAGGCTCCGGATTGCAACTCCGGGATCGTGAGTTCGAATCTCACCTATGCCTCTATATGGATTCGTAGCTCAAATGGTAGAGCGGGAGATTGAAGATCTCCGCGTAGGCGGTTCGATACCGCCCGAATCCATTACGCTTCCTTGGCAGAGCGGATATGCACCGGCCTTTTAAGCCGAGAGATGCGGGTTCCCTCGCGGAACTCGGAGTCGCAAGCTTGGCATTCCCCGGATGCCTGCGCCCCCATGGGGAGTATTTAGCTGTCTTAGCTCAGTTGGAAGAGCAACGGTCTTTTAAACCGTAGGTCATGGGTTCAAGCCCCATAGGCGGCATTAAGCTGTTGTAGCTCAGTTGGAAGAGCAGCAGACTCTTAATCTGAAGGTCGTGGGTTCGACACCCACCAGCAGCATTGATGCGGTATAGCTCAAATGGTAGAGCGCTTGATTCTGATTCAAGATGTTACAGGTTCGATTCCTGTTACCGTAGTTTCGGACATATAGCTCAATCGGCAGAGCATCCGGCTGTTAACCGGAGGGCTGTGGGTTCAAATCCCTCTATGTCCGCTGTTTCGGTTTTTCTGTTTTGAGGAATCGGGTTATAAATTTCATTTTTTCTTTAGAAAGTTGCGTACTTTAGCGGATTTGCTATAATGTAAGTGAGTATAATTTGTTTTATGAATGGGTTATCTTCTGTTCTGCATAACAAAGAGTACATGATGAAAGGGAGCTAATTCATGAGACATAAAGAATTTAAAGACCTAACTTTTGCGGATGATTTTATGTTTGCAAAAGTAATGCTTAATGAAAAGTTGTGCAAGCAGCTGCTTGAGATTATTCTTGAGGTGAAAATCAAGAAATTAAGCTATCCGGAAGAACAAAAAACTATCAATCCTTCATATGATAGCAAGAGTGTAAGGCTTGATGTGTATGTGGATGATGAAAAAGGCACAGTTTATAACATTGAGATGCAGACAACAAATCCGGGTAATATTCCGAGGCGTGCGCGTTATTACCAGGGGATGATAGATCTTAATTTGATAGAAAAAGGCGAAGATTATCATAAACTGGCAAAGAGTTACGTCATTTTTATCTGTACTGAGGATATTTACGAATTAGATAAACCGGTTTACAGATTTGAGAATTACTGCAGAGAGTATGAGCTTCCGTTTGGAGATGATTCATACAAGGTTATTCTTAACGCAGCTTGTACTGAACTCCATGACACAGAGCTTGGAAATTTCCTGAGGTTTGTTCGTACCGGTGAGCCGATGGATGAATTTACAGATAATCTACAAAACGAAGTTAATGTTGTTAAACGCAATGAGAAATGGGAGGTGGAGTACATGACACTTCTGATGAGAGATAATGAAAAGAAAAAAGAAGGACGAAAAGAATATCAGCTACTTCTTAGGGCTATTCCAAAAGAGTCTGATGATTTTACGCTTGCCCTGACTGCTGAAGACGATGTCATTGAAGCTCTTATGGAAAAATATAATATCTATTCTGAAGAATAATATATGACACAGCTGAATTAGCGGTGTTTAAAATGATTTTTGATGATTAAGTTTTTGCGGCTTTCACTTATAGTATAGGTGAAAGCTGTTTTTATTTTTTTTAATAGACTTATTATTCCCCTTATTTCTGTAGTTATTAGTGAAGGGATTTTCCCTTGTCTGTACTTTGACAAGAGAATATACATTCACTAAGTACGTTCCTGTAGTATGTAGCCCCAAAGGTACGCCTTGCGCGATATAGCCTCACTGGAATGTAGGTAGCACCGGCACTGGCGATGACAGCTGCGGGTATAATGATACTTCCGCTCAGCCACAACTCATCGTAATGGGAGCGGTCTTGCGAGAACCGCAGGAAGGGTTGAGCCTATGGAGCTGTGCTGCAGCCGCTTAGTGATTTCCCGTTCTCTGGGGCGCCGTGGGCAAATAGGGGAACATATAACTGTTTGATTTTAAGAAGGTATTCCGCTGTGTACTGGCAGTGGGTGCCTTCTTTTTACTTCATAATTATAGGAGAGAATACACATATGAAAGAGATAAAACGTGGTGATATATATTTGGCAGACTTGGGAGATAATATAGGGTCTGTACAGCGAGGAGAACGGCCTGTAATCGTCGTTCAGAATAATAAAGGTAACAGATATTCACCAACAATCACCGTGATACCAATTACAACCAAAATTCATAGGAGCAAAGGATTCCCGACGCATGCCATCCTGGATCATATGGGAGGATTAGATGAGGAATCGGCATCCATGGCTGAACAGATAACTACAATTAGCCGCAGCAAGTTGGCACGGTATATAGGACATTTAACTGATAAATTCATGATTTCCCATATAGATAAGACATTGCAGATACAATTGGGGCTTTTTACGCCAGCAAGTGGCGTAAATTACGCCAGGGGCAAAGCCGCAGAAATACTGGATTCTTTCGGCTTGGGGAGTGAAAAAAGTAGCGGAATTGGCGTACCGATATGGTACAAGGTTTCCCTAACCGTTGAGGAAGCTGCAGAATATTCCAATATAGGTGTCAATCGCATCAGGGAATTGTGCAAAGATCCCATGACAAAGTTTTCGTTTAAGGTGGGAAAAAAGGTTTTGATCAAGAGAGAAGCATTCGATGAGTATTTGCGTGGCATCAGCTTGATGTAGTTGTGCTATGCTTGAAAATATCGCGTTTCTGTGTTATTTTGTTATACGCATGAGGATGCTCTTTTTAATATGAAAAGGAGCGTTTTATGGGAAAAGATTTAAGAGGCCGGGAGATGGGCGAAGGCATCATGCAACGCAAAGATGGTCGCTACTCGGCACGATTTACAAGCAGAAGAGGACGTAGAGTAGAGAAGTGTTTCGATACTGTTGCTGATGCAAGAAAGTGGTATATGAGAAACAAGCTTCAGGATGAGCAGGAAGGTGAAGAATCCATAGAGTATACCATGACGGTAGACCAATGGTTTCATTACTGGTTGAAGACTTTCAAGAGCAACCTGTCACCCAATACCATTCGTAACTATACAGATCGTTATTACAGCGATGTAAAGAATGCGATCGGTGATATGCTCTTAGTAGATGTGAAGGCAATGCATTGCCAGCAGATTTTAAATAATATGGAACCATATTACGCGAAATCCACCATCTATCAGACATACATCTGTATAGGCTCTATGTTTAAATCAGCATTGAAGAACGACTTGATTACGAGGCATCCGCTGGATGGTGTTGATTTCAAATGTAACAAGATGAAGAAGCCGATTCGATTCTTGGATTTAGAGGAACAGAACATTTTCCTTGCGTATGCCGACAAGAACAGCAATGCCAAGGCTTTTCGCTTAGTATTGCAAACGGGATTAAGAACGGGTGAACTGGTAGGTCTTACCTGGGATAACTTTGACAGAGTAAAGAGAACGCTTACAGTTGATAAGACGATGGAATATCGTTATGAGAGCGGAGCCTGGAGAGTCGGCCCGCCTAAGACGATGTCAGCATTTAGAACCATTCCTCTTACCAATGAAGCGTATGATATTCTTTTCGAGTTATATATTAAAAGGGAGACCAGAAAGGAATCGCCGGTACTGTCTCAGGTACTTACATTCAGAGATCCCAGAACCGGTTTGGTACGCGAAGTGTGCATGCAGGATTTGATTTTTATCAACTGCCGTACCGGCGAGCCAACCAAGAATTCAACGTATGATACCAATCTGGAGAAGCTTTGCAGAAAGGCTGATATTAAGCCATTCAGCATGCATGCGTTGAGACATACTTTCGCAACCAGATGCGTCGAAAGAGGAGTTAATCCTAAGTCTTTACAGAAGATTTTAGGACATGCACAGTTGTCAACCACAATGGATACTTATGTACATGTTACAGACGATTCATTACAGGTTGCGATGATGCAGTTTCAGTTGCCTTGTTTTTTTACACCAAAATTTTGGGGAGTAAAAAAATAATAAAAACTTATCATTTCTGGCGTAAAAATTGCGAAAATCAGACATGGTGAAACAAAAAAACCCGTATTTACGGGCATGGAGGAATAAAAATGAAACTAGGAATCGTAGGTTTACCCAACGTTGGCAAATCAACTCTTTTTAATTCACTTACAAATGCAGGAGCGCTTGCTGCGAACTATCCGTTTGCTACGATTGACCCTAACGTGGGCGTTGTTGCTGTTCCGGATAACAGACTTAAGCAGCTTGGGGACCTTTATCATTCCAAGAAGGTGACACCTGCTACTATAGAGTTTGTCGATATCGCGGGACTTGTTAAGGGAGCATCTAAGGGTGAGGGACTTGGAAACCAGTTTCTTGCAAATATTCGTGAGACTGATGCAATCGTGCATGTGGTTAGATGCTTTGATGACACAAACGTTATTCACGTTGACGGAAGTGTTGATCCCGTGCGTGATATAGAGACAATCAACCTTGAGCTTGTATTTGCCGATCTTGAAGTTCTTGAGCGCCGAATCGCCAAGACTGCCAAGACTGCAAGAATGGATAAGACTGCAGCAAAAGAGCTTGATATATTAAATAGGATAAAAGAAGTTCTTGAAGCTGATAAGATGGCAAGAGAACTTGAGTTTGAAGATCCGGAGGAGAAGGCATTTGTAAACAGTCTTGATCTTCTTACATGGAAACCCGTAATTTATGCGGCTAATGTTAAGGACGAAGATCTTGCGGATGACGGTGCATCAAACAAATATGTTGCTGCCGTTAAAGAACTTGCATCCAAGACAGGAAGCGAAGTATTCGTTATCAGTGCGCAGATTGAGGCTGAGATCTCAGAACTTGATGAAGACGAGAAGGCTGAGTTCCTTGAAAGCCTTGGTCTTACAGAGTCGGGACTTGATAAGCTCATTGCCGCAAGTTACAAGACTCTCGGACTTATGAGCTTCCTTACATCGGGAGAAGATGAGACAAGAGCCTGGACTATCAAGATCGGAACAAAGGCACCTCAGGCAGCAGGTAAGATTCACACTGACTTTGAGAGAGGCTTTATCAAGGCGGAAGTTATCAATTATCAGGATCTTCTTCGCGAAGGCTCTATTGCGGCAGCAAAAGAGAAGGGACTCGTACGTATGGAAGGAAAAGAGTACGTGGTTCAGGACGGAGATGTTATTCTGTTCAGATTCAATGTTTAATACGGGAGGAATACTATGACAGCCGGTGATATGGGGAGAATGGACATAGATTTTCCTAATCTGCACATATATCTGCACAATGTCCCTAAAAGCTTTGAAGTGTTCGGATTTACCATTGCACTTTACGGAGTGATAATCGGATTCGGCTTTTTGTTTGCTCTTTTTCTTATAGCGAATGTTGCGAAAAAGACAGACCAAGACCCCGATATTTACTGGGACCTTGCGGTATATGTAATTATCTTTTCCATAATAGGAGCGAGATTGTATTACGTCATCTTTTCGTGGGACAGTTACAAGGATGATCTTCTTGGAATCCTTGCGATAAGAAACGGCGGACTTGCGATATATGGCGGTGTTATTGCGGGATTTGCGACGATATACATTTTTTCAAGAGTGAAAAAATGCAAGTTCTTAAAGCTTACCGATACCGTTATGCCGGGACTTCTTCTCGGGCAGGTAATGGGAAGATGGGGGAATTTTACCAACAGAGAAGTTTTCGGTGAGTATACGGACGGACTTCTTGCCATGAGACTTCCTATTGAAATGGTCAGAAGCAGCGATGTTTCGGATCTCATGATAGAGCACATGAACGGAGCAAACTACATTCAGGTTTCTCCGACATTTCTTTATGAAAGCTTATGGAATCTCGGACTTCTTATAATAGTTCTTCTTTATACAAAGCACAAGAAGTTCGATGGTGAGATCACACTCATGTATCTTGGCGGATACGGAATCGGAAGAGCATGGATAGAGCATGTGAGAACGGATAGGCTCTTTTTTGCCAATACCAAGATACCGATTTCCATGATGATAGGATTGTGCTGCTTTGTATTTGCGGCTGTTGCTGAGGTAGTCACGAGAGTAAGACTTTCAAAGGTTGCAGTTGGTGGCACAGAAGCCGTGGTAGAGCAGGAAAAAGAAGCGGATAAAGAATCTGAGCCTGAATCCGAAGCAATTGAGGGTGAAAAAGCTCAGAAAGAAATGAATAACGAAATTGAATCAGAAAATAAAGAATAAAAAGATAACGGAAACACAATAGCAGAAATTACTTTAGCTTAAAATCGATTAAGAGGAGTCTCGAAAGAGGCTCCTTTTTTATGCTAAAAATGTGCTAATTACGACAATATCTAAGCTAATTACTTTACTAAAATTTTATGTTTTTAAGGTTGTTTAATGATTAATTTTGTTTTATAATGACTTCAGGTGGTAAAAAGTGTTAAAAAGTGGTTGAAAGTGGGAGATAAGTGGGAACAGCATTTAAAGGTGAATACAGCCATTCCATCGATGCTAAAGGAAGGCTCATAATTCCTGCTAAATTCCGTGAACTTCTTGGTGAACAATTTGTGGTTACTAAGGGGTTTGACGGCTGTCTTTTCGTATTCGCCGAAGAAGGCTGGGAACAGTTTGAAGCAAAACTACAATCACTTCCTATGGATAAACCCGAAGCCAGAATGTTAGGGCGTTTCTTTATCGCCGGTGCTATTGATGCGGAGATTGACAAGCAAGGAAGAATACTTCTTCCCGCGAATCTTTTGCAACATGCCAAGATCGAGAAGGAGGCTATAATTGCCGGAGTCGGCAACAGAGCTGAAATCTGGAGCAAGGCTGAATGGGAGAAGGCAAGCACATTTGATGATATCAATTCAATTGCTGCCAAGATGAGCGAATACGGCTTAAGTATCTAAGGTAAACACATGGAATTCAATCACTATTCTGTACTTCTTGAGGAAGTGCTTGATAATTTGAATATTAAACCGGATGGATTATATCTGGACGGAACTCTCGGAGGGGCCGGACACTCTTTTCACATTGCGGAGAGACTTACGGCCGGAGGACACCTGTACGGAACGGATCAGGATGCGGACGCTATCGCAGCCGCAACCAAAAGACTTGAGCCGTTTAAGGACAGAGTTACTGTCATCAGAGACAATTACGAGAATGCTGTCAAGAGACTAAGAGAGCTTGGGGTTACGGGAGTTGACGGAATCTTGCTTGATCTTGGAGTGTCATCATACCAGCTTGACAACGCCGAGAGAGGCTTTACTTACAAAGAGGATGTGCCTCTTGATATGAGAATGGACCAAAGACAGCAGCTTACAGCGAGAGATATAGTCAACGACTATTCAGAGACAGAGATCTTTCATATTATAAGAGACTTTGGCGAAGATAAATTCGCTAAGAATATAGCAAAGCACATTTGCATAGAGCGTGAGAAGAGCCCCATAGAGACGACCTTCAGACTCAACGAGATCATCAAGGCTGCGATACCTGCAAAGATGAGAGAGAAGGGCGGACATCCTTCAAAGAGGACTTATCAGGCAATACGAATTGCTTTGAATAGAGAGCTTGACGTTTTGTCAGGTTCGCTTGACGGATTTATTGACTTTTTAAATCCCGGTGGAAGACTCTGCGTTATCACTTTCCATTCATTGGAAGACAGGATAACGAAGAATAATTTCAGGACCAATGAAAAGCCATGCACATGCCCGCCGGATTTCCCGGTCTGTGTTTGCGGTAAAGTTTCAAAGGGCAAAGTAATAACAAGAAAGCCTATTCTTCCAAGTGAAAAAGAGCTTTCTGAAAACAAGAGATCGCAGAGTGCAAAGCTCAGAGTTTTTGAGAGAGCGCTGTGACGGTCCGATCACACACTAAAACAGAAAGGAGAATGAATATGGCTAACGCATACATCTATGGCAACACAGTCAGACGAGTATATGAACCTGATCATGTGCGTAGAAGAGTCCATGTTCAGGAGCCTTTAAGAAGACATAAAAAACGCCATCATATGAGTTTTGGATACTTATTGTTCTTGTCTTTTGCAATGGTTGTAATGGTAGGAACTTTGGCTTTTTATATTTCGCTTCAGTCAAGAGTTACTGCCAGTATGAAAAATATAGCCCAGCTTGAGAAACAGCTGAACAGTTTAAAACAGGATAATGACGAGAACTATAACAGAGCCAACGGCAGGATGAGCCTTGATGAGATAAAAGAGGCGGCTATTGGCTTCGGTATGACTTATGCTGATGACGGCCAGATCGTAAAATACACTGACGATGGCGGCGACGATTATGTAAGACAGCTCGCACCTATACCGCAGGCGTCAAATAAGTAATAAGGAAATATCTTTTGCCATGAAAACTGTTAAAACTAAAAATGTGCAGAAATTTACAATAGGAATGAAGAAAAAGCTGGTAGTACTTTTTATGTTGGTATTACTGGCTTTTGCTGGATTAGGAGCGAGACTTATCAGTATCACTACCAATAACGGCAAGGAATATGAGAAAAAAGTTCTTTCCCAGCAGCGATATGATTCGACAACCATTCCTTATAAAAGGGGTTCGATCCTTGATTGTAACGAAAGCACGCTCGCGTGGAGTGAGAAGGTATATAATCTGATCCTTAATGCAAACGTACTTCTCAGTGATAAAGATAAAAATAAAGATAAGGATAAAGATAAAATCCAGCTTACGCTTAATGCGCTAAATAAGTATTTTTCCGCACAGATGAGTGCAAACGGGATCGACCTTAAATGGATACAGGATTATCTGGAAAAAAATTCGGATAAGAAGTATTACATTCTGGCAAAAAAACTGAGCTACGACGAGATAAAAGATTTTCAGGATTATGCGTCAAAAGAAAATCTTAAAGGTGTATATTTTGAAGCCAAATATATAAGAAAATATCCCGAGAATACTTTGGCAAGTGATGTTATCGGATTTACTTCTGCCGATGATGTCGGACAGTGGGGACTTGAAAAACAGTACAACGATATTCTGGGAGGAGTTGAAGGAAGAGAGTATGGTTATCTTGATGATGACTTAAAACTTGAAAGAACAACAATTCCTGCAATAGACGGTAATAGCATAGTTACTACTATAGACAGCCATCTTCAGGCGGTTGTTGAGAAATATCTCAATGTATTTAATGAAGAGAACAAAGGAAAAGTTCGTCCGGGAAACGGTGCAATGAACGTCGGATGCATTATGACGAACATCAATACCGGCGAGATTCTTGCAATGGCAAGCTACCCCAACTTTGACCTTAACAATCCGTGGGATGCTTCCAAACTTGTCGGAATGCCCGAGCTTCATAAATACACAGAAGATGTGTTGGATGAAGAAGGTAATATTAAAATCCAAAAAGGAGATGTAGAGCAGGTCGTAGATGATGATACTAAAAACCCTGTCTATATTACAGCGGAAAGAGCAGAGCAGTTAAATAATTCTGATGATGCCGAAACTTACGAGCAGAAAGTTACAAATCTGCAAGCGATGTGGAAGAACTTCTGCATATCTGATACCTATGAGCCCGGATCTGTCTCTAAACCTATTACTGTTGCCATAGGCCTTGACAGCGGAAAGATCACGGGTAATGAGACATATAATTGCGGAGGATATCTTGAAGTCGGCGGACATAAAATTCACTGCCATAACACAGGCGGTGACGGAATTATTTCTGTTCAGCAGGGTATTCAGAAATCATGTAACGTTGCAATGATGCATGTTGCTCAGGCGACGGGAATACATATTTTTTCAAAATATCAGAAAAACCTTGGACTTGGACTTAAGACCAATATTGATCTTCCGGGTGAACCTTTCATGGATACCGATGTGATGATACACAGAGAAAACGGTGAGAACAGTAAGAACGGGGATGTCGTAATGGTTCCGTCCGATCTTGCGACATACTCATTCGGTCAGGGTTACAACTGTACCATGATAGAAATGATAACTGCTTTTAATTCCTTAATTAATGGCGGTAAGTTTTATCAGCCTCATGTTGTAAAAAAGATTCTTTCAAGCAGCGGAAGCACAATAAAGAATATCGAGCCGAGACTCCTTAAACAGACTGTTTCCGATAGCACTTCAGAGAAGATAGTTGAGTACTGCAACACTGTTACTCAGGAAGGCGGTACAGGAACAACAGCCGTACCTGTCGGATATAAGATTGGCGGCAAGACCGGAACTGCCGAGATGAGTATCAATGGTAGGCGTGATAAGATAAACTACGTAGTTTCTTTTATGGGATATGCGCCTGCAGATAATCCGGAGATCTCGATATATGTTGTTGTGGACAGACCCAATACGATCAAGCAGGATAATGCTAGATTTGCTACAACAATTGTACATAATATTCTTACAGAAGCACTTCCTTATCTCGGATATCCGATGACAGAGGAAGTTACAGAGAAACAGCAGCAGGAACTTAATGAGTTCAGAGAAAAATACGGTATTACTTCCGCACCTCCCAAAGTAGAGGAAAATCAGGAAGACGAAGCTGCTGAGGGAAATTCTTCTGAAGAACAAAAAGAAGAGACAGAAGAAAATAAGGAGCCTATCTGGAAATCATTTGACGTTGACCCTGAGACGGGGTATTATATTAACCCGAACACAGGAAATTTAGTTGATCCTGATAGCGGATATGAATTGGGTAGCAGTGCATTTGAGGATGAGCTTTCAGATGACGCGCCTAAAGAAACTGCAAATAATTAAAATTCATTGGGGGTATTTACGTGAATGATTATATTGTAAGAACTTTGATACCGGTATGTGCATCATGCCTTATTGCAGTACTTGCGGGGCCTAAGATCATAGCGATTCTTAGAAAGCTCAAAGCGGGACAGACTGAGAGAGAAGAGGGGCTTGAGTCTCATCAGAAAAAGACCGGAACGCCTACCATGGGAGGGATTATCTTTTTGCTTCCCTTCTTTATTATAGGTGTTTCCTACGCTGCATTTCATAAGGAAGTAATTCCTATTCTTATACTGACTTTCGGTTTTGGTGTGATCGGATTTATCGATGATTACATCAAAGTTGTAAAGAAGCATAACCTGGGGCTTAGAGCCTGGCAGAAGTTTTTGGGACAGCTCCTTGTGGCAATTATCTTTTCATTATATGTAGAGAATTGCACGGATATGACACTTGCAATGAAGATTCCTTTTATAGGAAGCGAGATAGACTTTGGAATATTTAACATCCCGCTTTTGTGTTTCATATCACTTGGTACCGCTAACGGAACGAATTTTACTGACGGAGTTGACGGACTTTGTGCATCGGTAACGGCTGTTGTTGCAGGATTTTTTGTATTGGCAGCTATGCGCTACGGATCTACCGGAGCTGAAGTAATGGCTGCGGCTATGATGGGCGGACTCCTCGGATATCTCGTATACAACGTTTATCCCGGAAAAGTAATGATGGGAGATACGGGATCACTTGCAATCGGAGGTTTCGTTGCGGGGATATCATATGTTATGAATATGCCTCTTTTCATCGTAATCGTTGGATTCATCTACCTTATCGAAGTTATTTCCGTTATCATGCAGGTTACTTATTTCAAAATGACAAACGGAAAAAGAATCTTCAGAATGGCTCCGATCCATCATCATTTTGAAAAGGGCGGCTGGTCAGAAACAAAGGTAGTTAATGTATTTACAACAGTAACAATTATCATGTGCCTTATAGCATATGCAGGATTATAACAGAGGTTGAGAGAAATGAAAGCTAGTGAGATAACAGGAAAAAAAGTACTTGTGATCGGAACGGGATTATCGGGAGTAGGATCGGTAAGACTCCTTCATCAGGTTGGCGCCGTTCCCGTAATGCTTGAAGAAAATACAAAGGTCACAAGAGAAGATATAGTAAAAAAACTTAATGAAGAGGATAAAGAGAACACTGAGATTATCATAGGTGAGATCTCCGATGAGGTTCTCGACGAGCTTGCACTTGTGGTTCCAAGCCCTGCGGTTCCTCTTGATGCACCTACGGTACTTCGTATTAAGGAAAAAAATATCCCTATCTGGAGTGAGATAGAGCTTGCTTATAACTTTGCAAAAGGAAAGCTTGTTGCAATCACCGGAACAAACGGAAAGACTACAACAACAACTCTTGTAGGAGAGATAATGAAAGCTCACTTTAAGAGCAGCTATGTTGTTGGAAATATCGGTGTTTCATATGCTGAGAGCGCACTTGAAATGAAGGAAGACACCGTAACTGTCGGAGAGATAAGTTCTTTCCAGCTTGAGGCAGTTGATAATTTCCATGCACAGGTTTCGGCTATCTTAAACATAACACCCGATCACTTAAACAGGCATCACACTATGGAGTGCTATGCCGAGATGAAGCAGAACATCACAAACAACCAGACTAAGGAAGATACATGCGTACTTAACTACGATAATCCATATACAAGAGAGTTTGGAGAAAAATGTCCCGCTAAGGTGGTTTTCTTTTCAACAAGTGAAAAGCTTAAAGACGGATTCTACCTTGATGGTGAAGAGATATTCATGAGTATCGCCGGCGAAGCGGTTAAGGTAATGAATATTCACGATATGAATCTTGTCGGAATGTGTAATGTCGAGAATGCTATGGCTGCTATTGCGATGGCTGTGGCTATGGGAGTTCCTTTTTCAACAATTCTCAGAGTCGTTCGCGAATTCAAGGCGGTTGAACACAGAATCGAGTTTGTTGCGACCAAGAATGGCGTAGATTATTACAATGATTCCAAGGGAACCAATCCCGATGCTGCAATTCAGGGAATCAAGGCTATGTCAAAGCCGACAATACTTATCGGTGGCGGCTACGACAAGGGTAGTGAGTATGACGAGTGGATCGAGAACTTTGGCGATACCGTAAAGATGCTCGTTCTTATCGGACAGACTAAGGAAAAGATTGCAGAGTGTGCGCAGAAGCACGGTTTTAATAAGTTTGTATTTAAGGATACTTTTGAAGAGGCGCTTGAATATTGCAGTTCTAACGCAAAAGAAGGGGAAGCGGTGCTTCTTTCACCTGCATGTGCAAGTTGGGACATGTTCCCGAACTACGAAACAAGGGGTAAGAAATTCAAGGAGTATGTAAACAGACTTTGAGAATATGACAAAAAATATGAGGGGATGATCTGATATGGCAAGAACCGGAGTAAACGTTTTAAGAAGGCAAAGAGAAAGAGAAGAAACATATGTTGACTACAGTTTGATATTTGTAATACTTTTTTTGCTTGCGTTTGGGCTTGTAATGATATATTCGACAAGTACATATTGGGCTAATCTTAAGATGAACGGTGACTCGTCATATTACTTCAAGCATCAGTTCGGAGCAGTATTTGGTGGAATTATTGCAATGATATTTATGTCCTATTTCCCTTATGGGTTCTTGAGAAAGTTTGCTTTTCCGTTGTATGCAACGTCAGTGGTCCTGCTTATCCTGACTCCTATCATAGGAAAAGAGATCAACGGTGCGAAAAGATGGATTCAGGTTCCTTTAATCGGATCTATTCAGCCGGCTGAGATAGCAAAGGTTTCTGTTATCATTTTTGTTGCGGCTTTCATCTTAAGGCTTCAAAAGCTTCTTTTAACTCCCAGAGGATATGGAGTGGCAATAGGATTTCCGGCATTTCTTGCGATAATGATTCGTCTGTGTACCAAGAACCTGAGCTCAGCTATTATCGTAATGGGAATTGCCGTTACCATGCTTTTTGTTGCAACTCCCGGTTATAAGAGATATGTAATGGCAGCTATGTCTGTAGGTGCTTTTGCGGCTGTTACGGTTCTTATAATTGCAAACGCGGGAGCAAAAGGAAGTTTCAGATCCGAGCGAGTTCTTGCGTGGCTCGATCCTCAGGGGCATGCGACAGACAAGGGATTCCAGACACTTCAGTCTCTTTATGCGATCGGCTCCGGCGGAACATTCGGAAAAGGTCTCGGCGAGAGCATGCAGAAGATGGGATTTATTCCCGAGGCACAGAATGATATGATCTTTTCCGTTATATGCGAAGAGCTCGGACTTTTTGGAGCCATTGCCGTAATGCTCATGTTCCTTCTTCTTATCTGGAGACTTATGATCATTGCAAACAATGCACCTGATATGTTTGGGGCACTGCTTGTTATCGGCGTTATGGCACATATTGCTATTCAGGTTATTCTTAATATAGCGGTTGTTACCAATACAATTCCCAATACGGGAATTACACTTCCGTTTATAAGCTACGGTGGTACCGCGGTTGTTTTCCAGCTCGCGGAGCTCGGAATAGCGCTTAATGTGGGAAGAAACATAGGAAGATAGTTTTGATATGGCAAAGAAGAAGCGTAAAAAGAGAAAAAAACGTTCATATACTGCCAGACCGGCTTTTCATCCTTTTGAGAAACTGAGAGACTCCTTTAGATATAAACGGAGTCTTTATGTTATTTCAGGTATAATCACTGCGTCTGCTCTGGTCGTCATAGCGATAGTCTTTTACATTGCGGACAATTACACCGTAAAGAATATCGTGGTTGACGGAAACACTCATTATACCCAAGAAGAGATCGCGGATATGGTTATAACCGATAAGCTGTGCCATAATTCAATGTTTTTGTCCATGAAATATATGAACAAGAGCATTGAAGATGTTCCTTTTATTGAGAAGATCGACGTGGACATAGTTTCGCGCGATACGGTCAAGATCAATGTATTTGAAAAAGCTGTCGCAGGATATATAGCATATCTGGGAAAATATATATACTTTGACAGAGAGGGCATTGTTGTGGAATGCTCTTCCGAAACGACCGAAGATGTCCCTCAGGTTATGGGACTTAATTTTGATTACATTACTATGCATGAAAAGCTCCCTATCGATGATGCTCATCAGGTGATTTTTGGTGAGATCCTTGATATTACGCAGCTTTTAAATAAATATCAGCTTCATGCGGATAAGATTTTTTTCGACAGTGATTTTAATGTTTATCTTTATTTTGGCGGAGTTGAAGTCAGTATAGGTAAAAATGATTATATTGACGAAAAAATTCAACAACTTCGATATCAATTGCCAAAACTTGAAGGACAGACTGGAATTCTTAATCTGAAAGATTTAAATGAAGACACTAAACTATTTACATTTACCCCGAAAAATTAAAGAATTGTGTCTGAGTAAAGTGAAATTTAAACAAAATTCTACTTAAAAAACGGGTTGATAATTGAGTAAAAAAATCGTATCATAGCTAATAAGGAGTCCAAGTTATGAAGGAGGAGAAAACTTGCTTGAAATAAAGTCAAACGATGCTGAAACTACTTGCAAAATCATCGTCGTAGGGGTTGGCGGTGCAGGTAATAATGCTGTTAATAGAATGGTAGACGAAAATATTACCGGCGTAGAGTTTGTCGGTATTAATACAGATAAGCAGGCGCTTCAGCTTTGTAAGGCACCCAAGCTTTTACAGATTGGTGAAAAGCTTACAAAGGGTCTCGGAGCAGGTGCTAAGCCTGAGATTGGTGAGAAAGCGGCAGAAGAGAGTGCGGAGGAGATTTCTGCAGCACTTAAGGGTGCAGATATGGTCTTCGTTACTTGCGGAATGGGCGGTGGAACCGGAACCGGTGCAGCTCCCGTTGTTGCTAAGCTTGCCAGAGAGATGGGGATTCTAACCGTAGGCGTTGTTACAAAGCCTTTCAGCTTTGAAGCACGTGTGCGTATGCAAAATGCTATGCTTGGTATCCAGAATATCAAGTCTAATGTAGATACACTTATTGTGATCCCTAATGATAAGCTTCTTCAGATCGTAGACAGACGTACAACTATGCCTGATGCGCTCAAGAAAGCTGATGAGGTCCTCCAGCAGGCCGTTCAGGGAATCACAGATCTTATCAATGTTCCTGCTGTTATCAACCTTGACTTTGCCGATGTTCAGACTGTTATGAAGGACAAGGGCATTGCTCATATCGGTATCGGTAACGGTAAGGGAGACGAGAAGGCTATTGACGCTGTCAAGATGGCGGTTGAAAGTCCTCTTCTTGAGACTAAGATTAATGGAGCTTCAAGTGTTATCATCAATATTTCCGGTGATATCACACTTCAGGATGCATCCGATGCTTCCGAATATGTTCGTCAGCTTGCAGGAAATGATGTAAACATCATCTTCGGTGCAATGTATGATGAAAGCAAGACAGATAATTGTACAATAACTGTTATCGCAACAGGTATTGAAGAGAAGGTTCAGACCAGTACACAGACTAAGGCAGCTGCTGCACAGAGTGCAACAAACCGCGTATTTGCCGCATCTCAGCCTACACCTGTACCAACACCGGTCGTTTCAACACCTATAACACCTATCGCAACTGTACCTCCGGTACAGCCGATAATTTCACCTATCTCCGCTGTGACTGATGCTCCCGCCGCAAATCCATCACCAAGGCCGGGACTTTCAATTAACAGACCAAGCGAGATTAAGGCAACAGTGGAACCCAAATCACTCAAGATTCCGGATTTCCTGCAGAGAAAGTAAGACTAAGGGCTGTCGCACAAGTATGTGCTATAGCCCTTTAATTACGCCCTG
The DNA here is from genome assembly GCF_000686065.1 of Butyrivibrio sp. AE3003. Taxonomy (NCBI): domain Bacteria; kingdom Bacillati; phylum Bacillota; class Clostridia; order Lachnospirales; family Lachnospiraceae; genus Butyrivibrio; species Butyrivibrio sp. AE3003. Next base: position 331,175 of record NZ_JMLX01000001.1, read on the forward strand.
ACCGGCAAGGTATATGTTCAGAAATACTTGTTTTCGTCTGCGGTGTGATTTTCTAAAATGAATAAAGCAGCCAATGCCTCATTTCGACGTTGCTCAGAGAAATCGGCATTGGCTGCTTTATTCATTCAAGAAAATCATCATCCTCGTCCGAGAACTGCGTATTTCTGAACATATACCTTGCCGGTCAGGGCTGTCTTTGAAAGGCTTTAGGTATATACTTGATTGCGGGAGCTCTTTTCCTTAAGGTGCGAGAGGAAACTTATAGTGAGAGAGGGGCGGGGCGGCGAGGTATCTTGTGTGGAAAAGCGTATAGGGAGATGGTATTATAGTGATTGTTGAGAAAAAGAATGCGTAAGGGTGGAGAGCAGTATGAAGATTGTGAGCAGTTTGAAAGACAACTTAGGGTATATTGTTGTATCGTTCATTGTATTGATTTTTTCTTTTTTGACTATCAAAGGGTCTGTAGGTGGAAGTTTGGAGTTTAGCTTTCCGGCGGAGGGAGTGGATTATTCTACTATTTCGTGGGGAGAGGTTCCTATAGATGGGAACGGACAGGAATTTAGTGTTGATTATAAGGCATGGGATATCGGGCAGTTAGGGCTTAGGATGTCGAATGAAGGCGACGGTGAGTTTGAGCTGCTGATAAAGGACTCCAAAGGCGGAGAGTTTGCAAGAACGTACAATACTTCGGGGCTTGAAGCGGATGATGAGGATGTGACTTGGATTGATGTGGACCGACATGTTTCGGCGGGTAATCTGAAGCTGGTCTTTAAGAATATAAGTGTGAACGGGCTTAAGCTTATTGGATATTCGCAGGAAGATGTCTTGGATGACAGTGGGAATGCGGCTTTGGGACTTAATATGCAGGTTAGGGCGGCTTCTTTTCCCAAGGTGAAGGCATATCTTTTTTCTACTGTATGGATATTGATAGTTCTTGCGGGATTTGTGGTTTTGAAGAAGAGGAGCATTTCCTATGAGAGGCTGTTCTTGGCGTTGTATATCGTAATGGGGATGCTTGCGTTTATGGTATTTACGCCTTTTGCGGAGCCGGATTCGGGTAATCATTACAGGAGGGCATATGCAATTTCTGAAGGCGACGTGTTTCCTGAGCTTGATGAAAATAATGCGATAGGAAGGTCGTTTGCGTGGCCTTTGACGTGGGGAACAGGAGACGGAGTCTCTGTTTCCTGGTATGAAGCACGTAACAGAATGGGCTTTGATGTAAAAGATGCCTCAAATATGCAGTACATAACATATACGAATATTGCGCTGTATTCGCCTGTATGTCACGCGGTTCCGGCTCTTTTTATGGCAATGACAAGGCTGTTTACGCATAGCATGATCGTAATCGAGATGGTCGCTAAGATTGCGAATTTTATTGCGATAGGAGCTCTTTTGTATCTTGGAATCAAAATCTCGCCCTTTGGAAAAGAATATTTCCTCTGGATGGCGGTTCATCCTTTTATGATGAAGCAGTATACATCAATATCTCCCGATCTTATGACTGCCGCGCTTGTGTATCTCCTTACTGCGCTGGTTTTAAGACTTAGATATGATGAGAAAGCGTATGCAAAGAAGGGATATCTTGTGGCATTATATATAATTCCGTTTTTGCTGGGGCAGTTTAAGATTGTGTATGTCGCTTTCTGCCTGCTTCTTTTCCTTATTCCGATGGATAAGTTTGAGAGTAAAAAGAGCTATTTTACCCATGCGACGGCAATCGGATTGCTGACAGTCGTGCCTGCGCTTGCGTGGTTTAAGATTTCATCGCATATATTAAGCCTTGGATACTCAGACATAAATGCGACAAACAGAGTGATCGCGATGAATCCCGTTAAATATATCCCGATTCTTCTCAATACATTCAGGATAAAGGGATATGACTATATCATGCAGTTCTTTGGAAGTGCGCTTGTATTTAAAGACGGCACAAATGAGGCAGTGGTACTCATATTTATAATGCTTGTTGCGGCGTATATAAGCAGAAACATTTATATGAACAGGCATAATGAAGCGGAGATTGCTGTCAAGGTGCGAAAAGACGCTGCTTTGAAGGTATTTATGGCAGCGGCGCTCGCCATTACAACGGTTCTGATATTTACGGCTGAGTATGTTCAGTGGACGGATCCGGGAGCTTCAAGCGTAAACGGAGTTCACGGAAGATATTTCTTTCCGTTTATTTTCCCTTTGCTGATTCTTCTTACGGGAGTGTCTGGAACGAAGGAAATTGACGGTGAAGTCTTTATAGAACCATCGAGAAAGTCACTGTTTTCGCTGGTTTCGGTTACTCTTTGTTTCGTCGCACAGCTGTATATAGTGTACCGGCTGTGAGGCCGCTTTATATCGGGGTCTGAGACTCTATGTTGTCCGCAATGCCGCATTTTACCTCGCGTCACAGAGTTAATTATAAATTGTGTGGAAAAATACGAAAAATGATGATACAATAATTTGTGGAAATGGATTATGTATAGTCAATATATTGTGGACATAATGGAGGATTCTTTATGAAGTGCCCATTCTGCGGAAAAGATGATACGAGGGTAATTGATTCAAGACCCGCCGATGAAAATACTTCGATTAGAAGGAGACGTGTCTGTGATTCGTGTGGTAAGCGATTTACGACCTATGAAAAGGTCGAGACGATTCCTCTTATCGTCATTAAAAAGGGTGACATCAGGGAGCCTTATGACAGAGCGAAGATTGAAGCTGGTGTTTTCAGAGCTTGCCATAAGAGACCTGTAAGCGCAGAACAGATAACCAAGATGGTTGACGCCGTTGAGACGGAAGTTTTTAATATGGAGCAGAAGGAAATACCTAGCAGAGCTATTGGAGAGATAGTTATGGACAAGATGAAAAATCTCGATCCCGTAGCTTATGTAAGATTCGCCTCTGTATACCGTGAATTTAAAGATGTTAATACTTTTATGGATGAGCTTAAGTCAGTTCTTAAGAAAGAAGCTGACGGTATTATAACCGACTCAACCGATAAGAGCACACCGCTCCTTAAAAAAGAGTAAACTATAGCCTTGACATTTTTTTGTCAAGGCTATAATGTATTTTAGGAAAATAAATTCAGGAAGGATGATTTAACATGATCACAAGAAGACATGGCAGAAAGAGAATCTGCTCACTTCTGACTGTTGTGTTAACGACACTGACTGTTGCATTGAGCGGTTGCTCAAGCGACAAGGCAGGGGATTCCGCAAAGAACTCAGGCGCAGGTTCATCTGCAGCTTCTGAGCAGGCAAATGCGGGAGATACTTCCAAACTTATCGTAGGAATACCTCAGGACATAGACAGTCTTGACCCCCACCACATGACAGGGGCAGGTACGAAAGAGGTAATGTTTAACGTGTTTGAAGGACTCGTTAAGCCCGATGAGAACGGTAATCTTAACCCTGCTGTAGCAAGTGAGTACACAATATCAGAGGACAACAAGGTTTACACCTTTACACTCAGAGACGGAGTAAAGTTCCACGACGGAACCGATGTTACAGCGGAGGATGTCAAGTATTCTTTGGAACGTAACGCGGGAGTTGACGGTAGCGAACCGCTTATTTCTTCTTTTTCAGAAATTGAAAGTGTAAATATTGTTGATGACAAGCATGTTGAGGTAGTACTTAATAAGGCTGATTCGGAGCTTCTTCCGCAGTTTACTGTGGCGATAATCCCTAAAGCCAATGCAAATCCCGAGACAAACCCTATAGGTACGGGACCTTATAAGTACGTTTCAAACGCGCCACAGGAGAGTCTTGTTGTTACAAGATTTGATGGTTACTGGGGCGAAAAAGCTTTTATTAAGGATGTAGTTTTTAAGATCGAGGCAAATTCAGATGCGATCGTGCTTGACCTTGAGGGCGGTTCGATAGATATGTACGCAAGAATCCCTTCAGCACAGGTAGCTCAGCTCTCCGACAAGTTCGAGATCTACGAAGGAACCATGAATCTGGTTCAGGCTCTCTATCTTAATAACGCAGTTAAGCCGTTTGATGATGTGAGAGTTCGTCAGGCGCTTTGCTATGCGATCGATCCTCAGGAGATAATGGATTTTGTTTCCGACGGAGCGGGTACTGAGATTGGAAGTGCGATGTACCCTGCATTTACGAAATATTTTTTGCCTGAGCTCAATGATACTTACAACCATGATCCTGAGAAAGCTAAGGCTCTTTTGGCTGAAGCGGGATATCCGAACGGATTTGAGTTTACGATAACCGTTCCCTCCAATTACAAGCAGCACGTTGATACGGCGCAGGTTCTTGTTGAGGAGTTTAAGGCTGTCGGAGTTACGGCGAATATTCAGGAAGTTGAGTGGAATACATGGCTCAGCGATGTTTATACGGACAAAAAATATGAGTCGACGGTTGTAGGATTTGATGCTTCCACAGTATCGGCGGGAGCGCTTCTTGCAAGATATGAGTCGACTTCAAGCAAGAATACATTTAATTACAGCAACAAGGAATTCGACGAGGCGCTTCACAAGGCTACAGAAACAGCCGATGATGCACAGAAGACCGAGTATTACAAAGAGTGTGAGCGTATCTTGTCAAAAGATGCAGCGAATGTCTACATTCAGGATCTTCCTGAGTATGTAGCGCTCAATAAGAAATTTACGGGATATGTCTTTTATCCTATTTATTTGCAGGACATTGCAAAGATAAGACCGGCTGAATAAGTCATTTTTAAGAGCTTGCGAGGAATATGCACATGAAATATATCATTAAAAAAGTCATTTCTATGATAATTACTTTAGTGGTTGTTTCACTGTGTGTATTCCTCGCTTTTAGTATAATTCCGGGAGATCCCGCGCTCAAAAAGCTGGGAACGGAGGCTTCTCCCGAACTCATCGCTCAGACAAGAGAGCAGATGGGATTAAACGATCCTGTTATAGTCAGGTACTTCAGGTGGTTTGCAGCTTTTTTACACGGTGATATGGGGAAAAGCTACAACTACAGCGTTCCTGTTGCGGGAATGATCTTAAATAAGATACCGATCACGCTGACTATGGCAATCATGTCCTTTTTACTTACAATTGTGGTTTCGATTCCGATGGGAATCATCACGGCCAAACACGAAGGGGGAGTGCTGGACCGCGTAGTTACGGTTATAAATCAGATAATCATGGCCGTTCCGCCTTTCTTTTCGGGAATACTTATAACTTTTATTTTTGGAATGGTATTTAAACTCTTTACTCCGGGCGGATTTGTTTCGTACACGGATAATTTTGCGGGATTTGTGGGATATCTGATCTTTCCTTCAATCGCTGTTGCTCTTCCTAAGATCGCTATGACGGTCAAGATGCTCAGGGGAAGCGTCATTGACGAGGCGAAAAAAGATTACACGAGAACCGCTTACAGTAGAGGAAATAACACGAATGGCGTTCTTTACAGACATGTTCTTAAGAATGCGCTTATTCCTGTCATAACCTTCCTTGGAATGCTCCTTGCCGATATGGTTGCGGGAAGTATTGTAATCGAGCAGGTTTTTGGAATTCCGGGAATAAGTAGAATCCTTCTTACGAGCATAAGCAACAGGGATTACCCCGTGGTTGAAGCAATAATCATGGGAATTGCGATGATAGTTATTGTCACCAATCTTTTGGTGGACATTATTTATAGAATTGTTGACCCGAGAATAGGGATTGAAGAATGAGAGATAAATTTACGGAAGTTTTTAAGAAAATAAAAAAAGATCCCTATATGTGCGCGGGTGTCATTATTACCGGAATTATCCTTTTGATGATAGTAGTGGGACTTTTCTGGATGCCGTATGAACCGACCAAGATGAGTGCGGCAGAAAAGCTTCAGGGGATTTCTTTTAAACATATTATGGGAACCGATAACATGGGAAGAGATGTGTTCAGCAGAGTTATGTACGGAAGCAGGGTTACGTTTCTGATCGCTCTTGGAACCGTGTTTATCGGTGCGTTTGCGGGAACACTCATCGGAGCGCTTACGGGTTACTTCGGCGGGCTCTTTGATGAGATCACGATGAGAGTTATTGATGCGATGTTTGCGTTTCCGAGCATTTTGCTGGCTCTTGTGATTGTCAGTGTTTTCGGAACGGGATGGATGCAGCTTCTTCTTTCACTCGGAATAGCATTTATTCCGAGCTTTGCAAGGATCGTAAGGGGAGAAGTGCTTCGTTGCCGCAATACGGATTATGTGGAAAGTGCCAAACTCCAGGGTGTATCTGATGTCAGGATGATATTCGTACATATTTTGCCCAATATAAAGGGAGTTCTGGCTTCGTCGATACTTATCGGATTTAACAACGCGGTGCTGGCGGAAGCGGGACTTAGCTATCTGGGCGTCGGTTCCCAGCCACCGTATGCAAGCCTTGGAAAGATGCTTTCGGATGCGCAGCAGTACATGTTTACGACTCCGAGTTATTGTCTTTGTCCCGGACTTGTGATTGTTTTGATGGTTTTGGGCTTTTCGTTTTTGGGTGAGGGAATCAGAAGATGGGAGTGATACTTGACGTAACTGATCTTCATATAGAGTTTCACGATCACGGGTTTCCCGAGGTCGCGGTGGAAGATTTTGATCTGATGCTTGAAGAGGGCGAGATTGTCGGTATTGTCGGAGAGTCCGGCTCGGGAAAGAGCATGAGCGCGCTTGCGATAGCGGGGCTCTTAAGCAGGCATTCGATCACCAAGACGGGAAGAATCATGTTTAACGGGGACGATCTTCTTACCTGCGACAGAAAGACTTTGAGGTCGTATCAGGGAGATGAGATCTCGATGATCTTCCAGGAGCCGATGACGAGTCTTAATCCGGTTAAAAGAATCGGGTGGCAGGTTGAGGAGTCTCTTTTCATCCATCATCCCGATATTGATAAAAAGAATCGCAAAGAAATGGCGATAGAGATGCTGAAGGCTGTTGGCTTAAGTGATGCGGAGAATATTTATCACATGTATCCGCATGAACTTTCGGGCGGAATGAGGCAGAGAGTTATGATTGCGGCCGCGATGATAGGAAATCCCAAGATACTTATCGCTGATGAGCCAACGACGGCACTTGATGTGACTGTTCAGGCACAGATAGTCGAGCTTCTTAAAAAGATTAACAAGGAGCGCGGAACGTCGATCATCTTTATTTCCCATGATCTTAGCCTTGTAAGTCAGCTCTGCGAGAGGGTTATCGTGATGCAGAAGGGAAATATTGTTGAGAGCGGCGATACTGCGAGGGTGTTTGGAGCTCCGCAGGATCTTTATACCAAAAAGCTGATCGCGGCTATTCCAAAGATTGACATAGGAAACTGATTATGAGCGAGGATAAGGTTTTAAGAGCCGCTAATCTTAATGTTTTTTATAAGAACAGAAAGAGAAAGCTCTTTTCCAAAAATAAAAAAATACAGATTCTTCACGATGTGACTTTCGAGATGGAAGAGGGTGAAGTGCTTGCGATCGCGGGCGAGTCCGGATGCGGAAAGTCGACGCTTGCAAGGACGATAGTCGGGATCAATAAGGACTACACGGGCGAGCTTATGCAGAAGTACGAGGGGCCGCAGATGGTGTTCCAGGATCCGTACAGTTCGCTGAATCCTTCCAAGAAAGTTGGCTGGCTTATGGAGGAGCCGCTTAAGGTCGACAAGAAGCGGAAGTGGACGAAGGAAGAGCGCCTTGAGCGGGTAAAAGAGGTGATGAAGGATGTTGAGCTTCCTGTTGAGATGCTGGACAGATATCCTTCACAGCTTTCCGGAGGACAGAGGCAGAGAGTGTGCATAGGTATTGCACTTATGAGATATCCGAAACTGCTTATCGCTGATGAGCCTGTTTCTGCACTTGATGTGACGATTCAGTCGCAGATTATGGAACTGCTCAGGTCGCTTCACAAAAAGCTCGGGATATCCATAATTTTCATATCTCATGACCTTAGGGTGGTCTACCAGATCAGTGATCACGTGATGATCATGAAGGACGGCAGGATAATTGAGCATGGGAAGACGGATGAGGTGTACAGGCATCCTCAGGCTGAGTATACCGAGCGGCTATTGAAGGCGGCGGGCATCAGAAAGTGAGGCAAAAAGCATTTTTGACTTAGGGTAACTTTATGAAAGTAATATTTTATGCGAGATTTCATAATTTTTTTATAATTAACGCTTAATTTATGGGCTTTTCTTCCGATATATATTTTAAAAGGGCGACAGTGTGTTACCTTAAACGATTACGTTTTTCACAGTAGCAGATGTGGCAAGGAAAGGAGGCTTGGTGTTATGGCGATTAGCAGAGTTAGCTGGTATGGTGGAAGCAGTGCTTACAAATATCCGACAACTGTGGGTAATGACGCAAAAGATAATACCGAGTTCCTTGATAAAGCTGAGACCGGTGCACAGGGTAATGCAGAAGAGGAGCTTTCAAGCGACCATGTGCAGAGGGGAAATGCTTCTATTGATAATGTTGCGATTTCTTTTGGAATCTATGACGATGCTTCGGGAAATCTTTTGGGAATGGATGGCCTTATATCAAATGACATGATGCAGGCTATTTCCGGAATGCAGAAAGATCAGATTCTTCGTGAGTATCAGTATTTTGTGGGAGACGATCTTTCGGGAAATAAGAGCAGTATCATTGCCAGTACCGAGGATGGACTTGTAATAAGGAAGAATTAAACTTTGGGAAAGTCAAATATAGAAAAGTGCGAAAGGGACGCTGTGATCGCGTCTCTTTTTCTTTATGCTTGAAGCAAAATTTTTTTACATGATAAAAAGCGATTTGCCATGGGCTCAGAGAATTGCTTTATTAGAGAATAGAAGGTACAATTTAGCATAAGACAAAAATGACCGTGAATATAAATGAACAGAAGAGGTGACAGAATATGAATCATACTGATGGAAATACATTGACATGCGGACTGATAGGGAATCCCGTGAGACATACATTGTCTCCTCTTATTCATAATTCAATCGCAGCAATGAAGGGAATTAACCTTGTTTATGTTCCGTTTGAGGTGCCGAAGGGCGGTGTGAAGAACGCTGTCAGGGGTGCAAATGCTCTCGGAATAAAGGGACTTAACGTTACGGTTCCGTATAAGAGTGATGTTATCGACAATCTTGTTGAGGTTGATCCGCTTGCGGAGGGAATCGGTGCGGTTAATACGCTTGTGAGAACGGAAGGTGGATTTAAAGGCTACAACACCGATATGTCGGGGCTTTACCATGCCATGCAGGATGAGGGCATAGTGCTTGACGGGGAATGTGTTGTTATACTCGGCGCCGGCGGAGTTGCAAGGCCTGTTGCATATCTTTGTGCAAGCAAAGGTGCAGAGAAGGTGTACGTTCTTAACAGAACATATGAAAAGGCTGAAGCTGTGGCAAAAGAAGTTAACAGCGCGCTTGATGAGAGCCTTGGTGAAAAAATAATTCCCATGCCGCTTGAAGATTATAAAGAGCTTTTGGAGAAAGAAAAGAGATTCTTTGTTGTCCAGTGCACGTCAGTAGGTCTTTTCCCCGATGTGAACAGTGCGCCGATCGAGGACGCAGAGTTCTATAAGCATGTGTACGCGGCGATAGATGTAGTGTACAAGCCGCTTGAGACTAAGTTTATGAAGATGGTTAAGGATGCCGGTGGAAAGGTCTTTTCCGGACTTAAGATGCTTCTGTATCAGGGAATCGATGCATTTGAGCTGTGGTTTGAGGAAGAGGGCGTTAAGATAAGTAAAGAAGAGGCTGACATCATATATAAGTCGCTTATGATGGAGGTTCTGGGCGCGACCAACATAATCCTTGAGGGCTTTATGGGAAGCGGGAAGAGCACGGTTTCTGAGATTCTTTCCGATAAGCTTGATCTTGAACTGATAGATACCGATGAAGCAATTGAAGAGGCTGAGGGCAGGAAGATTTCCGATATTTTTGAGCAGGACGGCGAGGAAGCTTTCAGGGATATGGAGACCGGACTTGTGGAAATGATGGTTTCGGATCATATGAGAGAAACTGTTATTTCGCTTGGCGGCGGGCTTCCTGTCAGAGAAAAGAACAGGGAGCTTCTTAAGAAGGTTGGCAAGGTCGTGTATTTAAGGACGGCGCCCGAGACTGTGTATGATAGGCTTAAGGGCGACGACACAAGGCCTTTATTAAAGAGCGAAGATCCTCTTGCAAGGATAAAAGAGCTCCAGGATAAGCGTGGAAAGATCTACGAAGAGGCGGCGGATATCATTGTTGATACGGATGGAAAGACACCTGCGGAAGTTGCGGATGAGATTATTTCTGCGATAGGCTTTGCGGATTAAAAGGAATATAATAAAAAGCACTTTTTAGAAAGAAATATAGAAGTGAACAAGGTTAACTATTCTAAGGAACTGGAAAAGAGAATACAGGAGTTTCAGAAAAACGGCGAGGTGCCAAAGCTTCTTTTGCATGCGTGCTGTGCACCCTGTTCTTCGCACTGTCTTGAGTATCTTCGGGAATTCTTTGATGTGACGGTATTTTTTTATAACCCGAATATCACGGAGAGCGAGGAATATTACAAGAGGGTTGCCGAGGAAAAAAGACTGATAGAGGAGTACAACAGGCAGGTTGATGCGCAGGATTTTGCCGGGATGCACTCGGATGAGCGCGCGAGGAAGATAGGTATCATCGAGGGTGAGTATGACGTGAAGGAGTATCTTGATGCCGTGCGCGGGCTTGAGGATGTTCCCGAGGGCGGAGAAAGATGCAGAAAGTGCTTTGAGCTGCGGCTTGGAAAGACTGCTGAGATGGCGGCAAAAGAGGGATTTGAGTATTTTACGACTACGCTTACAATCAGTCCTTTGAAGAATGCGGATGTCTTGAATGAAGTCGGGGTGCAGGCTGCGGAGTATGTAAATGAGAAAATCGTAGCCGGAGAGATGGAGTCTTTGGATTCCGGCGGCGAAACTCGTGGCGACAGAGCAGTTTGGAACGGCGGGAAGGTAGTTTTTTTTGCCATCTGATTTCAAGAAGAAGGAAGGCTATAAGAGGTCTATAGAGTTGTCGCAGAAATTCGGGCTGTACAGGCAGGACTACTGCGGATGCGGGTTTTCAAAGGCGGAAAGAGAAAGGCAGAAGACCGAGGCGGCTGATTGATGGCTTTGGGCCGATCGGAATAAAGCGGCGGAATGAGTGGTTTGTGGCTGATCTTGATAATGTGCGGCATAGCGGCGCGTGGCATTTGACGTTGCCATAGATAGTAGATTTTGATAAAATCGTGTAGTTGGTAATCTAAAGAAATACCGAATCGGTGTTTCTTTTTACGGAAATAAAAAGCTTTTAGAAAGAAGGTTTTGATTTGGATAAAGTATTAGAGATTATTTCAAAGGAAGTCGGAGACGCGTTTGAGAAGGCGGGATATGACAGGGAACTCGGAAGGGTTACCATTTCGAACAGACCCGATCTGTGCGAGTATCAGTGTAACGGTGCCATGGCAGGTGCCAAGAAGTATGGCAAGGCGCCGTTTATGATCGCTGACGATGTTGCTGCAAATCTTGCGGGAAATGAGATGTTTGAAAAGGTTGAGTCTGTTAAACCCGGATTTCTTAATATCATCGTGAGCGGTGATTTTGCAAGAGGTTACATCGTAAAGATGCTTCACGAGAAGCACATGGGCGTCACAATGCCGGGTCATGAGCCTACATATATCATTGATTACGGCGGACCTAACGTTGCGAAGCCTCTTCACGTAGGACACCTTCGTTCTGCCGTTATCGGAGAGAGTATCAAGAGAATCTTGAGATACACAGGAAACAAGATTATCGGTGACGTTCATCTCGGCGACTGGGGGCTTCAGATGGGACTTGTTATCACGGGTCTCAAGGAGAGAAAGCCTGATCTTTGCTACTTTGATCCCGATTATACAGGTTCTTATCCCAAGGAGGCACCTTTTACCGTATCAGAGCTTGAGGAGATCTATCCCGCAGCAAGCAAGAAGTCCAAGGAGGACGAGGCATTTAAGGCTGAGGCTATGGAAGCAACCAAGCTTTTGCAGGACGGATACAAGCCTTACAGAGCTCTTTGGCATCACATTTTGAATGTGTCTGTAGAAGATCTTAAGAAGAACTATAACAAGCTCGGAGTATCTTTTGACCTCTGGAAGGGCGAGTCTGACGCGCATGTAGCAATCCCTGACATGGTTGAGTATATGAAGAGCAAGGGATATGCGCATGAGAGCCAGGGTGCGCTAGTAGTTGACGTTGCAGAGGAGACTGATACAAAAGAGATTCCGCCTTGCATGATTCTTAAGTCTGACGGAGCTTCTTTGTACAACACAACAGATCTTGCGACTATCAGACAGCGTATGGACGAGGTTCATCCTCAGGGAATCATTTATGTTGTTGACAAGAGGCAGGAGCTTTATTTCACACAGGTATTCCGTTGTGCAAGAAAGACAAAGCTCGTTATGCCTGAGACAGAGCTTCATTTTGTAGGTTTCGGAACAATGAACGGCGCTGACGGCAAGCCTTTCAAGACAAGAGAGGGCGGCGTAATGCGTCTTGAGAATCTCATTTCTGAGATCGATGAGAAGATGTTTGCAAGAATCAAGGAAGGTAATCCTGAGATTTCTGACGAGGAGGCAAAAGATACAGCGCACAAGGTTGCCGTATCTGCCATTAAGTACGGAGACCTCTCAAACCAGCCTTCAAAAGATTATATATTTGATATTGATAAATTCACTTCTTTCGAGGGAGATACAGGTCCGTACATCCTTTATACAATGGTACGTATCAAGTCTATCCTCAAGAAGTTCGAGGAAGCAGGCGGAAACGTAAAGGATGCAAAGCTTGGCAATCCCGACAGCGATGCTATGAAGAGCCTCATGCTTCTTCTTACAAGATTTGCCGATTCGGTTGAGAGCGCAGCCAAAGATCTTGCTCCTAACAGAATCTGTGCATATATTTACGACCTCAGCAATGCATTCAACAGTTTCTACCACGGAACAAGAATCCTTGCAGAGACAGATGAGTACAAGAAAGAGAGCTATATCGCTCTTCTTGCGATAACACTTAAGGTTCTTGAGACAGGAATTGATTTATTGGGATTCTCAGCGCCCGAGAGGATGTGAGCGATATATGGAATGAGTAAGCACAGTTTTTCCATGCTTGCATGAAAAATACTGTGGTTATATCGCTGTTTTTTATGGGAAATTGATATGAGTAAACAAATAAATGAGACAAATCATATGTTCAGCAACAGGAAACTCTTTCTGTTGCTGATTCCTATTATAGCTGAACAATTTCTCACTTCCCTTATGGGCATGGCAGATTCCATGATGGTAAGTACCGTCGGGCCTGCGGCTCTTTCGGGAGTGTCGCTTGTTGATGCTGTAAATCTCCTTGTTGTTCAGGCATTCAATGCCATGGCAACAGGCGGAGTTATCATATGCTCAAACTATATAGGTCAGAAAAATCTCAAGAAGGCCAATGACTCTGCAAGACAGGTACTTTTGGTTTCTCTTTCGATTTCTCTTTTTATGACAATTCTGGGACTGATTTTCAGGACAAGCCTTTTAAGCCTTATATTTGGTGAAGTTGATGCTGATGTAATGAGAGCTTCGCAGATTTATTTTCTTTTGACCATAATATCATACCCGTTCGTATCGCTTGCAGCGGCGGCCAGCGCGATTTTCAGGGCGCAGGCAAATACGGGACTTCCCATGAAGATTGCTATTATTTCAAATATGCTTAATGTTGTTGGAAACGCCGTGCTCATCTATGTTTTCAGGATGGGCGTTGCGGGTGCGGCGACATCTACGCTTGTTTCAAGGATGTTTAACGCTGTTGTGCTGCTGGTGCTTCTCAGAAGCAAGAAGAACGAGATATCTGTGAGAGATTATATGAAGATTCGTCCGCATAAGCATAGCATTAAGAAGATTCTTGCTATGGGTGTGCCGAACGGAATCGAGAATTCCATGTTCCAGTTCGGAAGACTTGCGATTCAGTCGTCTGTTTCAACGCTCGGGACAATAACCATTGCGGCGCAGTCTATGACTGTTATTTTGGAGAATGTAAACGGCGTGGCAGGTGTCGGAGTCGGAATCGGCCTTATGACTATTGTTGGGCAGTGCCTTGGCGCAGGCAAGAAGGATGAAGCTGTTTTTTATACCAAGAAGATGATCAAATGGGGATATATAGCGGTGCTTACGAGTTGCCTCATTGCATATGCGATTGCGAGGCCGGTAACAGTGCTCGCAGGAATGCCTTCTGAGAGTGCGAGACAGTGTATCTATATGATGGGCTGGATTACGATCATTAAGCCTCTTTTTTGGGCCCCTTCATTTGTGACTGCTTATGGTATGCGTGCTGCAGGAGATGTTAGATTTTCGATGATCGTATCAACACTTACCATGTGGCTTTGCAGAGTTTCACTTGCAACTTATCTCATTCGCGTTGCACATATCGGCGCTATGGGTGTTTGGATCGGTATGTTCTGTGATTGGGGAATAAGAGCAATCATATTCACGATAAGGTTTGCGAGCAAGAAGTGGATTCATAAAGTGGTGGAGTAAGTTGGGTGCGGACTCGCAGAATGCTGTTGTGAGAAAACACCGGATGCGGATTCGTAGAATACTGTTGTGAGAAAACGTCGGATGCGGATTCGCAGAATGTTGTAATGAGAAAGCGCCGGGTGCGGATTTGCAGAATGCTGTAGTGAGAAAGCATCAGATGTGTAAAATAGCGTGTTGGCGCGGAGCTGTGCACCTGATTTACGCAAAGAAGTGAGGCGGACTTGTGGCAGAGTTTGCTTTGTGATAGAATAATTTCTGCTTTTATGTTGTTATGTATATTATTCGGGCGCCGGTTCCGGCGCCTGTATCTTGAGTTATCCGTTCGGATAAGGATTTTCACTGAGAATTTAGCAGTGTATTTGGGATGTATTTGAGAATGCTTTGCAGATGAGTTTTATTTGGGAACTTTTGTTTGAACAGGGCTAGTGTGATGTCTTGTTGACAATTTGATAAAATACTTGTGAAATAATCCATGTACTGCGTTGTCGTCAATCGTCGATGCCCGCATCGACTTAATCCTCTGCCTTGTACATAAATCATTTCACTTCGCAATTGATCAAAAGTCAGCAAGACATCACACTAGTGTACTGGCACGATGATAATTTGGTAAACTACTTGCGAAATAATTGCATGCAGGACTATGTGCTGAGCATGAAGAAGCATGGATAATTGTGGCTGGCATGGAGGTGATATGACCCTATAGTGTTGTGAGTACAAATAGGACCATGCTATGTGCCGGAAATAAGCACAGAATATCAGGTCTGCAAAGGAGAAATATGACCCTACGGTGTAATGAGAGCAGATAGGACCATGTGTTGTGCTAAAAATGAGCATGTGAAATCAATTTTTTCAAGATAAACTATGGCCCTGTGACTCGGAAAGAGCAGATAGGACCATGTGATGCGTTGAAAATGAGCATATAGAAGTATTTTTTGCAAATAAGACCATGGCCCTATGGAGTGGTAGATAAAGATAGGACCATACGTATGCTTGAAATTGGTATAAATGAGTATTGAAGTAAAGAAATCTATAATCAAAGAACATAAGGGGCGTATTATTCATCGGTAAGAGGGGGAAGCATTATTGTATTGTAAGAAAGGAAAAGAAAAATGGATAAACTGATTCAACTTATGGAACAACGTATAGTTACTCTGCAGAGAGCAATAAAGTTTGCGGAAAAAGATAAAAGAACACTTCCGGAAGGAAGGCTTAGAATAAGTAAATCACGTAAGCAAATGCGATATTTTGAAGTGACGGACGATACTCCTTCAAAGGGAAAATATATATCAATGAATAACATGAAATATGTTAGGAATTTGGCGCAAAAAATGTATAACGAGCTGTTTCTGAAGCGTGCAAAGAAGGAACTGAGCAAAATCGAAGAACTATTAACGTATGCAAGGAAGGGGACCGCTGAATCAATCTTCACAAATCTTTCATCCGAACGCCAAAAACTTGTTACGCCGTACATCATCACTGATGATCTATATGCCATGAAATGGCAGTCACAGAGCTTTCAATCAAATCCATATATGCCTGAAAATAAAAAATATGACACTATAAGAGGTGAAAAAGTAAGATCAAAGTCAGAAGCCATATTGGCGGATATGCTTTATAATCTGGGGATACCATATCATTATGAAAAGCCTTTGGTTATAGGAAGAGGAGTGGTGAGATATCCTGATTTTACAATACTGAATACCAAGAATAGGGAAGAGATATACTTGGAGCATTTGGGGCTTTTGGATGATGAAGAATATAGAAGAGGGTGTCTGAATAAACTTGATGAATACAGGAAAAGCGGTATATTTCCGGGAAAGAACCTTATATTTACATATGAAACGAGTGATAATCCTTTAGATATCAAGGGGATAAAAGGAATGCTCAAAGAGCTCTTTATAGGCTAACGAACAAGTCACTCTTTAAATGTATGACATAAAATATGACATGGAAAAATAAAAAGCCCTTAACCGTAAGGTTAAGGGCAGTAGCGAGAGGGGGATTCGAACCCTCGACACCGCGGGTATGAACCGCGTGCTCTAGCCAACTGAGCTATCTCGCCATCTATTTGTCAGAGCTGTTTGAAACAGCCGACTTAGATAATATACATCGTGGTATGCTTGTTGTCAACACGTATTTTTCAAATTTGAATAAAAAATTGAGACAAATCGGTATATAATATAATTATGATTTCAATATTGTAAACAAGGAGGCTTTTTATGTGGGCATATGAAACTTCTTTTTATCAGATATATCCTTTGGGATTCTGCGGTGCGCCTTATGAAAATGATGGGAAGCTTGAGCACAGGATCCTTAAAGTCATTGAATGGATTCCGCATTTCAAAAAACTTGGCGTGGGAGCGGTTTTGTTTAATCCTGTTTTTGAGTCGGACACTCACGGATACAACACCAGGGACTACAAGAAGATAGATGTAAGACTTGGCACTAACGAGGATTTTGCCAAAGTTTGCGACGCGCTTCATAAAGAAGGCATAAAAGTGATACTGGACGGAGTGTTCAACCACGCGGGAAGAGGCTTTTTTGGCTTTGTTGATGTATGCGAAAAGAAATGGGATTCACAGTATAAAGACTGGTTCAACATTAACTTCGACGGAAACAGCAATTACAACGACGGCCTGTGGTACGAAGGCTGGGAAGGTAACTACGATCTTGTGAAGTTTAATCTTAAGAACCCGCAGGTCACAGACTACCTCCTTGAGAGCATCCGCATGTGGGTAAAAGAGTTTGATATAGATGGACTTAGACTCGATGTTGCTTATTGTCTCGATCAGGACTTCATACGTACTCTCAGAAGAGAGACGACTGCGATGAAGCCGGATTTTTACCTGACGGGTGAAATGATAGGTGGCGATTATAACAGGATCATGGGCGATGACCTTTGTCACAGCGCCACTAACTACGAGTGCTACAAAGGTATGTTTTCTGCGCTTAACAGTATGAATCTTTTTGAGATAGTTCATTCCCTGCTTCGCCAGTTCGGTCCTGAGAACTGGACTTTGTACAGGGGAAGACATCTTTTGTCATTCGTTGATAATCATGATGTCAGCAGGATTGCAAGTATACTCACTCGTCCCGAGCATCTGAAGCTGATTTATACGCTTATGTTCGGAATGCCGGGGATTCCCACGATCTATTACGGAAGCGAATGGGGAGAAAAAGCTGACAAATCAATGGGAGATCCTGCGCTCAGACCATGCTTTGATGAGCCAAAGTGGAACGAACTAACCGATCATATTGCAAAGTTGTGCAAGGCTAAAGCAGAATCACAGGCGCTTAACTACGGAGATTTTTCATCGCTTCTTCTTACTAACAGACAGTGCATTTTCCGGCGTGCATGCGAAGGAGAGCGTGTTCTAACTGTGATAAATGCAGATGAAGCGCCTTTCCATGCTGATTTCAACGCGGGTGCGGGCTGTGGCGTGGACCTTATCACGGATGAAGACATTGATTTTGGCGGAGGTCTTGATATACCGCCGTACACATCCTATCTGATCAAGCTTGAGAAGTGAATTGTGCCATTTTGTGATGGGGAATATCACATTAGTAAAAAATGAACAAGAGTATTTTATATACAACACCCAAAAGAAAGATTATAATTAAAATATGGAAATACGTACACTAATCATTGCAATTTTAGTTCTTGGAATTTTGATGCTTATCTATATGAGAAAGAGCATACTACAGCTTTCCACGACGCGTATGTTCTGTCTTTTCTTAGTGTTGTCTGTTTTAAATATAATTATTGAGATGGTGGAATACGGTGCATTTGTATATCCCGATGCATCGTTCTTGTGGGTGCAGGGGCTTTCCAGAGGCCTGTATCTGATCACACTTCTCGCAGTTATATTTGCACTTTGTCTGTACACATATTCAAGGTTTACAATTAAGAGGGGCATTTCGACAAAATATGCCTGTTTATCGGCAGCACCGGCGGGTATTGGTGTTTTGCTCGTTATAACATCGAAAGCTTTGTTCGGAGGAACTTCAAGTCCGGTACTTTTGACAATATGCTATGTTTTGGGCATGCTTTATTCGGTTTCGGCAATAAGCCTTGGCATAAATTATAACGGACGAGCCAAAAAGGAAGTTTTTGCCGCTATTTTGGTCTCACATTTTCTATGGTGTGCCATGTTCGTTTATCAGATTGTCAGGAAGGGCACGCAGATTTCGTCTGCTGCGATCATTCTTTCTGCAATAATCATCTACATATTTATTGAAAATCCCAAAGATTATTACGAAAAGAGTATTCCGGGTGTCAGGAACAAAGACGCATTCATAGCTATGCTTGCCGAGCGTTTCGCCCAGCCGAGATCATTTTTTATAATGTCGGTTATTTTTATTGAGAAGAATATTCTTTTCACCGACTCAGCGAGAAAAGCGCTTGAAGAGGAGCAGAGGAAGGTTGCAGAGTTTGCACGTTCCGACTATCAGCTGAATGCGTACATGTCGAGCTGGAATACGCTTAGTTTTATAACGAGAAGAGCGGATATTGTTGAGCGTTTCATGTCGGCAATCAATCTGTATAAGGGCATCGGCGCGGGAAGCTACAGGTTTACATTCTCGGTTGTTGAGGCTCCGCGTATTGTAAAAGAGCTTGATAAGGCCATGCAGATTCTTACATATGTGTCCGGAGAATACGCCTATGCACAGTCTTCACCCAACATTGTGATAGATGAAAACATAGTCGATAAGATGGTTTACAGAAACACGATAGAGGATGTTGTAAGACAGGCTGTGAAGGAGAAGAGTTTTGATGTTTATTATCAGCCAATCCTCAGCGTCAAAGAAGGATCTTTTTCCTCTGCGGAAGCTCTTGTAAGGCTTCGCAGACGCGACGGCGAAAAATATATCTCACCCGAAGATTTTATCCCGATTGCTGAGAGGTGCGGGCTTGTTCAGGAAATTGACGATCTTGTATTTGAAAAAGTCTGCTCTTTTATTGCAAAAGAAAATCTTTCTAGCTACGGGATTAAGACAATCGAGGTTAATATGTCGGGAAATGAGGCGGTTGATGCGCATACACATGAGAGACTTTTCAGAAAGATGGAAAAATACCACATTCCGCCTAACTACATCAATTTTGAGATTACAGATACGGCCCATATAACAGGCGATGCGACGTTTAAAGAGAATTTCAAAAAAAATGCGTGAGCAGGGATTTACTTTCTCCATGGATGATTTCGGTGCGGGAGATTCCGATCTTCTGGAACTTCTTAAGCTTGACTATGTGCTTATTAAGATGGACAAGGAGTTTATATGGAACTGCTTTGATTCTGAGAATCCCGAGAAGCTCAACGTGCTTAAACATACGATAGAGTTTATGAAGAAAAACGGACTTCATGTGCTTGCGGAGGGTGTTGAGACCCTGGAACAGGCAAGAATTCTTATCGATAACGGTGTAGAATATCTTCAGGGCTTTTATTATTCGAGACCCGTTCCTGAAAACGACTATATAGAATTTTTGAATTCACAAAAAGGACTGGTTCATAAAGTGGATGGTACTGCAGACAGATAGGTTGTTATTAAGAAAATGGGAAAGTAGCGACGCGGCGGATTTATATAAATATGCCAGTGACGAAAGGGTGGGACCTCCGGCCGGATGGCCGCCCCATAAGGATGAAGCATACAGCAGGGCGATAATTAGGACTGTTTTTGCAAGGGAAGAGGTGTATGCTATCTGCATTAAAGAGCGTGGGAGAGAAGTTATCGGTAGCATAGGGCTTACGCTGGACGGAAGCCCCGAGCGCCCCATTGGAACAAACGAGGCTGAACTTGGCTACTGGATAGGCTACCCTTTCTGGGATAAAGGAATCGCAACGGAAGCGTCAATGGAGCTACTTAGACATGGCTTTGAGGATCTGAATCTTAGCCGTGTTTTTTGTGCGTATTTTGAGGGGAATGAGCGGTCAAAAAAGGTGCAGGATAAGTGCGGGTTCAAACTTCATCATATCAACCACATGACCAGAGTGGTACTTCTTGACGAGATGAGAGTGGAGTACGTGAATGTACTGACTTCTGAGGAGTGGAGTAGAAAATTTGGTTCGAATCTATAAAAATTTTGTAAAGTTTTTTGAACGATATACTATTACAAAAAATATTTTATTGTGATATACTTATTAAGGCTCGCGGATTCCGGACGTGGAATCATATATTTTTTTCTTGTTTGCTGAAAGCGCTTACATGAAAGATGTGTTGGCTTTTTTTGAGAATTATTGAAGGAGGATCGGAATGTTGAATGTAGGTGAATGCGTAATTTACGGTAGCCATGGATTGTGCAAGGTTCGGGATATTCTCGTTCCGGCATTTCTTGAGAAGGGAAAAGAAAAGCAATATTACATGATGGTTTCCGCTGTAGACGCAGGCAGTGTTATCTATGTTCCTGTCGAAGGAGCTGAGGATAAGGTTCGCGATGTTATGAGTGCGGACGATGCCGAAGAGCTTATTTGTGACATTGAAGAAGTGGATGAACTCGAACTTCCCGATGGAAAGAAGGCTGAACCTGAGATCGCCGGCATTATAAAGAGAAATCTTGCCGATGAGATGATGAGCCTTGTGAAATCGCTTCATAAGATCAAGGCAACACGCGAAGCTGAAGGCAAGAAATTTGCTTCGCTCAACGAGAAATACTTGAATATGGCTGAGAAACTTCTTTACACCGAGATGGCATTCTCGCTTAAGACCGAGAAAGACGCCATTAAGGAAAGGGTAAAAGAGGTGTTATCGAGTTTGTATTTAGAGACTGTTTGATGCAGTCTCTATCTTTTTATATAGAGGCTAAAAAGTTGCAAAGCAACTCTTTATTCTGCTAAAATACAACCTATGGGTAAAACAGTTGAACTTTATTATGAAAGTGCATATATAACCGAGTTTGACGCAAGCGTTCTATATTGCAGCGGGCGTGAAGACGGTAAGTTTGAAGCTGTTCTTGATAAGACGGCTTTTTTTCCTGAACAGGGAGGCCAGACTCCCGATGTTGGAAAGCTTGAGGCCGCTGACGGAACGGAATTTGAAGTCCTTTACACAGGAATCAGGAAGACGGATTTGGACGAAGATGAGATCTATCATGTGCTTGATAAGAGCATTGAAGCGGGAGCAAGTGTTCATGGCAGGATTGACTGGGAACACAGATTCAGCAATATGCAGCAGCACACGGGTGAACATATCTTTTCCGGCATAGTTAATTCAAAGTATGGCTATGACAATGTTGGTTTTCATCTGAGCGATACCGAAGTTACCATGGATTATAACGGCGTTCTGAGCGCCGAAGACATAAAAGAAATCGAGAAATGCGTAAATGAAGCTATCTGGAAGAATATAAGCGTTGTCGCAAGTTTTCCTTCGGAAGATGAGCTTAAAGACATTCCGTATCGCAGTAAAAAAGAGCTTACGGGTGCGATCCGCATTGTGAATATTGAAGGTTACGATTCCTGCGCATGTTGTGCGCCTCACGTTGAGAGAACCGGTGAGATAGGGCTTTTGAAGGTTGTGGGAGTGCGAGGTTACAAGGGCGGAGTCAGGGTTAATATTTTATGCGGTAAAAGAGCTCTTGAGTTCCTTTCGACTGAACATGATATTTTGTCGGATCTTGCGGCTGACTTTACTACTTCTTTTGACAATGTACCTTCATCCGTTGCGCGGTTAAAAGATGAAAATGCAGCTCTTAAAGCAAATCTTTATGCGGACAGGGAAAAGCTTCTTGAGTATGAACTGGCTGAGATAGACAAGGGGCTTAAGAATGTATTTCTTTTTAAGGGCGCAGATGCGGATGCGAACCTAATGAGAAAAACTGTCAATCTGCTTGCGGCAGATCACGAGGGATTCTGCGGAGTGTTTGCGGGGAATCCCGAAGCAGGATACAGATATATAGTGGCTTCCGGAAAGGCTGAAGGCGATGCACGCACTGTTTCCGCACTTCTTAGAGAGAAGTTTGGAGCAAAAGGCGGCGGAAGCGAAAAGATGGTTCAGGGCAGCATATCGGGCGTAAACAGCGAAGAATTGGCGGATTGCTGCAATAATCTATGATATTTGAGGGTGAAAAAAGTTTGGTATGAATGTTGGCAAATTCAGTGATTTCAGAGACGGAGTCAGGGATGCGGTTCCTATTTTTCTGGGATATATAGCAGTTTCTTTTGCATTCGGAATAGAGAGTTCGAAGATCGGAATGACTGTATTTCAATCGGCGATGACATCTCTTCTTAATGTCACAAGCGCAGGACAGTTTTCGGCGCTTGAAATAATCGAAAAAAACGGAAGTTTTCTTGAACTTGCCGTATTACAGTTTATAATCAATTTAAGATATATGCTTATGTCGGCGGCTCTGTCACAGAGACTTGACCCAAAGACAAGCACGTTGCACAGACTTGGGATTTCTTACGGCGTTACTGATGAGATCTTCGGAGTCAGCGTACTTAAGAAAGGCGGTCTTTATCCCATGTATTCATACGGACTTATAACGCTTTCCGTATCGGGCTGGGTGCTTGGAACCGTTCTCGGCGCTATTGCGGGACAGATCATGCCGCAGAGACTTATAAGTTGTTTGGGGCTTGCCATTTATGGTATGTTTATTGCAATAATCATTCCCGATACGAGAGAAGATAAAAATGTGCGCGCGGTAGTCGTTGCTGCGATGATATTTAGCACGATCTTTGCGTTTGCGCCGTTTCTTAACTGTATATCTTCGGGATTTAGAATTATAATAATTACAGTGCTTGTAGCTGCCTGTGCAGCGGTGATCGCACCTGTCAGGGAGGAAAAAGATGAATAACGTTTATGCATACATTCTTCTTATGGCAGTTGTGACCTATGCGATTAGGGCGCTGCCGCTTACTCTTATCAGAAAAGAGATAAAGAGTACATTTATAAGATCGTTTCTTTATTATGTGCCATATGCAACCTTGGCGGCGATGACTTTTCCGGCTATTTTGAATGCGACCGACAATCAGATTTCGGCGCTTGCAGGTTTTGGCGTGGCACTGATACTTGCTTTTAACAAAAAGAGCCTTTTGACAGTTGCGGGACTTGCCTGCGCGACGGCTTTTATAGTAGAACTTTTTATATGATTTATGCGATCGCCTCTGTGCGATTGGTTGTTTTTTTAGAATCGGAGGATTAAGATGCACATAGGAATGGGATATGATGTACACCGCCTGGTTTCTGACAGGGACCTTATTATAGGTGGCGTAAAGATTCCGTATGAAAAAGGTCTTTTGGGACATTCTGATGCAGATGTACTGCTTCATGCGATAATGGATGCGCTTTTGGGCGCTGCGGCTCTTGGGGATATCGGTAAGCACTTTCCCGATACTGATCCCAAGTACAAGGGAGCTGATTCTCTTGCACTTATGAGAGAAGTTGGAAAAATGCTTGTTGAAAACCGCTTTCTTATCGAGAATATTGATGCTACGATAATTGCTCAGGCTCCAAAGATGAGGCCTTATATCGACGAGATGAGGCAGAATATCGCGGATGCGCTTGAGATTGAGATAAGCCAGGTAAATGTAAAGGCAACGACAGAGGAAGGCCTCGGATTTACGGGAAGCGGAGAGGGAATATCTTCGCAGGCGATATGTCTTTTGACCAGTCCTATTGAACTGCACTCGACCAATGTTACATTTAATACGGGAGAAGAGCCAAAAAGCTGTTGCGGCGGTTGTAGTGAGAAATAAAAAAGACAAAATGTTGCGCTAAATAATACTTTTTTCCCAAGGAGATACTAAACAGATGGCAAATTTTAAGTTTTACAATACACTTACAAGAACAATTCAGGATTTTGTGCCCAGAGAAGACGGAAAGGTGACCATGTATACTTGCGGACCTACCGTCTATCACTACGCACATATCGGTAACATCCGCACATACATCATGCAGGACGTGCTTATCAAGGCGCTTATGTACGCAGGATATGATGTTAAGCGCGTTATGAACATCACTGATGTCGGACACCTTTCATCGGACGCTGATACAGGCGAAGATAAGATGCTCGCAGGGGCAAAAAGAGAGCACAAGAGCGTTATGGAGATTGCAAAGTACTATACTGATGCTTTCTTTACGGATTTTGACGCTGTCGGAAACAAGCGACCCGATATTGTTGAGCCTGCCACAAACTGCATACCTGAGTTTATCCATATGGTAGAGGTTCTTCTTGAGAAGGGCTATGCGTATGTTGCCGGCGGAAATGTATATTTTGATACAAGTAAGCTCGATGATTACTATGTTTTTTCATCAGATATCGAGAAAGAACAGCTTCAGGTCGGCGTTCGTGACGATGTTGAAGAGGATACAAATAAAAAGAACAAGACAGACTTTGTTCTTTGGTTTACAAAGTCAAAGTTTGAGGAGCAGGCGCTTAAGTGGGACAGCCCTTGGGGCGTTGGATATCCCGGATGGCATATTGAGTGCTCATGCATTTCAATGAAGCATCTCGGTGAATATATCGATATCCACTGCGGCGGTGTTGACAATATTTTCCCTCATCATACAAATGAGATCGCGCAGTCTGAGAGTTATCTCGGCCACGAGTGGTGCAAATACTGGTTCCACAGCAATCACTTAAATGACAAGTCGGGAAAGATGTCAAAGTCTAAGGGCGCGATCCTTACGGTTTCACTTCTTAAGGAAAAGGGATACGATCCGCTTGTTTACAGATTTTTCTGCTTGCAGTCACACTATCGCAAGCCTCTTGAGTTCTCTTTTGAGGCACTTGATAATGTGACCGGCGCATTTAATAAACTTATAAAGAAAATCGCAGAGCTCAAGGAAGAGGGCAGTGTTGATGAGGCTGTTGTAAAAGAATTCGAGGGCAAGTTCAGGGATGCAATCTCGGACGACCTCAACACATCAATGGCAATCACACTTCTTTACGATGTGCTCAAGGCTGACGCAAACGGCGCTACAAAGCTTGCACTTGTAAAGAGCTTTGATAAGGTTCTTTCACTTGACCTTATCGGACATGCGGCTGCTTCAAAGGAAGAAAAGGCAGTGGATCCCGAGCTTGAGGCATATGTTCTTGACGCGATCGAGAGAAGAGCGGCAGCTAAGAAGGCAAAGGATTTCGCAACAGCTGATGCAATCCGCGACGAGCTTCTTAAAAAGGGAGTTGAGATCAAGGATACTCGTGAGGGAGTTAAATGGCAGCTCATTTGAATAAATATCTAAATGATAAATTCGGCATTGAGGGGAAGGACATTAGGACTTATTCCCCTCTTACGCTTGCTTATATAGGCGATGCGATCTTTGATGTTGTGGTAAGGTCGATACTTGTAAATAAGGGCAACACTGCAGTCAATAAACTCCATAAAAGAGCGAGTGATATTGTAAAAGCGGGCACACAGTCTGCTTTTATAAAGGCTCTTATGGACGATCTGACTGAAGAAGAGGCTGACATTTACAGAAGAGGCCGCAATTCGAAGCCACACACCAAGGCAAAGAACGCCACGACAATGGACTACCTCGATGCAACAGGATTTGAGGCTGTTGTCGGATATCTTTATCTTACAGATAATATGGACAGGATATGCGAGCTTGTGCAGCTTGGAATAGAGAGGCTTGGGCTGGATATTCTTGAGTGAGAAGCGATTTATAAAGAGCATTGTCGGTGAAAAAGAATTGATATATTTTGAGGAATTATGATGGAAGAGAATTTTGAAAGCAGAATAATAGAGGGTAGAAATGCGGTTCTTGAGGCGTTTCGTGCAGGAAAGACGATAGACAGGCTCTTTGTCCTGGACGGATGCAAGGACGGCCCCGTTCAGACAATAATGCGTGAAGCAAAGAAGCACAAGGACACGGTTGTGAGCTTTGTGAAAAAAGAGAGACTCGATCAGCTCTCGGAGACAGGAAAGCATCAGGGAGTCATTGCTTATGCGGCTTCTTACGAATATGCGGAAGTTGAAGACATTCTCGCAAAGGCTGCTGCAAAGAACGAAGATCCTTTTGTGATAATTCTTGACGGTATCGAGGATCCGCACAATCTTGGCGCGATCATCAGAACAGCAAATCTTGCGGGAGCGCACGGCGTTATTATTCCAAAGCACAGAGCTGTGGGACTTACGGCGACTGTTGCAAAGGCTTCTGCAGGTGCACTTAACTATACACCTGTTGCCAAAGTTACAAATATAGTAAAGACCATTGAGGAGCTTAAGGATAAAGGGCTTTGGTTTGCCTGTGCGGATATGGGCGGAACCGAGATGTACAAGCTCAATCTAAAAGGACCTATCGGAATTGTTATAGGAAACGAGGGAAGCGGTGTTTCAAGACTTGTTAAAGAAAACTGCGACATGATAGCATCTATTCCCATGAAGGGCGACATCGATTCGCTTAATGCTTCGGTGGCTGCCGGCGTACTTGCATTTGAAGTTGTAAGACAGAGGCTTGGTTAACCTATGAAAACAAATTATGACGGACAAAGCGATGAACAGCTTATAGTGAAGTTCCATGATGCGGGAGATAAAGAATCCGGCATCATGGATTTTATTATGGACAAATATAAGAATCTTGTCCGCAAAAAAGCTGCATCTATGTTTATTCTCGGCGCTGACAGGGATGACCTCATCCAGGAAGGGATGATAGGTCTTTTTAAAGCAATACGGGACTATGACATAGGAAGAGATGCAAGCTTTGCCACGTTTGCCGACCTGTGCATCTCAAGGCAGATGTATTCGGCAATCAAGGCATCTGCGCGCAAAAAACATGCGCCTTTAAACAGTTATATTTCTTTATATGCCGAGAACAGCGACAGCGCCACCGACAGTGAAGTGGCTCTTGAAGATGTTCTCGAATCTGATTCAAGTTCCATTCCCGAGGAGCAGATCATAGAGCGCGAAAACCTAGAAGCTCTTGAGAACGCCATCGAGCGCGACCTCAGCGACCTCGAGCGCCAGGTCCTCGATCTGTATATCACGGGAATGTCAATAAAAGAAGTATCCGCCGTTCTTGGCAGAGATGAGAAATCCACGGATAATGCGATGCAGAGGATAAAGACTAAGCTTAGGAAGTATTTGAAGAAATAGGCGGAGGTAAGGAGAAAGCAGGAGAATGAATTGGGGAGTAGGAGAAAGAAGATTTGGCTGCTTTCTTTTTGAGAGCTGAAGAAATGCTGACTGCAATCGGTGTTTCCATAAATAAATAATCCGGATGTTTTGACGAGAGTGCATTAAACAATAATGTCATAAATGCGAAAAATGCATATTATCTAATGTTTTTTGGTGGTCAATATGCATTGTGAACTAAAAAAGAAAGTGCTTAAAGAATGGTTTTATATATTCTTTGAGCACTTTTTGCTAAAAATATTCAATATTATATAAAAAGTATATACAATTCGATAGCAAATGTTTTATAATTCGATATAGTTCAGAAAAACAGAAATATATTAACAATTTAAAGAGTGTTCTATAAAAGCAGAGAGGAGGGATAAAAGCTGTTTTTTCTATACATGGTATATTGCTTTTTCTGAATAAAAAACAAAGACAGGATGGGTTATAAGGCGTATGAAAAAAGGAAATGTTGGTTTTATAAAACTTGTTGGTGCAATATTTGCAGCATCTTTGTTGCTTTCGGTTAATGTACATGCCGAGGAGCTGGAAGATTTGGTTAATTCAGAAGACATTTCGACAGCTTCAGAAGAGATTAGTACTCTTGATAATAAGGTTGATGATTTGAGCGAAAAGTGCTCGGATTCAGGAGTTACAGAGGAAATTTCATCTATAGCTGATGGAATTGATAATCTTGACGATTTGTTTTCTGCTATTGCAAATGATTTTACTAAGCTTCGTTCAAAAGTTAATCAGCATAAAAAAGATATTATAAGTGGATTGAACTCTAAAATATATGTACAGGATAATATATCTGAAAATGCATCCTATGAAGATATCATTGCTAAAATCAATGATATAGATTATAAAGGGACTCTGAACATTACATTAGATGGCGACGGCACATATACACTTGAGAGAGGTTATTATGATGGCGGAACTATTGATGTTTCTGCTATTGTTGAAGCTGCACGCCAGGAAGGATTTAAGGCTGGAAAAGAAGAAGGTTATAATGAGGGGCTTAAAGATGGAAAAGCTGATGGTGATAAAGCTGGATATTCCAGAGGATTGGCAGATGGTCATAAACAAGGTGTTGAAGTTGGTAAACAGCAAGCTATTAATGAAAATAGCCAGGCTTGGATTGACCAGGGATACAATTATGGTATAAATGCAACAAAGTCATATTCTACCAATTTGGTTACAATTGTGCGCGGATGGACACCGCATGGTGGTATGCAAAATTGTCATTTAGATACTGTACCTATAACAGTAACGATTTCGGGAAATAGTGTACATGTTGCTAGTGTTGATCGTAATCCTAATGACGGCTGGTTTGTTGATTTTACATTACAACCATAATATTCCAATAATAGTATTTTAAAATGTATAGTGTTGATTTATAAGTTTTGCAAAGTGTTTTGCTAGAATAATGGTGCCCTATGAAGGTGGAATAAAACTGCTTTCATAGGGCTTATTGATTGCATTTTTAGTGCTGATTTTTATAGAAATATGAAAAAATTACAGATATTGATTTTAAAAAAAAAAAGTTTTTATCTGTGAGCGGTTATGCAGTATGAAGTTTATTCATAAAAATGTTTTGAATATGTAAAGGAATTTACTTTTTTATTCACATCTACTGTGCTATAATCAACGCAACAAAGGTATAACAAATATAGTAGGAGAGTGCAATAATGGTATGTGAAACATGCGGGTGCAATAATGAAGATGCATCTTTATATTGTGCAAATTGCGGTGCGCCTTTAAAGACAGATTCGTATGGAACGACTGTAGAAAATAAATATAATACGCAGAACAGCTTTTATGTACAGGAAAGTTTTGACAGTAATAAAACGGAAGAGCTTAGCAGTGCCTATCCCCAGAACGGCAGTGATGGTCAGGGGAGAACAAATCCTCAGAATAATGCATATTCTCAGAATAGCATGAATGGGCAGAATGTAATGAACGGACAGGGAGGAGTGTATTCTCAGAATGCTGCATTTCCGCAGAACAATATGTATTCGCGGAACGGTACATATCCTCAAAACGGCCAATATCCTCAGAATGGCTCATATCCCCAAAACAACATGTATCCAAACAATGGAGGATATCTGCAGAACGGATACGGCGTTCAGGGAAATTACTATGCGCAGAATGGTGTGGATGACCTTGATTCGCTTCTGGGAGCGAACAACGTTCCTTCAAACAGGATGAAGCCGTCTGATTATTTGAAGCTTCCTGCCATGGCGGGGGATAAAAAGAAAATGACCGGCGCGGCAATTTCAATATATGTATTGATCGCCGTTTCTGCCGTGATTAGTTTTTCTCAAGGAAATTACTGGGGAATACTGGATTATATCCTTCTTATTATTCTGGCGGTTGTCATTCAGCTTAGGGGAAGTTTTGTTGCGGGATGTGTACTTCTGGGATATGGTATTCTAAATACTATAATATATATTATTGAGATGGGATTTCCGGCCGGATTTGGATATATTATAGCCGGAATATTTGCGGTTATTGCTACAAATAAATTTCGTAAATCGTACAAAGAATACGTGAAAACAGGCTATATCCCCAATAACACGGTTTTGTAAGGTTGAATTTTTTTAAAGAAAAAAAGCTTGCATAAAAAAACTGTCTATGTTATATTTATATAGCTGTTGTAAACGGCGATTAATTTTGTGATATGAGAAGATTCTTTGTATATAGAGAGGTGAGAAAGAGATGAGACAGGACATTCAGCCAGAATTCCATCAGGCCACTGTTACTTGCAACTGCGGTAACACATTTACAGTTGGATCAACTAAGAGCGACATTCACGTTGAAATCTGCTCAAAGTGCCATCCATTCTACACAGGCCAGCAGAAGGCTACAGCTGCTCGTGGACGTATTGATAAGTTCAATAAGAAATACGGCATGGACAATAAGTAATTTGCAGAAGTAAAAAAGAGAGGTTGAGGCTATGGCCTCAACCTTTTTTAAATAGTGAGGTGAAAGATGAAGAAACACAAGATAGATCACTATTCCGGAATTGGCGGACAGGCGGTTCTTGAAGGCGTTATGATGCGTAATAAGGATATGTACGCTGTTGCAGTCAGAAAGCCTGACGGAGATATAGCTGTTGAGATAGACGAGTTTCACGGAGTGGCTTATGGTAGTAAGCTTCTGAATATTCCTTTTATCAGAGGAGTGTTTGTGTTTATAGATTCACTTATGTTGGGCATTAAGGTGTTGACTTATTCATCATCTTTTTATGAGGAATTGCCCCAGAAGCCATCCAAATTTGACGAGGAGCTTGACAAGGTGTCGAGCGGACATGAAGACAGTGTGCTTATGATTTTGACTACAGTGGCTTCTTTTGTCCTTGCTATTGCTCTTTTCATGGTGCTTCCTTATGTGCTTTCGGAGCTTTTTATCGGAAGATATATCAGAAATGCGTCTCTTACAGCCATTATCGAAGGTGTTTTGAGAATTCTGATCTTTATCATTTATATATTGATAATATCGGGAATGAAGGATATCAAGAGGCTTTTCAGGTACCACGGTGCAGAGCATAAGTGCATCAACTGCATTGAAAAAGGTAAGCCCCTCACTCCCGAGAACGTAAAAAAGAGTTCAAGACTTCACAAAAGATGCGGAAGTAGTTTTATTCTCTTTGTTATGTTCGTAAGTATTGTTGTATTTTTCTTTATCAGAGTTGATTCCGTTATATTTAAGGTTTTACTCAGAATATTGCTTATTCCTGTTATTTCAGGTATTTCGTATGAGATAATCAGGCTTGCGGGCAGAAGCAACTTTATTCTTATCAGAATAATCTCAGCGCCCGGGTTCTGGCTTCAGAGACTTACGACCAAGGAGCCGAACGATGCAATGATTGAGGTTGCGATCAAGTCTGTAGAGGCTGTATTTGACTGGAAACAGTTCCTTATGGACTCTTTTGGCTACGATGTTGACGGCGGAGAATACAATGAAGTTGAGGCTCCCGCAAAGAAACAGAGTAAGAGAGAAGCTACAAGAGAGCTTTACGAGCGTAAGAGAGAAGAAACCAAAGAACTTACCAGAGAGATGAAGGTTCGTGAACGCTCAAGAAAACGCGACGAATACGACGATTGATGATAAAAAGACATTAAAAAGTATATGAATTATAAAGATTGTTTGGAAAAAGGAACAGAGAATCTTGAAAGAGCCGGAATCACAGAAGCTAAGCTTGATGCCCGGCTCCTTTTAGAATATGTATGTAAAACGGATCACAGCACTCTTTTTGCACATCCGGACAGGGCTGTGACAGATGGCGAAGAGAAACTCTATGATGAGTTTATTGCAAGAAGGGTAAAGAGAGAGCCAGTTGCCTATATTCTTGGGAATATGGGATTTATGGGGCTTTCTTTTGATGTGTCGAGAGATGTCCTTATACCTGAGCAGGATACTGAGATTCTTGTTGAAGAGACGCTCAGGTTTTGCGAAGACAAGATGAGAGTTCTTGATCTTTGCACGGGATCGGGATGCATAGCGCTTAGCATTTTGAATTATACAAATGAGACAAAGGCTCTTTGCACCGATATTTCGGAGAAGGCGATTTCTGTAGCAAAGAAAAATGCTGAGAAACTCGGGCTTTCCGATAGGGCAGAGATTGTTTTGACAGATCTTTTCCCCGGAAAAGAAGTGGGTAAATTTGATATATTGGTTTCAAATCCGCCTTATATAAGGACTGACGTTATAGAAAGTCTTGCTCCGGAAGTAAGGGATTATGAGCCAAGGCTTGCTCTTGACGGTTCGGAGGACGGGCTTGTCTTTTACAGGAGAATTGCTGAAGAAGCAGGAGAATACCTGTACTCGGGAGCCTATGTTTTTTCTTGAGATAGGATACGACCAGGGAGATGAGGTAAAAGAGCTCCTTGAAAAGCAGGGCAAGTATCATGATATTGAGGTTATAAAGGACTATAGCGGAAACGACAGAGTAGTTCGTGCGTGTTACTACTAAGTTGCCGGAAGATGCGGGGAGTGTCGTTTTTTACATAGCATTGACAGAAAAAGCAGGTAGATTATGTTTGACAGATTGGAAGATATTTTAAGAAGATACGAAGATATTACGATGGAACTTAATAATCCGGATGTTATTTCGGATCAGAACAGGTTCAGAGCTCTTATGAAAGAGCAAAAGAGCCTCGATGCCCTGGTTGAGTGCTATCGCGAGTATAAAAAGTGCAAGGAGACCATAGAGGAGAGTCTTTCTCTTCTTGAAGAGGAGTCCGATCCGGAGATGAAGGAAATGCTTAAGGAAGAGCTTGCTGATGCAAAGAGTATGATTCCTTCATACGAGGAGAAACTTAAGATACTTCTTTTGCCCAAGGATCCTAATGATGACAAGAACGTTATCGTAGAGATACGTGCGGGTGTGGGAGGCGACGAGGCGGCACTTTTTGCGGCAGATATGTACAGGGTTTACACACGTTATGCCGAGAGACAGAACTGGCGGGTTGAGACAATGAGCGTGGAAGATATAGGAATAGGTGGTATTAAGGCGGTAAGCTTTATGATCAAGGGCGCCGGCGCTTATTCGAGGCTTAAGTTCGAGAGCGGCGTTCACAGAGTTCAGAGAATTCCTGCTACAGAGTCGGGCGGAAGAATACATACATCGGCTATTACAGTTGCGATCATGCCTGAAGTTGAGGACGTTGAAGTTGAGATTGATATGAATGACTGCAAATTCGATGTTTTCAGAGCATCTGGTAACGGCGGACAGTGCGTAAATACTACGGATTCAGCCGTAAGACTTACACATTTCCCTACGGGTATAGTTATTTCATGTCAGGATGAAAAGAGCCAGCAGCAGAACAAGGCTAAGGCTTTAAAGGTCCTTAGGGCAAAGCTCTATGAGATGGAACAGGCAAAGCAGCACGAAGATGCGGCTGAACTTAGAAGAAGCCAGGTGGGAAGCGGAGACAGGTCTGAGAAGATAAGGACTTACAACTTCCATCAGGGACGAGTGACGGACCACAGAATAAATTTAACTCTTTATAAGATCGATCAGATAATGGACGGAGATATCGATGAACTTATCGATTCACTTATAGCCGCAGATCAGGCGGAAAAGCTTTCTACAATGGAGAATTGAAGCTAATCCGCAGTGCTGATGGATAGCCTTGCTGTTAAAGATTTTATAGTGTAAAATTACACTGTAGAACGTTAATTTTTGTGAGGTATTATAAATGGATGCTGCTTTTAAAGAAGAACTGATTGGCTGGGGGGTTGATTGGGAAGATGTCCACAATCGGTTTATGGGCAACGAGGATCTTATTGCTAAGTTTATGATCAGATTTCTTGGCGATCCGAGTATGGCCAGCCTTTCCAAGTATTTGGGAGAGGAGAATGTTTCCGAAGCGTTTAAGGCGGTTCATGCACTTAAAGGAGTAAGTGCAAACCTTGGGCTTAAAGGTTTTTATTCTCAGGTTTATAATCTTACGGAGATTCTAAGAGCGGGATCTATGGAAGGATATGAGCCGTATTACGACCATATAAAACTTAAATACGACGATCTGATAGGGATACTCAGGAAATATCAAAGCAGCTGCGCATCATAATAATTGATTATCTATTCCACATGATTCAAGAAAGCTTGGGAAGTAATTGTCCCAGGCTTTTTCTGCGCTCTTATCAAGGGTGAATGTGCTGTATGCGGTTCCTGTGGTCAATATAAGCTCGTTATTTGCGAATTTGATATTTATCCCCAGATTTAGCATGGAAGGGTCTAAATCGCTCTCAGATTTGCTTATAACGGTTTCTTTTGTGAAGCTATCCGCATGGAGAATAAATTTAAAGCTGATCGGAGTTCTTTTACCCTTTATGAGATTCAGGCAGATGGGACGAAGTTCCGACCAAAGGGAAAAAGAACGGTTGTTATTATTAACGGTTTCGTCTTGTACGCCCGCATAAAATTCTTTATTTATATGTCCGTCGATTGAAAAAGTATTGAAAGTCTCAATCGTGACTTCTTCGACATCGAAATTGTCGAAAACCTCAGTTGTGAGGAGCTTTTCCATGAATATTTTTATATTGTTTATCTTGAGAGCTATCATAGTTTCTCCTTAATATTAATTCATCACAGAAAAAATTATATGATAAATATAGCTATTTGTGTGGATTTTTTTTATGAATTAAATAATGCGGATTTTATGGGCATGGCAACTACTTAAATGAAGATTAATTAGGATAATTTAAATTTGTTGTATATTTTTGTGAAGATATACGTTATACTATAAAAAAATGTCTAAAAAGAGGGACAATATGGCAAAGACAGTTAGACTTAAGGACATTGCTGAAAAGATTGGGGTTAGCACTGTCACAGTATCAAAAGCATTATCAGGACAGAAGGGCATGAGCGACGAACTCAGAGAGAAAATTCATGCTCTTGCAAATGAGATGGGATATATCCCGTCTATTTCTCGTAAGGTAGACATCTTTAGTAAGAGTTATACTATCGGTCTTCTTATTTCTGAAGATAATATGACTGAATACAGTTCTTACTATACAAAGATGCACCAGAAAGTTTCTCAGATCGCTATGGAGATGGGATGTTTTACCATGCTCGAGGTGGTATCTGAGCAGAGCGAGAAGAAAAAGAATTTCCCGCGTATCATTGCGGACAAGAAGGTTGACGGTATCATTGTTATCGGAAGATTAAGCGGAGAGTATCTTACTTCTATCAGAGAGAACTTCTCCATTCCAATGATATATCTTGATTTCTGCAACCACACAGGAGATGAGGATGCTGTAGTGGCCGACAGCTTCCACGGTGCATATCTTCTTACAAATCATCTCTTTGATATGGGACACACATCTATCGCGTTTGTGGGAACCATAATGGCAGAGGGAAATATTACAGACAGATATCTTGGCTATGTTAAGTCATTACTTGAGCACAGTCATCCTGTCAGAAAAGACTGGGTAATTCCCGACAGGGATCTCAGCACAGGTGAGATGGATTATAACAGATTTTTCAAGCTTCCGGAGGAAATGCCTTCAGCTTTCTTCTGTAATTGCGATGTATCTGCAAGTATGCTTATTAAGCGCCTTAATGAAAAGGGATATAAAGTTCCGGATGATATTTCCGTAGCCGGATATGACAACTACATCTTCCCCGGACTTTGTGATATCAAGCTCACAACATTTGAGGTTGATACTTACGAAATGGGAAGAAACGCAATCTACAATCTTATCCGTAAGATCGGAGGAGAACGTTACAGACAGGGCGTCATGATCCTTGAAGGACATATGGTTCTCGGAGATAGTGTAAAAGACTTAAATGCATAATGATATTTGAAAAAATAAGACCATCGGTTCGTTTGAATCGATGGTCATTTTTCTTAGGCATAATGCTGATTTTTGAAAAAGAGATCAGCAAGTAACGATTATACCGCCGTCTGCCGCATATGTGGAAGAAAGCCCTGCCGTATCAACTATATGTGCATCTTTAAACGGTACTTTTTTAAGGATCATATCCTTAACAACAGCTGCTCTTTCAAAGCAGTTTACGTTTGATATCATAAGGGTCTTGGTCTCGGGATTTTTTACCTCGGCAGCGATGAGCTCAGTCATTTTGACAAGAGCTTTTTTCATGCCGATTCCCTGGCTCTTTTGAAGTATCTCGCCCTTAACACCGTGGCACACAGGTTTAATATTAAGCGTTGAAGCTACAAGAGCCTTCATTCCTGTGAGTCTGCCGTTTTTTCTAAGTGTCTCAAGTGAATCAAGAACGAAATATGTGAGCATCTCATCACGATATGCTTCAACTTTTTCTACGACTTCGTTAAAAGGAAGTCCTGCTTCGGCAAGCTCTATAATCTTAAGAGCGATATTGCCTTCTCCGCAACTTGCGGACATTGAATCGAATATATGAATATTCTTTTCTCCAACTTCTTCGTGATACAGGTTCTTTCCAAGAAGAGCACTGTTATAACTTCCGCTGAGCTTGGATGTAAGTGTTACAACATATACATCATCAGCGTCTGTTTTGTACGCATTCATATAAAGATCGGGCGAAGGGCATGCTGTTTTAGGACAATCCTCAGAAGCTGCCACAAGCTCCAAATACTCTTTCTGGTTAAATGTATCATCATCAACGATCACGTGACCATCAACCTGCATAATGAGAGGAACGAACTCAAAACGAGAGTCCTTTCTATACTCAATAGGAAGATCACATCCGCTGTCTACAACTATTTTATAACTCATAAATCCTCCAAAAGCGTTAATAAACGTAGTTTTTGATACTACATACTGTATCATACCACGTATAAAATTCTCAGTAAAGCTCACTTTGGCATATGCAGGCCGCAGCCTCTGCGTGGACCACCCGGAGTAGCCTCTGCCCGCCGCCCTCCGCAGATGTATATTCGCGCTGTTCCTCCGCTTGATTTCACGGGCTTCGGTTTCAGGCCTGAAATTCTATCGGCTCAAAACTCCACTCGGTTCTCAGGAAATAGGGGGCCTGTCAGTTTATGTTTTTGAGCGATTATCACGGAGGCCACATTTTCATGCGGTTCCGACCGTTTTTAACGCGCATGCGGAGGCGTTGTTTGAGCTGCCCGTTGCCTTTATCAGAATTGACATAGCCCGCATACGCGGGCATATAAAAATAGCCAAAACCATCTCTGCAAGCTAAATAGTTTGCGAGAGTGGTTTTGGCTATTTTTATAGCTGCAAAGCAGCGTATGTCAATTCTGATAAAGGCAACGGACAGCGAGTTTAGCCGATGAATGCGCATTAAAATAAAAGCGGTAGGAACCGCATGAAAATGTGAGATGGAGTGATTGCTCAAAAACATAAACTGACAGGCCCCCTATTTCCTGAGAACCGAATGTCAAACAGTGAGCCTCAAAGCAGAATTTCAGACCCGAAACCGAAGCCTGTGAAATCTAAGCTCCCTCACAATGCGCGAATATACATCTGCGGAGGGCGGCGGGCAGAGGCTACTCCGGGGGGCCACACAGAGCCTGCGGCCGGTCGCCGGTCAGCTGTGCTTTTGGGAATCGGCTATGGCCTGCTTAACCATTTTGGAGTAGTAGAAGGCTACGAAAAAAGATACTCCGTTGTCCATTGTGATGTGGAGGGGAGAGCTCTTTTTTACGTGGTTGATGTTTATGATGCCGTCGTTGGAGACGGGACAAATCTGAGGAAATATGGAGCATTGGTCGTAGAAATTGAAGACTGAACTAACGAAAGTGATAGTGCGACCGTCTGCGAGATATACAAGGAGGTTTTCACCTTTTCTTTTGGCACATACGATATCATCGCCTGATGCGTAGATGGTTTCCTCGTGATAGCGAAGCTCCAGTGTTGAAGGCGGTGCAATTCTTTCAGCTACGATCTTATCGACGAGAGTTGTGAGTTCGTCAACTTTGATAGGTTTGTCGAGAAAATATAGATTGTCTGCTTGGAGATTTTCATCCTGGGCGAGCTTACGATAATCAATAGAAGAGCAGCACAAAATAATAGGCTTGGTGATGCCGATGTCAAGTAGTGTTTTGGCAATCACAAAACCGTTTGTCTCATCTAAAGTCATATCTATGAAAAGAGCTTGATACATCTGAGGTCTGATCATAAAAGCTTCTTTGTTTCCGAAAGAATCTATGTAGACCTGTTCGCCGGATTCTTTTAGAACCCTTTCGGCCTGCCTTTTAAGCAGCCTTTCCGACTGTTTTCTGTCAGCGATGTTATCATCACATATTGCAAAATACATAATTACAAAACCTTTCGTCTTTTACAAAAAATATTTTTTCCATATTATCATATAAAACTAAAATGTAATGGAGATAAACGTAAAAGAACAATAAAAAGAATCTGCACAAAGATAATAACCGGTATGCCGATCTTGAATGTCATGTGTTTGGTCTTATGCCTGAAAGTATACATTCCGATAAGTGTTCCGATACTTCCGCCTATTATTGAAAATGCAAAAAGGGTTGCCTCAGGAATGCGAAAGGCGTTTTTACGCGCCCTTCGCTTGTCATTTCCCATTAAGGCAAACCCTATAATGTTTACTGCTATGATATAAACGGTCAATAAAGAAAGTGAATCCATAAATTATTTGTTGTTGGCTACTTCCTGCATCTTCATGGCGCGAACCTTTGAAGAGAGACCGAAGAGGTTGATGAATCCCTCAGCATCGTGGTGGTCGTAAAGGTCACCTGTCTTGAATGATGCGATGCTCTCGTTGTAGAGAGAGTAGGGTGACTTGGTACCTGCCTTGATGATGTTGCCCTTGTAGAGCTTGAATGTAACTTCACCGGTTACATACTTCTGAGTTGACTCGATAAATGCCTGCTCGGCTTCACGAAGAGGAGTAAACCATTTCCCTTCATATACTATGTCGGCAAACTTGTTGCCCATGTCTTTCTTCATTGTATAGGTATCACGGTCTAAAATCAACTCTTCGAGCTGCTGATGTGCTTCGTAAAGGATTGTTCCGCCGGGTGTCTCGTATACACCACGTGACTTCATGCCTACTACACGGTTCTCGACGATGTCAACGATACCGATACCGTTTTCGCCGCCAAGTTTGTTGAGTGTGCGGATGATGTCTGAAACCTTCATTTCCTTGCCGTTAACTGACTTGGGCACACCTGCCTCGAATGTCATTGTAACTGTTGTAGGAACATCGGGAGCATCTTCGGGAGTTTTGCCGAGCACAAGAAGATGCTTGTAATTGGGCTCAAGAGCGGGATCTTCGAGCTCAAGTCCCTCGTGTGATATATGCCAAAGGTTTCTGTCACGGCTGTAGCTTGAATCAGCTGAGAAAGGAAGGTTAATTCCGTGCTGTCTGCAGTATTCAATCTCTGACTCACGAGAATCCATTGTCCACTTGTCGTTTCTCCAAGCTGCAATGATCTTGATGTCGGGAGCAAGAGCCTTGATACCGAGCTCAAAACGAATCTGGTCGTTTCCTTTTCCTGTAGCACCGTGGCAGATAGCAACAGCGCCTTCTTTTCTTGCAACTTCAACGAGCTTCTTAGCGATAAGAGGACGAGCCATAGAAGTTCCGAGAAGGTACTTGTTCTCGTATACGGCATGAGCCTGAACGCAAGGAACTACGTATTCATCGCAGAACTCATCAACAACATCAAGGATGTAGAGCTTGCTTGCACCGCAGCTTACAGCTCTTTCTTCAAGTCCGTCAAGTTCTTCTTCCTGACCGCAGTCGATACAAACGCATACTACTTCGTAATCAAAATTCTCTTTAAGCCACGGAATGATAGCAGTTGTATCAAGTCCGCCTGAATAAGCCAAAATAACCTTTTCTTTTGCCATGTTATTCCCTTTCTTCCACGTAAAATGGTAACTTTATTTATTCGAATTTCTTAATTCCACTTACCATAATATACTCTCGGAAAAAATAAAATGCAACACTAAAATGAATAAATATTAAATAATTCAACAAAAACTGCATAAATATTAAAAATGGGTTGCATAATTTTTTGGAGGGTGTATACTGAAAAAAGTTTATATGCCTAAATATTTATAATGAAAGTTCATTTAATGTAAAAACTGCGAGGTTGAATAAAAATGATTAAAGTCGGAATAATCGGTGCCACCGGATATGCAGGGGCAGAAATCGTAAGACTCATACAGGGACATCCCGAAGCTGAAGTTGTATGGTACGGCTCCAGAAGTTATGTGGATGAGAAGTACAGCAGTATATATGGAAACTTCTTTGATTTAGTAGATGCAAAATGTATGGATGACAATATGGAAGAACTTGCAAATCAAGTTGATGTCATCTTTACAGCAACTCCCCAGGGACTTTGCGCATCACTTGTTAATGAAGACATATTAAATAAGGTTAAGGTCATCGATCTTTCCGCTGATTTTAGATTAAAAGATGTTTCAGTATACGAAAAATGGTATAAAATAGAGCATAAAGCGCCACAGTTCATTGACGAAGCGGTTTACGGACTTTGCGAGATAAACAGGGATAAGATAAAGGGAGCGAGACTTATCGCAAATCCGGGATGTTATACGACATGCTCGATACTTACGGCATATCCTCTTGTAAAAGAAGGACTTATCGATCCGTCAACTCTTATAGTTGATGCACTCAGCGGGGTTTCGGGCGCAGGAAGAGGCGCAAAGGTTGCAAATCTCTACTGCGAAGTAAATGAGAGCTGCAAGCCTTACGGTGTCACAAGTCACAGACATACACCCGAGATCGAGGAGCAGCTTAGCTACGCAGCGGGAAAAGATATAGTGATAAATTTCACACCTCACCTTGTTCCGATGAACAGAGGAATCCTTGCTACGGAATATGCTTCTCTTAAGGAAAAGAACGGTAAGCTTCCGACAGCTGAAGATATCAGGGCAGCATATGAAAAGTATTATAAGGATGAGTTCTTTATAAGACTTCTCGGAGACGGCGTTTGTCCTGAGACAAGATGGGTCGAAAACGCAAATTTCGTCGATATCGGATTTAAGATTGATGAGCGCACGGGAAGAGTGATCATGATGGGTGCGCTTGACAATATGGTTAAGGGAGCCGCAGGACAGGCTGTTCAGAATATGAACATTCTCTTTGGACTAAAAGAAACTACGGGACTTGAGTTTGCACCCAGCTTCCCGTAATAGAATACAGAAAGATAACAGGTGATATGAATGGTTCGTGCAATGACAATGGATGATTATGATGAAGTCTATGCTCTGTGGATGTCAATCCACGGCTTTGGAATAAGATCGATAGATGATTCCAGAGAGGGAATAGAGAGATTTATAAAAAGAAATCCGGGACTCAGCGCAGTTGACATAGAAGATAACAAGATAGTCGGCGCGATCCTCTGCGGACATGACGGCAGAAGAGCTTGTTTTTATCATGTTTGCGTGAGCGAAGAGTACAGAATGCACGGAATCGGTAAAAAGATGGTTCTTTTTTGCTACGAGGCACTTAAGAAAGAAAAGATCAACAAGGTGTGCTTAAATGCTTTTGTGACAAATACGGTCGGAAACAAGTTCTGGCAGAAGATGGGCTGGACACTTAGAGATGACATGAACTATTACGACCATGCTTTAAACGAAGAAAATCTTACAATCTTTAACAAATGATAATGGAGAAGAGATATGGAAGTTATTAAAGGCGGAGTTACGGCTGCAGAAGGTTTTAAGGCTGCAAGCTGCGAAGCAAACATCAAGTACAAAGACAGAACGGATATGGCTTTTGTTTATTCGGAAGCACCTTGCGTGTGTGCGGGAACTTTTACAAGTAATGTTGTAAAGGCCGCATGTGTTCAGTGGGACAAGCAGATAGTTGATTCGGGAAAGCCCATGCAGGCTGTTGTCATTAATTCGGGAATAGCCAATGCATGTACGGGAAAAGAGGGCTTTGATGCCTGCGAAGCTACGGCAAAAGCTGTAGAAAAGAGCCTCGGCGTGGACTACGAAACAGTTGCCGTTGCATCTACCGGAGTTATCGGAATGCAGCTTCCTGTAGATAAGCTTGTTGCCGGAGTTGAGAAAATGAGCAAGACTCTGGACGGAAGCATAGAAGCCGGAACCGATGCGTCAAAGGCAATAATGACAACCGATACCGTAAATAAGGAAGTAGCGGTTTCTTTTGAAATTGCGGGTAAAAAAGTGACTCTCGGCGGAATGAGCAAGGGCTCCGGAATGATCCATCCAAACATGTGCACGATGCTCGCATTTCTTACTACGGACGTTGTTATTGAAAAGAGTCTTTTGCAGGACGCGGTCAGCGAAGTTGTTTCAGATACGTTCAATATGATTACGGTTGACGGCGATACATCTACGAACGATACGCTTCTTTGCATGGCTAACGGCAAGGCCGGAAATGACGTTATAAAAGATAAGAATGATGACTATGAGACCTTTAAGAATGCTCTTTTCTATGTCTGCGAGTTCCTTGCCAGGAAGATGGCGGCAGACGGAGAGGGCGCGAGCAAGCTCTTTGAAGCAAAAGTTGTAAATGCAAAGACTAAGGAAGATGCGAGAACTCTTTCAAGAGCGATTGTAGGATCCAACCTTTCAAAAGCAGCAATCTTTGGCTGCGATGCGAATTTCGGAAGATTTTTATGCGCTATGGGATATTCGGGAGCGCAGTTTGATCAGAACGATGTTGAGCTCTTCTTTGAGAGCAAGGCCGGAAGAATTGAAGTGTTCCATAAGGGAACTCCGCTTGATTTCGACGAGGATGAAGCACTTAAGATCATGAAAGAAGAAACAGTCACGGTATTTGTGGATATGCACGAGGGGGATGCGCAGGCAACCGCGTGGGGATGTGACCTTACATACGATTATGTCAAGATAAATGCAGATTACAGGAGCTGAGAAAATGGATAAGGATATGCAGGATGTATTGAAAAGAGCGGAAGTACTTGTTGAGGCGCTTCCATATATTCAGAAATTCAACAGAAAGATCATAGTTGTTAAGTATGGCGGAAGTGCCATGAGCAACGAAGAACTCCAGAAGAATGTGATAACAGATGTTACGCTTCTTAAACTTGTAGGATTTAAGCCTATCATCGTTCACGGCGGCGGAAAGGCTATCAGCTCATGGGTTTCCAAGGTTGGAAAAGAAGCTGAGTTTGTAAACGGACTCAGAGTTACCGATGCAGAGACAATGGAAATTGCAGAGATGGTTCTTGGAAGAGTTAACAAGCAGCTTGTTACAATGGTTCAGGAACTTGGTGTTAAGGCTATCGGAATAAGCGGCAAGGATTCGGGACTTCTTCATGTGAAAAAGAAGCTTTCGGACGGAAAAGACATCGGATATGTCGGAGAAGTTGATTCTGTAGATCCCAAGATTCTTTTCGACCTTCTTGATAATGACTATCTTCCTATCATTGCGCCCATAGGACTTGATGATAATTTTGATACATATAATATAAATGCGGATGATGCGGCTTGCGCGATCGCTAAGGCTGTAGGTGCCAATAAGCTTGCATTCCTTACAGATATCGAAGGCGTTTACAAGGATATCAAGGATCCTTCATCCTTTATTTCAAGACTTACATGTTCTGAGGCGGATGAACTTATCGCTTCCGGAAATATCGGCGGCGGAATGCTTCCCAAACTCAACAACTGTACCGATGCCATCAGAAAAGGTGTTAATAACGTACATATCCTTGATGGAAGGATTCCTCATTGCATCCTGCTTGAGATCTTTACCAAAAAGGGTGTAGGAACCATGTTCATGGCTGACGATGACGCACTCACGCAAAATAGTTGATCTACAAAAAGCGGATATTACCGGTATTTACAAAAAATGGCTTAATTAGCAGGGAGAAGCGAAAATGAGTGAGACAATGAAAAATTACATAGAAGAGGCCGAGAAGGCACTGCTTCATACATATAACCGTTATCAGATCGTCCTCGACAGAGGAGAGGGCGTATATCTTTATGATATAGACGGGAAAAAATATCTTGATTTTGTATCGGGAATCGCTGTATTTGCCCTTGGTTACAACTACAAGGACTACAATGACACACTTAAGGCGCAGATAGACAAGATTCTTCATACGTCAAATTATTATTACAATGTGCCTGCCATCGAAGCTGCAAAGAAGATAAAGAAAGCTTCGGGCATGGACAGGGTATTTTTTACAAACAGCGGAGCGGAAGCTGTTGAAGGAGCTCTTAAGGCTGCAAGAAAATATGCGTTTCTTAAGGACGGCAAGACGGATCATGAGATCATTGCCATGAATCACTCATTCCACGGAAGGACATTCGGAGCACTTTCCGTTACGGGCAATCCTCATTATCGTGAGGCGTTTGAGCCTATGATCGGAAATATTAAGTTTGCCGATTTCAATGATTTTGAAAGTGTTCTTTCATGCGTGACGGACAAGACATGTGCGATCATCATGGAGACTGTTCAGGGAGAGGGCGGTATATATCCTGCAACCGAAGAATTCCTTACCAAAGTAAGGGCACTTTGCGATGAAAAAGATATACTTCTTATTCTCGATGAGATTCAGTGCGGAATGGGAAGAACAGGCTCAATGTTCGCATGGCAGAAATTCGGAGTAAAGCCTGATATCATGACAACAGCAAAGGCTTTGGGATGCGGAGTTCCGGTCGGTGCATTCCTTATGACCGAAAAAGTTGGGGCAAATTCTCTTGTTGCCGGAGATCATGGAACAACTTATGGCGGTAACCCGCTTGCTTGCGCAGCTGTTAATAAAGTTCTTGATTTATTTAACAATGACAATATAATAGAAAATGTGAATAAAGTGGCACCTTATCTCGAAAAGAGACTTGATGAGCTAAAGGATCGCTACGATTTCATAGTGGACAGAAGAGGTTCAGGTTTTATGCAGGGTCTTGTATTTAACAGACCTGTTGCGGATGTGATCAATATGGCTCTTGAAAACGGACTTAT
The DNA here is from genome assembly GCF_000686065.1 of Butyrivibrio sp. AE3003. Taxonomy (NCBI): domain Bacteria; kingdom Bacillati; phylum Bacillota; class Clostridia; order Lachnospirales; family Lachnospiraceae; genus Butyrivibrio; species Butyrivibrio sp. AE3003. Next base: position 376,056 of record NZ_JMLX01000001.1, read on the forward strand.
CTTGATAAATGCCGGAGCCGAGATCATCAGATTTGTTCCTTCTCTTGTCATAACCAAAGAAAATGTTGACGAGATGATCGACATTTTGGACTCATGTTTGGGGAAGATATGAAATTTGAAACCAAAATTATTTCTATAGTTCTAATATTATGCATGCTGGCGGGCGTTTTTGTTAATGCCCGTTCAGATGAAAGCATATTTGAAGAATTTTCTTTTTTTTCAAATAAGACAACTCTGAGACTGTGGTACACGGATGATGCGATCACTCCATACCTTCAGAGTATGGCGATCAAGTTTTCCGAGAAAAACAGGAATGTTCGTGTTGAGCCTAAGCTTGTTTCGGGAATGGAATATCTCGAAGAAATAAACAAGGCATCTGTTGAAGACAAGAACTTTCCCGATATTTTTGTTACCACAAACGATACTCTTGAGAAAGTTTATTGTGCCGGCCTTGCGCTTGAAGCCGATAATTCAGAAGGCTTTTTTAACAAGGTTCTTTTCCCGAAAGCGGCGCTTGATTCCGTAACATACAAAGGTAAATATGTAGCTTATCCTTTCTACTTTGAGACCAGTGCTCTTGTATATAACAAGACATATCTTGAGAATTATGCAAAAGAGCAGATGGAAAAGAAAAAGCAGGAAGAAGAATCCGTAGAGCAGGAACCTGCGCTTGAAGAAAGCAATGAGAATGCCGGTGAGGGTGATTCTTCCGAAAATGCCGAGGATACCGAAAAGGCAAACGAAGAGTCGAGTGAAGCTTCAAGTGAAGAGCCTTCGGATGAAGCCGGAGAGGAAAACAGCGGCGAAGGTGAAGAAGGAGAGGATTTAGAGGGTGAAGACGCCGAAGCTGAAGAGGTTCCGGAAGATGACGATTTCTCCACAGAAGCGGTTAACGAAGAAATCAATGATATTCTTTCTTCAGATTTCAAATCGATTCAGGATATCATCAATTTCTCACGTAAATACGAAGCTCCGGATAAGATCAAATCCATCTTGGAGTGGGATGTCAATGATATCTTTTATAACTATTTCTTCGTGGGCGCATATATGAATCTCGGTGGTGACGCCGGAGACAATATTAACGTAGAAAATATCGATCAGGATATAGCAATCTATAACGGTAACACTATCAGCTGTATGAAGGTTTATCAGCAGCTTAAGCAGTTCTTCGCTATTGATGCGAAAGAAATTTCTTATGATGATATGGCGACAAGATTCCTTAAGGGAGAGATCCTGTTCACCATTGCCACAACCGATATTTTCAAAAAGTATGACGAAATTAAGGTTGAAGATCCGTTGTCAATTACTGCCGATGGTGGTGAACTTTATGAGTTTGCCGTAGCTCCCGCTGTACCGGAGCTTCCCAACGGACTTAAGACAAGAACCATGTCTGTTACGAACTGTCTTGTTGTTAACGGATATTCGGAGCATCCGGATGTTGCGGAAGACTTTGCAAGAATGATCTGCATGGATGAAAAAGATGATATTTACAAAATGTCACATAAACTTGCAGCGCATTACGGAATTGATTACGGACACGACGGAATCAATAAGTTCGTAGATATTTATGCCGATTCGGTTTCCATGCCCAAGACTATTCAGACAAGTAATTTCTGGATGGAGCTTGAGATTGCTTTTGCGAAGATCTGGGATGATGAGGATGCGGATTGTAACGCCATACTTAAAGAATTGTCCGAGAGTATCAAAACTCAGGTAATGGGGCAGGAATATCATGATCAGGTTATCCAGGATCCGATTGATCAACCTATTACAGCCGGACTTTCCGAAGAAGGCGATTAACGAATGTTAAATTAGCTTGATAAATTACTTAATATATACTAGAATAAAGATTGCATGGCGGGGACCTCTGTAATGGAGGATACATGCAAAAAATCTTTTTAGTGTTGTTCGGTATAGTATGCATACTGACCGGATGCACTTCGACAAAGGCTGAAACAGAGCCTGTTATGAACAAGATGATAAGTGACGAAGGGGCAGAGTCTTATTCGGATGACAGTACCGGTGAGGAAAGCATCGGAAGTTCGGAAGAAATCAGTTCCCAAGTGCTTGTCGTATATGTATGTGGTGCAGTATCCGAACCCGGAGTATATGAGCTTTCTTTTGGAAGTAGGATAAATGACGCTGTTATTGCTGCCGGAGGATTTAGTGACGAGGCTGATACTACTTATGTCAATCTTGCAGCCGAAATATCCGATGGTGCTAAATTAAGAATTCCAACTCTCGAAGAGACGGAAGAGATTAAGGGAAAGGGCAATGTCTTGTCGGAAGATTTTAATTCTTTTGACAAAACCGGACATGATGTTGATGTAAAATCGGTTAACTGTGAATTGATTAATATTAATTCAGCTACCGAAGAGGAACTTAAGACTCTCCCGGGGATAGGCGATAGCATAGCGGCGAGAATTGTTAAGTACCGTCAACAGAATGGAAAATTCAATTCCATAGAAGATATAATGGAAATATCCGGTATTAAAGACAAGCTTTTTTCCAATATAAAAGAATACATCACTGTATAACAAAATTATAGGAATGGGTGGATTATGAGTAAAAAAGTTTTGGTTGTTGATGACGAAAAGACAATTGTAAAAGGAATTAAGTTCAGCTTGGAGCAGGATGATTTCGTGGTTGACTGTGCTTACGATGGCGAAGAAGCCGTTGATATGGCTAAACACCATAAATACGACATCATTCTTCTTGATCTTATGTTACCTGTTATGTCGGGTCTTGATGCTTGTCAGCAGATCAGGGAATTTTCAAATGTTCCGATCATAATGCTTACAGCTAAGGGCGATGACATGGACAAGATTCTTGGTCTTGAAAACGGCGCGGACGATTATATCACAAAGCCATTCAATATTTTGGAAGTTAAGGCCAGGATCAAGGCAATAATCAGAAGATCAGCAAAGGCTACTCTTGATGATAAGTGCCTTCAGTTCGGCGATCTTAAGATTTATCAGGAGTACAGAAGAGTTTTTATTAACGATAAAGAAATCGATGTAACAGTTCGTGAGTATGAGCTTTTGGAATATCTTGCGGTACATGCCGGAAAGCCTTATACAAGAGACATGCTTATGGATGTTGTTTGGAATAAGGATTGGGATTTCAAGGGCGATGCAAGAACTGTAGATGTACATATCAGAAGACTTCGTGAGAAGCTTGAGGCTAATCCGAGCGAGCCACAGTACATCAGAACAAAGTGGGGAAGTGGATATTATTTCCAGGCATAATCCACAGCTAAAAATATGAAACGTTATATTGGTGTGATTTTAAGTTTTTTTAAACAAATAAAGATCAGTAACCTATTAAAAAGTCTAAGAGCACGATTTTTCATAATTGTATTTCTGACAGGATTATTTTCATGCGTTATAATGCATATTCTGATCCTTCAAAGTTATGAAGATCGTGCTGTCAATGTCAATTCAAAAGGCGTTCAGACACAGCTGAGAATTTTGGCTAATCACCTTATTACGAATGAGTACTTTACAAATACATCATCGGAAGTCGTAAATGCGGAGCTGGATATGCTGACTACCATTTACGACGGACGTGTGATGGTTATTAATAATGAGCTTAAAGTTATTAAGGACACTTACAATATCAACGAAGGTAAAACTATTATCTCCGAAGAAGTTGTAAACTGTCTTAAAAAGGGCTCAAAAGGGGCGGTTTCCAGATATAACCATGATGATGGTTTTATCGAGGTAGTTACCCCTATTATTCAGGCGCCTATTATTCAGGAAGGTGATATATCGGATAAGAATGAGCCTACGGAGGTTGTTAGAGGAGTTATCCTTACAAGTGTATCGACAGACTCCATTGAGGCGACTCTTGAGGTTCTTAGCAGAAGAGCTACAACCATTGAGGTCATCATTATTCTGGTTATATTCGTCTATGCTGCGGTTGTATCTGCAGCGTTGTTACAGCCATTTGACAGAATTACGGCTGCGATTGATGACGTTAAGGCTGGATATACCGATGAGCCTATTATCGGACCTAACTTCCTTGAAACGGAGCAGATTATCAAAGCTTTCAATGCGTTGCTTAAGCGAATGAAGGTTCTTGACGATTCGCGTCAGGAGTTTGTTTCCAACGTGTCGCATGAGCTTAAGACGCCTATCACTTCAATGAAGGTTTTGGCGGATTCTCTTTTGGCACAGGACAATGTTCCGAATGAAGTCTATAAAGATTTCATGGTGGATATTGTAAGTGAGATAGACAGAGAGGATAAGATAATCAACGATCTTCTTTCTCTTGTTAAGATGGATAAAACAGCAGCGGACCTTAATATCACAAGCGTTGATGTTGTCGAGCTTGTTGAGATAGTCTGCAAGAGATTAAGACCTATTGCTGTTAAACATAACATTGAGCTTACACTTGAGAGTAAGCGTGCAGTAACGGCAGAGATAGATGAAGTAAAAATATCGCTTGTTGTTATGAATCTTGTTGAAAATGCGATAAAATACAACAAGGATAAAGGTCAGGTTAAGGTTGAAGTTGATGCCGACCAGCAGTTCTTTGTTGTAAAGGTTATGGATACCGGTATGGGTATTCCGAAGGAATCGCTCGATCATATTTATGAGAGATTTTACCGAGTTGAGAAGTCAAGATCGAGACAGATCGGCGGTACGGGACTTGGACTTGCAATCGTACGAAATGCGATCCTTATGCATAGAGGAACTATCGATGTAGACAGTGAAGTGGATAAGGGAACAACCTTTACCGTTAAGATACCGCTTATTTACACAAATCAGAAGTAAGAGAGATATGTTATGAGAACCAGCTGCTTTATGAAAAATAGAATATTGTTTTGTGCAGCAAGCATACTTACATCCGTTTTTCTGGTTTCATGTGGCGAAAAAAAAGATCGAAGCAGACAACAAGATAAATGTTTACTACGTGAAAACGGATGAGACAAGTATTGTGCCGGTTGAGTACGAACTTAAGACAGATCCCACAAAGGATATGTACGGTGCGATAACAGAGCTTGTCCAGAAGCTTGAGGAGAGTCCGGGAAAGAGCCTGTATGAGGCTCCCATATCCGGCGATGAATCCGGAGAGAAGCCCAACGAAAAAAATGGTGATGTGGTCGGAGATGCCTGGCTTAATAGATACACTTACGTAAATAATGTTCTTAAGCTTGAGTTCGGTGCTCAGTACGACAAGCTTGGAATAACCAAAGAGGTTCTTACCAGAGCTGCGATAGTACGTACATTTACACAGCTTGAAGGTATAGATTATGTATATTTTTGTGTGGGTAAAAAAGAGGCTGTTCGTATGAATTCCGAAGGCGATGCCGATTCGGCAACAGACGATCCATATGAGCCCGCACCTTTAAAAGACCATTCGGGAAATGCTATAGGTCCTATGAAAGGTGAGGATTTTATCTACAATGTTGACAGCGAAATTAATAAAAATAAGAAAAAGGAAATCACGCTGTATTTTGCAAACAAGGCAGGAGATAAACTTAAGCGTGTATACAGATATGTTGTATATAACAGCAATATTTCCGAGGAAAAATTAAGGATTGAACAGCTTATAAACGGTCCTAACACAAATGATGCCTTTCCTACGATCAATAAGGATACCAAGATCAACAGTGTTAATATCAAGGACAAGGTTTGCTTTATTGATTTTGATTCATCCTTCCTTACTCAGTCCAATAATGTCACGGTGCAGGTTGCGCTTTATTCTATAGTAAATACTGCAACTGAGCTTCCGGATGTAGACAGAGTGGTTATTTCGGTTGACGGAGATTCTTCGTTTACCTTTATGGATTATAATATTTCCGGTGCATACGAAAAGAATACCGATATTATTTCAAAATAAGGAGTTTTATATAAGTGAAAAGACCGTTGTGTCCGGTTGCACTGGTCATTACGGCGATTGTCTTTATTTATCTTAGAATTTCTTTTACGAATTATTTATATGAATTACCTGATCGTCAAGATGGGGAAACGGGCTTGGTTACCGGCGTTGTGGCAAGGAAAGAAGCCCGTCCCGATCAGTCAGGTGAAAGTCTTTATGTTATTTATGTGGTTCCACAGAATATCTCAATCGGAAAAATGAAATATGTAATGTGCAGTTTAAAAGAGGGAGATGTTTATGTCCCTTCTGTCGGCGAGCACGTTAAGATACGAGGGAAATTTACGTCGTTTAAGAAAGTAAGAAATCCCGGAGGATTTGACAGTCGCTTGTACTATGCGACCTTGAAGATTGCTTTTAAATTATATAATGCTGAAATTACGGAGACGGACGGAAGAGAGGATGTTCTTCGGGAGAGACTTTATGATCTTAAGATGCTTTTGGAAAAGAATCTTGACCGGAATCCTGTGCTCAGTGATGACGATTCGGCCGTGTTAAAGGCTATGATCCTGGGCGATAAGGCCTTTATGGATGATGATATAAAGGATATGTATAAAAACAGTGGGATAATGCATATTCTTGCCGTTAGCGGACTTCATATATCCATAATCGGAATGGGACTTTATAAAGCGCTTCGAAAGTGCAAGATTAAGCCGGTATTTTATACGGTGATTCCGATAGCTGTAATGTATCTGTATGGGGAGATGTGCGGTGTCGGATCGTCTTCTTTCAGGGCGATATGTATGTTTACAATAAGGCTGCTGGCTCCGTTCCTTGGGAGAACATATGATATTTTATCTGGACTTGCTATAGCCGAGATTCTGCTGGTTCTTGATTGTCCGCTCTATTTATATAACAGCGGATTTTTATTTTCTTTTTGTGCTGTCATAGGCGTTACGGTCGTAAGACCGGCGCTTGAAAAGCTTTTTGAGAAAAGAGAGAGCGGAAAGCTTAAGTTTTCAGGCGATGATGATAATGTCTTTTACAAAATGAATCAGGCAATCTGTTCAGGGCTTATTCTTGGTTTTTCTATCATGATTTCCACTTTACCGATATATATGTCGTATTATTTCACATATCCACTGTTTTCTTTAATATCAAATATGATAATAATCCCGCTTGTAAGTGTGCTGATGGTCATGGGGATTTTCTGCCTTTTTACAGCAGGTGTTCCGGGAACGGTTCCTGGAATCATTGCGCACTTGATACTTCTTTTTTACAAAGGCGTATGCGGAGTTCAGATTAATTTTCCGGGGAATACTCTATACATAGGTCATGCGGGCGAAATTAAAATCGCATGTTATTGTATGATTGTAGGACTGGCGCTCTTTTTCCAAAAAGGCAGAATTAGAAACATTCATATATCATCGAATATGGAAAAAAACATAAGGCGGGCTTTGATAGCAATAGCTGTCGCTGTTTTGATATACAGCCCCAAACCTGAGCTGATGATATCTACACTTTATGTCGGGCAGGGCGACGGGATTGTGATAGAAGACGGAAGTGAGCGCATACTTATAGACGGCGGAAGTACTTCGGAAAAGGAAGTCGGAAGGTACTCGATAATCCCTTATCTTAAATACAGAGCGATAGGAAGTCTTGACGCGGCGATTGTTACGCATGAAGATAACGACCATATTTCGGGCCTTTTTGAAATAATGGATGATATGGAAAAAGGCGGGATAAGGATAAAGAGACTGATTCTTCCCGATGTTTCGGAAAAATCGAGAGGTGATAATTACAGAGAACTTGAGAAGAGAGCAGTGGGGCTTGGCATTCCTGTTTCTTATATTTCGACAGGAGAGGAGATTACCGTGGGAAAATCAAAGTTTTTGTGCATAAATCCCGATAAAGGAATGACTACGGATGGCGCGAATGCGTATTCTACAGTTCTTTTGATGAGCAGAGGGGAGTTTAAAGCTCTTTTTACCGGAGATGTGGAGGAGGAAGGGCAGGAGAATATCAAGGAGACCATAAGAAACAATCCACAGATTTTTAAGAATGTAACTTTACTGAAAGTTGCTCATCACGGGTCTAAATATACGACTGATGCGGAATTTCTTGAGCTTATAAATCCGAAGATAGCCGTCATAAGCTGCGGGGAAAACAATACCTACGGTCATCCGCATAAGGAGACGCTTGAGAGGCTTGAGAATATCGGTGCGGAAGTATACCGGACTGACGAATCGGGGGCTGTCATTATAAACGTAAGAGACGGTGTGTTGGAAACAAAGAAATTTCTGAATGAAAAATAGAGCATCTGAAATGATATATTCGGGTGAGTTTTTGGCGCATTTGTGGTAACATATTGAATGGAGTGTGATTATTTATGGCAGTTAAGACATCAGATTTTCCGGTGAAGCAGAGACAGATAAATGAAGATATAGCAAGCGGGAATTTTAAGCCTTGCTATCTTTTGTACGGCGATGAGGCTTATCTGAGGCTCCAGAACAAGGATAAACTTGTTAAGGCCATGGGGGTAGACGCTTCTTCAATGAATTTCACCAGATACGAGGGTGATGGCTGCAATCCGGCTGAGATAATCGATATGGCTGAGACAATGCCCTTTTTATCCGATAAGAGAGTGATACTTATCGAGAACAGCGGATTTTTCAAGAACGGTTGTCCTGAACTTGCGGATTATCTTAAGAAACCGTCGGAGACAACCTACTTTATTTTTGTTGAGAAGGAAGTAGACAAGAGAAAAGACATTTATAAAGCTGCATCTAAGCTTGGACTTGATATCAGCTGCGATGAGCAGAGCGAAGATACCTTGAGAAGGTGGATCGCAGGTAAACTCAAAGCTGAGGGAAAAACAATCTCTCCACGTGCCCTTGCACTGTTTTTGGGACGCGTCGGAACAGATATGTCAAATATAAGTACCGAGATAGAAAAGCTTGTCTGCTACTGCATAGACAGAAATGAGATCACGGATGAAGATGTGGAGACTGTATGTGCGAACTGGCTTACAGGCCGTATCTTTGCAATGACGGATGCAATCGTAGAGAGAAAGAGGACTGTGGCGATAAATCTTTACTACGATCTTCTTGCGCTTAAGGAACCACCCGCAAAGATACTTGCTCTAATAACAAGGCAGTTTAATTTAATGCTCCAGATAAAAGAGATGACCCAAAATCACAAGGACAAAGCGCAGATTGCAAGTGCCGTGGGGTTGGCACCGTTCCTTGTCGGTAAATACGTGGGATGGGCAGGCAATTACACAATTGAAGAGCTGAGAGATGCGCTTGAACTGTGTGCTTCAAATGATGAAGCTGTTAAGACCGGAAAGCTTGATTATATTATCAGTGTTGAGATGGTCATAATAGGTTGCACCCGCGATCAAAAAGTTAAATGATATTTGAAAAAGAACGATTTTGGGCTTATACTAAACATTGTTTACGCTTATAGGGAGGTAGATTTTTTTGGAAAGACCGGTACCAAAACCACAGGAGTTATACAGACATTTTAAGGGGAAAATGTATCAGATAGTCACTATTGCAATTCATTCCGAGACAAGGGAAGAAATGGTGGTCTATCAGGCATTATATGGGGACTATTCGGTTTATTGCAGACCTCTTTCAATGTTCATGTCGGAAGTCGACAGGGAGAAATATCCGGATGTTGAACAGAGATTTCGCTTTGAAAAGGTTGATAGAGCTGAAAAAGCTGAAAAAGCTGATACGGACGATTTTGTAGAAGTCACAAAAACCACAAAAACCGAAAATGAAGTAGATAACGAGATTAGTGAGGCAGGAAAGATGAGTGATGAGAAAAAAGTAACTTCAGCACCGAAGTTTAAAGTAGATACTTCTTACGAACGCTCTGAAGTTATGGAGAAGAGCATTGATGATGAGGCGCGCGATCTTAACCTTGATCCGCTTGTGATAAAATTTTTGGACGCAGACCTTGCTTCCGAAAAGAATGATATTTTGTGTAAGCTTCATCCGATAATTACTAACGATATGATTGATATAATGGCGATGTCGGTTGGCGTTGTCATTAACGAGGGGGATGTAGACGGCAGATACAACGATCTTAGAAACTGCCTGACAACGATGGAAAAATATGAAAGTACCAGATTAAGGAGTTAAATATAGTATGAAATTACTTTCAGTTGCGATTCCCTGCTACAATTCAGAAGGGTACATGGCTAAATGCATAGAGTCGCTGCTTGTTGGCGGTGAGGATGTAGAAATTTTAGTCGTTGATGACGGATCAAAGGATAGAACAGCGGAGATAGCCGATGAATATGCGGCAAAATATCCCACGATCGTAAAAGCAATCCATAAGCCCAACGGCGGACACGGCAGTGCCGTAAATGCCGGACTTGAGAATGCTACAGGTCTTTTCTTCAAGGTAGTTGATTCGGATGACTGGGTAAAAGAGATTGCCTACAGAAAAATATTGTCGACACTTGCAGATCTTGCGGGCGGAGATACTCAGCTTGATCTTTTGATCAGCAATTTTGTATATAACAAAGTGGGCGAGAAGAGACATAAGGTTATGCGCTACAACACGATGTTTCCTGTTGAAGAGCTCTTTTCATGGAAAGACATAAAGAGAACTCCCAAGGGACATTATCTTCTCATGCATTCTGTAATATTCAGGACGAAGCTTTTAAAGCAGTGCGGATTAAAGCTCCCTGAGCACACATTCTATGTAGATAATATTTATGTGTTCAATCCGCTTCCTTTTGTAAAGACGATGTACTACCTCGATGTTAATTTCTATTATTATTACATCGGGCGTGAGGACCAGTCGGTTAACCAGAAGATCATGCTTTCACGTATCGATCAGCAGATCAGGGTAAATAAGCTCATGATTGATTATTACGTTGAGAATATCGGAATGATCAAGTCGCAGCCTGAGAGATACAGATATATGTTTAATTATCTGGAGATTATTACAGCTATTTCTTCGGTGCTTCTTATTACGGAAGATACAACGGAAAATCTTGCCAAGAGAAAAGATCTTTTAAACTACATCAAGGACAAGAATTACTGGTTATATGTAAGAATCAGATACAGTATTGAAGGCACATATATTTATTTGCCCGGAAAAGGCGGCAGAAAGATAACTTTGGCCGGATATAAATTATTACAGAAAATTTTTCACTTTAATTAATAACGATAAAGTGATAAAGTAGTTTGAGATACAGAAGTAGCAAATACACCTATGAGGAAATTATGAAAGATATATTCGAAAGACTTGTTGGAAAAAAGCCTGACAAGGGCTATTTAAAGAATGTATTCGGAATGGCAATGCCGCTTCTTATGTATGGTGCTTTGTATATTACCTGGTTCTCAATAATAGAGAAACACAGATTTTCACACTATGCCGTTATACATACGGCGCTTGATGACAGGATTCCATTTATAGAAGCGTTTATTGTTCCGTATTATTTATGGTTCTTTTACGTATCACTTACGCTGGTTTTCTTTATACTGACGTTGGAAGTGGAGGATTATTACAAGAACTTCTTTTTCCTGACTACGGGAATGACATTGTTCCTTGTAATATCGACTCTTTTTCCGAATGTACAGCACTTAAGGCCGGCTGTTATGCCAAGGGATAATATTTTTACCGCGCTTGTGCAGATCATATACAGCAAAGATACGTCGGCAAACCTTTGGCCGAGTATTCATGTATATAACTCAATCGGAACCATGATTGCTGTCCGAAAAAGTAAGAAATTTAATAAGAGATTAAAGATTTCAAGTGACATTTTAGGAACACTTATTATTCTTTCAACCATGTTCGTGAAGCAGCATTCGGTTTATGATGTTGCGACCGCGATCTTGATGGCTGTTATCTTCTATATTTTCTATTACCGTACATCGGCAATGGAGAATTTCTGCAGAAGAAAAGAAGAGAAGCTTGCTTTCAGATACAATTGAATAAGATAGCACAATTATAATGATAAAAAGCTCTGTCTCAGGTCATGAGACGGAGCTTTTGTTTTAAACATTCCAATGTGATGTCATCTGATTTCACCGAAACTTCGCCGTCGGTATGTACCCACATGGGAAGCATGGTCTTGATTCTTATTCTGGATGTTCTGTATTTGTAAACGCCTTTAAAGTAGTAGTGAAGACCAAAGAATGAGAACGGAAGAGCAAGCATCATTTTTGCCCTCTTCATATCGCCCACAATGCATAGGTCAAATTTGCCGTCGGTCAGACTTGCCTTCGGGGCAAAATTAAATCCGCCGCCTTCGTAGCGGTGTATCATTGATGCGATAAATAAGAAGTGTGACAAATGTATCTGTTTGCCGTTTTCAAATTCAATATCGCACGGTATCTTATCTGCTTTTATCAGCTGTTTTATTGCGATTATTCCGTAGGTCAGCTTTCCGAGTCCCATTTTATTAAGGAAATTCTTTGTTCCCGATGAGAGGGCTTCTTCGCATACCGCTGCGTCAAATCCTATTCCCGAGCTTACGCCGAAATATCTGACCTTGTCAGGTGTTGTCTTACATAATCTGGATATCGGTTTTGTCATTGAACCGTAGGTGAGTTTTCCTATATCGAGGGTTCTTATGACTTTGCCGTCTATTATGCGCTCAAGAAGATCGTCGTATTCTTTCGGATAGCTAAGATCCCTTGAGAAATCATTACTTGAACCGAGAGGCACGTAGCCGACAATTACTTTTTCAAAATCGGTTATTCCGTTTATTGCTTCGTTGAGCGTTCCGTCGCCTCCAAGGACGATAACTTTTATTGGATAGTCTTCTTCGCTTGCAGATGTGATGAACTGTGACATCAGTTTCGATGCGTGTCCGGGACCTTCCGTGAAGACAGGAGTGTATTCGATTCCCGCAGAAATAAATTTATATTCAAGGCCGGTCCAAATGTCTTTTCCCTTTCCGGATCTTGCTGATGGGTTGATTATACAGTAATACATATGCGTCCTCTGTTAAAAAAATAATTAATCCCCAACATTATAGCATTTTTTTCATATATATGGTACGATATGCAAGATGTTGCTTTAACACATTAAATTGTCGAATTTAACCAATTATTTCGGAGGAGTTGAAATGTATTCATTGGATGAAGTCAGAAAGATTGACCCTGAGATCGCTTCATTGATTGAGGCGGAAGTCGAGCGCCAGAATAATCATATCGAGCTTATCGCATCGGAGAACTGGACCAGCAAGGCTGTTATGTCTGCAATGGGAAGCCCGCTTACAAATAAATATGCTGAAGGATTGCCGGGAAAAAGATATTACGGCGGATGTCACGTAGTTGATGAAGTTGAGAAGATCGCCATCGAGAGAGCAAAAGAGCTCTTCCATTGCGATTATGCAAATGTTCAGCCTCATTCAGGTGCACAGGCTAATCTGGCTGTTCAGTTTGCACTTTTGCAGCCCGGTGATACCATCATGGGTATGAATCTCAGCCAGGGCGGACATCTTACTCACGGAAGCCCGGCTAACATTTCAGGAACATATTTCAAGGTAGTTCCTTACGGAGTTGATGATAACGGAGTGCTTGACTACGAAGAGATGTACAAACTCGCCGTAGAGCACAAGCCCAAGCTTATTATTGCAGGTGCATCTGCATACTGCAGAACAATAGATTTCAAGAAGTTCAGAGAAGCTGCTGACGCATGCGGAGCAATCCTCATGGTTGATATGGCACACATTGCAGGTCTTGTTGCTGCAGGTGTTCATCCCAGTCCTTTCCCTTATGCGGATGTTGTTACAACAACAACGCATAAGACACTCAGAGGACCCAGAGGAGGACTTATCCTTTGGAATCAGTCCGCTCAGGACAAGTTCAAGATTAACAAGGCTGTATTCCCCGGAATCCAAGGTGGCCCTCTTGAGCATGTTATCGCTGCCAAGGCTGTTTGCTTTAAGGAAGCTCTTTCTCCTGAATTTACAGAGTATGCAAAGAACGTTGTTGAGAACGCAAAGGCTCTCTGCGATGGTCTCATGAAGAGAGGCGTTAAGATCGTATCAGGCGGTACAGACAACCACCTTATGCTTGTTGACCTTACAAACTTCGGCCTTACAGGTAAGGAAGTTGAGGCATGGCTTGACGATGCTCATATCACAGCCAACAAGAACACTATCCCTAACGAGCAGCAGTCTCCTTTTGTTACAAGCGGAATCCGTCTCGGAACTCCTGCCGTAACAACAAGAGGAATGAACACAGAAGATATGGATCAGATCGCTGAAGCCATCGCCGTTGTTATCAAGAACAAGGGTGAGAAGAATGATGAAGCACGCGCTATCATCAAGAAGCTCACAGATAAGTATCCGCTTGACTAATACTTTGAAATAATATTTGAAACCCATGCAGTCTTTTGGGGGCAGCATGGGTTTGTTTTTTCGATTTTCTTTTATGATATTAAGGCTGACTCAAAAATGTAAACTTAATTTATAGCTTAACAAAAAATGTAGTCAGATTAAGTTAATGCGTCTTGAAAAATATATTAAGTTAACACATTGTTTAACAAATATTTGTAAAATTTCGTAAAAAAAAACCCCTTTACAACGGCAAAAACTCATGTAATAATAAAGCCTGGATATTTTAAATGTGAATAAAAAGCAAACGCGTAAACAACATATTCACAACATATAAAACATAGGATTTGAATGCAGATTATTTGTACTCGAAAAGGAAAGAGTCCTATAAATTCAGTTAGCTACTTGGAAACGAGTTAGCATATTTATTCTATTTATGCCACAAGGAGGATAAAATTATGGCAAACCAGATTAGAATTACACCTGCCCAGATGAGAGAGAGAGCAGGCCAGTACCGCACAGAGGCTGATACAGTAAACGGAGTCATCTCAAAGATGGACAGCTTACTTGGACAGCTTCAGTCTGAGTGGGAAGGTGCTGCAAGCGAGTCATACGCAGCACGTTATGAGGAGCTTAAGCCCGGATTTATTAAGGCTGAAGAGCTTATCAGAGAGATCGCATCTGCACTTGATTCTACAGCTACAATCGTAGAAGAGACAGATAACGATATTGCTTCTCAGTTCCGTGGATAACATGGGGATCTCAATTCGGGTTACAACGGATTTTTTCTGTTGTAACCTGATTTTGTTATATCATAGGAAATTGCTCTCCTATGATATAACAAAAATTATAGTGAGTTGATTTATGTGATTTTTTTCAAAGATTATATAAATGAGCTGATTAATACAATGGCTAAATATAGAAGATGAGAGGGACGGGCATGGAAAAAGAAAAGCGTGATTATCAGAAGGAGCTTAAAGCAATTCAGATTGAGAAAGAAGAAGTGCAAAGCAGATATGCCGGGATAAGAAGGGAACTTGAAGATAGAAACGAGGAACTGGTTTACAGGTTAGAGAAAGAATCCAGAGAATTGGATGACCCTAATATAAATCGAGAGAAAGAACTTGTAAGAATTTACGAAGAACGTCTTTCTGTGTTTAGAAAACATAAATATGAGCAGGAAGAGTATTATGATGTTCTGGAGCAGCAAGAAAGAGGAACATTACAGAAGCTGAGTGACAAAGAACGGGATATCAAAGTTGAGATGAACAAGGATAATGAAAATAAAAATTAAAATGTAAGGAGAATGAGAAAATGGCAGGTAATTCAACGGAAATAAAACTTGATTATGATAATATCGAGGAATTTAGAAAAGCAGTTGTTGCTAATGGAAGTATTTTGGGCAGAGATTTTAACGAAGGAAAGAAAGACGTTAAAAGTACGATAGCTGCTAATGGAAAAGCTCATGAAGCGATTGATAGAGAAAAGGATATTCGAATTGCAAAACAGCGTATGACAAGCTCAGAAAGTACAAACATTGCAATTGTTGTGAGGAGCTTTAAAGATACTGAAGGCGTGGCTATACAGCAGTATCAAAATACTTTTAGTTATAATGTATCGTCGAGCTCTGCGAATGGAACTACGCCATAAACAGGTTATGGTCTAACGTGCGGCGCATAGTAAATAATAGTGGAACAGAGGAGTGAAAAATGGTAGAGAGCGATTTCTTGGATATGAATCAATTGAATATTCAGTGTGATGAATCAATAAGCGTGTTATCAGAGAGCAATGTAAGATTAAATGGTATAAGAGATGTATATAAAGCAGCCAATTCGGTTATATTTATGGGAAGGGCAGCTAGTAATTTTTTAAAACAGTGTGAAGCGATTGTAACACTTATTGGTGCAATAATAACAGCAAATGATTGCGATATTATGGATAATAAAACTCTTAAATCCTTCCTTACAGAAGGGCTTGTTTTGGACGGAAGAGTAATCCTGCCAAGTAAAAGGCGGGCAGCAGAAAACGAGCGTAGAGAGCGTGAAGCAGCTGATGAGTGTGAAAGTAGATCACATGGAGTTTCTCCGGAAGAAAAGCATTATTGGAGACATGAATATCGTTGCCATAAACAAGCAGCCGATAGCTATCGCAGAGAGAAGGAGTTTTGGGAATCTCGTGAAAGGCTGTTTGATGAGATAAACAATGCAACAGCAAACTTGTTTGAGAATAGTAAGTCGTACAGAGATGCTGCCAATAAAGGAATAGAGTATTTATCTACAAATTTTGTTAAGAAAACAGGCACTTTTGAGCTTAATGATTCATGGAAGGACGGAATTGAGAAATTATGCGACCCAGTTTCTATTAAAGATAAGTGCAAAGAAAAATGGAAAGATGAAAACGGCGCATATAATCTTGAGGCTTTGAAAGAAGTATTGAACACTCAAGCCACCGAAATAACTGCAACTGAAGCGGAGGCTTTTGCAGAGGTTCTTGAAGAACTGCATCCTGATGCTCAAAAGCAACTTGTTGGAAAAGTAGTTAATGGAAAGCTTGACATCAAAGGGCTTGTTCAGGGGACCATTGGATCAATCGGAACGATTGGAAAGACGTTTAATGATATAGTTAATATGGTCATTTCCGGCGATGATATGAAAGCCAGAACAAAAGCAGGCTATAAGTTTATGAAAGACTTTACAACTGGAGCTGCAAATTGGACTGGAACATTAGCATTTACTGCTGAACTTGAAAAGAATAAAGATGATATATTTTTCGATGCGAAAAAAACGCTTTATTCAAGCTTTGAGAAGGGAAGTTTTATAAAATCAATTTCACAAGAAGGTGATGATTTAGTAAATGTAAGTGCTGCTGAAGTAGCAAAAAGATCATTAAAGTCTGATTTTAACTCGTATTTTTTTAAAAGTGCTGAAAAAGCTCGCCAAAAAGCGGTTATTTCTGCAATACAAAATGATTTACCTGATGATGCAATGGAAGCGTTAGCAAATGAAGCGGAGGCAGCTGCAAAGGTAAAGAATTTCAAGACCGGAGTGAAATGGCTTGGAGTGGCAGCTGATCTTGCGTTTAGCGCTGTGGATAATGTTGCAGAACAGGAGCTTGCACGCCAGTCCGGCATAGAGATGTCAAACGAAAGAGTTGTTGCTGAGACAGTACTTGAAACAGCAACGTCTACACTTTTATCATCTGCAGCAACAGCAGCTTCTGGAGCGATTCTTACAGCAATAGTTGGAACATCAGCGCCTGTTATTGCAGTTGGAGCGCTTAGTGTAGGAGTAGTTTGGATAGTTAATGAAGGAAGTAAGATGTTAACAGGAAAAAATGTTGGAGAGAATGTTGCAGATATTTTGTGTGACTGTGCTGAAGCAGTTGCAGATTTTATATCCTAGGTATTAGAGAGCGAATATGAGGCTTATACTCATATAACTGTTTTGAAAGTAAAGAGTAACTTTTAATATATTTCGTATAATGAGCTTTTTGTAAAAAAATATATTAAGGAAAGATAGAGGGCTAATATGTTTATAGTAACTGCATCAATGATAATAGCATGGGAATTAATAGTGATTATGTTTGCGTATATATACCACATTATTCCATTAAAAAACTACTCGGAAAATATACCAAAAATTATGTTGCTTCTATCAGCATGTTCAGTTATAGCCGGATTATTTGCTTTATTTTATGTGAAAACAAATTATAGTTCAGGTATTTTTGATGCAAGTAAATGGGATGAGTCTAGCGTTACAATTATTTTGGGGATTCCGTTTTTATGTTTTGTTGTAACGTTGTTTGGGAATTTTTATAGAAAGAGCCATGCATTACCTAAAGAAGAAACAATCTTTTTAAAAGCAGATGAATATCAAATAGTGAAAGATTTCGATTTGATGATGGGTGATTATATGTATATGCCAAATGTGAAATCTTATTGCGAGTTCAGCGGTGGAAAGATTTTATTTTCGATAAGCGTACCTGAGCATGAAGTTGATTGTGCATTTGCATGCAGAATGGTTAAAGACGGAATATATGAATGTTTGTCATATGAAATTGTAAATAAAGATATACGAGCTAGGGCTGCACAAATAATGAATGTTGTTTTCTTCATACTAATTGCTGTGAATTTAGCTTTGGTAATGATTTGGATATCTCAGGCACCAGAACTTAACATTGATCTTATTGGGAGGTTAACTTCTTCCTTGAGTATAAGCTTATTCGGAATTGCTGGATTAAAGTTGTATAAAGGCGCAAAAGGCATAATGGCAAAGTTTATGCTTGGATTTTCAATCATATTGATTATTGCAGGAATAGCTAACTTTTTTAAATAATTACGAGAGGGATTTAAAATGGACGTTAAAGTAAAAGATCTACTGCCAATCGGCAGTGTAATATGGCTCAGGGATTCAAAGCATCCGCTTATGATTTTTGGAGTTAAGCAGCAGAACCTTGAGACTAAGCAGGAATATGATTACATAGGAGTTCTTTATCCGGAAGGAAATCTCGGAGGAGAATCACAGTTTATGTTCATGCATAAGGATATTGAAAGAGTGTTGTTCCGCGGATTTGAAGACGAGAGTAGGACAGAATTTATTGAGAAGCTGTCTGAGTTCTACGGAGAATAATATTTGGAACAAAGGGCATTGATAAAAAAGTAATTTCAATGTGGTGACGGATATGCTTATAGTAACGATATTAATGATAATAGCATGGTGGCTAATAGTGGCTTTTTTTGCTTTTGCAACAAGAATCATTCCGTTGAAAAATTATTCGGAGAATATTTCTAAATTGCAAATTGTTTTATCGTCATGCTCAGTTATATTAGGTGTGTTTGCATATTTTTATATAAAAACAAATTATAGTTCGGGAATTTTTGGCGAGAGTAAATGGGATGAAGAAGGCGTGGCACTTATGCTGTTTTTATTTTGTTTGTGTCTCGTTGCATCATTATTGCGTTTTTTCTTTGAAGGAAAAGTTAAAAACAATAAGATAGAAACGTTTGAGTTAAAGGCTGGAGAGTACAGAATAGTGAAAGAGTTTGATCTAACATTGGGCGATTATATTTATATGCCAAACGTGAAATCCTATTGTGAGTTTAGTGGTGGGAAAATTGTTTTTTACGGGAAATATGCCGAATCGTGAGGCGGATGGTGAATTTACGTGTAGAATGATAAAAGACGGGATATATGAATGTCTTTCATATGAGATGTCATCTGATGCAAATAGAAAAATTGATTTTTCACGAATTTTTAAGATCTCTTTTTGCGTTTTGGTTGCAATAGACCTAGCACTTGCAATGATTTGGATATCTCAGCTATATTTAGATGTTATTTCAAAATGGGTACAGGGATTAAGTGTTTCCCTTTTTGGCGCAGCGCTATTTAATTTGTATAAAGGCGCAAAAGGCATATTGGCAAAGGCTATGTTGGGATTTTCAATTTTATTGATTATTGTAGGAATTAGTAGTTTTTTTAAGTGATCAGGGGGAAAAATGGACGTTAAAGTAAAAGAATTGCTTCCAATCGGAAGTGTAATATGGCTCAGGGATTCAAAGCATCCGCTTATGATTTTTGGAGTGAAGCAGCAGAACCTTGAGACTAAGCAGGAATATGATTACATAGGAGTTCTTTATCCGGAAGGAAATCTCGGAGGAGAATCACAGTTTATGTTCATGCATAAGGATATTGAAAGAGTGTTGTTCCGCGGATTTGAAGACGAGAGCAGAACGGAGTTTATTAAGAAACTGTCTGAGTTTTACGGAGAATAATATTTGGAACAAAGGGCATTGAATAAAAAAGTAATTTCAATGTGGTGACGGATATGCTTATAGTAACGATATTAATGATAATAGCATGGGAGCTAATGGTGATTATGTTTGCGTATATATATCGCGTTATTCCATTAAAAAACCAATCGGAAAACGCACCTAAAATAACATTGCTTTTATCATCATGTTCAGTTATAGCCGGATTAGTTGCTTTATTTTATTTGAAAACACATTATAGTTCGGGTATTTTTAATGCAAGTAAGTGGGATGAGTCTGGCATTAAAATTGTTATGATTATTCCGTTTTTATTTTTTGCAGTAGCGTTGTTTGGAAATATTTATAGAAAAAGCCATGTATTACCTAAAGAAGAGACTTTCTTTTTAAGAGCTGAAGAATACAAAATAGTGAAAGATTTCGACTTGATGATGGGCGATTATGTGTATATGCCAAATGTAAAATCTTATTGCGAGTTTAGTGGTGGAAAAATTATGTTTTCAGCAAATGTACCTGTGCATGAAGCTGATTGTGCATTTACATGCAGAAAGGTAAAAGACGGGATATATGAATGTCTTTCATATGAGATTTCATCTGATGCAAATAGAAAAATTGATTTTTCACGTATTTTTAAGATTGTTTTTTTGTGTTTTGGTTGCAATAGACTTGGCGCTTGTAATGCTTTGGATATCTCAGTTATATTTAGATGTTATTTCAAAATGGGTAAAGGGATTAAGTGTTTCCCTTTTTGGTGTAGCGTCATTTAATTTGTATAAAGGCGCAAAAGGCATATTGGCAAAGCTTATGTTTGGATTTTCAATTATGGTGATTATTTTAGGAATTGCTATTCTTTTTAAATAATTAGGGGTTAAAATGGACGTTAAAGTAAAAGAATTACTGCCGATCGGTAGTGTAATATGGCTCAGGGATTCAAAGCATCCGCTTATGATTTTTGGAGTGAAGCAGCAGAACCTTGAGACTAAGCAGGAATATGATTATATAGGAGTTCTTTATCCGGAAGGAAATCTCGGAGGA
The DNA here is from genome assembly GCF_000686065.1 of Butyrivibrio sp. AE3003. Taxonomy (NCBI): domain Bacteria; kingdom Bacillati; phylum Bacillota; class Clostridia; order Lachnospirales; family Lachnospiraceae; genus Butyrivibrio; species Butyrivibrio sp. AE3003. Next base: position 396,989 of record NZ_JMLX01000001.1, read on the forward strand.
GAATCACAGTTTATGTTCATGCATAAGGACATCGAAAGAGTGCTGTTCCGTGGGTTTGAAGATGAGAGCAGAACGGAGTTTATTAAGAAACTTTCTGAGTTCTACGGAGAGTAATATTTGGAACAAAGGGCATTGATAAAAAAGTAATGTCAATGTGGTAACGGATATGCTTATAGTAACGATATTAATGATAATAGCATGGTGGATTATAATATTGTTATACGCTTTTGCAATGCAGGTTATTCCATTAAAGAATTATTTTAAAAATATAGCTAAATTACAAATTATTTTGTCATCTAGTTCAATTATACTTGGACTCTTTACTCTTTTTTACATAAGAACCAACTATGATTCGGGTGTTTTTTATTGGGACCGGTTGGAATGAAAAATGGGTAAAACTTATGCTGCTGTTTTTCTTTGTGAGTCTTTTTTTATCATTAGTTCGTTTATATTCTGAAAAAAAAATTAGTAGGAATAAAATAGAGACTTTTTTATTGAGAGCGGAAGAATATAAAATAGTAAAGAAATTTGATTTTGTAATGGGAGACTATTTTTATTCGCCAAATGTAAAGGCTTACTGTGAGTTTGACAGAGGTGTGATGGCTTTTACCGGAAGTATGCCGAATAAAGAAATAGACTGTAAGTTTAACTGTAGAATGGTAAAGGATGGGATATATGAATGCGTTTCGTTTGAGCCGTTAATAGATGCAGATAAAACAATAAACTTTTCAAAAGTGAAAAAGATTATTTTTTTGGTTCTTGCTGCAATATATTTTGCATTATTGATGATTGATATTTCGAAAAAGTTTGCATATGTTTCGAAATTGGTAGAAAGCTTAACTTGGATTCTTTTTGGATCTGCGTTATTTGGCATAGTTAAAGGCACTGAGGGGCTCATGGCAAAGATAATGCTTGTTTTCTCTGTCATAGTAATTATATTTGGATTTAGTTGTCTTTTTTAAATTATTATATGGAGAGTGGAAAAAATGGACGTTAAAGTAAAAGAATTGCTTCCAATCGGAAGTGTAATATGGCTCAGGGATTCAAAGCATCCGCTTATGATTTTTGGAGTGAAGCAGCAGAACCTTGAGACTAAGCAGGAATATGATTACATAGGAGTTCTTTATCCGGAAGGAAATCTCGGTGGAGAATCACAGTTTATGTTCATGCATAAGGACATTGAAAGGGTGTTGTTCCGTGGATTTGAAGATGAGAGCAGAACGGAGTTTATTAAGAAGCTGTCTGAGTTCTACGGAGAATAATGCCTGATACAAAGGGGATTGGCAGTATAATATGGTGAGGTTACTATGAACGAGAAGATAAAAATAAAGTATTCAGTTAGGGAAAGTGCATTAGTAGCAGTTGTAGCTATAGCAGTATTAGTTGCAAGCGCTGTTTTTGATATTCATATAGGATCTACGAGAACATTTGCCAAGATGCTGTTTATTACTGCAGTTGTCAACTTCTTTAATGCAATAAGACTATGTTTTACCAGAATTGAGGTTGATGAATCGGGTATTCTTTATAAGGCATTTACGAAGAAAGCATTTATTAATTGGAGTGAGACTGATAGAATCTATATCAATTCGGACGGAAGCAACCCAAATGCTCCGATTATCATTCAGATAGGTGATTCTAAGATCACAGTTTCAAATAAGTGTAAGAATTACAGCGAATTAAGATCTTTTTTGATAGAAAGAAATATGCTTAAGTACCTCGGTGGGGTTGCTGTTGAGCAGTAGTAACAAGATGAGGGGAATGAATTGAAGTATTCGGTTGATGTAAATTCAGATATTGGAAACAGGAAGAAAGTTAATCAGGATGCTCTGCTGGTGAAGCATGCCCGGACCGAAAAAATGGGAAAGGTATGCTTTGCGTGTTTATGTGACGGAATGGGTGGCTTGTCTCAGGGAGAAGTTGCAAGCGCAGCATTCATAAACAGAATGGGACAGTGGTTTCAAAACGAATTTCCGTCTATACTGTCAAGAGAGGCTGAGGTGTCAATTAATGCAGAGACAGAAGAACTTGCAGCCTATAGAAATAGCAAAAATTACATTTACGGGCTTATTCAGAACGAGTGGGAAATGATTTCACGTCAGATGAATGAGGGACTTAAACAGTACGGAAGAGAAAGGGGCTTTCAACTTGGAACAACCGCTGCAGCAATAATTTTTCTCGGTGATGAATTTTTTGCTATGAGCGTTGGTGATTCCAGAATATATAAGATCAATAGGAAGGGAATCATACAGATATCGCATGATCACAGCTATGTACAGCAACAGATAGACATGGGAAGGATGACACCGCAGGAGGCAGCAGTAAGCTCGCAGAAAAATATTCTATTGCAATGTATCGGCGCATCTGATAATGTATATCCGGAATTTTATAAAGGGCCACTTGAGAAGAGGACAAGCTTTCTTCTTTGTTCTGACGGGCTTTGGAGGCTTCTTTTAAACGATGAGATCAAGGAATATGTCTCAAAAAAGGACGGAATTAAGAAAATGACAGAATTAGTTAAGGCTAGAGGCGAATCTGATAATATTTCAGGAATCGTAATAGGTATATAGACAATGTTAAAGATTATAACGTTGATAGACAGAAAATATAAAATACTCAGTAAAATTGGGAGGACACCTATTATGTCGATGAATAAGAGAATACTTAAGGGAGCTGTTACTTCTTTGATGATAATGACTATGGTTGCACAGTCAAATACGTTTGTAATGGCAAAAGAGAATGATGAAGCAGTGGAGGAAGCTTCTTTAGCTGAGATTCCTTCAGATTCGGCTTTAACCGATGCCACTTTTGAAGACGGAGCAGCTACAGGTATTTCAGTGACTGATGATGCAACGGCCGAGGATTCGGAAGATGACAATCCCATAGATGATCTTTCACAGCAGGAGGGAATGGAAAGAGCCGTAAACGGCGTTGTTCAGATTAACTATGTATATGTAAGCGATGACAATGCACATCACATTGTTAAGGGAGGCCCCGGAATCCTTATAGGTGATGCGGAGAAGGGCGAGTATGTTATAACAAGTCTTACCCAGATGACCATGACTGATGCGGAAAAAGACAAAATACTTGCTACATTCAAAGTTTCTAAGGATGACATGGAAAGAGAAAGGTCTAAGTTTTCATATGATGTTGTAATTGAAAATGATGTGACTGAGCCCGTTACTTTGGTAAACAGCAGCGGAAATCTTGATATGGCTGTATTCAAACTCTCGCAGACCTTATATAACAGAACACCTATGTTTTTCCTTTATTCCGAACAAAACGATAAGGAAGCATACAACGATGGCACTGTAGATCTTACAAACGCATTCGTTCTTGGTTTCCCTGACGAGATAGTATTTCAGAAAAACGAAGCATATTACTCAAATGAGAGAGTAAATAAAACAAACGGTCAGGTAGTTAATATAGTTAAAGACAATAATGATGTTCAGCTTATTGAGCATACTGTTCAGATAGGACGTAACAGTGTCGGTGGACCTCTTGTAAGTAAAGAAGGTTATCTAGTCGGCATGAATACCCTTAGAAGCGAGGGGAATTATTGCTATTCCGTAAGTTCTAATTCAATCGTTAAAGTGCTCAGCGGAATGGGAATAAAGTTTGACAGTATAAGTATTGAAAAACTGAAGGCAGATGCGGAAGCAAAAGAAAAAGAAAATGACAATAATAATTCTGCTTCAACAGTAGCGGTAACGAGCGTAGACCCGGAAGAAGATATTGCTCCGGCGCTTCCCGGCTGGATAATCCCTGTGATAATTGTTTTGGGTGTAGTAATAGTTGCACTTATAGCTGTAGTTGTAATCTACATTATAAAGAATTCTAAGAATAAGAAGGAGAGCCGGAACGGGGATATTTCGATTGCGGGAGCCAATCCGCAGGTTGTGGTTCAGGCTACAACACCTCAGCAGGATCTCTTTGGAAATACTTCCGGAGATACGACTGTTTTGGGAGCAGGTGGCGGATTTGACAATTCAATGACCGGCATGAATATGGCTACGCCTTCACAGAGACTTGATGGCGGACATCTTGAGAGAAAGAAGAACGGAGAGAGCATTGCGATTTCGAAGGCAAACTTCAGCATCGGTAAGGATGATCTTCACTGCGATTTCTGCATAAGGGACAACAATACGATCAGCCGCCAGCATGCGATCATATCGATTTCTGCCGGAAGAGTTTATATTGAAGACAATCATTCCAAGAACGGAACATTCTTAAATGATATTAAGCTTATTTCAGGCCAGAGGCAGGAACTTAGAGACGGTGACTGTTTGAAGCTTTCTAATGAAGAATTTATTTATAAGAGATAAAAGGGCAGATTATGGAAAATAAATTAATTATTAGATTTAAGAATGTAAAGCAGCGACAGGAGTTTGATATCGAAGTACCGGATGATATTACTGCAAATGAGCTTATATACGGGTTGAAAAACAGTTTTAAGCTGAACATTGATATGGATGATCAGGCTAAGTGTTATATGAGAGCGGAGAATCCGATAGCACTTATTAAAGGGGAGGTAGTCCTGTCAGATTTGGGCCTGCGAGACGGCTCAGTGGTCATTTTTGAGGGATAAAAGTACATGAACTATAAAATTACGATATTCAACAGCAGAATCTATAAGGAAATTGTTGTTGAAGATAAATTTACAGGTCTGACAATTGGAACGGGGCGTAACTGTCAGGTGCAGCTTTTGTCAGATGATTTTGGACGGGATTTTATTATTTCAGTCAGAAACAATGAGGGGAAACTTGAGATAACATCAGATGGTACAGTTGCTTTCGGACAGGCAATGTCGGATGTCGGATATCTTGAGATTGGTAATGTTCTTTACACATTTGATGCAAATGGCGGCAAAGAACTTCTTAACATTGAATTTGATGCTGATTTTGGAGTTGTTCAGGACAACTATAATTTCGTAATTAATTTAAGGGAACAGTCGATGATCACAATCGGCGGTGCACCTGATTGTATCATACGTTTTTTTGACAGAGAGATTAAGGACGGCAAGGTAACGCTCACAAGGACCGGAGACGGTTTTATAGTAGACGGAAGCGGTCTTTTATATGGTGTAACCATAAACGGCGTTCTTCAAAAAGGCTTGAATATTCCTGTTAAAAATAAGGATTTTATTGGAATATACGGTCATATCTTTTATCTATGTGATGACCTTCTTTATACATCTGATTCGCTTGGAATCGATACGAGACTTCAGGCGCAGATGATTGAATCAAACAATATTCATTTCCACTATCCACAATATACGCGTAGTGTGCGTCAGCACTACAAGATTCCGGATAAGGCAATTGAGGTTTTACCTCCGAAGTCTAAGCCGAATCCTGATAAAAAGAGCATCTGGCTTGTTCTGCTTCCTACCATATTGATGCTCAGTGTTATGGTCGGGGTGCGTGCTCTTGTGATGAAGAGTAATATGTCCTACGTACTTATGTTTGCTGCGATGGGACTTGTAACAGGCGTAACTGCGGTTATCAATTATTTTTATGAAAAGAAAAAGAATGCCAAGAACGCAGAAGACAGAATCAAATACTACAAGGATTATATAGCGAGAAAAGAGAAGGATATTCAGAAGGAGCGTGCGGATGAAAAGACGATCATGCTCAAGATGAATCGTTCTGTTGACGATACCATGAATTCAATCAGGCAGTTCGACGGAAATCTTTTTTCACACAGCAGGGAAGAAGAGGACTTTCTTGATGTCTGGATCGGAACGGGTTCTGTTGCATCGAGACAGCAGGTTGAGTTCAAGAAGCAGGAATACATCGATATTGACGATGATATGATGGATATTCCCGAAAAAGTGCATGACAAGTATGAATATATTGACGGCATGCCTGTTGTGCTTCATCTGCGCGAAGCTAACGCGGTTGGTTTTGTCGCTGAGAGAACAAAACTTTACCAGCTCATGAAAAACATGATGGTTACTATAGCTGGCGAGTATTTCTTTAAGGAAGTAAAGATGTTCCTTATCATAGGCGAGCACGATGTACCTGATTTTTCCTGGGCAAGATGGTTTAAAAATATGTCCTCGAATAACGGTGGCATGAGATACTTCATGTATGATGATGACAGTGCTAAGCGTGCGCTCGAATTTTTGTACAATGAATTGTCGGCAAGAGAGCAGTTAAGTGATGAGGTTATAGGGCAACTTCCCTTTTATGTCATTTTTGTATACCGTTCGGAAAAAATCCGTAAGCATCCCGTAATGGATTATGTCGAGAATGCGTCTAAGCTTGGATTTGTTTTCCTTTTCTGGGAAGAGCAGACAGAGCTTCTTGATATGAACTGTTCGCAGATTGTATTCCTTGAAAGCGGAGAGCACAAAGGATATATTCAGGATGTTGAAGACGGTAAGAAGATTCAGGCGTTTGAATATCCGCACACAAACAGGGCGGATGTGCAGAATCTTGCGCTTAGACTTTCATGCGTGTATATCGATGAGATGAGTCTTGAGGAGACACTTACCAAGCATATTTCGCTGTACAAGCTGCTGGGAATAATGAACGCATATGACCTTGATCTTGAGGAGAGATGGAACAGCTCGCAGATTTATAAGAGCATGGCTGCGCCGCTTGGTGTTCGTAGTGACGGTGAAACGGTTTATCTTGATATTCACGAGAAATATCACGGTCCGCACGGACTTGTCGCAGGTACTACAGGCTCGGGTAAATCAGAAATTATACAGACATATATTTTGTCAATGGCTACATTATTTCATCCGTATGAGGTTGGATTTATCATCATCGACTTTAAGGGTGGTGGTATGGCTAACCAGTTTAAAGAACTTCCTCACCTTAACGGAGCAATCACAAATATCGACGGAAAGCAGATCGATAGGTCGCTTCGTTCAATTAAGGCTGAACTTTTAAGGAGACAGACCTTGTTTGCTGAGATGAATGTAAACAAAATTGATGATTATATCAGTCTCTTTAAGAAGGGGACGGCTAAAGTGCCGCTTCCTCATCTGATTCTTATTGTTGATGAGTTTGCGGAACTTAAGAGCGAGCAGCCTGAATTTATGAAAGAGTTGATAAGTGCAGCCAGAATCGGCCGAAGCCTCGGTGTGCACCTTATTCTTGCAACGCAGAAGCCGGCAGGTGTCGTAAACGATCAGATCTGGTCAAACTCAAAGTTCAAGCTTTGTCTTAAGGTTCAGGACAAGCAGGATAGTAACGAGGTAATTAAGTCACCTCTTGCTGCTGAGATCAGAGAGCCGGGTAGAGCATATCTGCAGGTCGGAAATAACGAGATATTCGAGCTGTTCCAGTCGGCATACAGCGGAGATCCTGCTGTTGTAAGTAGTACGGAGAACAGACGTAAATTTGAAATAAGCAGCGTTGACCTTTCGGGAAGGAGAGCTGTTTTATACAGTCAGAAGGGTGAGAAGTCAAAAGGTGAGCAAAACCAGCTTGAGGCAATAGTTGCCAGAGTTAAGAATTATTGCGAGGAAAAAAAATATCGCAAAACTTCAGGATATTTGCCTGCCGCCTTTGGCTGAAGTTATTAACTTCCCGTCTGAGATCGGCTTTCATCAGAATAAAGATACCGATATAATTTGCGAAATCGGTATCTTTGATGATCCCGATAATCAGTATCAGGGAGTTCACTCCGTTAATCTTACAAAAGAGAATCTTATGATTATCGGTTCTACTCAGGTTGGAAAGACTAATCTTTTGCAGACTCTTATAAGAAACGTTACAACGAAGTATACTTCGGATGAAGTAAACATCTTTATCATAGACTTTGCTTCAATGGTACTTAGAAACTTCGAAGGCTTAAAGCATGTAGGAGGTGTCGTAACATCTTCAGAGGATGAGAAGCTTAAAAATCTTCTTAAACTCCTGTATGCAGAGCTTGATGCAAGAAAAGAGAAACTCCTTTCTGTCGGTGTAAGTTCTTTTTCAGCATACAGAGAAGCCGGAAAGACGGATTTGCCGCAGATTATACTGATGGTAGATAATCTTACCGCTTTACGTGAGATGTATTTTAATGACAATGATGAACTTCTGGGGCTTTGTCGTGAAGGCCTTGCCGTAGGTATAAGCGTTGTTATTGCAAATACGCAGACTCAGGGCATGGGATATAAGTATCTCAGTAACTTCTCATGTAGAATAGCGATGTTCTGTAATGATACTAATGAATACAGTTCGTTGTTTGAACATTGCAGGGAGCGTATCGAGGACATCAAGGGAAGATGTCTTATCGAAGTCAACAAGAAATACATGGATTGCCAGACTTATCTTGCATTTGAAGGTGAGAAGGAAATCGACAGAGTTATGGCAATAAGGGCTTATATCGAAGAGATAAACGGCAGAGATAATAACGCAGCCAAGAAGATTCCTGTAATTCCTTCGCTTCTTACTGCAAAAGAGGTTGTGCGTGATTATGCGAAAACTGTGCGCAGAACATTTGATATTATCATCGGTCTTGATTATGCTACGGTTGATCCGTTTATCATTAATCTTGCAAATATCGGTGTTCTTGGTATCAGTGGTAAGGAAGGAAGAGGCAGACACAGCTTTATCAAATATGTTGTCCGTATGCTGAACGTCATGTACCGCGACAGGTCTGAGGTTCATATCTTTGACGGAATTGATAAGCGCCTTGCGTGCCTTGAAAATCTGCCGAACGTTTCGCATTACAGCTTAAGTTCTGAAGTTGCAGTAGAAACATTTAAAGAAGCAGAAGAGGAACTTAAGAGAAGGTATGATGAGCTTGCGGCCGGAAATGAAGACATCATTGCAAAAAGCAAGCTGATTCTTATCATAATTAATCAGACTTCCATTGTTGAAGAGCTTCAATCAAATCCTACTGTAATGGCAGCTTACAGAAACATGATAGGTAAATATAAAAATATGCGTGTCGGTATCATAATCGGAGGCATAGAAAACGAGGCAATTCCTTACAGCGCACCTGATATGCTCAAGAGGGTTAAAGAAACACGCCATATGCTTTTCTTTGACGATCTTGCGAACTCAAAGGCTTTAGAGATTACTATGGTGCAGGGTAAGCCGTTCAGGAAGAAGACAGAACTCGGCGACGGCTTCTACTTAAAAGACAATTCTATTGTCAGACTCAAAATCCCGTTCTGGGAAGAACAGTAGAGTTTTTGGCCATATTGTCAAAAAACAAAATAAAATATCGTAAATTATTTTATGGAAAAATTGTCCGCATTTTAAATGTGTGACAATTTTTTCTTTTATAATCAGCTTTGTTACTGGGACTTTTTTGTCCGGAAATGAATATGCATAATTGTTTGTAATGTACATACAATTTAGAATATACACAGAATATTTTACAATTATAAATAAAATATCAAAATAAATAAAGAAAAAATATAAAATGTCTTGACAAATTAAAGGCTTATAAATATAATAAAGGCAGATAAAGAAAAGGGAATTAATATAAAGAATACTTCTCCTGAGAGTTCTTTAGATGGAAAGAGCAGGGAGAAAGAATAGGAGGTACGGTCCAAAGGGATAGGTAATTAAAATATTCAGGGAAAGGATGGTACAGACCACCAAAATATTTTGAACTAAGTAATTAGGTATTGTTTAGGATTTATTTTAAGTTCAGCTCTTCCGGTACATGATTAGTGGTTATGACAATATCAATATCTTGCAACCACAGCATCTGAATGCGAAAATGAATGGAAAGATTGTAGCTGGGAAATTGGAGGACGGTCCATTGGACATGGAGAATTTTAGTTCAGAAGGGTACTCGGTATAGGGCAGAAGCATGTAAAAGATGAAGCTTCTGCCCTTTGATTATGCATATTTATGTGTTAAAATAATGGGGAAGAATAAATGAATAATGGGGATATGAGTGAAATGGATGAGCAAGTTTTAGATCAAAGAAGACTTGAGAGGAGACAGAGAAGAAGGCGAAACCAGAGGATTGCTTATTTAATTTTGGCAGGAGTAATGGCAGTTACAACTGCCCTGGTTTTCATAACGGTATATTCCCTAAATAGAGTATTTAAGTTTGTTAAACCAAACGGAGGAGGAGATCTTGTTGCGGCTGCCGAAATGAGCTCGGAGGGAGTGGTTATCGAAAGCCCTGAGGCATTTGGAGGAGACACGGCGCAGACGCAGGAGATGTCGTATGACGATCTTCTTGATGACAGTATTGATACGATTATCGAGGGGATGAGTTTGGAAGATAGGGTTGCGGGACTCTTTATCGTTACTCCCGAACAGCTAACGGGAGTGTCTACAGCCGTCAAGGCAGGGAGCGGAACACAGGAAGCTCTTATGAATTATGCCGTTGGCGGAATGGCTTATTTTTCAAAAAATATCAAAAATGAAGAGCAGATAACAGAAATGCTGGATACAACTTCTTCTATGAGTAAGTATCCTGTGTTTACTTTGGTTGCTGAAGACGGAAGTAAGAACGGAGCAATCTCTTCAAATCTCGGAATTGATGGCGTAACAGATGTTACTGATTCCGATTCTGCACGCGATAATGCGAAAGCAATCGGAAGTGCCATGTATAAGTATGGATTTAACTTTAATATTTCTCCTGTGCTTGATTCATCAAGCAGCGATAAAGAAGAAAAGGACTTTAATAAGGTTAAGGATATCGCAGTATCTTTTTCATCGGGGCTTAAAGACGCAGGAATGACTTCATGCCTTAACGCGTTCCCTGCTAAGGCTGATACGTCACGTGGAAAAACTGAAGTGGAGAAGAGTGTGAGCGATCTTGAATCTTCTGAGTATAAGGTATTTGAGGAAGCTGTAAAGAACGATTCTGTAAATGCGATCATGGTTACGGGAGCATCTTATCCTAACGTAGACGGAGATGATACACCTGCATGCCTTTCTGAGAAGATGGTTACAGACCAGCTTCGTAATCACCTTGGATTTGACGGTATCATACTAACGGATGCACTTAATACATCTGCGATAACAAAGTTCTATTCTGCAGATGAAGCGGCAGTTGCGGCAATTAAAGCAGGTGCCGATATGATTTATCTTCCCGAAGATTTTAAAAAGGCATATGAAGGCGTTAAGAAGGCTGTCGAGGCCGGAACTATATCTGAAGACAGGATCAACGAGTCACTTAGAAGGATCTATAAGGTCAAGTATGCGGGCCGAGTTGATATGATCATGGATAAAAAAGATGATGCCCAGTAATGTGGACCAATCAAAGGCTGTAGCACTAAATATAGTGTTACGGTCTTTTTTTATTTGATACGAGGAAATTCCTATCAAATAAAAAAACGCTCCGCTATGGATGCAATCAAAAATTTTATAAAAAGGCTATTAAATATCGTGAATATATCTTTCTATTTTCGTCAGAGTGAAGTACAATGAGGTTGCAAAACAGGATGAAATCTTTGCACGGTTATTTGAGGTGATGTACCGGTGCAAAGTGAAGGAGGTACTATGGCAGATTTAAGTATTAATAGTCAGATATCTAATTCGCAGAATTCATCCGTAAATACACGTGGTATTGAACTCCAGAAAACGGCAGATGCAAAGAGCATTGATACTCAGAATAGGAATCCCGATGAGAAGGCGCAAGGTATAGCGAAAGAAGCGCTTGCTAAGGCTGAAGAGGTTAAAACATCGGAGTATGGACCTATAATAGCGAAATCCGGTGATGGTGATACAGTTCGTGTAAAGAATGATAAGTCAGACCTTAAAGCGGATGACAAAGAAAATTCCGCAGCCATTTACGATGCAAATAAGGCAGTAAATGACAGGCGGGAAAAAGAAGTTGTTCCTAACATCGATCTTCCTGAGAAAAAACAGGATAAGGAAACAACGCGTGCTGAGGAGCTTAAACAAAAAGCTGAGGAAGCGCTTAAACCGGAGCGGGAAGAAGCGATAATTCCTAAGCCTGAGGTAAAAGCAGAGGAAGCTCCCAAACAGGAGCAGAAGAGAAGCAAGATAGACCTTTCCGATAAAGGTGAGAGGGAAAAACTTGCAAAGGAAGCTGCCGAAAATGCCAAGAGGCAGACTATTGAAGAGACCAATCCCGGCCTTGTTGACAGAAAGAATCAGGAAAAGATTGCACAGGCGGGCTCAAGTGCCTATGCCGGCTACACAGATGCTCAGCTTCAGCAGATGTACTTAAGAGGAGATGTATCCCAGATTGAGTATAATTCCGAGATTGAAGCGAGAGACGCGGCAAGGGAAGCAAGGCTTGAAAGTGCCAAAGAAAACACTCGTGAAATAATTGAAGATGAGGCGGAAAGCAGGGAAATTGAGCGTACCGCAGAGGCGATAAATACGATTCAGACAGGAGAAGTTTTGGAAGGTGAAGGAACGGTTCCTATTGAAGTGCGTCTTCAGGCTATACAGAATGCTGATAACATGGTAGCATCCGGCTAAACAAGGCAAGATTATGCATACATAAAAGAAACAGCTCGGACTGAAAATAATCCGGGCTGTTTCTTTTTTTATTACTTTTCAATTAAGTTTTTTTTATCATTTCATATATGCTTTCTCTCTTTAGATAAATGAGGTTGGCAGAGATCATTGCGAGGGTTGTTATGATAAATAATATGTTCTGCCAACGCATTTTATACATTGTGCAAAAAAAATTCTCTGTACATAACGGATTTAATCGTGTACCCGAAAAAATTCAAAAGCAAATGGTGCAGTGACCAGTGTTTCGAGATTTTTTGCATTTTTCGTAACTGCTTTGAAGGCAATTAAGCATAGAGCTGCGACTAAAAGGTGCAGTAGAATCTCAACTATATCAAAAACAGCCCATTTGGTCATTGCTGCATTGCCGGGCTTTACGCTGAAATCGAAAGGAAGTGATAAAAATATATTTGAGATTGCATTGATTATATTGTAAGCACCAACACAGAAGAGTGTTCCGTATACGATCACTATTTTAAGAATGTCGAGAGATTCCGGATCAATGTCTGTATTGGATGTTAGTTCATTTAGATAGTTCTTGTTTTCCATAATCTCCATAGTTCTGTCCTAAATATATATGTAATACGCAGTGCGTAGAAATGTGTTTGGGTTATATCCCATCTTGGGATTATCGTATCAGCAGAAGGAGGTAACCTGATCGGGATAATCTCAAGATGGGTGGTTAAAAGTATATATACAGAGTCGTTTGATCACCCCTAGAGTGAGACGTCTGTTTAGTAAGTTATGGCAATGTCAGTGCCGGTAGATAGGATAGCTGAAATACCAATGTTCCCCGTTTTTGCGTCAGTAATGATGCCACATGATGAAGAAAGAGAGGACCCTGTAGATGCGGCATCTGAAAGTGATGATAAATCATCGCCAACAGAGAATGAAGAACCCGTATCTAGTGAAGGGGTGGCATCCGAAGGGGACGCGGTATTCTCTATATTTGTGCCTGACTCGGATGATTCTTCCGACGACTGACATGCCATAAGCGAAAAAGCTAATGTTGCTGCAACCAAAATTGCAAAAAATTTTTTATTCATATATTTAAACCTCCGAAATAATCGTGTACTAGTAATGTTAGTACAGTTATAACATAATTGATTATGGGTGTCAACAAAGTAATTAAATTTTTTTTTTTAATTATTATTGGTTCCGCATATATCCTGAAAGGAAGGGTGTGATGTAAAGGCTGACTTAATAAGAAATTATAAAAAAATTAATTTTTTTCAAAAAAAGTCTACCAAAACGGATAAAAATGATGTATACTTGTGAACGTTGTGTGGTAAGAATGTGTTTAAATTGTGAAAACGGTGGTATTTGTTAATGTTTACGAAAGAAAAACTGATTTTTGAATTACCAAAAGTGGACTATGATCTTTATTTTACTAAAGATTCGATCCTCTTCCTGGCAATCATCGTATCGATACTGTTTTCGATATGTATGTGTCTTTGGGGACACCGTTGTTTTAAGGTGATTGCTTCTATTCTTATTGCGACCGGACTTATGGCCGGAGGAATGATCGTATTGGAACCGCTTGTTCCAAGTCCGACACTTAAAATGTTCTTGCTTGTTTTTTTCGTCTTTATCGTAATGAGCATTTTCTTGGGCTTGTTATCTCTTATTGAAAAGAAGAGACGCGAAAAGGGCGAGGACAAAACAGGAATGAAGCGGATTATCCGCGCGATTGCACCAATTGTAGGAGCAGGAGTTATGTTTGGCGTTATATACACGGGTGTATACAGCGACATAATCGTGGATGCTTGCATCGCTGCAGTATTTGCAGTATTGGGCTACATTATCCAGATGTGCTCAAAGGGCGAGGATATTCAGTTCCGCACCTATGATGATATATATTACGGGAGGTGAATATGCTTGATGTAAGTAGAAAAGAACTAAAGTATATCATTGGAACAGATGAGATATACATTTATAAGAGCAAGCTTGAGAAGATCATGGACGCCGATCCGCATAATAGGGACGGCGGTGGTTATACAATAAGATCACTTTACTTTGACACATTCCATGATAACGATTATATGGAGAAGCTGGACGGACTCGATAAGAGACAGAAGATCAGAATGAGGATCTACGACGGCCAGACCAATATAATTAAGCTTGAGCTTAAAGCTAAAGAGGGCGATTTCCAGAGAAAAAGATCGCTTAGTCTAAGTCTCGAAGAGGCGGAGAGTATGATAGATGGGGACTATACTTTCTTATTGGAGAGACCTGAGCATTTAGCTCACGGACTTTATACTTTTATGAATACGAAGGGATATGTTCCTAAGTGTATCGTTGAATATGACAGAATGGCTTTTATGAACGAATTCAATGATATAAGAATAACGTTCGATATGAATCTTAGAGCGTTGGAAGATCCTTCACAGTTCTTCAAAGATGACATTGAGTCATACAGAGTTGCCGATCCTTCGGAAACAACAATGGAAGTTAAATACAATGGGTTCCTATTCTCATATATTAAGCAAACACTTGATATTGTAGACAAGCCCAGAGTATCAAACAGTAAATATGGTCGTTCAAGATCATTTGCAAAATAAAAGGAAAAACGAGAAAGAGAAAGAGAGAGTAAAAAAATGAAAGAGTATCTTTACACAGGACTATTGGACAAAGCAGGAAGTTTATCAATTCAGAATGTAATTCTTAACTTTGTAGCAGCATGTATTTTGAGTCTTATGATATACATCTCATACAGAGTATCTCATTCAGGAGCAGTTTACAGTCGTAAATTCAATGTATCCCTTGTTATGCTTGCACTTGTAACAACACTTGTTATGAATGTAATCGGCAATAACATTGCTTTGTCACTTGGTATGGTTGGTGCGTTATCAATCGTTCGTTTCAGAACAGCCATCAAGGATCCCAGAGACACAGCTTATATTTTCTGGGCAATAGCAATTGGTATTACTTGTGGTGTATCAGACTATATCATGGCAGGAATCGGAACATTCATCATTTTCGTATTCCTTGTACTTTTTGGTGTTGTAAGAGACAACGAGAGAATTATGATCGTTATGAAGGCAGAGGCTGACAAGGTAGACGATCTTGACAAGGAAATTGCATCTTTCTTTGCCGGAAAAGCTGTCATGAAGCTTCAGAATGTCAACAAAGATAAGAATGTAGCAGAGCTTATCTATGAAATTTCAGAGACAATCCTTAAGAAGCGTGAGAAGGCTAACGGTTCATTTGTTCCTAATTTCTCTGCAAAAGTAGGAATCAAGTCAGTTAGTCTTGTAAGACAGGACGAAGAGATTAACCAGTAATTATAAAGAGTGAATGGGGCTACTAAATGCGTAAGAAAATTCATTTTAGTGAAAGAAAGGTTCTTATTGCCCTTTTTCTTCTTGTAATTGTGGTTATGGGAGTTTTGAGCATTTTTAGTTCGGATGAAAGCTTGAAGGAAAGAAATTCCGGAACATATGCAGAGCTTACTCCCGATTCATCAACTGAAGATCCGCTTCTTTATGTTAACAACGAATATAAAGTAAAAGCTGGTTTCCATACAAACCTTCCGATAGTCGTAATTTCAGTTGATAAAGAAATGCCTCAGTATAAGAAATACAGAGATGGCCAGGAGATCCTTTCGGGTGATGATCCCTATGTAACGGGAAACATCAAGGTAATTGACGGCGGAACAGGAGACAATAATCTCTCAACCCCCGTTTCATTTAACAGTCAGATACGTATCAAGATGAAGGGACATTCTTCAATCGGATACGATAAAAAACAGTATAAGATAAAGACCGTTTTGGCAGGCGGAGAAGAGAATAATTCAGATATCCTTGGAATGGGTAAGGGATCTGAGTGGGTTCTCAACGGAAGTATGGCTGATAAGAGCATGATAAGAAACTATCTTGCTTACAGGATTGCATCTGAGATTGATGGCAACAGCATGGCTCCCGACAGCAGATTCTGTGAAGTCCTTATGGAAAAGAACGGTGTTTATACGTATCAGGGCGTATATCTTTTTATGGAGACAATCTCAAGAGGAGATGAAAGAGTTAAACTTGACAAGTATAAGCCCAAAAACGTGTATTCAAGCTATATCGTAAGAAGAGACAGAAAAACATCTTCGGATGTAATGCTTGATACATATGGCAGACTTTCAGGAAAAGTTGAAGGCACTAATAAGCAATTTGATAACTGGATCGGTCTTAAGTATCCGTCTCAGTCTAAGCTTACTGATGCGACCAAAGAGTACATTGAAAAAGATTTTTCAAAAATGGAAAAAGTCATATATTCGGATGATTATTCAATATTCAGAACATACGATCAATATATTGATACACAGTCATTTGCGGATTATTTCCTGATAAATGAGTTTTTTGGAAACTATGACGCCGGTAAACATTCAACATACATGTATAAGAACTCGGGTGAAAAGCTTAAGATCGGACCTGTATGGGACTATGACCAGGCGATGAATAATAACCCTACTGTTGAGATGGATCTTGAAGATCTTGCGTTCCATACACGAGATATTTATACACAGATATGTAATGATAAGAAGTTCATGAAGCAGTTGAAGAGTCGATTTGCATATCTTCGCCAGTATCACCTTTCTGAGGAACACTTATTTGATGTTATAGATGAGACAACCGCGTACCTCAAGTCTGCACAGGTGAGAGAGTGGTACAGATGGGCCGATGATTATCTAGATCCTACAGATGATAATTCAGGTAATTATCATCTTGCATCATATGAAAAAGACGGTGTGACATTATCGAGATTTACGGATGACTATATGGATGAGATATATGTCATCAAGAATTTCATACAGAAGCACGGCAAGGTAATACAGGTTGACCTCGGATATATTCTTGATAGTGCCGAATATGACACATCGGTTGAGGGTATTAGAGAACTCTTGCTTATTGCAGCTTTGTTGTTACTTATAATTCCGTCATATCTGATTCAGAGAAAGGGGTAAAGAATGTTATTTTCCAGCATACCATTTTTGGTATATTTCTTCCCAATTGTGTTTCTGGGATATTATTTGCTCTCTTTTTCTAGGATGGCACAGAATATATGGCTATTATTAGCCAGTCTTTTGTTCTATGCATGGGGAGAGCCTGTTTACGTATTTCTTATGATCGGATCCATACTGTTCAACAGTATAATTGCGATCATTATTGAGAAAGTTGAAGATAGCAAGGTTAAGAAGGGATTGCTCATCACTTCGATAGTTGGAAATATTGCGGTGCTCTTTTTCTTCAAATACCTTGGATTTGTATTTGGAATAATTAACAGTGGTTTCAAGGGACTGTTGCCTGATTTGAAGATTGCACTTCCTATCGGAATCTCATTTTTCACATTCCAGGCATTGTCATATGTCGTTGACGTGTACAGGGGTGTGACAAAGGCAGAGAATCCTTTTTATGTAGGACTTTATATTGCATTTTTTCCTCAGCTCATTGCTGGACCTATTGTACAGTACAATACTATTGCAGAGCAGATCAGAGACAGAAAGAGCAGTATAGATAAGATTGCGCTTGGACTTTCACGTTTTGCAGTCGGAGTAGGAAAGAAAATCATAATTGCCAACAGTTTCGGTACGATCGCAGACAATGTATTTAACTGGTCCCGTATCGGTACCGATAAGCTTCCTGTTCCTGCTACACTTGCTTGGCTTGGATCAATCGCATACTCATTGCAGCTCTATTACGACTTCTCTGCATATTCAGATATGGCGATAGGACTTGGACTTTGCTTTGGATTTAAGTTTAAAGAGAACTTCAATTATCCATATATTGCCGGATCTGTTTCAGAGTTCTGGAAGCGCTGGCATATCTCTTTGACTGACTGGTTCAGAGAGTATGTATATATTCCTCTCGGAGGAAACAGAGTTGCAAACAGAGATACTATGGTAAGAAACCTTGCAATTGTATGGCTCCTTACAGGTATCTGGCACGGTGCGAACTGGACATTTATTATTTGGGGAATGTTCTTCTTTGTATTACAGCTTCTTGAGAGACTTTTGGATTTTGACAACCGTGTTCATAACACATTTTTAAAGCATGCATATACTTTGCTTATAGTTAATTTCCAGTGGGTAATCTTCAGAGCTGATGATATTTATCAGGCAGGACGTTTTTACCTTAATATGTTCGGAGCCAATAACAATGGTATATTGAGTGCAACAGCGTTTATGATGTTTAAGGAGTATTTGCCGGTATTCATTTTAGGAATTATTTTCTCAATACCGGTTATACCTATGATGAACAAGTGGTTCCATGAACATGAGGGTTCAGTTTGGCACAAGGTATACTCGATAGCATATCCGGTTCTTATGCTTGGGATGATTATAATTTGCGTGAGTTATCTTGTTATCGGAAACTACAATCCGTTTATTTACTTTAACTTTTAAGGGAAGGCGCCGTTATGAAATATTTTGTTAAAAAAAGAATATTTGCGGTAGTTTTCCTGCTGGCAATGTTTTCGTTTAGTGCCGTAAATATTTACTTGAATAAAGATGCTTTTATCAAAGAAGCAAACAAACATTTGAATGAACCCGACAAATTGCCCTCTGAGTTTGAAGAGGTCATGCAGGATGAGATTGTCGGTAAGAGACATTTTGTTGAAGCCTATGGTCTTACACAGAAGACTTTGGGTAAAAAAGAATTTAATTCTTTTGAATTTGTCAAAGACAATAATGGATTTCTTCATTACGCAGCATTTTATCGTGATGA
The DNA here is from genome assembly GCF_000686065.1 of Butyrivibrio sp. AE3003. Lineage (NCBI taxonomy): Bacteria > Bacillati > Bacillota > Clostridia > Lachnospirales > Lachnospiraceae > Butyrivibrio > Butyrivibrio sp. AE3003. The sequence continues at coordinate 416,100 of NZ_JMLX01000001.1, forward strand.
TGAAAAGAAAATTTTTGAGTGCGCGCTCAGAGTAAAGAGGCTTCAGAATTATGTGGAGAAGTACGGAACAAAGGTGCTCTTTGTTATGACTCCTTCGAAGTACAACAGAAAGTACTCTGACTTTGAAATGGGGTTGCCGGTAAATAATCCCACTGAGGATACATATGAGATGATGATATATCTCAACAGACTCGGTGTTCCGAGTATCAATCTCGGAGAGGTTATTCCAAGTAAGGATATTCCTTATGAGCAGGCATTCTTTAAGACCGATCACCATTGGACCGTTCCGGCAGCATTCGAGGCTACAAAGGTAATGATCGATGAGCTCAATGACAGATATGGTGCAAATTTTGATCCTACAGGATTTTATTTGTCAGACAAGGCATATACTGTAAAGAAATATGAAGGTCATATGCTTGGATCAATGGGAAGAGATACCGGAATAGCATATTCCGGACTTGAAGATTTTACAGCTCTTCTTCCTAATTTTGACGGTCATTATAAGAGAACTTACATAATGGATGATGAGGAGACTTTGGAAGGTACATATTCGGAGACTCTTTTGGATATGGATGTTCTTGAGCCGGATATTGATTATTATGAGGATTCACAGTATTCACTTTATCTTGATCAGGTTACAAACCTTGAAAATATTGAGAATTTTGATAATCCTGACGGACCAAGTGTACTCATGATAAGAGATTCATATTTTGGACCTGTAATTCCTTTCATGGCACCTATGTGTAGCAAACTTGATGCTATATGGGCTTTGGAAAAGATGGACGACATGAATGTAGGTGAGTACATTAAGAAACAGTATGAGAGTGGGGAAAGATACGATTATCTTATAGTCGAATACTATCCTCATAACATCGACGAAGAAGCTTTCAAATTCTTCCGCGGAGATAACTAATATGAAAATTAAGATTTGCTTTTGGATAAACACATTTTTTTCTGTGCTGTATCTGGTCTGGAGAATATTTTTTTACAATTCCGTTCAGAGCAGGTGCGTTGTCGGTAGTATGCGGCGTTATTCTCCTTGTTTTTGAAGTGCTTGGTATGGTAGAGGCTCTCATTCACTTTATGAACATGCATACATCGCATGATTATAAAGTTCCCGATGTGCCGAAGGACAGATTTCCTCACATAGATGTTTATATCTCTACATACAGTGAGGAACCGGAGCTTTTATACAAGACCATTAATGGCTGCAAAAACATGGATTATCCCGATAAGAGTAAGGTGCATATCTATCTGTGCGATGATAACAGAAGACCCGAGATGGAAGAGCTTGCCAAGAAGATGGGCGTAAACTATCTAAAGCGTGCCAATAATATTGGTGCGAAGGCGGGTAACCTTAACCACGCTCTTGCAAACTCCACATCTCCTTACGTTGTTACTTTTGATGCGGACATGATTCCTCAGAAGAGGTTTTTGATGCAGCTCGTGCCGTATCTTGTTGATGCTGAGATGAAGAATGAAGGAAAGAAAGAGGAGGACAAGGTAAAGATCGGCTTTATCCAGTCTCCTCAGAACTTTTACAATCCTGACCTGTTCCAGTTTAATCTTTTCTCAGAAAACAGAATTCCTAACGAACAGGATTATTTCTATAAGGATATTCAGGCTGCCAGAACTAAGAGTAACAGTGTTATTTATGGTGGCTCAAATACTATTATTGCTAGGGAAGCTCTTGAGAGCATTGGAGGTTTTTATACAGAGGCTATTACAGAGGACTTTGCTACAGGTATCCTGATTCAGAGAGCAGGCTTTGTCTGCCTTGGAACAAGCGATCCTTTGGCTTCAGGTCTTTCGCCCACAGATATTCCTAACCTTATCCAGCAGCGTATCCGCTGGGGACGAGGTGTTATTGCAACAGGAAGAAAGATGCACATATACACTGCAAAAGATCTTTCTCTTTCTCAAAAAATGAATTACTGGGCATCAATTTGGTATTGGTATTCACCGGTTAAAAGACTTGTATACATGATATCACCTATCTTGTACGCTGTTTTCGGATTTACAATATTCAAATGTACCCTGCCGCAGGTATTGGCATTCTGGCTTCCGATGTACCTGACTTCAAATCTGGCTTTGAGCCAGCTCTCAGGGAACGTCCGCTCTAATAAGTGGACGGGCATATATGAGACTATCATGTTCCCTTATATGCTTCTTCCCATAGTTTTAGAGACTTTCGGAATTACTCTTAAGAAGTTTAAGGTTACGGCGAAGAGTCAGCTCAGCGGTAAGCAGCACTACGAGCTCTATATGATCCCGTTCCTGCTTCTTATAGCACTTTCGTTGTTTGGTATATTCAGATGTGTAGCTGTAATTTTCGACAGTTCATCGTTTGGTCCGGGAGTAGTTTTATTCTGGATGATCATGAACCTGTACTATATGGTCATGGCTGTTCTGTTTATTGACGGACGTGTTGCGTACAGAAGAACAGAGAGAATTCCTTTGGAAGTTCCTTGTACATTTACTGTTGACGGTGAAGAAATCCAGGGTACTACAGTTGATATTTCAGAAGAAGGTCTTTCGGTTCAGTTCGACAAGCCATATTATATCAACGAAGAAGCTATGGTTCCTGTAAGTCTTAATTGGGAGAATTGCGATACCAATGTTCTTACAAAGCTTGTTTATGTAAAGAGAAACAAGAATACATGGCGTTACGCAATGGAGATTATAGATTACAAGGAGAGCTATAACGATTGGCTTAATCTTGTATTTAACAGAATCCCGCCTCTTCCGTCTGAGATCATCAAAGACAGCGGAAGTTACGACGATATCCTGCTCAATACCAAGAAGAGACTCGATCCTCCTACATTCCAGAAGAGAATCTATCCGAGAGTGCTTCTTAACTATGATGCAACTGTACTCGGAGAAGGTGAGAGCAAGGTTCGTGTAAAGAACTTCAACTATGCTTGCGTCAACCTGGCTATTGCAAAGGGACCCAAGAAGATGATGATAAAGCTCTTTGACGACGTTATCTTTGACTGTACATTCCAGTTTAAGAGCCGCGGAGAGAACTGCATCTATACTATCAACAACATGCAGGAGATAATCAAGGATAAAGAGAAGTATCACAAGTTCCTTGACTTTGTTGTTGAGAATAATGCTATAGCCAGAGGCGAAGCTAAAGCTGAGCAGATTGAAAAAAACAGAATGATAAAAGAATATGAGAAGAAGAGACTTATCGTATTCGATGAGATGAATTACGTATAAGATTACCATCAATTTCACAATTCACCATAACGGGCTGGAGGTTAATTTAAACCTTCAGCCCGTATATTTTTTCGGAAATCTTAGTTTTGTGATAAATATCGGCATATTGAGACGGCGTGAGGTCTTCTACATAATTTACCGAGAAGTTCTTCTTTATGCCATTTTTTATAAGTATATCGGCGGCTTTGTTGTATGCGATCGCAGCTTCCGCTTCGCTGTTGTATTTGCCGATGACATAGTTGCTTTTTACATGGATCACGGCTTTGTAGCGGACAAAGCCCTTTTCGGCAAACTGTCTTACGCCTCGATATCTGTTGAGAATGATTATGTTTTCATACCTAAGGTCTGTCGGATCGTCATTGGCAAAGCGGTAGTCACGTCCTCTTACCGAATAGCTGTTGATTCCGTATCTTTGAAGGACGGAGAGCTGACTTCCGTAGTCTGCAACAAACAGATGCGAGCCTCTTCTCATTATTTTATGAGATGAATAGTAGAAGAGATCGTCTATGTCGAATTTTAATTTTTCATCTTTTGAAAGGTAATAAGTGAAATATTTTTTTTTCCAAATAGATCGGATTGGCGATATACATCCCTTTATCGCGGTAATTTATTAGCGAAACAAATTTTTCGAAGGGAAGCGTCATTGATGAAGTGTACGAATCAATATCTATAGATAAACGATTTAACACTCTTTTTGCCTCTCTGTAAACTTTGGAAGCGTCCTTCCTGCTTGGGAAAGAGCCAAGTGCGATGTGTTTTCCGCAATATGTTATGGAAGCCCTGAAGGATGGGGTTCCGTCTTTTAAAGTTGTCTCGTAAACACCTATTGAATTATTTTTTTTCACACAATCCCCCGGTTTGTATGTTATAATTTTAACTTAAGGGCTCTGTTTTTTTGTCCTTAAATCATTTATTTTTAAATATTGTATCAACAAAAGAGGAGTAAAAGCAATGGCAAAGGAAGTTTTGTACAGTAGCACCAGAGGAGCACAGGGTAATATTAAGGCTTCAGAAGCAATTCTCAGAGGACTTGCACCGGACGGAGGTTTGTATGTCCCTGATCATATACCGCATCTTGAAAAGACTTTAAGAGAGATCGCGCAGCTCGATTACCAGGGTACTGCATATGAGGTAATGAGACTTCTTCTTACCGATTATACAGAGGAAGAGCTTAAATACTGCATTTCACATGCATATGATTCAAAGTTCGACACAAAAGAGATAGCTCCGATTTCAGAGGCAGACGGTGCTTTTTATCTTGAACTGTACCACGGCGCAACTATTGCTTTTAAGGATATGGCACTTTCAATTCTCCCATATCTCATGACAACGGCTGCAAAGAAGAATAATGCAAAGAACGAGATCGTTATTCTTACAGCTACGAGCGGAGATACGGGAAAGGCTGCTCTTGCAGGATTTGCAGATGTTCCGGGCACAAGGATCATAGTTTTTTATCCCAAGCACGGCGTCAGCCCCATTCAGGAACAGCAGATGGTAACACAGAAGGGTGACAACACATGTGTTATCGGTATCGAAGGAAACTTCGACGATGCTCAGACAGGAGTAAAGAAGCTCTTTACAGACGAAAAGCTTGCAAAAGAAATGGATGAGAAGGGATTCCAGTTCTCATCTGCAAACTCCATCAATATTGGACGTTTGGTTCCCCAGATCGTATATTACGTATACTCTTACGCAAAGCTTTTGAAAGAGGGAAGAATTGCAGACGGCGATCCCATTAACGTAGTTGTTCCGACAGGTAATTTCGGTAATATTCTTGCCGCATACTACGCTAAGAACATGGGTGTGCCCATCGGAAAGCTTATCTGTGCATCAAATTCTAACAAGGTGCTTTTCGACTTTTTTAAGACGGGAGAATATGACAGAAATCGTGAATTTGTACTTACAGCTTCACCTTCAATGGATATTCTTATTTCTTCAAACCTTGAGAGACTCATTTATCATATCTCCGGCGATAATGCCGCAGCTGATGCTGAGTACATGGGCAAGCTCTCTAAGGACGGAAAATATGAGATAACAGATGATATGAGATCAAAGCTTGTTGATTTCTTTGGCGGATATGCGTCAGAGCAGGAGACTTTTGACACTATCAGAAAGATATTCGACAAGACAGGTTATCTTATGGATACACATACAGCTGTAGCCAGTGCGGTATACAGCAAATATATAGAAGAGACGGGCGATAAGACACCTACAGTAATAGCATCAACCGCAAGTCCCTTCAAATTCACAAGAAGCGTAATGAACGCTCTTGGCAAAGGGGATGATTCCAAGGGAGATTTCGAACTTGCAGACGAACTTTCCGAGGTTTCAAAAGTTAAGATCCCCGAGGCGGTATCTTCAATCAGAACCGCTGAGATAAGACACAAGAAAGTTGTGGATAAGACTGAGATGGAAGGTGCCGTAAAAGAATTCCTCGGTCTTTGATTCAAACATTTTATATAAAAATGCTTAAACGGAGGTGCGGATGGAAAACGGAAAGAATATTTACTCTGAAAACACACCTGAGATAGTTGAGCTTGCCAAACTGTCAGAAGCTGCTGATCAGATAGAAAATGAGCTTTTTGTCAAGTATGACGTAAAAAGAGGACTTAGAGATTTAAACGGAAAAGGCGTACTTACAGGCCTTACACGTATTTCAGAAATTGTTGCAAAGGAAGAAAGAGACGGACAGAGCATTCCCAAGGACGGTGAACTGTACTTTAGAGGATATGATGTAAAACAACTCATAAAGGCAGCATCGGATGACAACAGATTTGCTTTTGAGGAATGTGCTTACCTGCTTCTTTTTGATAAACTTCCGACTAAACCGGAACTTGATGACTTTAACAGACTTCTTGGATTTTACAGAAGTCTTCCCACAAGCTTTGTAAGAGATATAATCATGAAGGCGCCGAGCAGGGATATGATGAATACACTTGCAAGAAGTGTCCTTACACTTTATTCTTACGATGATCTTGCGGATGATACATCGCTTCCGAATGTACTGAGGCAGAGCCTTCAGCTTATAAGTTTGTTCCCGCTTTTATCAATATACGGGTATCAGGCTTACAATCATTATCACGAGGGGAACACACTCTTTATTCATCCTCCTCTTGAGGAACTGTCTACAGCGGAGACAATCTTATACTTATTAAGACCTGATTGTAAGTATACAGAGCTCGAGGCAAAATTGCTTGATATTTGCCTTGTGCTTCATATGGAACACGGCGGCGGTAACAATTCATCTTTTACAACACACGTAGTTAGCTCAAGTATGACCGATACATATTCGGTTATAGCAGCTGCCATTGGCTCGCTTAAGGGACCCAGACACGGTGGTGCCAACATCAAGGTTGTGCACATGTTTGATGATATTGAAGCCAATGTAAAGAACTGGGAAGACGAGGAAGAGGTTGCCGCATACCTTAAGAAGATCCTTAATAAGGAGGCTTTTGATAAGGCCGGACTTATTTACGGTATCGGACATGCCATTTATTCCAAGTCAGACCCGAGAGCTATGGTATTAAAGGGCTTTGTTGAGAAGCTTGCGATAGAAAAAGGCCGTGAGGATGAGCTCAAATTGTATGAGCTTGTTGAGAAGCTTGCGCCGCAGATTATCAGCGGACAGCGCACTATGTATAAAGGTGTAAGTGCGAATGTTGACTTCTATTCAGGATTTGTGTATCGTATGCTTGGGCTTCCTGAGGAGCTTTATCCTACAATTTTTGCTATGGCGAGAATCGTCGGATGGAGTGCTCACCGAATGGAAGAACTTGCCAATAACGGCAAAATCATACGTCCTGCATATATGGCAATCGAGCCCAGGAAGGGTTATATGGATATGAAGGACAGGGATTAAGAAAGGGGTTCAATATGGACGAGAAAGAAATAATAAAACTTATTGACCACACTCAGCTTCAGGCAGATGCAACATGGGAAGACATCGTAAGTCTTTGTGACGAGGCAGTAAAGTATAAAACAGCGACGGTCTGCATACCGCCAACATATTTAAAAAGAACGCATGATAAGTACGGCGATAACCTCAAACTCTGCACTGTTATCGGATTCCCTCTCGGCTACAGCTGCACAGCGGCTAAGGTTGTAGAGGCAAAAGAAGCGATCAAGGACGGAGCAGAGGAAATCGATACCGTTGTTAACGTTAGTGATGTAAAGAATCACAGATATGATGAAGTAAAGAAAGAACTTGAAGAGATCAGAAAGGCTTGCGGATATAAGCTCCTTAAAGTTATCATCGAGACCTGTTATCTTACAGAAGATGAGAAAAAAGAGCTTTGCAAGATCGTTACCGAGGTAAAGGCTGATTACATCAAGACTTCAACAGGATTTGGCAGCGCAGGTGCAACTCTTGAGGATATCGAGCTCTTTAAGAAGAACATCGGCCCTGATGTTAAGATCAAGGCAGCAGGCGGAATCCGCACGATAGAAGATGCTGTGGCATATGCTGAGGCAGGATGCAGCAGAATCGGATCATCTAAGGTTGTTCCTCTTGTAGTTAAGAAGTACGGGCTTTAATATTTGAGAAAAAAATTCAACTACTACTCACAGTTCCGGTGCATTTGGTGTACCATGGATTGTGAGTAGTAATATTTTAGAGGAAGAAATCAATATGGGAACAGAAAACAAAACAATTAAAAACAGACTGGCGCAGCTCAGAAAAGCTATGAAAGAGAATGGGATCGACTATTATATGATTCCTACTTCAGATTTTCATAATTCAGAGTATGCGGCAGATTTTTTCAAGACAAGAGAGTATTTTTGCGGCTTTGACGGATCGAACGGAACACTTGTCGTAAGTGACAACGAGGCAGGACTCTGGACTGACGGAAGATACTTTATACAGGCTGAGAACCAGCTTGCGGGAACGGGAGTTACTCTTTACAAGATGGGAGAGGAAGGCGTTCCCACTATCGAGAAATATCTTTCCGATAATGTAAAAAAAGGTGAGGCACTTGGCTTTGACGGAAGAGTTGTTCCGGCTGAAGACGGTGAAGTGCTTGAGTCTATGTTTAAGCTTAAAAATGCGGATTTAAAGATTGGTAAGGATCTTGCGGAAGAAGTCTGGACAGACAGACCGGCGCTTCCATGCCATGACATGTATGTTTTATCCGATGAACTTTGTGGTAAGTCTTTTAAGCAAAAGCTTGCGGATGTCAGAGCAAAGATGAAAGAGTACGGAACATCGATGCATCTTTTGTCAAAGCTTGATGATATTATGTGGCTTACAAATCTTCGCGGAAATGACGTTGAATGCAATCCTGTAGCGCTTTCTTATGCAATGATAACAAGCGATATGTTTATTCTTTTTGTGCAGAAAGATGAAGTTACGGATGAGGTTCGCGCATATTGCGAGAGTAACGATATTGTTCTTAAAGATTATGCTGAATATGCAGAGTACATGTCAGAGCTTGTTCTTACAGGAAATATCCTTATCGATAAGAGAAATACCAATTATCTTACATATAGGCTTATTGCTGATAAGGCGGGTGAAGCGGGATATGTCATTGAAGACAGGGAAAATCCCACAGAGATAATGAAAGCTATAAAGAACGAGACTGAGCTTAAGAATATCCGTGAGGTTTATTTAAGAGACAGTGCTAAGCTCACAGAGTTTATCTACTGGGTAAAAGAAAATGTAGGAAAGATCCATATGACTGAGTACTCCGCTGCGATGAAGCTTGACGGTATGAGAGCGGAGCTTCCGGGATTTATTGAGCTTTCTTTCCCTACTATCAGTGCATATAATGCAAATGCTGCAATGGCACACTATGAGGCTACTGAAGATAACGCTGCTGAAGTAAAGGCACAGGGAATGCTTCTTGTTGATTCGGGCGGAACATACATGGGTGGAACAACCGATGTTACGAGAACTATCGTAGTCGGAGAGATTTCCGATGAGATAAAGAAGCACTACACAGCGACTGTATCCGGTATGCTTGAACTTGCAAATGCAATATTTAAGGACGGATGCACGGGAAGAAACGTTGATATATATGCGAGAAGGGCACTTTGGGATATCGGAATTGATTATAACCACGGAACGGGACACGGCATTGGATATATGCTTAATGTGCATGAAGGCCCTCACAATATCAGATGGAGGAGCTCGGAGGGCGCTAACAAAGCAGAGCTTAAGCCCGGAATGATAGTATCTGATGAACCCGGAGTTTATATCGAGGGAAGCCACGGAATCCGTATAGAGAACATTGTTGAAGTTGTAAACCGTTCTGAAACCGAGTATGGTAAATTCTACGGATTCGACCACCTTACATATGTGCCTATCGATCTTGAAGCAATCGATAAGAAGTACATGAAACCTGATGCGGTCCTGCTTCTCAATAAGTACCATAAAGCAGTGTACGACAGGGTTTCACCGCTTATCGGGGATGAGAAGATTAAGAATTGGCTTAAGGAAGCTACAAGGGAAATCTGACGTATTGACGGGGAATTTTTTGGCATCGTATTTTTATACGGTAAATTCACGTTTTATAAATATTAGGTATCTGTGAAATTACTCTTAAATCACGCGTAAACCCTTGAAAAATGCGCATGTATGGATATAATTATATTAGAACTACAAAGAACTACGTAGGTAGTTCTCCTGGGATGTCCGACAATTCCTGTGTAATTTGAACCTACATTACTTTAAACGGGACTCCTACATCACTGTTATAAATGTCACGCCTTCGGCCCTGCGCATGCGCAGACCAGCTACGGGAGAGGAAGACAGGCATAGCAGTTGCGGTAACCCACCTGGCGTCAGCTAGGAGTCAAATAACAGGAACCGGCATTTTGGGACTAAATTGGGAATAAAAGCAGTCATATCAGCTATGACTGCTTTTTCCATGACGTTTAACAGAACTTTATTTGATGGGAGAATGAAATGAAGTTAGATAACAAGTGGGTTAAAAAGAAGTGGGTTTCTTACACGATTGCTACGTGTTCAGCTGTTGTCTTGTACATGATATTGTCCAATTTCCCTTCCATAGTCAAAGGGATAAATTCTTTTTTCAGTTTCCTCAGACCTGTAATCCTGGGCATAGTAATAGCATATATATTTAATCCTGTGGCGCTCATGTTTGAAAGAGGCCTGTTTAAGAAAATAAAAAAAGAGAGCAGGAGATGGAAACTTTCTGTTGCTTTTACCATATTTTTTATTGTTCTTGCGGTAGTGCTTTTGTTTGTGGCACTTGTTCCGCAGCTTATCGACAGTGTATCGAAGTTAATTTCCAGTATCGGAGAATATGTCGATCCTTCAAATAATTTCTTGAAAGATCTTGAGAATAATAAAATAGTGCAGCTTATTGGTATAGATCTTACGGCTTTGGAGAGCTTTGAGAAAAATATCCTCGGTATTATCGGCGAGTATTTCTCTGAGAATATGGTGAGTTTTGTGAACGGATCCCTTAATGCGGGAAGAGGAATGTTTGATCTGGTTCTTGCATTTATTTTCGCAATATACTTTCTTTTGGATAACAGAAGACTTATCAGGGGATTTTCAAAGTTCTTAAGCCTTGCAATGAATGAAAAGACATATAAAAGAACCTGTGATGTCACGGACAGATGTAATACAATCCTTATCAGATATATCAGTTTCGATATTATAGACGGAATTATAGTCGGCTTTGTAAACCTTATCTATATGCTTATAGCGGGACAGCCGTATTCTGTGCTGATCTCCGTTATTGTCGGAGTGACCAATCTTGCACCGACATTCGGACCTATAGTCGGAGGAGCGATAGGTGCGTTTATCCTTGTTTTGGAGAATCCGTGGTATGCGCTTTGGTTCATTGTCTTTACCATCATTCTTCAGACTGTTGACGGATATATCTTAAAGCCCAGACTCTTTGGAGAGAGCCTTGGAGTATCACCTCTTATGATACTTGTGGCAATTGTCCTCGGAGGAAGGAAGTTCGGCGTTATCGGAATCGTTCTGGCGATTCCTTTCGCAGCGATAATTGATTTTATCTGGAAAGACTATGTGATAAAAAAACTTGAGGAAAAACATTCACAGAGGTACAATATATAGTAGATAAATGATTTAAATTGTTTCTATTTGGGGGTAATGTAATGATAGAGTTTGTACAAAACGCTATGGATTTTGGAAAGAAGAAGCTTGATAAAGCTATCAAGTTCTGGAACGGACTTGACGAGGACAAGAAGAGACTTTACACGGTGTGTGCCATCGTAGTGGTCAGTTTTGTTGTTGTGGCGTCTATTGCATATAGTTTGGGTAAGAGCCGCAGAGGAAGATTTATCTGATATTGCGTTGTACTTATAAGGAATGCGCTCTTTATGCGCGTTACATTTATTTAGATTGCTCGAAAGAGCTTGGTGAACGAGGAAACGTTAACCAAGCTCTTTTTTAGTAGAGCTCTTAGCGAGGTTTTTTCGAGTATAGTGAAGCTTGTAGATGACACTTATCGCTTTTTCGAATATAATGGAAATATACTTTCGAAAGGGGACAGGAGTTATGGTGCAGAAAAAGAAAAGAAACGTAATTGTTGGGCAATCAGGTGGACCTACCGCGGCAATTAATTCTTCACTTGCCGGTGTGTACAGGACCGCAATGGACCGTGGATACAAGAAAGTTTACGGTATGATCCATGGCGTACAGGGTCTCATGGAAGGTCGTTATGTAGATCTTTCGGATCACATTCAATCCGGGCTCGATATCGAGCTTTTGAAAAGAACTCCCTCGGCATATCTTGGTTCTTGCAGATACAAGCTTCCGGAGATTTTTGAGAGTAAAGAGATATACGAGAAGATTTTTGAGATTCTTGTAAAGCTTGAGATTGATTGTTTTATCTACATCGGCGGAAATGATTCCATGGATACGATAAAGAAGTTATCCGATTATGCCATTATTACAGGCTCTGATATCAGATTTGTCGGATGTCCCAAGACAATCGACAACGATTTGGCGCTCACCGATCACACACCGGGTTACGGATCGGCAGCTAAGTACATCGGAACATCCGTAAAAGAGATAATAAGAGACAGCTGGTCTCTTGAGACAAGTCACGGACAGGTTATTATTGTTGAAGTAATGGGAAGAAACGCAGGCTGGCTTACAGGTGCAACAGCGCTTGCCAAGGGCGAAGATTGTGACGGCCCCGACGCCATCTATATGCCTGAGATTCCTTTTGAGATGGATGCCTTCATTAAGAAAATCAAATCTCTTTTGAAGACCAAAGCGTCTATAGTTGTTGCCGTTTCTGAGGGTATCAGGACCAAGGATGGCAAGTATGTCAGCGATCTCGACAACTCCGTTGAGTACGTTGACGCATTCGGACACAAGCAGCTTACGGGTACTGCGAGATATCTTTGCAATGTTGTTTCTACCGAGTGCGGATGCAAGACACGTGCAATCGAGCTTTCAACGCTTCAGAGAGCCGCAAGCCATTGTGCATCCAGAGTAGATATTCTTGAAGCATATGAAGTCGGTGGCGCCGCAATGAAATCCGCCGATGAAGGCGACAGCGGTAAGATGGTGGTTATCGAGAGACTTTCCGACGATCCCTACCAGGCAGGAACTGAGGTAAAAGACGTTCATAAGATTGCAAACGATGAGAGGCTTGTACCCAGAGAATGGATAAGCAAGGACGGAACTTATGTAACGAACGAGTTTATTACATATGTAAGACCCCTGATCCAGGGAGATGTAGGCCCTATCATGGTTGACGGTATTCCGAGACATCTATACAGACCGGGATTTCAGGATATATTATGATAAAAACGGCTAAAATTAAGCATTTTTTTTGTGAAAAATCTTGATTTTTCCGCATTTTTCCGCTTTTTTTGGTTGTTATGCGCTTGAAATGGTGGTAAAATGGGCAATGTAGTAAAATAAATTTCTTTTTGGAGGGAAATTACATGAACAAGACAGAACTTATCGATGCAATCGCTAAGGAAGCAGGACTTTCAAAGAAGGATGCTGCCGCAGCACTCAACGCTTTCACAGAGACAGTTACTAAGGAGCTCAAGAAAAAAGGAAAGGTTCAGCTTGTTGGTTTCGGAACATTCGAGACAACAAAGAGAGCTGCTAGAACAGGTAAGAATCCTCAGACTGGCGAAGCTATCAAGATTCCTGCATCTATAGCACCTAAGTTCAAAGCTGGTAAGGCTCTTAAGGATCTTGTAAACAAGAAGTAATTTTAAGCTATAAAAAGGCTGTGCCGTAGGGTGCAGTCTTTTTTTATAGCATAGGAATTTGCTTTCCTATGCTATAAAAAACGCTCCGCTATGGATGCGCACCTCGCGGAGATGAAAATTATTGCTTTGCAATACCGCTCGGGCGCGAAGAGTCGCAAGCGACTCTTTGTTCATTAATAGGAAATTTCGCCTTGACGGCGAAATCTTGAATTAAAAGGCCCGGCAAGACCGGGCCACGCAAAGTAGAGGTAAGTTGGTATAATTACCAATCTACCTCATCAAAAAATTCATCATCTTCATGCATAAAGTAATCCATGTCGAGAAGGTCTTCATCATCCATCTCGCGGATTTCGTTCGCCGACATGCCTTCCGGCGGATTTTGGATGTATTTCTCTCTAAGCTTTGCAATTAGTTCTTTATCGACCATAACTGTTCCTCCTTGCATGATTTTATCATGTGCAGAAACATGGGGAAACACTGTTTGGTTTTGAAGATGGAGCTCTGCTTTTGGGACGGCATTTTCCCTTTGCCTCTTTGTATAAGTCTTCAAGAGAAATATGTTTATGATTAAAGTACAAATCAAGGAATTTCATGGTACTACTGCACTTTGAACATTTGATTGGATCATAGCCAAATGCTGAAAGAATACTTGAGCGCCATTGTAAGAAAGATTTGAAGAATGGCTGTTTGGTGGGGGGAATAAGACGGTAGAGCTTTTTATCTGATTCTCGATGTCGACCATACACGCCGTAGTAGCGTATCATCTTAAAGTCTTTTTCAGGTATGTGCTGGATAAGGCGTTTGATGAAGTCTATTGCAGGAAGTGTTTCGGTGACAAGGACTTCGTCCTCATGCCTGTTGTAGTGGAAAGTAATAGTATCATGCGCTTTATCATAGGAATCAATTCTTGATAGGCCGATTGCAGGGCGCCCAAGGTATCGACCTATATATTTAGCCACTTTGTTCTTGTCAGCGAGAGTGGGTTTTGCATATATATAGAATCCATCTTTTTGATTTTTGTATGAGAGAGCTTTTTCTTTTTTGAACAATGCTTTTTTCGCGGAGTCAGTAATAAGAGCTTCCATAAGATTAAGAAGAGCGGTTTGAAAAGCATGGCGCATGTATTGAAAACTGAAGTAATTGACTTTACGCCAAAATCCGGTGTCACCTACACCACCTTCAGATATAAGGCAGTGGATATGAGGATTCCATTCCAATGGACGTCCAAATGTGTGAAGAACCAGAATGTAACCGGGAGTGAAGTTCTGACTTTTGTTGGTTTTGTAGAACATCCGACGAATAACGCTGCTGGCGGCGTCAAAAAGACAGTTGAGAAGATTACGGTCTTCGAGAAAGTAATGGCGTAATTCTTTTGATATAGTAAAAACGCAGTGTCGGTGCTGGCAGTTTATGAGTTTGAAAGACATGGCCAGAGCACGTTTTTGCGAATACATGGAACCACAGGTAGGACAGAATCTTGAATGACAACGAAAGGGAATGAACTTGAGATTACCACAATCGTGGCAGCCATACATGGCGCCACCATAGGCAGGATCGCCACAATTGAGCATCTTATCGATGTTTTCCATTTCCGTTTTGCGGGGATGGAGAGTATATTGAATTTCTTCATAATGATCTCGGAACAGATCTTGCAGTATGTTTCGTTTCATAAAAATCATTATGAATGAATTGAGGCAAAAAACAACCCCAACCCCTCATGAGTGAGGGGCAGGGGAGTTGAAGTGCCATAGGCACTTTTTTATGCCTCTATTTGTGTTGAAAAAACATAAATTTTTTATTAAAATTGTATTATACAAAACTGAAGAAAACCAATGAGGACGGGTATATATGAATTTTGAAAAGAGTTTTGAAAACTTTGTTCAGATACTTTCGGAAGAAGCCATAACCCCGGAAATATCGCCAAGTGCTATTGCGGATCTGGCCAAGGAATATTCTTTACGTTCTATTGTTTCTATAGTTTCTTATGCGAAGGGCTCAGATCATGAAGGTGAGCCTGACACCGTTATTCCTCTTTTTGGCCCTGTTCCTGAGGGTGAGCCACCGGCATACTACTTTCAGAATAAGATGGCTGGGCAAAAGATTGTCACCTATAACATTTATCTCTATGGTGATAAACACTGGGATGATGAGGAGTACAAGAGTTTTTCGGTTCTTATAGATATTCTTTCTTTCCATATGGAGAGATTTCTTCTTAATACAGTTGTCAAAGATAGCTCGCTTAAGCAATATCTGACAGGTCTTCCCAATTCGGGAGGATTTTTCGTGTTCGCTAATAAACTCTGCGATAGCGGAGATATAATGCTTTATGATTCCTTTTATTTTAATTTAAAGAGTTTTGGCCTTTACAGCAGACGCTACGGGATTGCCGAGGGCGATGAGATCATGAAAAGATATGCGCGTAAGCTCAAAGCTTTTTTCCAAAAGGACGAGATAGTGGCTCATCTTGGAGGCGACAACTATGCTGCGCTCGTTAAGAAGGAGAGGACAAAAGAATTCCTGGAGTTCCTTTCGGGTGTTGATGTATACGGTGTCAGAAACGGCAAAGAGGAGCCGATAAAGATTGCGGCAGTGTGTGGTGTATATGCCGTCGATGATTCGCTTAAAGATCCAGGACAGCTTTTATCAAGGTCTGCGATGGCTCTCAACTATGCCAAAAATGTGGCAAGTAAGCCGTATGTGTTTGTAAACAAGGCTATGAGTACGCGGATTTACAGGCAGAAGCAGATAGAAGACAGATATGAAGAAGCGCTTGCAAGCGATGAATTCAGGATATATTTACAGCCAAAGGTCGATACGATAACAGGAGAGATTGTCGGAGCGGAGGCTTTATCAAGGTGGTTCTGCAACGGTATTGTACTGTATCCTACCGAGTTTGTTCCGATCCTTGAACAGGAGGGAATGGTTGCTTCGCTTGATATTTATGTGCTCAAAAAAGCCTGTGAATTCATTAAAGACTGGCAGAGCCGCGGAATACCTGTTGTTCCCATTTCGGTCAATTTCTCAAGGCGTGATCTCAGTTATAAGCGTATTGTAGATGAGATTGTTGAAGCGATAGATGCTTGCGGAATTGACAGGAAGTTTATCGAAGTTGAAGTTACAGAGACCGTGAGTGAAGATGAAAGATCTCTTATGACGGGCTTTTTGTCCAAGCTAAAAGATGCGGGCATAAACACTGCCATAGATGATTTCGGAACAGGCTATTCGTCTCTTTCAACACTTAGAGATTTCCCTGTAAAGGTAATAAAGATAGACAGATCCTTTATAAGCAGCGATAACCTCAATAAAAACGATGAGATCGTCCTGAAGAACATAATCGCCATGGCTAATGAACTTGGAATCGGCGTTGTAACCGAAGGCGTCGAAAGAGAAGACCAGGTCGCCCTCCTAAAAGAAGTCGGTTGCCACATCGTTCAGGGCTTCCTCTACGACAACCCCATGCCCAAACCCGACTTCGAGAAGAGATTAGAGAAGAAATATTATTCTTAGTAGATAGAATAAAAATAGATATTGAAGATAAAAAAGAAAAGATAAAGATAGAAAAGCTTAGTGTACACAATTCATTTATGAACGCTGAGTAAATAAGTGTAAAGGTGGAATATAGCAAAATAAAAAAGCAGCAATATGCATTTGGAGCGATTTTTGGTGTTATACCAACGAGCGACAAATGCATATTGCTGCGTATTATTTCATTACATTCCGCTTTTGAGTTTACTCAGTACGTGTGTCTCCCCAGAAGAAGAGAGCGACTGTGCCGGGGCCGGTGTGGCTTCCGATTGTTGTTCCGATATCGAATATCTTAATCTTGCCCTTGAGCTTTGGAAGCTGAGCTTCGAGCATATCGGCTACGGCTCTCGCATCATCATAGCAATCTGAGTGAGAGATGAAGCAGCTGTTGTCATAATCTGTTCTATTCTCGCAAAGCTCAAACATTTTCTTTACCTGAGCTTTCATAACTGCATTTTTTCCTCTTACCTTTGCTTTTACAGCAAGATGTCCTTCTCTGTCGATATTAAGAAGTGGGCAGATATTAAGTACATTTCCGATTGCTCCGGCTGTTTTTGAAACACGTCCGTTTCTTACGAGGTACTTGAGATCTGAAACAAAGAACCAGCTCTGAATATCATATTTGTGTTCTTCAGCCCAGTTATAGAGCTCATCGATATTTTTTCCCTCATCACGAAGGTCTGCGAGCTTGTCTGCCAATAAACCAAGTCCTGCTGAAGCAGCGTAAGTATCGATTATATAAATCTTACGGTTCGGATATTTTTCTTTTAACTGCTCGCTTGCAATAGAAGCGGAATTAAAAGTTCCGGAAATTCCCGAGCTGAGTGCGAGATGAATAATGTCCTTTTCTTCTTTAAGGAAAGGCTCGAAGAAATCAACATATTCTCCGATACTTACCTGAGAAGTTCTTGTCATGGCGCCATTAGCCATCATTTCATAGAATTTCTTGAAAGGAATGGAATCTCCAAGATCGTCCGGATAATCTTTTCCGTCTATTTCAAAGTGAAAGTAAACATATTTAATGTCTCTTTTATCAAAATGCTCACGCGAAAGATCCGCGGTGGAGCATGTGCTAATAATAAATTCGCTCATATTATCCCCTTTTTTGCTGTGTTTAATACCCTAATATCATACAATAATAACCTTTTTGTATCAAATTAATTAAGGAGTAAATTGTTTATGCGAATTCATGGGAATTGTTTGAATTGTCTGAATATAAAAATAATTATAAAAAGATGATTGACAAAACTATAGAGGGATGGTATATTATAGTTACAATCACTTAAGAGATAAAACCTAAGTATCTGAGGTGGCTTAAGCTTCACCAAAGGAGAACGGATGGTTATCGGAACGGCTGACATCTACAGCTAGGGTGGCGAGGCTTCACATACGCCGAGGGATGTCGAGGTGCCGTTGCAGTAAGTGATTTAATATAAATAAATTAAAAAGAGAGGACAGACCATTGGAAAACCAGACATGAGGGCGAGTGTTCATTAGTTTAATGGATGCTTGCCTTCTATTTTTTTTGTTTTTAGGAAACATTATCTCTAGAGCGTTGCCTATATTATTGCTACAACGAATTAGGTTTGATATTATATAGGAATACTATTCTGTTGGAGATAATTATGGCAAATACAATATTATTTTTTGTAAACAGCGTTATGTTGGGACTAGGGCTCGCCATGGACGCTTTTTCTGTGTCATTGGCAAACGGATTTGCCGACACCAAAATGAACAGAAGAAGGAGACTGGAAATATCCGGTGTATATGCGATTTTTCAGTTTATTATGCCGTTTATAGGATGGTTTCTGGTGCACAATGCCGCCAATATATTTAACGGCTTAAATGCGCTTATACCGTGGATGGCACTCTTTTTACTTGCGTTCATAGGCGGAAAGATGCTGATCGAGGGATGCCGCGAAAGAAAGTGCTAC
Source organism: Butyrivibrio sp. AE3003 (assembly GCF_000686065.1). NCBI lineage: Bacteria > Bacillati > Bacillota > Clostridia > Lachnospirales > Lachnospiraceae > Butyrivibrio > Butyrivibrio sp. AE3003. The sequence goes on from NZ_JMLX01000001.1 coordinate 434,954, forward strand.
AGCGGCAAAAATTGCGATACATGTAAAGAAACCGAGTGCCTTAATAAAGAAAACGGTTCTTTTTCCAAGACATTATCCAATAAAACTCTTATGATCCAGGGCATAGCTACATCAATTGATGCGCTTTCAGTTGGATTTACAATCTCACAGTACGGTGTTCTTATGGTTCTTGTATGCGTTGCGATAATTGGCGCGGTTACCTGGATCGTATGCTACGCGGGGCTTAAGCTCGGAATTAAATTCGGAACGAAGCTTGCGGGAAATGCGAAGATTATCGGTGGACTTATTCTTATAGGAATAGGGCTTGAGATATTCTTTGGATGAAGTTATTTGGGAAAAAATAGATGAATTATACATATATTGTTGAATGCGCCGATGGTTCTTTATATTGTGGTTGGACAAATGATCTTGATAAGAGAATAAAAGATCATAACGCCGGAAAGGGCGCCAAGTATACCAAGACAAGGCTTCCTGTTAAACTCGTGTATTTCGAGGAGTTTGACACCAAGGAAGAAGCCATGAGCAGAGAGTGGCATATTAAGCAGCTAAGGCGCGAGAAGAAGATGGAACTTATTGCTAAAATGAGCAAGTCTTGACAAATACGCCATCGCCAAATACAATAAGGTGTTGAATAAAGAATAAATGCTATGAAGGTGTGGGCTACGCCCAAGATGTTATGCTACATGGTTCAGAGAATGGAAGTCATCGGCTGTAAGCTTCCTACTACGGGTATATACGGAATATTCGCACCGGAGCAGTCCTTCTGAAGGCTATCTGTTTAGTATGCTTGTAGGTTGGACCGTGTTGTCTACGTTACAGATATAATGAGTGTCCGTACATAATTATATATGACGGGAACTTGGGTGGTACCGCGATAATTTCGTCCCATGTGTTTTTGACACATGGGACTTTAATTTTTTAGGAGGAAAAAAATGATTAGTGAACAGCTGGACAAAATCCGTGAAGAAGCCCTGAAGCAGATTAAAGGATCTGACGGACTCGAGAAATTAAATGAGATTAGAGTCAACTTCCTTGGTAAAAAGGGTGAACTTACAAGCATCTTAAAGAGCATGAAGGACGTTGCTCCCGAGGACAGACCAAAAGTTGGTCAGCTTGTAAACGAGACAAGAGAGGCGATTGAGAAAGTTCTTGAAGAGACCAAGAACAAAATGGAAGCTGCTGCAAGAGATGCCAAGCTCAAAGCTGAAGTCATCGACGTAACACTTCCCGCAAAGAAGAACAAAGTTGGACACTGTCATCCAAATACAATTGCTCTTGAAGAGGTAGAGAGAATCTTTACCGGAATGGGATATGAAGTGGTTGAAGGACCTGAAGTTGAGAAAGATTATTACAACTTCGAAGCTCTTAACATTCCCGCAGATCATCCCGCAAAGGACGAGCAGGATACTTTCTATATTAACGGAGACCTTCTCCTTAGAACTCAGACATCTTCAACACAGGTGCATGAGATGGAAAAGGGCAAGCTCCCTATTAAGATGATCGCTCCCGGAAGAGTATTCCGTGCAGATGAAGTTGATGCTACACACTCACCTTCATTCCACCAGGTTGAAGGTCTTGTTATCGACAAGAACGTTACATTTGCAGATCTTAAGGGAACTCTTGCAGAGTTTGCAAAACAGCTCTTTGGACCTGAGACAAAGACAAAGTTCAGACCTCATCACTTCCCGTTCACAGAGCCTTCTGCCGAGATGGACGTAAGCTGCTTTAAGTGCGGCGGAAAGGGATGCCGTTTCTGTAAGGGCGAGGGCTGGATCGAGATCCTCGGATGCGGAATGGTACATCCTCACGTTCTTGAAATGAGCGGAATCGACCCTAACGAGTACACAGGTTTTGCATTCGGTGTAGGACTTGAGAGAATCGCACTTCTTAAATACGAGATCGATGATATGCGCCTTCTCTATGAGAATGATATTAGATTTCTTAATCAGTTTTAGCGATATAGGGATTCATGTACATTCAATGCTGTGCTTGCACAAAGCATTGAATGTATATGAAGACCGAACGGAAATGAGGAAAAAAGATATGCGAATGAAATGAGCATATCGATTTCCGAGGCTAGTAGTACTTAACGAGGAACGAGTTTAGTACTATTCCCACAGAGTGATTTCCGCAGGATTGCGAGAGCGAAGCGGAGCAATCCGTATATCGCTAAAACCCTAGCGGAGCAACAAATATATCGATTATCTTTTTATATAAATAGGAGAAAAAAATATGAATTCATCAAAATCATGGATTAAAGCATATGTGCCGGATCTTTCATGCACCGATCAGGAATTCTTCGATGATATGACACTTTCAGGTACAAAGACTGAAACATATACAGCACTTGATAAGAATCTTGAAAAGATCGTAGTAGGTCAGATCAAGACAATCGAACAGCACCCCGATGCAGATAAGCTCGTTATCTGCCAGGTTGATATCGGAACAGAGACAATTCAGATCGTTACAGGTGCAAAGAATATGAAGGAAGGCGATAAGGTTCCCGTTGTTCTTGACGGCGGACGTGTTGCCGGAGGTCATGACGGAAGCCCGAATCCCGCAGAGGGAATCAAGATCAAGGCAGGCAAGCTCCGTGGTGTTCCGAGTGCAGGTATGATGTGCTCAATCGAGGAACTTGGCTCAACAAAGGATTTTTATCCCGAGGCTCCCGAAGACGGACTTTATATCTTCCCTGAAGATACAGAGGTTGGCGCTGATGCCGTTGAGGTATTGGGGCTCCACGACACAGTATTTGAATTTGAAGTTACATCTAACCGTGTAGACTGCTACAGCATTCTTGGTCTTGCAAGAGAAGCTGCAGCTACATACAAGCTTCCTTTCAAAGCTCCCGTAGTTAAGGTTAAGGAAGACGGAAAAGGAAACGTCAAAGATTTCATCGACGTTGAGATTAAGGATACAGATCTTTGCACAAATTACTGCGCAAGGGTTGCTACAGATATAAAGATCGCTCCTTCACCCGAATGGATGCAGAGAAGACTTTCAAGCGTAGGAATCAGACCTATCAACAACCTCGTAGATATCACAAACTATGTAATGATGGAATACGGTCAGCCTATGCATGCTTACGACCTTTCAACAATCGCAGGAAACAAGATTGTTGTTAAAAGAGCTAAGGACGGCGAGACTTTTGTAACTCTTGACGGACAGGAGAGAAAGCTCGACAGCGAAGTTCTTATGATCTGTGATGCTGAGAAGGAAGTAGGACTTGCAGGTATCATGGGCGGTGAGAATTCAATGATCACTGACGATGTTAAGACAGTTCTTTTTGAGGCTGCTACATTTAACGGACCTAATATCAGAAAGTCTGCAAAGAGAGTCGGACTTCGTACAGACGCTTCAGGATTCTTTGAAAAGGGTCTTGATCCCGCAAATGCACTTGATGCTATCAACCGTGCTTGCCAGCTTATCAACGAGCTTGGATGTGGTAAGGTTGTTCCCGGCGTAGTTCAGGTAGGACTTCCCATCAAGCCTTTAAAGAGATTTGCGCTTGAAGCCGATAAGATCAACAACCTCCTCGGAACAGATATTTCCAAGGATGAGATGATAGAGATACTTAAGAGAGAAGAAGTTGAGTATGACAAGAAGACCGATGAAGTTATCATCCCTTCTTTCCGTCAGGACCTCAACCAGATGTGCGATATTGCAGAAGAAATCGCCAGATTCTCGGGATATGACAAGATTCCAACAACTCTTCCCAAGACAAGCGCTACAACAGGCGGTATCTCATTCAAGATGAGAGTTGAGAAGAAGGCAAGAGAAGTAGCACAGTTCTGCGGATTCTCACAGGGATATACATATTCATTCGAGAGTCCCAAGGTATTTGATAAGCTTCTTTTACCCGAGGACGCAGTTGAAAGAAAGGCTATCAAGATTTCAAATCCTTTAGGAGAAGATTTCTCAATAATGAGAACAATTTCCTTAAACGGAATGCTTACAAGCCTTGCAACCAACTACAACCGCAGAAATAAGGACGTTCGCCTCTATGAGATGGGTAACATCTATGTCGCAAAGAGCCTTCCTCTTACAGAGCTTCCCGATGAGAGAATGCAGCTCACACTCGGATTTTACGGAGATGGCGATTTCTACAGCATGAAGGGCGTTATCGAAGAGCTTCTCGACAGCGTAAACATGCTTGATAAGGTTGAATACGACCCTAATGCAGGCAAGTCATTCCTTCATCCCGGAAGACAGGCAAATGTCATTTACGACGGCGAAGTTATCGGTTATCTCGGTGAAGTTCACCCTGCCGTATGCGATAACTATGACATCGATACAAGAGTTTATGTTGCCGTGATCGATATGCCTGAGGTTGTTAAGTACGCTAAATTTGATACAATATATACAGGAATTGCCAAGTTCCCTGCAGTTACAAGAGACATCTCAATGGTAGTGCCAAAGAACGTTCTTGCGGGTGATATCGAGAAGATGATCCGTCAGCGTGGCGGCAAGAAACTTGAAGAATTAACACTCTTTGACATTTACGAAGGTTCACAGATCAAAGAGGGATTCAAGTCTATGGCTTATTCTCTTTTGTTTAGAGATAAAGAAAAGACAATGGAAGATGATGAGATCAATTCAGCAATGAAGAAAATACTTAAGGGCTTACAGGATCTTGGCATAGAACTTCGTTCATAAGATAAGATTTATTTAAGAGGTACACAATATGAATAAGAAGAATGTATGGACAACTTATAACCGTACTCAGCTCAAGGAATGTGATAAGTTTGCAGAGAAGTACAAAAAGTTCCTTGATAATTCCAAGACTGAACGCGAGGCAATCGACACGATCGTAAATGAGATCGAGGCTGAGGGCTATAGAGAGCTTAACAAGCTTGTAAAGGAAAATACCAAGCTTAAAAAGGGTGATAAGGTTTATTCCGTGTGGATGAATAAATCCATCGTTATGTTTAAGATAGGTTCTGAGCCTTTGGAAAAAGGACTTAACATCCTCGGAGCACATATTGATTCTCCGAGACTCGATGTTAAGCAGAATCCTTTGTATGAGGATAACGGACTTGCATATCTTGATACCCATTATTACGGCGGTATCAAGAAGTATCAGTTCGTGACTATCCCCCTTGCTCTTCACGGAGTTGTGGCTAAAAAAGACGGTACGACAGTTATCTTAAATGTCGGTGAAGATGAGGACGATCCGGTATTCTTCATTTCAGATATTCTCGTTCATCTTGCAAGCGAGCAGATGGGCAAGAAGGCTTCAAACGTAATTGAAGGTGAAGCCCTTGATCTCGTTATAGGAAACAGACCCTTTGTTATTGAGGGAAAAGAGAAGTCTGAAGATAAAAAAGATGATTCTAAGCTTACAGAGGGTGAGCAGTACGCAGTTAAGGCTGAAAAAGAAGAAAAAGCTGAGGCCGGAAAGCTTTCAGGCGCTGTAAGAAGAGGAGTCGTAGCACTTTTATACGATCTGTACGGAATCGAGGAAGAAGATTTCATATCTGCAGAACTTGAGATAGTTCCTGCAGGAAAGAGCAGAGATGCAGGTTTTGACAGATCCATGGTGCTTGGTTACGGGCACGATGACAGAGTATGTGCATATCCTTCTGCAGTAGCTCTTCTTGAAGCAGGAGACCTTAAGAGAACGGGATGCTGCATCCTTGTTGATAAAGAAGAGATAGGCAGCGCCGGTGCTACGGGCATGAAGTCAAGATTCTTTGAAAATGCCGTTGCAGAGATAGTTGCTCTTGTAAACGGAAATTATGATGAACTTGTATTCAGAAGATGCCTTGCAAATTCAAGTATGCTTTCATCTGATGTAAGTGCAGCATTTGATCCTTGCTATGCTTCTGTTTTTGAGAAGAAGAATACTGCATATCTTGGCTTTGGCCCTGTGTTTAACAAGTATACAGGATCAAGAGGAAAATATGCTTCAAACGATGCAAATGCAGAGTACATTGCAGCAGTAAGAAAGGTATATGACGATGCAGGCGTATTGTTCCAGACTGCAGAGCTTGGCAAGGTAGATGCAGGTGGCGGCGGAACAATCGCATATATTCTTGCAGAATACGGCATGAATGTTGTTGATTCGGGAGTAGCAGTTCTTAACATGCACTCACCGTGCGAAGTGATCAGTAAGGCAGATCTCTATGAGTCTCTAAGAGGATATATCGCATTCCTTGAGAACATGGATTTTTGCAATGAATAAAAACGTTCTTTTTAGAAAGTAAGATATTATGTCAGAAACAACACAGATTGGATTATCAACCGCAGATTACTTCTTTGATCTGCCACAGGAGCTCATAGCTCAGGACCCTCTTGAAAAAAGAGATGAGTGCAGGCTCCTTGTGATAGACAAAGAGACAGGAAAGACGCAGCACAAGATATTCAGCGATATCATTGATTATCTTGATCCCGGCGACTGCCTTGTTCTTAATAACACCAAGGTCATACCCGCAAGGCTCCTTGGCGAAAAGGAAGGCACAGGCGCAGCGGTTGAGATCCTTCTTCTTAAGAGAAAAGAGAATGATGTTTGGGAAACCTTGGTTAAACCGGGAAAGAAACTTCGTCCCGGTGCAAGAGTTTCTTTTGGCGGAGGAATACTTACCGCAGAGATCCTTGATATAGTAGAGGACGGTAACAGACTCGTTAAGTTCTACTATGAGGGAATCTGGGAAGAAGTTCTCGACAGACTCGGCGAGATGCCTCTTCCTCCTTATATCACACATAAACTCAAAGATAAGAACATGTATCAGACAATCTATGCCAAATACGAAGGCTCCGCGGCAGCACCGACAGCGGGCCTTCATTTTACGGATGAGCTTCTTAAAAAGATCTCCGACAAGGGCATAGATATGGCCTTTGTAACTCTTCATGTGGGACTTGGAACATTCAGACCCGTTAAGGTGACCAATGTCAAGGAACATCACATGCACACCGAGTGGTACCAGGTTACCGCAGAGGCAGCAGAGAAGATAAACAGGGCAAAAGAAAGCGGGCACAGAGTTATCTGTGTCGGAACTACGAGCTGCAGGACTATAGAGAGCGCAGCTGATGAAAACGGCAGACTATCCGAGTGTAGCGGAGATACATCGATATTTATTTATCCGGGCTACAAGTTCAAGGTTCTTGACTGCCTTATAACCAATTTCCATCTTCCGGAGTCTACGCTTGTAATGCTTGTTGCAGCGCTTGCGGGAAGAAAGAATATTCTGGCGGCATACGAAGAAGCAATAAAGGAAAGATACAGATTCTTTTCCTTCGGTGATGCATGCTTTATAACTGACAGGATGGAGTAAGACAGCGTGGCAACTTACGTAATATCAGATCTTCACGGTCAATACAGATTATTTTTAAAACTGCTCGAAAAAGTAAAATTTTCGGGCGCTGACAAACTATATATGCTTGGAGATGCGATTGACCGCGGACCTGACGGCATAAAGATATTAAGACATGTAATGAATGCTCATAACATGCATTTCCTTTTGGGAAATCATGAGACTATGATGTTGCATGTGGCCGCTTCAGACGGAAGTGTCACTCCCAATCTCAATAAGTTCCAAGGAAGAAGAGAAATCAACTGGCTTTTTCAGAACGGCGGCGCCATAACTTATCACAGATACAGGCTTCTTAGAAAGAAGGAGAGAAAAGAGCTTCTTAAATGGCTTAATTCCTGTCCTGTTTCAACAAAAGTTGAAGTGAACGGAACTACATTTTTCCTCACACATACCGCTTTTGTAAAAGAAATTATCGATACACCTTATAAAGATATCGATCCCGATGTTGCGCGTTACATTGTTTGGTATTCGCCGTTTAGGGAGGATATATATAAGAGCATTGATGACTATGCCGCATGCAAACCGTGGGTATTTGTCATCGGTCACGTGCCGGCTTTTTATCTCGGAGATGATAAATGTGCTCGCCCACTTTCGTCGTATCGGGAAGAGAACGTTATCGACATTGACGGCGGATGCGCCGAGCCTGATGAGAAAGAACTAAAGGGCGGAATTATGTTACGCCTCGACGATCTGGAAGAATTTACTGTTTCGTTTGCGGAACTTGAGCAGTAATAATGGCCGAAATAGTGTAAAGTAGTTGCTATTTTTTCCGAATAAGGTATTATATTAGTAACACTTTTTATCGGGGGTTTTATAATGGATAATAGAAGAAGAACCAAGAGACTGGATTTGGCAGGCGAAATACTTCTTAAGGAAATTGGCGGTGAGAGCTTCGAAACAGTTGAGATTACAATTACCGATGCATCAAGAGACGGCGTTGGATTCTCAACAAACAAGCAGCTTACAATCGGTGCTAACTACGAAGCTAACCTTACAATATGGACAAAAGAAGTCCTTCACGTATTCATTCAGATCGTAAGAGCATCGAAGAACGGAGATACATTCCACTATGGTTCGATGTTTGTTGGAATGCCCGAAGATATGAAGGCTCGTATTGATGTTTATTCAACTATTCAGGAATATAATGAAAAAAAATGGCGAAAATTAATCGGATGTGATTTTAAGGCTCAATGCAGAGATGGCACTGCATTGAGCTTTTTTGTTCTGAAATTATTTCAGTTTTTCCAGGATGGCATCGTAGTCCATGGTTCCTGTAATTTCATTTAAGATGTCATACTTTTTGCTTGTGTTAAAATCTCTTTGTAGAGATACTGACCAATATTTCTGTTTAATATAATAACATATGAAAGTTTGGGATGATATTAAATGAAGTTGGGGGTACTGTCTGAGTGAGAAAAAGGTTTTTACTAACATTGATCGTTTATACATTTATGCTATGTGCTTGTGACGGAAAAGATAGCACTGTTACTGATAACGTAGACATAGAGAACGAAAATGAAACTGCTGATGTGAATGCTTCTGTGGATTCCGGTGAGGAATCTTCACAAGAATCTATGATTTTCGGTGTCAAAAATAAAGTTTGTATTTGCAGCATAACAGCGGAAAATGCAGTTTTATAAAAGGCGCTGTTGAAAAAAACAGTTTATGCCTTGGTAATGACAGCGGAATAAACAGCTTTATGAATCTTGCTGTTGAAAAGCAAGTATTTGCCTTGATTATGACAGCAAGAGATGCAACTTTAAAAATCCCGCTGTATGATGCTGTATAAGGATAATAGATATGGATAATTTTCAAAAACAAAAGTTAGAGAGCTTAAAAGAACAGGCACGAATAAAAGCTCAGAGACGTATGTGGATGGAGAATGAACTGCTTCAAGAATGCTTATCAGCGCTGGAAACATACATGATTGCCGAGATGATGTGATGGCGGTGGCGTTTGATACTTATTTTGTGACCGAATCCATGACTGAAGCAATTGGGGTAAGGAACTAGGTTCAAGCTTGTTGAAGTAGTATGGTATGCATCCAATTTTTATAGACAATAATGAAGAAAGGACCCCCATGAGACTTAAAAACTTCCTGATAGTTGTTAAAGATATCGAAAAATCCAGAAAGTCATACGCTTTTATGATCCGGACGGCAATTTAATAGAAGTGGGGACACCGATGTAAAATGGCAAATTATTCTGTAGAGATAAACGGCATACACGTGGATGCCACATATAGTGACGAGGTTGTTGAGCGGCTCTTTTTGCCGCTGCTTAAGGAGCTTTCTGCTTTGCAAAAAGAAAAGGGAAGGAGAATTCTTGTGATGCTCGCAGCACCTCCGGGAGCGGGGAAGAGCACGCTTGTAAGCTTTCTTGAAAAGCTCTCAAGGGAAAATGATGACATTACGGACCTGCAAGCTATCGGAATGGATGGATTTCACAGAAGGCAGAAGTATCTGTTATCACATACAACGTTACGAGATGGTAAAGAAGTGAAGATGGTGGAGATAAAGGGAGCGCCGGTTACTTTCGACCTAGAGAAACTGACTGCTGCGATAAAAAAGGTGAGCTCCGGGGAAGATACCTTTTGGCCTATATATGACAGGCATCTGCATAATCCTGTGGAGGATGCGATTCATATCACAGAAGATATAGTTCTTCTGGAGGGGAACTACCTCTTACTTGATATGGACGGATGGAACAGGCTAAGGGCTATGGCGGATTACACTATCAGCATCACAGCAAATGAAGCCATGCTGCGGAAAAGACTCATCGACCGCAAGATGAAAAGCGGCAATGATATTGAGTCTGCTACAAGATTTGTTGATTACAGTGATATGGCCAATGTCAGACTTTGTCTTGAGAAAACAGTTAAAGCTGACATGGTTTTGGAAGCGAGTGCGTTGATATAACTCTTATTCAGGCTGCTTTGCTTTAAATTACCGTATACCCTTCAGAAGCTAATACGCTAAGCGCTCGCTCCAAATTTTCTTCTTTTACAAGAATATAATCCGTGTTGTATGTCGATACGGCGAAGATGCCGATTTTGTGCTCCGCGAGTATGCCGGACAGCTTTGAGAGAATACCGATCAATGAAAAATCAAGCACTCCCTGAATTCTAAAGCCTCTCCATCCATCATCACGCTCGATAGTATTCTGCGGAGTATCCTCCGTTTATAATCATTTCCTCCTCTTAAGTGTCATGACAGCCCCACATACAAAGCCGCAAAAAGCAAAGGGCGCAATTCTGACAAATACAAACTCAAAGCCATGCAAAATAGTCCCTGCAACAGCGGTCTCGGGATCACTGTAATCCCAATTAAGATAAGGACTTCCTGCCATTAGAATTATAATAAATATAGCTACAATAACCATACTCAGTACTAAAAAAATCCAATGAAGAATATTGTGCCTCATTGCCTTTTGCCTTGCAAGCTCAAGCGTGATGACTTCAAGCTTTTCGGATATTACCTTCAAATCTTTCTGAGAATTTTCTGATATTGTTTCACCAAGAAGAGTACTGATGGGAGTATCCAGTATGTCAGAAATAGAAACAAGCATCTCCGAATCCGGAACTGACAGACCACGTTCCCATTTCGAAACGGTTTGTCTCACAACATTCAATTTGATAGCAAGTTCCTCCTGTGAAAGACTTTTTGATTGCCTAATCTTTTTTATGTTTTCGTTTAACATGAGCGAAAATCTCCTTTCGTAGCAACAGTACTATGAAAGCTGCCGTTGCTACAAGCAATGAATATTAACATCCCAGAAAAAACTATTCTATCCCATTAATCTATGCAAAAACATACGAAAGTAATCCTATATTGATTTTAATATATTTTACGCCGGTGATAATCCCTATTTTTATTTTGTCGATGCAGTACTAAATACCGCGTTTCTATCAGTACAGATCCTGCAAGTAATCGTCCTCTGTCTTATCTATGCTTATGTCTTATGAACACCCCTCGCCATTTAGTGCTCAGTTCAGACGCAGGACCATAGGGGCAGATAGGCGTGTATTCGTACGAGGTGATTGATTTTCAAAATTCATGAGTCGGCAGATGCCGATTGTCTTGAGCAACGCGAAATGAGGCATCTGCCGATTCATGAATTTTAGAAAATCACACCGAAGACGTACACACGCATATCCGCCCATATGGTCCTGCGTCTGAACGTCCTCAAAGGCAAGGCGTCCAAAGGCAAAGTCTAAATCATTGACCGCCCCATTCCCGACAAGTATACTGAATTTAGTATGAAAAATAAGCCCGATAACAACAAACCACGAGTTAAGAAGCCTCTCAAAAGAAGGCTGATCATATTGGCGGCGATGATAACCGTGCCGTTCGTGCTGATTATTTTGTACATGATATTCTCGCTGATAAATTACTCCGATGCATACAATACCATCGTAAGCAATCTGACTGTTGCGAACAGTTACAATCTGACTTTCAAGGAGCAGATGGATGAGAGTGTGTACAGGATAATCGTCGGAAGAGACGCATTTGGAAGCGGAGATGAGACGGATCCTTATGTGCTTGTTGCAAATATCCGTAAGGACTTTACAGAGCTTAAGACAATAACAACCGAGGTAAACAGCAGAACATGGCTTGAGACTCTTTTAAGAAACGTTGATACTTTGGAGAACAGGCTCGGTGATATCAGGAAAAGTGTAGAAGCGGGCGGCAATTACGATGAAGACGTCGAGATGCTTGATTCCAACATATATTCACTGACAGAGCTTATTCAGGACAATATCCAGTACTACATCTATTATCAGACCAAGACTATTGAAGTCATAAACAAAGGCCTGTTAAAAGAGATGGAAGATCTTCTTGTCCTTCTGGGAGTCCTTCTTCTCCTTGGAATACTGTGCACCGTCCTTACAACGGATAAGATCGCAAGAAGCATCGTTCAGCCTATCGATGCGCTTAGTTCTGCGACAAAGGAGATTGCGGAAGGAAACTTCTCTGTAAGAACATCATTTAATCTCGAGGATGAGATCACACTTCTTTCCGAGAGCGTAGATGATATGGCGGCGCATCTCGAGATACAGATGGAACAGATAAGAGAGGATGAAAAGAAAATGCGAATGGCGGAGGCAAGGCTTCTTCAGGAGCAGATCAATCCTCACTTTTTATATAACACGCTTGATACTATAGTCTGGCTTATTGAAGACGGAAAAAGTCAGGAAGCCGAAGACATGGTTGTTTCTCTGTCCAAGTTTTTCAGGATATCTTTAAGTCACGGAAAAGAGTGGATAACCATAAGGGAAGAAGCCCAGCACATACGAAGTTATCTTGAGATTCAGAGCGTGAGGTATTCCGACATACTGTGTTATTATATAGATATTGATGACAGTTTAAACAATTATAAGATCCTGAAGATGACGCTTCAGCCTCTTGTTGAGAACGCATTGTACCATGGCATCAAGAACAAGAGAGGGTCGGGGCTTATAAGGATAACCGGCAGAATAGAGGACGAACTCATCAGATTTGAAGTTAGTGATGACGGAGTCGGAATGGACGAAGAGACACTAGACCATATCAGAAAAGAACTGAATAAACCTGCCAAAGATACCGACACGGGATTTGGCATGGCAAACGTCAACGAAAGAATCAAGATGAATTTCGGTGACAGGTATGGAATTTCAATAGAATCGGAACTTGGAAAAGGAACCACTGTATCGGTGGTGCTTCCGGCAATTTTGTTCAATCATGAAGAGGATACAAATGCTGATAAAGAAATATAAGATCGCAGCTCTTTTGACGGCAGTAGCGGTAGCGATAACGGGGTGCGGGCCGTTTACCGGATTTTCTGTATATGATGTCACGTCGGGAGACAGCGGTATTGAGACGATGTCTGATGATGCGCTTATAAGTGTAGGCTTTTCGCAACTTGGAAGCGAATCGACATGGAGAAGTGCGAATACCGAATCGGTTAAGTCGGCGCTTTCTACGAATAACGGATTCTTTCTTATCTACGACAATGCAAGGCAGAAACAGGAGAAGCAGTTTAAAGCGGTCAGAAGTTTTATATCTCAAAGAGTTGACTATATAGTTATATGTCCCGTGATCCAGGAGGGATGGGATGTTGTTCTTACAGAAGCAAGGGACGCGGGGATACCTGTTATCCTGCTCGACAGAAATATTTCCGTAAATGATGAATCAATGTACACGTCTTTTATTGGGGAGGATATGTACGCTGAAGGGGCATCGGCAGGGAAATGGCTGGAAGAGCATCTTGAGAAACAGGGTAAAAGCGAGGATGACATCAATATCGTTGTAATTGAGGGTACAAGCGGATCTTCCGCGCAGGAAGGCAGAGCCAGAGGTTTTGGTGCCATTGCGGCCAGAAACATGAACTGGAAAATGATCGCATCCGCAAAAGGAGAATTTACTCAGACCAAGGGAAAGGAGACCATGGCAAGGCTCCTTAGAGAGTTTGATGACATAGACGTGATAGTATGTCAAAATGATGATATGGCTTTCGGAGCCATTGAAGCTTTGAATGAAGCAGGGGTTAAGACAGGCGGCGCAGGAGATCCTATCCTTATATCTTTTGACGGAACAAGGAAAGCGCTGGAGCTTGTCAAAGAAGGTGTTATAAATGTCGATGTAGAGTGCAATCCCAATTCGGGAGAGCTTCTTGCGCAGATTATAAATGGTCTTGAATCTGGAAAAGAAATAAAAAAGACCTATTACATGGAAGAAAAGGTATTTACAAAAGAAAACGTCGATGAGTACATCGAAGACAGGAATTATTAGGAAATGCTGTCCGGAGCGGCATTTTTTTAGCAGTATCTAATAATGGGAAGGGGTTACTATGCTGAAGGTTTTTCTTGTGGAGGATGAAAGTGTTGTTAGGGAGAGCCTTAGAAACAACATTCCATGGAAGGAGTACGGGTTTAACTTTGTCGGGGAAGCAGGTGATGGAGAGATGGCGTTGCCACTTATAAGGAAAACGGCGCCGGATGTTCTTATCACGGATATCAAGATGCCGTTTATGGACGGATTGTCACTCAGTCATATCGTGAAAAAAGAGTTCCCATCGATGCGCATTATCATCATGAGCGGATACGATGATTTTGAGTATGCAAAAAGAGCTATCAAAGAGGGCGTCGATCAGTATATCTCAAAGCCGATAACGAAGTCGGGAATGAAAGAGGTTCTTGACAGCGTAAAAGAGAAGATAGAAAAAGAGCGCATTCAGCAAGGGTATCTTCTGCAGTATCAGATGGAGACGCAGGAGTATGAGCAGCTTCAGAGAAGGGAATTTTTTGAGAAGGTTCTTACGGGAAGAATGCCGGTAAAAGATATCTATGTTGAAGCTGGGAAACTATCGCTTGATATCACGGCTTCCGCATTCAGTCTGATTCTTTTTTCCATAAAAGACAAAGAGAAGCCTATTGAAGAGATTGGCTCTGTCGAGTATTGCAAAGCGCTTGAGGAGCTTATGAGTTATTTCATCAGGTTTCCTGCGTATATATTGTCGAGATGGTCGCTTAATACATACATCGTTGTTGTTAAGGGTGAAAAAGATATCGTCGCAGATTACGTTGACAAAGGTATTTCCAAGATCACGGAGATCTGCGGGGACAAAGATGACAAGATAGAATGGTACGCCTCGGCGGGTGAGCCCGTTGAGAGATTCAGCGCACTTGAAAAGTGTTTTAACGCTGTAAACCATGCATTTGCCTGCAGATTTTTTGTTCAGGATACGCATATCCTTACGGAAGAGATAGCTGCAAAATATGAGTCATTGATAAAGGATGCTCCTGTCGGGATTGAAGATGAACCGACGGATAAGCGGGGAAATAAGCTTATAAGCGATGCGATAGCATATATAGATGAAAATTATATGAATGAGAGTTGCTCGCTAAGTGATGTCGCGGAGGCACTTTCTGTAAACAGCAGTTATCTCAGCGCGATATTCAGTAAGGAGATGGATACGACGTTTGTGAAGTTCCTTACCGCAAAGCGTCTTGATAAAGCAAGGGAACTTCTTGTGAAAAAGAGAATGCATACGGCCGATGTTGCGGCTGCTGTGGGATATAAGGATTCACATTATTTCAGCTTTGTATTCAGGAAGACGTACGGAATGTCTCCCAAGGAGTACAGAAATCAGAACAGCTGATAAGGAAGGACAATCGAAATTTTTGGTTGTCCTTTTATTATTGATACGATCTTTTCTGCTATTGCGGACGCGAGTGGACTTCTGGGGTGCCCAAAGCTTTTTATGCGAAAAGAGTTTACTTGTGAAAGATAGCTGTTATCAAAACTGTATATTTTTTTATCGCCGTTATTTATCAGGTTCATATTTCTCAGCTGTTTTACATACGGATAAGCATATTCATCGCTTCCAAATATCAGGGCATCGCCGGATTCGCAAAGCTTTACGATATCGGAGTGCGGCTCGCCGTCAATGATATATCTGCTCTTGTCAAAAGGTAAACCTAAATCTCTGAGTGCGGATATGAATCCGTAGAGCATGGAAGATTCCTGAGGATTGCCGTTTCGAAATATGCCGGAGATTTTAACGGATCCGGTTGAGTGAAGGTGTGAGACCAGGCTGTATGCGGCGTCGTATGTTCCTTCCGTGACGGAAGGGAAGATTTCCATATTTCTGTAAGTGCCGTAGAGGAAGATGACGGCGCAGCCCTTTTCTTCAAGCATCTTGTAAAGGCCTGAGTTTGGATTGGCCATAAGTGAGAAGCACTCGGAGAGAATCGCAAGCGGTGGGTTTTTTAGAAGATCTTTTAAAATAACGCTTTCCTTGTAGAAGTCGGCACGTGTTTCAAATACAGAGACAGACACGGGGATATCAGCTGCTGATGAAAGATTTCTTTCTATGTCGTAGATAAGCGTGGGGTATATGTAATCGTCGGGACGCGTAAGAAGAAGGCAGATCTGATTTCTTCTAGGATTTGGATTTAGTCCTGTAAGGCGGTATCCGCTTCCCTGACGTGAGGTTATTAGCTTTTCTTCCTTTAGCTCAGCCATTACCTTGCGTATGGTCTGTCTGCTGCATGAGTATTTAGTGCAGAGCTCTTTTTCCGTCGGAAGGGACATGTTTCCCGATACTAATAGTTCGGATATTTCTGCTTTTATTTTTTGAGTAATATTTTCTGCCTTAGTCATTTTTTTCCTCTAAATATTTAATAAATTCGGGTAAAAAAATTTGTCTTCTTGTGAATATGAAAAATATTCAACATAAAATTCTACTTGCTTATCAAAATTATCAGATAATTCTAAGATTAAATTTAAGCGTTCTGCCAAAAAAATCCATCTAAATACAAAGAAATTCAACCAAAATATTTCGATATAGTAATTTGCCGTGAATTTGTATTTTTTATAAAAGTATAACATCTAAATTTGTATTGTCAAAATATAGAAAGTTGTGCATGTTGCATCCTAATTCTATGAAGAAAGCCCTGTTATAGGTACAATGTGTATATGAAACCATTATATATATTGTAAATGGAGGGTACAAAGTATGAAGAAGAAAGTATTGGCAACTATTATGGCTACAGCAATGTCAGTTTCGATGCTTGTAGGATGCGGCGGATCAGGCGCAGCGGATACAACGGCAGCTACCGATGCTACAGATGCAACAGAAGCACCGGCAGATACATCTGCAGACGCGGGAGAAGCACCGGCAGCAGACGGAGAAGCAATAACGGTTGGATTTGCACAGGTTGGTCACGAGTCGGATTGGCGTACAGCTTCAACAAATTCAGTTAAGGCAGCTCTTTCCAGTGAGAATGGCATCGATCTTCAGTTTGTAGATTGTGATAACGATTCGGCAGCACAGCTTGAGGCAGTTCGTAACTTTATCGAGCAGGACGTTGATTACATCGTTATTGACCCCATCGTATCAACAGGTTGGGATACAGTACTTACAGAGGCTGATGATGCAGGCATTCCTGTTATAGTAATTGACCGTACGATCGATGATTCAGATAAATATGTTTCATGGGTAGGTTCTGAGTTCACAAACGAAGGTCTTGCAGCAGGTGCATGGCTTAAGGCTTACGCAGAGGCAAAGGGCATAAAAGAACTTAATATCCTTGAGATCACAGGAACAACAGGTTCTTCAGCTGAGATCGGACGTACAAAGGGATTCCATCAGTTCGTAGATTCAGAAGGATGGAAGCTTCTTGATTCACAGACAGGTGACTTCACACAGGAAGGCGGACAGAAGGTTATGGAGTCTTACTGCAAGTCATATGCAGGCAAGTTCAACGTTGTTATCTGCCAGAACGATAACGAAGCATTCGGTGCTATCGATGCAATGAAGGCAGCAGGCGTTTCATACGGTGTTGACGGCGATGTAATCGTTATCTCATTCGATGCTTGTACCGCAGGTCTTCAGAAGGTTCTCGACAAAGAGATCAACGCAGACTTCCAGTGCAATCCTCTTCAGGGACCTGATTGCCTTAAGATAATACAGGCTCTTCAGGGCGGACAGACAGTTGAGAAGCAGACATTCATGGAAGAGCCTTGGTTCGTATCAGAGGATGTTCTTAAGGACATTTCTTACAAGAACAATTCAGGCAAGGATGTAACAGAACCCCTTATCGTAGTTGATAAAGCAACTGTTGATGAAGCGTACTGATTATAGAGATTTGATCATAGAAAAACTTATAGGGTAGTTCGCGAGAACTACCCTAATTATTCAATAAGAGAAGGGTATTATTTTATGGAGCAGAATGAACTTATTGTTATGCGTGACATAGTGAAAGCCTTTCCCGGTGTCATAGCACTCAATCACGCACAGCTTACACTTCATAAAGGCGAGATTCACGCACTGATGGGCGAAAACGGCGCAGGAAAGTCTACCATCATAAAATGTCTCACGGGCGTGTACGAGCGTGATGCCGGCGAGGTTTACGTGCAGGGTGTGGAAGGAAATGTTTTTAACCACTCTACAGAGGATGCACAGAAAGTAGGAATTGCAACGGTTTATCAGGAGGTCAATCTTTGTCCGAACCTCTCTGTTGCAGAAAATCTTTTCATCGGACGCGAACCTGTTACCAAGTTCGGTACCGTAGATTGGCGTTCAATGAATAAGCGGGCAAAAGAAATAATGGACAGCCTTGGCATATCTATCGATGTGACACTGGCTTTGGAGAATTACTCACTTGCGATCCAGCAGATGATTGCTATTGCAAGAGCAGTGGATATGGAATGTAAGGTACTCATTCTCGATGAGCCGACATCGTCTCTTGATGACAACGAGGTTGAAAAGCTCTTTGACGTAATGAGAGATCTTAAGGCAAAAGGAGTAGGAATCATATTCGTTACCCATTTCCTAGAGCAGGTTTATGCAGTCTGCGACAGGATCACGGTTATGAGAAACGGAAGCTTTGTAGGAGATTATTCTATAAGCGAACTTCCGAGAGTTAAGCTGGTAGCTGCCATGCTCGGTAAGGATTTTGACGATCTTGCGGCTATCAAACCCGAGGGTAATGTTGAGATAAATCCCGAGATCATGCTTAAAGCCGAAGGACTCAGCCATAAGGGAACAGTAAAGCCTTTTGACTTTGAGATTCATAAGGGCGAAGTAGTCGGAGTTACAGGTCTTTTGGGAAGCGGTCGAAGCGAGATGGTGCGCTGCATCTACGGTGCAGACAAGGCTCAGACCGGTAAAGAGTACATGAAGGGAAAAGAGATCAATATAAAGGCACCTATCGACGCAATAAAGGAAGGTATGGCATATCTTCCCGATGACAGAAAAGCCGACGGATGTATCGGTGATCTTTCGGTAAGAGATAACATAATTCTTGCACTTCAGGCAAGAAACGGAATGTTTAAGAAAGTATCAAGAGCAAAACAGATTGAGATCGCGGACAAGTTTATAGATATGCTTCAGATCAAGACTGCGAGTAGAGAAACACCTCTTTCACAGCTTTCGGGCGGAAATCAGCAGAAGGTTATTCTTGCAAGATGGCTGTGCACTCATCCTGATTTCCTTATCCTCGATGAGCCGACAAGAGGTATCGACATCGGAACAAAGACAGAGTTCCAGAAGCTTATTTTGCAATTTGCTCAAGAGGGAATGAGCGTAGTATTCATTTCTTCTGAGATAGAAGAGATGCTTCGTACCTGCACCAGAATGTGCGTTATGAGAGACGGCGAAAAGGTTGGGGAAATCGACGGAGAGATGACGCAGGAGAGTGTAATGAGTGCGATCGCGGGAGGTGAGAAGTAATGGATAAAATAAAGAAACTAACGAAGCAGCAGTTATTTTTGCCCTTCTTCTGCCTTCTTTTGGTTCTTCTTATAAATTTGATAAAGAATCCGGCTTTTTTTAGTATCGGTATTCAACATGGAGTGTTGTATGGAAGACTTATAGATATATTGAACAGAGGAAGTGAGATAGCGATTCTTGCAGTGGGGCAGACACTTGTAGTTGCGGTGTCGGCAGGAACTGATATCTCTGTAGGTTCTGTTATGAGTTTATCGGCTTGCGGAACTTGTATGATGCTTGCAGGCTACGGTGTTAACTCAACCACAGAACTTGCAGTTCCGATGGGAGTGGGAATCCTTTTTGGAATTTTCCTCGGCGGTTTGTGCGGCGCCATGAACGGTGCACTTGTTGCTAAATTAAAGATTCAGCCTATGGTCGCTACACTTATTCTTTTCACAGCGGCGAGAGCCATCGGCCTTCTTATGTGTAACAACCAGATCACATACATCAGATACGAGCCTTATAAGTACCTTGGTAATTTCATACCGGGCTGTCCTATTCCGACGGCTATCTTCGTTACGATCGTTGTTATAGCGGTTGTGATGTTACTGCTAAAAAAGACTGCACTTGGATTGTACGTTCAGTCAGCAGGTATTAACAGCAGAGCTGCCAGAATCTCCGGTATAAATTCAGCGATGATATGCTTTGTCTGCTATGTGATCTGCGGTCTTTGTGCAGGAATTGCCGGAATGGTCGCAAGTAGCCGTATCTATTCCGCAGATTCAAACAACATAGGACTTAACTACGAGCTTGATGCCATTCTTGCGGTAGCGCTCGGTGGTAATTCACTTGGCGGAGGTAAATTCAATCTTGCCGGTTCGGTAATTGGAGCATATACAATTCAGGCTATCACGACAACCCTTCTTGCTATGGGTGTTTCGACTGACCAGGCGCCTGTTGTTAAGGCTATCATAGTTGTGATCATCGTAGTTGTTCAGGCACCTACATTTAAAGAGTGGATCGCAAACACTGAGGCAAAAAGAAAAGCACTTAAGACGGAAGGAGGTCAGGAGGCATGAAGAGTTTAAAAAAATTCAGCGGAAACACGCTGCTCCTTTTGATCACCATAGTCCTTTTTGTTGTGATGTATGCGGCAGGATGTGTTGTTTACTCGGCTAAAGGATTTACGCATGTACAGACTTTTTTGAATCTACTTATTACAAACGCGGGACTTATCTGCGTTGCATGCGGAATGACATGTGTAATGCTCACCGGCGGAATTGATATTTCTGTAGGATCGCTTGTAGCTATGGATTGTATGATACTTGCTTACGGAATGGGCGTTAAGGGGTGGCCCTGTATTCCGCTTATTATACTAATACTTGTTATTGGACTTGTATTCGGTGCTGTACAGGGATTTTTGATTGGTTACCTCAAGATTCAGCCGTTTATCATTACCATGGCGGGAATGTTCTTTGCAAGAGGCATGACGGCGGTTATCTGTACCGATCAGATTTCAATCACACAGCAGATGAATCCTACGTTTTACAAATGGGCAAATGCCAAGATCAATCTTCCAAAGTTTCTCGGATATGTAAATAAAAAAGGCAAGACGGTAGTTCCTTTTATCAGACCTACGGTAGTTATAGCACTTTTGGTTGTGGCACTTATTTTCTTCATACTTAAATATACAAAGTTTGGAAGAAGTCTGTATGCGGTTGGCGGAAACCAGCAGTCGGCTACAATGATGGGACTTAATGTTAAGGCTACAAAGATGAAGGCTTACATGCTTTCCTCATTCCTTTGCTCTATCGGAGGAATCTGTTACTGCCTCAACACTATGTCAGGTTCTGTTCAGCAGGCGCTCGGTTTCGAGATGAATGCGATTGCATCAGCGGTTATCGGTGGAACGCTTCTTACAGGCGGTGTCGGCAACGTTATCGGATCGCTCTTTGGTGTTCTCATAAACGGAACGATCTCGACGCTTGTAACAACCAACGGAAAGCTTTTATCAAGCTGGAGTAACATTATGACGGCAGCGCTTTTGTGCTTCTTCATAATTTTGCAGAGTCTGTTCGCTTACTTCAAAAACAGGAACAGCAGATAATTGTATTGTGTGGAGCCCTCGCGGAGATTTAAACCGCGGGGGCTTTTTATAGCGTACGACCTGTATGGCCATTTGGTGTAGCCGACCGGCGGTATCAGTTTGGAAATGCTTGTGTTCGTCTGCGCAGTGATTTTCATAATTTCATAAAACCCGAAAATGCCTCCTTTCGACGTTGCTCAGAGAAGTCGGCATTTTCGGGTTTTATTCAATTTGAAAATCATCTTGCTCGTCCGAATCTTCGCATTTCCAAACTGATACCGCTCGGTAGGCTACGCCATATGGCCGTACAGGTCTGTATCGGTTATAGATAAGCCTCCATGCTGATTGCACGAGAGCTGCGCGTTTCAAATATTATTGGGCGATTTAAGGGCCTTGCTGGTTGACTCATGTTGATGAGATGCGGAATTAAGGTCAATGAAGAAAGGCTTGCTGAGTGACTCATAATGAGGAAAAGTGGAATTACGGTCAAAACTAAGCTTCTTAAAGTGTTATGAAGGCCATGACATAATGTCCTACAGATAAAAATGAATATGTAGTGCTTTTGGTCTGTGAAAATATGGCGAGTTTCGGAGGAAAATATAAGAAAAACCAGATAAAAGAAGTACACAGGGCCTTAATTATCTGTGGTTTTATGATATATTCCGCAAAATTAGCAGTAGAAACACAGATTGAAACAGCATAAATACCATTGTTTATCTGGTTTTTAGAGCGTTTATCTACATTATGCATCTCAAAAACACAGATAATACCTGTCAACTATGATTTTTTATCTGTTTTTTTGGGGGAATTCTGAGAAAAAACGAAGAATAATCGCAGTTACTGAGAGCTGTATTTGCTGCGGGGTTCACGAGGAATAAGTCAAGAGTAAACCAAGCTCATTGGTGCGGGCAATTAAATTGGCTTGGTTGATGCAGCTATCATGAAATCTTGTGCGTTTCAAATATACAATAAACGGGGCTTTTGTGGGAGTATTGCTTTTTCGTTTGAAGACTAATATTATATATGATTAACATTTTTTTTAATGAAATATTTTTATGATAAAACAAACAACCTGAATGGGAGAAATATATGGATATATCAAGGTTTAGCCGAATAGAAAAGTGTAATTTGGCAATAGATTTTAGGGAAATTTGTTGGAGGGGATACTGATTATGATAAGATATCAGAAGCTGAAGCCGACAAATTAGTTGAAAACATGAGAAACAGATATGGGCATAATTCAAGAAAAGGCGGATTATAGCGCAATATAAAGACTCTGTTTTGTAAAAGCAAATAACACTTTTCTATGATAGGGAATTTTTGGAGGATAAGTAGTTGCCGAAAAAAATATACGATAAATTAAAAGAACTGTTTGAATTGCGTAGTGGTGTGGTACAGCCTTATGTTGAGTCGGATGAAAAGGTATCTTCTGTTAAGTACAAAATTCAATGGGAGGGAAATATAGCGTTTGTTGTTGAGGGATGGGAGGATTTTGGCTGGTATTATGTTGAACGGAATGGTGAGAGAGTGTCAGCGCTGTTTCATTACAAAATAATCGATGATAAAGTTCCGGGAATTATGCAAAATCTGATAGATGAGATTGAGAGTGGTAAGTATAACGGCAAGAAGACGCTAAGCGATAAGATTCTGGATGTTGTGGAAAAAAGGCAGCTTACGTCATATATGAATAAGACTAAGTGGAATGAGCTTTTTCATGATATAGATGAAATACCGGATCTTTTGATAAATTATAAAACGCTCTTTGAAGAAAAAGCTCCCGAGTTCTTCTGGACTATCCGCGGTGATGAGCATTTTTTCCACATGAATAGGGCTGAAATAGAATGGTTTGCTATCAAGGATACTATAAAAAAGTCGGAAATTGTAGGACGTCTTTTGCCTCCAAAAGAAAATGAATACAGTGTAAGGGAGCAGATAGAGAGTATTTTACACGAGCATTCTATAAGTTATGAGTATAACGAGAGTGAAAAGATGTTTGTGGTTTATGGATATAGCAGGAAAGCAAAAGGGGACGAGACAAGATATCCGTTTTAGAGACGCTAACTTGCTTATTGTATATAGCCGGACTACGTGATAAGATGCAGATAATTATGTTGCATAAGGGGCTGTTTTTGAAAATAAGCTAATAAGTACGGCCTCCTATGGAAAAGAATAGTAAGGCAACTAAAAAGGATGGACTATTTATGGATTTTATTATTTCAAAGGCTAAGATTGAAAATGGTGGAAATGCGATCATTTATGATAAAGATGCATTGAGCGGCATTAAGAAGATTGCTGCGAAGATTTCCGGCGATATGGAGGCGGTTTTTGGAAGTGCGCCCCAAGTACATGAGGAAAAGGCTTCAGAAAGTCCTATATATGTAGGAACAGTCGGAGATGCGCTTATAGCAGGGCTTGGCGTTGATACATCTGATATTGAGGGAAAAAGAGAAGTCTATAAGATTACAGTTGTAGGTGATGCTCTTGTTATTGTTGGAAGCGATAAGCGTGGAGCAATCTACGGAATGTTCAAGCTCTCCGAGATGCTCGGTGTATCTCCTTTTATCGATTGGCTTGACGTAAAGCCCGTTAAAACAGATGAATTCAAAATTCCTTCTGATTACTGCATGATTTCAAAAGAGCCATCAGTTAAGTTTAGAGGATTTTTTTATTAATGATGAGTGGCCGGCTTTCGGAAATTTCTGTAATAAGAGATTCGGCGGTTTTAATGCCAAAGTATATGAACATGTTTTTGAACTGTTGTTAAGACTTAAGGGTAATTATCTGTGGCCTGCCATGTGGACAGCTATATTCCCTGACGACGGTCCGGGACTTGAGAATGTGATTCTTGCCGATGAACTCGGAGTGGTAATGGGAATGAGCCATCATGAACCGTGCTTAAGGCAGGGAGAAGAGTATAAGTACCTTAGGGGCAAGGATTCTATATATGGTGATGCATGGAATTTCCTTACCAACGAGAAAGGTATAACACGTTTCTGGGAAGACGGTCTTAAGAGAAGCGGTAAGTTTGAGAATGTGATTACCGTCGGTATGAGAGGCGAAGCTGATACCGCTATCATGGGAGCGGAGGCTACTTTAAAGGATAATATCGATCTTTTAAGGAAAGTTCTTTCAACGCAGAACAGACTGATAAGGGAAAATGTAAATGAGAACCTCGACGAAGTTCCGAGAATGCTTGCGCTTTATAAGGAGGTAGAACCCTATTTCTACGGCGATGAGAATACGGAAGGTCTCATGGGCGATCCTGAATTGGATGGCGTAACACTTATGCTCTGTGATGATAATCACGGAAATCTAAGGACCGTGCCCACAGAAGAAATGAGAAGCCACAAGGGCGGATACGGAATGTACTATCATTTTGATTATCATGGTCTTCCGGTGTCATTTGAATGGTTTAATACATCGCATCTTTCCAAGGTCTGGGAGCAGATGACGACAGCCTATGACTTTGGTATAAGGGATCTTTGGATTGTCAATGTCGGTGATGTCTTCAGTAACGAATATCCTCTGGGATACTTCCTGGATTTGGCATATGATTTTGACCGCTATGGAACTTCTAATCCAAAGAGTGCAAAAGAATATACAAAGCTTATAGTTAAGCAGAATTTCGATGGCAAGCTTTCTGCGGCTGACATGGATAAGTGCGCAGAGCTTCTTGAAGGCTATACAAGGATAACTTCAAGCAGAAGAACTGAGGCTATGAATGATAAAGTCTATGCGCCTTTTGCTTATAACGAGACATTTGATACGCTTGAAAAAATTGAGAATCTCATGGCGGATGCCGATGAGCTTTTAAATAACCTTGAAGGCAATACAAGATTTGTTTTCTATGAACTTATATGGCTTCCGCTTACCGCAAATCTCAATGTTCAGAAGATGTGGCTTCTTACAACTTTGAACCATGCTTTTGCGGAGCAGGGAAGTACTTATGCAATGACTCTTGCAAAGAAAATAGATGATTGCATCGCATATGACAGAAAGATTGTAGATGAACTTCATACGATCGAAGACGGAAAGTGGTACGGAATGGGACTTTCAGAGCACATAGGATTTAATGACTGGTGCGAAGAAGGATGCAAGTACCCTGTGATCCATACTTTTGAACCTGCAAACAAAGAAAGACTTATAGTCTCGGTAAAGGGCTCCGACTTCTATACGGAAGGAAAGTTCTGGACGGGACATGTGGGTGCTGTAGATGCGTTCCTCGATCCTTCAAAGGATGAGGCGGAACTTATACTTTCAACTGCGGGAAGAGTTGATTGCAGCTACGAAATTGAAAATCCCAATGAGTTCTTTGCTATATCAGAGGAAAAGGGAGTTGTTGCGCCTAATACGATCAAGATCTTAAAGATCAGACTTGACAGGGAAAAGTATAAAAAGGGCGATGTTACACCTGAAATATGTATTCGCTGCTCTGACGGCAATGTAGTGATTAAGCTTCCGGTAAATACTTTGTCCGATATCGGATGCGGTGAAAAAGCCGACGGCACGTTCTACTGGCTTGGAAAAACACTCGACATGAACGAGAAGATGATAGATGCACCGCTTCATAAGAGAACATGGCCCGGTAAGCTTGAGCTGATGAATTATATCTCAATCGATGCTGTAGACTATGCAAATAAAACCGATTCAGTAAGCGGAAGTTTTGAAGTTATAGAAGATTACAGCAGAGGCCTTGATGCGGTTAAGGCATATCCGCAGGATGTTATTTTTGGAAAAGACAAAAAGGATTATCCAAAGCTTACTTATAAAGTTAAAGTTCCTTCAGAGGGCGATTACAAATTTAAGCTCTATGTCAATCCGAGCAACCCTTACTCAAGGGATAATGTGATATACTTCGGAATCGGCGTGAATGACGGAGATGTAAATAAAATAAATATGATCGAGCCTGATTTTGCTGTCGGCGACGGAAATCCGTATTGGTCTTTGGTTGTTACAGAAAACAAGCGAGTTGTCGAAGCAGATCTGAAGCTTAAAGCCGGTGTCAATGATATCAATGTTTATGCGGTAGATCCAAACTTCGTTATTCAGAAATTGGTGATACATAAAGCAGGAGAGGAACCTTCACCGTCTTACCTTGGCCCTAAGGAGACATTCAAATTCTGAAACAGCATCTGCAATGTCGCGTACAATTTGCTTTACCTGCCTTTTTTTTATTAAAATGGTTCAGGAGTGTTTTGACTTTAAAAGACTTTAGAAAAATACTGAGAATTCAGAGGTAAATAGAATGAAGATAGCTGTTGTTGGAACAGGATATGTGGGACTTGCGATGTCGGTTCTTCTGGCGCAGTACAATGATGTTATTGCGGTTGATATTGTTCCTGAGAAAGTTAAGATGATAAATTCGGGAATCTCACCGATAGTTGATAAGGAGATAGAAGAGTATCTTAAGAAAGGAAACTTGAGACTTACAGCAACTTGCGACCTTGCGCAGGCCGTTAGGGATGCAGAGTTTGTTGTTGTTTCAACTCCGACAAACTACGATGAGAAGCTCAATTATTTCGATACGTCTTCTGTTAAGAGCGTTATTGATAAGGTGAGAAGAGAAAATCCGGATGCGTTTATTGTTATCAAATCAACGATTCCGGTTGGTTATACCGAGTCGGTGATGGAAGAGTATGAAACGGATCATATTCTCTTTTCACCCGAGTTCCTGAGAGAGGGACGTGCGCTTTACGATAATCTTTATCCTTCAAGAATTATTGTGGGTTATGATACCGATTCAGAGGAAGCTGAGGAGAGGGCAGAAATGTTTAAGAGCCTTCTTGTTCAGGGAGCTTTGAAAAAAGACATTCCGGCGCTTCTTATGAATACGACAGAGGCAGAGTCTGTTAAGCTTTTTGCCAATACATATCTTGCACTCAGAGTTTCATTCTTTAACGAGCTTGATACATATGCTGAGGTCAGGGGACTTAACACCAGAAACATAATCGACGGTGTCTGCCTCGATCCGAGAATCGGAGATTTCTACAACAATCCTTCTTTTGGATACGGCGGATATTGCCTTCCAAAGGATACCAAGCAGCTTCTCGCAAACTATGAGGATGTTCCGAATAACCTCATCACTGCGATCGTTGATGCGAACAGAACGAGAAAAGATTTCATCGCAGACAGAGTATGGGCACTTCACCCCAAGAAGGTCGGCGTCTACAGACTTACAATGAAAGCAGGTTCCGATAACTTCAGACAGTCTGCGATTCAGGGCATCATGAAGAGAATCAAATCGCGCGGCATCGAGTGCGTGGTTTACGAACCCGCCCTCAAAGAAGACAGCTTCTTTAACTCAAGGGTTGTTCGCGACCTCGACGAGTTCAAGAGAGAGTGCGACTTCATTATCGCAAACAGAATTACACCCGATCTTCAGGATGTAGTTGATAAGGTATATACACGAGATCTTTTCGGAAACGAGTAATTTAGATATTATAAAAGGCTACCATACTAAGCAGGTGTGGTAGCCTTATTTTTATATCATAGGAAGCAAGCGACTCTTTTTTATCTTGTCAGTGCCTTCAGGTCTTCAAAGAAGGTCGGGTATGAAATTGATACGCACTCGGAATCCTGGATGACCGTAGGGCCTTCGGCGACGAGCGATGCGATCGCAAAGCTCATTGCAAGGCGGTGATCGGCGTGACAATTGATGTTTGCTCCAAAGAGAGGCTTGCCACCGCGAATGATCATTCCGTCGTCTGTTGCTTCGGCATCACAACCCATTGCCGTGAGGTTTTCGACAACTGTAGTGATACGATTTGATTCTTTTACCTTGAGCTCCGCAGCGTCGCGGATAACAGTCTCACAATCTGCTGTTGCTGCAAGAACTGCAACTACGGGAAGTTCGTCGATCATAGTCGGAATGTCTTTTCCGCCGATAATGAACTTGCCGCTTTCGTTTCCGCAGAGCTTACTGTATCTTACAAGGATGTCGGCTCTTGATTCCTGAGAATTATCTTCGTTAAGGAGAGTGATGTCTGCTCCCATTTTTTTCAAAACATTTATTATACCTGCGCGGGTCTTGTTGACACCGACGTTCTTGATAAGAAGTTCTGAACCGGGTACTACGAGCGCCGCTGCGATAAAGTATGCGGCAGATGAAATATCGCCCGGAACATTGATGTCGATTCCTTTAAGCGGGCGTCCGGGATGAAGAATGGCAGATGCCGTTCCAAGATCCGTAACTTCGTTGTGGATGTCCGCACCGAAAGCGGAGAGCATTATCTCTGTGTGATTTCGTGAAAGAGCGGGCTCGCGAACGATCGTGTCACCTTCTGCGTAAAGTCCTGCAAGGATAATCGCTGATTTTACCTGTGCTGAAGCAACAGGACTTGTGTAATCGATGCCCTTAAGCTCTTTTCCGCCTTCGATATTAAGCGGAGCGCAGCCGTTTCCACGGGCTGATGATATGGATGCACCCATGAGCGTGAGCGGATCGATAACTCTTTTCATCGGGCGCTGCTCAATTGAAGAATCGCCCGTGATAGATGTATCGAAAGGCTGTGCCGCAAGGATGCCTGACATAAGGCGGGTTGTTGTTCCGCTGTTTCCCGTATAAAGAGTCTCGATGGGAGCGGTGAGACCGTGCAGGCCTTTTCCGTGAACGGTGATCTTCTTGGCGTTTCTGTATTCGTCCTCTTCGCGGTCAATCGATATTCCGAGCTTTCTGAAGCAATCGATGGTTGAAAGACAGTCTGCGCTTTCAAGAAATCCCGTGATTGTTGTGTCGCCCTCAGCGAGAGCGCCGAACATAATGCTTCTGTGAGATATTGATTTGTCACCCGGTACGGTAACTTCCCCTCTTAATGGACCTCTGGCTTTTTCTAATGTAGTCATGTAAGTCTCTCTCTCCTTGTTTTTTACAGATAGATGTTATAACCGTTTTTTTCAAGAACTTTGCCTGCTTTATCAAGGCCGTCCTGATCGTGGAGCTCGATTCTGAGTGTACCGCGCTCGTATTCCCTGTTGTGCACGATACCGATGTTTTTGATGTTTATCTCATTGTCGGATAGAAGAGTCGCAACCTTGGCAAGTCTGCCCGGATGATCGTCAATCTCGACTTTGATCGCGTAAACCTTCTGGATAGGCCCGCTTGATGTTGTTATAAATGACTCTCTGTATTCTCTTGCTTTTGAGAAGAATTCGAAGAGTTTCTCGCTGTCTTTTTCATCGATCGCAAGTTTGATATCGTACAGAGAATCGATGTATTTGGATAAAAGATCCGAGATATTCGCTGCGTTTGTAGTGCAGATTTGCTGCCACATAACGGGAGAAGATGAAGATATTCTGGTTATGTCCTTAAATCCGCCTGCGGCGATTGTCTTCATAAGCTCATCTTCCGAATCGTTGTCTTTTACAAGGTTGACGAGCGAAGCGGAGATCACATGCGGAACGTGGCTTATCGCAGCCGTGATGTAGTCGTGCTGTTTGTATTCCACAACAAGCGGGATCGCGCCGATCATCTTAACGAGGTCATAATATCTTTTTATCCTGTCTTCATTAGTGACGCTTGTCTTGGTCAGAATGTAATAAGCGTTTTGCAAAAGAGAAGATTTCGAGTTGTTAAATCCGATCCTCTCGGTACCTGCCATTGGGTGGCCGCCGATAAACTGATCCTCGAGCCCGAGCTCTTTTATCTTCTCATGTATTCCGTTCTTGACACTTCCGATATCGGTAAGTGTTGTCTTCTTATTCAAAAAAGGAAGGAGCTTTTGGATGTTATCATTGTTGCACTCAACGGGAGCGCACAAAAAGATATAATCGCAATCGCTGAATTCTGCGCCGATCTCATAAAGGGGAGCGTCGATTATCCCTTCGGCATGAGCGGTGTCCACGGTTTCTCTGTGCGGAGTGTATGCGATTATCTTTGAAGACGGCTCATTTTCCTTTATCGCCCTGGCAATCGATCCGCCGATAAGCCCGAGGCCTATAAAACCATAGGTCATATTGTTCATAAAAGGTAGAACCCCCTAAAATCATGTATTCTTGTGAAAAAAACTATAACACTTTAATGTGCGAAAATCAATTATGAAGGCTTACTATAAGAGATTGAAAAACATGAAGCAACTTTTGTGCATAATCGCTTAGAATACTTGTTTTGGGTACATGTTTTTAGTAAAATATTCTTATAAGTCTTTGGGGATCTGTATCATATCTCGTACATAATACCCAAATTTGAGCGACTGGAGGATAAGATATGAACGTTTACACAACTGATAAGATTCGTAACGTGGTACTGCTCGGACATGGTGGAGCCGGAAAGACAACCTTAGCTGAAGCAATGGCTTATCTTGCCGGTATTACATCAAGGATGGGGACTGTGGAGGATGGAAATACTCTGAGTGATTTTGATAAGGAGGAGCAGAAGAGGCATATTTCTATAAGCACATCGGCAATTCCTCTCGAGTGGGACGGACACAAGATCAACCTTTTGGATACTCCCGGATTTTTTGATTTTGTCGGGGAGGTTGAGGAAGCAATCAGTGTAGCGGATGCTGCAATTATCGTCGTTTCGGGAAAAGCCGGAATCGAAGTCGGAACAGAAAAAGCATGGGAACTTTGCGAAAAGTACAAGATTCCTCGCATGGTATTTGTTTCCGATATGGATATAGATGATGTTTCCTACAGACAGGTTGTGCAGGATATGACCGATAAGTACGGCAAGAAGATGGCTCCTTTTAACCTGCCTATCCGTGAGAACGAGAAGTTCGTAGGATACGTTAATGTTATTCAGGAGAAAGGTTTCAAGTGGTCGGGAAAAGAAGTTGTTGAGTGCGAAGTTCCCGATTACAATCAGCAGAACCTTAAGATATGCAGAGATACTCTAATTGAGACCGTAGCTGAGACTTCGGAAGAATTTATGGAAAGATACTTTAACGGTGAAACTTTCTCTGAGTCTGAGATAAGAGCAGCGGTAAGGACTAATGTGTGCGACGGAAGTATTGTTCCCATCGAGATGGGTTCAAGTACGCTCTGCCAGGGTATCTACACACTTCTTGACGATATCGTTAAGTACATGCCAAGCCCTGAGAACCGCAAGATGGCAGGTATCAACACCAATACAAATGAGATTTTTGAAGCGGACTTTGACTTCTCCAAGCCAAAGACAGCTTTTGTATTTAAGACAATGATCGATCCTTTCATAGGTAAGTACTCACTTATAAAGGTAAGATCGGGCGTTCTTAAACCCGACGATGTGATGTTCGTTGCGGATAAGGATATGGAACTTAAGATAGGTAAGCTCTATGTGCTTCAGGGAAATAAGACAACAGAAGTATCGGAGCTTCATGCGGGTGACCTTGGCGCACTTCAGAAGATCGATGTTGCGACGGGAGATACTCTTTCTACCAAGGGAACACCCATACAGTATGCAAAGATGGATATTTCACAGCCGTACACGGTTATGAGATATCATGCCCAGAATAAGAGCGATATTGATAAGATCGCACAGTCTCTTGCCAAGATTGCTGCGGAAGATCAGACCGTCAAGGTTGTCAATGACGCAGAGAATCGTCAGACGCTTCTTTATGGAATGGGCGATATGCACCTTGAGGTTATCCAGAATAAGTTAAAGGATGTATATAAGGTTGCAATAGACCTCACCAAACCCAAGGTTGCATTTAGAGAGACGATAAGAAAGAATTCCGATGTGGAATATAAATATAAGAAGCAGACCGGCGGACACGGACAGTACGGACATGTTAAGATGCGCTTTGCTCCTTTGGGAGATCCGACGGTTCCTTATACATTCGATCAGGAAGTTGTCGGCGGAGCTGTTCCTAAGAACTTCTTCCCCGCTGTTGAAAAAGGAATTGCGGAGTCGGTTCAGAGAGGACCTCTTGCCGCATATCCCGTTGTCGGTGTTAAGGCAACTCTATATGACGGATCGTATCACCCTGTTGATTCGTCCGAGATGGCGTTTAAGGTAGCAGCTTCCAATGCCTTCAAAAAAGGCTTCATGGATGCGACACCTGTTCTTCTTGAACCCATAGTATCTCTTAAAGTTACTGTTCCCGAGAACTACACGGGTGACGTAATGGGAGATCTTAACAAGAGAAGAGGAAGAGTGCTCGGAATGAATCCTTCGCTTACCGGTAAACAGGTTATCGAGGCCGAGGTTCCACAGATGGAACTCTACGGATATTGCACACAGCTTCGTTCAATGACGGGCGGAAGCGGAGAGTACGAGTATTCGTTTAACAGATATGAGCAGGCTCCTTCGGATGTTCAGGCAAAAGAGGTTGAGGCAAGAGCCGATAAGGTTGCGGCAGCCAATGCTGAAGAATAAAGTTGGTAGTTAAATAAAAAATGGCATAAAAAGGGCAGTTGTTTCGGTGGTTTCCGGAATGACTGCTCTTTTTGAGTGCTTTATTTTATGCGCAAAAAAATATGAGTGAAAAATACTCAATCAAAAATTAACAAAAAGGCAAGTACAAAAATGTATAGTTTGAACGAAAATGATTATTTGTGATTATTTATGATTGGATATGATTGCAAATTGATTTTTTGAGTGCTATATTTTAATCAAGAAATCACAAATTAACATTTTTGCTCAAGGAGATTTTGAATGCTGACTGAAGAGAGAAGAGCACGTATTGTTGAGATTGTAAATGAAAAGAAGGCAGTTTCCGTCAATGAACTGATCGAGCTTTTGGATACATCTGCAGCAACCATACGCCGTGATATAAGCGCACTTGATCGCTCACGTAAACTGATCAAGGTGTTTGGAGGTGCGACCGCATTGTCTTCGAGGGATGTAGATACCAAGGAAGACGCGGTTAAGATGAAAGCCCGGAAGAATGTAGAGGAAAAAGACAGCATAAGTAAGTTTGCTGCCGATCTCATTGAGGATGATGATTTTGTTTATATTGACGCGGGCACGACAACTCTTGCGATGATCGATTATCTGACCAATCACAATGCGAAGTACATCACAAACGGTGTTGTTCATGCAAAGCGTCTTATGGACAAGGGATTTGAGACCACGATGATCGGCGGAAGGCTCAAGGCTTCAACGGAAGCGGCAGTCGGAACCGATTGTGTGGAGTTTATTCGCAAATATCATTTTACGAAGGCTTTTATGGGTACAAACGGAATTTCAGTTCACGCAGGTTTCACAACACCGGATGTTGACGAGGCGATGATCAAGACGGCAGCGATTAAGCATGCATACAGGTCGTATGTACTTGCAGATCATACCAAGTTCAACAAGGTCAACTCCGTGACTTTTGCGGACATAAAAGAATGCAGCATTATTACAGACAGACTTACGGCAAAAGAGTATGTGAATCATACAGAGGTACTTATACCATAGGTGTTGCAAGTAAAGATGGAGGATTATTGATGATTTATACGGTTACTTTTAACCCGGCGCTTGATTATGTAGTAAGAATGGACAAGGAATTGCTTCCCGGCATGACGAATCGTTCAACAAGTGAAGAGTACTACTATGGCGGGAAGGGCATAAATGTATCCATGGTATTGTCGGAACTTGGATTTAAGAGTACGGCTTTAGGATTTGTGGCAGGCTTCATAGGACGCGCCATCGATGAAGGCGTTAAGGCAGCAGGCATTGATACTGATTTTATCGAACTTAAGGAAGGAATCTCCCGTGTCAATGTCAAGATTAAGGCAGTAGCTGAAACAGAGATAAACGCTCAGGGACCGAAGATTGATGAAGAGTCGCAAAAAGAGCTTTTTGACAAGCTCTCGCACTTGAAAGAAGGCGATCTTCTTATCCTGGCGGGATCTATTCCAAGCTCGCTTCCTGATGATGTATATGAAAGGATTCTTTCTATGCTCGACGGAAAAGGAATAGAGTTTGTTGTTGATGCGACGAAGGATCTGCTCACAAATGTTCTTAAGTATCATCCGTTCCTTATTAAGCCAAACAATTTTGAACTTGGCGAGATCATAGGAAAGACACTTGAAACGGATGATGAGATATATGAAGGCGCGGTCAGTCTTCAGAAGATGGGAGCAAGAAATGTTCTTATCTCTATGGCGGGAGACGGAGCGATGCTGGTTGACGAAAACGGCTTGAAATATCGCATCGGAGTTCCGAAAGGAACAGTCAGAAATTCAGTCGGTGCGGGAGATTCTATGGTAGCAGGTTTTGTGGCAGGGTACTTAAAAACAAAAGACTACGAGACTGCACTAAAAATGGGAACGGCTGCAGGTTCTGCAACGGCATTTTCGGATGGCCTTGCAACAGCTGCAGATATAGAGAAGGTTTTTAAGGAACTTTAAACATGTAATTTGTTGTTTTAGGAGGGTATTATGAGAATTACAGAGTTTATCGATCCCAGGGGGATCAAGCTTCAGGTTAAATTGTCTGATCAGAATGAGGCAATAGACCAACTTATCGCACTTCATGAGTCAGTCGGAAATCTTAAGGATGTAGCAGGATTTAAGAAAGCTATCCTTGAACGTGAGTCTAAGGGCTCAACGGCAATCGGAAACGGAATCGCGGTTCCGCACGGCAAATCTGCATCTGTAAATAAGGCAGGACTTGTTGCAATCACATGTCCCAAGGGCGTGGATTACAAAGCACTCGACGGTAAGCCGAGCAATCTTTTGTTCATGATCGCTGCACCTGAAAATGGCGCAGATACACATCTCGAGGTACTTGCAAAGCTTATGGGAATGCTTATGGACACAGAGTTCTGCAAGAAACTTGTGGATGCCAAATCGGTTGACGAGTTCCTTAAACTTATTGATTCCAAGGAAACAGAAAAAGATGCTGAGAATGGAGCGGTTAAGTCTGAAGCACCTTCTAAAGCAGGGAAGAAGATCGTAGCGGTTACAGCTTGTCCTACAGGTATTGCACATACATTTATGGCTGCTGAGGCACTTGAGCTTAAAGCAAAAGAGCTCGGAATTACTTTCAGAGTTGAAAAAGACGGATCGGGCGGAGCAAAAGATCCTCTTACAGCAAAAGAGATCGCTGAGGCAGATGCGGTAATCGTTGCATGTGACAAAAATATAGATATGGGACAGTTTGACGGTAAGAAGGTAGTTATGGCATCAACGAAGGAAGCCATCCACGAACCCGAAAAGCTGTTTGAGAAAGTTGACAGCGCTTCCGTATATCATCACACGGGAGCAGTTACAAGAAAAGAAGACGCAGCAAATGAGTCGCTTGGCCGTAAGCTTTACAAGCATCTAATGAACGGCGTATCACATATGCTTCCGTTCGTTATAGGTGGCGGTATTCTTATAGCTATCGCATTTTTGCTTGATGATTATTCAATCGATCCCAGTAACTTTGGTACAAACACACCTATAGCCGCATGGTTTAAGAATATCGGCGGAGCAGCATTCGGATTCATGCTTCCGATACTTGCGGGATTTATCGCTATGTCAATTGCGGACAGACCGGGCCTTGCCGTTGGTTTTGTAGGTGGCTACCTTGCATCAACGGGCGCAACATTCGCAAATCCCGGTGGAGATATCCCTTCTGCATTCCTTGGAGCACTTGTTGCAGGTTTTGTATCGGGTTATCTGGTTCTCTGGCTTGAAAAGATATGTAACAAGCTTCCGCAGTCTCTTGAGGGAATAAAGCCTGTTCTTATATATCCTCTTGCGGGTATTACGATGATCGGTCTTGTTATGTGCGCTATCAATCCTATAGTCGGTGCGCTTAATAACTGGATTTCAGGCGTACTTACAGGAATGAGCAGCGGTTCAATCATCGCACTTGGCATTCTTCTTGGAGCTATGATGGCAACAGATATGGGAGGCCCTCTCAACAAGGCGGCATATGTATTTGGTACGGCAGCTCTTGCACAGCAGAATGAGACAGGATGGATGATCATGGCAGCAGTTATGGTAGGCGGTATGGTTCCTCCTATCGCGATCGCTCTTGCTACACTTATCTTCCCTAAGAAGTTTACAGTAGCAGAGAGAAAAGCAGGTCCCGTAAACTTTATCATGGGATTCTGTTTCATCACAGAGGGTGCTATTCCTTATGCGGCAGCAGATCCTATCCGTGTAATTCCTTCACTTATGGTTGGATCGGGTGTTGCCGGAGCTCTTTCAATGGCATTTAAGTGCACACTTATGGCACCTCACGGCGGAATCTTTGTATTCCCTGTAGTAGGAAACTGGGCACTTTATCTTGTTGCACTTGCAGCAGGTGCGGTTGTAAGCTGCCTTATGCTTGGTGTATTGAAAAAGACAGTTGAAGAATAAAAAATCATATGATGTAGGTGTTGGAAAATATTTTTTGGCACCTGCATCATAATTCATACAAAAAGGAGAAAAAGTGTAATGGTTTCAAAAACAGTAAAGATCGTAAATGAACAGGGAATGCATATGCGTCCTGCGACAGTTTTCAGTCAGGCTATGATGCATTTCTCATCAGAAGTAAATCTTTGCGTTAACGGTTCAAAGTATGACGGGAAGAGCGTCATGATGCTTATGGCGGCATGCATCAAGTGTGGCGCCGAAGTTGAGGTTACCTGCGACGGTCCTGATGAAGAGGAAGCACTTGCAAAAGCGGTTGAGCTTATTGAGAGCGGTCTCGGAGATTGAAGCAAAGGAAATCTTTTACGGGAGGTCATTATCTATGTATAAAGGCATAGAAGCATCAAGAGGAATAGGCATTGGCAGTATCTGTCTTATAACAGATTATGATCTGTCATTTGAAGCTAAACATATTGAAGATACAGAAGCAGAAAAAAAACAGACTTGGAGCGGCTGTGGAGGCTTTAAAAGTTAAAACATCCGCTATGGCCGATAATATAAGGAAAACTATCGGGGCCAAAGAAGCTGAGATTATGGAAGGTCATATAGCAATGATCGCCGATCCCGCTATGTCGGGTGAGATGAACAAGATGATCGATGCGGGACAGTGCGCCGAGGCAGCAGTCACTGCTGTGTGCGATATGTTCATAGGTATGTTTTCCAAAATGGAAGATGATATGATGCGCCAGCGTGCATCTGATATTTCCGATGTGAAAACAGGTCTTTTGAAAGAACTTCTTGGAATAGAAGATGTTGATATAAGCAAAGTGCCGCAGGGTACTGTGCTTGTTGCTCATGACCTTACTCCTTCAATGACTTCACAGATAGTTAAAGAGAATGTTGTAGGCATTATCACGGAAGTTGGCGGAAAGACTTCGCACTCCGCTATTCTTGCAAGGGCGCTTGAGATTCCTGCCGTTCTTTCGGTTCCCGGTATAACGGAACAGGTAAAAGATAAAGATACCGCCGTCGTCGATGGCACAGAAGGCGTTGTATATATTAATCCCGACGGGGAGATAGTTTCAAAATATGTTATCAAGAGGGAAGAATTTATACGCGCGCAGGCTGAACTTGAGAGTTTCAGGGGGAAAGAAACTCTTACGGCTGACGGCATGAAGGTAGAGCTTTTCTGCAATATAGGTACGCCTAAGGATGCAAAGAAGGCTATAGAATGCGACGGGGAAGGTATAGGTCTTTTCCGCTCGGAATTTTTGTTCATGGACAAGTCTCATCTTCCTTCCGAGGATGAACAGTTTGAAGCATACAAAGAAGCGATTGAGATCATGAACGGTAAGACGGTTATCATCCGTACTCTTGATATAGGTGGAGATAAAGAGATTCCGTATCTGGGACTTGAGAAAGAGGACAATCCTTTCCTTGGATACAGGGCGGTGCGCTATTGTCTTGCAAATCCGGAAATTTATAAGACGCAGCTTCGCGGAATCCTTCGCGCAAGTGCATTTGGTAAGGCAAAGATCATGGTTCCGCTTGTTACCTGTGTCGATGAGATCCGTGCAGTGAAGGCGCTTGTTGAAGAGTGCAAGAAAGAGCTTTCTTCTGAGAATATTGCTTTTGATGAGAAGATAGAAGTCGGATGCATGGTCGAGACGGCGGCAGCTTCGCTCATAGCCGATATGCTCGCAAAAGAAGCGGATTTCTTTTCAATAGGAACAAACGACCTTACGCAGTATACGATGAGTGTCGACCGCGGAAATGCAAAGGTTGCATATCTTTATTCCGCATTCCAGCCGGCTGTGCTGCGTTCGGTCAAGAATATAATCGAAGCGGGAAGGGCTGCGGGAATTCCTGTCGGAATGTGCGGCGAGGCGGCAGCAGATCCGCTGATGATACCGCTCCTTATCTCCTTCGGGCTCGATGAGTACAGCGTGAACTCAGTACTTGTACTGACCGCGCGCAGCATCATCTCGAAGTGGTCAAAGGCCGATGCGGATGCTTTGGCTAAGGAAG
Source organism: Butyrivibrio sp. AE3003 (assembly GCF_000686065.1). Lineage (NCBI taxonomy): Bacteria > Bacillati > Bacillota > Clostridia > Lachnospirales > Lachnospiraceae > Butyrivibrio > Butyrivibrio sp. AE3003. The sequence continues at coordinate 473,767 of NZ_JMLX01000001.1, forward strand.
TGCTTGCGCTTTCTACGGAGGCTGAAGTTGTGGCGGCGCTTAAGGCAGCGGCAAGATGAAGACGTTAAAGAGAATGTGTTTAAGCAGAGAATGCCGCTTCTGAATTATAGAAGGTATTTAAGTAGAGAACATTTCTCGATTGTAGAGACGGTATTTGATAAAGGGTATTTAAGAGATATATTTACGGAGAGAAAAGTGACTAAAAACAGCAGAAGATGCTGATTTAGTCACTTTTTTAGCTCTATTTTTAAGATCTTTTGTGTGAAGAGTGACTAAATGAAGAACTTTGGAGCAATTTAGTCACTTTTTTCTGCTTTATTCAGGAATTTTTTGTGTGAAGAGTGACTAAATGAAGAACTTTGAAACGATTTAGTCACTTTTTCTGTTTTCTATAAGAATTCGGGCGGAACAAAGATTTGGAGCTGTTGAATAGTGGCAGAACAACAATGATAGAGTCTGCCACTATTCAACAGCTAATGAAAGAGGTAGTTTATTTTACAAGAAGTAGCAGAACGATAATACTAAAATGAACTTCCTATATAGCAGCATGATGCCACTTGCATACAGCAAATTCTGGATGATGATGCTAATGACCATGCGTTGGCGTAGAATGCATATGATTAAGTAAAATAAGAATGATATTATGATAAAATAATAGCGAATATTAGTGTTCTTTCTATGAAGTGGTGATACAGAATATGAAGAAAAGCCAGATTCTTTTCGTGTTTGTTGCCATATTAACTAAAGCATGTTGCAAGATACATTTTTAACATAATTGAGTCACATACATCTAATTTGAAAAACAATGGAATAAGGTAATTTAATGATATTAGGAGCTTTTGTGCAAGGGCTCTTTTTTGGAATCAAGTGATATGTCATATAGTAGGAGGCTTTTTACTATGCTAACTATTTGGGATGTTGTTAATGAGAAAAGTGAAAATAAGTATAATCGGCAAAGAGCTCGAAAACTTGTTAGTAAGTTATGCTTGGTGCAAAAAGGAAGGGATTTTATAAAGAATGAAGAAATAACATCCGCGTTATTGAAAGATATCTATTGTGATTATCGTAAAGAGAATGCTTTTCGTTTTAATGATTGTGATATCGTTCAAAAGAAATTTGCAAAATATGTTATAAGCGGATTGGACGCTTTTCAAAACAAGTATGGGGAAATTCCATCGAATAGATATGTTAGCAAAGCAGGATGGAATAGAATAATCTCGGAAAGTGATGATTATAAAAGTAAGTATTATGATGTATCTTTTGTTTATGAATTTTATTTGATCAATGATACGTTATGGCTTTTTGAGGGAAATACAGGTCCCTATAATCTTGATGATGAGTTTGTTATGTCGCTTATCGTTATGTATATTATCTGCAAACATGATAATGATTTTGAGCCAGAACGTCTTGGAATTTATTCTTTGTATGATCAGGAAGAAAAGGTATTAGATGTATCTGCTATAAATGATGCTACTTTTAAAAGCGTTGCTGAAAAATATATTGGTTATTCCTTTGATACAGCGGTATCATATGAGAACGCTGAGGGAGAAAATACAGATAGAGTAAAAGAGTTAGCGGAGCATTTTGATATTTACGGAAATAATAAATGTGTATGGCCATATTCAGAAGAGAAAGAGGATAAAGCCAAGACTATAAGTACTTATTATTATGGCTTGTTTGCAGAGTTACGGGACAATGAGGATAGTTATGTCAAGGAAGTTGAGATATCACAGAGTTATTCTACTGATTTGATAAAGGTTGAAAAGAATTTACCTGCGGAACTAAATAAGTATGTTCACGAAGAGGCTTTTTTCAAAAGCACAGTTAGTTGGATTATGCGCGATTTATTATATAACAGATATTCATTTAGAATGGCATTTGAAAGATGATGATAGGTTATCATCACTACAAGATATAGTAAGTTCGATTATGCCTTCGGATTTAAAAAATAGAATTAAAAATAATAAAGGTGATTATTTGGTTGTATTTGGTGGAGATATCGCAAATACGCTTGATTTATCTACTCGTTTTTATACATTGTTTGTTGATTCATGCAAGAAGCTTAATAAGAATAGTCATGTTCCCATATTCGCAGTTATGGGAAATCACGAGTATTCAGAATTTGATATGATAGATGAGGCTGATTTGGCGTATAGAAGAATGTTTGAATCTATAGGTATCACGCTATTAACAAACGAATATAAAGTCGTGAAACTTGGAGATTTGCGAAAGGATAATATTATGTTGGTTGGAGGGACCGGCTTTGCAAAGTATGAAGAATACTATAATTGCGAGCATATAATTGGACCTCGTTCGTTATCTAGAAAAGAGGAAATACACCAGTCAGAGATTTTTTTATCAGTATATGAAAGGGCATTGAATAATCCTATTACGGCTGGGGCGCCTATCATAGTTCTAACGCATTATCCGTTACATTGTTGGATGCCGGATTATAAGAAAAGTATGAAAAAAATTGCCTGTATTTTAATGGGCACAATCATAGAAATGAGCTTTATGTTAAAGATGGATACCATTTGTATGCAAATAACCAAGTTGGATATAAAGAAAAGGCAAAAATTGTATTAAAGAAAGTTCTTAACGGCACTGTTGCCAATCCGTTTATTCAATATGGAGATGGAGCATATGAGATTACTCCAGATAGGTATATTTTATTCTTACAGTATTGTGGAGAAGGATCAGACAGTGTATCTTTAATAAAAAAAACAGCTCAAGAAGAACCAGGCAAAGTTCTATATGATAAAGAAGAGCGGGTTTTATGGTTTTTTTATTATGGATGAAAATAATGGTGCATATATATGCTATGGTTCGAAATGCAAAAAAATTAGCCATTGTTCAGATATACAGTATTTTTATCAGAATTTTACGGTTGTTGTCTATAGGTATATGTTATCGTTACTGCCTTATAGAGCTGCGGAAGAGAAGATATCCGCGGCTGTAAAACGTTTGGGATTAGATGGAACAATACATGGAGCGATAATCGATTTAGATTTTTATAATCATATCATGCTAAATCCTGATGGAACAATTACAATTTATTATTCACCTTATTTTGGAATGGTTAAAGAATATGACTCGTTTGAAGGATATCTTTCTACTACTGAAAATAAGAAGGCTTTAAGCACTTATAAACAAGAAAAAGAGGAATGTCTTAAGCCTTTAGCTATTTACAATGGAATATCTGAAGATAAAGAAATAAATTCCGTTGATACGTCAGAATATAGCTTATATGGACTTTCAAGAAAAATAAAGAATATTGAACGACTATTTACCAACAATGTTCTTAGAGATTGGAATGAGTCTTTTATAGAGTATAAAAGCATAGAGCAGGTAAAAAAGATTAAAAGAACTGTTTTCCCGAAGAAACTTGATGTAAATGCATGTTTGGGTGAGAAGAAATATGCTTCGCGTATGGAAGAGGCTATTAATCAATTAAATGATGATGTTGCATATAGAGATGGCAATACTGATCTTGGAACATGCCTGTGGGCAGTTGCGGGAAATTCGAAATTATTAAGCATCGTACCGGAAAAATTTAGAACCCCTGAAGTATGCATGGCAGGCATAAGGATTGATCTTTTTGAGTCTGCGATATTAAATACGCCTTGTGATTCATGGAAAAAATGGAGTGATTACTCGGATGAGGTAGTTCTTGATTATCTGAACTTGATTCCGAGAGAGAACTGGAAGACCATAATATGTTCTGAGGACTATTGGGAAACTATTTTGTGCTATATCCGAAAAGGCTTACTCTTTTTATCAATTCCTAAAGAATACATCGGAACTTTTGTTATAAACGAAACGCTACCTGATTGTTTTAAGTATCTGGATAAGTCGCAAATAACACAGGAAGTATATGAAAAAATGGGATTGTATGAGCCAGAGATAGTTCCTGAAGAATATAGAACAAGTAGGTATTATGCAAATACTGTTCGATTGTCATTAAAAAATTTAAAAGAAGTTCCAGAAAGTTATCTTAATGAAGAAGTATACTTGGCAGCTATAAGTAAAAATCGAAGTTATTTTAAGAAAGTACCTGCTGAAATAGTCAGTGATGAGTTTATTATAAAAGCAATTAAAGAGAACTGGCATGTTATCAAAGAAATACAGGATGATATGATTACACCAAGCATAATAAAGGCTGTAGAAAATAGAAGTGATTACGAGTTTGAAGCAGAGATGAAAAAATGGATTAATGCTCATGAAGCAGAAGTGTGATTGCTAAAGTGATTCTAGATAGGATGAAGAGGCTTTTTTGAGTGCTATAAAAGAATTGAAATTATACGAGTAAAGTAAAAGGGGATTGACGTGTGGATTTAACTACAATTGAAAATTTGAATATAGACCGCGTGATCAAGCGCGGGACGGCACAGATAATCGAAAGGGCAGATGATGCGATATTGCTTAAGGATACTATGAGCAAGGCATTGATGTTGGCTTGTGATGATGTCGCAAAAGGGATTGAAATCTTAGAGCGGAATAACGGAGAAGCGAAGCCGCTTATAATGATATCCAACGCGGAACTTGGCCATATGGTTGCTGAGAAATTTGCCTATGAAAATGTTATGGAATGCTATCAGTTGGCATACTTATCGAAAGAGCCACCTAAAGCGGATGATGTGCTCGAATACAAAACGGCAACAATGGAAGATTTTCCTCTTATTTCAAGAGAGTATGGCCTTGTGAGTGAAGAAGAGCTGAAAGAGCTTATTGAGCGTGGTAATATCGTTATGGGGTATGAGAACAGTAGTCCTGTCGGATTTATAGGAGAGCACATGGAAGGTAGTGTTGGACTCTTACAGGTGTTACAGGAACACAGAAGAAAGGGGTACGGCACAGTTCTTGAGATAGAGATGATACGAAGAACTCTCGAAAAGGGGTATATTCCTTTCGGACAAGTTGTCGTTGGCAACACAGCATCACTTGAACTTCAGAAAAAACTTGGCTTAACCAAGTCTGAAGGAACAATATTCTGGATGTGGTAACGAGAGAGAAAGTTTTCAGGTATATGTGGTAACGGAGGAGAAATTTTTTAGGTTTGAGAGTAAAAATTACTGTGATCAGGAAAGAGTTTTACGGGGATCTTGCCGAAGAGTATTTAGTAGATGGAAAAGAAGCAGGCGCATGTCCTGTGCTTGAAGTTGGAAATGAGTTTTATTATGAAGGCGGAGCTGTAATGCCGGAAGGTTTTTGCCCTGTTGCATGGCTTGATATTTATTCTTCGTTATGTGCTTTGATGAGTGGAAATAATATAATCAGCGATTGGTATAAGAATCCCAAAACAAAGGTTTTATGCTGCACAGACGGTACAAGGCCTGTAGTTTTCAAGCTGGAACAAGTTACAGATTGACAGGAGCGAAAGATGAAAATATTACTGTTTTGTTGTAAGGGCTTTGAAATGCTTGAGTTCGCACCGTTTTACGATGTGGCAGGCTGGGCAAAGAGCGAGTATGGATATGATGTTGAGCTTGAAACATGCGGATTTGAACGTGAGGTTTCAAGCGCATTCTGGGGAACGCAGATAAAAGTTGATAAGCTGATAAACGAGATTGATGTAAGTGATTATGATGCGCTCGCAATTCCGGGCGGGGATCATAATTACGGTTTTTTTGAAGAAGCTTATGATGAGAGATTTCTTGAACTTATCCGTAAGTTCAATGATAGCAAGAAAACCATCGCGAGCGTTTGCGTAGGTGCGCTTCCTATAGGAAGGAGTGGCGCGCTTGCAGGAAGAAAAGGCACAACATATCATCTGTGCGATGCTTACAGGCAGAAGGAACTTGCAGGATTCGATGTAAATGTGATAAATGAACCTGTCGTGATCGACGACAATATCATAACATCGTACTGCCCGCAGACTGCTCCGCAGGTTGCTTTTGAGCTGCTTGAAAGACTTATCGGAGAAGAGAAGACAAACGTCATAAAATCCGGGATGGGATATATCTGAGAGAATAAAGAGTCGCATCCATAGCGTGTCAGCACAATTAAGGTCGAAAAAAAGTTATACTTAGTGTATGATTAAATGATCGACGAATTACGTTTTTTGGATAAAAGGAGACAAGTGTATGAAGAGACTCTTTAACGATGGCTGGAAGTTTTGGAAGTCTGAATATGGCACCGGATATGAGACTGCAGTAAAGAGTGCGGAGAAGTTTTCGGATGTCTTGATTCCGCATGACTGGATGATTGAGGATCCTCATAATCTGTACAGCACCAACACCGGATGGTACTGCAACAAGTTTGAAGTTGCGGAGCCGGATAAAAAGATATTTCTTATTTTTGACGGCATCTACATGGACAGCATCGTGTACATAAACGGACAGGAAGCCGGAGAGTGGAAGAATGGATATACGCAGTTTGTGCTTGATGTCTCCGATTATGTGAAAAAAGGCGAGAATGATATATATGTAGGTGTTAGATGCAGGTATCCAAGCTCCAGATGGTACTCTGGCGCCGGTATTTACAGAAATATATGGATAGATGAGCTTAATGACACATATATACCCGAGAACGGTGTTTATGTCCATTCTGAGAGAGCGGGAGATGCTTTCAAGTTCACGATACAGACTGAGATTATTGGGGAAGATACTGAAAGAGCGGAAATCTCTTGCAAACTTAGAGATGGTCAAGATAAAGAAGTTTCACTGACCGAATCTAAAAAAGCGGATGCTGAAAATAAATCGGATGCACCGGATGAACAGAGAAGTTTGGTCGGTGTTAAAGAGACCTCTTTTACCATAAATAATCCTAAATTATGGAGTCCGGAGAATCCTAATCTTTATAAGCTCGAGGTGGCTTTATCGGTAGACGGAATGCTTATTCAGGAAAAAGAGATCAATATCGGTTTTAAGGATCTTAAGTTAGATCCCTCGGAAGGCTTTTTTGTAAACAGAGAGCATACCAAGCTTCAGGGTGTTTGCATACACCACGATCTGGGCGCTCTCGGAGTTGCTTTTAATAAAAATGCGATGAGAAGACGACTATGCCAATTTAAGGAACTTGGTGTAAATGCGATCAGGCTTACGCACAATGTATATGCTCCGGAACTTCTTGATCTTGCGGACGAGATGGGCTTTTTTGTCATTTCGGAAGCATTTGATATGTGGGAGAAAGCAAAGACCGAGTACGACTATGCACAGTTCTGGGAAGAGTGGCATGAGAAAGATGCGGAGAGCTGGGTAAAGCGCGACAGAAACCATGTGAGTGTTCTCATGTGGAGTATCGGAAATGAAATATATGACACTCATGCGTCAGAGCGCGGTATGGAGATAACAAAAGAGCTCAGAGGGCTCGTCAGAAAATTTGATCCTTTAAAGAATGCCCTTGTTACATCGGGTTCTAATTATATGCCGTGGGAAAACGCCCAGAAATGTGCAGATGAGCTGGAAGTTGTAGGCTATAACTATGCAGAGAGACTGTATGAGAAACATCACGAGAAGCATCCCGACTGGATAATATACGGAAGTGAGACTTGTTCTCTGGTTCAGAGCAGAAACGTATATCATTTCCCGCTTGGTGAAAAGATATTGATGGATACGGATCTTCAGTGCTCGTCTCTTGGAAACAGTACGACCGGCTGGGGGGCTGAGAGCTTTGAGTATGCAATCTGCAATGACAGGGATATAAAGTACTCACTTGGTCAGTTTGTCTGGACGGGTTATGACTATATCGGCGAGCCTACGCCTTATCAGACCAAGAATTCATACTTTGGACTTGTTGATACTGCGGGATTTAACAAGGATGCTTATTATGTATGGAAATCGGCGTGGGTGAGCTGTGATAAGAATCCTTTTGTACATGTATTTCCGTACTGGGATTTTAACGAAGGTCAGCGCATTGATGTCAGGGTGGCGAGCAATTGCTGCAAGGTGGAGCTGTTTTTAAACGGAAAGAGCCTTGGCGCACAGGAACTTAGCAATAAACCCGGAAGCGGAAATCATATCATGGCTGATTACAGTGTGATATATGAAATGGGAACGCTTGAAGCAGTGGCATATGATGAGGTGGGCAACATAATCGCAAGGGATGAAAGGAAATCCTTCGGAGATGTTTCTTCGCTCAAAATAAAGGCAGATGCGGAGAATACATTCGGCGATCTTGTTTTTGCGGAGATAAGTGCTTTTGACGCTGACGGCAATCCTGTAGAAAATGCAAATAATTATGTGCATGTTTCTGTAAAGGGCGGAAAGCTGATTGGGCTTGATAACGGTGACAGTACCGATTATGACAGATACCAATCCGATACCGGAAGACTTTTTGGCGGAAAACTTCTTGCGATTGTAAAGGCAGACAAGGAAGGCGCGCCTGTTAAGGTTGATGCAGAGCTTTCGCAAAAGACAGATATCAGGGCTATCAAGCTCTTTTCCGAAAGGGGACAGAAATTAAGTCCTGATGTGAAGACAACTGTTGTTACGGCTAAGATCTTCCCTGCAAGTGCATCTGCGCAGGATCTTAAATTCAGGGTGCTCAACAGAAAAGGAAAAGAAACAAAGCTTGCAACAGTAAGCGTGGAAGGCAATAGAGCAGAAATCACGGCAGTTTCGGACGGCTGTTTTAAACTGAGGTGCGAAGCTTACAACGGCGCTGATTCGGCGAAAGTAGTCTCGGAGCTTGATTTTACGGCTGAAGGAATCGGAGATTTTGTCGCAGACGGCACCGAAAAAGAGCTTAGGACTTATACGGAAATAATCGCACCGGATGCAGATTCAATCTATGGCGACAGCTTCCTTAGGTTAAATGATATTGTTCAGGGCATCGGAAACAATGTCACCGTGGGATTTGGCGTTCTTGATTTCGGAGACGAAGGAGCAACCTGCATTGATATAACCGGAAGAGCCATAAAGGGTGCCAATACAATACATCTTCGTTTCTATGATGAAGAGAGCGGAAATGAAGAGCGGGAAATACTTGAGTTTCCAAAGAGTCCCGATTATATGACAAAAACTTTTTCTATAGGAAAAAGAACCGGAAAATGGGATGTGTCGTTTATCTTTTTGCCGGGAAGTTATTTCGACTTCAGGTCGTTCATTTTTGGCAAATAATGCAGATAGAGGGAAAAGATATGTCACTTGATATATCTTTTCTTTTGTGATAAGGTCACTTACATAAGTAATCAACTATACAACCTGAAAGGAGAGTGGACTGCGTGCTGGATAATCTGGGCGAAGAGAAATCAATCTACTTGCAGATAAGCGAGATGGTAGAGGATGAAATATTGCGTGGAATATTAGGCGAGGAAGAACAGGTTCCGAGTACAACAGAGTTGTCCAAGTTTTATAAAATCAATCCGGCAACCGCGGCGAAGGGAATCAATATTCTGGTAGATAAGAAGGTTCTTTATAAGAAGAGAGGAATCGGTATGTTTGTTCAGACCGGTGCCAAAGACATGATAATGGAAGAGAGAAGAAATAACTTCTACGAAACCTTTGTAAAAAAGATAATAAATGAAGCGAAGCTTATCGGAATAGACAAGGAAGAGCTCAAGAAGATGATAGACGGAAGTAATGGAACCTGATAAATAAGGAGACGGTAATGGGAGTTTTAGCGGGTAAGAATATAGTAAAAAAATACGGAAAAGAAACCGTTTTGAAAAATATTGATATCAATTTGGAAACAGGTAAGATCTATGGCCTTATTGGTCGAAACGGCGCGGGAAAAACTACTCTTTTATCCATACTGACTGCGCAGAATCCGGCTACGGAAGGCACTGTAACTTTGGACGGAGAAGCTGTATGGGAGAATGAGAAGGCATTGTCACGAATTTGTTATTCCAGAGAGATTTCGCAGGTTACAATGCTTGGAACGAATAATCTTAAGGTAAAAGATTATATTGCTACCGCAAAGGCTTTTTATGCGAACTGGGATGAAGAATATGCAAAGGAACTTATAAAACTCTTTAAGATCGATCCGGGCAAAAGGATAAGAGGGCTGTCAAAGGGAATGCTGTCGGTAGTTACGATAATTGTGGCACTTGCAAGTAAAGCGGAGATAACAATCCTTGATGAGCCTGTTGCGGGACTTGATATTGTGGCAAGAGAGCAGTTCTATAATCTTGTCATTGATGAATACGCAAATACGGGAAGGACCTTTATAATAAGCACTCATATCATTGAGGAGGCGGCTTCGTTATTTGAGAGAGTTATCATTATTGATGGCGGAGAAATCAAATTTGAGGAAAATACAGAGGATCTTCTTGCGAGAGCATATCGCGTGAGCGGATCTGCGGAGGCGGTTGATAAGGCGGTAAGCGGATACAAAGTATATAACACTGAGACAATTGGAGGGTTCAAGGTAGCTATATTGCTGGCAGAAGAGCCCGGTATTGACTTTGGGGAAGAGGTTCATATAGAGCCCGTTTCACTTCAAAATCTTTTCTATGCTATGTGTATGAGCGCGGAAAAGGGGGCTTAATGTATGAGTAATCTTTTTAAAAGAACTGCAAAATACTATTTTAGGCAGGGAATAAAACTATTTTCTTATATGTCACTCGGGGTACTCGCGGTAGCAGTAATGTGGACTGTTACGCTACTGGGAGAAGGAGATGACTGGAGCAGGAGACTGTTTTTAATGCTTCTTGAATTTTTTGAATTTATCATGCCGTATGCTGCTTTTATGTTTTCATTATATGCAGCTACATTGAACGATGGTATCGTATTGTCTATGGGTGCAAGAAGAAAAGATATTTTCATTGGCAATCTGATAAAACAGGGCACGTACGCATTGTGTAATGCATTGGTATATTTATTGCTTGCTTTGCCGGTGTGGGAGCAAGGACGCATTAAGCATGTGCTTTTTGTAATTGCAATGTCGCTTGCGGCGGGAGCGTCGGGATACTTTTTCGGATATAAGGTTGATAAATACAATAATGCCGTTGCGGCTGTTGTTGCAATAGTTTATATGCTTCTTTATGTACTTATCAGGTATTCTTTTGTGATTATAGACGTCGGTTTTTCAGCTTATGCATTTGAGAATAACGTGGTTATATATGCGCTTGGAGCACTGCTGATATTTGCCGGCATGGAAGTGCTGATATATAGGGCAAATAAGTACAGTTCGGTTGTTACGTGACAGGGGGGAATATGCTTAGAGATTTCAAGACAGTTATATGCCTAAAAAAAAACTAATATATTATTGAATATTGTGATGGTAACATTCGGAATATTGCTGGTTATCTTTGCTGCGAGATTACTGAGAGATGAGGAGTTTTTTTATCTGCAATGGGGATTTTTGACGGCTTCAATTGTGGCTGTCTGCATGTGCGTAAAATGGTGTATGTCGGCAACAGAAGTTCCGAGAGGATTGAGCTTTGGTATTACCAGATATAAGCTTTTTATCTGGAGCAGGGTGTGGGATTTTCTGGAACTTGTTATTATTATCTTTCCGGTCGTTTTTTGTTTAAAAGACGGATTTTATCCGTGTTTTAAGCTTGTGATAATTCTTTTTGGATTTGCTATGTGGCTTGAGGGACTGGCCGGAAACAGCGTAATACGGTTTGGAATGTTGGCATTTTGGTCGTATTACGTTACGATTATTGCCGCATTTGTGCTCACGGCAAGGGTTGTATTATCTGATTCGGTTGCACATTATATGGGAAATGGCTTTTTTGGCGTATTATTATCAACCGGATCCGACCGGTTGCAGGTTTGGGCAGGAATTATGGCGTTCGTTGCGGCCGGTCTTTTGATAAACTGGCTTACATTCAGAAAGATTGAAGTGATATTTATTTCATAGATCCTGCGTACAATATTGGCTTATATGACTGTAAAATGTCCGCGTATTGCGGACATTTGTTTTTTTATACAATAAAACAACTTAAACCAATTAAGATTTGAGCAATATTATACATTGTTTTTGAAAGTCTCTTATGTTAAGTTGTGATTATAATTTTTTGTACTTTACTATGAAAAAGTGGGAAGGATAAATAAATATGGCACAGCTTTGGGGAGGCAGATTCACCGGCAGTATCAATGAACTGGCTTGGAATTTTAATGCATCCATCAGTTTTGACAAGAGATTTTTGGAACAGGATGTAAGAGGCAGCAAGGCACATGCAACTATGCTTGCCAAGCAAAACATCATTTCAGAAGAAGAGAAGAAGCTCATAACTGAGGGACTTGATTCTATATTAGAGGACGTTAAGTCCGGGAAACTTGAAATTACCGGCAAATATGAGGATATTCACAGTTTCCTCGAGGCTAATCTTATAGACAGGGTCGGAGACGCAGGAAAAAAGGTCCACACGGGACGAAGCAGAAACGATCAGGTCGCTCTTGATATGAGACTTTATGCGAGAGGCGAAGTTGAGCACATGGCAGATCTTTTGAACAATATGCTCGTTACGCTTCTTGATATTATGAAAGCGAACACCGAGACTTATATGCCGGGGTTTACGCATCTTCAGAAAGCACAACCCGTTACACTTGCACACCATGTAGGTGCATATTTTGAAATGTTTAAAAGAGACCTTCTCAGGATGAAGGATATAAGAGAGAGGATGAACTATTGTCCGCTCGGAGCCGGAGCGCTTGCGGGAACGACATATCCGCTTGACAGAGATTATACGGCGCAGCTCCTTGATTTCTACGGACCTACATTAAACAGCATGGATTCCGTATCGGACAGAGATTATCTTATTGAGTTCCTTGCAGCTCTTTCAACTGTAATGATGCATCTTTCGAGATTTAGCGAAGAGATCATCATCTGGAACTCAAATGAATACAGATTTGTGGACATTGATGATGCATATTCTACAGGAAGCAGCATCATGCCGCAGAAGAAAAACCCTGATATCGCGGAGCTTGTAAGAGGTAAGACCGGAAGAGTTTACGGAGACCTTACGTCGCTTCTTACAACAATGAAGGGAATTCCGCTTGCATACAACAAGGATATGCAGGAGGACAAAGAGGCTGCGTTTGATGCCATCGATACGGTTTCCAATTGCCTGACTCTTTTTACCGATATGTTAAGGACGCTTAAGTTCAACAAAGAGAACATGGAAAAGAGTGCGATGATGGGCTTTACAAATGCCACTGATGCGGCAGATTACCTTGTTGTTAAGGGTATGCCTTTCAGAGATGCACATTCCGTTATCGGAAGACTTGTTCTTTATTGTATAGACAAGAAGTGTGCGATAGACGATCTTAAGATAGATGAACTTAAGAGCTTTTCGGAGCTTTTTGACGAGGACATCTATGATGCGATCAGTCTTGAAACTTGTGTAAACAAGAGGCTTACGGTCGGAGCACCGAGCCCTGTTGTAATGAAAAAAGTAATTGATGTTAATGAAGCTTTTTTAAAAGAATTTAAGCTTTAATATATTTTAGGAGAATCTTAGGAGGACATTATGAGCGAGAAATTGAAGGTTGCAGTACTTGGCGGAACAGGAATGGTAGGACAGAGATTTATTGATATTATCAAGGATCATCCCTGGTTTGAGGTCACAACAATTGCTGCAAGCCCCAGAAGTGCAGGACAGACATACGAAGAGGCTGTAGGAAACAGATGGAAGATGGACGGACCTATTCCTGATTCTGTCAAGAATATCGTTATCAAGGACGTTACTGATGTAAAGGGCGTTTCAGAGGACGTTGACTTTGTTCTTTCAGCAGTAAACATGTCAAAGGACGAGATCAAGGCTATCGAGGAAGAGTATGCTAAGACAGAGACTCCTGTAGTTTCTAACAACAGCGCACACAGATGGACTCCCGATGTTCCTATGATCATCCCTGAGATCAACCCTGAGCATATGGATGTTATCGAATTCCAGAAAAAGAGACTCGGAACAACAAAGGGATTCATCGCAGTTAAGCCCAACTGCTCAATCCAGAGCTACACACCCGCTCTTACAGCTTGGAAGGAGTTCGAGCCTTATGAGGTAGTTGCTACAACATACCAGGCTATTTCAGGAGCAGGAAAGAACTTTGATGAGTGGCCGGAGATGGTTGGAAATGTTATTCCTTTCATCTCAGGTGAGGAAGAAAAGTCAGAGAAAGAGCCCCTCAGAATCTGGGGTAAGGTTGAGAACGGTGTTATTGTTCCTGCCGATGATGTTAAGATCACATGCCAGTGCATCAGAATTCCTGTACTTTACGGACATACAGCAGCTGCTTTTGTTAAGTTCAAGAAGAATCCTACAAAGGAACAGCTTATCGAGAAGCTTGAGAAATTCTCAGGACTTCCTCAGCAGCTTAATCTTCCCAGCGCTCCCAAGCAGTTTATTCAGTATATGCAGGAAGATAACAGACCTCAGATCACACTTGACGTTAACTATGAGAACGGCATGGGTGTAAGCATCGGACGTATCCGTGAGGATTCTGTTTATGATTGGAAGTTTGTAGGTCTTTCACACAATACACTTCGCGGCGCTGCAGGCGGAGCGGTTGAGTGTGCAGAACTCTTGAAGGCAAGTGGATATATTAACAAAAAGTGATAGGTTATGGAAGAACAGAGGCAGGATGATTTAAATTTTTTAAACAGATACTATGAGAGTGGTTTGTCCAATATTCTTGTTGTCTACGGACACAGGAATATTGAACAGGACTCCTTCCTTTTGAAATTCATGGAAAACAGGAAGAGCTTTTTCTATTCGGCGCGCTCTGCGTCGTCCGGAGAACAGCTCAGACTGTGGACCGAGGAATTAAAAAATGATGGAATATCTGCGGGAAAAATAGAAAGTTATTACGATCTGTTTAGTGCCTGTGCGGATTCCGTGGGAAGAGCTCCTGTTGTTTTTGTGATCAGAAATTTTGAGAACATATTAAAGACAGACGCGGCGTTCATGGATCAGCTGACCGGTTATCTTGAAAAGAACGGCAAATTCAAGCAGGTTCTTGTTCTTCTTGTGAGTTACGATGTCAACTGGGTTGAGAACAGTATGGTGGCAAGTCTTGGTAATCTTGCGGCAAATATCGCAGGATTTAGGAAAATCAAGCCGCTTCCGTTTTCTGCACTCAGGTCTTTTTATCCCAATATGTCTTATAAGGATGCTGTGCTGACTTATTCGGTACTTGGCGGACAGACGGGACTTTGGAGATATTTTGACGATACACTTTCATTTAAAGAGAATGTTTGTAAGAATATTTTGAACAAGGATTCTTTTCTCCGCAGCGAAGCAATAAGGCTTACGTCAGAGAACCTCAGGGAAACTGCGGTCTATCACACGATTCTTTCCGTGATGGCACGCGGTATCAATAAGCTCAATGATATTTATCATGAGACCGGGTTCTCAAGAGCAAAGATTTCTGTTTACCTCAAGACTTTGATAAATCATGATTTTGCTTATAAGGCATATTCATTCGGAAATGTAGGAAGGGAAAATGTTGTAAAGGGAGTGTACAAGATAGCCGATCCTCTCATAGATTTTTACTTCAGGTTTATCTTCCCGAATGAAAGTAATCTTATACGGATGCCTGCCGAAAGATTTTATGATATATTTATATCTGCAGGAATTCAAAATTATGCTACGGAACATTTTAAGTCCGTTTGCCGCGAGTATATCTTGCACTGTGAGGAGAGAGGTCTTTTTCCTTTTGAGATCGAAGACGAAGGAGAATGGCTTGGTAAAGAGGGAAACCTCGATATTATCGTCCAGAGCGATGTGGGAGATACGGCAATCGGAATGTGCTGTTGGCAGAGACAGGCTACACATGATGACCTATTAGGCATAGAGTCCTGCGCAAAAAAAGCAAGACTTGAGGGAGATTATTACTATCTCTTTTCAACTGTGGGATTCGATGCGTGGTTGCAGGATGCGGCCATGAAGCCCGATAGTAAGATACGGTTGATTGGGATAGACGAACTTACGAATGGCTAAACAGGTTTATATAGCGGAAAAACCGAGTGTTGCCCAGGCTTTTGCCTCGGCGATGAAAATAAATTTTACCAGGAGAGATGGTTATCTTGAGTCAGATACCGCCATTGTTACATGGTGTGTCGGACACTTGGTAACCATGAGCTATCCTGAGGTCTATGACGAAAAATACAAAAGGTGGTCTTTGGACACACTTCCATTTATTCCGGAAACTTTTAAATATGAGGTTATCGGAAATGTCTCAAAACAATTCAAGATTGTAAAAGAACTGCTGAACAGAGAAGATGTAGACACGATATATATCTGTACCGACTCGGGACGAGAGGGTGAATATATATATCGTCTTGTTGATATGCAGGCAAATGTAAAAGATAAGAAGCGAAAGAGAGTATGGATCGATTCCCAGACGGAAGACGAGATCATGCGCGGAATCAGGGAAGCGAAGGATGACAGCGAGTACGATAATCTCGGAGCATCCGCGTTTCTTAGGGCAAAAGAGGATTATCTTATGGGTATCAATTTCTCGAGAGCCCTTACCTTGAAATATGCGTATTCTATCAAGAATTATCTCAATATAGATAAGTGCGTAGTATCCGTGGGACGTGTAATGACCTGTGTTTTGGGCATTGTCGTCGAAAGGGAGAGGGAGATAAGAGAATTCGTTAAGACTCCTTTTTACCGCGTTATTTCAAAGGTTGATATTGCGGGTAAAAAATGCGATGCGGAGTGGAGAGTAACTGATGACTCCAAGTATAACGGCTCTTTTGACCTGTACAGTGAGAAAGGCTTTAAGACCGAAGAAGGTGCGAATAAGCTGATCGCATCGCTTGGAGAGACTCCCGTCAGTGCGTCCGTACTTAAATGTGAGAAGAAAAAAGAAGCCAAGAATCCGCCTCTTTTGTATAATCTTGCGGAGCTTCAGAATGATTGCTCGCGATTCTTTAAGATAAGTCCGGATGAAACGCTTGCGGTTGCACAGGAGCTTTACGAGAAGAAGCTTACGACTTATCCGAGAACGGATGCCAGAGTTATGTCATCGGCTATCGCAAAGGTGATCGATAAGAATATCAACGGGCTTTCTGCATATGCTCCGTGTGCGATATTTGCAAAGTCGATATTGCAGCATGAGGCGTATAAAGGTATTGAGAAGACAAGGTATGTAAACGACAAGGCAATCACCGACCACTATGCGATTATTCCTACGGGACAGGGACTTTCGGCGCTTCAGGGGCTGAGTCCTACATCAGCCAAGGTTTATGAGATAATAGTAAGGAGGTTCTTGGCTGTCTTTTATCCGCCTGCGAATTATCAGAAGGTTGCGCTTGAACTTGCGATGGACAATAAGGAAGAAGAGGGCAAAAGAGAACATTTTTTTGCAAACTTCAAGATCCTTACGCAAAAGGGTTATCTTCACGTGATGGATTATTCTTTTTTCAAGGATAAAGATAAGAATAAAAAAGCGGATGATGACAAAGAAAATGAAGGTGAGGATGAGACAGTAACCGATGAGGAACTCTTTGAACATCTTCAAAAGCTTAAGAAGAACGATGTTTTAAGCGCTGAATCTTTTGAGCTTAAAGAGGGTGAGACGACTCCGCCCAAGAGATATAACTCGGGTACGATGATCCTTACGATGGAGAATGCGGGACAGTTTATCGAGGATGAGGAGCTCAGAGCACAGATAAAGGGTTCGGGAATCGGAACGAGTGCTACGAGAGCAGGTATTCTTACAAAGCTTGTCAATATAAAGTATCTTAATCTTAATAAGAAGACACAGATAATAACACCGACGCAGCTCGGAGAGATGATATACGAGACGGTTGCATGTTCCATGAAGCCGATGCTCAATCCCGCGCTTACCGCAAGCTGGGAGAAGGGACTTACCGGCGTTGCGGAAGGCAGTATTTCCGAAAAAGAATATATGGATAAGCTTGATGATTTTGTCAGCAAGAGGACGAATCTTGTAAAGCAAAATGATTACAGAAGGTTGCTACTTTCAAGGTTTGACTATGTTTCGACCAATTATAAAAAGGCTGAGACAAAGAAAAGTTCAGCCAAGAAGACTACTAAAAAGAAGGCGGCAAAAGAGGCTACAGCAAAAGAAACTACGGTAGAAGGCTCAAACGAAGCATCAGCCCGTAATGAATAATTATATAAAAAACATGGTAACGGAGGCGTAAAATGGAAGAATTTAAGATTTCTAATATGTATGATCTTAATGAGACAATTGCGGCAGATTATATGAAGACTAAGGAGTATCCGTGGGAACTTCTTGCAGGGATCAAGGACTATATCATAGAGCTTGGAAATAAGCTTCCCGCAGATAAGTTTGAGAAGCGCGGCGAGAATGTATGGGTCGCAAAGAGTGCAAAGGTGTTTGATTCTGCTTATATCGGCGGACCCTGCATCATCGATGAGGATGCGGAAGTAAGACAGTGTGCATTCATAAGAGGAAGCGCAATTGTCGGAAAAGGTGCGGTTGTAGGAAATTCTACCGAGCTTAAAAACGTTATTCTCTTTAACAAAGTTCAGGTTCCTCATTACAACTATGTCGGAGATTCTATTCTTGGCTTTAAGTCTCACATGGGAGCAGGTTCGATCACATCAAACGTAAAGAGCGACAAAAAGCTCATCGTTGTAAAGAACGGTGCGGACGATAAGGTCGAGACAGGCCTTAAGAAGATGGGAGCAATGCTTGGGGATAATGTTGAAGTCGGATGTAATTCCGTTCTTAATCCGGGAACGGTTATCGGCAGATGGTGTAATGTTTATCCGCTTTCATCGGTAAGGGGATGCATTCCTGCGCATCATATCTTTAAAGATAAGGATCATATCGTTAAGAAGATTGAAGAATAAATATTCCGTTAAAAATATAACATTGGCATTGAAATATACATGAATTTATGCCAAAATAAGTTTTGGCGGATTGTTGTTCGCCGTCTCTGGCCGTGCCCGGCAAGCACATTTTTAATGGTCAGTCTAAATTACAGGTAGTTAGTAAGTAATGGTTCATTACTTTACAATATGAAAGGAGATTTTCACATGATTTACTCAACAGAGGTAAAGAATATGTGTCCCGTAACACAAGGGGTACATCATGGTGCTGCGCCTATTCCTGAAGAGGCTAAGTGGGTTCAGTCCAAAGAGATTAAGGACATTTCCGGCTATACACACGGTATTGGTTGGTGTGCACCTCAGCAGGGTTGCTGCAAGCTTTCACTTAACGTTAAGGAAGGTATCATTCAGGAGGCACTCGTAGAGACAATCGGATGCTCAGGAATGACACATTCAGCAGCTATGGCATCTGAGATTCTTCCCGGACTTACAGTTCTCGAAGCTCTTAACACAGACCTTGTTTGTGATGCTATCAATACTGCTATGAGAGAGCTCTTCCTTCAGATCGTATACGGAAGAACTCAGTCTGCATTCTCAGAGGACGGACTTCAGATCGGTGCAGGTCTTGAGGATCTTGGTAAGGGTACACGTTCAATGGTTGGTACAACTTACGGAACACTTGACAAAGGACCTCGTTATCTTGAGCTTACTGATGGTTACATCACAGAGGTTGCTCTTGATGAGAACGACGAGATTATCGGATACAAGTATGTTAACTTCGGCAAGATGATGGACTTCATCAAAGCCGGTGATGACGCTAACACAGCAATGGAGAAGGCTAAGGGTCAGTACGGACGTGTTGCTGATGCTGCCAGATTCATTGATCCCAGAAAAGAGTAATTAAGGTAAGGAGGAATTTAAAATGGCTTTATTTGAATCATATGAAAGAAGAGAGCCCCAGATCCTGGCTTGCCTTAAGGAGTATGGGATTTCTTCAATAGAAGAGTGTAAAGATATTACAATGGCTGCAGGCATCGATGTTTACAACCTTATCGAGGGCATTCAGCCTATCTGCTTTGAAAACGCTAAGTGGGCTTACACAGTAGGTGCCGCTATCGCAATCAAGAAGGGATGCCGCAAGGCTTCTGAGGCTGCTGCTGCAATCGGTATCGGTCTTCAGGCTTTCTGTATTCCCGGATCAGTTGCTGACCGCCGTAAGGTAGGTCTTGGACACGGTAACCTTGGAAAGATGCTTCTTGAAGAGGATACAGAGTGCTTCGCATTCCTTGCAGGCCACGAGTCATTCGCTGCTGCTGAGGGTGCTATCGGTATCGCTGAGAAGGCTAACAAGGTTCGTCAGAAACCTCTCAGAGTTATTCTTAACGGTCTTGGAAAAGACGCAGCTCAGATCATTTCTCGTATCAACGGTTTCACATATGTTGAGACTCAGTACGATTACTACACAGGCGAGGTAAAGGAAGTATTCAGAAAGTGCTATTCTAAGGATGCAAATTCACCTCGTGCAAAGGTTAACTGCTACGGCGCTAACGACGTACAGGAAGGTGTTGCTATCATGTGGAAGGAGAACGTTGACGTATCTATCACAGGTAACTCAACAAATCCTACAAGATTCCAGCACCCTGTTGCAGGAACATACAAGAAGGAGCGTACAGAGGCCGGTAAGAAGTACTTCTCAGTTGCTTCAGGCGGCGGTACAGGACGTACACTTCACCCTGATAACATGGCAGCAGGCCCTGCTTCTTATGGTATGACAGATACTATGGGACGTATGCACTCAGACGCTCAGTTCGCAGGATCTTCATCAGTTCCCGCTCACGTTGAGATGATGGGTCTTATCGGCGCAGGTAACAACCCGATGGTTGGTATGACTGTTTCTACAGCCGTTTCTATCGAAGAGGCTGCTAAAGCGGGTAAATTTTAAGATTCCGATATAGTTGATAACAAGGTCGGTTCTGTTTCACACAGAACCGACTTTTTCTTTGCGAAACCCAGTCTTTTTTTGACTTTGCGGCGCTTCAGTGTTATTATTTTCGCATGTCATAGGCTCTTTTAATGGCTTGAAAGGAAAGTTTTATATGATTCAGATTACTTACATGGGGATGTTTGCTTTTATTACTATATGCTGGATCGTTGCAAGATTAATATGTGCCAGAGTTAATAAAAGTGTTAATATAAAAAATGAATTGAAACTTTTGACTGTATATGCCTGTATCGTTGTTATTGCAAGATATGTATATTTTCCGTTTCAGCTTGAAAACGGTCATATAACTCCTGTTATTTTTGACATTCATAAGGCATATCCGTTTAAATGCAATTTCAAGATGTTTCTTTTTCTGGAGCAGAAATATGCAGGTTATAAGATAAACATATTGGGAAATATTGCGATGTTTGTACCTGTGGGGATTGTGTTGCCTTTCTGCTTTAAGAATCTAAATAATATAATAAAAGTTACTTTGATTGGATTATGTTGTACGCTTTTTATTGAGATATCCCAGCTGCCTTTATATCAAAGACGCACCGATATCGACGATGTGCTGCTTAATACAATAGGAGTGTTTATCGGAGCTTTGGTGTATTTTGAAGCAAGAGCGGTATATGAATTTATTAAAGAAGACAGAAAAGACTCTAAGATGATCGCTGAAAACTGATCGTTGGAGAGTAGTTTTTACAAAATAAGAAACGCCTGCAAAACGTTGATTTTGCAGGCGTGATTTTTATAATGATTATTTGATCATATCGGGATAGTTATAATAGAATTCTTCGTTGAATTCCTGTTCGTACTTGTTTGCGTATTTCATAGCACTGTGCAAAGCGCCGTCTGTGTTGTCTGTGTAGTATCCGACTGTGAAATAGAGCCACTCGGGATCGCTTGCAAGATCTTTTAAGTTCTCAATTTTTTCCTCAAATTCATCTTCGGTACAGGTTGTTGATATGATCGCAAACTCGTCACCTGATGAGCGGTAGATATAATCGTTCTGGAATACCTCTTTTAGAACTTTTCCGGCCTCTTTAAGAAGAGCATTTCCTACATCATGACCCTTTTTCTCATTGACGGTCTTAAGTGTGTTGAGATAGCAGAATGCAACGCTGAACGGAGCAGGAGCAAGCTTTAACTGTGCTGACAGCTCATCGACCATATTATTCATGGCTGTTCTGTTATATACGCCTGTTCTTGAATCAATAAGGCTAAGGCTTCTTAATCTTTCTATAAGGAGATGGTGGGCTGCTTCTGATGAAACAAATATAGACATAAGAGTTATAGCCTCTTTTATAGTGTCGATGATCGATGTATCAAAGTTTGTGAGATACATATAGCCGATTATTGTATTCTGATGAATGAAAGGAACAAGGCATAGCGATTCAACTCCGTTTTCTTTAAGGGTTTCTACCCATTTCGGAGAGCGCTTTGCATAATATTCCATGTCGTCGCTGTTTTTTATTATGATAGAATCGTTTTCCAGGATCATTTCTTCCCAGGATTCAACTATTTCATAGGGAATTTTGTCAAAAACATTCTGAAGGACAATCTCATTGTTTCTCACACTTTCGCCAATAACGTCAAATCTGTAAAGGTCTCTTGAAATAGTCATGATGCATGAAGCATAGGAATTGGTGAATTCTCTGAGATCTTTTGCAACGTTATTCATGCTTGAGCGAAAATCTTCGCCTTTGCGCATGTGAAGACAAGTCTTTATTATGAATGCCGAGATATCGGCCGGTAATTCTTTTTCTTCAAAATGATCAAATAATGTGTCGAGTGACATTGTATACCTCCAAAATGCTTTCTGCCGCGTCCCTGCGGAGCTTATAAGGAAGTGCAGATTAAATCAATATTCCTTATATATATTATCCTTAAAACGATGAATAATCAAACAATAAAGTGTGAAAAATAATAAATAAAAAATTAAGGAATTGCATATATATCGGGCTTTTAGGAGGGATTTATCAAATGCGTATCAAAATGTTCAGCGTCTCATGTCGGGATGTCTTTTATAGAATTCGTTTTTGTCCTGATACATTCGCTCGTCTGCGTATCTCATTGCAAGCTCTAAAGGGCCTGAACCGCCATCGTGATAGTATCCTACTGCAAAGCACAGTTTGTTGGGATCGCTGGTGAGCTCGCGTAGTTTCTTTATCTTTTCCTCAAATTCGCGCTCGGTACTGTGCGTAGAGATAATAGAAAACTCGTCGCCACCTGCCCTGTAGATATTATCATCTTTAAAGATGTCCTTAAGGATATCGGCTGCGGCGGCAATAAGCTTATCACCGGCATCGTGTCCCTGATTGTCGTTTACTATCTTAAGACCGTTGATATCGCAAAAAGCAACAGAGAACGGCATTGGATTAAATTTGAATTTGATCGAAAATTCTTCAACATCGGCATTCATGCAGTTTCTGTTCTTTACACCCGTAAGAATATCTATATTGCTAAGGTATTCGAGTCTTTCAAGGAACAGATGGTTTGCAACCTCGGCTGATAAAAAGAATGATAAGAGCTCGAGCATTTCTTTGGCTTTTGTCATTATACGGGCATCAAAGTTAGAAATATACAAATAACCAATAATGGAGTTTTGGCGCAAAAAAGGTACGAGACAAAGATTGAACACATTACTGGCCCTTAGTGTTTTTACCCACGCAGGTGCTTGTGTCTCATAGTAGTTTAGATCGTCTTCGTTTTTTATGATTATCGCATTTGTGTGCTTAAGCAGCATTTCCCAGCTGGCAACCGTAGAGAAAGGAATATGAGAGAAGATTTCTTTTATACTTACATTATCCATCGTGGAGCCGCTGATAACTTCGTATTTTTTAAGGTCACTCTGGTATGACATTACGCTCGCACCATAGGCACCTGTATACTCTCTGATGTAATCCGTAACAAGCTGCATACTGGAATAGAAATCATTTTCACTTTGGAGCTCGAGACAGGCTTTAATGATAAAAGAAGCAATATCGGGAGATACTGCGGAAAACTTATTTACATCCATCTCTTTGTTGAGGGTGTATATAAAAAGGCAATAAGCAACATCCGGATCTTTTTCGTCATCGCTTACAGCGACAGGGAGGAAGAAGTCTTCGGTCCAGTAGCCGTACATTTTGGTTGTATCTACATAAGTATGGAGAGGTTCTTTTTTCCAGGCAGATTTATAGCAGGCATCCTCGAATTTGGGTTCTTTTTGCACGTTTATTGTGTAAAGAGCGCCTTCTACCTTGGATTCGACTTCTTTTTTCTTTTCATCAAGATCTTTGTTGTTGGATACTTCGTCCTGAAAAAAAATAGCAAGACAGTCATCAGTGAATGAATCATTTATGACAAAATAGCGCAATTCGGCACAGTTACCGTGTTCGTCTCTTTTTATCGATAAAACGGTTGCAGAAAGAGGTATAGAATTTACTGCCACTTTAAGCTTGGAATAAAGATCACGATTCATATGCAAATGTCCTTTCCTCTCTATATATGATAACCGCGATTTAAATAATAATCAAATGATATAGCGATAAAAAATCAATAAACCAATTAAGACATATAATGGTTAATATATAAATAGCTTTTTTGCCTAAAAAACTGTATAATACGAGTAATACTAGGGAGGAAGGGGGCATCTATGGATTTTATTTCTACACCGGCCGGTTATTGGCTGATAATCACTGTTGTTTTTGCATTAATTGAACTTGCAACCGTAGGACTTGTGACAATTTGGTTCGCGGCAGGCAGTTTTGTAGCGATGATACTTGCGCTCGTGGGGGCAGGTATTCCGGTTCAGATTGCTGTTTTTGTGCTTGTTTCAGTCATATGCATTGCGGCGGTAAGACCTCTTGCAACCAAGCATTTTAATAACAAGCTGACCAAGACCAATATTGATTCGGTTATCGGAAAGAAACTGATCGTAAAGACCAGGATCGATAATATGAATGAGAGCGGTAAGGTTGAGCTTGAGGGCTCAATATGGCTTGCAAGGTCGGTTGATGACGACACTGTTATTTCCGAAGGAGAGGAAGTTGTCGTTGAGAAGATCGTCGGAAATAAGCTGATGGTAAAAAAAGTAACTGATTAAAAAATAAGGAGAGGACATAATTATGGCAGTGGTATCTATTGTAATCGTTCTTGTGATAATTTTGCTTGCGGCAAATATCAGGATCGTGCCTCAGGCACATTCATTCATAGTTGAGAGACTCGGAGCTTACAAGGAGACTTGGGATGTAGGTCTTCACATTAAGGTTCCGTTTATAGACAGAGTGGCAAGACAGGTTGACTTAAAGGAACAGTATTGTGATTTCCCGCCTCAGCCCGTTATCACTCAGGATAACGTAACAATGCAGATTGATTCAATCGTATTCTTCAGAATTTCAGACCCTATGGCTTTTGCATACGGTGTAAGAAATCCTATCGGAGCTATCGAGAACCTTACTGCAACAACACTTCGTAACGTTATCGGTTCACTTACACTTGATGAGACACTTACATCAAGAGACCAGATCAACGCACAGATGCAGGATGCGCTTGATATCGCAACAGATCCTTGGGGAATCAAGATCACAAGAGTTGAGCTTAAGAATATCAATCCTCCCGAGCAGATCCGTGACGCAATGGAGAAGCAGATGAAGGCTGAGCGTGAAAAGAGAGAGAAGATTCTTTTTGCAGAAGGTGAGAAGCAGTCACAGATCACTGTTGCAGAAGGTGAGAAGCAGAGTAAGATTCTTCAGGCCGAAGCTGATAAGCAGGCTACAATCCTCAGAGCTGAAGCTGAGAGAGAAAAGAGAATCCGTGAGGCTGAAGGTCAGGCTGAGGCTATCAAGAATATCCAGCAGGCTAATGCAGAGGGTATCAAGATGCTCAAGGAAGCCGGAGCAGATGAGTCTGTTCTTACACTTAAGAGCCTTGAGGCATTTGAGAAGGCTGCTGACGGACAGGCAACTAAGATAATCGTTCCTTCAAGTATTCAGAGTGTAGCCGGACTTGCGGGATCATTAAAAGAAATTGTAAAAGGATAATATGATTATTTTTTATTTTCTTGAGGGATGCTTGTTTCTATATTTTGTAAGTATATTCTTTTCAGTCATTGTGACTGTTTTGGACTTTTTGGGCCCTAAGATAATTCAATATACTGTTGATTATTGTATTGCGGACACTGCCTTGGAAAAGGGCAGTGTTCCGTTATTAATGGAAACACTGGTCGAAAAGGTCGGAGGAAGAGAGTTTCTGCGTGAACATCTTATATATGTCGCGGCTGTGGTTGCAGCTATAGCGGTTGCCGCAGCAATCTTCAGGTATCTGATGAAACTCATAAACTCCTACGCTGCGGAGAAATTCGTTCGCAGAATGAGAGACAAGCTTTTTGAACATATTATGGAGCTGCCTTTTTCATGGCACAGCGAGAATCACACAGGTGATATCATTCAGCGCTGCACTTCTGATGTGGACACGGTAAAGATGTTTATTTCGGAGCAGCTTCATTCTCTGGTAAGGATAATAATCAGGATAGTGGTCGCGGTTTATTTCATGCTAGGCATAAATAAGACCATGACACTTATTTCTGCGACGTTTATTCCTGTCATAGTTTTGTATTCATGCTATTTTCACAACAAAATAAGAGCAGGTTTCGAGAAGGCTGACGCCGAAGAGGGAAGGCTTTCGGCTACCGCACAGGAGAATCTTACGGGTGTCAGAGTCGTAAGGGCTTTTGGGAGAGAGAAGTACGAAAGAGACCGCTTTGAAAAAAGAAATCATGATTACACCAATCTCTGGATAAAGCTTATAAATATTTTGGCGGCATTCTGGGCTTCAAATGACCTTATTTCCGGACTTCAGGTCATGATGATCACGATTTTCGGCGCAGTATTCTGCGTAAGAAGCTATATTACTGTCGGCGAATATATTGCTTTTGTCGCTTATAATGCGATGCTTACCTGGCCCGTAAGGGCTCTGGGAAGGATAATTTCCGAGATGAGTAAGGCGAGAGTTGCCATAGACCGTATCGGTTACATCATAAACTCTGAAGCTGAGAAAGACAGCGAAAATGCGACTGAGCCCGATATGCGCGGAGATATCAGATTCGAGAATGTTTCATACAGATATGAGAACGGTTCGGATGAAGTTGTAAATAACGTGAGTTTTACAATAAAGGCAGGAACAACAGTCGGAATTCTGGGCGGAACCGGCTCGGGAAAATCAACTCTTATGTATCTTTTGGACAGGCTTTACAAGCTGCCTGAAGAAAACGGAAGTATTTATATAGGAGATATGAATATAGCCGATATCAAAGCGAAGTATTTAAGGAAGAACATAGGACTTGTGCTTCAGGAACCTTTTCTTTTCTCCGGAACTCTTTCAGAAAACATTGGAATAACCAAGAAGGATCCGGATATGAAGGAGATAAGGGAAGCTGCTAGGATAGCGGCGCTTGATGATACGATTCTTTCTTTTAACAAGGGATATGACACCTATGTGGGAGAGCGTGGCGTCACCCTTTCCGGTGGCCAGAAACAGAGAACGGCGATAGCACAGATGCTTCTGTCAAAGCCTCCGATCATGGTGTTTGACGATTCGCTGTCAGCGGTTGATACGGAGACTGACATCAAGATAAGAAAAGCGCTGTCCGAAAACTCAGGGGATTCCACGGTTATAATCATTTCTCACAGAATAACAACACTTATGCACGCCGATAAGATAATCGTGCTTGATAAAGGCAATCTTGTTCAGATGGGAGATCATGACAGCCTTATCAGGCAGGATGGAATGTACAAAAAAATCTACGAAATACAGACGCAGGGAATATGAACGAAGAAAAAAAACGTAAAGCTGCCATTTTTTGGCATACCAAAACTATATCCGTACATTAAGCCTTATCTCAAAAAGATTTTGCTCATGATCTTTTTGGGTGTGATAAGTTCGCTTTTTGACTCAGTATATCCGATATTTAACAGATATGCGCTGGATAATTTTGTGGTAAAAAACACTTTGAAGGGACTTCCCGCTTTCATAATTCTCTATGTGGTCGTGCTGATCGTTCAGGTTGTCGATAATTTCGTTACCTGCGCACTGTGCGGACAGGTGGAGATGTGTATGGACAGGGACCTTAGAAATGCCTCTTTTAACCATCTCCAGGAGCTGTCGTTTGACTACTTTAACAGAAATAATGTCGGATATATACATGCGCGTGTTATGAGTGATACGGGTAAAATAGGCGTTATGGTGGCATGGAGGATGATGGATGTCATCTGGAACGGCTCTTATATCCTGTGGGTTTTTGTGATGATGACCATATTAAATCCAAGGCTTGCGGCTTATGTGCTCGTAATGGTGCCGATCGCTGCGGTGATTGCAATTTATTTCCAGAAGAGACTTCTTGTTCTTAACAGAAAGATCAGGGAGATAAATTCGACCATAACCGGTAATTTCAACGAGGGGATCACAGGTGCGAAGGCGATAAAGTCACTTGTCGTTGAAGGTAAGATTACAGACGATTTTGAAAAAGATACCGAGAAAATGAGAAGGGAATCGGTTCATTCCACGCATTATTCGGCTCTTTTTTCATCACTTATAACGATGCTTTCCACACTTTCGCTTGCGCTTATTCTCTGGAAGGGTGGAAAACTGTCAACCGAAGGATTTATGCAGATCGGAACGCTGACTGTGTTTATCTCATATGCACTTGGTCTTCTTGAGCCTGTGCAGAATGTCATTGTCACAATATCTGAGATGATCGCGGTACAGGTAAATGTGGAGAGACTTTTTAAACTCTTGGAGACGGAATCCGATGTTTCCGATTCGAAAGAAGTAATAGAGAAGTACGGTGATACTTTTAATCCCAAGAAAGAAAACTGGGAACCTCTGGTAGGAGATATTGAGTTTAAGGATGTGTCTTTCAGATATCCTGACGGAGATGAATATGTTCTTGAGAATTTTAATCTAAAGGTGCCGAAGGGAACAAATGTGGCGATAGTCGGCGAGACAGGTGCGGGTAAGTCTACGCTTGTCAATCTTGTCTGCAGATTTTTTTAAACCCACCAAAGGTCAGATTCTTATTGACGGACGTGACGCTGCGGAGAGGTCGCTTCTGTGGCTTCACAGTAATCTGGGATATGTGCTTCAGACTCCGCATCTGTTTTCGGGTTCTGTCAGAGACAATCTCAGGTATGGTAAGGCAGATGCGACGGATGAAGAGATTATGGAGGCGTTAAGGCTTGTATCTGCCGAGGATATAATCAAAAAGATGGAGAAGGGCCTTGACAGTGACGTCGGCGAGGACGGAGGCATGTTGTCAACGGGAGAGAAGCAGCTGCTTTCTTTTGCGAGGGCTATACTTGCAGATCCCAAGATACTTATATTGGATGAGGCAACGTCTTCGATAGATACTGTTACGGAGAGGGCTATACAGGACGCTATAGTCACTGTTACCAAGGGCAGAACCTCTTTTGTTATAGCACATAGGCTGTCAACTATCGTAGATGCTGATATAATATTGGTAGTAAGAGACGGTAAGATTACTGAAAGAGGAAAACACAAGGAATTGATGGCGCTGAAGGGGTATTATTACGATCTCTTTACAAGACAGTTTGATGAACGGAGTTTTAGTCTTATATGATGGATATTGCGGTATTTGCCGATATACACGGCAATCATTCTGCGTTGCAGGCTTGCATTGATTATACGATGGAGAGAGGAATAACGAATTTCATACTCTTGGGGGATTATGTGTCGGATTGCCCGTATCCTCAGAAGACAATGGAACTTATTTATGTTCTCAAGCAGTACTTTAATACCTGCATAATCCGCGGAAACAGAGAAGAGTACCTTCTTAACTACAAGAAAAGAGGCGGAGAAGGCTGGAAAGCCGGATCTTCGAGCGGAAGTCTTCTTTATACTTATAATAATCTTACGGAGAAAGATTTTGATTTTTTTGCTTCGCTTCAGAATCAGGGAATATATGAGATGCCGGGAATGCCGAAATTTCAGTATTGTCATGGTTCGCCCGAGAATACCAGTGAGGTGCTTATCAGAGAAAAGAGAAATACGAAGAGGATACTTGCGCATATGAACACGTCGCTCCTTCTTCACGGGCATGTGCATATTCAGGATGCATATGTTTACAGAGGGAAAAAAAACGGTAGGACCCGGATCTATAGGTATTCCGTGGTTCCATGGAGGAAAGACGCAGTTCTGCATTCTTCACGGAAACGGGAAGACATGGGAAGAAGAGCTTATTCAGCTTGAATATAACAGGAAAGAAATTTTAAAGGAATTTAAGGAGTCGGGCCTTTGCAATATTGCACCTGCCTGGGCCGCACTTGCGATGCACACGATAAGGACGGGAGTAGATCTTACTGAAACAGTTATGCTCCGCGCCATGCGATTGTGCGAGCAGGAGCGCGGAGCAGTTAAATGGCCGGATATTCCGGAAAAGTACTGGGCTATAGCTCTTAAAGAGAACTATATCGATCTTGCGGGAAAAGAGATTCCGCATAAAACAAATTAAGTTGTTGTATCAATTGATACAGATGTGTCGGCGGCAGTAGTTTTACTGCCGTCTTTTTCATATTGTTTAAGCTGGTTATCAAGCCAGTTTGATTTGAATTTCTCGTATTTGTCTGCAGTAACTTTGCTTGTGTCTTTGGTATTTGATGTAGAAGTTACTTTCTTTGAATCTGTAGCCTTGTCGGGATCTGAAACAGAAACGTTTGCAGTGCTTCCTGTTTCGCGATATGCATCAAGTGCTGCCTGATTGCCGACTTTTTTCACATATGATTTCATAAGCGACCTGTAAGAGCCGTTTTTTATGCTTGAATAATCCGAAATAAGATTGCTCATATCGGACATGTAATTGTATGAGCCCGATAGACTGTTAAATATATTTGTGCTCATAACATTGCCCTCCTTGTACATGCGATACATCTGTAAACTCAAAACATCCATGTTTTGAAAGCGACATTTTCTTAACAGTATTATGTAATATAAGTGCTGTGGATGCAATTTATTTATTATTAAAAGAGTATGAAATAATTATGGCAGGTTTTAAGAGGGCTAATTATTGCTATAAGAGGGCGCACATGGTAAGATGTTAATAGGAAGTTTATATAATTAATTTCCTAATAACGTAGCAGAAGAAACAGCAAAAGACAAAAGGGATATTTTTTTATTAATGACAAGAGAAGAGAGAACACAGCATGCACATGCCATAAGTGACAGGTATGTGCCAAGGATAAGTCCGGATGAAACAGAAACCATGAAGGAGATTAAAAAGCTCCCGATCCAGGATATTATTACGATTCATTCAAATGCGTGTTATGCAGTCGAAAAGGGATTATTTGTAGGTATAAGCAAGGATACCTTAAAGAAGAAGGATGCGCACGCAGTCAGATTTGTTAAGGCAATAGACGTACTTAAGAAGATCATAATAGAAAGGCTTAAGTCAGCGGAATGTCTTTGGACGGTTACAGACAGGATAACTCATTCGCCGTTTATCGATGACGGAAACAGGGTCTGGGTTTTTACGGAAAGAGAGTATGCCGATGAATGTGTCGGTTACTTTATGAAACAGTTCAGAACAACATTTGAAGTAACTGAAATACCTCACAGCGATCTGTTCAGATTCTTTGGTATCTCGGCTTATATGCGCGGAGTAGCGGTTTTTCAGGTAGATATCCTAGCATATTCTGCGATATCTATTAAGAGCGAAGAAATAATCCCGGCGCCGGATTTTAGCAAGACGCCTGCAATAAACCGTCCCGTGATGAATCCGGATTTTTTCCGCTCGGTGGCAAAGTTCCAGGAAGAGCGCCTTTACAGTGCCGATTATGACGGGAAAAAAGAAATGCTTAAGAAGCTTGAAGAAGATATAGTCAAAACATTTCGAAGTGCTTCGTTTCTGGTGCCTGTCAAAGGGATGGACCAGATTGCCAAAAGAATTGATGCAAAGGGTTCGGTGAAAAAGGGGACAAAGATTTCCATTCCCTGCCTTTCCAAAGGAAGCGGAAAGAATGAAACTAACGCAACTCCGGTATTTACCGACTGGGATGAATTTAATAAGGTTTATTCCCAGGAAGAGTGGGGCGGCTGGATCTGGAAAGCATCGGATCTTATGGGCGCGCCTGAAGATATGATTGTTGTTAATTCGGGATCGCTTGGCTTTGAGATGTCCAAGGGCATGATCAGAAAAATGCTCGGACGAAAGAAACTTATGTAAATATTTTAGGTATATAAAACCTCCTGTCATTAGAAGTTGGCAGGAGGTATTATTATGAGCTTTTTTGATGTTTTGACATTCAATTTTGGGAATGCTTTGTATCCGGACTTTCATCTTCGGTATCATTCGTAAGAAGCGTGTTTTTCATATATGAATAGTTGATGAGCCTCTCGGCATACTGCTCCGCGATATTATATGCAAAAGATATCTTTCGGATATTTGAATCAATATCGTGCATTGTTATGTTGATCTTGGCTGCCATCATGCGTACGTAGCTTTTGTTGGCGGGATCAAGCTCCATTTTTTCGAACTTTGTCAGGAGTTCGTTGATCTCTTTTCTGCAGCTCTCAAGTTCTTTTTTATGCGATGTAAGTTCATCATTGATGAATATTATTTTAGTTTCCATAGCATTTTCCAATCTTAGAGACGAAGTTTCTCTACATTTTTGTAAAATATATGTTAATAAAATGATTATAAATAATTTTTTCGAATGATGCAAGAGTTTGTGCCATAAAAGTGGATTATAAGGCTGGAATATTTGCAAATAAAGGAGAATGCCTGACATGGAGTGGCTGAGATTGATAATATTTTACAGTTATGTTAAAATTAACATATATAAAACAGGGCAAACATATAGCAATGTATGGGCGCAAAGTCGTAAATCTTTTATATTTATATAAAGAGATGGTTTGACTGCAAAATAGCGGGTTGATCTGCTGTTTGTGCGGTCTTTTTTGTTAGTTGGGGTTTTTGAAAGGGAGTTGGTTGTATGAAAAAAAGAATTTTGACATGTTTAATGGCAACAGTGCTGATGTTCGCACTTTCCGGATGTGATGAGCTACCTGAAATAGAGGGACTGCCCGAAATCGAGGGATTACCGGATATAGAGGAAGTATCCGATATAGGTGAATTTGTTGAGTCTTTTATCAATGATGAAAAGGACATTGACATAGAAGGGTTATTTAGTGAAAGCAGCTCGGAAGAATCATCCGATGGAGCTTCGGGAGAAGAATCGGCTACGGAAGCAACTTCCGAGGAACCTGAGCTTCCTGCCGGTTCTTTTGAATACAACGGAAAAGTTGCTTCAATAAATGATGATATTGAAACGATACTGAGCGTTATCAGTACGGAAGATAATCAGACGGGCGATAATTCCGGAAATATCTATTATATTGATACCGATAGAATGATTCTTTTCACTGAAGAGGTCGATGGGGTTAAAAAGCCTGCACAGCTTACGGTTCATGATGAGAACTTAAAGACTTCCAAAGGCATTTCCGTCGGAAGTACGGAAGAAGAATTAAGAGCCGCTTACGGAGAGCCTTCAAGTGAAGCTGATGAGGGAAGCCATATCATGAATTATGATTTCAAGGACTGCGGAATCACGTTTGCAGTGGATGATAAGATTGTTGCGATTACGTATTTTAAGCCATAAAAAAGTATATGATGCAAAAGAGAGAAAAAAAGAGAATATGAAAGAAAAAACGCGAATATAATAAATATGGTATTATATTCGCGTTTGCACATATAAAGCGAAGTCACTAATATATGTTCTTAGAGGTTAGCACTCAACTTAAAAGAGTGCTAACAATTAAAAAGATTATTCAAACCATCATATAAAGGAGGCATTTGTAATGAAATTACAACCACTTGCAGACAGAGTTGTATTAAAGCAGCTTGAAGCAGAAGAGACAACAAAATCAGGAATCGTACTTCCCGGAGCAGAGAAGGAGAAGCCTCAGCAGGCAGAAGTTATCGCTGTCGGACCCGGTGGAGTAGTTGACGGTAAAGAAGTTACTATGCAGGTTAAGAAGGGTGACAATGTTATCTATTCAAAATATGCCGGAACAGAAGTAAAGCTTGATGATGTAACATATATTATTGTTAAGCAGAACGATATACTTGCTATCATTAAATAATCAAACACATTCGGAGGATAAATAAATGGCAAAGACAATTAAGTACGGCGCAGACGCCCGCACAGCTATGGTGGAAGGCGTTAATAAGCTTGCAGATACAGTCAGAGTTACAATCGGACCTAAGGGTAGAAACGTAGTTCTTGATAAATCATACGGTGCACCTACAATCACAAACGACGGTGTTACAATTGCAAAAGAGATCGAGCTTGAAGATGCTTATGAGAACATGGGCGCTCAGCTTGTAAAAGAAGTTGCTACAAAGACAAACGATGTAGCAGGTGACGGAACAACAACAGCTACAGTTCTTGCACAGGCAATGATCAATGAAGGTGTTAAGAATCTTGCTGCAGGTGCTAACCCCATCGTACTCAGAAAGGGTATGAAGAAGGCTACAGAGTGCGCTGTAGAAGCAATCGGAAAGATGGCTACAAAGGTTAAGGGCAAGGATCAGATCATGAGAGTTGCCGCTGTTTCATCTGGAGATGATGAAGTAGGACAGATGATCGCTGACGCTATGGAGAAGGTTTCAAACGACGGCGTTATCACAATCGAAGAGTCAAAGACAATGCAGACTGAGCTTGACCTTGTAGAAGGAATGCAGTTTGACAGAGGATATATCTCAGCTTACATGGCTACAGATATGGACAAGATGGAAGCAAATCTTGAAGATCCTTATGTTCTTATCACAGATAAGAAGATTTCAAACATTCAGGATATCCTCCCTCTTCTTGAGCAGATCGTTAAGACAGGATCTAAGCTCCTTATCATTGCCGAGGATGTAGACGGTGAGGCTCTTACAACACTTATCGTTAACAAGCTTCGCGGAACATTCAATGTAGTAGCGGTTAAGGCTCCCGGATACGGTGACAGAAGAAAAGCTATGCTTGAGGATATCGCAATCCTTACAGGTGGTAAGGTTATTTCTTCAGACCTTGGCCTTGAGCTTAAGGATACAACACTTGATGACCTCGGAAGAGCTAAGAGCATCAAGGTAGAAAAAGAGAAGACAACAATCGTTGACGGTCTTGGAGAGAAAGATGAGATCGCAGCAAGAGTTGCTCAGATCAAGAAGCAGATTGAAGATACAACATCTGATTTCGATAAAGAGAAACTTCAGGAGAGACTTGCTAAGCTTGCAGGCGGCGTAGCCGTTATCAGAGTAGGTGCTGCAACTGAGACTGAAATGAAAGAAGCTAAGTACAGAATGGAAGATGCTCTCAATGCTACAAGAGCGGCAGTAGAAGAAGGTATCATCTTCGGTGGTGGATCAGCTTATATCCATGCATCTAAGGAAGTTGAGAAACTTGCTGCAAGCCTTGAGGGAGATGAGAAGACAGGTGCAAATGTAGTTCTTAAGGCACTTGAGGCTCCTCTTTTCCACATCGCTAACAACGCAGGTCTTGACGGATCTGTTATAGTTAACAAGGTTAAAGAGAGCAAAGTCGGCGTAGGCTTCAATGCATACTCAGAAGAGTACGTAGACATGGTTAAGGACGGAATCATCGATCCTGCCAAGGTTACAAGAAGCGCTATCCAGAACGCTACATCCGTTGCATCAAGCTTCCTTACAACAGAAGCAGCCGTAGCAACAATCAAAGAACCCGCTCCCGCAATGCCCGCTGGGGGCCCCGGTATGGGGATGATGTAAGCGATAACGAGCAAAACTCGCCAAGCACATAATCAATCGCCACGTAGTGGTCAAAATAAAAAAGAGAACTGCCCTCAAGCTTGCTTGAAAGGGCAGTTCTCTTTTTTATTTTGAAAAGCTCCGAAGGAGCGTGATTGATTATGCGCTTGGCAGAGCTTTGCGACAACGGACGACAAGAGAAAAACACCACATCGTACTGATTATTTATAAGCAATGTACGATGTGGTGCTTTTTTCTTGTATGGGCGCTCGCACTATGCCATCATCGCATAACCGCTCGCAATTCCCCAACTCACTCTCTTTTAATAATAAATCTCTTCATACTCCTCAACCGGTGTCTCATACGAATACTCTATATATTCCGCATTATCTGCATAATAATCATTAGATTCACTATAATCTACATCCTCACTATTCTCCGCAGAATAATCTTCAGTATCATCTTCAGTATCA
Organism: Butyrivibrio sp. AE3003; assembly: GCF_000686065.1. NCBI lineage: Bacteria > Bacillati > Bacillota > Clostridia > Lachnospirales > Lachnospiraceae > Butyrivibrio > Butyrivibrio sp. AE3003. The sequence goes on from NZ_JMLX01000001.1 coordinate 509,649, forward strand.
TCACTATCATCCAGACCATAATTTATGTCGTCTTCAGATGCATGCTTGGGATATGTACTTGTAACTTCTTTTCCCTCTTCGGCAGCCTTTAGATCTGCCTTAAACTGATCCCACTTTTCCGGATTTTTTACATAATACATCGGACACTCTTTTCCGGTAACTTCGTAATGCCTTATAACATGGTCCGTACTGAGATTAAATGTTGCTCTGAGCCAGTTTACGAGCTTTATCAGAGACTGGTAAGACTCATCTGTAAATTCGCCTGTGACATCCGGGTGGCATACCTCAATAGAAATGGTGTCTTTGTTTCTGTCATTACTTGAAGCGGACTTTTCAGTGAGAGGAACGCACATTATTATCTCGCCATCCATTCCTACAACAAAATGTGAGCATACATCTGAATCCTGCTGGTTGTAGAAATCTCTGTTTTGCTGTGCGGTAGTCCTTGGGTTACCGACATAATGGATTACAATGTCATTTATACCTTCAAGAATCACACCACTTCTTGATGGGTTGCCTTGATCTATAAGTTGAACATCTATCCAAGATGGAATTTTTGTCTCTGCAGCAATCTCAACGTTACTTTTTTTGGATAAAATCAGGAATGCCTGTGCTCCGAGTGATATCAGTATGATTAATTCTATAAAAAGAAAAATTACATTTTTTTTGAGTTTGTTTTTCCTTTTTGGAGCAGTTTTTTTTGTTTGGTTCCGTTGCCTTATATTTTTACTTTCGTTAAAATTTATTATGCGATTGTTCGGCATGAATTGTGCCGGTTGTGCTGCCATGTGTCTGTTCATATCTTTATACTTTCTTTTGCTGTAATAGATTGAATAAATATGTTAAAGGGGGGTTATTGTTTAGTAATAGTGTATTAACACTCCTAGTACACTTATACCATGTTTTAGAAATAGTGTCAATGATTATCATTAAGAAAAATAATATACGAAATAAAACACGTCTTGACACCGCCCAAAACTCGTAGTACTATACCCAAGGTCATATCAGTAATGACCCGACAGTTCGTTTGCACCATCCTGTCGTTAAACAAAACCAGGGCTGATTGGAAATAACATGTATTATCATGCATTCTGATAGCTCTGCGTACATTCGCAGAGCTTTTTCTGTTTTTGTTTCTGATTTTCCCTGCGCAATTATTTGATACAAACTTTTATTATTAAAGAAAGGTCATAGAAAATGAATTTATTACTGGGCATATTGGAACTTATCGTATGTTTTTCGGGAGTCCTTGTAATGGACAAGCTTTTTGGAAAGTGGGGGCTCTATACATGGATGGCACTTGCAGTTGTTTTTTGCAAATATTCAGGTTTCCAAGCAGGTTGATATCGGCGGTATCTCAACGGCTCTTGGAAATGTCATGTTTGCTTCGACATACCTTACGACAGATATTCTCAATGAGAAGTACAGTGACAAAGCAAGCAAGAATGCTGTGAAGATCGCGGCGGCAGCGCTCATTGCCTATATTATCTTTGCAATATTCACACAGCTTTTTGTTCCGAATTCATATGATACGGTAGATGGTGCCATGAAAAGCATTTTTGCTATGTCTGTGAGAATTACGACAGCGTCCGGAGTAATGTTTGTGTTATCAAACTGGGTGGACGTTATTCTTTATCAGAAGATTAAGCAGAAGACAGGTGGAAAATATATGTGGTTCAGAAATAACATCTCTACCATCCTTTGCAACTGCGCTGAGAACTTCGGATTTTCAATACTTGCATTTATCGGAACATTTCCGCTTTTATATTGTCTCGAAGTTGCTCTTGCGGGATCTGTTATAGAGATGCTTATCGCGGCCTGCGATACACCGTTTTTGTACCTAGCGGGATATCTTAACCGCAAAAGTGGAATTCTTTTGGAAAAAGATGATGACGAGCAGGAGGCAGTTGCATGATCTACGATCTTGTACGCTATCAGCTTGTAGATGAAAACACGAGCTCTATGAAAAGAGAAAATGTATTATTGGTATCTCTTGGCTGTTCTTGGGGAAAATGTACTTTTTGCGATTATCAGGATGATAAATCCTCGTCAGTCCTTGCATGTGATTCGGTAAATAAAAAAGTACTCGCTCAGGTAAAAGGAGCGGAAGTGGGGGCATCGGTTCTTGAAGTTACCTGTTCGGCGTCATATACCGAGCTTCCGTTTACTACGATCAACTACATCAGGGAAACTTGCAGGGATAAGGGAATTAAGACAGTTATCCTTGAAGGACATTATATTTATAGAGATGCAAATCGCTTTTTCACCGAGTTTTTTAAGCAGTATGGTATTAATACGGTTTTTCGCTGCGGCGTTGAAACCTTCGATGAGCATATCAGAGAAGATATTCTGCATAAAGGACTTCCGGGCGTTACACCTGAGCAGATAGCACAGCATTTTCAATGGATCAATATTATGTTCGGGATGGAAGGTCAGACTATCGAACAGCTCAAAAAAGATATTGAGATAGGACTGAAGTATTTTGACCGAGTTAATCTAAGTATATATACAACGGTAAAGAACGGGCCTGAGCGTGATGTTGACGCGATAGAAAGATTCTATAACAGCGATTTCTACAAAGAACTTAAAATGAATCCTGCAATTGATATCTACGATGAATGGGATGAAGGGAACGAGCACAAAGTGGGGCATGATATATAGATGATAGAGCCGCTCTATCAACAAACGGAGATAACTCATATGAGCTGTCTCCGTTTTGTTTACAGTTTACTTTAATTATTATTTTTTGTGATGCTATCAAAGATTTTTTGAATCTCGTCTTTGGGAAAGTCGGGGATCGAAGCCGCAATAACGTCCAAAGAGATAGTAAATATGGTTATGATATAACCAATCTATCTGACGAACAGCGATAATTGGTATTTTAAGGCTATAGTGGATTTTGAAAATTGTATTGTTTTGAAAAACTATGCATATTGAGAATGCATATTTACACACTTTGGGGAATATTGCTGTGATATAATTAAAGGCGTATAGATTTAGCATTGATTCAATTATAGTTAATGATAATAAAAGCAGGGGGAAGGGTAGTGCAACATTTTTTCTGAAATGATAAAAGTTTTATTGGAAAAACGACTGATTCCAACAGTATTTGCTTTAGTTGCAGGTGCACTTACTTATGCATTCACTCCAGAATCGTATTGGTTGATTGTCAAATTGGGGAAAAATATTTTTATTCTTGTTTGAGTAGGAATTATTTTTTTATTTATTACACTGATTCAGTTTATGGCTAAAAAGATAATATATAGGGTTAAAGATTACATTGAAGACAAAACTTATAACGAGAAACAAATGAATGAAGCAGTCCAAAGGCTTTGGGATTATATGGATAGGTTAAGTGCTGATGAATTAGGGTTTATTAGAAAATTTATAGATAATGGCAATAATCCAATTTATGAACCGGTAGGAAGATATTTCGCATTTGTTGATGCATATTATAATAGTAGACCGGTGGTTATAAAACGACAGGTGAGATCCGAAAATGCATTTATGGAACAGTGTGTATTAGATACAAAGTTTTATAATCTACTTAAGTATTCATTAAAGAAATATAATAAAATAAATCATTTTGAATAAAAAGATACTTTGAAGAAATAGAGGGAGTTTTTATTTATGAATAAGCAACAACTTGCTGCAAAAATATGGGAATCTGCAAATGAGATGCGTTCTAAGATTGAAGCCAATGAATATAAGGATTATATTTTAGGCTTTATTTTTTATAAGTTTCTTTCGGATAAAGAAGAGAAGTATTTGATTGAACTGGGATATACCAAAGAGGATATGAATACCGTAACTGAGGATGATACTGAAATAATGGAGGATGTCCAGAATAATATTGGATACTTTATCTCATATCAAAATCTTTTCTCTACATGGATTGATAAACGTAATGATTTTGATGTGGCAGATGTTAGAGATGCATTGTCAGCATTTGATAGATGCATTAATCCATTACAGAAAAAGGTTTTTGATAATATTTTTGAGACATTAAGAGTTGGATTGTCTAAGTTGGGCGATACGGCGGCAAATCAAACAAAAGCAATTGGAGAGCTGCTTAGACTTATTGCGGATATTCCTATGGATGGAAAACAAGATTATGATGTTCTTGGTTTTATCTATGAGTATCTTATTTCGAATTTTGCGGCAAATGCAGGAAAAAAAGCGGGAGAGTTTTACACGCCACATGAAGTTTCTGTACTTATGAGTGAAATTGTTGCAAATCATTTGAAAGATAGGAATGAAATAGAGATATTTGATCCGACTTCCGGGTCCGGAAGTTTGCTTATCAATATCGGTAAGAGTATAGAAAAGAATCTTGGAAATAGTGATAGGATTAAGTATTATGCTCAAGAGCTTAAACAAAATACATATAATCTTACAAGAATGAATCTTGTAATGAGAGGAATTCTTCCAAGTAATATTTTCACCAGAAATGGAGATACGTTAGAAGAAGATTGGCCATATTTTGAAGAGGGTGATCGCATCGGAACATACAAACCACTTTATGTAGATGCGGTTGTTTCCAATCCTCCATATTCTCAGAAATGGGATCCGGCTGAAAAAGATTCTGATCCCAGATATAACGGATATGGTCTTGCACCAAAAGGAAAGGCGGATTATGCGTTTCTTCTACATGATCTGTATCATATTAAGCCTGATGGTATTATGGCGATTGTACTTCCACATGGTGTATTATTTCGTGGGAATGAAGAAGGAAGTATAAGAAAAAATCTTATAGAAAATAATAAAATTGATACTATTATTGGGCTTCCGGCAAATATTTTTTTTTGGAACAGGTATTCCAACGATAATAATGGTATTGAAACAAAAAAGGGACAATACTGATATATTGTTTATTGATGCTTCTAAAGGGTTTGAAAAGGTTGGAAAGAATAATAAACTTAGAGCTTGTGATATAAAGAAGATTGTAGATACAGTAATTGAGAGAAAAGATATAGCAGGATTCTCTAAAGTTGTATCAAGAGAGCTGATAAGAAAAAATGAATACAATCTTAATATCCCTCGCTATGTTGACTCTTCCGAAAAAGCAGAAAGTTGGGATATATATGCTTCTATGTTTGGGGGAATCCCCAGAGCTGAGGTGGATGATCTAAAGGATTATTGGAAGGCATTTCCTAATCTTAGAAATGCTTTATTTATTGATCCTTTGGAGCAGTATCTTACATTTGCAGATAAGAATATTAAGCACATTATAAATGAGCATGTGGATGTAAAAGATTTTATTTCTGCATATGAGAATGCTTTTGCTGATCTTAATATATATTTAAAAAAAGAACTTATTGATAGACAGGACGACCTAAATATTGCAGCAGAGGAAGATGTCATTGCAACAGAAATCTTTAAGAGATTTGTATGTTTGAAACTTGGTGATCCATATATTGCTTATCAGATTGTAGATGATATGTGGCAACTAATTTCCATCGATCTCGAGATAATACAGACTGAAGGGCATGAAGCCATTCGTAAAGTTGATCCCAATATGGTAATAAAAAAGAAAAAAGGTAAAGAAGTTGAAGTCCAAGAGGGGTATATTGGACATATATTCCCATTTGAACTTGTTCAGAATACTTTTTTAGTGGGAGAAAAGAAGGAACTCAGTAAGCTGTATAACAGGATATCAGAAATATCTTCGGGATATGAAGAGCTTTTAGATCAATTATCTGAGGAGGATAAAGCCGGTGATTTTATTAATGATGATAACACGGCTTTTGATTTTAAAGAGGTAGCTAGAGCAATAAAAAATAATGATGTGGAAGATGAAACTTTGGATGTCCTTAAGAAGGTAGATTCACTGAATAAGGAAGAGAAGAAGCTAAAAAAGGATATTAAGGAAAAAGAAGTGGAGTTAGAAATTGCTACAAAGAATAAAATTGAAAATTTATCAGATGAGGAAGCTACGCTTTTATTTGAGAAAAAGTGGATTGAGCCGATTGCAGAAGGGATTGCAGATATTCCGGTTCAGATAATAAAAGATTTGGTGTTAAACTTAGAAACTATTGCAGAAAAATATGAAACTACATATGAGGATGTTGATAAAGAAATAAAAAATATTTCTGTTGATCTTGGAAAAATGTTAGGAGAGCTTACTGGCAACAGCTATGATATGCAAGGTGTTTTTGAATTAAAAAAGTTATTAGAGGATAATGAAAATGATAAATAGACAGCCACAAATTAGATTTTTGGGGTTAAATGACGATTGGGAACAGCGTAAGTTGCTTGACTGCATCCAAAAAATAACTGATTTCAGAGGAAGAACACCTAAAAAGTTAGGAATGGATTGGAGTGAAGAAGGCTATTTAGCATTATCTGCTCTTAATGTAAAAGATGGATATATTGACTTCAATCAGGATGTTCATTATGGGAACCAGGAACTGTATGATAAATGGATGACCGGGAATGAACTTCATAAAGGACAGGTTCTTTTTACTACAGAGGCGCCTATGGGAAATGTTGCGCAAGTGCCTGATAATCAGCGATATATTCTTAGTCAGAGAACCATAGCTTTTGATGTTAAAGATAATCTTATAACAGAAAATTTTCTTGCAACCGTTCTGAGAACGCCTACTGTATTCGCAGATTTGACAGCTCTTTCCAGTGGCGGAACCGCTAAGGGAGTGAGTCAAAAATCGCTGGCATCAGTTGAAATCAGATTACCAAAAAATTTGAAAGAGCAAGAGAAAATATCAGATACATTTTCGAACATCGATAACCTTATCACCCTTCATCAGCGTAAGTGTGACAAACTAATAAATATAAAAAAATCCATGCTAGAAAAAATGTTTCCTCAAAAAGGAGAAAAAACGCCTGAGATTAGATTTTCTGGATTTACTGACGATTGGGAACAGCGTAAGTTATCTGAGATAGCAACAATGCACGCAAGAATTGGATGGCAAAATCTTCGTACATCGGAGTTCTTAGATCAGGGAAATTATATGCTTATCACCGGAACAGATTTTGATGATGGAAAAATAAACTACGCTACTTGTCATTATGTCGAAAAGGAAAGATATGACCAGGATCCTCATATACAAATAAGTAATGGAAGTATTCTTATAACAAAAGACGGAACATTAGGAAAAGTCGCTTATGTTCAAGGATTAAAGCTACCTGCAACACTTAATGCTGGGGTGTTTAATGTTGAGATAAGAGATAAAAATTCTGTTGACGGAAAATATTTATTCCAATATTTAAAAGCTCCTTTCTTAATGGATTATGTTGGTCAAAAGGCTACAGGCGGAACCATAAAACATCTTAATCAAAACATACTTGTAGACTTTCCTGTTGTATTGCCAGAAAAGGCAGAACAGGAGAAAATTGGACGATATTTAGAAGGTATCGACAACCTTATCACCCTTAATCAGCGTAAGTTAGAAAAACTTATTATTATTAAGAAATCGATGTTGGAAAAAATGTTTGTATAGAAGGAAAAAATAAATGGAAAAATTGATTTTGTATCATGGGACATACAATAAAATTGTTACGCCTACTTATGGACAAGGTGATGACAAGCATGATTATGGCCGTGGCTTTTATCTTACGGAAAATTATGATTTAGCTAAGGAATGGGCTGTTTGTCGACCTGATGATTGCAATGGATGGGTTCATAAGTTTGAACTGGATACAGAAGATTTAAAAATTCTCGATTTTCAACAACTGAATGTTCTTTCATGGCTTGCTGAACTGATGAAGCACAGAGACGCAGCTGATTCAAAGAGATATCGTGTTCTTGCCGCGAAATTCATTGAGAAATATGGCGTTGAAACATCAGAGTATGATGTGATAAAAGGCTGGCGTGCAAATGCATCATATTTCTACATTGCAAAGGAATTTGTCAGAGATAATATAGATATTGATATTTTGGAAGAATTACTTTCTCTTGGTGAATTGGGAATACAGTATTGCATAAAAACAGAAAAGGCATATTCTCGCTTAAAGGAAATTCAAGATGAATTAAGTATAGTTGACTATAATGAGTTTAATGTAAAATACAACGAGAGAGATGTTAGAGCTAGAAGGAGTATGCGTGAGTTGGTAGACTCTGAAGCAAATAAAGTTACTAAAGTATTTAGCACGTTGTTTTGAGAGGGAATAATAATGCAGGCATATGCAGAGGAATATTTGGATGATGTTGTAGAGAATCAGGGAAAATTATTTGATTATGTTGCTTTTACATATCGTGATAAAGATACAATAGACTTCATTAAGGCTTATATGCGTAGTAAGACAAGAAAGTGTATTGATGAGGCAAAAGCTTATGTTAATACTATGGATGCCAAAACACTTTGGAATTATTTCGTAGATACAGAAGGATATGAATTGAAACCCGGAGAATCAATGGAAGGTTTTATTCCTGATTGGATTGGCGAATTCTATGCATATTATCAATGGTATTACAATATTTCAAGCGTAGAAGTTATAGATAAAGTTCCCATAGATTTTTTGATTAAGGCTTACTATGGTTTACATGATCTTGAGCTTGATCTTGCTGTAAAAAAAGTGGGTGGTTCTAAATGAAGATAATTTGTTTTCACAACCCTGATGAAGAATATGGTGTATTGAGCAACTGGTATCTATCGAAATTTACTTGTTTAGGTGCCGAATATTCGTCTATGGAGCAGTATATGATGCATCGAAAGGCATTATGTTTTTGTGATGAAGAAATTGCTACTAAGATATTGAAAACTGATGATGTGTCAAAGATTAAAATACTTGGAAGACAAGTAAAAGATTACAACGATAATGTATGGAATGGAGTCAGGCAAATAGTAGTATATGATGGGCTTTTGGCAAAGTTTTCTCAAAATGAAGAGATGAAAAGTGTGTTAAAAGGAACAGGTGAAGCAATTCTTGCAGAATGTGCTGTTAAAGACAAAATATGGGGAATTGGATTATCTATGTCAGACCCTAAACGCATGGATGTAAGCGAATGGAAAGGGCAGAATTTACTTGGATATACGCTTATGATGGTTAGAAATAAGATTTAAATTCGTATAATAAAAAACTTTTTGTATTGAGGGGGGCTTATGTCTTTTAATGATGAAAAAGATTTTGAAGATGCGTTAATTAATTTGCTAACTACTACATATGGTTGGGAAAAACAAGTTCTTGAATATAAAAATGAAGAAGAATTGGTACGCAACTGGGCGGATATTCTTTTTGAAAACAATAGATCGATAGATAAACTAAATGATTATCCTCTTACTGATGGGGAGATGCAGCAGATCCTGGATCAGATAAGATTTTTAAGGACACCGCATAGATTAAATGGTTTTATCAATGGAAGAACTGTAGCCATAACTAGAGATAACCCGGATGATAAGATGCATTTTGGGAAAGAAGTATCACTTAAGATATACGACAGAAAGGAAATTGCCGCAGGACAAAGCCGGTATCAGATAGCGCGTCAGCCTAAATTTAAAGCTAGACGTGAAATTTTTCCGGATAGGAGAGGCGACTTTCAACTTCTAATAAATGGCATGCCGCTAATTCATGTTGAATTAAAGAAAAGCGGCGTTCCAATATCTAACGCAGAGGGACAGATTGAGAAATATGCTTATGAAGGCGTATTTACGGGATTGTTTTCTTTGATTCAAATTTTTGTAGCTATGAATCCCGAAGAAACTCAATATTACGCTAATCCGGGACCGGAGGGGAGCTTTAATCCGGACTTTTATTTCCACTGGGCAGATTTTAACAATGAGCCTATAAATAATTGGAAAGATATCGCGTCAAGAATTTTATCTATTCCGTTAGCTCATCAAATGATTGGGTTTTATACGGTTGCAGATGATATGGAGGGTGTATTAAAAGTTCTGAGATCGTATCAGTATTGGGCAGTAAACAGAATATCGGATAAAGTGGCTAAACACCGTGGCAGGTGGGGAGAGAATGACCAATTAGGCGGATATATATGGCATACAACCGGAAGTGGAAAAACACTTACGTCTTTTAAAGCTGCACAACTAATTGCGAATTCAAACGATGCGGATAAAGTTGTATTTCTTATAGACAGGATAGAATTGGGAACGCAGAGTGCGGATGATTATAAGGCTTTTGCTGAAGAAAATGAATATATACAGGAAACAGAAGATACGGAAGTTCTTATTTCAAAACTGAAGAGTGATGATTCGCATAATACATTGATAGTAACTTCAATTCAGAAGATGAGTAATATAAAAAATGATACTGAGATGAAACTTAAAGCTGAGGATCTTCAAAGGATTATCAATAAGCGAATTGTATTTATCGTAGATGAATGTCATAGATCATCTTTTGGTGAAATGATGCAAACTGTGAAGCGTACTTTTACTAATGCTTTGTTTTTTGGTTTTAGTGGTACTCCGATTCAAATGGAAAACGAGAAAAAAGGAAACACAACTGCAGATGTATTTGGAAATGAACTTCATAGATATAGCATTGCTGATGGTATAAGAGATAAAAATGTTTTGGGGTTTGATCCTACAAAGGTTATTACCTTTAAGGAAAAAGATGAACGTGAGGCTGTGGCACTTGAAAAGGCAAAAGCAAAAACAGTGGCTGATGCAATCGGTGATCCGAAGAAAAGTAAGATTTTCTATAAATATATGCAAGATGTTCCGATGGCAGGATACCATAAAAATGACGGTAGCTATGTTAGTGGAATAGAAGATTATCTGTTGGAAAATGGGCAATATAGGACGAACGAACATCAAGAAAAGGTTGTTGAAGATATTCTTGAAAATTGGATTACTATTAGTCATGCCGGAAAATTTCATGCTATTTTTGCGACCTCAACGATACTTGAAGCATGTCAATATTATGATAGGATAAAAGCTGCTGATCCAAATATTAAGATTACAGCTCTTTTTGATCCGAATATAGATAATGAAGATAAAAATATGGCTGTCAAAGAAGATGCTTTGGTAAAGATAATTGAAGATTACAATAAGCAATATGATCAGTCGTTTACAATGCGTAGCTGGGCAAAGATGAAGAAGGATATACAAAACAGACTGGCGCATAAGAAAGCATATGAGAGAATTGAGTATACACCGGAAAAGCAGATTGATATTTTGATTGTAGTTGATCAGATGCTTACGGGATATGACTCTAAATGGATAAATGCGTTATATCTTGACAAGGTGCTTAAGTATGAGAGTGTTATTCAGGCTTTTTCAAGAACGAATAGGTTATTTGGTGCGGATAAGCCTTTTGGAACAATTAAGTATTATAGGGCACCATTTACTATGGAACGAAATATAGATGCTGCGGTTAAATTGTATTCCGGAGACAAACCGCTGGGAATGTTTGCAATTAAACTAGATAAAAACATTGAAAATATGAACGCACTTTTCGTTCAGATTAAGAACCTTTTTGAGATGGCAGGAATAGAAAATTTTGAAAAACTTCCTCACGAAATTGGCGATAAGAAGCAGTTTGCTAAATTATTTCTTTCCTTTAATGAATATTTGGAGGCGGCAAAAGTTCAAGGATTTGTTTGGGATAAGCTTACATATGTATTCGACAATGATGAAGAAGAAAGTAAGAGTGTGACACTGTTGCTTGATGAGACTATTTATTTGATTCTTTTGCTTAGATATAAAGAGTTGTTTAATGGGGGCGGTGGTAAGAAAGGTGACGATTCGCCATATGAACTTAAGGGATATCTCACCACGATTGATACATCAAAAATTGATGTTGATTATATGAACTCCAAATTTGAAAAGTACAAAAAGATGCTTGATATTGGAGATGATAATGCAAGAGAAGCAGCTAAGAAAGAGCTGCACAGAACATTTGCATCTCTTACTGTTGAAGAACAAAAATTTGCGAATATTCTTTTGCATGATATTGAGGCCGGAGATGTGGAGATACGAGAAGGGGCTACACTTCGCGATTATATCAATGAATATATGGAAACGGCTCAAAATGATCGGGTTCATAGGGTTACAGCTGCTATAGGCGTTGATGAACAGATGTTAAGAGATATGCTTGCACTTAATCTGAACGAGAAAAATATAAACGAATTTGGAAGATTTGATGCACTTAAGGCAACAGTGGATGTTGCGCGTGCTAAAGATTATTTTGAGAGAATTAGCGCTTATATAGAAGGATTGCAGGGAGTAAAATATACAATTCCGAAGGTGAAAATTTCTGTTGATAAGCTTTTAAGAAAATTCATTATATATGGTGGAGCGGACATAGCTATAGAAACTGATTTTGCCAAATGTGATAAAAAACATGAGAATGCATCTTTCTTTGCAGATGAAGGAATTGCGGTATATAGAAATATAGCTTGGACATATTACTTTAGTGATGATAGCGACAAACTTAATGATGATGTTTGTGGAAAATGGATGTATTTTTATAATGATATAGAAATTGCAAAGGATATATGTAAAAAAGCAATAAAAGAGGGGGCGTGTTTAGAAGCTAAACATGCAAACTCAGATAATGGTGTTTGCTGTTTTTATATAAATGGCGACAATAAAGATGCGCATAAAAAACTAATATATTTTTTGATGAATAATAATTTGGTTCGCAAGACATCTGATGGAAATTACTATAATATTTCTTTTAAATATGATTCACAAACATATGCAGGGAAGTATGGAGGCAATTTTGTAGCGGATATTAGGTTGGAAGATTTTATTGATTTACATACCGGAGAGTGGAAATAATCAAAGAGAATGAGTATACAATATTTACGAGAAAATAGATGAAATCTTGTTTAAAAAAAGGAATATTCTGAATTTATAAAAAATTTACTGTTAATTATAGTTAAACTATAAGATAATAAAAACATACCGAAAGAATGATATGCTGTTATTAAATGACAGCAAGAAATATCTGTATAAGAGGATAGCTTTGAAAGGAGACAGTATATGGAAGGTATGGACACTCAGGATATTCTGAGCGAACAGGATTTGTCTAATGCAAATATTGACGATCTCTTGGCTGCCATGAAGGCAGAAGAGTCATCGGCAGGATTTTTGCGCGAAGATGTGGGAACTGCAACGGATGTGGGGAATGCCGCTGCAATTGATGATGCTCCAATTGATGTACTTAATGCGATAGCGGATGCTGCGCCCGGTTCTCAGGATATTCTTGATACTGATGCAGCGATTGCTGAGGCACTCGAGGGTATTGCTGCAGATGTGCAGGCGGAGGAAAAACCTGTTGAGACGTTGGGAGAAGGAGAATCTATTGATATTGAACCGATAGAAGAGTTGTTGGATACAGAGGAAACTGCTGAGGAAGTTACAGATGAAGCTGTAGATGAGGTTAAGGAAGCAGAACCGGCTGTTGATGTCGATGCAATGCTTGCTGCAATGGCGGAAGCCGAGACAGCAACTGATGTTGATGCGATGCTTGCTTCGATGGCGCAGGCAGATGCTTCCGGTAACGCAGAGTCTGAAGAGGTGAACCTTTCAGAGGAAGAGGCGGCGATTATGGATAATTTAGAGGCTTTGGCGGCAGAGATACCTGAAGTTGATAACGCTGCAGAAGTGCCGATTACCGAGACTGCAGATACCGGTATTACAGAGGCACCCATAACTGAGATTACAGAGAATATGTCGGCTGAGATTCCTATTACGGAAGCAACGGAACCTATGCCTGAGTTTTCGGAGGTAATCTTGGATGAGCCTGTTATAGAAGATAAATTAGAAACTCAGGAAATTCCTGATATAGAAGAAGCTATACCTGAAGCACCTGTTGCTGAAGATGCGTTTCTTGGAGAAGTTGTTGCCAAAGAGGCGGCGAATGTCGAGAGTGGTTTGCCCGATCCCGCTGAAATGGATGCTCTTATGGACGCAATGAAGGAGCCGGAGAGTGATCAAACTATTACTGAAGATATTGGAGGAGACATGTCAGCTGACGAGATGAATAATTTGGACGAAGTTTTGAATGCGGAGGTGGATGCTCTTACAGAGGCAGTTGTAGAGGAAGCAGCAACTTCTGCTTCTGATATGACTATGGCAGATGCCGTATCGGGAGATGCAAACCAGATTGAGAGCTTCCTTGAAAGCAACGGCTATGAATATACTGCCGTTAAAAACGGTGCAGAGACTATCTTTATTCTTAAGACAAGTGAGAACAATGCGCTGGCGATCACCTATGCTGATGGGGAATTCCAATCACTTGAACCCGGATTTAGCAAGGAAGATCAGCGTGGCTACGGAGATATCCTTACCGCATATGTAGAAGAAACAATCACATCAGGCGGTCAGTTTGAGATTAAGAGACATAAAGGCAGTACACTTGTATAAGAAATCAAGAAATCACACATGATATTATCAGAGACCTTGGCGAACATTGTCGGGGTCTCTTTTTAGTTTGACAGGAACTTGACTGTTTATTGTAAAAATGCTATCTTCTTGACTTAATACGTAGAGTTGCTTCGAGGAAGGATTGACATCATGGGATTATTTACACAATACAAGGGACTTAAAAGAGAAAATTACATTTTGTTTATAGGAAGGATAGCAACGAATCTTGGCGCGATGATCTGGCCGATTCTTACTATGATCCTAAATAAGAAGCTTGGAATGAATGCCACTGATACTGCGATGTTTTCAATAATCAGCGGATTGTTCTTTCTTCCGGCAAATATATGGGGCGGACATCTTGCAGACAAATTTAACAAGAAAAAACTAATAATATTTTGCGATATTATATCTATTATCCTTTATATCACAAGTGGTTTTTTACCGCTTTCCCTCTTTGCGATATGTGTAATAATGGCGGGATCCTTTTTCCAGACACTTGAGCATCCTGCTTATAGTGCGCTTGTTGCTGATATAACACCCAAGGATAAAAGAGAAAAAGCCTTTTCGCTGCTGTACCTCGGAAAAAATATCGGACTGATACTTGCACCGACTATCGCAGGATTTTTGTTTAACAACCATTTGCAATTGTGCTTTATCATAAATGGACTTGCAATATCAATTTCTACCGTTTTGATTGGGCTTTTTGTGAAAGATAAAGGTTTTGCCGGCAGAGAAGCCAAATCGAACGCTATGGTAAAGAAAGCGGGCAATGAGACTATATGGAGTGCCATTAAAAGCAGCACTGCGCTTATTTTCTTTATTATAGCCATGTGTTTTCAAGAAGGGGCATATTCTCAGTTTGGATATCTAATGCCACTTGATATTTCCAAAGCTTATCCGGAAACCGGTGCGGCGATATATGGTTCGGTTGCAAGTTTGAACTGCATAATAGTAGTTCTTTTTACTCCATTCATGACCATGCTGCTGGAAAAAGTATCTCTTGCAAAAAAAATATATGATAGGAACAGTATTTCAGGTGCTCAGCTTTGCTTCGTTCCTTCTGTCATTTGGTCTGATCGGGGGATATTATATATCAATAATTCTCTTTACATTGGGAGAAATCCTGACGGCCACGGCTGTAGGCGCGTATCTGGCAGGAAAAGTATCTGCCGATCTGAGAGGAAGATTGTATGGTATTACAGACTTTGTTTCAGCGTTTATAACCGGTATTGTTAAGTATTATAGCGGATATCTGTTTGATAATTGCGGACTTAAATATGCGTGGACATTTTCAATAATTATGGCAGCATTTGCTGTGGTTGCGGCGATTGCTGCGGTAAAAGCCGATAAAAAAGAGATTGTCGATTGTTATGACGAGTCTCGAATGGCAAGTTGATCAAATTGGGATTAAATTGTCAAATAGCATCTGGTCATATCAAAAAAACATAATCTGACTATTTCTATATAATCAGATTTGCTGTAAAGTTTCATATAAATATTTGATATGGGAGGGATGTTTCCATGACAGAGAAAAATGCAAATACAAAAATACGACTTATGACTCTCGCCGGAGCAATGACTGCGTTAACCGTCATATTTACGGCATATATTTTTCATATACCTGTTGGTGTGAACGGAGGATATGTGCACTTTGGTGATTCGGTCATATATCTTTCTGCGGTACTTTTGCCTGCGCCATATGCAATGATTGTAGGTGCACTCGGGGGAGGAATCGCCGATCTTTTGACAGCACCTATGTGGGCTGTTGCCACGGTGATAATAAAGATGCTTATCGTATTACCTTTTACAAGTAAAAGCGATGCGCTTCTTACGAAAAGAAATATTATAGCTCCAATAATTTCATTCTTTATCTCGGCGACCGGATATTATATTGCGGAAAAGATTCTGTTTGGAAGCGAAGTTGCACTATTGTCTGCTTTGTCGGGCAGCCTTGTACAGTCCGGCGGAAGCGCGATCTTTTTCTACATAGGAGCGGCAGCGTTCCAGAGCGCGGGAATAAAGAGAAATATATTAAAATTTACATCATAAGGAGCAGGGAAATGGCAGATATCTTATATACATACAAAAACTCGGTTTATGCGAATATTACCAATAAATGTAATTGCAGTTGCACTTTTTGCATCAGATCACTAAAGAATGGACTTGGAAGTGCCGATAATCTATGGCATGAGAAAAATCCAACCAAAGAAGAAGTATTAGATGCGATACGTAATTATGATTTTTCCGGATATGATGAGCTTGTGTTCTGCGGATACGGCGAACCAACCTGTGCACTGGATACGCTTATTGAGGCGGCAGGGCTTGTGAAAAAAGAATTCGGATTAAAGACACGTCTTAATACCAATGGGCTTGGCAATGAGGAAAACGGCAGAAATATTGTACCTGAGCTTTCAAAGGTGATCGACAGCGTTTCTGTCAGCCTTAATGCACCTGATGCGGCAAAGTATCAGGAAGTGTCGAGACCCAAATATGAAAACGGTTTTGATAAGATGGTTGATTTTGCAGTGAAATGCAAAGAACAGATAAAAGATGTCAAATGGTCGATTGTTGATGTCCTTCCTGAACAGGATATCGAGAAATGTAAGGAATTATCTGAAAAAACCGGAATTGAACTTAGAATAAGACATTTTTCTTAAATAAGAAAAACTTGTGAAGCGCTACACCACGGGGATTGAAATGGTTTATTTTTTCTCTTGACTTTAGACTAAATTAATCATAAAATCCTTGCTGGATGTAGTGTTTTTTAGTTAATTATTCGGTAATGAGTAAGTTTATTATTGATTAAACGACTTTTCACAATCTTCACAATTTAGGTCGCATTATATGCTATAATATGACTCATGTATCAGATTGTGTGCGATACTAAGCAGCAAATGATGACACTTAATATTATGTTTTACGTTAAGCGGAGGAATTAGCCAAGTATGAAAATGTCAATTAATTCAATGTTACTGATCTCAACGCTATCAGTTGCCGTATGGGGATGCGCCGCAGCAGATACCGTAGTTGGGGTTGACCCGGCCAATGTTAAAATGGTCACTGCAAATGTAAATGCGAATGCAATACAGATTGCAGGAAGTGCGGATTCAGAAGATCCATCAAAGTTTGATTTTTTCAAGGATCACTCATTTGAAATCAAAGAAGAGATTAAGGATGCTATAGCTGATGCGACATCAATGCAGAATGAGATTGACAGAGTAGAGAAGATCGCTAAAAAGTACTCAGAATTTTCTTCAATGGCTGTTACAGAAGAAGAGAAGGATGTTGCTGCAGGACTTGTTCGTACTGTATGGGATTGCGAGTTAAATACACTTTGTACAAGAGTTGCCGGCATATCGGATGTCGCTAAGAGAGAAAAACTTCTTGAAGACCAGAAAAACTGGAATGCAGTTAAAGAAGATGTAATGAAGAAAAGTATCGGCGACAGCAAAAATGGCGAAGCCGTAGATCCTAAACTTGCAAGCAAATTCATGGAGGATACCACTCATAACAGATGCGTGGCTCTTGCATATGAAATTGCCCAGTCAAGAGAAGAGAAGTTTAAATTCCCTGACAGATCGGCATACGGAATATTTGTCGATACTCAGGATTCAGATACTCTCAGCAGTATACTTATAACACGAAAAGGTGCTGATAACACTAATGAGGCTGTAATTTCAATTCATCAGATGGCTCTTTTGGAAGGAACCTTTAAAGATAAAGGTAACGGAGAGCTTGAGTTTACCGGAAACAGAAACAATATTAAAGGAATCATTAAGCTGAACGGCTGGAAAGATGCGACATTAGAGATTACACAGAGCAATGATAAGATTTACAATGCGGGGCTCAATTACACATTTAATTTTGCATTTTGACACAGATATACAGAATAATAGAATAGTAGCTTAAATACTTTATTTCCTGCGAAATTTTACTTTCATAATGGGAAGATATATAGTATCATAATTTTGCTGCACAATTAGAATTGATTGGGGAGTAGTGCGTACGCTTTACACTGTACGCACCGCTCTTTTTTGATAGAGAACTTGTGCAACACCATTTCTCGATGGTAGGAGGAACGGCAGTTGGACCTTAGTAGACAAAAGAAAGCGCCAGTTTATGACGCTCTTGAAAAATTTCGCAAGCAAAGGGTTGTACCTTTTGATGTACCTGGGCATAAGAGGGGACGAGGGAACTCTGAACTGGTACGTTTTTTGGGTGACAGATGTGTTGGGATAGATGTTAATTCCATGAAACCTCTGGATAATCTCTGTCATCCGGTTTCTGTTATCAAGGAAGCTGAGGAGCTTATGGCGGATGCATTTGGCGCCGCGCATGCATTTATGATGGTAAATGGCACGACGAGTGCTGTTCAGGCGATGGTTCTTTCTCATGTAAAAAAAGGTGAAAAGATCATCATGCCCAGAAATGTGCATAAGAGTGCGATAAATGCACTTATCTTATGTGGGGCTGTACCTGTATATATTGATCCGAAGGTTGATACCAAGCTTGGAATTCCGCTTGGTATGGAGATTGCAGATGTAAAGAAGGCAGTGAAGGAAAATCCCGATGCCAAGGCTATTCTGATAAACAATCCTTCGTATTACGGAATTTGTTCAGATCTTAAAGCAATTGTCGATCTTGCACATGAAAACGGAATGAAAGCTCTGGTTGATGAGGCACATGGAACTCATTTGTATTTTGGACCCGGGCTTCCTTTAAATGCTATGGCTGCCGGTGCGGATATGGCAGCTATCAGTATGCATAAGTCCGGTGGAAGTCTTACGCAGAGTTCGATTCTTCTTTGCGGATCGGATGCGAATATCGGCTATATCAGCCGTATTGTAAATCTGACCCAGACTACAAGTGCAAGTTATCTTCTTTTGGGAAGTCTTGATATTTCCAGAAGAAATCTTGCTCTCAACGGACATGACAGTTTTGAAAAAGTAACTAAGATGGCGCAGTACGCCAGAGAAGAGATAAATGATATAGGCGGATATTACGCTTATGGCAATGAGCTTATAAACGGAGGAAGTATCTTTGACTTTGATGAGACCAAGCTTGTTGTAAATACGAGAAGCATCGGTCTTACGGGAATAGAGGTATACGATCTTCTCAGAGATGAATATGACATTCAGATGGAGTTTGGAGACTTGTCGAATGTCATGGCATATATTTCTATAGGAGACAGACTTCAGGATATAGAGAGACTTGCGGGAGCGCTTGCGGATATCAGAAGACTTTATTCTAAGCCTGAGCAGAGCTTTTTCTCGGCAGAGTATGTTACACCTATCGTCAAGGCTACGCCTCAGGAAGCTTTTTATGCGGAAAAAGAGCAGCTTCCTATCGAAGAGTGTGTAGGAAGGATAAGTGCCGAATCTGTAATGTGTTATCCTCCGGGAATACCGATTCTTTCTCCGGGCGAAGTAATAACAGGGGATATCCTTTCGTATATTAAGACGGCTATGGAGAAGGGATGTGCGATGCAGGGACCTGAGAGCGAAGATATTTCGGAGCTTTTTGTATTAAAATAAATAGGAGATCGATAATGGCAGAGATGGATTATTGGTTCAGTGATATGCATACCGGAAATGTTAAGATCAGTATCAGGATCAGCAAGCAGCTTTTTTCCGGCAGCAGCGAATTTCAGAGAATAGATGTTTTTGATTCGCCTGAGTTTGGTAAGTTCCTTACTTCGGACGGTAATATTATCTTTTCCGAGAAGGACGAGTTTACTTATGATGAGATGATCGTACATGTTCCTATGGCCGTTCATCCCAAGGTTCAGAGAGTTCTCGTTCTCGGTGGCGGTGACGGCGGTGTTGCCAGAGAGCTTACTCATTATGAGGAGATCAAGGTAATCGACGTAGTTGAGCCGGACAATATGTTTGTGGATGTCTGCAAGCAGTATTTCCCCGACAATGCGGTAGGTCTTGAGGATGACAGAGTACATATCTATTATCAGGACGGTCTTAAGTACCTCCGCAAATGTGATGATATGTACGATCTTATAATAAATGACGCGACAGAACCTTTGGGACATGAAGCGGGTCTTTTTACCAAAGAGTTCTACGGAAGCTGCTATAAAGCGCTTCATGACGATGGAATAATGGTATATCAGCATGGAAGCCCGTTCTATGATGAGGACGAAGAGAGTTGCAGGGCAATGCACAGGAAGGCGTACAGAGTGTTCCCGGTAAACAGGGTTTATCAGGCGCATATTCCCACATGTCCCGCCGGATACTGGCTTTTTGGCTTCGCCAGCAAGAAGTACCATCCGCTCAAGGATTTTAATCCCGACAGATGGGATGAAAGAGGAATAAAGACGTGGTATTACACCACTCATTTGCATAAAGGAGCGTTCATGCTTCCTAAATACGTAGAAGATTTGCTTCAGGAAGAGGAGGATATGTCAAGATGAGCAGATTACTTGTTATAGGTTGCGGTGGTGTCGCACAGGTTGCGATACAGAAATGCTGTCAGAACAGCAAGACATTTACCGAGCTTTGTATTGCAAGCCGCACAGTATCAAAGTGCGATGCATTAAAGGAAAAGATAGAAAAGAGCGGTAGCAGTGTCAAGATTACTACAAAGTCTGTAAATGCAGATGATGTAAACGAGCTTATCGCACTTATTAAGGAGTATCAGCCTGACGCTGTTCTTAACGTTGCTCTTCCTTATCAGGATCTTGTGATCATGGACGCATGCCTTGAGTGCAAGGTTGACTATATCGATACAGCAAACTATGAGCCTGAAGATACAGACGATCCGAAGTGGCGTGAGATTTATGAGAAGCGCTGCAAGGAGAAGGGATTTACAGCATACTTTGATTACAGCTGGCAGTGGGCATATATGGATAAGTTCAAGGAGGCAGGAATAACAGGCCTTCTCGGAACAGGATTTGATCCCGGCGTAACAAGCGTATTTACCGCATATGCAAAAAAGCATTATTTTGACGAGATTCATTATATCGATATCCTTGATTGCAACGGCGGAGACCATGGTTATGCTTTTGCAACAAACTTTAATCCTGAGATCAATCTCCGTGAAGTAAGCGCAAACGGAAGCTACTGGGAGGATGGCCACTGGGTTGAGACAAAGCCTATGGAGATCAAGAGAGTATATGAGTTCCCTGAAGTTGGACAGAAAGATATGTATCTTCTTCACCATGAAGAGATCGAAGCTCTCGGAAAGAACTTCCCTGAAGTTAAGAGAATCCGCTTCTTTATGACATTTGGACAGAGTTATCTTGACCATATGCGTTGCCTTGAAGATGTCGGAATGCTTTCAACGACTCCTATCAAGTTTGAGGGAAGAGATATTGTGCCTATCCAGTTCCTTAAGGCACTTCTTCCGGATCCCGCAAGCCTTGGTCCCAGAACTGTAGGAAAGACAAATATCGGATGTATTTTCCGCGGAATCAAAGATGGAAAAGAAAAGACTGTATATATCTACAATGTATGCGATCATCAGGAGTGCTACAAAGAACTCGGAAGCCAGGCTATCAGCTACACAACAGGTGTGCCTGCAATGATCGGAACAGCCCTTGTTGTAAACGGTCAGTGGAAAAAGCCGGGCGTATATACAACAGATGAGTTCGATCCCGATCCATATATGGAGATGCTTAATGAATACGGACTTCCTTGGGTGGTTGACGAGAATCCGATTTTGGTTGATTGAGATTGT
This sequence comes from Butyrivibrio sp. AE3003, assembly GCF_000686065.1. Classification (NCBI taxonomy): domain Bacteria; kingdom Bacillati; phylum Bacillota; class Clostridia; order Lachnospirales; family Lachnospiraceae; genus Butyrivibrio; species Butyrivibrio sp. AE3003. The sequence continues at coordinate 531,623 of NZ_JMLX01000001.1, forward strand.
TTTAAGCGATTATAATATAGACAAAGCTTCACTTTTTATTTTAGAAGTGGAGCTTTGTTTGTTTTTTGTTGTAGGAAATTGAGCAGTAAATAGGATTTAGGAGAGTTTTAATGAACATAACCGAAATAACAACGCCTGCTTATGTTATAGATGAGCAGAAACTTTTGAATAACCTGATAATTTTATCGGATATTGCCAAAGGCACGGGGGCAAAGATTCTTCTTGCACAGAAGGCTTTTTCTGCGTACAGTACGTATCCTCTTATAGGAGAATACCTTCAGGGAGCTACGGCTTCGGGACTTTACGAGGCGAAGCTTGCTTACGAAGAAATGATAAAGCCCTTTGAGGGAAAGAAAAAGCTCGAGAATCACGTATTTGAGCCGGCATTTAAGGATGAGGAATTTCCTCTTGTGTGTGAAGTTGCAGATCATATAGTTTTTAACTCTATAGCACAGCTTGAACACCACAGAAACGTATGGGAGAAAGCAGTCTCAGAGAAAAAACTTTCTGTTGGACTAAGGATCAATCCTGAATTTAGCACGCAGGAAGGACATGAGATATACGATCCTTGTGCACCCGGATCGCGCCTTGGAATAAGGAGAGAAAATCTTCCCAATCCGCTTCCAAAAGGAGTGGAGGGACTTCATTTCCATACTCTGTGTGAACAGGGATTTGAGCCACTTGAGGCGACTTTTAACGAAGTTGAAAATGACTTTGGAGAATTCTTTTCACAGATAAAATGGATAAACCTCGGCGGCGGACATCATATTACAAAGCCTGATTATGACAGAGAGGGGCTTAAGAATCTTATCAGATATATTAAAGAGAAGTATGATATTGATGTATATCTTGAGCCGGGTGAAGCGGTAGCACTTGATGCGGGATATCTTGTTACCACGGTGATGGATATTGTTGAGACGGAGGATTATCCTGTTCTTATTCTTGATACATCGGCTGCGTGTCACATGCCCGATGTGCTTGAAATGCCTTACAGGCCGCCTCTTAAGGATTCGGGCCTTTGCGATGAAAAAGAGTATACCTACAGATTGTCATCGAGAACATGCCTTGCGGGTGACGTTATAGGCGATTACAGCTTTGACCGGGAAATTAAGATCGGTGACAGGCTCACTTTTGAAGACATGGCAATCTACAGCATGGTAAAGAACAATACATTTAACGGTATGCCGCTTCCCGATATCGATATTATGCATAAAGACGGAAGTGTTGAAGTACTTAAGAAGTTTTCATATGACGATTTTAAATCAAGATTATGAGTAAGGAGTTAGGTTGAAGATAACGAGAAAGGGCGCATTGCCCATAAATGACGGCTTTCGTATGCAGGCGGAGTTTGACCGGCATGAAGGCACAATAATGATATATCCCACAAGACCGGGAAGCTGGGGAAAAGACAGAAGCGGAGCGCTTGCTTCTTTTGGAATGATCTTTTATGAGATATTAAAAAGAGAAGACTTATATCTTCTTGTTCCGAATAATCCTCTGTATTACGCGGAGGCAAAAGAGTTCACCGATCTGATAGCGAGAAAAATCTGCATAGACTGCGGAGGACGACTTGATCATGCGATGAATCTTATAAAGATCGATACCGACGATTCGTGGGCAAGAGACGTTGCGCCGATATTTGTTTCGGGAAAAGACGGATCGAAAAGAGGCGTGAATTTTGGCTTTAACGCATGGGGCGGCGAATTTGACGGACTTTATGCAAGCTGGGATAAGGATAATGCGGTTCCCGAAAAATTCTGCGATTTTTGCGGATATGAATATTACGATGCGGAGCCATTTATCCTTGAAGGAGGCTCTGTTCATACAGATGGCGACGGAACATTGATGGTTACTGAGAGCTGCCTTTTAAGCAAGGGAAGAAATCCTTCTCTTTCAAAAGAACAGATAGAAGAAAAGCTAAAGACATATCTCGGAGCTGAGAAAGTTTTATGGCTTCCCAGAGGAATCTACAATGATGAGACGAACGAGCATGTAGATAATGTGTGCGCGTTCACAAAGCCCGGAGAAGTTGTTCTTGCGTGGACCGATAATAAGAATGACCCTCAATACGAGCTTTCGAAGGCATCATATGATTATCTTATGGGTAAGACAGATGCGAAGGGCAGGAAAATAAAGATTCGCAAGCTTCCGATTCCCGATGTTCCCGTTCTTATAAATGAAGACAATCTCGCCAATTATGTGTTTGAGGACGGCGAAGATGAAAGAAGCGTAGGAGAGAGACTTGCCGCAAGTTACGTGAATTATTATTATATTAACGGAGCACTTCTTGTTCCTCAGTTTGGCGGAGCGAATAAGGAGAGCGATAAGAGAGCTCTTGATATATTAAAAGAGATTCATCCGGACAGAGAAGTTGTAGGCATCCCTGCTACAGACATTCTGCTTGGCGGCGGAAATATTCACTGCATAACACAGCAGATACCGGAATAAATAAAAAACTTGTCTATAATACGGAGGACATTAAAATGTCAGATACTGTCAAAGTTGCATGTATCCAGTTTGCATGCGGAGAGAGCGCGGCATCCGATGAGGAGCAGGTAAAGCGCAATATAGAAAAAGCGGGAAAACTTGCTTTGGAAGCGGCACAGAACGGTGCAAAGCTCATTCTTCTTTCTGAACTTTTTGAAAGAAAGTATTTTTGCCAGGAGAGAAGATACGATTATTATGAGCTTGCAGAGCCTGCACTTACAAATCCTGCGGTAGTTTATTTCAAGGATTTCTGTAAAAAGAACAATGTGGTAATGCCAATAAGTATTTTTGAAAAAGATGAGAATGTATTCTATAACTCTGTTGTTATGATAGATTCTGACGGTGAGATAGTTGATATTTACAGGAAAACTCATATTCCCGACGATCATTACTATCAGGAGAAGTTCTATTTTACACCCGGAAATACCGGATTTAAGGTGTTTAAGACTTCTGTCGGAAATATCGGTGTCGGAATATGCTGGGACCAGTGGTTTCCTGAGACTGCAAGGTGCCTTGCGATAAACGGCGCCGATATTATCCTGTATCCGACAGCAATAGGATCTGAACCTATACTTGATGTTGACAGCTCGGGACACTGGATGAGAACCATGCAGGGACATTCCGCTGCAAATGTTATTCCTGTTGCTGCTGCAAACAGGATAGGAACGGAAGAAGTTACACCATGCGAAGAAAACGGCAATCAGAGTTCAAGCCTGTGCTTCTACGGAAGCAGCTTCCTTACCGATGAGACTGGAGATGTGATCTCAGAGGCAAGCAGAGATAAGGAAGAGATTATATATGCAGAATATAACTTTGAAGAGAATAGAAAGATGAGATCTTCATGGGGACTTTTCAGAGACAGAAGGCCTGAATGTTACGGAGATATTGTTAGGTAAAGAGAAATTGTAATAATATAAAGCGCCACTTTTTTGATTGATACTCAAAAAAGTGGCGCTTTTACTTATACGGTGGGAAAAATATATTACTTTATTTGGTTTGAGATATTATTTTGTCTACATCTTTCTGAACGTCTGAATCGCGAAGATTTTTTGGTAAATTCTTTGTTTTGAGAAGGAATGTCTCTTCAATTGCTTTATCGTTATTATCGATGACTATAACTCCAATATTTTCAAATTCGGTACCTGTTGATAATATTTTTTCTCTTTCAGGTTCACCTTTTTGAGGAGGAGTAATAGTGCTGTGTGAGTGACCGTCTACAATAAGGTCAAGTGGTACCGGAGCTATATTTTGTTCCGCGTTTCCTTTGGTCAAGGCGTTATAAACGTCAACACTTCGGCATTGATCTTTTTCAAATGCATCTTCAAGACCTAAATGAGCCAGGCAAATAACAATATCAGATCCGCTATTTTTTAATTCTGCAACCTGATTTCTGGAAATGTTGAGCAGTTTATCACCGACAGCAACAGAGACTTTGGGATCAAAAGTAGTTACATCAGGGGTAGCAACTCCAAAAAAGCCTATTGTTATTTTGTTTTTGGGATCATCTTCGTTTAAGGTGATCTTGTGGTTTTTAATAAAAACAAAAGTGTTTTCCTGCGTGACATTTGCATTTATCACTTTAAATGTTGCTCTTTCGATGTTGCCTTTAAGGTATTGCGCTTTATAAAATTCATGATTACCAAGGGTTGCAACATCATAACCTACTTTGTTCATCAGATCGATTGCATTACAATTATCGGGGGTTGTATAAATTGGTTTCTTTTTGTCGTTGCTAAAATCACCTGCGTCAATGACAAGGACATTAGCCTGATACTTGTCTTTTAAAGTCTTCTTTAAACCTGCAAGATATGGATAACCTTCAATCGCACCGTGTACATCGTTTGTTGTCAGGATTATTGTCTTGCCTTTGAGGGAAGAACTTTTATTCTTATTATTTGCTGCCAGTTCATCAAAATGACTGTATTCTTTGAAGTTTGGGGTCGGAATGGGATAGTTAATATCACCAACTTGGGCATTTGCAATTGAGCCACTGACATTTGCTGTAAAGAAAAGGGTAGTGGCCATTGAAACTGACAGAAGGGCTTTAGTTGCTTTGTTTTTTATAATGTTCATGCCGATTTCCTCCTTTTGCTGTCTGAGTGTGAGCGATTGGATTTCTTTTCTTTGCTTGTTTTTTTCGGGTGTGCCGCCAAAGAAGCTCGGGTTATATGAAGTTATAATATTTGTAATGGTTGCATTTGCTTCTTCATCGGGACCGAGATTCTCTTTCATGTCATCGAGTGATACAAGGACAGATTTTTCAATTTTAGCTTTACCGTCTGTGTCTTTTCCGATGATAGTGATGCCTGTGTACTGAAGCATATATTTGCCTGACATGATAGGTTCACCGTTTCCGCCTGAGCTTATAAGAGTGTGAGAGTGACCGTCAAGAACCAGATCCAGAGGGTAATTAGCCTTGTATGTGGGATCGTTTTTCACTGCGTTGTATATATCGATACTTCTGTTTTGGTGGTCACCACGGTCATCTTCAAGGCCTAAGTGTGAAAGACAGATGATGATATCCGCACCATTATCTCCAAGAGAGTTTATCTGATATTTTGCGCAAGATAATGCCAGCGAGTCTTTTAACTTTTTGGCTGAAATATTATTTATGTTAGCTTCTCCTGTAAGGAGGCCGAAGAAACCAACCTTTATGCCTGTTTTGGAACTATTATATGTATAACTTGGGGCGCAAAAATAATCTTTTTCGGTAAGACTGTTAAATGCGTTCATCAATGCATTGTTGTCATTTTTATTGTTTTTTTCGGCGGTTTCCAGTTCTGTACGAGCATCTTTTGTAACTAGATTTGAACAAATAACTTTGAATTTTGCTTTCGATAGATTTTTATCAAGCTTAACGAAACTTTCAAATTCATGATTGCCTAAAGTCGCGATATCATATCCGGCAGCGTTCATGGCTTCAACACCGGCCAAACCTTCTGAAGGTTCCATGCAGTTGGCACTGTCGGCGTCCTCATTATTGTGTTCAGGATTTTTGTCCTGGCTGAAATCTCCGGAGTCGACAAGGAGAACATCAGCATTGAGTTCATTTTTGAAAAAGTTTTTTAGTGATGCTACATATGGATATTTCTGTATAGCACCGTGTACATCGTTTGTGGAAATAATTACCAGCTTGTCGGACAGGTCTTTGCCTTCCGCTACCATTTTTTTGAAATCAGATATTTTTCCGTCAACAGACTCATTGTGTTCGTATGAGACGGTTTTTGTTTCGGCGTGTGCAACAGACGCACCGAAATTTGAAGAAAGAAAGATTGCTGTTGCCATTATCATAGACATTACAGCCCGAATGGCAGGTGCTTTGTTTACATTGTGTCTTTTCATACTACTACCTCCTGTGATGTTAAAAACGTTGTTATGTCGCGTAGTAAGCATATTGGGCCCCAATGCTTAATCAATAGTATAACGTAAAAAGAAAATTAATTAAACCCCTAAATTTTTAACTCATATTTTAATATATTAATAAAAGAACCACTTCCCTGATATATGATCAAAGAAGTGGTTCGATATATATTAAAACTTTTTTATTCGAAAATTAGAACCAGAAGAAATCATCATCCTCTTCTTCAGGGAATAATTCGTCAAATAATGACTTGCTGTTCTGCTGATACTGAGGGGCAGGTGCTCCGTCGGGCTTAGCGGGAACGGTTTCAGCCTTAGGAGCGGCAGCTCCGTCAGGTTTAGCCGGAACAGTCTCACCCTTAGGTGCAGCAGCTCCGTCCGGTTTAGCGGGAACTGTTTCACCCTTAGGTGCAGCGGCTCCGTCCGGTTTTGGAGTGGATGTGCCACCCTTAGGTTGTGGAGTGGGCTTTGGCTGTGGTGAAGGTTTGGGCTGAGGCTGAGGTGTGTCACCGCATTTAGGCTGTGGTGAAGGCTTGGGCTGAGGTGTTGACTTGCCGTTGGTCTTTCCTGTGCAGCTGTTGTAATCCCAATCCCAATCGCAATCGAAGTCGCAATCAGCATCGCCGAAGAGGTTGAAACCAAATCCACCGATCATATCACTTACGAACTTGGAGATGTTTGAATCACCACCAAGGTTCTTGATGATGTCATCGAGAGAGAAGAGGAAATTATCTTCGATAGACTTGCTGTTGTTATCAAGAATTGTTACACCGATATTACGAAGAAGCATATCAGCTAACTTAAGGGGCAGAGCGCTTTCGCCTTCAGCGAAGAGAGAGCAACCGTCGAGAAGAAGATCGATGAAATCCATGCCTGATCCGCCCTTGGATGCACCCTTTGAGGCACTCTTTCCGCCAAGGCCGAATAAATTGCCAAGCAGATTAAAGATTCCGCTGCCACCCTTAAGAGCATCACCCAAGCCAAGCTGGGACATGCAGATAACAAGGTCGGCACCATCTTCCTTAAGACTCTGAGCCTGTTGTTCGGCGCAAGTATACCATTCAGAATTCTTGGATAAGTCATAGTTTCCTAAAGCTTCATATTCGGGCAATCCGAAGAAGCCGATCTTCATGTCTGAATTAGCACAGTCATACATGAAGCTGTTGTCACAAAGGCTGTTTTGCTTCATAATGCTTGAGAAGCAATCGGATGACTGTGAGAAATCCTTTCCTTTGCCTTTGCAAGCAGCATTCATTGCCTTGTCGGCACAGTCGAAATTAACAATGCTGCAACCTGAATCAAAATAATTGTTTGTATTTATATCGGATCCGTAGTTGAATCCGTAATTTCCGAAATTAGCAAAATCATAGCCGGCTTCATTCATTGCAAGGAAAGCGGCATAATCGTTATCGTAAGTGTTCATGCACTGAGCACCACCGTTGGCACTCCAAAATTTTTCCATATCTTTACCTTCACAGAAATCACCTGTGTCGATAAGAACAACATCAGACTTCAAGCTATCTTCAAAAAAGTTCTTAAGAGATGCAACATAAGGATATTTATCGAAATTACATTGTGCATCATTGGTTGAAAGGATAACTGTTTTATCGGACATATCCTTTCCTTCTTCTACAAGCTTTTTGAAATCATTGATACTGGCTACACCAGAAGTGTTATTTATATGTACACCTTCTTTTCCTCCGGCATGTGCAACGGCTGCACCTATACCGGAAGTCAGAAAGATAGTCGATGCCAGAGTTAAGGACATGACGGTCCTGATGGCACGCGATTTTTTTACAGTGTGTCTTGTCATACTATTACCTCCTTTGTTAAAACCCCTGTAACTTTGTTAGTAAAATGTTACTAACATCTAAGCAATAGTATAACGCATAATCTGTTTTTATAAAAGGTGTTATTTCAAATTTCTTTGAATTTCAAGGAGTTCAGACGTTTTAAAGATATATTTTTTGTTACAAAAATGACAACATAATTCTATAGGTTTTCCATCGTCAATCAGCTCCTGAAGCTCTTTTCGGCCAATTAACATAAGGGCTCTTTCAACCCTGTCTTTGTCGCAATTGCAGAAAAAATTTAAATCAATTTTATCTGTGATCTCTATATCGAAGCCTTCGAGAATTATGTTAAGTAAATCTTCGGGAGCCTTTCCGGCCTTGAGAATATCAGTAACCGAAGAGAATTTTGTAAGATTTTCCTCGAGCTTTGATATTACTTCTTCGGAAGCGAAGGGCAGAAGCTGGATGATAAATCCGCCTGCGGCGATAACGGAAAGATTCTCTCTTTCAACAAGAACGCCGAGTCCGACTGAAGAAGGAGTCTGTTCAGACTTGGTAAAATAGTATGTGAGATCTTCGGCAACTTCTCCGGTATACAGAGGAACCTGGCCGACATAGGGCTCTTTTAACCCCATATCCCTGATAACGGTGAGAGTACCTTCGCCGATTCCGCCTCCTACATTTAAATGTCCGGCCGCATTTGGTTCCATGACAACATAAGGATTTGTAACATAACCCTTAACATTACCAAACCTGTCGGCTGTTGCAAGAACTCCTTTTAAAGGACCGTCACCGTCCATCTTTACGGTTATGAGGTCCTGATCGTTATCCATCATTGTTCCCATCATTACAGTGCCTGTCATAAGACGTCCGAGTGCCGCTGCGGCAATGGGAGAGAGGTTGTGTGCTTTTCTTCCGTATTCGGCAAGATCTCTTGTTGTTGCAGCGAAAGCTCTTATCTGCGCATCTGCTGCGGTTGCGCGTACCATATAATCTTTATATGACATGATTTATCCTCAACTTTCTTTATTATCAATAGATGTAATTCGTATTGAATAATATATGATTTCACTATTAAAGTAAATGGCGCGGTAAATCAGCTGTTTTTGCGGAATATGTGGCTTTATCCGATTGACATAGATTTAACGCACAGATATAATTATTTTGTATAATCCTTAACAATCTATACTATTGTTTAAAAGAGAATTCTAAGAATTATTTCAGTTAAAAATAATACATAATAAAGGAGCAGAATATGGCAGATAAGGAAATTTCTCAGGCGGTCATTTCCAGACTTCCGCGTTATTTCAGATATTTGGGAGATCTCAAGGAGAAAGGTGTTGAGAGAATATCTTCTCAAGAGCTTAGCGACATCATGAAAGTCACTGCTTCTCAGATAAGGCAGGATTTTAATAATTTTGGTGGTTTTGGTCAGCAGGGATATGGTTATAACGTAGGTTATCTCTATGACGAGATCAGTAAGATTTTGGGAATAGACAAGGAACACAGCCTTGTTATTATCGGAGCCGGACATCTCGGCAAGGCAATCGCGGGTTACACGAATTTTACAAGAAGAGGATTTGTTTTCAAAGGAGCATTTGATTGTAACCCCGATCTTTTCGGATCAAAGATAAGAGATGTGGAAGTTCGTCCGATCGATGAAGTAGAAGATTTTGTAAAAAACAATAAAATAGAGATAGCTGTTTTGACCATTCCGAAGGATCAGGCAGTTCCGATGGCTCACAGACTATGCAAGTGTGGAATTAAAGCCATCTGGAACTTTGCACACGTCGATCTCGAGGTGCCTGACTATATTGTGGTAGAAAATGTACATTTATCTGACAGTTTGATGAAATTATCGTATAATATAAACAGGTCAGGAAAAAATGTTTAACTCAGGTGAGAAAAACTAATGGCAAAAGACAAAGAAGCTTATATGTCTGCGTTACAGGGAAAGAATATTCCCATTTTGACGCTGGATAACAAATGGCACCAGCTTTTTACGCAGACGGAAATGACACCGGAGATCTCGAATCTTGCGGATGAATTGAATGCACTTGTCGAGCGTGACGGGAAGTTGCGCAGTGAGACCAAGGACCTTAAGAAGGTTAAGAAAAAGCTTCTTGGTGAGATTGTGCCCCTTAGGGACGAAGCCAATAAAGCGGGTGATTCATCTGCTATCGAGAAAAAAATTGAAGACAGAACAAGACTTATCAATGACTGCAACGAGAGAATCGAATCCTACGATGATGAACTCAGGGATCTTTCGAAAAAGATATATGAAGCCGATTACGAGCTGATGATCGAAACGATGAAGGTTTGCTATGAGAGACTTCATGATAATACCGAGTACATCACGGAACTTGATAAATGGGTTTCGGATTTCAGAGTGCAACTTAAGAAGAATATAGTTCTCATGCAACAGGCGGAGATGGAAAATTATAATCTTTATTCCTATATGCATCAGATCTTTGGGCCGGAAGTTATTGAAATATTCGATATGAAATACGATCCGGACAGAAGACATCCTATCCGCAGGCCTCTTGCAGGCAATGACAAGGATTACACATCATAATTGATTTAAAAAGCTGCCTGATGGCAGCTTTTTTCAAAGGGGAGATAAGCTATGAAGTATGCGGTGACAAGCGATGAGATGAAAAGATATGACAGAAATACTTCGGAGGTCTTCGGAGTGAGCACTGAGATTTTGATGGAAAGAGCGTCTCTTTGCGTTGCTGATGAGATTGAAAAACATATTTCTTCCAAAAACGCAGACAGAAAGTACACAGCGCTTGTTTTTGCCGGAGTCGGAAATAACGGCGGAGACGGCATTTGTACCGCGAGGCTTTTAAAACAAAGGGGCATAAGAGTCAAGCTTGTGGTAGTCGGTGATATGACTAAGTGCAGCGACCTGTGCCTGAAGCAACTTAAGATCGCGGCAAATTACGGAATCAATGCTGACACTTTTTCCAATATAAGAGACAACAAAAGCCCTGCTGAATGGGATATTATAGTAGATGCATTGTTTGGTATAGGGATTTCCAGAAATATTACGGGAAGTTATGCCGAGGCTATCGACTATATCAATGATTGCAAAAAAGACAGAAGAGAAGATCTTTTTGTTGTGTCTGTCGACATTCCTTCGGGGATAAATGCTGATGACGGAAGGATCTGTTCTCTTTGTGTAAAAGCTGATGAAACTGTTACGTTTAACTGCGTAAAACTGGGACATATTCTGTATCCCGGATGCGAATATACTGGCAAGCTTGTTGTCTGCGATGCCGGAATTACAAAAGAAAGCTTTTGCGGAAACACTCCGGAATATTTCTTTTATGACGAGAAAGTTACAGCTCTTTTGCCCGAGAGAAAAAAGTATTCAAATAAGGGAACAAACGGAAAAATCCTTATAATTGCCGGCTCGAAGGAAATAAGCGGAGCATGTGCGCTTAGCGCGGGAGCGTGCCTTAAGGCCGGAGCAGGGATGGTAAAGGTGTTTACGGCTTCTGAAAATGCGGAAGTCATAAAGACTGTTATTCCGGAAGCCCTTATTGATACATATGAGGACTATGAACCTGTTTCGGAGAAGCTTGAAGATGCGATGAACTGGTCGACGGCAGCGGTTGTGGGCCCGGGAATCGGGATGACCGGTAGGGGCGCTGAGATCCTTAAAATCGTTCTTTCAAGATATGACAAGAACCTTGTTGTTGATGCGGACGGACTTAATCTTATTGCAGCCGATAAGGAACTTAGGCGTCTTGCGGGTGACTTTGGAAGAAACGGCAAAAAGCTTATCCTTACGCCTCATCTTGCTGAATTTGCAAGACTTTTTGGAAGGGATATTAAGGAGTGTAAGAGGAATATTCTCTTTTATCCAAAAGAACTTGCCAAAGAACTTCATTGTACGGTCATTTGTAAGGATGCGCGAAGCGTTGTTAGTGACAGTAACGAAAAAAAGATTTATATTAATATAAGCGGAAATGACGGCATGGCAACCGCGGGAAGCGGAGATGTGCTTTCGGGCGTGCTTGGAGCTCTTGTGGGAACGGAACTTAGTTCTTTTGAATGCGCCTGCATAGGAGCGTATCTGCACGGGGCTGCGGGCGATCTGGCGGCTGCTCGTCATGGAAAGCTTTCGATGGTTGCTTCCGACATAGTGGATGAACTTGAGAATATTTTGAATTGAAAAACGGATGGAATGGAAATGTATGATGAGAATTCAAGGGTCTGCGCAAGAGTAGACCTTGGTGCAATAGAATATAATCTTGAAGCGATGAAGAACAATATCCCGGACGGAGTCAGGATCATGGCTGTCATCAAGACGGATGCGTACGGACACGGCGCTTTGAGAATTGCCAATTTTTTGGAAAATAAAGATTATATCTGGGGATATGCGACTGCGACGGCAGAGGAGGCGTTTGACCTCAGAGAGAACGGAATCAAAAAGCCGATACTGGTGCTTGGTTACACATTCCCTTATGCATATGAGAAAATGCTTTCTTTGGGAATAAGGCCCGCGGTATTTAGGGAAGATATGTTAAAAGAGCTGGGAGATTGCGCAGAAAGACTTATGAAGTCGGGCGTGATTAAGCATCCTGCTCCGATACACATCGCTGTTGATACCGGAATGTCAAGGATAGGAATCCGTCATGACAAGAGCGGAGAAGAGTTTGTCAAAAAAGCATTTGAAGTAAGCGGTATTGAGGTTGAAGGTATATTTACCCATTTTGCGAGAGCCGATGAGAAGGATCTTTCCAATGTAAAAGAAAGAGAACAGATCTTTGCTGAGTTTGTAAAGAGTGCAGAGGCTGCCGCAGGTAAAAAGATACCGATCCATCACTGCGCAAATTCCGCAAGCATCATTGCGGTTCCCGAATCTTCCATGGATATGGTAAGAGCGGGCGTTACAATCTACGGAATGTGGCCTTCGGATGAAGTTGCGAAGGATATTATTGATCTTAAGCCGGCTATGGAGCTTGTAAGCCATATAGTAATGATAAAGGATGTTCCTGAGGGAACGCCGGTAAGCTACGGCGGAACCTTTGTTACCGACAGCGCGACGCGTATTGCCACAATACCTGTCGGATACGGAGACGGATATCCAAGAAGCCTTTCAAATAAGGGCTATGTTCTTATAAAAGGGCATCGCGCAAATATTCTCGGAAGAGTATGCATGGATCAGTTTATGGTCGATGTAACGGATATTCCTGATGCAAAAGAGGGAGACGAAGTTGTTCTTCTCGGAAAAGATCCTGTTTCCGGTGAAGAGATCTCGGCTGAGATGCTTGGAAACTTAAGCGGACGCTTTAATTATGAACTTACCTGCGATATTAACCACAGAGTTCCCAGAGTATATATTTAAGCATGAATTAAAAAATATTTTTTGTTTAGAGAGCCTTTTTTACGGCTCTCTTTTTTCTTTATCAAAAAGGCGGACACTCGACATGGGTACGTATTTCGTATAAAATTTTCATAGAAGTTTTGCAAGGGAGTTTATTTTATGATATCTATTCTGACTACAGCAGCCAATGCGATATTGGGTCTTGCCATAACCGCGCTTAAGGCTTTTTTATCCATGCTTACATGGTTTCTTAAGCTGTTTTTTGGCTTACTTAAATACCTGTATTGCGTGTTACCTGTGACTGCTGTTGTGTTCTGCGGATTATATTGTCTTAATACATTTCTTTTACTTTCGGGGAGTGCCGGCCCCGATAAGATTTCCACGGATGCTTTATCAAACGAGAGACTTGAACAGACTGCACAGGATTTTTTGAAGATCGGAAATTCTGAAGTCGGATATTTTTACAATGAACTTGTGACCTGGTGGAAGGGTGAAATAGGCAAATATAAGGGAACATTTTCGTTTGTCATTTTGCTTGTTTTAAGCTTTGTTCTGCTTGCTCCCGTTGTGGGCGTTATTCTTGGGATAACCGTGCTTTTTTCTTACGGAAAGATCCTGCTTTTTGCCGTCGCGGCTGACATGGCTTTCTACGTGGGATTTGCGGTATTGGGAAAAGGCTTTATGAGCGTGATGCAGAACAGGTATTACAGATTGTTTCCCGATGCGGGTAAAAGACATTTTACCAGAGAGTATGCGCAGTGGAAAAAAGAAAGAAATGCCGAAGCCGCTGAAAATGCGAATAACAGAAGAGAGCAGGAAGGCAGGAGTTTTTTATGATGACAGCGCCGACCGCTATCCTGACGATGACTGCATAATCCGCCGAAGAAGACATGAGTATTACGATGAGAGAGTACGTTATGACCGCGGATATGATGAGAGGTATGACGATTCGCGATACGATGACGCCGGATACGAAGATTCGCGCTATGATGAGCCATATGGTGATGCATACGGCGACGCAGATTATGCGGATGATTATTCGGGGAATGAGTATTATGAAGAAGAGTACCATGAAGAAGACTATTATGAAGACGAATACTATGAAGAAGAGGAGGAAGATGAATCTTACGGCTATGAAAGAGAACCTGAGGTAGCTGCGGCGGGTTCACAGACATTTGATTTCTTTGCCGGCTGTAAGAGCAGGGAAAGCGCAGAGCGAAAGTATAAAAGTCTTGTAAAACTCTACCATCCCGACAACATGGATGGCGATAACGGAGCATTACAGGAGATAAATGTACAGTATGATAAGGTAAAGAAGCATTTTAGCTAATATTGTCGGAATTATATATAGTACATTATGCTAAAATGTGGTATATTTTAATTTGAGGTTTTAGGTTTATTTTAATCAATCGCGTATCAGGAGGGCTGATTATGGACGAAGGCTTGCCTTCTGCCAGTTTTCTTTTACTCGCGGCTGTTCTTATAGCAGATATCTTCGTTTTCGGATTTGATGCAGCGATAACCCGCGTCAAAGAAGAGGATGTTGAAAAGAAAAGTCGTGAGAACAAAGATAAAGTTGCTTCGGGACTTCTTAATATCATGAAGAGCCCCGAGAAACATATAAGAGCCATGAATGTTTTTGCGGCAGCAGTGAACATGGTTCTCGGAGGATTTGTTACAAGAGATATCGGACGGTATATCGCATATGTTTTGGATCTTAGTGAATCCTTTATTGCGACCCGTTTTACATATTGTTTGACCGGTGCGGTTATATTGCTTCTTACAATGAGCTTTGGCGTAAGGATACCTGAGCGCCTTGCTGTCAGATGTCCCGAAAAATGGGCGGTGGCATGCTATTATCCGGTGGCGTTTATGAGATTTCTGGTGACTCCTTTTGTTGTGGTTATCAGAGCAATCTCCGGAACGGTCTTGTATCTTTTTGGTGTAAGGGGAGATGAGAATCTCACCGATGTAACCACGGAAGGAATCATCTCGATGGTTTCGGAAGGCCAGGAGCAGGGCGTTCTTCAGGAAACAGAGGCCGATATGATATCCAATATTTTTGAGTTTTCCGACAAAGAAGCTCAGGATATTATGACCAACAGGAACGCCATGGTTGCCATTGATGCAAATATGACCCTTAAAGAAGCTGTTGGATTCATGATGGATACCAACAATTCCAGATTCCCGGTTTACCTTGACGATATCGATCATATAATCGGCATCATGCATATACGTGATGCAATGAAGAAGTTGTCCGAGGAAAAAGAAAAGGATCTTCCGATCAGGAAGATAAAAGGACTTCTTCGCCAGCCCAAGTTTGTTCCGGAGACCCGGAATATTGATTCTCTTTTCCATAATATGCAATCGTCCAAAACGCAGATGGTTGTGGTCATCGATGAGTATGGTCAGACTGCGGGACTTGTTTCCATGGAGGACATTCTTGAAGAGATCGTCGGAAATATCATGGATGAATATGACGAAGATGAGAATTTCATAAAACCGACCAAGAACAGGGATGAGTTTATTGTAGAGGGCACAGCGCCTATTGAGGCACTTGAAAAGAAATTTGAGATGTCTTTCGGTGAGTCGGAGTTTGAAACTTTGAACGGATTTCTGATATCAAAGCTCGACAGAATACCGGAGGAAGACGACGAATTCAGCGTCGAAGTGGATGGCTATAGTTTCACGATTCTTTCCGTTGGAAATCATATGGTACAGAGCGTACTTATGAAGAAACTTCCAAAAGAAGAGGAAGCAGAAAGCGTGAAAGATTCGGAATTAGCAAAATAGTTTATATATGAGTAATGAAAGGAATTTTATATGTCAGGACATTCAAAATTTGCTAACATCAAGCACAAGAAAGAAAAGAATGATGCGGCAAAGGGTAAAATTTTTACTATTATCGGTAGAGAAATAGCGGTTGCCGTTAAGGAGGGAGGTCCGGATCCGTCAAACAACTTCAAGCTTGCAACGGTCATTGCAAAGGCAAAAGCAAACAACATGCCTAACGATACTATCGAAAGAGGTATCAAGAAAGCTTCCGGCGCAGAAGGTGGAGTTGACTACAAGAGCATCACATACGAAGGATACGGCCCCGGCGGAACAGCCATCATTGTTGAGGCACTCACAGACAACCAGAACAGAACTGCAGCTAACGTAAAGAGTGCATTTACAAAGGGAAACGGAAATGTCGGCACTCCCGGATGTGTATCTTATATGTTCGATAATAAGGGACAGATTCTTATCGACAAGGAAGAATGCAAGATGTCTTCAGACGATCTCATGATGCTTGTTCTTGATGCGGGAGCAGATGATTTCAACGAAGAGGAAGACAGCTATGAGATACTTACAACTCCTGAGAATTTCCAGGCTGTTGTAGAAGCTCTCAGCAAAGAAAACATCGAGACAGCATCAGCGGAAGTAACAATGATTCCTCAAAATTATGTATCTGTTACAGACCCCGATACTGTTAAGTATCTTCAGAGAATACTCGATCTTCTTGATGAAGATGACGACGTTCAGGCTGTATATCACAACTGGGAAGAGCCTGAAGAATAATTAAAGATTATGATGGGAATAAAATGAGGGGAGTCCTAAAGAATGAAACTGAGACGAAAAATACCGACATTGTGCATATGGCTTTTATTCATACTCTTTAATGCGGTGATGGTTGGTTGTTCAGGCTATTTTTTAGGGCTTTTTCCTGCCTCAAACAGACTTGGATTCACATTAATCTTTTCCACATTGGGAATTATCTGGACTAATGCGGTCGCGTTACTGGCCGGTAAGGTGTTCGACAGCGTCAAATTGTACAGATATACTCACAAAAAAGGTTTTGAGATTTTTTATAAAGTTGCCGTTGTCTGCCTCATTATTGCTGCATTTGTTTACAGATACAGGACTATTGCGGTGGGTGAACCGATCTTTACGGGAAATACGTCTTTACTTGACAATGCGATAGTTGGATCCGACAGCGTTTCGTACGAACAGGATCTTTTGTCCATTACTTATTCCAAACTTCTTGGATTCTTTATGATATTTACCGGAAATATGTCAGAGACCGTGTATGTTTATGAAGCGTTTCTTGCGTGTGTTTTCATAATGTTCACAGGTTCTGCGGTAAAACTTCTTTTAGGGCCGATAGCATCTATTGTTTACATTGGTTATGTATCTTTTATGCCCGCATTTCTTAAGACATTTGCAGATAAAGAGCTCAACACGGACAGAATCTTTTATGTTATGTTCGGTATCGAGATTTATGTTGTAATTCGTTATCTGAAGCAGATATATACCGTGGAATGTAAGGGACCGGCGTTTATGATACTGTTCTTCCTGGCGGGAGTAACGGTTGGATTTATGGGTTATGTCGATGCCGGAACTTTTGTTGCGGTCTTCCCGTTACTTATCTCGGTATTGTTCATGGCGGAAGGAAGTCTTGCGAATGGCGGAAAGAGTCTGCTGGTCGTACTTGGCGGAACGCTGTTCACCTTCCTTATCATGATGATACAGGAAGCCGGTATCGGACATGTAGGTGTTGTATTTTCTAAATGGATGTCATATTATTTCCATGAAGTGGGAGCTATTAAACCTTTCTTCATATATTCGGAAAATAAGCTTGCGTACCTGATCACGGTTGTTATAATGTCAGCTGTTTTTGCCGGATACTTAAGAAGTAAAGACGCAGACAATATAATCCCATGGCTTTTTGGAATGATCTTTCTCTTTGTGATGCAGCCAAGTCTTGGTGAGACCAGGATGATCTCTCAGTATGTAGTAACCGTTTACTATGGCTTTATTCTTGCGTGTGTAGCCATGCTTGTTTCTCAGGGTCCCAAAAAGGAGACCGATATCATCGAGGAAGAGGAAGAAGAGGAAGAATCAAATCCCGAGAACAACTATGCATATAAGAAGGCTTCCGAGATGAGCGGCTTTGGAAATCATGGTGACAATTCTCTTGCTGCCCGCAATCGTCGTGCTACCGACCGAAGAGAAGGATTTATGACCGGCGAACTTATGGGCGAGGGAGAAATCATGGACAGAGGCGGAGCTTATGAAAAAGAGCTTCGTGAGAAAAAGCGCCGTGAAAGAGAAGAACGCGCAAGAGAACGTCGTGAGCGCCGTGAGCAGCTTGCCAGAGAAAGAGGAATGCGCTTACAGGAAGAACGTGAAGAGCGCGAAAGAGAGCGTGAGCAGGCAGAGCGCGAGGACGATCAGCGCACACAGCAGATTGATGTGGAAAAAGTTCGTGAAAGAGAACTTGCTGAAAATGAAGCCGTTGAAGAACGCGCAAAGGAGCTTCTCGAGCAGGAAGATGACAAAGAACGTCGTGAACAGGAAGAAGAAGCTCGTGAATTGGAGCGTCGTGACATAGAAGAACGTGCAAAGATCCTTCGTGAGAGAGCAAAGCAGGGTAAATTCAGACGAGACATGGATGCTGCCGAAGATGAAGAACCCGAGCAGGAAGATCTTGAACAGGCTGAGCGTGAAGATGCAGAACGCGAAGAGCAGGAAAGACTCGAGCGCGAGCAGGCAGAACGCGAGGAACAGGAAAGACTTGAGCGTGAGCAGGCAGAACGCGAAGAACAGGAAAGACTCGAGCGCGAGCAGGCAGAACGCGAAGAGCAGGAAAGACTCGAGCGCGAGCAGGCAGAACGCGAAGAGCAGGAGAGACTTGAGCGCGAACAGGCAGAACGTGAAGAGCAGGAAAGACTTCAGCGTGAGCAGGAAGAGCGCGAAGAGCAGGAAAGACTTCAGCGTGAGCAGGAAGAGCGCGAAGAGCGTGAAAGAATTCTCCGTGAACAGGAGGAACTTGTCAGAAAGCGCCGCGAACAGGAAGAGCAAGACAGAATCAGACGTGAGCAGGAAGAAGAACGTGAGAGAATTCTTCGTGAGCAGGAAGAACTCGAAAGACAGCGTCGCGAGCAGGCTGAACGGGAAGAACAGGAAAGATTACAGCGTGAGCAGGCAGAACGCGAGGAACAGGAAAGACAGCAGCGTGAGCAGGAAGAGCGTATGGAGCAGGAAAAGCTTCAGCGTGAACAGGCAGAGCGCGAAGAACAGGAAAGACTTGCGCGTGAACAAGCAGTACGTGAAAGGATCCTTCGTGAGCAGGAGGCAAGAGCCAGAATGCTCCACGAACGTGCAGCGCTTGCTCGTATTCAGCGAGAGCAAGAAGCGCAGGAGGAACAGGAAAGATTGGCACTTGAACAGGGAACACGTGAAAAGATATTACGTGATCGAAAAGAAAGAGAAAGATTACAACGTGAACAGGAAGCTCTCGAGAGAGTTATGCGTGAGCAGGAAGAGAGCATAAGGCGTCAGCGTGAACAGGAGAATCAGGAAGAACAGGCAAGAGTTCAGCGTGAACAGGAAGCACGTATCAGATTGCAGCGTGCAAGAATGCTTCGTGAGCAGGCAGAACGCGAGCGACTTCTTTTTGAAGCAACCATGGAACCTGAAGTTGAGCTTAGTGTACCTGAAGATCGTGAAAATAAATTCCGTGAAATAGAAGAGCGCAGAAAGAAACCGCGTGAACAGCAGGAACAAGAGATACGTCAGCGTGAACTTGAAGAACAGGCAAGAGCAATGCGTGCAAGAGAAGAGCAGGAAGAACTTGCCAGAATTCAGCGTGAACAGCAGGATCGTATCAGATTGCAGCGCGCTCAGATTCTTCGCGAACAGGAAGAACGCGCAAGGCTGATCGAGAAAGAAGAGCGTGAGCAGGCACTTCGCGAGCAGGCAGAACGTGAGAGACAGCAGCGTGAACAGGCACTTCGTGAAGAACGTGAAAGACAGCTTCGCGAACAGGCAGAGCGCGAGGAACACGAGAGAATCATGCGTGAACGCGAAGAGCGTGAAAGAATGATGCGTGAACGTGAAGAACGCGAAAGAATGCGTCGTGAGCAGGCAGAACGTGAGGAACGTGAAAGACTTGCACGTGAGCAGGAAGAACGCGAGCGACTTGAGCTTGAGAGACAGCGCCGTGAACAGGCAGAGCGTGAAGAACGCGAGAGACAGCAGCGCGAGCAGGCAGAGCGTGAAGAACGCGAGAGACAGCAGCGCGAGCAGGCAGAGCGTGAAGAACGCGAAAGACAGCAGCGCGAGCAGGCAGAGCGTGAAGAACGTGAGAGACAGCAGCGCGAGCAGGCAGAGCGTGAGGAACGCGAGAGACAGCAGCGCGAGCAGGCAGAGCGTGAAGAGCGCGAAAGACAGCAGCGTGAGCAGGCAGAGCGTGAAGAACGTGAGAGACAGCAGCGCGAGCAGGCAGAGCGTGAAGAACGCGAAAGACAGCAGCGCGAACAGGCTGAACGTGAGGAACGCGAGAGACAGCAGCGCGAACAGGCTGAACGTGAAGAAGAACTCAGTGAGGAAGAGGAACTCGAGAGAGAACGTCGTGAGCAGGAAGAACGCGAAAGAAAGATCATCGAAGAGGAAGAAAAGTTCTTTGCTGAGGAAAGAAAACGTCAGGAGCAGGAAGAAGAGGAAGCAAGAGCCCGTCGTGAGCAAGAGCGCATAAGGAGAATTCGCGCACGCGAAGAAAAGAAGAATATCCGCTTTGTTCCCGAGGGAATGGTTCTTCCGAAAGAAACTGAGGCAGATGCTTCCGATGGCAGAAGTGCCGAGCCCAGAATGAAGATGCCTGAATATAACGGCACAATCTCGATAAACAGAAATAATAAAGAGACTGTTAAAGTAAGTGCTGCCGGCTCAAAGACTGATTTCGACTTTGACTTCAGTTCCGGAGACGATTTTGACATTTAAGGAAGGCTGATTGATGAACATAGAAAATTTATCCGCATATGAGATCGTCGAAAAGAGACATATTGACGATCTTAACTCAGATAGTTATTTAATGAGACACAAGAAGACCGGGGCGAGAGTTGCCATTCTTTCAAATGATGAAGAGAATAAGGTATTTGCCATAGGCTTTAGAACTCCGCCCAAGGACTCCACCGGTGTTGCTCATATCATTGAGCACACGGTGCTTTGTGGATCTGAGAAATACCCTATAAAAGACCCGTTTTTGGAACTTGCCAAAGGGTCACTTAATACTTTTTTAAACGCAATGACATTCCCGGATAAGACCGTTTATCCAGTTGCAAGCTGCAATGATGCTGATTTCCAGAATCTGATGGATGTATATCTGGATGCGGTTTTTTATCCCAATATCTACAAGACAGATAAAATATTCAGCCAGGAAGGCTGGCATTATGAAATGGAAAATGACGACTCCGAGCTTACAATAAACGGAGTCGTTTACAATGAGATGAAGGGAGCATTTTCATCTGCGGATGATGTGCTTTCAAGAGAAATACAGAATTCTCTTTATCCCGACATTACATACGGAATGGAGTCGGGTGGTGACCCGGATGACATCCCGTCTCTTACTTATGAAGATTATCTTGATTTTCACAGAAAATATTATCATCCCTCAAACAGCTATATTTACCTGTACGGAAATATGGATGTAGCGGAGAAACTTGATTATATCGATAAGAATTATCTTTCAAGATTTGATAGTCTTGATGTTGACTCTAAGATAGAAAGACAGGAAGCGTTTAAAGAGCCTAAGGAGATAGTTAAGCCTTATTCGATCCTTTCCGAAGAGAAAATCGATAAGAACACTTATCTCTCATACAATTGCAGTGTGGGCTCTACTCTTGATAAAAAGCTTTATATTGCTTTTGATATTTTGGATTATGCGCTTTGTTCCGCACCCGGGGCTCCGATCAAGAAGGCTCTTATAGAAAAAGGAATCGGACAGGACGTTTACAGCGAATACGACAATGGAATACAGCAGCCTGTTTTTTCCATTATCGCAAAGAATGCCGATGCATCTCAGAAGGACGAATTTGTAGAGATTATCAGATCTGTGCTTAAAGAGCAGGCGACAAACGGAATTGATAAGAAGGCTCTTTTGGCAGGACTTAATTATGATGAGTTCAAGTACAGAGAGGCTGATTTCGGAAGATATCCTAAGGGATTGTTATACGGACTTCAGGTTTTTGACAGCTGGCTCTATGATGACAACAGACCTTGGATAAATGTTGAAGCAAATGCCACATTTGCTGAGCTTAAGAAGGAAGTTCAGGGAAGATACTTCGAGGAACTTATCGAGAAATATCTTTTGGATAATCCTCACAGGACTATTCTTATGCTTGAGCCCGTTCCGGGGCTTACGGATAAAAAGGATGAGGAGCTTAAAAAGAAACTTGCCGATTACAAGGCTTCTCTTTCAAAGGATGAGATCTCTGAGATCGTGAAGTATACGGCAGATCTTAAGGAGTATCAGGATGCTCCGGACTCACCCGAAGATCTTGAAAAGATACCGGTTCTTGAGCTTAAAGATCTTAAGAAAGAATCTGATAAATTTATTTATGAGAAAAAAGAAGAGAACGGAGTCGATATCCTTTTCCATAATATCTTTACTAACGGAATTGTTTATCTGACCTTTGTTTTTGACTTAAAAAATCTAGATGCGAAGCTTATTCCATATGTTTCCGTGCTTAAAAAAGTAATTGGAATGATGGATACCGAGAATTACAGTTACGGTGATCTTTTTAATGAGATCAATATCAAAACGGGCGGTATCACAGGATCAATCAGCACATATACGGATGCGGACGACGTTTCTGAATTTAAGACAACTCTTGAAATAAGCGTAAAGGTTTTACATGAGAATCTGCATTACGCATTTGAGCTTGTAAAAGAGATTCTTACTAAGACTATGCTTGGTGATGTTAAGAGACTTAAGGAGATTTTTGGCGAGCAGTACGCAAGACTTCAGTCGGATCTTGCAGCTGCCGGACATCAGACAAGTGCTGTAAGAGCTATGTCTTATGTTTCGCCTGCTGCGGCTGTTTCTGACAGGACCGGCGGAATCGGATATTTAAGGCATCTTGAGGGACTTCTTTCAGAGATTGAAACTCCGGAAGGGGCAAAAGAGATATCCGATAAGCTTAAAGAGCTTTGCAAAGCTATATTCAGGGCAGAAAATCTTTTGGTTGACGTAACCTGCACGGATAAAGAGTATGCGGGAATTGCCGAAGAAAGTAAGCTGTTTGCCGATTCTCTTTTCACAGATGACTATGAAAAGGTTAAGTTCGAGATTGAGACATGCAAAAGAAATGAGGCGTTCAAGACGGCCGGACAGGTTCAGTACGTGTGCCGTGCCGGAAATTTTGCATCCAAGGGGCTTAAGTACAACGGGGCACTTCGTGTTCTCAAGGTTATGATGGGATATGATTATCTTTGGAAGAATATAAGAGTGATCGGCGGAGCGTACGGATGTATGAGCAGCTATGCAAAGAACGGTGATTCTGCGTTTGTAACATACAGAGATCCGAATCTTAAGAACAGTATCGATGTTTTTGAGAAGGCATCAGAATATCTGAAAAACTTCGATGAGGATGAGAAGGTTATCCTTAAATACATTATCGGAGCCATTTCTGATCTCGATACGCCTAAGACTCCGGCAGCAAAGGGAACTTACGGACTTTCAGCATATCTTTGCAATGCTAAGATGGAGAATATCCAGCGCAACAGAGATGAGCTTCTTGGAACGACAAAGGAGACGATAAGGGGACTTAGCAAGTATGTTGATGCATTTATGGAAGATAAGTGCCTATGCGTAATAGGAAGTTCGGATAAGATCGATTCGGAAAAGGATCTGTTTGATAATATTGAGCAGCTTGTAAATAAGTGATTTTGTGCTTATGCACACATGGGTAAAAATATGAGAAAAAGATTTATTGGAAAGAAAGTATTTGTTATTTTCGCATGTGTGACTTTATTGGTTTTGACATCTGTGGGATGCGGAAGTTCTTCGGAAAGTTCATCGGGCTCATCAAAGTTGCATGCGCCCGGTCCGGTAAGCCCAAAAGCTTCCGGCAGTACTGAGTTTTTTACAAAAGATGCAGCTGTTGATGAAAATGCCGATGCGGCGCCTTTCGAAGTAGAGGAAAGCGCGGAGGCAAGCGGTGAAGCAGCGCAGGAAAATCCCGAGGCTGCGGTCGATACATCGAGGAAACTTATCACAACGATGAATATCGGCGCCGAAACTGATAATTTTGACGAGGCGCTCAAGGCGGTAGAAGCGAAAGTGGGTGAGCTTGGCGGATATATCGAGTCAAGTGACATCTACAACGGAAGCTCATACGACAAGAACTACAATGATTCGAAAAGAAACGCCAATTTTGTTATAAGAGTTCCCGCGGATAAGCTTGGAAGTTTTGTGGACAGTCTGGGTGATGCGTATAATATCACAAGCAAGTCGACAAACGTTGAAGATGTAACACTTCAGTACGTCGATCTTGAGAGCAAGAAGAAAGCTCTTTTGACCGAGGAAGAAAGTCTACTTAAGATACTTGAATCCGCTCAGTCGGTGGAAGATATCATCGCTGTTCAGGACAGACTTTCGCAGGTAAGATATCAGCTTGAGAACATGGAATCCCAGCTTCGTACCTTTGACAATCAGGTCGATTACAGCACGGTGAATCTCAGTCTTGAAGAAGTTGCAAAGTATACGCCTGTTGAAGAAAAAGGTGCATTTGCAAGAATGGGCGAAGGATTCGTTGAAAGCTTTAAATCTGTGGGACATGGCATAAAGGAATTCATTATCTGGTTTGTGATACACATTCCGCAGCTGCTTTTCCTTGCGATATTCGTTGCTGTGATCTGGATATGTGTCAAGAAATACAGAGAAAAGAAGCAGGTAAAAACAGTAGTAACTACTGAGAAGAAAACAGAAGGTAATGATGGAGAATAATTTTAAAACCGGGTACATAGCGCTTATCGGACGTCCGAATGTCGGAAAATCGACGCTCATGAACCAGATGATCGGGCAGAAAATCGCAATAACTTCATGTAAGCCCCAGACTACCAGAAACAAGATAATGACTGTTTTTACGGATGAACAGTGTCAGATGATCTTTCTGGATACACCGGGTATTCATGAGACCAAGAATAAACTTGGTGAATATATGACAAAGGTTGCAAAGAGCACTCTTGAAGAAGTTGATGTGGTCTTGTGGCTTGTTGAGCCGAGTACCTTTATCGGTGCCGGTGAGAAGGGCATTATCGAGGAACTTAAGAAGTGCAGGAAACCGGTCATACTCGTTATAAATAAGATCGATACGGTGGAAAAAGACAGCCTTTCAAAATTTGAAGACGCGTATAAGAGTCAGATGGATTTTGCCAAGATTGTTCATACCGCGGCACTTCGCAGAATAAATGTCGATGAGGTTATGAATGCGATAAAAGAGTTTCTTCCCGTGGGACCACCTTTTTACGATGAGGATACTCTTACGGATCAGCCTGAAAGACAGATTGTTGCTGAAATCATCAGAGAGAAGGCGCTCAGGCTTATGAAAGATGAGGTACCTCACGGAATCGCCGTTACGGTTGAGCGAATGAGGGAACGTGAAGACAAAGAACTCATGGATATTGAGGCTACGATCATCTGTGAGAGAGATTCACACAAGGGAATAGTTATCGGAAAAGGCGGAGCGATGCTTAAGAAGATCGGATCGACCGCCAGAAGAGATATTGAGGAACTTGTGGGGATCAAAGTAAATCTTCAGTTGTGGGTCAAAGTCAGAAAAGACTGGAGAGATGACAAGACTCAGCTTAAGAGTTTTGGATATGATGTCAAAGGCATTAACTGAGAAAATGGTAACCGTCATATGGAAGAATTGGTAAATGTAAAAGGCATGGTCATAAAGCATTCTCCCGTCGGAGATTATGACTGGGTGGCAACTGTGTTTACGGCTGACAGAGGCAAGATAACTGCTTTTGCCAGAAATGCAAGAAAGCCCGGAAGTAAGCTGGCAGGAAGCGTTGAGCCTTTTTGCTTCGGAACGTTTAAACTGTTTGCCGGAAGGAATTCTTACACGATCGTCGAAGCGGACATAGAAAATTACTTTGAAGGTTTTAGACAAGATCTGGAAGGTGCCTGCTATGGCACCTTTTTTCTTGAGATAGCTTCTTTTTATACAAGAGAAAACAATGAGGATAAAGAACTTTTGAATCTTTTGTATATTTCACTCAGAGCTCTTTTGAATGAAAAGATCAGGAACAGTCTTGTCAGATGCATCTATGAAATAAAGGCTCTTTGCATAGAAGGAGAATTTCCCGGAATTCCTACAGACAGGAGATTTCTGGACTCCACAGTGTATACGGTTAATTACATAGCGACAAGTCCGCTTAAGAAACTGTACTCATTTGATGTTTCTGAAGAAGTGCTTTCGGAACTTGAGGAGATTACCGCAGATTACAGGAAAAGGTTTATTGACAAACCTCTCAAAAGCCTTGAAATGCTTGAGAGTCTGTATAATGTGCGTTAGTATTGAAAAAAAAAATACTATTTGGATATAATATCATTTGTTTGCTAGAAAAACAGTTTAATTTATAGAAAAGGAGGGCATCAGCACAACTATGCAGGTTAATACATTTCGACTTAATAAAATGAAGAAGATAGCCGTTGTTTTCATGACTGCAACTATTTTCGTTGTGCTCGCAGGATGCGGAGAAGAGAAAAAGGACATTACGTCAATTAAGATTGACAGCAAAGGGAACATCACAAGTGTAATCTATGATGATTTTGCCGGAGAGAATTACAGTCAGGAAGAGTTTGATATTGGTAATTCTGCAAGGGTTGAAGCATATAACGAAGAGTGCCTTGGTGAGAGAATTACTGTTGAATCAGTTGAGAAAGACGAAGAGACATCAAAGATTAAGGTTGTTATGACATATGACAGCCCGGACGATTATAAAAAGTTTAATGGTAAAGTTCTTTTTTACGGAACCGTTAAAGAAGCAGAGAAAGCAGGATACACGCTTACAGACAAGCTTGTAGACAGTGAAAGAAAGGCACCTGACAAGGATATCTTAAAGAAATATAAGAATAAGCATGTTATCATTACAGAGGACAAGACTACATTTATTGCGCCTTATAAGATTGATTACATGTCTGTAGGTGCAAGGTTTAACAGCAAAAAGGAAGCGGATCTGTCGGGTTGCAGTACACAGCTCGTAGAGATACTTCTTTCAAAATAAAAAAATATTCGCAGGAATGGAGACAGACAATGGAAAATAGTGCAAAGACAATGGAAAAAATTATAGCTCTTGCAAAGGGAAGAGGCTTTGTACATCCGGGCAGTGAGATTTACGGCGGACTTGCAAACACATGGGATTACGGAATTTTAGGTGTTGAGCTTAAGAACAACATTAAGAAAGCTTGGTGGCAGAAGTTTGTTCAAGAGAGCCCTACCAACGTAGGCGTTGACTGTGCCATTCTTATGAATCCCCAGACATGGGTTGCTTCAGGACACATTGGAAGTTTCTCCGATCCTCTTATGGATTGTAAGGAGTGTCATGAGCGTTTCAGAGCAGATAAGATCATTGAAGACTATGCTGCAGAGAACGGCATTACACTTGAGTCAAGCGTTGACGGTTGGTCACAGGAGCAGATGAAGGCTTATATTGAAGAGAACAATATTCCTTGTCCTTCCTGTGGTAAGCATAATTTTACAGATATCAGACAGTTTAACCTTATGTTCAAGACTTTCCAGGGCGTAACAGAGGATGCCAAGAATACGGTATACCTTCGTCCGGAGACTGCACAGGGTATTTTTGTTAACTTCAAAAATGTTCAGAGAACATCACGTAAGAAGATTCCTTTTGGTATCTGCCAGGTTGGTAAGTCATTCAGAAATGAGATCACACCCGGTAACTTCATTTTCCGTGTAAGAGAATTCGAACAGATGGAGATGGAGTTCTTCTGTGAGCCTGATACAGACCTTGACTGGTTTGCATATTGGAAACAGTTCTGTATTGATTTCCTTAAGAGCCTTGGCATGAAGGAAGAAGAGATGAGAGTAAGGGATCACGATCCTGAAGAGCTTTCATTCTATTCAAAGGCAACAACTGATATCGAGTTCCTCTTCCCGTTCGGATGGGGCGAGCTTTGGGGAATCGCAGACAGAACAGACTACGATCTTACACAGCATCAGACTGTATCCGGTGAGGATATGACATATTTTGATGATGAGAAGAGAATTAAGTATCTTCCTTTCGTTATCGAGCCTTCACTTGGTGTTGAGAGATTGTTCCTTGCTATGCTTTGCGGAGCATATGATGAAGAGGAGATCGGAGAAGGTGATGTAAGAACAGTTCTTCATTTCCATCCCGCTCTTGCACCTGTTAAGATCGGTGTGCTTCCTCTTTCAAAGAAACTTAATGAAGGCGCTGAGAAGATCTATGCTCAGCTTTCAAAGAAATATAATTGCGAATTCGACGACCGTGGAAACATTGGTAAGAGATATCGCAGACAGGATGAGATCGGAACTCCTTTCTGCATCACATATGACTTCGATTCTGAGACAGACGGTAAGGTTACCGTAAGATTCAGAGACAGCATGGAGCAGGAACGTGTTGCTATTGATGAGCTGGAGACTTATTTTGCTGACAAGTTTACATTTTAAGGAGTGATTAGATGAGACAATTTACAGCTAACGAGCTGCGCAAGACATGGAAGCAGTTTTATATAGACAGAGGACATGTTGATGTCGGTGCGGTTTCTCTTGTATCCGACGGTTCTACCGGTGTTATGTTCAATGTTGCCGGAATGCAGCCTCTTATGCCTTACCTTCTCGGTAAGAAGCATCCGCTTGGAAAAAGACTTTGCAATGTTCAGGGATGCGTAAGAACTAATGATATTGATTCTGTAGGTGACAAGAGCCACGTTACTTTCTTTGAGATGATGGGAAGCTGGAGTCTCGGGGATTACTTCAAAGAAGATCGTTGTAAGTGGAGCTATGAGCTTCTTACGGAGGTCTTTGGTTTTGATGCCGATCACCTTGCCGCAACAGTTTTTGCGGGCGATGAGAATGCTCCCAGAGATGAAGAGGGTGCTAAGTATCGTATAGCTTCAGGTTTTAAGAAGGAAAACATTTATTATCTTCCCGCTGAGGACAACTGGTGGGGACTTGAATACGGTCCTTGCGGTCCCGACAGTGAGATGTTCTATATTGCCGATAAGCCGGATTGCGGACCGAATTGCGGCCCCGGATGCGACTGCGGTAAATATACAGAGCTTGGTAACGACGTATTTATGCAGTATGAGAAGCATAAGGACGGATCGCTTACACCTCTTAAGCAGAAGAATGTTGATACTGGCTGGGGACTTGAGAGAATCCTTGCATTCCTTAACGGTTCCAAGGATGTATATCAGGTTGACGTATTTACACCTGTTATCAGTTATATCGAGAAGAATGCGGGTGTTAAGTATAATGCGGATGAGAAGACTACAAAGTCTATGAGAATTCTCGCAGATCACATTCGTACATCTGTTATGCTTATCGGAGATGAAGCTAAGCTTCTTCCTTCAAATACAGGTGCGGGATATATTCTCAGAAGACTTATTCGTCGTGCCGTAAGACACGCAAGAGCACTCAATCTCGGTAAGGATAAGATCATCGAGATGGCTTCAATCTATATCGACAAGGTATACAATGAGAGTTATCCGAATCTTGTAAAGAATCGTGAGTTCGTTCTTACTGAACTTTCAAGAGAGATTGCTCGTTTTGAGAGCACTCTTGAGAACGGTCTTAAAGAGTTTAACAAGATTCTTGAGAAGACTAAGAGCGAAGGCAAGAAAGAGATTGACGGAAGAAATGCATTCTTCCTTTATGATACTTACGGATTCCCTGTAGAGCTTACTGTAGAGCTTGCAGGAGAAGAGGGACTCCTTGTTGATGAGAAGGGATTTGCATCTGCAATGGAAGAGCAGAAGCAGAAAGCCAGAGACAATCAGAATTTCTCAGCTAACCTTTCAACCAACGAGGGTGTATTTGATGCGCTTGATGCATCTGTACAGTCTGAATTTGTTGGATATACAGATATTGAGGCAAAGGGCAAGATTGTTGCTATTGCCGATGAGACAAAGCTTGTTGACAGTGCGAAGGAAGGTGCCAACGTAACTGTTATTACAGATAAGACTCCTTTCTACGGTACAATGGGTGGACAGGTTGGCGATATCGGTGTTATCGAGGGCTCTAAGGGCACTAAGATTGAAGTTACCGAGACTATTCATGTTGCCGGCGGAAGAATTGCCCATGTAGGTAAGGTTGTATCCGGAAGCATCAAGAAGGGTGATAAGGTTACTCTTTTGGTAGATGCCGAGAACAGAGCTAAGACTTGCAGAAACCATTCTGCAACACACCTTCTTCAGAAAGCTCTCAGAGTTGTTTTGGGAGACCATGTTGAGCAGGCCGGTTCATATCAGGATCCTGACAAGACAAGATTTGACTTCAGTCATCATCAGGCTATGACTGCCGAAGAGATCAAGAAGGTTGAAGATCTTGTTAATGCCAAGATTGCAGAGGCACTTCCTGTATCAACCAAGGAAATGTCTATGGAAGATGCCAAGAAGACAGGCGCTATGGCATTGTTTGGAGAGAAGTACGGTGATGTCGTTCGTGTCGTTGAAATGGGCGATTTCTCTGTTGAGCTTTGCGGTGGTACTCATGTATCAAATACCGGAAAAATCGGCCTTTTCAAGATCGTATCAGAGAGCGGTGTTGCTGCAGGTGTAAGACGTATAGAAGCTCTTACAGGTTCAAATGCAAGAGAATATTATATAAATACAGAAAATACCCTTAATGAAGTTGCAAAACTTCTTAAAACGAATTCAGAGGGTGTTTCGGCACATATTAAAAAGCTTCAGGATGAACTTAAGGCTCTCAGAAGTGAAAATGAATCATTGAAGAGCAAAGAAGCTCAGGCAGCTCTCGGAGATGTAACAGATAAAGTTAAGCAGATTAATGGCGTTAATTTCCTTGCAGTATCAGTGAAGAACGTTGATATGAACGGGCTTCGTGACCTTGGCGATCAGATGAAGACCAAGATTGGCGGAGGTGTGATTCTCCTTGTGTCTGAGAATGACGGCAAGGTAAATCTTGTTGCAATGGCTACCGATGACGCAATGGCTAAGGGAGCTCATGCAGGTAATCTTATTAAAGCTGTTGCACCTATCGTAGGTGGCGGCGGCGGTGGACGTCCCAATATGGCTCAGGCCGGCGGTAAGAATCCTGTAGGAATTCCGGATGCATTAAAGGAAGCTGAAAAGATTTTAAGTGGCCAGATAAAATAATTAATCGTTACTGTTTAGTGTGAATATTTAAAACATATTTTTACGAGGTAACTGAAGGTTACCTCGTATTTTTTTTAGAAAATTAAATAAAAGTTAAAAATACTTCTATTTCTATTAATGAATATGTAATTTTCTGAAAACGTTTAAGATGCGGCAGTTAAGCCAAAAACACGACTTTACACAGTGATAACAAGCAATATTATAGCTTCTACGGGTATTGACAATCCTTTAGAAAATGTGATATAAAAATTAAGTCATGTAAAGTTTATGAGTTGATTTTTTTAAAAGACGGGGGACGTTTTTATTACTAGTTATTTATGGCTAAAAAAATAGGTTGACTAAAGGATTTGCAGGACGTTATGAGTAGAGGAGATAGTATATATATGCAGTGGGAAGAGAAGTGCAGATTTGCCGTTTCTCTGATTGGATTGAAGGTTATAGCAGTATTTGTTGTGATTTCCATGACGTTTGAGGGATTAAGTATTACGGCATTGGCACAGGATGAAATTTTTTCAGAAGGAATTTATCGAACTCTTTTTAATGATTCGGGGGATAGCGGTTACGCATCGAGCGCTATTAGCAGTTCGGCTAATACCCAGATGAGTAATTCCGATACTGTAGGAATGGAACGTGATAGAGACAAAGGTGCTCTGTCTTCCGTCGCTGGATTCATTGGAGGGGTTGCGGTATTTTTGATAGCGATTTCGATTCTTGGAACCATAGCTCTTCAGAATGAGAAAAATGTATACTATAACAGGAGTACTGATCCTGAATTTGATGATGAAAAAGATGACGATTAAGTTCGGCGTCTTTTTTTATTGTATATTTATAAATTATTAAATAATCATAAAATGGATTAAAATTAACGGAATTGTGTTTGAAATTATTTCTTGAATGTTATAATTGATGGTGATGGCAGGATAATAATTAAGTTATTTGTTTTTTTAGAGCAATTTAAAAAAGATAGATTTGTGTATTATATTTTCGGATCGGGTTGTCTATGAAAGGAGAGACTGCATGGATACTGGAAAGGTTCAACACAAACAAAAACTTCTTGTCAATGTAATTATTATAGCCGTGTCAACAATAATCGCCGTTGCGGTATTGCTTACGATTATGGCATCTGCGAATATCAAGAAGGTATATAACAACCTTATCCTGGAGGAGCTTAAGGCTACAACAGAGCATCTGGCAGATGAAGCCAAAGCTCTTAATGATAACGGCGACTGGAGCCTGTCTGAAGACGGCAATCTTCTTAAAGGCGGTGAATCTATTTCGGGTGAGCTCGGAGGAATCCTTGATACAATCCATTCTGAGACGGGTATCGATTATACCATCTTTTTTGGCGATACACGTGTTCTTACAACAATCTATAAAAGCGGAACAAATGAAAGGCTTATCGGTACAAAAGCTTCGGATGCAGTAATACAGGCGGTAATTAATGGAAAAGGTGATTATTCGTCGGGTTCTCTTATGATTGAAGGAATGCCTTATTACGGATATTATTGCCCACTTTTTAATTCCGACGGAAGCGTTGCTGCGATGGCATTTTCAGGACGAGAAACCTCGGATGTTAAGGCACATACCGGCAAAATTATTTCCTCTATGATAATTACTACGGTCTTTGTTATACTGGTAGTTACTGCTTTTGGAGTATATATGGCAATCAGGATATCTTCACAGATGCAGAATATCGCAAGATTCATAGATGAAGTCGCAAACGGTACTCTTAACGGCGAATTTGATGAAAAGATAATCGGTAACAAGAATGAGATCGGTGCGATTGCCGAGAGTACATCACTCCTTAACAGAAAGCTTGATGAAGTTATTTCTAAGACAAAGAGCATGTCAAAAGATCTGAATAAAGCCGGACTTGAACTGGCTGATTCTGCTTCACAGGCAACCTCTGCATCTTCTCAGGTTACGGATGCTATAGGTGAAGTTAGTAAGGGCGCGGTATCACAGGCCGAAAGCGTTCAAAATGCCGCTGCAAGTACGGATTCCATCGGAACAAATATAGATCTTATTTCTGAGAATATATCTACACTTGATGAAGCTGCGAGCCGTATGAAACAAAGCTGTGACAAGGCTACAGATGCTCTTGTTGAAATAGTAACCCAGAATTCAGCCGTTGCCGAGGCTGTTACAGAGATAGGTACGACGATTACCGCTACAAACAGCAGTGCAAACGAAATTGCCAAATTCTCAGATGCGATCAATGAAATTGCTTCCCAGACAAACCTTCTTTCACTTAATGCTTCAATCGAGGCTGCAAGAGCGGGAGAAGCAGGTAAGGGATTTGCGGTTGTTGCCGATGAGATTAGACAGCTTGCCGATGAGTCAAAGAGCAGTGCTGATGAGATCAAAGCAATAGTTGAAAAGCTTCTTGAGGATGCGCAGGCTTCCGTAAAAGTTATGGATTCCTTAAATGCAAGTATTGCGCTTCAGGGTGAGAACATTGCGTCCACTCAGAATGATATGACTGAGATGTCTCAGAATGTTGCGGTTGTTACGGATAATACACAGAACATCTCCAAGATGATCGATAACCTGAATGATGCCAAGATTGCTCTTGTCGAGATCGTACAGGATCTTTCGGCTATTTCTGAGGAGAATGCCGCATCTTCGGAGCAGACAAATGCATCCATGCAGGAACTTAACGCTACATTCTCGATAATTGATGAATCTGCAAGGAGACTCCAGAACCTTGCTATGGATCTTGAAGAATCAATAAGCTACTTCAAATAATACTTGAACTGCCGGAAGAAGGGGCTGCGGGCAACTGTAGTCTCTTTTTCTGTGAAAGGTGAATGTCTACGACTTTGCGACAGTTGATAAAAGCTAATCCCGAACTTATAATAAATTGATATTCAGGTTAAAAACGTAAAGGGCGTAGTATGAAGAACAAGATCAGAATAGCTGCAATTATCTTGTGCGTGGCAGTTATCGCCATTGAGGCGGTTAATGTTGTAAAAGATAAAAAAGAACTGACTTTGGCAGTAAATGAATATGACAGCATACGAAGTGAATATGCTCTTTTGGAGACGGCTGATAAAACTGATGACGGCTATCCCGACATGGAGGTTGATATTGAGAAACTAAAGGAAAGGAATCCCGATATTACAGCGTGGATATACATTCCGTGCCTCGATATCAGTTATCCTGTCGTAAAAGAAAAGGAGATAGACGAGTATCTGCATAAGACTATTGAAGGTAAGGAAAGCTACGCCGGAAGTCTTTTTGAGGATGTCCTCAGTGACGAAAACTTTTGCGGATTGCATGATATGATATTTGGTCATAACATGAAAGACGGTTCAATGTTTGGAAGTTTAAAGAAAGTTTATTCTCCGGAAAACAGTAATCTTCTCAAAGATAATCCGTATGTGTATATTTATACGGGCGATACGATATTCAGATACGAAGCGTTTGCCTACGAGATAACGACTGCGGGGAGCGAAGCGTACAGTGAAGTTACGGATGACGAGGGATACGACCGTTTTATGGAATATATCTTTTCAAACGATCAATGGGGGATTGAAAAAGAAATAGCCTTTGACAAAAGGCCGTCAATCCTTACGCTTTCAACCTGTAGCGGCTTTACGGGAGGAAAGAAGCGGTTTGTTATTCATACCTACAAAGAGGGACAAAAGAAAATCAAATAAAAAATACGATAGAAAAATATGTTACTTACGAATTAGTGCTTGACGACAAAGTATTTTGTGCTATAATATTTTTGTTATGTGAGCTTTAATGGGCTTAAAACATAATAAATAACCCAATCAGTCATGTGCTTGAAGGGACTGAAGGGAGGGTAAGAGTAGAAGATGTCAACTGTAGTAGTAAAAGAAAACGAGACTTTGGATAGCGCATTGCGTCGCTTTAAGAGAAGTTGTGCGAAGGCTGGAATCCAGCAGGAAATTCGTAAGAGAGAACACTACGAAAAGCCTAGCGTTAGACGCAAGAAGAAGTCTGAAGCAGCAAGAAAGCGCAAATATAACTAAATTTAAATGTGAAAAAATCCTTGGAGTTTCCAGGGATTTTTTTTATGCTTCGGATGTGCACCTCGCGGATATTTTTTTATGCTATAATATCTCTTGGTGATTTTTGAAATGAAATAAACGGATTTGAGAGTATTTATATATGACATTTTTTTATTGTGCTGCAGCAATAATTTTGTTTATAATATTGTGCGTTGTTGTAATTTATCATGACACGCATAATTTTGTTGTACGG
The DNA here is from genome assembly GCF_000686065.1 of Butyrivibrio sp. AE3003. NCBI lineage: Bacteria > Bacillati > Bacillota > Clostridia > Lachnospirales > Lachnospiraceae > Butyrivibrio > Butyrivibrio sp. AE3003. The sequence goes on from NZ_JMLX01000001.1 coordinate 566,988, forward strand.
ACTTATGACCTTGAGTCGGATAAGATAAAGGGCGATCACACTTTTGTTCTGATTTCCGATCTTCATGGATATTCGTTTGGCAAAAATAATGAAAAGCTGGTCGATGCGATTGATGCCGTAAAGCCGGATATTATACTCTGTGCGGGAGACCTTTTTAACGCGCGCAAGGATAAAAAGCCGATAAAGTATGAACCGGGATTTGAACTGGCAAAGAGCCTTGCAAAGAAGTATCCGTTTTATTATGCGAATGGCAATCATGAGTACAGGCTTAAGATTTGGACCTCGGATTACGGTAATTTCTATGACAGATATAAGAGCAGACTTAAGAAGGCGGGAGTAACCTTTTTAGAGAATGAGTCGGTGGGAATTGCGGACGGGAACATCAGGATAACGGGTCTTGACCTTAATATGAACTATTATCGCAAGATCTTAAAAAGAAAAATGGAACCCGGATTTTTAAAGAGAACTTTGGGCGACAGCTCAAAGAAAGAGTTCCAGATTCTTATAGCACACAATCCCCAGTATTTTGAAGAGTATGCGAAATGGGGCGCCGATCTTACGGTGGCGGGACATGTTCACGGAGGTATAGTCAGACTGCCGCTCCTTGGAGGTGTTATCTCGCCTACGATAGCTCTTTTTCCTAAATATGACGGCGGACATTTTGAGATTGATAAAAAACATCTGGTCCTCAGCAGGGGGCTTGGAACACATACGATCCAGGTCAGAATGTTCAATCCCTGCGAGGTGGATGTTATTAAAATACATGAGGCGAAATAAATGTCACTTGAGGTAAAACTGCAGGTCTTTGAAGGTCCTCTCGATCTTCTCATGCACCTTATAGACAAAAACAAAATAGATATCTATGATATCCCGATCGTTACGATCACCGAGCAGTACATGGATTATATAAATGCCATGCAGAGGGATGATATGGAAGTTACAAGCGAATTCCTTGTAATGGCTGCGACACTCATAGATATCAAGTGTAAGATGCTTCTTCCCAAGGAAGTCAATGAGGACGGAGAGGAAGAGGATCCGAGAGCAGAACTTGTAGAGAAACTTCTTGAATACAAGATGTACAAGTTTATGGCTGACGAACTCAAAGACAGACAGCAGGAAGCTGACATGCAGTGGTTCAGAAGCAGGAATATACCTAAGGAAGTCAGCGAGTATGAGGCTCCAATCGATTTTTCCGATCTTATAGGGGATGCGACACTTTCCAAACTTAATTCAATCTTCCAAGAGCTTCTTAAGAGGCAGGAGGATAAGGTCGATCCTATCAGAAGCAGATTCGGAAATATCGAAAAAGAAGAGGTCGATATGGATGCCAAGACTCTTTATATAAAGGCATACATACGGGAACATGACAGATTCAGCTTTAGGCAGCTTCTTGAAAAGCAACACAGCAAGACAGAGATAATCGTGACATTTCTGGTTATGCTTGAAGAGATGAAGCTTGGAGAAATTGAGATAGAGCAGGACGAGACGTTCGGAGATATCATTATCAAATCAAGAAAGGCAAGTTGATACCATGACAAGTAAAGAAGGCGCAGCGATCATAGAAGCAATCCTTTTTACAATGGGAGATTCCGTTGAGATAAGTGCTTTGGCGAAAGCTATGGAAGCGAGTGCAAAAGAGGTCAAAGAGAGCATAGAATATCTCAAGACCAAATATGAAAACGAAGACAGCGGCATCGGTATTATCGAACTTGAGAATGCTGTACAGCTCTGTACCAAAAAAGAGATGTACGAGTACCTTGTAAAAATAGCAAAGACTCCGAGAAAGGCGGTTCTTACCGATTCTCTTATGGAGACACTTTCAATAGTCGCTTACAAACAGCCCATAACAAGGCTTGAAGTGGAGAAGATAAGAGGTGTTAACAGCGATCACGCGGTAAATCGTCTTGTTGAGTTCGGGCTCATTCAGGAGCTCGGAAGACTTGATGCTCCGGGAAGACCGCTTCTCTTTGGAACGACGGAAGAATTCCTTAGAAGTTTCGGCGTAAAGTCGCTTGAGGAGCTGCCTACAGTAGGTGCTGTTCAGGTTGAAGAATTCAAAGCTGAGGCAGAGCAGGAAGTTAATGTCAAGCTGGATATTTGATTTTATAATATAATGTTTTCGGAAAAAGGCAGAAAAAATGCTTTTTTCCTTTTTTTTGACTTTCTTTTTTGCTATACTATATTCTGACTTAAGTTGCGTTCTTTTTCCAAAAGATTAACATAACTTAAATATATTTACGGAGGTTAAAGAAAAATGAGTAGTTCTTCACAAGCGAGTCAAAGAATTATCTCTTTGCTCGACGAAAACAGTTTCGTTGAAATTGGTGCTCTTGTGACAGCCAGAAACACAGATTTCAATCTGAAACAGGAAGAAACACCTTCAGACGGTGTTGTTACCGGCTATGGTGTTATAGACGGTAATCTGGTGTATGTTTATAGTCAGGATGCATCAGTACTTGGCGGTTCTATAGGTGAGATGCACGCTAAGAAGATCGTTCGCCTGTACGATCTGGCTATCAAGACAGGATCTCCTGTAATCGGACTTATCGATTCAGCAGGACTTCGTCTTCAGGAGGCAACAGATGCGCTCAACGCATTTGGAGAGATTTATCTTAAGCAGGTGGAGGCTTCGGGCGTTGTTCCTCAGATTACAGCGATCTTCGGATCATGTGGCGGTGGACTTGCACTTATCCCTTCAATCACAGACTTCACATTCATGGAGTCTGAGAAGGCTAAGCTTTTCGTTAATTCACCTAATGCTCTTGAGGGCAACTATAAAGAGAAATGTGATACATCCAGTGCAAAGTGGCAGAGTTCTGAGGTTGGCAATGTAGATGTTGTTGCCGATGAAGCTACTGTTTATGCACAAATCAGAGAACTTGTATCTCTTCTTCCTTCAAACAACGAGGATGCAGATGCATACAAGGAGTGCTCTGACGATCTCAACAGAGCATGCGAGAACCTTGACGGTGCTATCGAGGATCCCGCTGTTATTGCAGGTCAGATTGCTGACAACGGTCTTTTCTTTGAGACAAAGAGAGACTATGCAAAAGAGATGGTTACCGGTTTCATAAGACTCAACGGAGCAACTGTTGGACTTGTTGGAAACCGTACAGCTATATATGACGAGAACGGAAAGGCTTCTGAGAAGTTCGATGATAAGCTTACAGCTCATGCATGCGAGAAGGCTGCAGAGTTCGTAAACTTCTGCGATGCTTTTGATCTTCCTGTTCTTACAATCACAAATGCAACAGGATTCGGTTCATCAAAGTGTGATGAGAAGCATGTTGCAAAGGCTGCTGGTAAGCTTGTTTATGCACTTGCAAATGCTACAGTACCTAAGGTTAACCTTATTACAGGCAAGGCATTCGGAAGTGCTTATGTGATCATGAATTCTAAGGCAATCGGAGCAGATATCACTATCAGCTGGCCCGGTGCACAGATCGGATCAATGGATGCAAAACTTGCTGCAAAGATTATTTGTGATGGAAAAGATGCAGATACTGTTGCAAAGGCTGCAGCTGATTATGCAGAGCTTCAGAACAATGTTAAGAGTGCTGCTGCGAGAGGATATGTTGATGAGATCATCGAAGCTGCCGATACAAGAAAGTATGTGATCGGTGCTTTTGAGATGCTTTTCACCAAGAGGGATGAACGTCCTGCAAAGAAGCACGGTACAGTATAATGAAGGGAGCGCTCAAAATGAAACGTAAAATTTTAGTTTTGGGAGTGATACTCAGCTGCCTTTTTGGACTCAGTGCTTGCGGTGAAGCTGCAGAAGGCTCCTTGGACAGTTACAGATATCCAAAAGAACTGTTTAAACCTGATTCATTGGAGCAGTATGCAACATATATCGAGGATAAAGTTTTTGAGGGATGGTATCTTAACGATATCACACCCGAAAACTTCGATGAGAAGCAGTATCTTGGCTTGGCAATGAAATTTGATGAGAATAACCTTACCATCAAGGAAGTCAATGAAGATGATTTTAATGCTATTAAGTCAGGATATATAAGCTGGTACAAGGCAGTTGAAGAAGTTGGTTTTAACAGTGTTGAGACTCTCAATGATGATATAAAAGTTACCGATGTAAAATACTACATCAACGATGATGATGTTCTTGTTGTAGATGCTACAATTCAGGGAACAAAACATTCCGCGCTTTTGCAGCTCTATATCAACAATGATTTCAGTATTCGTGATGCAGGTGTTACGGTAAACAAGACACTTGGAGAGAAACTTACGAATGCCGGTCTTAATACACTTCTCGGCATGGGAATGGCTTTTGCCATCCTTATTCTCATCTCGCTTATCATCTGTCTTTTCCCTGTTCTTTTCGGAGAGAAGAAGAAAAAAGTAAGCGACAAAGATATTGCAGCAAAGGCAATGGATAACACAATAAGCCAGATTGCTGAGCAGGAAGATCTCTCAGGAGATTCAGAGCTCGTTGCCGTTATCGCCGCTGCGATCGCTGCGTACGAGGGAAGCGGAAGCACAGATGGATTCCGTGTAAGATCGATCAGAAAAGTAAACAATAATTGGAAAAAATTCTAATAATGACATCGGGTACACGGAGACTTGAATCTGTGTCGGATGAAAGGAGAAACAATGAAAAACTATACAATAACCGTAAACGGAAACGTATATGATGTAACAGTAGAAGAAGGCGCAGGAAGCGGAGTAGCTCCTGTAGCTTCAAGTGCACCTAAGGCTCCTGTAGCTCCTGTTAAGAAGGCAAGCGCAGGTGCTGGTTCAATCAAGGTTGAGGCAGGTGCTGCCGGAAAGATCCTTAAGATCAATGCCAGCGTTGGACAGGCTGTAAAGAAGGGCGATACAGTTATCACTCTTGAGTCTATGAAGATGGAGATCCCTATGGTAGCTCCTTCAGACGGAACAGTTGCAAGTATTGATGTTGCAGCAGGCGATTCTGTAGAGGCAGGAACAGTTCTTGCAACTCTTAATTGATGAATCAGAGAAAGTATTATTTTATACAGAAATGAGGATAAAAAATGGATTACATAGTTAAGACATTATCTAATCTCTGGGATCAAACTGCATTTACTTCAATGTCTGTCGGCAACTATGTCATGGTTGTCGTAGCATTGGTTTTCCTGTATCTTGCAATTGCCAAGGGATTTGAGCCATTACTTTTGGTTCCGATTTCGTTTGGTATGCTTCTTGTAAATATCTATCCTGCTATTATGGCTGAGCCTGTTGGCGAGTCTGCAGGTGGATTGTTACATTACTTCTACATCCTTGATGAGTGGGCAATTCTTCCTTCTCTTATTTTCATGGGTGTAGGTGCTATGACGGATTTCGGACCGCTTATTGCAAACCCTATAAGTTTCCTTATGGGTGCAGCTGCACAGTTCGGTATTTTTGCAGCTTACTTTATTGCTATTGCACTTGGTTTCAACGATCAGGCTGCAGCAGCTATTTCAATCATCGGTGGAGCAGACGGCCCTACTTCAATTTTCTTGGCTTCTAAGCTTCATCAGACAGCAATTTTAGGACCTATTGCGGTTGCGGCATATTCATATATGTCACTGGTTCCCATGATCCAGCCGCCTATCATGAAACTTCTTACAACTCAGAAGGAAAGAACAATCAAGATGCAGCAGCTTAGAGAAGTTACTAAACTTGAGAAGATTCTTTTCCCTGTAGTAGTTACAGTAGTTGTTAGTATGATTCTTCCCACAACAGCTCCTCTTATCGGAATGTTGATGCTTGGAAATATATTCAGAGAGTCAGGCGTTGTTCGTCAGCTCCAGGAGACAGCTTCAAATGCACTTATGTACATTGTAGTTATCCTTCTCGGAACTTCTGTTGGTGCAACAACAAGTGCTGAGGCTTTCCTTAATATGACAACAATCAAGATCGTTATTCTTGGTCTTTGCGCATTCGCTATCGGAACTGCGGCAGGTTGCCTTCTTGGTAAGCTGTTGTGCTTCATTACGAAGGGCAAGATCAATCCGCTTATCGGATCAGCCGGTGTATCAGCCGTTCCGATGGCAGCTCGTGTATCACAGAAAGTTGGTGCAGAATACGATCCTTCCAACTTCCTGCTCATGCATGCAATGGGACCTAACGTTGCCGGTGTTATCGGTACAGCGGTAGTTGCAGGTACATTCATGGCAGTATTTGGAGTATAAATCACAGAAAGGGTGAAAATAGATATGGCAGATATTGAAAAGAAACCAATTCGTATCAATGAGACTGTTCTGCGTGATGCTCATCAGTCACTTATCGCAACAAGAATGCCCACAGAGGTTATGTTGCCTATCATTGATACAATGGATCAGGTTGGATATAACGCAGTAGAGTGCTGGGGTGGTGCAACATTCGATGCTTGCATGAGATTCCTTAAGGAAGATCCCTGGGAGAGACTTCGTAAGTTAAGAGCAGGCTTTAAGAATACAAAGCTTCAGATGCTCCTTCGTGGACAGAACATTCTCGGATACAAGCATTATCCGGATGACGTTGTTGATTACTTCGTTCAGAAGTCAATCGCAAACGGTATTGATATAATCAGAATTTTCGACTGTCTTAACGACCTTAGAAACCTTGAGGCTTCGGTTAAGGCATGTAAGAAAGAGGGCGGACATGCTCAGATCGCTCTTGCATACACACTTGGTGATGCATATACAGAAGAGTACTGGATGAATATCGCTAAGGATATTGAGTCTATGGGTGCAGATTCAATCTGTATCAAGGATATGGCAGGACTTCTTCTTCCTTATGAGGCTGAGAAGCTTGTTAAAGCTCTTAAGAGTGCTACAAAGCTTCCTATCGATCTTCATACACACTACACTTCAGGTGTTGCCAGCATGACATACATGAAGGCAGCTGAGGCCGGTGTTGATATCATCGACTGCGCAATTTCTCCTTTCGCACTCGGTACATCACAGCCTGCTACTGAGGTTATGGTAGAAGCATTTAAGGGACAGCCTTTCGAGACAGGTCTTGATCAGAAACTTCTTGCTAAGATCGCAGATCACTTCAGACCTTACAGAGAGGAGTGCCTTGCAAGCGGCCTTATGGATGCAAAGGTTCTTGGTGTTAACATTAAGACTCTTATGTATCAGGTTCCCGGCGGAATGCTTTCTAACATGGTTAGCCAGCTTAAAGAGCAGAACGCAAGCGACAAGTACGATACAGTGCTTGAGGAAATCCCTCAGGTTCGTAAGGACTTCGGTGAGCCTCCGCTTGTTACACCTTCTTCACAGATCGTTGGAACACAGGCTGTTATGAACGTTCTTATGGGCGAGAGATACAAGGTTGCTACAGACCAGACAAAGGATCTTCTTGCTGGTGAGTACGGAAAGACAATCAAGCCTTTCAATCCCGAAGTTCAGAAGAAGATCATCGGCGACAGAGAAGTTATCACATGCAGACCTGCAGATAAGCTTGAGCCCGGACTTAAGAAGTTCGAAGAGGACGTTAAGCAGTGGAAGCAGCAGGATGAGGACGTTCTTTCATACGCACTCTTCCCTCAGGTTGCTACAGACTTCTTCAAGTATCGTATGGCACAGCAGACATCGGTTGATGTTGCTGCCGCTGATACAAAGAACGGAGCATATCCTGTTTAATTATTAAAAATTTTAGAGCTATCAGATGTAAATATTTACGTTTGATAGCTCTTTTTAACGCTTATTTAATGAATATTATGGTAAAATTAATGCATGAGTGAATACAGACGGCATAAAAAAAGCAGAAAGTTAATAGATGCCGAAAAAAGGCAGGGTGTTGAACTGAAGGAAAACGAAATTGAACGTCAGTTTATTCCTTTGGATGAGGTTAACGGCTATAAAATAAGGCCCGGCATTGCTGATTTGTATGGGGCAACTATGCTTCCCGGTGGGATTAATTTTACGATTTATTCCAACGGTGCGACATCTATTGCGCTTCTTTTGTATCACAGAAATGATAAGGAGCCTTTTGTGACGATTCCTTTCCCTGAGAGCTACAAGATAGGAAAGGTTTATTCAATGATCGTTTTTGGACTGGACATTGAGAACCTTGAATATTGTTATAGCGTGGATGGGCCTTGGGATCCTGATAAAGGGCTTCTTTTTGACAAGGAAAATACATTGCTCGATCCTTTTGCAAAAGCGGTATCCGGACAGAGAATATGGGGCGAAAACCTCACTTCAGGTACATATAGGGCGAGAGTGGTAAGGCAGAATTTTGCGTGGGATGATGTGTCGAGCCTTGGAACTCCCATGTGCGACACGATAATCTACGAGATGCATGTAAGAGGCTTTACGATGGATGAATCATCAGGCGTAAAGTGTAGAGGAACATTTGAAGGAATTACCGAGAAAGCGGATTATCTCGAAGCACTTGGGATCACGGCTGTTGAACTGATGCCTATTTTTGAGTTTGATGAGACTCGTGATATGCGAGTTGCAAACGGAAGGATACTTCTTGATTATTGGGGATACAATACCACGGCTTTTTTTTGCTCCCAATACGAGTTATTCGCATGAAGCCGAGCACAACAAGGAAGGTGTTGAGCTTAAATATATGATAAAAGAGCTCAAGAAGAGGCATATAGAAGTTATCCTTGATGTTGTATTTAACCATACGGCGGAGGGCAATGAATACGGGCCTTTTATCTCGTTTAAAGGCTTTGACAATAATATTTATTATCTGCTTACACCTGACGGAAAGTATTATAATTTTAGCGGATGCGGCAACACTATGAACTGTAATCATCCTATGGTTCAGGAGTATATTGTTTCGTGCCTTCGCTATTGGGTGGAAGAGTACAGAGTTGACGGTTTCAGATTCGATCTTGCAAGTATCCTTGGACGAGATCAGGACGGCGCACCTATGGAGAGACCGCCGCTTATTCAGAGAATTGCTTACGATCCCATCTTGGGAAATGTCAAGCTTATTGCCGAAGCGTGGGATGCCGGCGGAATGTACCAGGTAGGTAGTTTTCCTTCGTGGAAGCGCTGGGCAGAGTGGAACGGTAAGTACAGAGATGACATAAGATCGTATCTTAAAGGCGATATTTGGGCTGCTCCGGAGGCTGTTAAGAGAATTACAGGCTCCATGGATTTGTATGGCGGATCGTATATGGGATATGAGTCCTCTGTTAACTTTATAAATTGTCATGACGGATTTACACTTTACGATCTTTATGCATATAATAACAAGCATAATGAAGATAACGGCTGGAACAATACGGACGGCGCAAACGATAACAGGAGCTGGAATTGCGGATATGAAGGTGATACCGATGATCCCGGCGTTCTTGACCTGCGATTCAGGATGATGCGAAATGCTGTGACTGTTCTTATGTGCAGCCGAGGAACTCCCATGATCTATGCGGGAGATGAATTTGGCAATTCGCAGTTTGGCAATAACAATGCGTATTGTCAGGATAATGAAATATCATGGCTTAACTGGAATCTTCTTGAAAAGAATAAAGCCTTTTTCTCTTTTTACAGGAATATTGTTCAGTTTAGGAGAAAGCATGCGGCGATACGAAAAGACCTTGAGAGAGCTAAATGCGGCTTGCCCTTTGTGTCTGTTCATACAGAGAATCCGGACAACGGAAATATCACAAAGGACTCAAAGGTTATATGCGTGCGTTTTGCCGGCTTTGATGAAAAGAAGGGCCGTGATGACATAGTATATCTTGCGATAAATGCTTATTGGGAAGATATACAGATAATGCTTCCAAATCCGCCAAGTGGTGCGTATTGGGGGCTCTGCGTTGACACAGGAGGCGATGAGGAAGGTAAGTTCTACTTTAACAGACCAAAGCCTCTTACATGGAGAAATAAAACTTTGAAAGCTAGGAGTGTCAGCGTATTCATAGCTTCATACGGAGTTGAATATGGCAATCAATGATGAGCGTACAGATGCAAATTTTATAGTGGGGGGTTATGACTTCTTGTCTGAACTTGATGCTCAGAAGGCGTCTTTGGATCTGTCCAAGATAAAAGTTCTGGAAGAGCGTGTGAAGGCAAGCAGACCCAATGATATAAAGGCTGTATACGAAAAGGCTATAGAGAATAAAATATTTAAGTCCCCTATAGGATGGCAGTATCTTGCAAGACTTAGGGAAAAACTATATGCGAGCGGCTTTTCGGAGGAAGAACTTATTCCTATACCGATACCGGTCAGTCTTACAAGGCATTCTGCTTTTGAAAATCTGTCGATCCAGCAAAGGATCAAACCTGATGCAAGGGACAGCAAAGCAGAATTTAAGAGATTATTCCCATATATTCTAAATATCTTTTTACTGATAATTGTAATTGCAATGTTCATTATCGCATCGACCGGTGACAGCGATAATATTTTGAATTACAAGAGGAATGTGACAAACCGTTACTCTTCGTGGGAGCAGGATCTTACGCAGAGGGAAAAAGTAATTCGTGAAGCAGAAAAAAAAACTTGGCATTGAAAGCTCTGAGGGTTATTATGATGATGCGAACAATGACTAGGTTAGGAGGAAAGTCAGAGTGGATGATTTAAAGATTTTGGTTGTTGATGACGAGAGCAGAATGAGAAAGCTTGTCAAAGACTTTTTGATAAAGGATGGCTATATCGTAATTGAGGCCGGTGACGGCCAGCAAGCGCTTGATATTTTTTATGAGGACAAAGAGATTTCTCTTATTATTCTTGATGTTATGATGCCTAACAGAGACGGCTGGGAAGTCTGCAGAGAGATCAGGAAAAATTCCAAGGTGCCCATCATAATGCTTACCGCAAAATCGGAAGAACGCGATGAGCTTCTCGGATTTGAGCTTGGTGTTGATGAATACATATCAAAACCTTTCAGTCCCAAGATTCTTGCAGCCAGAGTTTCGGCTATTTTGCGAAGAGCCAATATTGTGACAACCAACGAAGTAATGGAAGAGGGCGGCATTACAATTAACAAAGTCGCTCACAGCGTTACGGTTGACGGTAAAGATATTGAGCTTAGCTATAAGGAATTCGAACTGTTATCATTCTTCTTCGAAAACAAGGGCGTTGCTCTTTCCAGAGAGAAGATTCTTAATAATGTGTGGAACTATGACTATTTTGGTGATGCACGTACTATCGATACACATGTAAAAAAACTTCGCGGAAAGCTCGGAAATAAGGGCGATATGATAAAGACTATTTGGGGAATGGGTTACAAGTTTGAAACAGACTGAGACTTCTATCGATAAAAAAGTGAAGACACATTCCGTGCGCGCAGAGATCAGTGCAGTATTTATTTTAACAATGCTGGTGACCTTTGGATTGTGGTTTATCATAAATGTTATTTTTCTTGAGCGATTCTATGTGCAAAAGAAAAAAGAAAATATTATCGAGGCTTATGAGCTTGTTGTGAGCGCCATAGCCGATGACAATATTGAATCTTTTGAATTTGAGCGCAACATGCGCCTTATTTGTGAAAGATATAATATTGATATGGTAGTTTGTGATAATGAAACAAAGGTTATCAAGAGCGTTTCGAGCAACAACCAGCTGGTCAATGTCCTGGTTGATTGTTTGATGCAGTCTATGAAACCTGCGCCTATCAAAAAAACGGTCGAAGAAGACCATTTTGTGTTGAGTCAGGGGACTTACGACGGAAACGGATACACTCTTCAGAAGAGTATAGATAACGGTAACAACAGCGAATATATCGACATTTGGGGAACGGCAAAAAGGGCCGACGGCATAAATCTAAATGTCGTTTTCATTCGTTCGAAAATGGAGAGTATCGAAGACAGCGTTGCAATCTCCAATAAATTCATGGCATATGTCGGTGTTGTCGCACTTTGTATCGGCTCAATGCTTGTTCTTATTATATCCAAGAAAGTTACGGCTCCGATCAAGAAGCTATATCTTATTTCCGATGAGATGAAAAAGCTTAATTTTGAAGCCAAGTACGAAAATAACAGTGATTATAAAAATGAGATAGATGTTCTCGGGAAGAATATGAATGAACTGTCCGAAACGCTTGAAACATCTATCAAAGATCTTAAGAATGCCAATATCGCACTCAAGCATGATATTGCCAAGAAGGAACAAATAGATGAGATGCGAAAGGAATTTCTTTCGAACGTATCTCATGAACTTAAGACTCCCATTGCACTTATTCAAGGGTATGCCGAGGGTCTTAAGGAAGGCATAAACGATGATGAGGAGAACAGGAATTTTTACTGTGAAGTTATCATGGATGAGGCATCCAAGATGAATATTATGGTAAAAAAGCTCCTTACGCTCAACCAGCTTGAGTTTGGTAACGACAGTGCGAATATGGAGCGCTTTGATATAGTCGAGATGGTAAAGAACTATATCAGATCTGCAGAACTTTTGGCTAAACAGAAGGATGTAACCGTAAAGTTTGGCGAATATCATCCGATATTTGTATGGGGAGATGAGTTCAAGATCGAAGAAGTTCTCCAGAATTATTACAGTAACGCGATCAATCATGTTAGCGGTGATAAAATAATAGAGATAAAGCTTGTTCACAAAGACGGCAAAGTCAGAGTATCCGTATTTAACACGGGAGAACCTATTCCGAAGGAAAATATCGATTTTATCTGGGATAAGTTCTATAAGGTTGATAAAGCCAGAACAAGAGAATACGGCGGAAGCGGTGTGGGCCTTTCCATTGTTAAAGCAATAATGGAAAGCATGCAGCAGGACTACGGCGTGATCAACTACGCGAACGGCGTTGAGTTCTATTTTGAACTTGAAACTAAATGACAAAAGAGGATGACTTTATGCGTTTGAAAAAGTATTTTGTGCCGGCATTTATGATAGGAATGGTTATGGCTCTGACCGGATGCGGGGAAGCGTTTCCTTCGCTCACGGCTGAAGAATACGACCAGACTGTTGAATATGCCGTAGGTCTATTAATGAAATACTCAAGGAACGAACAGGCTAAGCTTACGTATGTTGATGTGAATTATGAGAAAAAGCGCAGGGAAGCTAAGGCTATGGAACTTGCCAAAGCTGAGGAAAACAGTTCACATTTAACACCCGGTCCTTATCAGAATGAGTATGAGGATGACGAAATAAGCGCAGATGTATCATCTTCCGGAAGTGAAGCTTCTACCGGTGCAAGCGATACTGATGAAGCGGGCAAAGACAGCAGTTCATCGGAAAGTTCTGAAGAAAGTTCAAAGGAGAGTTCCGAAAACGCTTCTAAGGACAAATCCGAGGAAGGCTCAAAGAGCACTTCTTCAGGCGCGGGTGAAACCGGTACGATAACCCTTTCTGCCGATAATACACAGGAAATACTGAATGACATCTTTTTGTCCTATCAGGGATATTCCGTTTCGAGTACATATCCTGAGAGTTCCAAGAGCTATGTTATTAACGCGGATAAGGGCAAAAAACTACTTGTTCTGAGGTTTGACCTCTATAATGCGTCTAATTCCGCAAAAGACGTAAATATGCTCAAATTGGATCTTTTATTCCAGATAATACTAAACGGTAAGAATATAGGCTATTCTTCGGTTACATTCTTGCCAAATGACCTTACTTCATACGTTGGAACGATAGATTCCAGGGCGCATGAGAGCCTTGCCATACTTACGCAGATCGATGAAAAAAATGCATCCAATGTCGATACTCTGGGACTTATTATGACAAAGGACGGTAAGGATCAGAAAATCAATTTAAGATAAGCAACATATTTATGAACGCGTTACGGCGGCACTTTTTCGTAATGAAAGGTGCCGCTTTTTGAATTCGACAGGAACTAAACAATAAAACAACTTACGACAGGAGAGGGATATGATCAGAATAGTTTCAGACAGCACATGTGATCTTTCAAAAGAAATCGTTGATAAGTATGGGATAGTTATAGTGCCCTTGTATGTAAGGCTCGGTAATGAGGAAAAGAAAGACGGAGTAGATATCACTCCCGAAGAGATATACAAGTGGTCGAATGAAACAGGAGAGACGCCAAAGACCGCAGCTCCTTCGGTTTCGGATTATATGAATGTATTTAGCGATAATTCGGAGGATGAGTATATTGTCTTTACGATATCCGCGTCTATGTCCGCAAGCAACAACAATTGCAGGCTTGCAGTCCGAGAACTTGAAATTGAAGACAGGGTGAAAATAATTGATTCGGCTAATCTTTCTACAGGAATCGGGCTTTTGGTCATGGAAGCCGTGGATCAAGCCAATATGGGAAAAAATCTCTCGGAGATTGCAGAGTATATTGAAGAAGTGAAGGGCAGAGTCAGAGCCAGCTTCGTTATAGAAACCCTTACTTTCCTGCACAGGGGAGGAAGGTGTTCGGGAATTGCCGCTCTTTTGGGAAACACGCTTAAACTACATCCAAAGATCGTTGTGTCCGGTGGCACTATGAGACCCGACAAGAAGTATAGGGGAAGCGCAGATAAGTGCATCATGAATTATGTTAAAGACATGGAAGATGAGCTTAGGAAGGCGAAAAAAGACAGAGTTTTTATCACGCATTCAGGCTGTGACAGGGATAAAGTAGAGGAAGTACGAAGTTTTTTGGAAAAATTAGGAATTTTCCTTGACATAATTGAGACGCGAGCCGGAAGCGTCGTCTCATCCCACTGCGGCCCAGGAACCATGGGCGTTCTGTTTATTGTTGAGTCATGAAGCACTCACGAGAAGTGACGTTTTTATGTTAGATGCATTTACGTAATGCAGAAAATGTCATTTTTTCGCAAAAAAAAATTGAAAAAAGGTGTTGACATTAAATATAGCGGGTGATATATTTATATTCGTTGCTGATGCAGACAACACTGCAAACGCAGTACTGGAGCGGGTTTTAGGCTCCTTGTACCTTGACAAATAAACAGTAATGCAACCCTGAAAGATTCCAAGAGAATAATTCAGAAAAATGTAAATTAACGGACAGAACGAAAAGCCAAGCTTAAGTTCTTAGCCGGATTAAACTTTTAAACGTGAGAGTTCGATCCTGGCTCAGGATGAACGCTGGCGGCGTGCCTAACACATGCAAGTCGAACGGAGATTTAACGCTGATGAAGCTTCGGCAGATTCTTGTTAAATCTTAGTGGCGGACGGGTGAGTAACGCGTGGGTAACCTGCCTCATACTGGGGGATAACAGCTGGAAACGACTGTTAATACCGCATAAGCGCACGGTATCGCATGATACAGTGTGAAAAACTCCGGTGGTATGAGATGGGCCCGCGTCAGATTAGCCAGTTGGCAGGGTAACGGCCTACCAAAGCGACGATCTGTAGCCGGCCTGAGAGGGCGGACGGCCACATTGGGACTGAGACACGGCCCAAACTCCTACGGGAGGCAGCAGTGGGGAATATTGCACAATGGAGGAAACTCTGATGCAGCGACGCCGCGTGAGTGAAGAAGTATTTCGGTATGTAAAGCTCTATCAGCAGGGAAGAAAGACTCGTAAGAGAGATGACGGTACCTGACTAAGAAGCCCCGGCTAACTACGTGCCAGCAGCCGCGGTAATACGTAGGGGGCAAGCGTTATCCGGATTTACTGGGTGTAAAGGGAGCGCAGACGGCTTAGCAAGTCTGAAGTGAAACCCCACGGCTCAACCGTGGGCTTGCTTTGGAAACTGTTAGGCTAGAGTACTGGAGAGGTAAGCGGAATTCCTAGTGTAGCGGTGAAATGCGTAGATATTAGGAGGAACATCGGTGGCGAAGGCGGCTTACTGGACAGCAACTGACGTTGAGGCTCGAAGGCGTGGGGAGCAAACAGGATTAGATACCCTGGTAGTCCACGCGGTAAACGATGAATACTAGGTGTTGGGTGTCATAGACATTCAGTGCCGTCGCTAACGCAATAAGTATTCCACCTGGGGAGTACGTTCGCAAGAATGAAACTCAAAGGAATTGACGGGGACCCGCACAAGCGGTGGAGCATGTGGTTTAATTCGAAGCAACGCGAAGAACCTTACCAGATCTTGAGATCCGGATGAATACAGGGTAATGCCTGTAGCTCTTCGGAGCATCCGAGACAGGTGGTGCATGGTTGTCGTCAGCTCGTGTCGTGAGATGTTGGGTTAAGTCCCGCAACGAGCGCAACCCTTGTCCATAGTAGCCAGCAGTAAGATGGGAACTCTATGGAGACTGCCAGGGATAACCTGGAGGAAGGTGGGGATGACGTCAAATCATCATGCCCCTTATGATCTGGGCCACACACGTGCTACAATGTCGTAACAAAGGGACGCGACCCCGCGAGGGTGAGCAAATCTCAAAAATAACGACCCAGTTCGGACTGTAGGCTGCAACCCGCCTGCACGAAGCTGGAATCGCTAGTAATCGCAGATCAGCATGCTGCGGTGAATACGTTCCCGGGTCTTGTACACACCGCCCGTCACACCATGGGAGTCGGAAATGCCCGAAGCCGGTGACTTAACCGTAAGGAGAGAGCCGTCGAAGGCAGGTCTGATAACTGGGGTGAAGTCGTAACAAGGTAGCCGTAGGAGAACCTGCGGCTGGATCACCTCCTTTCTAAGGAAAACAAGCGGAATCAAAGTAAGGAGTTGCATTACTATCTAGTTGTCAAAGTGAGTGCAGGAATTTCACTTTACAGATGCATTTGAGCTTGCTCAAGAATGCAGATGGAAAGAGGAATTCGTATAAGAGCGCGACCGAGTAGCAAGCGGCGAATGCCGGTTGCGGTGAGAGAGCGATTGGCTGCACGAGCGTAGCAACAGAATCTTTCCGGTGGCGATGCGCTATGGGGTAACACCCGTATCCATCCCGAACACGACGGTTAAGACCATAGCGGCCGAAAGTACTATGTGGGCAACTGCATGGGAGGCTAGGTGGCTGCCGGATTTATAAAAAAGGCACTTTAACAGTGATAAGAGATTAAAACCCTTTTTGATCTCTCATGACTGCTAAAGCAGTCAAAGATTTGTACCTTGAAAACCGAATACTGAATGAAAGATTTTAATCAGAAACTACGATTAAAAGACATCGAAAAATCCAGAAACAATCAAGATTTTAGTTTTAACGATACGAGATGATAACGCTATATCATCAGTATCAGAGAATAGTTATCGAAAGATACGACTGATTCTATACAGCTAACCGCTTACCGGAGACGGTAAGTAAAAAATGGTTAAGCTATGTAGGGCGCAGGGCGGATGCCTTGGCACTAAGAGCCGAAGAAAGACGTGATAAGCTGCGAAAAGCTGCGGTGAGATGCAAATAATCTATGACCCGCAGATATCTGAATGGGGCAACCCGGCAGAGAAGACCTCTGTCACTTTAAACTGAATCCATAGGTTTAAAGAGGGAACCCGGTGAACTGAAACATCTAAGTAGCCGGAGGAAGAGAAAACAAAAGTGATTCCGTAAGTAGCGGCGAGCGAACGCGGAAGAGCCCAAACCAGGGAGCTTGCTCCCTGGGGTTCGGACTGTATAATCGATGGAAGTTGCTAGTAGAAAGGGAATGGAAAGTCCCTGCCAGAGAGAGTGAAAGCCTCGTATACGAAAGCGACTGAAGCGAGACAGTATCCAGAGTAGGACGAGACACGTGAAACCTTGTCTGAACGTGCGGGGACCACCCCGTAAGGCTAAATACTCCTTAGTGACCGATAGCGAATAGTACCGTGAGGGAAAGGTGAAAAGGACCCCGGGAGGGGAGTGAAAGAGAACCTGAAACCCTGTGCCTGCAAGCTGCGAAAGCACTATCTAAATGAAGTGTGATCGCGTACTTTTTGTAGAACGGTCCGGCGAGTTATGTATGGAGGCGAGGTTAAGCACTTAAGGTGAATAGCCGAAGGGAGACCGAGTCTGAATAGGGCGACTAGTCTTTATACATAGACCCGAAACCGGGTGATCTATCCATGGACAGGATGAAGCGGCCGTAAAAGGCTGTGGAGGTCCGAACACACATCCGTTGAAAAGGGTGGTGATGAGCTGTGGATAGGGGAGAAATTCCAATCGAACTCGGAGATAGCTGGTTCTCCCCGAAATAGCTTTAGGGCTAGCCCTGTATCAAACCTTTTGGAGGTAGAGCACTGAATATCCGCGGGGGCTTCACCGCTTACCAAAGATTATCAAACTCCGAATGCCAATAAGGTGGTGAACAGGAGTCAGACTACACGAGATAAGTTGGGTAGTCAAAAGGGAAAGAGCCCAGATCTACGGCTAAGGTCCCAAAGTACGTGTTAAGTGGAAAAGGATGTGGGATTTCATAGACAGCTAGGATGTTGGCTCAGAAGCAGCCACACATTCAAAGAGTGCGTAATAGCTCACTAGCCGAGAGGTCCTGCGCCGAAAATTACCGGGGCTGAAACACGACACCGAAGCCTAGGGATGGTATGTATCTACGGGTACATATGATCGGTAGGGGAGCATTCACAGGGGCGTAGAAACTGTACCGAAAGGAGCAGCGGAGCGCTGTGAAGAGAGAATGCCGGAATGAGTAGCGAGATGAAGGTGAGAATCCTTCAGGCCGAATATCCAAGGATTCCAGGGTAAAGCTGATCTGCCCTGGGGAAGTCGGGACCTAAGCTGAGGCCGAAGAGGCGTAGGCGATGGACAGCAGGTTGATATTCCTGCACTTGTATATATCAGAACTGTGGGGACGCAGGCAAAAGGGATGAGCCGGGGAAGGAAGAACCGGTCCCGCAAGGGGGAACGAATTTTAGTAGTGAAGCATCAGATATGACTGCCAAGAAAAGCCACTATAGCGTATATACAACCCGTACCGTAAACCGACACAGGTGGATGAGGAGAGAATCCTAAGGCCGACGGGAGAAGCATTGTTAAGGAACTCGGCAAAATGTCCCCGTAACTTCGGGATAAGGGGAGCCTGAGCAATCAGGCCGCAGAGAAGAGGCTCAAGCAACTGTTTAGCAAAAACACAGGTCTATGCGAAACCGAAAGGTGAGGTATATGGGCTGACGCCTGCCCGGTGCTGGAAGGTTAAGAGGAGAGGTTAGAGCAATCGAAGCTTTGAATTTAAGCCCCAGTAAACGGCGGCCGTAACTATAACGGTCCTAAGGTAGCGAAATTCCTTGTCGGGTAAGTTCCGACCCGCACGAAAGGCGTAATGATTTGAGCACTGTCTCGGCAATGCACCCGGTGAAATTGAAGTACCAGTGAAGATGCTGGTTACCCGCGCCAGGACGGAAAGACCCCATGGAGCTTTACTCCAGGTTGATACTGGGGTCCGGTATTATATGTACAGGATAGGTGGGAGACTATGAGTATGTGGCGTCAGCTGCATATGAGTCGCTGTTGGGATACCACCCTTATGATGCTGGGCTTCTAACCAAGGACCATTACCTGGTCCGGGGACAATGTCTGCCGGGGAGTTTGACTGGGGCGGTCGCCTCCGAAAGAGTATCGGAGGCGCTCAAAGGTTCCTTCAGAATGGACGGAAACCATTCGTAGAGTGCAAAGGCAGAAGGGAGCCTGACTGTGACACCGACGGGTGGAACAGATACGAAAGTAGGACTTAGTGATCCGGTGGTATGAAAGTGGGATTGCCATCGCTCAACGGATAAAAGCTACCCTGGGGATAACAGGCTTATCACTCCCAAGAGTTCACATCGACGGAGTGGTTTGGCACCTCGATGTCGGCTCATCGCATCCTGGGGCTGTAGCAGGTCCCAAGGGTTGGGCTGTTCGCCCATTAAAGCGGTACGCGAGCTGGGTTCAGAACGTCGTGAGACAGTTCGGTCCCTATCCGGCGCGGGCGTAGGATATCTGAGAGGAGCTGTCCTTAGTACGAGAGGACCGGGATGGACGGACCGCTGGTGTATCAGCTGCATCGCCAGATGCATAAGGCTGGGTAGCCACGTCCGGACGGGATAAACGCTGAAGGCATCTAAGCGTGAAGCCCCCCTCAAGATGAGATATCCCTGCTTTAGCAGTAAGACCCCTTGTAGAGTACGAGGTTAGATAGGCACAAGGTGTAAGCATGGTAACATGTTCAGCTGATGTGTACTAATAGGTCGAGGGCTTATCCTAAGAGATAGGTGTATAGAAACTCTGGAAGAGATAATTCAGTGTTCGGTTTTGAAAGTACAAATCTTTTTTTAATTATTAATTTAAAGTATAAAAAAGTTATTAATGAAAACTAAAAAGATGGTCAACTGCCCGTCTTTTTAGTTTTTTTGTATTTATTTTCAGAAAACTATGCTATACTAATTAAAGATATACTTAATCTGATAGTTTTCGATTTTTTGAATCTTTCTAAGCGAAAAATCCTAATCTATTATATTTACACGTGAGGTGAGAGAATGGAATCAAAAATCCTGCTTGAAAACGGAACTAATGAATTGGAGGTCCTTGAGTTTAAGATTGATGACCATTGCTATGGAATCAATGTTGCTAAGATCAAGGAAATAATTGTCTATCAGGAGGTTACACCGGTACCTAATGCTCATCCGAGTATTGAAGGAATATTCATGCCACGTGACACCATGATTACGGCGATTGACCTAAGGAACTGTTTACAGCGTGGTGCTTCTCAGCCCGGTGGATTATTTATTATTACAAACTTCAATAAGCTCGATATCGCATTCCATGTTGATGCGGTTGTTGGTATTCACAGAGTATCATGGGCTGATATTATTAAGCCAAATGCTACAATTTCTAAAACTGAGGAGAGTATCTCCACAGGTATTATAAAGTTTGAAAATCAGCTTATTATTATTCTTGATTTTGAGAAGATTGTTGCCGATATTAACCCTAATACAGGACTTAATATGGATGCTCTTGAAGAAATCGGAACAAGACCCAGAAATGAGGTGCCGATCGTTCTTGCAGAGGATTCACAGCTTCTTAACAGACTTATTGTTGATTCACTTAATAAGGCCGGATATAACAATGTAATCCACTTCGAAAATGGTAAGCTTGCTTATGATTACATTAAATCATGTAAGGAAAAAGGAACTCTTGATGATATAAAGTGCATCATTACCGATATCGAGATGCCTATCATGGACGGACACAGACTTACCAAGCTTATTAAGAGCGATGATGCTACTAAGAAGATTCCGCTTATCATATTCTCTTCTTTGGTTAACGAAGAGATGAGAAGAAAAGGCGAATCTTTGGGTGCTGACAGACAGCTTTCAAAGCCTGAGATCGGAAATCTCGTTGCTGTTATCGATGAACTTGTAAATGCACCAAGTGCACGCTGATACGTACTGACTTGAACTCCCTTTGTTGGCTCAGTTATGAAACGAGTTTTCAGTGACTGTCTCAATAAGGGGAGTGTTTTAATTTATTCATAAAATGCAAAGGTTTTCTAAAATATAATGGCTGAAACACTTTTAGAGCAGATAGAAAAATCAGATTTTGTCATAATCGGAATAGGAAATGAATGGAATTGGGTCAAGAACGGACTCAAAAATGACGATAGATATAAAGAGATAATCGAGTATTCGGGCAAAGAAGGCAATGAATGGCTTTTACCCGTGATCGAATATGAATACGCATATTACAATTCCGATGAGAGAATTGAGAGTGCATATAAAGGACTCAAAAAACTTATTGGAGATAAAAAGCATTTTCTTGTAAGTGATATTTGCTTTCAGGATGCACTTTTGTTCGGATTTGATCCAACAAAAAGCGTGTATCCATGCGGTAATTGCATGTATCTTCAGAACGATGAATCGGACGGAGAACTATACAGTGCCGATAAATGCGAAGAATTTATGTCTCTTGTAAATAAGATTCACGATATTATCGTATCGGATAACGGTGTTCTTTCAGGCGATATTTCTTTTCCAAAACCTGTTATGAACGGAAAAGAGCTTTATCTTAATCAGAAGAGACAGGAATATAATAACATTAAATACAATGAGAGTGCATATCTTGGCAATTGGGATATTTACAAGAAGTATCTGACGAACACATTAAATTCCAATTTGCTTGTTCTTGAACTTGGTGTCGGACTTGAGTATCCGACTGTTGTCAGATGGCCTTTTGAGAAAGTGACTTTTATAAATAAGAAAGCACATCTCATAAGGGTTCATGAGAGGTTATACCAGCACATCCCGGAGATAGAGGATAAAACGGAATCAATCAAAATGAATTCTGTTAACTATATTATGCAGGAGAGTAAAGGACTATGAAGTCTAGTGATGAGGAATATCTCGACAGCTTGTTGAATTCAGCAAAATCAAATAGTAATCCTCAATCGGCACTTAGCAGAATGTCTTCTAAAGCCCACAGTGAGAACTCCGCTGAACTGCTTGACAGTGAATCGGAGGATATTGGTGCGCTCATAGATAATTCAACCGGTAATAAGGAAATTGCGGAAGTCGGCGAGCTTATGGATAAAGCCGACAGAGATGAACTGATTGACGATTCGCTTGCAAGTCTTCTTGACGATATTCAAAAGCCCACAGATCCGGAAATCCCGACATTTACAGTTGGAAATGAACCGACGGAAGAAGATGTTCGTGATGCGGAAGAGATTGCTTTGGATGAGGCAATTGCTGATGCGGAAAAAAATGAAGCTGACAGGCAGAATGATGTTTCGGCCGGTGAGGAAGCTGCGCAGGAAGATATTGTTATCCCTGAAGTTGCGGAGACAGTCCCTATCATAGATGATTCGGAGCTTGTCGATGCTTTGGCGGAAATGGCTCCGGAGGTGGATCTTCCGGATGACAATAATTTAATTCTGGAAAAAGAATCTGATGCAGATCAGACTCCTGAAGAAATCCTTACAGATCTTCTCGACGATATGCCGGGAGGAAGTTTGATGGAATCGCCTGACGGACAGGAGAGCAGCCTTAGCGATATCATCGACAGAGAAAGAAAGGCAGAGGGAGTAGGTGAGCCGAATTCATCTGATGATGTACTTGATCTGCAAAGTCTTGATGATCTTACTATCGATGAGACAAATGAAGAAACACCTAATGAAGAAGCATCAAACGCGGAAGCAGGTGAGGAAGCAGGCGGAGAAAGTGCTCCTTCAGAGGAACCTTCAAGTGAAGAAGGGGCCAACGGGATGGTCTCGGAAGACAGTCTCTCTGAACTTGAAAGTCTTTTAAACATGGATGAACTTACAGGTGAAGGAAGCGCTGATGCGGATGGTTCGACACCTGAGACTGCAGATGCATCAAATGAAGGAGATGCAGTGGATGCATTGGAAACACCCGGTGATGAGGGAGCTTCCGATAACGAAGAAATAAGTGTATCCGCTACAGATCTTGGCTTTATAGAAGAAGATGAGCATCATTCCCCTGTGGGACTTGATGAAATTTCAGAAGACGATATTAATCTTAACGATCTTGAAGCGAACTTAGATGAGCTTCTTGGCGGTATGACTGAGTCATATGAGACAACTGAGGGAGAAGTTGCCAAGATTCTTGGCGATGAACCGCAGGAAATATCTGCAGAAGAGATAATGCAGGATTCCGAAGATGTTTCTATGCCGGATCTCGATGCTCTTATGAATAGTCTTGCCAACGATGAAGTTGAGTCGCTTGAAGATACGGCGCATCTTGATCAGAAAATTGGACCTCAGGAAGAGGAAATCAGCAAAGAAGATATTCTTGATGCGATTACCGAAACGGGATTTGACGATCTTGGAACGGATCTTGCGCTTGATGCAATTTCGGCACTCCCTGACATGGATCTTCCGGAAAATGAAGATAATGCTGAAGAACACGGGCATGGCAAGCACAGAAAGCACCGCAAAGAAAACTTTTTACAAAAACTTCTGAGAGTACTTACCGAAGAAGACGATGATTTTGAAGACTTCGGTACGGAAGGGCTTGCAAGCCTTACCGATGAGAATCAGAAGGTTCTTTCTGAGCTTGGAGAGGCAGGAGCTCCAAAGCCAAAGAAAGAGAAGAAGAAAAAAGAGAAGGCAAAGAAACCGCCTAAGGAGAAGAAGCCTAAGAAGGAGAAGCCTCCGAAGGAAAAGAAGCCTAAGAAAGAAAAGAAACCTAAGGCTCCGGAAGAACCTACTTCGCCAAGTAAGGCTATAGCGCCTAAGAAAATTGTTGTTTCCGGAGTTTTTTGCGGCAAGCCTTGGAATTCTCGTATGTATTCCGGCGCTTATACTTCCCGTCAAAACTGCGACGGATAAAGCTAAGCTTGCATATGTTCAGAGTGATTTCATAGGTGCATATAAGCTCTTTCATGGAAAAACAATGACAACTGAGCAGAAGACCATGTATGAGAGGTCAAGAGTGATCGCATGGGCAGAGAGATATCTCAACGGATACGAGAATTACAAGTCCATGAATAAGGACGTTGAAGCTCTTGATATGCTCCTTATGGCAGAACGTAATAAAGAAGGCCTGCTTGAAGAGGCAACAAAGTTTAATGTTGAAATTCAAGTGACTAGCGTGTACGATAGTATAGAATCGTTGCTTTCAGAGAACTATGGTCTTTCTGAGGAAGATATCAATGAGATCAATTCCATTAAGAAAGACAGAGATTATACTATCAGAATCATGGAAGTTTTAGGGATGTTTGAAGAATGATCTGCATATTGTCACCGAAGGCATCGAAAGTATTGAAAGGGGTTTGATGCCTGATGGTAGCAATTATTGATTATGATGCCGGTAACATAAAGAGCGTTGAAAAGGCTTTTGAGTATTTGGGCGCCGATACTGTCATCACCAGAGATCCGAAAGAAATATACAGAGCAGATCACGTTGTACTTCCCGGTGTCGGAGCTTTTTCCGATGCAATGAAAAAAATAGAGGAATACGGAATGGAAGCGCCTATAAAAGAGGTGATAAATAAGAACATTCCGTTTATGGGAATATGCCTGGGACTGCAACTCTTGTTCGATTCAAGTGAGGAATCGGAGGGAGTCAGCGGCCTGGGCATTTTGCGTGGAAAAATCGTAAGAATTCCCAATACAGATAAAGAAGGAACATATTACAAAGTGCCTCATATAGGCTGGAACAACCTTTCTTTCCCAAGAGAGGGCAGACTCTTTAAGGGGCTCGATGACAAATCGTATGTATACTTTGTTCATTCATATTATCTTCAGGCAGAAGATAAGAGCATCGTTACAGCGACAACCGACTATTCGGTTCGCATTGAAGCTTCCGTTGAAAAAGACAATGTATTTGCCTGCCAGTTCCACCCTGAAAAGAGCTCTGAGGTAGGAATGCAGATACTTAAGAACTTTTTGGCGGTATAAGGAGGGCACAGGTATGCATACAAAAAGAATTATTCCCTGTCTCGATGTTAATAACGGCAGGGTTGTAAAAGGAATAAATTTCGTAAATTTGAAGGATGCAGGTGATCCTGTTACCGTTGGAGAAGCATATTCCAAGGCCGGCGCAGATGAGCTTGTTTTCCTGGATATAACCGCATCAAATGAAAGAAGAGCCACCGTTGCTGACATGGTCAGGGAAGTTGCCAAAAAAGTTTTCATTCCCTTTACCGTTGGCGGCGGAATCAGAACAGTTGATGACGTCAAGGCAATCCTCAGAGAAGGTGCTGACAAGGTTTCGATGAACTCCGCTGCAATTGACAGGCCGGAGCTTGTCGCTGAAGCGGCTGACAAATTCGGAAGTCAGTGCGTTGTTGTTGCGATTGATGCAAAAAAGAGAGAAGACGGCTCAGGCTGGAATATCTATAAGCACGGCGGAAGAATTGATGTGGGAATTGACGCCGTAGAATGGGCAAAGAAAGTAACGGAACTTGGAGCGGGAGAAATACTTCTTACAAGTATGGATGCCGACGGAACCAAGGCCGGTTATGATATAGAGCTTACAAGGCAGATATCGGAAGCTGTTGATGTTCCTGTAATTGCTTCAGGCGGAGCGGGAACAATGGAACACTTCTATGATGCACTTACAACAGGCCAGGCAGATGCGGCTCTTGCGGCATCTCTTTTCCATTACAAGGAACTTGAGATATGTGATGTAAAGAAGTACTTAAGGAGCAAAGGCGTTTCAGTAAGGCTATAAAAGAAAGAAGGTTGTGACTACAATGGCAATGATCTCAAATGACTGGTTGCCGGCATTGAGCGACGAATTTCATAAAGATTATTACAAAAAACTCTTTGAGTTTGTAAAAGAAGAATACAGTACTCATGTTATATATCCCGATTCTGAGGATATATTCAATGCACTTCATTTGACACCGCTTGAGAAAGTTAAGGTTCTTGTCCTTGGACAGGATCCGTATCATGAGCCGGGACAGGCTCATGGACTTTCTTTCTCGGTGCTTCCCGGTAAGGCAGATCCGCCGCCGTCTCTTGTGAATATTTATAAAGAATTAAATGACGATCTTGGCTGCAAGATTCCCAATAACGGCTATCTGAAAAAATGGGCGGATCAGGGCGTACTCTTGCTCAACACCGTTTTGACTGTAAGAGCCCATGCCGCTAACTCTCATAAAGGAAGAGGTTGGGAAGAGTTTACCGATGCGATTATCAGAAAAGTAAACGAACAGGACAGACCGGTAGTTTATATGCTCTGGGGCAGACCTGCCCAGATGAAAAAGAGTATGCTCAATAATCCTAAGCACTTGATACTCGAGGCACCTCACCCGAGTCCACTTTCTGCATACAGAGGCTTCTTTGGTTGCAAACATTTCAGCAAGGCTAATGAGTTCCTGAAGCAGAATGGCATGGAGCCGATTGATTGGCAAATTGAGGATATCTGAGGAAATATTGATAAAGTCAGTATTTCTCTATAAGAAAATCGATTTTTCGATATAATTTTTTTCTTGCATTTTTATGCACTACCATGTTAAAGTGGTAAATGAATTCGCATTCGTATAATTAATTAACTGGTAAAGCAGACATTTTTAGTGAGATATAATGAGAAATAGGGAATTAAAACGAATTGCATGTTGCATCATCGTTTTTGCTTTAGGTGTAACGTCTTTTTCCGGATGCGGAAATAAGAATAGTTCTTCCGTTGGAGACAGCGCTGTTTCCAAAAGCGGAGAGGTTGATAAGGAACATGTTTTTAAACAGAAAGACCTTGAAGGTATTATTGCTGATGGCGAAGATATTGTTTCTGCCGATTATGTAAATGGAAAGATCATGCTTGCTGCCAATTCCAAAGACGGAAAGGGCAGATGCATTTCATTTAATCCTGACGGCACACAGCTACAGGCTTTTGATACAGGTTGTGATATAACAGCTTGTGCGTTCGACGGAGAAGGAAACGCGTATCTGCAATGTTTGGATAAGTCTTCCGGCGAAGATAAAGTTTTTCTTGGTAAGTTTGATCCTACGGGAAAAGAGCTTTTTAAAGCGGATGTTTCCGAAGAATTCAGCGGGAATTCTGAAATAAGCGGTTTGGCGTGGAGTGAAAAATACGGTCTTGTATCATGTACTCCAAACGGAATTCAGACATATGATGATAAAAACGGCTTTGGAATGCTTGTTGATAAAAAAGTTATCGGTGATTACGACGATTACGGTATTATTTATTCATTTATAATGTTATCGGGTGATCGAATCCTGATGATATACCATGAAGGAACCGATGAATCCAATGTAATTATCGATCTTGAAAAGAAAACGGCTGACAAAGCGCTTAGTGGTATAAGTGATACGCTTCGGTATTCTTTTTTTACAGATAAAGCAGGTAATTTATTTGCTTTATGGACTGACGGAGTCTACAAATACGATCCTGATTCCGGAGAAAAGAATAAACTGCTTGACTTCAGAGCTTCAAACATCGATTCGGCAACAGAGTATGTGGGCGGAAACAAGTGGCAAGCTGTTGCACTGAGTGATACCGATTTTATTATAGATTTACCGGTAGGTTCAGGTGATGATACTTCTCTTTTAAGATTTACCAAAGAAAATCCCGATGAAGTTTCGGATAAGACTACAATTACTTTGGGAACCATGTGGCTTGAGCCGGATGTTCAAAGCGAAGTAATGAAGTTTAACAGGTCAAATGACAAGTATGAAATAGAAGTTATTGATTATTCTAAGTTATATTCGGACGATGAACAGGAAGAAGCAAGAAAGCAACTGGATATGGATATAATATCCGGAAAAGCGCCCGATATTATAAATGTTGACGGAAATGTAAAAAAGTACGTTGATAAGGGAATTTTTCTTGATCTTACACCTGAATTTGATAAAGGCGGTGCTTTGGAGGGAATAGAACTTCTTCCAAATATCGCCGAGATGATGAAATATGATGGTAAAATGTATACATTTATGCCGTCTTTTAAAGTCGCAACATGTGCTGTCAGAGCAAAATTTGCCAAGGGAAAGGAATCACTTACATATAAAGAGCTTGATGATCTCATAAAGAGCAACGGTACTGATTACGAAAAAGCTTTTGGCTCCAATCATAATAAATCTTATGGCAATTTACTTATGCCGCATTATGCAGATAAGTGTATTGATTGGAATGAGAAAAAGTGTGATTTTAAAAATCCTGAGTTTATTGAGTTTTTGAACTTTATAAATAAGTTTCCGGATAAAGCAAGCGGACACAGCAATCTTGCAGAAATAGATAAGAGCTATGCCGAGGATAAAGGAATCTACTATAGAGAACTTTTTTCTAATCTCAATGAATATGCAAGACTTAAGCAGCTTGTATTTAATGACGACATCGAGCTTGTAGGCTATCCAAATAACAGCAGAGAAAATATTGCTTCTATAAACGGCGAATTATATGCTGTAAACAGCAACACAGCTCATAAGGATATTGCACTTGAGTTTGTAAAAGAACTTATATTATCGGACAAAGATGATTCTTATAGTGGATTTTCCACTGTAAAACAAAAATTTGAAGAAGAGCTGCAGGAAGCCACAAAGGAAAAAAGCGATGACGATGAGAGCGCTCAGCTATGGGATCAGATAAATCATGTAATGGTGAAAATGAAACCATTATCTCAAGAGGAAGTGAGCAAGTTTTATGATTATACAGTTTCAATAAATTCATTGGATTGTATGAATAATGAAATTACCAATATAATTGCTGAAGAAGCTTCGGCATTTTACTGTGGCCAAAAGACAGCAGAGGAAGTGGCGGATATAATCCAAAACAGAGTCACAGTTTATATAAATGAAAATAGTTGATTTTTTCGGAGGAAATTATGAAGAAAGCATTTGTAACTAAAGAACAGGTTGAAGATATAGTAAAGAAGTATCCCACACCTTTCCATATCTATGATGAGAAGGGATTTGTAAATAATGTAAAGGCAGTATATGACGCGTTTTCATGGAATAAAGGATTCAAGGAATATTTTGCCGTTAAGGCCAATCCGAATCCTGTGCTTCTTGACATACTTAGAAACAACGGCTGCGGATTCGATTGTTCCTCCAAGACAGAGCTTATTCTCAGTAAGGCGGTTGGAGCAGAAGGAAGTGAGATCATGTTCTCGTCAAATGATACGCCCGCTGAGGAGTTTGTACTTGCAGACAAGCTCGGAGCAATTATAAATCTTGATGATTTCACACATGTTGCTTTCCTTGAGAAGACACTCGGAAAGATCCCTGAGACAATCTCATGCAGATTTAATCCGGGCGGAGTGTTCAAGATGAGTAATGGAATCATGGACAACCCCGGCGATTCCAAGTACGGAATGACAAAGGATCAGCTTATCGAAGCATTTAAGATTCTTAAGAGTAAGGGCGCAAAGCGTTTCGGAATTCATGCATTCCTTGCAAGTAATACGGTTACAAACGAGTATTATCCTCAGCTTGCCGGACAGCTCTTTGAACTTGCGGTTGAAGTACAGAAAGCTACAGGCGCAAAGATTGCATTTATCAACCTTTCAGGCGGTGTTGGAATTCCTTATACACCCGATATGGAGCCTAATGATATCCATGTTATCGGAAAAGGCGTTAAGGAGCAGTATGACAAGATTCTTGCACCTGAAGGAATGGATGATGTAGCAATCTTTACAGAGATGGGAAGATTCATGATGGGACCTTACGGAGCTCTTGTTACAAAGGCTATTCATGAGAAGCACATCTACAAGGAGTACATCGGTGTGGATGCCTGCGCGGTAAATCTTATGCGTCCGGCTATGTATGGCTCATATCATCACATCACTGTTCTCGGAAAAGAGAATGAGCCTTGCGACCACGTTTATGATGTGACAGGTTCACTTTGCGAGAACAACGATAAATTTGCAATTGACAGAAAACTTCCCAAGATCGATATGGGAGATTATATCTATATTCATGATACAGGTGCCCACGGATATGCAATGGGCTACAACTATAACGGTAAACTAAAAAGTGCGGAATTGCTTCTCAGAGAGGACGGTAGTGTTGAACTTATCCGAAGAGCCGAGACTCCTATGGATTATTATGCAACACTTGACTGCCTTGATGTGTACAGCAGATTAGGTGAATTGGTAGATGGTAAAATCTGAAATGGAATGTCTTGTTGACGCATTTATCGAGTACCTTAAAAGCGTCAAAGATTATTCTGAAAACACGGTTGGTTCATACAAACATGATGCTCTGTTGTTCGTTCGTTTTCTTGAAGAACGCGGAGTACATAATATAACTGAAGTTACAGAGGATATTATATCGGAGTACCAGGCTCTTTTAAAAGAAAAGAAGATGGCTGCGTCTACAATAGTGAGATATAACACGACAATCAAGAATTTTTTTGCATTTCTTGTTGAGAACGGAAATATCCCGGATAACCCCGCGGAGGTCATAAAAAGTCCCTCTGTTTCTGTGTCCAAAAAGACTCCGAGAATTCTTTCCGACACAGAGACTTTGGATCTTTTGAATCAGGAATTCAGTGACAGTCCGAAGGGAGTAAGAGATAAGGCAATCCTTGAGATGCTTTATTCCACGGGACTTAAAGTTTCGGAGATTATTTCGCTCAAACTCAGTAATATTGATATGGGACTTGGGTGTATTATTCTTCCGAAGATGAAATCAGAGGAAGGCGACCGTGTTATTCCGTATGGAAAGATGACAAGAAGTGCTGTGACATCTTATCTTCTTGAGGCCAGAAAGGCATTACTTGGAAAAAGAGAAGACAAAGGATATGTCTTTCTTAACTGCGATGGTAAGCAGCTTAGCCGCCAGGGCGTGTGGAAGATTGTTAAATTCTATGCACAGAGAGCGGGTGTAAGCAGTGATATTTCGCCGCATTCATTAAGACATTCTTTTGCGGCACATCTTGTTAAAAATGGTGCGGAAATTTCAGCCATTCAGGATATGATGGGCTTTTCTCCGAGCAATACCTTGGCGAAATATATCAGTAAAGAAAATACGCCCAGAGATCCGTATGAATGGGCAAGAATCAGATAATGTGTTAAAATATCAATAGATATTAAAAGGGGGCTTGTGAGTAACACAAGTCCTCTTTCTTTTTTATTGTGGTAAATTGTTTTTCAATTAAACTACTAAATCATAAGACAGGGAGAAAAATATGAGGAAAAGATTAATAGTTGCCTTAATGCTGGTCACAATAACCTTTTACGGATGCGCTAAAACAAGTGAAGCTCCGAAGTCGGAAGAACAGGTGACACAAGAGGCGTCATCAGGAACGGAAGATAGTGGTAATCAGGAAGACGAAGGAGACTTAGAAGTACGCAAAGCACATGAGAACGATGAAGTTATCGGAAACGGCTCATATTTTGTGAGTATAAACGGGAAAGTCTTTTATAGAAGATATGATGAGGATACCTTTTCAGAATCAAACCTTTGTGAGAATGGTCTGATAATGGGGGCAGGAAATTTATATTCGAATTATTCCAAGAAGTCAGAACTCTGTATCTATGATCCTGCCACAAAGAGTACGGAAGTCTTTATGGAGGATGATGGATTTGGTGGACTGTATTATGCCAATGGATTTTTCTACCTGAAAAAGTATGACGGTGAGAATAATGATTATACTGTATACAGAGTAAATATTGATACCAGGGAAGTTGACCATTCTAAAGATATAGCAGGCGATTTATTAAGTATTGATGAAAAGACGGGGGCAATTGTTGTCAATGTCTTTGACAAGCCGGAGGAAGCAAATGTAAATCATCTGAACGTATATAAAGATGATAAAGAGCTGATGTCAAAGGAAACACAGGATTATTATTCTGCAGCGGAATTTTTGGACGGCAAACTATATTACTGCATAGATGGGGATGAAGAGGATACCTTTTACGAATATGATCCGGAAACAAATAAAGAAGTTTGTCTTGGAAAAACAAATCCGAAAAAGGTTGCCGGCGATGAATTTCTTATTTCATGGGAAATTAGAGATATACTGAAAGATAATGATACTTTATACGTGCATTATTGCGATTATGAGGGCTCAGCTTCATTTTATAATGCAGGAATAATCTATTCTGCAAAGGAAGGAGCGGAGAATAGCATTGAAGTGTTGTATGACAATACGAGCGATGTGGTATCGGATGATGGTAATATGTACATTACTTCCGACGGGCAGATTAAAGTGGATGATAGTAAGGGAACATACTCTATTGGAAAGGAATATTACGAGAACAAAAAGGATGCAAATGAAAAAGCTCCTTTAATCTATTATGAAGATAAAGATAATATCAAGACTGTAGTAAATGAATTTGCGAATTGCCCTATCGCTAAATCCGGTTTTTGGATGAATGTGCCGAATAATGCCGTTTCCAAGATCGGAGATAATGTATATATGATGATTCCGGAATATGTCAGATATGATATCAATGATGTAGGCTGGAGGCCGTATTACAGAATGCTCAAGGTGAAGTATCTTGAGATAACGGGAAGTGGCGAAGTAAATGTCATTGATGATATTCCTACAACTGAGAATTATATTGATGTTGAGGCAAGTTACGCAAATGACATCTTATCAGTAAATTGTGTAGGGGTGCCGATCAGTGATGATGAAAGTGAGGCCGGAAAAGAAGTAAAGGGAGAGAGTACCTTTGAATATAAGCTTGCAGACAATTTTGAATATGTAGAAGACGATACTACAAAGACCAAAGCGGATTTTGAGAATTATATTAAGAGTGGCGCTAAGAAGTTAAGATTGTACTATAATGATGACGGTGTCGTATCTAAAATAATAAAATTGTCCTAGTGTGATTTTTTTAACAATAAAGTATTGTATAAAAATTCTCCAGATGTTATTCTTTTGAAGGATTATTTTTGGCAGGCAGGCATATTACCCGTAGGGGTGTGGCTTGCCTGGCAGATAAAAGAATTAGTGGGAGGACATACTTTGTTAGCAGCACAGATTTTTGCCGTCATCATCTTTGTCGGAATGTTCGTTATGATCGTTATGGACAAGATTGAAAGGCATTATGTTACACTGGGCAGCGGTATTCTGACGCTTGTCGTCGTCTTTGGTATATGTATGGGTGATATCAAAGCTATACTGAATACACTTGCCTTTAAGGACTTTTTTACCCGTGATTTCTGGTATCAGATCGAAGAGTCGGAGAGTGCGGGAATTAACTGGGCAACCATTATGTTTATCGCAGGTATGATGTTAATGGTTGAAGGAATGGCCAAAGCGGGATTTTTCCGTTGGCTTTGCATGAAGATAGCTTTCTTGGTCAAATGTAAGACCATTTCGATTTTTATCACGTTTACAATAATGGCAGCAGTACTTTCAATGTTTATTGACAGTATTACCGTTATCATGTTTCTGGCAGCTGTGACTGTAGAACTTGCGCAGCTTCTTAAATTTAATCCCGTACCAATGATATTGTCGGAAATATTTTGCGCCAACCTTGGCGGAAGTGCGACAATGTGCGGAGATCCTCCGAATATCATAATCGGTACATCCTTGGGATTGTCATTTTTTGATTTCCTTACAAATACAGGTGTTATAGCCGGAATAAGTCTGGTCGTATCTGTTATCTTCTTGTATTTCGCATTCAGAAAAGAGCTTGTATCAACAAGTGACGAAGAAATTGATATGAGTAAATTGCCCGATCCGTCGGAAGCAATCACTAATAAGAAAGATTTCATTGTTAGCAGTGTGATCTTCGGATGCGCGGTAGTGCTTCTTATAACACATGGTTCAACACATCTTACAGTTGCAACGATAGGATTGTTTATCGCGGTGATTACACTTTTGACTGCAGGCAAGAATGCAAAAGAGATCATTAAGAAAGTCGACTACAAGACACTTGTGTTCTTCATAGGATTGTTTATCGTTGTAAGCGGCTTGGAAGAAACAAAGATTCTTGATATCATTGCTTCATTTATTGAACACATCAGCGGCGGTAACAGCAGAATGATGATAGCGATTATCATCTGGGTTTCAGCAATTGCAAGTGCGTTCGTTGATAATATTCCTTTTGCGGCAACAATGGTTCCCGTTATCAAGAATCTTGCGGCAGCTTCGGGAATGCCTATAAATACGCTGGCATGGGCACTTGCTATCGGTACAGATATCGGCGGAAGCGCAACACCTATCGGTGCATCTGCGAATGTAGTAGGTACCTCTGTTGCGGCTAAGAACGGACATCCCGTAACATGGGGACGCTATTGCAAAAAACTTGCTCCTGCAACAGTTTTGGTTTTGATCATTTCAACAATATATCTTTTTGTAATATACTTATAATAGTAATATTCAGGAGGGGTGCTTATGTCACAGATCATTATTTCCGTCGGACGTGAATTTGGTAGTGGCGGACGAGTTATTGCAGAAAAAATAGCGGAAAGATTTAATCTTCCTTTGTATGATCGTCATCTTATTACGGAGATTGCCGGGAAGATGGGGATGACATTTGAGTCTGTGGAGAAATACGACGAAGTACCAAAGAATGTGTTCGTATCAAGAAGGATAAACGGATACAGCAATTCCATCGAGGATAACATTGCAGAGATGCAGTTTGATGTTATGGAGGAAAAGGCAAAGAGCGGAGAGTCCTTTGTTGTTGTCGGCAGATGCTCTGAAACAAAGCTGAAAAAATATCCGGGACTGATCTCATTCTTTATCCTTGGCGATATGGATAAGAAGGTTGAGCGTGTCATGGAAGTTTACGGACTTGATGAAGATGACGCGACCAGATTTATACTTAAGAAGGATAAAAAGAGAAAGCGTTATCACAATTATCATTGCCAGGGTAAATGGGGCGATTCAAGATTGTATGATTTCTCAATTAACAGCTCGAAACTGGGGATTGATGAGACGGTAGATATAATTGAAGGGTATATAAGAGCCCGCATTGCAAAAATGGACTGAGAGTGCGTATAATGCATAAATATGAAAGGTGCAGAGGAAGTGAAATAACCTTTGCACCTTTTCTTAATTAAATAGGAGAGTCGCAAGCGACTCTCCGGTTGTTCTAATTGTGCGCGTAATCGCGATATGATCAGACTAACTCAGCAATATCAAGAAGGAGACGCTCTGTGTCTTCCCATCCAAGGCAAGGATCTGTGATTGACTTACCGTAGATGCCTTCACCGATCTTCTGGCAACCTTCCTCGATGTAACTCTCGATCATGACACCCTTAACAAGGTTCTTGATATCGTTGTTGTGGTTTCTTGAGTGAAGAACCTCTTTAACGATTCTGATCTGTTCCTTGAACTGCTTGTTTGAATTGTTGTGGTTTGCATCAATGATGGCAGCAGGGTTAACGATGTTTCTTGAGTTATAAAGCTGTAAAAGAAGGCTGAGATCCTCATAGTGATAGTTAGGGATCGACTGGCCGTGCTTATTGTTGGAACCTCTGAGTACGCAGTGCGCAAGAGGGTTACCGTTTGTCTTAACTTCATAGCCTCTGTAAACGAAAGAGTGAGACTGCTGAGCTGCATATACTGAGTTAAGCATTACACCGAGAGCTCCACTTGTAGGGTTCTTCATTCCTGCGGGAACGTCGAATCCGCTGGCTGTCATACGGTGCTCCTGATCCTCTACAGAACGTGCACCGATTGCAACGTATGAAAGGATATCAGCGATGTAGCCCCAGTTCTCGGGATAGAGCATTTCATCGGCAGCAGTAAGACCGGATTCCTGAATGGCCTTGATCTGCATATGTCTCATGGCAATGAGACCTGCGCGGAAATCTGTCTTTCCTTCGGGATCGGGCTGGGAAGTGATTCCTTTATAGCCTTCACCTGTTGTACGAGGCTTGTTAGTATAGATTCTGGGAATAAGGATAAGCTTATCTTTAACCTTATCGTTAAGGTTTCCAAGGCGTGAAACGTAGTCGCATACGGCATCCTCGTTGTCTGCAGAGCAGGGACCAACGATAACAAGAAATTTATCACTTTTACCTGTGAAAACGTCACTGATCATGGCATCTCTTTCAGCCTTGAGAGTGGCAAGTTCTTTTGTTAAAGGAAATTCATCCCTTATCTCATCGGGGGTGGGTAATTTCTGTATGTAATCAAATGACATCAATATGTCCTCCATGAATAAATATTCGAATGATACTATAGCACTTTAAACTGTAAAAGTAAACCTTTATTTACTTGTTTTTAGTTATTATATCAAGTTCGTCAATAGTTAAATTATAAAGCGCGGCTATTTTGCCGTTAATTTCAGCCATATAGCGCGAAGGATCGTTCGAATCGAGAATTTTTTTCGCAAGTTCTGATATTTCCCTTTCTGTGGCAGAATCGCATTTTGCGATAGGGAGCCTCTCAATCTCAGACCTAAGAACCTT
The DNA here is from genome assembly GCF_000686065.1 of Butyrivibrio sp. AE3003. Taxonomy (NCBI): domain Bacteria; kingdom Bacillati; phylum Bacillota; class Clostridia; order Lachnospirales; family Lachnospiraceae; genus Butyrivibrio; species Butyrivibrio sp. AE3003. The sequence goes on from NZ_JMLX01000001.1 coordinate 603,431, forward strand.
CATATTCTTGCAGGTGTGAGAGTAGTAAAAAGATATCACGGGCGAATTAAGGATTGCAAGTATATATAGTGCGCTGTAGCCTGGAACCTTTGGAATCAGTATATTTGCGCTGTTAAGTGAAAGGCGCTGCCTGTTGTCATATGCAAAGACCGGCGTATTCGAGATAAATTTGTACAGGAGTTTTTCTTTTGCCCTGTACATGTTTTCGGGAGCTACCTGCTGGAATTTTGACGGTTCGTACTTTATAAAGTTGGTGATCTTCTTTATTGCATATTTATCAATATCGGAGCCCTTTATGATTTCTTCAAAGCCCGCATTTTTAACGGGAGATAAAAGAGCTTTGTTTGCGCCCGTAACGATCCCTAAGGCGAACTCGCTGTTTCCTTTTAGCGTGAAATGATCGCTCTTATCGATCTTATCAAGTATCTTTTTTTCGGCATCGTCAGATAGCATGTGAAAAGAGCTTGTATCAAGGCTTTTGCACATAGTTTCAAAGCTTTTTACAAGTATCAGTCTTTCGGGGAAAAGATTCTTTGCCGGATTGAAAGTGTTCTTTGATGAAAGACTCTTTTTGTAAAAAGCGACTTTGGTCGTATGACTTTTACCGGCATGCGTCTTAAGCGTAAGGAGTATGCAAGGGCACTGAACCTTATCAAATATCTCGCCCATATAATAAAGGTAGGAGATGTGCGCCTTTTTGGCGATGATGCTTCTTATATTCTCATGTGCTCCGGCGCCCAGAAGTGTTTCGGGGAGTACAAAAGACATGGTTCCTCCGTCCGATAAAAGGCTCAGAGCTCTTTCCGTGAAGATAGAAAAAGACTCGGGATTTCCCGATACGCGCGCACATTTATAGGATTCGCTCAAAGTCCTTATTTCGTCCTTGCTGTAAGAGTAGCCCCAGGGCGGATTTCCGATTATATGGTCAAATTCCTGCGTAGATGCGCCTTTTTTGGAAGGCATAAGGAAATCATCGGCTTTGATGTTATTAAATAATATATCGAGATCGTCGTTATCTTTAATGCCGTATTTGACTGCGAGGTTTATCCTTGCAATGGCAGCAGCCGTGCCGTCTATGTCGTATCCATAGATGTTCGAAAGCGGAATATCTTTTGGGAGTCTTAAAAGGAAGTTGCCAGTTCCGCAAGACGGATCGCAGATTGTTTCGGCTTTGCCCGCATGCAGGTTTTCTATGCATTTATCTACAACAAAGAAAGGTGTGTAGTATGCGCCCGATGCTTTCTTTGTCTTAAGCGAGCGAAGCGAGATGTAGAGCATGCCGAGTGTATCTTCACCCTCCGTATATTTGAGCGGATAGTCTTTTAATATTGATGTAAGGCGTGAGAAAGAATCGCCTGTTTCATTATGTAAAGGGGAGATAAGTCTTTTTTTACCCGAATTATCAAGTGAAAGAGTATCAAGAAAAGACCTTCCGTAGTAGGCAAGGATTGAAAGAAATTCATTCTCGGTAAGGGCATTATCTTCACCAAGGGTCTTTATTACGGAACATATCGTATCGTAATTTATCGACGCTTTGCTGATATATGACTTTGGGATGAAACGGCCGTTTGCGGTACTCTTGTTTCTTCTGCGCTTTAGAAGGTCGGAGCCATCAAGGTTTTCTTTAAGATTTAGAACGGTTTCTTTATTAAGAAGATATGTCTTAGAGGCTTTTGTGGCTGAGAGCTTTTGAAGCTTTATCCAGTTTTTTTACCGTCGCTGAAGAAATGCCCAATATTTCGGCAGTTTCGTCAATTGAGATCATATCCTTTTTGATAGAAGTTTGTTCTTGTCTGTCCATAGAAACAATTATCGAGGGAATGCGAATTTTTTTCAAGAGCGGATTACGGTATATATATGCATATATGAGGAATATTGAATAAATGATGAATATATGTGCAAAATATGTGTTAAACTGAGTTTGTGTGGGTATCATCTGATGGTGAAACTGCGAAGAAAATAATTTCAAAATTTTTTATGAGAGGCATCTTAAATGGATAGAACCAAAAGTATTGTAAGAACAAGTATTATAGGAATTGCGGCAAATATTTTGCTGTCGGTGTTTAAGGCATTTGTGGGAGTATTGTCACATTCGGTTGCGATAACGATGGATGCCGTCAATAATCTGAGTGATGCTTTTTCATCGGTTATAACGATTGTGGGAGCAAAACTTTCGGCAAGAGAGCCCGACAGGAAGCACCCTTACGGCTACGGAAGGATAGAGTATCTTTCGGCGATGGTGATTGGAATTATTATTCTGTACGCCGGAATTACTTCTTTTACCGAGTCTGTAACTAAGATAATTCATCCTGAGACGCCTGACTACGGGACGCCTGCACTTGTTATCGTGTCGGCTGCGATCGTTGTGAAGATCGTGCTTGGATTATATACCAAGAAGATGGGAGAGAAGGTTGATTCGGATTCGCTTGTCGCATCGGGAAAAGATGCGCTCAATGATTCTATTATCTCGGCAGCTACGCTTATTGCGGCGATTATCTTTATCACAACGGGATTTAGTATTGAAGCGTACATCGGAGTTGTGATCTCTTTTATCATTATAAAGACGGGATTTGAGACGCTTCGCGATACCGTGAGCATGACTCTCGGAGAGAGGATTACGCCTGAACTTACAAAGAAGGTAAAGTCCAGTATAAACGAGCTTGAAGAAGTTAGAGGAGTGTACGATCTTATTATTCACAATTATGGCTCCGAGAAGCTTATAGGTTCAGCACATGTGGAGATTCCCGATACGCTTTCCGCTGTTGAGATCGATGCGCTCGACAGGGTTATCGCCAAGAAAGTGTTCATCGATACGGGAATTATGATGGGGGGAATATCTGTTTATTCAACAAATACAAGTGATTCTGTCGCTGTAGAGGCGCACAAGAAGATTTCGGCACTTGTCAGCGATTACGATGAAGCTTTGCAGATTCACGGCTTTTACATGAATCACAAGACAAAAGAGATAAGGTTTGACCTTGTTATCGATATAGAGGCGAAGAATAAGAGAGAAGTTCTTTCCAAGGTTTCAAAGCGTGTTGAGGAGATGTACCCCGAGTATGTTGTGGAAGTCCTTATGGACTATAATTTCTCGGATTAAAAGGCAAGAATAAAACATTTTTTTCTAAGACAAGGAGGGTTACTTATGCTCAATTATGTTCACGAGATTCCGACGAAGCTTTATTTTGGCAAAGGGCAGATCAGTCATCTTGATGAGATCCTAAGATCTCTCGGGAAAAAAGTTCTTTTGACCTATGGCGGAGGTTCTATCAAGAAGATGGGGCTTTACGACACTGTTATCGACATTCTGAAAAAGGGCGGATTTGAAGTTACGGAATTATCCGGAATTGAGCCGAATCCGCGTATTGAATCGGTTGAAGAGGGCGTTAGGCTCTGCAAGGAGAACAATATTGATGTGATCCTTGCTGTTGGAGGAGGAAGCACGATCGATTGCTCCAAAGCGATTGCTGCCGGAGTATTCTATGACGGCGACTTATGGGATATGGTTGCGTCTTATCATGGCACGTTAAAGGCGCTTCCGCTAGTCGATATCCTTACGCTTAGTGCGACGGGATCTGAGTATGACGGCGGCGGTGTTATAACCAATCTTAAGACTCATGAAAAGATTGGAAACAGTTATACATATCCTTACGCATCTATCTGCGATCCGACTTATACCTTCTCGGTTTCAAAATACCAGACGGCATCGGGAACTGCGGATATAATGAGCCATATTTTCGAAGGATATTTCTCGCGTACCGAGGACAGCGACCTTTCGGATCATATTGCCGAGGGGGTTCTTAAGACTGCAATTAAATATCTTCCCGTTGCTCTAAAAGAACCTGACAATTACACGGCTCGTGCAAATCTTATGGCTATTTCATCGGTTGCCTGCTCAGGCATTCCGCAGTATGGAAAGCAGGATACAGGCTGGCCGTGTCATGCGATGGAACATGAATTGTCGGCGTTCTATGACATCACGCATGGAATTGGCCTTGCAATACTTACTCCGCGCTGGATGCGCTTTATATTGGAAAAAGATCCTTCATGTACCTGGAGATTTGTTCGTTTTGCAAAGAATGTGTGGGGGCTTGACGGTGATGATGAAAAAGCTCTTGCAATCGCGGGAATTGAAAAACTCGAAGAATTTTTTGCGCAGTCGGGTATTCCTAAAAATCTTACAGAGCTTAAGATAACAGATGAACATTTTGAAGAGATGGCCGCGCATGCAAATGACGGAAATTACTTAAAGGATGCTTTTGTTGCGCTTACGAATGAAGATATTGTCGAGATATATAAGGCTTGTCTGTAAGAGCTGATTTAAATATTTTGATTTTAAATGGCGTGTAAAAAAAGAACAAAGAGTCTTTATCGGGACTCCTTGTTCTTTTTGTTGCACAAGACCGGCAAGCGAATGGATGCTTGCATGTAAATTCATTTGCCGGTCGTAGATGCTCCTTCATAATCTTATTAAGATGTAATTTTTATATTATCACTCGAGGTTGAGGCTTTTGTTAGTAATCTTTATAGTTGCAACACAGAAGCCTATAAAAAGAATGATCGCGCAGATAATGTTAGCGGGACAAACCACATCGTCATAATCCCACCACCAGGTGCCGCGTTTCATTTGGTGCATTTGCATGTTGTAAAAAAAGAGGGTCATTGAAGCTATGGCAATTCCTATATAGCTAAGTACAGTGACATGTAGCTTGTGTTTGCGGCATAGTTGTCCGATGCTGAGGCAAAAGAAAAAAAGCCATGATCTGAACGAAAATTTCAAATATAATAAATAATATGTCAAGCGCAAACAGTACAAGTCCGGGTAAATAGGCACTTACAGAGAGCTTTTCATAATGAGGATCAAATAATCTTTCGGCAACAGAAAATCCAAAGGTTCCAATGAATATCGATGGAATAATAAATATTAAAGCCCATATGTATGTGACCAGCATTTTTGAACTCACAATTTCTGTTGTTTTTGCCGGAAGAGTGAATGATAGATATCCTTGTGTCAGGTATATCGTTTTGTAATAGTATCTGAGCATATATATTGTTGCAAGCGTAGCTAAAACAAGAATTGCTAAAAGAGCTATTGTCTGTATATTGGTCATTGTAAAATAAATAGGAGGTAAATTATCACTGTGTGTCTGAATGAGGCCCGATTCCAATTTTTCTGTTTGAGCGTTATCTATTTTATTTGTGAAAGCATTGGTAATTACTATTATGATAGTCAGTAAAAATGTAAATAATATTATCCCTGTCATTACCGGTCTTGTTCTTTTTAAGTCATAAGCTATAAGTTTCTTTAACATCTGTATACCTCCCTGAATAGTGCATCAACCGATTTGCCGTTTTCGACTCTTATGTCATCGATAGGTTTATAAAGCCTGATATTGCCGTCTTGCAAGAAAATTGCTTCGTCCAGCACCGGCTCCACATCGCTGATCAGGTGAGTAGCGATAATAAGGGAGGCGGACGGTTCAAAATTACTTATGATAGTACGCAATATATAATCTCTGGCAGCAGGATCTACGCCTGCGATAGGTTCGTCAAGAATATAGAGCTTGGCTTTGCGGCTCATTACAAGGATAAGCTGAACTTTTTCCTTATTTCCCTTAGAAAGAGTCTTAATCTTATTCTTTGGATCTATATTGAGACTTGAAAGCATCTCTTCAGCTCTTTTCTCGTCAAAATCATCATAGAAATATTTAAACATGTCGATAGCGGATCCGACTGTCATAGATTCATCAAGATAGGTTCTATCGGGAAGATAGGACACAATAGCTTTACTCTTTGGACCGACCGGATTGCCGTCAACAAGAACAGAACCGCCTGTTGGTTGCAATAAACCGCATATTATCTTTATAAGCGTTGTTTTTCCGCTTCCGTTTGGGCCTAGAAGTCCGATAATATGTCCAGGCTCAATTGAAAGATTTATATCATTCAGAGCCGTTTTTTTACCATATTTTTTGTGTAGCCCCTGTATTTCTAACAGATTACTCATACTTTTCTCCTTCTTTAAATGTGTTTATCAATTCTTTTTGTCTGTGTACTGTTTTACCAGTTTTAAGATTTCTTCTTTGGTAAATCCGAGCTTTTCCATGCTTTTGAAGAAATTTTCTATCTGTACATCAACGAGTGATATTCTCATATTTTTAATCATGTTGTCATCCTCCGTAATAAAACGACCGCTTGTCCTTTCTGAGTGAACAAGTCCCGTAGCTTCAAGATCACTGAGCGCCTTTTGCATTGTGTTTGGATTGACTCCGGCTTCAGCGGCAAGGTCGCGAACACTTGGCAGTTTATCACCGGGTTTGTATAAACCTGAAATAATATCAGTCTGTAGATGATCAATAATCTGGACAAAGATAGGAGCGTCCGAATTAAGATTCCATGGCATAGTGAGTCTTCCTTTCTGAAAAAAATATATTGTATTACTGTACTAGATGCATAATACAATAATACAGTAACCCGAATGAGGGTATTTGTCAATGTTTTTTATTGAATAGTAAATTTTTTTTGAAATTTACTATTTCGCGAGCCAAATGTTTTGATTTCTTTTATATGATGCAATGTGGTATTATCAAGGAGATAATTTGTAATAATGGAGGGAAAACAATATGGGAATTAATTCAATAGATGCAGAAGACGATCAGTTTGCATATCGTTATGATACACAGCTTCTTATAGACAGACGCGATAAAGATCTCGACGAGGATGAGATAGCTGATTATATTACAGAGAATTTTGAGGGCAACAGCCTGATCGCGGCAGGAGATGAGGATCTTGTAAAGATTCATTTTCATACAAACGAGCCGTGGAAGGTTCTCGAGTATTGCAACAGTGTAGGTGAGATCTACGATATCGTTGTTGAAGATATGATAAGACAGGCCAACGGGCAGCAGGGATAAGATTGCGGAAGAATTGATCATTGTACTGTTTCATCCATAATTAGCAATATACTGCACAATTTGAATGAAGATGAGCAAGACAGTACACCAATAAACACAGGTCGAAAGTTTTATTGATGAATAGCAATTATGGCTACTTAAATGATTTCCGGGAGAGCAGTGTGAAGAGCGAATATAAGACTAAACCAAGAAATCTTATCATAGAATATCTGAAGGATAATGCGGATACAAGATTTACGGCAAGGGACATACTTAATGCCGTTAAGGGTAAAGGTGACGGTTTGGACAGATCTACTGTTTACCGCAATCTTGAGAGACTTAGTAAGGAAGGCAAGCTTGTCAAATACAAGGAAGCCGATGTAAATGCTACATGCTATCAGTACTCTGAAGAGCACGAGTCATGCTGTGAGCACATGCACGCCCAGTGCTCGGTGTGCGGGAAGATTTTTCATCTTGATAATAAGATATTTAAGAGCGCAGCCAAAAAGATGATGGATGAATATGGAATTGAGATTGATTACGGGAAGAGCGTGATCATGTGTATTTGTGATGAATGCAGAAACGTAGGGATGTCAGAACATGAAGTTTAAGAATGCATGACTTGGCACTTTCGGTATATTGCATATGAAATTGAAAAATCGAAGGATTATAAATATGAAAAACGCATTATCTTGGCTGTTAATTTTGTTAAATGCGATTAGCTGCCTATGCCTTACTTATAGCAGTTATTTGTTTCTTTTCGGAGGCACTATAGTTGATGCACCAAATGCAATGCTGCCGATGGAAAGATGGGAAAGAGGAGGTTGGCTACTTACTATTGAAATGATTCCGCTAATAATAGCAAACATCTTAGGTTATGGATATATTCAATTTGGAAATAAGAAAAACAGAATGCTTATCTTCATTCCCTCTGTTATCTGCATGATTTTAGTAGCATGCTTTTGGGGGAGGGGAATAATATAACTTCAAATTTGCACGAATGACCTCTATCCCGGAATGTGATAGTGTTTCAAACATTAATCAGAAAGGCTGCCGGGATACGATTGAGAATAATTACAATTGTTTTACAATAAGCTATTTATAGACGTAAGATCACGGACCTCTGAACTCAAAATGAGCTCGGGGGTTCTTTTTTTGTAAAAAATTGAGAGTGCCAAATTAAGTGTGTAAGTTTTTACAGCGGCGTATCATATTGACACGCCGTGTATTATAGAATTATAATGATTTGCAATTGTGTTGCATATTCAAAAAGGAGCGGGAATGGAAACAGCGGTACATATTTTTGCAGGGTTCCTTGATAGTGGTAAGACTACGGCTTTACAGGGGACTTTATTAAGAAAAGAAGATGTCGCAAAACGTTCTGTAGTCATATGCACAGAAGAAGGCGAGGAAGAGTACGATATTGATGCTCTTAAAGATAGGGGAACAAGCCTTGTCACAATTGAAGAAGAGGATGAACTGACTGAAGACTTCCTTGAGGAAATAAAGAAGGTTCATAATCCGGAAGTCGTATATATCGAATTTAACGGAATGTGGGATCTTAAGGCGTTTGTCAGAAAAGATCTGCCGGAAGGCTGGTATCTTTCAAATGTTTTCAGTCTTGTAGATGCGAACACTTATGATATGTACCTGATGAACATGCGTCAGACTATCATGAATCCGCTTAGTGTTTCGGATGTGATCCTTTTTAACAGGTGCGATGAAAGTTTCAAAAAGAGTGACGTAAGGCGTTCAATAAAAATCCTGAACAATTTGGCTGAGGTTTATTTTACAAAGCCGGACGGAAGTATAGATTTTGCAAATGAAGAGTTTTCTGTTCCGGAGAAGGACGGAATACTTGATGTTACCGACAAGTTCTTTTGCCCGTGGTTTATTGACTGCATAGAAGATACCGACAAATACTATGGGAAAACGGTCAGGTTCACGGCTCTCATAACAGGCGGGAACGGACTTGGAAGTAATCAGTTTTATGCGGGGCGTTATGCTGCTATATGTTGTGCAGAAGATGCGCAGTATATCGGATTTGTGGCAAAGTACGATGGTGAGATCCCCAAAAACGGCGACTGGGTGATACTTGAAGCAAGGAATGCCAAGGGGCAGAGATCGGACAATAAGCTTGTTATTCTTCTGGTGGTCAATAAGCTTACCAAAATAGAAGCACCGGAAGATAGATTTTTATATTTTTGAAGAAGTGAATGGAGAAATGCAATGTCAAAGAGAGAAGTACCTATAGTTGTTATCACAGGATATCTGGGATCGGGCAAGACAACCCTGATGCAGAATATTCTTAAGCAGGAAAAGAGAAAGATCGCGCTTATCGTAAACGACATGGGAAGCGTTAATATAGATGCGTCGATACTAAATAAATCGGGAAACAAGCTTCTTCAGGTTGAGATGGTTGAGATGCAGAACGGATGCATCTGCTGTACTTTGAAGGATGAGTTTATGGCTGAGATAGAGCGCTTGTCTGCAGATAAGTCAATTGAGGCTATATTTGTTGAGGCGTCCGGAATCAGTGAGCCCTCATCAATTGCGGGTGCGTTCATAAATTACGAAGAGATGACTCCCGACACAAGAGTATACCTTAAGGCGGTTGTGTCTGTGGTTGATGTTGACAGGATATACCGTGAGTTCCTTCATAACCTCACTTCCGAGGAGGAGAACGACGACGGAGACATCATCAACCTCATCATGGATCAGATTGAATTCTGCAATCTCATGATACTTAATAAGACAGATCTTTTGACCGAAAGCGAGCTTTCAGAGGTAAAAGCGGGACTTCGCAACATTCAGCAGGAGGCGGAGATGATAACTGCCGTGCACGGCGACGTTGACCTTGATGTTATCCTTAACAGACCTGACCTTGATTATGAAGAGGTAGAGGCCTACAGTGCAGTGCAGAAGGCGCTCAACAACTGCGAACATGACGATGAGAAAGCGTGCGTCGATGAGTACGGAATTTCTTCATTTGTTTTTGAGGAAAAGAAACCTTTTAACCGTGAGGCTTTCAACAAGCTTGTAATGGACTATCCCGAGACGCTTATCAGAACCAAAGGTTACATCTGGTTCAGCGATGACTGGGATCACATCCAGCTCTTCGAGCAGGCCGGAAGAAACGCTTCCATAACCGAAATGTCCGAGTGGGTATCCGCTTGGCCCGAAGAAGAACTCGCACCTGTATTAAAAGACTTCCCCGATCTTACTGATGACTGGGATGAAGTGTACGGTGACAGAGGCAACCAGGTCGTGTTCATCGGCAAAGGGTATGAGAAGGCAGAGATTGTGAAGCTTTTGTATGATTGTATAGACGAGAAGTAAAGATGAGTGGAGCAGCTATTCGAGGGGATAGCTGCTTTTTTCAATTAATATATTCTATATTTTGTATATTAAAAAGAAAATGAAAGTATGTTGTATCGCACATTTGTACGCGTCTCAGGGCACTGAGTGTGGTATAATTATAAGTATTCATTGATGAAAGAGGGTTTACAAAAATATGATTACCGGAGATTTAAAAAATAAAATTGATAAAATATGGGAAACTTTTTGGACGGGCGGAATTACCAATCCGCTCGATGTCATAAAGTAGATAAAATGCTTGTGAAAATACCTGAACTAGAATATCAGGAAGAATATATTATTTTTGTAGAACAAGTCGACAAATCAAAAGTTACAGTACAGAAATCATTGGATGAAACAAGGAAATTATTTGATAGTTTAATGCAGGAGTATTTTGGATAAATGGCAAGAAAAAGAGAATTACCTATAACTTCATCTGCGGCTGAGTATCTTACTTATATTGCATCTACGGGAGATATTCCCGAGAGTTTTGAAATGCGATATGAGGATGAAAATATTTGGCTTACTCAAAAGATGATGGCTTCGCTTTATGAAGTTGATGTTAGAACAATAAATGCTCATATACAGAAGATATATAGCGATGATGAGCTGAGTAAGGAGGCAACTATCCGAAATTTTCGGATAGTTCAAACTGAAGGAAACAGGCAGGTTCAGAGAGAGATTCTCAAAAACAATTCGCGATCCACTTTTACCATCGGTAACTTTGCTGCTTCAACAAGGACTGTTTCAAATTCAATTTTTTCCATAATCAATCTCCTTTACTGAAATAAGCACCTCTATATGCCATAATTATCAATGATTCATCCTCTAGAACTTATTATAACGGGAAAAGAATGGGAAAAACAGCGGAAAACAGGCGAATTTATGCTTTCCGCTGTTTTTTGCGATTGAACTTTTTATTTTTCAACTGATTCCTGACCGATAAGAATTCCTACGCGCAGTGCTTCTTCAGATTCTTCTCTGGAAATAGCATCGTACATGCCAAGAAGAGTCACAAGAGTATCACACTGATCTAAAGTAAGCTCCCTCCTAAAAGCAGCGAAGAGACTGTTGGCGGCTGAAACTTTCTGTCTGTATTCTTCTGAGCATAAGTAGGAATCCATAGCTTCATCATAGGATTCAGTAATATTCCGGTTTGTGACGGTTACATCCATTTTTGCATCCTCCTGTCGTGTTTTTAATATGTCGATTCAATAAGTTAATATTGGAAAGATATATTAAATCCATCTTCGGAGGCACTTTTATTGTGTGTTCCCTTTAAATATACATCCCGGATATTTGAGCTGTTATTCTCGTAGAAGGATAGCAGAGAACTTATAAACGGGATGAGATTAAGGGCTGTTGTTCTTGCCCGGGAAACAAGAAATCTACTAGAACTGAGGCATTTCCTGATGAATCTTTTGATAGTGGAAAAAATTTGTGATCTAAAAGAGTGCATAGTACCACGGATCACACCGGCCAGAATAGCGGCAACTTGGCAAATAGTTTTTTTGCAAGAATCTATTGCGGGCTTAATGATCCTGTGAAGGGCTCGGATTGTTTCTGACAGATCGAGTTGCTTTATGCGGATTTCTTTGGTAACAGTTGTGTCGATAATACCATTGCTGTCATTGAATTCTAAGTGTCCATCCATCATCTATAGTCTCACCTCTTTTCCCGGATAGATTTTTTGTTACCAATTTCATACAAGGTTATGCTGCTATAAATATGTCGACAGTTATGGGGTAACTCCCATTATTGCATTTACTAAATCGGCTTTCTGTTTTGGTGTCCAGTACTTGGCATTTCGTGCGATGGCACGTTGAGTCCGGTAAAATTCCAGCTCGGAATCATTTTCTTCTGTGCTGATTCCAAGTAGGTATCCGGCGTCTACATGAAGGGCAGTAGCAAGGCTTGCTATAACAGGCCCTTTCGGAATACGATCTCCGCTGATATATCGGGACATTGATACATAAGTTATTCCGACTTTGTCGGCAAGCTCTTTCTGTGTGAGTCCGTTTTGCTTCAATAAATCAGAGATACGCGTTCCTAATTCGTTGCTCATAGTTTACATCCTCTCTAATTTTAGATTTACGCTACGTTGTTGTGAGATACGACGTAGTCATCATGCGACATTTCACAAAAGAAAGTGAAAGTTCATTTACCAAATGTATAATACGAATTACCGTTTGTGTCAATGAGAGTTATTAATGGAAAATGGTAGATGGAGGATAAATTAAGGTTTTGCTAAAAGATAAATGGGATAGATTGTTTCCAAATGTATAATTTGTGCCGGCTATTGAAGGTGCTGTTGTTTAATGAAAAGTTGTCGGTTCCACAGGTGACTTGTGTTATTCTAGTAGTAATTGGAATTGCGGGATTTAAGATTTTTGAAAAAGCAATTTGATTCGTAGGATTTGGAAGATGTAAAAGATGAGTCAAAGATGGATTGAAACAGCGGGAAGTGGTGAATCTATGATTTTTGCTGTCGAAAATAAGGTATGTGTTTAAATTATTACAGCGGATAATACTTTTTTATAAAATTCGCTGTTGAAAAGCAAATTTTCGTCTTATTTATTGCAGCGTGAAATGAAAGTTTTAATATTTCGCTGTGTTTTTTATTGGAGTTTATGATTGTTGTATGAAAGGTGACGAGGGAGCATGATGATTGGTGAAAAAACGGTAATAAAGCGATTGGCGATGATAATCTTGATAACAGGTCTTATATTTACAGGATGTGGGCAGGCGGCCCCAAAAGACGCGGATGTCAGCACTGAAGAGTCGAATGTCAGCACCGGAGAGGCGGATGCCAACATTGGAGAGTTGGATGCAAACGTCGAAAAGACGGCTGCAAATATTGAAGAAACGAGTGAACAGAGCGCGAGTGTAGAAAAAACGGAGGAAGAGGACATGGCGGCAACATTACTTTACCAGGGACATGGTAGTGTAAGAATCGTTACGAGTGAAGGAAAAGTAATCTATATAGATCCGTTTATGGGGGAGGGTTATGACCTTCCGGCAGACCTTATACTCATGACACATGGACATTACGATCATACGAAGGAAGATCTGATTGCCGGTAAGAATGAAGGTTGCACTGTCATTAAATGGTCGGATGCTCTCAAAGATGGTGAGTATCAGACTTATGGTCTTGGCTTTGTATCCATTGAGACGGTGGAAGCCGGATATAACAAGAATCACGATGTTTCGGAATGCGTCGGGTTTATACTTACATTTTCAGATGGCGTTAAGGTATATTTTTCCGGCGATACATCAACGACACCTTCTATGGCAGGATTTAAAGAAAAGGAACTTGATTATGCTTTTTTATGCTGCGACGGAGTCTATAATATGGATGTTTCTGAAGCTTCGGAGTGCGCAAAGGCTATAGGTGCTAAGCATACAATACCTTACCACATGGAGCCGGCAAAAGATAAAAGCGGTTTTGACATGAGTGTTGCTGAGAGTTTTGATGCACCCGGGAAGATAATACTTAAACCGGGAGAAGAGCTTGTTCTGGAATAGAGAAAGAGGAAAAATATGCAAACATCGGAAAGCTTTCGACTAAGCGCACTGTTATCTTTTTCAGGGGGATTGCAGGATGCGTACACATATAATGTAAGAGAGAGGGTTTTTGCAAATGCCCAGACCGGTAATGTTGTTTTGATGAGTCAAAACTTCATGCAGGGGAATTATATGCAGGGATTTCAATATATGTGCCCGCTTCTTTCATTTGCCCTTGGGATATTTGTGGCAGAGAGGATAGAAAACAGATACAAGAACGCAGAGAAGCTTCATTGGAGACAGATCATTATCATAATTGAGATGATAGCTCTTTTTGCTGTCGGATTTCTTCCGGCGAAGTTGAACATGATAGCAAATATGATTGTCTCTTTTTCCTGTGCTATGCAGGTGCAGACATTTAGAAAAGTTCATGGGTTCGGCTATGCGAGTACGATGTGCATAGGGAACTTAAGAAGCGGTACGGAAAGCTTTTCGCAGTATATGAGGACGAAAGATAAAGCTATGCTGTTTAAGTCGCTTCATTTCTTTGGTATTATCCTTGTTTTTGCCATTGGAGCCGGATTCGGCGGAGTGATCTCTGCGACGCTCGGGATAAAGACGATATGGATATCCGGCGGTTTATTGTTGGCTGTATTTCTGATGATGTTAAAAGGAAGGTGCTGATGGAAAGAAAATCTATTCTGATCAAGGACACAACAAAAGAAGAGAGGGAACAGATAGTAAAGAATTCCCTCGATTGTGGCGGAGGCTGCGAAAACTGTTCATCTTGCTGGCTTGGTGGCGGAAGTCCGTGGGACATTTATCAGGACTATATTGATGGCAAGAAAGAAATTCGTGAGATAAACATGGAGTATATGGAGAAGTATCGCCAGGATAGGCAGATTCATTGAGAGGATTTTTGAATTATGGGAAATGCACCGGAGATAAAAGACTCTACGGTTGAAGAACGAAGAGCATATATAAAAGAGAGATTCCCTTGCATTGCAGACTGCGATATGTGCGGGCTCTGCAAAGTGTTCCATGGGAAAGACGCTGAGACGGCGTATGCAGATTATATTAATGGGGATAGGGATTTTGCAGAAGTGTCGGGGGATTATAGATGAGAATAAAGAGACGATAGAAAAATCCATTGACGGCGGAGAGGCATATAGGATTGTAGAAGAAGGTCGAAATGTTGGTGGTGTGATCATAAAGGTTGAGGGAAACAAGTGGGATCTTGATATTCTTTTTGTTACGCCTAAGGGTCACAGCAAGGGAATAGGATATGCCGCTTGGTGCGAGGTTGAGAAACTGCATCCTGAGGTGCGAATTTGGGAAACGGTTACTCCGTATTTTGAAAAAGAGGAATATCCATTTCTACGTGAACAGATGCGGATTCCATATAGTGGAGTTTTATAACAGTCATCATCCGGATCCGAATGATCCCGAAATGGCAGAGCAGCAAAAGCTTGATAGCTATTTGTGCTTTTTGAATTATTAAGTCATATTTTCAAAGAATTTATCAAGATCCATTGCGCCATAAGGTATACGGACAATTTCAACGCGCTCATTGGTTTCATCTACAATGTATAGAACAACGTAATTGTCAACGTTCAATCGGCGCATACCAAGGCTTGCCCAAGGTTCATAAGGAACAGAAGGATTTCTTTTGGGAAATTTATCAAGCTTCTTTATTGCTTCACGAATTCGGTTCACTTGACCTTCTGCATTATCTCTTGATCCTAGGTTATATGCGATGTGCATGAATAAATTGCGAAGATCGTCCTTGGCTTCATCAGAGTAGCTAACATAGTAATTGCTCATATACCAAATTCCTCGGCGAGCATACGATCAACATCTTCGACAGAATGAGTGCGACCATTTTTGATGGAATCTATACCTTTTTGTAGTTCTGCATCAAACTCTGACTTTGTTATGCCTTGAGCAGAAAAGTGGTTTACTTCCGGAAGTTTTGACTGGAAAGGCATTCCTTTAACAAGCACAATCTGGCTGTAAAGCATTTTTATAGCTTCAGAAGGAGAAATTCCCAGCTGAGCAAGAATTCCTTCAGCGTTTTCTTTGAGCCCTGTATCAATACGAGCATAAACTGGGGCTGTATTTGCCATAAAATCACGCTCCTTTCATTTCTTTTCTTTGTTAATTATAGTATAGTGCATAATGCAAGTAGTTGCAAGCAAATGCAAGCACTAATGAGCTTTGTTTCGTGTCCACTTTTATTGACTAGTACAAAAATGTGAAAAAACTGTAAAAAGTCCCTCATAAAATGTGTAAGAATACCCCAAAAGTGCCTCATAAAATGTGAAAGGTGAGTTGAAACTGCCTCATATTTTGTGATAACATTTTCTTGGAGGTAGGAATATGTACTACAGAAGAAAGATTGATGATTATTTAAACAGTTGGAAAGCGGATCCGGCTCATAAGCCTCTTATTGTAAAAGGAGCAAGGCAGATTGGAAAGACAGAATCCATCATGCATTTTGCTAATGATAATTATGAGAATGTTATATATATAAATTTCGTGCTTGAGAAAAAATACATGCAGATACTGGCAGATGGTTATGATGTTGAGAGTGTCATTAAGAACATTTCTTTGGCTAACCCATCTTTTAAGTTTGTTCCGGGCAAAACTATAATTCTTTTTGATGAAATACAAGAGAATCCTGATGTTGCTACAACACTTAAGGCTTTTAAGATAGATGGAAAATATGATGTTATCTGCAGCGGTTCAATGTTAGGAATCAATTATAAAAAGATTCATAGTAATAGTGTTGGTGCTAAGACCGACTATGAAATGTATTCGATGGACTTTGAAGAATTTCTATGGGCAAAAGGATACAGTCAGGAGCAGATTGATTCCATTTTGCATCATATGCTGGAAAATAAGCCATTTAATGAAAATGAATTATCTATTTTCAAACGTTTATTCCTGGATTATTGTGTACTCGGTGGTATGCCTGATGTTGTAAAGTTATATATTGAAACAGGGACATTCTCAGGAACGCTTGATGTACAGGAACAGATCAGGCTGGATTATGAGGAAGATGTGCGAAAGTATGCAGAGGGCCTTGATCAGACAAAAATCATAAGCGTATATAGAAGTGTTCCTGCACAACTTGCAAAAGAAAATAAAAAGTTTCAGTTCAATAAGATTGAGAAAAACGCCAGATCAAGAGAATATACCGGTTGTATAGAATGGCTTATTGATGCCGGTGTTATAACAGAGTGTAATTGTCTGCAATTTCCTGAACTTCCGTTAAAAGGCAACATAGAGGAAAGCAAATATAAGTTATATTATCCTGATACCGGATTATTGGTTTCTGCATTAGATGAAGAGGCTCAGGAGGATCTTAGAGTTAACAAAAACCTTGGCGTGTATAAAGGTGCTCTTTACGAAAACTTTGTAGCAGAAGCTTTTGTGAAGCAGGGATTAGGCCTTTATTACTATAAGAAAGATAATTCTACGTTAGAGGAAGATTTTTTTGTAAGAACTCAAAACGATCTTATTCCTGTAGAGGTTAAGTCCAATAATGATAAGTCAAGATCATTGTCTTCGATGATAAAAAATGAGAATTACAGTGATATTTCATATGGGATAAAACTTGGAGATTTTAATGTCGGACATGCAAACGACATATATACTTTCCCATATTTCTGCGCATTCAAGATGAAGGAATATCTAAAGAAAAAAGATTTGTAAATCAAATAACAACACTTATATAGATTGATACCGCGGGACGCCATTTTTTTGATAGAGACGATGGAAGAGGATAGTGAGTAATGGTAAAAAATATTGTTAGAGATCCGATGTTCTTGCAGCAGAAGTCAGAGCCTGCAACAGAGGCGGACAAGCAGGTGATTCACGATCTCCTTGATACGCTGAGAGCAAATCAGGACAGATGTGTTGGCATGGCGGCAAACATGATCGGCGTAAAGAAAAGAATTATCGTAGTAGCTATGGGACCGTTTCATTTTGCTATGGTCAATCCGGTTATTACTAAGAAGAGCGGTGAATATCAGACAGAAGAGAGTTGTCTGTCTCTTGAGGGAGTAAGACCCTGCACCAGATATAAAGAGATTGAGGTTGATTACCTCGACCAAGATTTTAAACCTCAGCATGGAAAGTACAAAGATTTTACTGCGCAGATTATTCAGCATGAGATAGACCATTTTGAAGGGGTGCTGATATGAGAAAGTGTCGTGTGATATCAGACTTGGAAAAATGTAAATCAATCTATAGGCAATATAACTATAAATTTACTGCCATTGCCAGGTTCACACTTCACTGTTATAGTGCCGTAGTGAGCCTGGACGATGGCTTTTGTTATTCTTGGGTGGCAAAATAGTTATTGGTTGGCAACCATATCACAAAAATATTTATGAATATGTAGAGAGTCATTAAGCTCAGGATGAAATGCAGTTACCAGTTGATTTCCTTGTCTTGCGGCAACTATGTGACCATCAACTGTAGCAAGTGGTCTTGCTTTTTCTGAAACTGCTTTGATGTAAGGAGCTCTGATAAATGTCATAGGAACAGTACCAATTCTCTCAAAATCAGCCTCAGTGTAAAAGCTTCCAAGCTGTCTGCCATAGGCATTTCTTTCAGCTACGATATCCATAGTCTGTAAGTAACTGCGGTCATCATTATTTATTTTATCTGCTAAAAGTAGCAATCCTGCGCAGGTGCCAAATACAGGTAGTCCGTTTTCAATCATTTTCTTTAATGGCTCAAAAAGTCCTAGTTCCTTAAGGAGCTTTCCCTGCACGGTACTTTCTCCGCCGGGAATAATTAAGCCATCAAAATCTTTTTCCAAATCTTTTTGTTGTCGGATTTCTATAGTGGATACACCAAGCTTTGAAAGTATTTTTTCGTGTTCTATAAAGGCTCCCTGTAGGGCAAGTACAGCGATGTTCATCTTATTTACCCCTTTCAGCCATAAGCAAATCAATTTCCTGTTCGTTAATTCCCACCATTGCTTCACCTAAATCTTCTGATAGTTCTGCAAGCATTTTTGCATCTGTAAAATTGGTGACTGCTTTAACAATTGCGGCTGCTCGTTTTGCAGGATCTCCTGATTTGAAAATACCAGAGCCTACAAAGACTCCTTCGGCACCAAGCTGCATCATAAGTGCTGCATCTGCAGGAGTAGCTACGCCACCGGCTGCAAAATTTACAACAGGAAGTTTGCCATTTTCATGAACGTATTGAACAAGCTCGTAAGGGACTGCCAATTCTTTTGCAGTATTGAAAAGCTCATCCTTTGACATTGAACTGATACGTCTGATTTCAGATTGCATTAAGCGCATATGCCTGACAGCTTGAACGATGTCACCTGTTCCCGGTTCACCTTTTGTGCGAATCATTGATGCACCTTCATTTATTCTGCGAAGGGCCTCACCTAAATCCTTGGCACCGCATACGAATGGTACATCAAATTTTGTTTTATCAATGTGATATTTATCGTCGGCAGGAGACAAAACTTCTGATTCATCGATGTAATCTATTTCAATAGCCTGAAGAATTTGGGCTTCTGCGAAATGTCCGATACGGCATTTTGCCATTACAGGAATTGAAACTGCATCCTGAATACCTTTTATCATTTTAGGATCACTCATACGGGAAACGCCACCGGCTGCGCGAATATCAGCAGGGATTCTTTCTAGTGCCATTACAGCGCAGGCACCAGCAGCTTCGGCAATTTTGGCCTGTTCTGGAGTAGTTACATCCATGATGACTCCACCCTTTAACATCTGTGCGAGATTCTTGTTTAATTCATAACGATTATTCAACATTTTATTTTTCCTCCTTGATTGTTGAGAAAATTATAGATTATAATTGCATATATTAAATGCCCAGTTTGGAGAAAAAATATATATGCAAAATTCAAATAAAGCCTCAAACGATAATAAAATGCCCCAATACATACGTATTTACGATATATTAAAAAAGAATATAATTTCTGGAGATTATCCATACGGAACCAGGCTCCCATCCAGAAAAAACAATGGCAGATGAAATGCATGTTAGTGTAATAACCATAAAGCATGCCTATGAGCTGCTATGCGATGAGGGGTATCTTGAACCCAAGGAGAGAAGCGGATACTATGTGATTTTTCGAAAGGAGGATGGCTTTGTATCCACAGCAAAAATCTTAAGCCATGAAAGCCATACTTATCAGAGAACTACCTATGCATTTCCCTTTTCAGTATTAACGAAAACTATGAGAAAAGTAGTGAATGATTATGGCGAGGCCATACTGGAAAGGCCAGCAAATAAAGGGTGCGAAGAAACCAGAGAAGCTATAAGAAAATATCTGGCTAGAAATAGAAATATACATGTGGATATAAGCCAGATAATCATAGGCTCTGGTGCAGAATATTTATACAACCTCATCGTCGGATTGTTTGGCAAGGACACAGTTTTTGCGCTGGAGTCCCCATCCTATAAAAAAATAGAGCAGGTCTATAGAATGTCTGGGGTTACCTGCCAGATGCTGCCACTTGAAGAAAATGGTATAGCAAGCTCGGCACTGCGAACCACTACAGCATCGGTATTACATATTTCTCCTTACAGAAGTTTTCCATCAGGGGTAACTGCGTCCGCATCTAAAAAATATGAATATATCAGGTGGGCCGCACAAGGTGAGCGCTACATAATTGAGGATGATTTTGAATCAGAATTTTCTATATCAAGCAAGCCTGAGGAAACTATGTTTGCTATTTCTGACAGAGACAATGTCATATACATGAATTCATTTTCCCAAACCATTTCTCCTTCACTTCGTGCTGCCTATATGGTGTTGCCAAAGCATTTGACGGAGGTATTTGATGAAAGGCTTGGATTTTATTCCTGCACAGTTCCTACATACGAGCAGCTTGTGATAGCTCAGCTCATCAATAGTGGTGACTTTGAAAGACATATTAATCGAGTCAGAAGGAGCAAGAGGAAGGCATAAAAAGTGCCAATTTACTGCCTGTCGGAGGTTATAATCCACTAAAATGTCGTTGGCTTTGCTGTATGGTTGTGTGGTATCTTCTGTATTCTTTCAATTATATTTAAGATGATTCCATGTGCGATCTTCTTTGCGGTGATACTGATAGCAATGTTTGCATGTTTGTTTGCGGCAGCCAATATCCAGCTTTTCTTAGAATCAGCTCACAGAGTACTTAAAAGAGTATAAAGCTAAATAAATGATATAGATCAAGGGACAGTTTTTCCAAAACGGAAGAGCTGTCCCTGCCTTTTTGAAAGGGGAAGAATATGGCGGCAACGAGGCTTATGGCTCTTCATCAGATCAGGGGCAGAACCATCGCAGAGAGCTTAAAGGAGCGAATGGATTATACAGAAAATGATCTTAAGACCGAGGAGAAAAAGTATATTTCCACATATGGCTGTGATATCGAAACTGCGGATGAAGAGTTTTTGATTTCTCAATCGCAGTACCACAATGGCGTTAGGGATGTCAGAAGGAAAGAAATAATCGCGTATCAGATCAGGCAGTCTTTTAAGCCCGGAGAGGTAACGCCGGAGAAAGCAAATGAGATCGGATACGAGCTTGCTATGAGGTTCACCAAGGGAAAATATGCATTCACGGTCTGCACTCATACGGACAAAGCCCATGGAAGGAAAAGGCAAAGGATATGTGACCTGGGCAAAACGCTTTAATGCAAAACAGATGGCTAAGACAGTTCTTTTCCTTCAAGAACATAAAATCGAGTCATATGAGCAGCTTAAAGAAATTACCGATGAGAGAAGCGGGAGGCTCAAAGAACTTAAACGTACCCGAAAATCACGGACGCAGTCTGTGTTGTAAGAGCCGCAAAAACGCGTTTGTCGGACAAACGCACTGCTTGCCACAACGACCCTCAGCGCCGGCAGGATGAGAATAAGAAAAATTATCAGGAGGATTAAAGAAATGAAAGTAAGTATTAAAGCAAATAAGCTTGAAGCAAGTTCAAACAATGTAAGAGGACTTTGTACAGTAACTTTTGAAGATTGCTTCGCAGTAAGAAATATCTCAATCGTAGAAAGTAGGAAAGGTGGTACCTTCGTATCGATGCCAAGTTTCAAGACGAAGACTGTTGATGAAGGAGGGAATACGATTTTTAATGATATAGCATTTCCTGTTACTAAGGAGTTTCGTGAAGAGCTTTTTGCGAAGATTAAGGAAAGTTATGAGGCTGGGGAAGCGGTTGAGTTTGAGTGGGCGTGATGGAAGTGGAAGTCATGTCAGAATGACAAGGAGTTGATGGAATAGAAGAACCGCCTGCGAGAGTGTGAGGTTTTCGCAGGTTGTTTTTTCTGAGAGTTTATATAGTGTAATGTAATCATTATAAATCAGCATAAATCCTAATTAATCAGTAAAAATTATAAAAAAACGATATTGTACAATAAAAGTAAGGATAAATCAAGGAAAACTTGTGAAAATCCATATGTAGTGATATTATATATATGGATTTTTATCGAGTCAGTTAGCAATCTAAAAACTAGCTGTATTATGGAATAATGAGGATTCTATTATGCAAGAAAATAAATGGCTTTCAATGAAAGAGGTGTGCGATTACCTTCATATCAGTAGAGATACTGTTGTGAATTGGATTAAGAAGGAGGGTATGCCTGCTCATCAGAAAGGACGATTATGGCGTTTTGATGTGAATGAAATTGATAAGTGGATGAAGACTAGCGAGGAATCATCATTTGAGTCCATCGATGAGAATGCTGAAAGTTAGAATGGAGAAGTTATATGTATAAAGTCAAATGGGACGTTCAAAATAATGGTGTCATCTTGGATGACTCTATAAATGATCAGGATGCAATTCCGGCACCACGTCCGGTTTTCTTGCAGGAATTGCAGATTCTAGAAATAGATAAAAATTATAGTCTACCACAGACGGATAAACCAATTTGCTGGAATATTGAATCAAGGTACTATTACAAAGGACAGCTTTTTTTTTGAAAGAAGAGGAGCTGGAATATATACAAAACCGACAATTGTATATAATGATGAGTTTACATTTGGCTCTCTAGAACCAATCGATATAGACAAGGTAGTAGAAAATAATAAAGAAGCTATCGAAACTATTGAAAATGAAGCTATGGACTTCATTATGGGGTGCTATGAGGAGTATAAGAATCGAGTTGATGATTTTGTAGTTGCTTTTTCAGGAGGAAAGGATTCCCAGGTGATTCTCGATTTGGTTACTCGTGTTTTACCTGTTGAATCGTTTAAAGCTGTTTTTCAAGATACAGATATGGAGTTGCCTTGTACTTATGATATTGTAGCGTATACGGAAGAGGATTATAAATACAGATTCCCCAATTTTAAGCTTTATCATGCGACAAGCGATAGAAAAGCAATAGATTTATGGGAACAGTATGGGCCGCCTAGTAGAGTTAATAGGTGGTGTTGTTCTGTAATGAAGACTACCGTATTTAGGAGAGCAATGAAGAAATTACATAACACGGATACGCAGCCTAAGGTTGCTGTTTTTGAAGGTGTAAGAGCTGATGAAAGTACACGAAGAGAAGCTTATGATAGAATCGGGGCAAATGTAAAACATCCAAACTTGATTAATTGTAGAGCTATTTTTAGATGGAATAATTCTGAAATATTTTTGTATATGTTTTCACGAGGAATAATGTTGAATCCCGCTTATCGAATGGGATTAACTAGAGTTGGATGTGGAGTTTGTCCTTTTGCTTCTGATTGGTCAGAGTATTTGATTAGGAGAATATACCCTGATATTTCTAAGAAGTATGTTGCAGTTATTGAAAAGATGGCTAAAAATCTTGGATTAAACACAAGGGAAAAAATTAATGAATATGTTAGCTCGAATAATTGGCAAAAGAATGCAGGTGGAAGAGGATTGATTCCCGATGGTTCAAGAGTGGATTTAATTAGCAAAGAGCCTAATTTTGAATGTGTTGTTACGAAACCAAAATCAGATTGGAGAATTTGGCTTTGGGCATTATGCGAATATGTATCGAACGAAAATGATGGTAGAGTTAAGGGACAGTTGAATTTTGCAGGGGAGCTGTTCAGATTTTCGGTTGAAGAATCGCAAAATATAATTCGGTTTATTGTTGAAGGGACTGTTAATAAGCCAGCATTGTTAGGCATGCTTTCTAGGATTATGACAAAGGTTGCGGGCTGTGAGCTTTGTGGAGTATGTGAAGCTGAATGTCCAACGGGTGCATTGACAGTTAGAGATAAAGTTGAGATTAATAGGAACATGTGCGTTCATTGTCATAAATGCCTAGAAGTGAGTTCGAGAGGGTGTCTTATTGCACACCGAAAGCAGATTAACGAAGGCGGAATGCTCGTGAAATCCGCTAACATGAGAACTAGTGGTGTTGATAGATATTCAACATTTGGTTTGAGAGACGAATGGGTGGATGTTTTCTTTGATAGAGGCGAAGATTGGTTCGGTTCATATCCTAATCTTGGTACAAAAATGATTCCGGCTGCTATCAATTGGTTGAGAGAAGCAGAATTAATAGATGAAAAAGAAAAGAAGACTTCTTCTAAATTTGAGATGGTCAAAGGTTTGTATGACAGAAATCGTTTGGCAGCGTGGCAAGTGATTTGGGTTGGCCTTTCTTATAATTCTGCGATAGTTAATAGCTTTGTTAAGTCAATTAAATTAGAGGTTCAATATACAAAGGACGACATTATAGCGATAATGAGAGAAGATTTTCCATCATTGAATGACAATACAATCAAGAATCCTACTAATGCGTTGATAACAATGTTGAGGTATTCACCGCTTGGTTCTTTATCGAACGAGGAGGGTGATGCTCAGAATATTTATGTGGCAGAACTTCAAATGGCTAGTAATTCTACAAAGGGTGTAAGAAGAATATCGCCTGGGTACGTTTCAATGCATGCATTGGCTTATTTGTTATATAAAGAAGCAGAGAGTTCTAATTGCTATGATATTACTGTAAGTGATTTATTGTTACCGGGACAGGTGAATCCGTATACGGTATTAGGAATGACAGCAGATAAATTAATACCTGCGCTTAAGGCTTTGACTCAAATGGGCATTATAACAGCTGATTTGAATGGTGGATTAGAAAATGTTCATATTAAGGATGACATTACTCCAGATGAAGCTCTCGAGGCAGTGATAAAGAGGGTATAATAATGGAAAGGTGTTTTAATTGTGGCCAAGAATTGTCCAAGGATGATGTGGCTTTATGCAAAAAGATGCTAGGAAGAAAAATCAAGCAATTCTTTTGCAGAGAGCACTTGGCTGAGATGTTGGATACTGATGTAGATGCCTTGACTGAGAAGGTTGAGCAATTTAAAGAAGAAGGTTGTACGCTGTTTTTATAGGAGGAAAGTATGCGTTATTCAGACATAATAGGAATCGAATCATTTTTCGACTCTACCTTCAACATGACTGAAGAAAGAGAAAATTATTGGAAACAATTCATTACTAATGAAAAGTTTGAATCAAATTTAAAAGAAATAGTTAATGCGTTTACTTCGCCAACAAATGATCAGCGCAAATCTATTTGGGTACAGGGAACGTATGGAACAGGAAAGAGTCATTCTACATCTGTAATTAAGCATCTTTTGAGTGATGAAGTTGATAGCATAAGCGATTACGTGGATAAACTTGCAAATCCGCAACTTAAAGCTATGCTTCTTGGCTTCAGAAAAAAAGAAAGAGTATTTCCGGTTGTTTTAAAAGGTGCTTATTCGATAGTTGATACGGAAGAACTTAAATATACAATTCAGAGGGCTGTTTCACGACAATTAAAAGAAGCAGGTGTGCATATTGCTGTTAAGTCTGATTTTCAAGCAGCTATTGAAATGCTTAACGATAAAAAGTTCAAGTCATTTTGGGATGCTATGATTTCGACTGAATTAAATAGATATGTAAGCTCTATTGAAGAATTGGAGACGCTTTTAAACGATGGTGATGTTGAGGTCTTAAAAGAAATCAATAGTTCATTAAAGAAAGCGCATATGATAAAAGCTACACCAAGCATTACAAAATGGTTGACTGAGGTTGTTACTGAGTTGCGCAAGCAAAATATTGCTGATTACTTGGTTATTTTCTGGGACGAGTTTACTTCTCTGTTGGAAATCTCAGAGAGAAGAAGTATCTTAAATTGTATGCAGGATATTGCGGAACTAAGTAAAGCTCCAAGAAAAGATAATAAAGATAAGTGTGTTGGTGTATATGTTTTCTTGATCACACATAAAAGTATGGAAGCTACAGATAGCTATAAGGAGCTTAAAGAAGATGAGAAAACTATGGCTAAAGCTCGCTTCTTAGGACTCCAATATGATATGCAAGATATTACTACATATCATATACTTTCCAATGCATTAAAAGTTAAAAATAAGTCTGAGTATGATTCATTAGTAGAGAACAGAGTTCAGCTTCAGTCAGAAGTTGCAGAGGCGCTTAAAGAAATAGTGGCTCCAATGGATAAATCTGCGCAGATTCAGTCAATCATACAAAGATTATATCCGTTTCACCCTTATACTGCGTATTTAGCTACTTTTGTATCTAGAGCTATAGGTTCGGCTGAACGAAGTATATTTGAATTTTTGAATGATGATAAAAAGGGATTTAAGGCTTTTGTTGAAAATGAGGTAGATTCAGTCAAGTATTTAACGGCTGATCGAGTATGGGACTTCTTTGTTGAAGCCTTTTCTGAAGATAGAACAAATAACTTTGACGCTATTATTAATAAGTATGCAATGTATTCATCTAAACTTGAAGATTCTACAATACCTGAATTATCTGTTTTTAAGGTTATTTTGTTATTAAATCTTTTAAATCGAGTAACTCAGATGGATGGAGGAGATCAGGAAAGAAGCTTAGTTAATCCAAGTAAAAAGAATATTCTTCATGTATTAAGTGGCGCTTGGGATAGTGATGTTATTAATCAAGCACTTAATGCAATAGATGAAAAGCAAATTATAATGAAAGGTCCAGATGATGTGTTTGAAGTGTCATCATCTGCGATGTCTTTAGAAAAAATACAGGCTGCGAAGGATAAGTTGTACCTTAAATATGAAGACGTAACCAATATTATTGAAGAATATCCTAGTTATAAGAGCGATATTACAAAAGTAATTTCAAATGCTGACGGATTCAATAGAGCAACGGAATTTGCTTTCTTATATGGTGGTATAAATACGACTATTTCGATTGAGTCAAGATTGATGAAAGCTTTTTCTAAAAGCTACGCAGCAAAGATAGCAATTTTCATGTTTAGAGGAGAAACACCATCATATGATAAAAAAGCTAAGCGTCCAGAACCAGCAATAGAATTCCAGAAAAACATAATTCAGGATTTGTCAAAAAAAGAGGCGCTTAAAGATATTGTAATGGTGATCCTTGATGTGGATTTAGGTCAAAGAAGATTTGAAGGGGTGGTAGATGATCTTGCAAGAGCAAATGTTGCAAGAGAAACAAAACTGGAAGATCCTTCACCTTACGAGAAAAAAGCAATGAGATGGGTTGAAAAGTGGAAAACTGATATAATAGATGGTTCAGCTACTGTTATTTTTAGAGGTGAACGAGTTAATACTCCAACTTATAAATCTGTATGTAATGCTGGATTGATTGCTGATGTAGCAAGAGTTTTTTCATATGGTATTGAGAAAAACGAATTAGTAGCATCAGCTAGTACTGCGTGGAAGGAAACTTATGCCAAAAAAACAGTTGAGAAAGTATGTTTCGCTTCTAATAGAAGTGAAATAGAAGCTTTTTCAGGTGTTGAAGCTGCTATTTCAAATTTGTTAAAGGATAGAAATGATAATTGGATTTTTGATGAAAAATTAGACTATGTTGGTGAATATGATCAGGCATGTCCAATGACTGTTTTAATTAAAACTATTGATGATAGAATTGCAGAGCTAAAGAATAAAACGGTTGTCGATATCGGACAAGAGTTTATGTTTATTACAGAGGCACCGTATGGATATTATAAAAACTATGTTTGTATGGCTGCGGTAGCATTAGCTTTTAGAAGATATACGGGCAAGATGTATTTAGCGGATCAAGGTAGCTTAGTTACTTCTACGATAATGAGAGATGTTGTGAATGCTGCTTTTTCATATTGGCATGATCAAAAATCTAATGCGAAGCTTAGAGTTAGATTTTCAACTGCTGAAGAAAAAGAATTGATAGACTTGATCCAGCAGACATTTGGAGTAAAGGGTGATGGTATTTCGGAAACAAAGTGGGCTATGAGAGCAAGCTTTGAAAAGCAATACAATGCACCTTTGTGGGCATTGAAGTATGTGGTTGACAAGGGGGAAGAGTTCAATAGAGTTATAGATTCTTTATTTGCATTGGCTAATGCCACAGGTGATAGTATTACCCAGGAAGATGTAGGTGATTTATTAGAAGGCCTAAAAAAGCATAAAACATCAATTGCGTTAACTCTTGGAAAAGTTGAGGATTCATCATGCTTAATACCATTTATTAAGCAGTGTTTGGAGAAAGTAAAATTTGTTATTGAAGATTATTCAAATCTTCTTACATATTTGTCTCAAAATCTTTCTGATTCTATTGTTTTTTGGAAAGAAGAGGATGTGAATAATCAAATTCTTCAATGGTGTATTTTACAGAGTAAATCTGATAAAGGAAATGCAGATGTTTTATTCGATAATGACAAGACGGAGCCAACTGAAGAAGAATGTATAATTGATAAAGATAACAACTCTGAGGATGCTGATAACTTTGATGATGAGTTGACAGATAGTCCTGAGTTTACTCCGATTGAACTTACTCCTATTTCAATGGGAAAGACGCATACTACGATTGAAGCAACTACTGAACTAATTAATGATAAGGAACTTAATGTCGAACAAGCAAAAGATATTTTGAAGAGATTATGTAGGGAATATCCAGTGGTTTGTTCAGCGGTTATGAAGATTTTGGATGAGGAATAGTACATGGAACTAGGGGGAATAAAAGAAAAAATTGCTGAGGATAAAGCAAAAACTACAAGCTCATATAGAAGATATCCTGTTAGGTTTCTTTTTATGGAACTAAACAATAATACACAAGATGAAATAATGGATCTTGTGAAAAGTGGAAATGGCGAACTTCTTGAGTTAAGTGATTACGTTATGCAAAAAGATGACGGCTGGTTAACAAAAAGTCGTTTCATGCAGGTTATAAATACAAATGTATCTAAGAATAAGGATACGTATGTAGTTGGCTTTTCCGAAATGATTAGATTTTATTCACGTAAAGAAATAGAGTCGACAGTTGTTTCGCTTTTTGATATTGAGAATTCAGATATTATGGATTCTGAAGAGGACGCTGCTCGACGTATATATTTCATTTGTTTTTCAATGATGGATGATGTATATCGAGTCCTTCAGAATTGTTTCTCTAGAATCAATTTGATAAATCCATTTATTAATTCTGATTATGAACTTAGCGGAAAATATAGACAGATTTGTTTTGTGTCGGATGACTATGCTGACAATATAAAGTATAATAAAATATCAAAAAGTGTTGATTGGATTGGGCTTTGGAAAAATTCTCAGATTCTTGATTTTTCAAGGCCTATTTGGTGTTGCTCGGCAAGTTTATTTGAGTGGCATAAGAAAGCTTCTCCAGATAATGCGTTTCAAATTGATGTTGTAGAGAATACTAAGCAATATCTTCAAAAGATTCTTGATTTTGAGATTGGTTTTGATTATAAAGAGTCAGAGGCGATTTATTGGAATAGGTTATTGGAAGATATAGACAACATAGCAATATCGAAATCGTTAGGTGAGGCAATAAGTTTTGCACTAGGTGTTGATGTTACAAAAATTGAGGCGCTAGCGGGGAAATTGTTTATATCGGACAGTAACTATGAAAAATGGTTAATTAGAAACTATGTACTAGTTTATGCTGAAGAATCTTTTTTGAGTCGGGTGATTAAGTATTCAATACAGGGGTCCGTTAAAGATTTCCTTTTGAATGTATGGCTTCAGGGATATAAAATAAGTAATTTAAGTATGTTGGAAGAAAGATTGCGTATTATTACAGAGATTAATAAATATGCTAATTCATATATTCCAGAAGAAAGCATTCAAGAGGAAATAGTTAATGATCTTTCTCGGGTTATAAGTGTACCAATTTCAAATGGTGCAAATAAATACGGTGTGAATTTTATAGAGATTGGAAAATCTAATGGCTTAGCAGAAGAGGAAATGAAAATTCGTGTTGGTGAGTATTTTTCAAGGATTTTCAAACCGGCATATACTGGCCTTAGTTATGCTGAGAAAGAATTTTTAATTAATTTACATGCATATGGATTCCTTGATAGGGGAGATATGCAAATTATGTATCCGAGCTATTATAGTTATTTATATGGCGTAGGGGATAATCTGGTCAAAGGGCTTGAAGGGTATAAACTCTATTTAAAGGAATATAAAAAGAGTAAAGCTACAAATAAAGATACATCATATATTCGCGATTACTATAATAATGGATGTGCTAATGCATCTAATTTATTTGAGATGTATTATGCTATAGAAAAGCAAGATGTATTAGTTGAGAAATTAACTGATGAGAGGACAGATATTTATGTAATTGATGGTGTGGGTGCTGAATATCTCTCGTTGATTGTTGATTTATTAAATAGAAATTCATATGATGTGGAAATCTGTGGAATTGCTACAGCTCATTTGCCAACAATTACAGAAGTTAATAAAACGTATTTGTCTAGACTTCCAATAAAAAAATGGTATTTAGATTTTGATAGGGATGTTGTACATGGAGATTTATATCATACAACCTGTAATTTGCGTAAAGCATTTGATGTAATCGAAAAGATTATTAAAGAGATTGTGTCAGAATCATATGGCAAACGCATTATTATTACAGCTGATCATGGAGCAACTGCTAGAGCGAGATGGGTTGAAACTCCAAAAAAATATGGTTATTCACAGTCAGATCATGAGGGTAGATGTTGTAAGATTTCTTCAAAGAATGGATACGAAAATAACGAAGATTATATTGCGTATGTTGATGAGGTTAATCCAGAAATATCGTATTTGATATCTTTGAATGAAACATCATTATACAATCGACCTAAGTATGAAGATCATGGAGGCGCAACGATTGAAGAAATGCTTGTGCCGGTTATTGTTGCAAATCTGCAGGGTTCGCGAAATAAGATTAAATATAAAGTAATGGATGAAAAGATACAGGTAAGCGGACTCGATAAGATTGTAAGATTTGTTATAAACCCGGAGCCTGAGTCTGCATTTTTGATAGAAGCTGATGGAACAAGGCATGAGCTTTGTAAAGATGGAAAGCTGTACACAACAGAATTAGTAACTGGACGCGTACAAGAGATTTTTGTTCAAGTAGGAGATATGGAGTTTAAGTTTATAACGGAGAATAATGCTAGAAAGAATATGGAAGGAGACGATGGCTTTGATGACTGAGTTAGATAATAAAATTAGGGACATCTTTCCAGAAGAATCAATGCATAAAACACCAGATAGATATAGTTTTTTCTCAGGTGTAAATGTTCCATCTTTCATTAAAGATTGGTTGTTAAAAAAGTTTTCAAATGATGATAGTGTTGATACAGATGGACTATATAGTTTTATAGAAAAGCATATTCCAACAAAGGACAGTAACATTAGAAGTAAACTTCTTAATGGAGAAGTTGTTCAGGTTTTGGCACGAATTCTTTTTGAATCTGATTTAAAAAGTGGTGAGTTTAGGTTTCAAATACCAGATATTGGAATTAAAAGTGGAGAAGGGAAAGTTTCTCCATTTCTGGCTCGTCAGGAAGGACTTCTTAAAGAAGGGGAAAACTGGGGCGTAGTAACCATGCAGTATGTACAGCCAGATGGACGAGAAAAGGGCTATGCCGAAATGATTAAATTTAAACCTTTTAGACCTTATCGACCGGATTTCGACTATTTTTGCCAGGCACGTGAGAGATTTAGTCTTGAAGAATGGATTGATTTCTTAATTAGTAGTATGGAGTATAATCCTAATTCGTCTTCTTTTGAATCATTAGATCAGAAAATATTATTTTTAACTAGGCTGTTAGTTTTTGTTGAACCTAATCTCAATATGATTGAGCTTGCGCCTAAGGGAACTGGTAAATCATATATTTTTAACAATCTGTCTAAATATGGATGGCAAATTAGTGGCGGAAGAGTAACTAGAGCAAAGCTGTTTTATGATATGAGCAAGAACACGCCAGGCATTATTCCTTCATATGAATTTGTGTCATTAGATGAGGTAAAAACAATTTCATTTGATAATCCAGAGGAAATACAGGGTGCTTTGAAAAACTATATGGAACAAGGGTCATTTACTGTTGGAAAGTCTAAGTTGACTTCTCTTGCGGGATTGATTCTGTTAGGTAATATCGATCTCGATGTTAATAGAAAACCCATAAATAATCATTATTTTGAAGAGCTTCCTGAAGCTTTTCAGGATCATGCTCTGATTGATAGATTTCATGGCTTTATTGAGGGATGGTATTTACCAAGAATTAGTGAAGACATGAAGTTGAATGGGTATTCATTAAATGTCGAGTACTTTTCGGAAATTCTTTCTCACATGCGAAGTCTTTCTTTTTATAGTGCTATAGTTAAGGATTTATTGGATATTCCTAAGAACGCAGATACAAGAGATACAAATGCAGTGATAAAAATGTGTTCAGGATATTTGAAATTATTATATCCACATGTTCGATCCGTAGATGATGTTGATCCAAAAGAATTTAAGATGATGTGCTTTGATCCAGCATATGAAAAAAGAAAAATTATTCGACAGCAGCTTGCTGCAATAGATCGTGAATTTACAGATAGAATGCCGGACATAACAGTACGAGGTATATAAAATGATATATTTTGATAATGCAGCAACTACGCGGATGAGTGATGTTGCACTAGAGGCATTAAATTTTGCATCTAAGGAATGCTACGGTAATCCGTCTTCGATTTATAAGTATGGAAAGAAATCTCGTAATCTTTTAGAAGAATCAAGGGAAATAATAGCAAAATGTATAGGTGCTAAATCTGAAGAGATT
The DNA here is from genome assembly GCF_000686065.1 of Butyrivibrio sp. AE3003. Classification (NCBI taxonomy): domain Bacteria; kingdom Bacillati; phylum Bacillota; class Clostridia; order Lachnospirales; family Lachnospiraceae; genus Butyrivibrio; species Butyrivibrio sp. AE3003. The sequence goes on from NZ_JMLX01000001.1 coordinate 636,238, forward strand.
TATTTTACATCTTGTGGGACAGAGAGTGATAACTGGGCGATTTCACAGGCGAGAAGTCATGGCTGCGAGCAAGTTATAACTAGCAAAATTGAGCATCATGCAGTACTTAATCCAGTAGAGGCATTGCAAGAGTCAGGGACAAAGACGTTTTTTTTGCCAGTAGATGATGGTTGCATTGTAGATATCGAATTTTTGAAAAAAGGTGTTAGGAACAAAAAAAACATTAGTTTCGGTGATGTTTCAGAATAATGAAACAGGGGTTATTCAGCCAATAAAAGAAATTGCTAGTATAGTTCATAAAGCTAATGATGGTTCTCTTTTTCATACTGATGCCGTTCAGGCTGTTGGTCATACTAGAATAGATGTTAAAGATTTAGGAGTTGACATGTTGTCGGCTAGTGCTCATAAATTTAATGGACCTAAAGGAACTGGATTTCTTTACGTAAAAGATGGGTGTAAAATTTCTCCTTTTATTAAAGGCGGTGGACAAGAACGTAATATGCGTTCGGGCACTGAAAATGTTGCTGGTATCTACGCTATGGCTAAGGCACTTGAGGAAAATACGAATGAATTAGACTATAATCATCATAAAATTCAAGTAATAGAAGATAAGTTATTATCAGAGTTAAAGAAGAACAATATTGCTTTTGTTTTGAATGCAAAGGATAGTGCTAGAGCAACTGGGGTTATTAATCTATCTTTTGTCAATGTTGATGGAGAAGGCTTATTACATATGTTAGATATTCATGATATAGCTGTTTCTGTTGGCTCGGCATGTAATTCTAATGATAAAGAACCTTCGTATGTGTTATTAGCAATGGGTGTGCCAAAAGAACAAATAAATTCTGCTATTAGAATATCAATCGGTAAGTATAATACAATTGAAGATGTAGATAAATTGGTCTCCTGTATTGTTAAATTTTACAATATTACGAACTATGTAAGTTGAAATAATGTATAGCAAAAATTGAAAGGAATCGAAAGATGGAATTGAATACGCTTGGGAATGGACTTTTGGAAGGCTTTGATATTATTGATGACTCCACCGATGACGAATTGACAGATGTAGGAAATTTATTGAATACAGTAGTTCGACATCAGCTTGTTAGTCCGACTGCGGGAGCTTTATATAGTACGCTTATAGAAGGCTTTTTTGAAATACCAGATTTTCAAAGAAAGTTTGTTTGGAATAAAAAACAAGTTGCGTTATTAGGATTTTCCATCATAAAAGGAATTCCAATTCCTTCTTTATACACATATAAAAAGGATCGTTTAGAAGTGTTGATTGATGGTCAACAGAGACTGATAAGCTTGTTTTTATATTTTAATGATTTATTTGTGATTAACAAGAGGTCTCCTCAAAAACATTTCAAAGAAATTGATGGTTTATGCCGTGAATATGAAAAAAATACTGAGGTTATAGAGAACAGTGATGATGAATCACTAAAAGCGGATGCAGAACAAAAGAACAAAGAAATTGAAAAAAGATTAAATCAGTTAGGTGTTCAGAAAACGACATATACAATAAAAAAAGGAAATGATGATGTTGATATTACTTTCTCGAAGTTTGATCCAAAAGATCAACTGTATCTAAAACAGAGAGAAATGTATATAACCAAAATTGAGTGCGGTAAAGAAAATAACAGGAAATTATATACAACAATTTTTGCGCTATTCAATACTGCAGGTAAACAATTAGGCGCACAAGAAGTTCGAAATGGATTGTTTATTGATAGTACGCTTTATAAGGCTGTGGCGACATATAATGTAGATAATGCTAATTGGCGTAAGATTTTTGGCGAAGAGAGTATTCATTCAAAAGACATGGAAATGTTGATAAAAATGTTGGCCCTAGAATATTTTACAGAAATCAATGAAGAAGGAAATGTATGCATTACTGAGAATAGAGATTTTACATTTAATTGGTCAAATTTAATAGTTAGATTTTCAGAACTCACAGAAAATGCTGAACCCGTAATATATATAGAAAAATTGAAAGCCTTTATGGATAACATTGAGGTAGAGGGTGAAATACAAAAGAAAAAGATAAATCCAGCAGTATTGGAGGCTTTTTTTGTTGTTACTACGAAGCTGAAAATTAATCTTGCTACGGATAAGATTACGTATAAGTATTTGTGTAATATTGGAGAAGAAAAGGAGATTCCTTTTCCAAAGGTTTTGTCAAATAAAGATAGTGTAAATGAGCGATTAAAGATAACGACAGAATATGTAAGGAAAAAATATCAATGCTAAATTTAAGTGCAGAAGTATCGGAGCTTTATGATATATTAAAAGAAAAAAAGAATTTTCGCAGTACGAAGAGTCTTGCAATTGTTGGGGGCAATACTGATGGAAAAACCTCTATTATACAAAGCATTCTCCAGTTTGCTATAAAAGACGATAGAGATGATTTCTATTATATCGATCCGTGTAATAGAGGGGTTAGTCGTGTGAAAGAAACATCAATGATGTTTAAGGACTTTGCCCCTAAGGATATTTTGTCTGAGAGGATGAAATCTAATAGTAGAAAAAGAGCTGATAGATTCTATTTAGATGAAGATGGAGCCTCAGTGGCATATCATGAACTATGTGAGAATTATGAAAATTATAGGGAATTATTATCTAGTGTTTTAGGATTTACGTTTTCATTTAGGAAAAGGGCTAGTCAAATGATATCGGGCGACCCAGATATTTTAGTAGCTTATAGAAGTGGCGTGTCAGATGATGTTAATAGTGATAGTAATTTTGATGAGGAATGTTCAATAGAGGATTTATCAAGTAGTGAAATTGCTAGACTTAGAATGCTTATGGAAATTGATTATGCAGTGAAAGAATACGGCGCCAATGTTATTGTTATTGATGAGTTTGATGCTTATTTGGACAATAATAGTATAGCAAGCTTCTATGATAGTTTGTGTGTTAATTATTCCGACACTACATTTGTTATTGTTATTCATAATATTGAGTGCATAGTACTGCTTGAAAATATTGACGTTTTATTATTAACAAAATCTATAAAATGTAATGATGGGTATAGTAGTTTGCGTTTTTCTGCTGATGATATTAATGATTCCTCGCAACTTTATAAAATGCAGTCACGAGTTAATACAAACAAGATTTCAAAACTTGAATTATCATTACAAGCTGCAATTAGAGATTATTTAGAGCTTGGGGAAAAGAATGATATTACAGAAATTCTTAAGGAATGCGAACAAGATAATAAGCCAGCAAGGGTGAAAATTCTTATTGATTATTGGGAGAGATTAACCAATGGAGATTGAATTACCAAGTCATTTTGAAATTGAATATGAGCCCGAGAATCAGAAATACTATTCTGAACCATATAAAAGCTCGTTAAAGAATATAATTCTAAAAGAGTCAGAAGGTTATTGCATGTATTGTGGAAAAAGGATTCTTATTGATGATAGTGATTTTTCACATGTTGAGCATTCAGTGGATAAAAAAGGAAACTTTAATCAAGAAGATGAATTATTTCTCGAACATTGCAAATTTAATCTTGCTGTTGCTTGTCCGAAGTGTAATTTAGTGTATAAAAAGAAAATAGAAAAAATTGATATTTCCGATTATAAGAATAAAGAATGCGATGAGATATGTGGCGAAGAATGTAAAGATTATCTTAAATTAAAGGATGAATATCAAAAAAGAAATTATATGTATATTGCGCCAGGAGGATATAAAAAAGGTAATCTGTATGCGACTATTTCTTATGACTTAATAAAAAATAGATATGTACCCTCAGATAGTACTTTAAAAGATGATGAATTAACCTTTATTACAAATAATCAGATTGATAGGTTTGCATTAAATGAAGAGATGTTTTCGTTCTCTATTACTGATACATGCGGGATGATAATAGATTTAATTGACTCGGGGATAGATGATTGCGAAAGAATAGTTTTTTTATTAAAAAGAATGAAATATGATAATATCCTTGGTGTAAAGTTTATAGATTATTTATCTAAAATAGTACATAACAACAAAGTATTAACTGCCAAGAAGCTGAGAGACATGTGTGAAATGATACTTATTTTAGATTTGGTATCGTTATAAATGAAAAGGATATGATGAGAAAGAGCAGAGCTAAAATATTATGCTCTGCGTTTTTCTGTCATTGATAGTCTTACTGCCGCATCGGAGAGTGATGGCATCGGAATGTATCACGACTCAGAGTGGCTGTACATTGAAATATGCGATGAGATAAGCGATTTCGTTGAAGAAAACTTTTGAGTAGTGGAATAAATAAGCGGTGTAATGGAGAAATTTAAAGAAATGCTGGACAACATAGATGTTTTTACCCAAAACAGCATAAGAATCCGTAGCGACCTCGGCGTAATCTATGTGGATTCTTTTCACATGAAGGAGGAGCCGCATGATGCGGATTATGTTTTGATAACGCATTCGCATTACGATCATTTTTCGATTGAGGATATCAGGAAGGTGATCAAAGCGGATACGATTCTTGTTGTACCTGAGAAGATGGAGGATGATGCCGGAGAGCTTAAGCCTGATGTAAAAGATATTGTGACGGTTAAGCCCGGCATTTACAAGGAGATAAACGGTCTTGAGATGGAGACTGTACCTGCTTACAACACGATAAAGCCGTTTCATCCAAAGCGCGCCGAGTGGGTTGGCTATATCCTTAGGGTTGACGGAAAGCGCATTTACATTGCGGGAGATACGGGAGCTACTAAGGAGGCAAGGCAGGTGAAGTGTGATATAGCTCTTTTGCCCATTGGAGGAACATTTACCATGGATGCTAAGAAAGCTGCGGATCTTGCAAATACAATAAGGCCGGAATACGCCATTCCCGTCCATTACGGCGGACTTGTCGGGAAAAAGAGCGACGCTCAGACTTTTGCTTCGCTTGTAAAGAGCCCTGTGAAGGTTGTTGAGAAGATGCAGTATTTTGATTGACAGTGCAGCACCGGAGAGCTTAGACCTGACGTAAAAGATATTGTGGCGGCATATTGATATGAGATTTTGTGTATTGAACAGTGAGAGGCATGGAACATGCTACCATGAATTATATAAAGGGCAATGGAATCCTGAAAATCCGGAATTCTGGCGAGATGATTCTTTATATATTCATGATGATATTTTTTGTGAATATCCGGAACTTCAAAAGGCAATAAAGAAGGTGATTCCTTCATACGATAGCTACAGCGAAACTGTTGTGATAAAGCAGAACTGGGTAGAAATTGGAGTGCAAATAACAAATGCGAATCAGGATACCCATGATTTTTTTATTGAAATAGATGAGTGGGCTAAGCCGGTATTATCTACCTATGGAATGTTTACGATACTTGGGATATGAAAAGTAAGCGGTATCACAATTTGGATAGTAAAAGAGAATATGATAAGTTCCGGCGCAAGGATGTCAAACGAAAGAAGATAAGCTTGGACGTTGTGGCACAGCTACAGTTATGCTTGATAGAAGCATGATGCCTACAAAGAAGCGTGGCTCTATAGGAGAAATCAAGCCTACCGGATGGGTGCAAAAAAATGTGTTTGTATATAATATTCAACCCAGGATTTTGTTGGATTATAAGACGGGTGAAAGCAAGAGGCCGGCACCCTAAAAGTGTATTAAGTTTGCGTTAAATCCATGTTTTGATAATTGTCTTGATTGTGGTATGATGCTATTATTAATGCGAGGAGTAAGAAAAAAGTAAGTATGGCAGATGAAAACAACAAGATTAGCAATCAAAATGATGCCAAGGTTAAGAAGATTATTGATGATCTGACACTTTTTGATGATGACTTGATGACATTGGTTTTTAACAAGAATATTCCGGCAACAGAGCTGATTTTGAGAATTATTTTGAAGAGAAATATTCGAGTTATTTCGGTTGATGCGCAGGAAGAAATGCGTAGCCCAATTGTTGGTGGAAGAGATATTACGCTTGATATTCATGCTATTGATGAAGATGGCGAGGAAATCAATGTAGAAGTTCAGGGAAGTTCTGAGGGAGCGCATGTACGAAGAGCCAGATTCCATAGCGCGGTTATGGATTCCAGAATGCTCAAGGAGAATGATCCATTTAAGATACTAAAAGATTCTTACGTCATATTTATCTATAAACATGATAAATTTGGCAAGGGACTTCCGATATATAGAGCAGAGAGAGTTATTTCAGAAATTGAAGAACCACTGAATGATGGCTCACATATTGTATATGTAAATGGTAATTACAAGGGAAATGATGAAATTGGAAAACTGATGGCTGATTTCCGTTCAACTTCATCAGATGGCATGAATTATAAAGAGTTAGCTGATGGATTGCATCATTTCAAAGAAACTGAGGAAGGACGTGATGTTATGTGTGAATCAGTAAAGAAATATGCAGAAGAATATGCAAAAGAGTATGCAGAAGAATATGCAACTGATACTAAGATTGAAATGGTTAAAAATCTTATGAGTAATATGAAGTGGACATTGGAGCAGACGTTGAATAATATGGGGGTTTCTGATAATGAACGCTCTATTATTACTAAGCAGCTTCAGAAGTAACTGTATAGATTCATAGAGAGTCCCGGAGAAGCTTTATTCTCCGGGGCTTTTTTTCGCCTTATAAGCAAAGTTTATAGTCACGTATAACTTATCTGAATTATACAAGACCGAACATCCGGTGTTAGCATATGAAAAGATTCGCAAGCAACAAAAAACAAAGATGGAGGCAATCACGTTGATTGAATTAGAAAACATAGTAAAGACATTTTCAGACGGCGCAGGGAAAGATGTTGAAGCACTGAAAAATGTATCTGTCAAAATCGAAGATGGCGATATCTACGGAATCATCGGTTTTTCCGGAGCCGGAAAATCAACGCTGGTCAGATGTATCAACCTGCTTGAAAAACCTACTTCGGGAAATGTGAAGATAGACGGACTTAACATAACGGAGCTCAGCCCCAGGCAGCTGAGGGAAGAGCGCAAGAAAATCGGAATGATCTTCCAGCACTTCAACCTGATGCCTTCACGAACCGTAGTTGATAATATTGCACTTCCGCTTAAACGCAGCGGCCTTTCCAAGGAAGAGATCTATAAAAGAGCCAGAAATCTCCTGGAGCTTGTTGAACTCTCCGACAAAGAAAAAGCTTATCCGGCAGAGCTCTCGGGAGGACAGAAGCAGAGAGTGGCCATTGCAAGAGCTTTGGCGAACAATCCCAAAATCCTGCTTTCGGATGAGGCCACAAGCGCACTCGACCCTCAGACAACGGATTCAATCCTGAAGCTCCTTAAGAAGCTCAACGAACAGCTGAATATCACCATCGTGGTCATCACTCACGAGATGGATGTCATCAAGCAGATCTGCAACAGAGTAGCCGTAATGGACCAGGGAGAAGTCATGGAGACCGGAGAAGTCTTTGAGATCTTTGCAAATCCAAAAGAAAAGCTCACAAAGGATTTCATAAAGACAACCTCCAACCTGTACAAGCTCGAAGACATCCTCAAGGAAAACAACGAGAGCATTACCATAAAGGACGGTGACGTACTTGCAAGACTTACATACTTGCAGAAGGATATTTCAGAGCCTCTGATCTCGACAGTAACCAAGAAGTTTGACTTGGATTTAAATATCCTGCTGGCGGATGTTGAGATCGTATCCGGAGCACCCATCGGCGGAACCGTTGTTGTATTTAACGGAGAGCCAAAAAACATTGAAGATGCTATTCATTACCTGAAAGAAAAGAACGTAAGAGTAGATCGGATCAGCTTAGGTTAAAAGGAGAGTACAAGGATGAACAACTTTTTTGTTGAGTTATTACCCAACCTTACAGATAAATGGAGCGATTTCATTCAGGCGATAATAGACACATTTATCATGGAGCTTTGGGCCGGAGCCCTGGTCTTCGTTATAGGATTTATCTTCGGTATCATTCTTACCGTCACGAGAACCGGCGGAATACTGGAAAACAGGTACATATACAAGACGCTGGATATCATCACCAACCTGTTCAGATCGATCCCGTTCATCATTCTGCTGACAGCTCTGATGCCCCTTTCAAGAGCAATCATGGGAACAGCGATATACATAAGAGGAGCGATCGTTCCACTGGTATTCGGAGCCGTTCCGTTTTTTACAAGACAGGTACAGTCAGCGCTGGCACAGACATCGGATGGCCTCGTGGAAGCCGCTACAGCGATGGGACTTTCACCACTCGATATCATCTTCAGGGTATACCTGAGAGAGAGCATCGGTCCTTTGGCTAGAGCCACTACGATCACTGCCATCAGCCTTCTGGGACTTACAGCAATGGCGGGCGTTGTCGGAGCCGGAGGCCTTGGTGATTTCGCAATAAGATACGGACATGACAGAAACATGACGGACATAACCTGGGCAACAGTAATAGTTCTGGTATTGGCTGTGAGTGTGTTCCAGTTTGCAGGTGACACGATAGCAAAAAAGAACACTCACGAATAAATACATAAATTCAAAATAATTTAAAGAAAGAGGAGAGAGATTATGAAAAAAAGATTTATTTCAACTTTATTGGTAGCAATCACAGCAATCGGAGCCTTAACAGGCTGCGGATCAAGCAATAGCAACGTTGCACAGGCAGCAGCCGAGACAACAACAGAGGCAGACACGGCAGAAGCAACAACTGAGGAAGCACCTGCAGGAGAACCAATTGAGCTTAAGATCGGTGTTGTTGGTTCAATCTATGAAGATCTTTGGGAGAACGCTGTTGAGACACTTAAGGATGAGGGCATCGACCTTAAGATCGTGCAGTTCTCGGATTATGTAACACCCAACAACGCACTTGCAAACGGTGAGATCGACCTCAACGCATTCCAGCACCAGATCTACCTTCAGTCAGAAATCGATCAGTACGGCTATGAGCTTACAAACATCGGAAACACATTCATCATTCCTTTGAACCTCTACTCAGAGAAGATAAAGTCAGTTGATGAGCTCAAGGCAGGCGACACAATCGCAGTACCCAACGATCCCACAAACGAGGGCAGAGCATTAAAGGTTCTTGCAGCTGCAGGTATCATCACACTTAAGGACAACGACAACTTCAACCCTACACTTGATGACATCGAGAAGTACAACGTGGAAGTAAAGATCGAGGAGCTTGCTGCAAACACAATCCCTTCAACACTTCCGGATGTAACAGCAGCGATTATCAACGGTAACTATGCACTTGACTTCGGCCTTGATGTAGACGGCGCAATCTACAAGGACACAGTACTTGACGAAGAGAAATACTGGAACCTCATCGCAGCAAAGACAGCAGATCTGTCAGACTCCAAGCTTGTTGAAGCATATGACAAGGTTGTTGAGGCATTCCAGACACAGGCAACAGAAGACGTATTCAACAACAAGTTCGGTGGTTACTTCATTCAGGTAGGCTGGGATCAGGACAGATTAAGCGAGTATAAATAATGAGACCATTATCAGACAGAACAGCAAGTTTTACAGACTCGGTAATAAGGAGAATGACGAGAGTTTCAAATCAGTTCTCCGCAATAAATCTTTCGCAGGGATTTCCTGATTTTGATCCGCCAAAAGAGATCCTGGAGAGGCTTAAGGAAGTCGCGCACGAGGACTTTCATCAGTACTCCATAACCTGGGGCGCTCAGAACACCAGGGAATCCCTGGCCGCAAAGGCCACGAGATTCATGGGAATCGACATCGATCCGGGCAGCGAAGTGGTCATCACCTGCGGTGGCACGGAAGCCATGATGGCAGCTGTAATGACGGTTTGCAATCCGGGAGACAAGGTAGCTATCTTTTCACCTTTTTATGAAAACTACGGTGCTGATTCTATCCTGTCAGGAGCAGAGCCGGTCTACGTTGCACTTAAGCCGCCGGAATTTAACTTTGACCCAAACGAGCTTGAGGCGGCGTTCAAAAGCGGAGCCAAAGCGCTCATTCTCTGCAATCCGTCCAACCCGTCGGGAAAGGTCTTTTCCCCGGAAGAGATGCAGACGATTGCCGACCTTGCAATTAAGTATGACGCCTATGTCATCACTGACGAGGTGTATGAGCACATAGTTTACAGCCCCAAGAAGATGGTTTATATGGCAACACTAAAGGGTATGAGAGAGAGGACCATTGTTACGGGTTCTCTTTCAAAGACCTACTCCATAACGGGCTGGAGGCTGGGCTACACGATAGCTCCCCCGGAGATCACGGACAGGATCAGAAAGGTCCATGATTTTCTCACCGTCGGAGCTGCTGCGCCCTTGCAGGAAGCGATCGTCACGGGACTTAACTTCCCGGACGAGTACTACAGGAATCTGCTGGACATATATACGGGGAAAAGAGATCTCTTTTGCGATGGGCTCAAAGACATTGGCCTTAAGTTTAAGAAACCGGAAGGTGCTTATTACGTGCTTGTTGAAATCTCCGACTGGAAATATGAGGATGACCTGAAGTTCTGCTATGACCTAGCTGAGAAGGTGGGAGTCGGCGCGGTTCCGGGGTCAAGCTTCTTTCACGAAGACATCAACAATTACATCAGATTCCATTTCGCGAAGAAGGACGAAACCCTGAACGAGGCACTCAATAGGTTAAAAGACATTTACCGGAAAATGGAAGTAGCAGGATGAATGAAAAAGATTATTTGATCGGGCTAAGGCGCGATTTCCACAAACATCCCGAGCTGTCTTTTCAGGAGTACAGGACCAGCGAGAGGATAGAGGAAGAACTGGATAAACTTGGAATCCGGCATTACAGAGTATCCGAGACAGGCGTAGTCGGTGTCCTGGAAGGCGGCATACCTTCAAAAAGAGAAGTCGCACTCCGGGCGGATATCGATGCACTACCCATCGAGGAAATTGAAGGCAGGGCCTACGGCTCCGAGAATAAAGGCGTGATGCATGCTTGCGGGCATGATGCGCACACAGCCATGCTCCTTGGCGCGGCGAAACTCTTAGCGGCTCAGGGAAAAGAGCTTTCGGGGACAGTCAGGTTTTTGTTCCAGCCAGCAGAAGAGATAGGGGCCGGCGGAAAGGTCTTTTGCAAAAAAAAAATATGAGACTCTGGGAAACGCAGACAGGATACTCGGAATTCACTGCGCACCTGACCTGAAGGCAGGAACCGTCGGGATTAAAAAGGGAATCAACAATGCCAGTGTTGACCACTTTACCATAAGGATCGCCGGGAGGTCTTCCCACGTGTGCAATCCCGAAAAAGGCATCGACGCACTGTACATCGCATCACAGATCGTTGTCACCCTGCAGAGCATCGTCTCTAGAATGACATCACCGATCGAGCCCGTCATTCTGGGCGTTGGTAAACTCCGGGCCGGCACAGCCTACAACATCGTAGCAGCTGATGCGGTGCTTGAAGGAACCACGAGAAACGTCTCGGATGAGAACAGAAGAAGAGTCAACAAACTGATAGAAGAGACTGCACATTCAATTGCAGGGATCTACGGGGCAAGCGCAGGCATAGAGTGGGAAGACTTTGCATCCGTGCTGGTCAACCCAGACGAGGCCTGCGACGAGGCTATCGTGGTGGTAAAAGAAACTGTTGGAAGCGAAAATGTAGTAACAAACCGAAAGATCTTTTTATCCGGAGATGATTTCTGCGAGTATCAGAAAGAGATCGAGGGAGTCTACGTGTACCTCGGAACCGGAAATCCGGACAAAAAGGGGACGGAGAATCCGTACCATACATTCGATTTTGACATAGATGAGGATGTACTGGAAATCGGGGCAGCCATCTACGCAAACTACGCCAAATGGTGGCTGGACAGAGAGTAAAACGAGGTGAGGACCATGAGTGATTTTAAAGTCGGAATAATCGGACTCGGACATGTGGGAGCGCATGTTTTATATACATTGGCACTTCAGGGACTGGCGGATGATTTTCTGCTGGTGGATCTTGAGGAGAAAAAGGGAAAGCTCACTTCCGAAAGACAGGACGTTCTGGACTCAACGGAGTTTCTCCCGCATAAAGTGAGCGTGAGGATCGGTGAAATCGAAGACCTTGGGGACAGGGATGTGATCATCAACGCTGTCGGAGATATAGCTGCTCTGAAGGGCACGGACACAAGGCTTATGGAGCTTGAATTCAATTCAAAGGCCATTCTGTCTTACGCTGACAGGCTTAGGGATTCAGGTTTTAACGGGATACTCATTAACATTTCAAATCCCTGTGATGTGATAACCAAGAAACTAAGCGACCTGCTGGGCTTTGAAAAAGGAAAGGTTTTCGGAACCGGAACAGGCCTTGATACAGCCAGACTTAAGCTCAGGCTTCAGGAGAGCACAGGTATCAGCGCACAGTCTTTGACAGCATACATGATAGGAGAGCACGGAAGCAATCAGATTGCACCCGGGTCAGTCATCAGTTTTAACGGCCTGTCTTTGGAAGAATATGAGAAGGCCGAGGGCGTGAAGCTTGATCTTGACGCGATTGAAAAAGACGCAAAAGAAGGCGGCTGGATTACATACAATGGGAAATTCTGTACCGAGTACGCCATTGCACTGACCGCCGCAAGACTTGTAAGATACATCCGCTACGACGAAAAAGCCGTAGTTCCGGTAAGTGCATTGCTTGAAGGAGAGTACGGCGAGAGTGGACTGTTCGTCGGCGTTCCGGCGGTTGTCGGACGAGGCGGAGTTGAAAGAGTAGTGGAGATACCACTCAGCGATAACGATAAAAAGCGCTTTCACGAGTGCTGCGAGAGTATAAGGGCCAATCTATGAGAGAAGAATTACTTGAAATCATAAAAGACGAAGATCGTGTAATTACCGAGAATATCGATCCACAGTACCTTTCCGACAATCTGGGGAGAAAGCACGGTATCGGACTCAGCAAGCAGAAATACCTGCTGGAGACCACACCTGCGGTTAACATTGCTCTTATGAGGAATATAAAGAAGGCCTTTGATCAGAAGCTTATATTGAATCCGGGAATGTCGTATGGCGCTTGATCACTGCGCCTTCTTAGCAGCAAGTTAACTGTTTTTGCTGATACTATAGTATTTCTGTCGGGATATAAATACGTTTTAATATTGACGATATAGCGTTAAAAATATACAATAAATATGGCTGTTTTCTTAAACAAACCATCACAATATATGCTTTAAAATGTAACTTTTGCACCTGAGAAAGGCGGAGTTGTAGATTTTTTGACACTTCTAAATGGTAATAAGCAAAGAGTTTTAGTAGGTGATGTTACCGAATCAGGCAAGTCTGTGATAACACTAAGGAGGAAAAACGCTTATGATAAGTCATAAAGCATTTAATCTGCAGCAGTTAATTGACAGAGCTTATAAACCCGAGGACTGGATGAATCATTTAAACGATGATTTGCTTAAATTCTGGAATAAACCCGAGATTACTGATATAAAGGATTCTTTGTTTCCAACTTATATTACAAATGATGGTCATGTGCTTCCGGCTTCAAAACAGGAGTGGCCAAAAGAGTTTGTAGAAGCAAAAAAATCTTCTGACACTTCAGGTTTGGTTCACGAAGATAATAATTACGTAAGAGCACACTCGAGATTAACCTATGCATTTGGCATTGCATATCATATGACGGGTAAGACTGAATATCTTGATATTTGCAAAAAAGGTGCTATGGAATTAATGAATGCTATGGATGGAAACTACGGCATGCACGTTACTCAGAATAGTATTACCAAAGAATGGGATTCTGATTACAGGAAACGTACCAGTCAGGATCTTGCGTACGGACTTACAGGTCTTGGAATGTATTACTTTTTGACACATGATAAAAGTGTTATGTATAAGATTCTTCAGCTCCATGACTATATTTTTAACGTATATATGGATGAGAAAAGAGGGTATTTAACGTGGCTTCCAAGATTTTTGAAAGATAATCCAGAAGTTCAGATAGTAGCTCAATTAGATCAGCTATATGCATACATGTTGATGATAACTCCAGCACTTCCAATGCCTTATGCACAGAAGTGGCGTGATGATATGAAGCAGATTACAGATATTCTTATTACGCAGTTCTATAGCGAACAATATGGATTTTTCTGGGGGGTTGACAGTGATGCCATGAGTATGAATCTGGGAACTGATCATACAGATTTTGGTCACTCAGTAAAGACATTCTGGGTTATTTTAAAAGTTGGCGAACTTCTAAATAACGTGGAGTATATTAACTTTGCAAGACCTAAGATACATAGAATATTGCTGGATGCATATATAGAAAAAAAATGGTTCCTGGGCAAGGCGTTTTGACCAGAATGGAAATCTTGATATAGATAAAGAGTGGTGGATTTTGGCAGAACTAGACCAGGCTGCAGAAATTCTTTCTATTCATGATCCGTCTTATTATAGATTTTTGAATAACACGCACAAGTACTGGTTTGATGTAATGACCGATCACGAGCATGGAGAAATCTGGCATATGGTAGATGGAGCAACAGATAAGCCGGTAATAAACTATCCTAAAGCTCATAACTGGAAAACGTCACTTCATAGTTTCGAACATACGCTTTTTGGCTACATGACAGCAAGTAGAGTCAAGAACGAGAGTTTTTCACTCTTTTACGCAATACCTGAATGGGAGAAATCAAGGTGCAGAGAATTACAGCCCTATATGTTTAGAGCTAAAGTGTTAGATGTTGAGAATGAGGGGACAATAGATACCTTAACAGATGGAAATAGTAATTATAAAGTAACGTTTACATCGCTTCACTAATAATATTCAAAGGCCTAAATTATTATTGGAAAATATAATGATTTAGGTCTTTTTTTTGAATTATAATGAAAAAGCTGGATTGTATACAAAAATTGTAAATGGAAGAATAGCATTGGTTCGAGATATTGATCCTAATTATGTAGCAACACTTGAAGATGGTAGCAAAGTAACAAATTTAGAATTGATGATTAAAGGAAAAGCACCGTTTGATCCCAAAACAGGTAAAAGATTTGATGTTCATCATGTAAATCAAGATAGGGATGGCGTGTTAGCTATTTTAACTAAATCAGAGCATACTGGGAATGATTCTATTTTGCATGATAAAGCAAAATAGGGTGTTCATAATGCACTTACAGGTGATAAATCATGGTCCAAAAAGAAAGCTGATTTTTGGAAGGCAATTGCTTCAGAATATATGTAATTTTTTGATTGGAGAGTAGGTTAGATATGGATAAAGATAAATTACCTAAGTTTAAATATCATCCCAATGTTTACGAATGTGGATGTGTAGAGTTTAGTAAGGGTGTTTGTGATTGTTGTGGTAAGGAAGTAGACGCTTATGTTCAGGCTATGTATACAACAGCGGATGTGGACTGTATCTGCATGGATTGTGTAGCAAGTGGCAAAGCGGCTGAAAAGTTTGATGGTTCTTTTATTCAGGACGCAGATCCGATAGATAATGAGGCTGCTACAGAAGAACTTTTTTGCAGGACTCCGGGATATTTAAGTTGGCAAGGCGAAAACTGGGCAGCTTGTTGTAATGATTATTGCGAATATATTGGAACGGTAGGGACAAAAGAATTGGATGAACTAGGCATTGCGGATGATCTTTTTGAAGCAGACGGCTCTTTTGATGGATATGATAATGCACGTGAGTATCTGGTAAAAGATGGGAGTCTTTGTGGTTACTTGTTCCGCTGTTTACATTGCGGAAAATACTATTTGCGAATAGATGCGGATTAAACAATATAGAAATAGAGCGGGTAAATGTAAGTATTGATGCCAAAGCGATAACAGCATGAACTTTTTTTCTTTGAAATCAACATTTCTTCCTTCTGCATCTTTGCAAAATAGGTTGCAATGGGAAATGGATATTGTTTTTTTATTAGCTCTTTATTGAATGGAGAGTTTGAAATTTTTTCTGTAAATATGGGTATTCTATGATAATTTAGATTTGTAAGAAAGCAATCAGACTGGTTGCTTCCTTTTTTAGACTATACATTTATGAAAGGCTTAAGTCAATATCTGTTTGTGCTTGTAACAATGTGTGTAGTATGATTATTTGCATATTAAATCGATAAATCGGCAGTTTGAGGAGACAATTATGATAATCGAAATGGAACCAATTGGATATGTTAGAAATGAAGTAAAGGACAGAAAAGATGTTTCTTGGGGAGAAGACGCTTCTTCTATAATATTGGATGAAGAGTATATCTCCGGTTTGAAAGGACTTGAAGATTTTTCTCATGTGAATATCATTTATCATCTTGATAAAGCGAAGTATGAAAAGGACAAGCACCTTCAAAGAAGGCCTCAGAATCGAGATGACATGCCATTAGTTGGGATTTTTTCACAGCGTGGAAAAGATAGACCTAACCGTATCGGAATGACCTCTGTAAAAATAGTTTCCGTTTCTGAAGACAGAATTGTTGTTGAAGGTCTTGATGCTGTAGATGGCACCCCAGTTTTAGATATAAAACCATATTATCCAGTATATGATAAGAAAGATGCATCCGTTCCGGAATGGGTTGAACGTTTGATGGAACATTATTTCTAAAAGGGAAATTTCCGTTTGACGGGATGGTGAGTTCTATCCGAAGTTAATCGCACAACTTCAAATTTGTAGGAGGGAAAATATGATAATTGGATTTATTATCTGGACTGTTGTTCACTCCATGTTAAATGCCATGCCTCCGTTTTACACGCTATTTTTCAAAACCACTTCTTATTCGAAGTTGTCTCGACAAAATTGCTCTTATACTACCTGCGATAAAAGACTCGTATCCTTCTTTGTCAGGAATCTTAAAATAGTTTATTTCTTTATAATCTTCTCCGATAAACCTCTCATACCTGTCTTCTGCTATATCATATGATTTCAAATCATATACTCTATAATCAGAATCGCAAAAATCATCAAGATAAAAGAAGTCCACAAATGATTCGAAATTATCAAATAACTGCAACCATGTTTTATACTTATCAAATGGTTTTATCTTGTATTCCACATTATTTCCATTAATCGAAGCATAGAAATTTTTGAGGTCCTGCAATGTACAATCAATCCTATCACAGAATCCTTTATTGCCACCTCGTTGTGTATTGATGGTACCACCTCTACCAGTTAACAGAATTGAATTTCTATTATCTTCTCTCTGTTGTACAGGCCAGAGCATATGACCACCAAGCACTCTCGTTTTCCTCAAGTATTTTCCAACCTCAGTCCCTGTAATTCCTGCTTCTCTGGCTGAAGCCCTTGAAGGACCAATAAAGTCACTACTCATCGTATAACTCATATTGTCTTTGTCCATCCAAAGAATGTACTCCTCGCCATTTTTTGAAAGTGTAAACCCAAGTTTCTCGAACCGTTTTTTGTATATTGCCAATAAATCAGTATATAATTCATGACAACAAGCATCCGGATCTTTGTAGTCTTTCGCATCTATTTCTGATGGGTTTCTAAATACACTTGGCTCAAAATGTCCTAATCCCACATAATCCAAATAGCATGTCGTAAAAATATCTCTCATTGCTTTCCCTACCTAATTACTAATCCTGCTTACCAAATTTCGATTCTAATCGATCAATATCTTCCTCTAATCTTCTAATATCTTCATCCTCATAACTAGCCTTTTTCAAATCTTTGCGTCCCCATTCTCGTTTTTCCTCTGCAGAAAAAAAAATTTAAACCATCCCTCGCATCTTTAAAATGTTGTTCTGCACTGGCCTTGTAATCCCTTGAACGTTCTTTTGCTCTTGCTAGTTCTTCTTTTTTCCATTTGATATCCTCTGGATGATCAGAATTCATTGAAATGAAAAATTTAACTACTGAAAATCCAATTACTAAGACTAAAATCCAACCAACAATAGGAATAATGTTCTGAATAAATAAAAACACTAATGGCATTACGATATTAGCAAATACTAATGCTAATAAAGTTTACCCAACCATCCATCTGCACTCCTTTGTTATCAATACAAGTACGATAAGCTCTATATGGCAATCCGCCACTTACTGTTATGCGTTTCAAAATATAATCGTACCTTCCGCTTGTAATCAAGCACGACAACAACACATTCAAAAACAAATGTGGAGTAAGAGACATAGAGCCCGTCCGGAGTAGTATAAGGCCCCGGATGGGTAATTGTTCTATAACCTTTTATCGTATAATTTTCATATTGTCCATCTTCGTTCATCAGCCGGAAGCGGAGGGGAATCACTTCGCCGTTCGACTTGTGCTGACAGATGACGTCTACAGTATCAATCACTCTACTCATAACATATAACCTCAATCAAAAAGAACTAATGTTCGGGTGTGTATATAATATACCTTTTGGATTGAAAGTTCAAGTTAGGCAATTTTTCTTTTGAAGAAGCGTATTTGCGTTACAAAAAGATTGATTTAACGTTAATGATAAATGTATTATATAGTATAGAGGGAAATATAAAATAGTTAACATAATGTGGAGGGAGGTTTGGTTATGGCAACTATATCCCGAAATGAGCAGCGCATTAACAATTTATGTATTAGTAACGGATTTGAACCTAAGGATGTGTGCAATCTGACGAAGCTCTTGTTGGAACACTATCGGAGCGGCTTTGAGATACCGCAGCTGTTCAAGATCAATTTGGACAGTGATGGGATCCGTGATCAAAAGATATCGATGCGAAGGGATTTTTTGGAGGAAATGAGATTACCTTTAAAAGATTCCACTGAATATCTTGACAGGATATTTCAAAATCTCAGGGATTGTATCTGGATGCGGTCGATAATTGATATGGTGTTGGATCAGATTGCCGGCGGAATATGCGAGGGTGACCTCTACAAGCGGATTATTGAGAATTACTATCTGAATTCGGACTCTATATCAAATGAGGAGATAGCACGAGCGGAGAATCTTTCTACTGCGTCTATAGAACGTAAGAAGAGAGAAGCTATCAAGTATCTGGGAATTAGTATGTACAAATACGCATGTTGCAGAGAATATGAAGAAGGGAATGAATATGACAGAGCAAGAAAACACTATATTGATTATTACGAATATAATGATAGCGATGTTGAGGGTTTCAAAAAAGAGATACTTGCTATAATGAGTAAAAACTAGGAGGATGGTAAAGATGAGATTTAAGAAAAACGTATCCGCAGAATTACGCGCAATTCTAAGAGAACAGCTGCATAAATATAAACGTGAAAATAAAGACATCACTGAAGAAGAAATGAAAGAATTAGAGGATTGGGTGGCAGCTGGCAACAGTCCATACGACAATCCTTATAATGGGTATCGGGAGGATGGTTGGCCACTTGATTTCATCAGTACAATAAGAGATATAGAGGAAGAAAACAGGTGGTTCGAAAGTCTAAGTGAAGAAGAAAAAGAGGAACTCAGACATCCTAAGCCAAGCTCAACATTTGAAGAATTAGACCTTGATGCCTGTCTTGCAGAGTAGTTCGTATAATCTAAAAAAATACCCACGGAGAAATCCGTGGGTGCTATGAAAAAGTGGCGGATTTTAACTGCCAAAAACTGCTGGTTCTTAACTGCCAAAAAACGCTGGAAATAAAGTGCCAAAATTTGCTGGTTTTACTTGCCGTTTACATGAAGTTATTACATTTGGCGAAGCATGTAATTTGAAATGAATGAAATGAATTGTCATATGTAACAAGCTGTGTTGAAGTAAAGGAGAGAAGGTATTTATGAAGGCAATGGAAAACTTGAATATTAGGATGAAAATAATGGTTCCAATGTTTATGCTGGTACTATTATTAGTTATTACGTTTTTATCATCGATTTCTAGTTTGACGCAGATGAAAAACGCAGATGAGAGGATTTCTGGTTATTATGCAGAAAGTATGTCGTTGCTGGGGGATATTTCGACTGATGTTGAGGCTTTACAGAAATTAGCCTATTCTCACTGTACAGCTACTGATGTAGAAATGAAAAAGTCAGTAGAGGCAGAAATTGAAACTGTTACAGCGCGTTTGGCTGAAACATGTTCGAAATATGAAACAGTATTAAAAGCAAATAATGGAGATGCTGCTTTATATGAGCAGTATAAGCAGAAATATGATACTTTTATGGACACCTTTAATACAGTAATTACATGTAGTTCATCGTATCAATATACAACAGCTCAGGGAATGGCAAACGTTGAGTTAAAGGCTCAGGGAAGTGATGTAAATACAATGGCTAACCAGATGCGTGAAGCAAACAAGCAGGAAATGGGTGAAGCCGTTCGCAAGAATAGAGGAGCGTACAGTGCTTCAATTAATATAAGCTTGATTATTTTATTACTTGCTGTTATTTTAACAGTACTTTGCTTTATCGTTTGCAAGAGAACAGTTATTAAGCCATTAGAGAAAACACATGAGACATTGCAGCACATTGTAGATGAAATCTCGGATAATAGAGGAGATTTGACAAGAAGAATTGAAGTTAATGGTACAGATGAAGTTGGTCAGATGGGTAAAGGTATCAATGAGTTTATTGAAGCTTTACAGAGAACGATGAAGAGTATTATTTCAAATTCATCTGAGCTTGACAAGATCGTTGGAAATGTTGCTCACAATGTGACTACAGCAAATGAAAATGCTTGTGATATTTCATCTGTTATGGAGGAGTTATCTGCTTCTATGGAAGAGATATCAGCTACTACAACTGGTGTAAATGAGAATGCAGCAAATGTTGACGCACATGTTGCTGATTTGGCGAGTGTATCAGAAGACTTATCTGGATACGTTCAGGAAATGAGAAATAGAGCCGATGAGCTTGAGAGAACGGCTGAAGAAAATAAGAAAAATACAAATATAATTATGGGAGATATATTAAGCGCTCTCCAGGAAGCGATTGAAGAATCAAAGAGTGTAGAGAAGGTTAATGGTTTGACAGATGAGATTTTAAGTATTTCATCTCAGACAAACTTACTTGCATTAAATGCTTCCATCGAGGCTGCTCGTGCAGGAGAAGCAGGAAAAGGTTTTGCAGTTGTTGCAGATGAAATTAGACAGTTGGCTGATTCAAGTAGAGATACAGCAAGTAATATTCAGAATATCAATGATATGGTAACAGTTGCAGTTAAAGAATTAATTAAGAGCTCAGACGAGATTATTACGTACGTTAATGAAACAATCTTGCCTGATTACGACGGCTTCGTATCAAGTGGACAAAAATATAGAGAAGATGCAGCTTACGTAGATAGTGTTGTACATAAATTTAATAAAATGTCTATTGATTTGAAGGATTTGGTAGGAGGTATCAAAGAGGCAATTGAAGGAATTACATCAGCAGTTGATGAAGGTGCAAAAGCAATTTCGAATGCAGCGGATAATACATATGATTTGGTAAGAAAGATGGAAAATATCGATGAACAGATGCACGGAAATAATGAAGTAGCAAGACAATTAAAAGTTGAAACTGATAGATTTGTTAAATTTTAACTGGAGATGTAATATGAAGAGAAAAATTATATCATGTATATTGGCAACGGGCTGCGTTATATCGCTTTGTTCGTGTGGAACTGACAATGCCGCTCCTAAAACAGAAGCTGGTATAGAAGAGAGTTCACAGCAGCCAGAGCAAACTGAACAGTCTGAGACTGTTAGTGCAAGAGATGTTTATATTTTACCACAGCATTTAGATAATCCGAATTTGGTGATTGTTTGGGATATGTCAGAAGAAGAGTGGGAGAATTTTAAAGCAAATGATTCCAATGCATTTAACCTTGTATGGTCAACAAAAGAAGCCTTTGAGCAAATGTATGGTGGTACTGTAACTGTATATGGCGTAGGCTGGGATGAAATGATCAACAAAACAACTGAAATGGTTGAAAAGGGTGAGGTCTGTGATTTGGTTCAGGCAAATGATCAGAATTTCCCACGATATGCAAACGATGGAATTGTACAGGATGTGTCTAAGTATGTAAATTTGGACGATGATTTCTGGTATGATAATGTAACAACAGCTTTCACTTTTGGAGGAACTCCATATGCGATGGGGGCAGATGCTAATCCTGTAGTAATTAGTTACAATAAGACCCTTTTTGAACAAAAAGGTGTGAAAACGCCTTCGGAATATTTTGAGGAGGGGAATTGGAACTGGGATACCTTTAAAGAGGTTGGAACTAAAATGGCAGAAGACACCGATGGTGATGGAGAAAATGATATTTATGGCTTTGGCTGGTGGGATTCATTTTATGTTCAAGTGCTAAATGCAGATGGCACTACTGCTTTAGTTTACGACGATGAGGGTAAAGTTCATAGCAATTATGCGAGTAGTGAAGCTAAGGAAACTTTCGAATTTCTTCAGGATGGATATAGTAAAAGCAAGTATATACAGCAGCCAGGAGTAGATTTTGTAGAAGCATTTAAGAGTGGAAAGCTTGCGATGACATGTGAGTATGGTTTTGCTGCAAAATCGGTTTATGAGTGCGATTATGAAGTGGGATGGGCACCACTTCCGACTGGACCATCTGGAGAGGCATATAGCAGCGGAGGAAGTATTGCAGGCTTTGCAATTCCTGTAACGAGTGCAAATCCAGAGGGGGCAGCAGCTTTTGCAAGAATGGCATACGAGATGCAGCTGGATTATAATAGACGTCAGAGAGTTGAACAGAATGGATTGCAGGAAGTTGAATTAATGAATGAACTTTCAAAGCACATTTACTTTGCACCAATCGGTGTAAATAATTATTGGGATGCTCAGTGGATTGTTGCTAATGGTATAGTGACAGGTCAACCAATTCCAGAATTTACAAAAGAAGCAGATGATAAATTGAGAGAAGGAAATAAATAAGCAATGAGAAATGGGAGGTGGAGTACATGACACTTCTGATGAGAGATAGAGAGAAAATTGAAGAAGGAAAAAAAGAAGGACGAAAAGAATATCAGCTACTTCTTAGGGCTATTCCAAAAGAGTCTGATGATTTTACGCTTGCCCTGACTGCTGAAGACGATGTCATTGAAGCTCTTATGGAAAAATATAATATCTATTCTGAAGAATAATATATGACACAGCTGAATTATCGGTGTTTAAAATGATTTTTTATGATTAAGTTTTTGCGGCTTTCACTTATAGTATAGGTGAAAGCTGTTTTTATTTTTTTAAATAGACTTATTATTCACCTGATTTCTGTAGTTATTAGTGAAGGGATTTTCCCTTGTCTGTACTTTGACAAGAGAATATACATTCACTAAGTACGTTCCTGTAGTGATGATTCTTGTAACATCCGGACAGGATTCTTGAATTATCCGGACACGTAATCTTTTATTATCCGGACAAGCATTCTTGAAACATGCGGACAGCCATTCCTGAATCATCCGGACAAATGACATCTCACATTGATCTTCTTAGAATGTAATTAATTACATTCTAAGGAGGGTATGAAATGAGGTGTCTTGATACTATGAAAGTTACTGAAATCCTTCGCCTGAGGGAAATGGAACTCAATCTACGAGATATAGCATCAGCTGTAGATTGCTCCAAAACTACCGTTGGCGAAATTCTTAACAGATGCAAGGACTGTGGACTAACCTATGAAGAAGCAACAAAGCTTTCTCCTGAGCGGATCAATGAGCTGATATATCCAGACTCCTTTGGCCGTAAGCAATCCAAGGATGAACCAGACTGGGAAGCTATATACAAGCGACTTATGTCCAGCAGAAGAATCAACCTTTATTACATCTGGGAGCAGGAATACCGCAAAGATAATCCTGATGGCTACAGCTACAGTTACTTCTGTGCCAAGTTCAATACATGGAAAGAAGATACCGGTAAAGAAGTGGTACTGCCTCAGGAGCGCGAGCCTGGCAAGGAACTGTTTGTCGACTGGATTGGTGATACTCTTCCATGCGTTGTTGACTATGAGACCGGTGTGATTCATGATGCTCATTTCTTTGTAGCTACGCTTGGAGACAGTTCATATCCTTTTGTTGAAGCATTTCCTAATGAAACACAGATCAACTGGAATCAGGCTCATATAGATGCTTTTGAGTGGTATGTAGGGCTTCCCAAGATACTTGTGCCCGACAACTGCAAAACAGCGGTTGTACATACCAACCTCTACAATCCGGAGCTCAACCATGCTTACAGAGACCTTGCCCGTCATTATCAGGTTGCTATAATCCCTGCAAGGGTCAAAAAGCCAAGAGACAAACCTACAGTTGAATCAGGCGTAGGCTGGCTTGAAACATGGCTCCTTGAGTGGCTAAAAGATAAGATATATCACAGTTTTGAAGCCCTTAATGCTGATATAAAGGATCGAGTGCTTGAACTTGCAGAAAGACCATTCAAGCATCGCTCCGGCTCTAGAAGCAGCAACTTTACTGCTCTTGATAAGCCGGCACTTCGACCATTGCCCAAGGATCCATTTGAGTATTATGAAACACTGCCAGTTAAGACAGTACCGAATAACTATCACGTCTACTATGACGGCTTTTATTATTCAGTGCCATATACTCTTTACAAGGACTCCGTCACAATACATGCCTATGCCAAGAAGATTGAAATCTTCAACACTTTGGGCAAAAGGGTTGCGCTGCATATCAGAAAGTTCTCTGGAAGGCGTTATGCAACCGAGATAAACCATATGCCTGCAAACCACCGTGCTATCAGAGAATTCAATCAGTATGATGGAACTCATTATCGCTACAGGGCATCAAGTATCGGTCAGAATGCTTATCGCTTTGTAGATACACTCCTTAAGTCTGCTGACTTTGAGGAACAGGCATATAAATCCTGTATGGCTGTAGTGAACTTCAGCAAGCAGTACGGTAACACCAGAGTTGATAATGCCTGTAAGAAGGCACTTGATCTCAACTCTGTTACATATACAACACTCAAGAACATCCTGAAAAACAATCAGGATAAGAAGCCCGTAAACGCTGATCACTCCGATGCGGACACTCCAACTCCAAGCCATGAAAATCTCCGTGTCGGAGAATGGGAATAGGAGGTGATGCATCATGAACTACCAAACAGCGGAACAGTTAACAGCAATGAAGTTAAATGCCATGAGGCTTGAGTACGCCAGGCAGGATGAACTTCCTGCTTCGCAGGCTCTTTCCTTCGATGACAGACTGGGAATGATAGTGACAGCCCAGTTCAATGCAAGAAACAAAGCCAAGACAAATCGGCTTATACGTCTTGCGCATTTAAGGGAGCCTACAGCATGCCTTGAGAACCTGGATTATGAGCCTATACGAAAGCTCAAGAAGGCAGATATAGCAAGACTCTCTGACTGCCAGTGGGTCACAAGCGGTAATAACCTCATCATCACAGGAGCGACTGGTGTTGGCAAAACATATCTGCTCTCAGCTTTTGGCAGAGAAGCTTGCACTAGAGGACTTACTGTAAGGTGCTACAGAGTTCCAAGGTTGCTCACAGACCTGAATATCGCCAGAGGCGACGGATCATACAACAAACTGATGCAGGATCTGGTAAAACCTAATCTTTTGTTGCTTGATGATTTCGGTATGAAACAGTTAGACCTTGGCATGACTCAGGACTTCCTTGAAGTCATTGAGGAGAGATACCACAAACATAAGTCTGTAGCCATCTCAGCACAGTTACCTGTTAAGAATTGGGTTTCAATTTTCAAGGATCAAACGATTGCAGATGCGGTCCTGGACCGCATAGTGCGCAATGCGTATAGGTTCGACCTAAAAGGTCCTTCCCGCCGTCCTACGATAGAACATATGCCGGCTGACGCCGGAGATGACAATAAGACGGCAAGCGAGTAATATAAAAAATAGATGTCATCTTGTCCACTTGATACAGGAATCTTGTCCGGATATTAGTAGAAACCTTGTCCGGATAATTGCGGAACTGACGTCCGAGTATTACAAGATGCTTGTACCAAATAGACAAGAATCATCACCTGTAGTATGTAGCCCCAAAGGTACGCCTTGCGCGATATAGCCTCACTGGAATGTCGGTAGCACCGGCACTGGCGATGACAGCTACGGGTATAATGATACTTCCGCTCAGCCACAACTCATCGTAATGGGAGCGGTCTTGCGAGAACCGCAGGAAGGGTTGAGCCTATGGAGCTGTGCTGCAGCCGCTTAGTGATTTCCCGTTCTCCGGGGCGCCGTGGGCAAATAGGGGAACATATAACTGTTTGATTTTAAGAAGGTATTCCGCTGTGTACTGGCAGTGGGTGCCTTCTTTTTACATAAAAGGAGAGTGTGGTCATGGTTAGGCGTGGAGAGATATATCTTGCTGACTTAGGTGCAGGTGTCGGATCGGAACAAAAAGGCGAGAGGCCGGTAATTATCGTTCAGAACAATAAAGGAAATAGGTATTCGCCGACGGTTTCTGTTGTGCCTATAACAACAAAGATTCATAAAAGTGCGGGAATGCCTACGCATGTTCTGCTAGGTAAAATTGCAGGGCTTGATATGGAATCAGCCTGTATGGCGGAGCAGGTTATGACAATAGATAAGAAGAGACTTATAGCGCGGATAGGTAAACTTCCCGAAAGTGTTATGAGCCGGGATATAGCTAAGGCTTTGAATATACAGTTGGATTTGAAAGTGGGGAAAAAGAGAAATGGAAAAGATTGAAGTGCCGGTGTGGCGAAAATATTCACTTAGTATACAGGAAGCAGCTTCCTATTATGGTATTGGCGAGAAGAGACTTCGCAGTCTAGTTTCAGATAACTTGGATGAGGAATTTGTTATAGAGATTGGTGCCCATGTCAGGATAAAACGCAGGAAGTTTGAAGAGTATCTTGATAATTCGGGAGTTATATAAGGGGCTACATACTAGCGATTTATTTATTGTATGGGTACAATGAGATTATTGAACTATTATGTGCCTTTCATTTATTTGGAAGGAGCTGATTGAAATAGAAAGAAGGCGTGATAAAAAAGGAAGAGTTCTCCATGAAGGAGAAATGCAAATGAAGGATGGTCGTTATCGTTTCAAATATACTTCATGGGACGGTAAAGAAAAGGTGGTTTATAGCTGGCGGCTTGATCGTAATGATAAGGCACCACAGGGTAGGAAACAAACGGAATCTCTTCGCGAGATGGAAAAAAGAATTCAGGCGGATAGCTTTGATAGAATAGTCACTAATGGCGGAAATATTACGGTGCTTGAACTGGTTCAGAAATATGTTGATACACGTGTTGGTGTCAGGATCACAACCAAACGAGGGTATCAAACAGTACTTAATTTTCTTGCCAAAGATCCTTTTGGTAAGAAGAGGATTGATCTGGTGCGTAAGTCAGATGCAAAGCTATGGCTTATCAAACTCCAGCAGGAGAAAGGTAAGAGTTATGCGCAGATTCACAATATAAGAGGAGTGATCAGACCTGCGTTTAAACTTGCTATGGATGATGATCTTATCCGTAAGAATCCGTTTGACTTCGAGCTTGTAAATGTTCTTGTAAATGATTCGGTAAGACGAGATGCATTATCTCGTGAAGATGAGAGAAAACTTCTTAAGTTTATCAATGAGGATAAGCATTACAAGAAGTATTACGAAGGTATTTATATCTTGTTTAATACAGGAATGAGAATTTCGGAATTCTGTGGCCTTACATTATCAGATATAGATTTCAAGAACCATTCCATTAATGTCGACCATCAACTTCAAAAAGGTGCCCATGTAGGGTATTATATTGAGGAGACCAAGACGGAGAGCGGTCGAAGGAAGATTCCAATGACTCCTGAGGTGGAAGAGTGTTTTAAGGCGATAATAGCCAACAGACGTCCACCGAAGCCTGAGCCCATGATAGATGGCAAAGCGGGCTTTTTGTATTTTGATAAGGATGGAAGTGTTGCATATTCGCTTCATTGGGATCATTACTTCAAACACATTCGTGATAAATACAACCGCATCTACAAAATTCAAATTCCGTTTGTGTCTCCGCATATATGCAGGCATACGTTTTGCAGTAAGATGGCAAAGTCCGGAATGAATCCCAAAACTCTTCAATATTTGATGGGGCATTCAGATATAAGTGTTACATTAAATACGTATTCGCATGTCGGATTTGAAGATGCCCAAAGGGAGCTAAAGTCGCTTAGAAGCTTAAAGGCGATATAACTTAGGTATAAATTCTGCCATCTGTAATCGGCAAATGCCGCTGACAGAATTGCAGGTATAAAACGAACATTTTTATACCGCATTTTATACCTGATGCTTGAAAAAATAGACGGAAATATGCCGATATATGCCAACTTACAGAAAAACAGAAATGGCTTAAAAGCTGGAAAATACGAGGTTTTTGAATATGATCAGGGTGCTATTCGTCTGCCACGGCAGGATACTAACATAGAGGCTGAAATGCCTATTTTAGCTGGATATACAGGGTATGGCCTTTGGATTTGCACCTCATTTGCACCTTTTGAGTTTACAAAAGAACGTATAGTAAACAATAAAGAATCATTAAAACACGGCTCCAATATGGCAAATGAAGACATGGATGAAATACGTACGATGTTGGATAACGAAAATTTACAGTATGAAGTAGGCAGGACAGAAAGGTCGTGATGTTATGGGCGAAGTATTTGAAAAACTGGCAAATAAATATGCTGATGCTATTGCAAGGGAGCGTGTTGAGCAGACAAAAATAAAAATTATAAAGAATATCATGAAGAACATGAAATGGTCGTTAGAGGATGTGTTTAATGTTCTTGAAATTAAGGGCGAGGAACGTGAAATAATAGCAAAGCAACTTCAGAATTATGAGTTTGACAAACTGATGAAAAACTCCCAGAAATGGGCAAAAGAAGTAAGTATGACGGAGGCAGATATTAGTGAAGCTATAACTTCTGTTAGGAAAAAAAGAAAGACGTAATGAGTATGTCCGAGATGAGAGAATTATTTGATCTTTTAATAGAAAATGGAATTCAAATAGATACCGGTTTCAGCGGTTAAGAAATTGCAGCTGTTGAGAATCTGTATGAGTTAAGCAGAAAAGCAAAATTAAGCGAATGCGCTGTTCCGAAATTTTTCGGCAAAAGGGGTTTGGGGCGATTCGCCTCCAACAAGCGTTAAGAGCATTTGTCCCACAAATGCACTGCTTGCCACTTTTTTAATAGCCCTCGTAGGGATTCTTTAGAAGCGGCGTTATCAACTAAACTAACATAAAAATTGAATACTAACATTATATGTGTTAGTATAAAATAAAAATGTTAGAAAGGGCTAAAATGAAAAAACTTTTCGAACAAGTATACGGAAGAAAACTGGATTCATTTGAAGAAACGAAATACTCTTTGCCGTTATATTTGCAAGATGGCAAGAGGTTTTACAGAGTGTCTGTTTCCGGAAAAGCATTTGTTGTCGTTTTTTTTCGAAAATCAGGAGCGATTTAATATAAAAACCTTAAAAAAACAGTTGGCATCCTACCAAAATGCTCTAAAAGAGGATGCTGTTTATGGTTTTGACAAAATCAGTTCTTTTCAGCGTAATAGCATGATTGAGAATGATATTCCTTTTGTATCGCGTAATGGTCAGATGTATTTGCCATTCATGGGTGTGCTGTTTGAAAAGTGTGCCATGGGTGAGGATGTTGTCAAGGAACGCTTTGCGCCGGGATCACAGCTCCTTTTTCTCCTTTTTTTATATGAAAATGATAGTTATACAAAATTGGAGGCGGCAAAGAGGTTGCAGGTTTTGCCGATGGCAATATCCAGAGCATCAAAGCAACTGCTTGAAAAGGGATTAATTGAGGAAAAGAAGCAGGGCACTGGAATTGTAATGACTGTTAGCGTTAAGGATCGAAGAGAGCTATACGAAAAAGCAAGGAAATATTTAATTAATCCTATTCAAGGAGTCATGTATTTGCCTAACGGAAAAGTGGATAGCAGCGCACCTGCATCAGGGGAATTTAGCCTGTCTCAAAGATCTGAACTGGGTTATCCGAAGTATGTTGAGTATGCATTATATAAAGATTTGCCATTCTTTAAAGAGTTAGTTGGCGTTGATCCGGACCTGAACTATGAGGCTGATATTGTTCGCGTTCAAAAATGGAAATACGATCCGGTTATGCTTTCATGTAATGGGCAAGTTGACCCTGTATCGCTTATTTGCACATTTGAGGATACTAATGATGAGAGAATTCATAAGTGCCTGAAAGATGTTAAGGAGGAAATCTGGAATTGGCAGATAATATAGAATTAAAAAATAATCTTATGTCGTTTAAAGAGACATTCCGAGAATATACGGATTATTATACCGTGATAGGTGGAACTGCTTGTATGATCCTTATGGAGGAGGCGAGCAGAGACTTTCGAGCTACAAAGGACGTTGACATGATTTTGATTATGGAGGATGGTGGCAAGGAGTTTTGTAAAACTTTTTGGGAATACATATTGCGAGGAAAGTACACATGTGGTTGGAAAAATTCTGATCCGCACTATTACAGGTTTACAGAACCGGCTCCAGGGTTCCCGTCACAGATAGAGCTGTTTTCCAAACGAACAGATTTTGAAATGGATTCCCGCATTATTCCTGTTCATATTGATGATGACGTATCTAGCTTGTCAGCAATTGCTTTGGACGAGGATTTCTACGCTTTTATGAAAAATGGACGAAGAGTAGTTGATGGGGTCTCGGTTTTAGGGGCTGAGTATATTATTCCATTTAAAATGTATGCATGGCTCAATAACATCGACTTGAAAAAGCAGGGAGTGAGAGTCAACGCTGATGATATCAAGAAGCATAAGAATGATGTGTTCCGTTTACTACCGTTGATTAATCCTGATGTAAAGATTCAGACGGTTGGAAATGTTAGGGAAACTGTTCTTTCTTTTATTGAGAATATGGGCACGGAAACTGTAGCAGATGAATTTCTTTCAAATAGAAGAACGAAGGAAGAATCGCTGGATGTCTTCAGAAAAATATACTTATAATGGGAAACATATTATAATAGCGATTCTGCAGTAGATGATGCAGCACAGGAAATATAATAAAATCCTGTGCTGCTTTTTAGAAGTTTGGGCATTATATCCTTATTTCGTATCTTCGCACAAATATATGTGAGTTGTGCATGTTTCTATATCTGTTATATAAACAGTTTTTTCATCAGCTGTTATATATACTCTTGGAGTGCTCCGCTGAGCTAAGTAATCTTGTAAAGTCAGTTTTTCGTTTTGGGCAAGAAGCTTGTCCATTTCTTCATCTGTTAAAACCAGCAATTCTGTTAGTGATGAGATATCTATTTTTTCTGATTTTTTTTCTTTGTCTAAGACATACGTCCTCATGATCTTTCCACATGATTCAGCTTGAACCTCATATACCCGTTTGCATGAGGTACAGTACCAATATTCGACAGGTTCATTTCTATCCTGAAAACTGTTATTGCAATTATTTTTTTCATCCCATCCGGTGTAAAAATCCCATAACCTTATTTGAGGATTGGAATTAATGGCATCCTTAACCTCTTGGATATAATAGATACTTAGCCTGTTTTTTGAAGGGGATATAGTATTTGCCATTTCGGCACCACATTTACATCCTAATCTTGCCATGTCAGCCTCCTTATAGCGTTCTTCTTGTTTTATCATCAAACCATACTTCTACAGTTCCGAGGACATTTCCTTTTCGTAAAGCTTCATTATAACCAGTTGTAATAAGTTCTTTCGTGGACTTGGAATCACTTTGTTTCTTAGGAAGATACAATGCAACAGTACCTCCTGAGCCAACTTGCTGGAATCCTTCTTTTATATTTTTGGCTAATTGACTTGGATTATTACTCGTAGTCTGCTTTACTTCAATATTCTTGATAAAGTGTTCGTCATTACTTGTTTTAATTGAAAGATCGTATGTTTTAGCATTAATTTCGTCATGTCGCTGCCTGAAAACGGCTTCGTAACCCATGTCTATATATCTTTCTGCGACGAAGATAGTACCTGAATCGGTAACTTTTCTTCCTCCAGAATCTTTATAGTTTGTCTGGATTTGTGTATATCCTCCTTTTCCTCTTCCCATAGTCAAATTCCTCCCCATTTATTTTGGGAATAGGAAGGGAATATAATGATTGGGACTGGAAATTTGTCAATCCACTCTTGAGGAAAAAGACCATAAACTATTATTCCCTTGGGGTGCTTTTGGCGAACTAATTCGTGTAGCCCATTCAAAAAAATATGTTTTAGAATATAGTTATCAAAGCATCCTTGCGTGGTCACGGAAATCCAACTGTCTTCTGGCATTCCATCTAATGTCCATGGAAATGTATCTTTATCTCCAAAACCTGCGTTAGGTACTACAGTAGGATGAAACTGCTGTAGCCAGTAAGTCATAACATAGTTTCTCCAGCAGTTATATACCTGTTGAGGATAATACATGTTGCAAAGAATGCTGTAGTCTAGACCGATAACCAATGGAAAACGCTGCACCAAGTTAACGTATTTGTGCCGATTATTCCATATTCTTTCTATTATAGAATCTTTTGTGTAAAAACATAATCCACATTCTTCCGGATGCTGTTCATATGGAGCATTGTTTAAGGTAACTAATCTTTTTACGTCCGGTATTTTGGATATAGCTTTAAGCTTAGGATGATGGTGTTCTCCAACTAGCTCAGCATTTTCAGTAATGTCCCATCTAAAGAACTGTTGCTTTTCCTGTTCTTTTTTTGATAATGCATTTTCTGCTAGTCTGTTTTCATGATTCATAGAAAATTCGTTTGTTATCATTATTTTACTCCTTTCTGATATAGGATCCAATTTGGAGATGTTACCTAGTATTGCTATAGGAATGTATTGAGTCTTTATTTACAGCTCTTTGAGAGTATAGTATTATTATTTACATCCCTATTCAATTCCCTAAAACAATCCAATTATTAAAAATGGAAGGAGTAAAAATGGAATCAAATAGTCACTCTATTGGCTTTGGAAAGAATATTCGTAATATCCGTAAGAAGAAGGGCATGACTCAAACTGAGTTTTATCAATTTTTATTTCCGGAGAGCACTTCCTCAGAGGAAGCAATAAAGAAGAAAATGAATAAGGTTGAGAAGGGCGCTCAAAAATCAATTGATTTGGAAATGTTTCTTAGAATATGTGATAAGTGCGATATAAGCGCTGACTACCTTATAGGAAAAGAAAAAGATTATTCTAACTATGACAGAAAATATATTGGTAATTATACTGGTCTTAGTGACAATGCTATAAAACAATTGCATGAATGGCGTATAGCTAAGAATATCAGTACGGATGGTTATTGTTTTGATGAGGTGGCATTAGTAGAAGGTGATTCACATGATGATTCTGAACTGATTCATATGAAAAAAGAATCGGCGATGCTTTTCCTTGGAATGATCAATCTGTTGTTTGAGAGTGGGAAACATACTGTAACAATAAATGGACATAAATCAGAAGAGGCGTTTTCGAATCTCGCTGTAATCTATGCACTTTATATGTTATGTATGGATCAGCCCAAGACTATTTCCGGTTATTTGACAAAAGAATTTATGGAAGAAAACTTTAGAAACAGCAAGTTGTTTGATGATTATGTGCAAATAGATGCTTCTAAAGTATCATTTGAAGATGAGACAAACGTTCTTTTTCCATTGAAAGTTGAAATGGTAATACATCAATATGCATGGAAAAGGCTTGAAAATGCAGTTGAACTTCTACGAATGCAGATAAAAGAAAAGAGAAACTCTCATCAGAATTTGAATATGAGTAGCCCTTTTGAGATATTTCATGATCAAGATGAGCTTACTGAGTGAACAGAATACATTTATGAATGTCAGCACTTACCTAGTATTGGATTACAGAACTGGTGAAAGTAAAAAAAGAATAATCCTCGCACCGCCGCTTCTGAAGAATCCCTACGAGGGCTATTAAAAAAGTGGCAAGCAGTGCATTTGACAGACAAATGCTTTGACGCTTGTTGGAGGTGTAACACCCCAAACCCCTTTTTCCGAAAAATTCGGAACGGCGCTAACGCTTAATAAGTGTATTTTGATCTGACTTGATGGTAGTTATTTTTCAAAAAAACATATAGAATACTTTTTCAAAAAATCTGAATCTGATGAAAATGAGAGATTCAGATTTTTTTATTTTTGCATTGCCTTGAAAATCGTCTTTCTTAAATATCGAACGGATGTCGCAAATGTCGACGTTTTAGAAAAGCTGCAAGAGATATCATAAATGTATCTAAGACATACGTTTATGAAAGGAGGAGCAAAATGATGGACACAATAATTTTTGTAATGAGAGTGCAGGGAGGATTTGAAGATGGATGAGCTAATAAGAGAAGTGCCTCTTTGCGAAAAATATACTCTTTCAATCAGAGAGGCAGCAGAATATTTTGGAATCGGGCAGAAGCGGATAAGGCGAATAATCTCATTTGACCCGACTGCCGATTTTATTATCACGGTTGGAAATCGGAGACAGATAAAAAGGAAAAAATTTGAGGAATATATAGATGTTGCTACCTGCATATGAATGACATAATTACCTGTCCTCAATGGCGCAAAGGCTCTGATTATGGTATCATGGTGATGCCATATTGGAGCCTTTCTAAGTAGGAAGGAGACCAATATATGAGTAAAAAGAGACGAGATAATCGCGGTCGAATCTTAAGATACGGTGAGACACAGGAAAACACCGGTCGCTATAGATATAAATATTTAGATGCTTTTGGTGAGGCAAAATATGTTAGATCATGGAGACTTGATGTTAACGATCCGATGCCTGAAGGAAGAAAGCCTGAGCCGGCTCTTAGAGAGCTTGAGAAGAAAATATCAGCGGATTTGATCAGCCAGATTATTCCGGAAGGAGGAAAACTTACAGTATCAGATTTAGTGGAGAAGTATGTCACATTGAAAAATGGTGTACGTCCAAGTACAAAAACCGGATATAAGACTGTGATGAATCTTTTGAAAAAGGATGTTTTCGGAACTCAGAGAATCGACAAGGTCAAGACTTTGCATGCGCAGACTTGGCTTGTTCAGCTTCAGAAAAATGGAAGAGGATACAGTTCGATTCATAGTATCAGAGGAGTTCTTCGTCCTGCATTTCAGTTGGCGGTGGATAATGATTTTGTCAAAAAGAATCCGTTTGATTTTAATCTTGGTACGGTAATCTACAATGACAGTGTTACCCGTGAAGCGATATCGCGCGATGACGAAAGAAAGTTCCTTAAGTTTATAAAGGAAGATTCTCATTATCGCAGATATTATGATGGAATCTATATTCTGTTTAATACAGGGCTTCGCATATCGGAATTTGTAGGACTGACATTTGATGATATTGATTTTGACAATATGAGGATCAATGTAGACCATCAGCTCCAGAGAAATAATGGTATAGGTTTAAACATCGGAGATACGAAGACTAAATCCGGAGGACGATTGATTCCGATGACGGAAGAAGTCGCGGAGTGTTTCAGGCGCATCATAGCAAAACGAAAGGTTCCTAAAATCGAGCCTATGGTAGATGGCTATGTGGGATTTCTTTTTCTTGATAAGGATGAGCATCCTATGGTAGCAATGCACTGGGAGAAGTACTTTAAACATATAGTTGATAAGTACAACAGAATTTATAAGGTGCAGATGCCTAAGGTGACACCTCATGTGTGTAGACATACTTTTTGTAGTCGTATGGCTTCGGCAAGAATGAATCCAAAGACACTCCAATACATAATGGGACATTCTGATATAGGCGTTACGCTTAATACTTATACGCATCTTGGATATGAAGATGCTATTGAGGAGTTCGAGCGTATCTCTGAGGAAAGCAGAAAAGCCATTGGTTCAAAGAAAAATACTGCTAAAGTTAAAACCTTTAAAGGGTATAGAAAAAAGAAGGTGTCAAATGAATGATGCCGCAAATTCTTATAATTTTTGCACCTTTTTGCGGGGGAAAATATGTTTGTTTTTGGCAAAAATATGCCCCGCAAGCCGCATGAATACTGAAGGTGCAAATTTTTCGATTTTGCACCTAATTTGCACCTTTTGCAGGCAAAAATATGCCCCAATATGCCTTTTTTTGCCACAAAAAAATTTTTAGAAAACGCGGGAAGCCGCATAAATAGAGGATTTTACGCAATGACGAGGATCTTATTCGTCTGCCACGGCAACATATGCCGTTCTCCTATGGCAGAGTTTGTATTAAAAGATATGGTGAAGAAGCGCGGGTTGGAAGATGAGTTCTACATCGAATCCGCAGCGACAAGCACAGAGGAGATCTGGCACGGAGTTGGTAATCCCGTGTATCCGCCGGCGAGAGCTAAGCTTAGAGAGCATGGAATAGGAACTTCTGATAATGAGCTTGGTGTTAGTGAGAAGAGAGCCAGGCAGACTGTGCGCGGCGACTATGAGAAGTTCGACTATATAATAGGTATGGATAGCGCCAATATGAGAAATATGCAGAGGATATATGGCGGAGATCCTGAAAACAAAGTGTACAAGATGCTGGATTTTGCGGGAAGAAGCGCTGATGTGGCAGACCCCTGGTATACGGGTAATTTTGATGCTACATGGAACGACGTTGTTGATGGTTGCAACGGTCTTATTTCCAAAGTTATAGGAGCAACAACATAAAAATTATCGCTTACATGGAAGAGGATGCTCGATGAAAAAAGCAGGAAATACAGTTATAGATGAAAAAACACCGCTTCTGGTATTGGCGGGCCCCATGTTCTTGGAGCTCTTGCTGAATACAATGCTTCACAACGTCGATACTGTTATGCTGAGTCATTACAATGAATACGCTGTCGGAGCGGTGGGCAACGCAAACACTATCATGTTTATGATGATCATTCTTTTCAACATCATTGCAACGGCTACAAGTGTAGTTGTTGCGCAGTATCTCGGTGCTAAGATGTATGACCGGATGAACATGATATATACGCTTTCGATTGTTGTAAATCTGGTATTGGGGATCGGGCTCAGTGCGGTGTTTTGTGCCGCAAATCCGTTTATTATGGATTTTCTTCATGTGTCGCCCGAGATGCGTCCGTTCTCGATGACATATATCTATATTGTCGGAGGCGCAGGTTTTCTGATGGCAGTGTCCAATGTTATGCTCCAGATTTTGCGTTGTAACGGATATACCAAGATAGGCATGTGGGTTACGTTTGGCATAAATATCGTCAACATTGTCGGAAATTATTGCTTCCTGTACGGACCGTTTAAGTTTTTGAATATGGGCGTTGCCGGTGTGGCGATATCTACAGTGGTGGCAAGGCTTTTATCTGTGATAGCGCTTATTGTTTTCTTCTATGTGACAAAAACAGGAAGGATTTCCCTTCGTTATCTGATACCGTTTCCGATGAAACTGCTTATTAAAATGATAAGGATAGGCCTTCCT
This sequence comes from Butyrivibrio sp. AE3003, assembly GCF_000686065.1. Classification (NCBI taxonomy): domain Bacteria; kingdom Bacillati; phylum Bacillota; class Clostridia; order Lachnospirales; family Lachnospiraceae; genus Butyrivibrio; species Butyrivibrio sp. AE3003. The sequence continues at coordinate 673,386 of NZ_JMLX01000001.1, forward strand.
TCTGCGGGTGAGAACCTTACATACAATCTTTATCAGACAACACTTCTTTCCTTTATTAATGCGATGGGAAATGATGCGGTTAATGCAAGGGCATATTGCAATACGCTTATCTCCTTTGCGATGATCTTCTCGAATGCCTCTGCGATGTCAACGCAGATAATCACCGGGCATCTGGTAGGCGCGGGAAAGACTGAAGAGGCATATAGAAGAGTGTTCAAAACGCTTAAGACTTCTATGCCGATTACGATAGCACTGGCATGTATCAATGCGATTCTTTGCGGATATACGTTGCGTATATTTACGGATAACCTCAATATAATCGCTCTTGGCAGGACGATAATGATCGTAGACATATTTGTTGAGACGGGACGTTGCCTTAATATGACATTTGTCAGCAGTCTAAAAGCGGCGGGAGCTTATATATTCCCGTTTATAGCCGGAGTTCTGTGTAACTGGGGACTTGGTCTTACTGTAGGATATACGGTCGGAGTCGTGCTTGGGCTGGGCGTTGCCGGAATCTTCATAGGAACGGCAACAGATGAATGTATCAGAGGCCTGATTGTTATGTACTATTGGTATAAGAAGAAATGGCTTGGAAAATCCGTGGTGAGTCGTGGCGTGGACTAGGGCATATAACGAGGGCTGTTTTCTTCAAATTCAATATCAAGAATATCATCAAATTTTATCTTAGTATTTACAATCTGAAGTGTTCTTGCTACCTCATCAAAGCGGGCGACCATACCTGTTACTTGAAGATATTCACCTTTATTAAAGTAGACACATGTTAAAATTAACCCCTTTTTGATGTTGTGCATTTTCTTATCGAGTTCTTCGGCCATTTCGTCGGAGAGCTCGATTTTTGGTACTTTTATTTTTTCTTTTGCCAAAAGAGCTTCATCAAGTCCCTTAACAGCCTGAAAAGGCAGGAACTGAGCGGCTCTTTTATCCATGGACATTTTTTGCCTCATTTATATATCCTCTGATGAAAACTTGATTCAATCCTCAGCTTACGCTTTGTGGCCACCAATCTGATTGTTCCTGTCCCTGGTTGTGGCGCCTTCTTCAAAGTTGAGCCCCTTTAATATCGCGTTTTTACCGAATTTATTCTTTATCTCAAGAACTGCCTTCTGCATGCGTCTGTCTCGTTCGAGGTCGGCGGGAGATACGAAGAAGGAGTACTGAGTATATTCTTCGGGAACGACGTTGTTTGCAACGACGTACATTCTGCGGACAAGATACAGCGGATTGACAATCTGTTTGTAGAGGTCGGCGATTCCGGGAATCAGAAGCATTGAAGCATTGGTCTCGGTATCGAGTGAAAATGTGCCTTTCGCTGAAGGAATCGGCGTTCCTTTGGCATATCCGACCATAAGGGAAAAAGATTTACTGATAAGTCCTTTGTCGACCATATCAAGACACATCACATCCATCATCTCTTTTGCTATGATAAGTCCTTTTTCATAGCTGTAATCGCTCATAAGGACTTGTCCCTGGCTGAGGGAATGGGAAGAAGAGCTGTAGGCTCTGATGTCGCTTATCGTGACCGGCTCGCGCCCCCACGCGTGGTCTATAAGGAGTTCGGCATTTACGCCAAAAAGTTTGTAGAGAAGATTCTCATCGCCGTTTGCAATGTCTCTCATTGTGAGCATTCCGTATGTGGCAAGGCGGTTTGCAATACCTTTTCCGATGCGCCAGAAGTCAGTGAGCGGTCTGTGATCCCACAAGGTCTCACGAAAGCTCTTTTCATCAAGTTCTCCGATAAAATCGGGGGAGTGTTTGGCTGTGATATCAAGAGCTATCTTGGCCAGAAAGAGGTTACTTCCGATTCCGCAGGTGGCGCGGATTTTTAAGTTCTTGTCTATGTCATCCATTATCTGCCGTCCGAGCTGCTTGGCGGTCATATGGTAGAGATTCAGGTATTCCGTGACATCCATGAACGCTTCGTCGACGGAGTAGACGTGAATATCGTCCTTGGAAATGTACTTAAGGTAGATTGCGTATACTTCGGCGGAGTAATCGAGGTATTTCTGCATTCTGGGAACGGCCATGATGTAGTCGATATTTTTGGGTATCTCAAATACACGGCATCTGTTGTGGACGCCGAGGGCTTTCATGGCCGGTGATACGGCAAGGCATATTGTCTTGTCGGAGCGCTCGGGATCTGCCACAACAAGGCGGGTTGTCATAACATCAAGGCCTCTCTCCGCGCATTCAACCGATGCGTAGAAAGATTTGAGATCTATGCAGATGTAAGTTCTTTCTTTTCCTACCATGAGATAATAATATAGAACAAACGTTCTTGTGTCAAGCGATGTATCAGATTAAAAACGATATACCGCTCTGTTTATTAACATGAAGCCGAAGGCTTGAAATAGGGATTTGGACTTGAGGTGCCATCGTGTTATAATAACCAAAATGGCCAATTGCTATTAATTGAATATGTAAGAGGAGGGGACTATGTTAAAAGACGGAAAGATTTGGATCGCCAACACAGAAGACGGAAAAAATGTATTTCTTTTGCCCAAGATGGCTAACAGGCACGGACTTGTAGCCGGTGCTACGGGAACGGGAAAAACGGTAACGCTTAAAGTTTTGGCGGAATCATTCAGTGACATGGGAGTTCCCGTATTTCTTGCAGATGTTAAGGGCGACCTTTCCGGAATGGTGTGCGAGGGCGCGGATTCTGAAGATATGCAAAAGAGAATCCAAAAATTCGGACTTGCTGAAGCGGGCTTTAAATATCAGAAGTATCCTGCGACATTTTGGGATGTTTTTGGTGAAAAAGGAATACCGCTTAGGACGACAATCTCGGAGATGGGACCACTTCTTTTGGCCAGAATATTGGGGCTTAACGACCTTCAGAGAGATATTCTCTCGATTGCATTTAAGATTGCGGATGACAACAACCTTCTGCTTATCGATACCAAGGACTTAAAGGCAATGCTCAACTACATCTCCGATAATAACAAGGAGTTTGCGGCTGACTACGGCAATATCAGTAAGGTTTCCGTGGCTGCTATCGTAAGAGCGGTGGTATCGCTTGAGATTGCAGGGGGCGACAAGTTCTTTTTCGAACCCGCACTTAATATAAGGGACTGGTTCACGACAGGAAGCGACGGCAAAGGAATGATCAACATTCTGGACAGCACAAGCCTTATAAACAACGGCACTTTGTATGCGACATTCCTTCTGTGGATGATTTCGGAACTTTTTGAGACGCTTCCTGAAGTTGGTGACCTTGATAAGCCCAAGATGGTGTTCTTTTTTTGACGAGGCACATCTTCTGTTTACGGATACGCCAAAGCTTTTGGTGGATAAGATTGAGCAGGTGGTTAAGCTAATTCGATCCAAGGGGGTCGGTATCTATTTCGTGACGCAGAGTCCGAGGGATATTCCGGATGGTGTTCTTGCACAGCTTGGAAATAAGATACAACATGCGCTTCACGCATACACGCCTGCCGATATGAAGGCGGTGAAGGCAGCAGCCGACTCGTTCAGGGAGAATCCGGAGTTTAAGACTGAGGATGTTATCCAGGAGCTCGGAACGGGAGAAGCGATATGTTCATTCCTTGCAGAGGACGGAACGCCTACCGTATGCGAGAGGGTTAAGATTCTTCCTCCGCAGAGTAAGTTTGGCGGAATCGATGCTTCGGTCAGGGAAAAAGAAATTAAGGCTAGCAAGTTGTATGATAAGTACTATGAGCCCAGTGAAACTGATTCTGCGTATGAAATTCTTCAGCGTAAGGGAATCGCCGATGCGGAAGAAGCTGCCAAGTTAAAGGCTGAAGCTGAAGCAGCTAAGGCAAAAGAAAAAGAGGACGCTGCTGCAGCAAAGAAGAAAGAAAAAGAAGAAGCCGCTGCTGAAAGAAAGAGAAAACAGACGGCTAAGACAATAGGAAATTCAGTAGTTGGAACGGTCGGAAGAGAAGTTGGCAAGACTGTCGGAGGAAAGTTCGGAAAATTCGGAAAGACTCTCGGCGGAAACCTTGGTGCCAGCCTCGGAAGAGGGATTTTATCAACATTATTTAAGTCATAATTTAGAGAACTCACACAAATGGAGAGCTTTTTATTTGATAGGGATTTCCTATCAAATAAAAAAGCGCCTTCGAATCCGAAAGACGCATTGTTTTTGGGAGGAGGGGTTGCTGGTGGGGAAACCGGCAACCCGTGTATGAAAAAAAGTATTGTTGGGGGTTCAGAAGGTATGTTCTTCTGACAGTTTTTATGATACAGCCCAACTGTTGCCAAATTGTGTCAGAACTCTAAAAGATATATAACGTATTATTAAATAAGTATTGGAGTAAAATAAAAATGTCAGGAAATAATCTAAACAGAAGAGATGCGCATATCCCCAGAGACCGGGACGGATACGGAGGAGGCGATGAATATAGAGAAATAGAGCGATATGAAGATGAATTCAATGAATACAGCGATGATTTCAGCGACAGATATCGCGATGATGACAGATACAGAGATGACTACCGTGATGACTATAGAGACGACGGCTACAGAGATGATTACCGCGACGACTATAGAGACAGGGATGACTATAGGGACAGAGACGATTACAGAGATGACTATCGCGACGACTATAGAGACGGAGACGGCTACAGAGACGACTACGATGGCGATGGCAGGGATCGTTACAGGGATGATGATTATGACAGAGACCGTTATGATGATGAAGATCCTGATATGTACAGAAATCGCGGCAGCTATAGAAAAGAAGTCGGAGATATCGATCGCTACAGGGATATAGACAGGAATAAAGAAGATATGGGAAGAGGAAAGAAAAACACTTACATTCCGAGAGACAGAAACAGATTTGTTTTCGGAAAGTTTATCTTTACACTGATGGTTGTTTGCCTTGTTTTGATGATGTTTATCAAGGTTGCACTTCCGAAGCTTGTTAAGAAGGCCAAGAAAGCGGCAGCAGATAAGGCAGTTGAGATCATGTATGACAATGTTGAGAAAATTGCGGGAAAGAATCCCAAGGTAAAAGAAGCACTGGAATCAATGTCTGAAGAAGATAAAGAGAAGGTGAGCGAGATAGTTGCGGAGCACATGGACGCCGAAACTATGACAGATGTCATGGAATACGTGAATAAGAATGATCAGGCAGGACTCGTTGAATATGCGGCAAAGAATTTTTCACCGGAAGAGATGAACGAGTTCAAAGACCTTTATGAAAAATATGGCGACAAGTAATAATGATCAGTAAAAAGAAAAAGAGCTTGCGGCGGTTTATTTAACCGGTCGCAAGCTTAATTTTTTAATTTGTATAAAAAATATCCCTAACACGCAAAAACACCCACGGGGGGACGTGAGTGCCTGCGATTTTCTTATGAGGGGGAGATAGTGATTAGCTCTACAGATTAGAGCAAACTTACATCACTAACTTAATAATAACTATATACTAAAATTGTGTTCAAAAAGTGAAAAAATCCGACTTTTTTTGAAAAAATTTCTAAGCCAGTATCCATCGGGGTTTTTACCTTTTTTGAAATCATTATTTCAATTTTGATTGGAAATTTCGGTAATTCTGTTTCATTTTTACGAATTTGTCATCGAAATTGTATAGATTTTTTTTTACGATAATGCTACTATATGTTCAGGAAATTGTTTTTTTGCACTTATAAAAGGAGGTTTATATGAGTAGCGTATCATCTGTCAGCGGATCGGGTTATTCGCCATACTCTGTTATTGCTAATGGCGGAACCTATGTCAGGGCTGCTCAAGGGGCGTCAGAACTTGCAATGCAGGAGAGAACCAAACAGCAGGTGGGTGGACTCGAAGCGGGTTCTGAGAATCTCACATCAGCCAGATCGGCACTTAAGGTCGAAGACGGCGCTATGGGAGAAGTTACCGGGTATCTACAGTCGATCAGGGAATTGTCTGTAAAGGCAATGAACGGAACGATGTCGGACAGTGACAAGAAATCCATTCAGGATCAGATCGATCAGTACAAAAAAGGTATTGAAGATATTGCAAACAATACCACGTACAACGAGAAGAAACTATTAGACGGAACAGCTAAGGATATGACGGTTGCATCTGATGCAAACGGATCATCCGAGACTATATCAGGCTACAATATGACACTTGAATCCCTTGGTATAAAGGACTTTGATGTTACCAAGGATTTTGACCTTAAAGATGTGGACAAGGCTCTTGATAAGCTTTCGGATTCAAGAACCGGAGCAGGAGCTAAGACAAACGGAGTTGAGTATTCTCTTTCATATAATTCTCATGCTGCGTTGGAACTTGATGGTTTCCAGATGGACAAAGAGGAGAAAAACAGCGTGGATGCTTACCAGCAGCTTAAGACAAAGCAGGCGCTGGATGCTTACAAGACAACGCTTCAGAAGAAGCAGCAGGATGACGAAGAGCGCAAATCTATGATGCTTTTCGCATGATTTCAGGTTTACATAAATACAAAAACGTTAAATCTGTCCGTGTATTGCGGACAGATGTTTTTTTTGTCACAGATGATTGATATATATTAATCACTTTCATATACTTTTGAGCGAATTTAATCAATCTACTTGACATAAGTTTTGTATTTATTTATCATAATTTTTGCTTGCACGTATTATTTACATAAATACGTGTATATCAAGGTGATAGAACGATACAATGGCGTACGGGCAAGTATGTCATTGTATTTTTTTTTTGTGATTTAACGTGGTGCAGTGCTAATGTTATGAACGAAACATCTTGATAACAATTTTTACATTTATATTTAATTAGAGAGACAGGTTGGAGAATTATGAACACAAAGACACTGATGTACATTCTAAAGAGGATTTTGCTTGCAGTTGTTACAGTATGGGTGGTTATAACAGTTACATTTTTTGTAATGCATGCAGTTCCCGGTGGCCCCTTCGTGGGAGAGAAAGCCGTAACCCCGGCGGTTCAGGCGGCTATGGAAGCTAAGTATGGTTTGGATAAGCCTCTTAGCGAACAGTATTTTACTTATCTTAAGGATATCACAAGATTAGATTTTGGTCCTTCACTTAAGAGCAGAGGTCGTTATGTAACAGACATGATCTTTGATGGAATGAAAACTTCTATCAAGCTTGGTGTTATAGCAGCATTCATTGCACTTGCTTTTGGTGTTGTATTTGGCGCTATAGCAGCTCTTAGAAGAAACAAGATTATCGACAGGATAATCATGGTAATCACAACGGCATTTGTATCAATGCCATCATTCATTATGGGATCTTTGTTACTTGTTGTATTTTCTACCAAGCTTGGATGGTTGCCGGCTAACGGAGCACAGAAGAACGGACTTATTCTTCCTATAATCACGTTGTCGCTTTATCCGATGGCTTATATAACAAGACTTACAAGATCGTCAATGCTTGAAGTTCTTGGTCAGGACTATATCAGAACTGCTAAGGCCAAGGGTGTTTCAGGCGTCAAGATAATCTTTGGACATGCGCTGAAAAATTCGCTTATTCCAGTCATCACATATTTTGGACCTATGCTTGCATACATCGTAACAGGTTCACTTGTAGTAGAGCAGATCTTTGCTGTTCCCGGAATTGGAAGAGCTTTCGTAAACAGCATCACGGGTCGTGATTATCCGCTCGTTATGGGAACAACGATCGTACTTGCTACACTTATCGTAATAATGAACCTTATCGGCGATATTATGTATAAGATTGTCGATCCTCGTATTACATTAGAATGATTGGAGATATTTCAGACATGGATAATAAGATATTAAGCGCACAGGTTAATATGGATGATTTCATTCCTGCAACCGAAGAAGAAAAAGAATATATGGTGCAGATGCGCCCTTCATCAACATTTTTTAAGGATAGTGTTAAGAGACTTCTTAAAAACAAGGTCGCAACTGTTTGTTTCTTTATAATAGTATTAATTACATTGGCAGCAATTTTCGTTCCTATGTTTTGGCCTTATTCATACGATCAGGCTCTCGGAGTTATTCCCGGTAAGCCGGTTGATAACACATTCAACGATCTTGCACCGTTTGAATATGGTAAGGCAGAACTTAAGAGAATTGAAAAAGGAGAGAGCGTTGTTCCTCATATTTTCGGAACAGATGCTCAGGGACGTGACTATTTCATAAGAGTAGTTTACGGAACACGTATTTCTCTTGCTGTTGGATTTTTTGCAAGTATTATCGTTCTTATAATAGGTATGACTATCGGAGCTGTGGCAGGTTATGCCGGCGGCAAAGTCGACCTTATCATCATGAGAATTGTCGATATTATTTATTCACTTCCTGACATGCTGATGGTTATCCTTCTTTCATCGGTACTTAAGGTTGTTCTTGAGGGAGCACTTGATGGAACTGTGTTTTCCAAGATTGGTTCCAACATCATAAGCTTGTTCCTTGTCTTTGGTGTACTTTACTGGGTATCAATGGCAAGACTTATCAGAGGACAGATCTTGTCTCTCAGAGAGCAGGAATATGTACTTGCTTCACAGGCAGCCGGAGCAAAAGGAAAGTGGATTATCTTAAAACATCTCATTCCTAACTGTTTTTCGGTTATAATTATATCAACAGCACTTCAGATTCCCAGTGCGATATTTACAGAGAGTTATCTTTCATTCCTGGGACTTGGCGTAAATGCTCCCATGCCTTCATTGGGATCACTTGCTTCAGATGCGCTTAACGGAATCAATTCATATCCTTACAGATTGGTATTCCCTGCGCTTGTTATTTCACTCATCGTTTTGTCTCTCAATCTTTTCGGTGACGGACTTCGCGATGCGTTCGATCCTAAGCTTGATACTTGATGTGACAAAGTTTTTTACAGTAGACAATATTATGTGGAGATTTTAAAAGATGAGTTTATTAGAAGTTAAAGATCTGCATACCTCATTTTTTACCGACGCCGGAGAGGTTAAGGCAGTTAATGGCGTATCATTTTATTTAGACAGAGGAAAAGTCCTCGGAATAGTAGGAGAGTCAGGTTCCGGAAAATCTGTAACGGCATATTCGATCATGCAGATTCTTGCAGGAGCCGGCAAAATTGTTTCAGGCTCAATAAAGCTTGACGGACAGGAACTTGTTGGTTCAGGTGAGAAAGTCATGAAGACTGTTCGTGGAAATAAGGTTTCAATTATTTTCCAGGATCCCATGACATCACTTAATCCTACATATACAATCGGTCATCAGCTTATGGAGGCAATTCTTCTCCATACTGACAGAAACAGAGAGCAGGCTAAAGAGCGTGCTATCGAGATGCTCAAGCTCGTTAATGTAAACGAACCTGAGAAGAGAATGAATCAGTATCCGTATGAGTTTTTCAGGCGGAATGAGACAGCGTGTTATGATCGCTATGGCACTTGCGTGCGAACCCGACATTCTTATCGCTGACGAGCCTACAACAGCTCTTGATGTAACAATTCAGGCTCAGATCCTTGATCTTATGAAGTCACTTCAGAAAGAGCTCGGAATGGCTATTATCATGATCACACATGACCTTGGTGTTGTTGCACAGATGTGTGATGAAGTTATTGTAATGTATGCAGGATCAATATGTGAGCAGGGTACAGCAGATGAGATATTTTACAATCCCCGCCATGAATATACAAAAGGGTTACTTCGCTCAATTCCTACAGAGGGAAAGGAAGGCAAGAAGTTAGAGCCTATCACAGGTACACCTATCGACCTTCTCAATATGCCTAAAGGATGTCCTTTTGCACCTAGATGTGACGCTGCTATGAAAATCTGTCTTCGTGAGAGAGCAGAACGTATGCAGATCAATGATGATCATGCAGCATGTTGCTGGATGAATGTTAAGAAGCAGATGGAAGGCGGTGAACCACAGTGAGCGAAAATATTAATAATGAAAAAAATCTCGTTGAAATAAAACATTTAAAAGAGTACTTTAATATTAATGTAGGATTTTTTAAATCAAAGTATTTAAAAGCTGTTGATGATGTTTCATTTACAATAAAGAAGGGTGAAACACTCGGACTTGTAGGTGAGTCCGGATGCGGTAAGACTACAGTAGGAAGAACAATATTAAACTTATATAAGCCTACAGCCGGAGAAATCTGGTACGACGGTAAGCTAATTAAGACAAAGAGTGATATCAAGGAATTCAGAAAAAAGGCAACAATGGTATTCCAGGATCCATATTCTTCATTGAATCCCAGAATGACTGTTTCCGATATTATCGGAGAGCCTCTTGATATTCACAAGCTTTATGCTACAAAGGAAGAGAGAAGAGAGCGTATTCTTGAGCTTATGAGCTATGTAGGTCTTAACAGTGAGCATGCTTCAAGATATGCGCATGAGTTCTCAGGCGGACAGAGACAGAGAATTGGTATTGCAAGATCTCTTTCCGTAAACCCTGAGTTTATAGTCTGCGATGAGCCTGTATCAGCTCTGGACGTTTCAATCCAGGCACAGGTTATAAATATGTTTGATGAGCTTCAGGATAAACTTGGACTTACATACTTGTTTATCGCTCATGACCTCTTGGTTGTAAGACATATTAGCGATAGAATAGCGGTTATGTACCTCGGTAAGATGGTTGAGCTTGCAGATGCTGATGAGATTTACTTGCATCCGCTTCATCCATACAGTAAGTCTCTTCTTTCCGCGGTTCCTATTCCGGATCCTAAGATTGCAAGAGCAAACCAGAGAATTGTACTTTCGGGTGATATCCCAAGTCCTCTCAATGCTCCTTCAGGATGTCCTTTCCGTACCAGATGCCCTTATGCAAAAGCAGATTGTGCAGAGAGTATGCCTGAATTTAAGGAAGTTAGCAAAGGTCACTTTGTTGCGTGTCATCATGTAGAAGACGCCAACTAAATGATATATTACATTCATAATTCAGAAGGAGGAAAATTATGAAAAAGAAATTGCTCTCAGTACTTCTTGCTTCCAGCATGTTACTGAGCCTCGCTGCTTGCGGAAAATCATCTGACGCCGCAAATGAAGCAGGATCACAGGCAGCTGCAGATTCAGCAGCGCAGGAAACATCAGCAGCAAAGCCTGCTGAAGAAAAAAATTCAGGTATTATCAATGTTTGTATCGGCTCAGAGCCTCAGTCACTCGATCCGGCAATCAACTCTACAGTTGATGGCGCAACAGTAATCAGCCATCTTTTCTCAGGCCTTGCAAAATGGGGCGCTGATGCTAACGGAAAAGCTGAGCTTCAGCCTGATTGTATAGAAGGATTTACAGAAGGCGTTAAGAACGACGACGGAACTGTTACATACACATACAAGCTTAGAGATGGCCTTAAGTGGTCAGATGGTAAGGATTTGACAGCAGGAGATTTCGTATATTCATGGAACCGTGCTGCAGGAACAGAACTTGCTGCTGACTATTGCTACATGTTCGATGTAATCGTAGGTTACGACGAGATGTGGGCTGACAATGCAAAGGGTGATGAGAAACTTAAAGTTGAAGCACCCGATGATAAGACTATCGTTGTTACACTTAAGAACGATGTTCCTTACTGGAACGAGCTTCTTGCTTTCCCTGCATACATGCCTGTTCGTGAGGACGTTGTATCAAATGAGAGCTGGGCTGCAGAACCAAGCGGATACATCTGCAACGGACCTTACACAATCAGCGATTGGCAGCACAACTCAGTTATCAAGGTAACTAAGAGAGATGATTTTGTTGACGCAGCTGATATAACAATTAATGAGATTAATTTCTATCTTTCTGATGATCAGAACAACATGCTTGCTAACTTTGAGAACGGATCATGGGAGTTCATCGATGATGTTCCTACAAACGAAATCCCTAACCTCAAAGAGAACTATCCCACAGAGTTCAAGGTAGAAGGTCAGCTTGGAACATATTTCATTTGCTGGAATATCAACAAGAATCTCCTTCCTAAGTCAAGCAAGCTTACAGGCGTTGAGAAGATAAGAGCAGAGGAAGAAATCCGTAATGCATTTGCTCTTCTTATCGACAGAAACTACATCGTAAATGACGTAGCAAAGGGTGGACAGGTTCCCGCTTCTTCATTCGTTGCTATGGGTCTTACAGATGCTGACGGATCACAGTTCTATGAGAACGCAGGTCCTGATCCCAGCTATGTTGGATACTATGATGTAAAAGAAGATGCTTATGAAGCAAACTGGGAGAAGGCTCTCACAACACTTAAGAAGTATTACACATTTGATGAAGCTACACAGAAGTTCACAGATGTTCCTACAATCATGTACCTCTACAACACAAGTGAAGGACACAAGGCTATTGCAGAAGCTGTTCAGTCTACACTTGCAGGTATCGGTATTACAATGAACCTCGAGAACCAGGAGTTTGCAACTTGCGTTGAGACTCGTAAAAAGGGTGATTACTATGTAGCACGTCACGGTTGGCTCGGTGATTACAATGATCCTATTTCATTCCTTGATATGTGGACATCAGGATCAGGTAACAACGACGTTCAGTATGGTAAGGGTGCTAACGCTGATGTTAAGGCATACAGCATTGACCTTACAGACCTTGGATATGAGACAAAGGTTGAGAACGGAACATGGGCTGAGACTTATGATGTTGTAATTAAGGATATTAAAGAGTGCACAGATACTAAGACTCGTTATGAGCTTATGCACAGAGCAGAAGATCTCCTTATGTCAACAGGATGCATCTGCCCTATCTACTTCTACACAGATATCTACATGGTAGATGACAGTGTAAGCGGATTCTACTCAAGTCCTCTTGGATTTAAGTTCTTTATGCACGCAAAAGTTAACAAGTAATAGAATACGTGTTATAATATGAAACGCCGCCTCGGTATTCCGGGGCGACGTTTTTTTGAGCAGAGCACTTGACGAGGTATTTTCGAGTCTAGTGCGAGCCATGGGTGAACACTTAATGAGCGATAGCGAATTTAGTGAGAATCCCTTGAGCAGAGCACTTGACGAGGTACTTGCTGAACTCAAAAGTATTATATTCAAGGGAGATTATTATGGAAAACGAAAGACTAAAACCCATGCTGTTTACCGTTATTAAAGGGTATAATGGCAAGCAGTTCTCACAGGACCTGATTTCAGGAATCATTGTTGCGATTATTGCACTTCCGCTCTCAATCGCGCTTGCACTTGCATCGGGTGTGGGACCTGAAGAGGGACTCTATACCGCAATAGTAGCGGGATTTATCATCTCGTTCCTCGGTGGAAGCAGAGTACAGATTGCAGGACCTACTGCAGCTTTTGCTACTATAGTTGCAGGAATTGTTGCAAGTAAGGGAATGGAAGGACTTGCGCTTGCTACGATATTTGCAGGTGTTATCCTTGTTTTAATGGGTGTATTCAAACTCGGATCACTTATCAAATTTATTCCTTATACCATCACTACAGGATTTACGGCAGGTATTGCTGTAACTATTTTTGTCGGCCAGATCAAGGACTTTTTGGGCCTTACTTATCCGGCAGGAACCACAACGGTTGAGACAGTAGAGAAGCTTGAGGCAATCGGAAAAAATATTTCTACGATAAATTTCAGCGCTCTTATTGTCGGTGTAATATGTCTTGTTATCCAGATTGTCTGGCCTAAGATAAATAAGAAGATACCCGGATCGCTCATTGCGGTTATTATCGGTATTCTTATGGTTAAACTCCTTAATATGAATGTTAATACTATCGGCGATCTTTATGAGATAAAGGGACAGCTCCCTGCACTCAGATTTCCGGCTTTCAGTTATAAGACACTTAGAGAAGTTGCAGGAGATGGCTTTACCATCGCGATCCTTGCAGCTATCGAATCTCTTTTGTCCTGTGTTGTTGCAGACAGCATGATTGATTCCAAGCACAGATCAAACATGGAACTTGTTGCACAGGGGGTAGGTAATATCGGTTCTGCTTTATTCGGCGGAATCCCTGCTACAGGTGCTATCGCACGTACCGCTGCAAATATCAAGAACGGTGGAAGAACTCCTATTGCAGGTATGATTCACTCAATATGCCTTGTTCTTGTACTTGTTGTTCTTATGCCTTTTGCGGCACTTATTCCTATGCCGACAATTGCGGCAATTCTGTTCATGGTTGCATATAATATGTGCCAGTGGAGAACTTTCGTACATTTGTGTAAGACAGCGCCCAAGAGCGATATCCTTGTACTTGTAATGACTTTTGTGCTTACGATCGTATTTGACCTTGTTGTTGCTATTGAGATCGGAATGGTGGCAGCGTGTGTTCTTTTCATGAAGAGAATGAGCGAAGAGTCAAGGGTAAAAGGATGGAAATACTACGATCCCGAGGATGATCCGGACGGAACAGGCCTTAGAGATATTCCTAAGCACGTTCGTGTGTATGAGATAAGCGGACCTATGTTCTTCGGTGATGCCGAGCAGATTGCGGCTATCGGATTTAAGGAATTCACAAGAGTTCTTGTTATCCGTATGAGAGGTGTTCCGGCTATCGATGCGACAGCTATGCACTCTTTTGAAGAACTCTACAACAGATGCAAGAAGAACAATGTAACTCTTGTATTCTCACACGTGAACGAGCAGCCTATGAGCACTATGGAAAAGGACGGCTTCGTAGATCTTGTGGGACGCGAGAATTTCAGACCTCACATTGATGATGCACTTGCAAGAGCAGCAGAGCTGTAAAAAATATTATAATCTGTATTGCTAAAGAAGATGTTTGGTTTTTGCTTAGGTATTGATTACGAAAAGCAAGTGCCGAACATCTTTTTTATTGAAAATTTCGGATAGGAGTTATAAGTTTTAGTCTTATTGATTGATATAAAATTGACAATATATAGTGTGCTTTATAATAAAAAAGATAATGCAAACACAAGATGTGGTATAATTATATTGTGATATGGATGCCAAGAGTAATAAAAGAGGCTTTTGGTATGGAAAGATGTATCATAAAAATAAAATAATGGGGAGGGCTCCGTATGAAGAAGATCTACGTACTGGACACCAATGTTTTGATTCAGGCACCACACGCCTTGAAGTGCTTTGAGGATAACGAGGTCGTTCTTCCACTGGTAGTCTTAGAAGAACTTGACGCCCACAAGCGTGACGAGGGCGAGAGAGGAGCTAATGTACGAGAGGCAATCAAGATCCTCGAGCAAATTCGGGGTAAAGGCGATCTTGTTGCAGGGGTTAAGCTCGATAACGGTGGAGTTCTGAGAGTTGAAAAGAACTTCAAGGATGTGGAGCTTCCCAAGGATCTGTCGGAGCACAAATCCGACAACCGAATTCTGAAAGTATGTAAGGGGCTTTCGGAAAGTAGGAAAGAGCAGGTAATTCTTGTAACCAAGGACATTCTCATGAGGATAAAGGCTCAGATACTCGATATGAGGTCGGAGGACTTTACAACTGAGCAGGTTGCGGGAGGCGGTGAGCAGTACAGCGGACGAGTAGATGTGTACGCTCCAGAGGATGCTTTTAAAGAGTTTAAGAAAAAGGGCATTCCGGTCGATAAGGTTTATTGCTGCGATGCAGACGGAAAGCAGTTTACACCGGAGCTCTATGAGAATGAGTTTGTTGTTGTAAGGGCGGATCAGTCCAATAACAAAACTCAGATGGGCAGAGTCTCAAAGGGCTTTATTAAAAAGCTTGATTATGAAAAGAGTCAACCCTACGGCGTTAAGCCAAGAAATGCAGGTCAGTATTTCCTTCAGGAGGCGCTTATGCAGCCTGCTGAGATCGCACCGCTTGTTATTGTCAAAGGAATGGCGGGAACTGCCAAGACGTTCTATTCACTTGCAGTCGGGCTCGAGAAGATGCTCAACAGACCAACTGGCGAGTACAGAAGAATCCTTGTGTGCAGACCAAATTCGCAGTTTGACGATGATATAGGTTTTTTGCCCGGAGACGAGCAGGAGAAGATTTCACCCCTTATGCGTCCCATAATCGACAATCTGGAGCAGCTTATCGATTCCAACGAGGAAGAACGCTATAAGGATGAAAAAGAACTGACTGACAAAACGGACGAAGTCTTTGAACGAGGCATCATTCAGTGTGAGGCTTTGAATTTCATAAGAGGAAGATCGATTCTGAAAACATATCTTATAATAGACGAAGCCCAGAATATGACGCCTACGCAGGCCAAAGGTATCATCACGAGAGCTGGTAAGGACACCAAGATTATTCTTCTCGGCGATCCGAATCAGATAGACAGACCGTTCCTCGATGAGCGGACAAATGGTTTATCTTACGCAAGTGAACATATGAAAGGAAGCCCTTTTTGCTGGCAGATTTCTTTGTCTGCTTCAGAGTGTGAACGTAGCCGCCTTGCAATGGATGCCATTGAGCGTATGCGTGACAAGAAAGATTTCTGATGTTTCTATTTATTAAAAAACTTCATAATGATTATTCAGTGCGGGTGATTTTGACACCCGCACTTTTTTTTAATAGAATACCCACTATGGGTAAAGAATACAGAGAAATCGAATATACAGTGACAGAAGCAGACGGAAGGCTGACTGCGGGCGAGATTATGAGAGAGCGTCTCATGCTCTCAAGCAGGGAGGTCAGCAGGTGCAAACAATTTGATGACGGTGTTATGTGCAAGGGAATGCCGATTAGAATTATCTCAGAGCTTATGCCGGGTGACGTACTTACAGTAAGGTTGTATGAAGATATAGAGAATAGCTCTGAAATTGTGCCGAGTGACGAGCCAGTAGATGTTGTTTATGAGGATGAAGATCTTATCTTATTAAATAAAAAAGGAGATCAGGTTGTGCATCCTTCGTATGCTCATTACAAGGATTCACTCAGCAATGCGCTTGCCGGATACTATGTAAGAACGGGGCAGGAGCATGTTATGCGTGTGATAGGAAGGCTCGACAGGGAAACGTCGGGACTTATTATTTTTGCAAAGAACAGGCACAGTGCGTCGATTCTTTCGCGTAAGAATGAGAATATGTCACGCAGAAAAGAGTACTTAGCTCTGTGCAACGGAATCTTTGATGAAAAAGAAGGAACGGTAGATGCTCCGATTGAGAGAATCCCCGGCCAAAGGATGATAAGAGAAGTCCGAGATGACGGTAAGAGAGCGATAACTCATTATAAGGTTGAAAAAGAGTTTAATGATTTTTCATTGGTACGCCTTAAGCTCGATACCGGAAGAACGCACCAGATAAGAGTCCATATGTCATACCTCGGGCACCCGCTTCTTGGAGATAATCTTTACGGAAAAGAGATTGAAGATAACAAAGGACTTACAAGGGCGGCATTACACGCTTGCCACCTTGAGTTTGAGCAGCCTATAACGGGAGAAAAGCTTTCTTTCGAAGCGGAACTTCCCGAAGATATGAAAACGGCGATGAGAATATAAAGATAAAAGCAGATTTATACATATAACAAATTGTATAAATCTGCTTTTATATTGAATATCAAACGCGTCCCTTCTTTATAGTATCTTTTCCGAATTTAAGATTGATCTCATCAGCCATCTTATTTAGTCTCTTGGTTCGTTCATCGTTCTTATTATTGCTGTTGTTACTATTAAATGAAACATCAAACAGTGAGAGCTGTCTGTAGGAACCGTCGTCGAGCTTACTAACACCGACGCCTACAAGCCTTACGTTTTCGCCTTTCATAAACAGTCCGTCAGTTCCGAGCATCATCTTATCTGCAAGCTCTTTGGAATAAACAAAGAGTTTATCTGCATCGTCAATCGAATTTTCAAGCTGCATCTGACAGGAGTGACGCCTAAAATCTGTTGTCTTAACCGATACGGTAACGGTGCGGCCAAAAACACCATCGCGCCTTAGCCTTCGTGATACGCTCTCGGATAAATGTTTCAGAACGGGAATAATATCTTTATCATAGTTATCTGCCGTAAGGTCCGATGAAAGAGTAGTTTCATTGGAATAACTCTTAGCCTCTTCGTATTCTCCCGATACTTCGGTGCTTCCGTAACCGTTTGCGCTGTAATAGATATAGCTTCCGATATTTTCTCCAAGTATATGAGTTAACATAACAGGATCGGAGTTTGCGGCATCTCCGATTGTTCGGATTCCGATGTTCATGAGTCTGTCGGCGGTCGCTTTGCCGCATCCGTATAAGTCGCCTATGGGAAGCGGCCACATTTTCTTTTCTACCTCGTCGGGGAAAAGAGTGTGAATCCTGTCGGGCTTGGTAAAGTCACTTGCCATCTTTGCAAGGAGTTTATTACTCGAAATCCCGACATTGACGGTAAAGCCCAGAGTGTCTCGTATCTCGTTCTTTATCTTATCGGCAACACAGATGGGAAAGGGCTTATCTGGTGAGAAAAGATCTGCGTAGACAGATTCCGTTCCCGTCATATCAAGATACGCTTCATCGACGGATACCTGCTGAACACACGGAGAATACTTGTTTAATATATCGATGAAAGCGTGAGAGTATTCTCTGTAAGTCGCAAAGTCAGATTGAACAAGGACGAGTTTAGGACATTTCTGGAGCGCCTTAATGACGGGCTCACCTGTGACAATCCCGTATTTCTTTGCAGGGATTGACTTGGCGGTGATAATCCCGTGGCGGGTCTTGACGTCGCCTCCCACAGCAGAAGGAATAGTCCTTAGATCGATGCTCCCCGGCTCCTCGCGGAGCTTTTTTAGTGCTGACCATGAGAGAAATGCTGAGTTTACATCGATGTGAAATATATAATTGTCATAATTGTACGAAATATTGTTCAAACATGCCCTCTTAAACGATAAAGTGTAGATAAAAACGGATTTTTTTATTACATTAACACTATACAACGAACATACATTCGAATCAACAGGGTAAAATGTGAATTTTATAAATCCAGTAGGAGTGCGCGTTTGAAGAATTGTATCGAAATTTAGGTAAAAAAATTTCATCGGACAACTTATTTAAGTGAAATAATAGATATTTTTAACCCAAAAAATGTGATTAACTATATTGAACGATAAAAAGAATTGCTTTAAAGTATATTTAAGGTTATGAGAGGGTTATGTTGTACCTAATATTTATGCTTATGCAGGAGAGATGGATATGAGAAATTTAAAAAAACTTTTCGCTGTAATGTTTTCATGTGTACTTGCTTTTACTTTTGTAGCTTGCGGTTCTACCAAAGAGGGGGCACTTGATGGTGGTGCTGCAGCAAGAGGAGCAGACGAGGGCGTCGGAGAAGTCTACATCGATGATGGTGCAATTGCTCTTGCGGGATCAGCTGCATCAAGCCAGGCAGCTATTGATGCTTGCGCAGGTGTATTCAACCTCATGAATCAGCAGAGAGCAGCTCAGGGACTTTCAGCACTCGTATGGAGCGATGCTCTTACATCAGCAGCTCAGGTTAGAGCTAATGAGATCACAACTTCATTTTCACACACAAGACCTAACGGATCTGATTTCTGGACAGTAGATAGCAATGTTCAGTACGGAGAGAATCTTGCTAAATTGTATCAGTCAGCTGATGCGGTTTACACAGCATGGATGAACTCACCTACACACGCTGCCAACATTCTTGATGGCGGATACAAGACTGTAGGTATTGCAGTATTCCAGGCAGCAGACGGAAACTGGTACTGGGCACAGGAATTCGGATATTGATAAATTGATAATATAAACAAATACAACAGACAAACCCCATGAAGTAGAAGCCTTGAGAAACAGATGATTTCTCAAGGCTCTTTTCATCTGAATTAATAAGATTATTTCATCGAAATATTATTTTCATTTGAATCTAAAAAAGAGCCGCAAGCGACTCTTTTTTTAATAGAAAAATCAGTGAATTCTTAGTTCTTGGAAGCATCACCTTCCGTATACTTCTCGTCGCAGTATTTGCAACGGTAAACCTCGTTCTTTTCGTCAGCGAGATAGAAGACCTGAGGAAGTCCCTGCTCGATAGATGAAATACATCTGGGATTGTGGCAGCGGATAACGTTTGTGATCTCCTTGGGAAGTACGAGAGCGCGCTTTTCGATGATCTCGCCGGACTTGATAACATTAACAGTGATATTGTGATCGATATATGCAAGGATATCGAGGTTGAGAGTATCGATGTCGCATTCAACCTTTAAGATATCTTTTTTGCCCATAACCTTACTCTTGGCATTCTTTATTATGGCAACCGTAGAATCGAGCTTATTGAGTCCCAAATGGTTATAAATCTGCATGCCTTTTCCGGCCTGGATATGATCAAGTACAAAACCTTCTTCAATTTTTCCGATATTTAACATGTATGACCTCTTTCTGTTTATTAGATTTTTTTAAGCAATCCTTCATTCATGTGCGCGTCTGTCATATTAAGAAGCGTAAGGATAAGCGCCATTCTTACATACAGACCGTATTGAACCTGTTTGAAATATGCAGCTCTGGGATCTTTGTCAATCTCGACCGCAATTTCGTTTACTCTCGGAAGAGGATGGAGAATGTGCATTTTTTCTTTTGCAAGAGTCATCTTGGCTTCATCGAGAATGTAGAAATTACGAAGTCTGATATAATCTTCCTCGTTGAAGAAACGTTCTTTCTGGACACGTGTCATGTAGAGGAAATCAAGCTTTGGCATAACTTCTTCAAGCTTTATTACTTCTTCATATTTGATGCCCTTGTTGTTGAGCATTTCTGTTATGTAATCGGGAACACGAAGTTCCTTGGGAGAAACAAAGATGAAATTAATTCCTTCATATCTTGTCAGAGCATTTATCAAAGAGTGGACTGTTCGACCAAATTTAAGGTCGCCGCAAAGACCGATAGTGAAATCGCCTAATTTACCATGTAAAGATCTGATTGTAAGAAGATCGGTAAGTGTCTGTGTGGGATGCTGATGGCCGCCGTCACCGGCGTTTATAACAGGTATCTCGGAGTTGGCAGCTGCTACCATCGGAGCACCTTCCTTGGGATGACGCATGGCGCATATGTCTGCGAAACAAGAGATAACACGAATTGTATCGGCAACGCTTTCGCCCTTGGCTGCCGAAGAGTTACTTGCATCTGCAAAACCGAGGCACTTGCCTCCGAGTCTTAACATAGCTGTTTCAAAACTAAGTCTTGTTCTTGTACTTGGTTCATAGAAGCATGTAGCCAGAAGCTTTCCGTCGCACTTGTGAGAGTAGGCTTCCATATTTTTCTCAATGTCGTTAGCTACATCGAAAAGGTCCTCCAATTCAGATACACTGAAGTCGAGGGGGTTCATCATGTGTCGCATATTATTCATACCGTCTCCTCAATAAAATACAAAAAGATTACTAAAAAATATTTCAAACGGATCAATAAGCACTTACAAAAATAGAAGCAGGTGACGATCCGCTCAATGGCATATGATACATCACATCATCCAATCCGTAAACCTTAAAATAAACATATTTGGATGACAGATTTATACTATTCACAATTCCGTCATATAAGACTACTGTGTCCGATCCGTCAAGGTTGCATCTCCTAAGAGACGGAGCGTTCGGATCGGAAAATGCGTAGTAAATATAGTTGTCGTTCATGGCAAAACAGTCGATTCTGTCGCTTACAACAGGCTGTGAATTTCCGCTTGCAAGATTGGCGCGCCACAAGCTGTAATTGTCGTCGCCGTTCATGTAGTATATATAATCTCCCTGAACAACAGGATAGAAGTAATTTCCTTCGATAATGGTGGATATCGCATCACCTGCCGTTGTCTGCAGGGTGTGAATGTTGTGATCCTCGGTAACACCTGTAAAGTAGATGGTGCCGTTGTTGTAGCAGACGGGAGATATCTTTTCATTGGCGACGGTAGAGCGGTTTTTCTGATCGACTCTTATCTTTTCAAGAGTTCCTCCGTTGTTTTTCTTAACCTGGAAATACAGATATTCTCCGCATAACTGAACTTCTCCGCAGAGATCTCTTAAAAGACATACCTGATTTCTTCCGTTAGTCTTGCACCTGTAGATACCGTACTGATTGGTGACTGATCCAAGACCTGAAAGATTGCCGGATTTTTTGGTCGAATCCATATAGAAATACAGAAGACCGTTTGCACCGTTTATATATTTGACTCCCATGCTGGTGAGTCTTTTCTGATTAGTTTCGTTGGGATCCATGGAATAAAGACAATCGCTGTCAGCGGGATTGGAAAAAAAGACCTTGCCGTCCATTTCAAAGACAAGACCGGAATTATGAAGATTGCCCGCCAGGTTGCCATGATCGGATGGGAACATAGCTATCTGCTGATCCTTGATATGGACTGCAACAACAAATGCTATGATAAGAGTAATGATAGCGAAAGTAACCGCAGTTCGTTTTGTCATTTGTCCACCTCTTTTTATGTTTCCGTTATAATTATTATAGGCGTGTTATTTCTTGCTATCAAGAAGCATTTGTTCTAAAATTCTATTAGATTTAACACTTGGAGGAATACGCAAATATATGGATCTGAAAGATTTACGAAGCGAGATTGATGTTATAGACAAGCAGATTGTCGAACTTTATGAAAAGAGAATGGAAGTTGCGTCACAGGTCGCTGATTATAAAATATCTGTAGGAAAAAAAGTTTTTGACAAGCAAAGAGAAGATGAGAAGCTTAAGGCGGTTAAGGCGCTTGCACATTCTGATTTTAACAGAATTGGCGTTGAGGAGCTCTTTTCCCAGCTAATGTCTATGAGTAGAAAACTTCAGTATCAGAAACTTTCAGAGAAAGGAGCTTCGGGGAATCTTCCTTTTATACAGAAAGACAGCATAGATAAAAAGAACTCCAGAGTTTGCTATCAGGGAGCTGCAGGCTCTTATTCGGAAGAAGCAATGAAGAAGTTCTTTGGAAAAGACGTAAACAGCACGGCGGTTGAGACATTCAGGGATGCAATGGCTCTTTTGGAGGAAGGAAGCGTTGACTATGCGGTTCTTCCGATTGAAAATTCGACAGCCGGAATCGTGAGCGAGATATACGATCTTCTTGCGGAGTATGAGCACTACATTGTAGGAGAGCAGATAATAGAGATAAAGCATTGTCTTTTGGGCGTGCCCGGAGCGAAGCTTGAAGATATCAAGACGGTCTATGCTCATCCTCAGGCTCTTATGCAGAGCGCAAAGTTCTTATCGGACAACAGCGGTATTCAGCAGATCGGTATGAAGAACAATGCCTTTGCGGCTAAGAAAGTTGCCGATGAAAAAGATAGATCACAGGCAGCAATCGCAGGTGCCGGAGCGGCAGAGGTTTACGGACTTGAAGTGATCAAAGAGGGTATAAATCAGGCTGATTCAAATTCAACCAGATTTATTATAGTTACAAACCAGAAAGTATTTTTGAAGGATGCGAAAAAGATAAGCATATGCATGGAAATTCCACACGAGGCAGGCTCTCTTTATCACATAATGTCACATTTTATATACAACAATCTCAATATGACCAAGATAGAGTCAAGACCTATCGAGGACAGAAATTGGGAATACAGATTCTTTATAGATTTCGACGGGAATCTTGGAGACAGTGCAGTTAAGAATGCTCTTCGCGGACTTCGCGAGGAAGCAAAAATGCTTAGAATACTCGGTAATTACTGATTTTATACTAAATTAAACTATGAGGGGTTTAACTTATGACGGGTGAAGTATTTGCTGCAATTGATGTCGGTTCATATGAAATATCGCTGAAGATCTTTGAGCTTTCCATGAAAAAGGGCGTAAGGGAGCTTGATCACGTGCGCCACCGCATGGATATCGGAAGTGAGACTTATGCAACGGGAAGGATATCGAGTTATCACGTAGATGAGATGATTCGAATCCTCTCCGAGTATAAGAAGATAATGAAGGAGTACGGAGTAACTCATTATCAGGCTTACGGAACGAGTGCGATCAGAGAGACCAAGGATATAGCGATAGTCCGCGATCTTATAGAGAACAGGACCGGCATACACATTGATGTTCTCAGTAATTCGGAACAGCGTTTTATTGACTATAAGTCTATCGCTCTTAAATACGATCAATTTGAAGAGATAATCTCAAAACCTACCGCGATTGCGGATATCGGAGGCGGAAGTATACAGATATCTCTTTTTGAAAAAGATACACTTGTTGTTACGCAGAATCTAATGACAGGTGTTCTTCGTCTTCATACCACCATGGAACAGGTACATGCATCGAGACTTAAGTACGCGGAGCTTGTAACGGAGCTTATCAATTCAAGGCTTTCGGTCTTTAGTAAGATGCATCTTAAGGACAAAAAAGTCGAGAATCTTATCATCATTGATGACTACGTTTCTCCCGTGCTTCAGAAGATGGGGCTTGGCACTGAGAGAGAGGGCTATGCTTCAGCGGAAGAGTTTCGTAAGCTCTTTAAAAAGGCTTATAAAAAGAGTGACCTTGAAGTTGCCAAAAAGCTTAATATTCCGGAGGAGAATGTGCCTCTTTTCCATGTGGCGGGAGTTCTTGTTAAGTGTATTCTTGACGTCACAAAGGCGGAAAACCTATGGGCGCCCGGAATTACTCTGTGCGACGGAATAGCTTACGAATATGCGGAAAATAAGAATTATATAAAATCGCCTCATGACTTTGAGCAGGATATCATCGCATGCGCCCAGAATATTTCAAAGAGATACATGGGTAGCAGATCAAGAAGAGAGACGCTACAGAAGATTGCGCTGACTATCTTTGACAGTACCAAGGAACTTCACGGTCTTGGTGAGAGGGAGAAGCTTCTTTTGCAGATTGCGACAATTCTTCATGACTGCGGCAAGTATATAAGTCTTGTTTATCTGGGAGATTGTTCGTACAACATAATAATGTCGACTGAGATTATCGGTCTTTCCCATGTAGAGAGAGCCATCGTTGCCAATGTGGTCAGATTTAATCACGAGAGTTTTGAATATTACAATAATAAGAGCAAGTTCTTTGACGGACTTTCGAGAGAGGACTACTTAAGGATTGCCAAGCTCACAGCGATAATAAGAGTAGCCAACGGCCTTGACAGGACGCATAAGCAGAAGTTTAAGGACGTAACCGTCGAGCTCAAGGAGAGGGAACTTGTAATAAACGTTGATACGGCGGCTGATATAACGCTTGAAAAAGGTCTTTTTACAAACAGAGCGGAATTTTTTGAAGAAGTTTTCGGAGTAAAGCCTGTAATAAGGCAGAAGAAGATGCTGTGAAAGATATGAGAGGGATGCTATGACTAAGGACAAAACTGTGGGTAAAACGAGCGTAAATGTTGAGAGCTCCAAATATTATACAAACAGAGAACTTAGCTGGATTCAGTTTAACGAAAGGGTTCTTTGCGAAGCCGAGGATGAGTCGAATCCGCTTCTTGAGAGAGTTAAGTTTCTGAGTATCTCTGCGAGCAATCTGGATGAGTTTTTTATGGTCCGCGTTGCGTCTTTGAAGGACATGATAAACGCGGAGTACAAAAAGCCGGATATCGCCGGAATGACTGCAACAAAGCAGCTTCATGAGGTGCTCAAAAAGCTACATGATTTTACTGAGAATCAGTATGCGGTTTATAATGATTGTCTTTTGCCCCTTCTTGAAGAGAACGGGTTTAATATCTGCGATATCAGTGAGCTTGGGGGAAAAGAGCTTGCTTATGCGGAGAGGTATTTTGATGAGGTTGTATTTCCGGTTCTTACGCCGATGGCGGTAGATTCATCGAGGCCGTTCCCGCTTATAAGGAACAAGACTCTTAATATCGGAGCGCTCCTTAAAAAGAAAGAGGGTAAGGACGACGTTGATTTTGCTACCGTTCAGGTGCCTGACGTTCTTCCGAGGCTTTTTCACATTCCGGGAAACGAAGAGAATAAATTCGGAAAGTATATCTTCCTTGAAAATCTCATAATGCACAACGTAGATAAGCTCTATCTTAACTACGATGTCATTGCGAGTGCGCCTTACAGGGTTGAACGAAACGCCGATCTTTCAATTGATGAAGATGAGGCAGAAGATCTTCTTAAAGAGATCGAGAAGCAGATAAAAAAGCGCCAGTGGGGACAGGCTATAAGACTTGAGGTTTCTACGGGAATGGATGAGAAACTCTTAAAGCTTATCGCTGAAGAACTTGACGTTGATGATAATGAGATATTTAAGGTGAACGGACCGCTAGATCTAACTTTTTTGATGAAGCTCTATAAGGTGGAAGGGTTCGATCATCTGAAGGAACACGGATACAGACCGCCCAGCGCTGTGCCTGAATTCATCGGGGAAAAAGATATTTTCAGTGCAATAAGTAAGGGCGATATACTGATGCATCATCCTTATCAGACATTTGAGAATGTCGTTAAGTTTGTCGAAGAGGCAGCAGTCGATCCCGGAGTTCTTGCCATTAAGCAGACTCTTTACAGAGTAAGCGGTAACTCGCCTATTATCGCGGCGCTTGCAAAGGCAGCAGACAACGGCAAGCAGGTTACCGTGCTTGTAGAGCTCAAGGCAAGGTTTGATGAAGAGAATAACATTGTATGGGCAAAGATGCTTGAGAAAGCGGGATGCCACGTTATATACGGTCTTGTCGGTCTTAAGACGCACTGTAAGATAACGCTTGTAGTCAGAAAGGAAGAGGACGGTATAAAGAGATACGTCCATCTTGCGACCGGAAACTATAACGATTCGACGGCAAAACAATATACAGATATAGGTCTTTTCACCTGTGCACCTGCATTTGGTGAGGATGCGACCGCTGTGTTTAATATGCTCTCGGGATATTCGGAGCCGCTTGGATGGAACAAGCTCTCTCTTGCACCTTTGTGGCTTAAGGACAGGATCATAGATCTTATCAGAAGGGAAAAAGAGCATGCTCTTAAGAATGAACCTGCAAGGATTGTTGCTAAGATGAACGCGATATGCCACAAGGATGTCATCGCGGAGCTTTATCTTGCGAGCTGTGCGGGAGTTAAGATAGACCTTATAGTAAGGGGCATATGCTGCCTTAAGACGGGAATAAAGGGCGTTTCGGAGAATATTACAGTCAGGTCCATAGTTGGTAATTTCCTTGAGCACAGCAGGATATTCTGTTTTGAGAACGGAGGCAGCAGGGAAATCTACGCAAGCAGCGCGGACTGGATGCCGAGAAACCTTGAGAGGCGTGTGGAGATTCTTTTCCCTATTGAGAATGAAGAACTCAAGAAAAAAGCATGGCACATACTTGAACTTGAACTTCGTGACACCGAGAAGGCACACATAATGAATGACAAGGGAGAGTACGAAAAACCTGCTATTTCTGAGGATGTACCGAGAATAAACTCACAGAAGATCCTGTGTGATGAGGCGTATGGAGAAGCGAAAACCCTCAACAACAGGAATACGAGAATCTTTATTCCCGAGACAAATCCTAATATGAAATGATATAAAACTTAATAAAAAGTGAAAAATGTACTATTGTAAAGGAGCAGCACGAGGTAATAAGATGAGATATATACTGGCATCGGGGTCACCCAGACGCAAAGAGCTTTTGAGAAAGGTGATCGAAGACTACGAGATTCTTATACCGGAAGGTGAGGAGATCGCCGACTCAAAGGAGCCCGATAAAATCGTCATGGAGCTTTCGTTCCGAAAAGCTTCAGAGATTTTTCATAAAATTTTTACGGAAGACGTGGTTGTAATAGGCGCTGACACAGTCGTATCATATAATCAGAAAGTGCTCGGTAAACCTGCCGATAAAGATGATGCGAAGAGGATGATCGGGGAGCTTTCGGGCAACACACATCAGGTATACACAGGGGTGACTTTATTTTTCAGAAAAGACGGAAAAGAAGATCACGTATCATTCTGCGAAGAAACTAATGTGGATGTCGTGAAAATGACTGATGAAGAGATTAACGCTTATGTTAAAACTAACGAACCTGACGACAAAGCGGGAGCCTATGGGGTTCAAGGCTTGTTTGCACGTTATATCAGCGGTATTAAGGGTGATTATTACAATGTCGTAGGTTTGCCTGTGGCAAGACTCTACACAGAGATGAAAAGGAAAGATTTGTTGTAATTGGAGGTTTTTTTATGCATGAGTATGATGAAGCAGTATTGAGATGTTTTTTGGAGAATCAGGGACAGCTTTTTCCTGAGGACGTAGCAGAGAACATGGAAGAAGCGGAAGCTTTTTTGGAGGATTCGATGGCAGTTGTTGTCGACAGTCCTGATGAAGTCGAAGAGTATTTTGAGGAGTCGGGCGTTGACACTGAAGGTAGTAATGTACTTGAAGCTAATGAAGTTTTTGATATAGGTGACGGAAGATATTTGATCGTTGAAGCATAAGGAGTAAGGAGTATTAAGTGAAGAGATCTGACAGAAAGATTTTTTTCTTTGACCTAGACGGCACTCTTCTTACAACTAAAAAAGATATTTCACCAAGGACGATGGATGCCCTGAAGAAGTTCACGGATGCCGGTAATTATTTTTGTATAAACACCGGCAGGGCGATAGATAGCGCAAAAGCTGTCTATCGCGGACTGGGACTTAACTTTCAGGGTTCTTTTTTGTGTGGTTGTAACGGAACTGAGATATACAGTGTCGATGAGGAAAAATACGTTTATAAGACGGGTGTTCCGCTTGATCTGGTGCCCGTTATCATGGATATGGCAAAAAAGTTTGATATTCACTGCCATACCTACAATGATACGCATATAGTGACTTCCATGAATGACGAGTGTATGGACTATTACAGGAGGGTTATCAAAACGCCGCTTCTTATCACGGATGATGTGGTAAAAGAACTGCCATCTCCTCCGCCTAAGATGATAGCGATTGAGCTTCACGATAAGGTGAAGCAGGAGAATTTCCGTAAGGCACTCGATGAGGTTGTGGGCGATAAACTCACTCTTTTGTACTCAAGTCCGTATTATCTTGAGATATTCCCTAAGGAAGCGGGCAAGGGAAATGCGGTAAAGAGGCTTGCGGATATACTTGGCGTTCCTATCGAGAATACCTATGCTGCGGGAGATGAAGAAAATGATATTTCGATGCTCGAGGCAGCAGGTGTCGGCGTAGCCATGCTGAATGGAAAGGATGCGGTCAAAAAAGTCAGCGATGTTGTTACGACTTACGATAACGACCACGATGGACTTGCTGATATAATCCTGGGCGCGATATGATAAATTATAAATATATTTATTGGAAGCAATTGAGATTGAAATATCTCGGTTGCTTTTTTTGGATTTGCAAAAAAGTTATTTAGTGCCGCACATTTTCGTGTGATATCCGTTAATCATTATGAAGGGGGCAAAACTGAATCCATGGACTTAGAAAAAGCTTATGACAAGATATACCGGTATACGTACTTTAAACTTAATGATCAAGCTGTTGCGGAAGATATAGTGCAGGAAACGTTTCTTCGCTTTATGGAACAAAGAGGAAGATTTAGTGATTATGAAATGCGATATTTATATACCATAGCCAGAAATCTTTGTATTGACGAATTTAGAAGGGTTAAACCTGAACCATTGCCTGATGACTATGAACAGAGGAACTTTTATTCGGGGAAATCCACGGAAGATATAGTGATGGTTCGTGAAGCGTTATCACATCTATCTGTTGAAGATCAGGAATTATTACTATTAAGGCATGTGAACAAAGAATCGGTTGTAACTATCAGTAATGCGCTTGGAATATCCAGATTTGCGCTTTATAGACGGTTGAAGGCAGCTGAGAATGAACTTCGCATGAGATTGGAGGTGGAGAAAAATGAAGGATGATATGGAAAAACTTTTAAGTGACGCTTTTTATGCGCCGGAGCCAAAGAATAAACAGGCATTTCTTAAGAACATACGACCAAGAGAAATAAGCACATTTGAAATGATCCTTCAGCAGTTTTATTATATCAGATTTTCCGTTTGGCTATATGTACTGGGATTGATCGTGGTCGTGGTTACGGGGGCGTTATTACAATTTGAGGCTATAAGAATTCTTTTTACCATTATGATGTCTTTTACTGCGGTAATTACGGTTCTGGAGACAAGAAGATCAAAAAAATTCGGAATGTCGGAATTGGAAATGGCAACGAGATATTCATTAAAAAGTGTGGTTATTGCAAGAATGTTGATCGTTGGAATGGTTTCACTTGCTGTTTTATTCATCTCGTCACCGATTATGGCAATTTCTTTTCAGGAGGATGTAATAATCACGACAATGCGAACAATGATTCCATATCTTGTTACATTGTTCGTCAGTCTGAGATTTGAGCGAAGTGTACTTGGAAGATCGACAGAATATGGTTCTTTGGTTATAGGATTTGCTGTTTCAGCAGCTATGATCTTTTTTCACACTAATTGCAGGGAAATTATCATTGGATACATTGAAATGGTAGAAAAGTGGGGCGTGTTTATAGTGGTATTACTTATTGCATTAACTGTGTCTGAGCAATGTAAGACCGTGAAAAATGTGGAGGAGTTTGCATGAACTTATCAGTAGACAGATTATCTAAACAATACAAAAACAAAATTGCAGTGGATCGGATATCTTTTAATCTTACGGATGGTGTGACCGGCTTATTGGGGGCAAACGGAGCGGGAAAGACGACGCTTATGCGTATGATGTCGGGAATATTAAATCCGACAAGCGGATCCGTGACAGCTGATGGAATCCCTGTTCAGACAGAAGAATACCGTGCTCTTTTGGGCTATTTACCTCAGGATTTTGGATATTACCCTGAATTTACTGCAAGAGAATTTGTGCAATATATAGCGGCACTAAAAGGAATTGAGAAGAAAAAAGCTAAAAAGAAAACGGAAGAATTACTGGAGACGGTAGGTCTTTCTGATGTTGCAAATAAAAAGATCAAGACTTTTTCCGGAGGTATGAAACAAAGAGTCGGTATCGCACAGGCTCTTGTAAACGATCCTAAAATTCTGATTTTGGATGAACCGACGGCCGGACTCGACCCTAAGGAGCGCGTTCGTTTTCGAAATCTGATCGCTGAGATCGGTAAAACAAGCATAGTCTTATTTTCAACGCATATTGTGTCTGATATTGAGCACATCGCAGGTAATTTACTTATGATTCGTGACGGACAATTGATTTATGAAGGAAAGTGGGACAATCAAAAAGGTGATCTTGAACAATTCTATATGGAGGAGTTTGGCTGACATGAATAATCTCGGAACGCTTTATAGATTTGAAATTAAAAAAATCCTGAAGAATCGAGTAACTCAGGTAATGTTGGTAATCTTATGTATAATTACCATACTGGAGGCAATAGTGCCGGGTCTGTCTGTGACACGCGACAAGCGCGATGCGCGCATGGAACTGAACGGAAGAATCATTGACGATACATTGCTGAATGAAATGTATCAAAATATAGATGATAATGGACATTCGTCAACCCCGAATAATGAAAAGTATTTTGGGATATGTTGCTTGGAACAGACTTCGATACCGGGGCCTGATAATGTTCTTGCTGATTACACGGCAGATGATATGTATAGGGCTCGAGAAGAACAAATTTTGGGATATATGGATGATATAGAGCTGAGCGATCAAATTATTACCCACTGGAAAGAAATAATGAAAAAAACAGAAAAGCCTTTTAAATATATTTATTCGTGCGGAAGTCTTTTCTTATCACAGGGACTTGGCGTAATGATGTTGATAATCATGCTTTTGTCTGCATTATGTCTTACTACGGTATTTACAATCGAGTACAGGCAGCGTACGGATCAGATTGTGCTAAGTAGCAGGAACGGTCGAAAAGAGACATATCTTGTTAAATTATGTGCGGGTCTGTCGGTTATTATCGCAAGTACCGTTTTTGCAACCGGACTACTTACAGTGCTTATATTTGTAATATACGGAAGTTCGGGATTTGATTCTATTGTTCAGTTATCGTCGATATTTTCAGCATATCCTCTTTCAATGGGGCAGTTCATTATTATTCAAATGGTAATAATGATCACGGTGGTAATAATGTATGCTGTGTTTGCAATGGTAGTTTCAATATTTACCAAAAACAGTCTTGCCGTTATGGGGATGATGTTTGGTGCATATCTGTTTGGAGAGCTTGATGTTTTATCGGATAAGGCAGGAAATATATCTTTTCTGAGAGCTTTAATGCCGTCATATGTGATCAGTACGCGTTCTCTTTCGGAATACAGGATGCTGAATATCGGAGGTAAACTGTTTACGATATATGTTGCTTCACCGATACTATATCTGCTAATATCAATCATATTAACTGTTATCGGTAGTATGGTTTATGAAAGAGGTCAGGTAAACGGCCGCTGATACCTGCAAGATATAGGAGAAATCATGAGAGCAATCGATCTACATACACATTCAACATATTCGGACGGAACTTTTTCTGTAAAAGAGCTGATTGACAGGGCACATGAAAAGGGGCTTGCTGCGATAGCGCTGACAGATCATGACACGGTGGACGGTGTTGATGAAGCTATAGAGTATGCTGCTTCGAAATATCCGGATTTGGAAGTTATTCCGGGCGTTGAGCTTTCAACTGAGGGCGAAGGTCGAGAAGTGCATATTGTTGGATTGTATATTGACAATCATTATGATGAGTTCGTAAACGGGCTGAAAGATTTTATAGATTCAAGAACTGTCAGAAATAAGAAGATGTGTAAGAAGCTCACTGAAGAAGCTGGGATTCCCATTTCGTATGAGGAGCTTACAAAGGAGTTTCCTGATACCGTGATAACAAGGGCGCATTACGCCAAGTTCATGGTGGACAGGGGATACGTAAACAGCAGAGCGGAGGTCTTTGACAGATATATAGGAGACCATTGCCCGTACTATGTCGGAAGAGAGAAGATAACTCCCGAAGATGCCATAAGGAGCATACTTAAGGCTAAGGGAGTTCCTGTTTTTGCCCATCCTATCTTGTGCAGATTCGGCGACGACAGACTGGATGCGTTTGTGGGAAAACTTAAAGAGGCGGGACTTGTCGGCATAGAAGCTATTTATTCCACATATGAATTAAGAGATGAGAGACAGATAAAAGAGCTTGCGAAGAAATACGATCTTCTTATCAGCGGAGGATCTGACTTTCATGGTGCAAATAAACCTGATATCGATCTTGGAACAGGCTGCGGAAAGCTGTTTGTTCCTGAGGATCTGCTTATACCTATAAAGGCTGCAAGAGGTTGACATTGCGGCCTTTTTTGTGCTTTAATGGACTAAATTGCGAAAGTTAAGGGGGCTTTTTTTATGAGCGAAAATACAAAGATACCTTATAAAATTTATCTTAGCGAGGACGAGATTCCCAAACAGTGGTATAACGTCAGAGCGGATATGAAGAATAAACCGGCGCCGCTTCTTAATCCGGCGACAATGAAGCCGATGAGCTTTGACGATCTTCGTCCTGTTTTTTGCGATGAACTTATTAAGCAGGAACTTGATGACACAACTGCTTATATAGATATTCCGGATGAAATCCGAAACTTTTACAAGATGTACAGACCCGCTCCTTTGGTAAGAGCATATTGTCTTGAGAAGGCGCTCGGAACTCCGGCTAAGATCTACTACAAATTTGAAGGCAATAATACGAGCGGAAGTCACAAGCTTAATTCTGCAATTGTTCAGGCTTATTATGCCAAGAAGCAAGGACTTAAGGGCGTTACAACCGAGACCGGTGCAGGTCAGTGGGGAACGGCTCTTTCAATGGCATCTGCATATCTTGGAATTGATTGTAAAGTATATATGGTTAAGGTTTCATATGAGCAGAAGCCTTTCAGACGCGAAGTTATGCGTACATACGGAGCAAGTGTAACACCTTCTCCTTCAATGGATACAGAGATTGGAAGAAAAATCAACGCAGAACATCCCGGAACAACAGGTTCACTTGGCTGTGCTATTTCCGAGGCCGTAGAAGTTGCTACAAAGACTGAAGGTTACAGATATGTACTTGGAAGCGTACTCAATCAGGTACTTCTTCACCAGACTGTAATAGGTCTTGAAGCAAAGGCTGCGCTTGATAAGTATGGAATAACTCCCGATATCATCATCGGATGCGCAGGCGGCGGTTCAAACCTCGGCGGACTTATTTCTCCTTTCATGGGCGAGAAACTCCGCGGTGAAAAAGATTATCAGATCATTGCTATCGAGCCTGCAAGCTGTCCGAGCCTTACAAGAGGTAAATTTGCATATGACTTCTGCGATACGGGAATGGTATGTCCTCTTGCAAAGATGTACACACTTGGAAGTAACTTCATTCCTTCTGCAAACCATGCGGGTGGACTTAGATATCACGGCATGAGCCCTATTTTGTCACAGCTCTATCACGATGGTTATATGGAAGCAAGATCCGTTGAGCAGACAGCTGTATTCGAGGCAGCAGAGCAGTTTGCAAGAGTTGAGGGAATTCTTCCCGCTCCCGAGAGCAGCCATGCTATCAGAGCTGCCATTGATGAAGCTCTTAAGTGCAAGGAGACCGGTGAGGAAAAGACAATTCTCTTTGGCCTTACAGGAACCGGCTATTTTGATATGGTTGCTTATCAGAAATTCAATGACGGTGAGATGTCAGATTACATCCCTACAGACGAAGAACTTGAGAAGAGCTTTGCAACACTTCCAAAGGTAAATATTTAAAAAAGTAAATGCTTAAAATTGAGGCAAAAGTGATTTAGGATGATAAGTCACTTTTGCCTTTTTTGTTTATAATAAGAACTATGATTACTATAAGGAGGGGTCTGATGGCGGCGTATAATGACAAAAAATACAGAAATGTTTTTAGTGAGATCGGAAAAAGCGATGCTGAGATCGAAAAGAAGATCAAGGATGCGGTAGATACCTTTTTCTACGGATCGGAAGAAGAGAGAATCTTTCATCCTGTAGGGGATGATATGGGATATCTCGAGGATACGGGCAATCACGACGCAAGGACTGAAGGTATGTCCTATGGCATGATGATGTGCGTTCAGCTTGATATGAAGGAAGAATTCGACCGCATTTGGAAGTGGTCAAAGACCTATATGTGGATGAATGAAGGCGAGAACGAGGGCTATTTTGCATGGAGCTGTAACGTTGACGGTTCCAAAAATTCAAACGGTCCTGCGCCTGACGGAGAAGAGTTCTATGCGATGGCTCTTTTCTTTGCTTCTCACAGATGGGGCGACGGAGAAGGAATCTTTAATTATTCAGCAGAGGCAAAAGAGATTCTCAGGGCCTGCGTTCACAAGGGCGAGAACGGCAGAGCCGGTGCTCCTATGTGGAACAGGGACAATCATCTTGTGCTTTTTGTTCCCGGACACCCTTTCTCAGATCCTTCTTATCATTTGCCTCATTTTTATGAGCTTTTCGCAGAGTGGGCTTATGAAGAAGATAAGGAGTTCTGGCAGACTGCAGCCAAGGAGAGTAGAAAGTATCTTGTAAAGACCTGCCATCCTGTTACAGGACTTAATCCCGAGTATGGAAATTTCGACGGATCTCCTGTAAACGATCCCATGCCTTGGGACGGAAGTATTCACGGAAGATTCTTTAGCGATGCGTACAGAACAGCTGCAAATATTGGACTTGATGCGGAGTGGTTTGGCAAAGATGAAGGTCAGATCTCTGTTCCTCTTAAGATGATGAAGTTCTTCGGAACAGATATTGAGGCAATGAGATGCGTATATGAAATTGACGGAACAAGCCTTGAACTTCCCGTTCTTCATCCTGTAGGACTTCTTGCAACAATGGCCCAGAGCGCACTTTCTGTTCCTTACAGCAAGGAAAGCGGAAGCGATTTCGAGATCGCATCAAAGTGGGTTGAATGGTTCTGGAACCAGCCGCTCAGACAGGGAAAGAGAAGATACTATGATAACTGTCTGTATCTCTTTGCACTTCTTGCTCTTTCGGGAAATTACAGAATCTGGTAATTGAATCGGAATTAAAACTTTAAATAAATGAGTGCTGCAATCTTTAAGTAATTGTTTTTGCTTACCGATTGCGGCATTTTTTATATCATAGCAATCACTCAATCTGAGAATGAAAAAAACTAGGAATTTACACAAAAAACACTTGATTAATTGGAGAGGAAATTGCTCGCAAGCAACTTTTTGTTTCCAATATGGGATATTATTTGATTTGAAGCAACAGTTGGCTATCTGATTTGTGCTATTATATAAGGAGTGTTGTTAAGTCCGATGGAATGTGGCTTTGAGTTCATATGTGTGCTGCTGATGCAGGTGTGCTGTGGGGGGAACATTATATATATGGAGGTAGTATGGAAAAAAAGAAGATTTTAGGCATTGCTTTGATGATAGTTTTTTTGCGTATTGATGTGGGGAATATTCTTTATGCTTGGGATTAAAACAATCGGTGCTGTACTTGCTCCGA
Organism: Butyrivibrio sp. AE3003; assembly: GCF_000686065.1. Taxonomy (NCBI): domain Bacteria; kingdom Bacillati; phylum Bacillota; class Clostridia; order Lachnospirales; family Lachnospiraceae; genus Butyrivibrio; species Butyrivibrio sp. AE3003. The sequence continues at coordinate 709,448 of NZ_JMLX01000001.1, forward strand.
TTGTCATTTGTCTGGTATGTTGGGGAGCAGGAATAGGTTATGAAAAGCTACTTGAAAAAACAGGTGAAAGTAAGAAGGCTGTTGTAACAATAGCTTTGCTTGCTTTTCTGGGCATTCTTTCAGTATTGTTCCTTTCCGAAGGAAAAGATATAGCCGGAAAGATAGTCAGCTTCTTATTCCCAAGCGTGCTTGGTGGAATGATATTTGCCGGAGGATGTCTTGGAGCCAAGTGCAAGAAGGACTTCAGTGAGAAGCTTGGCATGTTTAAAGGGATTGCAGCAGGCACCGGAGTGCTATTTCTCTTGCTTTATGTATTTGCGGTATTTAACCAGCATGTAATCGGGACACTTAATGATGTACTGCAGATGATAGTCTTTGGAGTAATCTTTTTTGCTGCAAGCTTTTGGGAGAAAACATCCGAATCCAAGAGCGATGATGAGGAAGAGAAAGCAGAGGAAGTAGCGGTAGAGGCTGTGGTAGACAGTGCAGAAGAAGCGGTAGTAGAGGCTGTGACAGATAATGCTGAGGAAATAGCTGTAAATACTGTAGTAGGTAATGTGGCAGAGAATGAGGCAAATTAAGTATGAATATTTAATCCAAAGGAGGATATAATAAATGGTTAAACATGTGATTTTATGGACACTTAAGGATGAGCTTTCTGCTGAGGAGAAGGTTTCTGTGAAGCAGGGAATTAAGGAAGGACTCGAAGCATTAAAGGGCAAGGTACCCGGAATTGTTGAGATTAAGGTCAACATCAATGGACTTGCATCTTCAAACGCAGACCTTATGCTTGATTCAACATTTGAGAATGAGGATGCGCTTAAGAACTACGCAACTCATCCTGAGCATGTTGCAGTTGCCGATACCAAGGTAAGACCTTACACGAAGATCAGAAGCTGCCTTGATTATGAGGTATGATATAAGTAATAGGGCATATAAAGGTTGATTGTGCTTTTCTTTTTATATGCTTTTGAACTTGATGGCGTTAGGGGTAGCATATAATAGTATGACGAGAAAATTATCTTATATGCTTTTTCGCTCGGTTTAATGAGTGAAATGCATATAAGAATGATTGCCTAATGTTGAATTATATGTTTTTCAATCCTAAACGAGGCGCAAAATGCATATAAATAATTATTGGAAGCATGTTGTTATATGTTTTTTTGCGCCGATAAGAGGCCATGTCATTTTGTGCTTTCTTCACTTTGATTAAGAGCTTCTAAGTAGCCGGCTGTTATTATGTTCAAAATTGCAGAGTAAGAACATGTGATAGATGTACGAGATAGGATAGTAAATAATGAATAAAAAGTTAACTTTTTGCAGTAAAAATTCCATGCATGTGATATGATACATAGCGTAATATTGTTTTTAAGGAGAAAATTGCTATGAAAAAGAAATTTTTAACATTATGCGCTATCGTATCTATTAGCGCTATGTCTATTGCTTGTGGGGATACAGCTACTGAGGGTGAAACAGCTGCTGCTGAGCTATCAGGTGTAGAAACTGATATTGATTTTGATGATGAGGCAGATGCTGCGGAAGCAGAAGTGTCTGAAGAAGCGGATGATGCTGCATCTACCGATGGTAGTGGCGAAGAAGGAAAGTATTCTGTATTTACAGATGCCAGCGATGCTGAGGTAGAGGCATATGCACAGAAGGTTGTAGATGCAGTTCTTGCAAAAGACTGGGATTCTGTTGGCGATATGATTTCTTATCCTATCGGTTCTAAAGAGGATAACAACCTTTGCAATAATAAGGAAGAGTTTGTGGAATATGCCAAGAATACGGGCTTTGATGACAGCTATTTCAAATCACTTTCAGCATGGAAAGTTTCAGATTTATGGGGCAACTGGCAGGGTGGTTGTATTGATGATGGAAATATCTGGTTTAGTGGTGTAAATGATGAAGGATTCAAGATTCTTACATTGTTTGATTTACGCATGGGTGATGCTACAATAACAGATTAAATTTAAAGGGCTAAGCACAAATAATCAGTGCTTAGCCCTGTTTTTTCTATCAAAGTTTTATCAAAGGTTTGCTTTGATCTTAGCGATAATCTCGTCGTACTCAGCATCAGTAAGGAACTTCTCCTGAGGATTCATCGCGAATACGCCGCCCCATTCATAACCATCCTTGTACTTGGGTACGAGATGCATGTGAAGGTGGCAGAGAGTATCACTGTAAGCGCCGTAGTTAACCTTATCGGGATTAAATGCAGCGTGGATAGCTTTAGCTGCGCGATTAACATCTGCAAAGAAAGCATTTCTTTCTTCATCAGAAATGTCTACCATTTCATGTACGTGATCCTTGTATGCAACGATGCATCTTCCGAGATGGCTCTGCTCCTTGAAGAGAACCAGCTGGCTTACACCGAGGTCACAGATTTTGATTCCGAATTTTGCGAGGGCTTCTCCGCCTGCGCAATAAGGACAATTGTTGTCTTTCATAGTGCTTATTCCTTTCAAAACGTCATTTCATGCCGCGCGCGACATTCCTCTATTATAATGCTTTTTTGATCGCTTGTAAAAGGTCATTGTACTCTTCAAACGCAGGAAGATCGGGATAATCTGCTTTGATCTTATCTGTAGAGCGGAAGAGGAAGCCAGCTTTTGATGCCTGGATCATTCCAAGATCGTTGTAGCTGTCGCCGCTTGCGATTGTGTCATAGCCGATTGACTGAAGAGCTTTAACGGTTGTGAGCTTGGAATTTTCAATCCTCATCTTAAAGCCTGTGATCTCACCGCTTTCTGCAACTTCAAGGGAATTGCAGAAGATTGTGGGCCATCCGAGCTTCTCCATGAGAGGAGTTGCAAACTGTGTGAAAGTATCACTGATGATGATCACCTGAGTTGTCTTTCTGAGTTCGTCGAGGAACTCTTTTGCTCCCGGAAGCGGATTGATCTTAGTGATTGTGTCCTGAATCTCTTTAAGTCCGAGACCATGCTCTTTAAGGATTCCGATTCTCCATTTCATAAGCTTATCGTAATCGGGCTCGTCTCTTGTTGTTCTCTTAAGTTCAGGGATTCCGCTTGCCTCGGCAAATGCGATCCAGATTTCGGGAACGAGCACGCCTTCAAGGTCTAAACAAACAATATTCATTATTTTATGCTCCTATTTCGTATTTTTTCTTTGACGATTTTAACACATTAAAGCGATACAGACAATGTTTTGTTGGACAAATCTCACATTAGGATTAATATTAATTATAAGAGGTAAGAGATTATGGCAAATCTTATAAATTATATTAAATGGCGCGGGGATCTTGATTTTGAGCAGTCGCCCTTTAATGAGGTGGACAATCTTGCACTTTCGCTTCTTATATACAATGACTTAAACGGGATTGTTCCCGATTCGGAAAACGGCGGTAAGATTTCGGTCAAAAAAGCCGCCGACATATATTTTAGTACGCATCCTATCGATGGACTTTCGAGAGTCGATTTTGATTGGGTGCTACTTTACATGGCAAAGAGTAAAAGGTTTGGGGAACTGACACTTTCTGATTATCTTGATGTCAACGATATGGACAAAGACATGCTCATAACGGCAATGACAATTCATTTCCCGGATGGAAGCCTGTTTGTCTCATTTCGCGGAACAACAATGGATATCGATGACTGGAGGATGGACTTTAAGATAAGTTTTGAAGAGATCATGGCGCAAAAAGAAGCTGTGAACTATCTTAGATATATTTTGTCCAAGTACGCGGGCGATGTTTACGTTGGAGGACATTCAAAGGGCGGAAATCTGGCTATATATTCCGCGATGAATCTTCCGAATATAGTTCAGCCAAGGATCAAGCATGTTTACAGTAACGACGGCCCCGGAATCTGTCCTGAGCTTCTTAATGAAAAGAAATTTGCAAACGTAAAGTGGAAGCTTACGCATATTGTGCCTACGTACAGTATCGTGGGAATGCTCTTTGAACTTGATGTTCCGCACAAGATAGTTGCAAGTGACGGAGAGAGAATGCTTCAGCACTCGGGAATGACCTGGAAAGTTGCGGGCGATCATTTTGTTACCAAGAAACATCTGACAGAGGAGAGCTCTGCGCTAAACAGGGTCATCGATGATTGGATAGAAAACGCGACAATGGAGCAGCGAGAGGCGTTTACAAGGGATATCTTTGATGCAATGAAGGCCGGAGGAGCGGTTTCTTTATATGACATCTCAAAGGGCGGTTTCCATGATTTTGGAACAATCCTTCTTTCGGCGGCTCAGTCGGAGAGTAAGACCAAGATCATTCTTGGAAAGTTCTTCGGATCGCTGTGGCGTGAATTTGAGAAAATAAGGGTTATGGAGGCACTTAAGACTCAGCAGGGTCTTATTGATGCGTTTCTAATACTACTTGGAATTGTGTTCCTTGCTATCCCTAAGGCTATCTACAATATGATAGGCGGCGCCGTTGCGCTTACGTGCGCATTGTTTAGCGCTTCGAGAATAATAAAGGCGGGAATGCGCGATGAGAAGGCATTTATCAAGCGCGGACGAATGCTTTTTCATATACTTGTCATGAGTTTCATGGTATTTATTGTATCGAACATCGAGCGCATTCCGAAGTGGACGAACGTGTTTATTTCAATTGTCTTTTTCACCATGGCGTCAGCCAGCGTTCAGTACGTTATCAAGCATAAAAAGACAATAAAACGCGCTGGAAGATTCTGGATGATCCTTATTGCTGTAGTCAACATCAATATCGGAATCATCTCACTTGCCACGCCGCAAAGGTTAACTTCTGTCAAGTCTCTTACGGTCGGAAGCTATCTGGTACTTATCGGAATCGTGAGACTGCTCATTCAGATTTTGTCGAAAAGACCTTCATCAAAGGACAATGGATACTCCTACGAAGATGATGACTGAGAGATTTATACTGACGCAAAAGTACCACCACCGGGAGTCTACCGCAGTGATGGTACTTTTATTATTGGTTTAAGGGAGGTTATTTAGCAGGTTTATTTATCTTTGTAAGATATATCGGAGAAAAAAGATTACCCTTTAGAGGTTTATATTTATTTGATAGATTGTTTATAAATGGGTTAGGCACAACACAAAAACGCCGGTCGCACAATGCGACCGGCGAAAATTTTTATTTAGATCAAACGTTAAGTTCTGAACCTGTAAGGAGCTTGTAAGCTTCAAGGTATTTAGCGATTGTCTTGTCGATTACGTCCTGAGGAAGGTTGTAATCGCACTCAGGATTAGCCTTTAAGTAGTCACGAACGAACTGCTTGTCGAATGAAGGCTGACCATGTCCGGGCTCATAACCTTCAACGGGCCAGAAACGTGAGCTGTCAGGTGTGAGCATCTCGTCTGCAAGAACAACTTCGCCGTTCTCATCGATACCGAACTCAAACTTTGTGTCTGCTATGATGATTCCGCGAGTGAGAGCGTAGTCTGCACATTTCTTGTAAAGAGCGATTGTGTAATCCTTGATCTTTGTTGCGTACTCAAGGCCCTTTCCGGGGAATGCCTTCTCGAGAACTTCTACGCTGCGGTCGAAGTCGATGTTCTCATCGTGATCACCGATTTCAGCCTTTGTGCTGGGAGTGTAGATGGGTTCAGGGAGCTTGTCGCACTCTTTGAGACCTTCGGGAAGCTTGATTCCGCATACAGTTCCGTTTTCCTTGTAGCTGTTCCAGCCACTTCCTGTGATATATCCACGAACGATGCACTCAACGGGAACCATGTTGAGCTTTTTGCAAAGCATGCTGTTTCCTTTAAATTCCTCGCTTCTGAAAAATTCAGGCATATCGTTTGTATCAACGCTTACCATGTGGTTGTTTACGATGTCCTTGGTATAATCAAACCAGAACTTTGACATCTGGGTCAACACAGCACCCTTCTTGGTAACTTTGTTCTTGAGAATTACGTCGAAAGCGGAGATTCTGTCTGTTGCAACCATGATAAGGTTCTCTCCGATATCGTAAATTTCTCTTACTTTTCCTTCTTTTACGGGACTAAATGTCTGCATGCTTATGCTCCTCCTAATATAAATGCTTTAATCAGTCGTCTTCCTCTTCTTCGGCAACTGTATTATAAACTGTACGTTTTCTGGCCATCTCATCACTTTCAAGATATTCGTCATAAGTAGAACGCTTGTCGACAAGTGATCCGTCGGGGAGAATTTCCATTATTCTATTTGCTGTTGTCTGAACAACCTGATGGTCACGGCAAGCGAAAAGTTCTACGCCGGGGAATTTGATCATTCCGTCGTTGAGAGCGGAGATTGATTCCATATCAAGGTGGTTTGTAGGCTCGTCGAAGATAAGGCAGTTTGCGCCGCTTATCATCATCTTTGAAAGGAGACAGCGAACTTTTTCTCCTCCTGAAAGAACCTTAACCTTCTTGACACCGTCTTCACCTGCAAAGAGCATTCTTCCAAGGAATCCTCTTACGTAAGTTGCGTCCTTTATCTCAGAATAGCCTGTAAGCCACTCGGTAATGTTGTAGTCATTATCAAATTCTTTTGTATTATCCTTGGGGAAGTAAGCCTGTGAAGTTGTTACACCCCATTTGTATGTTCCCTCGTCGGGCTCAAGTTCGCCTGTAAGGATCTGGAAGAGAGTAGTCTTTGCGAGCTCGTTTCCGCCTACAAAAGCAATCTTGTCGTCGTGCTGTACGACGAATGAAATGTTGTCGAGAATCTTCTCGCCGTTTATTGTCTTTGAAATTCCTGAAACGGTAAGAACTTCGTTACCGATCTCACGCTCGGGTCTAAAGTCGATGTAAGGATACTTTCTGCTTGAAGGCTTGATAGTATCGAGCTCAATCTTCTCAAGAGCTTTCTTTCTTGATGTAGCCTGCTTTGATTTACTTGCATTAGCAGAGAAACGTGCGATGAACTCTTTAAGTTCCTTGATCTGTTCCTCTTTTTTCTTGTTTGCTTCCTTCATCTGGCGGATCATGAGCTGAGATGACTCGTACCAGAAGTCGTAGTTACCGGCATAGAGCTGAATCTTGCCGTAGTCTATATCAGCAATGTAAGTGCAGACTTTATTGAGGAAGTAACGGTCGTGAGATACGACAATGACCGTATTCTCGAAGTTGATAAGGAATTCCTCAAGCCATGCGATAGCATCGAGATCCAAGTGGTTGGTAGGCTCGTCGAGAAGCAGGATATCGGGGTTACCAAAAAGAGCTCTTGCAAGAAGAACCTTGACCTTCTGATTACCGTCAAGTTCTTTCATGAGCTTGTAGTGATTTTCAGTTTCGATACCAAGTCCGTTAAGAAGGCTTTCTGCGTCTGATTCAGCTTCCCATCCGTTCATTTCTGCAAACTCAGCTTCGAGTTCACTTGCGCGGATTCCGTCCTCGTCAGTGAAATCTTCCTTTGCATAAATGGCGTCTTTTTCATTCTTAATCTCAAAAAGACGGGCATTTCCCGAAATAACGGTATCAAGAACTACATTGTCGTCATATTTAAAGTGATCCTGTTCAAGGAAAGACAAACGCTGGCCGTCTGTGATAACGACATCGCCGTTTGTTGTCTCAATCTGACCTGATAAGATCTTCAAAAAGGTAGATTTTCCGGCGCCGTTTGCACCGATGATTCCGTAGCAGTTTCCTTCGGTAAATTTGATATTTACGTCTTCGAAAAGAGCTTTTTTACCAACTCTCAGTGTTACGTTATTAGCACTTATCATTAAAAATAGCCTCGCTTATTAATATAGAAATAGTCTTTGCAACATTTCGTATTATAGGAGAAACTCCTGTAAAATGCAATAAGGACAAAAAATGAGAAGCCCATATATCAAAATATGGGCAGTTAAAAGCAGGGTGATGAATTATATTTTCAAATATAGCCGGATTAAGCAGAAAAGCTTGCGCGATATTCACTTGGCGACATATTCTTTTGCTCCTTAAAAACCCTGTTAAAAGAGGATATACTTTGAAAGCCTGACAGCATGGCAATTTCTGTCAGTGACATGCCGTCATTTGACATAAGCTCCGCGGCTTTTTCGACTCGTATAAGATTCAACCACTTATTATAATTAAGGCCGGTTATTTCTTTAAAAATACGTGAGAAATAATCTTTGCTTATTCCGGCTTTTTTTGCCATTTCTGATTGTGTTAGGTTGTCATCTGTGAGATTATTTTTTATATAGTCCGTTACCTTTACCATTTTGAAAAACAGTTCGTCTGTGACGGAAGTATAATAGTTATCGGTAAGTTCACCGCTGAGTTCCTGCTTGTGATCGTCAAGAAGCATCATAAAATCAAAAAGGAGCTTGGTACACAGAATTTCTTTGTTGTTTTTGTTCGATCTGAAGGTATCGCGCATCTTATGCGCAATCTCACCAAGTTTAAGGGCAAGTTCCCTGTGATTGTTTATGCAGATAACGTGAAGATTGTGATAGTAGTGGATGATACGTTTAAAGTCAAAAACGGCATCTGCTATCGCATTACTAAACTGCAGGATGATTGAGCATGTTCTGTCGGCATCAACAATCTCGTGAATTTCCATAGGCCATATAAGCACGATATCACCTTCAACCAGGTTATATATTTTTTGACCGATCTTATATACATTTTTTTCACCGGGTCCAACGAGGATGATTTCACCAAAAGAGTGCCAGTGTGACGGAAACGTTCTTTCTTCCGAACCGGTAGCCAGATTAAATGCGTGGGTAGTTTGAAAAGGAAAAGTCTCATATTGACTTGGATCCATGTTCGCACCTCCGTTTTTAATAAATTAAGTAATAGAATAATTTTATATGAATCTTATATAGAAAGGAATGGAAAAAAAATGGACAATTTTACCTTTTATTCTCCCACATATTTTGTTTTTGGAAAAGACACTGAGAACACAGCCGGCGAGTATGTGAAAAAATTTGGCGGAAGCAAAGTCCTCATTCATTACGGCGGGGGCAGTGTAGTGCGTTCCGGACTTCTTGACAGGGTAAAAAAATCTCTCGAAAAAGAGGGCATTTCTTATAAGGAACTCGGAGGTGTAAAGCCAAATCCAAGGAGCGGCCTTGTATATGAAGGAATAAAGCTCTGCAAGGAAGAAAAAATAGATTTTGTTCTCGCTGTAGGAGGCGGAAGTACGATAGATTCTTCAAAAGCAATCGCGGCAGGAACATTGTATGACGGCGATTTCTGGGATTTCTATCAGGGAAAAGAAAGAATTAAAGAGGCTCTTCCTGTAGGAACAATCCTTACGATCGCTGCAGCCGGAAGTGAAGGAAGTCCCGATTCCGTAATAACAAAAGAAGAGGGAATGTTTAAAAGAGGCGTGGGTTCCGATGCGCTCAGACCTAAATTCAGTATTTTGAACCCTGCACTTACACAAACTCTTCCCGCATATCAGACGGCTGCCGGTGTGACAGATATCATGGCACATCTTTATGAGAGATATCTTACCAATACCAAGGATGTTGAAGTTACGGACAGAATGATCGAGGCGCTCCTTCTTACAATGAAGCATGAGGCTCCGAGAGTAATAGAAGATCCCAATAACTATGAGGCAAGAGCGAATATTATGTGGGCAGGAATGATGGCTCACAACAATTCTTGTGGTGTGGGAAGAAGTCAGGACTGGAACAGCCACAATATTGAACATGAGCTCTCTGCGGTTTATGACTGTGCGCACGGTGCGGGACTTGCGGTTACCATGCCTGCGGTATTCAGCTATGTTATGAATCACGACGTTATGAGATTTGCAAAGGTTGCAACAAGAGTATGGGGCTGCCAGATGGACTTCGATCATCCCGAAGTTACTGCAAAAGAGGGAATCGAAGCATTTAGAAACTTCCTTATTTCTATCGGAATGCCAAAGAACTTTGAAGAGCTTGGCGCAAAAGAAGAGGATATCCCTAAGCTCGTTGAGGTACTTTGCAGAGGAGACGGAAGAAACGGAACAATTAGCGGTTTCGTGACTCTAAATGAAGATGATTGCACGAAGATTTACAAGATGATGGTATAAAAAAGCTTATATTTAGGCGTGTTTATGGCAGAAGACTGTTGCATATCGGCAGTCTTCTGCTTTCTTTATGATAATTCTTCATATATAATATAATGTACAAAAAATGGGGATATGGAGATACACTATGAAACTAAACTATAAGAGAACGGTACTTATCGGCTTTGCCTTTCTTTCAATCTGCGCATTCTGGCAGTTTTATGACAATGAGATTCCTAAGATATTGAAATACAGCTTTGGACTTGGCGAAACCGCGACCGGCATTGTAATGGCACTTGATAATGTATTTGCACTTTTTCTTTTACCGCTGTTTGGAAATCTGTCGGATCACACGGACAGTAAGATAGGAAAAAGAATGCCGTATATCCTTGTGGGAACGGCATTGTCGGTAGTTCTTTTGTATGCGCTCATTGCTGTTGCGAGAAAGAGCGGAAACCTTCTTTTATTTATGTTTGGACTTCTCTTTATTTTGTTTGCTATGGGAATATACAGATCACCGGCTGTTTCGCTTATGCCGGATCTTACGCCTGCGCCGCTTAGAAGTGCGGGAAATGCGATAATAAATCTTATGGGAACAGTCGGCGGTATTTTTGTTCTTATCATGACCAAGGTTTTGTTAAAAGAGGCGGAGGATCCGGCGAAAACGGATTACATGCCTTTTATCATTAGCATTATTATCTGCATGGTTGTGTCCGTAGTAATATTATTTTTTACCATAAATGAAAAGAAAATAAAAAAAGAAGTAGAAGAACAGGGAGGCCTTAAGTCTTTCGGAGAGGCTTTCGATGAGAAAACTTCGGAAGATGGCGAAGGTATTTCCGGGGAAGAAACAAATGGTAAGATGCCTGCTGAGGTGAGAAGAAGTCTCATTTTTCTTCTGATCTCGGTATTTTTCTGGTTTACGGCTTACAATGCGGTGACTACGGCGTTTTCGCGTTTTGTGGGCGTTGTGTGGGATCTTCACAACAATGATTACGCTACATGCCTTCTTGTTGCCACTGTTGCGGCTACACTCAGTTATATTCCCATTGCATATATATCAGGAAAGATAGGCAGAAAAAAGACTATTCTTTGCGGAATTGTTTTTATGGCTGCAAGCTACATTATTACAGGACTTTACCCGCATTTTTCAGCTTCTATAAATATCTTTTTTGCAATTGTCGGAATAGGCTGGGCTGCGATCAACGTAAACTCTTATCCGATGGTTGTTGAGATGTGTAAAGCGGGAGAGATAGGTAAGTACACGGGAACATATTATACGTTCTCAATGGCTGCTCAGGTGTTTACACCTGTATTCTCGGGATATCTGCTTGAGCATATATCATATAAGACGTTATTCCCTTATGCATTTATCTTTTCAGTTTTGGCATTTTTGACAATGCTTTTGGTCAAACACGGCGATGCGAGACCCGATATGAAGGGTAATATACTCGAGAATTTCGACGTTGATGATTAAAATTATATGAAATTAATGTCGATTAACGCATTTAATTGTTGCGAATTAAACAATTAGGAAGTAAAATATGTAGCAGACGTGTTAAAAAATTATCAGTAGGAAGTGGATTAATGCTTTTTATTAGGGTTTTGTGCGAAATAGCACCTATAATGGTCGTTCTTTATTTGCTGATGATCATGCCGAGGATAGTACATAAACCTGACAGATTACCTCATTTAGGTGTGCGTTATGCGCATCGTGGACTTCATGACAATTCATCGGATGCACCGGAAAACACTATGGCGGCCTTTAAGAAGGCAGTGGATGCCGGCTACGGGATTGAGTGTGATGTTCAGCTTACCAAGGATGGTGTTCCGGTTATTTTTCATGATTTTACTCTTGCCAGAGTGGCGAGATATTCAGAGGGTGAGATTCCCGAAGATGCAGTGAAGAATAAGGACGGGAGCTTCGGAGTTAAGGGTAAGGTAATTGACTATACATATGAAGAGCTTCAAAGGTTTCATATTCTTGATTCTGTTGAGAAAATCCCCAAATTCGAAGATTTTTTGGCGCTTGTAGACGGTAAAGTTCCGCTTATTGTGGAGCTTAAGATCGAATTTAAAAATTGTACTGTTTGTTCGAAAGCGGATGCGCTTCTTTCATCTTATAAAGGAGTTTATTGCATTGAGTCCTTCAATCCGCTCGGTTTGCTTTGGTATAGAAAGCATAAACCGCAGATCATGAGAGGACAGCTCTCCGATGAGTTTCATAAGGAGTCGCCTTCGGAATTTAACAGCTTTCTTTACTTCGCGCTCACGAATCTTTTTCTGAATTTTTTAACAAGACCCGATTTTATATCATACAATCACAAATATCCGGGTAACCTGTCATTATGGCTGTGCAGGCACCTGTATAAAAATGTCACAGCTGCATGGACTATTAAGAGCGAAGAGGAGCTTGCAAGGGCAGAGCAGAATTTTGACATTTATATATTTGACAGTTTTGTTCCTGTAAAGGGGCCAAAAGTGTAATATTCAGAGGTTTTTTATTTAGAGGTTTTATATTTTATTAAATCGGTAATTATCCGCGTTTTTATTTCACGGTAGTGGTTTCCGCGGTAGTTATAAAAAAGAAATACATGAAAGGTACCGGTTTTTAATAGTACCGGTAAGAAAGGTATGACAAAAATGGCGAACAAGTGGGTTTATATGTTCAATGAAGGTAACATGACAATGCGTAACCTTCTCGGTGGTAAGGGTGCCAACCTTGCTGAGATGACAAGTATTGGTCTTCCTGTACCTCAGGGATTCACAATCACAACAGAGGCATGTACACAGTACTATGAGGATGGCCGTAAGATTAACGACGAGATCATGGCTCAGGCTATGGAAGGCGTTAAGAAGATGGAAGAGATCAACGGAAAGAAATTCGGTGACCTTCAGAATCCTCTTCTTGTTTCTGTTCGTTCAGGAGCTCGTGCTTCTATGCCCGGTATGATGGATACAATCCTCAACCTCGGTCTTAATGATGAAGTAGTTGCAGCAATGATCAAGGGTAATCCTGATCCTGCATTCGAGCGTTTTGTATATGATTCATATCGTCGTTTCATCCAGATGTTCTCTGACGTAGTTATGGAGGTTGGTAAGAAGTACTTCGAGCAGCTTATCGACCAGATGAAAGAGAAGAAGGGTGTTAAGTTTGACGTTGACCTCACAGCAGCTGACCTTAAGGAGCTCGCTGAGCAGTTCAAGGCTGAGTATAAGAAACAGCTTGGCAAGGACTTCCCTTCAGATCCTGTAGAGCAGCTTAAGCTTGCTATCGAGGCTGTATTCCGTTCATGGGATAACCCTCGTGCTAACGTATATCGTCGTGATAACGATATCCCTTACTCATGGGGAACAGCTGTTAACGTAATGCCTATGGTATTCGGTAACCTTAACAATGAGTCCGGTACAGGTGTTGCATTCACTCGTGACCCTGCTACAGGTGAGAATAAGCTTATGGGTGAGTTCCTTATCAACGCACAGGGTGAGGACGTAGTTGCAGGTGTTCGTACACCTATGCCTATCGCTCAGATGGAGAAGGAGTTCCCTGAGGCATACGCTGAGTTCATCAAAGTATGTGATACTCTTGAGAACCACTATCATGACATGCAGGATATGGAGTTCACTGTTGAGAACAAGAAGCTCTATATGCTTCAGTGCCGTAACGGTAAGAGAACAGCTCCTGCTGCTCTTAAGATCGCTTGCGACCTCGTTGATGAAGGACACAAGACTCCTGAAGAAGCAGTTGCTATGATCGATCCTCGTAACCTTGATACACTTCTTCACCCTCAGTTCGATGCTGCTGCTCTTAAGGCTGCAACACCTATCGGAAAGGGTCTTGGTGCATCTCCCGGAGCTGCTTGCGGTAAGGTTGTATTCACAGCTGATGACGCAGTAGAATGGGCTGCAAGAGGCGAGAAGGTTGTTCTTGTTCGTCTTGAGACATCTCCTGAGGATATCACAGGTATGAAGGCTGCTCAGGGTATCCTTACAGTTCGTGGTGGTATGACATCACACGCTGCCGTAGTTGCTCGTGGAATGGGTGAGTGCTGCGTATCAGGTTGCGGTGACATCAACATGGACGAAGAAAACAAGAAGTTCACTCTTGGCGGAAAAAACATTCACAGAGGGAGACTTCATTTCAATCGATGGTACAACAGGTAACATCTACGAAGGACAGATTGCTACAGTAGACGCTCAGATCGCCGGTGAGTTCGGACGTATCATGGCTTGGGCTGACCAGTTCAGAAAGCTTAAGGTTCGTACAAATGCTGATACACCTGCTGATGCTAAGAAGGCTAGAGAACTTGGTGCTGAGGGTATCGGTCTTTGCCGTACAGAGCACATGTTCTTCGAGGAAGACAGAATTGCTGCATTCCGTGAGATGATCTGTTCAGATACAGTAGAAGAGAGAGAAGCTGCACTTGATAAGATTCTTCCTTATCAGCAGAACGACTTCAAAGCTCTTTATGAGGCACTTGAAGGAAATCCTGTTACAATCAGATTTCTTGATCCTCCGCTTCACGAGTTCGTTCCTACAACAGAGGACGAGATCAAGAAGCTTGCAGATGCTAAGGGCAAGAGCGTAGAAGATATCAAGGCTATCATCAATTCTCTTCACGAGTTCAACCCTATGATGGGTCACAGAGGATGTCGTCTTGCAGTTACATATCCTGAAATTGCTAAGATGCAGACTAAGGCTGTTATCCGTGCTGCTCTTGAAGTACAGAAGGCACACGCTGATTGGAACGTTAAGCCTGAGATCATGATTCCTCTTGTTTGCGAAGTTAAGGAGCTTAAGAACGTTAAGAAGGTAGTAGTAGAGACAGCTGACGCTGAGATCGCTGCTGCAGGCGCTAAGCTTGAGTACGAAGTTGGTACAATGATTGAGATCCCCAGAGCTGCTCTTACAGCTGACGAAATCGCTAAGGAAGCTGACTTCTTCTGCTTCGGTACAAACGATCTTACACAGATGACATTCGGATTCTCTCGTGATGACGCTGGTAAGTTCCTTGATGCTTACTATGATGCTAAGATCTTCGAGAACGATCCTTTCGCTAAGCTTGACCAGACTGGTGTTGGTAAGCTTATGGAGATGTCACTTAAGCTTGGTAAGCCCGTAAATCCCAGTCTCCACGTTGGTATCTGTGGTGAGCACGGTGGTGATCCTTCATCAGTTGAGTTCTGCCACAAGATCGGTCTTGACTATGTATCATGCTCACCTTTCCGTGTACCTGTTGCAAGACTTGCTGCTGCACAGGCTGCTATCGCTGAGAAGAGCGCATGCTGCGGTTCAAAGAACATCGTAGATGACGAGACAAAGGAAAAGCTCAAGGATGCTGCTGAGAAGGCTACAGTTATTGCTAAGGAACTTGCTGAGACATCAGCTGAGGTTGCTAAGGCAGGACTTGCTGGACTTAAGGCTGGACTTGAGGAAGCTAAGAAAGTTTACAATAGCTCAAAGAAGAACTGATAATGATTATCAGATAAGATTCTAAAAGAAAAGAGCTTCACACATTTGTGTGAGGCTCTTTTTTAGAAGTGAAATATTTAAATTATTCAGCTATTTTTTCTGCGCTTAATAATTCTGAGTCATAGTTATCGGCTTCAAGTCCCGATCCTGTGAAAGTTATAATATAACCGTCTTTGATAAGACAGATACATCTCTGGTACAGAACTGTGCCGTTTATTTTTGCATTAAGTACAAGTGAAGGATGATCTTCGCCTAAGAACTTAACTGTCTCCATCTCGGCAGTTACATCTGTTAATCCCTGAGCTTCAAGAGCTGAAATTGAAGGCTCTTTCTGAGATTCCATAATTGACTGCTCATTTGCAAGTGCTCCTGCAAGTGAACCTACACTCTGAAGAACAACATTAAGTGTTTTGCCTGTTGTTCCGTCAACAGCGTAAGTTACTACCATAATACTACCGCTGTCGAGAGCTTTCTTTGCAGCTTTGTTATCTTTGAATGCATCAAGATCTGTTATTGTGCTGTTTAATGTCTGAAGCTCTTCAGCATTTGCAAATTTGTAGTTATCGCCTAAAGAAAACTTAACCCCAAAAAACTTGTTTTCATATGTGGTTCCGTTTACAACACCTGAAATGTTTTCGCCGGAATCACTTGCGTCAGAGCTTTCTGAAGATGTGCTTTCTGCAGCGTTTTCGTTTGAAGAATCAGAAGGTGCTGCTTCAGCGGATGCTTCGCTTTCTGCATTGTTGTTTGTTGCAGGCTCAACTTTCTGAGCTCCGCAAGCAACAGAGCTTGTTGCTAATGCAAGTGCGAACATTGTTGCCAATAATTTCTTTTTCATAACTTTTCTCTCCTAAATTTAAAATAAAAACTCGTTTCATTCTAGCACATAATATTTGAAAATGCTATTAAAAAATTAACTGTTTTATCGTTTGCGTAATAAACACAGATTTGAACTGGGTTTATAAGGGGAGATTAATTAGTTCTTGAGCGGTAAATGTAATAATGATAAAATTGTTATAAGAAATAGATAATTGATAGTGCATTGCAGGCCGATATTCCATGACCGGTTGGGAGATGTGACATCTATGGATGCTCAGGAACTTGATTTAGAACTTGATCTTGAAAATGAAACGATGTCTTACTCCGGTCTCTCTTCGCTTAATAAGAGTGCGTTGGAGAGAGAACTAGAGATGTGCAAAAAATTAGGGGCTGACGCTGATAAGCTTCGGGCTCTTAATTTTAATGCACTTCAGCTTTCAGAGATACGAAAGGGTATCAATGATAAAGTTGATGTTGCAAAATATATGGATCCCAGAAAATCGTGGACTGAGATGGAAGAGCTCAGGATTGAAATGACTCAGAACATCGATATGAGTTCATACAGAGAACAGGGATTTGATGTTCAGCAGATTTCTCAGATAAGAAAGGGAATTGCTGCGGGAATTGATGTATCTGCATATGCAAAGAGGGAATACCTTGCGGATCAGATGAGAGAGCTCCGCATCGGCCTCAGCAGGGGAGAAGGTGTTCCTATCATTTTCTTTCAGGACCCGGCATTTGACAGCCTTCAAATGCGTGAGATCAGAAAAGGTCTCGAAGCGGGAATTGATATCTCTAAATACGCTTCTGTTGATATTCCTTACATGAAAATGAGAGCGATCAGAAAAAGTGCGGAAGACGGACTTTTCTTTGATGAGGCTCAGATACGCAGTTACAATGCGAGCATACTTGAAGAACTGCATGCCGCGTATAAGGATAATGTAGATATAAGTCAGTATGTAAGGGAAAAGTATGATGCGGAGCAGATTGAGCAGATAAGAATATGTCTTAAGGAAAAAATATCTATAGATAAATATATCAATCCGGATATGAGAAGCGATGCGATAAAAGAAATCAGGATAGGCCTTGAGAACGGCATCGACGTCGGAAGATATGCTGATGCGTCGTATGGCTGGCAACAGATGTATGAGATGCGCATAGGACTTGAGCATCAGATTGATATTACTCCATATACCAATCCTCTTTATCAGGCCGATCAGATGAGAGAGCTCAGACTCGGTATAGAAGACGGACTTGATATCAGCGCATTTTCATCGATGATGTACACTGCCCGTGATATGCGTCGCATAAGAGAACGCATATTGGGAGAGGGATATGGCTTTGTAGGGCACAGAGTACATGATGAAGAAGTGCTTGATAGGACTGACGGTGTTCCCAATGAAACTGTTCTTCTTAACTACATGCTTGAAAACAGGGATGAGTTTCTGTCGTTTACTTCCGATGAGATGATATGCTGGATTAAGCTTCCTGCGCGAAATGACGGCGCAGTATATACTGAAGATCTGATCATGAGCTTCCTTGTTCAGTGCAGAATAATGGCGGGAATCAACAAAGAAGCAATTTCAAATATGCTAAGTAACTTAAATCATAATGAGAAATATGTTGTTGCCGCAGGAAAAGCCGCTGTTAACGGAGTTGACGGCTATTATGAATTCTTGGTGGATATGGAGCAGGAGCAGGAGCCTGTGATATTGAATGACGGAACGGCGGATCTTTCGAATATCGAAGCAATCAAGCAGGTTAAGGCCGGCGATAAGATTGCAATATATCACAAGGCGAAAAAAGGAGAAGACGGATATAACGTATACGGAGAAGCTCTGCGGGCAAGAAACGGTAAAGAAATCCCAATCTTAAAAGGCGAGGGATTTATGATACTGAATGACAGGGTTACTTATGTTGCAAAATACTCCGGTGCCATCAGCATGGTCGACGGAGTGATAAATATCGAAAAGATTATGATACTTCCCGAAGTAAAGATAACCGATAATAAGATTGTTTATGACGGGGTTGTATATGTAACCGGAGATGTTCATTCCGGATGTGATATTAATGCGTCGGGAGACGTGATAATAGGCGGCCATATGGAAAGCTCTGAAATAGTTAGCGGAAGGAATGTTATCATTAAAGGGGGTGCGACATGTCCCATCAGAGGCTCGATAAAAGCAAAGGGAGATGTCTCGGCGAAATTCTTTGAGGGTGTAACGATAAGCGGAAAAAATATTTCCGCTAACTATTTCATAAACTGCAATGTCGTCGCGAGCGGACTTATCAGAACATATGGAAGAGTGGGAACTATATACGGAGGAAGTGTTCAGAGTCTTTTTGGAATTGAAACGGCGTCAGTCGGAAACAAAGCCGGTGCAAAGACCATTGTCACTCTTGGCGTAAACAATACCATACTTGCTGAGCTCAGCAATATCAACAAAGCAATAAGCAGAGAGGAAGAGGAACTTAACAGCCTTAAAGTGCAAAGAGACAGGCTTTCCGAGGATGCATCCGCCGACAGACAGAGGATGCAATGGAAGATCAAGGTTAATGCTGCGATAGGAATGAAGGAAGGCAAGATAAAAGACCTTGAAGCGAAAAAGAGTAAGGTCCAGGCTGAAATTGACAAAGGAAGCGAGGCAAGAGCAACAATTACCGAAGTTGCTTATTCCGGAACGGTGTTTGTCATTGACAGAATGGTACTTAGAATTGAGGAAGACAGAAAGACATATGATAAATTGACGATCAAAGCAAGCGCCGACAGAGACAGTATAGAAGTAATGTAAAACATGGTACAAAAATAATATCAAAAGCTTTAACTTTGCCAAAACACCAAATTAAGCAAAGTTAAGGCTTTTTTTTACATTGCATTATTAAAGTGGATTTTCTATAATTATTGTATATTTTTGGGGAAGGTATACGCTATGGATTTAAAAGAGATTCTTAATGAACTTTTGATGGAAGATAAAACGTTCCTTAGAATTCCCGTCGGAAGCGGAACTTTGGAAATATATAAGTCCGTTGTCCTGACATGGGTGGTTATGCTTGTTTTGTTTATTCTTATGCTAATCCTTACAAGGGATTTTAAGGTACATAATATTTCAAAACGCCAGGCTGCGGTTGAAAGCTTTGTGTTATGGATAAGAGGTGTTACCGGCGGAATGCTGGGAGAAGAGGCAATGGGATATGCCGATTATATTGCTACGGTGCTTATATTCATTGCTTTTTCCAATATGGTCGGATTATTTGGTGTTGTACCTGCGACCATGGATCTTAACGTGACGATAGCGCTTTCAATCATGAGCATTATTCTTGTTGAAGCCGCAGGCTTTAAGAAGAAAGGTCTCAGGAACTGGCTCAAAGGCTTTGCACAGCCAATGGCTGTGATCGCACCCATGAATGTTTTGGAGCTTCTTATAAGACCGTTGTCTCTTTGCATGAGACTTTTCGGTAATATTCTCGGAGCTACGGTTATCATGGAGCTTATCAAAGCTGTCGCACCGGTAATCGTACCGGCAATGTTTAGCTTGTATTTTGACATATTTGACGGAGCAATCCAGGCATATGTCTTTGTCTTTTTGACGTCATTATACATTAAAGAAGCCGTTGAATAATACGGCACAAGGAGGAAATAAAATGGATTTAACAGCAATAGGAGCAGCTATAGCTGCATTCACAGGATTAGGAGCAGGACTTGGTATCGGTATAGCTACTGCAAAAGCTACAGATGCGGTTGCAAGACAGCCGGAAGCTGACGGTAAGATAATGAAGCTTCTTCTTTTGGGTTGTGCACTTGCAGAGGCTACAGCTATCTACGGATTTGTAGTTGCTATTATGATTATTATTTTCAAATAATTATCGACAAAAAGGGGTTACGACGTGTTAAATGTAGATTGGATACAAATTGGTTTAACTATATTTAATCTTTTGTTTTTGTATTTGCTGGCGAAAAAATTTCTTTTCGGCAGGGTCGACGCTATTCTCATGCAGAGAAGAGAAGAAGTGGACAGCGCTACAAAAGCGGCAGATGCCGCTAAACAGGAAGCGTTTGAGACCAAAAAAGAATATGAAGAAAAGATTGCTCATGTTGATGAAGAGAAAGAGCAGATCCTTGGCGACATCAAGAAGCAGGGATATGCGGAATATGAGCGTATTGTTAATGACGCCAGGAAAAAGGGCGATCAGATTATTGTTGAGGCTAAGCACAATGCCGAAGTTGAGAATGAACGTGCCAAAGAGGTATACGCAGCTCAGCTTACAGATATGGTTATAGATGCGGCATCCAAGATTGCCGCTACCAAGCACAGTGCTGCCGACGACAAAGAATTATACGACAAATTTATAAACGAAGCCGGAGCAAAGAATGAGTGAATTATTGAAAGCTAAACTGCGCTACGCGGGCATTGCTCCCAGTGAGGAACAGCTTTCCAAGATAAAGGGAATACTCCTTAAGAAGTTTGACGTTCCGGAAATTGATATGGAACTTGTTCAGGACACTTCTATCGGAGGCGGATTCATCGTATCATGCAAGAACTTTGAATACGACTGGTCCGATGCGGGAAGAGCAAGGCAGCTTCGTGCAGAATTAAATAACTTAAGCAGGAAGACCGGAGACAGAGAAACCGGCAAGATCATCAGCATGCTCAGCAGCAAAGTTGAGAACTTTGATCTTGCAATTGGTGACAGAGAAGTCGGAACGGTAACCTGGGTTGGAGACGGAATCGCTAATATCGACGGTATCGAGCATGCTTTCTATGGCGAGATCATCGAGTTTGAAGGCGGAACCAAAGGTATGGCCCAGGATATACGTGAAGATCACATCGGATGTATCCTGTTTGGTAACGATACAGGCATCAGACAGGGAACAAGAGCTGTCAGAACTTACAAGGAAGCCGGAATACCTGTCGGAGAAGCATTTATCGGAAGAGTAATAGATGCTCTCGGAACGCCTATTGACGGACTTGGAGATATCAAGGAATCCGGATACAGACCGGTTGAACAGCCGGCACCCGGAATTATTGAGAGACAGTCCGTAAACGAGCCTATGGAAACGGGAATCTTGTCTATTGATACCATGTTCCCTATAGGACGCGGACAGAGAGAGCTTATTATCGGTGACAGGCAGACCGGTAAGACATCGATTGCCCTTGATACCATTATTAACCAGAAGGGCAAAAACGTAATATGTATATATGTTGCGATCGGTCAGAAAGCATCTACCGTTTCAAAGATCATACAGACACTTAAGAAGACGGGAGCTATGGACTATTCGATAGTTGTAAGCTCAACAGCTTCAGATATGGCGCCGCTTCAGTATATTGCGCCGTATTCAGGAACAGCAATGGCTGAGTATTTCATGCATCAGGGTAAGGATTGCCTTATTGTTTATGACGATCTTTCCAAGCATGCCGTTGCATACAGAGCAATCTCGCTTCTTCTTGAGAGATCGCCGGGAAGAGAAGCGTATCCCGGAGATGTATTCTATTTGCACTCAAGATTGCTTGAGAGATCAAGTAAGCTTTCATCGGAGCTTGGAGGAGGTTCAATTACTGCACTTCCTATCATTGAGACGCAGGCGGGTGATGTATCTTCATACATTCCTACCAATGTTATATCTATTACGGACGGACAGATCTTCCTTGAGAGTGACCTGTTTTTTGAAGGAATGAGACCTGCCGTTAATGTAGGACTTTCCGTATCTCGTGTAGGTAGCGCGGCTCAGACCAAAGCAATGAAAAAAGCAGCGGGAAGTATAAGAGTGGATCTTGCACAGTACAGAGAAATGGCTGTGTTTACACAGTTTAGTTCAGACCTTGATGAGACAACCAAGAATCAGCTTGCACACGGAAATGTTCTTATGGAACTTCTTAAGCAGCCGCTTGAGCAGCCGCTTGCAATGCATGAGCAGGTAATCATTCTGGTTGCTGTAGGTGCGGGCAGACTTGATATGATCCCTGTTAAAAAAGTCAGGGAATACAAAGAAAGACTTCTTGCTTATTTTGATACGGAACAGGGCGATATCTGCGAAGAACTTTCTAAGAGCAGAGATTTGTCCGATCAGTTAAAGAAGAAAATTCTCGAAGCCGTTGATGAATTTAACGACAGCGAGAACAAGAGACTTAAGGAAGAATTGGAAAGTGGCGACCATTAAAGAAATCAGGGATCGTATAAACAGCGTAAACGATACCAGAAAAATTACAAATGCGATGTATCTGATCTCTTCTACAAAGCTTCGAAGGGCGAAAAAGATGCTCACTGATACCGAGCCGTTCTTTTTTTTCCACTCAGGCAATGATCTCACGTCTGGTAAGACATTTACCGGAAGGGGTTGATAATATCTTCCTGGAGACGAGGCTTGAAATCCCCGAGGATGAGCGAAGGAGAGGATACATCATCTTTACTGACGACAAGGGACTTGCCGGTTCTTATAACCACAATGTCATAAAGCTTGCCGAAGAGAAGATTGCAGCTGATAAAGGGGACTGGAAACTCTTTGTCATAGGTGAGGTCGGCCGTTTTCATTTCCTTTCCAAGAATTTTGATATTGAGGAATCATTCATGTTTACGTCGCAGAATCCCACTCTTCACAGAGCAAGGAAAATAGCTGCGGAGATTCTTGATTATTACTATTCGAGAAAATTGGACGAGTTCTATATTATTTATACGACTGTTCACGGAACAAAGATTGATACTAAGTTTGAAAAGCTTCTTCCTCTTGAGATCATTACCGACATCAAGAGAGAAAAACCGGTGACCGGAGCCATGCTCGAAGAGTTCCTTATGGAGCCAAGCCCTTCGGCAATCCTGGATAATATAGTTCCCAATTATGTTACGGGCTTTATTTATGGAGCATTGGTTGAGGCTTTTTGCAGTGTTCAGAGTGCCAGAATGATGGCGATGGATTCCGCGAATAAGAATGCGGAGGCAATGATCGCCGAACTTCAAAGAACCTATAACAGGCAGAGACAGGCAATGATAACTCAGGAAATAACTGAGGTTGTCAGCGGGGCGAAAGCTCTTAAGAATGCCAAAAAAGCCAAAGAGAGAAACAAAGATAAGCAGAAAACGAGGAATTACAGTTGAAAAACGGTAAGATTTTGCAGGTCATGGGACCTGTTGTAGACGTAAAATTTGAGGACAGCGATCTTCCTTATATCAGTGATGCACTCTTTGTAATGGTCGAAGACCAGAAGCGTGTCATGGAAGTTGCACAGCATATCGGTGACAACGTTGCGAGATGCATCATGCTTTCTCCCAGTGAGGGACTGAGCAAAGATATGGAAGTTTATCTCACGGGTGGACCTATCAGTGTTCCTGTAGGAGAGGAAGTCCTTGGAAGATTGTTTAACGTTCTCGGAGATACGATTGACAAAAAAGGTGACGTGAAGACATTGGAAAAATGGAATATTCACAGAGAACCACCGAGGCTTGTCGATCAGAGCCCCGTAGTTGAGATCCTTGAGACGGGAATAAAGGTTATCGATCTTCTTGCACCTTATGCAAAGGGCGGAAAGATCGGACTTTTCGGTGGTGCCGGTGTAGGTAAGACCGTCCTTATCCAGGAACTTATTCAGAATATCGCGACGGAGCACGGCGGATATTCAATCTTTACGGGAGTTGGAGAAAGATCACGTGAAGGTAACGACCTTTGGAGTGAAATGAATGAATCAGGCGTTATTAATAAGACAGCGCTTGTGTTCGGCCAGATGAATGAGCCACCCGGAGCAAGAATGCGTGTTGCGGAGACAGGTCTTACAATGGCGGAGTATTTCAGAGATGTAAAGCACCAGGATGTACTTCTTTTCATAGATAACATATTCAGATTTGTACAGGCGGGTTCAGAGGTTTCTTCGCTTCTTGGAAGAATGCCTTCGGCGGTTGGATATCAACCTACTCTTGCAACAGATCTTGGTATGCTTCAGGAGAGAATTACTTCGACCAGACTTGGATCGGTTACATCCGTTCAGGCAGTATATGTGCCTGCGGACGACTTAACGGATCCTGCTCCTGCGACGACATTTGCGCATCTTGATGCTACGACGGTTCTTTCACGTAAGATCGTTGAGCAGGGTATTTATCCTGCGGTCGATCCTCTTGAATCTTCAAGCAGAATCCTTGAAGAGGACATTGTCGGAAAAGAGCATTATGAGACTGCGATCAAGGTGCAGGAAATACTCCAGAAGTACAAAGAACTTCAGGATATCATCGCAATCCTCGGTATGGAGGAACTTAGTGATGAAGATAAGATTACTGTTTACAGAGCAAGAAAGATTCAGAGATTTTTGTCTCAGCCTTTCCATGTTGCTGAACAGTTTACGGGTATAAAAGGAAAGTTTGTACCTCTTGCCGATACCATTAAAGGCTTCAAGGCCATTATTGACGGTGAGATGGACGAGTATCCTGAAGCTGCATTTTTCAACGTCGGTACTATTGAGGAAGTCGTTGAAAAAGCAAAGCAGATAGAGGCATAAAATATGAATGGTAATAAGGTAATGACCTTCGGACTGAGGGTAATTTCCGTCAACGGAATATTTTATGACGACAGGGCGGAAGAGATCATTTTACCTTGCGCAGACGGTGAGCTCGCCGTACTTGCCAATCATGAGGAAATGATCCTTGCGTTATCTGACGGTGTGATCAAGATTAAAAAGCCCGGTGGGGAGTGGCTTTATGGTGTGGTTAGTCTTGGTTCTGTTCAGGTTGCAAACAACAGATGTATCGTGCTTGTAAATACTGTAGAGAAACCCGAGGATATCGACAAACAGAGAGCTAGGGAGGCTTATGAATTCGCGATGGAACATTTGCAGCAGAAGCAGTCCATTAAGGAATTCAAGAAATCACAGGCCGGTCTTGCAAGAGCGCTTACAAGACTTAAGGCTGCATCAAAATACGTTGATTGATATGGAGATTGTTTTGGAAAAGAAGAGAAAATTCAAGATTGTTAATGTTGTTTTTAGTATGACATTTTTTATGGTGTTAACAATTATGACGGGGTGTGGGAAGAAAGAGAATAGTGCTCTTTCTGCGTATAAGACAAGTATGTCGGAGTTTTACGACAAACTTGCGGAGTATGACAGTTCGATAAACGGTATAAATCCTGATTCCGACTCTGCAAAAGAGGAACTTCTCGGTTACCTTGATGAGATGAATGAGGCTTATAAGGCTATGGGGGATCTCAAAGTTCCAAATGAATTTTCAGGTATTGCGGATATTGCATCCGAGGCAAAAGATTATATGCAGATGGCGAATGAATGCTATCACAAAGCATATGACAATGAGTTTGATGAAGAGAGCTTATCTCTTGCAAGTCAGTATTACGAACGTGCAAATAAAAGAACCTTCATAATGTTGCAGGTTCTTCACGGGGAAAATCCCACGGATGAAGGCGTTTCGGTAACTACCGAAGATGCATTCAAATTTGCCACTATTAGTGACGATGACGAAGCTGAAGAAACAGAAGAAGTTACAGAAGATACAGAAAGCACTGAGTAATATCAGTGCTTCTTTTCTGAAATGGCCAAAATAATGAAAGAAAACAAATTCTTATATCTTGTAAATTTTATAGCATGCATGCTGGTTATCGTGATACATACAAGGTTTCCCGGAAACTTTGGAACAGCGATGGATGCCGTAAGCAGA
The DNA here is from genome assembly GCF_000686065.1 of Butyrivibrio sp. AE3003. Taxonomy (NCBI): domain Bacteria; kingdom Bacillati; phylum Bacillota; class Clostridia; order Lachnospirales; family Lachnospiraceae; genus Butyrivibrio; species Butyrivibrio sp. AE3003. Next base: position 735,283 of record NZ_JMLX01000001.1, read on the forward strand.
ATAGCGGTGCCTTATTTCTTTGCACTATCCGGAAGATTTCTTTTACGAGACGGGGATGAAGATACAGATAAGATAAGGGAAAAGAGCGGAAGATATATCGTTAAGTTACTTAAGATAACGGGGATTGTCTATGCCGTTTATTTTGTATTTTCTCTTTTAATTCATATTTATCTTGGCGATTCGATCAAAGAGTGGCTTGTATCCAAATACTCTCTGAAGGAAGCGCTTTGGTTTGTACTTTTTAATTCCGGTACTTTTGTTTATGACTCTGTATTTACGTTCGATCATATGTGGTTTCTTTTTGCACTCATTTATGCAATCGGACTGATCTATATATTTGCGGGAGTTCTCAGAAAATGGTACAAATGGCTGATCGCAGGCCTTCTTTTTATGTTATATTTTGGAGAGGCGCTTCAGACTTATTATCCGATAAGGCCTTTTGATATCAGCATTACAACGTGGTATGTTATGAGAAACTGGCTGTTTGTCGGCCTTCCGTTTGTGCTTACAGGAATTCTTTTATCTGATATTTTCAGGAAAAAGAAACAGGAATACGGCGATTCTTATGTTGAAGTGATGGCAAAGAAAAAGCCCGTATTTATTCTTATGATCGCGGCAGGGATAGCCTGTTCGGTCGCAGAGACTTTTATTTTTGGGAAAAAAGAAGTCTATATAGGCTCGCTTATAGCTGTTATCGGAATATTTCTTTTGTCCGAGTGCGAAGCCGGTTACGGAAAGTTTCTGTATAAGATTGGTAAAAAGAGTTCCGATGTAATTTACTATTATCATGTACTTGTTATTGCGGTACTTGATAGATTATCATACAGTGGGGTGATTCCTTATCCGTCAATGTGGGTTAAACCTGTGTTGGTGATGATATTGTGCTTGATGTTTTTTTTATGTTGCCCCGATAGTTTTTGAGCAAAAGATTTGTGTAAAAGGAAAATGATCTATGACCAGAGAAGAATTTTTGAAATTTAGCGAAGACAGGATAATATTTCTTGACGGAGCTACGGGATCCAATCTCATTAAAGCGGGAATGCCGGTCGGAGTGTGCCCTGAAGACTGGATTCTTAATCATAAGGATGTAATGAAAAAACTTCAGAGTGCATATGCAGATGCGGGCTCTGATATTGTCTATGCCCCCACTTTTACGGGAAACAGGATAAAGCTTGCAGACTATGGCTTTGAAGGAAGAATTGAAGAAATAAATTCCGAACTGGTCAAGCTTTCCAAGGAGGCGGTCGGCGAAAGAGCGCTTGTTGCAGGCGACCTTACCATGACGGGAAAGCAGCTTAAGCCTATTGGCGACCTTGATTTTGAAGAACTTGTAGATGTTTATAAAGAACAGATAAGAATACTTGAGAGCGCAGGATGTGATCTTCTTGTTGTTGAGACGATGATGAGCCTTCAGGAATGCAGAGCTGCGCTTATTGCGGCAAAAGAGGTGTCCGATCTTGCGGTAATGGTTACTCTTACTTTTGAGGCGGACGGAAGAACGCTCTTTGGTTCGGATGCTGCGGCAAGTGCAATAACATTGGAAGCTCTCGGCGCATGTGCGATAGGTGCGAACTGCTCGACGGGACCCGATAAGATGGTTGAGATCATTGGAAATATGGCTTCTGTAACAAGTATTCCGATCATTGCAAAACCTAACGCAGGACTTCCTTCAGTCGATGAAAACGGAAACACCGAGTATGACATGGACTGCGAAACTTTTGTAATTGAGATGGAGAAGCTTATAAATGCGGGTGCATCTGTCCTTGGTGGATGCTGCGGAACAACTCCCGACTTTATAAGAGGACTTAAGGAAAGATACGGCGATCTAAAGCCTTCTACGATAAGAGATGATGAAGGAAATCCCATTCGCAGAAAAGATGCTTCAAAGAGATATCTATCTTCAGAAAGAAGCAGTCTGTCATTTGGAATGGACGATCTTTTCATGATAGTAGGTGAGAGAATAAATCCTACAGGTAAGAAGAAGCTTCAGGAACAGCTCCGCGAGGGCAATCTTGATATGGTCATCGACTTTGCCGAGAAACAGGAAGAAGACGGAGCGTCTATTCTTGATATCAATGTCGGTATGAGCGGAATTGATGAAAAGGGCATGATGCTCACGGTTATGGAGGAAGTTACTTCCATAACAGATCTTCCTCTTTGCCTTGATACGAGTAGCGCGGAGGTTATGGAAGCGGCTCTCAGAAGGTATCCGGGAAGAGCGCTTATGAATTCCATATCACTTGAGAAGGGTAAAGCCGAGGTATTTCTTCCGATTGCGAAGAAATACGGAGCTATGTTCATCCTTCTTCCGCTTAATCCGGAGGGGCTTCCCAAGAACACCGAAGAGAAGATTGGCAATATCGTTAAGCTCTCCGAGATGGCAAAAGATATGGGCATGACAAAGCAGGACATTGTTGTTGACGGTCTTGTTGCGACAGTCGGAGCGGATCCCGCTGCGGCGCTCAATACGCTTGATACAATTGATTATTGTTATAAAAACGGTTTCGCTACGATATGCGGACTTTCAAATATTTCATTCGGACTTCCTCAGAGAAGTAACGTAAATACGGCATTTTTGACCATGGCAATAGAGAAGGGACTTTCGATGGCAATTGCCAATCCTTCTCAGGAAATGCTGGTAAATGCAGCGTTTGCATCAGACCTTCTTAAGAAGAAAGAAGGCGCCGATCTTCGCTACATCCGGAGGATGCAAAGATATGAAATGAAGAATGAAAGTGGTGCACCTTCGGGAAAAGAGGTTAAAATCACCACTAACTCTAATGAAGACATTCTTGATATAATAAAAAAAGATGTGCTCACGGGTTCTAAGCGCAGCATCGTTAAGAACACCGAAAAAGCCGTGAATATGGGAATCGAGCCGAGGGTTATTCTGGACACTGTCCTGATGCCTGCGATCAACGAAGTGGGTGACCTTTTTGACAAGGGCAAATACTTCCTTCCGCAGCTTATAGCCGGAGCTGAGGCGATGAAACTTTCAATCGCTTATCTTGAGCCGCTTCTTAAAGGCGACGATGATGACGGCAAGGAACTTCCTGCAATTGTTATTGCTACTGTGCACGGAGATATTCACGATATAGGTAAGAACCTGGTAGCACTTATGCTTAAAAATTACGGATTCAATGTGATCGATCTTGGAAAAGATGTGCCCAAGGAAGAGATAGTAAAGGCCGCAAAAGAAAATAACGCCAGCATAATCGCTCTTTCCGCACTTATGACCACAACAATGAAAGAGATGCGAAACGTTGTCGACCTTGCTCATGAAGAAAATCTTGATTCCAAGATAATAATAGGGGGTGCCGTTGTGACTCCCGATTACGCGGAAGAGATCGGAGCGGACGGATATTCAACCGATGCCGCAGATGCAGTGAGACTGGTAAAACAGATTTTAAGCATAGACTAATAGAATAGATTTTGGAGGAACGACATGATAGGAGCTGAGGCTATAGTAAAATGCCTTGAAAAAGAGAAGACAGAAGTTGTATTCGGTTACTCGGGAGTTGCGATTGATCCATTTTGGAACAAGATTCTCGAATCTGACATCAAGAGAGTACTTATAAGAACCGAGCAGAACGCCGCACATTGCGCAAACGGATATGCAAGGATCAGTGGTAAGGTTGGTGTCTGTGCCGTGACTTCGGGCCCCGGTGCCACAAATCTTATTACAGGTATTGCAACGGCTTATGCCGACAGTATTCCTCTTGTTGCTATCACAGGTCAGGTAAACAGCGACATGATCGGAAGTGACGTTTTCCAGGAAGCTGACATTAGCGGAGCTGTCGAGTCTTTTGTAAAATACAGTTATCTTGTAAGGGATGTTAATGATATTCCCAGAATTTTTAAAGAAGCTTTTTATCTTGCGGGAACAGGCCGAAAGGGACCTGTCCTTATAGATATTCCTTTTGATGTGCAGAATGCGCAGCTTGAAGGAAAGTTTAGTTATCCCGAGACAATTTCCATGAGAACCTATAAGCCCACCGTTAAGGGAAATATGGTTCAGATAAAGAAAGTAATAAAAGAAGTTGAGAAGGCGAAGAGACCTATTATCTGTGTCGGAGGCGGTGTTCACTTAAGCAAGGCGACCGCTGAGATCAGAGAGTTTGCTGAGCTTAACAGCGTGCCTGTTGTTTCTACAATGATGGGTATCGGCGTAATGCCTACAGAACATCCTCTGTATTTCGGAATGGTCGGAAATAATGGCCAGAGCTATGCAAACAGGGCGATGAACGAGTCGGATCTTCTTCTTATGGTAGGTGCGAGAGTTGCTGACAGAGCGGTCAACAGACCGGATCTTATAACCGAGAATAAGGTTATGGTCCATATTGATGTTGATCCTGCCGAGATCGGTAAAAACGTCGGACCTACGATCCCGCTTGTAGGTGATATTAAGCATATTTTTGCAGATTTCCTTGAGCAGGATGAGCATGCGGACGATCACTCGGAGTGGCTTGATGTTTTAAACGGTTACAAGAAAGATGCGGCTGTTAAGACTAAGCCCGCAAAGAGCGGATATATAAAGCCAAAGGATTTCATCGTAAGACTCTCAGAGCTTATGAAGGACGATGCGATCTACGTTGCGGACGTAGGACAGAATCAGATGTGGTCCTGTGCATATCATATAGTAAAGAATGGCAGATTCATTACATCAGGCGGTATGGGAACTATGGGATATTCAATCCCCGCAGCCATGGGCGCAAAACTTGTAGATAAGAAAAAACAGGTTGTTGCGGTTACCGGCGACGGTGCCTTCCAGATGTCGATGATGGAACTTGCAACAATGAGACAGTACGGAATAAACGTAAAGATTGTTGTCATGAAGAACGGTTTCCTTGGAATGGTAAGAGAGCATCAGCACTTTGCTTATAATGACAATTATTCCATGGTTGAACTTCAGGGTGATCCCGATCTTTCTCTTATTGCCGCAGCATACGGAATGGAATATGAGAAGGTTGACGGAAATAGTGACATAGACGCCGAGATCAAAAAGTTCTTAAAGGACGATAAGTCGGCTCTTATGGAAGTCTGTGTAGATCCCATGGAACTTACAAAAGAGAAGTGATGATCGCTGTCACATATGATATTAGATAAGGAGCCCAGATATGAAGCGTATTTATTCAGTTCTTGTAGAAAACAGAGCAGGTGTCCTTTCCAAGGTATCCGGTTTGTTCTCGAGAAGAAATTTTAATATTGATTCACTTGTTGTAGGTGAGACCGCTGATAAGAGCGTGTCCTGCATGACAATTGTCTCATCGGGAGATGAGCGTACGATCGAACAGATCGAGAAACAGCTCAACAAGAAAATAGATGTCATCAAGGTAAAGACATTTAAAGAGAGTCTTAGTATAAACAGAGAGCTTATGCTCATCAAAGTAAAATACAATAAAGAAAACAGAAGAGACATCATGGAAAACTGTGAGATCATGAATGCTCAGATAGTTGATATGTCAAAGAATATGATGATCATTCAGATCTGTGATACGTCTGAAAGAATAGAACTCTTTATCGAAATGCTCAGAAGTGTAAGTATTGTCGAGATTGCGCGCACCGGGACGGTTGCTCTTACAAAATGCAAAGAGCAATAACGGCTTAAATCCGTCAATACAGCGCTTTATCGAGTTGAATCGGTAAAAATTTAAAGTGAAAAAGAAAAACTTGTTGAACAAGTGTGCTTGTAGTGCTACAATGCATATAATTGGTTAAAAAAAGGGTGCATATTTATCCTGAAATAATCAAAGGAGCAGAAAGTAAAATGCAGAAAAAAGTATTTCAGCTTCTCGTAGATAATAATCCCGGCGTTCTTTCGAGAATTTCGGGTTTGTTTTCAAGAAGAGGATATAATATTGAGAGTATCACGGCCGGTGTAACAGCAGATCCCAGATACACAAGAATCACTATAGTGGCTTCGGGAGACGACGTCATACTCGATCAGATTGAGAAACAGGTTGGCAAATTGGTGGATGTCAGAGATATTCACGAACTTATGCCTTCGGACAGTGTTTACAGAGAACTTGCCATGGTCAAAGTTAAGGCGGCTGCCGAGCAGAGACAGAGTATTCTTGCTACGGCAAATGTCTTCAGAGGAAATATTGTCGATGTCAGCGTTGATTCGGTCATCGTTGAGATTACAGGAAACCAGTCCAAGATTGATGCGTTCCTTAAACTTCTTGAGGGATATGAGATTCTTGAGCTTGCAAGAACAGGAATTGCGGGACTCGGAAGAGGAACAGACAAGGTCATTTACTTAGATGACTGATGATTAATTATTGATAATATATGATTTTGATCTTTCAAAATATATATAAACTTTTAAAACCTTAAAAGGAAAAACGGAGGAAAAAGAAATGTCACAGGATGCACGTATTTTTTATCAGGAAGATTGTAACCTTTCATTATTAGAGGGTAAGACTATTGCAATTATCGGTTATGGTTCACAGGGACATGCTCATGCACTTAACCTTAAAGATTCAGGATGCAACGTAATTATCGGTCTCTACGAGGGATCAAAGAGCAAGGCTAAGGCTGAGGCTCAGGGACTTAAAGTCTATAATACAGCAGAAGCTGCTAAGATGGCTGATATCATCATGATCCTTATCAATGATGAGAAGCAGGCTAAGATGTACAAAGAGGACATCGAGCCCAACCTTCAGCCCGGCAACATGCTTATGTTCGCTCATGGTTTCAACGTACACTTCGGACTTATCAAGGCTCCTAAGGATGTAGACGTTGCTATGATCGCTCCTAAGGCTCCCGGACACACAGTTCGTTCAGAGTACCAGGCAGGAAAGGGAACACCTTGTCTTGTTGCAGTTGAGCAGGATGCTACAGGTAAGGCGCTTGATCTTGCACTTGCTTACGGTGCAGGAATCGGTGGAGCAAGAGCAGGTCTTCTTGAGACTAACTTCAGAACAGAGACAGAGACTGACCTCTTCGGTGAGCAGGCAGTTCTTTGCGGCGGTGTTTGTGCACTTATGCAGTGCGGTTTCGAGACTCTTGTTGAGGCAGGATATGATCCCAGAAACGCTTACTTTGAGTGTATCCACGAGATGAAGCTCATCGTAGACCTTATCTATCAGTCAGGTTTCGCAGGAATGAGATATTCAATCTCTAACACAGCTGAGTACGGTGATTACATCACAGGACCTAAGGTTATCACACCTGAGACGAAGAAGGCTATGAAGCAGATCCTTAAGGACATCCAGGATGGAAGCTTTGCTAAGGAATTCCTTCTTGATATGTCAGAGGCAGGCGGACAGGTTCACTTCAAGGCTATGAGAAAGCTTGCATCAGAGCATCCCGCTGAGAAGATCGGTGAGGAGATCAGAAAGCTTTACAGCTGGAACAATGAGTCTGATAAGCTTATCAACAACTAATCCGTATATAATTGAAATTGTTTCAAAATAGGGATAATATAGAAAGAGTGTCGTTTATTTAAATGGCGACACTCTTTTTTCTTTAGATTAAGCATTTTTTTATATACGAGGAGATTATATTGGATACTGGATTGGAAACTACTAATACTAAGAAAAAAATTACAGAAAAAAGCTGGTATGTGCCTGTGGTAATGTTTCTTAGCGCATACCTTATGTATGTGATCGCTGTACTTCCGATTCTCATCAAGAGAGGAATGCCATTCTTTTACTATGGTGACTACAATGTACAGCAGATCCCGTTTTATATCCTTGCACACAGAGCGGTACGAAACGGACAATTCTTTTGGAACTGGAATGTCGATTTAGGCGGAACAATGTTCGGAGATTTTGCATTTTATCTCTGGGGAAGTCCGTTCTTCTGGCTGACCACTCTTTTTCCTGAGAGTGCGATACCTTTCATGATGCCTTTTCTGATGGCACTTAAATATGCTGTATCGGCAACATGTGCTTATCTGTATATCAGAAAATATGTACATAAGTATACCTATGCCATGATCGGTGGCTATCTCTATGCCTTTTCAGGATTTAACGCATGCAACATAGTGTTCAACCATTTTACGGATGCAGTTGCATTCTTCCCGCTGTTCCTTTTGGCATTTGACAATCTCATGAATGTGCCTGCAAAAGAAGACGGTAAGTTTAAGTTTGCAGGAAAGCCGTTTGTATTATTTGCGCTTATGACTGCTTTTATGTCTATCGTGAATTACTACTTTTTCTTCGGACAGGTTGTTTTTCTGGTTATCTATTTTGTTATCAGATATGTCGATCTTGAAGATAAAGAAATCGTTGCGGTCAGATTCGGAAGAGCATTCACTGCGGGAGTTGTGGGAGTTTTGTTTGCCGGATTTTTCCTTATGCAGGCTTTTGTCGGTGTTCAGGGCAACACAAGACTTGATAATTATATAAACGGCTATGATATGCTTGTTTATCCAAGTGAAAAGCTCCTTTTTGATATCGTTAAGAGCCTTTCAATGCTTCCCGACATCATCGGAAAGGGAACGCTTTTCTATACCGGAACCGTTAAGAATGCATCTCTTGCGGCTTATATTCCTTTGTTCGGAATTTCAGGCGTTATAGCATTCTTTTTACAGAATAAAAAGAAAAAGACCTGGCAGAAGACGCTTATCACGGTATGTGCGGTTATAGCAGTGGTGCCTGTATTAAATGCGGCATTTTCTATGTTTAACAGTTCATATTACGCAAGATGGTTCTATATGCCCATCCTTATCATGTGCCTTATGACTTCAATGGCTGCTGAGCGTGGAAAGTCAATACAGATGAAGAAAGGCGCCGTTGCTGCGGTTATAATGTTTCTGTTCTTTGTTTTTGTATACCTACTTCCTTCCAAGAATGACAAGGGAGATATTGTATTCTTCAACATGACTGAGAATGTTCACATCTTTTTTAAGGATCTTCTATGGTCTTCAATTCTGTCATTTATGCTTTTGGTTACGATATTCCTTATCCCGAAGCGCTTTAAATTTGAGCAGAAGATGTTTGAAGAAAAGAAAGTAAGAATGCACATCAGCTTCAGAGATCATCTTGTTCTCGGAATTGTAATCGTAAGCTGTGTTCTTTCTACATATGTTCCCATCGTCAACGGAAGTTCCATCATTTCCGACAGGGGAAAAGAAAAGTGGCAGAATCAGATGCTCTTTAACAAGGTTAATGTTGATCAGTCAAGCTTCTGCAGAGGCGAAGTTGACAGCACATCGACCAACTACGATATGGTCTGGGGAATACCTTCGATTCATTGCTTCTTAAGTACGGTTCCATCTGAGATCTTTGATTTCCTTGACGGCGCTGCAGGAATCACAAGAACCGTTGAGACCAATATTCCCGTAAACAGAGCAGGTATCCGTTCAATCTTATCTGCAAGATATTACATGGAAAATGAGCAGGTTAGTAAGAACAGGCTCTTCAATGACGGCGAAGGTACGGAAGGATATTCATTCCGCGATAATCAGGACGGATTTGACGTATTTGAGAATTCAAATTACATCCCGATGGGATTTGCGTATGATTACTACATAACCGAAGATGAGTGGGGCGACCTCGATCCTGCGGATTATGACTATGAACTTGCAAGAGTCCTTATCCTTTCAACTGAAGATGCGGCCAAATATGCCGATTCACTTGGAATGGAAGAGATGAAGTCTGAGGAATTGTCAAATGCAAGTTTGACTTACAGCAAGTTTACGGAAGAGTGTAAAAAGAGAGCACAGACCGCATGTACATCATTTACAACCGATACATACGGATTCAGCGCAAAGACAGCCAATCTCGAGGAAGGAAGACTCGTATTTTTCTCGGTTCCTGCGACAGAAGGCTTTAGCTGTACGGTTGACGGACAGGATACGGATATAGTAAAAGCCGATTACGGTCTTATGGCTATTCCTGTACCTGCGGGAGTTCATGACATCAGAGTTACCTACACACCTGAAGGATTCAAGGCAGGCCTTGCAATGTCGATTGTGGGAGCGGCTTTATTGGTGATTTATTCGATCTATACATTAAAAATTATCAAGAAAAACGATTAAATTTGTCATGTTCTTTATGTTAGAACGTTGTGTTATATTTAGTAGTATATTTTTGATTATAATTAATTGAAGGAGATTACAATATGAGCGGAATGACTATGAGCCAGAAGATATTGGCAGCCCATGCCGGACTTCCCGAGGTAAAAGCAGGGCAGCTTATCGAGGCTAATCTTGATCTTGTTCTTGGCAATGACATTACAAGTCCCGTTGCTATTAACGAGATGGCTAAATTTACAAAGGACGGCGTGTTTGACAAAGATAAGATCGCTCTTGTCCCCGATCACTTTACTCCTAACAAGGATATTAAGTCTGCAGAGAACTGCAAGTGCGTAAGAGAATTCGCAAGAAAGAATAAGATCACAAACTACTTTGAAGTAGGCCAGATGGGAATTGAGCATGCGCTTCTTCCCGAGCAGGGACTTACGGTTCCGGGTGATCTTATCATCGGCGCAGATTCACATACATGTACATACGGTGCGCTCGGCGCATTCTCAACAGGTATCGGTTCTACCGATATGGCTGCCGGAATGGCTACAGGTAAGGGATGGTTCAAGGTTCCCGGTGCCATTAAGTTCAATATCATCGGAAAGCCCTCAAAGTGGGTTAGCGGTAAGGATGTTATCCTTCATATTATCGGTATGATCGGTGTTGACGGAGCTCTTTACAAATCAATGGAGTTTGTCGGCGAAGGTATTAAGAACCTTACAATGGATGACAGACTTACAATTGCAAATATGGCTATCGAAGCAGGCGGAAAGAATGGTATTTTCCCTGTTGATGATATTGCAAAAGAATATCTCAAGGAGCATGCTCCCGGTAAGGAGTATACTGTTTATGAAGCAGATCCGGATGCTGAATACGATGAGGAGTATACAATTGACTTAAGCACTCTTAAGCCTACAGTTGCTTTCCCTCATCTTCCCGAGAATACACATACATTTGATGAGATTGAAGATACCAAGATCGATCAGGTTGTTATCGGATCTTGTACAAACGGAAGAATCGGAGATCTCAGAACTGCTGCCGAAGTTATTAAGGGAAGAAAGATTGCGCAGGGAATCAGATGTATCGTTATCCCCGCAACTCAGAAGATCTTTTTACAGGCTATGGAAGAAGGACTTATCAAGAGCTTTGTTGAAGCCGGTGCGATCGTATCAACACCTACCTGCGGCCCTTGCCTTGGCGGATATATGGGTGTCCTTGCTTCAAAAGAGAGATGCGTTTCTACAACAAACAGAAACTTTGTCGGCAGAATGGGTGCAATAGATTCTGAGATTTATCTTGCTTCTCCGGCTGTAGCCGCTGCAAGTGCGATCACAGGAAAAATTTCACAACCCGCTGAACTTGGATTATAAGGAGAATAGAAAATGAAGGCTGCAAAAGGTACAGTTTTTAAATATGGTGATAATGTAGATACAGACGTAATCATTCCTGCCCGTTATCTTAACAGTACATCGGGTGAAGAGCTTGCAAAGCACTGCATGGAAGATATCGATAAGGACTTTACAAAGAATGTTAAAGCAGGAGATATCATCGTTGCCGAGAAGAATTTTGGCTGCGGATCTTCAAGAGAACATGCGCCTCTTTCAATCAAGTGTGCCGGCGTAAGTTGCGTTATTGCAAAGAGCTTTGCCAGAATCTTTTATAGAAACAGCATCAATATCGGACTTCCCATCATTGAATGTGAGGAAGCCGCAGATGCTATCAAGAACGGAGATATTGTAAGCGTAGACTTTGACTCCGGCATCATCACGGATGAAACAACAGGGGAGAAATTCCGTGGACAGGCTTTCCCTGAATTCATGCAAAAGATAATTGATTCTGAGGGGCTTATCAATTATATAAACTCATCGGAGGAGAAATAAAAAATGAACAGATTATTCTGCGTGATTCCTTGTTATAACGAACAGGAAGTATTACCTGAGACATCTAAAAGACTAAAGGAAAAAATAGAAGACCTTGTCGGAAGAAAGATGATCGCTCCCGACAGCAGGATTCTTCTGGTAAACGACGGTTCAAAGGATGAAACATGGAATATAATTAAAAAACTTCATGAAGAGGATGAAGTCTTTCAGGGAATAAATCTTTCAAAGAATATGGGGCATCAGAACGCTCTTTTGGCAGGACTTATGACTGCCAAGGATCTTTGTGATATGGCCATTTCTCTTGATGCGGATCTTCAGGACGACATTAATGCGATCGATGCTATGATTGATAAATTCAACAAGGAAGATTGCGAAGTTGTATACGGAGTAAGATCTAAGAGAACTACGGATACCTTCTTTAAGAGATTTACCGCTGAATCATATTACAAGCTTATTGATGCAATGGGTGCAAAGACAGTCTATAACCATGCGGATTACAGACTTCTTAGCAGAAGAGCTCTTCAGGCTCTTTCCGAGTTTGGGGAAGTTAATCTTTTCCTCAGAGGAATTGTTCCTATGCTCGGCTTTAAATCTGATATTGTATATTATGAGAGAGCTGAGAGATTTGCGGGAGAGAGTAAGTATCCTCTTAAGAAGATGCTCAGCTTTGCGATTGAGGGAATCACAAGTCTTAGTACAAAACCTATAAAGATGATAACAGGACTTGGTTTCTTTATTTTCTTTGTAAGTATCGCGGTGTTTGTATATTCGCTTGTCAGACACTTTACAGGTCAGACTATTCAGGGATGGACAACTACAGTTTTGTCTGTTTGGGCAATAGGTGGACTTATCATGATCTCTCTTGGTGTAATAGGAGAGTATATTGGCAAGATTTATCTTGAGACCAAGAATCGTCCGAGATTTATTATCGAGTCTTATGTCGGTGACAAAGAAGATGAAGAAATTGCTGATTGCGTATATAAGCGTTAAACTTTTGCATAAACTTTTTTATGAAACGGAGATAGAAAATGGCTAACGGACACGGTAAGAAGCCGGAGGACTTTAAGAAACAGATGGAGGACAACTTTAAAGTTGCTCCCGGAGAACATACACATGTTAAAAAAGTAATCGGAATAGTAAGTGGTAAGGGCGGCGTCGGAAAGAGCCTTGTGACAGGTCTTTCTGCAGTATATATGGCAAAAGACGGCTATAAGACCGCAATCCTTGATGCGGATATTACAGGACCTTCTATTCCCAAGATGTTTGGTATAGGACAGGCTAAGAACGCCGATGAGACAGGTCTTTTGCCTGCTGAATCGGAAAAGGGCACAAAGGTAATGTCTCTTAATATGCTTATGGATAATGAGACAGATCCCGTTATCTGGAGAGGCCCCGTTATCGCAGGTATAGTAAAACAGTTTTGGTCAGATGTAAACTGGGGCGATGTCGACTTTATGTTTGTCGATATGCCTCCGGGAACAGGTGATGTTCCGCTTACAGTTTTCCAGTCTCTTCCCGTGGACGGAATAATTGTTGTCGCAACTCCTCAGGAGCTTGTCGGCATGATAGTTGAAAAAGCAATAAATATGGCTGAGATGATGAAGATCCCGGTGCTTGGCATTGTGGAGAACATGAGTTATATGAACTGCCCTCATTGCGGAAAACCGATAAATATATTCGGTGAGAGCAAGATTGAGAGCTATGCGGCTTCAAAGGGAATCAACATTCTTGGAAGGATTCCTCTTGATCCGGCTATTTCAGCACTTTGTGACAGTGGAAAAATTGAAGAAATAAATGAGGATTATCTCGACAGCTTAAAGTATATTTTGAAAGAAATGACTGAGCAGTAATGTCGGATGGTCGGGGGGCATAAATATGAAAATGAGACCGGAGAAAAACCAGGTAACATGGGCAATAACGATTTTCTTCCTTAGCATTGCTATAATGCTCGCTTATTATGTGATATTCAACGGAATATCCGTAGTTAAGACAGTTTCAAAGGTGATAGATTCCCTATCCGGAATTATAATAGGCGTTATCATCGCATTCGTTCTCATACCGCTTACGGATGGAATTGAGAGGAAGATTGTTATTCCCATATATCATTTGAGGGGATATGATATTTCGCGTTCAACAAACACGAATGCCAAAAAGAGAAAACAGGCTAGGAAAATATCTGTTGCAATTACAATGCTTATTTTTCTGTTTGTGATATATAGTTTGTTCAGGATTATCATTCCTGAACTGATAGACAGTATCAGGCAGATCGTAAGGAAGTTTCCTGAGTATGAAAAGCAGATAAATGAAGAATCACAGATTTTGTTTGAGTCGAACTCTATCGAGGTTCAGAATTTTATCAATTCGCAGCTCGACCGTTCTTACGTTTCGCTAAGTGAGTTCCTTCAGGAAAAGCTTATGCCGCTTGTACCGAGTGTTGATTCTTTCTTTAAGATGGCATCTCAGGGAGTGTTCTCTATTATCAAGGTCCTTTTTGATCTTGTTGTAGGACTTATCGTTGCGATATATGTCCTTAATTCCAAAGAGGTGTTTGCTACAAGAGGCAAGAAGATTGCCTATGCTTTGTTTAGAGAAGAATTTGCAAATGAAGTTATCGGCGGATTTAGATTTATCGGAGATATTTTTGAAGGATTTGTGGGAGGTAAGTTGGTTGATTCCGTAATAATAGGAATTATATGCTATATAGGATGTGTTCTTCTTAAACTTGATTATCCTTTGCTTATTTCTGTTATTGTAGGCGTGACCAATATTATTCCTTTCTTTGGACCGTATATCGGAGGAGCGATAGGAGCGATGCTTCTTTTGATAACTCCGGTAAAGGCACTTATTTTCCTGATATTTATTATTGTACTGCAGCAGTTTGACGGAAATATTTTAGGACCTGCCATTCTTGGAAATTCAACGGGACTTTCAAGCTTTTGGGTTCTCTTTTCAATCACGTTCTTTGGCGGAATGTGGGGAATAGTAGGATGGCTTGTGGGTGTTCCCATTTTTGCCGTCATATATGCCTTTATATCGAGGATTACCAATATCCTTCTTACCAAGAAAGAACTCAGTGTCGCGACGGAGGATTATGACGATCTTGCGTATATAGAGAATAAAGAATATAAGACGCTTACCGATGAGCATAATGATAAGTACAATGCACACAAAGAAGTCGGTATGGTGACAAAGCTCTATCACAACGGCCGCGATAAGGTGAAGGGGATTGTCGAAAAGGTTAAAAAGAAAGATAAACCCGACAAGAAATAATT
Organism: Butyrivibrio sp. AE3003; assembly: GCF_000686065.1. Taxonomy (NCBI): domain Bacteria; kingdom Bacillati; phylum Bacillota; class Clostridia; order Lachnospirales; family Lachnospiraceae; genus Butyrivibrio; species Butyrivibrio sp. AE3003. The sequence continues at coordinate 750,408 of NZ_JMLX01000001.1, forward strand.
GTTTTTATTCATTACTTGACGTTCAAAAATATTGGACTATAATTTAACTATTAGCGCTTTGCCGCATTAAAGTAACTGGAAAGGGGATGCAGTGTAAAATGAGTAAGAAAAATTTAGATTGGGCAAATATCGGCTTTAGTTACATGGTTGCCGACAAAAGATTCGTTTCGAATTATAAAGACGGAAAATGGGATGACGGTGTCATTACCGAAGACAATATGATCGTTCTTAGTGAGGATGCAGGTGTTCTTCATTACGCGCAGGAGTGCTTTGAGGGACTTAAAGCATATGAGACTGAGGACGGCAAGATCGTAATTTTCAGACCTGACTTAAATGCAAAGAGAATGGTAGATTCAGCTACAAGACTTGAGATGCCTGCTTTCCCTGAAGATAAATTTATCGAGGCTGTTGAGAAAGTTGTTAAGGCTAACCTTGACTGGGTTCCTCCATACGGAAGCGGAGCGACACTTTATATCAGACCTGTTATGTTTGCTACAGGAAATGTTATCGGAGTAAAGCCCGCTGATGAGTATCAGTTCAGAATTTTCGTAACACCCGTTGGACCTTACTTCAAGGGTGGTGCTAAGCCTATCGTTGTTAAGATAAGTGATTTTGACAGAGCTGCACCGCACGGAACAGGAAATATCAAGGCAGGTCTTAACTACGCAATGAGCTTACATCCTATTGTAAAGGCTCATGAGGAAGGTTTTGCAGAGAATGTATATCTTGATGCAGAGAGCAGAACTTACATCGAGGAGACAGGCGGAGCAAATATCATCTTCGTTACAAAAGAAGGTGGACTTGTAGTTCCCAAGTCACACACAGATTCAATTCTTCCTTCAATCACAAGAAGATCTATCGTCTATGTTGCGAAAGAGATTCTTGGACTTAATGTTGAAGAGAGACCTGTTAAGCTTTCAGAAGTTGAGAACTTTGTTGAGATGGGACTTTGCGGAACAGCAGCTGTTATCAGTCCTGTTGGTAAGATCAACGATCACGGCAAAGAAATCTGCTTTGCAAGCGGAATGGAAGAGATGGGACCTGTTACCAAGAAACTCTATGATACACTTACAGGAATCCAGATGGGACGCATTGAAGCTCCTGAGGGATGGATCCACACAATTGAATAAATTGAACAATATCGAAGCGGATGCAGAAATAACACTGCATCTGCTTCTTTTTTTGCGCGATTTAATGCATAGAATGTGATATAATGTATGAGATTATTTGATGATAGCCTGCGGTCATTTTATGTAGACTAAAAAACAGGAGAATATTTTTGGGTAATATCAGTATAATTTGTGTCGGCAAGATCAAGGAGAAGTACTGGAATGATGCGATAGCGGAATATTCCAAGAGGCTTTCGAGATATTGCAAATTAAGCATAGTGGAAGTTGCCGACGAGAAAACTCCGGACAATGCTCCGCCTGCGGTAGAGGAGCAGATAAGGAAAAAAGAAGCGGAGAGAATTCTTAAGAATATTGATGAGAGAGCACATGTCTGTGTGCTTGCCATAAAGGGCAAGAGATACACGTCGGAAGCTTTTTCTGAATATATAAGCGGACTTGGTGTAAACGGCACAAGTCACATACAATTTGTCATAGGTGGATCGCTTGGACTACATGAAAGCGTCCTTAAGAGGGCGGATTCATCAATCAGCTTTTCGGATATGACATTTCCTCATCAGATGATGAGAGTTATTCTTTTGGAACAGATTTATCGTGGTTATAAAATTTTCTGTGGAGAACCGTACCATAAATGAGTGAGATTACAGAACTTAGATTAGCGCTTACCGCTGAGGATGAGCGCAATATATTCGGCGGAAACGACAGCTATATCCGCAAGATTGAAGACAGTCTTCATGTTGAGATCATCGACAGAAACGGCGAACTTAGGATCATAGGTGAAAAAGAGGGAGCCAACAAGGCTTCAAGTATCATACGCGAGCTTGTTCAGCTTTCAAGGAGAGGCTCGAATATTGAAGAGCAGAGTGTTGATTACGCGATCTCATTAAAAGAAGATTCTGCTAAGAACAAGGATGTTGCACAGAATGACAATGTTCTTGTTGATATAGACAGAGATATCATTTGTCATACGATCTCGGGTAAACCTATTAAACCCAAGACTCTCGGACAGAAGAAATACATTGATGCGATCAGAAATAAGATGATCGTTTTCGGACTCGGACCTGCCGGAACGGGTAAGACTTATCTTGCCATGGCTATGGCGATAACGGCGTTTCAGAGGGAAGAGGTCAGCAGGATTATTTTGACAAGACCTGCGATTGAGGCAGGAGAGAAACTCGGATTTTTGCCGGGTGATCTTCAGAGTAAGGTCGATCCTTATTTAAGACCATTATATGATGCTCTTTACCAGATAATGGGCACTGAGAATTTTATCAAGAATATGGAAAAAGGGCTTATTGAAGTTGCGCCTCTTGCATATATGAGAGGAAGAACTTTGGATAACGCTTTTATAATTCTCGATGAGGCACAGAATACAACACCTGCACAGATGAAGATGTTTCTTACAAGAATCGGATTCGGCTCAAAGGTCATCATCACAGGTGATGCGACCCAGAAGGATCTTTCGGCAGATGTCAGATCCGGACTTGAGATTGCGGGAAATGTCTTAAAGGGAATTGATGATATAGCTTTTTGTACACTTACCAGCAGCGATGTTGTGAGACATCCGCTTGTTCAGAAGATTGTTAAGGCTTACGAAGATTACGAGAAGAAAGCCGAAAACAAGAAGAAAAAGAAGTCTATACAAAAATTGGAGAAGCGTTCAGACAATGGCAAACGATAAGATTTCGAATGTGAAAGTCAAATTGTTATATGCGGCAATGCTTATTTTTACAGGAGTTATTGTATTTGCGTTTTCTTTTTTTACGGATAAAAGCTATGAAGCTACTTTGAGAAACACGATCGTATCTGTAGCAATCGCGGGGACAATTGTTTTTATGCTTGTTGATGCCGCGGCCGACGGACAGAACAGATTGTTATATGATAATAATGAGGTGAGAAACCGCTTTGTTGCGGGATATTTTGTTGCACTCGTTTTGGCATGTGTATTTAGCCTGATACCTAATGTGTTTTGGCCGTACATGTCACTTTTTGTTATGCTTGCACTTTTTTCAAATACGGAAATCGGTATGATGACAGGTATAGGCTTTGTTTCGATTTCTGTCATGCTCGAAAAAAAACGGAGGATGCGGAGAGTTATTTATGTATATCCTTGCCGGAGCGGTTGCCATAGCAATGTTCAGGGACTTGGAAGAAGATACCGAGATTGGTATTCCTACATTTATTTCTCTTATGATGCAGGCGGTATTCTTGGTTGCATATAACGTGTTGTTCCAGAACAGAACTTTTTCCGCATACCTGCTTGTTTCACCGGCTATCAATATTATGCTCAATCTTACCATCCTTCTTATATTCCTGAACATTTTCGGTGTTTATGTTATAAGACGGACAAATGATATGTATATGGTAATCAATGATGCGGATTTCCCGCTTCTTGTTACTCTCAAGGAAAATAATAAAGACGAATATTACAGAGCCATCCACACGGCATATATTGCCGAGAGAATGGCGCTCGGACTAAATATAAATGCAAGAGCGGTCAAGAACTGTTCTTATTATCACAGGATAGGTGTGCTTGAAGGAAAGACACAATGGGATGATGTCAAACATATCTATACGGATAACAGCTTTCCGACGGAGGCGATGAATTTTTTACATGATTATATCGAACCCAAGAAAAATGAGCCCAAATCCAAGGAAGCACTAGTTGTCAGGCTTGGCGAAATGCTTATTGCGTCCATAATGTATCTTCTTAAAAAAGATAAGGATGCGAAGATAGATTATGACAATCTTATTGATTCGATAATAGACAAAAAGGTTTCCGAAGGTGAACTTAAAGATTACGATGTCACTTTCAGGGAACTTGAAGTTATGAAGAAGATAATGAAAAAGGAGAAGCTTTACTATGACTTTTTGCGTTGAAAATGAGACGGGAGCTGTTTTTGATTTTGATCCCGAGGAAGTTGCGACGCTTGTTGCAAAAGAAGTCTTAAGGTCAGAGGGGTGTGACAGGGAAGTTGAGATAAGTCTCACGATCACCAATGATGAGGGGATTCAGGAGCTTAACAGAGAATTCAGGGAGATAGACAGGCCGACGGATGTTCTTTCTTTTCCCAATGTCTCGTATGAGGAACCTGGGGATTTCTCTGTTATGGAGGGAGAGCAGGAGGTCGATCTTCTCAATCCCGATACAGGAAATATTATGTTTGGCGATATTGTTGTGAACGAGGACAGGGTTAGAAGTCAGGCTGAAGAATACGGTCACAGCACAAAGAGGGAATTTGCTTTTCTCATCGCTCACAGCATGCTTCATCTGTGCGGTTACGATCACATGGAGGACGATGAAGCAAAGGTAATGGAAAAGAAACAGAGCGATGTTCTTAATACACTTGGAATAACAAGAGACTGAAAATAATACAATTGGAGATCAAACATGAAAAAGTACTACGAAGAAAAAAGAATAAGACCCGATGTGCTTACAGCCGCTGTATATTGGGCAATCATAATACTTATGTTATATGAGGTTGTGGCAATTAGAATTTACGGAGAAAAGGGAGCAGGTTATTCTGCGGGTTCTCTTGCGATATTTTTTGCATTTTATTGCTCTTTTGTTCTTGCCGTGCAGAAGGCCGTATGGGTAATGGTACGTGTAAGAGCCAGAAAATCCCAGTACAAAAATGCTGAGGAGAACATGAAGAAATCACTTAAGATATTTGCATTTACCGGCGTTCTTGTAACAGTGGTATTTACTATTATCGGAATCAACTTCTCCGATCTTTTGCTTGGTTCCAAATGGGGAAGATTTCAGTTCCTTATTTCTACTTTTTCAGTTTTGTTCCTGTGTGTCCAGGGCGTTGTAAGAGGATATCTTCAGGGAGTCGGATATACCAAGCCCATTGTTATTTCCGATGCTTTGATGGCAATAGCGGCATTTCTTGTCGGAACTTTGTTTTCAGCGATCATGTACGGATACGGACTTAAAGTAAATACGCTTATGCATATTGATGAATTCAGTGCAGTATACGGTTCGACCGGAATGACGATCGGACTTTTTGTCGCATCTATCGTAGGACTTGTTCATACATCCGTAAGCTTTTATGTGAGAAGAAATGAGCTCGAAGAGATTGGAAAGAGAAGTGCTCCAAGATACGTTGACAGTAAGAATGACGTTATGTCGGGACTCAGACCTATTTTGTTCATGTATGCTTCACCGGGAATAGCTCTTTTGGTCGATCAGGTCTTTTACATGATCCATCACAGAACTGTCGGAAGCAAGGCAGATCCTATTTATAACTACGGTATTTATGCGGGAAGAACGATTCCCATTGTAATAACATGTTCGCTTCTTTGCTGCCTTCCTTTTCTTATCGAGTGGAACAGGATAAGAGCAAGATTTGAGAGAGACGAGCCCGAGAATGCGGGAGAGAAGCTTTCCGGATTTGTAAAGCACTTTATTGAGGTCACGGTTCCTGCCTCGCTTCTTATCTTCACACTGGCTCCGTCGATAGATACGGTTGTTTATTGGAATGGAAATGATTTCAGTGTTGAGCTTTTGAGAGCTGCAAGTTGTCTTGTTATTCTTGTTCCTTTTGCGATTTTCTTTTCATGGATATTGTTCCATGCAGGTAAGTCTATCCTTATCGTTTTCGGACTTGGAATAACATGGCTTGTTCATATCGCGATGCTCTTTGTGTGTGCGAGTGTAGGAAACATCGGATTGTACGGTGTTTTGATCCCTGTTATCGCTTCATTCTTTGTATATGACGTTCTTTCGCTTATTGTATTTAAGAAAATGCTTAATGCAAATTATGCGCTTGCGGTCAACTTTGTAAAAACACTTGTTTCAGCAGCTGTTGCGGGATTTGTTGTATTTCTGATCGATATGGTTTTGGTTAAGAATATAGGTGAGATTCTTACATTTTTAATCTGCACGCCTGTTTTCTATGTTGTATATCTTGCAATCATGGTTATGAGCGGAAGTATTGATGAGAGGGAACTTCGCAGTATTCCTTTGGGCAAGTACTTTAAGTCACTGCCTGTTTTTATCAAGACTGACGAAGCGTAAGAGGATTTAGTGTGAGTAAAAAAGTATATGTTGTAGGCGGTGGCGCTGCGGGAATGTGTGCTGCTATCTATGCGGCAAGAAACGGCGCCGATGTGACGATTGTTGAGAAGAATACAAGACTTGGAAAAAAGCTTTCCGTTACGGGAAACGGAAGATGTAATCTTACCAATCTCGATATGCGCCCGGAATATTACAATAAGGCTGCAGAGGGAAGAATGAAGAACTGGCTTTCACTCTACGGCCCCGAAGAGACGATAAAGTTTTTTAAATCGCTCGGTGTGATAGTAAAGAGTGAGAACGGTTATATCTATCCGATTTCGGGACAGGCTTCTACGGTTGTTAATGCGCTCATTAACGAGCTGAAAAGACTTAATGTGGATGTTGTTACGGAGAGTCAGGTTAAGACTGTAAAAAAGACTGAAAACGGCAAAATGCCGTATGTACTTGTTACCAATAAGGATAAGTACGAAGCCGATGCCGTTATTCTTGCACTCGGATCTCTTTCGGGAGCAAAGAGTACAATGTCAACAGGCGACGGATATTATATCTGTAAGCAGCTTGGGATGAGTTTAAAAGATACATATCCTGCGCTTGTCGGATTTAAGTGCGAGGATGACGGAACCATGCCGGATGCGGGAGTAAGAGCTGCTGCAAGGATTTCTTTTTATCTCGGAGATGAGCTTTTGACTTCGGAGAGCGGAGAACTTCAGATATCCAAGGACGGTATTTCAGGTATTCCCGTTATGCAGGCGAGCAGGGAGATAATAAAGTTTGTGACCGAGAAAAAGCCTGTGGTTGCTTCTGCAGATTTTTTCCCCGAGTATGACGAAGAAGATTTCGAAGCTCTTAAACGAGATATGTATAAGCTTCGTGATAACAGGACGCTTGAGGAGTTTTTGCTTGGTTTTGCAAACAGCAATATAAATTCGATGGTGCTTAAGAAGATGAAACTTTCGCAGACCATGCATATGAAGAATATTGCAGACAGCATGGTATCTTGTATACTGGACAGGTACAGAGATATACGTTTTAATCTTACGGATAGCTATGGATATATCCAGTCGCAGGTTACGACTGGCGGAATGAGCCTTGGTGATATCGGCGATGATATGGCTGTTGCGGGATATCCCGGAGTATACTGTGTCGGAGAGCTTCTTGATGTTGACGGAAGGTGCGGAGGATATAATCTTCAGTTTGCATGGACGAGCGGAAGCATAGCCGGTACAGCCGCTTCGATGTAAGAAAGCACAGAAATCAGGAATTATATGATAAGAATCAATCAGATAAAAATACTTAACGACGGTAATAATATACGTAGTCACAATGAGCTTTGCAATGTCTTAAAGAAAAAGGCAGCAAAGCTTTTGCGTATAACGGAAAATGATATTGAAGATCTTGTTATAATGCGTCAGTCGATTGATGCAAGGAAAAAACCTCAGATAGTGGATGTCTTTATGGTGGATGTTTCCGTAAAGAGAGCTTTGGATATAAAATCTGAGGAAAAGATTGTTTCGAGATCGAAAGACAAAGGAATTTCGGTTGTGACTCCCGTTATTTATAATTTTTTGGAAAAAGCGGGAATCGGGGGAGAGATACCTTCAAGTGCAGCCGGTGCAAAGATTGCCGTTATCGGATCGGGGCCTGCGGGACTTTTTTGCGCATATATGCTTGCTTCAAACGGCTTTAAGCCTGTTGTGTTTGAAAGAGGAGCAGATGTCGACAAAAGGCAGGAAATAGTAGAAAAGTTCTGGGAGACGGGAAAGCTTGATACCCGCACGAATGTCCAGTTCGGAGAAGGCGGAGCGGGAACTTTTTCGGACGGCAAGTTAAATACGATGGTAAAAGACAAGGATGGAAGAGGAAGAAAAGCATTGTCCTTGTTTACGACTTTCGGCGCAGATAGTAAGATAATGTATGACGCAAAGCCTCATATCGGAACGGATGTACTTAGAAACGTCGTTAAGAATATGAGAAATGAGATCGTTTCTCTGGGCGGTGAGTTCAGGTTTGAGACGCAGGTGACTGATATCCTTACGGATGAAAGCGGCGCCGTAAAAGCGGTCGTTGCAAACGGCGAAGAGATTCCTTTTGACGTAGCCGTTCTTGCTATCGGACACAGTGCGAGAGATACTTTTTCAATGCTGAAAGACAGAAAAGTATCTATGCAGAAGAAGCCTTTTGCTGTGGGATTTAGGGTTGAGCATCCTCAGAAACTGATAAATCTTTCCCAGTACGGAATTGAGGAACCAAAATCTCTTCCCGTAGCTTCATACAAACTTGTTATGAATACAAAAGAGGGACGCGGTGTTTATTCTTTTTGCATGTGCCCCGGAGGGTATGTCGTAAATGCTTCATCCGAGGAGGGAAGACTTGCGGTAAACGGAATGAGTTACAGCAAGAGAGATTCGGAGAATGCCAATTCCGCCATTATTATCACGGTCGACCCCAAGGATTTCGGATTGGATGATATACTTGCAGGTGTTGAGTTTCAGAGAAGGCTTGAAGAAAAGGCGTATGAGATTGGAAAAGGCAAGATTCCCGTTGAGTATTACGAAGATTTTAAGAAGGCGGTCGCACCGGACGATGATGGATCCCATGAAGAAAAAAATCTGAAAGAACCTGTGAGATTCAGGGATGTATGCAAGCCTTGTATGAAGGGCGCGTATACTTTTTCAAATGTTCACGAGATATTACCGGACGATCTTAATAAATCCTTTGTTGAAGGAATGGAGAAGTTCGGTACAATGATAAAGGGATATGATTCACCGGATGCTCTTATTGCCGGTGTTGAAACAAGAACTTCGTCTCCTGTAAGGATTAATCGAACAGAAAACGGTGAGTCGGAAAATATTAAAGGACTTTATCCGTGCGGTGAAGGAGCCGGATATGCAGGCGGAATCATGTCTGCAGCGATGGATGGTATCAAGATAGCCGAATTTATTGCAAAAAAATTAGTAGAAACTTTGCGCTGATTCAAATACAATGGAAGGTACCGATGGAAAAAGACTTAATACGAAAAGATGTCTTACAAAAAAGAGATGAACTCAGTATATATAAGATTGAGGTGAAAAGCAGGGAGATATTCGAGGAACTTGTCACAAGACCCGAGTATGCCGAAGCCTCAAATATTCTTATTTATGCTTCTGTCAGAAATGAAGTTAAGACGGACGAGATTATCCTTGATGCGCTTGCGCTGGGGAAAAGAGTTTTTTGCCCTAAGGTTACAGATAAGAAAAATGGCATAATGAAGTTCGTCAGAATTTATGAGCCCGAAAACCTTGTTCCCGGTGATTATGGTCTTATGGAACCGGAGATTAAGGAGGACAGCGAGATATTCGATCCGGATTTTTATGCCGATGAATCAAATGTTCGCCGGATAGATGGTGAGAACGCCGGAAAGACGATGGTTATCGTTCCGGGAGTTGCTTTTGATGAGAAAGGCAACAGGATAGGTTACAAGGGAGGTTTCTACGACAGATTTCTCTCCAAAGTAAGCTATGCCGATACTGTGGCACTTTGCTATAAGATTCAGATTGTTGATGAGATTATACCGAGTGAGCATGATATTCCCGTAAAGAGTATCATTCACGAGAAATAAAGGAGCTGGAGAACATAGATGGAACTTATTGAGATTTGCAAAAAAGCTAAAAAAGTAAAATACGAGATTCAGTGTCTTACTACGAAAGAGAAAAATGACGCTCTTATTGCGGTTGCGGATAAGCTTGTTGCGGAAGCGGACAGCATTATCGCGGCAAATGCGAAGGATTATGAGAGAGGCGTTTCAAACGGAATGAATAAAGGCCTTTTGGACAGACTTCTTCTTGATAAAAAAAGAATTGAAGCCATGGCAGAGGGACTTAGGCAGGTTGCGGCCCTTCTCGATCCCGTAGGAGAAGAAATCGAAAGCTTTGAGCGTCCCAATGGTCTTAAAATTAAAAAAGTAAGGGTTCCTATGGGCGTTATCGGTATAATTTACGAGGCGAGGCCCAACGTTACCGCGGATGCTTTTGCGCTTACTTTTAAAGCGGGTAATGCCGTTGTTTTAAAAGGCGGAAGTGATGCGATAGACAGTAATATTCAAATTGCAAATGTTATGAGAGCTGCGCTCGGGGAATGCGGCATCAATCCCGATGCGATACAGCTTATTGAAGATACAGACAGAGCGGTTACAACTAAGTTTATGCAGATGAATGAGTACATAGATGTTCTTATTCCCAGAGGTAGTGCAAGACTTATAAATGCCGTTGTTGAAAATTCTACGATTCCCGTAATCGAGACCGGAACGGGTAATTGTCACATCTATGTCGATAAGGATGCCGATATTGACAAAGCGATCCCTATCATTATCAATGCCAAAACTCAGAGAATAGGCGTATGTAACGCTGCTGAGTCCCTGGTTGTCCATGAGGATATTAAGGACAGATTCCTTCCTCTTTTTGAGAAAGCAATGAACGAGCATAACGTTGAGATAAGAGGCGACGAAGAGAGCCGCAAGCTTATGAACAGTGCTGTTTCTGCTACTGAAGAGGACTTTGGAAAAGAGTTCCTTGATTATATTATTTCTGTAAAGACTGTTAAGAACGTCGATGAAGCCATTGAACATATAAATAAGTACAACACAAGCCACTCCGATTGCATTATCACGGAGAACGAAGAGAGTGCAAAGAGATTTCTTGACAGAGTGGATTCGGCTTGCGTATATGTAAATGCTTCAACAAGATTTACAGACGGATTTGAATTTGGATTCGGAGCCGAAATTGGTATAAGCACACAGAAGCTTCATGCGCGCGGACCTATGGGGCTTAAAGAGCTTACATCATACAAGTATCAAATTACCGGAGAGGGGCAGATCAGATAATGAAAAATAGAAAAGAAGATTCTGAATTGCTTGAGGCAAAACAGCATGTCATTGATGTGGCAAATGAGTTGCACAAAAAGGGCTATTTACCACGTACATGGGGAAGCGTGAGCTGCAGAGTCAACAAGGAAATCTTTGTGATCACTCCGAGTGGGATCAGATATGAAGATATGACGCCGGATATGATATGTCTTGTTAATCTCAAAAATCTGAACTTTATGGGAGAGTTTACTCCCTCTTTTGAAAGGGGAGTACATGCAGCTTGCTACAGAACCAGAAAAGATGTGGAGTTTGTCGCTCTTACACATCAGGTTTTTGCTTCATGTGCCGGAGTTTTGGGTCTTAAGAGAATATACACATATGTTGAGGACGAGGATGTTGTCATTCCTTGTGTTCCGTATGCTTATCCCGGAAGTGCCAAGCTTGCGGGAAATGTTGCTGCGACCGTTAAGAAGAACAGAGAGTCTGACAGTTTTATCCTGTCTAATCACGGTGCATTGTTTATGGGTGCAACTTCCGATGAAGTAATCGAGAATATCGAGAGAACAGAGGATGCCTGTGATAACTTCCTTATGGATGTATGCAAGACCGATATGTATCATGGTGTTGAAGAGGGATTCGGAAGCCATATTGAAGACGATGAGATTATTTATGATGTCGAGGATACACCTGAGCGTGTTAAACATATTCACAGAGAGATCTATGACAGAAGACCGGATGTAAAATATATCGTCCACAATAAGTCTGATGCGGTTATGACGGTTTCAAGAACCGCAACTCATTTAAGACCTCTTTTGTTCGACTTTGCCGAGCTTGTCGGATATAGTGTAAAGATTCCGAGTAACGAGCATGGAAAAGACGGACACAGTTATCATAATATCAAGAAAAATTCAAATGCAGTTTTTGCGCTTAATGACGGCGCTTATTGCCTTGGTGAGACTTTGGAAGATGCGGTTGCCGCATCGATAGTTCTCGATAAGGGATGTATTGCTTATCTTGCGGCTCTTCGTCATGGAGAGGGACATCCCATATCATATTTTGACTGCATTAAGATGAATAAGTACTATAAAAAGATTTATTCAAGAATTTCATCCGATTATCTTGAAGAGAAGTACAGAGATGAAAGAGATGAATTTGAAGATGACGAAGACGATGAAGAGGAAGATATCGTAAGAAAACCTTCAAGGAAATCCGCACGTGAAAATTCACGTGAATCATCGAGGGAGTCAAAGAGAGAAACGACAAGAGAAACCGGAAAAAGATCGTTCAGAGATGAAGATTCTTCAAGAGAAAAAACCAGAGAATCTGTCAGGGAACCCAAGATAGAGTTAAGAAGAGAGTCTGACAGAAGGGTAAAGAGAAGCGTAGATATTGACTTAGATGTTGATTTAGATGAGGAATCTGAAATAGCTTCAAGCAAAATCGCCAGAAGAAATGCTGTAAGAGATTCAATAAAGAACTCACTCAGAAAGCCTGAACCTACAAGGGAACTTTCAAAGCTACCTAAGAGGGAATCATTCAGAAGATCGCAAGATGATTTCGAAGATGATTTTGAGGAAGAAGAGCTCACGCCCAAGAGAAGTTCAAAAAAAGAATCTTTCAATGATTCGATAAAGAGTCTCAGAAAAAATACAAGATCTGCTTCAAGAATGAGTTTTTCGGAAGAATATGAAAATGACTTCGAGGATGAGCTTGAAGACGATTTCGAGAATGATTTTAACGATGACGAAGATCATGATGATTACGAAGAAGAGTATATAGAGGGCTTTGAAGAAGAGTACGAAGACGACTTTGAAGAGGGCTTCGGAGACGATTTCGAAGAAGAATTCAGAGAAGAATTCGGCGATGATTTCAGAGCTGATTACTCAAAATTGAGATCAAAAGGAAAAAGCGGTTCACGAGGCTTGTTTGGAGATGATTCAAGCAAGAGAACGAGGAGAAGATGATAAGAAAGCCTGAGAGCATAAAAAAAGGTGACACCATAGGAATTACGGCTCCGGCATTTGGTGCGGCAACAGAACCATACAGTTTTCTGATAGATATTGCGGAGAAAAAAATAAAAGAAAGAGGCTACAATATCATTGAGGGAAAGACTGCCAGGTTGGGAGACGGACTCGGTATCAGCACAGATCCGAAAGTTACCGGTGCAGAACTTATGGAGTTTTATAAAAGAGATGATATTGATGCGATAATATCTGCTGGTGGCGGCGAGCTTATGGTTGAGACAATCTCAAATGTTGATTTTGAGGTTATAAAAAACAGTAAGCCCAAGTGGTTTGTCGGATATTCCGACAATACAAGCTTTTTACTGCCGCTTGTTACGATTGCAAATACATGTGGAATTTACGGCCCGTGCATTTCGGGCTATGCCAAGGAGTGGGAAGCTACGGAATGTGATGCTTTTGCTCTTTTGGAGGGAACAAAGACTTCTTTCAAGGGATATGATAAGTTTGTAAAGCCCAAGGAAGGAAAAGAAGAAATTGATTATTCCAAGCCATTTTTTTACAACTGTGATACCAAAAAGGTACTGACAAATTTCGACTGTTCTTCAAAGAAAGCAGAGAAGACAGGCGAAAAGATAAATATGCAGGGAATACTTTTGGGCGGCTGTATAGATGTAATGGCTAATATGATAGGAACAAGGTTTGACAGAGTTGCAGATTTTGCAAAAAAATGCGATGAAGGAATACTTTGGGTTATTGAAAACTGCGAGCTTAGTCCAATGAGCTACAGAAGGGCAATCTGGAACATGAAAGAAGCCGGATGGTTTGAAAATACAAAGGGCTTTATCATGGGAAGATCAAACGGATGCTTTGAAGGTGACCTCATGGGAGTAGATAAGTTCAATGCAGTTACGGATCTTTTGCAGGAATACTGTGTTCCTATGATCTTTGATGCGGATATCGGACATATCGACCCGATGCTTCCCGTTATAATGGGTGCGAAAGCAAATGTATCGGCAGATATCGATAACCTTGAGATTGGATATTTATAACGTTATAATTATAAATATAAAAACAAAAAGAGAAGAGACAATAAGATTAAGATAAGACGGAGGAAAAATTTATGACTGGAATGAAAAAAAATCTTATTACTGCGCTTAGTACATTTTTGGTTGCGGGATCGCTCATGTCGGTTAATGCACATGCGGAAAGTGATCTCCCTATGTACTTTGACTTTGGGGATACTGTAATTAACATGAACGCAGGTAGCGAACACACAATGCATATGAGGTCCAAATTTAACTACACATATCATCTCGGACCTCACACAAGCGCAGGAACGTACCTTGAGTGCTCATTCAAGAGCGGAACACAGGATGTTATTTTCCATGTTGGCGCCGATGAGCAGGCTAAAGACGTACCTTTCTATTTCTATATCGATGATGCAAAGGTTCAGTCAGACGGCACATATGACGAGGTTCTTGTACGTGTAGGAAATGCCGCTCAGGTTTCTGAGTCTGTTCAGGTTGAGCTTGCTAAGAAAGCAACAGGAACAGTAAAGAAGAACGGAAACGTTGCAATGCTTTACAATGATAAGGATGTTGCAATGGCATCATTCTCTCTTACAAACGGAAACGGACAGATGGCAACACTTTCATTAAAGGGCGTTTCAGTTAATGAGGGTTCAAAGTACTTTGATGTTGTTTCTGCAACAGATTCCACACCTGTTATTTCAGAATCAGACAAAGCTGTTATGGCAGCAAACGGATTTGCCGGTGTATGCGTAAACGGCAAGTATAAGAATTGGTAATTCTTAGATATTTCAATAAACATTCAGGAGGCATGTTGTAAAATGGCTGGAAAAGACAAGTATGTGGCTTATGTATCTAGCTACACTTCCGGACTTGGTTCCAAATATGGAATTAAAATTTATGACGTTGATATGAAAAACGGCAGATTTAAGGAGAAGCAGAAGGTTGAGATAACCAATTCATCTTATATTGGAATATCTCACAATAAGAAGACGCTTTATTCTATTACGGATGCGGGCGTTGAGGCTTATCATATTCTGCCCGACGGTGGCCTTGAGTTTTTGAATGAGGCTTCTATCAACGGAATGCGCGGATGTTATCTTAATATGGATCAGGAAGACAATTTCCTTTTGACAGCCGGATATCACGATGGCAAGGTGACAATCCTTAAGCTTAATAAAGACGGAAGTATCGGCGAGATTACCGACGAGAGATACCACAAGGGTCTTGGAACGGCAGCCGGAAGAAACCACGTGCCTCACGTTCAGTGTATTAAAGTATCTAAGGATAATAAGTATCTTCTTGCAGCTGATCTTGGAATGGATAGAGTTAATGTATATTCTCTCAATGTCGAGTCCGGCAAGATCAAAGAAGTTGATGTTATCCATTGCGATCAGGAGTCATCACCGAGACATATGCAGTTCTCTAAGGATGGAAGATTTCTTTATGTGTGCCTTGAGCAGAAATGCGGCATAGAAGTATATGAGTACGTAGATAACAACGGAGATCCCGAGTTTAACAAGATTCAGACTGTATCAAATTCAGATGAAGCCGATTCTATCGGTGTTGCAAGCAGTGCGCTTACATTCTCTGAGGATTACAACTATCTTGTAAGCTCAACAGCGGGAGAGAATAACGTAATTATCTACAAGGTTGATAAAGAGACGGGACTTCTTACAAAGAAGATCCAGCTTCCTATCGCGGGTGAATATCCTAAGGATGCTGCGTTGTTCCCTGACAATAAGCATCTTGTATCACTCAATCATGAGTCGGATTCAATGACATTCTTTAAAGTGGATCCCGAGGCAGGAACTCTTGTTATGAACGGACCCGAAGAACCCGTAAAGAGACCTAACTGCATCGTATTCCACAAATTAGAGGGATAAGAAACTAACTGCCATATGCTGAACGCATATGGCAGTTTTTAACTACTTATAGAAATTGATTATGTTTTGGGCCTTTGCGGACATGTTGGAGATAAGGAGATCGAGGAGAGTGAAAGCACACATGCTTTCGACTACTACGACGGCTCTTGGAACTACAACAGGGTCGTGACGGCCTTTTATGTTTATTTCGATGTTTTCACCGGATTTGTTGACCGTGTTCTGGGAACGGGCAATGCTGGGAGTGGGTTTTACGTAAGCTCTGAGTATAATTTCGCTTCCGTCTGACATCCCTCCGAGTATTCCACCTGAATTGTTTGTTTTTTTGTTAATCTCATTATTTTCGATTACGAATTCATCGTTGTTTTCTGAACCGTAGAGTCGTGCTGCTTTTGTTCCGCATCCGATCTCAACGGCTTTAACTGCGCCGATACTCATAACGGCTCTTGCAAGGAGGGCATCCAGTTTATCAAATACGGGCTCACCGATTCCTGCGGGAACACCTTTTATACGACACTCAATAACACCGCCTATTGAATCCATGTTTTCGCGACATTTCATGATAAGATCCATTGCCTTTTTGTCAGCGTCCGCATCGGGCATAGAAGTGGGAGTTGTGTATATTGTGTTTCTGTCAAAGTTACTTTCGTTTATCTCTACGTCTCCGATAGAACGTGTATAAGCAAAGACATCGATTCCCATTTCACCAAGCATTTTCTGACAGAGAGCGCCTGCAGCGACTCTTCCGATAGTTTCTCTTCCGGATGAGCGACCGCCGCCTCTGTAGTCTCTGAAACCGTATTTTTCATCAAAACAATAGTCTGCGTGTCCGGGGCGGTAGTAGCTTGCAATCTCGCTGTAATCCGCGGATCTCTGAGAAGTGTTTTTTACCATCATCGATATGGGAGTTCCGGTTGTCTTTCCCTCAAATATTCCGGAAAGAATGTGGACTTCGTCGTCCTCTTTTCTTGAAGTTGTGGCAGATGAAGTTCCGGGCTTTCTTCTGTCGAGAAACTTCTGAATATCTTCTTTTGAAAGATCAAGCCCTGCGGGGAAGCCGTCAACAACGACTCCGAGTGCTTCGCCGTGGGATTCTCCCCAGGTTGATATTGTTATGTTTTTTCCGAGTGTTGAACCTGACATAGGTATCCTTTCATATTGTGTGAGAATTTTTGAAATATACTATATATAGCGCATTGCAGCGCATAATTTGCTATAAAAAATGATGTAATAAACGCTAAATTGTTATATAATTATATAGACGTTATAACAAAAATGGCGTATAACGTGGAGCAATTCGCATAACATATCATATTATATGCGTTGTCATATTACAAGCCAAGTATCCGAAATGAGAGGGGATTTCCGATATGAACGCTAGTAGCTTGCAGATGAAGCTTGCCTATAAAAATAAAATTTTTTCCAAGGTGAAAAGTTTTAACAGAAAACACAAAGCATTGACCTTTTTGGGCATTGCTTACGCTTTTACGGCAATAGCACTTTACGATATTCTTTTTTACTTCTACAGAAGCAGTAAGAGGTATATTTGTCTTGCGTGCGGATTGCTGTTTTTTGTATTTAGCAGCAGTTTTTCGTATCCCGCGATGTCACTCAATATCAGTTTCGCTTCGGATGTGAGTATAGACGGGTATTCTTCCGATACGGAAGAAGTGCTTTCAAGTGAGGAAGTTGCGGAGTCCGATGCCGAGCTTGCGGTAAGCCAGGATGTTGATTCCGAGCTTATCAAAGAAGCTATGGAGAGTGAGAATCCCGATGTTGCGGAGGCTGAGCACCTAGATCCCGAGAAGCAGGCTTCTCTTTCACAGATTCTTGAAGCGACGGACGATGGCACGGCAGTGCCTGAAAATACGGATGACGGTGTTAATCTGTCATATCTTGGGGTTACGAACTTTGACAGCAGCGATTGGAAGATAATGCTTGTAAATAAGCAACATCCGATTCCCGATGATTATGATTTTCCGCTTGGAACAATCAGCGGAACAATGAGATGCGATGAGCGAATTATTGCACCGCTCCTTGAGATGATGAGAGCTGCAAATAAAGACGGGGTGGCACTTATCATTTGTTCTCCTTACAGAGACAGAGACAGGCAGACGATGCTTTTTAACAACAAGGTCAGCAGGTACATGGAAGGCGGAATGAATTATATGGAAGCATATAATCTTGCTTCTCAGGCGGTTACTGTTCCCGGATCTTCGGAGCACCAGATAGGCCTTGCGATTGACATTATCACGGAAGGGTATTCAAGTCTTGATGAAGGCTTTGGCAATACGCGTGCCGGAAAGTGGCTTGCAGACAACAGTTACAAGTACGGATTCATCTTAAGATACCCTGCCGGAAAAGAGAATATTACAAGTATTGAATTCGAACCCTGGCATTTTAGATATGTAGGGGTTGACGCGGCGACTGTTATACATGAAAATGGTATCTGTCTGGAAGAATTCTGGAATACTTATGTTAATTAGAGGATTTATATGTACAAAATTGTAAATAAGGACGGAAACGCCAAGAGTGCTACTTTTTCCACTGTGCACGGTGAGGTACAGACTCCCGTATTTATGAATGTTGCAACCGTTGCGGCAATAAAGGGAGGTGTATCCACAAGAGACCTTGAGGAAATCGACACTCAGGTTGTTCTTTCGAACACGTATCATTTGCACTTAAGACCGGGAGATGATCTGATATACAGAATGGGCGGACTTCATAAGTTTATGTCATGTAACAAGCCTATTCTTACAGATTCAGGCGGATTCCAGGTCTTTTCTCTTGCTAAGACGAGAAAGATAAAAGAAGAGGGAGTATACTTCCATTCGCATATCGACGGACACAAGCTGTTCATGGGACCTGAGGAGAGTATGAGAATTCAGTCTCATCTGGGATCGACGATCGCTATGGCTTTTGATGAGTGTCCTTCTGCAAAGGCTGAGCACGAATACGTTCAGATGTCTGTGGATAGAACGACGAGATGGCTTGAGCGATGCAAAAAAGAAATGGACAGGCTGAATGGCCTTCAGTATACGGTTAACCCGCATCAGATGCTTTTTGGAATCAATCAGGGAGCTATTTTTAACGACATCAGGATAGAGCATGCCAAGAGAATCAGAGAGATGGATCTTGACGGATATGCGGTCGGCGGTCTTGCTGTTGGCGAGAGCCACGAGGAGATGTACGATGTTCTTGAGAATGTTGTGCCTTTCCTTCCTGAGGACAAGCCTACATATCTTATGGGCGTGGGAACTCCCGCAAATATCCTTGAAGCTGTTGACAGAGGAGTGGACTTCTTTGACTGCGTTTATCCCAGCAGAAACGGAAGACACGGACATCTTTATACCAAGAGAGGTCACATCAACATATTAAATGCCAGATATGAACTTGATGACACTCCTATTGAAGAAGGATGTAACTGTCCTGCGTGCAAGAACTATTCCAAGGCTTATATCAGACACCTTATTAAGGCCGGAGAGATGCTTGGAATGAGACTTTGTGTTCTTCATAATCTGTACTTTTACAACAATCTGGTAAAAGAGATCAGAGAGGCAATAAGAAACAACAATTATCAGGCTTACAAGAAGAAAACCTTAGAAGGAATGATGGAGTTTGATTCTGTGGCAAAAAGTGAGTCATACAATATTGCCCGAAATTGGAGAAAAGGTTAAATTTGTAATGTGTCCGGATGAATTTTGACTACTTGAATTTGCCGTTTCTTTCTAGTATTATTGTTTGGTATATAATTAAAGAATAAGTTTTTGGAGGATGTTATGTTATTATATTTTACTGAAGCAGCAACAGAGCCTGTTTCTGCAGGTTCTGCAATTGTACCGACATTACTTTTTTATGCTGTGGTAATGGCAGTATTCTATTTCCTGCTTGTTCGTCCCAACAGCAAAGAGCGTAAGCAGAAAGCGCAGGTATTGGCTGCATTGGCTGTAGGTGACAGCGTAAGAACCACAGGTGGTTTTATCGGAACTATCATTGACATCAACGACGATATGGTTATTGTAGAGTTTGGTAATAATAAGAATTGTCGTATCCCCATGGTTAAGGATGCAATTGTTGAAGTTGAGAAGCCCGAGGACGCAATCGCTTCTTCAAACGATAGCACCAAGGATTCAAAGAATTCAAAGAAAAAGTAATTAAATTTTGATTCTGTTAAGCCTGATTGGTGCTTGCGCACTCAATCGGGCTTTATTGCATAATGAGATGAAAAACATTAAGTTATGACTTAAAAAATACATTATAGAAAAGAGATACGGGTATGAAGCTTAATATTACATGTATTCCGGGTGACGGAATAGGACCTGAAATTGTTACCGAAGCAAAGAAAGTTCTTGATAAAGTTGCTTCAGAATTTGGACATTCCATAGAATATAAGGATATTCTGATGGGCGGTTGTTCAATCGATGTTCACGGGGTGCCTCTTACAGATGAGGCTATTGAAGATGCAAAGGCTGCCGATGCCGTGCTTATGGGATCAATCGGCGGTAATACATCAACATCTCCTTGGTATAAACTTGAGCCTTCCCTCAGACCTGAGGCAGGTCTTTTGAAACTCAGAAAGGCTCTTAATCTTTTTGCAAATTTGAGACCTGCATATCTGTATCCTCAGCTCAAGGATGCATGTCCTTTGAAAGAGGCTGTTGCGGATAAAGGTTTTGACATGCTCATTATGAGAGAGCTTACAGGCGGCCTTTACTTTGGTGACAGATTTACCAAGGAAGAAGAGGGAGAGCTTGTAGCTACAGATACTCTTGTTTACAGAGAGAGTGAGATCAGAAGAATTGCAATCCGTGCTTTTGATGTTGCAAGAAAGCGCAGAAAGAGCGTTATTAGCGTAGATAAGGCCAACGTTCTTGATTCTTCAAGACTTTGGAGAAAAGTTGTTGAAGAGGTAAAGAAAGACTATCCCGATGTGACACTTGAGCACATGCTCGTTGATAACTGTGCCATGCAGCTTGTAAAAGAGCCTACACAGTTTGACGTCGTTCTTACAGAGAACATGTTCGGTGATATTCTTTCCGATGAAGCAAGTATGATCACAGGATCTATCGGAATGCTTCCGAGTGCTTCACTTAACGATACAAGCTTCGGACTGTATGAACCCAGTCACGGAAGCGCTCCCGACATTGCGGGAAAAGATATTGCAAATCCCATTGCCACTGTACTTTCTGCGGCAATGATGCTCAGATATTCCTTTAACCTTGATAAGGAAGCGGATGCTATAGAAAATGCCGTTCGCAAGGTTTTGGAAGACGGTTACAGGACAACAGATCTTTTGCCTAAGGGTCAGGAAGATAACTTTAAACTTGTCGGTTGTCGCATGATGGGAGACTTATTGGTTGAACGGATCGGTAATTGCTAAAACTGAAAAGAAAATAAATGAACTTCTTCCGCAAAGTCCAGAGGGAATGGCGGTTACTCTTTTTGTGATCGCGATGGCTTCTTATTATCTGTGGAGAATGTTTGCGATAACTCCGAATTACGATGAGCTTTACACATATTATAATTTTGTTTCGAGAGGCCCTTTGTATTCAGCTATACATTGGCCTCTTCCGAACAATCATGTGGGATATTCGATCCTTTCAGCGATGCTGTATCGCTGCGGCAATTCTTACATAGCTTTAAGGGGTGTGTCATATGTTGCAGCCATTGTAAATCTGATCCTTGTATATAGGATCTGCAGGAAGTATTATTCCCATGCGATTCCGTTCGGAGCTGTCGTGCTCTATGCATCGATGCAGATAGTGAATGATTACAGCGTGCTCGGAAGAGGATATACACTTGCTACGACATGTTTTCTTCTTTCGATATATTACATAGGTTATATTTGCAGGCTGGGAGCCGATAAGAAGTCGTATTACTATTTGTTCGGAGGAACGCTGGTTCTTGGAATGTATATTGTTCCGAGCAGCATATATTGGGTTGTGCCGGTATGGGCTTCGGGCGCTATATTTCTTTTCATCAATGCGATGAGAAGTAAGGACGTATACAGTTCAATCTCCGAAAATATCTATTACGGGAAACTTCGTAAGCTGCTTGATACAGCGGTAGTTTCTATGACGATTGTCATATTGTTATATATGATAATTTGGCTCGCAATCGGATCTAACATACTTGTGAGTTCAGAAGATTCTGTATTTTTTGAATTATCTCATTTTAGTGTTATTATTAAAGCGCCTCTTAAATCAGTCATGACCGGAATGAGGTATATGATGTCTCATTCTTATATCCAAAGGCTTTCTTCGGCGGCTTTTGGTAAAGGGTTATGGTCATGGTTTATGAGCCTTTTAAATTCTTTGGTGCCGAAGTTTAGCATCATGACACTTTTATTCCTGCTGATAAGCCTGGGATGCTTGTTTTATGAATGCTTTAAACATTTTGAATACAGCAGGACTGTGATCAATCTTGTTGTTATCGTAAACCTGATGTTTCTTGGCATTGTTTTATTTTCACTTCGTACATTGCCATATCTTCGCATTTTTGGTTATGTTGCATTTGTTATTGTCTTGTGCGTCTGCACGGCGCTTGAAAGACTAATAAATGTGGGCATAAGACTGTATAACCGCAGAAAATTCATCGCAAGAGGTGATGAGGGAATAAAATCTCATGAAGAGATAGAGATGGTTGAAAAAGGCGATAAATGGTATTCGGGTATAGGAATTTATATACCTGTTATTGTAATAGTGATACTTTTTATTTTCAGATTTTTTGACCCCGGATTTAGTTGTCAGATAGCTGAAAGAGAAAACAATGTGTTCAATACGCTTTATGTCGCTGAAGTGACAAAGAGACAAAGTATCGCAGTGTTAGACTGTGATCAGCAATATCTTCTAAAGTTTGGCTGGGATATTGATTGCGACAAGACAGACGTTGAAGGCGCCGATTGCGTGCTGCTTGATAAGAATATGTTTGATCCGAATTATAACGGAGACGACCTTTGGAAGTTTTATCAGACATATAGGACGATTGATTGGGATTACCTGTCTTCAATGCACGTAAGATATGAGAATGACAAATTTATTTTATATATCAAGTAAAAGGAGAAAAGATTATGGCTATGAACAGTGACAGAGTTATGGAGGGCATTCAGCAGGCTCCTCACAGAAGTTTGTTTAATGCTCTTGGATTTACTGAAGAAGAGAGAAAAAGACCTCTTATTGGAATCGTTAGTTCCTATAATGAAATAGTTCCCGGACACATGAATCTTGATAAGATCACGGAAGCTGTAAAACTTGCGGTAGCAGAAGCGGGCGGTATGCCTGTTGTTGTTCCCGCTATTGCCGTATGTGACGGTATCGCAATGGGACACATCGGAATGAAGTATTCTCTTGTTACAAGAGACCTTATCGCGGACAGCACAGAGTGTCTTGCAACAGCTCATGCTTTTGACGGAATGGTATGCATTCCCAACTGCGACAAGAATGTTCCCGGTCTTCTTATGGCGGCTGCAAGGGTTAATATCCCTACAGTATTTGTATCAGGCGGCCCTATGATGGCAGGAAGAGTTGATGGACATAAGACATCTCTTTCTTCAATGTTTGAGGCTGTAGGAAGTGTTTCTGCAGGAAAAATGACAAACGAGAAACTTTGTGAGTATGAAGAGAAGGCTTGTCCTACCTGCGGTTCATGTTCGGGTATGTACACTGCAAATTCAATGAACTGCCTCACAGAAGCAATCGGTATGGGACTTCCCGGAAACGGAACAATCCCCGCTGTTTACTCGGCACGTATCAGACTTGCCAAGCATGCCGGCTACGCAGTAATGAATCTTATCGAGAAGAATATCAGACCAAGAGATATCATGACAAAAGAGGCATTTATGAATGCAATGGCAATGGATATGGCTCTTGGATGTTCAACAAATACAATGCTTCACCTTCCTGCGATCGCGCATGAAGCAGGCGTTGATCTTAATATGGAAATCGCTAATGAAGTATCAAGCAGAACACCTAACCTTTGTCATCTTGCACCTGCAGGTCCCACATATATGGAAGACCTCAACGAGGCAGGCGGTGTACTTGCGGCTATGTCTGAGCTTGTTAAAAAGAACCTTATCAATACAGATCTTATCACGGTTACAGGTAAGACAATTAAAGAAAACCTTGAGGGCGTAAAGAATCTCAATCCCGAAGTTATCAGACCTATTGAGAATCCATACATGCAGTCGGGCGGAATTGCCGTTCTTAAGGGTAACATCGCTCCCGATACAGGCGTTGTCAAGAAGTCTGCTGTTGTTCCTGAGATGCTTGTTCATGAAGGACCTGCAAGAGTATTCGACTGTGAGGAAGATGCTATCGAGGCAATTCTTACAGGTAAGATTGTGGCAGGTGACGTTGTTGTTATCAGATATGAAGGACCTAAGGGCGGCCCCGGAATGAGAGAGATGCTCAATCCTACATCAGCTATTGCCGGAAGAGGACTCGGATCATCTGTTGCTCTTATTACGGATGGAAGATTCTCAGGAGCCAGCAGAGGAGCGTCTATCGGACATGTTTCTCCTGAGGCTGCTGTCGGCGGACCGATCGCTCTTATTGAGGAAGGCGATATCATCAGCATCGATATTCCTAACAATGCACTTAATGTTAAGGTTTCTGACGAAGAACTTGCCAAGAGAAGAGAAAAATGGCAGCCTAGAGAGCCTAAGATCACAACAGGTTACCTTGCAAGATACAGAGAACTTGTTACAAGCGGAAACAGAGGAGCAATCCTTGAGATTCCCGGAACTTCAAAATAATTCGAATAAATCTTATAGGATGGTACATTTAAAATGCAGTTAAACGGGTCACAGATAGTTTTAGAGTGTCTTAAAGAGCAGGGAGTAGATACCATATTCGGTTATCCCGGCGGAAGTATTCTTAATATTTATGATGAACTTTACAAGCAGAGTGATGATTTTCTTCATATCAGAACTTCTCATGAGCAGGGAGCTGCCCATGCTGCAGACGGATATGCAAGATCTACGGGTAAAGTCGGCGTATGTTTTGCGACAAGCGGCCCCGGAGCAACGAATCTTGTAACAGGTATTGCTACGGCATATATGGATTCTGTTCCTATGGTAGCGATAACGTGTAACGTAAATCTTCCTCTTTTGGGAAAAGATACTTTCCAGGAAGCTGATATTGCGGGAATAACTATGCCTATCACAAAGCATGGTTTTATCGTAAAAGACGTAAAAGAACTTGCTGATACTTTGAGGAAAGCATTTAAGATTGCAAGCACCGGAAGACCGGGTCCTGTTATTGTAGATATTACAAAAGATGTAACAGCAAAAAGCTGTGAATTTAAAAAAATAAAAAAAGTTGCTGACAAATCGACGATAAAGACATATACTGATGATAACATTAATGTAACAATCAAAATGTTAAAAGCATCAAAAAGACCTTTCATATATGTGGGAGGTGGTGCTATTATCTCCGGCGCTTCCAAAGAGGTATTGGAGTTTGCCGAGAAATTTGATTGTCCGGTTTGCGACACACTTATGGGCAAGGGGGCTTTCGACGGTACACATCCCCTTTATACCGGCATGATCGGTATGCACGGCACAAAAGCTTCCAATTATGGCGTAAGTGAGTGCGACCTGCTGGTTACTTTAGGAGCAAGATTTTCTGACAGAGTAACCGGTAACACTAAGACTTTTGCATCAAAAGCGAAGATTCTTCAGATAGATATCGACGCTGCTGAGATTAATAAGAATATCAGAACAAGTTATTCCATAGTCGGAGATCTGAAGGAGGTTCTTTCTGAGATAAACGCTAAGCTTGATCAGATGGATCACACCGAATGGAAGGAAAAGATAAACGGATACAAGGAAAAGTTTCCTTTGAGCTATGAGACGGATAAGCTCACATGTCCGTATATCATCGAGACACTTTATAAGCTTACTGAGGGTAATGCCATTGTTTCAACTGATGTAGGACAGCATCAGATGTGGACAGCCCAGTATTATAAGTTTAGAAAGCCGAGGACATTCCTTACATCAGGTGGCCTTGGAACTATGGGTTACGGACTTGGAGCATGTATTGGTGCAAAAGTAGGAAATCCTGATAAAGTCTGCGTAAATATTACGGGAGACGGATGTTTCAGGATGAACATGCAGGAGCTTGCGACTGCATCGGGTTACGGCCTTCCTATTGTTGAGATCATAATAAACAACAAAGTTCTGGGAATGGTAAGACAATGGCAGACACTGTTTTATGAAAAGCATTATTCTCAGACGGTATTTGAGGATAAGGTTGACTATTGTATGGTAGCCAAAGCACTTGGTTGTGAGGCTGTCAGGATCACCAAGAAGGAGGAAGTTGAACCTGCTCTTAAGAAGGCATTAAGTTCAAAAGTACCGATCGTCCTTGACTGTGTTATTGAAGAGGATGACAAGGTATTTCCGATGGTACCTGCAGGTGCTTCAATTAGTGAAGCTTTTGATGCAAGCGATATAGAAGGGGAGAAGTAATTATGTTTTGGGGAAAGAGAGTAAATGAATGTACGGACAAAATTAATCGGGCGCATTGTGCTCCTGATTATTTCGGCGCTGTTAGTGCTCTATTTGATCATCGGGTACTACTACAGCAAAGGATTTCCTTGTGCAGCTAAAGTAAACGGAATTAAATGCACAGGAAAAAGCGTAGCGGAGGTGAATTCCGAACTATGTAAAACAATTCAGTATCCGGGAATAAATGTTGTTGACAGAAACGGTTCAACATTGTTTATCAGTGCTGAGGACCTTGGGTTTACAGTGGATTATACCGAAGAACTCAATAAGTTTATTTCCGAGCAGAATGCTTTATCATGGGGAGTATATGTTTTTAAAGGACTGACAGGCTCTGTACAGCCCAGTATCAGTTATGATAAAGAAAAACTTGATAATATAATCGCCGGATGGGATATATTTGTTCCTGATGAAACAAGGGATGTCTCTATTGTTAATACAGAAAACGGGTATGAACTTAAGAATACTCTTTTGAGCACTCCCATAAGGGAAAATATAGCTCAGGTTGTAGGCGATGCAGCTATGCAGATGCAAGGTGAGCTGGATCTTTCTTCCGAACAGTTTGAAAACTGCTATGAACCCGTTACGCTTACGGAAGAACAGCAGACAATTGTTGATTTCTACGGAAAGTTACAGCGAATCCTTAATTGCGGCATTACTTATCAGTTTGGAAATGATACAATTCCGCTTAAGGGCGAAGTTGTTAATGGATTTCTTTTGACTTATGATCAGCTCTCGGGAGATGTTTATGACTATGAGAATCCCGGGCTTGGAAGATTTATTTCCGGAAGTAATGAAGTTGGCATTTCGGCGGACACTGTTCGTGACCTTGAAGGCTTTGCCGTTACTTCGGACAATGAGCCGCTTATATCTGAGGCAAGACTCTACGATTTCTTTTACCAGAAGCAGAAATTGTGCGATGTGCCGACTATGCTTAGGAGGTATCAGAACGGTGAAGATGTCGATATAATTTGCCCGAAAGACAGAAACGGCAGTACTTTTGTATTTGATCATAATGCCGAATATAAACACTTGAAGGAAGCTTTTATGTCGGGATCGTTTGAACAGGAAGAGACCAGAAATCTTACGAATCCGAAGAAAGTTGATTTCTTCAATGCCAAGAAAGCACTTGGCGGAACATATATTGAACTTGATATAGCGAACCAACACCTGTATTATTATAGGAATGGAGAAGTCTATATAGATACTTTGATAGTATCCGGTACTATGCTTGGAGGTCACGGTACTCCTGCAGGTCTTTTCCATGTATATGATAAGCAAAGAAACAAAGTATTAGTAGGAGAGGACTATGAATGTCCGGTTGAATATTGGATGCGTTTGACCGACACTGGAGTAGGTATTCATGATGCTTGGTGGCAGGAATCGTTTGGCGGTGAGATATATCGTGAATCAGGATCGCACGGATGCATAAATTGCCCTCCTTACATAGCTCGTCTTCTCTATGAAAATGTCAAAGAGCAGACACCGGTTATTGTTTATTACAGAAGCTCGGTGACTTACTCATACTAGTGTTCTGTCAGGGCGATCGGACGGTCAGTCGGGCGGATCACTTAAAGAATACGAGAGAGTGAATGAAAGATAAGACTAAACTAATCGTGCGAATTGCAGCCCCGGCTTTTGCCGGATTGGTTGTGCTGTATCTGATCATCGGATATTTTTACAGCAAAGGTTTCCCTTGCTGCACCTGGGTTAATGGGGTGTATTGCACGGGAAAGAGTGTTGAACAGGTTAATTCCGAATTATGCAGTAAATTTGATTATAAAGGAATAACCATTAAGGATCAGAACGGTGCAACACTTTTTGTAAGCGCTGAGGATATGGATTTTAATATAGATTATACGGATGCGCTCAAAGAGTTTATTAAGAATCAAAATGCTTTGTCATGGGGAATATATATTTTTAAGGGGCTTGCCGGCCAGGTTGAGCCCAACATTACCTGTGACGAGAAGAAACTTGCAAAGATAGTTGGTGATTGGGAAATATTTGTACCTCAGGATACTCTGGATGTGTCCATTGTTAAAAACGATAAAGGGTACGAGCTTAAGAACGAATTATTGTCGGTTCCGAATAAGGACAATATTATTAAGGCTGTAGATGTCGCTGCGCTTAATGCTGCGGAAGATATAGATCTTAATGCAAAGGAGTATAAGGATTGTTACGGACCTATCAAACCTAATGCCACGCAGCAGGAAGTTATCGATCTTTATTCGAAGATTGAACCGATCATTAACTGCAATATTACTTATGTGTATGGAAGTAAAAAGATTCCTTTGAAAGACGGAACCGCAAGTAAATTCTTGCTTACGAACGAGGAAATGAAGGAAGGCACGGAAGATTATGAGTACGATAATCCGGGACGCGGCCGTTATATTGCGGGCAGCTCAGAAGTGGGCCTTTCGGATGTTCGTAATCTTCAGGGATTCGCGGTTACTCAGAATGGTGATCCTTTGATCTCCGAAGCGAGAATTTATGATTTCTTTTATAAGATGGTTAAGGCCGGTTATACCGCAGACGCTCTTGAACGCTACAAGAACGGCGAGGATGTTGAGATAATGGTTCCCAAGAATAATCGTGCCGGGAATCCGAAAATCTTCGATAATGTCGCTGAATATAATTACCTGAAGAAGGTATTTATTTCAGGAGCGGGCAATACGAAGATTGACGAAAAGAAAGATGACAAGAAGGACGATAAAAAAGAAGAAAACAACGATGAGACCGGAGAAGAAGTAAGGGAACTTACCAATGAGAAAAAGGTCGATTGCATCGATGCCAAAAAAGATCTTGGTGATACATATATTGAAGTGGATGTTACCAATCAGCATTTGTATTACTATGTGAACGGAGCGGTAAGTATCGAGACAGATATTGTTACCGGTGATATGTCCAAGGGACACGGAACTCCGAGTGGATTCTATAATGCTTACGATAAGCAGAGAGAGAAGACACTTAAAGGCGATGATTATGAGACACTTGTTCATTATTGGATGAGACTTAATAATGCGGGAATCGGAATTCACGACGCATACTGGAAGCATGAATTCGGAGGCGATGTCTATTTGCATAACGGATCGCACGGATGCATAAACTGTCCTCCGGACATGGCGGAACTGTTGTGGAACAATGTAAAAAATAAGACACCGGTAATTGTTTATTACAGATGATCGATAAATTATTCATAAGTTTTATATGAGAATGTATTTATGAAATTCTCTCGACGATGTTTATGGACGTTGTCGAGAGAATTTTTTTTAAAAATATGCAGAAAAAATTTAAAAAAATTGAGAAAAATTTCAATTTTTTGAGAGGACGTTTTTGAGAGATATAATAAAAATAAATTTGCTCAAACGCAGTTAATATATGTGCTTGCAGAAAAATGATTCACGGATGAATAAAAAAGTGTGTATTAATAATGCGACTAAAAATAATAAAATAACACGCATTATGGAATGACGTTCTTGACATTTTTTTATTTGAGTATAGAATGAAATTTATGAGTTATTTTAGTAAGTTAAACTATTAAATCGTCTATAGGAGGACAAAAAGAAATGTCTAGAGTTTATAATTTTTCTGCCGGCCCGGCAGTGCTTCCTGAGGAAGTGCTTAAGAAAGCAGCAGCAGAGATGCTTGATTACAACGGATGTGGTATGTCTATCAACGAGATGAGCCACAGATCAAAGACTTTCGATGAAGTTATTCAGACTGCAGAGCAGGATATCAGGGATCTTATGAACATCCCCGACAATTATAAGGTTCTCTTTTTACAGGGAGGCGCAAGCCAGCAGTTCGCAGCAGTTCCTCTTAACCTTATGAAGAACGGCAAGGCTGCTTATATCGTAACAGGTCAGTGGGCTAAGAAGGCTTATCAGGAAGCTCAGAAGTACGGCGAGGCTATTGAGGTTGCTTCAAGTGCAGATAAGACTTTCTCATATATTCCCGATTGCTCAGATCTTGATATTCCTGAAGATGCTGACTATGTATATATCTGCGAGAACAATACAATTTACGGAACAAAGTTCAAGACACTTCCCAACACAAAGGGACATATTCTTGTTTCTGACGTATCATCATGCTTCCTTTCAGAGCCTGTTGATGTAACAAAGTATGGCGTTATCTACGGCGGTGTTCAGAAGAACGTTGGACCTGCTGGTCTTGTTATCGCAATTATCAGAGAAGACCTCATCACAGATGATGTTCCTGCTTACACACCTACAATGCTTAAGTGGAAGACTCAGGCTGATAACGGCTCTCTTTACAACACACCTAACTGCTGGAGCATTTATATGTGCGGTCTTGTATTCAAGTGGCTCAAGGAGCAGGGCGGTCTTGAGGAGATGAAGAAGAGAAACGAGGCTAAGGCTAAGGTTCTTTATGATTATCTCGACCAGAGCAAGATGTTCAAGGGAACAGTAAGACCTGAGGACAGATCACTTATGAACGTTCCTTTCGTTACAGACAGCGAAGAGCTTAACGCTAAGTTCATCAAGGAAGCTACAGCTGCCGGATTTGTAAGCCTTAAGGGACACAGAACTGTTGGCGGAATGAGAGCCAGCATCTATAACGCTATGCCTATCGAGGGTGTACAGAAGCTCGTAGAATTCATGGCTAAGTTTGAAAAGGAGAACAGCTGATATGTACAAATATAAATGCATGAACCCGATTGCAAAGATCGGTCTTAATAATTTCACAGATGAGTATCAGACAGTAGATAATGTTGATGATGCAGAAGGCATACTTGTAAGAAGTGCCAATATGCTTGAGATGGAGTTTTCCGATAACCTTCTTGCTATCGCAAGAGCAGGTGCCGGTGTAAATAATATCCCGCTTGACAGATGTGCTGAAAAAGGTATTGTTGTATTCAATACTCCCGGTGCAAATGCAAACGGTGTAAAAGAGATGGTTCTTGCCGCAATGCTTATCGCATCAAGAGATATCATCGGTGGAACTGAGTGGGTTAAGGCAAATGCAGGCGATCCTGACATTGCAAAGCTCACAGAGAAGTCAAAGAAGAAGTTCGCGGGAACTGAGATCTTCGGAAAGAAGCTTGGTATCATCGGACTTGGCGCTATCGGTGTCAGAGTTGCGAATGCTGCAAGACAGCTTGGTATGGATGTTTACGGATACGATCCTTATCTTTCAATCGACGCTGCTTGGAGACTTTCTTCAGACGTTAAGCACGTGACAAACGTTGATGATATCTATTCAAAGTGTGATATTATTACAGTTCACGTACCTGCACTTGATTCTACAAAGGGCATGATCAATGCGGATGCAATCGCTAAGATGAAGAAGGGCGTTATCCTTATCAACCTTGCAAGAGATATTCTCTGCAACGAAGTTGACGTTCTTGCAGGAATCAACTCAGGTAAGATTCGCAAGTATGTAACAGACTTCCCGAATCCTACAACAGCAGGTCACGACGGATGTATCGTAATTCCTCACCTTGGAGCATCTACAGAGGAGTCTGAGGATAACTGTGCGGTTAAGGCTGTACTTGAGCTCAAGGATTATCTTGAGAACGGTAACATCAATAACTCTGTAAATTATCCGGGATGTGACATGGGAATTGCTACAAAGCCCAGAATCGCAATCTTCCACAAGAATGTTGCAAATATGATCAGCCAGTTTACAACAGTACTCGGCGAGGCAGGTTATAATATTTCAGATATGACTAACAAGTCAAAGGGCGATTTTGCTTATACTCTTATTGACCTTGAGGACAAGATATCAGATACTCTTATTAAGAAGATGGAAAAGATTGACGGTGTTATCAGAGTCAGAGTTGTTAAGAAGGAAGCATAATTATGGCAGACATCAAACCTTTTAAAGCATATAGACCAATAAAGGATAAAGTGGGAAGAGTTTCGGCTCTTCCCTATGATGTTTTTAGCAGGAAAGAGGCTTATGAAGAGGTGAAAAGAAATCCCGATTCATTTCTTGCTATAGACAGACCGGAGACTCAGTTCGCTGAGGACTACGATATGTATGCACCTGAAGTATATCAGAAGGCACATGATATGCTCTGGGGACAGATCGAGAGCGGAGTATTTGAGCAGGATGAGACAAACTGCTATTACATTTACGAGCAGACAATGAATGGCAGAACTCAGACAGGCATTGTTGCCTGTGCTTCAATAGATGATTATCTTAACAATGTCATCAAGAAGCATGAGAATACGAGAGCTGAAAAAGAAGAAGACAGGATCAAGCATGTTTATACTTGCGAAGCGCAGACAGGTCCTATCTTTTTGTGCTACAGAAACAACAAGATGCTTAGTGACCTTGTTGCAAAGATCAAGGAAGTTGACGAACCTGTTTACGATTTCACATCTGATGACGGTGTTAAGAACAGGGTTTGGATCATTTCGGATCTTGAAGAAACTGAGACAATTTGCAGAGTGTTTGCAACAATAGACAGTATCTATATTGCGGACGGACATCACAGATGTGCTTCTGCAGTCAAGGTCGGGCTTAAAAAGAGAGAAGAGAACGCCGGTAAGGTAAAGGGAAAGCAGCAGTATGATTATTTCCTCTCAGTTCTTTTTCCTGACAATGAGCTCATGATCATGGATTATAACAGAGTCGTAAAAGATCTTAACGGACTTACGGCCGGTGAGTTCCTTGGTAAGCTTGAAGATATGTTTGATATCGAAAAAGCTTCTGACGCGGTTAAGCCTTCATGCAAGGGCGAGTTTGGCCTTTTCCTTGAAGATAACTGGTACAAGCTTGTTGCAAAAGAGCATATAAAAAAGAGCGATGCGGTTGAAGGCCTTGATGTATCTCTTTTGCAGAATGAGGTCCTTTCTCCTATTCTTGGAATCGGTGATCCGAGGACGGATAAGAGAATTGATTTCGTTGGCGGAATAAGAGGACTTAAGGAGCTTGAGGACAGGTGCCACAAGGATATGAAGCTTGCGTTTTCGATGTATCCGACATCAATTGCTGAACTGTTTGATGTTGCGGACGCGGAAAGGCTCATGCCTCCCAAGTCGACATGGTTTGAACCAAAGCTTCTCAGCGGATTATTTATACATGCTTTGATATAAAATCAAAGCATGTATGCAGATATCATGTAAAATTGTCTGAGCAAATCATGCAATTAATGGTACAATTAACTAAATAAAGGTTATATTCAGATTGTATTTAGATTGTATTTGATTTGGAGGGCATCACAGTGAACAGTAAATTGTACAAGATGATGAATTGGCCGGAAATTGAGGAAATTATCTACTCTGACGGAGATAATCCTCACAGAATACTTGGAGCGCATAAGGTGGGTTCCAATTATCTTGTTCAGGCTTTTTTTCCTGATGCTGTATCTGTAAGCGTGTATGTCGACAATCATAAGAAGTCGTACGAGATGGAACTTGCCGATGAGGCGGGATTCTATGCTGCGATCGTTCCTTATGTTGAGAAGTTAAAATACAAATTTATTATTAAGGGTGTTGACGGTAGCGAGACTACCGTTGTAGATCCTTATTCTTTCGAGCCGCTTCTTGAGCGCGAAGATTTTATCAAGTTTGGAAGCGGAATTCATTATCATATCTATGAAAAACTCGGAGCTCATCCGATGAGGCGCGGAGGTGTGAACGGAACGCAGTTTGCTGTCTGGGCACCTTCTGCAGCCAGGGTGAGTGTTATCGGAGATTTCAATAATTGGGACGGACGTCTTTGCCAGATGCGAAGGCTCGATCCTATCGGTATTTTTGAGATATTTATCCCGGGAGCAAAAGAAAATGACGGCTATCAGTTCGAGATAAAGACAAGAAGCGGTCTTGTGTTTAAGAGACCCGATCCTTATGCGACTGAGTCGAAGGGTGAAAACGGTATTATTTCTGTAATTAATAAGCCGAGATCTATTGCGTGGACGGACCAGAAGTGGATGACGCAGCGCAGAAAGTTTGATAAGGATATGAGTTCTCTTTCTATCTGTGAGATCTCTATCGAGGCGTTTGCGGACAGACATAACGGCAAGACCGGATTTAAAGAGATTACGGCGGATATATTGGAATATGTAAAAAATCACGGCTTTGATACGGTTGAGCTTATGCCTGTAATGAAGCATGTGCCGGAGCATTTTTATCATATTCTTAATTTCTACGCGTTGGATGAGTCGAACGGAACTGCGGAAGATTTTATGAACTTTGTAAATACGATGCACAACGAAGGTATCAGGGTGATTCTTGACTGGGTTCCGACATTCTTCCCTAAGGCATCGTTTGGACTTAGTGATTTTGACGGAAAAACTTTATATGAATATGAGGATCCGAGAGTGGGCATCCGTCCTAAGTCGGGAGATCTTATTTTTGACTACGGAAGGAAAGAAGTTACGAATTTCCTTATTTCGAATGCTCTTTTCTGGATTGAGAACTATCATGTGGACGGTCTCAGAACGTCGGATATCTCAAGGATTCTTTATCTTGATTATGACAGAAAGCCCGGCGAGTGGATGCCGAATATTTATGGCGGAAACGAGAATCTGGAGGCTCTTGAGTTTCTTAAGCAGCTGACAGAGAATGTGCATAAGAATAATCCGGGAGTTCTTTTGATCACAAAAGAGACTGCGTGCTGGCCTCAGGTTACCGATTCTGTTGAGAACGGCGGACTTGGCTTTGATTATAAGTGGAACAACGGCTGGACAAGGGATTTCCTCAGCTATATGAGAAACGATCCGCTGTTTAGGGCGGGACATCACGATGAGCTGACATTCAGCATGATCTATTGCTACACTGAGCGATTTGTTCTTGCATTTACGCATGAGGAGCTTGAGAAAGGACTTGAGGGTCTGTATTATATGATGCCCGGAGATTCCTATCAAAAGCTTGCAAATTTGCGACTTGCGCTCAGTTATATGATGGTGCATCCCGGCAGAAAGCACATTTACATGGAGCCTGATGCGCTTACGATCGACCAGGCGGTTTATATTGAAAATATGCTCAGTAAGCTGAATGAGATATACAAGGCTAAGCCGGCGCTTCACGAGGCGGACAGCTCAAACGACGGCTTTGAATGGATCAACAATATGGCGGCCGATGAATGTATGGTCTCTTTTGCAAGGAAGAGTTCCGATGAAAAAGAGATGCTTATCGTTGTTGCCAATATGGCCGGAATCGAGAGAGAGATTGAGGTCGGTGTTCCCACTGACGGAAGATATACGGAGGTCTTTAACAGTGATGATATTTCTTACGGCGGAAGCGGAATGCTTAACGAAGGCAAGCTTGCTGCTGTCAGAAAAGAAGTTGACGGAAGAGATTATTCTCTGAAACTTAGACTTGCCGCTGTTACCCTTGCGATTTTCAGCTACGTTCCTTATTCCGAGCAGGAAAAGAAAATCCGTGCGATAAAAGAGGAAGAAGAAATTAAGAAGGAACAGGAGCGCAAAGAAAAGATTGAGGCTTTGAAGGAAAAACAGAATGAAGAAGAGAGGAAGCTTTTGAACGAGCTTAAGCTCAAGTATGAAAAAGAACTTGCGGAACAGGAGCGGGCTATCGAAGAAAAGTACGAAAAGATAGAGGAAGAGCGAATCTGCGATATTGTCTCTAAGGAAGCAATAAAAAGTATTTCCGGAAAGTCGCCAGGCAAACGTAAAGCATCGAAGAAGAAATAGAATAAGTGTGCGGACAGATGAAAAAGTTGAAAAAATCTTTTTTATCTGTCCGTTTTTTTTGAATCAAAAAATGTATACATAGAGTATACTTTTTATATGAAAATTATTCTTATTGTTGAGAACTCGACAGAATGGGGAAGGGAAAAATGGAATATAAAAAAATAGTAACTTTACTTGAAGAGCTTGAATTATTGCTAAAAAAATACGGGGATAATTCGATTATATATTCATATAGGATTGTTCAAAATCTAATTGAAATACTTAATTCAGATGCGACAGAATCAGAAAAAAAGGATTTCTTTATACGAGGATATAATCAGTTATATCCAGGAAAAGGTGGGCTTTCGGAGTTTTATGTTTGGGATAATGACTATGAAAAGAGAATGGAGATAAATGAACCATTTGATAGAATCCATGATAGCTTATGGGAGATAGTAAGAGAATATGGTGCTTAGAAGTTGAATATACTAGTACATTGTTAGCAAAATTAACTGGATTAATTTGCTGAATGCTATCGAGTAAGTAGTAATGGATTTGGTATAGTTATTTAAAGTAACGATGTATTAGGAAACACAATTATTCATGCTTTGAAATCAGATTTTTGAATTAAAAAACAATCAAAAAATAGCAGTCATGCAGCATTTAATAAACTTCCGGCATGGTTGCTATCTTTTTTTAGAGCTGGAAAAGGGACTTGAACCCTCGACCTACTGATTACGAATCAGTTGCGCTACCAACTGCGCTATTCCAGCACATGTGAGTCATAAAATTCACACAAAAGAGATTATACAATCCTTAATGGCTTTTTGCAAGGTGGAAAATGCTTAGTATGCACAGCTTTTGATATGTTCATTAAACTCCCAAATGGCAGGAAGGCATATTTTTAAACATTGTGAGAGAGCTTAGCTTTTCATGAGGTTTCCGGAAATGCCACAAAAATTCTGCTTTGAGGCTCACTGTTTGACGGCCGACTTCGTAGAAGTCGACCGGAGTTTTGAGCCGATAGAATTTTTGTGACATTTTTGGAAAACCATGAAAACAAGCGATGGAACAGTTTAAATATATACCTTCCTGCCATTTGGGAGTCCATGAACACTGCAAACAGCCTGTGCAAGATAAACAATATTCGCGGAAAGCCGCAATTTGTGATATAATTTTAAGTTGAAAAATTATTTTTATGTGATAACGCACGTTTGGTGCATATTTCAGAGAGGACTATTCAATGAAAGAATTAAAAGATTACGTCAGAACTATTCCCAATTTCCCTGAAGAAGGCATTATGTTCAGAGATATTACATCGGTACTTCAGGATCCCGACGGATTCAAGCTTGCCATCGATGAGATGATGGACCTTGTAAAGGATCTTGATTTTGATGTTGTTTTGGGCGCTGAGTCAAGAGGATTCATTTTCAGTGCACCTATTGCATATGCAAGAGGAAAGGGACTTGTTCCTGTTCGTAAGAAGGGAAAACTTCCTTGCGAGACTATTGAAGTTGAATATGACCTTGAGTACGGAAAGGCTGTACTCGAACTTCATAAGGATGCTATCAAGCCCGGACAGAAGGTTCTTTTGGTAGACGATCTTATGGCTACAGGCGGAACAATCGAGGCTATGATCAAGCTCGTTGAGAAGCTTGGCGGTGAAGTTGCAGGAATCCTTGTTCTCATGGAACTTAAGGGATTAAAGGGCAGAGAGAGACTCAGTAAGTACAGACTTGATTCTGCAATAAGCTACGAAGGGAAGTAATTTGCATGCCACAGGACTTCGATGATGGAAAAATTGAAGCCATTGAGGAATTCCAATCGCCTGACAAACTATATGAAGGACTTATTGCGAGGGTAAGAAAATACCATCCGTCCGACGACATTACTCTAATTGAAAAGGCGTATCAGGAAGCGGCTGAGGCTCATAAGGAGCAGCTTAGAAAATCGGGTGAACCATATATAATTCACCCTCTTTGTGTTGCCATAATTTTGGCAGATCTTGAAATGGACAAAGAGACTATAGCTGCGGGCCTGCTTCATGACGTCGTTGAAGATACCATACTTACCAAAGAGCAGATAGAAGAGAGTTTCGGAGCCGATGTTGCGCTCTTGGTTGACGGTGTTACAAAGCTGACTGCTTTGCAGCTTCATGCCAACAGCGATATGGGCAACAAGACTCAGGAACAGATTGATATGCAGGCGCAGAACCTGCGTAAGATGTTTCTTGCTATGGCAAAGGATATCAGAGTTATTCTTATCAAGCTTGCGGACAGACTTCACAATATGCGCACGCTTGAGCATATGCCTCCCGTGAAACAGTCGAGGATAGCGCAGGAGACTCTTGATATTTATTCGCCTATAGCCGGAAGGCTTGGTATCAGCCGTATCAAGGTTGAACTTGACGATCTTTCGCTTAAATATCTTAAGCCCGACATTTACTACGATCTTGTTGAAAAGGTTGCGATCAGAAAAAACGAGAGAGAAAAGTATGTTGAGGATATTTGCGTTAAGGTAAGAGAGGCTATTGCAGACGCCGGTATTTCCGGAGAAGTAAACGGAAGAGTTAAGCATTTTTTCAGCATCTATAAGAAAATGCGCAATCAGAACAAGACTCTTGATCAGATATACGATCTTTTCGCAATAAGGATCATTGTCGGAACCGTTAAGGATTGTTATGCGGCACTTGGTGTTATTCATGAGATGTATAAACCGATTCCCGGAAGATTTAAAGATTACATCGCAATGCCTAAGCCAAACATGTATCAGTCACTTCATACGACACTTATCGGTCAGACAGGACAGCCTTTCGAAATTCAGATAAGAACTTATGACATGCACAGAGCTGCTGAATACGGTATCGCTGCGCACTGGAAGTATAAAGAAGCTTCGGATGGCAAAAAAGCTGAAAACGGCGAAGAGGAGAAGCTCACATGGCTTCGTCAGATCTTGGAATGGCAACAGGACATGTCTGACAACCAGGAGTTTATGAATCTCTTGAAGAGTGATCTTAATCTCTTTTCAGAGGATGTTTATTGCTTTACTCCTACGGGAGAAGTTAAGAATCTGCCGGCAGGCTCCACACCTATCGACTTTGCGTACAGCGTTCATTCCGCTGTGGGTAATAAGATGATCGGTGCCAAGGTCAACGGCAAGCTCGTTCCGATTGATTATAAGATTCAGAACGGCGACAGAGTTGAGGTTATCACCAGCCAGAATTCAAGGGGGCCCAGCAGAGACTGGCTCGCCATTGCGAAGGCTACTTCAACCAAAAACAAGATCAATCAGTGGTTCAGAAATGAACT
The DNA here is from genome assembly GCF_000686065.1 of Butyrivibrio sp. AE3003. Classification (NCBI taxonomy): domain Bacteria; kingdom Bacillati; phylum Bacillota; class Clostridia; order Lachnospirales; family Lachnospiraceae; genus Butyrivibrio; species Butyrivibrio sp. AE3003. Next base: position 789,689 of record NZ_JMLX01000001.1, read on the forward strand.
TAAGGAAGAGAATATCGCAAAAGGAAGAGACCTTCTCATCGAGTATTGTAAGAGTAAGGGAATAGATCTTTTTGCAATATCCAAGCCTGAATTCCAGGCTATAGTAATAAATAAATACGGATTCCATGATTGGAATGCCGTGCTTGCGGCTGTTGGACACGGCGGACTTAAAGAGGGCCAGATCATCAACAAGATGCTTGAGCTTGGTGAAAAGGATCACAAGCGCAACATGACTGATGAAGAGGTTCTTGCAGCAGTTGCCGAGTCAAATATCACGCCTCAGGTTTCAAGTTCCGATAATGCCATCATCGTTAAAGGCGTTCATGATGTTGCGGTCAGATTTTCAAAGTGTTGCAATCCTGTTCCCGGCGATGAGATATGCGGTTTTGTAACAAGAGGCCGCGGAGTGTCGATTCACAGAAGAGATTGTGTCAATGTTATTAAGATGCAGGAAGAGGACAAGACAAGGCTTATTGAAGCAAAGTGGCAGTCCGATTCCCAGAGCGGTGGAAAGTATGTTGCGACTATCAAGATATTTGCCAATAACAGAAACGGTCTTCTGGCCGATATTTCCAGGGCACTTACGGAAAAAGATATTGATATCATTTCAATGAACACAAGAACAAGTAAACAGGGACTTGCCACAATGGAGATGTCTTTCAAGGTTTCTTCGAGAGGACAGCTTCGCGGCATTGTCGATAAGATCAGAATGATCGAAAGCGTAATTGACATCGAAAGGACTACGGGTTGATGAGTAAGCATAATATACAAGTCGGAGTTTTGACTCTGGGAATGGTGGCTACAAACTGCTATTTTGTTTTTGATGCGGATAATACCGATGAAAACGGCAAAAAGCATGCTATCGTTTTTGACCCTGCGGACGCCGGTGCGAAGATTTATGATGAACTTTCGAAAAATGATATTGTTGTTGATCTGATTCTTTTAACCCATGGCCATTTTGACCATATAATGGGAATTCCTGAGCTTAAAGAGCTTACGGGTGCAAAGGTTGGATGTTATGAGAAGGAAGCTGCTATATGCAGCGATCCTCATCTCAACCTTTCTGTTTCTTTTGGCAGTAATTTTGGCGTTAAGCCTGATATTACATATAAAGATGGCGATGTTATCGAAGCTGCGGGACTTTCCTGCAAGCTTATCGCTACACCCGGTCATACATCGGGCGGATGTTGCTATCACTTTGAAGATGATAATGTACTTATTAGCGGAGATACATTATTCGAAGAATCGGTCGGAAGAACCGATTTTCCTACGAGTTCTACAAGTGAGCTTGTAAGGTCTATACGAGAAAAGTTATTTATCCTTCCGGATGAAACAATCGTTTATCCGGGACACGGAGAGATGACCAGTATCGGACATGAAAAAGAGTACAATCCTTATGCATAATATGATCAAGATAATTATTCCCGAAGATAAATACGGATATGATATACATTCGCTTTTTAAAGCATTTTTTCCTGAGGAGAATGTTAAAGTCATTGTTTCTCCCGACGGAAATTACGAGGCTGAAGAAGGCGATAAAATCTATAATATAGATGTTTCCGTTTCGAAAAACGATCTTAAAAAGAATATATACAGGCTCCTTAGTCTTGAGACCAAAAAAGAGCTCCCGTGGGGGAATCTTACGGGCATTAGGCCGACCAGAATTGTTATGAACCTCATCGAGCAGAATATGAGCGATGAGGATATATTTATGTATATGAAAGACAATTATTATACGAGTGATGAGAAAACTGCGCTCAGTCTTTCGATTGCACACAGGGAAAAAGAGATATTAAAAAATATCGATTATGACAACGGTTACAGTCTTTACATCGGTATTCCTTTTTGCCCGACAACATGTCTTTACTGCTCGTTTACGTCGTATCCGATCTGCTCGTATGCGAATATAGTTGATGATTATCTTAAGTGCATAATGAAAGAGATTGATTATGTGGCTGAGAATTTCAAGGGCAAGACACTTGATACGATCTATGTCGGAGGGGGAACACCCACAACGCTTCTTCCGGAGCAGATAGAAAGGCTCCTTGGATATGTTTACGATAAGCTTGATGTGTCAAAGGTAAAAGAGCTTACGGTTGAGTCGGGACGCCCTGATTCGATCACAAGAGAAAAGCTTGCGACCATGAAAAAAATGGGCGTTACAAGAATTTCCGTAAATCCCCAGACTATGAGGGATAAGACGCTTGAACTCATCGGAAGAAGGCACACTGTAAGCCAGCTTATCGATGCCTATAATATGGCAAGAGAAGAAGGTTTTGATAATATTAACATGGATATTATCCTTGGACTTCCTTATGAAACTGCAGATGATGTCAGATATACCATGGATGAGATAAAAAAGCTTGATCCCGACGACCTTACGGTTCATTCTCTTGCGATCAAAAGAGGATCCAGGCTTGCCGAAGTTCTGAAGCAAAAAGAATTAAAAGGTGAACTAAAAGGAGATGTCTTTTCATCTATCCAAAATACTGAAGAGATGATGAAGATTGCATCCGAGGGAGCACTTTTCATGGGGCTTACACCGTATTATCTGTACAGGCAGAAAAATATAAGCGGTAATTTTGAAAATACGGGTTATGCGCGTTCGGGAAAAGCGGGAATCTACAATATACTTATTAATGAAGAAGTTCAGTCAATTGTTGCACTTGGTGCGGGAACCGTAACAAAGAGAGTGTACGGATATGACGGCAGAATAGAGAGATGTGATAATGTTAAAGATGTTAAACTCTACATGTCGCAGATTGATGAAATGATTCAGAGAAAGAAAAATCTATTTTCATAATTTAAAATTAAAAAACGGAGGTTTTATTTTATGGGAAATGTAAGAATTATAGATCTTAAAAGAAGTATTTTTGAGAGTAACGACGAGGATGCGAACAAGTTAAGAGAAGAGTTAAAAAGAAGCAAGACATTTCTTTTGAATCTAATGTCATCCCCGGGAGCAGGAAAGACAACGACTCTTTCACAGACAATATCCAAACTTAAGGATAAATACCGCATTGGCGTTATGGAAGCCGATATAGATTCAGACGTTGACGCACTTAAGATACAGGAGACGGGCGTAAAGGCAATCCAGCTCCATACCGGCGGAATGTGTCATCTTGATGCCGACATGACAAGGCAGGGTATCAATGCTCTCGGAGTAGAAGACGTTGATTTTGCTATACTTGAGAATGTCGGAAATCTTGTTTGTCCCGCGGAGTTTGATACCGGAAGTACCAAGAACGCCATGATCCTCTCTGTGCCTGAGGGAGATGATAAGCCTCTTAAGTATCCACTGATGTTTTCTATATGTGACGTGGTTTTGATAAATAAGATCGATGTCATGCCATATTTTAATTTTGACCTCGAAAAATGCAAAGAATACGTTTGGATGAGAAATCCCAAAGCCAAGATAATTCCTATATGTGCGAAGACCGGTGAGGGCTTTGATGAGTGGATTTCCTGGCTTTCTGAAAACATAGACAATGCAATCGATGGTCGGAACTAGAATTGATGCAATTTTATAATATCTACTGTTTTTGTTTAGAGAATTTTTATAAAATATGCATAAATCTGCACCAATACTCGCAAATCCTACACTGACATTTGTGTATTATGACTAAGACGTCTTGAAAAAAATAGACCCCCGTAGTAAAAATGTATAAGGGTTTTGTTTAGGAAATTGTGGCATGTGTTTCATGGTTTTTTTCTTAAACTAATAGGGGGATTTGCTATGGATATGGCGTTCTTAGGGGATTTAGTGATTAATGTCTACACATTGTTTCTGTCTCTTATGTTACTGTTCTTCCAGGAGAGGGGCAGAAAGTCACATTCCAGTGTAGCTTATATCAGGTTGATCGGAATACTGGCCATCTTGGTCGGGGTTTCCGCTTTGAGAGACGTTGCAAGTCTTTCAGACGGAAACTTCATATTCCTTTCGAAGTTGTCCAATTATCTGATATATGCCCTGGATCCGTTCAGCTTCCTGTTTGCAATTAAATATATTGACAGTTTCGTTACCGCCGATGACAGGAACGGCCGAAACGCATATATTAACCCTATTATGATCTATGCGATCTTTAACTGCATACTTGTCGCTCTCGATGCGCATCTGTCCAAAGGGTGGTTTTATATAAGCTACAAGACGGGTTATGAGAAGGGAAGTTTGTATATGTTAAGACTTTTTATGCAGATCATGTCATGTGCGATAATTTTCGCGTTTATAACTGTATATAAGAGCTACATTCACAAATGGTACGTGGCTCCGATACAGGCTCTTCCGGTTATTTTAGTCACGGGAGAATTTCTGCAGTATTTTATTCCGTATATCAATTTCGCCTACGCATCTTCTGTGTTCGCGTTTATGGTTCTCTTTATTTATGTTCAGAGAAGAGATATCCATATGGATTACCTGACGGGTACGGTGAACAGGAGAGGAATAGATGCCGCGCTTCGAAGGGCTATGGCCGACAGTGCCGAGAATCCTTTCTGTGCGGTCATGATCGATATTGATTACTTTAAGCTCATAAACGATAATTTTGGACATAAGGTCGGAGATGAGGTTCTTGAGGGTATCGCGGCTATTCTTCTTAACACATTTGACAAGAAGGATGTAGTCGGAAGATATGGCGGAGACGAGTTCTGCATTATAACTCATATGACCGATGAACTCGAGATTGAAAAGAGAATTCATCAGGTTAAAAAACTTGTTGAAGATTTTGAGTGGAGCAACCGTGGTAAAATGGATCTTTCAGTGAGTGCCGGAATTGCCATTTACAGCAAGGAAATGGATATGCACGGCAAAGATTTCATGGAATTTGTTGACAGCAGGATGTATGAGGAGAAGGCTCTTCATCATTTGTCAAAGCAGGTTAAGGTGGCAGCAAATTGATAATAATTTATTAAAGGGGTTGACGAAAACTTTAAAAATGTATATTAATAAGAACGTGAGTTTTAAGCGGAACAAACATAATTAACAATTAATATATATGAAGGGGCATAATTTAAACAATGGCAAGTAGCAAGCGTACAGGGGATAAGAAAAATTCGCTTCTTATCGTTGAGTCACCCACAAAGGTTAAAGCTATAAAGAAGTTTTTGGGTTCCGGATATGAAGTTGCGGCAAGTAACGGTCATGTCAGAGATCTTCCGAGAAGTCAGATGGGGGTAGACATCAATAATGACTTCGAACCTAAATATATAACAATCAGAGGAAAGGGCGATGTACTCGCTTCTCTCAGAAAGCAGGTCAAGAAGGCCAAGTGCGTATATCTCGCAACTGACCCGGACCGAGAGGGTGAAGCAATTTCATGGCACCTTATCTCGGCTCTTAAATTAAACGAATCAGATGTTAAGATACAGAGAGTGACATTCAATGAGATCACCAAGAATGCCGTCAAGGAAGCAATGAAGCATCCAAGAGACATTGATATGAATCTCGTTGATGCACAGCAGGCAAGAAGAGTGCTTGATCGAATGGTTGGTTACAGCATTTCACCTCTTCTCTGGTCTAAGATAAAAAGAGGCTTAAGTGCCGGAAGAGTGCAGTCTGTTGCGCTCAGGATCATAGCAGACAGAGAAGAAGAGATTGATTCTTTTATTCCCAAGGAATATTGGACACTTGATGTCAATCTCAAGATTAAAGGCGAAAAGAAGCCTATCGTAGCTCATTACTACGGAACAACCGAAGAGAAAAAAGAAATTGAGAGTAAGGCAGACCTTGATGCTATCTGCGCTTCACTTAAGGGCAAGAAGTTCAAGGTTACGGATATAAAGAAGGGCGAGAGAACCAAGAAGGCTCCGCTTCCTTTTACAACATCAACACTTCAGCAGGAAGCTTCCAAATCGCTCAACTTCTCTACACAGAAGACAATGCGTGTTGCACAGCAACTTTACGAAGGAATCGACCTTGGAAAAGAAGGCACTGTGGGTCTTATCACATACCTCAGAACAGATTCCACACGTGTATCTGATGAAGCTGTTGCAGCTGCAAATATCTATATCTCCGAGAATTTCGGAGAAGAGTATCTTGCTTCGGGAGCAGGTGCCAAGAAGCAGGAAACTAAGATTCAGGATGCTCACGAAGCGATCAGACCTTCTTATATTGACAGACATCCTGTTACTGTAAAAGAATATCTTTCAAAGGATCAGTTCAGACTCTATCAGCTCATATGGAGAAGATTCATGGCTAGCAGAATGGCTGCCGCTAAATATGAGACAACATCGGTTAAGATAGATGCCGGAGAACATAGATTTACAATGGCTGCGTCCAAGACTGTATTTGACGGTTTCCTTAACGTATATACCGATGAGGACGATCAGGTTGAGAAGAATGTTATTTCTTCCAATCTTAATGTAGATTCTGAGCTTACATTTGAGTCATTCGATGAAGACCAGCACTTTACACAGCCGGCTCCTCATTACACAGAGGCTTCTCTTGTTCATGATCTTGAGGCTCTCGGTATCGGAAGACCAAGTACTTACGCGCCTACAATCTCTACGATCATTGCAAGACACTATATTACAAAGGAAAATAAGAGTCTTTACATCACAGAGCTTGGACAGGCTGTAAATAAGATGATGAATGACGCTTTTCCTCAGATTGTTGATGTTAACTTTACTTCCAACATGGAATCACTCCTTGACGGAATTGCCGACGGAGAAGTTAAGTGGAAGACTGTTATCAGAAACTTCTATCCCGATCTTGATAAGGCTGTTGCCGATGCGGAGAAGGAAATGGAAAAGATCCAGGTTCAGGATGAAGTGACAGATGAGATCTGCGAAGTTTGCGGAAGAAATCTTGTTATCAAGTACGGCCCTCACGGTAAGTTCCTTGCTTGCCCCGGATTCCCCGAGTGCAAGAATACCAAGCCTTACTATGAGAAGATAGGTGTACAGTGTCCTAAGTGCGGCAAAGATATCGTAATGAAGCGCACAAGAAAGGGACGTATTTTCTACGGATGTATCGACAATCCCGAGTGCGACTTTATGTCCTGGGCAAGACCTGTTGCAACTAAATGTCCTAAGTGCGGAAGCCTTATGGTTGCTAAGAGCAGCAAGTTGGCATGCACAAATACAGACTGCGGATTTGTGTGCAACAAGGACGAACTCGAGAAGAAAAACTAGTTGATTGAATATTTAGAAAAATTTAGATTTTTTTCATAATTGTAGGCGCTTTATTGTTTGAAGCGCCTATATTTTTATGCTAAGATTACGTTAAGACACCGTGTAAACATTTCTTTTTTGATAATAGAAGGAGATTCTTATGAGTAGTGTTCAACTACTGGATAAAACCCGAAAAATCGGAAAACTGCTTCATAACAGTAACTTGGGTAAAGTGGTATTTAATGATATCTGCAGGGTTTTATGTGATATTCTCTCATCAAACATGTTTGTCATCAGTAAGAAGGGAAAGGTTCTTGGAATCGGAGAGAGTGCCAGCGTTGAATCGTTAAGCGGATTGCTCGTTGACAGCGTAGGTTCTTTTATCGACCCGATGCTCAATGAGAGACTTCTTACCATTCTTTCAACAAAGGAGAATGTCAATCTCGAGACTCTTGGTTTCGAAGGGATTGACAGCAGTAAATTTCAGGCGATTATTACTCCCATAGAGATTGCCGGAGAAAGACTCGGTACTCTTTTTATCTATAAGACGGATAAACCTTATGATATCGATGATATTATTCTGTGTGAATACGGAACGACGGTTGTAGGACTTGAAATGCTCCGCGCAGTAAATGAAGAGAATGCGGAAGAGAGCAGAAAGCTTGCGGTTGTAAAATCAGCGATCGGAACATTGTCATTCTCCGAGATGCAGGCAATCATCCATATCTTTGATGAACTTGACGGAATGGAAGGTGTGCTTGTAGCAAGTAAGATCGCGGACAGAGTCGGAATCACAAGAAGCGTTATCGTCAATGCCCTCAGAAAATTTGAGAGTGCCGGCGTTATCGAATCCAGATCTTCGGGAATGAAGGGAACATATATCAAAGTAATTAACGATGTTGTCTTCAGCGAGATCAAGAAACTAAAACAAGAGATGTAATTGTCCGATATATATATAGAACAGCATAAAATACGGATAGTATCAGTGATGAAGGGATTTATCGAAAGGTAGACCCCTTCTTTTATTTGGATAAAAAATAACATAGAAAAACGTTTGTTTAATATTAATATTAATTTTTATGTTTAATTAAGTTGTGTTTAAAATAAGTTTTCGTACTTCATTTAGTAGTTAATTTTGAAATTAGGCACAATATAAAGTATATTTTACTTGTATTTTAGCTAAAAAAATTCTATTATAAATATAAGTATGATACATAAAGTGTACCCATCTTTATGATTTAAGGAGGAAGAAGATGATCAATAGCAGTGTTTTTGATTATATCAATGTCTTGGATAAGGCTTCTGACGCGTCTTGGACAAGAAATGAGATTATCGCGAACAATATAGCGAATGTAGACACTCCGGGGTACAAGAGACAGGACCTGAATTTTGAGGATGAGCTTGAGAGAGCACTCGGGCATTCAAGATACAGGACCATGGACCAGAAAGTTTCGGATTTAAAGGATAAGCATTTAAAAGCAAGAGTTGTCAACGACTACTCGAGTTTCTCTTACAGGACCGACAGAAATAATGTTGACATAGATACTGAGAATGTCACACTTGCAGCTAATCAGATTAAATATCAGGGACTTATGGCAGGACTTAATTCTGAGTTCAAGAATCTTCTTGCTGTTACTAAGTCTTCGTAATCATTCATACATTATTTTTTATTTATTTCATAGGAGGTAACCGGTATGAGTATTTTCGATTCTTTCAACATCAACTCATCAGGAATGACTGCTCAGAGATTCAGAATGGACATTATCTCTGAAAACATTGCCAACGCAAATACAACAAGAACACAGGATGGAACTCCTTATGTCAGAAAGGTAGTTACATTTGCAGAGAAAGGCTCACAGACTCCTTTTTCAAGGATATTGAACGAAAGACTTGACCACTATTCGGGAAGAGGTGTCAAGGTTACTAAGGTTCAGGATGACACATGGACACAGATGAATATTGTCTACGATCCTTCACATCCCGATGCCGATGAAAACGGATATGTGACTTATCCAAATGTCAATACGGTTACAGAGATGACAAACCTTATTGATGCAAGCAGATCTTACGAAGCAAATGCTACAGCTTTCAATGCAAGCAAGAATCTTGCTACCAGAGGTCTTGAGATAGGAAACGGCTGATACGGTATGGTTTAAACTAAACCGTTAATTTTGGAGGTAGTATTTAATGGCTTCACTTGATATATCACAACTTAGGAATGTAACTTCACAGGCAATCAAGAATGCAGAGAAGACAAACAGCAGAGTCTATAACGTTTTGGGGAACAATGATGACTCGGCAAACTCTTTTTCTTCGATCTTTGATCAGGCTGTGCAGAACATAAATACAACAAATGCATATCTTTCAGATGCCGAGAATGAAGAGATAAGATGGGCTCTTGGCAAGACTGACAATACGCATGACCTTACCATCGCGCTTCAGAAGGCTCAGACAGCGCTTCAGTATACTATCGCTGTGCGTGACAAGGCCCTGGCTGCATACAGAGAGCTGACACAAATGCAGATCTGATCGCTCTTTTTTAATAGTTTTTTTAGTTTTTTTTGGGAGGGAGAATAAATGGCTGACAGGTTTAAAGAGCTGTGGCAGAAAATTCTCGATTGGTGGAACAAGTTTACAGCGAAACAAAAAACGCTGGTTGTTGGAGCGGGGACAGTAGTTCTTCTCACACTTATCATCTTGTTATCTGCTTTGAATCAGCCTCAATATGTTCTTTTGGCGAGTGCCAATTCTACAAAAGAGGCATCGGAGATCAAGGACCTTTTGGACTCAAACGCCATCAACTACAAGATGTCTGATGACGGTCTTGATTTTAAGGTCCTCAAAAAAGATCAGGCTAATGCCAATCTTCTTTTAGGTGCTAATGATATACAATCATACGCATACAGTATCGACAACGTAACTAACGGAAGTTTTTCCACGACAGAATCAGACAAGCAAAAAAAGTATGTGGTTTATCTGGAGAAGCAGCTGGAGTCTGACTTCATCCAGAATTTTACAACGATTGACGCTGCGCATGTTCAGTTGCATATACCGGATAATGACGGAACCCTTATCGGAAATAAAGAGGAAGCTTCCGCAACCATTATGCTTGAGATTGCAGAGGGAGCGGAGTTTACCGAGGATAATGCCGCATTCCTTGCAAAAGCGGTAGCGAAGGCTTTGGGTAATTCGGATACAAAGAATATTGTAATCGTAGACAACCAAAGTAACCTTCTTTTTTCGGGAGATGAAGATTCTACCGTTACGGGACTTGCAAGCACACAGCTTTCGCTTAAGTCCAAGGCTGAACAGATTGTAAAAAACGAAGTCAAAAAAGTTATACTTGGAACCAAGTTGTATGACGCAGTTGAGGTTGCAAGTAATCTTGACATGGATTTTTCTCATGAAGAGGTTGTTCAGCATGACTATACACCGGCTGAAGATCAGACTCAGGGTGTGCTCAGTCATGAGGATATCTATACCGCAGAAAACGTAAATGGCATCAGTGGTATACCGGGAACGGATACAAATGCCGATGATGAGACTACATACGTAACTCAGGACAATAATAACTCAAGTTCAAATATCAACGAGGAGTCGAGAGATTATCTTCCGAATGAGAAGATAACAACAACTACAAATCAGCCGGGTGCTGTTAAATACGCATCTTCTTCGATATCCGTTACAGCGATCAACTACGTTGTTATGAATGAGGAAGATTACAACAGCGCAGATCATGAAAATCTTACATGGGCTGAATTTAAGGCACAAAATAAAACTCCTTCAACAGAGGAAGTTCCCGAAAACATCGTGAATGTTGTTTCCAAGGCTACGGGAATTCCTGCTGAGAATGTTGCTATAGTGGCATCTACGGAGTACATGTTTTTTGATAAGTCAGGATCTTCGGTAACGCTTTCGGACATCCTTCAGATAGTTCTTATCCTTGTGATCTTGGGACTTCTTGCATTTATTATCATAAGGAGCATGTGGACGACCAAGAAGACGGAGGAAGTGGAAGAACCCGAGCCTTTGTCTGTTGAATCACTGCTTGAGTCACAGCCCGAGGAGCTTCTCGAAGATATCGAGATGGATACGGGATCTGAGACAAAGAGACTTATCGAGAAATTCGTTGACGAGAATCCCGAAGCGGCCGCAACGCTTCTTCGAAACTGGTTGAACGAAGACTATACATGATGGGGTGAAATAATATGGATATAGGGTCAAATCCTTTAACTTCGGATTTTACCGGCACACAAAAAGCGGCGATTCTCCTTATTGCACTGGGACCGGAGAAATCATCCGCCATATTTAAGCATCTGAAAGAGGAAGAAATCGAGGAGCTTACCCTCGAGATCGCCAATACAAGAAGCGTTACTTCGCAGATCAAGGAAGCAATCCTTGAAGAGTTCTACGGAGTCTGCCTTGCTCAGCAGTATATCGCAGAAGGCGGTATCAATTATGCTAAGGAGCTTCTTGAGAAAGCTCTCGGTGAAGATAAGGCTCTTGATGTTATCAGTAAACTTACAGCTTCGCTTCAGGTTAAGCCCTTCGAGTTTATCAGAAAGACAGAACCTTCTCAGATACTTACATTCATTCAGGACGAGCATCCGCAGACGATTGCACTTATATTGTCATATATGTCACCGTCTCAGAGCGCAATGGTATTGTCGGCTCTTCCGCCTGACAGGCAGGCTGATGTTGCAAAGCGTATCGCATCCATGGACAGAACAAGTCCGGATACCATAAAGGAAGTGGAAAAAGTGCTTGAATCAAAGCTTTCTTCTCTTGTAAACCAGGATTACACAATCATTGGCGGCGTAGATGCTGTTGTAGAAATCCTGAATACGGTAGACAGAGCTACAGAAAAGCATATCATGGAGACTCTCGAGATCGAAGAGCCCGAACTTGCGGACGAGATCAGAAAGAAGATGTTCGTGTTCGAGGACGTTCTTCTTTTGGACGACAGATCGATTCAGAGAGTGCTGCGTGAAGTTGAGAACAGTGATCTTGCTCTTGCATGTAAAGGTGCTACAGAGCAGGTTCAGAATGCTATTTTCAACAATCTTTCAAAGCGTCTTGCAGCTATGATCCGCGAGGATATGGATTTCATGGGACCTGTTCGTATGAAGGATGTTGAAGAGGCTCAGCAGAAGATCGTTAACGTCATCAGAAAGCTTGAGGATTCCGGTGAAATTGTAATCTCCAGAGGCGGAGGTGATGAGCTAATTGTCTAATCTTTTTAAAGCCGGCTTTGTGAGTTTTGATCAGAGCGATGCAAGAATAATAGATAATAACGATCTTTCAAACAGAAAGATTGAGGCATATCAGGAAAGAGAACTTAAGCGTCAGAGAACCAGAATGATGCAGGAGGAAGGCTACGAAGAGGGCGAGGGTGTTGAAGATTTTGTTCCGGGGATAGGACTTGAACAGATTGATCAGCTTACTCAGGACCAGAATATGCTGGGATCATTTCCGGACCCTCAGTTTGATATGGAAGCCATGCAGGCTGAGATAGACCTTAAACTCCAGCAGGCTCAGGAACAGGCCGAGATGATTATAAATGATGCACAGCAACAGGCTGAGAACATCAGAAATCAGGCTATGGATCAGGGAAGACAGGAAGGGTATGACGCCGGATATCAGGAAGGCCTTGCTGCTGTTGAGCAGATAAAACAGGAAACGCTTCAAAAGCAGGAAGAACTCGACAAAGAGTATCAGCAGATCGTCGATGAACTTGAACCTGAGATGGTTGATGTGCTGACTCAGATCTATGAGCATGTTTTCGGTGTTGATCTCAGGGAAGATAAAGGAATCATCCTTCATCTTCTTAAGAATACGCTTTCGAGAATTGAGCCCGGTAACGACCTTATTGTGCATATTTCTCCCGATGATTACGACGATGTTATGGATGAAAAAGATTCTATCGACGCATGTATTTCTTCTCCGAGTACGACTATGGAGATTATCGAAGATCCGCTTCTTAAGAAAAATGAATGCATGATAGAGTCGGACAGCGGTGTTTTTGATTGCAGTCTCGGAGTTGAGCTTTCTGAGCTCACAAGAAAACTCAGACTTCTTTCTTTTGACAGAAAGAAAAGATAAAGAGTAGGTTATAAATTATGCTCACATCTTCAATTGATATATCTAAATACAAGAAAATGCAAAATGCTCCTTATTATCGCATGAGGGGCAAGGTTGTCAATGTTATCGGTCTTACTATCGAATCGGCGGGGCCCGATGCGAAACTCGGCGATATCTGCCTTATTTACCCAAAGAAAAAAGACAGCGAATCTGCGATAAACATTGATGATAAGCCTGCAATGGCTGAAGTTGTGGGATTTAAGGACAATCATGTTCAGCTTATGCCTTATGAGAATGTAAGTGGCATAGGAAACGGAAGTATCGTTGAGAATACGGACTCACCGCTCAGAGTAAATGTGGGCGAAGGACTTCTTGGAAAGACACTTGACGGACTTGGAAGGATTGACGGTATTTCTTACGGACATGGAACCGCACTTGAAGGCGGAGTTGCATATTCGGTTGAGAATGAACCGCCGGATCCCATGACAAGAGACCCGATTTCGGATGTTCTTTCGCTTGGCGTTAAGGCGGTTGACGGCCTTTTGACAGTCGGGAAAGGACAAAGAATCGGAATCTTTGCGGGTTCAGGTGTTGGTAAGAGTACACTCCTTGGTATGTTTGCGAGAAATACCCAGGCGGATATAAATGTTATCGCGCTTATCGGAGAGCGTGGCAGGGAGGTTAGAGAGTTCATCGAAAGAGATATGGGTGAAGAAGGTATGAAGCGCTCGATTGTTGTCTGCGCGACTTCCGACAGGCCTGCTCTTGAGAGACTTAAGGCAGCCAAGACGGCTACTTCGATAGCTGAATATTTCAGGGATAAAGGTAAGGATGTCCTTCTCATGATGGATTCTCTTACCCGTTTTTCAATGGCTCAGAGAGAAATAGGACTTGCGAGCGGCGAACCGCCTGTTTCAAGGGGGTATCCGCCCAGTGTATATGCTGAGATGCCTAAGCTTCTTGAGAGGGCCGGAAAGTCAAAAAAAGGCTCGATAACGGGTCTTTATACCGTTCTTGTTGACGGTGATGACATGAACGAACCTATAACGGATACCGCGAGAGGTATTCTGGACGGACATATAGTGCTTAACAGAAAACTTGCACAGAAAAATCATTATCCGGCTATAGATGTTCTTGCGAGTATTTCAAGATGTATGTCTGCAATTGCGGATCCGGAGCACAAGAAGGCTGCAGGAAAGCTTAAAAATGTCCTTGCCACCTATAATGACGCCGAGGATCTTATAAATATAGGCGCGTACAGAATGGGTGCAAACAAGAACATAGACTATGCGATATCCAAGATTGAAATGGTAAATGAATTTCTTTTACAGGAGACTGATGAGAAATTCTCGTTTGAAGAGATCAGGAATCAACTTATCAATATGTTCAGATTTTGATAAATCGGCGGTTTTATTATGGCAAGATTTGTCTATAAGATGCAGAGCATCCTGAATATCAAGGAAAAGACCGAAGGGCAGGTTAAGATGGAATTTGCCGCAGCCCAGGCGGAGCTTAACAAGCAGTACGATATTCTGGATGAGTATGTAAAAAGAAAAGAGAATTACCTTATCGAAGCTGAGGAGCTTAGAAACGAAGCGAGTCTGAGACTTCAGGATATATTGGATAATCAGTATGCCACTGCTCAGATGGATGTTATGATTGCTTCCCAGTCGAGGGTAATCAAGGAATATGAAGCTGAGGTCGAAAAAGTCAGAGTAAAGCTTACAAGAGCCATTCAGGAGAGAAAAATGCAGGAGACCCTTCGCGACAGGGCTTATGCGGAGTATCTCGAGGAAGAAAAGCAGGAAGAAGCCAAAGAGAACGACCAGAGAAGTAGTTTCACATACGGACAGAGACAACAGGAGAAGAAGTAAATATGGCTGATCTGGATATGCCGATGTCCCCTTTTGAGGATCAGAAGGCGGCGAAGGCAAAGCTAAAAGCTGACAAATTAGAATATAGGAAGAAACTTAAAGAACAGAGGAAAGCTGATAAGGAAAAGCTGCATGAGTTTGCCGAGAGGTCGGCGGAACTTAGCGGAGACGATGCGGGCGGACTTGCCACCATCGTGATCACTTTTTTCATTGTTCTTATTTGGCTTGCTATAATGGCACTTCTTATAAAGTTCAACGTAGGAAATTTCGGATCCGATATCATGGCTCCGCTCATTAAGGATATTCCTGTAATTAACGCCATTTTGCCCAAGGAAGCAAGAAATGATGCGGATGCAAAGATTGATGAGCCGATTGACTTCAGCACAGAAGGAAGCGAAGCCGGCGGAATTCAGACTATCGATGAAGCCAATGCATATATAAAGAGGCTTGAGAAGGCTCTTCAGGATGAAATGAACCAGAACAGCAGCTATGCGTCTACGATAGACAGGCTTGAAGCGGAAGTTAAAAGACTTGAGCCATTCGAACAGCAGCAAAAAGAGTTTTATGAAGAGAGAGCGGCTTTTTACAACAGTATTGTCTATAATGACAATGCGCCGGATCCTGAAGAATATGCCAAGTATTTTGAGCAGATCGATCCCGATACGGCTGAGAAGATCTATGAGAAGATCAAGCGCGATGAAGGTGAAGAAGCTGCAATTAAGGCTTTTGCTACGACATATTCGGGAATGAAGGCTAAACAGGCTGCCAAGATCTTTGATGAGATGGTTAATGAAAACCAGATCGAACTTGTTTCAAAGATTCTGGCTCAGATGAGTGTAGAAAACCGCGGAGATATTCTTGCTCAGATGAAGGAAGAAAATGCCGCAAAACTCACTCAGCTGTTGGAACCTAATGCACTCAAGAATAAATCAACCAAAGTTACGGGATGATTTCCTAAAAATCTTTTGAATTATGTATAAAGGTTTAAGATATTAAGCCGATATAATGTATGAGATGCCATGGTCTCTTTATGGGATCATGCATTTCGGAAATTAAATACATAAGGAGGAAGCTATGAGCAGTGCGGCAAACCCAATTAGTGCAGCCATGAACATTATGGCGACCGGCACTGCAGCCTCAAATGTTTCAGTCGTAACAATGTCTGAAGGATATAGCGCAAATGCTTCAATGAGCTTTGGCACTATTTTGAATCAGGCAAACGATGCGGTTACACAGCTTAATTCTGTAAATGCAGCAAAGGATGTGACTGTGTCTAAGGAAAAGACAGACTTGAATGTATCGGTGCAGAAGGAAACTGCAAATGTCGCTACAAAGGATGTAACAAGCGACAATACGGGCACGGAAAATAAGCTTGTTGATACAGACAACAAAGTGGTTGCGGAAGAAACAAATGGCAAGGAAGCCGGCGAAGAGCTGCAGGATGCCATTGCAGAAGAAGGCAAAAAGCTGATTACCAGGATTGCAGAAGAGCTTGACGTATCTGAGGAAGATATCGTGAATGCGATGCAGGCACTGGGAATCACGGCGGCGGACCTGTTTAAACCTGAAAATCTTATACAGCTTATTTCTACTGTAGGAGGACAGGAACAGGCAGTAAATCTTATCACAGACTCAGACCTCTATACATCATTGCAGGACCTCATGGAGGATGCGGATGGTATGAGAAGCGAACTTATGAATGAGTTTGGCTTAACTGAGGAAGATTTTGAAACCGTTGTCAGCAACATGCATGAGGAATTTTCTCAAGTAACGGAAAAAGATGCACAGCCTAAGAAAGAAGCAGAGCCTTTGATCGAAATTAACGATCTTAGACCTGAAAAAGCAGTAAGGGAACCTATAGATAAGGAAATCCACAAGGATGTTCAAAAAGAGGTTTCTGTAGACAGAGCTGATGTATTCAAGGATGAATTCAAACCCGTTGAAAATTCCAACAACACAACAAAAAACAACAATCAGTCAGGAAACTATGATCACGGATCACAGGGAACAACCGTATTTAATCAATTCCTTAACGGAGTTACGGATGCGATAAACGGTTCGACGGCGGCTGAAGAGATGCTTGCATATACCGACAGAGCTCAGATGGAGAACATCGTGAGACAGATCACGGAAAAGATAACAGTTTCTGCAAGCGAAGATGTGACCAAGATGGAACTTCAGCTTCATCCGGCAAGTCTCGGTAATGTAAATATCCTTCTTACAAGCGGTAAGGACGGTATTATTGCAAGATTCACGGCACAGAACGAGATTGTAAAAGAAGCGGTTGAAAGCCAGATGATCCAGCTTCAGCAGAAATTTGAAGCACAGGGCATTAAAGTTAATTCCATAGAAGTTACCGTTTCCAGTCACGCGTTTGAAGAGAATCTTCAGCAGCAGGGCGGAAGCGAAGGAAATAACGAACAGGCTTCAAAGGGCAGAAAAGGACTTCGCAGGATCAATCTGATGGATGCAGATGATATTGCAAGCGAAACGGATATGGACGAAGCCGAGAGATTATCGGCACAGATGATGGCTATGAGCGGAAACACTGTTGATTTCAGTGCGTAAGCCGGCCGGAAAGAGGTTATTATGGCAGATGTAAATTCTGTTACTGCAATAGTTAAAGACGGCAAGATTGAGAACGCTTCAAATAAAACCGAGTCGAAAGAAAAAAATACACAGGCTAAGGGCTACGACAAGGATTCTTTTCTTAAGATCCTTGTCGCCCAGATGAAATATCAGGATCCCATGGAGCCTACTTCAAATACTGAGTACATTTCACAGTACGCTACATTCACTCAGGTTGAGCAGATGAACAACATGGCTAACGCTATGAGCCTTTCAAGAGCATCTGAGATGGTTGGAAAGACTGTTACAATAACTCAGACCAATCCTGAAACCGGGACTAAATCTGAGGTTCAGGGTGTTGTAGACTTTGTTACCTACAGCGGTAATAAGGCATTTCTTAACATTAACGGAACTAACTATAATGTTGACGATGTTACTCAGATACTTGGTGAAGACTATGAGAATGCACTTAATACAGTGAAGGATTTCCAGGAGAATATTGATAAGCTTCCTGATAATATTTCGCTTGTGACTCTTGAGGAGCACGAAAAGACAATCGATTCTATGTATGACTATTACATGAATATGGATGAAAAAGCGAAAAGGCTTATGGATAAAGACTATGTAACTTCGCTTCTTCAGTATGTAAATAGAATTGATGATCTTAATAATAGTGAACATCGAACATTTAATAAAGATAAGTAAACAAATGCATAGGAGGTATAAGCTATGACAATGGATGGTCGTCAGTTTATGTCCATCGGGCAGGTGCAGGACCAATATTTAAACGGTACTGTACCAAAAACGGATAAGAACAAACAAAATATTCCAACAGGTGAAAATTCTTTTGCATCTGTTCTAAACAAAATCCAAGAGTCTGCCGATAATAATATCAGCACGGAGAATCTTAGATTTTCTAAGCATGCCGTAAACAGACTCAGCGACAGAAACATTGAGCTTTCTGAGGAACAGATGCAGAGACTTAACCGTGGAAAAGCTGAGGCCGGTGAAAAGGGAATTAAAGAGTCACTTATTCTGGTTGACCAGCTTGCTTTTATAGTGAACGTTCCCAATAACATGGTCGTTACTGCCATGGATCAGACAGAAAACAAAAACAATGTTTTCACAAACATAGACGGTGCAGTGATCGTATGATTGGACCGAAGCGGCAGACAGGCCTGAAGTGCCTTGCCGTCAGGAAATCTTAACTTCCCGACCGACAGAAGGAAGTTCTTTGACGAAAATCACGACGCATCCGTCCAAAATCAATCTATTTAATTTATTTCTTTTTTATGATGGAGGACTTTGCCTTATGATGAGATCTCTTTACTCCGGTGTTGCCGGACTTAAGACACACCAGACCAAGATGGACGTTATCGGTAACAATATCGCTAACGTTAACACAACTTCTTACAAATCTCAGTCAATCACATTCTCTGATCTTATGTATCAGACAACACAGACAGCTTCAGGAGCAACAGAGACAAAGGGTGGTATCAACCCTCGTCAGATTGGTCTTGGTACTAAGTCGGGAGCTATAAATACAGCGATTACATCTCAGGGAACAACACAGACAACAAATAACCCTTTTGATATCATGATCACAGGTAAGTCTTTCTTTGTTGTAAATAACGGTGTTGAGAATCTCTATACAAGAGACGGATCATTTTATGTTGACGGAGCAGGAAATCTTGCAATGCAGTCAAACGGATATCTCGTTCAGGGATGGGCTGCAAAAGAAGACAGAGAGACCGGTGAAATTACAGTAAATAAGAACGGAGGACTTTCAAGTCTTCAGATTATGAGCCCTGCGAATTTTACATATTCACCTGCTTCAACAACCGCGGCTATTTTTAACAATAATATTGACTCTAACGATACAAATGTTATGTCGGTAGACGGAAAAACAATTACACTTGAGTTTTATGATAACAAAGGATATTTGTATACCGGAAAGTTTACTTTAAAAGATACAAAAGATGGAAATGTAGATAATCATCTTTTTGCATTAACGCTTACAGATATTATTGATTCAAATGGTAATTCGCTTGATGACAGAGGCGGCCTTATGAGTCAGATAACATTTGGTAATCTTGAAGGGCTCAACAGAGTAGAAAAGAAGACTGCGATTCAGGGTTATACATTTGAAAGAATAGAGAATGATTCCGATCATATTACAATTAACAAAATCGGTGGAGATGTTAAGTATGATAATGTAAAGGCTTCTGACGGTAAGCTGTCGGATCTTTTGTCAAATGGTACAAAGGCCGGATTGCTTGATACTGTTTATGGAATCACTGATGAAAAAGCAAAAACTTTATTTGGTGAAGATTATATAAATGCAAAATATTCCGTTGATTCTTCCGGAAGAATTACTGTTACTTATCCTATGACAGATTATAAAGATGAGGCATGCTCCGGAAGCTATGCGTGGCTTAATCAGGATGATTCAACACAGGAAGGCGGAGTAGCAAATAAAGAAAAGTTCTTCGTTGATGCGGATACACAGGTTGCATATAAGGTTCCTACAAACGGAAATGCAAATGAACTTTCTGTAAGTATTTTAAAAGAAGTTTTCGAAATGAATGATAGCGACATTTCGAAATATAGAACTTCTGATTATAGATATGATTATGATTCAAACGGAACACTTTCATTCTATAAAAAGGATATTGGACTTGCTGTAACTTCAGAGCCAAAGGAAATTAGCTCCAGTGTTATGGATAGCTTTAACTTCATTGGAGATGCTGCGGGCAGAAAACTTTCAGAGATTGTTTCGGGTGTTAGTAATCTTAGATATACATATTCTTCAGAAGGTGTTGTTTCCTTATTCCAGATGGAGACGGGCTATATAGATGCCGATCCTGAAACAGAGTCACTTGATAGTACTCTTACTGATGGTGATGCAATAGATTCTTTATTTACTGCATTAAATAAAAGATGGGGATCAAACAATGCTGATTCGGTTTCTCTTGATATTTTGCGGAATGTGATCACGGATACGACAACTTATCCTGATGCAAATGTAAGAAAAGTTGCGCAAGCTATTGTCGAAGCGGCACAAAGAAAAACTAATTTAACAGATGAAAATGGAAATCCCGTTGCTGTAAGAAATGTAAAAGTTAAACTTGGCGATGAAACAGGAAATAAGGTCCTTGTAATCAATTTTGAAAAAGAAGGAGAGATAGCAAAGCCTTATCCGAACGCTACAACGAAGTATTCAAAGTCTGTAGCTGAAAAAACAGCGCGCTTTGTTGAGAAAGACACAACAAATAACAACAGATTTGTTGTTGATGAACCTTCTTATGTTTTTAAGAATACGTCTAATCCAAATGAGAAGTTTGAAAAAGGTTATTATCTTCCCGGTAATAAGCTTACGATGAACAATCTTAATGCTGATTTAATTAGAGATGTATTTCCGTCTGTGCAGCTTAGAAACGGTGTTAGTTACAACTTTAGCATTTCGACAAACGGACAGATTTCAATCAATCATATGGAAACGGCAGATCCCCGCAGAATTGCAGCCAGCGAATTTTCTATCGAACAAAATGCGGATGGAACTATTAAGTATTTATCATCTTCAGCATTTAAGGAAGTACCTGTTACAGGAAAAATTTCTGATTTATTAGAAGCAATAGATGGTAAAGGAAGTAAAGAACAAGGGCTTCTTAAGAAAGTGTACGGAATCAGCGATAAGGCTGCTGCAGCTTTTGGTGGTGACGGAACATATGAGATCATTACAGCTGAGGGATCTGATTTTGGAAAGATAAATCTTAGAATTGGTGATCGTACAATTCAGCTTCAGTTTGATGAGGCTACCGGTTCGATTGTTTCAGCTGACGGAGATTCAAAGAGTAAGAGTGCGAATATTACGTTTGGATTAAACGGTCAGGACACTGAAGGACTTATGGCATTTGGTTTCCAGGCTAATCCTGCAAATGCTGAAGAAATGAAAAGAAATCATACGATCAGCATCGATTTCTCAAATCTTACAAATTACAATACAAATAAATCTTCAACTATCACTGCAAACAAAGGTGATATAAAGTCACTTAATACAGGACGTGCAGTTGGAGAGATGAATGGTATAAATGTAAGTGATAACGGTCAGATTTATGCATCATATTCAAACGGCCAGACAAAGCTTTTGGGACAGATCGCATCTGCAGAGTTTGCTAATGCATCAGGTCTTTCAAAGCAGGGTGATAACCTCTATGCATCAACACTTAACTCAGGTGATGCTACAATTCAGGATATCACAACTGACGGTGGCTACATGAGCACAGGTGTATTGGAGATGTCAAACGTAGACCTTTCAGCACAGTTTACTGAGATGATCACAACACAGCGTGGATTCCAGGCTAACAGCCGTATCATCACAGTATCCGATACACTTCTTGAGGAACTTACAAACCTTAAGAGATAATAATCTGTAACATATACAATTAAATCATAAGGCAATCGCCCACATCCGGTCGGGGATGTGGGCGATTTTTTAAGTGCGCCTAGCGGCGCACGTTTCTAACGGGTTAAAGTCCCGAATCCGCCCGGTAGTGGGAAGGATATAGCCGAAAGCAAGGGTGTCCGTCGTGAGGCGGAATCTGAAGGAAGCTGGATGTGAGGAACATACTAACTCATGGGCAAATCTCTGGTCTGACGAACAGAAATCTCATACGAGGTTATGCATGAGGGTAAGGCTGCTTAGCAAGTCGAAGCCCAATAACTACACGGAATCATGCATGATAAATGAGGCAGATGGATGGAGTGGAAGAAACGTGTGGTACCTAGGGAGGTCTGCATGAAATGCTCCGAAAGGAGTAACCACCGCACAAGGCAACGAGGCGGTGCTGAACATGCAGAAGTCAGCAGAGGTCATAGTAGGGACATGGATATGGAAACATGGACATGTTAACCGAAGGACCGAATCAGTAGGAGTCTTAAGTATGACCGAGAAAGGAGGAATGACCTTTAATGGCAGAAAACATTGATAATAATGGCTGTTCGCAAAGAGATAGTGCGGAACACGAAGGGTATGCGAAAGCGTCTAGGTCGTTCAATCGGATATGGAAAGAAAGAGACAGTGCACAGCCGAAGCTCTTGGAAGCGATACTGTATAAGGATAACTTTAACAGAGCGTATAAAAGAGTTAAGGCAAACAAGGGAGCGCCAGGTATTGATGGTATGACCATCGAAAAGGCACTTCCGTACCTTAAGGAACATCAGCAGGAGTTAACTGACCGCATATACCGCGGCAAGTATACTCCATCGCCAGTCAGGCGAGTTGAGATTCCAAAACCAGATGGAGGTGTGCGTAAGCTTGGCATACCTACCGTGATAGACCGAACACTCCAACAGGCAATAACTCAACAGTTAGTGCCAATCTATGAACCATTGTTTGTGGAAGGAAGCTACGGCTATCGCCCAAACAGAAGCGCAAAGGACGCTATACAGAAGGCAAAAGAATACGCAGAACAAGGTTACACTTTTGCAGTAGTCTTGGATTTATCAAAGTATTTCGACACCTTGAATCATGAAATTCTTATCAATCTCCTCAGAAGGAATGTGAAGGATGAACGTGTAGTTCAACTAATAAAGCGTTATCTGAAAAGTGGGGTAATGGAAAATGGAGTGGTCATTGATACTGAAGAAGGTTCGCCGCAAGGTGGGAATTTATCTCCACTTCTTGCGAATATCTACCTCAATGAGTTCGACCAAGAGTTTCTGAAAAGGGGTGTGCCCTGCATAAGATATGCAGATGACATCGTTCTTCTAGCGAAAAGCAAAAGAGCATCAGAGAGACTCTTGGAAAGCAGTACAAAATATCTCGAAGAGAAACTGAAGTTAACAGTAAATCGAGAGAAAAGTCGTACGGTCAGCGTGTTTGCAATTCAAAATTTTAAATTCCTTGGCTTTGCATTGGGAAGGAACGGAAGTGGCGTTTTCGTCAGGGTTCATCCAAAGTCATTGAAGAAGTTCAAGTCAAAGCTGAAAGATTTATCTTCCCGTAAGTCTGTGCAGTCCATCAAACCTAGTCTTGAGAAAATCAAGGTATATGCGAGAGGATGGCTTAACTACTACGGTATAGCAAGCATGAAGTACAACATAGACGAAATCAATGGATGGCTCTATCACAGAATACGTATGTGTATATGGAAACAGTGGAAGAAGCCAAAAACTAAAGTACGCAATCTCATAAAGATGGGCGTGCCCAAGGACTTGGCGCTTATGGCTGGTAACAGTCGGCGCGGACATTGGTTTACCACACATACAGTTGCAGTCAACATGGCAATGACAAAAGAAAGACTGATAAACAGTGGCTTCTATGATTTAGCCACAGCCTATCAGTCTGTGCACGTCAACTATTGAAAGCGCCGTATACCGAACGGTACGTACGGTGTTGCGAGAGGACGGCGGTTAGTCACCGCCTCCTACTCTATTGCTTGAAGAGTATTTATTTGATATGTATAATATATGTATGAATGAAATAAGTTTTGAATGGGATGAAAATAAGAATTCAATAAATAAAGAAAAGCATGGAGTATCTTTTGAAGAAGCATAAACTGTATTTTATGATGGGAATGCTCTTTTGGAGTATGATGAGAAACATTCAGAACAAGAGGATCGTTTCCGCATTCTTGGAATGAGTTATTCCGGAAAAGTGCTTATGGTTGTACATTGTATTCGAGAAGAATCAGTTATCAGAATTATATCATCTCGAAAAGCGACGGATAATGAACGCAAAGGATATGAAAGGAGTAAAGGCTTATGAAGAATATAAATGAAGAAGATGAATTTTTGGAAAAAGAATTTGATTTTAGTAAAGCGATAAAGAATCCTTATGCAAAAAAGCTCCAGAAGAAGATAACCATGAACGTAAGAGAGGATGCTCTTGAGTATTTTAAAAAGCAGTCGTCTGAATCAGGCATTCCATATCAAACACTTATAAATTTGTATCTTATTGATTGCGCAGATCATAATAAAAAGCTTGAAATTCAATGGAAATAAAGGAATCGCCCACAACTATGCAATGTTGTGGGCGATTTATTCATTATACTAGTTCGACATGGTTCTGGAGTGCTTCTTCCATTTCACGGGCGTCTACACCGAGATATCTCTTTGTAATGTCAGGAGAAGAGTGCTGGAAAAATTCCATAACGAGAACGATATTATAGCCATTGGATTCATATAAGCGCATGCCACAGTATTTCCTGAAACTGTGCGTAGATACATTCTCATAGCCAAGATATTCGCAGACTTTATGCAGGTATTTTTGTACTGCACGCTCACTGATCTCGAATATCAGCGCATTATTTTGAATGTGATTTTCTGCAATATATTCTTTCAGATGTTTATAGTATTCTTCAGAAACGGTCTTGTACCGTTTTTTCTTCGTTTTCATTTCTACAATATTTATTTTATGTATATTTCCTGCAGCAATAAAGCTTGATGGCTTAAGTGAAAGGACGTCTTCGATACGGATTCCGAGATTGGCCTCCGCGATTAGAATCTCGGCAATTCTGGGATTGGCCCTGAATTGCTTGGAAGCTCCGGTCCTCATTGTTTCAATTATTTCAGTGTATTGTTCTCTCGTAATCGGTACGGTAGCGTATTGTCCCATTATTTTAGTCCTTGATCAAATCTGATCTGAATCTGATGTCTCTCCATGTTTTTTTTGAGCCGTTTTTTTTCGCAAAATTCATCAATTGAATTTTGGCGTTAAAATTGGGCATAACGATAGTATATACGTATTTATCGCGTTTTTCAATGGTTTTAGGTTCGCATAATATGCAATTTGCGAACTTTATATACGTATACAATGTACACATTGTAATGTGTACATCTTGTATTGAGATTAAGAGGCTGAGATGATATAATAAAGTCAGTAAAAATACATATTTCATAAGATTACTGTTATCAAGGAGGCAGAATGAGCAACAAGGAAGCAACTAAGGAAGAAAGAACTGTAGATGATACAACAAAGCCTCGCACAATGAGACTTACGGATGAAACGTTTGAATATATAAAGAAACTCGCGGCACAACTTGGCGGGAATCAGCAACATGCCGTATCGGAACTTCTTAGGGTATATGAAGGGCAGATAGAGAAAGATGCTTTACCTGCAGGTGCGGAACAGCTCGAAGAATTCGAGAAGTACCAGGCTAAGATGCATGATATTTTCATGGATCTTATTAGATCCAGAAACGATGCTGCAGATCTTGCCCGTGTAGATTTTGCAAAACAACTTGATACTAAAGATGATATAATCTGCGAACTTCAGAAAAATCTTAAGGATATAAAAGCCGGAGAAGACGGGGCTGCAGAAAAGGCAGAGTCGCTTCGCAAAGAAAATGATGAATTAAAGCAAAAGATGCAGGATGAGATTGAACATCTGAAAGAAGAGCTTGAGAAAAGCAAAGAAGAGTGCAATGAATTAAAAGAACAAGTTTCTTCTATAAAAGAAGAACTGGCTGAAGCAAAGAAAAATGAATCCGATATAAGGAAACTTTACGATGAAAGAGTTGCATCTTCCGTAAAACTCATGGATGAAGTGGAAGAACTTAAGAATAAAGAAAATCCTCTCAGAGAAAATATATCAAAAGTTGCTTCGGAAAACAGAGTTTTAGTTGCGGAAAATGCAAGACTTACGCAGGAAAACAAATCTTTGCGCGACGATATCGAATCCATGAGAACTTCACATACCGCTGAGATCAAACTTGTTACAGCGAATGCGGAACTCAAGGCAAAGAATGACGCATACAAAGAATTACTTGCTGAAAAAGACAGATATTCTCAACTTGTTGAACAGATCAAAAATGACAGGACTGAAAAATTGCTTGAAAATCTAAAAAATAAGTAATTTCAATTAAAATTAATTACATTGGGCAACGCTTGCACTTGACTGGGGTGTGAGCGTTTTATTTTTTGTCAAGAAAAATCGTAGAAACTAACCGTTGTTTTTGATATTTAATACTGTACAGTAAATGAAAATGTGTTAAAATAAATTGAATACCACTATATGTAGTATATTGCATGCACTATGAAACATAATTGCTAACTTTATTTCATTCATTTTGCTCTAAAATGAAATTACGATTCAAATTGGACTAAAAAAGTTGCATTTAAGCAAGAATTAAGCATTTTAGTATGGTAAAATTAATATGCTAAGAAATTAAGTTTCGTTTCTGGTCTATTTTTTCACTAAAAAATGTAATTTTATATCAGAAGGTGTTTATGAACAAGGGAGTAATTGAGCTTACCAAAATGGATACGCGTAAGATACTCATTAATCCGAGTTTGATTGAGACAGTTGAGAGTAATCCGGATACTGTCGTGGTCTTATCTACCGGAAGAAAGCTTATTGTGAAAGAGAGCATGGAAGATATTTGCAGTCTTATCAATTCCTGAAACGTGCGGAAGAAGATGTTGACTAATTTTTAATGTGAGAGGTAAATGCTGTGGATATTGCGTCGATTATCGGTGTAGTAATGGGAATTGTATTTATGCTTCTTGGAATCATCACATCCGGAGGCATCGGTTCTGTTGGAAATTTCTTGGATGCGCCGTCGGCTCTGGTTACATTCGGTGGAGCTTTGATGGCTGTTTTGGCATCCAGACCGCTTTCGGAGTTTACCGGCGGACTCAAGTGCTATACGCGAATATTTAAACTTACTACCGATGATACCAAGGCCGTAATCAAGCAGATCATCGATCTGTCCAATACAGCCAGAAAAGAAGGCCTTCTCGCTCTGGAAGAAGCGGCCGGCAATCTTGACGATGCTTTTATGAAAAAAGGCGTCATGCTTATTGTCGACGGTACCGAGCCTGAGCTTGTAAAGAGCATTCTTGAGGCCGAGATAGATGCTATGGCTGAGAGACATAAGACTAACTATTCTTTATTTGAAGACATTGCGTCACAGGGTCCTGCCTGGGGTATGATCGGTACACTTTTGGGACTTGTTAACATGCTTAATGATATGAGTGATGCATCGAAGATTGGACCTTCCATGGCGACTGCTCTTATCACGACATTGTACGGTTCAGTTATGGCGAACTGGTTCTGTTTCCCTGCTTCAGCCAAGTTAAAGGCAAGAAGCAATGCAGAGTACATGTCAAAGAGTATTGTCATTGAAGGACTTTTGTCTATACAGGCGGGTGAAAATCCCCGTGTAACAGAAGAGAAGCTTAAGTCATTCCTGTCACCCGTTGACAGAACGGCTTACGAAGCTGAGACCGGAACAGGTTCAGCAGGTGGAGGCGAAGAATAATGGCAAAAAAAGCAGAAGAAGTAAAACCGGGCGCGCCCGCGTGGACCGCGACATTTGGAGATCTGATGAATCTGCTCCTTTGTTTCTTCGTACTTCTTTTCTCCATGTCAACTATGGATGCCGCTAAGTTTGAAGAGGTTGCCGCGTCGTTTAGTTCGGCGTTTGGATTTTTCTCGGGCGGTGAGATGGCTATCGGCCAGGGTGCACTTATCGGAGACGGTGTGTCACAGCTTACCGAGCTTTCAAGTTATGTGACTTCCATGGGTCTTGCGCAGACCGGTGAAGATTCCGACACCGAGGATGTGGAAGTCGGTGATATGAACCAAAAGGAACTTATGGAAGCGGCTGAGGAAGAACAGCTCGAAGCTTCGGCGGAGCTTGCTGAGAAGATTGAGGAAGCTCTTAATGAAGAAGATATAGAGGATGTTGTTGCTCTTAATTATACGAGTCAGTTTGTTCAGCTTACCATACAGGGTTCGATCCTTTTTGATTCTGCCAAGACTGATATTAAGGAAGATGCAAAACCTGTAATAGATAAAGTTGGGCAGATACTCGAGACTTATGCCGGAGGAACTGTTGCGGTTGAGGGACATACTGATAACGTTCCCATGTCTTCAGGCGGAAAGTATGCGAACAACGATGAGCTCAGCTCAGGAAGAGCTCTTTCGGTTTTCTATTATCTTTGTGAGAACACTAATCTTGATCCTGCGAACATAGTTCATACGGGCAGAGGGGAATATAACCCGATCGCTGATAATTCAACCGATGAGGGAAGAGCCCGTAACAGACGAGTTGAGATTAAAATATATAATCCACTTAGTTCTTCATACTAAAAGAGGGGGATTTTTCAAATGAAAAAGAATTTACTATCAATCATCATTCTGGCTTTACTTGTTGTAAATATCGCCATGACGGGCTTTATGCTTTTGAGTGTTATGACTACAAATTCCCAGACGGCCAAACTTGTTTCTGACATAGCGGCTGCGCTTGAACTTGAAACAAGCGGCGGTGTCGGCGGAGGACTTAACACTGAGCCTTCAGAACCTTCGGGAGTTAATGAAATAGCTACATTCGGATTTGTTGGAAATCAGGACAGGCTTACCATAAATCTTAAGCCGGGCAATGACGGCAAATCACATATGATGGTTGTTGAAGTTGTTTTTTCCATGAATACAGCCAATCCTGATTATGCATCATATGGCTCATCCGAGCAGCTTTCGGGAATGAGAGATCGTGTGAAGTCAATTGTTACCGATACACTTTCAAGTTATTCAATGGAAGAACTTCAGGAAAACAGTCAGCCCGCAAAAGATGCAATTGTTGATAAGGTAAGAGAACTTTACAATTCCAACTTTATTTACAGAGTTGATTTCAGCAGTGTGCTTTATCAGTAATGCTGCATTTTATTAAAAAGGATACGCCGATAGCTATTTATCGGAGGAAGGAGATCCAACTTGAGCGAAGTACTGTCACAAAATGAAATAGATGGTCTGTTGGCAGCACTTAATAGCGGTGAACTAGATGTAGATCAGATGCAAGCCGCAGACGAGAAAAAAGTCAAAGATTATGACTTTAAACGTCCGGCGAAGTTTTCCAAGGAACATCTCAGAACTTTGGAGATGATATACGAGCATTACGGAAGGCTTTTGTCTACTACATTACCTTTATATCTTAGAAAGAATGTTACGGTGTCGGTTGCTAACTCAGAGACGGTTACATATTCGGAGTTTAGCAATGCCCTTTCAAACCCGGTTATTTTGGGAGTTATAAGCTTCCTCCCCTTACAGGGAACGATTATTTTGGAACTGCAGGCCAACATCGGATTCTCTTTTATCGACAGGATGCTTGGAGGTACCGGCATCGGACTTGATAAACCGAGACCATTCACCGATATTGAGATGCCACTTATAGAGAAGCTTGTGACTATTTGCATGCAGCTTATGGTAGAGCCGTGGCAGAATGTTGTTTCTATCAATCCGGTCATGGAAAAGATAGAGACAAACCCGCAGTTTGCACAGGTTATTTCACCTACAGACATGATCGCCATCGTCACTCTTAATATTAAGATCGGTGAAACGGAAGGACTTATGAATGTATGTCTTCCTTATTTCACGCTTGAGAGTGTTATGGATAAACTTAATACCAAGTTCTGGTTCTCCACGATGCAGAAGAACGTGGATGAAGATTTCGGAGAATATCTTGAGACTATGGTCAAACATGTTGATGTTCCCGTAAGAGCGGTTCTTGGCAAGTGTAATGTTTCCGTTAATGACTTTGTTCATTTGCAACCCGGCGACATTATCAGACTTGATAACAGAGTAAACACGGATATGCAGGTTTACGTTGGAAATATCTACAAATTCACCGGTTTGCCCGGTACTACGAAAGATAAATACGCCGTCAGGATCACGTCGGTAGTAAGAGAGGAGGAAGAGTAGGAGCATGGATGGAATGTTATCTCAAGATGAAATTAATGCTTTGCTATCCGGCATGGATTCAACAGCCGGTGGAGAAGGTGATGCTCCGGCTGCAGAAGCACCTTCCGATAATTCGGATATACCGGTAACTTCCGGCGCACCGGTTTCAGGAGGAAGCGAGATAGACGAATCGCTTCTTAATGATGCGGAAAAAGATGCCATCGGTGAGGTGGCTAATATAAGTATGGGATCTTCGGCTACTACGCTGTATTCCCTTGTAAATCAGAAGGTTAATATTACAACACCCCAGGTTGAACTTGCCAACTGGGAAAATGTAATAAATAACTATGAGAGACCTTGCGTCTTTATTCAGATTCAGTATACGGAAGGTCTTGACGGAACCAATATCCTTATCCTGAAAGAACGTGATGTTATGGTCATCACCGATCTAATGATGGGTGGCGACGGAACAAATATTTCCGGAGAGATTGGAGAACTTCAACTTTCAGCTATCTCTGAAGCAATGAATCAGATGATGGGTGCGGCGGCAACATCTCTTTCTACAATGATCAATCAGAAGGTTGATATCAGCCCACCGCAGGCTACACTTCTTGATATGATCAACGACGATCCTTCGGATATCGCAGAGTTCCTTATGGGAACATTTGTAAAGATATCTTTCAAGATGCAGGTCGGAGATCTTGTGGATTCAACGCTTATGCAGTTGTATCCCATTGATTTTGCCAAGGCGTTAAAAGATCTTGTTCTTACTGATTCAGGAGCAAAAGAAGCAGCACCTGCGCCTGCTCCCGAACCTGCACCTGCGCCTGCAGAAGCGCCTGCGCCCGCAGCGCCCGATCCGAATATGATGGCGCAGCCTCAAATGGGAATGCCACAGATGGGTATGCCGCAAATGCAGATGCCACAGATGGGAATGCCACAGATGCAGACCCCTCCGATGGGTATGCCGCAGATGCAGATGCCTCAGATGATGAATATGAACATTCAGCCCGCACAGTTCCAGACGTTTGCGGGTGGTCCCGGAATGATGGCCGGAGGGGAAAATATCGGCATCATCAAGGATGTTCCTTTGGAAGTTACGGTTGAGCTTGGAAGAACTGCTAAACCGATCTCCGATATTCTGGAGTTTGCACCCGGTACCATTATCGAGCTTGATAAGGTTGCGGGTGAGCCTGTCGACGTACTTGTAAACGGTAAGTTCGTTGCAAAAGGCGAAGTAGTTGTAATTGAAGAAAGTTTCGGTGTTCGTGTGACCGAGATTGTTCAGTGACGATTTCTTTTTACAAGATTTCTTTTATATAAAAAGAAACAGATGGAGTGTTTGCATAATGTCAGCCGAATCTTACTTACAGTTTGTTGCCATCTTAATAATCTTTGTTCTTGTGCTGGGGCTTACTTATTATGTGACCAAGTGGCTTGCCGGTTATCAAAAAGAAAAGGGCAGCGGAAAGAACATTGAGGTTTTGGAGACCGGAAGGATTTCAACTACCAAGTATATCCAGATAGTGCGTCTGGGTAATAAATATATGGCCATCGCAGTGGGGAAGGATGAAGTTACTGCATTATGCGAACTTGACAAGGAGTCACTTGTTTTTGACAATCCTGAAAATGCGGGCACGTTAAGCTTTAACGAAATTCTTGAAAAAATAAAAAGCGAGTTTAAGAAATAAATTATGAGTATACAGTGGGGAGAGAATAAAAAGAATATCTTTAAAAAACGTCGTTTGAAAAAAGGGGCGTTTATCGCCTTTTTGTCTGTTTTTTTGATACTCTTTTTGTCATTTGCAGTACCCGTTAAGGTAGTTGCTACCGAAAATGTGGTTGAAGATACCAAACCTACCGATCCTACCAATTCAAGAAAATCTAATCTTACAGGTTCTGAAGCTGAACGAACAAATATCACGGATCCGGGTTCAGCAGAGTCCCCTGACGATCTGAAAAAACTTAATATAGCCAATACGGTTACTGTTACATATGACAACGGAAACGGGTCACTGAGCGGATCACTGAGGATACTTATTACTTTAACGCTCATTTCCCTTGCGCCGACGCTTATTGTGATGATGACTTCTTTTACGAGAATCATCGTGGCGCTCCATTTCACCAGAACCGCGATAGGAACCCAAACATCTCCTCCCAACCTGGTGATGATTGGGATTGCTTTGTTTATGACACTTTTCATTATGCAGCCGACGCTTACGACTGTTTATAATGATGCGGTCATTCCTTTTGAAAAGGGGGAGATGGACCAGAAAGAGTTCGGAAAGGTCGCAATGGCGCCGTTTAGGCAGTTTATGTACGGCCAGACCCAGACTAAGGACGTTAAGCTCTTTATGGAGATAAACAAGACCGAGTGGGACGGAGAACTTGAGAGTATTCCCAATGTTGTCTTGATTCCGAGCTTTATTGTAAGCGAACTTAGAACAGCGTTCATAATTGGATTTTTGATATATATTCCATTTATTGTTATTGATATGGTTGTGGCATCTGTACTTATGAGTATGGGTATGATGATGCTTCCGCCGACTACGATCTCAATGCCGTTTAAAATACTTCTTTTTGTCCTTGCTGACGGATGGAGCCTTATCATCGGTAATCTGGTCAAGTCGTTCTATTAGTTTTTGTTATGAGATAGGGGAGGAATGTTTTTATGATAACAATGGCGGATATCAATACGATCGTAAATCAGGGACTTATGCTCGTTATTAAGATGTCGCTTCCGGTTCTTTTAACTTCGATGATCGTCGGACTTATTATTTCAATATTTCAGACGGTTACTTCGATACAGGAGCAGACGCTTACCTTTGTTCCTAAGGTAATATGCGTATTTCTTATGATTATGCTGACGGGAAACTGGATGATGACTGAGCTTTCGGGCTTTATTACACTTATCTGGTCTGATTTTTCGAAGTATGTGCGCTAGAGGTGAAGTATGATCGATTACAACTTCAGATACGGCGATCTGGAAGTTTTTTTGCTAATAGTTGTAAGAGTTACAAGTTTTATCTTTGTTTGCCCTTTCTTTGGAGGAAGGCAGACGCCTAACCTTGTGAAAGTGGGATTTGGCCTGCTTTTGTCAACTCTTGTGTACGGAGCTGTTCCGTATACGGCGCCTTCATATAACACGCTTATCGGTTACACGGTGATCGTTATGAAGGAGGTTACGGTTGGATTTCTTGTGGGCTATGCGGTGCAGTTGTGCCAGCTTGTAATTAACTTTGCGGGTCAGATTGTTGATATGCAGATAGGCTTGTCGATGGTAAACCTTTTTGACCCGAATACGAACGAACAGGTTACTATTACAGGTCAGCTCTATTCGCAGGTGCTTATTGTTTCGCTTATCATTACGGGAATGTACAGATATATTCTGGATTCGCTTATTGATACATTTTCCCTGATACCGATTAACGGCGCGGTCATTCACAGTGACAGGATGCTAAACGCCGTAGTCGCCTTTTTGAGAGATTACATTGTCATCGGCTTTAGAATAAGCCTGCCGATATTTATCATTACGTTTATCACAAACGTTATCCTCGGCGTTCTTGCCAAGGTGTCGCCTCAGATGAACATGTTCTCTGTAGGTATTCAGATAAAGATCATCGTAGGGCTTATGGTAATGCTGATCACGGTATCGATGCTGGGAGATGCGTCAAACTTTATTTTTAATAATATGAAGGAGCTTATGCAGGAATTTGTATACAGCATGCAGAGAGGCTGAGTTTGAATACAGGCCGTTGTTAATTAAATACAATCTGCAGTTCTTTGCCGAGGATGCGAACGGTGCCGAGAAGTCCGAGCAGCCTACGGCTAAAAAGCTTGAAGATGCCAGAAAAGAAGGCCAGGTTGCAAAGAGCCAGGAAGTTGCGACGGCGTTTAGCCTGCTGGCACTTTTCGTAATCTTGCGATTGGTTTACGCACTTATGGGAAGCACTTTTACCAATATTTTCCCGCGAGTGTACAATGACATTCCCAATGTTGCGAGGACTTATGACGGGCAGCTCCCCATTGCGTATATAACAAGCATTATAAATAAGGCGATGCTGACACTTCTTTTGTTGTGTGCACCGTTTTTTATAGTCGGATTTGCCGTTGCTTTTATCTGCGACTATGTTCAGGTTGGTTATAAGCCTACATCAAAGCCGCTGCAACCAAAGCTTTCAAAGCTTAATCCTGTTTCGGGACTTAAAAAGATTTTTTCTACGAGAAAGCTTTTTGAACTTGCCAAATCAATCCTAAAGCTCATTGTTATGGGAATTGTTATATTTTCTTTTTTTTCAAAAAGAAATGATTATCTGTTCCTTCTGTATGATATGCCGCTTGGTCAGGCAATCGGGCTTATGGGGAATCTCATTATAGACCTTGGATTCAGGGTTGCGATCGCGTATATGATCATAGCAATCGCGGATTTCATCTATCAGAAGCGCAAGTTTACCAAGGATATGATGATGACCAAGCAGGAAGTAAAGGATGAGTTCAAGAATTCCGAGGGAAGCCCGGAGGTTAAGTCGGCGCAGAAGAGAAGGATGATGGAAGCGTCAAGACGAAGAATGATGCAGGCAGTTCCCCAGGCGGACGTTGTTATTACGAACCCGACGCACTACGCTGTTGCCGTTAAGTACGATGCGGAAGAAGCGGAAGCTCCCATTGTTGTTGCGAAGGGCGCGGATTTCATGGCTCAGAGGATAAAAGAGCTTGCTAAGGAAAATGACGTCGAGATTGTAGAAAACAAGCCGCTTGCGCGTATGCTATATGCGAATGTTGAAGTTGGCGAGCTTGTTCCGCCGGAGCTTTATAAGGCGGTTGCCGAAGTACTTGCTTATGTTTACCACTTAAAGGGTAAGATTTAAAAGGTTTAGTTATGGATTTAGAAATTTTTACAGAAAGGAGAGTACGGCATGGACGCGAAAAAAATCAGAGACCGCGTATATGATTACGGTCTTGCTTTATATATTGTTGCGGCTATCGTAATGCTCATTATACCGCTTCGTGACTGGGTGCTGGATATTCTCCTTGCTTTTGATATGTCACTTTCTTTTGTGATAATGTTTACCGCCATGTTTGCGGCTGATGTTCTGGATATGTCGTTTTTCCCTACGATACTTCTTTTTACGACTATCTTCAGAATTGCACTTAACGTTTCATCTACCCGTCTTATCCTGACAGAGGGCGGTGCGGGTAAAGTTATTGAAGTATTCGGTTCCTTCGTTGGCGGAGGTGACCTTATTGTCGGAGCTATCGTCTATGTAATTCTCATAATCGTACAGCTCATGGTAATCAACAAAGGTTCTGAGAGAGTTGCGGAAGTATCGGCAAGATTTACTCTTGATGCCATGCCCGGTAAGCAGATGGCTATCGACGCCGATCTTAATACGGGTGCCATCACTGATGTTGAGGCGAAACAGAGAAGACAGAAGATTCAGGATGAAGCAAGCTTCTTCGGAGCTATGGACGGTGCTACGAAGTATGTAAAAGGAGATGCGACTGCGGGCCTTATTATTACGGCGGTTAACCTTCTTGGCGGTATTGCCATGGGTATCCTGAGAAAAGGGATGGACGTAAATACTGCCATCAATACATATTCGATTCTCACGATGGGTGATGGACTTGTAAGTTCTATTCCTTCTCTTATGATATCGATGTCGACAGGTATCCTTGTTACAAAGGGATCAAAAGAGGCAGATTTTGGCCACGTGCTTATCGGTCAGCTCTTTGGTATGCCGAAGACTCTTTACCTTGTGGGCGGAGTTTTGACAGGGCTTGGAATTTTTTCACCGCTTCCTACGCTTCTTTATGTTGCTTTCGGTGCAGGATTCATTTTTATGGGAAGAATTGCGAGTCAGACTATCGAGGAAGTTGCGGTTGAGGGAGAAGTTGCATCGCCTGAAGAACAGCAGGCTGAAGAGATAAGACAGCCCGAGAATGTAACAAGTCTATTGCAGGTTGATCCCATCGAGCTTGAGTTTGGTTACGGTATTATTCCGCTTGCTGATGTTAATCAGGGTGGAGATCTTCTCGACCGAGTTGTTATGATCAGAAGGCAGGTTGCCCTTGAACTTGGTACCGTTGTTCCGATAATTCGACTTAGAGATAATATTCAGTTGAATCCTAATCAATATATCATTAAAATTAAAGGTATACAGGTTAGTGACGGTGAGATTTTGTTCGATCATTACATGGCTATGAATCCCGGACATGTCGAGGAAGAGATTACAGGTATTCCTACATTTGAGCCGTCATTCCACCTTCCTGCGATATGGATCACGGAGGGACAGAGAGAAAGAGCAGAGAGCTTTGGCTACACCGTTGTAGACCCGCCGTCAATCATTGCTACGCATTTGACGGAGATTATAAGAGAACATATCGCGGAACTTCTTACAAGGCAGGATGTACAGAACCTTGTGGACAATCTGAAAGAGAACAATCATGCTCTTGTGGAAGAGCTTGTGCCTAAGCTCATGAGCCTTGGTGAGATTGAGAAGGTTCTTCAGAATCTCCTTCGCGAAGGCATTTCCATAAGGGACCTTGTGACAATATTCGAGACGCTTGCAGATTTTGCTCCGTCTACACACGATCCGGATATCCTTACGGAGTATGTAAGACAGAGCTTAAAGAGAGCTATCTCCAACAAGTATTTTGTGCCGGGAGAGACTACGAGCGTTGTTACTCTTGATCCCAAGATCGAACAGGAGATCATGAGCAGCGTTAAGCAGACAGAAACAGGTGCTTATCTTACACTTGATCCCGCCAGAACCAAGTCTATACTTGCTGCTGTGGGAGAGCAGGTCAAGAAGCTTGAAGATGCGGGTAAACAGGCAATCATCATGGCGTCACCTATAGTGCGTATGTACTTTAAGAAGATGACAGAAGACTACTATAAAGATCTGGTTGTTATTTCATATAACGAAGTCGAAGCCAGTATCGAACTACAATCGGTGGGGATGGTAACTGCGTAAATGATTATTAAAAAGTATGTTGGAAAAAATGAAAGCGAAGCCACGGATGAGGCAAAAAAGGAGCTCGGGGGGAACATCGTCGTAATGAATGTGCGACCTGTTAAGAAGTCCGGTTTTCTGGCTCTGTTCCAGTCTCAGAAGATTGAAGTGACAGTGGCACTTGAGGAGGAACCTGAAAGGCCGGTAAGAACGACCTATACTCCGCAAAAGCCCAAAGTACAGGAAAGCAGGGGCTCTTTTGACAATGCTCAAAGAGATACCGTGGTTTCCGCTGCTGCGACGGCTACCAAGGTTTCTGCGCCGAAGGAAGATAACAGCGCTATCGAAGAAAAGCTTGATAATCTCAGCTCTCTTTTGGAGAAAAATATTCTCAAGAATGAGAAGGAGGTTGTTGTTCCCAAAGCTGAAAAAGAAACGGGTGTTGTTCCCGAGAAAAATAATGATGGCGTAAAAACTTCTAAAAATGATATATCAGAAGAAACACTTTCTTTCATAAAATTGTTATATAATACTCTTATAGAGAATGAAGTTGACGAGATATACGTAAACCAGCTTACCGATGAGGTTGAAAAGATAAGTAAACCCGGACTTCCTTTTGATTACGCGCTTGCAAACGTTTATCAGAAGATGGTTCTTAAGTTCGGTAAGTCTGAGCCTATAAAAGAAGTCGGTGAAGAAAAGCCGATAGCTGAGGTTTTTATAGGTCCCACAGGTGTCGGCAAGACAACTACGATTGCCAAACTTGCGTCGGAGCTTACTGTTTCCAAAAAGAAGAAAGTAGCTCTTTTGACCATGGATACATACAGAATTGCGGCAGCCGAGCAGCTTCGCACATATGCATCGATACTTGAGATTCCTTTCAGGGTTATTTATTCTGTCGATGAGATGAAGCAGGCGGCTGAAGATTTCAGGGAATATGACTACATCATGGTCGATACGGCGGGACATTCACTTAAAAATGAAGAGCTTATAAGAGATGTTGAGAACTACATAAGGGCTTTGGAGGAGCTTATGGAGTGCGAAAACTATCTTGTTTTGTCAGCGACTACCAAGTACCGCGACCTCATTGAGATTTCGGATGCGTATTCGGAAATGGTTGCATATAAGCTTATTTTTACAAAAATGGATGAGACAGGCGCAAAAGGTAACCTTTACAATATCAGAATGCATACGGGTTCGCC
The DNA here is from genome assembly GCF_000686065.1 of Butyrivibrio sp. AE3003. Lineage (NCBI taxonomy): Bacteria > Bacillati > Bacillota > Clostridia > Lachnospirales > Lachnospiraceae > Butyrivibrio > Butyrivibrio sp. AE3003. The sequence goes on from NZ_JMLX01000001.1 coordinate 828,156, forward strand.
CATCGCGTATATCACAAACGGCCAAAACGTGCCGGATGACATCGCGGTATTTGATGCACAGAAAATAGTAAAGAACCTTCTTGGCGGAAAAAGTTGATTTGGGGATAGTTATATATGGATCAGGCGCAACAGCTTAGAAATATTATTAAAAATTCAAATAAGCCGCAGCGTCCGCTTGCTAGAATTATCACCGTTACAAGCGGAAAAGGCGGTGTTGGTAAGTCAAATGTTTCCATAAATCTGGCGGTTCAGTTCAGGAAGATGGGCAAAAGAGTCATTATTCTGGACGCCGATTTCGGACTTGCAAATATAGAGATAATGTTTGGAACTGTGCCAAAGCACAATTTATGCGATCTTATCTATCAGGGTAAGAATATTAAGGACATCATTACCTGGGGACCTGAGGGTGTCGGATTTATCTCCGGCGGATCGGGAATTTCGGGTATGTATAACTTAAGCAGAGATTATCTTGTATATATTATTGTTAATCTTGCCGAACTTGATGCAATTGCTGATATAATAATAATAGATACGGGAGCGGGAATATCGAGCGCGGTAATGGAGTTTCTTGTGGCAAGCGGTGAGATCATACTTGTTACAACACCGGAACCTACATCGATTACCGATTCGTATTCACTTCTTAAGGCACTGAACCAGTCTCCGCGTTTTTCGAGGGAGAACACTAAGGTAAAAGTTGTTTCGAACAGAGTTTCATCAAGTGATGAAGGTCAGCAGCTGTTTAATAAGTTAAACGCGGTTGTGGCCAGATATCTGAAACTTCCTTTATCTTACATGGGAGCAATCCCGCAGGATCAGTATCTTGCCAGAAGTGTAATGCAACAATCACCGGTTTCATTGCAGTATCCGAATGCCAAGTCGGTTAAGGCGTTTGAGAGTATTGCGAATCAGCTTATGAATCCGGGAAGTCAGGAAGAAGTAAAGCAGAGAGGAATGGCGGCTTTCTTTTCACATATTATTACGGGAAGAAAGCTTAGCAGCAGGGAGACAGCACAGGGACAAAGCATAACTTCAGAAAACTAAGTCGTTAATTATTGGCGGATTGGAGACAAGGTATTATATGCTCACTGATTATATTTCACCCGGGATAAGAGTGGAACTTAAGGCAGCCGGTAAAGTCTGGATGGATGAGGATACGCGAACGAGACACATCTATATGAGCAAAGTTATGGATGTGACTTCGGATGATAGGATTGAAGTCCTCATGCCGTTTGAAAAAGGCAAACTTGTTCTACTGCCCGTTGACGGAGAATATAGCTTGTGTTTCTACAGTACCAAGGGATTGTTTCAATGTTATTCCAGGATTGTAGACAGGTACAGAAGCGACAATATGTATATACTTGTGCTCGATCTTTCCAGCGAGCTTCAACGACTACAAAGACGAGAGTATTACAGGTTCAGCTGTGCTCTTGAATTAAAATCCCGAACCTGCACAAAAGGAGAGCTGGAAGCCTTTGAAAAGAACAGAAAATATCTCGTCGACAAGACAAAACCGCTCCAAAGGAGCGTTATAGTTGACATAAGCGGAGGCGGGCTACGGTTTGTGGCTAACTTCCAATACGAGGAGGGCAGTACAATTTACTGCTCGTATCGTTTACCGAGGGGGGCAAATGATAGAGAATTTGAGATGATTTGCAGCATATTAAAGGTACAAGAGTTAGAAAGTAGACCGGGTTTATTTGAACATCGTATCCAATACGTGTATATCGACGAACCTTCCAGAGAAGATATTATCCACTTCATCTTTGAGGAAGAACGAAAAATAAGAAAGAAGCAAACATAATTATGAAAAAAATTTTGATAATTGATGATTCTGCACTTATGAGAACAGTTCTTAGTGATATTATTAACTCAGATTCAAGATTCCAGGTAGCTGACAAGGCTAAAGACGGAATTGAGGGATTGGAGCTTTTAAAGCAGAATACTTATGATGCTGTCGTACTTGATATTAATATGCCGAGAATGGACGGTATCACAATGCTTAAAGAACTTCATAAGAACGGAATAAAAGCCAAGATAATGATGGCCAGCACCGATACTAAGGAAGGTGCAAAAGTAACAATGGATGCGCTTGATCTGGGTGCGCTTGATTTCGTGCACAAGCCGGACAGAGCGTCTGAGTGTAAGGGCGAAGAGTTTTGTAAGCTTTTCCTGAATACACTTGCAGCTGTTGCAAACAGTAAAGCACCGGGTTCAACAAAAGCCTTTTCATTTGATGAAGTTAAGGAATCACGTAAAGTTGTTGAACTGGTCACAAAATCCGCGAGCAAGATCACGGGAAACAGAATCGTTGCAATAGCAAGTTCAACGGGCGGCCCAAGGGCGTTACAGTCTGTAATACCAAGGCTTCCCAAAAACCTCAAAACCCCTGTAGTTATAGTTCAGCACATGCCGGAAGGCTTTACAGCATCACTTGCTGAAAGGCTTGATTCTCTGAGTGAGGTCCGTGTTAAGGAAGCCGCAGAAGGCGATATATTGGCACCGGGAACGGTATATATATCAAGGGGCGGCAAACACATGCATATCGTTAAGAATGCAGGAAAAAGTGTTATCCACTATATGGATGGACCGACCAGAGAAGGCGTAAGACCTTGTGCAAATTTCATGTATGAATCACTTGTTGATTCTGATTACGATGAGATCTGCTGCGTAGTAATGACCGGAATGGGCGCCGATGGAACTGAGGGAATCAAGAATCTGAAATCTAGGAAAAAAGTACATGTAATCGGCCAGGACGAAAGCACCTGCACCGTTTACGGAATGCCCAAATCAGTAGCAACAGCTGGACTTGTCGATCAGGTTGTAAAACTTGATGACATCGCCCAGGAAATAATAATGAGTGTTGGTGTTAATTGAGGGTTTTACTTTTAATCTTTCATATCTGACGATCCATATCCCCTCCATTAACTACCGATGAAAACAAACACAATTTGCATGACTAAACAATTTTTCTTATGGAGGTAGATTGATTATGGATGTTTCTCAGTATCTAAGTGTCTTTCTTGATGAAGCAAAGGAGCACCTTCAGTCTTTAAACGACAACATCATGGTTCTTGAGCAAGATCCTGAAAATGAGGATTGTATCAATGAAATTTTCAGATCCGCTCACTCAATGAAAGGTATGGCCGGAACAATGGGCTATACCAGAATGCAGAATCTTACTCATGACATGGAGGATGTTTTCTCCGATGTCAGAGCCGGTAAGATCAAGATCAAATCAGAGATGATCGATGTGCTTCTTCAGTGTCTTGACGCTATTCAGGGATATGTTGACAACATTACCGAGAATCAGGACGAAGGTACTGAAGAACACCAGAATATCATTAAAGCGCTCGCCGATATCAGATCGGGTAATACAGGAGCAGAAGCTGCAGCTTCCGATGGAGTAGCTGAGGCTTCGGAGTCTGCAGAAAGTGCAGCTCCTGCAGTTGAACCCGGTGCAGATCCCGCGAGTGACTACAGAGCTATCAAGCTTGATTCTTCCGCAAGAACTACTTTGGAAGAAGCTAAATCTCAGGGAAAGAATGTTTTCGGTGTTACCGTACATATTCAGGAATCCTGTATTCTTAAGGCAGCCAGAGGTTTCCTTGTATTTAAGGGAATCGAAGAGATCGGTGAAATTGTTGTTTCCGAGCCTAATACACAGGATATAGAAGATGAGAAATTTGATTTCTCATTCAGCCTTGTAATAATCACAGATGAGTCAAAAGAGAAGGTCATGGAAATAGTTAAGTCTGTTTCCGAAGTGGCAGGATGCGAATGTGGAGAATTCGACCTCGATGCAGAAAAAGCTGCAGCAGAGGAAACTCCCGAGCCTGCACCCGCAGCTGCAGCAGCACCGGCAGCCGTTCCCACACAGGGAGCAGCACCTGCGCCCGCACCTGCAGCAGGAAAGGCACCCGCAGCAGGACCTGCAGGCGGCAAGAAGCCTTTAGGCAAGCCTGTCGTAAACAGAACAGTCCGTGTTGATATCGAGAAACTGGATGTTCTTATGAACCTTGTCTCTGAGCTTATCATTGCAAAGAACTCACTTATTTCCGCAGCTAATACTTCAGGTGTCAGCAACGGAAACGTTAATGAGCAGATTGAATATCTTGAGAGTGTTACCACAAATCTTCATGAATCAGTCATGAAAGTTCGAATGGTTCCTATCGAGAGTGTTCTTCAGAAGTTCCCTCGTATGATCAGAGATCTTAACAAGACTCTCGGCAAGAAGATGGAACTGACAATGACCGGTGAAGATACAGAAATGGACAGAACCGTGGTTGATGAGATCGGTGATCCTTTGATGCACCTTATCAGAAACAGTGCCGACCACGGAATTGAAGCAGCCGATATCCGTGCCCAGAGAGGCAAGCCGGAAGTAGGACAGATTTTCCTTCACGCTTTCCAGGACGGTAACAGCGTTGTTATCGAGGTTGGCGATGACGGTAACGGAATAGATGCGGAAGCTGTTAAGAACAAAGCTATCGAGAAAGGAATAGTTACTCCCGAGCAGGCAGCTCTTTTGACAGAGAAGCAGTGCGTAGAGCTCTTATTCCATCCCGGATTCTCAACAGCAAAGCAGGTTTCTGAAATTTCAGGACGTGGTGTAGGACTTGACGTTGTTAAATCCAAAGTTGAATCTCTTTCCGGTGAGGTATCCGTTAATACCAAGCTTGGAGCAGGATCCACCTGGATCATCAGACTTCCTCTTACACTTGCTATTATTCAGGCTCTCATGGTTATTGTCGGAGATGAGAAGTATGCAATACCTCTTGATTCAATCCAGAGTATTGAAGATGTATCTCCTTCAGACCTTAAACTTGTAGAGAATAAAGAAGTTATAAATCTTCGTGGAAGCGTAACACCTATCGTAAGACTCAATGAAGTGCTTGATACAGAGTCAAGTAAATCACCCGACGACGATATGGTAGTTGTTATCGCAAGAAAAGGAGACCAGCAGATCGGACTTGTTATCGACGAACTTATGGGACAGCAGGAAATCGTTATCAAGCCTTTGGGTAAATACACAAATAAGTGCAAGCTTATAAGCGGAGCTACTATCCTTGGTGATGGTGAGATCGCACTTATTCTTGATACCAATTCAATTTTCTGATGGTAACATTTTTTTAGCGAAGAAAGGATGAGCCGAATATGAATGAGATAAAAGAAGTTAAAGAAAAAGCCGATAAAGGCGAACTTATTCAGTATATAGTTATAAAGATTGATGATGAGCAGTATGGCATCAACATCAAATTTATAGACAACATTGTAAGAATGCAGCAGATTACGAGAGTGCCAAAGGTAGACGCATTCCTTAAGGGAGTTATCAATATCCGAGGCGAGATTGTTCCTGTTATGAGTGTAAGAATGAAGATGGGACTTTCCGAAGACGTGATCACAGGCGCTTCAAGAATAATCATCTTAAAGACTGAGGCAGGTGATCTTGTAGGTATAATCGTGGATCAGGTTAATCAGGTTCTTACACTTAATGAAAAAGACATTGAGAAAGTCCGTTACGACGATAAGAAAGGACAGTCAAAAGTTTCTTTTGTCAGCGGCGTAGGCCATTACGACGGCGGACTGGTTTCAATACTCGATCTCGATGCGGTTGTGTCTGAGAAAGAATCAAAAGAAAAAGCGTCTAACGCAAGTTAATTCGGAGGATTTATTTTATGGCAGACATGAGTTTGGATAATTTATCCGACAAGTATTTTGACGTGCTGAAGGAACTTGGTAATATCGGTGCCGGGAATGCAACTACAGCGCTTGCTCAGATGATCGGAACAAAGGTTGATATGTGTGTTCCGCAGGTACGACTTCTGGACTTCAAAGATGTCGGAGACCTCATGGGCGGAGCTGAGAAGATAATGGCAGGTATTTATCTTGCTGTTGACGGCGATATCGACGGAAGCATCATGTTCCTCTTGGGCAAACAGGCAGCCAGACATTTGGTCGATCAGCTTATGGGTACAGGCCCCAAGCCTGAAGATCAGGATTTTGATGAAGTTGAGATGTCAGCCCTTAAAGAAGTCGGTAATATCATTACCGGTTCGTATCTCAATTCACTTTCCATGATGACAAACCTAAAACTCATTCCATCTATTCCATATGTTGCCATTGATATGGCTGCGGCGATACTTAGTGTTCCCGCGATCCAGTTTGGAATGATGGGTGACAAAATCCTTCTTATTGAGACACAGTTCTTTGATGAACTTAAGTTGAGCGGTTATTTTATTCTTTTACCTGATATTGATGGATACCGTAAAATTCTCTCTTCTTTAGGCATGGGAGACGTTTCAGATTCGTGAAGGGGCTAATATGAGTCAAATAATTAAGGTTGGAATGGCCGATCTGAATATTTGTGTCAGCCCCGACGGAATTACAACTTTGGGGCTTGGGTCCTGCGTTGGAATTGCTATAAGGGATCCTGTTACCAAGATTGGTGGGCTGGCTCATGTAATGTTGCCGGATTCAACTGAGATTAGGAACAATTCGAATATACCTAAATTTGCCGATACAGGAATTGAAGAACTTGTCAGGCTCATAATTGCCAAAGGCGGTAATAAATCACGTCTTGTGGCAAAGATTGCCGGCGGCGCGCAGATGTTTGCTTTTCAGTCAAACAATGCCACGATGCGTGTCGGTGACAGAAATGTTGCGGCATCACTAAAAAAATTAAAGGAGCTTAATATTCCTGTACTTGCTCAGGATACCGGTGATTCGTACGGACGGACAGTTATTTTTTATCCCGAAAACGGAAACTATATTATCAGAGCTGTAGGAAAGCCTGAAAAAATCATATGAATACCGATTTAGATGAACTGAAGAAAATTAATACCAAACTAATAACTCCCCTGATAGTGCTTTCAGCAACGGCTGTTGTTTCAGTGTTTACGTTCTTTAAGCACTATCCGGCGGGTGAGTGGATTTTTATTGTATTTGTTTCGGTAGTTATATTTTTGGTGATCGGACTTATCACGGAGAAGATGATCGCAAAGTTTTTAGATATTAACTACGAGAAAGCTTTGGCCGAAAAACTTGAAGCTGAGAGACTCGAGGAAGAGGCAAGAGCAGCAATGGAGGCAGAAAGTAGTGCCGGGGAAGATGTCGATAATATGGAAGTACACGACATTCCTCAGTAAAAAAATAGAACCGGGGAAACTTACACATGGATGATGCAGCTAGAAATAAATTATGGACAGAATATGGTAATACCAAATCCGGTGAACTCAGAGAGCAGCTCATATTAGAGTATGCTCCTCTTGTCAAGCTTGTAGCCGGAAGACTTAGCATGTATCTTGGATTTAATGTCGAATATGACGATCTTGTAGGATATGGCATTTTCGGACTCATAGATGCCATTGATAAGTTTGATCTCATGAAAGACGTTAAGTTTGAAACTTATGCCAGTCTGAGGATCAGAGGAGCAATCCTTGATCAGATCCGCAAGATGGACTGGATTCCCAGAACTATAAGACAGAGACAGAAGAAGATTGAGACTGCCATCAGAGAGATTGAAAAAGAGAGCGGTCATATTGCTACAGATGCCGAAATAGCGGCAAAAATGGATATTACTGAAGATGAATACCAGAACTGGCAGAACCAGATGAAGGTTACGGGGGTTGTTTCCTTAAATGAGTTCATGGATCAGGGCGCGGATATTGCCGATGATGCAAGCAATGCTACCGGTTCAGGTTTCACAAAGCCTGAGGAGGCTATAGAAAAGGAGGAACTTAAAAAGATGTTGGCCGAATCCTTGGAACATCTTACAGACAAGGAGAAAAAGGTCATACTCTTTTACTATTATGAGGAGCTTACATTAAAGGAGATAAGTGAGGTTCTGGAGGTTTCAGAGTCGAGAGTGTCACAGCTTCACACAAAGGCGCTGCAGAAGATGCGCGAAAAGCTGGGAGACTATCTAGGTATTATTACAAACTCAAGATAGTAGGAAATTTATTTATGGAAGAGGATTTGTATGAACGGATATTTTCAACTCGTAAACACACCGCAGGGAACCGGTATCAGAATTTACGCCCCAACCGATGGAGGTAAGCCGCTAAACGTTAATGACGTTCGTGAGTACTTGGACGAAAGAAAAATTCAATACGATGTAATCAAGCTAAATGATGCTGTGACCAAGTCTGACGCTAACGTCTACATTTTTACCGAAACGCAGGTACATCCTGAACGAGAAGGGGTAAAGTTTGATGTTTCCAAGGATAAAATGACTGTCACGGCATTTTTCTATCCGCCGACAGAAGGCGCGCAGCTTATGACGGAGAATGAGTTCAGAAGCTCGATCGCGTACAGAAAGATCACTTATGGAATTCAGGACGAAAACATAAAAGCATTTTTTGAACATAGAGAGTACTGTAAGGAAATACTTATAGCTCAGGGAAAAGAAGTTGTTCAGGGTAAGAATGCATACGTTGAGTATCACTTTAATACCAACTTAAGAGCACGTCCCACACTTAAAGAGGATGGAAGTGTGGACTATTTCCATCTTAACCTGATCAATAATATAAATGAAGGCGATCTTCTCGCTACACTTCATAAGGAGATTCCGGGGGTTCCGGGGATCAATGTTTTTGGAGAGAATATAAAGCCTGCTGTTGTTAAGCCTTCTCATATCAGAGCGGGTAAGAATACCATTCTTTCGGAAGATAAGCTTACACTTAAGGCAGGAAAGTCCGGTCACGTAACTTTGAGCGAAGGTAAAGTTGTTGTTTCCGATGTATTGCAGCTTGAGAATGTTGATGTTGCCACAGGTAACATTGATTATGAAGGAAGTGTTGAGGTAAACGGTGTTGTTGCAACCAACTTTAGCGTAAAGGCAGGCGGAAACATCATTGTCAGAGGTATTGTTGAAGGAGCCGTTCTTGATGCCGGCGCCGATATAATCCTTGAATGCGGAGCAAAAGCCGGTGGAAATATTAAGGCCGGTGGCAATATAGTCACAAGATTTATTGAGAATGCCAATGTGAGCGCAAGGGGATGCATCACAAGTGAATGCATACTCCACTCAAACGTTTCCTCGGGAACAGAGGTAAACGTAACCGGACGAAGAGGCTTTATCGCCGGAGGAAGAGTTAGTGCTGCAGACAAGATTCAGGCTAAGGTTCTCGGATCTGAGATGGGGGCAAATACCATCATAGAAGTTGGGGCAGATCCGCAGCTTAAGCAAAGACTCAAAGAGCTTCAGAAAGAAATGACCGAAGCACAGAAGAGCATAGAGAGCATAAAACCTACTATCGAAGGCTTTACCAAGATGCTAAAGGCGGGAGTAAAGTTTAGCCCTCAGCAGGTCGAAAGTGCAAAGAAACTTATAGAGTTAAACAAGACCCTTACGGAACAGATTCAGGATGACTCGGAGGAATATGCAAATCTTATGGAAAGACTTGCGGAAGCAAAGGAAGCCGAGGTTGTGGTTGAGGGAACCGCATATCCCGGAACTACCGTTAATATCGGTGAGTTGTCCATGATCGTAAAGAAACCTGTTCAGTACAGCAAGTTTGTTGTCAGGGAAGGAGATGTAAGATTAGCACCTATCTAAACGGAGGAGAGAACCATGTCAATAAACAGAATTGACTTTGGCGTGATCGCTGCTTCTAATGAGGTTTCCGCGGTGAAGGCGTCGGAGGATGCAAGACCCATGATGGACAGGCAGAACTTTCAGACTCAGTTTAACGAAGAAGTTGATAACCAGCGCAATTCGGTTATTCAAAAGGATGACGTTAGCGGAGCCAAAGTTTCTGCGGATGCCGGCGAGAAAGGCGGTAATGAATACGCGGGGGACGGCGGAAAAAAACAGAAAAAAGAAGCAGGACGAAAAGAATGAGAATAATCCCATTTTAGAAAGACAGCTATCAGTTGAGAAAATGGAAAAAATTTCGGAGCACATGCTCGACCGAAATGGAAAGCCTGTAGATCTTGGTATTTCTCACGGTTTTGATTTGAAGATTTAACATTTCTATATTATAATGGTGGAAACGGGCACGGTGCCTGAATTTTTTAGTAAAATAGGCGGATAAATGATTAGTATTACAGAGATTGTTCTCATCGTTGTCGGATTCGCGGCAATAATATTGGGTTACCTTCTTCCTGCGGGAAAGGAACTTGACGAGGAAGATAAGATGCTCATGGAGAGAGAAATCCGTGAGCTTGTTCGTCGTGAAGTTGAAGATCAGAGAGAAAATATTGAAAATATGGTAGACGATACCGTAGATCTTTCTTTGGACAGAACAGAGAGAGCAATGGAACGTATATCAAACGAAAAACTTTCCGCTATCGGAGAATATTCCGATACTGTGATCAACGATATACACAAGAATCATGATGAAGTAATGTTCATGTATGACATGCTTAACGATAAGCATAAGAACCTCACTTCCGTGGTTTCCGAAGTAACTAAGAAAGCCGATGAGGCCAAGAAAGTTGTAAAAGAGGTAGAGGAGAAGATCATTACTCCCGCTCCGTCAGATGAAATCATACCTGTTACACCGGTTGCATCTGCCGCTCCTTCTGCAGCTGTTGAAAAAGAGCCTGTCATGGAACTTGAAAAGATCACAGCTAAAGTTATAACTCCCGAAGAAGCTATTGGGCTTCATGTTGTAGGAAACACTTCTACCGATGAAGAGGAAGTTAAGCCTATACAGGATCAACAGCCGAATGCCAAAGTTGTTCCCATTACTGAAGCTGTGAGAGTTGAAGCTAAGAGCACCAATCCCGATAAGAACATGAAAGAACTCACAGCAGCCGATCCGATCTCGCAGAACAGACAGATCATTGAGATGCATAAGGCCGGAAAATCAAATATGGTTATTGCAAGAGAACTTGGTCTGGGTATCGGAGAAGTTAAGCTTGTGATAGATCTTTCCAACAAGCACAGAAAAGTTAAGTGAGGAATACTCTATAAATGAAACTAAAATATTACCTTAGGGGGATTGGTCTTGGCGTTGTACTTACAGCTATAATCATGGGCTTTGCACTTGGAGCCAGAAATGCACCGGTCAGTGATGCCGAGGTGATCGAGAAAGCAAAAGATCTCGGAATGGTTGAAGGCGGTGTTCTTTCGGATTATTCCGGTGAAGACGCAAGTACCGGCGAGGCGGTAAAAGAGGAACCAGATAATTCAGCTCCGGCAGATAAAGTTACGGATACTGCAAAGGGAGTCGACGCAGGCCCCTCATTACCTGACACATCTGCAAGCGATTCAGCTGCCGGAGGTGCGGATATTGAAAAGCCTGAGACTTCTGCCGGCATAGGCACGGGCACAGGCACATCTACTGTTGCTAACGGTATAAGCGGAGCTGTCGAAAAAGCTTCATCCGCAGGCAATTCTGTAAGTGCCAAGAATGCTGACAAGAATAAAGACAAGGATAAGGAAAAAGAAAAGCCTGTCGTAGAAAAGAAAAAAGAAGAAGTTCAGGAAGAGCCTGAAGAAGTAGAGGAAGAACCCGCTGAGGAACCTGAAGACAATTCAGGTGAGAGCACATCGAGTCCTTCTCCTGCAAATCCGGTGCAGGTCACTATTCCGGGAGGTTCATCGTCCGATAAAGTAGCTAAGATCTTACATGATGCGGGACTCGTGGATGATGCCATTCAGTTTAACAAATTCCTTATTGAGAAAGGCTGGGACAGAAAGATACATTCCGGAACCAAATCAATAAGTCAGGGAGCTTCATATGAAGAAATAGCGAAAGCTATCACACAATGACCTTGTATTAAATAATTTTAGCTTTAAAGCTGTGAAAATAACTTATTTTCACAGCTTTTTTTACTTGAAATATGTTTTTCCTTGTGATATAGTTAAAAAGCTGTGTTCATAGGTGTGTTTATGCCTATTTCACGGTAAAACAAATAATCACGTACATTTAATTCTCTTTCCGGTGTCGGTCATACCGATCAGAAGAGAGCTCTGTATATCGGAAGACGCGCTGATATATCATATGAGCCAAGGATGTGCGGAAGATTCTAACCAAATGGAGGTAATATCATGAGCGTTGTATCAATGAAACAGTTACTTGAAGCAGGTGTTCACTTCGGACATCAGACAAGAAGATGGAACCCTAAAATGGCTCCTTACATCTTCACAGAGAGAAACGGAATCCACATCATCGACCTTCAGAAGTCAGTTATCAAGGTTGACGAGGCTTACAAGGCAGTATTCGAGATTGCACAGCAGGGTGGAACAATCCTTTTCGTAGGAACAAAGAAGCAGGCGCAGGACGCTGTTAAGTCAGAGGCTGAGCGTTGCGGAATGTACTACATCAACGAGAGATGGCTCGGTGGAATGCTTACAAACTTCAAGACAATCCAGAGCAGAATCGCTAGAATGAAGACTATCGAGAAGATGCAGGAAGACGGAACATTCGAAGTTCTTCCCAAGAAGGAAGTTGCTCAGCTTAAGAAGGAACTTTCCAAGCTTCAGGCTAACCTTGGCGGAATCAGAGATATGAAGAGAATCCCTGATGCTATTTTCGTAGTAGATCCTAAGAAGGAAAGAATCTGCATTCAGGAGGCTGAGTCTCTTGGAATTACTCTTATCGGTATCGCTGATACAAACTGCGATCCTGAAGAGCTTGACTTCATCATCCCCGGAAACGATGACGCTATCAGAGCAGTAAAGCTTATCGTTGGTAAGATGGCAGACGCTGTTATCGAAGCTAACCAGGGTGCTGAGGCTGATGTTGCAGCTGAGTTCGTTGCAGAGGCAGCTGAGGATATCGAAGAAGTTGCAGACGCAGAGTAATATAGATTGATAATTTGGAACTAAATTGGTGCAGCCAATCATTATATGGTTGGCTGCTATTATAAAAACGGAGGAAAATACACATGGCTATCACAGCAGCAATGGTTAAAGAATTGCGTGAGTCTACCGGTGCAGGAATGATGGAATGCAAGAAGGCTCTTACAGAAACTAACGGAGATATGGATGCAGCAGTAGAATTCCTTAGAAAGAACGGAATCATGAAGGCTGAGAAGAAGGCTAGCAGAATCGCTGCAGAAGGTCTTACAAGAGTTGTTCTTAAGGACGACCAGACAGCAGCAGTTGTTGAAGTTAACTCAGAGACAGACTTCGTTGCTCAGAACGACAAGTTCCAGAGCTTTGTTGAGGCAGTTGCTCAGCAGGCAGTTAATTCAGATGCCAAGGATCTTGATTCATTCATGGCTGAGAAGTGGAACCTTGATGAGTCTAAGACAGTTAACGATGCACTTGTTGAGATCACAGCAGTTATCAGTGAGAAGCTCAGCATCAGACGTTTCGAGAAGGTTGTTGCTTCTAACGGTATCGTAGTTCCTTACGTACACGGAAACGGAAGAATTTCTGTTGTAGTTGAGGCTGAGACAGATGTTGTTAACGATAACATCAAGGAGGCAGTTAAGAACGTAGCTATGCAGGTTGCAGCTCTTAATCCCAAGTATGTTGCAACTGAGGACGTTTCACAGGAATACAGAGATCACGAGAAGGAGATCCTTCTTGCTCAGGCTATGAAGGAGAACGAGGAGCTTCCTGAAGGAAAGAGAAAGCCTCAGGAGATCATCGAGAAGATGCTTATCGGACGTCTCAACAAAGAGCTTAAGGAAATCTGCCTTAACGAGCAGGTATTCGTAAAGGCTGAGGATGGAAAGCAGACAGTTGGTCAGTACATCGCTAAGGTTGCTAAAGACAATAACGCTAATCTTTCTATCAAGAGATTCGTACGTTTCGAGACAGGTGAAGGAATCGAGAAGAAGAACGAGAACTTCGCTGAGGAAGTTGCTAAGCAGGCTGCCGGTCTCAACTAATAATATTAGATTATTAATGAGCTTCGGATTTCCGGAGCTCATTTTTTCTTAAATGTGTAATAATTAAGCTATTTTTAGCCACCAAACCTTTGGCATAAATGGGCTTTGATATCTTTAATTTTTTACAAAAATAGCCTATACTGTTGTAGTATAGATTTTTATAAAGGTTGGGTGAATTAAACATTGAGTCAGTTAGTTACAATTAAGGGTACAAGATCTGGCATCATTCTTGTTTTGGATCCCGAGGTCGATTTTTCAACGCTTATCACGGAAGTTGGCGAGAAATTCAAGGAAGCATCTTCGTTTCTCGGAAAGAATAACATGGGCCTTATCATAAGAGGCAGAAAGCTTTCCGAATCGGAAGAAGATGAAGTTCTAAAGAGTATCAAAGATAATTCAATGCTTACAATTACATGTATTATCGACGAAGAGTCAGATATTCAGAGAAAATTTGAAGATGTCGCAGCTTCAAACGATAATGTTGTTCTTGAGATCAATACGAACAAGAAGTCGGATGCTACAGTAAAAGTGGATCAGAACAGTGCAATTATTTATAAGGGCAGTTTGAGATCCGGTCAGGATATTTCCTGCGAACAGAGTATTGTTATTTTAGGAGACGTTAAGCCGGGAGCTAACGTAATCTCCTATGGAAGCATATTTATCTTGGGAGAACTGCGAGGCAATGCATTTGCCGGTGCAGGCGGAGATAAAGATGCTGTAGTAATGGCACTTAGTCTCAACCCATTACAGGTCAGGATCGCGGATTCTATCGCAATATCTCCTGAATCTGAAAAAAGTGCCAAACTCAAATTGGGGAGAAAGAAACCTTCTACGGTAGAAAGTGAGCCTGAAGTTGCATATATCGAAAACGGGCACATCGTAAAAAGTGTTTACGGTTCTTCTTTTTTGAGACAATTTAATATGTAAACGGAGGAAACTATGGGAGAAGTTATAGTTATAACATCGGGAAAAGGTGGAGTAGGTAAAACTACGAGTTCCGCAAATATCGGAACAGGCCTTGCAAAGCTGAACAAGAAGGTTGTTCTTATTGATACAGATATAGGACTTCGAAATCTTGATGTTGTTTTGGGACTTGAGAACAGGATTGTCTACAACCTGGTTGATGTTATTGAAGGTAACTGCAAGATTAAGCAGGCGCTTATCAGAGATAAGAGATATGAGAATCTCTTTCTTTTGCCCGCTGCACAGACTAAGGACAAGACAAGCGTTACTCCTGAGCAAATGAAGAAGCTTACAGATGAACTTAAGCAGGATTACGATTATATTATTTTGGATTGTCCTGCAGGTATTGAACAGGGATTCAAGAACGCTATTGCCGGCGCTGACAGAGCACTTGTTGTTACAACACCTGAGGTATCGGCTGTTCGTGACGCCGACAGAATCATCGGGCTTCTTGAAGCAAACGAGATTAAAAAGACTCATCTCATAGTAAACAGACTTCGCCCTGATATGGTCAAGAGAGGTGATATGATGTCATCAGATGACGTTATAGATATCCTTGCTATCGAGCTTATAGGTCAGGTTCCGGATGATGAGAGTATTGTTGTTGCGACTAATAACGGTGAACCTCTTGTAGGTGACAATTCACTTGCAGGCCAGGCATACATGAACATTTGTCGCAGAATTACAGGCGAACAGGTTCCATTTCTTGACCTTGAAGCCAAGAGAGGACTTTTTTCTTGGTTTAAGAAAAAGTGATAAGGGGGCAAAGTTATGAAAATCACTGATTTTTTCAAAAAGAAATCTTCAAGTGATATAGCCAAGGATAGACTGAAGCTTGTTTTGGTTTCAGACAGAGCATCATGCTCACCTGAGCTTATGCAAAAAATCAGAAGCGATATCATAGAAGTGCTTTCGAAATATGCTGAGATAGATATGGAAGGAATTGACATCAATATTACAAGTCTGGATGCTGAAGATAACGGTGGAAAATCAGCACCGGCTCTTTATGCTAATATTCCTATCAAAAATATGAATCATAATTCAAAGCTTTGATCGGCATTGCAACCCGTGAATTTCCCAAAAGGATTTTCGCGGGTTTTTGTTTTTTGCAAACACATAATCTCTATTGTGATATAATGATATATGATTAAATAGGATAAAATTGTTTTTGGAGACGCTTATGAATTGTAATAATGAAAAATATGATTCTTTAAAACTTGGTAATCAGTTATGTTTCCCATTATATGCATGTTCAAAAGAGATTATCAGAAAGTACAAGCCTTTTCTTGATGAGCTTGATCTTACATACACCCAGTATATTACCATGATGGTCATGTGGGAAAAGAAGAGTGTTAATGTAAAAATGCTTGGAGAGTGTCTGTTTCTTGATTCGGGTACACTTACGCCTGTTCTAAAAAAGCTTGAGAGTAAGGGGTATATTACACGTGAGAGATCTGAAAAAGATGAGAGAAATCTTGTAGTTTCAATTACCGATTCCGGTATGAAATTAAGGGATAAAGCTGTCACGATTCCTTCTAAGGTAGGAAGCTGTGTTAAGCTTACGGAAGAAGAAGCCAAAGTCCTTTACAATCTTTTACATAAGATTATCAGTAATGTTAGATAATCTTTATTGTATTTTTCCCTAGAAGGAATATAATATATTTTGTTAAAAAATATATGTAGATTTATTTTTTTGTCCTATATAAGTTAAAAAAATAACAATGCATATATTTATTGGAGGTTTTATGAGTTCTCATACCCATAAACATCATCATGATCCTGAGAAGATGAAGGCTATTGTTAACAGACTTTCCAAGGCTATCGGACACCTTGAGTCGGTTAAAAGAATGGTTGAGGATGACAGGGATTGCACTGAAGTACTCGTACAATTGGCAGCTGTACGTTCAGCAATAAACGGGGCAGGCAAGGAAATACTTAAAGAACATATAAGTCATTGCATAGTCCATGCTGTTTCAGATGGTGATGAAGAGGCTATCGTTGAGTTAAATGATGCTATCGAGAAATTTATGAAGTAATGAGTTACTCGTGAGTATGTATGTGAAAGGGGCGAACACCTTGGCAAATCTTTTGAATTTAGTTTATTTTCTTATTTTATTTCCCTTTTGTATGGCAATTATAATATCTATTTTTAAGCATGCCAGTTTGTTTAGAAGCCTTCTTATTATGGCAGGTGGCTTTGCAATCATGGGTGTGGCTATTTATGTTGCCGTCAATGTTCTAATGTACGGTGATACATCTCAATTTGTATACTTGGAACATCCGGAAATTCCCGAAAAGGTAATTCTTTGTGGGGAAGTCTTTTTAATGGGACTTGTATGTTTTCTCAGTATTAAGTACAAAAAGTATTATGCAATTATTTTCTCGCTTGTCGGAACTATCCCCGTACTTTGGATGGATTTGACACACAAGGCGGTTGAAGGAAATACTTGCCTCAGAATCGATACATTTGCTGCCGTAATGTATTTGATCGTTGGTTTCGTAGGTATTCTTATCTGTATCTACGCATCAGGTTATATGAAGGATTATCACCATCATCACACAGATGTTGAAGACCGTTCCGGATATTTCCTTGCGCTTATGTTTGTATTCCTTGGCGCAATGTTCGGACTTATTTCTTCAGATAATCTTGGATTTATCTATTTCTTCTGGGAGATCACAAGTGTATGTTCATTCCTTATGATCGGATACACAAGAACAGAAGAAGCTGTAAATAACTCATTCAGAGCTCTCTGGATGAATCTTTTGGGTGGATGCGGATTCGCGGCAGGACTCATGTATTGCAATATGGTTCTCGGCATCTCGAATCTTAGTGAGATCACACCCGGTGTTTCTACTACAATTATTGTTCCGGTAACTTTATTTGCATTTGCCGCTCTTACAAAGAGTGCGCAGTTCCCATTCTCAAGATGGCTTTTGGGAGCGATGGTTGCACCTACACCTTCAAGTGCACTTTTGCACTCTGCAACGATGGTTAAGATCGGTGTATACATGCTTATCAGACTTGCGCCCGTAATGTTCGGAACTCTTACGGGAGTTATGATCACCGTTATCGGTGGATTTACTTTCTTTGCGGCATCACTTCTTGCGATTACAGTAAGCGACGGCAAGAAGGTGCTTGCTTATTCGACAATTTCTAACCTCGGTCTTATTACCGCATGTGCGGGAACAGGAACAACCGAAGGTGTTTGGGCTGCAGTTATGCTCGTTCTGTTCCATGCGGTTTCAAAGTCACTTTTGTTCCAGACAGTGGGAGATATTGAGAACTGTATGGGAAGCCGTGACATTGAGGATATGCATGGACTTATAATCAAACTTCCCAGACTTGCATTTATCATGATAATCGGTATTTGCGGAATGTTCATGGCACCGTTTGGAATGCTTGTTTCAAAGTGGGCTGCTCTTAAATCATTCGTAGATTCCGGTTCTGTTTGGCTTGTTCTTTTCCTTGTTTTCGGATCGGGAAGTACGCTTTTCTACTGGGCAAAGTGGCTCGGTAAGATCTGTGCGGTTATTCATCAGTCATTTGAACTTGAAGATATAACTCCGAGAAGTGAGATGGTATCTATTTTCCCTCTTACTACAATGATAGTTATCATGTGCTTTGCATTCCCCTGGATGTCAGGAAACATGATACAGCCTATTCTTGATGAGGCTTATCACACAAATATCCCTGACGTTATCGGCGGAAGCGATGTTATCATCATGATGATAATGGTTGCGATGGTATTTATGATCCCTATCGGTTCCAGAATAATGTCCATCGGTAAGAACAGTAAGATGACAATGTCTTACGTTGCCGGTGTAAATGCAGGAGATGACAGACATTATATCGATTCTTTCGGTAAAGAGAGAGCTCTTTATATGTCTAACTGGTACATGGATGAGGTCTTTGGTGAAAAGAAATTCTTAAAGCCTTGTATCTATGTTGCGACTGTTCTGGTTGCCGTTATGCTTATTGTTGCTGTCGGAGGTGCTATCTGATGAATATTTATATGATCATAAGAGTTTTATTATATATTCTTTTGGCACCTGTTTTAGGTGGTCTGCTTTCGGGAATCGACAGAGTTTTCTCGGCTCGTATGCAGGGAAGACAGGGTCCCCCTCTGTTTCAGCCTTTCTATGATGTGTCCAAGCTGATGAGTAAGCAGACAACCGTTGTTAACAGTATTCAGGTGTTGTTTGTTACAAGTTATCTTGTATTTACCATATTTACAGGTGCGTTGTTTTTTGCCGGCGGAGATATGCTCTTAGTATTCTTTGCGCTTTCTATGTCAGAAGTAGTTATGGTTCTTGCAGCTTTTTCAACAAACGGACCATACAGTATAATGGGCGCACAACGTGAGCTTTTGCAGATGATGTGCTATGAGCCTATGACACTTCTTGTTGCTATCGGATTCTATTATGCAAACGGAAGCTTCATGGTTGATGAACTTGCGAAAGCAGATATTCCGGCTATTGCGCAGATTCCCGGCTTCTTTATAGGCTTTGTCTTTGTGCTTTTGATAAAGCTCAGAAAATCACCTTTTGACCTTAGTACTTCACATCATATGCATCAGGAGATGGTAAAGGGCCTTACAACGGATCTTTCCGGAGGAAACCTTGCGCTTGTCGAGATCGCAGAGTGGTATGATGTGGTACTTATGATGGGTATTGTGGGAATGTTCTTTGTTACTTCTGCACCTATCAGTATTCTTGGAGCTGTTATCGCATGTGCTGTTGTATTTTTCCTGGAAACACTTATCGACAACCTGTTCCCCAGAGTTAAGTACATGACAATGCTCAAGGTTACCTGGTCGGTTATATTGATTTTTGCAGGTACAAATTTGCTTATTCTTAATGTGTTGAAATAAGAAGAGGGAATGATATATGAAAATATCTAAATCACCATGGGTGTTACATTATGACGGATCCAGCTGTAACGGCTGTGATATAGAAGTTTTGGCTACGATGACTCCTCTTTATGACGTGGAGAGATTCGGAATTATTAATACAGGTAATCCCAAGCATGCAGATGTACTTTTGCTTACGGGAGGAATGAATGCGCAGACGGCACCTGTTGTAAGACAGCTTTACAACATGATGCCCGATCCAAAGGTTGTTGTTGCGTGCGGAATCTGTGCATGTGACGGCGGAATCTTCAAGGAGTGCTACAACATTTTGGGTGGCGCCGACAAGATCGTTCCGGTTGACGTTTATGTTCCCGGATGCGCGGTAAGACCGGAAGCTCTTATTCAGGGCGTTGTTAAGGCGGTTGGAATCCTTGAAGAAAAGAAGAACAAGTTAAAACAGTCAATGAAGGCCGGATATTGTACTGTAGACTACAGCAAGATGGCTGTTCATATGACTGAGGAAGATTATAATCCTGCAGATCAGTATGATGCTGTTCTTACGGAAGAGGCACTAAGAGAACAGGCGGAAGAGAAGATCAAAGCTTCTGCAAAGCCTGCTCCCAAGCCTGTGGTACCTGCTGCAGCCGCTACTCCGGCACCCGCTGCAAATGCGGCAAATACTGAGAAAGGAGACAAAAAACAATGAATACCGAGTTTGTAAATGTTAATCCCGAGAATGTCATTGACGAGTCTCAGAAGCTTAAATTTGCAGGATATCATCTTATGCAACAGTGCGCTACAAGAGTTCCGGATGCTTTTGAACTTATTTATACATTCGGAAAAGATCTTGAAGTTAAGCAGCTTAAGATAACTCTTCCCGAAGAGAATGAGATTTCCAGTATCACAAGTATTTTCCCTTGTGCATTCATCTATGAGAATGAGATGCACGATCTCTTCGGAGTAAAGATCAAGATGATAAATATTGACTATGAAGGAAAACTCTATCGCACAGCTATAGAGACACCGTTTAAATAATTGGAGGAACTGTAATGTCTAACAGAAGTGTAATCCCATTCGGACCTCAACATCCGGTTCTTCCGGAGCCTATTCACTTAGATCTTGTTATGGAAGATGAGAAGGTGGTTGAGGCTATTCCTTCAATCGGATTCATCCACAGAGGTTTGGAGAAGCTGGTTGATAAAAAAGATTTTAATGAAATGGTATATGTTGCAGAGCGTATCTGCGGTATCTGTTCTTTGGGACACGGTCTTGGTTACTCCGAGGCTGTTGAGCATATCATGGATATTGAGGTACCTGCAAGAGCCAGATATATGAGAACTATCTGGTCTGAGCTTAGCAGAATTCATTCACATCTTCTCTGGCTCGGACTTTTGGCAGATGCTTTCGGATTTGAGAGTCTTTATATGGACTGCTGGAGACTCAGAGAGGAAGCTCTTGATATGTTTGAAGAGTCTACGGGCGGACGTGTAATCTTCTCGGTTATGAAGATTGGCGGAATCAGAAGAGATGTCACAGACGATCAGCTCAAAGATTTTGACAACAGAATTTCCAAGATGGAAGAAGATCTTAAGGCTATCGCAAGACCTTTCCTTGAGGATGCTGCCGTACAGACAAGACTTAAGGGAGTCGGTGTTCTCAGCGCAGAGCAGGCAGATGCTCTCGGATGCACCGGACCTTTCCTAAGAGCAAGCGGAATTGTAAGAGATATAAGATCTACCGGATACTGTGCTTACGGAGATGTCAACTTTGAGCCTATCGTAAGCAGTGAAGGTGATTCATATGCTCGTACATATTGCCGTATACAGGAGATTTTCCAGGCATTTGATATTATTCACCAGCTTATTGCAAAGATGCCTGACGGACCTATCGAGGCGCCTGTTAAGGGAATGCCAAACGGCGAGTATATGATGAGAATCGAGCAGCCAAGAGGCGAAGCTCTTTACTACGTTAAGGCAAACGGAACCAAGTTCATTGATAGAATGAGAGTTCGAACACCTACTTTTGCAAACCTTTCAGGTCTCGTAGAGATCCTTAAAGGCTGCGATCTTGCTGATGTTCCGATTCT
Source organism: Butyrivibrio sp. AE3003 (assembly GCF_000686065.1). Taxonomy (NCBI): domain Bacteria; kingdom Bacillati; phylum Bacillota; class Clostridia; order Lachnospirales; family Lachnospiraceae; genus Butyrivibrio; species Butyrivibrio sp. AE3003. The sequence continues at coordinate 849,846 of NZ_JMLX01000001.1, forward strand.
TGTACTTACGATCGATCCTTGTATCAGTTGTACAGAGAGATGATCGCACTTCGTGAACACAGCACAGATAGGAGATTGAAATGGCATTTGTTAGTTTTAAAAATACAATTATAAAAAACCTTTTTTCAAAGCCATATACCAGAAAAACCGAGAAAGAGTTTCCGGAAGGAACAAGAGGTCATGTCGAGAATGATATGGATCTTTGTATCCTTTGCGGTCTTTGTTCCATAAAGTGCCCGACTCATGCCATCACGGTTGATAAGGTAGAAAAGACTTGGAATATCAGACCTATGAGCTGTATTCAGTGCAGATGCTGCGTTGACAGCTGCCCTAAGAAATCTCTTTCTATGGGAACAAGATTCCAGGAGCCCGGCAGTGAGAAGGTTGTAAAATCATTTAAGCAGTCTGAGAAGGCTATTGCCGCTCAGGAAGCTCTTATGAAGGCTGCAAAAGAAAGAGCTGCTGCCGCAGCCAAGGCAAAGGCTGAGAAGGAAGCTCAGGAGAAAGCGGCACAGGAAAATACTGCTGAGAAAAAAGAAGACAAATAATAAATAATGATACTTTTGATCAAAGTAAAAGGGGCGGTACAAGGCGTTGGCTATCGCCCCTTTATTGCACAAAAAGCAACTGAATACGGATTGAAAGGCTATGTTAAAAACATAGGAGCAGCTGTAGAAATTCTTGCGGCGGGAGATGAAGATAGGCTAAGGGCATTTTCTTGTCTCTTAAAGAAGGAATATCCTGCGGGTGCTTTTATTTTAGATGTTGAAATATCGGAAGCTAAGGATGAGTCTGTAGAGTTCGAAGAGTTTTCAATTGTTGAAAGCGCGGATGTTGATCTTTCCTCGGAACTTCCTGTTTTTCTGCCGGATATAGGGATATGCGACGATTGTCTTTCCGAGATGCTTGATGAGAGTAACGTCAGATACGGATATCCTTTGATAAGCTGTGCATCGTGCGGCCCAAGGATCAGTATAGCGGATGCGCTTCCTTACGACAGGGACAATACCGCGATGAAGCCTTTTAAGATGTGTCCTGTCTGTGCGAGCGACTACAAAGTAGGAAGACGAAGACACGCACAGACTGTATCGTGCTTTGAGTGCGGACCTCAGTTTGTTCTTGAGTATAAAGAAAACGGAGATGCATTTACTGAGGATAAAAGCGCTTCTGTTTCTAAAGCAATTAAGCTTCTTCGAAACGGCAAAATTTTGGGCTTAAAAGGAGTTTCGGGTTATCAGCTTGTCTGTGTACCCAAAGAAGATGTTGCGGCAAAATTACGGGAAATAAAGGGGCGTGAGCGCAAGCCTTTTGCAATCATGTTCAGTGAGGCTGAGAAAGTAAGAGAGTATTGCAAAATAACTCCTTTTGAAGAGCAGATCCTGAAGTCATCCGCAAGGCCTATTGTTCTTCTTGATAAGATAAAGGATTTTCCAAAGAAAGTATGCGGAGACAGCGATTACATAGGGGCGTTTCTTCCTTCTGCCGGAATTCACAGGCTTTTGTGTGATGCGCTCGGACCTCTTATCGTTACTAGCGCGAACATATCGGGCGATGCGATGGTGACAGATGACGCGGAATTCGATAAAGTCTTCTTTAGGCGCGATATGGTTGAAGGTGGTAATGAAGATTACAAAAATCACTGTGTTGACGGCGTTCTTAGACATGAGCGAAGAATAAACATGGCACAGGACGATTCTGTGGTATTTGTTCATAAGAATCTTTCGGATAAACTCACTTCGAATGAAGAATGCTGGGATAATGCAAAAAAGATGTTGTTTATAAGGCGCGCAAGAGGATACGTACCCCTTCCGCTTATATTACAGAATACATCGGGATGTTATAAGACTGTTCTTGCACTTGGAGGAGATTTAAAGAGCACTTTTTCTTTTGCCAAAAAAGACAGAGTGATAACATCGCAGTATATCGGTGATCTTGAGGACTTGGGATGCCTTGAGAACTTTAAGAAATATATAAAAAAATATATAGCTCTTTATCATATAAAGCCGGATATGATCGTCTGCGACCTTCATCCGGGATATCATTCCGCGCAATATGGCAAGAACCTAGCGGATGAAATGGGATTGCCGCTCTATGAAGTTCAGCACCATTACGCACATGCACTTTCCGTGATGGCTGAGAATTCGCTTGAGAGCTGTATCGGTGTTTCTTTTGACGGAACGGGATATGGAACTGACGGAAAAATCTGGGGCGGAGAGTTTTTGCTTTGCAAGAACACAGAATTTGTAAGGGCAGGGCATCTTTCGTATGTGAAACTATGCGGAGGTGACAAGGCTTCCGTTAATGCGGAGCTCGTTAAGTCGTGCTATGAATACGGCAATAATGAAGGAGCTGGGATAGATCCGCTTATAAAGGCAGCTCTTTTAAATAATATAAATACATTTGAGAGCTCGAGTACGGGCAGGCTTTTTGACGGTGTCTGCACGCTTCTTGAGATAAAAGAACAAAATTCGTATGAAGGTGAATGTGCGATACTTCTTGAAAATGCCGCGAGAAGGGGCATGAATTTGAATAAGCCCTGTATTTCATTTAAGATAGATAGGGCGGGTGATATGCTTATTGCGAATCAGCTCAAACTTTTTGATGATATAAAAAAGGCGTATAACAGCGGCAAATATGAAAAAGAAGCCATCGCATATGCTTTTCACGAGGCACTTGCAGGGGCTGTCGTCAAAATGTGCCGTCTTATCAGAGACGAGCATAAAGAAAATAATGTATGTCTGTCAGGAGGCGTTTTTGCGAACAGGATATTGCTTGAAAAGGCTGTGAGCGCGCTTTCGGAAGACGGTTTTAGTGTATATATAAATGAGTTTGTGCCTGCGGGAGATGCGGGAATATCGCTCGGGCAGGCGTATTATGGTTTATTATCGCAGAAAGAGGTGTAAAAAATGTGTGTTGCGATACCCGGAAGAGTTATAAGTATGGACGGCACAAAGGCTACCGTTGATTTTAGCGGGAATATTGTTGTTGCCGATGCGGGACTTGTTGATACGAAAGTTGGCGACAGAGTTCTTGTCCATGCGGGATGTATCATTCAGACAATGAGTGATGAACTTGCGGATGAAGTTGAAAGTCTTATGAAAGAAATTGAGGATTTAAGTAACTGACATGGCAGGTTTTGATATAAAAAAGATTGCAGAAGAACTGAAAAACTATGACGGCGACGAAGTCCGTATCATGGAAGTTTGCGGTACCCATACAGCTGCGATATCAGAAAACGGCATTCCTTCCATGCTTTCCGACAAGATAAAGCTTATTTCGGGACCGGGATGCCCTGTTTGCGTTACTGTGACCGCGGTTATCGATAAGCTTATCGAGCTTTCCATGCGAAGCGATACGGTGGTCCTTACGTTCGGTGATCTTATAAGAGTTAAGGGTACAAGTATGTCTCTTGCGGAAGCAAAGGGCGAGGGAGCGCACGTGAAGATGGTCTATTCGCCAATGGAGACGGTTAAGCTTGCAAAAGAAGATTCGGATCACAACTATGTTTTTGCCGCTATCGGATTCGAGACCACAACGCCCGTGTATGCGATGGTCTTGGAAGAAGCTGAAAAAAATAATCTTGATAATCTTAAGCTTCTTACGTCATTAAAGACTATGCCCGAAGTCATTAGATATGTCGTAAAAAACGGCGGCGGGATCGACGGATTCATTGCTCCGGGGCATGTTGCCACAATTACGGGAAGCGATATCTATAAAGAACTTTCTGAGGAATTCGGCATTCCTTTTGTAGTTTCCGGATTTGAGGGCGCACAGCTTCTTTTGACCATATATTCTCTTGTGAAGATGAAGGGAAAAGGCGGATTTAAGAACCTGTACAAGAGCGCGGTAAAAGAAGAAGGCAATATCAAGGCAAAAGAAATCATCGAAAAATATTTTAAAGCTTCTGATGCATCCTGGAGAGGAATGGGAAAGATTCCGGGTTCAGGCCTTATCTTAAGAGAAGAATACAAGAAATATGACGCGGGAAGCGATATGCTTGATGAGGACAATATGCCGCCCGGATGCAGGTGTGCGGATGTTCTTGTTGGAAAGATAAAGCCCTGCGATTGTCCGATGTTTGGAAAAAAATGTACGCCCGATACGGCTCACGGAGCATGTATGGTTTCAACGGAGGGAAGCTGCTATAACTATTTTGTTTCGGGCAGAAGATGATTTTTACAGATACAATAATTTCTATCGAATCAAAATCTTTACGCTATTATGTGGAGATAAATTTTAGATGACTGACGAAAGAGGCACGGTATGAAAGTTACAATGGCTCACGGAAGCGGCGGAGAGTCCACTTCAAAGCTTATAAAAGATGTTTTTGCAAAATATTTTAATAACGATATATTAAATAAACTTGAGGATTCCGCGGTTGTCGGAGGAGCATCAAGACTTGCGATAACAACCGACAGTTTCGTGGTGACTCCCATAGAATTTCCGGGAGGAAACATCGGGAGACTTTCTGTTTGCGGAACGGTAAACGATCTTCTTATGAGCGGCTCTAAGCCCATGTATATAACATGCGGATTTATCCTTGAAGAGGGACTTGATCTCGATGTCCTTGAGAATCAGGTCAAGGCTCTTTCTGAGTGTGCAAAAGAGGCCGGGGTTACGATAGTTACGGGCGATACCAAGGTTGTTGAGAACAGAGGAGGAGAAGCGGGGCTTATAATCAACACTTCGGGAGTCGGCTTTATTTCTGATGATGCAGAATCTATAGGGCCTTCTAATCTTCAAGATAACGATATTATTATTCTTTCCGGAAATCTCGGAGACCATCACGCGGCTATTTTGGCTAAAAGAATGGGAATCGAAAATAATATTAAGTCTGATGCGGCTCCTTTGACGGACGCCGTAAATAATCTAATGGCACAGAAAGTCAGGATTCATGCGATGCGAGACGTAACAAGAGGCGGACTTGGCACTGTTTTAAATGAATTTGCGGAGAGCTCTTCCTGTGATATAGAACTTTACGAGGATAAGCTTCCTGTATCTTCTGAAGTCAAAGATTTCTGCGGACTTCTTGGACTTGATCCGATATATATGGGTAACGAAGGAAAGTTTGTACTTAGTGTTCACCCCGAAGACGCTGACAGAGCGCTTTCAATAATTCGTAGTTCCAAATACGGCGAAAACGCCGCCATTATCGGCATGGTCAAAAAAAATAATCAGCCTTCCGACATGCATAAAGTGGTGCTAAATACCAATATAGGCGGAAAAAGAGTGATAGGACTGATGTATGGAGAGGGTCTTCCAAGAATCTGCTAAATGTTGTAAAATAGTTATGCTATGCAGTCGTATAAATGCGAGGTAGATTAATGGAATTTAAGAGAATTAACAAAGACACCGTCAACTGTATCATCACAGAAGATGATATGGATGAACAGGGGATAAAGCTTGAAGACCTTTTTGAGAAGAAGAAAGAAGCATTGGATTTTTTACACGATGTAATGCTTAAGGCACAGGAAGAAGTTGACTACAAGCCGACCGGTTCTTTCATGCCGCTTCAGATAACTGTTTTACCCGATCATTCGATTTCACTTACTCTTTCTGAAAATGCATCAGCTTCATTTGGGGAAATCTTAAGAAATCTTACAGAGAAGGCGGGAGTCAATATCCCTAAGAACGTTCTTGAGGACATTGGAGATGCGGTTGATGAGGACAGAATTTCAAGACTTAACGATTATCTCAAAAGTCTCAAGAATCTGACCAATTCAATGAAGAATATAATAAATAAAGAATCTGTTCCGATAAATGTAAACGGTTCTTCAGATAAGAACAAGAACCTTGCCGACAGTCTTTCGGTCGGTGCTAAGAGAAAAGCAGAGAACAGGCGTGTTCATAATGAGGAAAATCTTAAGCAGCTTCAGTTCAGTGAATTTGTATTCACATTTGACAGCTTTATGGAAGTTAAGAAGTTCTGCGCAAAGGCTCCTATGGGCAACAATATCTGCAGCACTCTGTACAAGAATGAGGAAACAGGTAAGTATTTCCTTGATATCAGAAGAGGTGACGAGGATACCAAGAAGTTCGCATCGCTCTTTACGATGGCTTATGAATTCGGACACTTTCAGTGTTCGGCTCCTCAGGCAATCGCTTATATCAGAGAGAGCTATGATTGTATAATCAGAGAGAATGCGATCGAGCATCTGGCACAGATGTTTTAAAGAATAAAAAATAGAAAGAGTTGCTAAGCTAAGCAGCTCTTTATTTTTTGAGGTAAAGATGAGGCTTAATAAATTCATTGCTTCCTGCGGAGTCTGTTCAAGAAGGGAAGCCGATAAGCTTATTGAAGATAAAAGAATAACGATAGGCGGCGTTATAGCTACGTGCGGCGCACAGGTCGAGGATGGCGACACAGTCTGTCTTGACGGAAAAGAGATAAAACCCAAGGAAGATAAGATTGTTCTTGCATATTATAAGCCGGTCGGCGTTGTATGCACCGAAAACGACGTTCATGCCGAGAGAACCGTCATTGAAGATCTCGGATACAAAGAGAGAGTAACCTATGCAGGCCGTCTTGATAAGGATTCAGAGGGACTTCTTATCATGTCAAATGACGGCGATCTGATCAATGCGATGATGAGAGCCGCAAATAAACATGAGAAAGAATATGAAGTAACGGTAGATAAGGACGTAACGACTGAGTTTATAACCGGGATGGCGTCCGGAGTTTTTTTGCGTGAGCTGGGTGTAAAAACAAGGCGCTGCAAAGTCAGTAAAACGGGCAAAAGATCTTTTACCATAATACTCACACAAGGGCTTAACAGGCAGATTAGGCGAATGTGCGGAGAACTTGGCTACGAAGTTGTAAAGCTTAAGAGGGTGCGCGTCATGAGTGTTAAGCTTAGCGACTATAATCTTAAACCGGGCGGATATGCCGAACTTTCCGAGGAGGCAAAGAAGCTCTTGTACGGCGAAGCGGGAGTTAAATAGTTTGTCCCAATTTGAGAATTTACTGATATAATAAATTTGTTGTCTGCGTGAGCCGCTATGGATTCGCGAGGCAGGTTAGTTTGTAATAAATTTGGGGAGAGTTATATGTCACTTAATCAAGACACAGATTTGATAAAAAAAGAGTATGAGGGGCTTGTTAAGACAATAAAGCATCACATGGATCTTTATTATAATCAGGATGAACCTGAGATTTCCGACTATGAGTACGATATGCTCATGCAAAAGCTCAAGGAGATCGAGAAAGAACACCCTGAGTTTGTAAAGAAGGATTCGCCCACCAGGATAATCGGCGGTGTTGCGAAGAGGGAAGCCGGAGTTAAGATAACTCACAATGTCCCGATGCTTTCGATAGAGGATGTTTTTAGTAAAGAGGAAGTTGCCGAGTGGATCGGGAAAGTTACCGCAAGGCACAGCGACGCAGTTTTTTTCCGTTGAGCAGAAGATTGACGGACTCAGCCTGTCGCTTAGATATTACAAGGACGAAGCTGACGGAAAGCTTCATCTTAGGACTGCGGAGACAAGAGGCGACGGCTTTATCGGCGAAGATGTTACCGAGAACGCTCTTGTTATCCCTGATGTGAAAAAAGTGATCGATCTTCCCTATGAGTATCTTGAACTCAGAGGAGAAGTTTATATGTCCCACGAGGACTTTGATAAGTTCAACGAGATGCAGGAGAAGCTTGGGAAAAAGCTTGCTGCAAATCCGAGAAACCTTGCTGCGGGAACGCTCAGACAGCTTGATCCGCAGGTTACAAAGGAAAGAGGCCTTCGAATGTTCGTGTTTAACGTTCAGGACGGCCCTGAGGAAGTAAAGAGTTCTCATGTTAAGGGACTTGATATCCTTGAAAAAGCGGGAGTTAAGACCGTTTATCACAGGGCATGCGTCTCTTCGAGCGAAGTGAGCGCGGCAATCGATGACATCGGTAACATGAGAGAAAATCTTGATTTTGACCTTGACGGAGCTGTTATAAAGATTGATACGACTTCTTGGAGAGAGGAGTTTTCTACAAGTTCCAAGTATTCGAGCGGCCATATCGCATATAAGTATCCGCCGGAAGAAAGAGTCGTTGTCATGGACGAGATTCTTGTCGATGTCGGAAGAACAGGTAAGCTCACATTTACAGGAAGCTTTCACGATAAAGAGACAGGCAAGGCAGCAAGACTTTGCGGAACCAGTGTTTCAAGAGCAACGCTTCACAATCAGGATTATATTAACGAGATGCAGGTCGGAATCGGCGGCGAATATAAGCTGTTTAAGAGCGGCGAGATTATCCCTAAACTCAACGGCTGTGTAAAAGTGCCTTCCGAAGTATATAAAGCGCCGGAAACATGCCCCGTGTGCGGTGGCGTGCTTGTAAGAGAGGAAGATACTGCGGATATCAGATGTATCAATCCTATCTGTCCTGCGCAGGTTACAAGAACAATCGCGTATTTCACTTCAAGAGATGCCATGAACATTATGGGACTTGGCGATACTCTTGTAGATGCACTTGTTTCAGAAGGTTATCTTAAGAGCTATGCGGATATTTACAGCCTTAACGAGCACAGAGATGAACTGATTGAAAAGGGAATCATTGGAAAAGAGAAAAATACAGATAAGCTTCTCGGCGAGATTGAGAAGTCGAAGTCAAATGATGCTGTAAGGCTTCTTACGGGACTTGCGATAAGGAATGTCGGAAAGTCAACAGCCCGTGAGATCATGAAGCACTTTGACAATGTTATGGATCTTTCAAAGGTCACAAAGGATGGATTTCTTCATATCCCTGATATCGGAGAGACTACAGCAGGCGATCTTTATGAGTTTTTTCATGATGAGAAGAACCTTGAGGTTTTATCCAAGATGCAGACACTTGGCGTAAATATGACAGCCACAAAAGATGAGGACGCATCAGATATTTTTGCCGGTAAGACCATTGTTGTAACGGGAACACTTCCTACACTCGGAAGAAAAGAAGCTGAAGAGCTCATTGTCAAAAACGGCGGAAAAGCCTCGGGAAGCGTTTCTAAGAAGACAAGTTTTGTCCTTGCGGGCGAAGCAGCGGGCAGTAAACTTACCAAAGCAAACGATCTTGGTATTAAAGTTATAGACGAAGCTGAATTTATGGAGATGATTAAAAATGCCAATTAAAATACAGAACGATTTACCTGCCAGAGAGATTCTTGAAAAGGAAAATATATTTGTTGTTGACGAGAACAGAGCTTGTCATCAGGACATCAGATCGCTTCAGATCTGTATTCTTAACCTGATGCCTCTTAAGGAAGATACCGAGCTTCAGCTTCTTAGATCAATGTCAAATACACCGCTTCAGATTGATGTTTCGTTTATGCAGATGAGTTCTCACCATTCTACGAATACATCACCGAACCATCTTAACAGGTTCTATCATACCTTTGATGAGCTAAAAGACAGGACGTTTGACGGAATGATCATCACGGGAGCCCCTGTTGAGCAGATGCCTTTCGAAGAAGTTGATTATTGGCAGGAACTCTGTAAAGTTTTCGAGTGGACAAAGACAAATGTCACATCGACATTCCACATCTGCTGGGGCGCTCAGGCCGGAATCTACTACCATTTTGGAATTGACAAGAAACCTCTTTCGGAAAAGAGATTCGGAATATATGAGCACAAAGTCATGAACAGAAAGGTTCCGCTTGTAAGAGGATTTGATGATATATTCAAACTTCCTCATTCCAGACATACCGAGACACCTTCCGATGCGATTCATGCCTGCGAAGACCTTATTGTTCTTGCGGAATCTGAGATTGCAGGAGTATTCCTTTGCATGAACAGATCCGGCAGCCAGATCTTTGTAATGGGACATGCCGAATATGACAGACTTACACTTGATTCCGAGTACAAGCGCGACCTGGCAAAGGGACTCGATATCAAGATGCCCATAAATTATTATCCCGATGACAATCCCGATAATAAGCCCACACTTCAGTGGAGGAGCCACGCAAATATCCTTTACACCAACTGGCTCAACTATTATGTTTACCAGAATACGCCATACCAGTGGGGCCAGATCCTTGATGAGGAGAAGCGTAAGCTCGCTTCGAAGGGACTTACGCAGAAAATATAAGCGTCTCCATTTGGTTGTAATATGTCTCTAAATAAGTTAAAATATATATGTTAACTCGTTTATTTCGTGATGATAATGTGCATCGAAAAGCGTTGAACGAAAAGGAGAATGCTTTATGGGTCTTGAGCTTGAAAATAATGAAGTTGAAACAAAGAATGAACTTAAAAAGAAACCTACCAAGAAGACCAAAGAGATGCTTGAAGAGAACGCAAGGCAGATAGAAGAGCTCGAGAGCGAAAAAGTTGAGCTCAATTCTATGCTGTCAGATCTTGAAAAAGAAGCAGCGGACCTCGGAGAGAAGTCTGCTCTTAAGATGAAGGTTACACATAGAAAATTCGGTGAAGGCAAGGTTATTTCTCAGGATGGAAAGTACATCGAAGTAAAATTCAAGGATGTAGTTAAGAAGTTTGTCCTTCCCGGTTGCATCGCCGACAAGTACCTCGAAGTTGAGGATGAAGAAGTTTACGAGTACTACGTAAAGTGTAACGAAACTCACAAAAAGCGCATGGATACTGAACTTAAAATTAAATCTGCAACTTATGCCATTCAGAGACATGAGGATGCGATTGAGAAGCTAAATGCAAAGTATAAATAATAATTGTTGTTTGAGCCTGATCGGTAACGGTCAGGCTCTTTTTGATTTTCTCTTATATTAACTTGTCTTTCTGACTTTTTCTTCGACTTTTTTCTGAGCGGTGGAGAGCATCAGCTTGATACGATTGAGCTGATTTACTTCTGAAGCGCCGGGATCGTAGTCTATTGCAACAATGTTGCAGCCGGGATAGAGGTGTCGCATCTGCTTGATTACACCCTTACCGACAACGTGGTTTGGAAGACATCCGAAAGGCTGTGTACATACAATGTTGCTTGCGCCATTCTTGATAAGTTCAACCATCTCACCTGTAAGGAACCATCCCTCACCTGTCTGATTTCCGATATCTACGATAGGTTTAGCGTACTCGACAGTCTCATAGATGTCTGTAGGCGGATCGAAGTGAACACTCTTTTCAAATGCCTTAGAAGCGCTGCTTCGAAGCTTCTCTAATCCCCATATTCCAAATCTGCAGAAGAGTGCGGTCTTCTTGGAAGTTCCGATGTTTTCTGCCTTGTAGATCTGGTTGTAGAAGCAGTAGAGCATGAAGTCCATAAGATCCGGAACAACGGCTTCTGCGCCTTCATCCTCAAGGAGTTTAACAAGGTGGTTATTTGCTGCGGGAGCAAACTTAACCAGAATTTCTCCGACAATACCTACGCGAGGTTTAACTTCGTCTGTGATCTCGATTCTGTCAAAGTCTTCAACGATAGCTTTACACATCTTTTCAAATTTGAAAAGGCTTGGATGCTTTGATGTCACGAATTTCTTGCACTTTTCAAGCCATTTCTCGTGGCATGCGTTTACAGAACCCGGAATTCTCTCATAAGGTCTCATTCTGTAGACACATCTCATGAATATATCACCGAAAATAACCGCATAAGCAGCCTTGATAAACATCTTGGCATCTAAATGGAACCCCGGATTTGCTTCAAGCTTACTTAAGTTAAGAGAAACAACAGGAATCTGTTCCATTCCGGCTTTCTTAAGAGCACGTCTGATAAAGCTTACATAGTTTGTAGCTCTGCATCCGCCACCTGTCTGTGACATCATGACTGCAACTTTGTTGAGGTCATATTTGCCTGATAAGAGTTCATCCATTATCTGACCAACAACCCAGAGTGAAGGGTAGCAGGCATCGTTATTTACATATTTAAGTCCGACTTCGACTGCGTGCCTGTTATCGTTTTGCATTACGACAAAATTGTAACCGCAGGATGCAAAGGCGGGTTCAAGGATGTCAAAGTGGATGGGAGACATCTGAGGAACGAGAATTGTATAATTCTTTCTCATGTTCTCATCAAAGATCACCCTGTTGTATGCACTTGACCTGATTGTTCTTTCTTTATTATGTTGCTTACGAACTCTGATAGCGGCAAGAAGAGATCTTACTCTGATCCTTGCGCTTCCGAGGTTATTTACTTCGTCAATCTTAAGGCATGTATAGATCTTGTCTGAGCCTGCGAGAATGTCATTTACCTGGTCCGTTGTAACGGCGTCAAGTCCGCACCCGAAGGAGTTTAGCTGAATAAGATCAATGTCATCCCTTGTCTTTACAAAGCTTGCAGCGGCGTAAAGCCTTGAGTGGTACATCCACTGGTCGGAAACGATAAGAGGTCTCTCGGGCTTTCCAAGGTGCGAAACACTGTCTTCCGTAAGAACCGCAACACCGTAAGAGCAGATCATATCAGGGATTCCGTGATTGATCTCCGGATCCACGTGGTAAGGTCTTCCGGCAAGAACGATACCATGCTTGTTGTTTTCCTCCATCCACTTAAGGGTTTCTTCACCTTTTTTGCGGATGTCGTTTCTTGCATTTTCCATTTCATCCCAGCCAAGTTTAGCGGCTTTGATGATCTCACCTGCAGGAATCTCAGAAAACTCTTTTACAAGAGCATCTGTAGCAATCTCAAGGCTTGTGAATGCCATGAAAGGATTTCTTATCTTAACTTCGCCGTTTGTAATTGCCTCAACGTTGTTCTTTATGTTCTCGGAATATGAAGTGACAATAGGGCAGTTATAGTGGTTGGTTGCACCCTCAACCTCTTTTCTCTCATAGAAAAGACCGGGATAGAAGATAAAGTCAACCTTCTGCTTAATAAGCCACTCGATATGTCCGTGCGAGAGCTTTGCAGGATAGCATTCCGATTCACTCGGGATTGATTCGATTCCGAGCTCGTAAATCCGGTGAGTCGATCTTGGTGAAAGAACAACTCTGTAACCGAGATTTGTAAAGAACGTAAACCAGAAAGGATAGTTCTCGTAGAAATTAAGGACTCTCGGAATACCTACGGTTCCTCTTGTTGCCTTGTCGGCGGTAAGAGGCTCGTATCTGAAAATTCTCTTATATTTATAGTCAAAAAGATTAGGGATATTGTCGGCATTTTTCACCTTGCCGATTCCGCGCTCACATCTGTTTCCTGAGATATGCTGGCGACCGCCTGTAAACTTGTTGATAGTAAGTCTGCAGTGGTTGGTGCATCCCTGACATGTTGTCATGCTCGTTGTGTACTCGAGTTTGTTGATCTGATCGATCGTGAGCATGGTTGTCTTGTAATCATCTGTTTCAAAAAATCTGTCTCTTGCGATAAGAGCAGCACCGAAAGCACCCATGATTCCGGCAATGTCGGGACGGATTGCTTCTGCGCCTGAAATAATCTCAAATGCGCGAAGAACCGCATCATTGTAGAAAGTTCCACCCTGAACAACGATGTGTGAGCCAAGATCCTTGGCATCAGATACCTTGATAACCTTAAACAAGGCATTCTTAATAACAGAGTATGCAAGACCAGAAGAAATATCGGCAACATCGGCGCCTTCCTTCTGAGCCTGCTTAACTCTTGAGTTCATAAATACAGTACATCTTGTTCCAAGATCTACGGGAGATTTCGCAAACAAAGCAACTTTAGCAAAGTCCTGAACGCTGTAAGACAGAGATTTTGCAAAAGTTTCAATGAAAGAGCCGCATCCTGATGAGCAAGCTTCGTTGAGCTGTACCGAATCAACGGACTGGTTCTTTATATGAATGCACTTCATGTCCTGACCGCCGATATCAAGGATACAGTCAACCTTGGGATCAAAGAAAGCAGCGGCGTTGTAGTGAGCGATTGTCTCAACTTCGCCGTCGTCAAGTAAGAGCGCTGATTTAAGAAGCGCCTCGCCGTAACCTGTTGAACATGCTCTTGAGATCTTAACGCCTTCGGGCATGAGCTTATATATTTCCTGAATGGAAGAAATCGCTGTTTTAAGCGGACTTCCGTTATTGCTTGAATAGAAAGAATAAAGAAGATCGCCGTCTTCGCTTATAAGCGCACATTTTGTTGTAGTAGAGCCCGCGTCGATTCCAAGGAAAGCATTTCCCTTGTAATCATCGAGCTTTCTTGTCTTTACTTTGTACTGATCCTGACGCGCTCTGAATTTTCTGTAATCATCTTCATTCTCAAAAAGAGGGTCAAGACGTGATACTTCGGCATCCATGACAATCTTGTGAGACAGTTTTTTTACCATCTCATCCATCTCATAGCAGACGTTCTCATCAGCGTTAAGGGCAGAGCCGATAGCTGCGAAAAGATGAGAGTTGTCGGTCTCTATAGTATGTTCCTCATCGAGATTAAGAGTCCTGATAAATGCAGCCTTGAGCTGGTCAAGGAAGTGCAGAGGACCGCCGAGGAAAGCAACATGTCCGCGAATAGGCTTTCCACATGCAAGACCTGAGATTGTCTGGTTGACAACGGCCTGAAAAATAGAAGCTGCAAGGTCTTCCTTGGTTGCACCTTCATTAATTAATGGCTGAATGTCGGACTTAGCGAAAACGCCGCATCTGGCCGCAATTGTATACAGTGAATTATAATTTTTGGCATACTTATTAAGCCCTGAGGCATCTGTCTGTAAAAGCGACGCCATCTGGTCGATAAAAGAACCTGTACCACCGGCACAGATTCCATTCATACGCTGTTCTACATTTCCGTCTTCGAAATAAATAATCTTCGCATCTTCACCGCCGAGCTCAATCGCTACGTCAGTCTTGGGAGCAAGAGTCTTGAGCGAAGTTGATACTGCAATAACTTCCTGAACAAAAGGTACATCAAGGTGTTTGGCAAGTGTGAGTCCGCCCGAACCTGTGATAACGGGGTGAAGCAGGACATTACCCGACTTCTTACTTGCTTCTACAAGAAGTTCAGCCAAAGTTTCCTGAATGTTTGCAAAGTGCCTTTTATAGTCGGAAAAGATTATATTTCTTTCTTTATCCAAGAGAGCCACCTTGACTGTGGTGGATCCGATGTCAATACCTAAAGTATAGTCTTTAGAAATCATTGTTAACCTCTTCTTATTAATATGCATAATTATATTGATTATAATGCACGAGTGATTAAAAATCAATTTACTGAATACGATATACGCTGCCAAACTCTGTTTAAGATAAAACACTTTATGGTATACTTAAGCATCAGTTTTGGAGATGTTATATGGAAACAGAAATAGATAAGATATTAAAGAAAGAACAAATCAAACAAAAAAAAGAGCAGGAAAAAAATCTCGAAAAAGAAAAAGATCGTGCAAGAGAGTGGTGGGAAGATGTGACCAAACTTTTCTACGAACTTTCAATAGATTCAAATAATAAAAATTATAAAGTATCGCTCGGAACGGTGATAGTAACGGAGGAAATCAAGACACAGGCTATTGAGAAATATGAATCGGATAAAAAGAAAAAGACAATAATGTACTTCATATATCTCGTAGCATGTATGAGCTTTTTGTTGCTTCTGACATTATCAGTTTACTTTGGAAGTGTCGCAGGAATATTCTGGGCGCCGCTTTCAATGATCGCAGTTTTTTTTATTATAAAAGCATTTGAAAACAAGCATAAACTGGGACTTAGAAAATATTTCGACGATAAAGATTCAAATAAGGAAAAATTATATAAGGCAATAGCTCTTTTGGCCAAGGCAAAAGGGTGTACAAAGGATGACCTAAACATCTATTTTCTTGGCGGATTTTTTAAGAAAAGGCACAGTATTTTGAGCCTTCATCACGAACAGATAATCGGAATAATTTTTGCGGCGATGCTCATTCCAAGCGTGGCGCAGCTTGTCGATTCAAAGTTTGAGCAGATGATGATTGCGTTTTTTTCGCTCCCCGGACTTTATGATAAGGGAATGATACTTGCAAATAATGTACCGCTTCTTGGGATTTCATTGTACGGAGTTGTGTTCTGGTTTACGACGCTTACGATATGCGTTCTGATCCAGATTCCGGCAAATATTCTTATTAATGAAATAACTAAGATGCGCACGACTGACCAACTTTTTTATTTCTTTAAAGACTGCATTTTTGAAGACAGACTGAAAAAAGCAAACAAACTTGAAAATGAACAATAAATATAACCTATAATATAAGTAAGTGGCTTGTTTACAATAAATTCTCACAATGATAAAATCAAAAAATATCAAATAAAAAAACAGAGGCTTAGTGAATGAACAAATTTTTGAATGATCTTGAGAGAAAAATTGGTAAATACGCGATCGTAAATCTTACAAAGTACATTGTTATGCTGTATGCCGTGGGTTATGTGCTGCAGCTTGCGCCGCAGAGCGTGAATATAACACGTTTTCTTACGCTCGATCCGTATCTGATATTACATGGGCAGATATGGAGACTTGTTTCATGGGTTCTGATTCCGCCCGGAAGCTTCAGTCTTCTTATTATCATAACTTTGATGTTCTATTATTTTGTCGGAACCGGAATGGAGAGGACACTTGGGACATTCAGATATAATGTGTTTATTTTCGGCGGAATGATCCTTATGATCCTCGCTTCTTTTGCGACAATGCTTGTATATCACGTATTTTTCGGCATTACAGGTGATGCGCTCGGAATGGTGATGTTCAGGGCGTCCGGTTCGTTTAGCACATATTTTATCCAGATGATGGTATTTCTTGCTTTTTCTGTTATGTACCCGGATATTCAGGTGCTTTTGATGTTCCTCATTCCGATCAAGGTGAGATGGATTGCGATTGCATACGGGCTTATCCTTGCATATCAGTGCATCGGAGCGCTTATAAATAAGGATTTTGCGACATTTTTTGCGATAGCTTCCCAGTTTATCAACTTGCTACTCTTTCATATGAGTACAGGTAATCTCAACCAGTTCAGACCGGGTGAGATCAAGAGAAAAAGAGAATTTAAATCAAGCGTTAAGATGCAGCCTAAGGGAATAACAAGGCATAAATGCGCGGTTTGCGGAAGAACGGAACTTGACGATCCAAATCTCGAATTCAGATTCTGCTCAAAATGTAACGGAAACTACGAGTATTGTCAGGATCATTTGTTTAATCATGTACATGTAAAGTGAGGCTTAAATGGGAAATATAGACAACAAGGAAAAAGAATTTGCAGAGACACTTAAACTCGTCACAAGAACAGCGAGAGAGAACAGAAATATCATTTCCAAGGAAGAGGTAAAAGAGGCATTTGCAGACCTTGACCTTTCTTCCGAGCAGTTCGAGATGGTATTTGAATATTTAAGAAATCACAAGATCGGCGTAGATGAGCCGGCTCCCGAGACCGAAGAGGATTTTACCGAGGAGGAAAAGAACTATCTCGATGATTATATCAGCAGCTTAGAGCAACTTCCAAAATTCTCCGATGGGGAAAAAGAAGCTATCAAGATCGGCGCGCTTGCAGGCGAGAGCGATGCCAAGCTTAAACTTATTGATATGTATCTTCCTCTCGTAGTCGACGTTGCCAAGATGTATGCCGATCAGGGCGTATATATTGAGGATCTTATCGGTGAAGGAAACTATGCGCTTACAAGAGGCGTAAATATGCTTGATGCCGTCGGTGAACCTCAGGAAATTGAGAGCTTTTTGTACAAACTCATGCTTGATGCGATGGAGAACATCATCGAACAGGATCTCGAAGAAGCCGCAGGCGGCCAGAAGGTAGTGAAACTCGTTCAGGAAGTTGCTGATAAGGCAAAAGAACTTGCTGACGACCTCAGAAGAAAAGTAACCGTAAAGGAACTTATGGACGAGACCGGATGGGATGAAGACAAGATCAGAACAGCCATCAAGTTCAGCGGTGATAATATCGAAGATCTCGACAGCGGAGAGAAAAAAGAGTCATGAATAACATTGTAAACGATGATGATTTTAAATACTGCATGCAAGATCTTGAGAGGAACTATTTCGGTGCAAGATACAGCTACGATGAGCTTCTTAAGAACGAGATGGTTCCGTTTAAATTCAAAACAATCATCACGAAATATATAAAAGATGATGTGGATCTTGATGTAACTTTGGAAAGTCACTTTTATCACATGACCAAAGAGACTTATGACTACAGAGTCTACAAGCAGCTCCGAAGCAGAATAAGAGTTTCGCAGTACAAGGATATGAATAAACCGGAAAAAGGATTTAAGGAGAAGGTTTATACGATTGAGAGCCTTGTGAAGATTCCCGTGGATGAGAAAGAGAAGATGGGGATTATTGTGAGAGAGCTTATTTTGTCGAAATTGGCGCTTTTTGGTTTTAGCGTATAAAAAACTGATTTATAAAAAGTTTATAAATGTTTATAAACTGTCACAAATCTAGAAAATACGGCGTTTGTCAGGCATGAATAGATATAAAATGTATTCGATAAAACGTTTATTGGTTGAATGTTATTTTAATTAGTTTTATAATAAAAAACAGAATTTGATTTATCTGACCTAAGTATCAATATCGCATAAAAAATATTTTTTATGATGAAAGGAGATGTTTAGTCAATGAACATGAAAACCGTAAAGAGAGTGCTTACACTCGCCGTAGCTTTAACAATTGTAGCTATGCCTTTGTCAGCTTTTGCAAAAACAACTGATACTTCATCGGGCGATAGCACAACAAGTAGCTCAAGTGGCGGTGGTGGAGGAAGCTCATCAGATTCTTCAAGCAGTTCAGCTGCTGTTGAAGGCGTAGTTTCTACACCTCAGGTTATCGTAGGCGGTAAGGTTGTTAAATCAACCGTAAGCGGCGCTTTTATTACTCGTAATGTAGTAATCGCTGTTGTTGCTCCTGCATCCGAACTTAAATCCAAAGCAGGACTTGGCGCAGGCGAGGCACTTTACTTCAAAGGATGGGAGTTTACTGCTAAGCAGTCACCTCTTGCATATCAGGCACTTACCGGTGTTGCAGGATCTGTTGGCGGAAACGTTCTTCAGTGCGTAGAGCTTAACTTTGGTAAGATGACATATGGTAAGTTCTCAGAACTTGACCCTAGCGTTGTTTCCAGAACAACCATCAGTCTTCCTAAGAACGCTGATAAGAATAAGAAGCACGCACTTGCAAGAGCAGCTAAGGGCGGCGCAACACAGATTCTTGAGAACGTAAGTGAAGATCCCGCAGCTATCACAAGTGATATCCCGGGCGGCGCAGCAGCTTACGCTATCGTTGAATACTAATCTATGGATCATAAATGTCCTGAGAGGCAACCTATTTCAGGTTGTCTCTCTTTTTTAAAAGAAAACATATTTGTATTGTTGGGGATAATGATAGTTGTCTTTTTGTGCATGCATGGGTTGTTTTCTATTTATGGGTTTTCGGCATTTCCCGATGAATTCGGATACTGGGCACCGGCCGCAGCATTTCTTGGATATGACTGGTCGAATATCACGTCGCTTGGGTCCTATTATTCATATGGATACAGCCTTGTTTTATTTCCAATCCTTTTCTTTTTCCACAATTCGGTAATCGCATATAGGTTTGCAATAGTAGTAAATATGCTACTTCAATGCATATCGATACCTATGATGCATAAGATTCTTACTTTTTTATTCCCAAGTATAAAAAAAGAAGCACGACAAATTGTAGCTGCTGTTTCTGTGATTTATCCTGCGTGGGTATATTATACGCAGATGACTATGGTCGAGGGGCTGTTAAATTTCCTTTTTGTCCTGACTATTTTTTTTGTGGTCAGATTTCTGGAAAAGAAGACGATTGTAAGAGCAATCTTAGTATTTATCACGTCGCTATTCATGTATGTAGTCCACATGAGATGTATCGGGACTATAATTGCGACTGTGATATTTATGGCTTTTTTGCTTTTTGGTAATTCTAAGGAAGTTACCGGGACAAAAGATTCGGGCAAAAAAAAGACAGCTTATCTTATTGTTCCGATTGTACTACTTGTCCTTTTTGCGGGGACGTTTCTCTTTAAAGATTTCATAATAGAAAAAATATACGGAAAAGTTCCGGATAGCGTTCTGTCCTGGAATGATTACTCAGGCATTATGTACAGGCTCAGTAAAGTCTTCAGCTTGGAAGGCTTTATGAGAATATTCAAGGAGATGTGCGGTAAGTTGTATTATATTGGCTGTGCCACATACGGACTTGGATACTGGGGGATAGTGGGGCTTTTTGGAGTTGCATATAATACGGTAAGACATTTACGGGAAAAGAAAAATGATAATTCATGTATGGCCGGATTATTTATTTTTCTTGCTTGTTTCATGCAGTATCTCGTTGCTCTTGTATATCTTATCGGGGCATCGGATTCGACCAATAATAGACTAGATTTGTTTCTGCATGGCAGGTATATAGATTTTTTCCTTCCTATAGTTATCGCGTTTGGAATCATGGAACTATCGACTTGCAATAAATTATGGATCAAGGCGATTGTGATTGCCGCTTTCCATTTTCTGTTTATGACAGTTTCTTATTTTGTTATTCTCGGTAATGAGACACATATGACAAGTGGACACGGATTTACCATGGTTGGCATGAGTTATCTTCATGAGAGAGGCACGGATACTATACCGTATTTTTATAAAGAATCGGCACTTTCTATAGGGCTGTTGATATTTGTTATGCTTATTGTTATCTTGTATCGCTACAAAAAGAAAAATCTTTGGTTGTTCCTGATTGTTCTGCCTCAGATAATACTTAGCCTGAATGTATGTGATCACTATGTTTTCTATAATCAGGACAATATTTACGGGGATGTACTGATGGGGCAGATGCTTGAAGATGTGATCAGAGATAATCCGGGAAAAGAACTTCTGCATGTATATGAGGACGGTGCACAGTATATTGAGATTGTGCAGTTCATTGACAGAGCAAGAGAAATAAATGTGATTGATGGAACAATAGAGGAGGTTTCGTCTGACAGATATCTTAATGACAATACTATCTTGATTGTTGACATGGACGGACCTATTTCAACACTTGCAAGTGATTATTACAAAAATATTATAACAGTTGGACATCTAAGTATGTTTTATTAGCGAGGGTGAGCTATGACAAAAAGATTTAGAGTAGTTGTATTATTGATGGTATTTGCATTGTTGGTTCTAATAAGTAGGAATATCGAAGCGGAAGAAATTTCATTTGTTACCACGAGTGGTACAGTGACTTTTCTTGAAAATCCTGTAACTGCATATGAGCAAAAAGATACTTCGTCTAATGTTATTGCGGAGTTTTCTGAGGGAGATAGCATTTTTGTTACAGGAGCGGATGAAAACTGGACAGAGATATTCTATAAAGGTGAGACAGGATACATTCCGACAGATCAAATCGGCAATGAGAATATTGCTGCTGCAGAGAAATCTGCGGAAGAATTGGGGCAGGCAGTTGAAGATGAAATCAATAAAAATGATCTGGATACCAGTATTGCAATTGATAACTATATGAGAAAACAAAAGCAGGAACTTAGTTCTCTTATATGGAAAATTGCTATTGGAGTGCTTGTCGCAGCGGTGATTGCGGTGTCAATTTTCATTGGAATAATGAACCAAAATGCTATAAAAGAACCTGAGAATATAAATAACAATGAAAATATGAACGAAAATAATAGTGATGATAAGAATGAAAATGAGATAGAGGAAAAGGTTGCTGAAAAAGACGATACAAGTGAACAAGAGAAGGGTAGCGTAAATGAAACTGATTATTCAGATTCCGTGCTTTAATGAAGAGAAAACCCTTAAGAATACACTTGATGATCTTCCTAAGAGTATCGAAGGGATTGATGAAATTGAATATCTCATAATCAATGACGGAAGTAGCGATGAAACCACAAGAGTTGCAAAGGAGTGGGGAGTCGACTATATAGTTAACTTTACTCAAAATAAGGGGCTTGCTAAAGGCTTTATGTCCGGTATTGATGTTGCTCTGGAAAACGGTGCTGATATTATCGTTAATACAGATGCGGATAATCAGTACTGTGGGAAAGATATCGCTAAACTCATCAAACCGATTATGGAACAGGAATCGGATATCGTAATCGGTGAAAGACCAATTTCTGATATTTCAGATTTTTCGCCTTTAAAAAAGAAATTACAAAGGATTGGAAGCTGGGCGGTAAGACAGGCATCCAAGACAGATATCCCCGATGCACCAAGCGGATTCAGGGCATTTTCAAGAGAAGCTGCGCTTCGTCTTAATGTGGTTAATGATTATACATATACACTTGAGACCATTGTACAGGCAGGAAGAGAGAAGATACCGATTGTCTCTGTTCCTATCAGCACAAATCCGGCAGTTAGACCTTCTAGACTTGCCAAGACAATGCTTGGTTATGTCAGAACCTCTATGCTTACGATATTAAGAGCATATCTTGTTTATAAGCCACTTAAAGCATTTATGTTTCTGTCACTGTTTCCGGCAATTCCCGGAATTATTATATGGATAAGGTTTTTGTACTTTTTTGTTACGCTGGGCGGAGCAGGACACATACAGTCTCTTATACTTGCGTGTACCCTTATTATCATAGGCTTTGTATGTATCATGATAGGAATTCTCGGTGATACGATCGGGGCTAATCGCAAAATACTTCAGGATATTCAATACCACTCGAGGAAACAGTACTATGACGGAGTCAAGATTGCTGAACCTGTTAAAAGGGAAAAATGTCGTATATATTACCGTTAAAAATGAAGACTACATAAGAACTTCGCAGATTAAATGGATACTGACTGAAAATGCAAGGAAATTTAGAATCTATTCATCAGAAAAAGGAAATCCTTTAACGAGGGCAATTGATATAAGAAAGAAACTTCGGAGTATTTCTTTTGAAGGAGTAGATATCGTTATAGCAGGATTTCTTCCGCAGCTTATATGGAAAGATTTAGTTAAGCACACTTTAGGATCAGGAATCATTGTTATCGCGGAAATGTTCATTTCTCTCTATGATACGGTAGTTCTTGACAGGAGACTTGTTTGGAAAAGGGGAATTATTGCTCATATCTGTAAACGGTTTGACTGCACAGTTGTTAAAGAGACGGATTATATTATTACCGATACCAAGGCAGATGCTGATTTTTTTGCAAAAGAATTTGGAACTGGAAAAGATAGAGAGAAATTTGAAACGCTTTATCTGGAAGCGGATTTAGGTGACTATATTTCTACTAACGTTGTTTTGGATAAAAATGAAGATGAAAATTCTAAAATTGTCCTATATTTTGGGACCGGACTTCCTCTGCAGGGGACGGATTATGTTGCGAAAGCATTTAATGTGCTGGCAGAAGAATATGGATGTAACTGTATTTATATCGGTGGTTTGAATAACATGAGCAGGAATCTAAAGAGAAAACTGCTATCTTGTAAAGACAGAGCGGTTAGATGCGGAAAAGGATGCATAACGTTTTATGAATGGCTTGATCAGAAGAAATTATATAAAAAAATCGAAAGTGCATCAGTGTGTCTTGCAGGACACTTTGATCCCGGTATAGATAAGGCAGACAGAACCATTCCGGGAAAAGCGATGATCTATGAAGCTCTTGGTAAGACTATGATCTTGGGTGATACCAAAGCCAATAAAGAAATCTTTGAGGCTGATGATAAACATATATTTGTTCCGAGAGGAAATTCTGAGAGAATTGTTGAAGCTGTTAGAAAAGCTATATCAGAGTAATGTATGAGGTTGGTCGATGAGTGAAATCAAGGTTTCAATAATTGTTCCTGTATATAATTCAGCGAAATTCCTTAACAGATGCATGAACAGTCTGTGGAATCAGACAATGCCCCATGATGAATACGAGATTATATTTGTAGATGACGGCTCAACAGATGATTCAGGAATGGTGTGTGATTCGTATGAAAAGGAATATTGCTCTGTATCTGTGATTCACCAGACAAATTCAGGCCCTGCAGCAGCGAGAAATGCAGGGCTTAAAAAAGCAAAGGGAGATTTTATAGCTTTTGTCGATCCTGACGATATAGTTGATGGGAAATATCTCGAAATACCATATGTAAATGCATTACATAATAATTCCGATATCGTTCTATTTGATGCCGTAAGAGAAACAGGCAAAGGTGACAATGCTAAAAAAGAACTCTGGAATCATGCAAAATATAGCTTTAATTCAAAAGATATTCGCGAAATAAGATCCATGCAAAGACAGATTATATATCCATACATGGCTGCGAAAGCCTGTGGAATGAGATTTAACAGAGATATTCCCTTGGCTGCGCCATGGGATAAAATGTATCGCAGAAAGTTTCTAATAGACAATTACCTTGTTTTCCCTGAACAGTTGAGAGTTCTTGATGATATGTGCTTTAATTTCAATGTTTTCGGGAGAGCAAAGAACATATCATATATTCCGGTCACGCTGTACCACTACATGGTTGAAGAAGCTTCTATTACAAATAGCTATAGAGAGGACCGCGTTCAACAGGATATCAAAGTCTTTAAGTATCTTAAAAGTTCTATTGATGAAATGAAGCTCAATAAGTCTGAGGCTTCACGCTTTTATCATGCGTTGTATGCTCGTATGATAAAGAGCTTTGCCATCAGCTTGCGGCTGTACTACTTCAATCCATCTAATCCAAAATCTCAAAAACAGATAAGAAAAGAGCTGAAGGAATGCATTACATCAAATCCATATAAGTTTGCGTTCAAATGCGTTCGTTTTAAGAAACTTGAACCCAAGCTTGTTGCAGTGACTATGGCTTGTAGGGCAAGGTTTCTATGGACACTAAGGATGATGTATAAGTTTGAATATAGAAAATAATATATCAGCAATAATATATTTAGATAGATTAATATATTGCTGCTGATATATTACGCTTGACTTTTCTAAATATGAATGCTAGTCTTTCTTTAAGAGAGGTACATTATGAGTGATTTTCAGAAGTATTTGGACGAGAACCTAAGTGGTATTCAATTAAATGAAGAAGATGCATCGTATGATGTTCCTGATGAGTACGATATTTATAAAGAAATCAGAGAAATGATTATTAAGTTGAGGCATGATAATCATATAACTCAAAAGGAACTTGCGGCAAAATGTGGAATAACGCAGGCTAATATTAGTAATCTTGAAAAGGGAACTTCAAAGCCTACAATTGAGTCTTTGAAGAGAATAGCGGATGCTCTTGGAGTACGTTTGGTTGTAGATTTTGTTGGACGAGAGGTTGAGTAATGGCTTTTTTTAGAAAAATATATATAGAGCAATATAGAGGAATAAAAGCACTTAAAATTGACGAACTTAAGAGTGTCAATCTTATTGTTGGTGATAACAATTGCGGAAAAACAAGTGTACTTGAAGCAATTCAACTTTTGCGTACATCCGGAAATTTGGCAAATATTTTTAAGGTTTCAAGGTTGAGGGAAAGCCTTTCGATTAACAATGCTAATTCTATTTTTGACAATTTCATTTGTATGTTTCCAAAAGAAAAAAATGAAAAATGTGAAATAGCTATATCCGGAATCTGTAATGATAAAGACATTTCATTTGAATTGAAAGGGAAAAAGGATAGAGTTTTACTTGATACTAAAGAAATTTCAACAAGTAAGTTTCGGTTATCGGAGTTACCCTCGGGTGAGGTTGAGGCAGATGTATTTAATGGAAATATCAAGCTGACATTTGGAGATGAAAAGAAGATAAAAATTGTCAATGTAAATCAGTATTCAAGTGTTACAGGTACACCAACATCTGATAAAGATAGATTTAGTATTATCTATGTAGCTCCGTTCGAACATCTTAGGGGCAGTGTAACTAACAGGATAATAAAGAATGAATCCTATAAGAAGATTTGTGTTAAGGCGCTTCAGCTATTTGACTCGGAGATAGAGGATATCATGATATTTAAAAGTGATATTGGAAATCGTCCCGTAGAGTATATCAGACATAAAAAGCTTGGTGATATGCCTATATCATCTTATGGTGACGGCATAAAAAAAGTTCTTGCACTTGCAAATGCGATTGCACAAGCGGCAGATGGTATTCTTTTGATTGATGAGATAGAAACTGCAATACACAAGAAGTATTATGATGATGTTTTGGGTTTTGTTGTCAAAGCTTGTAAATCATTTAATGTACAGGTTTTTATCACGACGCACAGTATGGAAGCAATTGATGCTTTACTGTCAACACAGGATTATGATGTACAAAACAACACTGATGATATCTGTGTTTGCACTATAAAAAGATTATCTGATGCATCCTATTCAAGAGTGCTTTCCGGCAGAGAAGTATTTGAAAACAGAGAAGCATTTGAATTTGAGGTGCGTATATGAATAAGATTATTTTGTGCGAGGGTGAAACTGACGCCATCCTTTTAAGTTATTATCTTGGCAAAGTGGCAGGTTGGGAATATTGCAAAAAAGCCCCTGATGGAATTGCAATCAAGTCTAATACTTTTGATCAGTCAGTTAATTGGTATAAAAAGGACGATGATAGATTACTGATATGTTCAGTTGGCGGGAAAGATAAGTTTGCTGAATTTTTTAGAAGCACGGTTATGCGACCTATTGTGGATGCAGGTGCATTTTCACGAATTGCATTAGTACTCGATAGAGACGATAAAGAAATTCAATCTATAGAAGCTCATGCATCTTCCGTTTTTAAGCCTGTAGTTACTACGATGAAAAATAATGAATGGATTAAGAATTCATATATGGATGCTTATGGAATAGAACAGGCTATTGATGCGCTACTTGTAGTCATTCCCACAGAGCATCAAGGAGCATTGGAAACACTTATGCTGGATTCGATAGCAGAAAATTCGTATGATGAAGCCATTGTTAAAAGAGCAGGTGAATTCGTAGACGAAATGAAAACTGTTGCTTCTAGGTATATCAATGGAAGACGAAAGGAAATAAAAGCTCATTTAGGTGTGACATGGGCAGTACAGTATCCTGAAAAAGTTTTTAAGCTTATAAATGAACAAATTCTAAGCGTTAAATGGGAAAACTCAGAAGTTTTAAGGAAATGTTTTGAGCAGCTTATAAAAATCTAAATTGATATTTGTACATAAAGACATAAATATTGCATAATCATCAAAAGGAGAAATTATATGCCACAGATTATATCGATTAATGATTTAAAATATGAATCGACTCAAAAGAAACTTAAAATGTATAGCGAAATAGAACTGTCAGAACAGCAAATCAATAACGGCAATGTTAAGAATGCAAGAACAGCGCTTTCATCTATAAGGGAGAAGTATGACTTATAGATTTATGTGGTTGGTTTCTTTCATAATCTTGAAGAATACACCACAAAAGTATTTGAATAGTTTATGAAGTAACAGCTCAAGATCCACGTGCTCTGGGCTGTTATTTGCATTAATGATAAAAATGTTGATATTATTGTTATAACGCTAATCCCATATATACAAAAGAAGAATTGCGACAATCAATCGAATCTATGCGAGAATTTATCGCTGATATGAAAAAGAACAATCCTGAATCAGATGAATAGATAGTAATAAAAATCAACACCAGCTCAAGCCACATGGTTTGGGCTGGTGTTCGTTATATTGATAAAAAACATCGATATTATCATTGCATTGCTAACTTATAAGCGGTACAATAATAACAGTTCGATAATTAAAAGTTCTAAATTATTTCCATGTAATAATATTTATTTTTTTATTTCACAAATAGCTTTATTGTATTGCGGTAGTATAAGAGTACTTGTTGAGGGGGCACTTTTATGATAGGCATTTATAGGAAAGCAATCTGTGTTTTAAATCTTATCCCCACATCAGGGATTTAAAATTCATTAAAAAATATTCTTTATCACAATGTAAAATTTGTAGTTGACGCTATTTTTGCGTCATACAAGAATGTGATTGGAGTAAATTATGTTATGACAATAGGAATATCTATTCCTGTGCATGAGAAACAGGATGTAGTCATTAATCAGATTCAGAATATAAAAAAATACGTTCCAAATTCAGTTGTTGTAATTCATTTAGATGATAACTTCAAAGAATGTGATAAGTTGATCAAATATGCAGATTCTGAAGGCTATTTATTTATTAATCCACATAGATTATCTTGTGAGTGGGGAAACATAATAGATGCGCATATTTCAAATTTTATTTATCTGCGTGATTGTGTTGAATTTGATTATATTATGTTTCATGCTTCAAATGATATGTACATTCTTCCAGGGGTAGAAGACTATGTTAAGAACTATGATGCAGGCTTTCATATTCACCCAATATATAAAGTGAGTAGATGGTGGCCTAGTGCTTATGCATTGGAGGATCCTGTATTAAAAGAAATATTAAAACTAATTGGAGCAGAATATCCTGTTGCAACTCAGATAGAAAGCTCATTTTATAAAAAAGAATTATTTTCTAAGATTGTAAGTATTATTGAAAAAGCTCGAAAACACGTAGTGCAAAATGATCAAAAATACAAAAAAAAATATACCAGAGAAGAAGTTTATTTTTCGACGATAGCATATAAACTTCTTTCCAATTCAAAAATAGGATATCCAACAACATATTCTGAAGTTCATGATTTCGATAGAAAACTATGGAAAATGCAACATTTTACATGGGGGATTTATCATAGATTAGGGTTACAAAAAATAATCCCCAAAACAATATATGATGAGTTTGAGAAGAGCTATTCCCGAGTTATATCTAATAATAAATCTGTTTCACTTACAATAAAAAAAATCCAAAGAATAATAACAAATCAAGCGACTTTTTTAAAAAAAACATAATTTCCTTAATGATTCAATCGTTAAATATAAATTATATGATAAAGAGATTTTTTCTGTAAAAAGAGTTCCCAGAGAAATGTACAACCCACTAAGAATTTACATTAATAAGCTTTAGGAGACAGATATCAAATGGAGATCATAGCACATCGCGGCTTTTGGAAAAAAGAAGAAGAAAAGAACAAAAAAGAAGCTTTTGTTCGTGCAAGGGAGGAACAGATTGGAACAGAAACAGATTTCAGAGATTATGAACAAAAACTTGTAATATCACATAATGTTGCTGACAATACTTGCATGAGTGCGGACGATTTTTTTGCGATGTACAAAAATCAGGAATATACACTTGCTCTAAATATAAAGGCGGACGGGATCCAACAGCTTTTAAAAGAATCGCTGAAAAAAAATAATATTACTAATTATTTCTGTTTTGACATGTCTATTCCAGATACTCTTGAATACATCAATTCAGATCTTAAATTTTTTGCAAGAGAAAGTGAATATGAAACAATAAATAATCTATATGAAAAAGCCGATGGTGTCTGGGCTGATGGATTTGAAAGTGATAATTGGATTACTAAAGAGTATATCCGGAATCATAGAAAAAAAGGTAAGAAAGTTTGCATAGTTTCTCCAGATCTACATAAAAGGGATTACACAAAACTATGGGAAAGAATAAATGACAAAGAAATACTAATTGATGATGGAGTGATTCTTTGTACTGACTATCCGGATAAAGCAAAGGAGTTTTTTTTATGGCTAAGATCAAGGCTGTAATTTTTGATATGGATGGTGTTCTTATAGATGCTAAAGAATGGCATTATGAAGCTTTAAATAGAGCATTGGGGCTTTTTGGTTATACAATCACAAGATATGATCATTTAGTGACTTACGATGGACTTCCAACTAGAAAAAAGCTTGAAATGCTTACTAAGGAGCGTGACCTTCCTAAAGAGTTACATAGTTTTATAAATGAAATGAAACAGCAATATACCATGGAAATTGTCCATTCAAAATGTAAGCCTGTTTTTCAGAGAGAATATGCAATGTCAAAGCTTAAAGCGGATGGCTATAGAATTGGTGTTGCTTCTAATTCCGTAAGGAATTCAATTGTAACCATGATGGATATGAGCGACCTTAGTAAATATATAGATATAATCGTATCCAATCAAGATGTAAAAGAAGGTAAGCCTAATCCTGAAATATACATTAAAGCTATCGAAGGTCTTGAGATGAATCCTGAAGACTGTATGGTTATAGAAGATAATATTAATGGCATAAAGGCAGGGAAAGCAGCCGGAGCATATGTTATGCAGGTCGAGACTGTAAATGATGTCACATATGACAATATCATGAAGAATATAAAAGAATTCGAGGAGACGACTTGATGAAAATATTGATGCTTTTTTCCGGTGATGATACTGCTTTTAAAGAAAATGGTTTTTTATATCCCAAAAATCTTATAGAAATAGATGGAACTCCTATGATTCAGAATGTTATTCAATGTTTTAGGGATGTTTTGGATTGCGCTGATGAGATTCTTCTTACAATGCGACAACCTGAAATAGATCGATACCATACTTCGTCTGTAGCAAGACTTTTATTTCCAAGTGTAAAAATCATTAGTGTACCCAATATTACAAAAGGAGCTGCATGTGCTGTACTTCTTGCGATAAAAAATATAGATAATAACGAAGAACTTGTTGTTATTAATGGAGATATTATTCTTGAAGAGTCAATATTACCTGCTATTGAAAATTTTAGAAAGAGAAAACTCGATGGAGGGGCTGTGACATTTGAGAGTGTTCATCCGAGATGGTCATTTGTAAAGTGTGATGAATCTGGACAAATTATCGAAGCTACGGAGAAACGTCCTATCAGTAGAAATGCAACAATAGGTGTTTATTATTTTAGAAAAGGTTCTGATTATGTAAAGGCTGCGGAGAATATGATAAGGAAAGATGCATCTGTAAATGATCTATTTTACATATGCCCGGTATTTAATGAGATGGTTCTGATGCAAAAGAAGTTAGGCATATATAAAGTTGACAGAAACAGATATTTTTCTCTTGCTTCGCCGAATGGAATTGAAGCATATCAGAATCACTTGGAGGGATTAAATGAAATTAGAAAAGCTTGATAGTATGACAAAAGGATGGTTTATAGGAAATTTCAATCCTTCTCTTTACAAGACAAATGAAGTGGAAATTGCTGTTAAGAGTTATAAGGCCGGAGATTATGAAAATAAACATTATCACAAAATTGCTACAGAATATACAGTAATTATAGACGGAGAAGTTGAAATGAATGGAGTCAGATATAAAAAAAATGACATTATTGTTATGGAGCCGGGAGAAGCGACTGATTTCACTGCAATTACTGATAGCACAAATGTGGTGGTAAAGATACCTGGAGCAAATAATGACAAATATATTGTATGAGTTTCAAATGATGTATTTAGGGGGGAAGTATATGCTGAATATTGTCATTCCTATGGCTGGCAGAGGTAGTAGATTTGCTGAAGCTGGTTATAAGTTACCTAAGCCTCTTATAGATGTTAACGGAAAACCTATGATAGAGGTTGTAACAAATAACATAAGACCATATTGTGAACACCGGTATATATATATATGTCAAGAAGAGCACCTTGAAAAATATAATTTGGAATCTGAATTAAATAGGATGGCTCCTGGATGTGTAATTGTAACAATTGATCATATTACTGAAGGTGCAGCATGTACTGTGCTTTTGGCGGAAAAATATATAAATAATGATGATGAAATGATGATTGCTAATAGTGATCAGTATGTGGATACAGATATAGACTCTTATATTAATAGGCAAGGTGATAATGATGGCTTAATCATGACAATGCCGGCAAATCACCCTAAGTGGAGTTATATAAGATTTGATGACAACGGTTTTGTGACAGAAGTTCGAGAAAAGGAAGTTATTTCTCATGAGGCTACTGTTGGTATTTATAACTATAAACATGGTAAGGACTTTGTAAAATACGCACACCAGATGATTGATAAGAATATTCGTGTTAATAATGAGTTTTATGTAGCTCCTGTTTATAATGAGATGATAGCTGATGCGAAGAAAATTGTTTTTTATAATGTTGGAGCGAAGATGCACGGTTTAGGAACACCAGAGGATTTGAATTTGTTTTTGGATTCAATATAATGAGTAATTTGTGCATTACGAATAAAAAACTCTAGTATAATGTATTTTTCTTTCAACGTTTTGAAGAAATAAAAAGATTGTATGATACCAGCAACTCAAAGCATGTATAAAATAAACTTATGGCAGAGGTTCATAATGATTGTAGGAAAAATTAATACAAAAGATATTACTGTGATAGTTCAAGGAAAAATAGATTCTGAAAATACAAAAAAGTGTACAAAAAGCATAAGGAAACATCTGCCAGGAGCGCATATTATTGTTTCAACATGGGAAGGAGAAGATGTGCACGACTTGGTGTATGATGAAGTGATTTACAATACGGATCCAGGAGGATTCAAAGATTTAAAAACCAGTTTTGTTAATAATATGAATAGGCAGATAGTATCGAGTCTGGCAGGAATAAAAAAGGTTAATACAAAGTACTGCATGAAAATAAGAAATGATTTAATTTTGGAGAGCAATAATTTTTTAAAATACTTTGGTTGCTTTCCAAAAAGATGTAAGGAAGAAAGCTTGTTTGAGAACAGAGTTATTTTTTGCTCTTATTTTTTTAAGAGATATTTAGGTGTGTCGACAAGTTATGTTCATCCTACTCCGTATCACCTTAGTGATTGGATTATGTTTGGGCTAACTACTGATTTATTATTGCTGTTCGATATTCCGTTAGCGAAAGAACCTGAAAATACAAATTATCTTATTACTCATAAAAAAGAAACTATAAAAACTGATATGTTTGGCGCATCACACCAATATGCTCCTGAACAATATATATTCATTAAGGCAATAGAAAAAAAATTTGGCGATTTACATTTCAAAAATATTTTGGATTTTAATAGTGAGAATATTGAAAAGAGCAATCGAATAATTGCTAATAATTGCATTGTACTTAATCCTGAACAATTCCGATTATATTGTGGTAAAAATGGAGTTGATCCATATAGAGAATGGACTAAAAATATTTTTTCTATACCATTTGACGTGTGGGAAGGGCTTGTTAGATGGGATGTGTTCGAAAAAATGTATGAGGATTACTGCGACAGCGAATATAAGAGTAGTTATAGAGGAAAACTTCAAATTTACCTATATAAGTTATTAAATAAAAGATTCGTCATATGGAGAAAATGATGGAGAAGAAAGTAAGTGTTATTGTTCCTGTTTATAATTGTGGTGAAGTGATAAAGGATTGTGTAGATAGTTTACTAAATCAAACATATAAAAATACTGAATTAATTTTTATTGATGATGGATCGATTGATGATTCTTATGAAATACTTTGTGATTATAAAAAAAAATATGAGGAAATAAAGTTATTTAAGCAAGAGAATCATGGTCAAGCTTATGCTAGAAATATCGGGCTAAAACATGCAACTGGGGATTACGTTATGTTTTGTGACGCAGATGATTACTTATGCATTGAGGCGGTGGCTATATGCGAAAAAGAAATGAGAACCAATAATTTAGATGTAGTTTTATTTAATTGTAATATGTTTGACCCATATGGAAATGTATATAAAGGGCTATTTTTTCCCGGCAATAAAAGAATTACAAACGGAATCTTAACTGAAGATTCAGAGCTTTTTGGTTTTTTTGCAAATGTATGTTTTGGATGTTTTTCTATGAAAAAGATTCGCGAGGAGGCAATTACTTTTTTAGAAGGAACTATATATGAAGATTGGGAATTTATGGCGCATTATCTAGCTTTTTCTTCTAAGGCTAAGTGGATGGATTTTGCATTATATAACTATAGATGGAATTGGAAGGGAAGTACATCTCATATTGTAAATGAAAAATGTTTGGATGTTTTTGTTGCTGTGGAAAGAGCAAAGAAGTATTTTGGAGAAACTGGTAAATGGAATAATAATGAATACTCTTTTTATTATAAGGCACTGCTTCAAGTTTATTCTTTTTATCGAGATAGGCTATCCGGTTCCGGTGTAAAAGAAAGGATAAAGGTACTCTATAAAAATAAAATGATCACTTTTATAAACGAAATACCTTTTATACTGTTATTATCTATTACATCATATTTTGGAATACTTGATCGAGCACAGATTCTTAAAATGCATCATGATGAAAAAAAAAGTATTTTAGGTTGTTATGATGTTGAACGAAAACTAAAAAAAAATCGTGATGAGAAAAGTAAGTGTGTTTATGATAGGTTCTTTAGAATAGTATCTCCTACTTATAGAGCGACAACAAATCTGCGATCAAGAATTATTGAATTGCAGAGTGAGGTTAACAATTTAAGATTAGAGTTGGAAAAGAATGCTAAAGAAGAGAAAGAAAGAGAAATATTAAAGCATTATTTGGGTGAAAATGAATCTATATGATTAGTGTGAATGAAATATCAATAGTTGTGCAAGGAGCGATTACAAGTAATAAAACAAGAAAATGTCTTCTTAGCGTTAGAAAAATCCTTCCTGATGCCGAATTGATTCTTTCAACGTGGGAGGGAATGGATGTTGCTGGTTTAGAATACGATAAAGTGATTTTTAGTTCTGATCCAGGAGGTAATAGGCTTTTTCAAGAAGATGAATATACTATCAATAACGTTAATAGACAGATATTATCTACTAACGCTGGAATAAAGGCAACATCAAAAAAGTATGTCATAAAAATGAGAACAGATTTTGAGCTGATTTCAAATAAGTTTCTAAGAATATATGAAAAATATGACAAAGTTTATTCAAGTTACTCCTTTTTTTCTCATCCTATAATATGTTGTGAATTGTTTTCTAGAAATCCGAGAGTGAAATATGCTCCCTTTTCAGTTTGTTTCCACCCATCAGATATTTTTTATTTTGGTCTTAAAGATGATTTGGAAGAATTATTCTCAATTCCTTTATACAATTGCAAAGAAACAGAGCTTTTGAATTTGCTATTTAATGGTACGATATGCTTATTCCCCGAGCAATATATATGGACATGTTATTTGAGAAAAAAAAATCCTGAATTATTAAGTATTACTGATAATGCTATTTTAATGAATGTTAATGAAGAATTATTGGCAATGAATTTTATTGTATTATCTAACAACCAGATTGGAATAAGGTCATTAAAAAAAGAAATATATAAGAGTGTTCCTATACATAATTGTTATAGCCATTTGGATTGGGTAATTCTCAGATTAAGTTATAGTAGAAAAAAAGGGGGAGGATTTTTGCTTTATATGTTAAAGGTAAAGATGTTGAGCGTGTATTATATGTTCCTATCTAAGGGTAGAAAATAGTGATTTTGGGGTAATATAAATATTGTACAGTACATATTATTTTTATAAAAGTTACATGCTCCTATGTCAATTAATAGTACAAATTAAAATCGTATGGATAACCGCTATGAGAATAGCTACGCTGCATTTTTTCGGTAGCTTCACGCCATGCGTTTGAAACATACTGGCTTCCTCTGTCGCTGTGGATTATTAATTGCAGATCAGTGTTACGGCAGGCTTTTGCTTTATTTATAGTTTCAATTACTGTAGACACATCCATTGTGTCTGCAAGAGCCCAGGCGATGATTTTCCTGACAAATAAGTCCATAACGCAGTTAAGATATACAAATCCGTCCCGAGTCCATATATATGTGATATCAGTACACCAGACAGCGTTAGAACGCTCTGGATTAAACTGTTCGTCGAGAGTGTTGTGAAGTTCACTGCTGAAATCAGAGTCTCTGGTAGTGGTGGTCCAAGGTTTGATCCACTGAGCTTTAATACCCATTTCGCGCATGTATTTACCTACTGCGCGTTCCGAAATGGTCTCACTAGATTTACGAAGTTCCTGAGTTATCTTTGGCGCTCCGTAGTTCTGTTTAGAATCATCATAGATTTGCTGGATCTGTTTTTTCACAGCCTCTTTTCTTTGCTTGGAAGGAGAGACTTTACGGTTGAGAAAAGCTCTGTATCCAGATCTAGACACGCCTAGAGATTTCAGCATTCCGGAAGTAGAGACACGGCGTTTTGTAACTTTAGATGCCTCTACCTTAGCAGTAACTTCCGTGTATATGATTTCCGTTAATCGTTCCCCAGAATGCTGATAGCTTTTTTTAATACTTCAAGCGCATCCTGAGTATCTCGAAATTCGCGTTTGAGACGAGCTATTTCTTTAGCTTCGTCTGACGAGTAGTTACCTGATCCTCTTGTAGGAATGTCACCATCATTGTTTCTGAACTGGGTTTCCCACCTTGCTAAGGTGCTGGTTCCTATTCCGAGATTCTTGGCACATTCAACCTGAGTGAGATCATGGTGTTCCTTGCGATAGTTGACAGCATCCAACTTGAACTGCTTTGTATGTTGCTTGTTTTTTCTAGGCATAATGAGTTCCTCCTCTTATATTATATGATATTTAAGGGATTAACTCATTTTAAAATGTACTAATTAGATGCTAGCACTAACATATTCGAAGTTGAAGTGTGTATTACTATTAAAATTAGAAGAGGAAAAAATGTACATGTTTGATTTGATATCCAGTATGTATGAGTTTGGTGTAATTGTTGTTAAAGGGGGAGAGCATGAATTAGAAGTGCTTAAGCTCCTTAATGAATTGCATATAAGCATTGTATATAATAAGAAACAATATACTAATGTAATTGTTCTAACTACTAAGCGAGACTCTACATCATATGATCATGCAAATATTCAGTCTGGCTCTGATGAGTTAATTCAGGCTGAATATAAAAATCACATTGTTGTAGATGTATTTTTTATTAGGTTTATAAGTAAATTTAATTGTTATGGCATTCCAGATAATTTAGGAATAGATGGTTTTTCTTATGAATGCAGTATGCCCTTTAATGGATATGAATCTCCATTTAGTAATGATAAAGATATCATTTTTTTACAGAGGACTTTAGAAGGTGATTTATTGAAAGATATAGATTTAAATATAGAAAAGCAGAAAAAAATTGCAATAGATATGCATAAAAAAATTAATGAATATAGTGACTTTTTGAATGGTGTTCATAGATATAGGATAAAAAATGGATGGTTTGAGGGATGTGATGCAATGGCTTTATGGTATATGATTAATAAATATCATCCCAAGCGAATAATCGAAATAGGGAGTGGTTATTCTACGGCTATAATGTTAGATATAATAGAGCAAATGAACTATGACATTAGAATTACATGTATCGAACCATTTCCTATAAGATTAAAAGAATTATTAAAAAAAGAAGATAAAACAAGGATAACTCTTATTGAAGACTACGTACAAAATGTAACACTTGATTTATTTAACGAGCTAGAAGAAAATGATATCTTATTTATTGATTCTTCTCATGTGATAAAAACAGGAGGAGACATACCTTATGAGTATTTTAGAATATTACCAATATTAAAAAAAGGGGTTTTTATTCATATTCATGATATGCTTTATCCATTCACGTATCCAGAAAGATGGATAAAAGAAGGGAGACCATATAATGAGGCATACCTTGTAAGAGCTTTATTATCTGGCAATGATGTATATAAGATTTATTATTTTGGAGATATGATTGCAAAATGTGAGTTGATTGATTTTGATGTATCAGAATACGAGATGTGTCCTGATATTATTGGGAAAGGTGCTAGTTTGTGGTTAAGAAAGCAAAAGTTGTAGTCCGATTCACATATTATTAAATTGTAGGTGAAAACAAAAAGAATAAAGCTTGTATCATTTTGTGTAATATTTTTTTATTATTAAAATAGTTTCTTCAGCATTACCGATAATTCATATTCTAAGAATAAA
Organism: Butyrivibrio sp. AE3003; assembly: GCF_000686065.1. Lineage (NCBI taxonomy): Bacteria > Bacillati > Bacillota > Clostridia > Lachnospirales > Lachnospiraceae > Butyrivibrio > Butyrivibrio sp. AE3003. Next base: position 887,325 of record NZ_JMLX01000001.1, read on the forward strand.
ATGTCAATAGTAACTGATTATTTAAACAAAGATTTGTTATTTAATTCGTTTTCAGATAAGATCCGTTGGATACTTCCTATTTATAAAAGCATATAATAAAAAATATTTTACACTAGGATTTTATATTAATCCATATACTCTAAGTGCAAGTTTTGACATGGAAGTTTTACACAGAATGGAACTTTAACTAAGTTATTATTTAAATGATCAAAAATATTTCTCTATTACCCCAAAACTAAGCCACTATACATGGAGACACTAGCTATGCATTTTATAAGCAAAAGAGGAATTAAAATATTTTTATTTCTAGCCCTGCTTTTGGCAATTTGCTTTTTGATCAATACTGTTCTTACACCTAATTGGAATAACCCGACAATATTTGAAAATCATGGTTTTTGTATTAATGAAATTACTAAATTGGATTGTAATGTGGATGTTTTTTTTTGTTGGGACAAGTCATATGGAATTTAGTATATCTCCCATGAAACTTTATGAAGATTATGGAATAGTGACTTATAATGCATCTACTAGTATGCAACCTATTGAAGTGACAAATTTCTTGGTTCATTATATTTTTGATAGAGGCCAGAAACCGAAAGTAATTGCAATGGATGCTAGTAGTTTATTTCTTAAGAGTAATGAAGCTGGTGTTAGGTATGTTTCAGATAATGTAGGAATAAGTAAAAATAAGATACAACTTATATATAACTATTTTGCTAATAATAATAATAAATGCTTTTCCTTAGATGCTTATAAAAAAGCCCTTGGATTTATTTTGCCTTTATACAAATATCATACAAGATGGGAGGAACTTAATTATGGTGATTTTTTTCCAAATATAACTCAAAATTATTTTTTACAGGGTTTTTATGCGTGTTCAACAATAAATGCTTCTATGATGCCTGTAGAAGATGTAGACGTGATAGCTTCGCAAGTTATTGAAAACCAAATATCGGAAGAAAGAATTATTGCTAATAGGGATAATAAGGAAAATGAATTATCTTATTCTAAAGATAAAACATATATAGATGATGCTTTAGATTATAATGTTCAAATTTTAGAAGAGATTTCCAAAACTTGCAAAGATCATGGTTGCCAACTTATACTGCTCAAAAATCCCGTTAATACTTCAGCAGGGACTTATTCAGCTACATGGTCTAATGTTCGGCATGATAACATTCAAAAAATTGCAACTAAATTAGGCGTTGTTTTTATTGATTTGAATTATGATTCAAACTTAGTTATAGATTGGAATCATGATACCAGAGATGGTGGGTGCCATTTAAACTATCTAGGCGCTTTAAAAGTAACAGATTATGTAGGCGAAATTTTACGTGATAAATTTGCTATTATGCCTAGAAAAGAATATGAATATGAAAAAAAAATTGAAAAATATAATAAGTATATAGAGTTTGCAGAAATTCAAGCTAAATATGATTTTAAGGACTATGCTAAAAGTGTTCGAGAATCGAGACATAATTTAATTATTTTTATTTCTGCTAATGATGACATGAGAGCCGGTTTGAACACTTCTGATATAGAAGCACTTAAATATTTAGACTTAAAAACAGACTTTAATAATATGAATTATAGGGATTCTTTTATAGCAGTAGTTAGTAGCGAGGAAGGGGTTATATATGAAAAAATGTCAAGCAGAAAACAAATATATACATTATCGCTTGATGATGAAGATGTAATAATTAGTAGTGGGGGATTTTTGGATGGTTGTTCAAGTTCTATTTGTATAGATGGAGAAGAAAAATCTTTAAATGGTAGAGGCATTAATATTGTTATTGTAGATGCAGAATCAGGATTAGTTATTGACAGGAGTTATTGTGATACTTGTGATCATAAACATGAAGTAATTCATGCCAGAGATGAAATGTTACTTGTTGAATATCAAAATTTTTTATTAAAAAGGAAATAATATTATCGGAGGGGAATTAATGAACTTTACAACTCCTTTATTTTATATGTTTGCAATATTTATGGTGCTATTTTATTTTGGAATTAGAAAACACAAGTGGGTTGTCTTGCTTGTTTTTAGTATTTTTTTTTATTGTACTTGGGGAATAGGAAAAATTCCTTTTTTGCTATTATCTACATGGATTGCATGGACTGCGGGTTCTTTGATCAATAAAAAATATATTGACTGCGAAAATAAGTGCAAATTTGCTTGTGAAGAAGATAAGAAAGAAATTAAAGTCATTACTAAAAAAATATGCAGACGTATATTATTTATTTCTATAATTTTGTTATTAGTATTATTGCTTTATGTCAAGATTGGATCGCTTATTGCTAAGTCATTTGATGGCGAGATAAGTATTATTATTCCCTTGGGAATTTCTTATTACACCTTTTCGCTTATAGGTTATCTTGCAGATTGTTATTGGAAAAAAGATAAAGCTGAAACTAATTATTTCAAATTATTGTTATTTACATCTTATTTCCCTAAAGTTATTCAAGGCCCTATTTCAAAACACAGATACTTGGCCCCACAATTGTTAGAGCCTCATAAGTATGAGTATCACAATCTTTGCTATGGAATACAACTAATGCTTTGGGGATATTTTAAAAAGATGGTGATAGCAGATAGATTGTCAGTATTTATTAACGTTGTTTTTACGGATTATCATCATAAATCGGGAAGTATCTTATTTTTAGCTGCTATTTTTGGTGCTTTTCAATTATATTGTGATTTTTCCGGATGTATGGATATAGCATGTGGTTTTTCGGAGATACTCGGAATCAAACTTGAGAAAAACTTTAATCATCCTTTTTTTTCTGAATCAGCATCTGAATTTTGGCGAAGATGGCATATTACATTGGGCACATGGTTTAAAGATTATGTTTATATGCCGTTATCAGTTGCACCTTTGATGATTAAGTTGATGCAGCATACCAAGAAAAGATTTGGCATGCATTTTGCCAAAAACATAAATACTATAATATCTTTGTCTATAGTTTGGATTTTAACCGGATTATGGCATGGAACCGGATTAAGCTTTGTTGTTTGGGGATTGTATTGGGGAATTCTTATTATTTTTAGTGTTCTTTTTGAATCTCTATCTTCAAGACTGATTAGTATATTGCATATAAATAGTGACTCTAATGAATGTCATCTATTTAGAAGAATCAGAACTTTCTTTCTTTTTGTTATTGGAAGAATTATTACAATTCCAAGTGATTTATTAGCTTCATTAGAGATTTTCAAAAGGATTATTTTTAGATTTAACCCATGGGAACTTGTAGATGGAACTGTATTTAAAATGGGGCTTAATGAGCCGAATTTTATTGCTGTTATCATATTCCTGCTTATAATTTATTGGGTTAGCGCTTATGAAGAAAAAGGATATTCCGGAAGAGATTGGATAGCAGAAAAGCAGATTGTTGCCCGATGGATAATGTATTATGGTTTGATCATTGTGATAATAATATTTGGAATGTACGGACCGGGATATAATGCCAGTGATTTTGTTTATATGAAGTATTAGTTGATGATTAAATTCATTTTATTATGGACTGTTGTTTACAATTCTGATTTTTGGGAATATATGAACCAGGATATAATGCTAGTGATTTTTGTAATATATGCAATTCTGTTACGGAGGGGATAAGTAATGGTAGATAAGATTTATGAACTGTTAAGTAAAGAGTATCCAGAGATTGATTTCAAATCATCAGACATGTTAGTTGATGATGGAACACTGGATTCGTTAACTATCACAGGCATCATAGCATTGTTAACCATGGAGTTTGGAATAACAATACCGTATGAGGAGATTGTAGAGGAAAATTTTAATTCTGTTGAAAGATTAGCAAAAATGGTGGAAAGGCTACAAGTATGAGAATACAAAGGGACTATGAAAGCATAGAGGCATATCTCAAGGGAAATGCATCATCCCAATCTGCCAAAGATGCTATTATTGTTAAAGATGTCCATACAACATATGGGCAATTATGGAAGTATGTACGCGGATTTGCCAAGTATCTGAGCTTTGATTGCAATGTGAACAAGGGCGATAAGGTTGTTGTTAAGGCTACACAAACTTTATCGTACTGTATTTGTTATTTTGCAATACATCTTTCAGGCGGTGTTTTTGTTCCGCTCGAGAAAAGCATGGCTGACGAAAAGATAACGAATATTGTAAAGGAGACTAATGCTAAAGTCTATATAGCAATTAAGGATATTCCTGGACTTAATACTAAGTATATAAATACTAAAGAAGTGGAACAGCTAGCGGAAAGTAATTATGACGATACATGGGAATATGCGCTTCCAAAGTTAATGGATAGTGCAGACATAATGTACACAACCGGGACTACCGGAAAGGCTAAAGGTGTTGAAGTTACTCATAGTGTGCTTCTGGCAACAGCAGATAATTATATTTCGGGGTTTGAGATAAAAAAAAATAATGTAATGGCTGTACCAGGGCCGATGAATCATGTAAATCCTTTGCGAAAACTTTACATGAGTATTAAGAATGGGAGCACAATTATCATACTTAATGGACTGATGAATATGAAGGCATTTTTTGATACCTTGGACAATCAAGGAGTGACATCTTTATGTTTACCACCTGCTTTCTTAAGGCTTATATGGCAACATTCCGGTGATAAACTTGCTGATTATGCGGGACAAATAGATTTTGTAGAGACATCAACAGCACCGGTAACTGAATATGATAAGGAAACTCTTAGAAAGCAACTTCCCAAATCACGTCTATATAACAATTATGGACTATCTGAATGTGGAGCCATGGTTATGTATGATTTTAACGAATATCGTGATAAAGGGGCGGGGTGTGTTGGAAGGCCTATGATTAATTCAAATGTCATCATTGTTGATGATGATCGTAGACCTATAGTGTCATCAAAAGAAAACATGGGGCTGATTGCTAATAGAAGTTCAATTAATATGAAGGGTTATTACAATGCACCGGATATTACAGCACAAGTACTTGTGGATGGTGTTGTATATACCAATGACATTGGGTATTTTGATGAAGAAGGATTCCTTTATGTGGTTGGACGACAAAATGACACCATAAATATCGGTGGCCTAAAGGTTGAACCTACTGATGTTGAAGAAGTTGCACTTACTATGGGAGAAATTAGAGACTGTATTTGTACGGCGATAGATGATGATATCACAGGTAAGGCGTTGAAGTTATACGTTGTGGTGAAGGATGGATATGAATTCGATAGTGCTAAAGTGATAAGATATTTGTCCGAAAGATTAGAAAGTTACCAGGTACCTAAACTAATAGAGACAATTGCAGAAGTTCCTAGAAATTATGTCGGTAAACCCGATAGAAATGCATTTAGATAATCAAGTAGGATTGGGGTTAGCTTATGAATGACAGAATACTTTTGATGTTTGGAGCATCTTCAGATATTGGTATTAGATATCTTGAAAAATATGGAAGTAATTATAAGAAAGTTTATGCTCATTATAATTCTAATGTTATAGAATTGCAGAGATTGATTTCAGAAGGATGTAATAACATTACGCCAATACAATGTGATTTGTTGGATGAGAAATCAATTGAGTATATGCTGTCACAAATTGAAGAAAGTGGAGAATTACCTTCAAATATAGTGTTTTTGCCGGCAAGAAAGACACAGCTAATGAAAATTGAAGAGACTAGTCTTTCTGATATAAAGACGGACTTTGTTCTTCAGGTAGTATCAAGTAGCATGGCTATTCAGAAATTTATACCATACATGAAGGAGGCTAAATTTGGCAGGATATGTTTTATGTTATCAAGTGTAACATATCAACCAGTGACATATAATTACTCCTATATGATATCGAAATATGCGCTTCTTGGAGAAGTCAAGGCACTTGCAAAGGAACTCGCACCATTTGGGATAACAATCAATGCTTTATCACCAACAATGATAGATACCAAGTTTGTAGCTGATACTTCTCCTTTTGTCAAAAAAAAAGATGCTTGATATGTCCCCTTTAAAAAGGCTTGCTAATCCTGATGATGTTATTCCTGCTATTGATTTTTTTATGTCAGAGAATTGCCAATATATAACAGGTGAAAATTTATTGATATCTGGGGGGCGATGATTAGTTGATATTATTCAGATGATAATAAAAAAGTAGGAGCTCATATGCTTGGAGATATTATATATATTTGGAAATTCAGAGATATGATTATTGAATTAACCCATAGAGAACTAAGAGGAAAGTATAAAGGATCAGTATTGGGATTTTTGTGGACATATATCAATCCTTTGTTACAGATATTAGTTTACTCCTTTGTTTTTTCTCAAATCTTTAGAAGTGGAATTGAAAAATTCCATATTTATCTTATTGTCAGTATGTTTCCGTTTAATTTTTTTACAGGTGGAGTTATTCAAGGCCTTGGTTCTGTAAGATATCAGGGCGATTTGGTTAAGAAAGTTTATTTTCCAAGACAAATTTTGCCGATAGTGTCGCTAACAGTTAATTTTATTAATATGCTTATTTCTTTTGCCATTATTTATAGCATTCTATTGATTTCTGGGTGGGGAATTGCACTTAAGCAGCAAATTTGGTTGATTCCGGTTATGTTGATTGAGTATTTTTTTTCACTTGGGTTAGCTCTTTTATTATCAGCTGTTGAAGTATATTTTAGGGACATTGAACATATTGTTTCTGTACTTATGATGGTGTGGATGTACTTTACGCCTATGTTTTATAGTATTGATATCATTCCTGAGAAATTTTTGCCGGTTTTCTATTGGAATCCAATGCTGTATGTAATCAGTATGTATCAACAAATTTTGTACTACAAGGTATCGCCTAATCTTATGTATATGTGGAAGGCAATATTGTTTGCGCTTTTTATAATGTTCATTGGTTCTGTTGTATTTAAGATTTTAGAAAAAAGATTTGCAGAAGAATTATAAAATTATTACTGTGGAGCGGACTGAATAATGAGCTTGTCTGATAGAGAAGCAATAATAGAAGTTAATGATGTATATAAGATTTTTAGGGTGTACTTTGATAAAGGAAGTATGCTCAAGGAACACTTTGTGACTCCCGGGCGTAGCAGGTATGAAGAAAGAGAAATCCTAAAGGGGATTTCTTTTAATGTCTTTCGTGGTGAAACTGTAGCTCTAATAGGACAGAATGGATGCGGTAAATCTACAACGTTGAAGATGCTGACCAAGATTCTTTATCCTAATAAAGGCTCAGTGATTGTTAAAGGTAAGGTCTCCAGTCTTATTGAGCTTGGTGCCGGATTTCATCCGGATATGAGTGGAAGAGAAAATATTTATATTAATGCATCTATTCTTGGTATCAAAAGGGAAGAGGTTGATAAGAGAATTGATGAAATAATACGTTTTTCTGAACTTGAAGAATTTATTGATAATCCGATAAGAACGTATTCTTCCGGTATGTATATGCGCCTGGCATTTTCTGTTGCTATAAATGTTGATGCTGATATTTTGCTTATTGATGAAATACTGGCAGTTGGTGATCAGGCTTTTCAGGAGAAATGTATTAGGAAACTTGATGAACTTAGAGAAGCAGGGATAACTATTGTTCTTGTCTCTCATTCCATGGGACAGATCAGAGAAATAGCTGATAGATGTATATGGATAGAAAATGGCCGGATAAGAGAAGATGGCTCTACTGAGGATGTTTGCGCTCATTATGAGGAAGCGATGACTCGTAAGCGCGAAGAGAGGGATGAGTTAGAGGAAGAACAAAGACAAGAGGATGCAGAACGCAGAGAAAACGTTGGATTAGAGGCTTTGGATAGTGGTTCTGATGATGATAATGTTATAGAGACTAAGAGAAAGCAGAGAAAGATACTTAGAGAACGTCAGCTTCAAGAGATAAGGAAGAGACAAGAGGCTTTTTCTGCAAAATGGCAAGGTGGAGGTATACAAGGTAGATCAATTACTTTTGTCTCGATGGTTGTACTTATGGTTTTGTTATCTGCCAGTGCAGATGTCTTTGTTATTGGATGGAATGAGATTCCTGAGGGTGTTATTTCTATAGCGACTAGGGATGTCATTATTAAGGTTTGGGGATATATTCTTTTTGTTATTGGAAGAGTGTCTATTCCGATGATACTGATATTACTTGGATTTGAGCTGCTTAAAAGGGATTATAGTAGCAAAACGAAGCGATTCAATTATTATATAAAAGCTTTTTTACCCACGCTTGCTATATGGGAGGTTTGGGTGCTGTTTTATCAGATGTTTTTGCATGCTTTTGATGGAAGGAAGTTTGACTTTGCTGTTTGGATGAAAGAAGCGTTTTTGATTAAATATATTGATGTTGGATGCTTATGGATATTTAGATTTATTTTCTTTTTTATGCTTATTACTCCATATGTTGCTCTTGTGCTGCAACTGTTTAGTGTAGGTTCGCTGCGATTTATTATGCTGATTGTCTGGATGTTATTTTTTCTTTTTCCCGGGCTTGATTATTATGGACAGGCAAACGGCGGAGAAAGTAGCTTTCCGCAGTCACTTGGAACGTTTTGTTATTTCTTTTACTTCTGTTTAGGTTTTTTGATTTCGAGATATATGCAAAGGATATTCAAGGGAAGCAAGGAGGTTATGTTCTTTGCCTTTGCTTTTGCACTTACAGTGTGGTCACAGATATTCTTTGATGATAGAGGTGTGGGATATCTGATAAAACCTACCTTTTTTTGGAGTGTCGTTGATGGCATTGTTTGGTGTGGATCTGCTGTTAAGATTCAGGATTAACGATATGTACCGGAGGATTGGAAGCTTTTTTGACAAGGTTGGAAGATGCGTTTTAGGTGTTGTTTTTGTATATGGATCGATTCAATTAATACTTACAAGGTATGTGTTTAGATTGGGAGCGGTACGTGAAGACGGTAGTGCGATAAGACTTGCTGTCTGTTGTGTAGGATTATGGATATGTACGGTAATTATTTCTTTTGGTGTGGTATATGTGTTTGTTTTATTCAAACAAGTGTGTAATGGGAAGTTGAAGAGGGATTGCAGGGTATTTTCTAAATCTTCATTGTTTACTATGAATGAAAATACTGAAGATTAGTAATGTAAAGGTACCTTGGAAATTTTATACTTTACATCAGGATGTGTTTCTTGCATTTGAATTAAGCATATGTTTATGAAGGAGGCATATGTGTATGCAAGAAGAAACAAATGAGTCTGTTAGAGGTCAGATGTCTGTCCGGCGGCACATTGTGGGAGGCGGTAACGGCTGATTGTTTTCGGCAGTTTCCACTCCCTGACCGTGCGGTATAATTCCTGACCGCAGGATATTGGCGGGAACACCGCACACTGTCATAGCTTTATTCCAGAGAGCATTCGGAATGCTTTTTGAAATAAGGCCATGACTAAACAGTCACAGCCTTGTACATTGAAAATTTCATCAATCCAGAGCCTGGTTCTCAACGGCATCACGGATGATATCGGCATCGATGACCTTGCATTTACGCTGTGAGCCGATGGCAAAGGCATCGGTCATCAGGTTGTCGATGAGTCTGGGGTTGCCCTGGGTATAGCTGTGGGCTGCAGACAGTGCAGCGGTATCAATGATCTTTTCGGATGCACCGGCAAGCTTTATCTTGTGAAGTATATACTCTGCAACCTCACCGTCATCCAGTCCGCTGTAGTTGTAGTGGACGGTGATCCTTTGGCGGAGGGCTTCATGAACGGGCTTTCTAAGGGTGTCATTCAGGTGTAATTCACCGCAAAGGATGAGCGTAAAGTAGTTGACGGAATCGTAGCCATAATTCATCAGCATCTTGATGTCATTAAGGATTCCGGTGTTCAGGTACTGCGCCTCATCAATTGCAAGGAGCAGAGGTTGCCGCTTTTCCTTGAAAAGGTACGATATCTGCTCGCGGATTGCCTGGAACATCGCAGGCTTACCGCCTTTTTCTTTCACACCCAGGATACTGCAGAACTGTTTATAGAAGTCGGCGACACTGATAGTTGACAGGCACATGTACTCCATGTGGTAAAGGCTGGGGTTGAGGCTGTTTGCAAAACACCGGAGGGCATAGGATTTACCCATGCCCGGTCTTGCGGTGAATACTCCTATGCCCCTGATGTCCTTGAGGTAATTGAGACGGTTTGTCATTTCGTTGAAATCTTTTGAGATAAAGCAGTCCTTTTCCTTGAGCTGCTGCTTGTCAAAGGGATTGTATGACAGACCATAGAAGCTATTGTACATCAGCCTACACCTCCAATCCTTGAGTAGTCGATAGGGTTCTGGCGTTTTACATGGCAGTTCTCATTGCGGTTGGTCCTGCGGAGGGGATAGTGTTTTCCATCAAAAAGAATGTAGGCAGAATCCATGTCATCCGGAAGAAAGCGGATATCAACCTTTGCAGATATGAACTGCATGGGGACATCAAAGCTGACCTTGTCGATTGAGATGGTGGAGTCTTTCCTTACCTTGCGGGTTATGCGGTTGAGGAAGCACTCATCAAGCCACTCTTCGGACTGAGGCGGCTTGGGTTTGTATTCTGAATTTAAGTACCTGTCCATTGGAGTAGAATCGATGCCGCGATGGAAAGTGGTGTTGTAGGTGCGCATATAGTCCTTGAGCATGCTGTCAAACTGGGAGAGCGATGTGATGGATCCGATATCCAGTGTGTACAGCCATCTTTCCTTGAGTGTCCTGAAATGGCGTTCCACCTTGCCTTTGCTGGCACCGTCGCGTACTTTTGTATGCAGGAGCACTATGCCAAGCGACACACAGATCATGGAGAGCTGCTCGTTGGAGTAGCTGCAGCCGTTATCGACATAGAGCTTGTCAGGAATGCCGTAGGTAGCAACAGCCTGTTTAAGGACTTTCTGGAAGTTGAAAGCGTTGTCGCTGTAGAACAGACCGCCTCCGACAAGGAGCCTTGAATGGTCGTCGATTATCATTATGCAGTAGACGCGCTTGGATTTACCGTTCTCAGTGATATATGGGAGATAACAGGTGTCCGCCTGCCAGCATTTTCCGAAGCCGTCCTCCTCAAATGCCTTACGGTCCTTTAGATTGGGATTTCGTGCGGACTTGAGGTCATTGTTTTTGATGAACCTCTGGACTGAGTCGACGCTTACACAGGCAGGGATGAATGATTCAGCTACCAGGTGGTGGTATATCTGGGTGGCATTCATGCGGGGATGCTCCTGCTTCATGCGGTAGATCTCACAGATTGCTTCGTCGTTCAGAACACGGGAAACGCCCATATCGGAGCGCCTTCCGGGAAGAAGCGCATCAAGGCCGCCGTTAGTATACTCTGATTTCCACTTCTCCAGTGTTTTGTAGCTGTACTTTACAACGGTTCCGTCAGGAAGTGTGAGCGGGTTTTCGGTCACTCTCTTGTAATAAGCTGTAGCTGATGCATCAGGAAAAAGCCCCTGGACTACAGGAGCTATGAGTGCAAAGCGGAACTGGGCCATGTCGGCATCCTGCTTTGTGATTTCAGGGTTATTATTCATGTATTATGATCCTCCTTTATGTTTTCTAAAGCATAAAGCGAAGATATGGGCATAAACAGCCACCGGTTGTGTGGTCAGGTGATTCTGTAATCCGGAAGAAATATCTTCTGGCAGTACCCTGCGGATTCGCTACAGCATACAGATGGATTTTTATGCGACTGAAGGAATGAGAATGCGAAATGGCTGATGAATTCCGAAGAGAATCCATTGTAAGGATTACTGACCAGAGTTTTCATAAAATCACGGGTATCTGTTTTAAGATTTTCAAGTTCACCGAGCCAGAGTTTCTTATGCTGCCTGAACAGGCACTTCCACTTACGGAACTGACTGATGGATATTTCATATCTTTCGCAGATGCTTTCAATGGACCGGAATTGAAAGATGTGCTCTGACAGAACCCTGAGCACAAAGAACAGCCCATATGTCCCATAAGGGATGATGTGGTCAGGAAGTATGGCATGAGTGTGATGACAGCTGTCACAGATAACCCTCATTACACTGATGGAGCATTTGTGTCTCCGACCATTAACAAAGTCAGTGATAGTACGACCATAGTAAGCGTGGACATGACATTCGCCTCTGGATCCGCAGACAGGACAGGTCTCCTTCGATGGAACAAAGCGGGTCATAAATCGGTCAAAGAGGATTTTTGATGAAGTTTTAATATTTAGCATCTTGATAAACAGTAAGTTTTTCCGTATCATACAGACGTATCTCCTTTCATTATTCCCCGGATTCGTTCTGGACAGGTATGAAAGGGGACTTAAGATGACTGCTTATGAACAGGCAACCATAATTAGGGCATTGACCCTGCGCAGGACCTGTGTGCAGCTCTTAAGGGTGTGAATGAGGAAGGACGAACTGTGGTAGGGGCTGTCTTTCCTCATTTTTTATGCAACTGTATGAATATAGATCCGAAGGGGATAGTCAGTCAATATAGACACGAAAAAAACGTGCGGTAAAAAAACAGCACGTTCAGATAGACAATATATAGGAGAACGAGAAATTAATCCGCAGTAAACCTTCAGTAGGTGAGAGGATTAATTCGACGCATTACAAGATGTCTAACAGCAAAGTTGAAGATAACGGTGCTAAGCTTATCTTTGAGAATCCTACGCTTTGTGCTCAGTTACTGCGAGATTATTCGAATATTGATCTTTTGAAGAATGTTCGGCCTGAGGATATAACTGATGTTACAGAACGTTATATTCCTATGTTCACAGAGGAGAGAAACGCAGATGTTGTTAAGCAGGTTAGGGTTAATGACAATGAGGAAGTTTTCATTGCTTTGATTGAACATATTCCGGATGTGAGTAAGTTGGCCGGGTTTAAATATCCTCCGATTTTGCCTATCGTTTATTATAATGGCGAGGGGAATTGTGATGATTCTTGTCTATTTGGTACAAGCATCTTGTAATACTCGGACGTCAGTTCCGCAATTATCCGGACAAGGTTTCTACTAATATCCGGACAAGATTCCTGTATCAAGTGGACAAGATGACATCTATTTTTTATATTACTCGCTTGCCGTCTTATTGTCATCTCCGGCGTCAGCCGGCATATGTTCTATCGTAGGACGGCGGGAAGGACCTTTTAGGTCGAACCTATACGCATTGCGCACTATGCGGTCCAGGACCGCATCTGCAATCGTTTGATCTTTGAAAATTGAAACCCAATTCTTAACAGGTAACTGTGCTGAGATGGCTACAGACTTATGTTTGTGGTATCTCTCCTCAATGACTTCAAGGAAGTCCTGAGTCATGCCAAGGTCTAACTGTTTCATACCGAAATCATCAAGCAACAAAAGATTAGGTTTTACCAGATCCTGCATCAGTTTGTTGTATGATCCGTCGCCTCTGGCGATATTCAGGTCTGTGAGCAACCTTGGAACTCTGTAGCACCTTACAGTAAGTCCTCTAGTGCAAGCTTCTCTGCCAAAAGCTGAGAGCAGATATGTTTTGCCAACACCAGTCGCTCCTGTGATGATGAGGTTATTACCGCTTGTGACCCACTGGCAGTCAGAGAGTCTTGCTATATCTGCCTTCTTGAGCTTTCGTATAGGCTCATAATCCAGGTTCTCAAGGCATGCTGTAGGCTCCCTTAAATGCGCAAGACGTATAAGCCGGTTTGTCTTGGCTTTGTTTCTTGCATTGAACTGGGCTGTCACTATCATTCCCAGTCTGTCATCGAAGGAAAGAGCTTGCGAAGCAGGAAGTTCATCCTGCCTGGCGTACTCAAGTCTCATGGCATTTAACTTCATTGCTGTTAACTGTTCCGCTGTCTGGTAGTTCATGATGCATCACCTCCTATTCCCATTCTCCGACACGGAGATTTTCGTGGCTTGGGGTTGGAGTGTCCGCATCGGAGTGTTCAGCGTTTACGGGCTTCTTATCCTGATTGTTTTTCAGGATGTTCTTGAGTGTTGTATATGTAACAGAGTTGAGATCAAGTGCCTTCTTACAGGCATTATCAACTCTGGTGTTACCGTACTGCTTGCTGAAGTTCACTACAGCCATACAGGATTTATATGCCTGTTCCTCAAAGTCAGCAGACTTAAGGAGTGTATCTACAAAGCGATAAGCATTCTGACCGATACTTGATGCCCTGTAGCGATAATGAGTTCCATCATACTGATTGAATTCTCTGATAGCACGGTGGTTTGCAGGCATATGGTTTATCTCGGTTGCATAACGCCTTCCAGAGAACTTTCTGATATGTAGCGCAACCCTTTCGCCCATAGTGTTGAAGATTTCAATCTTCTTGGCATAGGCATGTATTGTGACGGAGTCCTTGTAAAGAGTATATGGCACTGAATAATAAAAGCCGTCATAGTAGACGTGATAGTTATTCGGTACTGTCTTAACTGGCAGTGTTTCATAATACTCAAATGGATCCTTGGGCAATGGTCGAAGTGCCGGCTTATCAAGAGCAGTAAAGTTGCTGCTTCTAGAGCCGGAGCGATGCTTGAATGGTCTTTCTGCAAGTTCAAGCACTCGATCCTTTATATCAGCATTAAGGGCTTCAAAACTGTGATATATCTTATCTTTTAGCCACTCAAGGAGCCATGTTTCAAGCCAGCCTACGCCTGATTCAACTGTAGGTTTGTCTCTTGGCTTTTTGACCCTTGCAGGGATTATAGCAACCTGATAATGACGGGCAAGGTCTCTGTAAGCATGGTTGAGCTCCGGATTGTAGAGGTTGGTATGTACAACCGCTGTTTTGCAGTTGTCGGGCACAAGTATCTTGGGAAGCCCTCCATACCACTCAAAAGCATCTATATGAGCCTGATTCCAGTTGATCTGTGTTTCATTAGGAAATGCTTCAACAAAAGGATATGAACTGTCTCCAAGCGTAGCTACAAAGAAATGAGCATCATGAATCACACCGGTCTCATAGTCAACAACGCATGGAAGAGTATCACCAATCCAGTCGACAAACAGTTCCTTGCCAGGCTCGCGCTCCTGAGGCAGTACCACTTCTTTACCGGTATCTTCTTTCCATGTATTGAACTTGGCACAGAAGTAACTGTAGCTGTAGCCATCAGGATTATCTTTGCGGTATTCTTGCTCCCAGATGTAATAAAGGTTGATTCTTCTGCTGGACATAAGTCGCTTGTATATAGCTTCCCAGTCTGGTTCATCCTTGGATTGCTTACGGCCAAAGGAGTCTGGATATATCAGCTCATTGATCCGCTCAGGAGAAAGCTTTGTTGATTCTTCATAGGTTAGTCCACAGTCCTTGCATCTGTTAAGAATTTCGCCAACGGTAGTTTTGGAGCAATCTACAGCTGATGCTATATCTCGTAGATTGAGCTCCATTTCCCTCAGGCGAAGGATTTCAGTAACTTTCATAGTATCAAGACACCTCATTTCATACCCTCCTTAGAATGTAATTAATTACATTCTAAGAAGATCAATGTGAGATGTCATTTGTCCGGATGATTCAGGAATGGCTGTCCGCATGTTTCAAGAATGCTTGTCCGGATAATAAAAGATTACGTGTCCGGATAATTCAAGAATCCTGTCCGGATGTTACAAGAATCATCAGGGAATTGGACTGCTGATCAGTCTTTAAAGAGCAGAATTGCTTTGAGTGATATCTTTTCACCATATTTGTCCGACTACAGGTATCATCTTGTAAATACTGCGGATTACAGTAACGATGAACTTGTGAAGAAGAAAGATGGAGCGCCATATGAGTGATTTATTTGAGGGATTCAAGGGAATTAATGTAATTGAAGAGAGAAGGATTGGGCAGGATACAATATTAAAGATGGTATATATTGATATTGCTTTACATATAATTGGGGGTATGTTATTCTATGAATCGGCGGTTATTCGCTATAATCAAATCGCATAAGAGTTCATGTTGGATAGATATCCGAGCAATTCGCTCAGTTATTCCCATATTTTTGAATGGTATTTATATTATATGATTATCTAAAGAGTGTTGTAGAATTATTAATATTTCTTTATGTTCTTTTGTTCATTTATCATCCGGCATGTTTTTATGCATAGAAAGGAGAGAAATGATGAGAATAGAACATGAAAGGAGTATAATAATATTATGTCTACTAAAGAAAAGATGATAGAACGTCTATTGTCTGTTCCTAAGGACTATACATATTTTGAGTTAAGAGGATTGACATCTAAACTTGGATGTACTATATCTCAAAAAGGAAGCGGCTCAAGGTGTATGATAATTTCGCCAAGCGGTGCAAGGCATGCGTTTCATAAGCCGCATAATTACAGCTATTTTAAGGAATATGCAGTTAAAGATATGATCTCTTATTTTAGAAGGGAGGGATTGATTTGAATGACAATATATTAAGTGTTCTTGAATATAAAGGATATAAAGGAAGTATTGAAGTTGATACTGAAGCAGATATTTTATATGGTCATGTTCAGAATTTAAAGAATCCAAATGATATAGTTTCTTATGAAGGCGAAACAATAAAGGAACTAAAGGATGATTTTCGTAGTGCCATTGATGATTATTTGGCTAGTTTTGAAGATAAGAATCTTCAGGAAAAATAAAACACATGAATCTACAGTCAATTCTTTATCCAAAAGAAAATATATGTAATGAAGAAGCTCTTTATCTCCACCGAGATGGGAGCTTTATTCTGTTTGACGGATTTTTTAATCTCTTTTACCTGGAGAAACACAAGACGTATTGTAATATAGAAAATTTAAGTCTTGAACTTAAGGTTAAGGGTATAAAGAGAATTTTTGTGATGCATGATAAGGATGTTGCATGTGAGGTTCAGGTTGATGTAATTGTTCCTAGCGGTAT
Source organism: Butyrivibrio sp. AE3003 (assembly GCF_000686065.1). Taxonomy (NCBI): domain Bacteria; kingdom Bacillati; phylum Bacillota; class Clostridia; order Lachnospirales; family Lachnospiraceae; genus Butyrivibrio; species Butyrivibrio sp. AE3003. The sequence goes on from NZ_JMLX01000001.1 coordinate 904,068, forward strand.
GGAGCGACTTGTGGGGAAAGTGCCTACTTGGCAGGTGGAGCAGAGGCTATCGATACAACTGCCTTATAATGCATATGACAAGGGCGTTTTGTGGTTTAAGGCTGAGATCTGTGATGAAAACGATGGATGGGAATTGAGTGGATATTACTGTGCTGTAATTGAAAACAACAGTGTTGATGAGAAATGTAGATCTGTTGAGCTTGCGGTGAATATCTGTACTTATAAACGCGAGCAGTATGTTACGAGAAATATGCGTGCTTTGATGGATTGGAAAAATTCAGTTGATATTGACGGGAACACGCCGGTTGTAGCAGACCATATGCATGTATTTATAGTAGATAATGCAGGTACGCTTAGCTCTTATGATGAATTTAGCGAGGTGTGCGAAGGAAATCTTGGTGATGGGAAGCTGATCACAGTTATTCCAAATGCTAATACCGGCGGCGCAGGTGGCTTTGGTCGCGGGATGACAGAGGCTATTAAGAGGCGTGATGAATTTGGGCTTACGCATCTGCTTATGATGGATGATGACGCTGTTTTTGATCCTGAAATTTTTGTAAGGCTGTATGGGTTTCTTTTTACCCTGAAGGATGAGTATAAGGAGATTACTGTAGGCGGCGGGCTTATGAGGGAGGACTATCCTTTTATACAGCATGCTGCCGGAGAGTGGTATAGCGGATTTAAAGTATATAATGATCACCTGATGGCAGATCTTAGAGATTTTGATGTGTGTACGTCGGATTGGATGACTGCGGCTTCTTACGATGAGAAAATTTACGGAGCGTGGTGGTGCTGCTGTTATCATATGAATGCTGTTACCGAAGAGAATCTGCCGCTTCCTATATTTGTGCATCACGATGACATTCAGTTTGGGCTTAAGCAACGTGGCCGGGGGATTGTGTTCCTTAATGGCATCTGTGTGTGGCATCAGGGGTTTGAGCTTGTATTTCCGGGAGTCAAGCAGTATTACAATATGAGAAATACGCTGATAACGTCTGCGCTTTTTGAGCCTGAGTATCTGCGAAAGCATCTTAAAGTCTGGGTAATCAAGCGGTATATCGGAATGCTTGTAAGCTACAGGTACGGCGACTGTGAGTTTGTGTATAAGGGGCTGATGGATTTCCTTAAGGGGAAGAAATGGCTTGTATCGAGTGATCCTGAAGGGTTGCACAAAGAGCTTATGGCGATGTATCGGGAGATATGTCCGTTTGATAAGTTCTATGGAGATGTGGGGCTTAGCTCTGAGCTACGGGATGTTAGTGAAGAGGCCAAAAAGCTTGAAAGGCTTCGGGAATATTACAGTCATTCAAGGTTTGAATCTTCTATTATAAAGAAGGCAACGTTTAACGGCTGGTTTTTGCCTGCAGATAAGGAACTTAAGATTATTACACCGCTTGATTCGCCTTGGGCAACGTATCGGCATAAGAGTGTCCTGCTTTATGAGCCTGCGACGGGGAAAGGATGCGTGATGAAGCGGAGTAATAGGGAGTTCTTTAAGGGAATCTGGAGGATTGTGAAGATGGCTTTCGCGGTAGATCTGTGGAAGATCAGCGGGGGAAAGTGGGAGTAATATGTGTTTATGAATAATTTAGAAAGTTGCGTATTTTAGCGGTTTTGCTATAATATAGATGACTATAGGGAGATGATTCATGACCGCTAACAAGGATGTAAAGATAAACAAAAATTATAAAGACACTATTTTTAGAAAACTTTTTGGAGAAAGCAAAGAGAATGCGCTTAGTTTATATAATGCAGTAAATGGTACATCATATACAAATGAGGATGAACTTGAATTTACAACGCTGGAAGATGTTATTTACATGAAAGCCAAGAATGATGTTTCATTTATATTTGATTCATCACTTAGTTTATATGAGCATCAGAGTACATATAATCCGAATATGCCATTGAGAGGCTTGCTGTATTTTGCAGATTTATACAGAAAAATTTTACCTAATACGGAAAGCCTATATATGTCCAAACTTGTAAGAATTCCGGCTCCAAAGTATATTGTTTTTTATAATGGTGATTCGTCCAAGATGCCGGATGATGTAATTGAGCTAAAGCTATCATCTGCTTTTATTGGTGAAACAGAGCCCGGAAAATTCGAATGGACAGCTACGATGATCAATATACGTGCTGACAAAAACAGAGATATTCTTGAAAAATGTCGGATGCTAAAGGAATATTCGACTTTTGTCGAAGAGGTAATTGAAAACAATAAAACAATGAATATTAAAGATGCAGTCAATAAATCTGTTGAAGATTGCATAAAAAATAATGTTTTAAAAGAGTTTTTGACAATCCATAGAAAGGAGGTTGTTGATATGTGCTTAACTGAGTTTGATGAGATTAAATGGGGCGAGCTAATGAAGGAAGAAGGACGAGAAGAAGGACGAGAAGAAGGACGAGAAGAAGGAAAAACGGAAGGGAAACAAAATACAGTTTTTTCCTTGGTAAAAAAGGGCAAGCTTACACTTGGTGAAGCTGCAGAAGAGCTTGGACTCGATTTGTCGGCAACCGAAAAATTACTTTCTGAACACGGAATCTCAATTCCTTCAGTAGTATGAGACTAATAAACTGTTTTAATTATACGGACAGCTCCGGATGTATGAGGGGGCTGTTCTTTTTATATTAAAAAATCTACAACAAAAAACCACCCATCAGGGTGGTTTAATTTTTGATCTTATTAAGCTCTTTCAACCTTGTTAGATCTAAGGCAGCTAGCGCATACGTGGATTCTCTTTGTGCCGCCGTTAACTTTAACAGCAACGCGGTGAACATTTGAATTCCAAACTCTGTTAGATCTTCTATGAGAATGGCTTACATTGTTACCGAAATGAACGCCTTTGCCACAAATATCACATTTAGCCATTTTGACACCTCCTTATAAGCCATGTTCGTTCAATAGCATATTATTGCAAATATCCGCAACATTGATATATTAGCAGAAGAAAAACAGAATTGCAAGCAAAATATACGAAAAAATATGTCGCTAAAAATTATATGGTTTATTTTTCGATAAATTGCTATTATAATACATGTGTATGCTAAAACGGAGCTCCATGAGAATTAAAGAGCTTCGGGTATTAAGGAGGGTAAATATGAAGGCTTCTTCTATGAATACTCACATGGGTAGTATATCTATTGACAACGAAGTAATCGCTCAGTACGCAGGAGCTGTAGCAATGGAGTGCTTCGGTATTGTTGGGATGGCAAATGTTAATGTAAAAGACGGACTTGTGAGTCTTCTTAAGATTGATTCGATGACAAGAGGAATCAACGTTTCTCTTGATGCAAATAACAAACTGATACTTGACTTCCATGTAATTGTTGCTTATGGGGTTAGCATTTCAGCTGTTTCAGACAATTTGATCGACAATGTAAAATATAAAGTAGAGGAATTTACGGGGCTTGAAATCGAGAAGATCAACATCTACATCGAAGGTGTCCGCGTGATTGATTAAGCCAAGAGATCAAGTTCTAGGAGGAATTTTGTTTTGAGTAATAATATAATTGACGCTAAACTGCTGGCTAAGATGTTTTTAAGCGGCGCCAAGAATCTGGAAGCGAAAAAAGAATGGATAAATGAACTCAATGTTTTCCCCGTTCCGGACGGTGATACAGGTACCAACATGACAATGACTATCATGTCTGCGGCAAAAGAAGTATCAAATCTGGGCGACAACGCTTCAATGGAAGCAATTTGTAAAGCTATTTCTTCAGGTTCTTTGAGAGGTGCAAGAGGTAACTCGGGTGTTATCCTTTCACAGCTCCTTAGAGGATTTACCAAAGTTGTTAAGCAGCATGATGAAGTTGATGTGGCAATACTTGCAGAAGCTTTTGACAAGGCTGTTGAGACTGCATATAAGGCAGTTATGAAGCCGAAGGAAGGAACAATCCTTACGGTTGCCAAGGGTGCCGGAGAGAAGGCTCACGAACTCGCTGTAGAAGGCACAACAGATATCACTTATTTTTGCGATGAAGTTATTAAATATGCCGAGGAAGTTCTTGCAAAGACTCCTGAGATGCTTCCTGTTCTCAAACAAGCCGGTGTTGTAGATTCAGGCGGACAGGGACTTGTTCAGGTGCTCAAGGGAGCATTTGACGGATTCCTTGGAAAAGAGATAGATCTTTCTATCACTGAAGAGCAGGTTACCCCCGGTGCAAGGGCAAAAGAATCTGCTCAGGAAGAGGTTGATATCAAATTCGGTTACTGTACCGAGTTTATAGTTCTTTTGAACAAGCCTCTTAATGTAAAACAGGAAATTGACTTCAAGGGATTCCTTGAGTCTATCGGTGACAGTATCGTTCTTGTTGCCGATGATGAGATCTGCAAAGTTCACGTTCATTCAAACGACCCCGGACTTGCGATCCAGAGAGCTCTCATGTACGGTCAGCTTTCCAATATGAAGATCGACAACATGAGAATGGAACACAGAGAGAAGCTCTTCCATGAAAACAAAGACGGTTCATGGGCAGAGATCGAGACAGAGATAAACGGAGCAGCTGAGCTCACTCCTACATATGAACCTAATGATGAGAATATTCCTCTTGCAGGAAAAGTAGATTCATCGGCTGTTTCTGAGAATAAGTCTGACGCTAAGGCTGAGACTGTGACAGAGACAAAAGAAAATGCTAAGGTTGATACTGCGGCTGCAAAAGAGCCTGAGACAAAGGCTGAAGCGCCTGCTCCTAAAGAAGAGCCCAAGATGCCTCGTAAGGATGTAGGATTTGTTACTGTATGCGCAGGTGCAGGTCTTGCCGAGATCTTCAGAGGTCTTGGCGTTGACTACGTTATCGAGGGCGGACAGACAATGAACCCCAGTACCGCAGATATTCTTGATGCGGTTGAGAAGGTTAATGCAGATACAGTAATCGTTCTTCCCAACAATAAGAACATTATCCTTGCTGCAAATCAGGCTGCAATCATGTCTGAGGATGATGATTCGGATAAGAAGATAATTGTTGTTCCTTCAAAGACTGTACCTCAGGGTGTTACTGCGATCATAAACTATGTTCCTGACATTCCGATTGATGACAATGTAGCTGCAATGACAGAAGCTATCACAACAGTTAAGACCGGTGAAGTTACTTACGCCGTAAGAGATACTGTTATTGATGATGTTCAGATCAAACAGGGTGACTTCATGGGAATCGGCGATTCCGGAATTCTTTCTGTTGGTACTGACATGTCCGATGTTACTTTTGACATGCTCAACAAGATGATGAATGACGATCTCGAGCTTATCAGTATTTATTATGGTGATGAGATCAAAGAAAGTGATGCTCAGGATCTTAAGGATAGGATTACCTTGAAATATCCTCAGTGCGACGTTGAGCTTCAAAACGGTGGACAGCCTATTTATTACTACGTTATTTCAGCTGAGTAATTATTGTATATACCGGCCGGGCAATAAAGCCCGGCTTTTTCATTATATTTACTTTACATAAGACATAATTTTTATCTAAAACGAGGACCGGTATGGGAGAAAGAGAACTTACAGAATCTGTTGAAAATCTAAAAGGAATCGGAGAAAAGACGGCGAAACTCTTTAATAAGTGCGGTGTCTTCACGTGCAGAGACCTTATATACTATTTTCCCAGAACTTATGATGAGTTCAAAGCTCCCATTCGCGCATCAGAACTTGTGGAAGGTGAAGTCTGCGCCGTTTCTCTTACAATTATCGGAAGCATTATGAAAAGAAGGATAAGAAATCTTTCTATCATTTCTTTTGAAGGCGGAGATCAGACAGGCAGAGTTAAGATGACTTATTTTAATGCGCCTTACCTTGCAAGCTCCCTAAAATCCGGAACGACACATATTTTCAGAGGAGTAGTCAGGAAAAAAGGTAACTTCTTTACCATAGACCAGCCTAAGATGTATAAACCTGAAGAATATGCGGCTCTATGCGGCAAACTTATGCCAAGATATCCTCTTGTAAAGAGTCTTAGCAACAATACCGTGACAAAGGCTGTTCAGAAGGCGTTTAATAACGCGGGCAGATTCGAAGAATTTGTTCCTGAAGATATCATCAAAAGACTTGGACTTATGAGCTTTTTTGATGCCATCTACGGTATCCACTTTCCAAAAGACAAAGCTTCTTTGGAGCAGGCAAGAAGAAGGCTTGCTTATAACGAATTTTTCATATTTGTATTAAAACTTCGCCTTTTAAAAAAGCTTCAAGAAGAAAACAAAAATACATTTCCCATGATGGAAGTTGCAGAGGCAAAGCGTTTTTTGGAAAAACTTCCGTATAAACTTACAAATGCGCAGCTTAATGCGTATAACGATATCATAAACGACATCTCCGGTCCGTATGTCATGAACAGGCTTATTCAGGGAGATGTGGGATCGGGAAAGACCGTGGTTGCTTTTCTTACTCTTTTAACTGCTGCCGCAAACGGCTATCAAGGAGCAATAATGGCGCCTACGGAGGTACTTGCGGCCCAGCATTTTGAGAGTTTCAAGGAAATGATCGAGAAATACGGACTTACAAGCCTTAAACCGGTTCTTTTGACCGGAGCTCTTTCTGCAAAAGATAAGAGAGAAGCGCAGAGGATGATAAAAGAAGGCGAAGTAAACTGCATCATCGGAACAAATGCGCTTATACAGGATAAAGTCGAGTACAAGAACCTTGCTCTTGTCGTAACCGATGAGCAGCACAGATTCGGCGTCCGCCAAAGAGAAGCTCTTGCAGGCAAGGGAGAAAACGTCCATGTTCTGGCAATGAGCGCGACACCTATACCGAGGACGCTTGCCATTATTTTATATGGAGACCTTCATATTTCCATAATCGACGAGCTTCCGGGTGGCCGAATTCCGATCAAGAACTGCGTTGTGGGAACAGATTACAGAAATACCGCGTATAAATTTATCTGCGACCAGGTAAAAGCGGGACATCAGGCGTATGTGATATGTCCAATGGTCGAAGAAGGCGAGCTTGACGGCGTTGAGAACGTTACGGACTATACGGACAAGCTCAAATCCATGCTTCCGACCGATATTTCCGTTGCAATGCTTCACGGTAAGATGAAACCTTCGATGAAGGATGATATAATGGAAGCCTTCGCGCGTAAGGATATAGATGTTCTTGTTTCAACGACGGTAATCGAGGTCGGAATCAATGTTCCGAACGCAACGGTTATGATGATAGAAAATGCCGAGAGATTTGGGCTTTCGCAGCTTCATCAGCTCAGAGGACGCGTGGGAAGAGGGAATGCGCAGTCATATTGCATCTTTTTGAACACATCAAAGTCTGATGATGCCAAAAATCGCCTTGATATAATGAACAAGTCAAATGACGGATTTAAGATTGCGGAGGAAGATTTAAGGCAGAGAGGCCCCGGAGAATTGTTCGGACTAAGGCAGAGCGGAGAACTTAATTTCAGGGTCGGAGATATTTATCATGACAGCGACCTTTTGAAGGAGGCGTCGATGGACGCGGACAGAATTTTAGCCGAAGATCCGAATCTTGACGATATACAATATAGTGTACTTAGAAGTACGTTAAGTACTAAATCGGCAAATTTTGTTGACTTTACTACTTTATAAAAGTAATATTATTTTAGTTGATTAGGTTGAAAATAGGAGGAATATCGGCTTTTTACCGATGAATATTTATGGCAAAAATAGCGATATTAACAGACAGTAACAGCGGAATAACGCAGGCACAGGCAAAGGAACTTAGCATTCATGTAGTTCCCATGCCTTTTATGATTGACGAAGAAGAGTTCTTTGAAGATATAAATCTTACACAGGAGCAGTTCTATGAGAAGCTTGGCGACAATGCCAACGTTTCTACAAGTCAGCCTACTCCTGATTCTCTTATGAAAATTTGGGACGAGCTTTTGAAAGATCATGAGAGCATCGTTTATATTCCAATGAGTTCGGGACTTTCGGGCTCTTGTCAGAGTGCATACATGTTTGCCCAGGAAGAGTATGAGGGCAAGGTATTCGTGGTTGATAACCAGAGAATATCCGTAACACAGAGACAGTCTGCAATTGACGCAAGAGATATGGCTGAAAAAGGCTACTCTGCGGAAGAAATTGTTCAGAAGCTCATGGATACCAAGTTCGAGTCAAGTATCTATATTATGCTCGATACGCTTTATTATCTTAAAAAAGGCGGAAGGATCACACCTGCTGCCGCAGCACTCGGAACACTCCTCAGACTTAAACCCGTCCTTCAGATTCAGGGCGAGAAACTTGATGCTTTTGCCAAAGCAAGAACAAGCAGTCAGGGCAAGAGCATAATGATAAATGCGATAAAGAACGATATCGAGACGCGTTTTGGCGGCAAGGAAGCCAATGACTACTGGATAGCTGCTGCCTATACAAAGGATATCGACACAGCAAACGAGTGGAAGAAAGAGCTCGAAAAAGAGTTTCCCGGAATGAATATTCACATGGATCCGCTTTCTCTTTCCGTCGCTTGCCACATCGGTCCCGGCGCGCTCGCTGTAACGGTAACGAGAAAGTTACATTTTTGAGTTAGAGCATAACAAAGGCTCATAATACAAAAAGTTTTGAAAAGGGGTTTAAATTATATGGCTTCATACGATGAATATGATGCTTCCAGTATTACTGTCCTTGAAGGTCTTGAGGCGGTAAGAAAACGTCCCGGAATGTACATCGGAAGCGTAACCACAAGAGGCCTTAATCACCTTGTGTATGAGATTGTGGACAATGCGGTAGATGAGCATTTGGCCGGATTTTGTACTTTGATAAAGGTGACTTTGGAAGCAGACGGTTCCGCAACAGTTTCCGATAACGGAAGAGGTATTCCCGTCGGTATGCACGCAAAGGGAGTGACGGCTGAACGTATCGTTCTGACAACACTTCACGCCGGCGGTAAATTTGATAATAATTCATATAAGACAAGCGGTGGACTTCATGGTGTAGGTTCATCGGTTGTTAATGCGCTTTCTTCAAGAATGAGCGTTAAAGTCTTTAAAGATGGATATATCTATCAGGATACCTATGAGAGAGGTATTCCCACAACACAGCTTAAGAACGGCCTTTTGGAGCCGATCGGCACAACAAAGGAAACGGGAACAACGATCAATTTCCTTCCCGACAATACCATCTTTGAAAAGACAAGATTCAAGGAAGACGATATCAAATCAAGGCTTCACGAGACGTCTTATCTCAATCCTTCACTGACAATAATATTCGAGGATAAAAGACCCGGTGTCGAGGAATATACACAGTTCCATGAGCCGGACGGTATTACAGGCTTTATTCGCGATATGAATAAGTCAAAAGAGGCTGTTCACGATGTTATCGCTTTCAGAGGCGAGAGTGAGGGCGTGGAAGTCGAAGTTGCTTTCCAGTATGTAAATGAGTTCCATGAGGATGTACTCGGTTTTTGTAACAATATCTATAATGCCGAGGGTGGTACGCACCTTACCGGCTTTAAGACTATGTTTACCAACATAATCAATCAGTACGCCCGTGAACTTAATATATTAAAAGAAAAAGACGTAAACTTTACGGGAACAGATGTTAGAAACGGTATGACTGCCGTTGTTTCCATAAAGCATCCCGATCCGAGATTTGAAGGCCAGACAAAGACTAAGCTTGATAATCAAGATGCGGCAAAGATCGTTTCCAAGATAACAGGCGATGAGATGACAAGATTTTTTGACCGAAATCTTGAGACGCTTAAGTCTATCATCGGCTGCGCGGAAAAGGCTGCAAAGATCAGGAAGACGGAAGAAAAAGCCAAGACAAACATGCTTACAAAGCAGAAGTATTCCTTTGATTCAAACGGAAAACTTGCAAACTGCATAAGTAAGGATGCGTCTAAATGCGAGATCTTCATCGTAGAGGGAGATTCCGCGGGCGGCAGTGCGAAGATGGCAAGAGACAGAAATTATCAGGCCATCCTTCCTATCAGAGGTAAGATACTTAACGTTGAGAAAGCAAGTATCGACAAGGTTCTTGCAAACGCTGAGATAAAGACAATGATCAATGCTTTCGGATGCGGATTTTCCGAAGGATACGGCAATGACTTTGATATAAATAAGCTTAAATATGACAAGATCATAATCATGGCTGATGCCGACGTAGACGGTGAGCATATTGCAACACTGCTTCTTACTCTTTTCTACAGATTCATGCCCGAGCTTATATATCAGGGACATGTCTATATTGCTATGCCTCCGCTTTATAAGGCTATGCCTGCAAGAGGCAAGGAAGAGTATCTCTACGATGACAATGCTCTTGTAAAATACAGAAATACACACAAAGGAAACTTCACCCTTCAGAGGTACAAGGGTCTTGGTGAGATGGATCCCGAGCAGCTTTGGGAAACAACCCTCGATCCCGAGAGAAGACTTCTTAAAGCGGTCGAGATTGAGGATGCCAAGATGGCTTCTCAGATGACCGAGCTTTTGATGGGAGTGGATGTTCCTCCGAGACGTGAATTTATTCATCAGCACGCAACAGATGCTGAGTTAGATATTTAAAGGGGAAAATATGGAAGACAGAATTATAAGGACCGAGTATTCGGATATAATGCAAAAGTCGTTCATAGACTATGCCATGAGCGTAATCGTTGCTCGTGCGCTTCCTGATATAAGAGACGGATTAAAACCTGTTCAGAGAAGAACTTTATACGATATGTATGAACTCGGTATCAGATATGACAGACCGTACAGAAAGAGTGCGAGAATTGTCGGCGATACCATGGGTAAATATCACCCTCACGGCGATAGCTCAATTTATGACTGTCTCGTCGTTATGACTCAGGATTTTAAAAAGATTGTTCCTCTTGTTGACGGTCACGGTAACTTTGGAAATATTGAAGGCGACGGCGCTGCTGCAATGCGTTACACCGAGGCAAGACTTTCAAAGCTTACTCAGGAGAATTTCCTTGAAGATCTCGACAAGAACGTGGTTGATTTTGTTCCAAACTTTGATGAGACCGAGAGAGAACCTTCGGTTCTTCCCGTTAAGATACCGAACTTTCTTATAAACGGTTCGGAAGGTATCGCGGTAGGTATGGCAACAAGCACGCCTCCGCACAATCTCGCTGAAGTAATAGACGCCGAGATTGCATATATACAGAATGACTCTCTTACGACAAAAGAGCTCATGAAGTATATTAAGGGACCTGATTTTCCGACAGGCGGCGTTGTTATCAACAAGGACGAGCTTCTTAATATCTACGAGACAGGTACCGGTAAGATCAGGTTAAGAGGTAAGGTCGAAACTGAAAAGGGCAAAAACGGACATATCAATCTTGTCATCACAGAGATTCCTTACACTATGATCGGTATGGGAATCGGTAAGTTCATGGCTGATGTTGCCGAGCTTGCTGAAAAGAAGATTACCAACGACATCATCGATATCTCAAACCAGTCTTCAAAAGAAGGTGTAAGAATCGTTATTGAACTTAAGAAAGATACAGATGTCGAGAACTTCACAAATCTTCTTTACAAGAAGACTAAGCTCGAAGATACATTCGGCGTTAATATGCTTGCTATCGACAACGGACGTCCCGAGACAATGTCTCTTAGGGATATCATGAGGGCGTGCGCAGACTTCCAGTTTGAGATAGCAACAAGAAAGTATACAACCCTTCTTAAGAAGGAACAGGAGAAAAAAGAGATCCAGGAAGGTCTTATCAAGGCTTGCAATGTGATTGATCTTGTAATCGAGGTTCTCCGCGGTTCAAAAGACAGGGCTATGGCTAAGAACTGCCTTGTAAACGGTGTTACCGAAGGCATTAACTTTAAATCAAGAGAATCAAAAGCAATGGCTGCGCAGCTTCTTTTTACCGAAAGACAGGCTGATGCCATTCTTGAGATGCGTTTATACAAGCTCATAGGACTTGAGCTCGAGGCTCTTATCAAGGAACACGAGCAAACGGTCGCAAACATATACAGATACGAGGATATTCTTGAAAGTCACGAGTCAATGTCCATGGTTATACAGGATGAACTTGGCAAGATCAAGAAAGAGTATCAGGCAAAGAGAAAAACTGTTATCGATAACAGGGAAAATGCCGTATATGAAGAAAAGCCCGTTGAGGAGATCGATGTTGCATTTATCATGGACAGATTCGGATATGCAAAGACAATCGATGCTTCAACATATGAGAGAAACAAAGAGACTATCGAAGCCGAGTTCAAGTATTCGTTTGTGATGAAGAACACGGGAAAAGTATGTCTTTTCACAAGTGCAGGTAACCTGCATACCATAAAGGCTATGGACCTTCCTCAAGGAAAAATGAGGGATAAGGGCGTTCCGATCGATAATGTGAGCAATTACAACGCTTCCGAAGAAAGTGTCGTTCTTGTCGCAAGCCAGTCTGAGCTTAATCTCTACAGACTTATCTTTACCACAAAGTCATCTATGATGAAGACGGTAAACGGCGGCGAATTCGATGTTTCCAAGAGAACCGTTGCAGCGACAAAACTTACGGACGGCGATGAACTTGTAAGTGTAGAAGTGCTTAAAGAGCAAAAGACTGTTATACTTAGAACAGAGGATGGTTATTTCTTAAGATTCCCGGTTGATACGATTCCCGAGAAAAAGAAGACGGCTGTCGGCGTTCGCGGAATGAGACTTGGAAAAAATGATTTTGTAAGAGACGTTTATTATCTGAATGACCTTGAAGAAATGACTGTTGAGCACAACAGTAAAAAGCTGGAGCTTGCCCATCTTAAGATAACAAGCAGAGATACTAAGGGAACAAAGGTAAGGATATGAGAGTAATTGCGGGAACTGCAAGAAGGCTGAAGCTCGTTACCCCTGAAGGAAACGATACCAGACCGACTCAGGACAGGATAAAAGAAACACTTTTTAATATGATCCAGAACGAAGTACCGGGCGCTGTATTTCTCGATCTTTTTGCGGGAAGCGGCGGAATTGGTATCGAAGCGCTTTCAAGAGGCGCGTCCAAAGCGTATTTTATCGAAAACGCCGCGGCGGCTTATAAGTGCATTTTGCAGAATTTAAAGACGACGCATTTTGAAGAAGATGCCACAGTCCTTAAGCAGGACGTTGTTATCGGACTTAGGAATATTCACGAGGAAGAAGTTGATATTATTTTCCTCGATCCTCCTTATCATGAAGGGCTCTACGAGAGAACGCTTGCACAGCTTGGCACGATGAAATATGTGACCGAACATACAATGATAATTGTTGAGAGTTCGGCTGATATGGATTTTTCATTCGCTGAAGATTACGGTTTTGAAGTCAGACGCGAAAAAGAATATAAAACAAATAAGCATGTCTTTTTGTATAGAAAGGAAGCGCTATGAAAACAGCGGTTTATCCGGGCAGTTTCGATCCCATAACATACGGACATTTGGACATTATAAAACGTGCGGCTTCAATGTTTGACAAAGTTATTGTTGCCGTAATGTGTAATTCAGCGAAAACTCCATTGTTCACACTGGATGAACGTGTTAAAATGATTAAAGAATCCGTAATCGGAATTGATAATGTAGTTGTCGAATCATTCAGCGGACTTTTGATCGATTATTGCAAAAAAGAAGACATTCATATTGTTATAAGAGGATTAAGAGCGATAACCGATTTCGAATATGAACTCCAGATCGCGCAGACCAATAAGGAACTGTCGCACGATGAGGTCGATACGGTTTTCCTCACAACTAATATCAAATACTCATATCTTAGCAGCTCTGTGGTAAAAGAGGTCGCAAGTTATAAAGGTGATATATCACCTTGTGTTTCAGATTTTGTCGCAAAAGCTCTATACCAAAAGTTTGAAAAACAGAAAGATCAGGGGGATGTATAAATGACCAGCAAAATCGAGCAGTTAATTGATGAGATAGAGACTTATATCGATAATTGTAAGCCTCAGCCTTTGTCACAGACAAAGATTATTGTCAATAAAGAGGAGATTGACGAGCTCTTACGTGAACTTCGCTCAAAAACTCCCGAAGAGATAAAGAAATATCAGAAAATCATCAGCAACAAAGAAGCCATCTTAAACGATGCGCGCAGAAAAGCCGAAGATATCGTAAATCAGGCTACAATAAAAACAAATGAACTTATAAATGAGCATGAGATTATGCAGCAAGCTTATGCTCAGGCCAATGAAGTCGTTTCACAGGCCGCTGTTCAGGCAAAAGAAATCCTGGACAACGCTATGACTGAAGCTAACAGCATGAAATCGGCAGCTGTACAGTATACAGACCAGCTCCTTGCAGGAGTTGAGGACATCATCACACAGTCAATCGATGTCACAAGTAAGAGCACCGATGATATTGTTGAGACTATAAAGCAGAACAGCATCAATATGGTAAAAGAGATCTCACAGAGTACAGACAGTGTGTTGTCAGCTCTTACCCAGTACGGTGAGGTTATCAAATCCAACAGGGCCGATCTCAGACCGCCCGAGGCTGTTCCGGCAAGCACAGTTCCCGCAGAAGGAGCTGCCACCGAAGAGCAACAGGTTCAGGGTATAACGGAACAGGAAGCCATTAACCTTGATATGCTAAACGGATAAACGGAATATCTAAGCTGCCGCTTATTTGCGACAGCTTTTTACATTTTTTTGGCAGGAACCACAGTTAGTTTTAGAAAGAAAGAGGAGAGTAGTATGAGAAGATGTATCGCAACAATTGCTACAGCTGTTTTATTGTCGGTTAGCGGCATATTGCCGACAACCACAGTTACTTCAAACGCAGCTGACAAGCCGGTAGTTATCGTTATCGATCCCGGTCACGGCGCGGACAACCGTGGTGCGGAGTATAACGGTCTTATTGAAAAAAATATCAACCTTACTGTTGCTAATTCAATGAAGGCAGAACTTGAGAAGTACGACAATGTAACTGTATATTTGACAAGAAGTGCGGATCAGGGTCTTTCACTTGAGGACAGAGCTGCTTTTGCACAGAGCGTAAATGCTGATTTCTTGTTCAGTCTTCATTTCAATGCATCCAAGGATCATAATTTCTACGGATGTGAAGTTTGGACATCGGCATTCGGTAATCAGTACCAGAAGGGACAGGATTTTGGTAAAATCGAGCTTGCAGAGCTCGGAAGCCTCGGAGTATATCAGAAGGGCGTAAAGACCAAAATCGGTTCTAAGGGCGTAGATTACTATGGCGTTATCAGAGCATGTACGGCAAGAAATATTCCCGGTGTAATCATCGAGCACGCTTACATCGATCACGGTTATGATGTTCAGAAGGTTAAGTCACCTAACTTCTATGTTCAGCTCGGTGTAAAGGATGCAACGGCTGTTGCAAAGTATTTCAAGCTTAAGTCTTCAAAGACAGGTGCTGATTTCTCAGGATTTAAGTATGATCCCACACCCGCACCCGCAGGCCCTGTTCGTCAGGATGAGACAGGTCCCGATGTTTGTGAGATAAAGGTTCTTGCATCCAGCAAGAAGGACGGAAACGTTCTTGTTCAGATGACTACAAAGGATAACCAGAGTCCTGTTGCTTATTTTGCATACAGTTATGACGGTGGTAAGACTTTCAGTCCTTTCCAGATGTGGGACAGATCTAAGGAGACACAGTCCTATAATGTAAAGGTTCCCACAGGTTATGAGAATCCCGTTATCGTATGCCGTTCATACAATATCTATGAACTTGGCAAGGAAAGTAACGCTGTTCCTGTAAAGGATTATTGATCTTGAGACTCGATAAATATCTGGGTGACCACAATTTAGGAACCCGTAAACAGATAAAAGAATATTTGAAAAACGGTCGTTGTACGGTTAACGGCGTTGTTGTCGTTAAACCTGACGTACACATTGATGAAAATTCCGATGAGATTGCTTTCGATGGGAAAGTGCTTTCTTATGCACGTTTTCACTACTTCATGCTGTATAAACCGGCAGGAGTAGTGTCTGCGACAAATGATAAGAGAAACACAACGGTACTTGACCTTCTGAAGGAAGAAAATATAAGGGATCTAAGTCCCTGCGGAAGACTCGATATTGACACCGAAGGGCTTCTTTTGATAACAGATGACGGCGTTTTGATACATAAGCTGTTATCTCCAAAAAAGCACGTAGATAAGGTCTATGAAGTTCATATTGACCATGAGCTTTCTGAGAATGATATCAAAAGACTTTCTGACGGAGTTGATATCGGTGATAAAAACGATGACGGTTCCGTTAAGGCTACGCTTCCTGCGCGTGTTTGCGCAAAGGAAGCAGACCTTGACGGGCATCCCGTTATCGAACTTACTATTCATGAAGGCCGTTTTCATCAGGTTAAAAGAATGCTTGAAGCGGTCGGAAATGAAGTTCTTTTTCTCAAAAGACTTTCAATGGGGCCGCTTTTTCTTGATGAAAAACTTGAGCCCGGAGAATACAGAGCTCTTACGAATGAAGAGATGAAGAAATTAGGGCTTTAAAATAAGAGGGTGAATAAATTGAATCTGCACAGAGTATATAAGGGCGAATTTGGTTATATCAAATACAGGAAAAATGCTGCGATTATCAGGACGGTGATAAGTCTTGCAATTACTGTCGGGATATACGTGGCTGGTCTTTGGAAATACGGCTCTCAAAAGAATGTAATGAGTATTATCGCGGCCCTCGGCTGTCTTCCTACGGGCTGGAGCGCAGTAAATATGATAATGTTCATTAAAGCAAAGGGCTGCATAGAGAGCGACAAAAATAAGATTGAAGCCTGCAGAGGCGGCCTTCTTATACACTACGATCATGTTATAACTTCTTATGACAAAAACTTCTATGTATCGGCATCAACTGTTCTTGATAAGAATATTTGCTGCTATTCATCTGATGAAGATATTGATGAGATTGACTGTGAGAAGCACATCAAGAAGATGATCGCTCAGAGCGGTTATTCAAACCACAGCATAAAGATATTTACAGATATTGATAAATTCTGCGACAGACTTACTCAGCTTGAGAAACTGCGCGCAGATAAGGGTATCGATCCTGTAGCTATTGAAGAGAGCTGGATTCCCGGAACAACACAAACTCCGGCATCAATTCTTTTGTCCATTTCATTATAAGGATAATCATGAAAGAAATTAAAATCGGAAATAATGCGGCTGGAAAGCGCCTGGACAGCTTCTTAAAAGGGTATCTTCCCGGAGCTGGCAGCGGATTTATCTATAAGATGCTGCGTAAAAAGAATATAACTCTTAACGGCAAGAAAGCCGATGGAACAGAGAAACTCAGAGAAAACGATCTTATTAAGATCTTTTTTTCTGATGAAACATTCGCGAAATTCAAAGTAAATTCTGACGCTATTAAGAGTTCTAAGAATTCTGAAAAAGAGATAGATCTTTCTAAATACGGGGATGTGAAGGTTGTCTATGAAGATGACAATATTCTTCTTGCTTCAAAGCCTGTAGGACTCCTTTCGCAAAAGAGTTCTCCTAAAGATATCAGTTTAAATGACTGGCTTATTGAATACCTTTTGTCCATGAACAGCGAAGCGACAAAAGAGCTTGATATCTACAAGCCGTCCATATGCAACAGGCTTGACCGAAATACAGGCGGAATCGTCATTTGCGCAAAGTCGCTTTCGGGCGCAAGGATAATGAATGCGCTTCTAAAGACCAGAAACCTTGATAAATATTATAGGACTATTGTTTCGGGCAATCTGTCTGAGAATATTTATCTGAAGGGATTTCTTTATAAAAACGAGAAGAAAAACAAAGTCTTTATAAAAAAAGACGATCCTCATGATGACAGATATTCTTATATAGAAACGGAAATTGTTCCGGTTAAATATAACAAAGATGCGGATCTTACAATGCTTGAAGTTAAGCTTATTACAGGAAAGCCACATCAGATAAGGGCGCATTTATCGAGTATAGGCCATCCGCTTATAGGCGATGTGAAATACGGAGGAAAGACGTACAAAGGAATTAATCATCAGCTTCTTTTTTGCTACAGGGTATGCTTTCCGGATGATATGCCCGATGAATTTGAAAATATCAGGGGAAGAGAGTTTAAGACTGATCTTCCCGATGTTTACGATAAATTTTTTGACTGATAAAAAGGCACTGCTGCGCAGATTCTTTGAATAAAAGGGGAAAAATATGCCTACATGGAAATCGAGGGGACTTCGAGGCTCGACTTTGGAAGAACTTATAAACAGGACTAACGAAAGATACAATGAGCTTTCGCTTGCGCTTATCCAGAAGATTCCGACTCCGATCACGCCTATAAAGATTGATAAGAGTACGAGGCATATCACGCTTGCTTATTTTGATCAAAAGAGTACCGTCGATTATATAGGCGTTGTGCAGGGAATTCCCGTTTGTTTTGATGCAAAAGAGTGCGCGGCTGAGACGTTTGCTCTCGAAAATATCCATCCTCATCAGGTTGAATTTATGAAAAACTTTGAAAAGCAGGAGGGAGTAGCTTTTTTTCTCATATATTACACAGGACTTAATGAATTTTATTATCTCCCGTTCAGAAAGCTGTATGAATTCTGGGAAAGAGCGGAGAACGGCGGAAGAAAAAGTTTCAGGCACGAGGAACTTGACGAAGATTATGTGATCAGATCTCCGGGTGAAAATGGTCTCCTTATTCCTTATCTGGAAGCACTCCAAAAAGACTTGGATGCCAGATAACAAAAGTGATTGACAGCTTTATAAAATTGATGTTAAACTCTGTAGTATAGTAATTAATTAGCACTGCGCAATACTAAAGTGAAAATATTTTTTACTGCGCGTCTCTAAAGTATATATAAAGATTTTTATTTAAAATGACATTTAAATTAAGCGAGGTTTTTATGAATAAAGTTCTTCTACATACTCCCGACGGAGTACGTGATATTTACGGTAGTGAATATAGCGACAGACTTATCGTTGAAAATAAGATTCATAACGTTATAAAGAGCTATGGTTACAGCGATATCGACACACCTACATTCGAGTTTTTTGATGTTTTTGCAGAGGAGATAAATGCTTCCGACGCACGTGAACTCTACAAGTTCTTTGATAAAGACGGAAATACATTGGTTTTAAGACCCGACTTCACACCTGCGATTGCAAGATGTGCATCAAAGGTGATGCTTGAAGATTCAAAGCCTGTCAGAGTATGCTACAACGGTAAGACTTTCCTTAATACATCAAGTCTTCAGGGTAAACTTAAAGAGAATAACAATATCGGTGTAGAGCTTATGAACGATTCATCTGTTTATGCCGATGCCGAGAATATAGCTCTTTTGATAGAGGCACTTAAGAGCACGGGACTTACAAATTTCCAGATCAGTATCGGTGATGCTGATTACTACAAGGGAATCTGCGAGGAAGCCGGAATTGATGCCGAGACTGAGGAAGAGATCAGAGAGCAGATTATCGACAAGAATATTTTTGCTGTTGAAGGAATTTTGAGCGAGAGAAACGTTCCTGAGAAATACCGCGGTCTTATCGGTAAGGTTGCTGAGTTTATCGGAACAGACAAGGCTCTTGATAAGGCACAAAGCGAAGTGAGCAATAAGCGTTCACTTGATGCGATAAAGAGACTTAAGGATCTCTACAGGGTTCTTACCAATTATGGTGTTGAAAAATATGTCTCTTTTGACCTTGGAATCCTCAGCAGATTCAATTATTACACAGGAGTGATCTTCCTTGCGTATACATACGGCGTGGGAGATGCTATTGCAAAAGGCGGAAGATACGACAATCTTCTCGGAAAGTACGGAGCAGATGCTCCTTCAATCGGATTCTCGATCATAATCGACGATCTTATGTCTGCGCTTTACAGACAGAATGCTACAGTTGAGCATGAATCTGAGCGCGTTGTAATCACATATAACGAGGATAATTTTGAAGAAATGCTCAGCAAAGCAAAAGAACTTAGACAAAATGGCACAAACGTTGCTTTGGAGGCAGAATGATCGGAGGAGACATGAGATACTTAACTTTTGCACTTGGAAAAGGCAGACTTGTTAAAGACACAATGGAACTTTTAAATAAATGCGGGATTGAATGCGAAGAAGTACTTGATAAAAAGACGAGAAAACTTATTTTTACCAATGAGGAACTCGGCCTCAAGTTCTTCCTTGCAAAAGGCCCCGATGTACCGACTTATGTTGAGTACGGAGCCGCAGACATCGGAATTATCGGTGCGGACACTATCCTGGAAGAAAACAGGCGCGTTTATGAGGTTTTGGACCTCGGATTCGGAAAATGCAGAATGTGTGTCTGCGGACCGCATGATGCGAAGCGTCTTTTGGAGCATCGTGAGATGATCCGTGTTGCGAGCAAATATCCCAATATCGCAAAGGATTACTTTTTTAACAAAAAGCATCAAACTGTAGATATTATCAAGCTTAACGGCTCTGTTGAACTTGGACCTATCGTTAATCTGTCGGATGTTATCGTGGATATAGTTGAAACAGGCTCTACGCTTAGAGAGAACGGACTTGAGGTTCTTGAAGAAATTTGTCCGTTGTCTGCAAGAGTGATCGTTAATCAGGTTAGCATGCAGATGGAAACCGAGCGAATCAGAAAGCTCATCAATGCTATGAAGGAGAATTTATAAGATATGCGTACATTAAAGCTTACAGAAGAAACACAGAGCGAACTCCTTGGAAATCTTTTAAACAGAAATCCCGGAAGCTACACAGAATATGAGATTATTGTTAATGATATAATTGATAACGTAAGGAAAAACGGCGATAAGGCTGTTTTCGAATACACTCTTAAGTTTGATAAGAGCGAACTCAGCGCTTCAAATATCAGGGTTACAGAGGACGAGATCAAGGCTGCTTACAAGGAACTTGATCCTAAGTTTGTTGAAGTAATGAAAAAGAGTGCCGAGAACATCCGCGTATTCCACGAGAAGCAGAAGAGAAATTCATGGATTGACACAAGAGAAGACGGAAGTATCCTCGGTCAGAGAATTCTTCCCATCGAGATTTCGGGTGTATACGTCCCCGGCGGTAAGGCTGCTTATCCTTCAAGCGTTCTTATGAATGTTGTTCCTGCCAAGGTTGCAGGCGTTGAGAGAATTGTTATGTGCACACCTCCCGGTAAAGACGGCAAGGTAAATGCGGGAACTTTAGTTGCTGCAGATATCGCAGGTGTTACAGAAGTTTACAAAGTTGGCGGAGCTCAGGCTATCGCCGCTATGGCATTTGGAACAGAGAGTATTCCCAAGGTTGATAAGATCACAGGTCCCGGAAATATCTTCGTAGCTCTTGCAAAAAAGGCATGTTTCGGACATGTTTCTATTGATTCTATCGCAGGCCCCAGTGAGATTCTTGTTGTTGCGGATGAGACCGCAAATGCAAGATACGTTGCCGCAGATCTTCTTTCACAGGCTGAACACGATGAACTTGCAAGTGCAATACTGGTTACTACTTCAGAGAAGCTTGCAAATGATGTTTCTGCAGAGATAGAAGGCTTTTTGAAGGAACTTTCAAGAACAGATATCATCAAGAAATCTCTTGATAATTACGGATATATTTTCATAGCGGATGATATGGATGCCGCTGTAGATGCAGCAAACGCGATCGCATCAGAGCACCTTGAGATCATTACAAAAGATCCGTATGAAGTTATGACAAAGATAAAGAATGCGGGAGCTATTTTCCTTGGAGCTTATTCTTCTGAGCCTCTCGGAGATTATTTTGCAGGCCCCAATCACATTCTTCCCACAAACAGGACGGCAAGATTCTTCTCACCTTTAAATGTTGACGATTTTATGAAGAAAACAAGCATCATTTCTTATTCGAGAGATGCTCTCAGCAAGGTTCACGAAGATATCGAACTATTTGCAAAAGAAGAAGGACTTACAGCACATGCAAACTCTATAGCTGTCAGATTTGAGTGATTTATTGCGACTGTTATTATATTGCATGATATCGTAAATATCGATAATACATATTTGCAATTGTATATAATTGTTTTAAAATTGCAAGTGTACTTTCTAAAAAGTCCATAAAATGCAAGTTTACGGTTTTCCGTACTCAAAAAACAACAACATTTTGTACTTAACTATAAGGAGACACAAGCTATGGATAACAGAATTGCAAGTGTTACCCGAAACACAAAAGAGACTCAGATTACTGTTACCATCAATATTGACGGAACAGGTACGAGTGATATTTCAACAGGAATCGGTTTTTTTGACCATATGCTCGAAGGATTTGCAAGACACGGTCTTTTTGACCTTACGGTGAAGGTTAAAGGCGACCTTGATGTCGACGGACACCACACGGTTGAGGATACCGGAATTGTGCTTGGACAGGCGATTCTTGAAGCTATCGGTGATAAAAAGGGCATAAAGAGATACGGAAGCAAGATCCTTCCTATGGATGAGACACTTGTAATGAGTGCTGTGGATCTTTGCGGAAGACCTTATTTTGTTATGGATGCCGAGTTTAATGCACCTATGGTCGGAGATTTCGATACACAGCTTGTAAGTGAGTTTTTCTATGCGGTTTCTTATGCTGCGATGATGAACATTCACCTCAGAGTGATAACAGGATATAACGAACACCACAAGATTGAAGCTATGTTCAAGGCTTTTGCCAAGTCGCTTGATGAAGCTACATGTTTCGATCCCAGAATAAAAGATGTACTTAGTACAAAAGGAGCCCTCTAATATTATGAATGACAATAAGAAATTTATTCCCTGCATTTATCTGTGTGAAAATAAGGCTTGGTCAGATTTTAAAAAATCAGATGTTATCAGTGAAGACCCTGCAGCCCTTGCTGAGGCTTATTCAGACGCGGGCGCAGATGAGATCATAGTCTTTGATCTTTCACCTGAGGGAGACGATAAACTCCATGAAGATTCACTTCATATGCTTCAGAAGATATGCAAAGCTGTAGACGTTGAAGTAATGGGTGCCGGAAACGTTAAGCGCATGGAGGATATCAAGAAGCTCATATACGCCGGATGCAAGAAAGCATTTCTTAATTATTCAAAAGAGGGCAACAGAGAAATCCTTAAAGAAGTTTCAAGCAAATTCGGAAAAGATAAGATAGGCATTTGCTACAGCAATCCTCAGGATATTACAGATGATATCGAAAATGTGGATGAGCTTGCTTCAGAGCTTATATTTATCGGAGATGAAGGTAAGTTTAAGACGAATTCTCTTTTACCCGTTGTATTATTCCTTGAAACTTGCGATGACAACGGCCTTGTAGAAAGTCTTAAGAATGAAAAAGTTCAGGGCGTTACAGGAACTTATGTAAATAAGAACTACGCAAAGATAAATGATTGGAAGGATGTCTGCAAGAGCGAGGGAATTCCGGTATTCAGACTTGAAGCTGCATTTTCATGGAATCAGCTCAAGCAGAATTCAGACGGAATGGTTCCGGTTGTTGTTCAGGATTACCGTACCGATCAGGTGCTTATGGTTGCCTATATGAACAAGGAAGCTTATAACACAACAATCAAGACAGGTAAGATGACATATTACAGCCGTAGCCGCAATGAGCTCTGGATAAAAGGCGAGACGAGCTCACATTATCAGTATGTGAAATCTCTTTACACAGATTGTGATTACGATACGATTCTTGCAAAGGTCAAGCAGATCGGAGCTGCATGTCATACAGGAAAGTACTCTTGTTTCTTTAATGAGATTGCAAGCAAGAACTATACGGAGAAGAATCCTCAGAAGGTTCTCGACAGCGTATACGATGTTATTAAAGACAGAAAGGTCAATCCCAGAGAGGGCTCTTATACAAATTACCTGTTTAACAAGGGCGTGGACAAGATTCTTAAGAAGCTCGGAGAAGAAGCTACAGAGATTGTTATTGCTTCAAAGAATCCCGAGAAAAAAGAAATTGTTTACGAAATTTCTGATTTCCTGTATCATATGATGGTCCTTATGGCTGAAAAAAATGTCAGCTGGGAGGATATTACCGACGAACTGTCAAGACGATAAGGGAAAAATATGAATTACAATTTAGCACTGTCAGATGACATACTTTTAAGTATCGAAAAACCTGAGAGATACATAGGAAACGAGGTCAACAGCATTACAAAGGATAAAAAAGCGGTTGATATTCGTTTCGCCATGTGTTTTCCTGATGTTTACGAGATTGGTATGTCACATCTGGGAATACAGATTTTATACGGAATGTTCAATTCTTTTGAGGATGTCTGGTGTGAGCGCGTTTATTCGCCGTGGCTCGACATGGATGAGGTCCTCAGAAAAGAGGACATTCCTCTTTTTGCGTTGGAATCTCAGGATCCTATCAAGGATTTTGACTTCCTTGGATTTACTTTGCAATATGAGATGTGTTACACAAATATTCTGCAGATTCTGGATCTTTCAAAGATTCCGCTCCTTGCAAAGGACAGGACATGGGACGATCCGATTGTCATAGGCGGAGGCCCGTGCACATACAATCCCGAGCCTATCGCAGACTTTTTTGACATATTCTATATAGGCGAAGGCGAGACAAGATACAGAGAGATCTTTGATTTTTATAAAAAGTGTAAGGCCGACGGAACTTCAAGGGAAGATTTCCTTCATGCGTGCGCAAAGATGCCCGGTATCTATGTTCCGGGGCTCTATAATGTTGAATATAAGGAAGATGGCACGATAAAGTCCATGCTTCCGATATACGATGATATTCCAAAAACCATTAAAAAAGAAATGTGTTTAGAAATATCAAATGTTTTTTACCCAACAAAGCCCGTTGTTCCTTATATCAAGATAACTCAGGACAGAGTTGTGCTCGAGATCATGAGAGGCTGTATCAGAGGCTGCAGATTCTGCCAGGCGGGACAGCTTTACAAGCCACTTAGGGAAAAAGATGTTGAGCACCTCAAGAAACTTGCGATAGAGTCATTAAAAAATACCGGTTATGAAGAAATTTCACTTAGTTCATTAAGTTCAAGTGATTATACCAAGCTCCCGGAGCTCATTGATTTCCTGATAAAGAGCTGTAATGAGAGAAAGGTAAACATTTCACTTCCGTCTCTTCGAATCGATGCGTTTTCTCTTGATGTAATGAGTAAGGTTCAGGATGTAAAAAAGAGCAGTCTTACATTTGCGCCCGAGGCCGGAACTCAGAGGATGAGAGACGTTATCAATAAGGGACTTACAGAAGAAGATATCTTAAGAGGCTCACACGAAGCGTTTCTCGGAGGTTGGAACAAGGTTAAGCTCTATTTCATGCTGGGACTTCCGACAGAAACCGATGAAGATATACTCGGAATCGGCGAAATAGCCAATAAAGTCGCCGCCGAGTATTTTGATACCGTTCCGAAGGAAAGAAGAAACGGAAGGACCATTGATATTGTTGCAAGTACGTCTTTCTTTGTTCCCAAGCCGTTTACTCCGTTCCAGTGGGCGCCTATGAATACAAAGGAAGAATTCCTTGAAAAGGCAAATAAGACAAGAAAAGGCATTATGTCCCAGCTTAACCAGAAGCATATTAAGTACAACTGGCACGAAGCTGATGCAAGTATGATGGAAGGTGTTCTTGCAAGAGGAGACAGAAAGCTTTGCAACGTTATTCTTAAAGCTTATCAAAAAGGCTGTATTTTTGATGCATGGGGAGAATATTTCAAATTCGACGTATGGATGGATACCTTTAAGGAATGCGGAGTTGATCCTATGTTCTATACAGTCAGGGAAAGAGGCGACGACGAGGTTTTTCCTTGGGATATATTAAACTGCGGAGTCACTAAAGATTTCCTTCTTCGCGAATGGAAAAATGCGCTTGCCGGCAATAAATCAAGCAATTGCAGAAACGGCTGTCTTGGCTGCGGAGCCGCATCATACGGTGTCGGAGTCTGCTTTGAGAACAAAAAGGGATAATAAGTTTAAATGAATAAATTACGTCTTAAATTTTCCAAAAACGGCCCGATCAAATTTATCGGCCATCTTGATGTTATGAGATACTTTCAGAAGGCTATCAGAAGAGCTGAGGTTGATATCAAGTATTCTGAAGGTTTCAGCCCGCATCAGATCATATCTTTTGCCCAGCCTCTCAGTGTAGGCGCGACAAGCGACGGTGAATACATGGATATTTCCGTAAATAGCATGGTTAGCGCCGAAGATATTATGAACAGATTAAACTCTGTCATGAACGAGGGAATCGAAATCATCGCTATAAGAGAGCTTTCGGATAACGATGAGAAGGCGATGACCGCTGCATATGCCGCAAAATACAGGATCTCTTTCAGAGAAAAATTCATGCCTACATATGACTGGATTGAGAAATTCAGAGAATATCTGGCGCTTGATAAACTTCCTGCCATGAAGAAGACCAAAAAGGGCGAAAAAGAAATTGATATGAAGCCCTTGATATTTGATTTTTCTTTTAACAAGGAAGAAAGATACATTGAGCTCTTGCTCAGCATGAGCAGCAGTGCGACTTTAAAGCCGGCGCTTTTGTTACAGGGCTTTTTTGACCATATCAAAGAGGAACTTGCTCCTCACGCCATGGCTATACACAGGCTCGATATCTACAGATATGTTGAGAATGACGGAAAACCTTATATTGAGCCATTTATAACAGATGATATCCAAAAGAGGTTTTATTTAAATGTCTGAGATCATAGTTTCCGAATATTTAAATACGCCGGTCGTTACTGCGTTTATAGGCAACAAGATGGAGTTTCTTTCTTTTGTAAGAGAGAACGAACTTGGAAACATATATGTCGCAAAAGTCGATCATATAGTTAAAAATATCGGCGCAGCATTTGTCAGGTACGATAAGGACAAGACCGGATATCTACCGCTCAAAAACATAACAGGCGCTTGCGTTATAGGCCGCGCATTTGGAAGCGATGATACTCTGAAAAACGGTGACGACGTTATTGTTCAGGTTGAATCTGAGGCTGTAAAGACCAAGAAGACCAAGCTTACGACAAATCTTTCTGTTTCGGATGATTATGTTGCCGTGACCCTCGGAAAATACGGCGTCGGTTCATCAATAAAGTTATCCGACAATATCAGAGCGCTTCTTTCCGATAAGATAAAGGCTGATTATGAAAACATAATGGATGAGTACCGCGAGAAGCTTTCGGATACGACGGCAGGGATCATCATAAGAACGAAGTCTTCCGAAATAGCAGATGAAGAAGCGTGTGATGTGATCGAAGCTTCATTTAAAACTTGTCTTGATAAACTTGCGGATATTCTTTCAGAAGGAAGAAACAGAACGCTATACAGTTGCATTCACAGATCCGATAGCGGAAGTACCGGGCAGCTCATAGAAAATGCCGAAGCTTTCCTTAAGATCAGAGGCGAAACGGAATTCTCTGTTATAGAAGATACGGGCATTCATGGGATAAAGTCGGCGATTGAAGATTTGAAACACCGCAAAGTCTGGCTTAAGAGCGGAGCATATATCATAATTGAGCAGCTTGAGAGCTTTAATGCGATTGATGTAAATACAGGTAAGGCCATTAAGGGAAAAGATGACATAGCCTTTAAGGTAAACCTTGAAGCGGTAAATGAGATATTCAGGCAAATTCGCCTTAGGAATCTCACAGGAATGATCCTCATCGATTTTATCAATATGAACGACGAGGAAAAATACGAAGAATTGATACATAAAGTTAAAGCCTTTTGCAAATATGAACAGGTACATACGGTTTTCATAGATGTGACGGGGCTTGGCATTATGGAGCTTACTCGAAACAAAAACGATAAAACGTTAAAAGAAATATTGAAGGATGTCGAAAAAGCTGTTGACAACAGTATTTATCAGTGATATTATATCTTGGTATGCCGCATAACTAGGCTTAAGTGGTTTTATCCCGCCAAAGTTAGCGAGTTTTTTGAAGAAGGAGGTAACTTATGTACGCAATTATTGTAACTGGTGGAAAGCAGTACAAAGTTTCCGAGGGCGATGAGATCAAAGTAGAGAAGCTTGATGTAGAGCCCGGAAAAGAAGTAACATTTGACAATGTTATTGCAGTAAATGATGACAAGGCACTTAAGGTTGCCGGCGATGTTAGCGGAGCTAAGGTTAGCGGAACAGTTGTTGAGCAGGGCCGTGCTAAGAAGGTTGTTGTTTACAAGTACAAGAGAAAGACTGGCTATCACAAGAAGAATGGTCACAGACAGCCTTTCACACTTGTTAAGATTAACAAGATCACTATGTAATTTATTTACAAAGCGGAATAATGACTACTATTACAATTACCAAATCTATGGCAGATTCATATAAGAGAATTGAGTGTAGCGGACATGCAGGTTTTGCCGACAGCGGCGAAGATATTGTATGTGCTGCGATATCTGTTCTTACGATAAATCTTATCAATTCGCTTGAAAGATTTACCGAGGATAGATTTACTTGTGATCAGAATGAAGATGACGGGTACATTTCAATCTCCTTTGAACAAGAGCCTTCAAAGGACGCGGATTTACTTCTAAAATCCTATGAACTTGGTGTTAATAGTATATTCCGAGAGTACGGTAAGAGATTTTTGAACATTAAATTTAGGAGGGAATAAGTCATGTTGAATATGAACCTTCAATTTTTTGCTCATAAGAAGGGTGTAGGATCAACCAAGAACGGTAGAGATTCAGAATCCAAGAGACTTGGAGCAAAAAGAGCTGACGGACAGTTCGTTAAGGCCGGTAATATTTTATACAGACAGCGTGGAACACACATTCATCCCGGTGTAAATGTTGGAATCGGTAGCGATGACACATTATACGCACTTGTTGATGGTGTTCTTAGATTTGAGCGCAAGGGCAGAGATAAAAAGCAGGCTAGCGTTCATCCTGTAGAGAATAAGTAATTTAACTAAACGGGCTTCAAACTAAAATGTTTGAAGCCCATATTTTTAATCTTAGGAAATTTATCCGAAAGGAATTTGATTATGCCGGTATTTGTAGATAAAGCAAAAATCTTTATACAAAGCGGAAAAGGCGGAGACGGACACGTTTCGTTTCGAAGAGAGAAATATGTGCCTAACGGCGGCCCCGATGGCGGTGACGGCGGAAAAGGCGGCGATATAATTTTTGTCGTAGATGAAGGAATCAATACACTTGCAGACTTTCATTACGGCGGTAAATATAAAGCACAAAACGGTCAGGACGGAAACAAGAGACGTTGCCACGGTAAAAATGGCGAGGATTTATATATAAAAGTTCCTGAAGGAACAGTTATTAAAGAGGCAAATACCGGAAAGGTAATTGCCGATATGAGCGGAGAAAACAAGAAGGTTGTTGTATTAAAAGGCGGAAGAGGCGGAAACGGTAATATGCACTATGCAACTTCCACCATGCAGGCACCAAAATACGCTCAGCCCGGTCAGCCGGCACTTATGCTTGAAGTTATGCTCGAGCTTAAGGTCATTGCTGACGTAGGACTTGTAGGATTCCCAAATGTTGGAAAATCAACTTTTTTGTCCAAGGTATCCAATGCAAAGCCCAAGATTGCGAATTATCACTTCACCACATTGTCACCAATGCTCGGTGTTGTCGATCTTTCTGATGCAAGAGGTTTTGTTGTTGCGGATATTCCGGGACTTATTGAGGGAGCTTCAGAAGGACTGGGACTTGGACACGAGTTTTTGAGACATATTGAGCGAACCCGAATGATGATCCATGTTGTAGATGCGGCATCTACTGAAGGCCGCGATCCAATGGAAGATATTGAAGCGATCAATGCGGAGCTTAAGAACTACAATGCAGATATATCAAGCAAACCTCAGGTAATCGCAGCAAATAAGATCGATATGCTTCCCGATGGCGAAGATTCGGACATCATTAAGAAGATAAGAGAGAAGTACGAGCCTCTCGGAGTAAAGGTTTTTGCCACATCGACACTAACTGGAAAAGGCATTAAGGAACTGCTATACTATGTAAGTAGGACCCTTGATGAACTTCCAAAAGATGCTGTTGTATTCAAGCAGGAATTCTTCCCAGAGACTATGGCCCGTGATACTGATGAAGCATTTACGGTAACATATGATAGCGATGAGAAAGAATTTGTCATTGAAGGACCTAAGATTGAGAAGATGCTTGGTTACACCAACCTTGAATCCGAAAAGGGATTTGCATTCTTCCAGAACTTCCTCAAGGACAACAGAATTCTTGACGAGCTCGAGAAACTCCATATTAACGAAGGTGATACCGTCAGAATGTACGGATACAGCTTTGAATACTATCGCAATGCGGATACTGTTCCTGCTAACGATACAGATGAATATGACGATGAAGAGGATGAAACATAATGACTTTGACAAGTAAACAAAGAGCATATTTAAAGAGCCTTGCGGCTGACCTTGATCCTGTTTTTCAGATAGGGAAGTCAACTGTGACTCCCGAAATAATAGATGCTATTGCTGAAACATTCAATACACACGAGCTTGTAAAGATTACAGTTTTGAAGAACTGCATGGATGACGTGTCAAATGTTGCGATAATGGTTTCAGAAAGAACACGTTCGGATCTTGTACAGGTTATCGGAAGAAAATTTGTTTTATACAAGCCTTTCAAGGATGAACCAAAGATTGTTTTACCTAGAACCAAGAAGGCTATAAATTGATATTTTTTATCATTACGGAGGCACTCTTATGGCTGGCAGAAAGATCGGTATTCTTATTGGAAATTTTGATCCCATTCACTACGGACATCTTCTTTTGGGAGAAGCCGCAAGGGAGCAATATGGTTTGGACAGAGTAATTTTTATTCCCGAAAAACTTGCTCATCTTATGAAGGGCAATAATTTATCATCAGGCGATATCAGATATAACATGGTCAAGATGGCAATTAAAGACAATCCGTATTTTACATGTTCAAGAATTGAGATTGATAAGCCCAAAGGAACCTATACATACGATGTGATCAAGGACTTAAAGGGAATGTATCCCGGCGATGAATTGTATCTGATACTTGGCGGAGACGCCGTCGTCGATATAGAGACCTGGTATAATTCAAAAGAGCTTTTGCAGTCATGCACCATTTTAGCTGCCGTAAGAGATAATCATGATGTGGCTGCACTTGATAATGTGAGAAGAAAGCTGCTTAAACAGTACGATGTTGATATTCAGCTACTTACTTTTAACAGAGTGGACATTTCGTCTCAGGAGATCAGAAAAAGAGTGCGAACGGGCAGAAGCATTAAATATATGGTTCCAAAAGAGTGTATAGAGTTTATTTGTTTAAAAGGATTATATAAATGAAGACCTTGGAAATTACTCAGAAGCTTAGAAAAGAACTCGAAAAGGAATTAAAGCCCGACAGATACGATCACACATTGGGAGTTGCCTATACAAGCGCATCTCTTGCGATGGTACACGGTGCAAATGTTGATAAAGCACTTATAGCAGGCTTCTTGCACGATTGCGCCAAATGCTTGTCTCACGATGAACAGCTTAGTATATGTGAAAAAAACAATATAGAAGTCACCGATGTAGAAAGAAGAAACCATTCACTTCTTCATGCAAAGGCAGGAATCTATATAGCAAGCACCAAATATGAAGTTCGCGATCCCGAGATATTAAATGCAATAAGATATCACACAACAGGAAGGGAAAATATGTCTCTTCTTGAAAAAATCGTATATATCGCGGATTTCATAGAGCCGAACAGAAAGCCTTTAGATGATATGAATATAATCAGAAAAGAAGCTTTTGAAGACTTAGACAAGTGTCTTGCGCATATATTGCATAATTCGATCATTTATTTAAGGACCATAGGTAAAGAGTGCGATGATACCACCATGAAAGCTTATGAGTTCTATAAGAAATACTATAATTAAGAACGAGGTGAATATGTCAGATATTGAGAACTCAAAGAAAATGGCTTTGATGGCGATGGAAGCATTGGAAGACAGAAAAGGAATTGATGTTCACGCCATTGATATAAGCGAAATTTCTACACTTGCAGATTACTTTATCATTGCAAACGGAACCAACTCCAGTCAGGTTCAGGCAATGGCAGACAGCGTTCAGGATGCTCTCGGAAGA
The DNA here is from genome assembly GCF_000686065.1 of Butyrivibrio sp. AE3003. Lineage (NCBI taxonomy): Bacteria > Bacillati > Bacillota > Clostridia > Lachnospirales > Lachnospiraceae > Butyrivibrio > Butyrivibrio sp. AE3003. The sequence goes on from NZ_JMLX01000001.1 coordinate 935,903, forward strand.
GCCGGATTCCTCACAAAGAACGTTGAGGGCTATGAATCAGCCAATTGGATTCTTCTTGATTTCGGCGATATTATTGTTCATGTTTTTGACAGCGAGAACAGAGTATTTTACGATCTTGAGAGAATATGGCGCGATGGAAAGCCGATAGAGAAAGACAGTCTTAACTGATCATTCTAATTTAACAGCGAAATAAAACGGTCGGACTGATTCTGATATGAATCAATCCGACCGTTATCTATATACTTTTCTTGTTTTATCTGTAAAATCTCATTACACCGAATACTTTCCCAAGAATCTTGCAGTCATCAACGATTATAGGATCCATAGTATCGTTTTCAGGCTGAAGTCTGATGCGATTGTTCTCTTTATAAAAAGTCTTAACGGTAGCGGAATCATCGATAAGAGCTACAACCTGGTCGCCGTTCTTGGCAGTATTGCAGACCTCAACAAAGATCTGATCTCCATTATATATTCCGGCGTTGATCATTGAATCGCCTTTTACATTCAGTATAAATGCATCAGAGCCCTTAGGGCACATTGAAGCTGGAATCGGAATGTAAGAATCGATATTTTCTTCCGCAAGGATAGGAGTACCTGCAGCAACCTGGCCTACGACAGGAATACTGACAATTTCCGTCCTTATCATATTGAAACTGTCATCACAGATAGTGATAGCACGCGGCTTGGTGGGGTCGCGCTTTATATATCCCTTTTTCTCCAGATTACCGAGATGTGTGAAAACAGAAGATGTTGATTTAAGATTGACCGCAGCGCAAATATCGCGAACTGACGGAGGAAAGCCTTTTGTTAATGTCTCTTCCTTGATATAATCGAGGATCTTTTCCTGAATTGGTGTAAGTTTGCTCTTGTCCATAATAACCTCCTAATCTAATCCAAGTATATCATAGAGAAATTCAAAACACAAATATTTGTTCGCGAAAATATGTTCTGATTTTTCTTGACAAGCGAATGTTTGTTCGATATCATGATAACAGAACGGTTGTTCGCAAATATTTGTTCGTATTATACTGAGAGGTGAAAATTATGAGCGAAGCAATGAGGATAGCAGCAAGTTTATACAATGATCCGAGATATTTCAGTAAGAGTGAGATCAGAATCAGGAATAATAAGATACGACGTAAAAATATTGTCAGAAGGCAGTTTGTTATGCTTATGGCTGTCGTATCTGCATTGATTTTCATCATAATGTTTAATTTGTCAACTTTTAATTCAGATGCGCAGTCAGATACATATACACCCGAATATAAATATTATAAGTCAATAACCGTCAATTACGGTGACAGCCTTTGGACAATAGCCGGAGACATGTATTCATCCGAGCACTACAATGATATGAATGATTATATTGATGAAGTTTGCAATATTAACAATCTTGCGGATGCATCGGAATTAATTGCCGGAGATTCATTGATAGTTCCGTATTATTCAACAGAATTTAAGTAAAATTTACCAAATTTACAGAAAAATCGTCCATAAAATTCAAGTTTTATCTGCATGTAAGTTTTTTTTTGCATTATTTTGTAGCTTTTTCCACTTGAACAAATAGATAAAAAAATGATAACATTTAGTTGTTGTATTTTTTTATAGGGTGGATTTAGTAATTTGAGAAATAGCAGAAAAAGAAGACGTTCTTTAGGGAGAAGAACTTACAGAAAAAGAAACGGTCAAAGACTGTCCGTTAGAGAATATAAATTAAGAAGAAGAAAAGAAATACTTGTACATACAGCTTCACTGGCAGCCGGAGTTGCAATACTCGTAACAGTTTTTGTATTTATCATGAGCAAGGTCCATATAACCTTACCAAAGGACGGACCGTTTGATACTTTCACCGAGCAAGGGGACGATGATGAGGCATCACATGATATTGTTGATACAGAAATAAAAGAAGTCGAGTTAAATCCTTTCTTGGAAAAATCCGAGGATGCACGTGCCTTCTTTAAGGGCTATAAAGTTGATTATATGGAGACTAATGTTGCCCATCTAAACAGCAATAACAAAGATAAAGAAGACTATGTAGACAGTTCGTATGCCGTTCTTCTTGATCTTGATACAGGAAAAGTAATTGCCGGAAGAGGCGCCAAGACAAGAATGTTCCCGGCATCGATGACCAAGATATTAACTCTTTTGGTTGCTGCCGAACACATAAAAAGTCTTGATGACGAGTATGAAATAAATGAAGGCATAGTACAATATGTCTTAGAAAACGACTGTAGTAACGTTGGTCTTGAAGCCGGTGACAAACAGACCGTTCGCGATCTTATGTACGGTACGATTCTTAAATCCGGTGCTGATGCAGCGATTGGGCTTGCCGAATATGTTGCAGGATCTCAAGAGGCTTTTGTAGAGCTTATGAACCAGAAAGTTGCAGAGCTCGGCCTTTCAAGTTCGGCACATTTCACTAACTGTGTCGGTATTTTTGATGAAGACCTCTATTGTACACCTTTAGATATAGCAATTATTCTTAAGGCTGCTGAAGAGAACAAGCTTTGTAATGAAGTTCTACACACAAAAACGTATACTACTTCGCCTACAAAAGCTGCTCCGAACGGAATAAGCATTAGTAACTTGTTTATCAGAAGAATAGAAGATAAAGATACCTTGGGTACTGTACTTGGTGCAAAGACCGGATATGTACACCAGGCCGGATCATGTGCGGCCAGTTATGAAGTGTCTGCGCAGGGAAAACACTATATATGTGTTACTGCGAAAGCATATAGTTCATGGAGATGCATATATGATCATGTAGCTATTTACACTACTTTTGTAGACAAAACTCCCGAAGAAATCGCCAACGAAAACAAAGATAATATTGAAGCAAGTAATGAAGCATTAAAATAAATAAAACAAAACTGCTTGGGGAAAATTTCTCAAGCAGTTTTTCTTACATAACTTCATACTTTAAAACAAATATATAAATATCATCGCAATCCCTGTAGCAATGAACGTGATTCCTTCATGGCTGTATCAGAGGCTTTTGCATATATATTTGTCGTCTGAATGCTCTTATGGTTCATTTTTTTCTTAAGAAGCAGAATATCATTGTCACTTGCAGCATAAAAGCTCATCGCAAAGCTGGATCTTAATTTGTGCGGAGATATAATCCTTGCTTTTTCCGGCAGGCACACAGAAACATATTTCTTTACAAGAATCTCAACCGCACGCACTCCCAGTCTGTTGCCGGAAGTAGTAGTGAAAGCAGGAAATCTAAGATTCTTGGAGGTCAATCCAAATTTGGCCTTCTGTGAAGTAAAGTAAATCTCCAGATAATCGCGACATTCATCGGAATAGTAGATTACCTGCGTATCGCCGCCTTTTCTTGTGACAACAACACTGCATTCTTCAAGATTAAAGTCGATAATATCCGTATCAAGCATCTCGGAAACACGAAGGCCGGTATCCAGAAGTAATATGAACATGGCCGAATCTCTGTCAGCATAGATATAATGGACCTTTGCGACAGAATCATGAAGATTCGTCCCGTGCCTTACAGTATCAAGAAGAACGCGTTGTTCGTTGTTTGTTAAATAAATAACATCCTTGTTTGGAATTTTTATTGTCTTCGTAGCTGCAATCGGATTACGGGACATTTTGCCCGTAGCTACAAAGAAGCCGTACATACTGGATAATGAAGCACGTTTTCTTTTTACGGTTGATTCCTTGTGATTTCCGGAAAGCGTTGTCAGGAATCTGTTTATATCAAGAATTTCTATGTTGGCCACGTCATCTATTGACAGATCCTTAATGTTTTTATCACAATGCTTTGGAAGGAAACTTACAATAAATTCAAGATAGACCTTTATGTCACGACAATATTCGAGTTTGGTCGCATAATTTTCGACACGCCCGAAGTTGTATATGAAATCAGAAACAAACTCAGGCATTTCACTTAAAAGCTCATTGATTTTATCAGAGTATTGTTTTTTGTTATCAGGCATATTATATTTCCCCCAAAAAAGACTTTTATTCGCATAAAAATAGATATATAGGCATAGAATACCCATATATCTATTATAACACGTTACATGTTTTTCGTAAAACTAGAATTTTGCGAAAAAGTATATTTGCATCCCTATTATGGGAAGATCTTTAGTAAAATCTTTGAATAATCTTATATATGCTTGCAATAACTGTTTGTAAGTTAGCTATCCTTTTCTCTTTTATTGAGAACTACTAACAATACTATGAATGCAATCAATCCGAAGATACAGTCGGGAATTGCATCTTTTATTCCTTGCATTATTGTTGAATCTACTGCAGGAATACCAATTCCTTCCGCCTGACTTACAAAGCATGACCAAATACTGGCTAAGTAATCATAGAGTCCGTGCAAGACCACAACCAGCCAAAAATTGTCTGTAATATAATAAATACATGCAAAAAGGACTCCACCTGCAGTCGCATATACAACCTGAGAAGTAATCCATACTACAAGATTTGGATAGAAAATAAGATTAAGAAAATGAGTAAGTCCAAAAGGAATCGCAGATAAAATTACCGCCAAAATTATTCTCCCCTTGCTTTCGCCCAAACAATTTCTTAATGTATTAAAGAGTACACCTCTATAGATAGCCTCTTCAAATACACCTACTGACATCATAAGCAGAAACATGAATATTGCATTTGGAAGTCCCTCTTTGAAACCAATATCAGTGGGAATCCTCATAGCTAATAAATTATGTATGCAGCAAGCTACTCCAACCAAGCCTATAGCACTAAAAAGTCCCTTAAAAAAACCTTTAATTTTAAATTCCACTCCATATATATTTGCCATAAAAACAACGCTGACAGTACCTATAACATAACGAGCAATCATTCCCGGTAGTGCAAAATTTCCCTCACCTAAAAGCGTCAATCCTACTGTCGATATTAAAAACATAATGATAAAAAGCACCAATCCCGGTGCAAATTTTCTTTTTTCCATTTTTTCTCTCTCTTTCATCAAAAACACTATTAAATATTTCAGCTGCCGTACTATTATAGACATAGTATAAAAAAACAAAGCTTCTGTACACATACCATTGGTATAAAAAACAAGCAAAAAGTCGCCCTAACCGTACAATTAGGACGACTTTTTTAGCTTTTCTTGACCTTATAGAAAAGAAAAAAGAAAATTATGGAATATATTTATTCACTTACAGAATTAATGCCAGATAACTTCAAGCGTCGGCCCCTGCGTAGGAACTGTAAAATCTTTATTTCCTGAAACTTCCTTAAATTCACGATTAACAGATATATCTCGCATAAATACAGGAATTCCCTCGTTGTTCATAAAAGCATTGATATATTCGCTTATAGATTTTATCTTATGATCAAAGCACATGCCACCCATATCTGGTTGACCGGGATTATGAATATCGGAACCTGCAGACATTCTGAACCCCTTCTGGACGGCATACTGATAACCGAGTGAATTTTGATAATCAAGATTGCAAGCGTTGTATGCCTCGACACCGTCACAAACAGACGGTGTAAGATTTATCTCGCTGAGATACCCTCTTTCCCTGTATGGATGAGCCTGAATCATGATTCCGCCGTAGTCATGAACAGATTTACAAACTTCATATCTGTCTTTTTCAAGAATGTCGGGATTGTCAAGAAGCCACTTTTTATCAACTCCGTAAAGAAGAAATTCGTCTCCGTGAAAATTATATTCTATACCGAACATAACGGTAAGATCCGAGCCGGTTTTCTGAGCCTCTTCCAAAGCATGCTCGTAGCCGCTACAGTACATCTCTACCCTCTTCTCCCAGGGCAGATCTTTCGGGACACAGCTGTTACCGTTAAAAAAATGGTCTGTAATAATTATTCCGCTGTAACCAAGTTCAGACATGTATTTTATAAACTCGCGGGCCTCTGTTCCGGAACATGCGCTCGCTTCCTTGGTGTGCATGTGAGTTTCATAAATGTACTTCATAATGTTGTCTTTTTGTGCTCCTTTAGTCAGTCGTATATGCTATCAAAAGGCGAAGGGTGTTTTCTGCGCCATCTTTATGACTTCTCTCATACCCGTGAGAAGCATAGACACCGGCACCTATAAGTCCATGCCTAAGATCGTTGCCGGCGCGAAGCGAAGCCTCTGCATCACTTCCGTAGAACGGATAAACGTCAACGGCATAATCTATGTCATTATCTTTTGCAATCTCAATAAGAGCTCTTACAATATTGTAGTTGTAAGGCCCGCCACTGTCCTTTGCGCAAATTGAAACCTGTTTTTCGCTACAATCAAGGTTTTCACCGACGCATCCCATATCAACTGATATCACCTCTGTACAGCCTTTTGGAACACTTCCGCATCCTCCGTGGCCAACTTCTTCAAAAACCGTTATATGGGCATATATCGCTCTTTCAGGGGTGATATTATTATCTTTTAGATATTTTGCATAAGCAAATAAAATTCCGACGCTAAGCTTATCATCCAGGAATCTGGATTTGATATATCCGCTCTTTGTCACTCTGAAATTCGGATCAAAACATACTATATCACCGATAGAGATACCAAGCTTCTTTACATCGTCTGCATCTTTTACATCTTCATCAAGAACAACTTCGCAGCTGTCCCAGTCTCTTTTTTGCTCGTTATATTTCCCGTTTACATGAATTGATGCATCATTTAACTGGAAAGTACCTTCGTATTCACCGTTAAACTTGGTTATGACCTTTACGTTTTCAGTCTCGGCATTGTTTGGATTCATGCCGCCAAGATTGGTAAGCTCCAGTCTTCCGTTTGACTTGATCCTTGAGACCATTCCGCCAAGCGTATCTACATGAGCTTCGAGAAGGAGCCCGTTATCTTTATCTTTGCCGCCAAACTCAACAATAATACCGCCTTTAACCGTGTAGTAAGCATTAAAACCAAGCGCTTCAAACTCTTTTTTTACAAAAGAAGCTGCTTCTTCGGTATAACCTGTGGGAGAATCGATGTTTACGATTTCTTCAGTTTTCTTTACAAGATAATCGACATATTTTTTTTTCAAGTTTTCTCTTCATATTTACTTCGCTCCTCAACAAAACATTCTACTCTTGGAAAATGCAATATTCCAGCAAAAAAGGATAAAATCTTTATTTAAAAAAATTGAATCCCCCGATAATGCAGAAAAAAAGCCTGTATCCATAAGATACAGACCTATTGATAAAATTTATTACAGCAAAGATTTTACAGCATTATCCATTGCAGATTTAACCTTTGTATTCATGTCATCGGAAATCTGCACATGAAGCATATTTATAACCCTGTTATCTATAGAATAGCCCAGTCTTGATGCATGCTCGCTCAGATCGTCGGTATGAGTATTCTCATAGCTTGAACGAAGATTAGCGCTCAAGAGTTTCATTGATGTCATTGACTCATATACTTCGGCAAAATCAGCCCCGAATTTCTTCTTATCTTCTTCGCTCAAAGAAGAGATTGCAGTCTGATTAAGATATTTGTTTGTAATACTGTCAACCGATGCCATAAAATTAAAATCCATAAATGAAATATCTCCCTGGAATTATTCAGATACAAATTATATATCGGAAGACACGAATTTTAGTTAAGTCATTTTACAAAAAATTCAAAATATACCATATTTTGTTTAATAACGTAAAAAGAGCAAAACAGACTTAAAATCTGCCTTGCTCGTGATTTCCCGGCTATCAGCCATTCTTTGCGGCTTCGTAGTCTTCAATATACTGAATTATCAGCTTTACAGTGCCCTCAATTCCAAGGATGCTTGAATTGATGCAAAGATCGTAGCTGTCTGCTCTTCCCCATTTCTTGGAAGAATAATAGTTGTAATAACTCTGGCGCTGTTTATCTTTCTTTATCATCATCTCACGTGCTTTTTCGTTTGATGTGATATCGGAAAATCTCTCACGGATTCTCTTAATCTTACATTCTTCATCACCGTAAATAAAGAGATTTAGAACATTCGGAAGGTCACTCAACGCATAGTCTGCGCATCTTCCGACGATGATACATGGTTCTTCCTTCGCAATCTTCTTGATTGTATCAAACTGTGCAAGGAAAACCTTGTGACTGATCGGCATATCTACAAAGCTTGAAGAATTATATCCAAAAGAATATGTATCCATTACAAGATTATACAAAAAAGAATTTGTAGGCCTCTCATCGTGATTCTGGATCATTTCCTCGCAGAATCCGCTTTCTTTTGCGGCTCTTGATAAAAGTTCCTTGTCATAACATTTTATTCCAAAATGATCGGCCACCATCTCTCCGATTTCTCTTCCGCCCGATCCAAACTGTCTACCGATAGTAATTATCGTATTCATACAGATCACCCCTTTTTATAAAAAGCTTTACTCTCATTTATATCTTACCTTATTTGAGAATATCAAGCAAATGCTGAAAATATGCAGGTAAAGGGGCATCTGTCTCGATATATTCAGAACTTTTCGGATGAACAAAAGAAAGAGTTTTTGCATGAAGACACTGACCTTCCGTCTTAAATTTGCTCTTTCTTCCGGAAGCATAGACCTCATCTCCCAAAAGAGGATGCCCGATATGCGCCATATGAACCCTAATCTGGTGCGTTCTTCCTGTTTTTAACTTACACTCTATATAAGTCATATTATCCTGCTCAAAACGCTTTAAAACGCGATAATGTGTAAACGCATCTTTTCCGCCTTTTGAAACGACAGCCATTTTCTTTCTGTCAGAAGGACTTCTTCCGATCGGCGCATCAATATCGCCTTCATCTTCTTTGATTATTCCATAGCAGATGGCATGATAAATGCGGTCTATGGAATGCTCCTTAAGTTGAGCCGCTATATCCCTGTGAGAGGCGTCATTTTTGCAGATAATAACGGAACCTGTCGTATCTTTGTCGATCCTGTGCACGATTCCGGGTCTTAAAACGCCATTTATACCCGACAGATTCTTGCAATGAAACATAACGGCATTTACGAGCGTATCGGAATAATGGCCGGGAGCCGGATGCACCACCATGTTTTTTTTGCTTATTTACAACAAGCACATCTTCATCCTCATAAATGATATCAAGAGGGATATCCTGCGGTACAATCTCGGGAACTTTAAGCGGCGGAATCTCCATCTTTATCACATCATTCTCAGATACAACATAACTTGCCTTTACATTCTTATCATTGCAAAAAACCTTTTTATCATCGATAAGTTTTTTTTATATAAGAACGCGAAAAAGAATCGATAAGTTCACTTATAAGCTTATCGATTCTGTATCCTTCATATTCATCGGTAACTACACATTCAAAGAGATTAGTTTCATCCATTCTCAAAATACCTTATTTGAACTCCTTGAATTTCTTCTGCTGCTTGAAGCTCAAAAATTCAAAATCGTTATCCTTGTAGTAAAAAAGAAGAAGTACCGCAAAGATAAATGTTGCAACCGTAACATAAATATCGGCCACATTAAAAATAGGAAAATTGATGATAACAAAATAAATGAAATCAATAACATAATCATTATGTATTCTGTCGATCATGTTTCCTGCGGCACCGCTTGCAACAAGTGCCAGAACAATATGCAAAATATTATATTTCTTGTCATCGGGCATTCTGAAAAGAACGTATGCGATAACCACAAGCATAATTGCGGCAATAAGTACGAAAAAAACCTTCTGATTCTGAAGCATTCCAAACGCAGCTCCGCTGTTTTTTCAAAAAATTTAGCTCAAGAACCCCGTTGATTATCTTGATCGCGGGCTTATCCTGAAGATGTACAAATGCAAGGTGCTTTGTGAGCTGATCGAAAAATATCAGCAAGACAATAAGTACAAGATCGGAAAGTAAAAAAAGTTTTTTCTTTTTAGATAAATTTGTGTTCATAATAAATCCTCGTAAAACCTCTATTTATTCATTGGCCTTTTTTGACCAATCAATTTCTTCGAGAGCGGCTCTCATCTCATCATCCGTAACCGTAGTATCGATAACGGCTCTGCCTATCTTCTTGATAAGGATAAACTTGATCTTATCCGCATCCGCTTTCTTGTCGGATTTTGCAAGTTTTATAACCTCATCCGCGTCAATACTCTCAAGAGAAATAGGAAGATTAAACGGAACAAGCATATCTCTTACTTCGTAATATTCTTCCATCGAAAGAAGTCCCTTCTTCCAAGAGATAAATGCTGCCGCAACAAAACCGAGCGAAATACACTCTCCGTGCATAAGCTCAAAGTTTTTGTACTTCTCAATTGCATGTCCGAGTGTATGACCAAAGTTAAGAAGTACTCTTTCGCCCTTCTCTGTGGGATCCTTCTCAACAACAGCTTTCTTCACAAGACAGCTTCTGTATACCATCTCCAAAAGAGTATCAATATCCCTGTTATCAATCTCATACATATTGTCAATGAGCCAGGTGTAGAATTCGCTGTCCTTGATGATTCCATGCTTCATAACCTCGGCAAAACCTGAAGCAAACTGTCTTTCGTCAAGTGTATTAAGAGTTGATATATTCATATAAACAAGTTTCGGCATATAAAATGCTCCGACCATGTTCTTATATCCTTTGTAATCAACGCCTGTCTTTCCGCCGATACTGCTGTCCGACTGAGCCAGAAGCGTCGTAGGAATCTGGATAAAAGCAATCCCTCTTAAATAAGTTGCAGCCGTAAAACCTGACATATCGCCTACAACTCCGCCGCCGAGAGCAACGATAAGATCATGCCTGTCAAACCGGTTCAAAATAAGCTGTTCATATATCTTATTTATCTCATCGAGGTTCTTATTTGCCTCTCCTGCGGGTATTACACACTTTATAACAGTTTTTGCAACTTTATTTAGTATATCACATACTTCACTTGAGTAAAGCCCATCCACATTAGAATCTGTGATAAGGCAGATTTTTCTGTTCTCAAAACCGATTTTCTTTACTTCGTCAGCAAGGTCAGAAAAGTCTTTGCTATATACGATGTCATAGCAAGGTTTCTCCTGATAGCATACGTTTAATGTCTTTTCCATAACATTCTCCTCAAAAAAAGACTGTTGACCTTATTATCTGTGTCAACAGCCTCGATCTTTTTAATCTATCTGCTGTGGTCCTTCTGTAATTCCACCACCGAATGTCCCGCTCAAAATACTCTGGAAATCACCTGAAATATCTACAGATGCAGGTGTAATAATAAATATATATCTGGAAATTTTCTGAAGATTACCTGATATTGCAAATGTCGAACCCGAAGTAAAATCAATGATTCGCTGTGCGATATCAACATCAAGACCTTCCAGATTAAGCACAACAGTCCTGTTAGCCAAAAGTGTTTCCGTTATCTCCCTTGCATCCTCGACAGATGTAGGTTTAATCACGCAAACCTCCATGCCTGCCGCAGATAAAGCCTTCCTTGATCTGGTAGGAACAACTTTGGGAGTTGTCTTCTTCTTTTCCTCGGAAAGATCTATTGCAGGAACATCCTTTCCAATAGGAGTCGTATTGCTAAATATATCGTTTTTGGAACTGCTATCATAGTAGACATCATCAGAATCGTAATATCCGCTTTCATCATCTCCCGTAAGCTGTATTGCTTTTAAAAACTTATCCATTACGCTCATTATCTATATGCTCCTCATAATAATAATCCCAACAAAAATCTACTTTAATATTATCGTAGATTTGTACCGTATGTCAAATCGCTGTTGAGACAAACGGGCTCTTTGCTCGGGTTTTGGTCAAGGATTTGCGGTCGAACCGCCATCTGCCGATTCATCAATTGTCGCTTGAGAATCTTCTGAATTCAGTGAATCACCTGAAGATGCGCTCTCCGCCTCATCCGCCGATCCTTGTGAAGCCGAAGTTTCTTCACTATCCTGTGAATCTTGCGCTTCGTCTTTGGATCTGAGATTTTTATCATATGATTCGGCATCCAGAATAATATAGTCATAAACTCTAAGGCCGTATCTGGTTTTAGACTTAACTATAGAGTATTCCTCGTTATTGTAAAGGACTTCAATCTGCTTGAAGTCGGCATAGCCTTTATTATAATTATATACGCCTTTAAGCGTACCCGTTTTGCCTACTGTAAATGTCGCGTTCGAATCCGGCTTTATAAGCACATCTCCGGCTCTTAGCGAATCCGTATCTATATAGCAGTCGGAATCATCCTCATTATAAATTGATATATTGACCGATTCAACAGTCTTATTTCCCTGCTCATCATATTTATCCCTAAGAACGCTCGTCGTTTCATCATTGTTCTCAGAAATAAAATCCTGCGGAACGGTAAAAAAGCTCTTTTCTACAATTGCGGAATTAGGTATCTTAAGACCGTTATTACTGTCTGTCATAATCTCCACACTTAAGAATCTGTCCCTGCAGAAAGTGATCATGGAATTGGTAAAAGACAACATGAAAAATTTATCACCGTTTCCGTTGGTAAACGAAGACACCTTTGCCGAGGAAATATCCTGATTCTTGATGAATTTAACATCAACATACTGATGACTTTCAAGTTCCTTGGCCTGCTCTTCATCTTTTACATTTATTATAATGGACCAGTCTTCACTGTCGCAGATCTTATAAACCGGATCACCCTTTTTTACAAGTGAATTATTTATAAGCTGATGCTTTTCATATTTTGACTGATCAAAATTTTCAAGAGTAATACTATCGGGAGTAAGATTTTCATAGCCGTCGGTTGAATAAATTACTATGCCCGGATCCTGTGCACTGACTCTGGCAATGGAATTATTCAGATTAAGAGATTGAATATCGTTAAGAAGACTACTGTTTGAGAGCTTCTGCACTGTGCCGTCAAGTCCGCTCTTAAAATCATAAACAGTATAAAAATTTTTTCTCATCAAAAGATGAAGTGAACGACATGATCTGAGAACGAAGTTCCGACATGCTCTCATCATTCAGCTCCACTTCTTCCGACCCCTGTGATTTTAAATATTCAATAAGTTTTCCCGATTCATCTATAGTATAAACAAGATCTCCGACCGCTGCCCTGGTACCTTCGGATGCAATATAATACACATAGCCTGCGCGGTCAGCAGGAACGATCTTTTCGCTTCTGATAGCGATGGCTTCATATATATTATTGGTCGAAAGAGATCCGTCCATAACCTGATAAGGAATAACGCGGTCTTTTCCAAGGTAAATGACAACACTGATGATTATATATATTGCCACGGCAACAAAGAAAACCACTCCGATATTTAGATTATTTATGTTTTTGGGATACTTTGTAATTTTTCGGCTATTCTGGCCGGCCATATTATTAACCTTCTTCATACATTGAGCCGCGGTGATCCGCGGCTCAAATATCTCATACTTAAAATTTAAAGTGAAATAACAACCTTTGATTTTACGCTTTCGGGGAGTTCTGACTCATCCATTGAAAGACTGAGAACAAAATCAATATTAAACTTTTCGCCAAGCTTTTCGAGCTTGTCGATAGTTCCGGAAATATCTTTTCCTTCAAGACAAGATATTTTCAAAAAAACTGTCAAAATACATTTGCTGGAGATCATGGTCCTGAGAAATAATACCACTGACGAAACCAATGAATTCATCGGAATTTTCTATCATAAACTCCGAGACGACTATCAGACGAATCTTATTGTTAAGTTCATACATGTGCTTGGTACTCTTATCAAGAAAGGCTACGGAACCGAGAACATTTTTTACCTCGGTGTTCACCTTGTCCAATAAGCATTTGGTCTTACCTTTTCCTTTTTTCCCAACAATTAACTGAACCATCGGCATACCCTCCCGCAAGTAAGTATTTTATCGATATATTAATTATAGGATATTAGGTGCTAAAAGACAACATCATTTAACGATTTCGTTAAGCATATTAGTCATGTCTGAATACAATGTATCACCGTCTGTATCGCGCATAATTACTGCGATGTACGGATTACCGCTTCCATCTTTCGCAAGCAGGATAAGGCAATGTCCGGCAGCATTTGTGGTACCGGTTTTACCACCGATAACAGTGACTCCGCTCGGTGCTGCCACATCTCCTCTGAGATATCCGTTTGTATTATCAATTGTCCTTGATTGGCCTTCACCGTTTTCATCGGTCCACTTTACATCATAAGAATTCATGCTGATTATCTCTGAAAACTTATCATATTTCATAGCGGCACTGAAGATCAGATACATATCATATGCGGTAACAAGGTGATCTTCAACATTAAGACCGTTTGGATTCTTGAAATTAGACTGAGTCGCACCAAGTTTTAAGGCTTCGGCATTCATCATATCGGCAAAAGCCTCAATGGATCCCGCAAGATTAGTCGCAATAAGATTTGCCACGTCATTTGCGGAATAAATAAGAAGCGCACAAAGTGCTTCGTTCAGCGTCATCGAGCAGCCTTCCTTAAGTCCGAGTGCCTGAGCTCCGCTCTCATTGGCATATACCGATGAGTCTGCAACAAGCACCTTATCAAGCTGATCTCCGAAATATTTAAGCGCAATATAAGCAGTCATGACTTTCGTCAGACTGGCGGGTTTAAGTCTTTCATGTACGTTCTTTGCATAAAGTGTTCTTCTTCTGTTAATGTCAAACAGACCGGCACTTACTTTGTCATTGACCTGCATGTCCTGGCTTGTAATATCCTCTACGTCGGCAATACACTTATCTGCCGCAAAAGGCTCACATCTGTTACTTGTTGTTGATTTATCAATCGAATACTTTGCTTCGTATGGAATTGAAGAACATCCGCTCATAAAAACGGATGACAACATCAACACTATAGCAAAAAAAGAACAAGGCTTACTTATACATTTCACGCCACTCAAGATCTCCTCTATCCAAAGATTTAATAAGCAGTTCTGCTGAAGCAAGATTAGTTGCAACCGGGATGTTATGCATATCGCAAAGAGTCATGACATTGCTGATGTCAGGCTCATGTGATTTAACAGTGAGCGGATCTCTCAAAAAAATAACAAGATCAATCTCGTTATGTTCGATAGCAGCTCCAAGTTGCTGTGCACCTCCGAGGTGTCCCGCAAGATACTTATGAATACTAAGATTTGTAACTTCTTCTATAAGTCTGCCCGTTGTACCCGTGGCGAAAAGATCGTTTTTACTCAATATACCCCTATATGCTATACAGAAATTCTGCATAAGCTTCTTCTTTGCATCATGTGCAATAAGCGCAATATTCATTTCTATCTATAACCCTCCCTAGATATACTTGTTGCTTTGCAATCTGACATTAAGGACGATACCCATGCCTGCATACATACTTAAAATTGCAGATGTTCCTGCGCTGATAAACGGAAGCGGAAGTCCCGTATTTGGGAAAAGACCTGTAACAACGGATATATTGATGAATCCCTGAAATCCGACCCAAGCTCCCATTCCTGCTGCAAGAAGCTGTCCTGCTTTGTCTTTTGCCCTAAAGGAGATCATAAAACATCTGACCGAAATTATTAAGATCAGAATGATAACCGCGCATCCCCCAATGAAGCCAAATTCCTCTCCTATTACCGCAAAAACAAAGTCTGACTGAGGTTCTGAAATAAATCCCGCATTAAGTACGGTGACATCATCTGTGTTATATCCTTTTCCGCGGATTCCACCCGAACCGATTGCCATAAGCGAATGTAATGTCTGATAAGCCTTGTCAGTTGTAAAATCTTCGGGATGCAACCATGCAAGTATTCGTTCACCCTGATAAACTTTTAAAACCTTACCAAAAACAATACCCCAGCCGTTTACAGCATCACCGATAACAAATAAAACAAGCGGAACTGCCACGGTTAGCGCAATTGCAACCAGTCTCCAGTCCATTCCGGCAACAAACAACATGCACGCAAAAGTAACAAATATCATGATGCATGTCGAAAGATCGGGCTGCCCTATAATAAGCAAAATAGGAGCCCCCAACAAAGCAAAACAAACAAAGATAAAGCGTATATCTTTAACTTTATCTTTATATTTCATAATAAACTGCGCAAAAAATAAAATCAATATTATTTTGGCCGCTTCACAAGGCTGAAATCTGAAGCCAAGATTCAACCACCTTCTTGCACCGTTAATCGTCGTTCCCATAGGAGTAAAAATGAGTGCCAAAAGGACAAGATTTGCAATGTAAAAGAGCCAATTAAACTTTAGCAAAAAAGTATAGTCCACAAGCGACAAAAATATCATTAGCAAAAAACTTATTATCGATCCGCCGATTACCATTGTCTTCAATGTGGGAAAAGAGGAAGTGACGGCAAGAATACCAAAGATATTTGTTATCAAGATCATTGCCACAAGGAAAAAATCATATTCAGTTATCTTATATTTTTTCAGCATTTCACGCATTTAATTTCTCCAAACTTTAGTCCTCGCGTCCGCCTCCGACAAGAGCTTCTCCTCCACCGAGAATTTCATCAAGTGTCTTATATTCAAAATAGTATTCAAGAACCTTTTCAGTGATCTGAGCCGCATAACTTGATGTATATCCGTTTGCAACTCTGGTAGCAACCGCAATTTTAGGCTGCTCGTTCTTATCACTGTACGGTGCATAACAGACAAACAGCGAATGGTTGGGCTTCAATCCTTCTTCCGCCGTTCCGGTCTTACCCGCAACAGGACATCCTTTATTTGAAAGTTCGCTGTAATAAGGCTTATCCATTACTACTTCTCTCATTCCATGATGAATGAAATCCCAGTAAGCCTGCGGCATATTTATCTGATTTCTGACCTTAGCACTGTTATCTTTCATTTTGCCGTAGGAATCAAGCGCAATCTTATCTACCAATGTAAGATCAAAACATTTTCCGCGGTTTGCAACAGTTGTAATATATCTTGCAAGACCAACAGTTGAATAGTTATTTGTATCCTGTCCGATAGCGCCACGGACAGCATCCTCTGAGGCAACTTCTGGTTCCGCTTCGGCAATCTCTATTCCGGATTTATCTGTCAGGCCATATTCTCCCGCATATTTAGCAAGCTTGGCGCAACCAAGATCACTGTCATATTTATTGCCACTTGTTCCCAATCTATAACCGACTTCATAGAAAAAGCAGTTACAAGAATTTCTGATACCACCTACAACATTAAGTGAACCGTGTCCGCCTTTTTTCCAACATTTTGCGGGATGCTGAGGATCCGATTTACTGAAAATTCCGCTACAGCTGATAGCCGAAGTTGTAGTTATAACATTTTCCATTAGTCCCGCGGTAGCGGTTACCATCTTAAATGTAGATCCGGGCGCTGTCATTTCAAGAGTGGCATGATTGTACATAGGTTTAGCATTTGATTTATCCGTCAATAGACTGGTAAGATAATCGGGATCACCTTCACTAAGACGATTGTTGTCATATCCCGGGTATGATACAAGTGCCAGAATATCACCGGTCTGTACATCTGTAATTACCATGGAACCGGTACAAGGATACAAGCCAAGCTGTGCAGGAGTTATATCCAGTTTTTCCAACCTGTTACGTAAAAATACATAAGGCGAAATTCCACCATTATTCCAGACTGTAAGTTCATCAGGATCAATATTGTCTGCTTTTATGATTCCCTGCTCCAAGAGAACATTACATACCTGCCTCGGAGTTATGGTATCTGAATAAAGCATATGCTTATATAGATAAGTATCAAATATATGATCGTTATTAAGGCCGTACTGCTTTGTAGCCCCTTTACCTTCTTTTCCCTCGACAATATAATTGACGATCTCTCTGTAAGTTTCATCCGAATCGGAATAAAGATTTTCAATATCAAGCTTAGATGCATCAACCCATTCGTTTATTATCGCCCTGTCAATATACTGGGAAAGAGAAACGTTTCCCGCTTTCCATTCCTTATTCATCTTAACGAAATCTTCGTCATCCTTATCAGCTGAAATTACAGGATAGTTTTTATCCTTTAAGATGTTCAGAATATGATCCATATATTCCTGATACTCTTCCGGAAGCTGATTTTTAGGAGTTTTCTTATTCAGAAGTTCATCCTTTATCGCAGCGATCGTTTCTTTTTTCTTGGGAACAAATGCTGCATACAAAGCCTTTTCGTTTTCCTGCGCGTCAGCGTTTTTAAATTTAGAAATATCTATAATATCATTCACAAAAAGATTTATATATGCGTCATATATGGGAAGCCACATCTGATTTGCACTGGGCTTCTCATCAAAAACGGGTCCGCGTTTTGAATCTTTAAGCTTATCAAGGAGAATGGTTGCAAGATTTTTTTCAAGAATCTTGTAGCATCCCTTGGTAAGTTCTTTATCGATGGTAAGATACACGTCATGGCCTGCGACAGGCTCAACACTGTCACTGATTTCAAGAATATGTCCTGTTTTATCTACGTGAATTGTATCTTTTCCTTTTATTCCCTGAAGTTCACTTTCAAGTGACTTTTCAATACCGGATTTTCCGACAATATCATTCAGATCATATTTTTGTTCTTCATCATCGGCGGAACCGGCTTTTGCAAATAAGCCTTTTTTATCCTCTTCTGCTTCGTCGCCTGCACCGTTATTAAATTCATCAAGCTCTGTGACTGATATTTTTCCAGTATATCCAAGAATCGGTGAAAAGCAGAAGAAATCATCATCATACATTCTTACATAGCTGCTTGTAATATCAACACCCTCAAGTTGATCTTTACTCTCCAAAATTGCAGCGGCGGTTTCTTCCGAAACCTTCGAAGCAATAGTGGTAGCAAGATAATTCTGAAAGCCCTGTTTAGCCATTCTATATCTGATAACCAGTATCTTAAATCCAATTTCGGGCGAATACCCCTTCATAGCCTCAAATGTTTCTCTGCTCTTATTTTGAGGATCCGTATAATCTCCGATACTGTAGCTATAGCAAAGATCCTCAACCACCTGTTTGGCTGTCTTTACTTTTTCTTCAGTTTTAAGCTCTTTTACGGAAGTTCTTCCGTAAGCATCTCTGAGAAACTTTAGAATATCCGATTCATTTTCCGACTTAAAAATGTATTTTCCCGAAACGTCCCTCACGATATCAAAATCAAAATCTATTTCATCATTGTTGGCTTCGATAATCTCAATAGTCTTCTGTAATGTTTCATTGATCTTACGGTTCTTTTCCTTAAGCTTCATATCGGGATATACATCTTCTATCGTTACGGAATCCGCACGCTCATCATGAGCAAGAAGATTTTTGTTTCTGTCATAGATGCATCCGCGAGGTGCAGGGATATACTTATCCTTGATTGTTTCGTTGGTTGCCGTTTCTTTGTAATAATCTCCCATCATTATCTGCAAATAAAATAAACGAGCAAGCAAAACACATGCAAATGCAACAATTACCCCTGCAAGCATTACAGATCTTGAAGTTATGAACTTTATAAATTTCTCTTTAATCTCGTCAAACAAATTTTTTCTCGCTCCTTTGTTCCTTCTCAAGGATCCATTCATGTATCTTCAAGATAACCGGATAATAGAAAATCGCAACAAGCGCAGTATAGACAACTCCGGGTATTATCGTGTTCATCATATAATAACCGATATCAAATCGCTTTCTGAACAAGAGTAGCAAAACATAACAAACAAAATTGTAGATAAAATCAGAAACAGATATTATCGTGATGGGGATTGCAATATTCTGAGAATAAAAGACCTCGTTCAGTTTTCCCACAAGGAACCCGAGATACATATAGATAAGTGCATAAAAACCGAGGTGACCAAAAAATATATCAATCAATAAACCACCAAAAAAACCTGTCATAAGTCCCGTTTTTTTCTCCTCGTAAAAAGGCAACAGAGGTCACAAAAACAAGCATAAGATCCGGAGTAACACCTCCGAAATCCAATACTCTGTTAAAAACTGAAGTCTGCACTGCAAACGTCAATATCGTCAATAAAAAATTTACTAATAATCTTCTTATACTCATCTGTTTTTATTTTTGTTTAAAAGGTTTGGGATTCTTGACAACAAGCACTATGTCCAAATGCTCAAAATCAACAGCGGGCGTAATTGTTCCTTTTTTGGTATTGTCGGGTTCATTCTCTATTTCCGAAATATATCCGATCAGAACACCGGGAATATATTTTTCACTGATAGAGGATGTAACCACAGAATCTCCACGCGCAACTTTATCGTCTTTAAATCTTGAAAAAGTAATATTTCCGCTAAGATCATACTCTTTAAGGCTACCGGAAACATTAAGATTTTTCTTCAAGGCTAAAACTGTTCCGGTAACATTATTATCGTCAGAAATGATTGCACGAACCTGAGCCCAATCCGGCCCCAATTTGATAATACGTCCTACAAGACCACCGTCGGCAAGAATATTCATATCAACTTCAAGCCCGTCATCTTCTCCCTTGTTAATAATAAAGGAGTCATACCATTTACCGGGCTCTTTAGACACAACCTTTGCAGCAACAGTATCAAAATTATACTGATCATCAAGTTCTTTAAGCTCACGAAATTGTATAAGCTCGTATTTATCCTGCTGAAGCTTGTTGTTTTCAATTGTAAGTTCATCTACTTTTGCTTTAAGTCTTTCGTTCTCGTCAAGAAGTCTTGAGATCTCAGACAATCTGTCGGCGGTATTTTTAATCTTGGTTCCGACAGTCGTGATGCCTCTTTGAAGCGGCATCATAAAGACACTTGCAAAAGCATTTATCGGTCCTTCAAGCGGACCTGCATTGATCTTGTCTGCATTAAACGTTATCAGCATAAGAACAATACATAATGCAGTTAAAATAGAGAGAAGATATTTACTGGGGACAGTAAACTCTTCTCCGTTTCTCCTAATAACAGGGCTCATTATTTATCCTCTTCGATTCCATAAGCAAGAACCTTGTACTGGTCATCTTTAATAATCTTAGAAAGACCAAGGGCAACAGAACCAATCGGGTTCTCGGCAAGATTAACATTAAGGCCTACACCGTTTGAAAGTCTCTGTGCAAGGTGGCAAATCTGAGAAGCACCGCCTGTAAGATAAAGTCCGTGCTTGAAGATATCTGCCGCAAGTTCCGGAGGAGTTCTCTCAAGTGTGGCTTTAATATTATCAAGGATTACGTCAAAGCTCTCAATAAGAGCCTGATTGAGAAGATCTGTAGGGATCATTCTCTCTACGGGAAGACCTGTTACGATATCTCTTCCGTAAACGACTGCATCCTTACCCTCTTTTTCAAGATCCTTAAGTGACATTTTTACAGTTTCCGATGTTTTTTCACCAATAAGAAGACCAAATTCCTTACGGATAACGGTTCTTATCGCCTCGTCGAACTTCTTTCCGCCGACTTTGATAAGTTTGCTGACAACGATTCCTCTGAGTGAAAGAATTGAGATCTCTGTTGTGTCATATCCGACGTCAACAACAAGTACACCCTGTGAATTCATAACGTCAACATTCATTCCGAGACCGTCAGCCAGAGGTTTCTTAACCATCATGATCTTCTTGGCTTTAATTCCGGCATCATTTATAAGATCGTGGAAAGCACGCCTTTCTACTTCCGTAACATCCTTGGGAACTGCAATATAAACTTCGCAAGGCTTAACGGAACCCTTCATCTGATCTGTCAAAAACAGCTTTACAAGAGCTTCCATGTGTTCGATATCAGCAATAACACCACTGCTAAGAGGATATGTTATCTGAATCTTATCGGGAGCTTTCTCGTACATCTCGTATGCAGAATTACCATAAGCAAAAACTCTTGTCTTGTTTTCGATGGCAATCATGTTCTTCTCAACGAAAAGTCCATCCTCATCTCTGTTATAAATCTTAATGTTGCTGGTTCCAAGATCGATTCCAAATATGTTACTCAAAACGTCCTCCTTATTGCCATAACAGCCCTTTTTCTTCAAAGCTGTAATATGAGCGATCTCCTATAATAATATGATCCCTTAAAATGATATCAAGCATTGCCCCTGATTCCCTGATCTTATTGGTAATAAGAACATCCGATTTACTCGGAGACGGATCTCCGCCCGGATGATTGTGCACCAATATCAGATTTGAAGCTCCCGTTCTAAGAGCGTGAATAAAAACATCTCTCGGTGATAATGAGGCTGAATTGACAGTCCCCATGGACAAAAGAACTTCTTGGACAAGCTTTAATCTGTTGTTAAGACAAAGCAAAAAGACCCTCTCGGATTCTTCATGCCTTAGCTTTTCCATAAAATAATTTGCAACCATAGACGGATCGTTGCATAAAAGGCCGATATCCGCTTTCTGGCAAGACATTCTCTTTGCAAGCTCAGCAATACATTTAAGTTTGACCGCCTTGACTTCCCCTATGCCATGAACTTTCATAAGTTCTTCAACAGAAACACAGAAAAGACTGTTAAGTCCTTTCTCCTTTCCTCTACCCATTGCCATAACTTTCTTTGCTATATCAACCGGAGATGCACTGCTGCTTCCTGTTCGAATTATAATTGCAAGAAGTTCGGCATCGGTCAGACTTTCCGGACCTGACTTTAAAAAGCGCTCATAGGGAAGCTGGTCTTCATATGTTCTGTGCTCTTTAAAAGAGATATCTGATTGCTTCATGTGATTCCTCCTGATACAAGCTTTCCGGGCGATCAGAATGAATCAAAATCATACAGCTATTAGTTTAGCACAAGATAAGGCCTGCATCTACAAGATTTTGCAAAGTCTTTAGTATACCGATCTTGGCGTGCGGCCATGTAAGGCCTCCCTGGAAGAATACAGAGTAAGGTTCCTTGATGGGACCGTCAGCCGAAAGCTCTATTGAAGAGCCCGAAACAAAGGCACCTGCAGCCATTATTACCTGTGAATCATATCCCGGCATATCCCATGGCTCGGGAGTTACAAATGAATCAACGGGAGCCGCAGCCTGAACACCTTTACAAAATTCTATAACACCCTCAGGCTTTCCGAATGTGACAGCCTGTATGATGTCATGTCTTTCTTCCTTGCTGTCCGGACAAACGGAAAATCCGAATTTCTCATAAATATTGGCAGCAAATATTGCACCTTTAAGCGCACTTGCAGTTACTGTAGGTGCAAGGAAAAGACCCTGATAGAAAGAAGGAAGTATTCCGAGTGAAGCGCCAACTTCTTTTCCAAGTCCGGGGGAAGTGAGCCTGAATGCCGCATTCTCGACGCATTCTTTTTTGCCCGCAATATAACCACCGATCGGAGCAAGTCCGCCTCCGGGATTCTTTATGAGAGATCCGACAACCATATCGGCGCCTACATCTGTAGGTTCGATTCTCTCGACGAATTCTCCGTAGCAGTTATCTACCATGCATATAACATCACTCTTTATGCCCTTAATAAATGCAATAAGCTCTCCTATTCTCGATACGGAAAGAGTCGGTCTTGTCTGATATCCCTTTGACCTCTGTATGGTAACAAGTTTTATGTTCTCGTTCTCTTCAAGAACCTTTTTGATATTGTCATAATCAAAACTTCCGTCAGAAAGAAGATCCACCTGTGAATATGTGATTCCATACTCTGCAAGAGAGCCCTTTGATTCTCTTATTCCGATAACTTCTTCAAGTGTATCGTAAGGCTTTCCTACAGGAGAAAAAAGCATGTCACCGGGTCTTAAATTACTCATAAGAGCAAGTGCAAGCGCATGAGTTCCGCATGTTATCTGCGGACGAACAAGCGCATCCTCGGTGTGAAACACTGATGCATAAACAGCTTCCAGCTTTTCCCTTCCGATATCGTTGTATCCGTAGCCCGTTGTTCCCATAAGACATGCTTCACTTACCTTATTGTCCTGCATAGCTTTAAGAACCTTGAGCTGATTATACTCAGCAGTCTCATCAATCTTCTTAAATCTCTCCGCGAGCTCCTCAATAATAATTTCTCCGAATCTGTGCACCTTCTCTGAGATGCCGAACTCATCATATAACTTGTCTATTGTCTGATTTAATTCACTCATTTTCATATATCCTTAGTATTTCTTCCAAAACGAGATTATCGTCTCTGTTAAATGCCGATTTGTCTATCCAGCGAACTTGCTTTTCTCTTCGAAACCATGTGAGCTGCCTCTTCGCAAAATGCCTTGTGTTTCTCTTTATCAGATATATCGCTCTTTCAAGGTCGTATTCGCCGTCAAGATAGCCGAATATCTCTCTGTATCCAAGGCTTTGCATTGATGTCGCGGTCTTTGGAATATCCATTTTTCGAAGTTCTTTAACTTCATCGACAAGACCTTCTTCTATCATGGCATCAACTCTTTTATCAATTCTTGAATAAAGAACTTCCCTGTCATCCGTAAGCACAAAGTAGTAAAAAATCATAAGGCGAAACTTTTTCGCTCTGTTCCTTGTTGTGCTCGGATATCTTCCTGCCGGTCTTTTTATAATATTCAAGAGCACGTATAACCCTCTTTGAATTATTTTCATGTATCAAAAGAGCTGACTCGGGATCGACACTTTTTAGTTCCTCATAAATACCGGAAGTGCCTTCTTTTCTGACTCTTTCTTCAAGTTCATGTCTTATGGTATTATCTTCATCCGTCTCGGTAAAATCAATATCATAAAGAACCGCCTGAATATAAAAGCCTGTTCCACCGACAAGTATCGGCACTTTTCCTCTTGATGAAATATCCGTAATGGCATCTTTCACAAGTTTCTGAAACATAAAGACGTTAAAGTCCTCTTTCGGGTCAAGAAAGTCGATCAGATGATGAGGGATACCACCCATTTTTTCTTTGGAAATCTTGTCCGTGCCGATATTCATATATTTATAGACCTGCATAGAATCAGCGGAGATTATCTCTCCGCCTATCTTTCCGGCAAGCTCTATTGATAATTTGGATTTTCCCACCGCAGTGGGCCCCGTTAAAACAATCAGCTTTTGTTTATTCATTCCACAACTCGTTTAAACTTTTTATCAATTTCATACTTTGTCATCGATATGATCGTAGGTCTTCCGTGAGGGCAATTATAAGGATTATTAAGAGTAAGAAGTTCGTCCAAAAGAGCTTCCATCTCTTCCTTGGTCATCTTGGTATTGCCCTTAACAGAAGCCTTGCAGGCCATGCTCGCGATCTTATAATTTATCACATCCGGTGTCCTGTCAAGATTTGTCTCGTGCGACAGTTCATCAAGGATTTTGATAAAAAGATCCTTCTCATCATCACATCCAAAAAGATCCACCGGAATAGCTCTCATCGCATATTCATGTCCGCCAAAGTTCTCGATGTTAAAGCCTATCTTTTCAAAATACTGCCTGTAGCGAAGGAAAAGTTCCTCCTCAGCAGAAGCCAAAGTTACGATAACAGGCGGATTTACCATCTGTGAAAGCATTTCGCCCGATTTGTATCTCTTTATCATGCGCTCGTAGTTTACTTTCTCATGCGCAGCATGCTGATCCACAAGAAGCATCTTATCTTTGTAACCGATGATCCAGTATGTTCCGAATATCTGACCAAGAATCTCATACTCTTTGACATTCTCTTTGCTCAGAACTTTCTCTTCAAAGAGATCCAGCTGTACGGGCTTTTCAACTATAATAGCTTCCGAAGGCTTAATTATAGGTGAAGGATGTTCTGTTTTTTCAGCCTGTTTTCCCTCAAGATCTCCGAAAATCCTTGTCCATACGGCAGATTTGTTGTTATCACTTATTTTAACCTTTTCGCCGCTTGCATCTTTTGAGTAGATAGGAGTTTCTTCTTTTACAAGATTCTCCTCGAATCTCTGCTTTTCAAACGGTTCCGGAGCGGTTTTCTTTTTCGTAGCCTCATTCTCTTTTACGGCAGGAGCGGCTTTTTTAACTTTATCTTCCGCTTCATCATCGAAGAATACATCAACGCTCTTTGGCTCGGGAGCAATTTCATTGTCGGCCTTAATTATATTCACGGGCTCGACTGCATTAGTCTCCGGCTTTTTCTTCTTGTTATCGTCAAGAACCGCATCGGGAATCATCTCTCGATTTCTGAGCGTATTCTCAACATTTGAACGGATAAGCTCATAAAGCGCAGTCTGATTGTCGAATCTGACTTCAAGTTTTGCGGGATGCACGTTTACATCTACCATCGCGGGATCCATTCTAATGTGTAGAACGGCAAACGGGAACTTGTGCATCATAAGATACTGCTTGTATCCCTCTTCCAGCGCCTTGGAAATAATCTTATCTTTTACATATCTTCCGTTTACAAAAAAGATCTCAAAATTCCTGTTTGACCTGTTTATGGAAGGCTCACCAAGATACCCCTCAATAGTCACGCCCTTTTCCGTGATATTAATGGGAACGAGGTTAAGTGAAACATCTCTTCCGTAAATCCTGTATATGATCTCTTTAAGATCTCCGTTTCCTGAAGTATTGAATTTATCATCCCTGTTGTTTATGTAGTGGAATGATATTGTAGGATTATCAAGAGCAAGATGCTCCATGACATCACCTATATAACTTGCCTCAGTCTGAGGAGTCTTAAGAAACTTTTTTCTCGCAGGAGTATTGAAAAAGAGATTTCTTACGATAAGAGAAGTTCCGTCAGGAGCTCCAATCTCTTCAAAGCATACTTCCTCACCGCCACTTATACTGTATCTGATTCCGACAAGATCGTCTCTTGTCTTTGTGATCAGATCAACCTGGGCAACGGAAGAAATACTTGATAAAGCCTCTCCCCTGAATCCAAGCGAATGAATCGTAAAAAGATCCTCAATAGACTTAAGCTTACTTGTAGCATGTCTTTTAAACGCTTTCCTTATCTCGGTCTTTTCAATTCCGGAACCGTTATCGGTGACACGTATCATATCTATACCGCCACCTTTTATCTCAACAGTGATTGCGGTAGCACCTGAATCGATCGCGTTTTCAACAAGTTCTTTTACGACACTCGCAGGTCTCTCAACAACTTCTCCTGCAGCAATCTGGTCTATGGTATTTTTGTCGAGTTCGTTAATGAATGCCATTTAGTTTTTCCACCTGTTTTTCAAATCACTCTGAAGCTTGTACAAAGTATTCAGAGCGTCCATGGGCGTAAGAGTTGTAATATCGATTTCCTGCAATCTCTTAAGCACATCTTCATCGGTTACAGTATCAAACAGTGACATCTGATCCATATCAACGTCGTCATAATGCTTAACTTTGACCTTTTTATCACTCTTATTGTCCTTTGCAATACTCTGGACTTTATCGGTAATATCATTGTCGGTAAGTTCAGCAACAATCTCCTTGGCCCTGTCGATGACCATATCGGGAACGCCCGCAAGCTTAGCAACCTGAATACCATAGCTCTTGTCGGCGCCTCCCTTTACGATTTTCCTTAGAAAAACAATATCATCACCGTTTTCTTTAACGGCAATACAGTAGTTATTTACATTGTCCATCTTGCCCTCAAGCTCTGTAAGCTCGTGATAATGCGTAGCAAACAAAGTCTTGGCACCAAGTATCTTTCTGTTACTGATATGCTCCGTAACAGCCCAGGCAATGGCAAGGCCGTCATATGTCGATGTTCCTCTTCCTATCTCATCCAGTATCAAAAGAGAATTTGAAGTCGCATTACGTAATATATTAGCAACTTCGTTCATTTCAACCATGAATGTAGACTGACCGCTGCCAAGGTCATCGGAAGCACCGACTCTTGTAAATATCCTGTCAACGACACATATATCGGCTTTCTCTGCAGGTACAAAACTTCCTATCTGCATCATCAGTGAAATAAGTGCCGTCTGTCTCATATATGTCGATTTACCCGCCATATTGGGACCTGTGATAATTGAGATGCAGTGCTTTTTGTTATCCAGAAATGTATCGTTTGAGATAAACATATCGGAAGAATCAAGCATAAGCTCAACAACCGGATGTCTTCCGTTCTTTATGTTAAATACGCCCTTTTCGTTTATTGAGGGCTTAACATAATGATTTTTTTCGGCAACATAAGCAAGCGAAGCATATACATCAAGAAGCGCAAGTGCTTTAGCCGTGCCCTGTATTCTGTCTATCTCAAGAGCAATGGAATCTCTTATCTTGCAGAACATCTCATACTCAAGATTATTGAGCTTATCCTGAGCGTTTAAAATTGTATCTTCAAGCTCTTTCAACTTGGGAGTCGTATATCTCTCGCAGTTTGTAAGAGTCTGTTTTCTGATGAAATAATCGGGGACTTTGTCTTTGAATGAATTGGTAACCTCAAAGGAATAACCAAACACATTGCTGTATTTGATCTTAAGATTTTTTATCCCCGTCTTTTCCTTTTCTTCATCCTCAAGCTGTGCAAGCCAACTTTTTCCGTTGGTTCCGGCTTCTCTGAATGTATCGATATCTTTGTCGAAACCATCCTTTATGATTCCGCTTTCTTTTATCGTAAGCGGAGGCTCCTCAACGATAGCCATATCGATAAGGTCATATATATCTCTCAAAGGATCGAGTCTCTCCTCAAGTGAAGAAAGCTCCGGATCATCCTTAACATCAATAAGAGATGTCTTTATCGCCGGAATCATCCTGATTGAATTCCTGAAAGCAAGAAGATCTCTTGGATTTGCAGTCTTAAACACGATCTTTGACATAAGTCTTTCAAGATCGTATACGGGATTAAGATACTCACGTATTTCTTCCCTTGTGACCACATTCTTTACAAGCTTTTCGACCGCACCCTGTCTTAAAAGAATATCATCTTTCTCGATCAGAGGTTGTTCTATAAAGCTTCGAAGCGTTCTCGCACCCATAGCTGTTTTGGTTTTATCAAGAACCCACAGGAGCGTTCCTCTCTTCTGCTTATCCCTCATCGTCTCAACAAGTTCAAGATTTCGCCTTGTAGATGAATCAAGAAGCATGAACTTACTTGTAAGATAAGGGTAAATATGAGTGATATTCGCTATCTCTGTCTTCTGCATATCAATGAGATACTGCAAAAGAGCTCCGGCAGCCACGATTCCGTTTCCGAAATCATCAAGTCCGAGACCGATAAGCGACTTGACTTTAAAGTGCGTGATCAGTGTCTTTTTACAATTTTCCTCATCGTAATATCTTGCATCGAGAGGATTTATATATACTCCGAGCCTATTCTTAAGATCATCGGTTGAAACACCTGAAAAGGTGAAAGCTTCATTGCAGATAAGCTCGGAAGGCATGTACTTTCCAATCTCGTCGCAAGCTTCCTTGATGCTTGAAACTTCCGTGAGGTAATAGTCACCCGTCGTAACATCCGCAACAGAAATTCCGATGCATTCCGAATCATAAAATACACACATGAGGTAGTTGTTTTTGGTCTCCTCAAGAGCCTGCATATTGAGATTCGTTCCCGGTGTGACGATCCTTGTCACATCTCTTTTTACGATGCCTTTTGCCTGCTTTGGATCCTCGGTCTGCTCACAAATAGCAACCTTGTATCCCTTTGAAACAAGTCTTGTAAGATAAGTATCAACCGCATGAAAAGGAACTCCGCACATAGGTGCTCTCTCTTCAAGTCCGCACGCTTTTCCCGTAAGGGTAAGTTCAAGCTCTTTTGAAACAGTCTTCGCATCGTCAAAAAATAGTTCGTAAAAATCCCCCAGTCTGTAAAACAAAACGCAGTCTTTGTACTCATTCTTTGTCTGAAGATAGTGCTGCATCATGGGTGATACTTTTTCTATGTCTACATTCTCATACGTCGTGGTACTCTCCACGTATAATTCCTCCGTTATTATGCTTTCTCCCCAAAGAAATAAAAGCCGTGACAATCAGTAATCTTTACTTTGACCATTTGACCGATAAGTTCCTCGCTACCGGGGAAATGTACAAGTGTATTGTTTGACATTCTTCCCGTCATAAGAGAATCATCATGATCGTTTACGCTTTCAACAAGCACTTCCTGAACCTGTCCCTTGTATTTAAGAGACTGCTCTTTCGCCGTATCCTGAACGACTTTAAGAAGCCTGTCGAAATTTTCTTTAACAACGTCTTCCGGTACCTGATCTTCAAAAGTTGCGGCAGGTGTTCCGGACCTCTTTGAATAGATAAAGGTAAATGCGTTGTCAAAGGCTGATTTCTTCACAACATCGATAGTATCATCAACGTCCTCTTTGGTCTCACCGGGGAAACCTACGATAATATCCGTTGTGATCGCAACATCGGGAAGTTTAGTCCTTATCTTATTTACAAGATTAAGGAAATCTTCCTTGGTATATTTTCTGTTCATTCTCCTCAAAATCTCGGTATTTCCCGACTGAAGAGGAAGATGAATTTGTCTTGCTATTTTTTTATTATTTGCAATAACATCTATAAGCTCATCTGAAAAGTCCTTAGGATGAGGAGTCATAAACCTTACTCTCTCTATACCTTCAACCTTAGTGACTTCGTCAATCAGCTCCGCAAAAGAAATCTTATCCGGATTTCCGTCCTCAAAATCATTTCCGTATGAGTTGACGTTCTGTCCTAGAAGCATGATCTCTTTAACGCCGTCTTTTGCAAGCTTTTCGCACTCTCTGATTATGTCCTTGGGGCTTCTGCTTCTCTCTCGTCCTCTGACGTAAGGAACAATACAATAAGTGCAGAAATTATTGCAGCCAAACATAATATTTACGCCCGACTTAAATGAATACTTACGAAGAACCGGAAGATCCTCGACAATCTTGTCAGTCTCTTTCCAGATATCGATTATCATCTTGTCGGAGTTAAGTGATTGGTACAAAAGCTCCGCAAATTTATAAATGTTATGTGTTCCGAAAATAAGATCGACGAATCTGTAGCTCTTTTTAATCTTATCAACGGCTGTTTTCTCCTGCATCATGCATCCGCAGATCGCAATCTTCATATAAGGATTGCTCTTCTTAAAATTACTGCACTGACCGAGTCTTCCAAGAACTCTCTGGTCGGCGTTATCGCGAACGGTACATGTGTTATAGATTACAAAATCGGCATCTTCCGATTCTGTTTCTTCATATCCGACAAGCTTAAGTGTCGCAAGAAGTTTCTCGGAATCCCTCGCGTTCATCTGACATCCGAAAGTAACAACACATGCCTTAAGCTTTCTTCCAAGCTCTTTTTCCATAAAAGAAACCTGAGCTTTGGCTTTTTCAATATATTCAAGCTGTCTGACGCTCTCCTCATCGGCAACGTCCTGCCTGTTGGCGTTTAATATACTGATATTATTTGCTTTTTCACTAGCCATTAAAAATCTTCTCCGTATACTTTTACAATTCCCAAAAGGATATCTACAACCTTGCGCATCTCCTGTATAGAAGCATACTCATACTTGCCATGATAGTTGTAGCCACCCGTGCAAAGGTTCGGGCAGGGAAGTCCCTTATATGAAAGCGAAGCACCGTCTGTACCGCCTCTTATAGGTGAGTCGATCGGTGTGATAGCAAGTCCGATCATTACCTTCTTAGCATTTTCGACAAGATGCATGTGCGGACGGATCTTCTCGAGCATATTGAAGTACTGGTCTCTTATATTAACTTCAACCGTTCCAATACCGTACTTCTTGTTAAGATACTCCGCGGCATCGTAAAAGAGCTTTTTCTTGCTGTTAAAAAGCTTCTCATTGTGATCTCTTATGATATATGTTGCCTCTGCACTCTCTGTTCCGCCGTTTACGTTTGTAAGGTGGAAAAATCCCTCTCTTTTCTCCGTATACATGGGATTCTGGAATACGGGAAGCATTGAATGGAACTCATAGCAGATAAGAGCCGCATTTATCATCTTATTCTTGGCATCACCCGGATGAACGCTTCTTCCGTGAACCTTTATAGTTCCTTCCGCAGCATTAAAGTTCTCGTATTCGAGCTCTCCGAGCTTTCCGCCGTCAACGGTATATGCAAAGTCTGCACCAAATCTCTTCAGATCAAAATGAGCTGTTCCCTCGCCGATCTCTTCATCGGGAGTAAACGCGATCCTAATATCACCGTGCTTAATTTCGGGATTGGACAAAAGAGTTTCCGCCATTGTCATAATTTCCGAAACACCGGCCTTATCATCTGCTCCGAGAAGTGTCGTTCCGTCTGTAACGATAAGATCTTCACCGACATGATTTAAAAGCTCGGGGAAATCCTTTGGTGAAAGAATAACCTTCCCGTCCTTTGAAAGGCATATGTCCGTACCCTCGTAATTATCTATTATTCTGGGCTTTACATCTTTTCCGCTAACTTCATCGGAAGTATCCATGTGAGCAACAAAGCCCATCTTGTATCTCTTTTTTCCATCATCGATATTCGAAGGAATAGACGCATAAACATAGCAATGATCTTCATCATAATATACGTCGGAAGCTCCGATCTCGATAAGTTCATCTCTTAAGATTTTCGCAAGGTCATGCTGCTTCATGGTAGAAGGAGACGTACCCGAATCAGGATCTGACTGGGTATCAACCTTTACATATCTTAAAAATTTTTCAATAACGTCCGGTTTGTTCATTTCTTTTTACTACTTTTCCTTTTATTATCTTTTTTATCTTTAAAGCTCTGATATATTCTGACAGAACGCTCTGTAAGCGTCACTTTGTCATTATCCAAGGCTTTTTTATCTGACTCATTTTTATTTTTTACGACATAATTGTTATCGGAATCAGTGTTCACTTCCGCACATGCGGTATCTGATATAAGCTTCCACGAATTTCCGTCCGGAAGTTTCGGAAGAGCTATTTCCGATTTATTCCAGCACATATTGTAACACACATATACAAATGGCTTATCTTCCGATTTTTTATCATAAAGCCCGCAATAAAGAAGTCCCAAAACATGACTCTGCGCCGTAAAATCAGGTCTCCATGCATCTCTCCCGTGACAAGAAAAATCAGGATAACCGCATGAAATATAATCCATCAGCTTAAACGGAGACGGCTCTCTGAACATAATATGCTCTCTTCTCATATTTACGAGAAATTTGACATATTCAAGAAGATCCTCGTTCTTATCAAGCGCCTTCCAGTCAACCCATCCGATATCATTATCCTGACAATACGGATTGTTGTTGCCGCCCTGAGAGTTACCAAACTCATCTCCGCTGAATATCATGGGAGTTCCCTGTGCCAAAAAGAGCATGGATAAAATATTCTTTATCTGCCTGTTTCTAAGATCAAGAATGCCTTTTTTTCTGGTTCTTCCCTCGATTCCGCAGTTCCAGCTGTAGTTCTCGTCTGTACCGTCTTTATTATTTTCGCCGTTTTCTTCATTTCTTTTGTGTTCAAAAGAAACAAGATCGGCGAGCCTGAATCCTTCGTAGTTGCAAATATAATTGATCACACCGTGTTCGCATCCGTTGGCGATCATTACCTTGAGGAAATCCCCCGCGGTATTGTCATCACTTTTTAAGAATTTTCTCGAAGAATTCAAAAATGTATTGTTATATTCGGCAAGAAAACGCTTTTTAACAGGCTTTCCGCCGTATATATCACCATAGTCAAACCACTCATGCCAGATCTTTACATCGGCAAAAAGCGGATCTTTTGTGATATTCCGCATAGGAAGACGGGCTCCTTTGACATGGAAACCATCCACTCTGTACGTACATCTCCAGTACCTGAGCGCATCAATTATTATACTCTCGCTCTCATCCTCTTCAAAATAAAACTGAAGAACTACTTCAATGCCGTTCTCATGCATAGTCTTGATAAAGTTCTTCACTTCATCCTCGGCATTTGCGGGATCCACACAATAAGAAGTCCTGGGAGCAAAGTAATAACCTTTTTTGTATCCCCAGAAATTAACCTTATGATCAAGGCTTCCCTTGTTTGTAATACTTCCGTTTCTGGAAAAGATAACATCGCTTCCCTTAAGTGCTTTCGAACCCTTAATGGCACTGCGAACTTTGCCTCTCTTCTCGGAATCCTGAAGTTCATTCATCTCGTATATAGGCATAAGCTCAATGCAAGTCACGCCAAGAGATTTAAGATAATCAAGCTTTGCGATTATTCCCGAAAACGTACCTCTGATATCAGCCGGAAGCCCACTCGAAGAACTCTTCGTAAAGCCTCTTACATGCATCAGATAAACGAAGCTGTCCTCATACGGGGTCTGCGGAGAAGAACTACCTTCCCAGTCAAAGCAAGTAGATGAATCGGATCTGAGTGATTTATTGTCAAGTTTGGCTCTGATAGCGGAATCTTCGACTTCCTCGCCAAATTTATCAAGTCCTATGACAAGCTTTGCATACGGATCGCAAAAATAATCCTCATCTTCAAAAAGATTGTACTGCGTAAATCCGTCCACATCCTTTATTCCGGAAATTCTCGCAGAATAAATATTCCCGCGCTTACATTCCGTAGGGAGCTCAATGACAAAACCGTCGTCCTCGCCTTTTTCGCCTCGGTAAAGCGTGATACCACGCTTAGAACCACCGTCAAATACAGCTCTGACAACCAGACTCTTATCATAGTCAATATAGCAGCCCAATGGATAAGGCTTTTCATCAGTAATCTTGTACGCTGAAGTCATAATCTCTCCGAAATTTGTGCTCAAAGTTACTGTTTATTGTATCAAACAACATAAGCCCTAATATTTTAACACATAATGTCTTTATGTGCACGAAGTATGCTATAATCATGATAACCATTGAAAAAGATTTTCAGGAGGATTTTTATGGAATTTTCCAAAGTAGCAACAGAAATGAATACCAGAATTGAAAATGACGAGCAGATGACCGTTGACATCGAACTTGATGACAACAAAGTTGTTACCTGTGCGATCATCATAGTTCTTACAGTTAATTCAAAAGATTACATTGTTCTTCTTCCGCTTGATAAAAACGGTCAGAACAACGACGGAAACGTATGGTTCTACGAATTCATCTACAAAGGTGAGGATGAAGAGCCTGAACTTGGCTATATCGAAGACGACGCCGAGTACGATGCCGTTGCCGAGGCTTTCAACCTCTATCTCGACGATGTTGAATTTGATGAAATTGTTGAGATTCCCGAGGAAGATGCTGAAGATCTGTAAGAGAATCGGTATCAGAATTGATATGAATGTTAACCCTTTTAAAGACAGCAGATTTTTACATAATCTGCTGTTTTTTATACCCCAAATATCCTTATTCTTGAAGCAACTTGGCTATAACATCACGTTCTTTTTTATCCGAAACTCCCATATTGTCCAATGTTTCCTCTAATGTCCATTTCATATTCTTCATAAGATTAAGAGTTGTCATTGCCTTATCTTCGATTTTACACTCTTCTGCATATTTCTTCACTGCTTCACACATAATAATACGACCTTTCCTTGTTTCCTTGAAATGATGAACGCTATCAGCCAATTCTTTATAATGCATCTCATTAGAGTTGCTCGAATTAAAATCTTGCATCAATTTCCCGATATCATCATTTCCTCTGTACTTTCCGTTGACATATATAATATGCGAGCCATCATTTAATGGTTCTCCTGTTTCCAAAACAGTTCTATCGGCTCTGTATACAGGCAATCCTTTTCTGAATTTATCATGCTTATAAATAAATATCACATAAGAATCTTTAATTTTATTAAATGCATCTTTTTCCCTAAGCATCCTAGAATCCATCATAGCACTGTGAAATCGGGCCCGTCTGACATGTGCTCCTTCAGAATTTCCTTGTACTTCAATGTCAATCTCTTCCCCATCAATATCAATTGCATGAATATCAAGAGTAATGTCTCTTCCACCGACAAGTGGATTCTTATATTCTTCTTGTCCTTCAACGCTTTTTACTATAATATCACGTTTTAATATAATCCTTAGTACAAGCTCTGTTGCAGGTATATTCTTATCAAACGCCAATGACATCATGTCATCATCAAAAAGTGTAAGATTATCGATAATCCTACTTACTTCATAACTGTTTTGCCGCTTATTTAAATGATTTCCGTCATCTATTTTTTCATTTTTTATCATTTATATTCTCCTTAAATAATATCACTTTTTAGGTTCCTTTTCCCAGAGTTTTCTAATTGGTCGAAGGAACCTCGAAGGAAGCATGGCATTTTCTTTTGTGCCACATACATAAGACATTATCAAAGCCTCTTTAGCTCTGGTCATTCCCACATAGAGCATGCGTCGTTCTTCCTCTTTCCCTGATTCGGATACGGCGCTTCGCGATGGGATTATTCCTTCGTTAAGATCAGGAATCCAAACACATTTATACTCAAGACCTTTTGAGCTATGTAGCGTAATTATATTTACCGTATCTTCTGTTTTACTATGCTTTGAATTTCTTTTATTTTGAACAGCATAATTTTCTTTTTCTTCATCAAAAGACTTTATAAAAGCTTTTGTATCTGCATATTTTTTTGCCATATCTTCAAACAAATCCAATTTCTTTTTACTGTTTGGATAAAGCTTATCTAAACCGATCTCTTTCCTGATAAACCTGACAGACAACGCCGGTCGCATCTTTGATATCATCGAAATCTCATGAAACAGCTTATTTACAACCTTACTTCTGTCCCTGTTTCCTTGATAAAAAGCTAAGACATCTTCTTTCCTGACTATTTCCTTCATAGCGCTTTCTCTTGATATATAGCGAAGAGGCTTGTTCATAATCTTATAAAAGAGCGCCCTCGAGCTTTCGATGCACGCAAAAGAAAGATAACAGACACACAGAATAACTCCCTCATCGTCATAGAGCGCTATATCATCCGTGTTTTCGATGTTGCTCTTTATGCCTTTTTGTTTTAAAAATGACGCAATCGTCTTACACTCCGAATTGGTCCTGCATAAGATACCGATGTCATTTAATTTACTCTGTCCGCTAAGAAACACGCTCATCGCTTCATATTGTTCTTCTTTTGTCCTGTATCTTCTTGCTATGACATATCCGTTTGTTCCTGTTCCGGATACGATTTTCTTCTTAAATCGCATCTTATTTTCAGCTATGACCAAACTCGCATTATCCAAAATAGACTTGCCACACCTGTAATTTACGGAAAGATTTACTATATGAACCTCTCTTTTCATGCGCTTTTCAAACTCCATCATTATTCCGGGTTTTGCGCCTCGAAATCCGTATATTGCCTGATCGTCATCCCCTACAACAAAAAGATTTTGATCCCCGTTCAGGATCGACTCGATATTTTTTTGCTGCATCTCATTGATATCCTGATATTCATCAATAAGGATGTACTTATATCTTTCTTTATAAAGTTGTGCAATTTCTTTTCTGCTCTCAAAAATCTGCGCACATATAAGAGACATATCGTCGAAATCGATTTTCCCAAAGGATTTTAGACTGTTATTATATTTTTCAAATATCACCTTGAAATAATCTTTATACGGAACAGAATCCGAGACGGAATCAAGCGAGAGTCCCGCGTTTTTTATCCTTGAAATCTCAGACGTAATATCTTTTACAATCTCATTTTCATCAAGGATAGAAAGCTTATTCAAATTCTCCCTGCTGTTTTTGAGCGCATTAATGAGAATATCTTTTACCAGCTTGTATTTAAAAAGCTCGTCCGCTATCTCAATTTTGTTGTAGAAGCCGGCCGCTTTACTGTTTTCTCTTAGTATGTTGTAAAAAAGTGAATGGAAGGTTCCGAACGAAACCTCAGGATATGAACTATCCGTGATCTTTAAAAATCTTTGCTGCATCTCAATGGCAGCAACTTTGGTAAACGTTATAACAAGAATCGAAGAAGGAGGAACATCGTATTCTTCGATTAAAAACTTAAGCCTTTGAACTATCACAAAAGTTTTGCCGCTTCCCGGCCCCGCAAGTACCATTGCAGGGCCGTCTTTATGAGTTATTGCTTCCTCTTGAGCGGCATTTACTTTAACGTCAACCAAAGATGGGTAAACGTTATTATTTCTCAAGTAATTCAATTCCTTTTTTAATTCTGCTGATTGTCTCTTCTTTGCCTATGACTTCCATAAGCTCAGTAGCTCCGCAAGGAGTCATCTCTTTTCCCGAAACAGCGATTCTTACAGGCCAGAGAACAAAACCGTTCTTGTACTCATTAGCCTTGATGTAATCGGAAAGAAGTGCGTAAAGAGCATCATTTGTATAATCATCGTGTGCTTCAAGAATGGGAAGTACCTCTTTTAACACCTTAAGTGATGTCTCTTCGTTGGTCTTCATCTTCTTGTGAGTATAGATAGCCGTATCATACTCGGGAAGCTTTGCAAAGAACTTGACCATATCGGCAATGTCAGGCCAGATCTCAATACGAGTCTTTACCATATTTGCAATCTGCTTAAGCTTGGCATCATCAGAAGAAAGTACGCTGTCACCTTCTTCCTTAAGTGCATCTACGATATAACCCTTAGCCATCTTAAAGAACTCATCCTCATCCATCTTCTTAAGATACTCGCCGTTCATCCACTTAAGCTTAGTGTAATCAAATACGGCGGGCGACTTATTGATGCGCTTGTAATCAAACTTCTCGATAAGCTCCTGAAGGCTCATGATCTCATTGTTATCATCGGGAGACCAGCCAAGGAGTGCAACAAAGTTAACAACAGCCTCAGGCAGGAATCCCTGCTCGATAAGATCTTCGAATGAAGAATGTCCGCTTCTCTTTGAAAGCTTCTTGTGCTCCTCGTCAGTGATAAGAGGACAATGTATATACTTGGGAATCTCCCAGCCAAATGCATCATAAAGTCTGTTGTACTTAGGTGATGATGAAATATACTCATTACCTCTTACAACATGAGTGATTCCCATGAGATGATCGTCAACAACGTTAGCAAAATTGTAAGTCGGATATCCGTCAGACTTAATAAGGATCATATCATCGAGCTCTTTGTTATCAACTGTTACATCTCCGTAGAGCTCGTCATGGAAAGTTGTTGTTCCTTCTGTCGGATTGTTCTGTCTTATAACAAAAGGCTTTCCCTCAGCAAGATTCTTCTCGACTTCTTCTTTTGAAAGAGAAAGACAATGCTTGTCATAAACACTGATCTCTTTACCTTCAACAACCTGAACAAGTGAAGCAAGTCTCTCCTGATCGCAGAAGCAATAATATGCTTCGCCTTTTTCTACAAGCTCTTTTGCATAAGTCATGTAGATTCCGGCTTTCTGTCTCTCACTCTGAACGTAAGGGCCTACATCGCCTCCGACATCGGGACCTTCATCGTGAATAAGTCCTGTGTCTTTGAGTGTCTTATAGATAATCTCGGTAGCGCCTTCTACAAAACGCTCCTGATCTGTATCTTCAATTCTTAGAATATAATCGCCGCCCTCATGCTTTGTGATAAGATAAGCATAAAGAGCTGTTCTTAAGTTTCCGACGTGCATACGGCCTGTCGGGCTCGGTGCATATCTTGTACGAATCTTTGCCATTTTTTACCTCGATTATTATTTTATATATGTTTTTACATTCTTGAACATGAAGTTCAAGAATGCATCTTATGTTTTCAAACGATTTATAATTTTAGCATACAATATCTTTTTTTCAATACCAAGCTGCATATTGCTCGCAACATGTTATATCCATGTTTCCGATATCAATTCTTACCTGTGGATCCAAAGCCGCCTCTGTCGGCGCCTTCAAGATGGTCACATTCATCAAATACGATCGCGGGCTGATTCTCCATGATCCTGAACTGACAAATTCTGTCATTGAATCCGATATGTGTATCTCTCATTGCAATTACAGGCATAAACCACTGATCGTTATCCCCGCAGTATGAATGATCGACAACACCCATGTGATTGGTCTGCACAACACCAAAGTTCTTAAATGTAGAACTTCTCGGAACGATATGCGCTTCATAGCCTTCAGGAATCTCCATCGCAACCCCGAGTGGCACAAGATGGAACTCGCCTTCCTTAAGGTCCACATCTTCGGCGCTCCTAAGATCGATCCAATCTGACTTTCCATCGATATATGTAAGCTTTTCAAGCTTATCATTAAAGTATTTTATCTTAATATTTTTTCCCACTTATCTATCATCCTCTCCAATAATTTGTTCAACGAATTTTATTATAATTGATTTATCATGATTATCCAATCTTGAATCATCAAGTTTTGGAAAAGCTAACAATTTTCTCTTGCAATCCAATCTTCTATTTCGCCATTTATTACGACATCTATTATGGCATTTTGCAAGCAAAAAGAGGGTGCAACATCACGTTGCACCCGCACAAACACTACATATTTTACCCATTCAAATATCCATTATTTTATCTCAATAACCTTATAATCTTTCTCTTCAACTGCCTTCTTGAGTATATCATCCGAAACCTCAAGATTAAGTGTTACGACCGCTGTATTTTTCTCGTGACTTACAACCGCTTCGGTAACACCTTCAACAGCTTCAAGAGCCGCCTTAACAGTATTCTCGCAGTGACCGCACATCATACCTTCAATACTAAGTGTCTTTGTCATATTGATTTCCTCCGTTTTTGAAAGTGACGAAACAATTATCTCATTATCAGAATCATCATCCTCATCATCAGTTTTATGTTTTTTAATCTTGTTGTACATCTTCTTATCCTTTGACGCATCACGAATATCAAAGAGATTAAGCCCGAGAGCATTCGTAACAACAAAGAAGCTTGATAAACTCATTGCGGCAGCTCCGAACATAGGACTTAATTTAAGACCGAAAAGTTCGATAAAGCAGCCAGCTGCGATCGGTATACCTATCACGTTGTAAATAAATGCCCAGAAAAGATTCCTGCGTATATTTGCAAGAGTTCCTTTTGACAATCTTATCGCACCGGAAACATCAAGAAGACTGTTTCTCATAAGAACGATATCTGCCGCATCTACAGCAACATCAGTTCCCGCGCCGATGGCAATTCCGACATCTGCAGCCGTAAGTGCCGGAGCGTCGTTAATTCCGTCGCCGACCATAACAACTTTTCCCTGTTTCATGAGTTCATCGGCAATATCTTTTTTGCCACCCGGAAGGACGCCTGCGTAAACCTCGTTGATACCTGCTTTTGCAGCGATTGCTCGCGCAGTATTTTCATTGTCACCCGTCATCATGACAACTCGTATGCCCATATTCTTGAGCTCTTCGATTGCCTGAGCCGAATCATCTTTGATTGTATCCGCAACTGCAATGATTCCAACAAAAATATTATCTTTTGCAAAAAACAGCGGTGTCTTTCCTCTGATGGACAATCCGTATGCTCTCTTTGAAACTTCCTCGGGAATGTTCGCATATTTGGAAATAAAATCAAGATTACCGCATCTGATTACGGCACCTTCAATAGTTCCCTCAAGTCCGTTACCCGAGATCTCGCTGAAATCATCCACGGGAACATCCATATCCGCGCAGAGATTTACAGCATGAGTTGCCACCGCCCTTGCAAGAGGGTGATTGCTTTTTGCCTCAAGTATTCCTGCAAGTCTGACAAACTCAAGCTCAGCGTTAAGATTTTCTTCTGCTGAGTAACCGCTCTCAGTGATCGCTTCAGCCAGAAATACATCGGTAACAACAGGTTCACCCTTTGTGATGGTTCCTGTTTTATCAAGGATCACGATATTACATTTACCTGCATTTTCAAGTGTTGCGGCAGTTTTAAAAAGAATGCCGTTCTTTGCTCCGACACCGTTTCCGACCATTACCGCAACCGGAGTCGCAAGACCAAGTGCACACGGGCAGCTTATTACAAGTACCGCAACTCCTCTGGCAAGCGCATAACCAAAACTTGCTCCCACTATAAGCCATGACATTATTGTAACCAGGGCTATACACATAACTACAGGAACAAAAACGCCGGATACTTTGTCCGCAAGCTTTGCAATAGGAGCTTTCGTTGCGGCCGCATCACTTACCATTGTGATGATCTGTGAAAGAGTTGTATCTTTTCCTACTCTTGTAGCCTTACATTTAAGATAACCGGATGAATTTATTGTTGCAGCAAATACATCTTCTCCGACATTCTTATCAACCGGAATACTTTCTCCCGTAAGAGATGATTCATCAATCGCGCTGCTACCTTCGACAATAACACCGTCGACAGGGATCCTCTCCCCTGCCTTAACAACAAATATATCTTCAACTTTGACCTGCTCGATCGGAACTTCTTTTTCAGCTCCGTTTTCATCTATCACAGTCGCCGTCTTTGATACAAGCTTCATAAGACTCTTAATGGCTGTTGTCGTTTTACCCTTGCTTCTTGCTTCGAGCATCTTACCGACCGTTATAAAAGTAAGTATCATGGCAGCCGACTCAAAATAAAGTTCATCATAGAACAGATTTGTTTTTTCGGGAGCTCCGTTAGCTTTTGAGATCATCATAATAGCCAGCGCAAACGCACTGTACACAAAAGAAGCCGAACTTCCGAGGGCCACAAGAGTGTCCATATTGGGCGACTTATGCATCAGCCCTCTGAATCCGCTTATAAAGAAATTTCTGTTTATGATCATTATGACAATGCATAAGATCATCTGAATTATTCCGATTGCAATAACATTTCCGTCCAAAAACGGCGGAAGCGGGAACCCAAAAATCTTATGTCCCATGGAGAAATATATAAGAACGAGCAGAAATCCGACCGAATAAAGCAGTCTTCGTTTAAGAATAGGAGTTTCTTTGTCTTTAAGCGCCTCTTCCTCCTCGTTTTTTTTGACTCTCTTCATCAAGTAGCGTTGCGCCGTATCCGGCATCCTCAACAGCCTTGATAATGTCTGAGGTAAGAACATTTCCCTCAACCGTCATTGAATTGGTAAGAAGATTAACAGTACACTCCGTAACTCCTTTGAGAGAATTAACTGCTTTCTCCACACGCACCTGGCATGCAGCACAACTCATTCCGGTAATTACATACTTTTCCATAACATTCCCTTTTTCATACTCCGCAATTTCTGTCGGATTTTTCCCCTGACAGCTTGTGAGCATCAAGATTTATTCTGACGTTCAACAAGATGTTCTCCGCAGTATATTTCACGGAGCTTCGGTTTGTCAATTTTTCCCGTAGGATTCCTTAATACGTCGGCAAAAATAATCTTTCTCGGCCTCTTGTATCTCGGAAGATCCATACAGAAACGATCGACATCATCCTCAGTTAAAGTCATTCCCTCTTTTACCTGGATAATGGCAGCTGCGATCTCGCCGAGTCTGTCATCCTGAAGTCCTATAACTGCAGCATCATGTATCTTGTCATTTTTCATTAAGAAACTCTCTATCTGAACCGGATAAAGATTTTCTCCACCTGAAATTATAACATCTTTTTTTCTATCTACAAGAAATATGAATCCATCTTCGTCCTGACGAGCCATATCTCCGGTAAATAACCAGCCGTCTTTTAATATTTCGGCCGTCGCCTCGGGGTTCTTGTAATACTCGACCATTACTCCCGGGCCTTTTACGCAGAGTTCCCCAATTTCGCCCTGATCAACGGTCTTGCCGTTTTCATCGACAATCTTTGTCTTCCAGCCGTATCCGGGAATTCCGATGGCGCCGACTTTCTCAACATTCTCAAGTCCCAGATGCACGCAGCCGGGGCCCGTTGACTCCGAAAGGCCGTAGTTTGTGTCATACTTGTGATGCGGGAAATATTTAAGCCATCTCTTTATGAGACTCGGCGGAATCGGCTGAGCACCGATATGCATAAGTCTCCACTGTTTTAAATGATAGTCTTCTATCTTGAGTTTTCCCGAATCAAGCGCTGCCAGAATATCCTGCGCCCACGGAACAAGAAGCCATACTATCGTACATCTTTCTTCCGAAACGGCTCTGAATATCGATTCAGGTGAATTTCCTTTCAAAAGAACCGCTCTGCTACCTGTATAAAGAGATCCAAACCAGTGCATCTTGGCTCCCGTGTGATACAAAGGAGGAATGCAAAGGAAATTGTCCTCATGTGTAGTTTCGTGATGAATTGCCTCCATCTTGGCAGACTGCATAAGTGCAGTGTGAATATGTAAAATAGCTTTGGGAAATCCGGTTGTTCCCGATGAAAAATAGATTGCCGCATCATCCTTATCCTCAATAAGAACTCTCGGCGCAACCGAAGAACTGTTGGAAACCTGTCTGTAGTAGTCTTCCGCATAAGAAGGACACTGGTCTCCCACA
This sequence comes from Butyrivibrio sp. AE3003, assembly GCF_000686065.1. NCBI lineage: Bacteria > Bacillati > Bacillota > Clostridia > Lachnospirales > Lachnospiraceae > Butyrivibrio > Butyrivibrio sp. AE3003. Next base: position 979,607 of record NZ_JMLX01000001.1, read on the forward strand.
AAGAAAAGAAGTGTCTCCTTCTTTATCTTCTCTGCGATATCCTCAATACGTCCGATAAACTCAGGTCCGTAGAATAAAACATCCGAATCGGATGCGTTAAGACAATAATCAATTTCTTCAGCATCAAATCTGAAATTAAGAGGAACCGCTATTGCTCCCGCTTTTAATATTCCGAAATAAATAGGCAACCATTCAAGGCAGTTCATAAGAAGTATCGCACATTTCTGCCCTTTTTTGATTCCTCTTTCGATGAGCATATTTGCAACTCTGTTTGCTTTCTCATCAAAAACCGACCATGTGATCTGTCTTCTGTAATATGCTGTGGAAGTCGGCTGTATAAGCTCGTATTCTCTCCACGTAACCCTCTGCTCTTCTTTAATCTCCGGATTGATCTCAACAAGAGCAACTTCATCCCCATACAATTTGCTGTTTCGTTCCAATAAATCCGTAATTGGCATAAGAAATCCTCCGCTTTAAAGTGCTAAAGTAAAGTATAAACGTATTCTATTTAAAGGTCAAATATGATATATTAACTTTATCGCGCTAAATTGATTACTGTTCGCTCGCATACTGCTCGCTCCAGTAATGCATTCGCACATTCATTAAAATTCGCTTCGCGAGGAATGTGCTCACTCTTGAATCATATTCTCACGAAATGCGCAGTATATGCGCATTTCTGATTGAACAGTAATTATGAGCCATCTAAAATTCTGTAGGAGGTTTTTTACCATGGATCAAACAAAAAATGGGCAGCTGATGCTGGGCAACAAGGCTGTTGCTCGCGGTCTTTATGAGGCCGGAGTATGCTTTATTTCCAGTTATCCCGGAACACCCAGCACGGAAGTTACCGAAGAAGCTGCCAAATATGATGAAATATATTGCGAATGGGCTCCAAATGAGAAGGTTGCTATGGAATCAGCTTTTGGTGCTTCTCTCGCAGGTCGCAGAGCATTTTGTGCTCAGAAACACGTTGGACTTAACGTTGCTGCAGACCCTCTTTATACAATGTCTTATACCGGAGTAAATGCCGGTCTTGTTATAGTTGTTGCCGATGATGCCGGAATGCATTCTTCCCAGAACGAGCAGGATTCACGTCATCACGCTATCGCAGCTAAGGTTCCTATGCTCGAGCCTTCAGATTCCAAAGAAGCTCTTGAGTACACCAAGCTTGCTTATGAGATTTCCGAGAAGTTTGATACTCCCGTCCTTCTTAAGATGTGCACAAGAGTAGCTCACTCTCAATCTATCGTTGAGACAGGCGAGCGCACTGTTCCCGACAAGCCGTATGAAAAAAATATCGCTAAATACGTTATGATGCCCGGCAATGCCAAAAAGCGTCACCCCATCGTTGAGCAGCGTACTCAGGATCTTATCAAATTTGCCGAAGAAAATCCCATCAACAGAGTTGAAATGGGCGGCACAGAGATCGGTATCATCACATGCTCAACTTCTTATCAGTATGTAAAAGAAGTATTCGGTGACTCCGTAAGCGTTCTCAAGCTTGGAATGACCAATCCTCTTCCCTGCGATCTTATAAAGAACTTTGCTGCAAAAGTTGACAAGCTCTTTGTTGTTGAAGAACTTGATCCTATCATCGAAAATCACGTTAAGACTCTCGGAATCGAAGTTACGGGAAAAGAGCTTCTTCCCGTTATCGATGAGTTCTCACAGAATCTTCTTGCAAAGGCTTTCGGAAAAGATGTAAATGAAGGCTTTACCATCGATGAGCAGATTCCCGCAAGACCACCCGTTATGTGTGCAGGCTGCCCTCACAGAGGACTCTTTTACACTCTTAAAAAGAATAACTGTACGGTTCTTGGTGATATCGGATGTTATACACTCGGCGCGGTTCCGCCTCTCGGAGCAATCGAGATGACACTTTGCATGGGTGCTTCAATCGGTGCCGTTCACGGCTTTAACAAAGTTCGCGGCGCTGAGAGCGAGAAAAAGACTGTTGCCGTTATCGGCGATTCCACATTCATGCACTCAGGTATGACAGGACTTGCAAATGTTGCTTACAACCAGTCAAACTCAACTATCGTCATCGTTGATAACTCAATCACAGGAATGACAGGTCACCAGCAAAATCCTACAACAGGTTACAACATCAAGGGAGATCCTGCAGGCAAGATTGATCTCGAGGCACTTTGCAAAGCTATGGGCTTTGAGCGCGTAAGAGTCGTTGATCCTTACAACTTAAAGCAGTGCGACGAAGTTCTTAAGGAAGAACTTAATGTAGAAGCTCCTTCAGTTATCATCTCGAGAAGACCTTGTGCTCTTCTTAAATATGTAAAGCACAACGCTCCTCTTAAGGTTAATACAGATAAGTGCGTCGGATGTAAGTCATGTATGAAGATCGGATGTCCTGCCATCTCAATGAAGAACGGCAAGGCAACTATTGATAACACATTATGTGTAGGCTGCAATGTATGTTCACAGATGTGCCCTGTCGGTGCATTTGAAAGCACAGCAGAAAGTGAGGCATGATAATGGAAACTAAGAATATTATGATTGTCGGAGTTGGCGGACAGGGCTCTCTTCTTGCCAGCAAATTATTGGGACACCTCCTCCTTTCACAGGGCTACGACGTTAAAGTGTCAGAAGTACACGGAATGTCTCAGAGAGGCGGTAGCGTTGTTACTTACGTAAGATACGGTGATAAGGTTTACTCTCCCGTTATCGATAAGGGCGAAGCTGATTACATTGTTTCTTTCGAGATTCTCGAAGCTGCAAGATGGCTTCCTTTCCTTAAAAAAGACGGACAGATTGTTACGAATACACAGCAGATCGATCCCATGCCTGTAATTACAGGTGCTGCTGAGTATCCCGAAGATCTTGTTTCCAAGTTAAAAGAAACAGGTGCTAAAGTTGATGCTCTCGACTGTCTCTCACTTGCTGAGCAGGCAGGATCTGCAAAAGCCGTTAACATCGTTCTTCTCGGAAGACTCTCACACTACTTTGATCTTCCCGAAGAAGCATGGATGAAGTCACTTGAAGCAAATGTACCTTCCAAGTTCCTTGAAATGAACAAGAAGGCATTTGAGCTTGGAAAAAACATGAAGTGATATTGCTATCATAAGCTTTTTTATCACCTATCTACAAACACACGGAGGAATTATACATGGAGCGATATTATCAAAAGGACATTGAGTGTGCGCCCTATGAGGAAATTCGCAAGATTCAATCAGAAAAACTAGTTAAGCAAGTAAAACACGTATGGGACAATGTTCCTTACTACCGCAAAAAAATGGAAGAAAAAGGTGTTACACCTGATGATATCAAGTCGGTTGACGACCTCCATAAACTTCCTTTTTTATCCAAAAAAGATTTAAGAGACGCTTATCCTTACGGACTTCTCGGAAAACCGTTAAAGGAATGTGTTCGTATCCACTCCACATCCGGAACAACCGGAAAAAGAGTTGTTGCCTACTACACGCAGCATGACATCGACCTCTGGGAAGATTGCTGTGCACGTGCCATCATGGCTGCCGGCGGAACAAATGAAGACGTCGTTCATGTTGCATACGGCTACGGTCTCTTCACAGGCGGAGCCGGAATTCACGGCGGTTCACACAAAGTAGGATCTCTAACTGTTCCCATCAGCTCAGGAAATACAGACAGACAGATCATGTTCATCAACGATCTTGGTGCCACTATCCTCTGCTGTACTCCCAGCTATGCCGCTTACCTCGGTGAGCGTTTCAAAGAGATGGGCTACGGCCCCGATGATATTCCGCTTAAAGCCGGTATCTTCGGTGCAGAAGCCTGGAGTGAAGAAATGCGTGCAGATATCGAGAAGACTCTCGGAATCAAAGCATATGACATCTACGGACTTACAGAGCTCTCAGGTCCCGGTGTTGCATTTGAATGTTCTGCTCAGAACGGAATGCACATCAATGAGGATCACTTCATTGCCGAGATCATCGATCCCGACACAGAAGAAGTTCTTCCCGAAGGTTCACAAGGTGAGCTGGTATTCACAGCCGTAGATAAAGAAGCTTTCCCGATGATCCGCTATCGTACAAGAGACATCTGCAAGCTCACAAGAGAAAAATGCTCTTGCGGAAGAACTCATGTCCGCATGGCTAAGCCTATGGGACGTTCAGATGACATGCTTATCATCCGCGGCGTAAATGTATTCCCGAGCCAGATTGAGACTGTTCTTATGAACAACGGCTATGCAGCAAACTACCAGATTGTCGTAGACAGAGTAAACAACACAGATACTCTCGACGTTCAGGTTGAAATGACTCCCGAAATGTTCACGGATAACGTCGGTGAAGTTGAAGAACGTCAGAAAAAACTTGTTGAAGGCCTTAAGTCCATGCTTGGAATCAAGGCTAAGGTTTCTCTCCTTGCTCCCAAGTCTATCGCAAGAAGCGAAGGAAAAGCTGTTCGTGTAATCGACAAGAGAAAAATCTAATCGTATAATGAAAATATAAGATGCAAAGGGGGATACAGCTATGAGCGTAATGCAGATTTCAGTATTTCTTGAGAATAAACCCGGTACCTTGAAGAAAATGACAAGTGTACTTGCAGCGAACAAGATTGACATGCGCGCTACTTCTCTTGCCGAAACCAAAGACTTCGGTATTGCAAGACTTGTAGTTGACGATGCTCTCGCAGCTGTTAATACTCTTAAAGAAAATAATTTTGTAGCAAGCCTCACTCCGGTTCTTGCCATCGAGATTCCGGATGAGACGGGCGGACTTGATAAACTCCTTTCGGTATTTGACGAAGCCAAAGTCAACATCGAGTACATGTACGCTTTCTCAGGCGGATGCGCCAAGGATCACGCTTACATGATATTCAGAGTTTCAGATACCAAGAATGCCGAAGCAAAACTTGCCGCAAACAAATCTCTCAAGATGCTTACTCAGGAAGATCTTGCACAGATTTGATGTAAAAAATAAAGCTGTGAACCGATGTATTTCATTAGTTCACAGCTTTTATTTTTATGCTACATTCTGTTCATTTCCCTGCTCAGATTCAAGCATATCTTTTTTCCCCTTATAGATTGGCGCAAAAATAAAGATAATGAGTACGCTTGCTCCCAATATAATGAATGGTAAATCCGAAGCCAAAACTGTCTGATTCTGAAACAAATCTGTATCCCCATTAGCAAATAACAAGGCAAAATTATTATTGATATAATGCATCCATGTTACTACCCATATGTTTTTGGTTTTCATGTATGCATATCCAAAAAATATAGCCAAGGCAATACAGTTAATAATCTGATTTACAAAATACATTGGTCCGGAATTAACCGCATAATACATAAAATCCAATCCAATATGCCAAATTCCCCATACAACCCCCAAAATCAAAACACCGCGTCGTAACCCAAACTTTTTTTGCAGAATTGGCTGTAAATAATATCTCCATCCATATTCTTCTCCCAAAAACAATGTAAATGACAAAGGAAAAGTAATAAGAATTGAAAAAGCTATATATGCACTCTGAGGCGAAAATAACACTTTTGCCATTTCACCTACAGCATTTGTTCCATCATTTACAAAGACCTGCTTCAAAGCAGTCCAAATAAAAAGTCTTACAAAATATAAAACAATGAAAACAGCAACTAAAAGTATGCTTTTACCAACCGCATTCCTACTAAGTCCGACATTTTTTCTCTTTTCCTTGCCACATACCCAGAAAAGGACGTAACATACAACACTTGCTATAACAATCACAGTCTGAGCGTATGATGACCAGTTTGTACCCTCTCCTGTCACGGTCTGAATCTTTTTCTGCGTTGTAAATATAGAAGCTAAACTCATAACCAACAAAACTACCATGGTAATAATCATCACAAAAAATCCTGCTTTCGGAACCTTTTTTTCCTTATCTCCAAACAATAAAGTTCCAATTATAACTCCGCATGCAGGAAAAAGCATATGTGCAAGCGGAAAGACTGAAAGATCTTTTCCGGCTTTTAAGCCGATATACATAAAGATACACATTAGAGCTACAGCACCGTACGCAACGGCAATAAAGGTTATAAATCGTTTCTTGTTAGTACTTTCCATTTCAAGTCTCCTTTTTATTTTATTTTTGTACTACATAACAAGCTTCTTTATTACCCTTTCCTTATTGTTACAATTTCCCCATATAACTTTAAATCAAATACAAATCAGTAAATTCCGTCGCCAACTTCTTCGCCACGTTCAGGCACCTCAAGCGAGAAAATTCTAAACTTAAATAACATTGGATATACAGCAAGCGAAACAAAAATAGCGATCATATATCTTCCGCTTCTTACAAGATGAGCAACCATAGTTCCCGAATTTAGGAACTCCTTGCCAAAAGGAATTTTTAAAATCTCATCAAGTGCAAAAAATACTACCGCACCGCCAACAAGTCTTAAAATGCTTGACATTGGATTTCTTGTAGATTCAAAATTTACGAATTTCTTCTCAAAAGGTATTGAAAGCCACAGACCAAAAAGTATACCGTATGCACTAAAAAAATCGCTTGTCTTGCAATAAAAGACTCCGATAGTTCCGATTACTGCAGCTATCGCAAATATGACATTTTGATTCTTTATCTTTTTATACAAAAAAGAAATAACAAAAACCATAGCTAAACCAAGTGTCCATCCGCAGAGCACGTCTGTAGGATAATGACATCCGACTACAACTCTCGAAAAACCTACAAACAGCATCAATATAATTGATAACACCAATTTGAGCCTGTCCTTATTTTTTCCAAAAATAACAATTCCGGGATAGACTGTTGCCGCATTGGTCGAATGTCCGCTTGGAAATGAATACCCTTGCGCATCCACATCCATAAGATCCGCATCAGGCTCTACGGGACGCAGGCATTTTATGCTGCTATGCTCCATATAGGGACGAATCCTGAAAACAATGTTTTTTATCATAGGAAATAAAATTAGTGAAGAACATACAAGTAATCCTATTTTTCGTCCAAATTCTTTATCATAGCACCAATAAACAAAGCCCATGACCGCAACAAGCGCAAACTCCTCTCCAAAAGCAGAAAACTGCGAAATTAGCAAAATAAGCGGTCCCGGAATATTGGCCTGTAGCCACTCCATCAATTGCACTTCCCAACTCATATTATGTCTCCTCCATGTTGTAATTTATGTATTTAGTCAAAAGTCAAAGGCATAACATTAGAACCGTCCCAATGTCATTTATACCCTTTTCTTTCATATCGATAAACTGATACTTGATGCCGCGCTCTTTGAAGAAGCGTTCCGCCTTCTTAGTATCATTGCATTTCTTCGTACCAAAAATCTGTATGTTCATTTTTTTCCTTTCCTGCCTCGCATATATTTCTATACACGAGACAGGAATATAATAGCAATAAAATCTCAGATCATCAATTCCAGTGAATTGTATAATTTCCACCTTCTGAAGGAACCGTGTAGCTGTGATTGTTGCCGGATTCCCAAGTCACATTTCCGCTTTCATCCTTCATTATGGCCTTAAATTCGATATTTTTACCGATAGGAAGCTTTACAGAAAATGTCCACTTCGGATAATCGGGGCATGATGCCGGTCCGGCTGCAAGAGCAGGATCCCAATTTCCAAGTGCTTCGCAGTCTCCTGAAAGATATACACTCTGTCCCCAGTATGTTGTCGCATTCTTCATTTTGTAAATATCGCCGCCCGCCTCTGTGAGGAATCTGTTCCTGTCATGGTTATCGATAAATGTAACCATCTGATTGACATGGTCACCATACATACCGTCCTGATTGAATATAGTCTTTAATGAGATCTCATCAGTGTTATCAAAGTTACGGCCATGTGCAAAATCATTTACGATTGCCTGAAACAGCGGGAAGTCAAGCATTCCGCTCACTCCGTTATCGCCAACCCACTTGCTGACAAAATCAACATCCATGTCAAAATTCTCACCGAATGTAGGTACTCCTATATACTCCTCAAGTTCATGTATTGTCTTCGGAGACATGCACTTTGCGGCATCAACGCGTGCTCCGTCGGCACCTGTATAATCAATCCAAAACCCACGATCGTAGATATCAACGTCTACGACATGGGCCTGCAGGCTGCTGACATGATAATCAGAAAAATAGACAATCCGGCGCTGATGAGACAAAGCTATACCACGCTACCGGTGGTTATTGAATAGCTGTTATTTCCCTGCGGTTAAAAAAATTTCCCGATAATTAACACCTGTTCAATAGTATTTTCTGCGGCGTTCCGATATCATAATCTCAGAACCGGTTACAATAGATTATTGGAGGGCACGAAGATGGATATAGGAAATACTATTAGAAAATATCGAAAAGAACTTGGATTTACGCAGGAAGAAATGGCAACGCGTCTCGGTGTTACTACACCCGCAGTCAACAAATGGGAAAACGGGAATACTCTTCCCGACATAAGCCTGCTTGCCCCGATTGCAAGGCTTCTTAGAATAACCACAGATGAACTCCTTGCGTATAAAGATGAACTGACGGATGACGAGATTAGTTTTTTTGTAAAAGATCTGAGTATGAAGATTTACGGCAACGCGCCTTTTGAAGACATGTTCAATCTTGCAAAAGAAAAAGTCGAGCAATATCCGAACTGTGAAAATCTCAAGTGGAAAGTAGCGATAACGCTCAATTCAGCTCTTATAATGAAGAGCATTCTCAATGAGGATAAGTATTGTGACACAATAGCTCTGTGGTATTCGCAGTTAATCAACGCCAAAGATCCGAAAATAAGAAAGACTGCGGCAGAATCTCTTTTCCACCTTAAAATGAGCAAAAAAGAATATGAGAAAGCACATGAATATCTTAAATACTTCTCTGACGAGAATCCCGATAAGAAGCTTTTCACCGCAAATATTCTCGCCAAAACAGGTAAGGATACCGAAGCTTATAGGACTTATGAGTCGTTGATGTTCGAGCAACTGAGCAGGCTACGGATGATCGTGGATGCTCTGCACGTATTCTGTCTGGAAAAAAATGATATGAAACTTGCGAAGCGTACTTCAGAGCTTAACTGTAACCTTGCGAAATGCTTTGACCTCGGTCCTTATCAGGAAAATGCATTCAAATTGCAGCTTGCCGCTCATGAAAAAGATGTTGATGCAACCGCGAAGATAATGAAAAAACTCATTGATAACACCGATACTATCCTTGATTATGCAAAGTCGGATTTCTTTTCACATGTTGAAACAGGAAATGTAAGCGACGAATTCTATGAAAATTTCAAAGCGAAACTTATAAAAAGATTTGTTGAAGACGAATGTTTTGATTACATGCATGATAATGACTATTGGAAGTCTTTGGCATAATTTTGGCAGAACAGAGAAGCGCATCTCTGTTCTGCTTTTTTAACACTAGCATGTATTTACTTAGTTGTATCTTTAATTCCAAGAAAGACAGCTTAGTAATCCAGATAGCCTCTGTGGCCTCCCCTACGTGGCTCAGATTCAATTGCAAACTTTATACCCGTAAAATCTTTATCATATTCGTTTATTTCTACGGGTACAAATCGATTTCTGGATTCCATGCCCGTAAAGCCGTTCCTACATTCACTTATTTCTACGGGTACAAATCAATTTCCCAGATTTAATGTACGTAAAAAATCAGACACCACTCCCAAATAGGAATGATGTCTGAGAATTATAATTATAATTTATTTTTTGTAACCCGTATATTGAACGGCAATTCTGTTCTCAGGGTGGACATCGGTTGAATACAGGACGATAAGGAATATCCATTCCAGTGGTTTCATTAAAAAGTAGACAATATCCGCTGACCACTTATGTCTGATAAGTTTGGCGACAGGGAAGCCGTATTTGTCATAGAAACCACGTATCAGCCTATGCGCACGGGGCGTTTTTTCTTGCAGGACTTCCTCGAAGGCGTTGGCAATGCAGAGCTGTCTATTTACGATAACTTCGTGTCCATGCCGTATTCCTTTTCGGATTGGCTTAACTATTTTTCTATGTCCTCCTGCGGCAACTGTACATAGATAATGCTCGTCAACATGCAGGTTGGGCGGGCTCTGCTTTGTTGATAATGCCCATTCACTTGTTTCTGTCCAGGCTTTTATGATAGAATCCGGCGCTTGTCCAAACAAAATGAGAATCATAATAAGTATTCCAAGAAGGGGGAACATTAATAAAAATGCCAGTACAGGCCATAGATCTGCCTTTCTCAATATTTTGTCAGCGACACGTAATATTTTGTTTTCCAGTATCTTGTCATTTGTTGTATTCTGTTCTTTCCACTCATGGATTTTTCTCAGTATGGTTCTTGCAGTGATGATGCCGCAACATACAGGCAAAACAATAACAGAATAATCCAGAGGATCGTTATCTATTTTAGCTCCGACTATCTGTATCGTATAAACAATTAACTGGATCATTCCCAGATACATAGCAGAAATCGAAAGCACAACTACTAACGGTGGCATTTTTGTCAGCTCTTTACGCTGAAGCAGAACGTATCCTGCAAAAGCGATTATAAAGATAACTACAACCGTGAAAAGCGAATCTGTATAGATTGGCGCATGTCTTTCTGCATTTACAAGCTGTACATTCCAGTCTTCCCATGTAATCCATTTATACACCCCATATAGGCGAGCATATATAGCTCCGAAAATGAACACCAGTGCATCAATAGCCCAACTTTCATCGAATGGATTCTTTTTTAGCTCACGTATAAATAAAGCTATTTCCCATATTGTAAGAAATATTGGTATGGATAAAAGTAAAATCATAATAAACCTCAACCACTGTACGCGGTTATCTCAAAACATCCACAACTTCCCCAATGTACATATCATGCTCCGCATCCCCGTCATAGAAGCGCTTTGAAATGTCCTGATGCATGTTCTTTGGATCAAGTCTCTGGCAAAAGAGCTTTTTGCAGACCAGAGTTACCTCTGCCTCCTCAAAAGTCATTGAGCCATTAACTTCTTTGGCAGTCAGCCCCGACGAATGCATCTTATCGATTTCTTTTCCTGATTTTGTTCCAAGTACTACAAGTGTATCCTTATACTTCTCAGGGTAGAAGCTGATCGTGAAATATTCGTTATTATCCATGAAATCATGAGTGTAACGGGGTGTCCTTACATAAACTGTAGCAACCGGCTTATTCCATAATGTTCCAAGACCGCCCCAACTAATCGTCATTGTGTTAAAATTGTCCTTTTCCCCCGCTGTAAGAAGTGCCCACTTCTTATCAAACTGACTGAAAATATCTGTTGTAAATTCCATAAACTCTCTCCTTTTGTATGATTTCACATTAATCCGAAAGCAATCTTTCTACTGCTTCAACGGCTTTAATATAGCGCTCTTGGTACGTTCCATTTATAACTATAAAATTCTTGCCGTGAGATGTGATCAGGTCTTTTATCTTATTGCTGTAGGTCTCCCTGTCATCGCGGATGACTTCGCTTCGATCACCGTCTTGAACGAAAGCAACATCCGGCTCCAGGAACAGGATAAGATCATATTCATTGACAGCATCTATCGCATCTGAAAGTGCTTTGTTCCTGTCTATTTCCGGATCGTTCAGAAAACTCATATAAAACTGTGTTACCAGGGTGTCCGTATCTATAAACAAAACTTTATTGCTGTTATTTATGGCGTTGATCTCATTCAACTTGTGCTGCAATAAGATCTCCGTGAAATCCTCCGAGAGCATTAACATGTCGGTTCCGCTTCGCTCTGAGATTTCTCTTCCGGCTTCATCAATATAGTTTGTATTGAATCTGTTTGCCAGGTTAATGGTAAGCGTTGATTTTCCGGTGCTCTCCCCGCCCATGAGGAGAACTTTTTTTACAAAATAAGGCTTTGCAACATTCGGGATCCAATCCCATCGCTTATACGGATTCTTCCTAATCTCTGTAGAGCTTATATCATTCCGCGGGAAAAAATAGATCTCACTTTCCGGATAGCACTTGTTCCAGAAGCTGTTTTCATCATAATCGTCTCCGCAAAAAACGATATCTATCGGCTTTCCGATCTGCTCCTTAACCTTCTTTGCATCGCTGTCCCAGTACTCTTCTGTATAATCAGCTTTTGTGGCAGCATCATCAAACAAAGTTATTATCTTTACATTTCCGATATGTTTTGTGAGCTGATAAAGCCATCTGTAGCGTACTCTGTAATTTATTTCGCCTCTGTTATTTCCTACGCTCAGAACTATATATAATTCACGGCACATGTTTGCAGCCTGTATAATGCAATCCACATGCCCCAAATGAAGCGGATTAAAGCTGCCACCGTACATACCAACGTTATACTGCATTCTTTTTGGCCTCCTTATACCAGCGAATAAACATGATAAAAGCGTTTATAAGATATATGCTCCACATGGCAAGAGTAGAAATAGATTCTCCTCCCTTCATAAAATCCACTGCCCACATAAACACGGTAACAATATCAACGACGATCCACAGGACCCACTGTTCCGTTAATCGTTTAATGGAAAGAACCTGTGCAACAACCGAAACAACCGTGCTCATGCTGTCAACATACGGCAAGTTTCCACCCATTCTTTTCAATATAGAACCATATATCACGATTGATACCGCAGTTATCGCATAGACAACAATACTCTTTGATAAGCTCAGGCGCTCCTTGATGACTTCGCCCGTCTCATCATTCATATACTTTTTCCATGCAATTAAGCCCACAAAATTCATCGGGAGGTAATAAATAAGATTCAGCATTACTTCCCCGTAGTATTTTGCCCACAAAGCAACAGTCGCGTACAAAATCGTATTTACAAGTCCAAAGATAAAAGAAGACCTTTTTCCTTTTCCTGTCAGAATAACACAACAAACGCCTGTGACAGCGGCCCAGAGGCTGACCGGAGAATCCTTCCAGTAAATTGACAATCCCAGGATTACCGCAGTCGCAAAAACAAGCCAAATAACATCAAACGGCTTCCATCCGCTAAGTTCGCTTTTTACAAATTTTTTAATGGCATCCATTTTTTATCTCCTTAATCCCTCAATGAAAAAAAGTGTCTTTTCACTAAAGTATATCACATAAAAATAAACTCTCCGCCGATGCGACTATTGCATATTTTTCCCACCTTGCTATTATTTTTTTATGAACACGAGAAATCTAAAATGTTTTCAAATCATATATGAAGAGCGTAACCTGCAGGTAGCTGCAAATAAACTTTTTCTGTCACCGCAAGGCCTAAGTAAGATCATAAAGAACCTTGAAGAGGAATGCGGCACTCAACTTTTTTCAAGGACTAAAGACGGCTTTGTACCTACGGAGAGCGGAAAGATTTTTTATGAAAAATCCAAGACTATAATTAAAAGCATGAATGAAATGTTCTCGGAGATAAGAGCTGTGAATGACAGGGAGAAGCGCTTCAGGATTGGATTTGCGGCCGGGACACTGCGAGCTGTAGATATTCCTTCGGTGCATTCTTTTATGAAATCGAATCCGGAAATTGTTGCAAGCTGGGATGAACAGGAAAACAAAACTGTCCTGAAGCGTGTGCTGAACGATGAGATAAACTGCGGTCTCGTTGTAGGAAAGCCGCAGGTTCCGGGGCTTTTGTCAGAACTCATCAAATCTGTAGATATCGTCCTGTATGTCCACAAAGACCACAGACTCAGAGGCAAACAGCAGATCAGTATTACGGAGATCAAAGATGAACCTCTTATCTCCATGAACGAGAAATACCACATTTATCACGATTTCATAAACGCCTGCCACATGAATGATTTCAATCCCGAGATTGTTGCAAAGGTTGGCGAAGGGGATTCTATTTACCGTCTTGTAAAAAATGGGATCGGAATCGGCATTGCTCCAAGGTTTTTCAAAGATGATACCGACGTTAAAGCGATTCCTATAACTGATACCTATACTTGGGATGTGTATGGGATTTATCTGGAAAACTCACCTGATGCGGAACTGGCGAAGAGGTTTTTGGAGCAGTGTTCAGATAAGCTTCACTAAGCTTGTTACATGCTCTACAGAACAAAGAGTCGCTCGCGACTCTTTGCGCGCCGATGCGCGCAAGCTTAAGCTTGCATAATTCATCTGCGCATCGGTCGCATCCATAGCGGAGCGTTTTTTGTTTGATAGGATTTTCCTATCAAACAAACAAACGACGAATGACTTAGATAATGAGTCATTCGTCGTTTTTATTTGTGTTTTTGATTTTCTTTTATCAGATATGATTTGCTACTTCAAATGCATCCCAGATACCGTACATAATGTTGGATACCTGTCTTGCATCTCCTAGAAGATAGATCTCATCCACATCGTTCTTGTACCGGTTATAAAGAGTATTTTCGCTCGAATATCCAACGCATAAAACAACGCTGTCTGCGGCAAGTTCCTTAGTGCTGTCTGCAACTTCAGCCTTAAGAACGCCGTTCTTATACTCTGTAACCTTCGCTCCTGTTACAACTTCAATTCCGTTGAAAGGAATAAGCTTCTCAAGCATTTCCTTATTTGCTGAGCATAGAGGTCCGTTAACTGCCAGAATCTTATCAAGAGCTTCAACAATAGTAACCTTCTTACCCTTCATGGCAAGGTCAAGTGCGAGCTCACATCCGACAAGTCCTCCACCAACTACAGCTACGTTATCACCTGTTTCCTTCCGGCCAAGAAGTACCTGCTCTGCAGAATATACCTTCTCGTCATCTCCAAGCGAGAACATCTTCGGACGTGAACCTGTTGCAAGGATAACAGCATCGAACTGCTCGTCGAGAATCTCTTTTTCGGTAGCCTTGGTATTAAGATGAACCTCTACTCCGAGACGTGTCATTTCATCTTCATACCACTTTGCAAGAGCTATATCGTCTTCCTTAAATGAAGGTGCGCCTCCCGGGATAAGATTTCCGCCAAGTCTCTCTGTTGCCTCATAAAGAACAGGTTCGTGACCTCTCTCTGCAAGTACGCGTGCAGCCTCAAGTCCGGCAACACCACCGCCTACTACAAGAACCTTCTTCTTTTTGACAATAGGATTGTACCTGTTTAATCTCTCTTTACCTGCCTGAGGGTTAACGGCACAGTTTATAAGCGAATAGCTCTGAATACGACCCATACAGCCTTCCTGGCAGCTGATGCAAGGACGGATCTGGCTTAAATTATTTCTGCGAATCTTATTTACAATATCAGGATCGGCAAGAGTCGGGCGTCCGAGAGAGATCATGTCGCAAATATTGCTTTCCAGGCACTCAAGAGCTGTATCCGGGTTATCGACACGACCGGCCATGATAACAGGGATATTTACATTTTCTTTTGTAATTCTTGCAAACTCTTTGTAAGGAGCCTTCTCCATATACATCGGGGGATGATTCCACCACCATGCATCATATGTTCCGGCATCAACATCAAGAGCATCATAGCCATATTTCTCGAGAAGCTTTGCGGCCTCGATACCTTCCTCGATATCACGTCCCTTCTCCTCGAATTCTTCTCCGGGAAGTGCGCCTTCACGGAAATCCTTAACCATGCTCTTTAATGAGAATCTTAATGCAACAGGGAAATCCCATCCGCAAGTCTTAGCGATCTCTTCACGGATTTCTTTTGCAAATCTAAGTCTGTTTTCAAGTGATCCGCCATATTCATCTGTACGCTGGTTGAAGAATGAGATAGCGAACTGATCGATAAGATATCCTTCGTGAACAGCGTGGATCTCAACGCCGTCAAATCCTGCACGCTTAGCGTTATATGCGCCTTTTCCGAAACTCTCTACGATTCCGTGAATCTCTTCAACTGTAAGTGGACGGCAAGTTTTATCAAGCCATCTGTGAGGAATTGGTGATGCAGATACAGGCGGAAATTCACCTAAGTTTGTAGGAATTGTAACTCGTCCGAATCCACCGCTCATCTGTAAAAAGATCTTTGATCCGTAAGCATGAACACGCTCTGTCATCTCACGGCTGGTTCTTACGAACTGAACCGGATTGTATGTTGAATTGGGTGTGTTGGGGAAAGAAGGTTTTTCCACCTCTGTATCCGAAAAAGTTACACCCGTAATAATAAGACCGATACCACCCTGAGCACGTCTGGTGTAGTAGTCGATACCTCTGTCATTCCATCCGCCTTCGCAGTCTCCGAGACCAAGCGGTCCCATGGGAGCCATGGCATAGCGGTTTTTGATTTCCAGTTTGCCGATTTTGATCGGCTCAAAAAGCCCTTTGTATTTCATTGAAACCTCCTTATTATCCGGCATATTTTTTTAGTTCTGCCATATGCCGATAACCATCATTTAAAAAAATTTGCCATAGAAATATTTTAAAATACGGGCTTTTTGATAACCATCAACAAATAGTTGTTGTGCAGCAACGTTTTATTTAGGAAGAAAATAGAATCATATGAAATTTGAAAAACTAGCGGGTAAATATTTTTGTCTTTCTTTTTCAATTGCTTTAGTAATCCATTCCTTGTCCATTATGTTATCGAAAGCGCCTGCAACTACGGACTCATCAGCATAGTTATCAAATTCTATCTGTTTCTCATCAAGGATCAGCATCATCTCATCATCTATAGTATCAGGGCATAACAGCCTGTATACAAGCACGTTTCTGACCTGTCCCATTCTGTATACTCTTGAAAGGGCCTGGCTTTCCAAAGACGGTTTGATCTGTGGTTCGCAAAACACCACTATACTGGCAGCCTGAATATTTAATCCGACGCCCCCTGCAATTATCTGGCTAACAAGAGCGCTTCCTCCGGGAGCCTCGCCCAGCTTATCCACAAGAAACTGCCTTGTACTCATCTTAGTGTCTCCGCTGATCACACCTATGCATCTTCTTCCAAGAAGATCACTGACTTTAGATATTGTTTCTCTAAAGAAAGAATATATGATAACCTTTCTTCCTTCACTTTCTGCCTGATCAAGAAGTTCCAGAAGTCGCATGCACTTTGATGATGTAGTCATGTCATCCTGAAGAAAAGAAACCCTTCTCATATCGGAGAATCTTCCACTTACAATCGCATCTTTATAGGTGTCTTTATCTGCATCTGTAAGGCTGCACCACTCCTGTTCCTGTGCGATTTCCGGAAGTTCCTTGAGAACCTGCTGCCTTGTTCTTCTGATATATACCGGTGCCAAGCTTTCTTTAAACTGCGGCAAGTGACTGATATTTGCCAGTGCCTTTACCTGTTCTGTCATATCGGGCCGAACAAAATCAATCAGGTTGCACATCTCGTCAACGCTGTTTTCAAGCGGCGTTCCTGTCATCAAAAGAATTCTCTCCGACTCGTTATCAAGCCTTCTGATGTACATAGTTCTTTTGGCATCCGGATTCTTCATGTAATGCGCTTCATCTATAACCAACATAGAAAGAGACATGTGATTATCTATGCAATCTACAATCTTTCCCATGGACTCGTAGTTGGTTATTGCAGCACCGCCATTATCCTTCCATCTTTCAAAAGAATCTTCAAGTGTCTGACCATGTATGATAAAAGCCTCTATCCTGCTAAATTTCTTTAGTTCCCTTGCCCAGTTTATAAGCACGCTGGCAGGACAAACGATCAGAAAATAACATTTCTTTTGCTGCGTCACCTGTATATGAGCCATTGCAGCAATGGCCTGGATTGTCTTTCCAAGTCCCATCTCATCGCCAAGAAGAACCTTCTTCTGATGTAAAATATATTTTGCTCCAAATATCTGATAAGCCCTAAGCGATCCACTAAATCCATCCAAATTAAGAGCTGTTTCATTTATCTCTTCTGCAAGCTGCGCCGGAATACTGTCATATACAAAAGGCTTGTTGCCGGTCATATTGCCAAGG
Source organism: Butyrivibrio sp. AE3003 (assembly GCF_000686065.1). NCBI lineage: Bacteria > Bacillati > Bacillota > Clostridia > Lachnospirales > Lachnospiraceae > Butyrivibrio > Butyrivibrio sp. AE3003. Next base: position 997,327 of record NZ_JMLX01000001.1, read on the forward strand.
CTCTCCAGCAGCACATAGAATTCAGCGCTATTCCTGTTAAAAGCCTCCATGGCCGCAACCTTAGTTGTATGAGATGCTTCCTGATACTGATTAATGGCATGAAGCATATTATCAAAGAAAGAGCTACTCACAAACTCATATATGTCTTCAGCCATAGTCACGGTATTCTGCTTAGAAACACCTGAGGAAAAGATCCAGTGGAACCCGTTTCTTATCATCCCGCTGTTCTTTATCCTCTGAGCATAATCATCAAGATTTGATGAACCTTCCGAAACATCTCTTCTTACTTTTTCGCTATTAAGATAATTAGCAAGTTCTGTAATAAGCTCAGCATTGTCGTCTGCATTTTCAGACTTATCATCCGGATCAAGACGGATTGTCACTCTTGACGCCAAACTATTGGCAAATTCAGTAACGACATTTCTTATAGCCTCTGTCTGCTTTTCTCCTATGCCGTCAAGAGACTGTATTTCATAGTCAGTAGCCTTTGCCAGCTGCCCCAGGCTCGTATAACCTGCATCCACTAGTGCCTGAACCCGGATGCCTGCTCTTGCTTTTTTTAGCTCATCCACAGGAATGTTAAAAAGTTCCTTCCGAGCCTCAATTCCTGCGATCTTATTGCAAATCTGCTTAATATTACTTTCCTGCAGCGTCCGGTCATTATAGATATTTTTAAATGCCGCATTTGCATCATCAATTGCGTTTATTAACTTCTTTAAATCTTTGAAATTTGGTTTGTCCATAAGTATCGCCTAATGGTATGAATATTCTGCTTATAATCCATCAAAAATTCCCTATATATGTATAAATAGCGTGATTAAGATATCCATTCCATATCCTATCACGCCAAAATGTGACACTAATTATTCGCCCCAATATTCTTCTGTTTCTTGAGAAGTCGTTTTTATTCCAAACAATTTCCACATATAATCTTCACGTTCATCATAAATATTCACAATATATATCTGATTATCATCAATCCTGTAGAAAATATAATTCTTTGCAACATAAATAAAATAGTAATCAGTATCGATTCCAAACATATTTTTGACAGATATTCCTATATTTTCATTTTCCTTGACTTCATGGATTCTGCCATTTATTTTTGCGAATACTTCTTTCCTTTTTGCTTCTCCAAAATACGAGTCAATGTACTTCCGCATTTCTATAATCTTTTCTTTATAATCCTGAGAATAACGTAATGCCTTCAATCGTCAAGTCCCATCACTTTCTGCATTTCTTCATCACTAACCCAACCTTCTCGATTCGAACGCATTTCAGCCTTCTTAAGATCACCTAATACATTATGAAGAGTCCTTAAGCGATCAAGTTCATCTGCTTCCTCCACAGTCATTATTGCATAAGCACCTCTACCATTTCTGGTAAGGTATACTCTACTACTTGAATCAACTTCTTTAAGTACATCTGTATAATTTCTAAGATCGGAAATAGGCATAATAGCTGGCATGTTAAATAACCTCCTATCTACTACAATATATATAACTCTAACTTTTAGTATAAAACTCTTCCAGAAAAATCACAAGTTAATTCACCCGTAAATAAACACTGCTAATTTACAGCATATAACTTTTTATCCCTCTATGACCTACGCATCTTCAAGCTCTTCTTGTTTTCATACATTCTTTTGTCTGCAATTTCAAATACTGCAGCCACACAATCTTGTTGGTCATATTTTGCCATACCACAGGCAACGACTACTCCGCCGTTTATAAGAGCATCCTTGTTATGCCGTGCAATTACATCTACAAGTTCCTCACTGCGAGCATAGTCCTCATCCTGCGAAATAACCACAAATTCATCGCCGCCTATTCTGTAAACAGGGCTGCGCTTAAAAATATTGCAGATTATGTCACACGCATCACATATATACTTATCACCGGCTTCATGCCCTTCAGTATCATTAATTTTCTTAAGATCATTTACATCCAAAACCACAATAGCGAACTCAGGCTGACGCTGCTCCTGAATTCTCTGATTCATGATACTCTCTCTTACCTTATATGCATTCTTGTTCTTGATGCCTGTAAGCGAATCAATCTCAGCCATATTCTGCACAAGCGCAAGCTTCTCCGTATATTCATGTTTAATGCGCATAGCATCAGTCACATCCTGACACAGACCTAACAAGCATTCCCTTCCTGTATCATCTGTAAATTTAAGCTTTGTTGTCTGAAACTGTCTCGGATTGCCGGCCGCATCAGGCACGTCCTCATAGAAAATATACGGTCCATCCATCGCAAGAGCTTTCTTATCATCCTCTATAAAATGAATAGCAGTCTCTTCGTCAAAAATCTCTAAATCAGTCAGCCCTACAACACCTTCCGGAGTTTCTTTATTTGCATACTCGGCAAAGGCTTGATTACAAGCAAGATATTTCCCTGTGTCTACATCTTTTGAAAATGTCATGGCCGGCATATTGGTCAAAAGATCTGAAAGCGATTTCTTAAGGCTCATTATCTTTCGGCTTGCATCAGCCTCTTTCCTAAGACGCTCATTCTCCTGCTGAAGTCTCGCATATTCTGCTGAAATATCCTCATTTTCATTTATACTTTCTCCAACAAAAGCTCCCTGATCCGTGTACCAGACAAAAGCAAGTCTTGTGCCGTCTTCTTTGTAAATGTGCCTGCCATATGAATGGACTACTCTGTATTCTCCATCCTTTTTTTGCCTGTAGATCACATCAAATACGCCGCCCTCTGCCAAAAAGCAATTTACAGCCTCAACTATAGAAGACAGATCATCAGGATGTACATTACGATATATGTCATCATTTACAAGATTATAGATTTCTTTTTTCTCCACATCCTCATATCCTGAAAGCTCCAAAAAACCTTCAGACATGACTATTGTAACCACTTTCCCATCAATACACTGGTAAATTGCAAAGGGAATCGGGCTACTTTCCAATAGATTTAGTTCTTCATCACTATACCTGTATTTTTTCAAGAGAGCCACCTTCTGTATAAGACAACAAAGAAACTGTTTTCCATAATATATTTTATCATGTAATAGCCAGTCTCCATCATTATTGCGATTATTTTATGAATTATTAACAAATTTACATTTACCGGTTATCACATTGGTGATATAGTCTAATAAGAGATAACGATATTGCGATAACATTATTCAAAAGAAAGGACGTTCTTATGGAGAAAAAAAGCGGTTCTTTGATGTTACCTATCGTCGGATCTATCATCCTTGCAGTAGTGATCACTGCTTTTTCCATCGCCGGTTTTAATATGTACAGCACCATCAAGACCAATGCTTCCCAGGCACAGGCCTACGAGAACAGGCTTAGGGAAGATATTATGTCTGAGCTAAAAAATGAAACACAGGAAGCCATGAGCATTTGTCAGGTTATGTATGACAGATCTCAAGCCGGTACAATGTCTCTGGAAGAAGCTAAATTAGAAGCTGCCAATATCATCAGAGAGCTAAAGTATAATGATGGATCAGGCTACTTTTGGGTTGATACTTCTGAAGGCATTAACGTGGTTCTTTTAGGCCGAGATACTGAAGGACAGTCAAGATGGGACAGCGTTGACCCTAACGGCACGTACTTTATCCAGGAAATGATAAAAAATGGTATGCAGTCCGGAGGCGGTTACACAAATCTTATGTTTGCTAAGCCCAATGAAACCGAGCCTCTTCCCAAGATCAACTATACAGCATATTTCGAGCCTTTTGACTGGGTTATGGGCACCGGCGTATGGGTTGATTATATCGATACGCTTAAGAGCGAATATACAGCGGAATCCGGCAAAGCACTTGCAGCCACCATCAGAAACAGCATTATTACCATGATAATTCTTTTGCTCATCGGAATTGCCATCGCTGCTTATATGGGAAAAAGAATTACTACTCCCATTAAACTTGCTACAAGCCAGATGGTCAGAATGTCCAATAATGATTTTTCTGATAATAAAGAAATGAATAGCGTCCGAGCGCTTCCTGCCAGAGAGAACAATGAAATCGGACAGATTGCAAAGGCACTTGACCTTATGCACAACAACATAAGAGAACTTATGCTAAAAATCTCTGACACAACATCTTACGTAGCATCAGCATCTGAAGAGCTTTCATCAAGCGCTTCGCAATCCGCGAAAGCCAGTGAAATGGTTGCTACCTCCTGCACTTCAGTTGCCGAATCATGTTCCGGACAGATAACCTCTGTAGCGGAAGCAAGTAACGAAACACAGGCATTTGTAAATAACATGCAGGAATTCCAGGATGCGATCAACAAGACCACTGAAATGATAAAAACCACTAATGAAGCTGCTACCAAGGGTGCTTCTGACATGACCAATGCTACAAATATGATGAGTTCAATCAAAAATTCCGTGGAAAGCACTGCCTCTGTAGTAGAAGCCTTAGGCGATCAGCTCAAGAATATCGACACTTTTGTTGATACCATAGCAGAAATAGCAAGCCAGACCAATCTTCTTTCCCTCAATGCCAGCATAGAAGCTGCAAGAGCCGGAGAAATGGGTAAAGGTTTCGCGGTTGTTGCCAGCGAGATCAGCAAGCTTGCCGACCAGTCCAATGAAGCTGCTTCAAAGATCACGGAACTGATTGATGAAATAATGCACAACTCCGACGAAGCTGTTTCTTCAATGCGTCAGGGTGCTCAGGACGTTGTATCCGGAACAGAAACCGTCAACGACGCAGGAAATACCTTCAACAGTATCGTAGATATGGTATACTCAATCTCCGAGCAATCAGAAAGAATGAGTGAAATTGTCAACCAGCTTTCTGAAGGCACCGACACCATTGCAAGTAACATCAGCAAGATAGAGGATATGAGCGCCAGCGTTGCAGATGAAACCCAGAACGTTTCCGCCGCTTCACAGGAACAAACCGCTTCCTCGCATGAAGTTGCAGAAGCTTCCGATAAACTTGCCAGCAATGCACAAGACCTGCAGGAGTTCGTTTCCAAATTCTCACTTTAATAAACAAAAACCGGATGCTTTCCTATATTTGACAGGAAGCATCCGGTTTTTTATTCTATTATTCTACGTAGTAAACATAGTTTTCTTTTCTGGGAGCAGCATCCTTAGCAGGCTCAGCAGCATAGCCAAGTGCACAATGACCGATTCCTTCGAAGTTGCCTTCAACTCCTAATTTCTTAAGGAGGTCTTTTCCAAACTCAGAATCAAACTTCATGGTCTTGGCCCTCCTCTTCCTATGGCTTAGGAAAATAGTTGTAATACTTTAGAATATAGTGATCATAAAGATGTGCAAAGAAAACTTCTCCTAGCTTTATTCCGTTTCTCTTTTGAATAGGATCAATTCTGGTCAAAAGTCAAAGTGTAATTTCCATTGTTGTCTTCTGCACCTTCATGCCAAGGCTCTCATAGAAAGCTCTGGCACTGTCATTACCTTCCCAAACATTCAACGTAATATCCCTGCAGCCAAGTGCCTTTGCTTCCTTGCAGACATGCGCAAAAAGCTTCTTGCCAATGCCTTTACCTCTGCACGCAGAATCAACGCAGAGATCGTCGATATACATATATTTAAAAGACACTACAAAAGGCTTGCGTAAAGTCTCTTGCAGCATACAAAACGCATAACCAAGGACTTTACCGCCATCATCCGCAACATATACTTTCACATCCTCAGCTTTAAGGATAGCCTCAAGCTCAGCTTCACTATACTTCGTATAACCGGATACAAAGTAATCCGGCTTTATCTTTACATGAATCTCAAGCACCTCAGACAACAGCTTCAAAAGCTGCGGAATATCTTTATTCTGTGCATCTCTTATGATCATATCTCACCTCCCGAGCAGTTTACATGCGTTCCCGCTAAGAATCTTAGTAGTATCATTCTCATCAATCGGTAATCCCTTGATGAACGTGGTAGCCTCTTTCTGATCTGACCAAGGTGAATCACTTCCGAACAAAAGCCTGTCACTACCAAAAGCCTTTACAAGCTTCATAAATCCATCTGCATCAAGCATTCCTGTATCCTTATCATCCCAATATCCATCAGAAAGCGCTTGAATTCTCCCGGAGGAAAAAGATGTATCCAGAAAAGCCGTTGTATCCTCAAGATACAAAGGAACTTCATCCCAGTTCCTCCATCCGCCCATGTGTGCGAGAACAAACTTAAACTCACCAATCGTGTTAATTACATTTCTGCACATCTTCGGCGAACATCTGACAACGCCCGGAAAGCCGATATCAAGCCCTGCGTGGGTAATGACGATAAGGTCATTCTCGCAGGCAGCATAAATGATATCAAGAAAAGTCTTGGAATCAATATCCTCATTCTGATAAACAGGATGAATCTTGATTCCTTTAATGCCGTTATTTTTGAGCCTTCTAAGCTCCTCTTTAAAACGTGAATACTCAGGATGAATACATCCAAAAGAACATAACCTGTCCCCGTACTTCTCATTATTTCTAAGAGCCTTATCATTGATGCTCTCTACCTGAGAAGAAGCCGTTGCAACAGGCAAAAGGACGGACATATCTATGCCGCCCTTATCCATTGAATCCAAAAGACCTGAAAGCGTACCGTCAGCATGCGGAACGATATGTGCCTCTTTGCTGAGGCTGTCAACCGCCCTTGCAGCGATTGAATCAGGAAATGTATGTGTATGAAAATCAATTATCATAAAACGTTCCGCCAAGTAACTTCATTCCAGAATCTCAATTTCAAATGAAGTATCAAAGCTCTCTCCCGCCGCTAATTTATTGCCGTACTCTCTATCTTCAATGCCACCTTCAAAGCCTACTCTGTCGCACCTTCCGTTCCAAGGCTCGACGCAGACAAAAGGTGCATTCTTTTTAACCGGTGACCATACTCCAAACAGCGGAACATCACAAGTAACACGAAGCTTATCTCCATCTGCCGCACTTACAAGTGTAACCGCATCAGCCTGTCTGTCTTCGAATATAAGCGCATCCCCGTCAAAGAGTCCTGGAGTAAGTTTAACTATTCCTTCCGCTGTCTCAACGTCAATCTGCTTATCGGAAAGGCATCCGCAGGACATATCAATCACATTTGACTTAAGAGAACCGGAAACTGCAGCGCCGTCTTTTTCAAACAAGAGCTCATCCTTATTAAGATCGCAGTTAAATGCAGGATGCGCACCGATTGAAAAATACATCTCTTTGTCATCCGGATTGGAAACCGTATAAGATACTGTAACCTTGCTTCCAACAAGCTTATAGCCAATCTTCAAAGAAAACTTAAAAGGATATTTTTTAAGCGTATCTTCATTTTGGGTAAGCTCAAACACAAGCTCGTCATCAGCTTTTTTTACAAGAGAAAAATCATTATCCCTTGCAAATCCGTGCTGTGAAAGCTTATAAGAAACGCCGTTAACTTTATACTCGCCGTTCCATACAGAACCTACAATAGGAAAAAGAACAGGTGCAGTCCTCCCCCAGTACTTGGCATCCGCCTGCCACATGAATTCTTTTCCCGAATCTGCCTTAACGAGTGACTTAAGCTCTGCTCCGTGATTCGATACTTTTATCGCAATAAAACTATTCTTTAAAATATGTTCTGCCATGTTCACCTCATAAAATAATCTTTTTTCACATTATTTTACCACTTATTCGGAATCATCTGAAAGTGAAGTGCTCTGATGAACGAGAACTTCTTTGTTGTAGCATGCAAACGCACCGTCCACAAGTTCCTTCGGAGGCTTCTTTGTGAAAAGAGATATTACAGGCACAATGATAAGTCCCGCGATCATGCAGAACGCACCTGCATTTATAGGTGACTGAAGAAGCTGAGGGAACTTGGGTCTTATGAGCATATTTGCAAGCATAACTACTGTAGAAAATATGAAATTCACCCATACAGCAGCTTTTGTAATGAACTTAAAATACAATCCGTAAAAGAAAGGCGCAAGGAATGCTCCCGCAAGCGCTCCCCACGAAACACCCATGAGCTGCGCGATAAATGTCACGTTCTGCTTGTACTGAACAATCGCAATAACAACAGAGATGCCGACAAATACGACGATAAGAATTCTCATGATAAGAAGCTGCTTCTTTTCATCCATATTCTTGATAACATGGCCCTTCAAGAGGTCAAGCGTAAGAGTCGAACTACTTGTAAGAACAAGTGATGAAAGTGTGGACATTGAAGCTGAAAGAACAAGAACAACAACCACAGCAATAAGGAAATCCGGAAGTCCCGAAAGCATCGTAGGAACGATACTGTCAAAGCCATCCGCCGCAATATCTATCTTATCGGAAAAGATTCTTCCGAAACCGCCGAGGAAGTAACATCCGCCGGCAACAATAAACGCAAAGAATGTAGAAACAATGGTACCTTTTGAGATTGACTTCTCACTCTTTATCGCATAAAACTTCTGAACCATCTGAGGAAGCCCCCATGTTCCGAGCGATGTAAGGATAACAACTCCGAGAAGATTAAGCGGATCAGGTCCAAAGAATGAAGCGAACACGCCCGGTGTTGTCGATACGCTCTCATCTGAGATTCTTGCAAGTCCGTCAAGAGCTGCAAGGAAACCGCCCTGCGAATTAAGAACAGAAAGAACAACCGCGCAGATACCGATAAGCATGATTATTCCCTGAATAAAGTCATTTATCGCAGTTGCCATGTAACCGCCCGCGATTACGTAAATACCTGTAAGTACGGCCATAACAATAACGCAGATTGAATAATCGATGTTAAAAGCCATACCAAATAGTCTTGAGAGTCCGTTATACAATGAAGCTGTATAAGGAATAAGGAAAATAAATGTGATAACGGAGGCTGCTATCTTAAGAGATCTTCCTCCAAATCTTGCAGCAAAGAACTGCGGCATCGTGGCTGAATCAAGATGTTGACTCATGATCCTTGTCCTTCTTCCGAGGATAGCCCATGCAAGAAGTGAACCTATGAGTGCATTGCCGATTCCAACCCAAGTTGCGGCTATACCGTATTTCCATCCAAACTGTCCCGCATACCCCACAAAAATAACCGCGGAAAAATAGGATGTTCCATAAGCAAAGGCTGTAACCCATGGGCCTACTGCTCTTCCACCAAGTACAAAACCGCTTACGTCAGTCGAGTTCTTCCTGCACATCAGACCGATGTAGATCATTACAGAAAAGAACACAAGTAACATTAACACTTTAATAATCATACCTTCTCTCCTTAAAGTAAATAATCTTTCTTCACTTTAGCACTTTCAATCGCTAAAGGCAATCAAATAGTACAAAAAAGTCAAAGTAAAATGTACAAGAAATTCATATTGAAAAAAAATAATATAGTGCTATCCTAGTGGTATCATTTTTATTTGGAAATCCTTAGGGATTATCCATAACTATCAATAAGGTTACAGACAAGGAGTATATGCAAAAATGAAATTCTTTTTGGACACAGCCAATGTCGATGAGATCAGAAAAGCCAACGACATGGGCGTAATTTGCGGAGTTACAACAAACCCTTCTCTTATCGCAAAAGAAGGACGTGATTTCACACAGGTAGTTGCTGAGATCGCATCTATCGTTGACGGCCCTATCAGCGGCGAAGTAAAAGCTACAACAACAGATGCTGAAGGAATGATCAAGGAAGGCCGCGAAATCGCTAAAATACATAAAAACATGGTAGTTAAGATCCCTATGACTGTCGAAGGTCTCAAAGCTTGCCACACACTTGCAGCTGAAGGAATCAAAGTCAATGTAACTCTTATCTTTACAGCTAACCAGGCTCTTCTTGCAGCAAGAGCAGGCGCTGCATTCGTAAGTCCTTTCCTTGGAAGACTTGACGACATCAGCGTTCGCGGAACAGATCTTATCTCTGAAGTTGCCGAGATCTTCAATATCCACGGAATTGAAACAGAGATTATCGCAGCAAGCGTACGTCATCCTATGCACGTTACCGACTGCGCACTTGCAGGAGCAGACATTGCAACAGTACCTTACAAGGTAATCGAGCAGATGACACACCACCCTCTTACAGATCAGGGAATTGAGAAATTCGTAAAAGATTACGAAGCAGTATTCGGCAAATAATAAAGCGTTACACGCATAAATACAGGCATATCACTTTAGTAAGCTCTAAGGTGATATGCCTTTTCTTTTTCTTTAAATTCCGCCAAGACTACCCGACAACTTGATCCACTCTGACAACGTCAGCGGCTCATAATCGGATCTCATGCAGAAACAGTTTATCATATTACATGGAATTGTCTTCTCATGCTCCGCCGCAATCGGCACATAAGGCGTCGATCCTATCATCTCAATTATCTTCTTCATGAGGACTTCATCTCTTGTTTCATGCACATGCCCGTATAACATATAAGTCTTAGGTTCTCCGCTGTGTTTCAGCCTGTACTGCCCGTCATAGAAAGGCATCGGATAATGGCAACAGACAACCTTCTTCTGGGAATCCGTGATCACTCTGTAATTATCGATCCACTCAAATCTGTCCTTATCAAAATTTATAGATTTGACATATTTATCATGATTCCCTGTTATAAGACAGAGCTTTCCTTTCAGCCTGTGAATAAGTTCATTGGTCTCTTCAACCGTGCCAAAAGATAAATCTCCAAGAATAACAACGGTATCGGCGCGCGTAACCTTGTCATTCCACTTTTTTATCATGTACTCATTCATCTCTTCACAGCTTGAAAAGCCGCGCTTATCCATCTTCTCATTAAGTGCGTTATGAAAAAAATGGCAATCGGCAATATAATATATCATCGAAGGTCACCGCCGTCATCGTGAAGTAGTGTAGACGGATCGTCATCGGCAGCAGTTGTCGCAAGCTCGTCGCACCTCTCATTCTCAGGATGTCCTGCATGCCCCTTGACCCAGTTCCACTTTATCGCATGTCCCTTTGTTGCCTCAAGAAGTCTTTTCCAGAGCTCTACATTTTTTACAGGTTGCTTTCCCGCTGTCTTCCAGCCTCTTTTTATCCATCCGTCTATCCACTTGTCGTTAAATGCCTTGATAACATATTGCGAATCGGAAAACATCTCAACTTCGCACGGTCTGTTAAGGCACTCAAGACCGACTATTGCGCCCATAAGCTCCATTCGGTTGTTAGTCGTCTTATCATAGCCGGCGCTCAGTTCTTTTTCATGAACCTCGCCCTTTGAATCGACATATCTAAGCACAGTGCCGTATCCTCCGGGTCCGTCCGGATTTCCTCTTGCAGCACCGTCTGAATATATTTCAACTTTCATATTTATTCCCAAACTCCCGTATTCAAAAATTTCTCCGCAAGATTCTGCGCGTTGTCTACAAGACTGCTGTCATATCCAAGAACGCTCAAAAGCTTGATCGCATTCCTGTTCGTCGCAGGACCTTTTTTAAGCATATAATCAAAATGTACATCGTTGTCAGAGACATTTCCCTCAAAGTGATAGAGGTCGTACTTATCCTTAAGAAGCTGAGTGAGCTCGATGTCATGCGTAGCGGCAAAACAATTAACTCCGGAATCTGTAAGGAACTTAAGTATCTCTGTCGACGCAGCGATTCTCTCAACCGTGTTTGTTCCGCGAAGTACCTCATCAACGAAGCAAAGAACAGGATTTCCCTCTTCCTTCGCCGCATCAATTATTCTCTTCATGGACTTGATCTCGACAATATAATAACTGTCACCCTCATAGATATCATCCTTAAGCGCCATTGAAGAATAAATTCTGAGAAGAGGTGCTTTGTAACTCTTTGCAAGAACTGTATGCACAGACTGTGCAAGTAAAACGTTGATACCGATGGTCTTAAGGAATGTCGATTTACCGGAAGCATTCGAGCCGGTCAAAAGAACTCCTTTATTAGTATCGATACTGTTAGAAACCGCATTCTCGATAAGAGGATGCATCACGTTCTCAAAGTTCATCTCGCCGTTTGCAAAAGTCGGAGTGCAATATTGTCCCTTTACAGACTCTCTGTAACAAGCAATCGAAATATACGCATCCATTCTTCCTATCACTGTGATTATCACATCAAGATCATCTTTCTTTTCCATGAGCTGACGGTACATCTTGTTAAACTTGATAAGATCGATATGCGTGATCATACGAACATAATCCATGATAATATCAGCAGGACCACCGCCACCCGACGGCTTCATAAGAACACTTGAACCGCTGACAAATCCTTTAAGGCTGTCATAAGACTTATTCAAAAGCTCAATATCATCACTAAGCTCAGGATAACTTGCTCCTTTAAAAAGTTTCGCAGACGAAAGAGCCTTAAGAATATAAGAATATGTCGAAAGATACGGATCAATCTTCCCTTTGATATTAAAATACATGATCACATTTGCTACTACGGCAGCAAGAAAAAGAAATGCTCCGAGCTCAAACTTAATGCATGTAATAACGATCGTCAAAGCAATAAGAGCTATCATCAGATAGTGCTTTGCATTGCTGAAATTCCCTACATCATTGAGAACTTTGAGATAATCATAGATTGAATATCTGTTGCCTCTTCCGATTCTGGCAAAGATCTGCTGATACTTAAGCCTTGCCTCGTCATTTTCGGAAAAGAACTTTATCTTTTTCTCCTCATTCTCAAAGTCGTCAGTCTGCTTGGGCGTTCTGAGCATATAATAAAGATACTCTTCACCCGAAGCGCTGAGGCAATAGTTCATTCTTGTAAATACGCCGTCCATGTTAAGGTCATTCCAGGTCGTGTCGTCTACCTGAAATCCCTCTCTATGGTTATCGTAGTAACCGGTAATATGATCAAAGTCATCTTCCTTATATTTTCTCTTTGGCGAATCGCCCCAATTTTTCTTTAGTTTATAAATAAGATTCTTCTTTGCAAGTGCAGCATCCCTCACGCCCAGAACGTAAGCAATGATCACGAACGCAAAAAGAACTCCCAAAACATATACAAGTCCCGAATTATCCATATACTGTCATCATCCTTTGCTGAATTTTTTGATTGATTCCGTCACAAGCTTTGTAAATAACGGAGCCGCTTTATCTGCAGCTTCCTGCACTTCCTCGTGAGACAAAGGATTCTCCGAAAGTCCCGATGCAAGGTTACAGATACATGAAACTCCGCAGATTTTAAGTCCCATGTGATTTGCAGCGATTGCTTCATTTACTGTACTCATTCCGACTGCAGAAACACCCAGCTTTGCAAGCATCTGAATCTCAGCGGGTGACTCAAACGAAGGTCCCGTAAGCTGACAATAAACGCCCTCTTTAAGCTCGATACCGTTTTCCTTCGCAGTTTCCTTAATGATATCCTGAAGATCTTTTTTGTATACCTCACTCATATCGGGGAATCTGGGTCCGAGTTCATCGATATTCGCGCCGATAAGAGGATTGGGTGCAAAGCATGAAATGTGGTCCGTTATAAGCATAAGGTCGCCTGCCGCAAAGCCCTTTCCAAGTCCTCCGGAAGCATTTGTCAAAAAGAGAATCTTAGCGCCCAGCATTCCCATAAGTCTAACAGGAAGAACGACATCGCTGATATCATATCCTTCGTAAAAATGAACTCTTCCCTTCATGCAGACAACTTTAGTATCGCCCACATATCCGAATATGAATTTACCTGCATGTCCGGGAACAGTAGAAACAGGAAATCCCGGTATATCCTTATATTCAATCTCAGCGCAGACTTTAATATTCTCCGCATAATTTCCAAGTCCCGAACCAAGAACCAATGCTACATCGGGAACGAAATCAGTCTTACTTCTAACCGCATCAACGCAGCCTGTAAGTTTTTCATATAATTTATCAGCCATTTTGCCACCTCTCTCATCTGAAATTACATTGTTTTCCAAAAAACACTTTAAATAATATTAAAATCAATCAGTGTTTCCTTAGACATTCTATCATAATTACCACTGCGACAATACTCCACGAACTTTCGGTTCGAGCATATTCTTTATCGCATCCTCAAAAAGCCCTTTGACACCGCCTTTTATGATCTTTCCAAAGATAATACCCTGAAGTCCTCCAAGACCTTCGGGAGAAACATTCTTCATCGCATCAATCAGCATTTCACCGCCCGGTGTTTCAAAGAATCTAACCTCAATACCGCTTGGAACCGACGGATAAATAAATGTACCTTTCCTGTCCGCTCTGTCGGAAGCATCGTCGTCAAAATAGATATTTATTGTTCTGCTGCAGGCTTCCTCAAGGAACACGATCTCATTTCTAAGCACAAATCTGTTGTATTCGTCAGTCTTGCAATACGACTCGAGACTTACCTGATACATCTCACCGTGCATGTTGATATTTGTGACATATCTCTTACCGCCAAAGCCGCATTTAAGCGCATAAAGAGCATCCCCTTCATAGATATCTATGAAAAAGAATCCGTTATCATCAATCCTGAATCCGATTTTCTTGATGCCGTCGGTAAAGTTATTGTGCACAACCTGCATCATAATAGGAAATACGCCTATATTATTATTTTCAATATCATAGATTTTTCCGTCGATCTTGCGAAGCCATTTTGCGGCAAGAAGGCTTTCATTTCTCATATTGAAATAATTAAGGGATTTCTTAAAGTCGCCTCTCCTGCTCTTATAAGCGGCCGTCCTTCCTCTTGTACTTCCGACAGATTCTTTAATCGCCCTGTTTTTCCAGCCTCCGCTGACAATCGCAGGGTAACTGACAGTTTCTCCACTAATCGATTTGCATAGTGCCATAAGCTCTGAATACGCCGAGAAATTCTCATCCAAAGGCTTATTTCCTATCTCAAGGTTCTTAATAGCCTCTCGAATCTTAACTGCCATCAATGACGTCTGGAAAATATCGCTGTTTCCGGCATTCGTAACCACAACCATGTTAATATCCGGATAGATAAAAACATTCTGACCGAGCATTCCGTTAAACGCATAAGAATCCTGCCTGTCCCCGTTAATCCATAACTGATAACCATAGTGCGTGCTGTCTTCACGTCCCGTAAGAATCTGCGGAGTGATAGACTCTTCCACCCATTTCTCAGGGACAATCTGTACACCGTTCCACTTTCCCTTATTTAGATAAAGCTGTCCGAGCTTTGCCATATCTTCAGTACGGATAAAGAGTCCCCAGCCGCCTTTTGTTATCTTCTTTGGGCAACTCTCCCAGAACACTCTTTTTATTCCCATCGGATCAAAGATACGTTCTTTGCAAAATTCAAACAAAGACTTGCCCGTAATCTGCGTCACGATAGCCGACAGCATATAAGTATTCATGCTGTTGTATTCAAACTGCGAGCCCGGTTCAAATTTGGTTCCCGCTTCAAGAAACGCCGATACCCAGTCATTTCCGCTTATGGCACCTGCTTCGTTGAATTCGGAGCCGCTTGTCATATCGAGAAGATTTTTTTACCGTTATTGTCTTTCTGTGGAATTTAAGAAGACCTATCTGCTCACTGAAAATATCATCAACCCTATCTACAATAGTGAGTTTCCCATCGTTTATGAGTATGCCTATTGCCATAGCGACAATACTCTTACACATAGAATAAGAAACATGCCAATAATCAATGGAATACGGCTCAAATCCACACTCACAGATAACATTTCCGTTTCTTAGAGCCATGAATTTGTGCATCTTACATTCTTTGTTCTCGGCAAGTTCCCTTAATAAAGACGTAAAAAAAGCAGAACTGACACCCTGCGATTCAGGCGAACATCTTTTTAGCTTTTGTTCATCATTTGCACTAATGGTGCTGAATTTCGGTTTTTGTGCAACATAATCAACCTTGCTGATCTCGCCGGTTTCGCCGGTAGCAATCTTTAAAAGAAGCTCTCCTATGTCAAGTCCTGCTTTTGCCATTATTCTGTTTCCTCCGTCAGAGCCCGGATCTTTTTTATGATAAAAAAATATTATATCTTCTCTGTCTTAAGCGCTCTCATGGAATTCAGAATAGCTATTACGGCCACTCCGACATCTCCGAACACCGCAATCCACATCGTTGTAAGTCCCAGTGCTCCCAAGATCAAAATGATGACCTTTACGGAAAGCGCAAATACAATATTTTCTTTCACGATCCTGATAGTCTTGCGGGCAATAGCAATAACCGAAGGTATCTTGTTGATATCATCATCCATGATAACAATATCCGCAGCCTCAATGGCCGCATCACTTCCAAGTGAACCCATGGCTATTCCGACATCCGCTCTCATAAGGACCGGAGCGTCGTTAATTCCATCGCCAACAAACGCAAGCTTACTACCATTATCCTCTGATGAAAGCATTTTTTCAACCCGTTCCACCTTATCTGCAGGTAGAAGCTGTGAAATAACTTCATCTATACCAAGCTTCCTTCCGACATCTTCGGCAACATCTTTCCTGTCACCCGTAAGCATGACTGTCTTTGCAACGCCAACCTTCTTGATGCCTGCAATCGCAGCTTTGGCTGTATCCTTTATAACATCAGAGATAACAACATATCCCTTGTATTCTCCGTCATATCCTACATAGACAATTGTTCCGGATACAGAGTCAGCTTCCGCAAAAGAACTTATGGCATTTTCGTTCATAAGCTTTGAATTGCCAAGAAGAAGCTTTTTTCCATTATAAAGAGTCTCTATTCCTCTTCCTGAGATTTCCTTTGTATCAGCTTCGCTTATGCTGCTTCTGTCTATGTCTTTTTTGCCCGACTCATTAAGATAAGCAGTAAATACAGACCTTGCGATCGGATGATTTGAGAATGCTTCACCTGTAGCCGCCATATCAAGAAGTTCATCTCTCGAAATCTTTGCCACGTTCGAAGATACAACATCTGTAACTTTGAACTCGCCCTTGGTAAGTGTTCCCGTTTTGTCAAAAACGACCGTCTTTATACCCGACACAGCTTCAAGGAAATTACTTCCCTTAACCAAAACACCAATCTTGGAAGAAGCTCCGATTCCGCCAAAGAATCCAAGCGGAACAGATATTACAAGCGCACATGGACAAGAAACAATAAGAAAGATACAAGCTCTTTTTATACTGTCAGATAAAGCCAGTTGTCCGAGAATCGGCGGTATGATCGCAAGAAGGAGTGCTCCTATTGTAACCACGGGAGTGTAATATCTTGCAAATCTCGTAATGAAGTTCTCCATACGGGACTTCTTATCGCTCGCATTCTCAACAAGCTCCAAAATCCTTGAAACGGTTGAATCTTCATATGCCTTAACGGCTCTGATCTTAAGAATTCCTTCGCCGTTTACGCATCCGCTAATAACATCAGAGTCTTTTACAACTCGTCTCGGAACAGATTCGCCTGTAAGCGCTGCCGTATCAATAAAGGACTCGCCCTCGATAACAACACCGTCTACAGGAATCTTCTCACCGGCTCTTACAAGTAATGTGTCACCGATCTTTACTTCAGAAGGGTCAACTTCATTCACTTCACCGTTCTCGCCGACAATATTGGCAATCTCAGGTGCAATGCTCATCATCTCAGTGATGGACTGGCGCGACTTTCCAACAGCATAGCTCTGGAACAGTTCTCCGATCTGGTAAAAGAGCATTACCGCAACCGCTTCGGGATACTCTCCGATACCAAAAGCACCAAATGTAGCGATCATCATAAGGAAGTTCTCATCAAAAACCTGTCCGTGACTGATATTTACTGCCGACTTTTTAATTACGTCGTAGCCGATCATCACATACGGAACGAGGAATATGAGGAATTTCACGATAAGCGGAACATTTTTAAGCAAGCCTGTCTTTTCAAGAATAAGTAATACCGTAAATATTCCAAGTACAATAAGTATTCTGTTTCTTGTTTTCTTTTGCTTCTTAGTCATAGTGACATCTCTTCTTTCTTAATTAAGCGCCCTCTATCTCACAATCGGGCTCAACCTTCTTGCATGCCTTAACAGCCTTGTCAAAAACATCATCAAATACATCATCTGCTGCTTCAAGAACAAACTTCTGAGTCATAAAATTAACTCTGGCATTTACAACGCCTTCGATTTTCTTAACAGCTTCCTCCATCTTTGCAGCACAGTTTGCGCAATCAACTTCACACTTAAATGTCTTCTTCATAATAAATATCCTTTCTCCTCTTGGGATGAATTTTATAAATTTATGTATGCATACGCATGCCAAATTACAGTTCCCGATTACTCATTTATATGGCTCATTCCCTGAGCGATAATCGTTCTCACATGATCGTCAGCCAGATAATAAATGATCGACTTACCTTCGCGCCTGTTTCCTACAAGCTTACTCTGCTTCAAAATCTTCAGCTGATGCGATATCGCCGACTGAGTCATGTTGAGTGTCTCAGCTATATCACATACGCACATTTCAGATTCAAACAAAGCAAACAAAATCTTGATTCTGGTCGAATCTCCAAATACTTTAAAGAGTTCAGCCAGATCATAGAGTTCATCCTCCGGAGGCATTTCTTTCCCAATTCTGTCTACAAGCTCTCTGTGAACATTATGTACTTCGCAGTGTTCTACATCATTTATAGCCATTCGCTTTTCCTTTCATTTAAACATATGAATAACTGTTCATATGTTTAATATAAAACTACCGCATCGGTTTGTCAATATCGATGCGGTAAATTATTAATCGCAATTAAATTAAAATAGGACATTGCACTAATAACCTTAGGGCAACGTCCTATTTTCGTAAGTTATCAATTTATTTTAGAGCTGAAAAGCTTTGCCCGCTGCATAAGCCAAAAGAAAAGATACAATAGATATACCAAGGTAAAGCAATACACAGAACAATACTTTGGTTAATGTGTTTCTCTTCTCATCAGCAGAAATATTTGCTGATGCATATGCTCCGATTGCTGAAGTAGCACCTCCAAGTGCACCTCCGAGAAGCACAAAGAAATTTACAATATATAAAACCACAAAGACATAAACCCACTTCGGCAGCTGAATAGTTTTGTACTCTTCACCTGTTTCTACATTTCTTCCGTTATATACAAGTACCTGCTTATTTCTGACGCAAAGTTTTGCAATTTCCCCATTGCCTAAAGGAATATCAAATACTCTCTCAGCAAAATTGCTTTCAGGCGATTTAAATGCCATCACCTTGGTTTCAGGACTACCGTTGACAGACACTAATCTGTTTTTATTTAATGTAATCCTGACCGGCATACCGGTAGATGTATTAAATAACCACTCTCTTGTCTTTGCCATTTACAAACTCCTCCCTTTTAATAACAATAATCTCTCTTTCTTCATTTCTATTATTACAATAATTTTAATTATTTAACAACAAAGTAATAACATATTATCATACCATTCACCCTAAATCAACAATAAATTGTATAAATTATAAATATATTTACGCAAAAACATGGGCTGTTGCGCAATGTTTGCGCAACAGCCCATAATTAACGCTTTTATACATTTTAATTAATAATTATACATATTATTTCAACTTATTTTTCTTCATCATCAAACTCCCTGCTGATATCTTCTTTCCATTCATCTATATCTAGCTTACTGAGACCAATCTCATCAGCTCTTTTTAGCATACGTTCTTTGAGTTCTTTTTTTGAATAGAACTTATAACCGTCATCAATAAACGATTTTTTTATCCATGTATCAACGAAGCCCTCATCTGTACACATAGAGTCTTCACTCTTAGCATCACCATACATACCAAAACTATAAACAAGAAGTTGATTATTATTGAGCACATCCTCATCCTCTATGCCTGCCATTCCCAAATCAAGCGCCAGATAATATTGACAAGTATAAAAAAAATGATATCTCGCATCTTTATCAAGATAGCCATAATCATATATGGCAAGAGATGCTCCGGCTTTTCCAAAGCCACTGACATAACCGTCTTCACATATTCCTTCATAGAATTTCTCACCGGATTCAGAAACATATCGAATATAAAGTTCGCCACCTTCATCTTTTAAAACAAAACCAAAACCATACTCACTTTTGCTTACCCATATCAACAATTCTTTTTCGCCGTCACACCCACAGTCTATATATCTATAGTCAGAATCACATGGATTCTCACGAAGACTGGTGCTATCTGATGCAAGCTCTTTCAACTCCTCAAAATCGTATTCCTTTTTTTCTTCACTCTCGAATACATAATCATCACAATCAACTTTTGCCTTTTTTTCATTGTTCAAAAAAGCTGTATAATTTCCGCTTTTATCATCTTTTGCCTGCTGATAACGCTCATGGGAGATAAAAGAGGATGCATCATTTTCATTATCTGAAGCTTCCGTACCGGCATCATCAGCAATAGACATATTCGCAACAGATATATCTGCAACAGACGCACCATCAGATACATTTGCCTTCTCTTCATCAATCTTTCCACATCCCGTCAGCATAAGCACAATGGCTAATATTGTTATGACTAAAGGCTCCATATGTACCTCTTTCGTATAATTTTTAAGTAATTTACTTGATACAAGAATAAAGAGCCTATGAAAAATATTTTTCCTATTTTTCACAAGCTCTTCAATTATATTATGCAGTAACTTTCTTAAATGACTTCTTTCCTTTCTTTACCATAACTCCGTCAGCAAAGAAGTCCTTATTGTAAGTAGTCTTTACGTCTGTAACCTTTGCATCCGCTACAGTTACACCGCCCTGCTCAACTGCACGTCTTGCTTCGCTTCTTGTATTGCAAAGTCCTGCCGATACAAGAACCTGAAGGATATCAACAACACCGTCTCTGAAGTCCTCTTCTTTAAGTGCAACAGCCGGAACATTATCCATATTTCCGCCGCCTGCAAAAAGAGCTCTTGCTGCATCCTGAGCTTTCTGAGCTTCTTCCTTGCCGTGTACAAGAGATGTAAGCTCAAATGCAAGAATTTCCTTCTTCTCATTGACTCTTGAAGGATCCCATTTTTCCATCTCAAGGATTTCTTCAATAGGAATAAATGTAAGCATCTTTATGCACTTATCTACATCAGCATCTGCTACATTTCTCCAGTACTGATAGAAATCGTAAGGAGATGTCTTCTTGGGATCGAGCCATACGGCATTTCCTGCTGTCTTACCCATCTTCTTACCCTGAGAGTCTGTAAGAAGAGTAATTGTCATAGCGTGCGCATCTTCACCGAGCTTTCTTCTGATAAGCTCTGTTCCGCCAAGCATGTTGCTCCACTGATCGTCTCCGCCGAACTCAAGGTTACAGTTGTACTTCTGGAACATGTAATAGAAGTCGTATGACTGCATGATCATGTAGTTAAATTCAAGGAATGAAAGCCCTTTTTCCATTCTCTGCTTGTAGCACTCGGCTCTGAGCATATTGTTAACTGAGAAGCAAGCACCAACTTCACGAAGAAGTTCAACATAGTTAAGGTTAAGAAGCCAATCTGCGTTGTTGACCATCATAGCCTTTCCTTCTCCAAACTCAATGAAGTTCTCCATCTGTTTCTTGAAGCAGGCTGCATTGTGATCGATATCTTCTCTTGTAAGCATCTTACGCATATCGGTTCTTCCCGAAGGATCGCCGATCATTGTTGTACCGCCTCCGATAAGAGCTATAGGCTTGTTTCCGGCCATCTGAAGCCTCTTCATAAGTGTAAGTGCCATGAAGTGACCGGCTGTAAGTGAATCAGCCGTACAGTCAAATCCGATGTAAAAAGTTGCCTTTCCTTCGTTTACAAGATCTCTGATCTTTTCTTCGTCAGTAGTCTGAGCGATGAGGCCTCTCGCCTGTAATTCTTCATAAATCTTCATTTTTCCCTCCTGTATTTTCCGATTGCGAAGTGCTCTATATATTGGAATACAAAATTAAAGTCCTCCGCAACCAACAATGATTGCGAAGGACGAAATAATCGTGTTACCACCTTCATTCGTATGCAGCTCACACTACATACCTCAGCAAGTACGGTCTCACATAAAGCGAAACGATACTCTTCCGATATAACGGTCAGTCCCGTCGAAGCCTACTATAATTTCCGCCTCGCAGCTCACGGAGGTATTCACGATTACTCTTAACATACGCCTCTCACCAACCGGCTATTCTCTGTTGTCAGCCTGTAATCACTACTTATTCCGATCATTGCCTTTTTTGTATAATATGAAATTTTAGTAGCATAATGATATTATGTCAAATACTTTTTAAACAAAAAGCCATTCACCATTCCAGCATATTGTTTTCTGTCTTCTTATCTCTCATCATAAGGTCTTTTACAGCCTCCTCAAGAGATTTTCCGTCAAATAATATCTCATTAACCGCCGTGATTATAGGCATTTCAACCTCATATTTTTCAGCAAGCTTTAGTGCTGCTCTGGCGCTGTAAACGCCTTCAACAACCATGTTTACTTCATCCATGGCTTCTTTATATGTTTTTCCCTGACCGATAAGAATACCGGCGCGTCTGTTACGTGAATGCATCGATGCACAGGTTACGATAAGATCACCGATTCCTGAAAGTCCTGCAAAAGTTTCAAATTTTCCGCCCATTGCCATTCCAAGCCTTGAGATCTCAGCGATTCCTCTTGTGATAAGCGCAGCCTTTGCATTGTCACCGCAGCCATAGCCGTCAGCAATTCCCGCAGCAAGCGCAACGACATTCTTAAGTGCCGCACCGATCTCGATTCCAAGCATATCGGGACTGATATATACTCTGAGAAAAGAATTCATAAATATATTCTGTATATATTTTGCAATCTCTTTTTCAAAAGCACCGACTACAAGTGTAGTAGGCATGCTCTTTCCGACTTCTTCCGCATGAGAGGGGCCTGAAAGAACACATACATTACATCCCGGTATCTCATCGAGAATGACATCGGACATGACCATAAGCGAATCTTCTTCGATTCCCTTACTGCAATTAACAATGATCTGTCTGTGCTCTTCACTCTCGTTAATGAAAGGCTTCATAAGCCTTATAGTTTCACGCATATGAGCCGAAGGAACGACTACAACAATGATATCTTTGTCCTTTACGGCTTCTTCCATACTTGATGTGTATTTAACGGATTCGGGAAGTTTTACTCCCGGAAGTTTAGCTTCATTACCGTGATATAGCCTGAGCTTTTCAACAGACTCGTCACTTCTGGACCAGACAGTAACATCATGTCCGTTACCCGCCAATACATAGGAAAGCGCAATACCCCAGCTTCCCGCACCAATTACACCAATTTGTATACCCAAAAAAATATTCCTCCTGATCAGTCGACCTTATTCTTTTTTGAAATATAGGTCTTTCTTTCTGTACCTGAAATAAGCTTCTTTATATTGCTTCTGTGTTGATAAAAAGCAAGCGCCGTAAGAAGTGCAACTATCACATACATCTCATTAAGTGCACTCTGCGAAAGATTTCCGAGAAATCCCATCTGTCCGAATATAACATACTGCACAAGAAAACATGCATAAAGGCAGAGACTGCTGAGTGACACGAAATGTGTAATGTTAAAAGGGCCAAAGAAAGCAATAAGTCCAACAAGAACAAACTTCCAACCCATTGCGATGATATATCCCGCAGTGCAGGCAATTCCCTTTCCGCCCTTAAACTTTAAGAAGAACGGGAAGTCATGTCCAAGCACAGCTCCTGCGGCTGTATATATCATATAGAAGTATCTGTAGTCCGGATTGCTTCTTCCAAAAAGAAAATAAGTAACAATTATAGCCAATATGCATTTAAACATATCGCCAAACAAAACTATAAGTCCCGCCTTGGCTCCCATAACTCTGAGTGTGTTTGTTGTTCCCGCGTTCTTACTTCCGACGCTTCTGATGTCAACGCCCTTCATTTTTCCGTACAATACAGCTGTCTGAAAAAGGCCAAATACATATCCTACGATCAAACAAACTACTCTTTCCATTTTTACTTATCCTCTTTTCTCTCTCTTATTATAAATCTAAGGGGTGTTCCCTTAAATCCGAATGCTTCTCGGATCTGATTTTCTATATATCTCGTATAACTAAAGTGCATGAGCTTTTTGTCATTTACGAAGATAACAAAAGTCGGCGGCTTAACCGAAGCCTGAGTGATATAGTAAAGCTTTAATATCTTACCCTTATCACTAGGCGGCTGCTGCATAACAACTGCCTGAGTCATAATCTCGTTGAGAACACCTGTAGAAACTCTGAGCGCATGATTTTCGCTTACAATATCTATCATGTCATAAAGCTTCACAAGTCTCTGACCTGTCTGGGCAGAAATAAAGATAATCTCTGCATAGTTCATAAACGCCAGGGTATTCCTGATGTTCTTGGTAAATTCCTTAACGGAATGATTATCTTTTTCAATAAGATCCCACTTATTAACAGCTATTATTACGGCTTTTCCGCTCTCATGCGCAATTCCCGCGATCTTGGCATCCTGATCCGTAACCCCGTCCTCGGCATTGATAACAAGGATGGCAACATCAGCTCTCTCAACAGCTCCGACGGTACGGAGTATCATGTAATGCTCAAGTTCGTCCTTGACCTTACTCTTTCTTCTAAGTCCGGCCGTATCGATAAACGTGTACTTCTTACCGTTGTATTTAACATCGGTATCGATGGCATCTCTCGTAGTTCCCGCAATGTCGGAAACAATGAGCCTGTTCTCGCCGATAAGCTTATTGATAATAGATGACTTACCTACGTTGGGCTTACCGATAATTGCAATCTTAGTTGTGTCATCTTCCTCATCATTTGTTGAATCTTTGCTGAAGTGACTTACGACTTCCTCGAGAAGATCGCCTATACCAAGTTTATTGACAGCAGAAATCGGGAAAGGCTCACCTATTCCGAGATTGTAAAACTCGTATACATCAAGTGAATCCCTGCTGTAACTGTCAACCTTATTTACACACAAAACAACAGGCTTTCCCGATCTTCTCAGCATATCAGCCACTTTGGAATCAGAATCGGTAAGTCCCTGCTTTACATCAACCATAAATAAGATAACATCGGCCGTATCTATGGCAATCTGCGCCTGTTCTCTCATCTGAGAGAGAATAATATCTTTTGAATCAGGTTCGATACCACCGGTATCAATAAGAGTGAAACTGTGATTAAGCCACTCAACATCCTGATAAATTCTGTCTCTTGTAACACCGGGAGTGTCCTGCACAATAGCAATCCTGCTTCCCGCAAGAGCATTAAAGAGTGTTGATTTTCCGACATTTGGTCTTCCGACCACCGCTACTATATTTTTTCTGCTCATGTGTTTTCCTTTTTAATATGTATTATCAACCGGAACACCGAATAGTAATGCGGCAAGTTCATGCCCGTCGCATTTTGATATTCCAATCTTTATATCAAGCTCTTTTTCTATATCTCCGACCTTAACATCATCAAGAAGATAATCCTCGCCGCTTCTTAAAAGATTTTCCGGAAGATACAGTGTTGTTCCAAGCTCTTTGTCTTTTAACTGCTTTATAATATCCTGTCCCGTAAGAAGTCCGGAAACAGTAATCCTTTCGCCAAAAAATTCATTGACTATTTCATAAACATGAATCGTAAGGCCCTTGCACACTTCCATCGCTCTTTCAGCCATCTGCTTTATACAAGGATATACAAGCCTTCCTGTCGCAAGTGATATTTCTCTTTTTACCGAAGCAAGTTCATCCGGATAATTACTGATAAGAGCATCAAGTGATTCACCGAATTCATCGAGAAGAAGTCTCATCATTCCGACACCGTTCTCATATTGAATGTATCCGTCATAGCGCTCAGCTTCGGGGAAGTCCCTTCCTGCAAGGAAATACCATTCATCGCTTGCATGTATGAAATGTATGCCGTGCTCATCATACACTTTTTTCTGCCATTTTTCTATCAGATCTATGACAGCACACGCATCCTCGTACTCAAAAGGTTCAAGCGGATACAGCCCGTCCCTGTATTTGGAAAGCCCAACGGGAACAACCGATACGCTCTGCAGATTTGGGATGTACTTGGTAAGATCGGAGATCGATCTCTCAAGTTCGGCTCCGTCATTTACTCCCTTGCACAAAACGATCTGGCCGTTAAGCTCAATTCCCGTTCCCGGTGCACATAGTCTGTCCACCTTTTTAAGAGCCTCGCCGGCAAATCTGTTTCCAAGCATTTTGCATCTGAGTTCAGGATTGGTCGTCTGAAATGAAACATTGATAGGTGAAAGATGATACTTCAGGATTCTGTCGATATCCGCATCGGACATATTGGTCAGTGTGACATAATTACCCTGCAAAAAAGAAAGTCTGGAATCATCATCTTTAAAGTACAAAGTATCGCGCATGCCCTTCGGCATCTGGTCTATAAAGCAAAAGATACACTTATTGCTGCAAGACCTGTAGTTATCCATGAGTCCGTTGTCAAACTCTATTCCGAGATCCTCATCAAACTCCTTGTCGATGTCAAGGAGCCACTCCTCACCATCACTTTTCCTGATAAGAACTTCGAGATGTTCATCCTGCACAAGATACTGATAATCAAATATATCCTGAATATCCTGATCGTTAATCTTAAGCAGTGTGTCGCCCGGCTCAATATTCAGTTCTTCGGCAATACTGCCCTCATCGACTCTGCCGATAAGGTGCCCCTTCTTTGAAACCATCAAAAAATAACCTCATATTCTGCAGGATCGGCGTTACCGCTTACGCCTACACATGTGCGGTAACGAAATCCTCCGATAATGTATTATATATGAAATTCCTTGACTTGTCAGTAATCATAATGATAAAACAATATAGGAAGTTAAATGCTTCATAAAATATAAACTTCATATTCCGAAGAAAGGAACAAATATGCCAGATTTTTCTAAACTGGAAACTTCTATTCCGGTAGCTCCGCTTAATTTAATTGTTATGGACTCAGCAAAAGAGCTGGGTGACAGCGTAGATCATTATATCGCGGAGTTTCGCCACAATCTTTACAAAATGCCTGAAAACGATCCCGCATTTCACGGCTATGTCAAGGACAGCTACAAGATAAAATACTGTCTTGACCGTTTCGGAAGCGGCGAAGCAAAAGCTGCTATCAATGAAAGCGTCCGCGGAAACGACGTCTATATTCTTACCGATGTCTGCAATTACAGCATTACTTATAAAATGTATAACTACATAAATCACAAATCTCCCGACGATCACTATCAGGATCTTAAGAGAGTTATCGGCGCCCTTACGGGAAAGGCCAAGAGAATCAATGTCATCATGCCCTTCTTATATGAAGGAAGACAGCACAAGAGAAACGGCATGGAATCTCTCGACGCGGCTCAGATGTTTAAAGAGCTGTATGACATGGGCATTTCAAACTTCATCACTTTTGATGCTCATGACCCGAGAATCTCAAACTCAAAACCTCTCGGAGGATTTGACAACTTCCTAGCTTCATACCAGTTTATGAAGGCACTTCTCTCACACATTGATGACCTTATCGTAGACAAAGATCATCTCACTGTAATCAGTCCTGATGAAGGAGCTCTCGACAGAGCCGTATACTTTGCAAACGTTATCGGCGCAGATACAGGTATGTTCTATAAAAGACGTGACTATGCCCACGTTGTAAACGGAAGCAATCCTATCGTTGCACACGAATTCCTTGGTTCTGATATTTCAGGAAGAGACGTTATCATCATCGATGATATGATCTCATCGGGATCAAGTATGATCGACACAGCCAAGCAGCTTAAGAGCATGGGTGCTAAGCGAGTATTTATCTGCACTACATTTGGTCTTTTCACAAACGGAATGGATAAGTTTGATGAGGGATATGAAAAGAAATACTTCGATGCGGTAATTACTACAAACCTTACATATATGGATTCCGAAATAACAACAAGACCTTATATATTTATTGCCGACATGGGCAAGTTCCTTGCAACGATCATCGACTTCTTAAATCACGATGCCACAATGCAGAGCGTTAACATGCCTACAGAAAAAATCCGCGAGATCGTCGGTAAGTACAATTCAGGATGCAAGACTCCCGGCGAATTGTTCGACTGAAGATAAGCAAAACCTCCGACTTTTCAAGTAAAATTGAAAAACCGGAGGTTCTTTTTTATTTGAAATTCCTTGTTCTTATTGTTCTACACAATCAAACACTATCACTACTTTAAAAAGATCACCGTCAAGTCTTATATCAAACTCTCCGCCCTGTGCGATTGTGAGGTTCTTTGCGATAGAAAGTCCAAGTCCGCTTCCTTCCGTTGTTCTGGACTCATCTCCTCTTATAAATCTTTCCGTCAGTTCATCCGCACCGATATCAAGCTCGGATTCAGAAATATTCTTGATTGAAAACTCAACTTTCTTATTCTTACTATCTTCTGTGATATAGACCATATCCATATATACTCTGGTTCCCGGAAGAGCATATTTGCAAACGTTATTCAAGAGGTTCTCTATAACTCTCCAAAGATGCCTTGCATCTGCGCTTATGCACATGCTCATATCTTCGTGTTTAAATATCGGAGTAAGTGTGTGAGTCTCAAACTTCTCATAGAATTCGCCTATAGTCTGATTTATAAATTCAACAAAATCAATGGTTCCAAGCTGAATGCTTATATTTCCCGAACTTATCTTAGATGCTTCTACCAGGTCTTCTGTGAGCTGTTTAAGCTTCTGCGACTTGGTCTCAAGAACCTCGACATACTCTTTTACCTTCTTATTATCGATATTCTCACGTTTGATAAGATCGACATAATTGATGATCGAAGTAAGTGGTGTCTTGATATCATGAGATACATTCGTGATAAGATCGGCCTTTAGCTTCTCATCCTTCATGCTTGTATTAACCGCGATCTTAATTCCTTCGCCGATTGAATTGACCGCTTCAGCAAGATTTACATTGTCGGAATGAAGGTCCGTCACATCAACTTTAGCACTGACATCACCTTTTTTAATATTCTCTATGACATGAATTATCCCTTGCCTGTCATAATTCTGTCTGTATAAATAAAGTCCTACAAGCATGTCAAAAAATCCGGCAATAACTATTCCAAGAATTCCTATCCTGAAAAGCAGGAAATTGAGCACAACAAACAGTGCGTACGGACCCCATGTCCTTATGATCACACTGCCGTTGTTCGTGGTATTTAGAATCATCTCCCTAAAGATTGCCACGATTTTTTTCAAAAAGCTGTCTTCCCAAAGAACCTTATCTTTTCCCTTTTGCACAAGTCCGTATACAAGAGAAAGAAGTCCTATATCAATAACGACAGATGACACCATTCCGTAATACGGGAACAGCACATGTCTGAATATCTTGTCGAAACTTACATTCCAAGCAGTCATAACAGCGCCGACCACAATAAACGGAATCGCCATCAAAAGCGCGCAAACAAGCAAGAGTATTTCCGTCGGAATTCTCTTTTTACCATAGACAAGTTCTTCTCTTACAGGGATCTTTACGATATATACCGTAAAGATGATCAGATAAGAAAGAATCGCAAGTCCGCAGACAATGTAGATCTGGCTTCGATAAGGCATGTATTTTGAAAAGCTTGCCTTTCCTTTTGTAAAATCATCGGATGCCGGATATTCCTTTGTATCCACTCCAAGATATACCTTGATCTGGTCGGGATATGCATAGCCGTATGTGTTGATAACGGATCTTACCGTGTTCTCATTTATAAGAGTGTCGGTCTCATATTGGAATTCGTAAGGACAGTAGTAAATATATCTTCCGTATCTCTTAAACTTTTCAAGAATATTAACGCCTATTGTCTCGTTCTTGAGTTCTTCGACATTGGTATAGACTTCCGTCTTACCGTTGATCATTCTGGTAATGTAATATCTTAAATTTGAATTCTGGTAGCTGTAGTAATTGATAAGCTTTCCGTATTCCGCAAAATTCAGCGCAAGATTGTTCGCCGACTCTTCGACATACGAAGCCAAAAGATTGTAATCTTCCCATGTCGAAACGATATTCTCAATATTTTTTCCGTCGACAGTCTTGTATCTCTGCGTAAGTATATTGTATGTTCCGCCTTCAGGCGCAGAATTCCCCGATATGGTAAAAATCAAACTGTTATCATCAAGCTGCGAACTGAGATAAGAGTTCATACCACCTGATACCACGTTGTTCTTAAGATGTGTATATGTTGTTACGGGACTCAAGAACTTACTGCTGTCTTCATCGGTAAATTTGAGAGTTTTATATTCAAAACCGCTCTTTCCCCAGTTTAAGAGATCTGCAAGGTAGTAATTTGCGGTAATATAATCTCCCGGTAGAACACTTCCCTTACTGGCATATGCGGTGACATCGATAACCTTCTTGCCGTTATACTGTCCCTTAGTCTCAAGCTGGGTTCTTTCCGCAACAAGCCTGAATACATTCGACATATTGTTTCCAAGGATGTTGTTAAAAAGATATGACTCCTCATAGCTTCTGCTTTTATCGGACTCATATAGGTTGTAGGAAACATCTTTTCCCGCACTGTTAATAACAACGCTGGTTCCGACAACCGAGTATATAATGATAAATACAACAAAAGCAGCCAGAATATGCTGTATTATGCGCATTGTCACGCTATATCTAAAGCCTTTTTTCCTCATACAATCTCATCCTCAACCTTGTATCCTACTCCCCATACAACCTTAAGGAATTTGGGATCTTTGGGATTTATCTCAATCTTTTCACGAATATGTCTGATATGAACCGCGATCGTATTATCTACGCGAACCGCGGAATCATGCCATATCTGCTCATAAATCTGATTTATTGAATAAACCTTCCCCTTATTTTTTACAAGAAAAGCAAGGATATTGTATTCAATAGGTGTAAGTCTGATGCTCTCACCGTAAACAAAACATTCCTTGGAATTATCGTCAATCACAAGTCCGCCCGCCGAATACACATTTTCCTTTTCCACCATGCGTCCGAGAGATACATATCTTCTGAGATTGGACTTAACTCTTGCGACGAGTTCCAATGGATTGAAAGGCTTTGACACATAGTCGTCAGCACCGATGTTAAGCCCGAGTATCTTATCGGAATCTTCGCTCTTTGCGGAAAGAAAGATAACGGGGACGGTGCTGAATTTCCTGAGCTCTTTTACAAAATGGATTCCGTCCATTCTGGGCATCATAATATCAACTATCGCAAGCTGAATCTCAACTTTCTTCATAACTTCGATAGCTTCTATGCCGTCATATGCCTTGTATACCCTAAATCCCTCCTGTTCAAGATAAATCTCAATGGCATCAACTATTTCTTTATCATCATCACATACTAAAATGTTTTCCATATCAACCTCACAACAAATTATTCTGTTTCATCCTTAAGTGACAAAAATGCGCACAGATTACCCCTGTTATCCTTATGAACTCTGTGCGAGAACAAAAGATCCGGATTGCATCTGGTGCATATATCGGTAATAAGTATATTTTCAGTTTTAACACCGCTCTTTATAAGCGTATATCTAATGGCATTCCACAGATAAAGCCTGAATTTTCCGTTCGGATACGGAACTAAAATTTTTTCTCTCTCAAGTTCTTCCTCAGTATAATTCTCGGCAAACTCATCCGCAACATCGCCGCCAATCTCATAGCATTCGCCGCAGATAGAAGGTCCGACGGCGCAGATAAGGTCAGCAGGATCCGTTCCGTATTCCCTTGTCATTGCTTCGATCGTTCTTGCGGAAATCTCACCTTTTGTTCCCTTCCATCCCGAATGAGAAAGGCCTATAGCCTTTTTGACGGGATCGATAAAGAATACCGGAGGACAATCCGCATGGAACGTTGATAAAATAATCCCCGGAATATTCGTGATAAGTCCGTCTATATCCGTATAATCGCGAAGTTTTGCAGGGCCTTTACCCCTGTCTTCTTCCGTAACTTTCATTACATTTACGGTATGCGTCTGGAAAGTGCACACAAAATCATCGAGCTTTTTCCCGTGTCCCAGGACTTCTGAAATTCTCCTGTAATTCTCATCTACAGCTTCTTTTTCATCTCCACGTGTATAGCTTAGATTCATCTCGGAAAAGCATCCCTTTGAAACTCCGCCGAGCCTTGTACTAAACAGATGATCTACAATTCCAAGTTCTTCTATTTTAGGAAAAACAAGGTAATGAACACCTTTCTTTTCCCTAAGCTCCATTGTCTTCTCGCCGCCGCATCTCTTTATGTCAATATATCTGATCATTTAAATCTCCAATTTCTTCATTTCTTCAATTTAATACGTATTCAAAGGCATTCTTAAGCCAGTTTACATTAAGTGTTCCTTCTTCGGAAGCATTAACTGCAATTACATCATACCTTATCGGCACATCAAAATCCGCTCCGTTCATCTTAATATAAACGTTCGAAACTTTGCATATGGTTCTCTGTTTAGTATAACCCACACAATCAAGCGGATTGCCGTAATCGTCTTTTTTTTCTGTATTTAACTTCTACAAAGCAAAGATATTCGCCGTCTCTTGCAATAATATCAATTTCGCCCTGTCTTGTCCTAAAGTTTCTCTTTATGACCCTGCCACCTTTGTTTTTAATATACTCGGCAGCAATATCCTCATAAAAAGTTCCCAAATCTCTTTTATTCATAATAACTTATTTCTAACTTATTTCTATCTTTGAGACTTA
Organism: Butyrivibrio sp. AE3003; assembly: GCF_000686065.1. Classification (NCBI taxonomy): domain Bacteria; kingdom Bacillati; phylum Bacillota; class Clostridia; order Lachnospirales; family Lachnospiraceae; genus Butyrivibrio; species Butyrivibrio sp. AE3003. Next base: position 1,029,664 of record NZ_JMLX01000001.1, read on the forward strand.
TCTTTTGCCTTAATTTTATCCATTGCATCGACAAAGACAAGAATCTCCGCCACAACCTCATATAACTCAGGAGGGATCATCTCTCCAATTTCCAGCTTTGAAAGCGTATCCGCAAGCTTACTGTCCTCATGAACCGGGATTTTGTTCTCCTGAGCCTGCTCAATGATTTTCTCGGCAAGTGCGCCCTTTCCCGAAGCAAGTACTACGGGTGCCCCGTTTTCATTGGGATCATATCCCAGAGCGACGGCGGTTTTTACTTTTTTGTTTTCATCTTTATCTGCCATAGTTACGCCCTCGCATCAAACGAAGCTGTGGAGATCACAGACATCTTATTAACATCAAACATCTCATTCACAGCCATGTCACCTTCGTCCTTATCATCATGAAGCATCATCTTGACCTGCATGGTATATCCGCGCTTTTCAAGCCTTTCGTTGAGGATATGGATATTGTCATTTATAAGATCAAGAACGCTTTCATCCATGACATAGAAGTTTGTGGAAACCTTATTTTCCTTCATCTTAACAAGCACGTCAACAGGCCCGAGATTATCCATATCAAGATGCAGAACCGCACTGACCGAACCGTCCTCGCTGACTCTTTTGTTCTTATTCCTATAGACGTAAAGATCGCCGTGCGCTTCCTGTCCGCTCATCTGAAGCGGCAGCTGAACATACTGAAAGATCTGATTAAGCTGATTCATAAAATCAAGGTTGTTCTGCATATTGGTCACGGTGCTTCCAAGTTTTGATTCAGCGCCCAGTGTATTCGTGATCGTATCAGACATGCTCTTTAGCTGACTTCCCAGCTTTTGATAAAGCGAAGTCACATTGTCCTTCTTCTCGACATCAAACGGCTTAAGAAGCCAATCATCAGCTATGGCATTCTTCAATATCTTTCCGAATTCTTTATGTGAAAAGAGATCCTTAAAAAGAGCTTTAGTCTCATCCGACATGTTCTCTGTGTCCGAGAGCATGAATGACAGTTCTTTTAACAACTCTTTTCCGTCAAACTTGACATCCGTATTTTCGTTAAGAGAAGCCGCCAAATATCTCTCTGTTATCTTTGGGGAAATATTTAAATTGTTAAGTTTTTGTACGAAATCTTCCTTCGAAATGTCCTCAAAAGGCATTTTTTCAGAATTTTTTGTAAACTCGTCAGCCCTTGCCACATCTAAAGAAATGACACCCCTATCATTTTTATCAACAAACTTATCTACATTATCCACAGATGAATTAGCGGTAACACCTGTCTGTTCTCCCGACATCTTTTCACTGCTTTCAATATTCGGTGAAACATTAACCGCACTTTCTTCTGCTTCGTTTTGTAAAGAAGATGATCCGGTTGAAACAAATTCATCTATGATTCCTTTATAAAGATTAAGAGCCTGATCAATCTTTCCTTCCGATGCAAGCGCATTAAAAGCCTGCGGAAGTTCGTCTGCAAATTCCTGCATCTCGTTTATTACCTGATGCTCATAATTCTTGTAGTTTTGGTACTGTGAAATATTGTTTTCGGTAATTGGAATATCAAGACTCTTCATCTCAACAAGTGTTGAAATAGAAGCATTCTGAAAAGAAGAAACCACATTGTTCATATCACGGAGCGCATCCTTATTTATCGGAAGGCCTGATTTCATCATACTCTCGACCATAGCAACGCTGTCACGTGTAATCGCTATGCCCGCAGCATTTAATGCTTTCTCCGTGCTTAAAGAAACTGCCGTGTTTTCAAAAAGAGGGGTAAGAGAAACTCCGTTTTTAGACAAGGACTTAACAGCAAAATTCAATGTCTGTCCCTGCCTAAGCCCCATATCCTCAGAGAGTTTGGCGCGTATAACATTATCGCCCAGACTTATATCGGCGTATTTCTCGCCGTTTTCCTCAGCTACGGATACAACCGTTCCCTGAATACTGTCGCCCGCCTTAAGCTCGACCGGCTTACCTTCGGCAGGCTGTAATTTAGTCTGAACGCCCTCAACGGTAATCGTAGTATTTTGTTGTGATACATTTAAAATACCGCTCATATAAAATTCCCTATAAAAGATCTGCGATGAATGGGACAAGGGCCGTATTTCTTTATGGCGTCGATATGCTCTTTACTTCCGTAGCCTTTATTCGAATCAAATCCATACTCGGGATATTCTTCCGCGTACTTTTTCATGACTCTGTCTCTCGTAACCTTGGCAATAATACTTGCCGCCGCGATCGACGCACTCTTTGCATCTCCCTTTATTATAGAAATCTGCTTGTACTCTTCAAGCTGGGGAATATGCACCGCATCGATCAAAAGAGCTCCGGGTTTAACGGAAAGCTCGGAGACCGCCATAGTCATCGCTTCAAAAGTTGCCTGCAAAATGTTTATCTCATCTATCCTTTTTTCGGATGCATGTCCTATGCCCACCGCTACAGCTTTTTCCATTATTTCAGAGTATAACTCTTCTCTCTTTTTTTCGGATAATTTCTTGGAATCGTTAATATATAAAATATCAACATCCTCGGGAAGCATTACAGCCGCAGCATATACAGGTCCCGCCAAAGGGCCCCTTCCTACTTCGTCAATTCCGCAAAGAAGACCGAACTGCCTGTTCTCATTTTCAAACTTTCTCATTTCCTTGAGTCTGGCAAGTTCTTTCTCTATAGAATCAATGCGCTTTTTTGCCGTATCAATAAGTTTACGGACACCCGCTCTCTCATCACTTTCATACGTGGCAATAAAGCTCTTAAGCGCATCGACGGTAACAGATTCATTTAGAACGCTCTTGATGTCATTAAGAGATTGCATTACTTTACTCCCCCGATTTTATCAAAGGGGAATATCCTGCAAACAACCCTTCCAAGGAACTTATCCTTGCTGATATTTCCGACATTTTCAAATCGGCTGTCCATACTTCTGTTTCGGTTATCTCCCATTACAAAGTATTCATCATCTCCAAGAACAACGTCGTTTATTGCCACTCCCGGATCCTCGATTACTTCATTTCCATAGTTTTCCTCAAGCTTCTGACCGTTTACAAAGATATTACCTTCTTCGTCAATCTTTATAGTCTCGCCGGGAAGTCCGATTATTCTCTTCACAAAGAATTCCTTTCCCTGATTGCCATGCTCATAAGGAAAAACAATTATATCAAATCTCTTTGGTGCACTGAATCTGTAAGAAACCTTCTCAATGATAAGACTATCGGCATCCTGCAACGTAGGCTCCATTGAATGTCCGACTACACGCGTCCTCTGTGCAACAAAAGTTATAAACAAAAAAGTAAGTACAAAAACAACTGCAAGATACAACACTGTACTCAGTACTTCTTTTAATACATTTTTCATTTCCACGGTCCCACTCCTTATATTAGTTTTTACTGCGGTCTTTCAAGTGATATCCTGCCAAGCTTGCCGTTTCTGAAATCATCAAGAAGAAGAGCCGCAGCTCTGTCGATGTCAGGTTCCGCTCCCTGCTTAAAGCATTTTCTGTTCTCGGCTATGGCAGATAGAATTGCACTATAATGAGTAGCATACTGCCTATTCTCAAGTTCTTCAACCTGTTCGTCCGTAATGCCGTACTTGTCGGGAATAGCATTCTTGTAATTAACTTCAAGGATCTTGATAAGCTCACATGCAAGCTCGCACACATCAAGATTCTCGTCATTCATGGATCCGATAAGTGCAAGGTGAAGACCTACAGTCTCGTCCTCAAACTTAGGCCACAAAATTCCAGGAGTATCGAGAAGCTGCATATTCTTCCCAAGAGAGATCCACTGCTTTCCCTTAGTAACACCGGGCTTATTACCCGTCTTGGCAGATGCCCTTCCTGCAAGCTTATTTATAAAAGTCGACTTGCCGACATTGGGAATTCCGGCAACCATCGCTCTGATAGGTCTTCCGACAATTCCACGCTTTTTATCTCTCTCTATTTTCTCGGCACAGGCTTTCTGAACCAGATCTTTTACCTTGGCTGCCTCATTTCCGGTCTTGGAATTCATCTCCATTACCAAGGTCTTGCCATCACTAAAAGCTTCCTGCCACTTCTTCGTCACGGAAGGATCGGCAAGATCTGCTTTATTCAGTATAACAAGCCTGTACTTGTTTTTTCCAAGTTCATCTATATCGGGGTTTCTTCCTGCTGCAGGTATTCTTGCATCAGTCAGTTCTATGATAATATCAATAAGTTTGATGTTTTCCTGCATCATCCTTATTGCCTTTGTCATATGCCCCGGGTACCACTGATAATTCATATAACCACCATTTTCTTATATGTTTTCCGTCAATTGATAAATCCGCCGGATCTGCTACCGAATCTAAGCTTAAACCACGCTTTACCGACGATCATGTTATCTTTTACAATTCCGATATTAGGACTTCTGGAATCCTCACTGCCGTTTCTGTTATCACCAAGAACAAAATATTCTCCGCTACCGAGCGTGATCTCATTATTGGCAATGCCTCCATTTTCCATTTTATCATAATTATCTTTCTGAATGTTTCCGTTCACATAAAGTTCTCCGTCAATTATCTGAACTCTGTCTCCGGAAGTAGCCACAACTCGCTTAACATAGTAATGAGAATTCACATTTCCGTTTGGCAAAAAAACTATCACATCATTCTTCTTTGGTCTAAAAACCTTATATGCGGTTCTGTTCACGAGTATTCCCTGTCCGTTTGCAATCGTATCTTCCATCGAATCTCCGACGTTTCCGATTCGTGTTCCGTAAAAATGAACGATCACAAATGCAAGCATAATAGCAATACAGGTTATAATGATCCAGGAAAGGATCTCTTTTAACAGCTTGGGTGTAATAACTCTTTTTTTCTGATAAAAAGAAAGTGTTCGCTTTCTTCGAAACTTAAACATATATGATCCCCTATTATAGAAAAAAGGCAATTACTACTAAAAGTAACTGCCTTTCCTAACCAATTATCTGGTAACAAGTTCCTTAACCTTAGCCTTCTTACCTGTAAGACCCTTAAGGTAGTTAAGCTTAGCTCTTCTAACCTTACCTCTTCTAACAACCTCTACCTTCTCAACGATAGGTGAGTGAAGGGGCCATGTCTTCTCAACGCCAACACCATAAGATTCTTTTCTTACTGTAAATGTTGTACGGTTGCTTCCACCCTGGATCTTCTTAACAGTTCCTTCGAAAACCTGTACTCTTTCACGGTTTCCTTCCTTGATCTTAGCGTGTACTCTTACAGTATCACCAGTGTTGAACTGAGGCGCATTAGCGTTCAGCTGCTCTTTCTCGAGCTCTTCGATAATTGTACTCATATCTTTTCTCCTATTAAATGGACGTTCTTAATACAAAAACTTAGTAACAGAGGACCGTCTGATTTTTACAACGCAAAATATAATAACACGAAATCATAGTAAAAGTCAACCCAAAACATCCTTAGGGCCGAATCTTTCGGGCAACATCTGAGGCAAAGTATAAACTTTGTACTCATCTTCCGACTTTGCGATTATTATTACAAAATCATCATCGCAGAATTCGCTCATAACCTGTCTGCAAACGCCGCAAGGGAAACAATACTCAAGTTCCTCTGCATCTGATGCACCTCCGATAATGGCTATAGCAGTAAATTCCCTGACATTTTCGCTGACAGCTTTGAAAAAAGCTGTTCTCTCAGCACATATCGTAGGCGTATACGAGGCGTTTTCTATATTGCACCCCGTATATATCTGTCCGTTCCCAGCAAGAAGAGCCGCTCCGACATTAAACTTTGAATAAGGAGTATATGAAATCTTCCTCATTCCGGCAGCTTGGGAAATAAGCTCTTTTATAATCTTCTCATCCATAACAACGCTTCCTTTTATCTGGATCCCTTATCGTAAGGAATGCCCTCAGCCTTAGGTGCACGAGAATTTGCAGATGTAAATGCAAGCACGATAAGTGAGATAATATAAGGCATCATATTGTAAACAGAGCCCGGTATATTAAGTGCTGCAAGGAAATCAAATCCCGAATATACATTCGAAAGAGCTCTGAAGAATCCGAACAGCAACGCTGCAAGTCCGATATTTACAGGTTTCCACTGGCCAAAGATCATAACCGCAAGTGCAAGGAAACCAAATCCTGCAACACCGTTCTCAAACTTCCACTCACTTACGCCGGCCGTAATATAAACAATTCCGCCCACACCGGCAAGCATACCGGAAATAAGAACACCTGCCCAGCGCATGGTATATACGTTAATACCTACGCTGTCAGCAGCCTGAGGATGCTCACCGCAGGCCATGAGTCTTAATCCGAATCTGGTCTTATAAAGTACCATATATGCACAAACAAGTGCCAAGAAAGCTATAAGCATAAACCAGTTAAACTGGAACTTTCCGATACTTACAACAAGTGCTTTCTTTGCTTCAACGTACTGTACGGTCGAAGATACGTTATTGGGATCTTCAATAATATTGATAGACTTTGCAATAACCGTTGCGGCAGCTGCAGCAAGCAGATTAAGCGCTGTTCCTACAAGTGTCTGATCAGCCTTAAAGTTGATGCAGGCAAAAGCAAGAAGCATTGAGTAAACCGCACCACACAATACCGAGATCAAAAGTACAGCCAATACGATAATAATCTTAGGAAGTGAAGGATCTATATACTTAAGTGTAAGCGCTCCTCCGAGAGCTCCCATAACCATTATTCCTTCAAGTCCGAGGTTGATAACACCAGAATGCTCCGAGAAGCATCCGCCAAGAGCTACGAGTATCAAAACCGAGGCAAACAAAAGTGTATATTGAAGAAGTAATACCATTATTTGTTACCTCCTTCTGCATTATTCTTTTTATTTCTGATCCTGCTGTTTAAGAAGAACTTAAAGAAAAGTACAAAACCGCAGAGATAGATGATGATCGCCGAAATAAAGTCGGAGATCTGTGAAGGATATGCATTCTTATCAATATACGATCCTCCACTTGTAATATGCTGTATGAAATATGAAGCAAAAATTGTTCCGATAGGATCGAGTCCTCCGAGGAACGTAGCAGCAATACCGTTAAAGCCCATTCCCGGAACCGAAGACTGTGTTACAGACCACTGCTCATATCCTGTAAGGAAAAGGAATGCAGCTCCGATTCCCGCAAGTGCACCGCCGATAAAAAGTGTCAGAATGACATTTCTCTTCTCTTTCATTCCGCTGTACTTTGCGGCATCCTTAGCTATTCCGGTTGCTTTTATCTCATAACCGAAAACCGTCATGGAAAGAACAACCTTAAGAAGAATTGCAATAATAACAGCAAGCGGGATTGCTATGGTAACGTATTTGTTATTAGAAAAGAGCTTTTCAAGACCAAGTGACGGTAAAACTGCCGAAGCATTTGTCTTCTCAAGCGAGACCGTATAAGGGCTCGAAGCCTCTTTTACACTATTAAGTATCATATTAACCGAATAAAGGCCGATCCAGTTAAGCATGATACCCGAAATAACTTCATTAACATTAAGATATGCCTTAAGCACTCCTACGAAAACTCCGTATACTCCTCCTGCAACAAGTGCTGCCAAAAGACATACATGCCAAGGAAGTCCAAGTTTAAGTGCGCAAAAAAGTGATGCTCCCGCTCCGACTACGTACTGTCCGGCCGCTCCTATATTGAAAAGACCTGCCTGATAACAGAACTGGATTGAAAGAGCGCACATAAGAAGCGGTGCCACCTTTACAAGTGTATTACCGCAATACTTAAGCGCAGCTGCCTTTGTAGGGTAAGTAAAATAGTTCTTTATAATTGTTATTATGGCATCCGTAGCACCTTGTGCATTTATAAAAAGAAGTGCAATATAGCCGATAAAAAGTCCTACAATTATACAAAGAAGCGATGCAATAATTGACTGAACGGCGGGCTTGGACAAAAAGCTTTCTTTTTCAGCCGTTTTCTTAATCTCTGCTGACATTATGCACCTACCTCCTTTCTTTTTGCTCCTGCCATGTAGAGTCCGAGTTCTTCGGGAGTTGTCTTCTTGGGATCAAACTCTCCCACTATCTCTCCTTCATACATGACAAGTATTCTGTCTGAAATGCTCATAACTTCTTCAAGTTCAAGCGAAACAAGAAGAACCGCACGGCCTTCATCTCTTCGTGCAATAAGCTGCCTGTGAATATATTCGATGGCACCTACATCAAGTCCTCTTGTAGGCTGAACCGCAATGAGAAGATTGGGATCTTTATCAATTTCTCTTGCAATAATAGCCTTCTGCTGGTTACCGCCGGACATACTTCTTGTTACCGTTTCAGCCCCCTGGCTCGAACGGATATCATACTGCTCAATAAGTTTATCCGCATATTTATTGATATCTTTCTTTTTAAGAAATCCGAACTTCGAACTAAACTCAGGCTCAAAATATCTCTGAAGAACAAGATTATATGCAAGCGAATAATCAAGTACAAGCCCGTGTTTGTGTCTATCCTCGGGAATATGACTCATTCCGCTTGTAGAACGCTCTCTTATGGAAGCATGAGTAATATCTTTTCCGGAAAGTGTGACATTACCCGAAGTAATATTTTCAAGTCCCGAAAGGCCGTAAACGAGCTCTGTCTGACCGTTTCCGTCAATACCTGCGATACATACGATCTCGCCTTCTCTTACATCAAAAGAGACGTTCTTAACCGCATTATTCTTATGAAGCTTTGAAGGAACCGTCATATTTTCGACATGAAGAATAACTTCGCCCGGAGTCTTGTCTTCCTTTGTTGCGACAAGCTGTACATCACGGCCGATCATCATTCTGGAAAGCTCTTCCTGATTGGTATCGGAAATATTAACGGTACCGATATATTTACCTCTTCTCAAAACGCTGCATCTGTCTGCAACAGACATGATCTCAGCAAGCTTATGTGAGATAAAGAGAATGGACTTGCCCTCTTTGGCAAGATTCTTCATGATCTGCATAAGCTCATCTATTTCTGCGGGAGTAAGAACCGCCGTAGGCTCATCAAAGATAAGTATCTCATTATCTCTGTAAAGCATCTTAAGGATCTCGGTTCTCTGCTGCATACCGACAGTAATATCCTCAATCTTGGCATCGGGATCGACTTTGAGACCGTACTTCTCAGAAATCTCCAGTATCTTCTTTCTTGCCACGTCCTTTTGTAAAAAACCGTTCTTGACCGTCTCAACACCCAAAATAATATTATCAAGAACAGAAAAGCACTGAACAAGCTTAAAGTGCTGATGAACCATTCCGATACCAAGGTCGTTGGCATCATTGGGATTGTTTATCTGCACTTCCTTTCCGTCCTTTTTAATCACGCCTTCTTCAGCCTGATACAAACCAAAAAGCACACTCATAAGAGTTGATTTACCGGCTCCGTTTTCACCCAAAAGAGCATGTATCTCGCCTTTTTTCAGCTGAATGGTAACGTTGTCATTAGCGATAATACCCGGGAAACGTTTTGTTATACCAAGCATTTCAATAGCATATTCGCTGTTTTCTGCCACTTTTGTCTCCTCCATTAAATTTTGAATCTTCGTAAAATAAAACCATAAATTGGTAAAAAGGACCGGAAGACTATGAATCTGCCGGTCCCTGTCAGCTTATAAGCTGTAATAAGTAAAATTACTTGATGTTACCCTGGAAGTTGATCTTGATGTTCTCAGCAGAAGGCTTCTCAGCACTTGTGTCATTGGAAACTTTGACTGTTCCGTTTGCCATGTCAGCAACGAGCTTGAGATAATCCTCTTTCTTAAATGTGTCGTTCCATAAAGTTGTTTCCTCAGGAAGTCCTACATAGTTAAGAGAAGTATCATCACCGGATACAAGACCAAGACTTGAGATCTTTCCGGCATATTCATCCCACTTACCGCCAACGATTGCTGTAAGAAGTGTATTAACTGTTGCCTTAAGTCCCTTCATAGCTGAAGTAACAGTCATGCCCTTACCGAACTTTCCGTCGATTGTTGCAGCCTGGTCAACGTCAACACCGATAACCTTGCCGTTTGCCTTAGCAGCTGCCTCACCTGCAGAAGTAAAGATACCACCGCCGCAAGCAAATACAACTTCTGTTCCGCCCTGATACCATGTATCCATAGCAGCTGTGATATCAGCATCACCGGAGAACTGGTTACCGTAAACATAATTAAGAGAAACATCAGCGCCTAACTCTTTAGCGGCAGCGTCAGCACCCTGAACGAATCCGTAACCGTAACGCATAACAGCGGGAACTGCCATTCCACCAAGGAATCCAAGCTTTGTATATCCCATCTTTACAGCAGCATATCCTGCCATGTATCCTGGAAGCTCTTCCTGGTATACTGCAGAAAATACATTGGGATATGTCTCGTTATTGAAGTCTGAGCTTTCACCTTCAAGGTCAAACTCAGATACGTCAAGAGCTACAAATTTAACATCGGGATACATTTCAGCTGTCTCTACGATAGCTTCAGCGAAAGCATATCCCGGCATAACGATTACATTATATCCGTCAGCCACTGCCTTATCGATCTGAGCTACTCTCTCAGCTGTTGAATCGCCTTCAGGCTTGTAATATGTGAAACCGAGTTTGTTTTCGTCACAAAAAACCTGACAAGCTTCATATGTTGACTGGTTGAATGACTGGTCTGTGATGTCGCCGTAATCTGTTACCATTGCAACTTTGATGTCGCCGGCAGGTTCACTTGCATCAGCTGCATCTGCGCTGTCTGCCTTAGCTTCAGTTGCTGAAGTCTCGGTTGTTGCGCTTGCATCGGGTGCCTTAGAACCACATCCAGCAAGAGAAAATACCATTGTTGCAGCCATAATTACTGCAAAAATTCTTTTTTTCATAATTATCCTCCATTGTTTATAATGAAAAAAATTTATATAAAACCTTATTTGGTTTTATCCATAGCAATCAGGCTCTTAATAGCCTCTATCGTTGTCTTATAGACAATTTCCATATCATGAGCCTGTGGATTGGAAAGACCTTTTTTTGCTCTTTCCTGATTCGCTACAACCAGAAGAACAGCTCCTGTTCTGGCTCTTAAATAACTACCCACAATAAACAATGTTGAAGACTCCATCTCAGAGCAAAGTGCACCGCACTTGATCCAGGCATCCCATTTATACATGAGTTCCGGTCCTACGGGCTTTGTCTCGGGTTCATGCTGTCCAAAGAAAGAATCTTTGCACTGTGCAACGCCCACATGATACTTTGCTCCTGCTTTCTTAGCTCCGTCAACAAGCGCAGAAACAACATCAAAATCAGCCACGGCTGGATATTCTATAGGAGCATATTCCTTAGATGTTCCCTCCGCTCTGATGGCTCCGTTTGCAATAACAATGTCACCGCCTATTACATCTTCCTGCATTCCGCCGGAAGTGCCCATTCTTATAAAGGTATCAGCTCCGCAATTAGCAAGCTCTTCAATAGCAATAGCCGTTGAAGCGCCTCCGATACCATGAGACATAACCGTAACCTTCTCACCGCACAATGTGCCTGTATATGTATTATATTCTCTGTTATATGCTATAAATTTAGGATTGTCAAAAAGTTTAGAAATAGATTCACATCTTCCGGGGTCGCCGGTAAGGATCACATACCTGCCGACATCGCCTTTCTTGACGTGCGTATGATACTGATAACCTGCACCTTCAGTATAATCAACCATAAAAAAATCCTCACACAATATATAGTGCCAGATAAAAAATTAAATCACAAAATAATTATAGAGCATTATCTGTAAAAAGTCATCAACTATAAATTAGTTAAAATAATCCTTCCATTACGTGAATTACGATCCTGCCATTCTTGGTGTCAATCTCTTTAACACAGTCCTTTATCGCAGGAATATACACCTTCTCCACACCATCCTCGGGTGTCATTTCATATACATCATTTGCTCCTGTCTGAATAACATCAGAAAGAACTCCAAGTTTTTTTCCATCCTCATCAACTATATCAAGTCCGACAAGATCAGCAACATAATATTCTCCGGGAGCAAGTTTTATCGCATCCTTTCTTGAGATCGTAAGCTCACATCCGCGGAACTTCTCAACGTCATTTATATTGTCGAACTGTTTGAACTTTACAATAACGAACTTCTTAAAAAATCTGGCGCTCTGAACATCAAGTTCAAGCTGCTCGCCTCTGTTTGTATGAAGTGTCACTTTCTTAAGTTTTTTGAATCTGTTTGGATCTTCGGTCGTGGGAAAAACATTTACCTCACCGCCTAAACCGTGTGTTGAAGCTATTACTCCCACCTGGAATCTGTCTGTCATAAATTATCTCCATCATTCTCAGAATCTTTGACTGCTTCAGCATTTGTCTGAGCTTCTGCGCTCTTTCTGCGTCTTTTCTTTTTCTTTTCAACGGGTGGATTCTCGGAAAGCCACTTCTCATAGAGATCGGGACGTCTTTCCTTAGTCCTCAATATGGACTGCTCAAGTCTCCACTCATCCACTTTTTTATGATCTCCCGAAAGAAGGATCGGCGGAACTTTTTTCCCCATCCACTCCTCAGGTCTTGAATACTGAGGATATTCCAAAAGATTGTTGTTAAAGCTGTCTGTCATAGCAGACTCATCATTATTAAGAACTCCCGGAACAAATCGTGATATTGCATCTATCATTACCATTGCCGGAAGCTCACCGCCTGTAAGAACATAATCCCCGATAGAGATATAATCCGTCACTATCTCTTCAAGAACTCTCTCATCGACCCCCTCGTAATGTCCGCACAAAAAAAACGAGATTTTCTTCCTGCGCAAGCTCTGTTACAATGTTCTGATTAAAAACCTTACCCTGCGGAGTAACATAGATGACTCTCGGAGCCTTACCGTTTTCTTTTTCAATCCTGTTTTTGATATCTATATAGCAATCATATATCGGCTGTGCCTGCATAAGCATGCCGGCACCGCCTCCGTATGTATAATCGTCAACTTTATGGTGTTTGGTATCATTTGAATAATCCCTGATATTAACAGCATTTAATCTTATAAGCCCTTTTCCCATAGCTCTTCCGATAATGCTGGAAGAAAGGCAATCTGTTACCATCTCGGGAAATAACGTCATTATATGAAAATTCATACTCGTCCCAATAATTTAGAAAATAGAATAATTGTTTTGATTAAAAAAGAGCCGAATAAGATTTTCCTATTCGGCTCAATATTTCCGGCAGCCTTAGACGATCTCAACATCAACCTTAAGGTTTTCTCTGGTTGAAGCCGCCTTAACTACAGAACGTATAGCTTTTGCTATACGGCCCTGTTTGCCAATTACCTTGCCCATGTCTGAAGGTGCAACATGAAGCTCGATCATAATATTGCGCCCGTCTTTTTTCTCGGAGACTACAACTTCACTCGGATTGTCAACAAGCGCTTTTGCGATTACTTCGACTAACTCTTTCATTGTTTATCCTCCGGCATAAGTAATTACATGTACAAAAGTGTGATTACTTGCTAATTCCTGCCTGTCTAAACAACTTAGCAACTGACTCTGTAGGCTGTGCACCGTTAGCGATCCACTTCTTTGCAAGCTCCTCGTTAACCTTTACTGTGCTGGGATCTGTATTGGGATCATAAGTTCCGATCTCCTCGATGAACTTACCCTGTACAGGGAACTTTGAATCAGAAACGATAATTCTGTAGAAAGGAACCTTCTTCTTACCAATTCTCTTTAATCTGATCTTTACTGCCATTTTAAACTTCCTCCGTAAAATAATGAAATATATTTTTTTATATGTATAAAGCAGCACCGGCTGCATGACATATCAAAAGAATCTGTTCTTACCGAATCCGCCGAGGCCACCGAATTTACCAAAGCCGCCTCTCTTGCCTCCCATGAGGCCGGGCATCTGCTTCATCATCTTCTGCATCTGCTCAAACTGTTTGATAAACCTGTTTACATCGGCAATATCATTTCCCGAACCCTTAGCGATCCTGAATTTTCTCTGTGGATTCATAAGCTTGGGGTTTCTTCTCTCCTCAGGTGTCATGGAAAGAACGATTGCTTCCATCTTTGCAAGTTTCTTCTCATCGGGAAGCTGGTCATCGCTTATCTTGCCCATACCGGGTAGCATTCCCATTATTGAAGAAAGACCGCCCATATTGCGCATCTGCTTCATGCTCTCGAGATACATCTCGAAATCAATCTTGCCTTTCTTCATCTTGGATGCCATCTCTTTGTCTTTTTCGATATCGCGTTCAGCGTTTGCCTCAACCGCCTTATCGATAAGACTGAGCACATCACCCATGCCTAGGATTCGGCTTGCCATTCTGTCAGGATAGAACTGCTCAAGATCTGAGAGTTTCTCGCCCATACCCACATACAAAATAGGCTTCCCGGTAACAGCCTTTGTTGAAAGAGCCGCACCACCTCGTGAATCACCGTCCATCTTTGATAAGATGATACCGTCGATTCCGACTTTCTCATTAAACTCTGATGCAACATTGACGGCATCCTGACCCGTCATGGCATCAACTACAAGAAGTGACTGATGAACTTCAATTGCTTCCTTGATGTTGCAAAGTTCCTTCATCATTCCTTCATCTATCTGCAAACGACCGGCTGTATCGACGATGACAACGTTATTGCCATTCTTCTTAGCCTGGTCGACAGATGCTTTCGCAATATCCACAGGACTTACACCGGTACCCATGGAAAAAAAAATCCACCTGCTGTTTCTCAGCATTTATCTTGAGCTGATCGATAGCCGCAGGTCTGTATATATCGCATGCTGCAAGAAGCGGCTTTCTGCCTTTCATCTTGAGCTTTCCTGCAATCTTGGCTGCAGTTGTTGTCTTACCTGCACCCTGAAGACCGCACATCATGATGACTGTAATCTTATCAACCGGAAGGAGTTTGAGCTCCGTTGTCTCGGATCCCATAAGTGCAGTCATCTCTTCGTTAACTATCTTGATAACCATCTGTCCGGGATTGAGGCCGTTCAAAACATCCTCGCCCACAGCTCTTTCCTGTACGGAAGCAACAAACTGCTTAACCACCTTAAAGTTTACATCCGCCTCAAGGAGAGCCATCTTTACTTCTTTAAGGGCAGCCTTAACGTCTTCTTCCGAAAGACGTCCCTTACCTCTTAAATTCTTAAATACGTTTTGTAATTTATCTGTAAGACTTTCAAAAGCCATTAATTACGTAAGCTCCTCTATAATTTTGCCCGATAAGATCCTGAGATTCTTCTTAAGTTCATCACTTGATATCTCATCGGCTTTATCCGAAAGTTCCTTGAGAAATTCAGCATCCTGCTTGATTGCTTCAAACCTCTTTATCATGTGAAGCCTGTTCTCATATCCCTGCAATGTCTTGGTGCATCTCTTTATGAGGTCATGCACTCCCTGCTTACTGATACCATGTTCATCGGCAATCTCTGTAAGAGACATATCTTCGTAAACCGCGGCCTCGTATATACTTTTCTGATGATCGGTAAGAAGCTCGCCGTAAAAATCATACAACAAGCCCTGCTCTACGATTTTTTTCCATAGAATTCCTCTTCTCTACCAGTTGCACAAATGTTATATTATATCAAACAAAAATAGGTGTCAAGTATTTTTTCTTGACACCTATATCTTCACCTCAGAAGGCAGGATTCCCAATTGATTCTTAAATGCGCGGCTAAAAGATGAATAATCCTTAAATCCGCACTCGAGACATGCCGTCGTTGACGGAACTCCCGACATTATAAGATTCCTTGCAAGCAGAATTCTTTTTTCGGAAATATAACGGTGAACCGAATATCCGGTCTCACTCTTAAATATCCTCATCATATGATATTTACTGAGATAAAACTTATCGGCAATTGAATCTATCGACAGATCTTTTTGCAGATTCTCATTAATATACTCGATTATCTCGATAACCTTCCTGTTGAACCTTGCTTCGGGCCTGAAGCCAAAATCCTCGGAGATGCACGCCTTATTAAACTCTATAAGTGTTGTGATCACATCGATCTTAGCCGTAAGTTCGCCCGCATATTCGGTATCTTTTATCTTGATATCCTCTTCTGCCTTAAGAAGCATATCATAGATGTGGGCACTTGTTCCCGAATTAAAACGGACAACATAGCTCTCAAGCTCCTTTGCCTTCATAAAAGCATCAAGAAGCCCAAGTTTTTCAAGAAACTCAGGTTTAAGATACAAAATGATTCTGTCATAATCGTCCTTGCTCTCGACAACCGGCTTATGTATATCAAATCGGTTTACAAGCACAAAATCGAAGGGCAAGAGCTCATACTCTCGTCCTTCGATCAAATACCTGACATTACCTTTCAGAATCAGGATTATCTTGTAAAAATCATGATAGTGAAAGTCAATATCTGAAGTTACCTTATCGGAAATATGAAAATACTTAAAATCGCTGTCCAAGTATCCTCTCTGCTCATATTCCGTTATATTATCTGTCTTTTTCATCATCAATACTCGGTAATACAAATGTTAAGGTCAACGTTTTTCTCAATTCCGGGCACTTTGCCCGACGCTGTATACTGCCAGATGTTAAAGTGATACGGATAATAAAGAGATGAGTTGTACTGTGCAAACCATATATCTCTGTTATCAACGTTCTCCGCGTTCATAAGAACAGTGAACGACAAAAGATTGCCGTATACCATGGACTTATATCCCGCTTCTTCAACTCTGTTGCAAAAAACATTTGCAACCTCTTCATATTCTTTTGCCGAAAGATTAAGTGTTCTGGCATTGTCTGAATCAGCCGATTCAATATCTATAACAACCGGATATGTTATCTTATAGGGCTTGATCATCTCGATAACATGATTGGCCTCTTCAAGCGCTTCTTCCTTGTTGATTGCCTGGGAGTAAACATACACTCCGACATCAATTCCATTCTCCGTCGCACCCTTGATATTATCCTCAAAAGTCTCATCATCAATGATAAGGCCTTCGGTTATTCCTCTGTAGCATGCCCTTATAATAGCAAACTCAATTCCGGCATTTTTTACCTTAGCCCAGTCAATCTTCCCCTGAAACCTCGATACGTCAATTCCGTGCTTGTACTTAAAATCTTTCTTCTCACCTTTGTACTGAAGAAAGCCCTTGTCATCAAACTCAAAATCATCGGGTTTAAAATCATGGTGCGCGATCTTGTCACTTATGGGGAAGAAATAATATCTGTTGTTTCTTGCAACAACAAGCTCATCGGGGAAAAGAGACTTAAAAATTGAATTCGGTCCTTCTCCTTCTTCGAGTCTTTTCTTGATATCTTCTTTAAGAGCCCTGTCCGCATTTTCCGCAGCCTCTATCCTGGCTTCTTCAATACGACTGCCCATTTCGCCTTCTGTAAAAAAGTGTTCCTTGTCCATAGTGTCAAGCTCGCTTTTCACAGCATCAGTCTCTCTCTGAAGAGATGCATTCTTTATAAGAAGAACGATACTGAAAGTAAGCGTCATGATAGCGACAAGGCTCATAAAAATAATAGACAACGTATTACGGGCGCCGCTTGCTCCCTTTTTTTCTCTTGAATCCGGAAGGTTATTACTCATAATCTCTACATTCTCTCATCAAAATAGCTCTTATAGCCTTCTCCGAAAATCTCGCTAGCACTCGTAACGATCATGAATGCATTTGGATCTTCATCCCTGACGACATCTTCCGCCATAGGTGAAAGCCTTTTTTTAACTGCACACATAATAACTTTTTTCTTTTCTCCACTATACGCTCCCTGTCCGAAAACGTGAGTCGCACCTATATCAAGTTCCTCCAAAAGCCTTGCCGTTATGGCATCCGGGTTGTCCGAAATAATATAGATAAGCTTTGCTCCGTCTCTTCCGTAAAGCACAATATCAAGAATAAAGGACGTGATCATTACAGAAAGGAAGGAGTACATAGCAGCGGCTACATCATTAAATACAATCGCCGCAACAAACAATACTCCGATATCTGTAAGAATATACAAAGCGCCCGTTTTGACATGCGGATACTTAAGTCTGAGAATCTTTATAATTACATCTGTGCCTCCGCTTGTTGCATGGCATTTAAAAATGAGGCCTATTGCAATTGCAGTCAAAGCACTTCCGAATGTAACACCAAGAATCTTATCTCGGATTACATAATCAGAAAAAAACTTCGTGCAAAAATCGGTGAAAATTGAGATCATCGACGTTGCATAGATTGTTGAAATCGTAAACCTCATTCCAAATTTCCAAATAGCAAGAATAAGGATCGGAATATTCATCAGCCAGAACCAAAGACCTGTTCCGATTCCCACAACTCGGTTAAGAACAATGGCAAGTCCCGTAAGACCACCCGGTGCTATATCGTTTGGATCGATAAGCATACTTGTTCCAACTCCGTAAAGCAAAGCCCCAAAGGTTATTATCAGATACTCAATGCACCTTCTTTTTGCACTAATTGTTTTACTCATTTCTTTATATATTTGTCCTTACAATTTTGGGTTTGAAGCCTTTCTCGGTAAGAGCACCAAGGATCTGCTCCTTATGCTCGCTTCCGAACGCTTCAAGTGTTATACGAAGCTCAACCGCAGCGTTTCTGTTTATTGAAACAAACTGGTTGTGCTCGAGTTTAATAACGTTTCCGTTCACCTCAGCGATAATACCGGATACTCTTGAAAGCTCACCCGGCTTATCGGGAAGAAGTACAGAAACGGTAAAGATTCTGTCTCTCATGATAAGACCCTGCTGTACAACGGAAGACATTGTGATAATGTCCATATTTCCGCCTGAAAGAACGCAGGCAATCTTCTTATCCTTACAATCAAGCTGCTTAAGCGCTGCAACAGACAAAAGTCCGGAGTTCTCAACAACCATCTTGTGATTCTCGACCATATCAAGGAAAGAAACAACAAGATCTTCATCGGGAACAGTGATGATTTCATCGATATTCTTGGTAAGATAAGGGAATATCTTCTCTCCCGGTGTCTTAACCGCAGTACCGTCGGCAATAGTATTTACACCCGGAAGTGTAACGACATGTCCCGCCTTCATAGATTCCTGCATGCAATTTGCTCCCGCAGGCTCAACACCGATTACTTTAATCTTGGGATTAAGGAGCTTTGCAAGTGTTGAAACACCTGTCGCAAGTCCGCCTCCGCCAATGGGAACAAGAATATAATCAACTGTGGGAAGTTCTTTGATAATCTCCATTGCAATGGTTCCCTGACCTGTCGCAACATCAAGATCGTCAAAAGGATGCACCATTGTGTATCCATGTTCTTCCGCAAGCTTACAAGCATGCTCATAAGCTTCATCATATACATTTCCATGAAGTACAACTTCAGCGCCAAGTGCCTTTGTTCTGTTAACTTTGATAAGAGGAGTCGAAGTCGGCATCACAATAGTAGCTTTTACACCATAGCATTTTGCAGCATATGCAACTCCCTGCGCATGATTTCCGGCAGATGCGGTTATGAGCCCTTTCTTTCTCTCTTCATCGGAAAGAGTCGTAATCTTATAATAAGCACCTCTAACCTTGTATGCTCCGGTTCTTTGCAGGTTCTCGGGCTTTAAATAAACCTTGTTGCCTGTACAGTTGCTCCAGTAATCGCTGTAAATAAGCTTGGTTTCAAGTGTAACTTTCTTTACAGCATCATAAGCTTCTTCAAATTTTTCAAGTGTCATTTTTGATTCTTCAGCCATTTCTTCTATCTCCCAACTTAATATTTATGAAAATAATGCATCTACAAACTGATCGGAGTCAAATCTTTCCAGGTCGTCTATAGCTTCACCTACGCCGATATACTTGACCGGAATGTTGAGCTCTGAAACTATAGCAACAGCAATTCCTCCCTTTGCAGTGCCGTCAAGCTTGGTAAGTATAATGCCTGTAAGATCTGCGGCTTCTCCGAATTCCCTTGCCTGCATTATAGCGTTCTGACCTGTGGTTCCGTCAAGAACAATAAAGTTCTCTCTGCAAACATCACCGAGTTCCTTATCAAGGATCCTGTTCATCTTGGACAATTCATCCATAAGATTCTTCTTATTGTGAAGTCTCCCTGCAGTATCAACTATCAGAATATCGCAATCCCTTGACTTAAAAGCGAAAGCGGCATCATAAATAACACTTCCCGGATCCCCGCCTTCTTTTCCGCAGATAATCGGAGTTCCGGCTCTGTCTGCCCACTCCTTCAACTGCTCTGTAGCGGCCGCCCTGTATGTATCGGCAGCTGCGATAAGAACTTTTTTGCCCTTATTCTTATAAATAGCCGCAAGTTTTCCTACAGATGTAGTCTTTCCGACACCGTTTACGCCGATAACAAAGATAACCGTCTTCTTATCTTCAAAATCATAGGCATCTTCGCCGGTTCTCATCTGTTCTCTGATATTTTCCACAAGAAGCTTCTTACACTCCGCAGGGTCTGATACATGCTTTTCCTTAACCTGCTTGCGTAGGCTGTCAATGATCTTACTGGTTGCATCGATACCAATGTCACCCATGATAAGCGTCTCTTCAAGCTCCTCATAGAATTCATCGTCTATATTTGAAAATCCGTTAAAGACATTGTCTATACCCTTAGCGATATTTTCTCTTGTTTTGGACAATCCATGCTGTAATTTTGCAAAAAAAACCATTAGCCATCAGTTACTGAGCTCCTTATCGATAAGATTTACGCTTACAAGTGTTGATACGCCTTTTTCCTGCATCGTAATACCGTAAAGTCTGTCGGCACTTTCCATTGTACCACGACGGTGCGTAATTACAATGAACTGTGTATTGGAAAGCTTGTGCAAATATTTTGCAAAACGTACAACGTTGTTTTCATCAAGTGCCGCTTCAATCTCATCAAGAAGACAGAATGGCGAAGGTTTGAGGTTCTGAATGGCAAAAAGAAGCGCAATAGCGGTAAGTGCTTTCTCTCCACCGGACATCTGCATCATGTTTACAAGCTTCTTTCCGGGCGGCTGAGCGTTGATCTTGATTCCCGCTTCAAGGATATCTTCATCCTCCGCAAGTTCAAGAGTTCCCTTTCCTCCACCGAACATTTCCTTAAATACCTGGTCGAACTCAGTATTTATGAGCTTAAACTGCTCCATAAACTGCTTTCTCATAGACTCATCAAGATCGTTGATGATCTCTTTGAGCTGTCTCTCAGCTTCGATAAGGTCATCGTGCTGAGTCTTCATAAATGTATATCTCTCCATGAGGTTCTTGTAATCCTCAATGGCATTTACATTGACATCGCCAAGTTTTCTGATCGAATCCTTCAAAGAGTGTATCTCTCGTCTCATAGAAGGGACATCATTCATTTCCTCATCGCGAAGTTCTGCTGCATCGGACAATGTGATCTCATACTCATTCCACATGTAATTGATCTGTGACTCAATCGCCTCTTCACATTTTTCCTTCTTGGAAGTAAGTCTTATAACTTCTTTATCAAGATCGGACATCTGCTTATTCAGATCTTCCGTCTTTCCAAAGAACTCCTTCTGGGCCTCGGAAAGATTATTCTTGATTTCTTTCTTCTCCTCAAGTTCCTTGGTGGCATCCGACTGAACATCCAAAGATGCCTCGATCGTCAGCCTGATTTCTTCAATATCTTTCTTATTCTGCTCAAGAAGTCTTGCGTTCTCATTCATGGATTCAATGATCTCAGCAAGAGCTTTCTCTTCGGTCTCGATATCTTCATTTACACGATCGACATTCTGCTGATAGAACTCCTGCTTCTGATGACTCTTCTCGTATTCAATCTCTTTTACGGAGACAGCATCATTTTCACGTTCTTCAACAGCGTGCAACTCTTCAAGCATAGCCTTGAACTTCTCAACCTGTTCGGTACAGGTCTTCTCTGTATTCTCAGACTCTGTGAGAGCAGAAAGAGCTTCCTCTTTCTCAGCTTCGATCTCTGCAACCTTTGTCTCTATCTCATCGTTTTCAGCCTTAAGGTCGCTGTAGTTACCCTTTTGTTCTTCCTGTCTGGCTTCCTCGTTTTCAACGTTAAGTCTTGCCGTATTCTGAGCAATAAACTTACCCTGAAGTTCTGTACGAAGTTCCTCGGAAAGAGTACGAAGTTCATTTCTCTTTTCCTTGGCCTTGGCAATCTCAGCCTGGAGCCTGTCAATCTGTTCCTTATAATTCTTAACATTAAGCTCCATATCGTCCATCTCACGACGTCTTCCAAGGAGATTACTGTTATTCTTAAAAGCACCACCACTGATAGCTCCGCCGGGAACAAGAAGTTCACCCTCAAGAGTTACCATTCTGACAGTATATCTGTATTTTCTGGCTATCTTTACGGCATTGTCGATATTATCGACTGCGACGATTCTTCCAAGCATAGCCTTTGCCACACTCTTGTACTTGGGATCCGTGTTTACAAGTTCATCCGCCATACCAAGTACACCCTCTTCATTAAGAGCTTCCTTAGCCTTTAATTCAGGGGGATTATCAAGAGATGTAAGAGGTAAAAATGTCGCTCTGCCTGCCCTTGATTCCTTAAGGTATGCAATCATCTTCTTCGCAGTCTCTTCATCGTCGGTAACAATATTCTGAATATTACCGCCAAGAGCAACCTCAATAGCGGTCTCGTATTTTGGCTCGGTTTTGATAATGTCGGCAACAACACCGATAATTCCGGGTACGGTGTCTTTCCTCTCCATTACCTTCTTAACGCTTCCGCCGTATCCTTCGTATCTCTCGGTAATATTGGCAAGAGCATCAAGTCTTGATTTTTCCTGCTGATAAAGTCCCTGAGTTTTTCTAAGCTCAGCATCCTTGCGGGACATTTCTTCTCTGATAGCCACGATTTCCTGATCCGTAGCTTTCTGTTTCATGTTCATCTCAGAAATCTCAGCGGTTATCGCATCGAACTCATCCCTTAATTTTTTGATTGTTTCTTCCTGTCTGGATTCATCGGACTGCGCACGAACAAGCTTACCGGTAAGTTCAGCCTTTCTGATATTTACCTGTTCCTTCATTGTATCAAGGGAACTAAGCTTGGACTTAATGGTAGCTCTTGTATTAAGGGTTTCTATTATAGTGCTCTTGCACTCTTCAATCTGTTCGTTGATCTCGCCGATCTGATTAAGGACTTTATCAAGCTCTTTTCTTGCTTCATCCTTACTTTCAAGGAGTCTTGCAACTTCTGCGTCAATCTCCTCTTTTTCCTGTAAATACTTCTCTTTTTCTTTATTCTTATCAGCAATCTTAGCCTGCTCATCATTAATTCTCGTTTTGAAATGAGCATCGTTTGAGGATGCGGAATTGATCTTCTCATTAAGGATTCCGATCTGACCCTCAAGCTTTTCTTTTTTTACAGAAGAATCCGTGATCTTTGCCCTTGCTTCGTCTATCTCCGCATCAATCTGTTCAAGCTTCTTCTGGATATTTTCATATTCTTCCTTAGCCTTCTCATAATTGTTCTTTGACTCACTCAAAGACTCTGTTGCTATAAGAAGGTTCTTTCCTGCTTCTTCAAGTTGTTCCTTCTGATTCTTATTCTCAACAAGGAACATATTCACATCGAGAGTCTTAAGCCTCTCTCTGTATTTCAAATACTCTTTGGCCTTTTCGGACTGTTTCTCCAAAGGCCCCGTCTGTTTCTCCAGCTCAGCGAGAATATCGCTTATTCTGGTAAGATTTATCTTTTCTTCGGCGAGCTTTTTAACCGCAGTTTCTTTTCTGGATTTAAACTTAACGATACCTGCAGCCTCGTCAAAAAGATTTCTTCTGTCCTCAGGCTTACTTGAGAGGATCTGATCGATCTGACCCTGTCCGATAATGGAATATCCCTCTTTACCGATACCGGTATCCATAAACAGCTCGTTTACGTCCTTAAGACGACATACAGAGCCGTTGATCATATATTCACTCTCTCCCGAACGGTATAAGCGTCTGGAAACAGTAACTTCATCATAATCTATTGCAAGTGAATGGTCGGAATTATCAAGTGTGATGGCAACAAAAGCATAGCCCAGCGGTTTTCTGAGCTCTGTTCCCGAGAAAATAACGTCCTGCATGGATCCGCCTCGGAGCTGCTTGATACGCTGCTCACCGAGAACCCACCTTACGGCGTCCGCGACGTTACTCTTTCCTGAGCCGTTAGGTCCGACGATTCCGGTAATGCCGTTGTGAAAATCGAATTTTATTTTATTGGCAAATGATTTAAAACCATGAATCTCAATACTTTTTAAATACATTATTTCTTTTTGTTCAAAGTAAGAACCGCCTGATATGCCGCCTGTTGTTCAGCACTTTTCTTGGTTCTACCAGTCCCTTCTCCCATATTCTTATCTGCTACAAAAACACGAACCTTGAACATTTTATCATGTTCAGGACCACTTTCGCCACAAGTTTCATATCTCACAGTGCCAAGCTTCTGACTCTGCACAAGCTCCTGCAAAGTAGACTTGTTGTCATTGTACATCTGATAGGATTCAGCATTGCTAAGAACATACTTATCAATGAACTTCTTTGACTCATCAAAACCGCCGTCCAGATAAAGAGCTCCGATAACAGCCTCCATAACATCGGCAATAATGGACTCCTTATTTCTTCCACCGGTCGCCTCTTCGCCTTTTCCAAACTGAATATAATTTTTAAGATCAATCTGAAGAGAATCATGATAAAGAGCAGGCTCGCAAACAAGTGCAGCCCTTATCTTAGACATCTCGCCCTCTTTCTTTTCCGGAAATGTCTTAAAGAGATATTCACTGGAGATCATCTCCAAAATGGCATCTCCCAAAAATTCAAGGCGTTCATAATCATGCTTCTTATTGATCTTGTGCTCATTCACGTAAGAGCTGTGTGTAAGAGCCTCGATAATAAGAGCTTTGTTGTTGAATTTATAACCGATAGTCTGTTCCAGTCTGCTGATGTCATTTTCCGTTAACATAGTCACCTCGAAAAGTGTTTAGAATAAAATAGAAAAGAGGCAGTTATAATGCTGCCTCAGATAATACAAACAAAAATCAATTGAGAATTACTTAGTTTCTATTGCAGCCTTCAAAAGCTCAACAGCTTCCCCAACAGTTTTGATATTTTCAGTCTTCTCAGGCTCTATCTGAACATCAAATTCGTCCTCAAGCCCCATAATAATCTGAAAAAGATCGAGAGAATCAGCTCCGAGATCCTCTGTGAATGTTGTCTCCATCTTGATTTCCTCAGGATCAACATTGAGTACGCTGGCAATAACTTCTTTCATTTTCTCAAATTCCATAAAACTTTTCCTCCACTGCATGGCAGCTTTTTTATTTCTTTTTTAAGCGACTTTACAACAATCTAAGCAGGTAAATATCATACCTGTGAAATCTTAGCGCTGATCTTCTCACTTATTTTTTGCTCTGTGAAAGTTACACACTGTAATATTGAATTCTTAATCTCAATATCACTTGAACTTCCGTGAGTCTTAACGACAAGCCCCTTTAATCCAAGCATGGGTGCTCCGCCGTGCTTCTCAAGGCTGTAATTGCCAAGAGTCTTCTTAAGGTCGTCTTTGATAAGAAGTGCTCCTACCTTGCTCTTAAGACTTGACATAAGTCCCTTCTTAATAACGTTGACGAGAGATTTTGCAACGCCCTCGTACATCTTAAGAATAACATTTCCCGTAAAAGCTTCGCAGACAATAATATCGGCATAACCAGCAGGAATGTCTCTCGCCTCGATACTTCCGATAAAATTGATATCGGGACAATTTTTCAAAAGAGGGAATGTCTCCTTAACAAGTGCATTTCCCTTCTCCTCTTCAGCTCCGATATTGACGATCGCAACCGTGGGATTCTTGATTCCCATGATGTTCTCCATATAAACGGTTCCCATCTTAGCAAACTGAACAAGATGATTTGCTCTTGCATCAACATTTGCTCCGCAATCGATCAAAAGAGAATTACCCTTCTCTGTAGGAATAAGTGGAGCAAGGGGTGCTCTGTCTACTCCCTTAAGTCTTCCGACAATTATCTGGCCGCCAACTAGTGTGGCTCCGGTGCTTCCCGCAGATACATAAGCATCCGCTTCACCGTGATTCACCATATACATAGCCTTAACTATTGATGAATCTTTCTTGGTCCTGATAGCCAAAACCGGCGGTTCCGCCATCTCTATGACTTCTGTTGCATCAACGATTTCAATTCTGTTTTTATCGTAGCTGTATGCAGAAAGTTCTTTCTCCAGAACCTCTTTCTTACCGACAAGAAACACTTTGAGAGCATCGGATTCGGCTACTGCCTCAACCGCTCCCTTGACCGTTGCAACAGGTGCATTATCTCCACCCATAGCATCAACGGCAACACGTACAAGTTCCGACATATTCGGGACCTCCTATTAAATTGAACTTATTTTAATATACTAGAGTGAATGACAAAAATCAAGGCTTTCCGACATAGCCGGAAAGCCTTTAAATTCTGACTTTATGAGGTCATACCAAAAGTATATCAAGCCTCAGTCTCAACAATACTCTTCTTATTGTAGTAGCCACACTTCTTGCAAACCTGATGAGGCTGCATAAGAGCTCCACAATGACTGCACTTTACCAAAGTGGGAGCTGTCATTTTCCAGTTAGCTCTTCTCTGATCTCTATGGCCTTTTGATGACTTGTTCTTAGGGCAGATTGACATTTGAGTAACACCTCCTTACAGTAACCGTATAAGAAACTGCCTGTTTACAAAGGCAATTGTTTACGTTTATTCATTAGCATACCTATGTAGTATACTCATAGGTTTTTTATTTGTCAACAGTTTTTTATATGCTATCTATAGCAGTTTTGTGAGTATTTCTTCGGTGAAATTCCCACGGATTTTGTAAATGCCTTTAAGAAGTTGCTATAATCCGAAAAACCGCATTCCTCGCAGACTTCGCTGACACCTTTTCCCTCCGCCAAAAGCGACTTTGCGATAGAAATCCTTCTGGCTGTCATATATTTGTTTATCGTAGTTCCTGTAGCCGACTTGAAAATTCTGCAGATATAGGACTCACTTATGTAGAAATGCTTTGCAAGATCACCAATACTTACGGGGTTCTGTATATTGTTGTTAAGATACGAAAGAATTGCATCCACCTGCTCGTTATATGTGGCAACTTCCTCTTCCTGCTTATTGTTGTCTCTGTCGATCACGATCTTGTTTATCATCAAAAAGAGTTCTATAAATGTTGCCTTTTCAAGAAGATCATGTCCGTAACCATTACTTGTAAGTATCTTATTTACAAAATAAAGAAATCTCTTCTGCTGTTCCTGATTGAGGCTGATCTTATGTGAGAATTCCTCTCCCTGATGCTCAAAACAAGCATTGAGATTAGTTTCTTCACTCGAAATGCTCTTCATAAACTCAGGATCTATCATTATAACAATTCTTTCATGAAGCTCTTTGTCTATCTGTGTAAGATAATGCGAATCATACTGGCTTATAAGAAAAATATCGCCAGGTGCCACATCGTAAAGCTTATTATCTATAAGAAATTGCTTTCCGCCCGAAATTGAATAATACAGTTCATAGCAATCATGGATATGCATATCCATTGCCTTTTCATCCTTGTAAAGATGTGCGATGGAGAAATATCTTTTCTCCATGCTTTCAGCCATAGCCTCTTTGCAAGAGTTTAGTTCTTTCATATCAAGTTCCCTCTCATTTAGAAAATCTCCAAACGGGCACCTCATAAACCTCATCAACCATTTCCATATTGATTCCCGGCCCGTATTTTTCATTCAAATAAACATATATATATCCGGCTTTTTCGCCCCCGCCGATAAAAAATACATCGTCTCTCTCAACAAGAGCTCTTGCAGGATTGGCAATTCCAACCAGATTAGCGTGATACAGCCCTATGGGTGAAGGCATTATCCAACCACCAAACTGACAAACATTGGCATAAAAATCGCGATATTTCGCATCAATATCGAAGATATTTCTCGCCCCGCACAGATTGCTGTACAAAGTATCAACATCTACGATATAAAATCCCTCTAACTCCGTTATCGCTTTTGCCTTGCCGTACATCCAGTCATCTTCAGGAATAACACGACAATGCTTTTGATTTACAAACGTATCAACCTTCCCCGCTCCAAAAATTATTGTAATAACAGTCGATAAACCGATTGCGCATATGCCAAGTGTTTTTTTCACTTTATCTGAGGTTACTTTGGCATAAATCTTATCAAAACATCCCTCATATATTAAAAACATCAGTGTGAAGAATAAAGCTGAAACCCAAATGCCACATTCTACCCTCCACATTATTCGTCTGAAACACGTCAAACCATAATACTCAGAAATCACAAAAAATGTCTGCAAAATCACGAAAAATTTGTATCTTTTCTCGAAAAAGATTAGCGCAAATACTACGATCAGCAGAAATGCAGCGGAATAAGCCCCGTGTTTCCAAGACTCTCCCATCTTTTCAAGTGAATCCGTAAGCACCCCTATGTCCAGTTTAAATCCATCAACTCTGGTGTCCTTACCGATTTCTTTCATCGTCTTAAGTCTGTCCAAAGTGAAATATTCGGTATCGTTCCAAAGCCACATATCCATCAGCTTAAAATCAATCTCGGTAAAGCCCGCAGCAAGATACTCATCTTTATTCCATGAAAAATTGAAATTTCCAAAGTCTCGTTTTTCCGACATTATATTGTTCCAGTCAGTGAAATATCTCCACTCCGGATTCATATAATATGCGTAAAAATTGGCCGCCAGCATCAGCACAGAGACAATTATAGGCATAAGGAAAAAGATTGCAACCTTTTTTATCTTTTTTTTAAGATCACCTTTGTAAAAAAGAAACGCGGCTAAAACAAATGGTGCAACCATGCCTACACCTACTACTCTCGCGCCGACACCCATGCCAATTATCGCGGTTGCAATAACCATGAGGATCACTGACTTCTTTTCATAAAAAAGCTGTGCCAGAATAAGTGCTACGCCTGCAACTCCATATAAAGTCGAACTCTGTGTAAATTGAATATTCGAGTAAAAATCATAAGCCAAAAGAAGATTAATAAGCACCGTAACAAGAATCGATGCTTTCATCGGAAGTCTGTCTGTGATAACGACACAGATAACGATAATACTCAAAAGATTAAAAAACAGATAAAGCCAAAGATACCAGTTCACAAACGGTATCACGGCATACATGAATTTCAGAAAATATCCGATGACAATATTATTAAAAATAAGGTACTGTGAAGGACTGCCAAAAGCTCCGGCAGCTATCAGATTCATGATAGCGTCATCGCTTGTAACATATTTCAAACAACCAATTACTATACACAGAATAAAGTACAGTATACTTATTCCGGACAGTACCGCCCATTTTTTTCTACTATACATAACCTCTCTCCATAAAATCGATCGCAGCGCCAAGTATAAAAAAACAGAAAAAGCCGACTAAAAAGCCGGCTTTAAAAGTCATTTGCAAAGAGCGTATGTGTCTCGAGCGATCGCAAGCTCTTCATTTGTAGGAACAACCATAAGTGTTACCTTGCTATCAGGATTAGAAATAATCTCTTCCTTACCACGTACAGTATTAGCCTCTTCATTTAATGATGCGCCGATAAATCCGAGGCCGTCAATTATGATTTTACGAGTAAAGCCACTATTCTCGCCCACACCGGCTGTGAAACAGATTGCATCAACTCCGCCCATAGCTGCAGTATAAGCGCCAATGTATTTTACAACTCTATAGGCGAATGTGTCAACTGCACGTTTAGCGCCTTCATTTCCGTTTAAGTATCCGTCCTCTAGATCTCTGAAGTCAGATGAGAGCTCATTTGAGAGGCCGAATACACCGGACTTCTTGTTGAGAATATTGTTTACTTCCGCAACGGAAAGATTCTCTTTTTTCATAATAAATTCTACGACAGATGGATCAATGTCACCTGTTCTTGTTCCCATGATAAGTCCTTCAAGAGGTGTAAGTCCCATTGAAGTATCGATGCACTTGCCTCCCTTTACAGCAGATACCGATGCACCGTTTCCAAGGTGACAAACGATAAGCTTAAGGTCCTTGATGTCCTTACCGAGGATCTCGGCAGCTCTCTTACTTACGTAAGAATGGCTTGTTCCGTGGAAACCGTATCTTCTGATTCCGTACTTCTCGTAATATGAATAATGAAGTCCGTAAAGGTAAGCGTTCTCAGGCATTGTCTGATGGAAAGCTGTATCAAATACGGCAACCATAGGTACGCCTGGCATTGCCTTCTGGCAAGCTTTGATTCCGATAAGGTTTGCAGGATTGTGCAAAGGAGCAAGATCGCTTACATCCTCAATAGCCTTGATTACTTCGTCATTTATAACAACAGACTTTGTAAACTTCTCACCACCGTGAACGATACGATGTCCTACGGCTCCGATCTCATCAAGAGAAACAACACCGTTCTCCTTGTTTGTAAGTGCTTCTATCACAAGCTCGATAGCCTTGTTG
The DNA here is from genome assembly GCF_000686065.1 of Butyrivibrio sp. AE3003. Classification (NCBI taxonomy): domain Bacteria; kingdom Bacillati; phylum Bacillota; class Clostridia; order Lachnospirales; family Lachnospiraceae; genus Butyrivibrio; species Butyrivibrio sp. AE3003. The sequence continues at coordinate 1,059,892 of NZ_JMLX01000001.1, forward strand.
TGATCGGGCATCGGAGTTTCAACAGTAATCTTATTCTTTCCTTCGGGAGTGTATACTATTCTGCTTCCGTCAATACCGATTCTCTCGCAGAGACCTTTGCAGATAACCTGCTCGCTCTCTGAATCGATAAGCTGAAATTTAAGTGAAGAGCTTCCACAGTTAATAACTAAAATTTTCATATCAAATTGCCTCTTTTCAAATGTAATATAATATATCATGATACTTATAATACTATTTCATAACAATAGAAAAAGTGTACAAAATTTTTGAATTTTTGAAAGCGTTTACACCAAGATGAAAACTGTAGGAATCATTGCTGAGTTTAATCCGTTCCATAACGGCCATAAATATCTCATCGAAGAGAGCAAAAAAAGAACCGGTGCAGACTACTGTATAGTAGTTATGAGCGGTGATTTTGTGCAGCGCGGAGCACCCGCAATAACAGACAAATTCACAAGAGTCAAATCTGCCCTTGATTCAGGCGCTGACCTTGTTTTGGAACTTCCGTCCTACTACGCTTTGGGAAGTGCCGAATACTTTGCATCTGGCGCCGTTTTCCTTTTAAACAAATTAAATTCCGTGGATTATCTGTGCTTTGGAAGTGAATCGGAAAACATAGATTTATTGTTCAATATTGCAGGCATTTTGAACGAAGAATCAGATTCATTCAAACGCAATATAAAAGAAAATATAAAAAGTGGAAAAAGCTACGCCGCTTCCCGTGAAAGTGCAGTATTTTCCGAGCTTTGCACGATCAATTCATCAATATGTGAATGTGACAAGAAAACTGATGTCAAAAAAGCGCTTACATTACCAAACAGCATTCTTGCAACCGAGTATCTGCGCGCATTAAGAAGAACAAACAGCCGCATCACACCGGTAATGATAAAAAGAATCGGTGAAAACTACCATTCAACAGATATCACCGAATACTCTTCCGCCACAGCTATAAGAAACAGCATCACAAAAGATACAGACGGCAGGTTCACTCTAGAGGGCTCTGTAAAAAATGCCATGCCCGAAACATCTTTTAACTTACTAAACGACAAGCTACGCCGCGGACAATTTGTAAAGGAAAACATCCTCGATAACCTTCTTTATTACAAACTCATGCAGAACAAAGGCGATTTCACGGCTTTCCTTGATATAAACGAAAGCCTTTCAAACAAGATAAATAAAACCATAGATAAATACGAGACTTTTGACGGATTCTGCAACATCCTTAAGTCAAAAGACCTCTCCTACACGCGCATAAGCAGATGCCTTATGCACATTCTTCTTGATGTCAAAACCGGCAACATGCAGAAATACAAGGATGACGGCTTCACCTCATTTATCAGGATCCTCGGGCAAAAAAAGAGTTCTTTTCCCTTACTGGCTAAGATAGGCGAAAACTCAGATATCCCCGTGATCAACAGACTAAAAGATGCCGGGAAGATTCTTGATTCCCTGTCCATGCAGCTTCTAAGCGAAACTCTTGCAGCATCAAAGGTATATAATCTTTTATGCGGCCAGAAAAATGTCAGTGAATTCAGCCTTCCGCCGATCATACTCTAGGGGAAAAGCCTAAAAACGGCGTTTTTCGGATTGCAGATGCTATTTTATCGTGCTAACATATACATGTAGAATTTCATAGTTATATAGTTTTAATGTTTTTCATGCTTTTCTTTAAAAATATTTTTCAGACCGGCTTTGAGGAGATTTTTAATGGGACTTGTTACATTAACCAAGGGACAGATCGTGCACAAAGCGATGTCCGATACTGTAGGTACTTTAGAAATTCTTGTAAAAGGAAAAATCAGGGCAACCGATCAATTCACTTCATTTGTAATAAATGTTGGAGGAATCATCGGTCTTGTTGAATCCCCTTCAAAAGAATACCAATACACATACGAAGCTCTGGAATACGCTTCCGTCTACACTTATCCTTACGAAGGCACAGATGATATTCTCGCAATGCTTAAATGCAACGAAAAAATCACATCGGTTCTCGCCTCGCAATCCGTTTTTATAACTCACGAACTATTTTCAGAATACGAAAGACTTTTCGAATCAGCTCTTTTTGAATTCAAAAAAATAAAATCAGACTACGCAGACTATCCCGAACTTTGCATAAGGGCAGGCGAAGTCCCGACAAAATTCGAGATGCTCGATCTCATAGTTCCTCCCGTAAAAAATAATATGCTTTCAAGTTGGGAATACGGCTATTACAAGAGTCTTAAGGAACACGAAGCGGCTCTGGGAAAGTCCTATTACGCACTAAGCCAGGACATAGCTATCGGAACGATCATGATCGCGGAAAAGAACCAGAAACTCATTTCCGTTTCAACCAAGTTCCTCACCGCGTACAAAAAGCAGCTTGGCAGAAATACCGCAGATTTCACCACTACCTTAAAAATGATACACGCAAAGATTGAAAACAACGAAAAGACTGCGGAAGGAAATGAAAACGAGCCTGTAATCACCAACGCTCTTGCCGTTATTCTCACATACTCAGGCGTAGATTCTGAACTCTCCGCCAAATTTCAGGATGAGATTGCTGCATTTAAAGCAAGCGAAACCCGCTATGACACAGCTGACGAAGCGCGTCTTCTTAGAAAGAACATCTCATCGTCTTTTTATAAAATATACAAGAAAGTCTTCTTAAAGAGCCTGTCAGACAAAGACATACCGATAGAGGTCAGGATGTTCCTAATGTTCGGCTTTGTCGATGAAGAACTCGCCGGCGAAAAGAACACTTCCATCCTCTGTAACATCGCAAGATCCTACGTTCCCGATCCCGAAGGCAATATTCTTCTTCTATCGGAATGGCTCAAAAAAGTCTACAAACTCCAGGCTAATCCTTCAAGAAACGAATTTGACCAGGACTGGGAAACATATCTTCGCGAGCAAAAGGCCACGGGAGTTCTTAAACAGGAACAGATCGACGCCATGATAAACAATCCGGATAGCCGACTTGATTTCGAGATTAACAATCTCTTTTCACTCGGAAACAGGATGACGTTCGGCAGAATTTCCGTATTCGTTCCCGTGTTCGATTCAATGAATGTGCTAAAGCCGCTCAATCTCGCATATATGACTTCGTCTAAAATCAAGGAGCACATCTCCAAGATTAAAAGCATCGACTTTGGTGTATTCTGCAGGCAGGCCGTGTATTCCAACACCGACATCGGGATCACGCAGGTTTATTACGCAGAAGAAGTCGAGCCCTATATCATACTTATGCCAAACGCAGGAACCAGAGCCACTTTGTGGCAGGAAATCGAGGGTAAAAAGAGAAACACAAAGGCCAGAATGCTCATCTCCATATTCAACCTCGAAAACACCGAAGACTGCATGATCAAGCTCCTTGGCGAGTTCAGATGGGAAATGTGCAAGACGGAACAAGGCGTGCACTGGAACGACGTCACCGATCCGTCGCTTACTTCCATGTACTGCGACTATCTTCAGTTCTTTAAGAAAAACCAGACTCTTTCTTCCGAACAAAAAGATAAGCTTCGCCTTGATCTAAAGAAATATAACAATAATTACAAGAGCATTTTCATAAGCGACTACCTCGCATACCTGAAATATGAGGCTACAGGGTCACTGAGACTAAACAAGGTCGCAAGAGAGATTTTGTTTAACTCATGTCCTTTTTCAAAACAATATCGCGAAGCGGTTTATGACAATCCGCAGTACAAGGAGCTCATAAACCATTACACAGCGCACAACGCCAATGTCTCAAAGCCTCTTCAGAACCTTGAATTCAGGCTAAAAAAAGAAGGTCTGGAAGTTCCTCATGAACTCACAGACCAAATCGAATATCTTGCCAAATAAATACAGCAATTACAATGTAACGCCGCGCTTCCATATTGCCATATCGTGGAAGCCGGCTATTTCACTCTTAAGTTTCTCGCCGGATGCCGCATTGAGTATCATATCAAAGAGCTCCTCGGCAAGCTGATCAAAGCTCTTTCCCTCAAGAACATCTCCCGCAGAAAAATCTATCCAGTTATTCTTCTTGTCACGGATTCTGTTGTTACTTGAGATCTTAAGCGTAGGTACAGGGCATGCAAACGGAGTTCCTCTTCCTGTTGTAAAAAGAACTATCTGAGCGCCCGATGCTGCAAGTGCCGTAGCTGCGCAAAGATCGTTTCCGGGTGCACAAAGAAGGTTAAGCCCTGTGGTATCGGTGGTCTCACCGTAGTCAAGAACGTTCATAACAGGAAAACTTCCTGATTTCTGGGTACATCCAAGTGATTTATCCTCGAGCGTCGTAATTCCGCCTGCCTTATTTCCGGGCGATGGATTCTCATATATTGGCTCTCCGAGCTTGGTAAAATACTCTTTGAAATTATTTATCATATCAACGGTATCATGAAAAGTATTTTTATCCTTGCATCTGTTCATAAGGAGCGTCTCCGCCCCGAACATCTCGGGTACTTCGGTAAGGATCGATGTACCGCCGCGTTTAATTATCATATCGGAGATTCGTCCGACAAGAGGATTTGCCGTAATTCCCGAAAATCCGTCACTTCCACCGCACTTAAGCCCGATAACAAGCTTTGACGCGCTGACTTTCTCTCTTCTGTCTCCGGCTGTCGCATCGATTATTTCCTGCAAAAGCCTGATACCGTCTTCCATCTCATCATCCGATTCCTGACAAACAAGAAACTTGATCCTGTTCTCGTCAAAATCACCGAGATAAGGTTTTAATACATCTATATTGCTGTTCTCACAGCCAAGGCCTACTACAAGCACACCTCCTGCGTTGGGGTGTCTTATAAGATCTGACAAGATAGTCCTTGTATACTCCTGATCGTCACCCGTCTGCGAACAGCCGTAATTATGCGTGAAAGCAACAACTTCGTCGATGCTTCCCTTTATCATATGATTTCCCTCTTTTGCCAGAGCCGTCGCAATGTTATTTACGCAACCAACCGTAGGGATTATCCATATTTCGTTCCTGATTCCGACTCTTCCGTCGTCTCTTACATATCCGTGAAAAAAGCTCTTTTCTTTCCCCATCATCTTGAGCTTCTCGGATATATCCTCAGCGTCCGGCATATACTCATATTGAAGAATACCGTTAAGCTTAGTCCTTGTATTATGTGTATGGATCCATGTTCCGGGCTCAATATTCTCCGTGACACAACCTATCGGAAAACCGTATTTGATAACTTCCTGATCGTGTCCAATAGCTTTGACGGACATCTTGTGTCCCGAAGGAATGTCTTCTCTTGCCTTGATTACAGATCCGTCGGAAAGCACGATCTCATCCCCCGCCTTTACAGGCTCAAGACAAACAACAACATTGTCCTTCTCATTGATTTTAAGAAATTTATTCATTTGCTACCTCTTTTTACCCTCATCCTAATGTAAGCATTTACAAACTCATCATATATTCAATATGACCACTCGTCAACGAATTTTTTCTATTGTATTTAATATATGGCTCTTGTATAATACTTTTGAAAAATATGAAAAGGCTTACATATTTAAAGAATAAAAAATTACGTTTATAAACGGAGGGTATTTAATGAAAAAATTCATGGACAAAGATTTCCTCTTACAGAGTGAAACCGCTAAGACACTTTATCACGACTACGCTGCGAAAGTGCCCGTACTTGACTATCACTGCCACATCAATCCCAGAGAGATTGCCGAAGATAAGCATTTCGACAACATCACTCAGGTTTGGCTCGGCGGAGATCATTATAAATGGCGTCTCATGAGATCTTTCGGTATCGAAGAAAAATATATCACAGGAGATGCTTCCGACAAAGAAAAGTTCCTTGCATTTGCAAAATGCCTCGGAAAAGCTGTTGGACACCCCATCTTCCACTGGGCACACCTTGAGCTCAAGAAGTACTTCGGCTATGACGGAGTTCTCAATGAGAGCACAGCTGAGGAAGTTTACGATATCTGCAACAAGGTTCTTCAGGCTCCCGACATGGGCGCAAGAAAGCTCATCAAGATGTCAGACGTAACACTCATCTGTACAACAGACGATCCTGTTGATACACTTGAATGGCATGATATGATAAAGAATGACGAGACATTCGATGTTAAGGTTCTTCCCGCTTGGCGTCCCGACAAGGCTAAGAACATCATCAAGCCCGAATTTGCTTCATATATCAATCAGTTATCTGAAGTAAGCGGTGTTAAGATTGATTCATTCAAGGCTTTGAAAGAAGCTCTTAAGGTAAGACACGATTACTTCGAGCAGAAGGGATGCAACGTTGCAGACTTCGCTCTTGAGTACGTTATGTACAAGCCTGTTTCTGAAGAAAAGATTGAGGAGATCTTCGCCAAGAAGATGAACGGCGGAGAAGTTTCTTACGAAGAGTACCTTCAGTACCAGACAGCATTCATGCTCTTTGAGGGTGAGGAATGTGCTAAGAGAGATTGGGTTATCCAGCTCCACTTCGGATGCAAGCGTGACAACAACACCGCTATGTTTAATAAAATCGGACCCGATACAGGATTTGATGCTATCGATGCTTACTATCCTATGGGCGAACTTGCAGACTTCCTTGATGCACTTAATTCAAAGGATGCTCTTCCCAAGACGATCATTTACAGCCTTAACCCCAACGATCTTATGATCATCAACACTATGCTTAACTGCTTCAACCAGGCTCCTACAGTTGCTAAAATCCAGCAGGGAAGCGCATGGTGGTTCAATGATACCAAGCTCGGCATGGAACAGCACTTAAAGGCAGTTGCAGAATCAAGTAACCTTTCAGGTTTCGTAGGAATGCTCACAGATTCAAGAAGCTTTACTTCTTACACAAGACACGAGTACTTCCGCAGAATCCTTTGCAACTTCCTTGGATCACTTGTTGAAAACGGCGAATATCCTGCAGAGTGCATCGATACACTCGGACAGATTGCCGCTGATATTTCATATAACAATGCAGTAAGATACTTCAAATTTCCTTTAGAAACGAGATAAGTATGAGCAACCAAATGACTATTTACGACATATCCAAAAAAGCCGGAGTTTCAATCGCTACAGTTTCACGTGTACTTAACGGAAGCTCTAACGTAAAGCCCCGCACCCGCAAAAAGGTACTGGATATAATTGAACAATGCGGATATAAACCAAATGCATTCGCAAGAGGACTCGGTCTCAATTCAATGAAGACCGTTGGTATTCTTTGCGCCGATGCATCCGATCTATATCTTGCAAAGGCAATTTACTACATTGAGCAGAACCTTAGAGAAAACGGTTACAATTCAGTATTATGCTGTACCGGTTACGAGATTCCATCTCGTAAGAAATGCCTTAATCTCCTACTCTCTCAGCATGTAGATAGCGTAATAATGGTCGGTTCTAACTTTATTATGAACAATGCTGAAGATAACCAGTATGTTATTGATGGAGCTGCTTCGGTACCTATCATGCTTCTCAATGCAGACTTTGATTGCCCCAATGTATATTGCACACTCTGCGATGACTACAAGGCAACCCAGGATGCTACGGAATGCATGCTCGATGCAGGAATAAAGAATATTCTGTATCTCTACAACAGCACAACATATTCCGGATTAAAGAAGCTTGCCGGATTCCAAAATGCACTCTTAACACATGATATTCCTCTCAGAAAGGAATATCAGCAGTGCTTCCCCGGAAGTCGTGAGGATATCGACGGAGTAAGGGATTTTGTCGATAAGCTTTACAAAGAAGGTCTTAAGTTTGACGGAATTGTTACGAGTGAGGATTTCCTTGCTATCGGTGCCATGAATTTTGCGAAAGCAAATAAAATTGATGTACCGGACAAGCTTCAGATTGTAGGATATAACAATTCTATCCTGGCTCACTGTTCAGAACCCAACATCTCTTCTGTAGACAATCGTCTTGAAGATATGTGCATTCAGCTTGTTAAAACACTTATCGGAACTCTCAGTCAGAATGAGATGCCTCAGAAGACAATCTTCTCGGGCGAGCTCATCAAGAGGGGATCGACAAACTTCTAAATATCAAAGGGCTATGCCGTGATTTACGGTATAGCCCTTTATTTACAAGGGGATGTGTGAGAATATACGGTGTTGCCCTTTATTTACAAGGGGATATGCGAGAATATACGGTGTTGCCCTTTATGTATACTTTCCATGCGGGACTTTGGTTATTTTTTGGTTGTCTGCGCAGTGATTTTCATTAATTTATAAAAAACAGGAGATGCTTCCTTTCACGTTGTTCAGAGAAGTCAGCATCTCCTGTTTTTATAAATTTTGAAAATCATCTTGCTCGTACAAATAAAAAATAGCCAAAGTCCCGCATGGAAAGTATATTATGAATCTCATACGGAAATTATTCGGCACGGATCTCCGCCTAATTATATAAAACTCTAAGCATACTTTTTCATTCTTTTGAAGTGCACAGAGATAGTCTGCAGGTTGAATTTATACGATTAACTTCAACTTTATCACACCATGCACCAGCAAAAATGGAATCCATAAAGTAGCGACATACTATGCTAATTCGATAAGCTCCATTTTACCGGTTTCATATGCAAATAATCATAAGTTTCGAGGCTCATTTAATACTATTTCACCTTCGAAAACATCTTCTATATTGCAATCTTCTCCAAGAGAAACTGTAATTCTGCTGTCGTAAGTCTTCCATTCAAACTGTGACCAATCGACGCCTTCTACATTTCTATCGGGTGTTTGATCATTATAATTATCTATTATAAACTCCTGTTTTTGATGATTTTTCTTCATCGCCAATGTGCTCATTGCCATGGCATATAATTGCGGATCATACTTCATGAGTTTTTGAGCTTCAACGGTTGTTATAGATCTTCCGCTTGATATTTTTGCGGCAATTTCAAAAGCATCCGATGCGTCTTTTGCAGCTTTCTTCCATGCTTCGCTTTGCTGCTGTGCAACAGCCAGTTCATGTTGCATGATATAATTATTAAACGCGCTCATCCTATCCGCTTCTGCTTTTTTATCAGTTTCTAGCAGTTTCTTTTTAATCTCAGCCGATAATTCTATATTGATTCCATTGACTGTAATATAGCCACGCGAAACAGCTCTGTTCACCATAGCCGAATCTGCAAAGTGAACTATAAATGTATTTTCCTTATCTCCCTTTGATGCTCCCAATATGTCTTTTCCGGAAGTCGCAGATATATTATTGTTCAGCTGCGCCGCATAAGCTTCATCAGATATCTCTACAGTGTCTTTCTTGCTTGATGCGCTTTGGGCAATATAAGAGCTTTGGCTTTTATTATCATTACCATAATATTCTATTTTGGCTCTTTTTTCTCCGAAAACACCTGCTATATTCATTAGATGCATCCCCCTATGAAAAATCCGTTGTCAAATACTTTTTCCTACATAGATTTTATCGGCATCAACAGATAACCATTTTACTAGAAAAACTATTTTATCTGTGCAATCACTCATTTGTGATGATTCCGCCACCGAGGACGATGTCGCCATCGTAGAGAACTGCGGATTGACCGGCGGTGATGGCACGCTGAGGTTCGTCGAAAGTGATCTTGGCTTTGCCGTCACTGAGGACCTCGAGGGTTGCGGGTTGTTCCTTATGGCGATAGCGGATTTTGGCGCTACAGCGCATTGGCTCAGCCGGAACATCGCCTGTTATCCAGTGGAAATCGCGGATTATAAATTCTTTCTCGAAAAGGTCTTTGTTGTCGGCGAGGATGACTCTGTTGTTCTTTACGTCGAGTTGCTTTACGTAGAGTCTTCTGTCTGCGGGAATTCCGAGACCTCGGCGCTGGCCGATTGTGTAATTTATAATTCCTTCGTGGGTACCGAGAACGTTTCCTTCAGTATCTACAAAGTCGCCTTTTTCATACTCTTTGTCTCTGTAGCGTCTTATCATTGCAGCATAGTCGCCGTCAGGAACAAAGCAGATGTCCTGGCTCTCGCTTTTATGTGATGTTACAAACTGCTTCTTCTCTGCAATTGCTCTTACTTCGTTCTTTGTATATTCCCCGAGTGGGAAGAATGTATGCGCGAGCTGTTCCTGTGTAAGATCGTAAAGAACGTAGCTCTGGTCTTTATTGAGATCTTTGGCTTTGAGAAGGTAGTATTTGCCGTCTCTTTCCTCGATTCGCGCATAGTGTCCGGTTACGATATATTCGTAGCCAAGTTCTTTGGCCTTATTGTAGAGGCTGTCGAACTTAAGGTATCTGTTGCATCTGATACAAGGGTTTGGTGTCTCACCATTTTCATAGCTACAGATAAATGGCTCGATAACTTTCTCCCTGAATTCAGCTTCGTAATGGTAGATGTTATAAGGAATTCCAATCTTCTCGCAGACTGCTCTCGCATCCTGAGTATCGTTAAGACTGCAGCAGGTTCCGAAGAGATCCTCACCAATAACGTCATTTTCATATAATCTCATGGTGCATCCCATGCAATCATAACCTCTGTCCGCAATAAGTGCAGCCGCGACACTACTGTCAACGCCACCACTCATCGCTATCAAAGCTTTCTTATTTGATTTATTATTTAAAACACTTTCTGACATAAAAACTCCAAAAAAATGAACTACAATGTTATTTTAGCATCTTTAAGACACGAATACACATAATCCATATCCATGCTCTGCCTTATTGTATCAGCAAGTATATCATACTGGCTCTCTTTAAATTCTTCATAAGAAAATTTCTCTGAGTCCGATTTACCCAGCGCCTTCAATATACATGCAGCAATATTCCCCTTATCAAAAAGACCGTGTACATAGCTTCCATAGACATTCTTTCCATTGCTGACCACAAGATTGCAACCATCACCTTCAATCGCATCATTTCCGTTATCTGCATCTCCGCCGGCTCCTGTGCCTACTTGATCTGCTCCGCCTCCGGCACTCTCGCCCATGTGGATCTCATATCCTGAAATCTCCATATCTTTAAGTGATTCAAATATTCCTTTCGGAAAAGAAATCTTAGCATCAACCTGTTTTCTGACCTTTTCCTCCCGAATCTGCGTATCGATATCAAGAAGTTCCATTCCCCTGATTGCTGAACCAATTCCGCTTTCGGCACCGGAAGGATCGATTATCTTATTTCCAAGCATCTGGAAACCTCCGCAGATTCCGAATACGGGCTTTTTCATTGAATAACGTTTTATCACAGCTTCAATGCCCGATTCCCTGAGCCATTTAAGGTCGGCTATCGTATTCTTGCTTCCGGGCAGGAAGATAATATCGGGGTCTCCGAGATCGTATACAGAATCAACGTATCTTACAACCGCATTACTTAGAGCGTCAAAGCAGTTAAAGTCTGTAAAATTGGAAATCCTGGGATACCTTATAACGACGATATCCGCAGCGTTTCCGCTCACTTCTGCTTTTGATTTGTCATTAAACTTATCGGTAAGTGAATCCTCGTCATCAACTTTGATGTTCATATATGGGATAACTCCGGCCGTCTTAATGCCTGTTTTCTCAGTGATCATATCAATTCCTGAATCAAGCAAAGAAACATCGCCTCTGAATTTGTTGATCACAAAGCCTTTTATCCTGTCTCTCTCCCCATCTTCAAGAAGCATTGTTGTTCCAAAGAGCTGGGCAAAAACTCCGCCCCTGTCTATATCACCGACAAGAAGAACAGGTGCATCGACCATCTTGGCCATTCCCATATTTACGATGTCATTTTCTTTTAGGTTTATTTCTGCGGGACTTCCCGCGCCTTCTATCACGATAATATCAGCTTTCTTGCTAAGCTGTTCAAATGCCTTGATTATATCGGGAACAAGTTTTTTCTTATATGCAAAGTATTCGCGTGCACTCATATTTCCGATTACTTCACCGTTAACGATAACCTGAGAGCCAACATCGCTTGTAGGTTTTAAAAGAATAGGATTCATGCAGACCAAAGGCTCAATGCCTGCGCACTCAGCCTGCATAACCTGTGCTCTTCCCATCTCAAGACCCTCTGAAGTAATAAAGGAATTAAGCGCCATATTCTGAGATTTGAAGGGTGCTGCCACATAGCCATCCTGCCTGAATATTCTGCACAAACCGGCTACAAGAAGGCTTTTTCCCGCCCCCGACATAGTTCCCTGAACCATGATTACTTTTGCCATCTTTTTATCCTATAAAAAGCTTTTTATTGAAAAAAGAGCCGCTCGCGACTCTTTTTTCAAAACTATTATAAACTAAAGAATAATATACTATCAACCCAATTCGGATGTACAATGAGGGCATCTTGTTGCCTCAATGTTGATCTCAGATTTGCAGTGAGGACAGATCTTTGTTGTCGCCGGTTCCTCTGCCTTTTCTTTTTCAAACTTGGAACTTACTGAGTTCATTACCTTAACAAGTGCAAAGATTACGATTGCCATCAAAAGGAAATTGATAACAACGGTAATAAATGTTCCGTAGTTAAGTGTTACGGCTCCAGCTTCTTTAGCCGCTTCAAGAGTTACATACGTGTTGCCGTCAAGGCATACAAACATATTGTTGAAATCAATGCCGCCTGTGATAATACTGATTACCGGCATGATTATGTCATCAACAAGAGATGAAATAATCTTCTGAAATGCTCCACCGATAATTACACCGACTGCCATGTCGAGAACATTGCCGCGCATAATAAACTCGCGGAATTCATTTGCAAGACCTTTGCCTTTACTAGTAACTGATTTAACTTTGTCTGTCATGCTTTTTCTCCCCTTATCAATATGAAATTGTATTGTTATCATTCAAGCATGAACAATAACAATTTGCCAACAATACAATGAGATTATATCATATTTCCCCAATAATTAAAGGATTACACATCAATAAAAACAGACTCACAGAGTAAAATCCATGAGCCTGTTTATATTTAATCCTATCTTTATCAGGTTTAATATTATCAAGTGTCTTTTCTGTTTCTTGTATTCTTCTTTTTGGTATCTTTACTGTCTTTAGAATCCTTATTGCCATCTTTATTCTTTTTTAGATTACCAAATAATTTATCGAGGAAATTTTTATCTTTAGCGTCCTTTCCCCGACTCCCTTCTACCGTCACGATATTCTTCATCGGAGTACTCGTCTCCGTAGCCGTCATCGTATCCGGATTCATCCTCGTTATCAGTTACACTCTCCTGTTTTGTATGTTTCTCAGGATTAGCAATGTGCTCCTCATGCACAAACCAAGCAATATTGTTTAGTAGCATCACAACCACGCAAATTGCAAGCGCGATCAACATTCTTCTGTTGCCTCTTTCAAGCCTTGACAATGTTGCCTCATGGACAACGTAGGGTACATTTTCATTCATAATCTTCTTATCATCCATTTCTTCATTTTTCCTCCAGAATGTATTATATCACTCGGAAGAAAAAAACTCATTAATATTAACCCATAAAGATAAAATTAACCATATAACGTACCGGCTTTTACAGTTTTTAGTGACGCAAACTCACTGTTTTTCTGCGTTATAACGCTCACGTTTTTGTAAGCTTGCAGATGTTTGCTGTAAACTCCGATCCACCGGGCATATCAGCAATAATCTCTTTATCGCTCACAATTACGGCGTGATTTAACACGATTCCTGCAACGTCGGGGCTCATTCCCGATCCGGGGAAATCTACAACCTTCACTGCTTTGCCGGCCTTGCTGTCATATCCGTAAAGTGCCTCGGTGTCTGCCGCATAGAAATCATAGCCTTCTCCCGAGAAGAAATCATAATAATTGTCATTAAACACTCCGAGCGGATCGTTGAGTTTCTTATTATCAAGATCGACCTTGTAGCACATATATCCCTCACCTTCGACTCTGTATATCGAAGCAAAAAGCTGATCGTCCGCTCCCTTAAAGAGAGTGCAATATCCCTCATATGAATCGCCAAAATCTCCGCGCTCCATAACAGTGCTAAGACCGCTGTTCTCATCAAATTTCATTATTCCTTTTGTAGTATTGAACAAAAGACCGTTCTTCTGAGTCCAGACAAGACCATTGACACTAAAGTTTTCTTCTCCCGAAAACGCATCAATGATATCTTTATTAAGCACTTCTTTTCCTGTAGTATCGAACTTCACAAGAAAAGCCTTGCTTACCTTGTAAGAAATATCTTCTGCGCCTTCTTCGGTTGCAGGTGCTGAATCTCCGACGCTTGCATCATCATTCTCGCCCTCACCGCTAGCCTCAAGGCTTCCGTCATTTTCGCCGGCGTGAGCAACACCTTCTTCGTCCTCTGCACCTCCTTTTTCTTCGGAGAATTCCTGATATTGCATATAGAGATTTCCGTCCTTGTCAGCAGTAAAAAGAGCTGACATGCTGTTTCCATCGCCTGCAATGTCAAAAGATTTTATATCGGATCCGTCAGGTTTAAAAGAAACACATCTGCGTTTTCCGTCTTGACCGTGAGCTACGGCAATTACCCGTCCGCTTTCATAATCAAAGAATTCCAGATACTCACCTTCTTTGGTGATTCCCTCAAGATTTGCCTGTTTATAAATGCCGCTGTCTGCCTGCTGTGGAACTTTTTCCTCCAAAACAGTCATACCGTCGGCTGCTTTTTTCCCGCATCCCGTAAAAGCTGTAGCACATAAAGCCGTTGCAAGGATGCCTGTTACAACTTTTTTTGATAGTTTTTCTTTTCTCATACGCTTATCTCCACTTCTAATTTCTATTATAGCATAGGAGGGTTACGCAAATAGCGCGCACCCTCCTATAAAATCAGCTATTCTCATTAATGTATACATTAACTCTGTTCTGAATTATCTCAGCATAGGAAAAAAGTGTCCTCCCCATGATGCAAAATGTATTTAAGTATTAGCTGTTTTCATTAAGATATGTTGTAACTCTGTTTTGTATAACTTCGGCAACCTGTTCGGCAGTCTTTTGCCCACCAAAGAATGCTCCCGTTTCTTCCTGAACAATATTGTTTATTTCTTCGTCATAGCAATCCAATTTGTTTATGGAAAGAATATAATCATGTAACTTCTTAGCTTCCTCTTCAGATAAAGGCTTTATTGTAACGTGCTTTCCGGTTACGGGATCTACCCAGTATGTCTGGTCATCCTTAGGTTTTTCCTTTGTCGCCTCCTGGAACTGCGCTTCAAACTTAGGCTTAATTGTCGGGAATCCATACCATGAATCCTTCTCATCTGTCAAAATACCCTTAATGAGATCCAAGATAACGTCCTTATGTTCTGTTTTGTTGTTTACAGCAAACATAGAACCATCAAGCGAAGCAAGATTCTCACCGGAGTTATTGGGAAGACCTACCATTTCAAAATCTTCTCTGAATGCCAGCTGTTTATAACGTGCATAATCACCGGGGTCCGAGAAAAATGTCCTGTAGAAAATAGTTTTATCCTCTGCTACAAATTTATCATCATCAACCCATTCACCGTTTTCCTTACCCTCATTTTGATGTTCCTCATCGGGAAACTTATTTACAAAATTCAGATATTCAATAAAATCAGGTGAGTTAAAATTACACTTCTTATTCTTCCAGTCAACAAATATATCGCCATAACTTGACCATAAAGTTGCGCCCATATTTTCTTTTGAATTATATGTTCCCATAGCAAGATCGTAGTTTGCTCCGCTATTTTCAATAATATCCTGCCACTCCTTAAATGTAAGAGTTGTTTTTCCATTAAGGAATTTTGATTTGGCAGCATATGAATTAACATAAAATGAAGGCATAAATGTGTATGTTTTGCCGTCGACCTTCATCATTTCAGCCACATTTGGAAGAAACTCAATATCACCGAGCGGTCCCCCCTTTTCAAATGCAGGTGTAAGATCCATCAAAATACCCTTATCAACATACTTACGAATAGCCGCTTCGCTTCCGGAAACACTTATGATATCGGCAGCTTTTCCTGACGTAATATCAAGATTAAACTGCTTTTCTATAGTCTCCCAATCATCAGAATATAATTCATTGTAGTTGATAATTTTAATCTGGTACTTATCATTTGACCTGTTGAACTTCATGATGGCAGTTCCGATCTCTGAATCATTCCACTCTGACATAAGCGTAATAATAGTCTTATCCGCTACATCTTCAGGATTGACTTTGGTAAGTCTTGCTAGAGAAACCTTACTATACTGCTCATCTTCAGGGATACTTGCAATAAACTCCGTATCACTTATCGCAACCATCTCAAGCCACATGTAACCACCTGTGCCGATATTGGAATCTTTAAAATCAAGAATTTTATTTAATTTAGAACCCTTGAGATCATACTTATATACTCCGCTATCATTCGATGCAAACAGGTTTCCTGCATTGTCCGAGAAAAATGTATAATTGCCATACTTATCAATGCCTTCAAGCGGTTTTCCGACTTCTTTTTTGTCAAGGTCGAGTATAGCGTTAACTTCGCCATCATCTCCACCATAATAAGATATAATCATCTCATTCTCTGACAACTTGATAAGATTATCGATCCAACCGTCTTCACCGCAAATTTTCTTCTTTTCAATCAGCATCTGCGGACCGTTCTTCTCATCAAAGGTTTGAACTCCCTCTTCCGTAAGGCAAATAAGACCGTATTTCTCAGTCCATGTCAAATTATTAATATTGAACTCAACGCCTTCGTCCTGATTATCTTTAGGAGCAAACTGCGCAAGATCAACCTTGGCAATTTCCTTTCCGCTTGGATCAAGCTTTACAAAATAATTTTTGCCATCCTCTGATGCTCTGTCTTCGCCATCACCGGAAGTCTCAGATTCATCAGCTGAAGTTTCTTCTGCAGAAGTGCCTGCAGACGAAGCATCTGTATTAGAAGAGTCTGCAGACGAAGCGTCCAAAGAAGCTTCATCTGCGGCACCTGATTCTGAATTCTCAGTATCATCGGGCATTCCTTCTATATTTCTCTTGCCTTCATAGACGTCCAAATATGCAATTCCGTCTTTATCAAAAGAACCGTTAATTACATAAAAATTCTTTTCACTTCCGACATCGACAGATTGAACATCGGATCCATCCGGATTAAATGTAATTAATCTGCATTTTCCCATATCGGACCTTGTAAAGACCTTTATCTTATCACCGACGCATTTGATAACAGCAGCTTCTTCGCCGGGTTCAAGAATGCCCTCCATGTCTTCCTGTTTAAAAATTACATTTTTATCAATTTTCTTGGCTTCTTCCAATGAGACGCCATTATTTTTCTTTTTACCGCAAGCGGTAATTGATGTTACACAAAGTAACAGAACAAGAATACTACAAACAGTACTCTTTACTGTACCAACTTTTCTCATTTCTCTTCTCCGTAAATCTTGACTGAACATTCAAGTCGTTAGCTGTTCTCATTCAGATATGTAGTAACTCTGTTCTGAATAACTTCAGCAACCTGTTCAGCCGTTTTCTGTCCACTGTAGAATGTTGCAGTCTCTTCTTCAACAATCTTGGACACTTCCTCGTCATAACATTCAAGCGACTTGATACCAAGGATATAATCCTTCACAAGCTGCGCTTCCTCCTGAGTCAGAGGTTTTGCCTTTACTTCCTTTCCGGTAACCTGATCCCACCAGGTCGATCTATAATCATCTTCAGGCTTTTCTTTTGTAGCCTCAGCAAATTGTTCTTCAAACTTAGCCTTAACCGGAGAGAATCCATAGAAAGCATCCTTTTCCGCAGTCAAAATACTCTTGATCAGATCATAAATAACATCCTTATGTTCTGTTTTGCTGTTTACGGCAAATGTAGAAGGATAAATTGCTGCCAGATTCTCACCGCTGTCATTAGGAAATCCTATAAATTCAAAATCTTCTTTAAAGGTGAGCTGCTTAATACGTCCATACTCCTCAAAGCTATTGAGGTATGTTCTGTAGAACAATGTTTTATCTTCCTGGACATATTTTTCTTCAGGAACCCACTCTCCGTTTTCTTCACTTTCGTGTTGATGTTCCTCATCAGGGAATTTACTTACAAAGTTCAGATATTCAATAAATTCCGGACTGTTAAAGTTACACTTCTTATTCTTCCAGTCAACGAACTTGTCGCCGTAATATGTCCATAAATATGATCCGACATTTTCTCTTGAGTTATACGTTCCGAATGCAAGATCATATTTTGCACCGTTGGCGTTAATAATATCATCCCAATCCTTAAATGAAAGAGTTGTTTTTCCATTAAGGAATTTTGTCTTTGCTGAACATGTTTCAACATAAAACGAAGGCATAAATGTATAGAATTTACCGTCAATTTTCATCATTTCAGCCACATTGGGAAGATACTCGATATCTCCAAGCGGACCGCCTTTTTCAAATGCAGGTGTAAGGTCGAGCAATATTCCCTTATCAACATACTTACGTAATGCAGCTTCATTATTTGAAACACAGATAATATCAGCAGCTTTTCCCGAAGTGATATCAAGATTAAACTGCTTTTGTGCAGCTTCCCAATCATCCTGATACAAAGTATCGTAATTGATCATCTTGATCATATACTTATCATTTGATCTGTTAAATTTCATGATCGCATTTCCGATATCACCATTCATGTATTGTGACATCAGTGTAATAACGGTCTTATCAACTACATCTTCAGGATTAACCTTGGTAAGTCTTGCCAAAATCGAACCACTGCCTCTTTCATCATCCGATCCGGGAATATTTGCAATAAACTCCGTATCACTTAGTGCAACGGCATCAAACCACATATATCCACCGTTACCTATGTTGGAATCTCTAAGATCAAGAAGCTTGTTGAGCTTACCTGCGTTCATGTCATATTTAAAAATACCGTCTTCGTTTGATGCGTACAGATTTCCCTCGCCGCCTGTAAAGAAACTATAATTACTGTACTTACCGAAGCCATCAAGTTTCTTACCGATTTCTTTTTTATCAAGGTCAAAAATCGCGTTGATTTCGCCACCTTCTCCCGAACCATCATAATATGTCAAGAGAAGCTCATTCTCGGAAAGCTTAGACATATTGTTGATCCATCCGTCATCGCCGCAGATCTTCTTTTTCTCGATCAGAACCTGAGGTCCGTTTTTCTCATCAAAAGTTTGAATTGCTTCTTCCGAAAGACCGATAAGACCATATTTCTCAGTCCAAATCATATTGTAAAGATCGAATCCTTCATCTTCACCGGCTCCTTCTTTAGAAAACTGGTCAAGATCAACCTTTGCAAGCTCTTTTCCTGTAGGATCGAGCTTTACAAAATAAGATTTTCCTTCCTCCGACGCATCACCTTCAGACTTACTGTCTTCAGAAGCATTAGCTTCATCAGCTGATGTTTCTGCTACAGAAGCGTCTGCTGTAGCAGTATCAGCCACTGAAGCGTCTGACGCAGAAGAATCTGCAGATGAAACTTCTTCTGCAGAAGCATCTTCAGAATCATCAGCTTCTACGCTCCCACCGTACATCATATCTCTGTCACCTACGTAGACTCTCATATAAGCGTTTCCGTCTTTATCGAATACGCAATTATATACATAAGTATCTTTTCCGCTTCCGACATCTACTGATTGAACATCGGATCCATCAGAATTAAAAGAGATCAATCTGCACTTTCCATTTTCAGTATTTGCAACAACCTTGATCTTATCTCCGGCACTTGTAAGAACAGATACCTCTTCGCCCGGCTCAAGAATACCTTCAATGTCTTCCTGTTTAAAAATACAGTTTTTATCAATTTTCTTGGCATCTTCCAATGAAACGCCACTATTTTTCTTTTTACCGCATCCGGTCATCGATGTTGCCAAAAGTACGGATACAAGCAAACAACTTACTGCTCTCCCGACAAATTGTCTTTTTCCCATTTACTTATCCTCTTTTTCTTCTTCCTGTCATTAATTTTCACTTCAAGTTCATACTTCTTATCAGCCAGTTTTTCCATTAAGCCGTGAAGATCAGTCTCCCTATGCGTATAGCAATTCTTTACAAAAAGGATGACTGTCACAACAACGCTCACTTTCAAAAACAGTCCAATAATAAAAAGGACAGATAAAACATCTTCGTATCCTCTGGCAATGTTTTCCCAATAAGGGTAATATATTGCCTTTTGCCACATACTTCTTGTACCAAAAGAAGCTGCAACTTCGAGAAGCGACATAGGTTTAAACCTCTCTGAATTCTCGCAGATGTGCACCGATCCGCCATCCAGACCGCAACTCTCAGTTATATATTTGCAAACAATCCCTTCTACGGGATTGGGGCAAGCAATCTCATAACAATTGATCCCGCCGAACTTAGCTTTCTGTCCGGTTTCGGAAATCTCTTTTTCTACTGTTCTGCCGCTGTATATATCTCCAAATCTTGAAAGGCTTTCATAGGACATATAGATAACAGGCTCTTTTAGTCCTGCGGCATCACTAAACCTTCCCTCTTCTCTGTCTACAACACCTGCAATATAATGCGGAAAATTATTGATATAAACAACTTCTCCACATATATCGCTGGATCCAAACATATCCCACGCTATCTGCTTATCCAACACAATATAATTGGACATCGTGGGATCATCTTTAAATGCATTACCCGTCACAAAATTAAGCGGGTGAAAAAGAAAAAAACTCTCCTCCGACTCCTATGGCACGAGCCTTGTACGGCTCCTTATCTTTATCGTAGCTAATGCCTACAGATCCCTGAGCACTGTAACAACTGCTGAAATTCAGCTTTTTTTCATTGATTCCGCCCTCATCTACCATCTTATTTTTAAAATCATATTCAAGTTTTTTGATGGCATTTTCATCAATACACTGATTCTGGGCATAAAACACACTTACCTGTGCCCATTTATCATCAACAGATAACCTTCCTATAACATTCTGGTCAGGCATACTCCCAACCATAAATCTCGTTATGATCCCCAGAATAAGATCTATCAAAAGCAGTATCGTAATGAGTATAAGCGGTACTTTTGCCTCGATTAAAAAAGTCTTTATTTTATTTTTTGCTTTTTCATTAAACTCTGATACTTTTTCTTTATCCATAATTATTTCTCTGCAAGTCTTACCTGATCTCCGGGCTCTATCGCTTTTGAAGCTGTTGTTATAATACTGCAATATTCGGGAAGATTACCCTCAATCGCTGTATTCTTCGAATCTGAATCAAGAGTATTTACTTCAACCTTTGTAGCAATATATCTGTTTCCAAGAGGGGAACTCTTCTCTGTAAGAACAAGTACATAGTTCCTGTTGTCTGCGCCTTTGATTGCATTATTGGGAACAATCAGATCATAATGCTTGGGCTTTTCGCCCATCTTAAGAGATACTTCCTGTCCCGGAGTAACCTCGGAACTCTGAATCTTAAAGGTCAAAACCTTCATATTTGCAGGATCTTTTTTGTCATTTCTAATGGACTTAAGTATTGCCTTAAATTCCTCTGGTTTTTCAAAGCTGTACGGATTTGTAAGTTCGGCAACGTTTCCGACTTTTACTCTCTTTGCCTGCTCAACTTTTACGGAGCACTCAAGTGTCATGTCCTTTCCGTCAACCTGAATAACCGCAACGGGTTCTTCTGCATTTGTCTTTTCTCCGGCAACTTTATTTATGCTGGAGATTATTCCATCAACGGGTGCCTTTATGGTTGCTCCTGTTGACTCAGCCTCAAGCTTTGCAAGCTTTGCCTTTGACTCAGCAATCTTATCCTTTAAATCCGTAAGACCTATCTCTGATCCCAAGCTTGCCAAAACTTTTTCCTTTTCCTTTGTAGCTGCCTCAAGCTCTGCAGCAGTCCTAGCCTTCTCCGCCGTAGCCGCAGCAAGCTTTTTTTGATTGTCAGCATCAAGCTGCGTTCCGAGATTAGTAAGTTGGCTCTGATCTTTTGTAAGTTCGTCTACCTTTTTCTGAAGATCCTCTACTCTGTCCTCATCTCCACGAGCCTGCGCATCAGCAAGATCTGCCTGAGCCTGTGCAAGAGTATATCCGGGAGTTGCTGCATTATAAGCACTGTCAGCGCTATCTGTAGATGCTTTTTGAGTAATTGCGTCAATCTGCGCCTGAGCCGCGCGGTCTGCATCAAGTGCCGCATCATATCTGTCAGTTGCCGCCTTCAATTCACTCTGAAGTTTATCATGTGATGACTTTTTCCCTTTACGAACATTTGTAATAACATCGTCCGGCACATTTCCCGAAAAAAGCTCTTTATCATATGCAAGCTCAAGATCATCCAAATTCTTTTTTTCTGCAAGAAACTCTTCCGACTCTATATCATCAAGGTAAAAGAGAATGTCGTCTTTCTTTACGTGTGCGCCTTCCTTTACGGCAACACCTGAAATCTTTCTCGATTCTTTTACTGTAACTTCATACGGGTCTTCTGCGACAATTTCTCCGGATATAGGAATTTCCTTGATTATTTCTCCGCTATCCACCGCAGTGGTCGCAACCTGTGCAAGCGAATAATTCATGATGGTATTTGAAAAGAATGTCAGCGCAAGCATAATGCAAAGAAAAACAATTGCTACGTTCTTTACAATATCTTTTTTATCCCTCTTTTTGTCCTTCTCTTTGTCTGTATCCTTATCTTCAACGATAAGCTGATTTTCATTACTCATCCTTTGACTCCTCCTTGGTAGGAAATACCTTCCACCAAATAATCTTCGCCGTACAAGAACAATAACAACGGCGGAATTAAATATATTACCGCAACTGCAAACGCAAGACTTATCTCACCTTGATTGATCTTTGACAAAAATACCGACAGCGGATGTTTATCTACATCCTTTAGTAAGATAAGAGGTTGCTCAACCATATTCCAATAGTCGAAAAATACCAATATCATTATTGAAGCGATCCCGCCCTTGCACAGCGGAAATTGTATCCTTGAAAAAATCTCCCATTCACCGGCACCGTCTATCTCTGCCGCTTCTGTAAGTTCCTTGGGAACTCGTTTCATAAATTTGGTTAGCAGATATATTGCGAACGGTGAAAAAAATCCGGGAAACCATATTGCCCACTTTGTATCCAGAATCCCCAGAAAATCCGAAACCAGGTAGTTCGGAACAAGTGTGACCTGATATGGCATAAGCATCAGAATGACATAAACGAAAAATATCACATTTTTTATCCTGCTCTCATGCCGCGAAAATCCGTAAGCCGCAAACGATGCAAGCGCAAGCTGTACTATAACTATCGGAACCGTATATATCATTGAATACCAGAACTTGAGCAGATATTCGGGACTCTTTAAAAGAACCGTGTAATACTGATCAAAAGTAACCATATCCGGAATAAACTTTAGATTTACAGTCTTTGAAATGTATGTCCTCGCTCCATTTTCGTTTTTGCCGTAATTATCAAAAATTGAACCGTAATTCGCATTTATCTCTGTCGCAGCCATAAACGAATTGGTAAGCGTAAGAAGTGTCGGCATTATGAAGAAAAATGCGAATATAATTGCCGAAACTGTTACTATAATCTTCTTTGTTCTATCTTCAAGTTCTTTTTTCTGTTTTATTCTTTTTCTGTATATTTTGCTAAACTCATTTTCCATAAAAGCTATTATCCTTCGACGTCTTTACCGTATGAGTCCTCAAACTTTATCAAAAAGTATATGAGTATCGAAACAATTATGAACATGATTATCGCCGCCGCAGAAAGCATCTGATAGTCCAGCGATGCGAATTTATTGTTCATGTAATGTTGCAGCATATAAAGCGTGTCATAAGGATAATCTCCGGTCAGCAGGTATATCTCCCTGAAAACCTTAAATGAATTGATAAGCGACATAATAGTCACAAACATTATCGTAGGTGATATAAACCTAAGCTTCACATGCCAAAATATCTGTAATTTACCGGCACTTTCTATTCTTGCAACTTCTATAAGTTCCTTTGGAATTCCTGCAAGCGCAGACATGAACAGGATCATGTTATATCCAAGGTTCTTCCATAAAAAAAGCGTAAGCAAAACGACGTATGCTTTATCTGACTTAAGCCAGTCTGTCTTGGATGTATCCCCAAGCGCTGCAAGAACGTTGTTTACAATTCCGTTCTGATGAAACATTACCTGCCAGATAAGTACTATCGATGCCGTCGGAACCATAAGCGGACTTAAGAACGACGACCTGAAAAAGCTCTTAAACGGAATCCTTGATTCCATCACTGCAGCAAGTATCAGCGATAGTACAACCGCAAGCGGCACCGCGGTAAAGGAAAAATTAAGAGTATTAAGTCCCGCTTTCCTAAACGCGTCATTATTCCAAACATTCACAAAGTTACTAAATCCGACAAACTCTTTCTGTATCGGGTTATTCATAAATGAATAACCTATAATAACCATGAACGGTGCCACAAAAAATACAAATACTCCGATCAGCGAAGGGAGAAGAAAGAACCATGAAATGAGTTCTCTCTTTCCTACAGTCTTTACTCTTTGTTTCGGTTGTTTAGTTCTTTCAGTAATCAAAGACTTTATCTTCACTTATTAAAATCCTCATAAACAAATTTAGGAACAGATCCTTTCTTGAAGCTATAGTGATATGTAAAAGCATCTTGATATTTGTCATCAAATGATACATTAAACTTCTTGTCTACCTTATCAAACGGATTCTCCCACTCAACATAGTTCTCAAATATACAGTTTTCCATGATTTCTTTTATCTTGTCTTTATCGGTATATGTTTCTACGTTAAAACCAAAATCTTTTCCGTCATAATACCATTTGTCATAGACTTCTCTTTGTTCTTCCAAAGACATCTCATTAAAGTTATACCCGGGAAAATAATCAGTAACCGTAAGTTCCTGTATTTTGTCAACAGGATACTCTTTTCCTTTATAAAGACCATTCTTTGTCAGCACATCTATTACACGTGTAAAATTCTCAAATACAGGCATAGAATAAGAAGTATAAGGATCATTATTAAAATCCACTTCTCCGATAGCACTGGTATCTTTTATATAAGAGAATTTGTAGTGTTCCAGAATATCCTGCTTGTATGCTTCTATAAAATCTCCCATAACCGATACATCTGTTGTAAATTCATCTCCCCCGGGGAAAGAACACGTCATTGACGCCTCTCCGGTTGATATCTGTTCTGCTCTAAAAAAGTCATCGCCAAAACACGGAACATGTCCCTTTATAAATTCTTCACTGCTTGTAAGCTTATCCATAAGCGCGGGATCAATATCATAAGGAATCACAACATCACGATAAACTTTTCTTCCGTCTTTAAGATTATAGAGAATTTTCTCTCCCCACCCGTATTTATAATAATCACCGTCAGCTTTTCTGGCACACTCCATACTCTTTTGGGCAATCGGAAGAAATGTATCCATATCCGTAATCTTCATATTTTTGAAGGAATAAGTGTCCCAATCTATTGAGGAATTAAAACCATGAATATATTCACTTTGATAATAGTATCCGAAATCATTATAAAAAAGAGCCGCACTCTCAACAGATGACGCATTCGGGACATAACTGTCATAGCCAAGAAGGTCACCTCTGTATATAAAAAAAATCAGTAAAAGTATAGCCATTGCCATGAAAGTCTGACGTTTTCCTTTAGCAAAGCTCTTTACATCCGAGTCGAGACAGATTTCAATAATCGAACCAGTAAAAGCACATATTGTAAGCATTGCAATGCAGAGCAAAACATAAAGCTTACGATTCCATGTCATATCAAAAATCGTATGAAGAACAACCATTCCGCCAAGCGATGTTATTACACAAACAAGAACCTTACATGCCCATCTTACAAGTCTGAAGATAACAGTCTTTCCAACATGTTCTGCTCTTCTGTACTTGTACACAAATACAACCAACGCTGTTGCTATGATTGCAGTAACGATCATATCTATGTCATATCTGATTGAACGAAGATAATTACTCATAACGCTTGAAATATCAAAAGACTTATCTATCGAATAGTATTCATATCTGTACATTATGTTATTTGCAAGGTTTTTTACATCGTTACAAGGTGACAAAATGGCCGTATTTTCCGACATATAACTTGCTGTTGAAAAGAATACTCGATTCAGATAATGGAATTCTTCACCGATTATATATGGGAAATACAGCATAATAGCTGTCAGTATAAGTGCAATAATCCTTGTTCCGCACAGCAATATGGCAAGTGTGGTTATAGTAAAGCATGTGTAGAAAAATATTATCATTCTGACTGTCTGAATAAGAACAGCAATGATAAGAGCGGCGTTTAACGCCCCAAATGCCAATGCGGTAAGAATTGCAACAACTTCTACGCCGAGGAATATGGTTATAAAATTGGTAACCGCAACGAAATAAGCACTCTGCATTCTTCTTGCACTTGTAGTAGGAAGGCTTAAATAAAAATCAAGCTTACTCATACTAAAGAGATAAGAAAACTTAGTAAATGCATATATTATTCCAAGAGCACCTATCAAAAAATAAAACATTGAGCCAAGTCCGATAGTATGCATAACTACTACCTGCTTTTCATACAGCATCTGAGCTGCTTCCTGCTCATGCTCAATTCCAAAGTGATGCGATCTGATGAACAAAAGCACCATCGGTACAACAAAAGCGATAAACATAACCGGAGCGACCATTACATATGACCACAAACTCTTGTTGCTCATTATATTTTTATTTGCTTTAACTTTATCAACCCATGATGAATTTGCGGATGTCATATCCAACCACCTCCGTCTCACTAATGAAGATCTCTTCCAATGTAAGAGCCAATATCTCAAAGAAAATCATATCTGCACGCTTAAATGCAGCCTCTATATCCGCCCTCTCACCCCTGACGGTAATAGTATGAAGTCTTCCGCGCCTGTCATGTATAAGCACATCAAGTCCTTCAAGTGCCTTTTTCTCATCTTCTTCAGTCTTAAATACACACTGAATTTTCTGCATATTAAGTTTCATGTCGGAAATATCTTCAGACAAAATAACACCGCCCTTATGAAGAAGTCCCACATGATCGCATATATCTTCAAGTTCTCTTAAATTATGTGAAGCGATTACGGGAGTCAAACCTCTGTCTTCCATCTCGGCTGCAAAAAGGCTCTTTACTCCCTGTCTGACAACAGGATCAAGTCCGTCGAATGTCTCATCACAAAGAAGGTACTTGGTTCCCGCACATAATCCCAACAGGATTGATACCTGCTTCTTCATACCTTTGGAAAAGGTATTTATCTTTCTGTCTTTATCAAGGCCAAAGCCTGTCAAAAACTTATAAAACTTTTCTTTATCAAAATTTACATACACCGATGCATAAAAACCTGCCATATCATTAGGTGTACTGTTAGGGAAAAAGTACTGATCATCCGAAATATAAAACACATCCTTCTTTACGTCAGGATTGTCGTATACAGGTCTGTTATCAACACATACAACACCGGAATCCGGTTTGATAACTCCTGCAATAATCCTAAGCGTAGTACTCTTTCCTGCCCCATTTGTCCCAACAAGGCCAAAAACTTCACCGTCAGCAATCTTCAGTGAAACATGATTGACAGCTTTGATGTCATCAAACGCCTTGTTAAGTTCAATTAACTCAATCACGCCTTTCCTTCCTCCTTCTTAAGTTCGGCTAGCCTCTCTTCTATCTCCGATAATACTTCGTCATAGGCAATTCCTATAGCGTTGGCTTCAACAAACAGTTCCATGATTTCATCTATCACTTCCTGCTTCTTGGTTATTTTAAGAGTATCGTCTCCCTTGACAAAGTTTCCCCTACCTTTAACAGTATAAATAAACCCCTGCCGCTCCAGCTCCGTATATGCACGCTGAACCGTATTGGGATTAGTGGAAAGTTCCATTGCAAGACTTCTGACAGAAGGCATTTGCTCATCAGCCTGGAGTATACCTTTAAATATCTGTAATTTAAAACTCTCGACTATCTGCTCATAAATAGGTCTGCTGTCTTGGTAGTCTATAATTTTCATAGTTCTCCCATCCGTCATTTAATTTATGATATAACTCAGTAACAAGCAATAAGTGTACTATTCAACTTAGTACACTAAAATAATATCATCTCGTTTCCAATATTGCAACTACTTTTTTTCTACAAAAAAAGTCATAAAATCGACATTGATAAACCCACTTATAATACCGATTTTATGACTTTTTCTTTGTGATTTTCTGTCTGCAAAATATACGGTCAGAAGTTACCACCTAGTCTCCATATCGAAAACTTTTCACATCCGGCATCTTTGGCTGTATCAGTCCAAACTTTAAGCGTTTCCTGGTCTGCGTACCACACCTCGTGCTTATGTCCCGCATCATCGGTGTATTCAAAATGTAACGCACTGCTGTCAGGATCTCTGGCAATTTCGCCATTATATTCTTCACAAAGAGTCACAGCATTTCTATAATTAACCTGTTTTACCGATCCGTCTGCGGCAAAATCAAATCCTCCCGTGGCAAACGCCAAATTGATCTTACCTTTAAGGACAGTCATCTTTTCATACATATCCTTTATGAATGCCACATCCGCTTTTGGACCCGGATCAGTACCGTAGCCCTTTAAGTTGTAACACATCATCACATATTCCGGATACTCAGGCCATTCATAGCTGCCTATTGGCGCTGAAGGCTCAAATACAACCCTGAGCAGGAGTCCCTCTTTTGAAGCCTTTTCTGACAACACCTTAATGAATTCGTTAAAGTGTCCCCATAGCTCAGTGTCTTTTTTAATTGCCTCATAATCAATCTCAACTCCACCAAGACCGGATTTCTTGGTAAGTTTTATTACATTGTCCGCATGCTTTTCCGCAAGGTCGCTACTCCCCAATATCTCATACAAAAGCTCAGTGTCTTTCAGGGATGAACCCTCATCAAGCAACTTATCATTAACTATTGTAAGAAATGTTGTCTTTCCTTTTAAATAACCCGACTTATCGAACTGTCCTATCTTGTCCGTGATATTATCGGGAATAAACATATTGCTGTTCTTGTCAAAGTACGCTGCAAAGAAGCAGATCGTACCAAGGTCATCGCCAATAGCGGCAAGTTCCTCATCAGCAGTTGCATTATCCCAATATGGATACCAGACAGATGCATCCTTGGCTTCTTCCCCATTTCCGCCGGTGATCACAGTAGCATATTCAGCTTCACTTCCTAAAGCGGTGTCTTTGTCATTATCTGTAGTGTCCCCACAGCCACAGAATGTTCCAATACATATTGCCGCCATCAAAAGCACTGTATAAGCTCTCTTCTTCATAGTATCCCCTATCTGTTGTCAGGCATCATCCAATCAAATATTTGTAATAAACCAGTTTATTACTGAATTAATTGTCTGCTCAGCTTTTCTCTGAACATTCTGTACACCTGTAAGGACGTTTGTGTACAGTACAGTGCCATTATCAAGGTCTTTAACGGTTAATTTTTCAAATACTCCGTCGTAAACATCATCAGCAATGTTTCTCTGGCTATAACCGTACTCAGTCCAGGCACTCTTCAAATAGATTGCTCCGTCACCGATCTTCTTAAGCTCGTAATTCTCAAAAACAACTTTGCCATCAAGCTTAACAGTGATCATGTTATCAATAAGCGTTATGTCAAGTTTCCTGTTTCCTTTATCCCCGATCTGGAAAACAGGTCTGTACTCTTCGCCGCCATCCTGCAAAGTCTTGACTTTAGCCTTTTTGGCTTCGTTCGAAAGCTTTGTGTATTCTTCGGCTTCCTTGTGGCTTGCAGCATATCTGGCAAATGCAGCATACTCACCGGCAAGTGAATTTCTCATGTCCTCTTCAACGGAAGTTTTTTCTCCGCCGTCAAAATCATAGAGATCGATATCCTCAAGAATATCCTTACCGTTTACAAGGTAAAGATGATTGTTCATGAGTCTTACTTCCACTCCGGCATCAAGCTTACTGTCAGCCTTAAGAAGAACCGACTGGCAACCAAGTACATTTCCTTTAAGCGTTGCAGACACTTCAACATTTTTACTGTTTTCACTGCCTTTTAATTTTAAGATACCCATTTCCTGAGGAAGTGATGTAAGCGCGATAGCTTCATCATTCTTCCTGTACTCGGCAGCTCCTTTTTCGAGCTCCCAGGCATTCTTTGAGTCACCATCCCCATTGATGAACTCTATATTTTTCTGATCCTCCTCCGGAAGATCAGCCTTTATCCTCATAAGAAGATGGTTTGTATACCAGTTCGGCTGAGGCTCAAGGCGTGTAAGATCGTAAATACTGCTCTTCTTGTTATTGAGTGCATATCCTTCTCTGTTAAAGTTCATAGCGAAGGTATTTCCGATAGCCCTCTCATTTACAGCACTTACTTTGTCGTTTTCACCAAACTTTCCTGTATTTGAGTGAAGAAGCACATAAGCACCGGGCACTTTGCCAAGTCCCTTTTGGTACTCTTGTTTCATGAGTCCGTACTCACCCAAGATTCTCTTTTGCATCTCGTTGTAGGATTCCTTCGGAACATCGTTCTCATCTCTTATGTAGTCCATAAGATAATGATTGTAATTTCTTCCGAAGTACTTACTCATGGAAGAATATTCTTCACTTGAAAGTTCTCCGATATATCTGTCGTATCTGTCAAATACATTTATGTATCCAAGTCTGTATCCGTTACTTCCCAGCTCCCAGTAGGTGCTCTCTTCAAGTCTCTTAAGCTCATCAGGCATAAGAAAAAACGCATCTTTGCTTCTGAACTTCTCGGCATAAGTAAACATCGTTGCCTTGAAGTTGTATTTTTCCATTAACTTCTGTGAAAAGATGGCCGTGTCATTTCTTCCATCCTCGTACATAAGGAAAAGAGCTTTGTCAGGAAGCGCAATACCCTTGTTGTAATAATTATCGATATCATTCTGCGTGATAGTAACATATCCGCACTTCTGAAGCGCATTCAGATGTTCATCAAGCCTGTCGACACCGATTCTTGAACTACTTCCATCTCTTGCCACACCGGAATATGAAACAGCGATAAATCCATGATCCATACGTGAAACCACATTTGTATCCAACGGATTGTACGGTCTGTACGTTGTAGAAGTAAGTAGTGCATTCAATACAAAAGCCAAAAGCGAAAGCAGAAGTACAAGCTCTAATATTGAACGTATCAACTTCTTTATATCTTTTGATGATTCAATCTTATACATATTTCCACCTTATTCCACGTTATTATTATCTGACGACTTATTTTTGCTATTCTTTTCCTTGCGAAGGCGCTTCTTTTCAGCTTCCTCCAGGTCACTTGGCGTCATTCTGGTTCCCCATGTGGTTTTCCAGAACGTGAACCATGCAATAGGCATCTGCCACAAAAGAATAAGCTCATAATAAATGCAGAATAAAAGGCCGTACGCCCATGTTGAGCTCTTTCTGAGAAGCATCTGCGACATACTCATCAAGAATGACATCAGGAACAATCCCAGTAAAAATGCGGTCGGGAAAATGTGTTGTGTCAAAGGTACATATACAAGGTTATAAAGAACAACCAGCGGAGCAACTACAGGAACCACAAGTCCCATATAGAATCCGATAACCGCAAACGGTTCCTTCTTCCACATAAAAGATGCTGCAATAAGTGATTCTCTAAGCCACGATCTCTTCCATCTCATCTGCTGTTTAAGAAAGACAGAATGTTTATTGGGAACGATCGTAGAACAAACCGCCGTATCCTGATATGTCGTCCTGTAATGCCTGAGGATGAAGTTTGTCATCGCTCTGTCATCACCAAATGTAGCCTTGTGTCCAAGGAATCTCTGATTCATCCACGCTTCTTTGTTTGCAAGGATTATCTCCTTCCTGTAGCAGGAAAGAGGTCCCGAAAGACATGTAACCGCATCAAAGAGCCCTTCAGAAGCTTTCATAACCCTGAAAGCAATGTAATATCTGACACTCTGCATCTTGGTAAGTGCATTTGTGTAAGTATTTGCAACATCGGTTCTTCCTGCAACGCCGCCCATCTTAGGATCCTTAAAGGGCTGAACCAGATGTCTTATGGCAAACGGATCGAGGAAGCTGTCCGAATCAACAAAGACAACAAGCTCATGTTTTGCAAGTTCCGCTCCCCTTACAAGAGCATCTCTCTTTCCGGCATTCTTTTCCTGTACGCAATAAGAAATTCTGCCTTCAAGATCATACTTACCGTTTGCTTCTTTCTTTAATCTTTCTATTGTCTCTTTTATCTTCTCAACAGAACCATCGGTTGAGCAGTCATCTATTATGATGACTTCAAGCTTTTCTATCGGATATTCCTGATTCACACAGCTCTCTATGGTTCTTCCTATCCATTCTTCCTCGTTGAAGCATGGAATAAGGATTGAAACACCCGGTGTAAAATCGGGATCAACTTTCTTTGGTCTGTAGAAAGCTCCGAAGATATATCTACTCAAAAGATACACTGCTGTGACCATACTGTACAGATACAGGAGCTTATTAAACTTAAAGTAAATGATGCTCTCCGCTCTCATAAGGATGACGCATGCGATAGTAAACGCTATCAGAATGACCGAAGATACAAACATGAATCTGTCTTTATTTGCGGCAGCATAATTGTGAAGCTCTTTGCCAAAGTTTATTCCGATCATGAACTTTCCGTCGGAAGTAATGAAAGTACGGACTACTTTCACTTTCTGCTTAACCCGCATTTCATTACCTTCAGGCATACTTCCCGGAACAACCCTGAAGTCAACTTTGAGCATCGTCTTGGTGCTGAGAGCGCTAAATTCCTCTCTTCCAACTTCGACGAGCATACCGGTGTTTGATATATCAACTACCTTCCCGACTCCGCTGACTTTCGGGCCTTCTTTGGAGTAGCTTCTCATATGTACCGGGAAACCTGTAACGTATCTTATGCCCGACTTACTCTCCTTAAGAAAAGCCTCATAATCATTATTCTTATTGTCGTTACTGTTTCCTCTTCGTTCTGTATTTGTTCTTTTATTTGAAGAATCCGGAACATGTGAAAGGACTCGTCTGTCTTTCTTTTCAACAGTCATCACGTCTTCTTTGTTTACAGAACCTTTTTTCTTTTTTATCTTATCCAGAAATTCCATCTTTTACCCCTCAATCATCTTAGGTAATCGTCAAGTCTGCCAAAATTGTAGCCCTGAGCTTTCCATTCCGGAATCATGATATCGAGTGCCTCGGCAGTATACTGTGCATTGGGCGACATATGCAATACGATACATGAACCATTTCCTATAGTTGCATTTCCGTACCATGCTTTCTTGCCGTTTCGTAATATGTTCACAACTTCATCAACAGAACTGCAATTGTAGTCCCCTGAGCTAAAGTCTCCGCTGACAATGTATGAGAATCCTACATCCAAAATATTTTCCATAGCGATTCGGCTCATTGCAAGGGTCGGTGGTCTGTAGATTGTTGAAAGCGCTCGTCTTCCGTCTACGACTACATCACCGCAGTATTTATTAAGTGTTGAGTAGCTGTTAACTACATCTGCTCTAAGTCTCTTTCCGGCATCCTCACTGATTGATTCGTAACTATATGTTCCGTCTTCGTTCTGGGTAGCATTCCATGCAACCATGTGTGAATTGGAATGTGATCCTATCATGTGTCCGTCAACCGCGATAGCTCTTAAAAGATTCGGGTTGTCGGCAACATTGTTTGTTCTTACAAAGAAGTTTCCTTTTACTTTGTACTTATCAAGGACATAAAGAAGTTCATTTATATCCTGCTCATATCCCCAGTCATCAAAAGTAAGGAAAATAACCTTATTCTTTGATATCTTACCGGTCTTGTCATAAGCTTTCATCTCATCATCGGTAAATCCGGGAATGTATGTAACATCGGGATTTCCAATGTAATGTCCGGCCATATATGCATTCTTTGTTGCATTATCCGGAAGTGCTTCAACAATGTTGTTATTGTTTGAAACAATCTTCTGTGAATTCTTGATAGGTGCATATACATACTGTGAAGAAGCAAGTTCACTGAAAGTCTTAACCGTATATGATGTTGAAGGCTGTGACTTTCCGTAAACATCCTTATATGTAAGTGCATAAATCTTTGTCTCAATGAACTTATTCAAAAGTTCCGCAAGAAGTGTTGTTCCGTCACCGCTTGCAGCATCCTGGTCTGCGGTGTAGTAATTCATATTAAAGTAAATAATGCTTCCTCTGTGTGCTTCAACCTTTTTGGCAAGTGTTGTGTAGAAGCTTAAGTCTACAGCACTTCTGTCCTTAGACTGAACCATCGAGTACTCATATCCTGCAAGTGAGCATCCGCATGAAGCGACAGCTTCCTTGGTATCCTTGGAAGGAACGCCGTAAGGCTGCATTACAACAGAAATCTTGGCATCATATTTCCACTCTGCATACTGCTGGGCACCAAATATATATCCGGCAACTTCATCATAACTCTGATCGATCTGTGAATTGCTAACATATGCAATACCGATCTCATTTCCGCCGTTAAGGATCTTGGTAATTGACTCTCCGCATCTACTGAGTTCATCAGGTGTTACAAAGAATGTTCCCTTGTATCCGTTCTGCTTAAGTATTGAAAGAACATCATTAAGAACCGCTTTATTTGAGATTCCGTAGAATGTCATGGTCACAGCTCTTTCAGATGTATATATATTCTTTCTCTCCTGAGCAAGTCTTGCATGATTTTCCATTCTAAGGTGCGCAAGTGTCTCTTTATCGGTAACAGGCTCACATGTAGATGATTTGACAAGTTCTGTGATATCTACAACTTGCTGATTTTTACCTGCCGTGGATGAAATATAAGCATTGAGCTTAGCCATATCGAACTCTCTTGTAAGATCGAAACAGCTGATGTAGCCCTTCTCAGGAACTGCTTCATTCTTGGGTGAAACAACATCAAGTCCCGCAACCTTTGCTGCGATTCTGAGGTTCTCCGTTATCTCGCTTGCATCTTCAGGCATGTAGTATTTTGCCTTAAGACCGTAGTTCTTCTGAATGCTTCTTACAGAAGTCTTGAGATCAACATATATATCATAGAATTCTTTGTTACTGATATTTCCACCCGTAGTGCCTCTTGTTGCGATTGAAAATCCTGAATTTACAATCTTCTCAACAGACTTGGGGTTCTTCTCTATATCCTCTGAGCTTACAAAGAAAGTGGCTTTTGCATTGGCTTTGATAAGTGCTTTTGTAATAGCATCAACGCTCTCGGCATTCTCGGGAATTCCGTAGAAGCAAAGACCGGTAACATCTTTCATTGTTGCTACTTCTTCATATACTTCGGCAGAATATCCGCCTGTCTCTTCATACAACTGTCTTACGTACTCTTCATCATTAAGAGCTTTAAGCTTATCAAGCTTAACGTTCTGAACATTCTGAGATTGCATTGCATCAAGAAGCCATCCAACCATGGTGACAACGTCTCTTTCATCTTCCTTCTCTTTGCTGTCGGCTGAAGGAACTATAGTCGGTTGTACGTCAATAGCAGGGTCCTTGTATTCAACCTTCGGATCAACCTCGAGAGATTCAACATACTCATCAAGCTTGATAACGAGGATCTTACCGCTTCCCTGTCTTAAAACATACTCAGAAGTATTCTGAGCATCTCTGAAACTCTTCTCATTAAGGTAGCTTCCGGAACTGGGTGAAACCAGTTTGTTGTAACCTGAAGCAGACGCTGCCATACATATCGTGTCATTATAATATGTAGTGTTAAGCATCATCTTATCGGGTGGAACATCCATTAATGTGGAAAAAACTTTTCTGGAATCAGAAAAATTGCTGACCATATCTTCATCTGACAATACATCTATAGAAGAATCGCCGTTAAGGCCATTGTCGATAATGTCATGTCCTTTTTCAATAATAAGGTCGATCAAAGCATCGTCTTCCGCAGCTGTTGCCGCAGTAATAGCGAATGTAGCCTTGATATTCTTCTCATCAAGGATCTGCAGTACCTTTTCTACGGTAACTGAATCCTTTGCGCCTTGAAAAATCAGACAAAAGTTCTTTTCAGGCTGTGACTTGTCGTCACGAATAATCTTGGCAGGTTCACAACCTTTATTGAATTTCTCCAACGCAATTTCGTGCTCGTCTGTTGCATCATAAGAAAGTCTCTGAATCTTGGTAAGATCGATATCAGAAACCGATTCGGTGTTATCTCCGCAGCCTACAAGACTTGTAGTGCCGATGACAGCAACGAGAGCGAATACAAACAGATTTTTTAATCTTCTAAACATAAGTGCCCCTCTTTGCATAAGTTTATCGCTCAAATTTAGTCAAACCGTTTGCCGTTGACGTATAAAATTTTATTGTCAACGCGATTTCGAAGCAATATTTATGTCATAAAATGTTTTTTTTTGGCATAAGATGCATTATAATATTATAATCTATTATGAAATATTTTTCAAAACGCTAATTTTATGACGGGGAATTATAGTTAAATGAATATTGCAATTGTTGACGATCTGCGTTCTGATGCGGATCAGCTGAGAACTATTCTGATGAGTTACGCTTATGAGAACTCACTCGATCTTTCTATCGAAGTCTTTTCGGGAGGCGAAGATTTTCTTTCCGAGTATAAAAAATATAATTACACTTTGATCTTCATGGATATTTATATGAATGGCATTTCAGGAATCGAAACTGCCCAAAAAATACGAGAAACCGATACCGATACCGCTATCATCTTTCTTACAAGCAGCAATGAATTCATGCCGGAAGCATTTAGTATCCATGCCTATGATTACATTTCAAAACCTGCCGAGATTGGCAAGCTCTATAAGGTTATGGATGATTTCCTTAAGAAAAAAACAATGGCCGAAGATGTTCCGTACCTTTTCTTTACTTATGAAAAAGATAAAGTATCCGTGCCCTATTCAGATATCGCACTTATAAGATCCATCGGCCACTACAACGAGATTGTCTTAAAGAATCAGAGGACATATAAAGTCAGAATGACTTTTTCAAGAATCTCGGACATTCTGACCGAAGACATCAGATTTCTTCCTGTCATGAGAGGAATCCTGGTAAATATGGACTATATCACTTCCTTAAAAAACGGAAGCTGTTTTATAGCCGGTGACATGCAGACTCCCATCACGCTCAGAAAAGAAAAACAGCTTGAGCAGATCTGGAAGAATTATATCTTTAATAAAATTAGAAATGAAAGTGAAGTTATCTGATGAACGCCTTTAATTTTTTGAATATGTTTTTTTCAAACCTCATTCTTATCCCGGCACTTATCATGTGCTACCTGCCGTTTAAGAATCATCTGAAGTACCGAACCAAACCGCTTTTTATCGGAATGAGCGCCATAATAGTAATCCTGTCCGCGCTGTTTTCGTTTATTACACTTACACTTGATGCAGATAAAGCTTTTACATTTCTT
Organism: Butyrivibrio sp. AE3003; assembly: GCF_000686065.1. Classification (NCBI taxonomy): domain Bacteria; kingdom Bacillati; phylum Bacillota; class Clostridia; order Lachnospirales; family Lachnospiraceae; genus Butyrivibrio; species Butyrivibrio sp. AE3003. The sequence continues at coordinate 1,096,987 of NZ_JMLX01000001.1, forward strand.
TTATTGGTTTTTATCTTGTATTTTATCTATGAGCAAACTCTTGTTGCAGATCTTGCAAAATCCCTTGCGATCTACCTTTGGATGTGTGCCTTGATGTCGATAATAATAAACGGAGTCTACGGATACGATGCAATTGTCAATCCCGCATCCAATTCCGACACATATAATATAGAAACAACATTTATCCGTGTTACCATAAGCTTCTTCATCGTTGCTATCTTCTGGTCTCCTCTTTACGATCACGGAAGCAACCTTGTTGATATGCTCACAATTCCTAAGATATGGATTATAACAATGCCCGTATCAATCATATTCGTGGCTATCAGTTTGCTTATAATGCCCGGCAAATACAGTTCTCTCTACGTTGATGATATATTTGCCACTTATTGGGGACTTCTTATAGGAATGTTCTTTGTCTTCATTATTCTTACTATCATTTTTTACAACATAGTGTTTGAGATAATGAACGCAGTTAAATATGAAGAGAAATATCATATCCTGCAGATGAAAGAAGCTCAGTACTTAAGTCAGCAGAGCTATATTGAGAATACAGCAAGGGTAAGACACGACTTCAAGCATACCATCTGCCTGCTCGATTCTCTTGCAAACAGCGGTGACATAAGGTCTATCAGAGAGTACCTCAGCAATTACATCAGTAATATGCCCGAAAGCGAGATCAGATATTACTGCAAGAACAATTCGCTCAACGCACTCCTCAATCACTATATGAGACAATGCAAAAGTGAAAAGATACAGTTTAACTGCAAAGTTACTCTTCCGGTAAAAGAAATATCGATATCAACCATAGATCTTTGCAATATAATAGGAAATCTTTTGGAAAATGCCGTTCTTGCTTGTAGGGAACTTCCCGAGGAAGACAGAAAGATAGATATCAAGATCCTTGAAAGAAATATGAGTAACCTTTATATAGTTACGACCAACAGCTTCAACGGCTTTGTTAAGCAAAAAAATAACACCTATATCACCACCAGACGTGCCGGCAGTGGTATAGGCTTAAAATCAATCAAGTCTGCAGCTGAAACCTATGGTGGTTCAGCAGATTTCAGAAACAGTGAAAACGAGTTTTACTCAAACATCACCATTCCGTTCAGTGCAGTCAAATAATTCTTAAAAATCATTAGTTCTTAAAGCTATGTACGGGGGCGGGAATTCTTCCGCCTCTGTTTACGAAAGCGTCGCAAGAGAATCCGTTTACAGGCATAATAGGTGCATATCCCAAAAGTCCGCCAAATTCAACAGTCTCTCCCACTCCCTTTCCGATAACTGGAATAAGTCTTACTGCAGTAGTCTTCTGGTTGATCATTCCGATTGCCATTTCATCCGCAATAACTCCGGCGATGGTTGTATCCTTTGTATCTCCGGGAATCGCGATCATATCAAGACCAACAGAGCATACGCATGTCATTGCTTCAAGCTTTTCAAGTGTAAGCGCTCCCGCTTCAACGGCGTTGATCATTCCCTGATCTTCACTTACAGGAATAAATGCTCCCGAAAGTCCGCCAACGTAAGAAGAAGCCATAACACCGCCTTTTTTAACCTGGTCGTTAAGAAGTGCAAGAGCTGCCGTTGTTCCGGGCGCACCTGCATGCTCAACTCCTATCTCATGAAGAATATCGGCAACGCTGTCTCCGATAGCAGGTGTGGGTGCAAGTGAAAGGTCGATTATTCCAAAAGGAACGCCAAGTCTCTTTGATGCTTCCCTTGCAACGAGCTGACCAACTCTTGTAACCTTAAATGCTGTCTTCTTTATAGTCTCGCAGAGAATCTCAAAATTCTCTCCTCTTACTTTTTCAAGTGCAGTCTTAACAACACCGGGTCCGCTAACACCGACATTGATAATTCTGTCTGCCTCCGTAACGCCGTGGAATGCTCCCGCCATGAACGGGTTGTCATCAGGCGCATTGCAGAATACTACGAGCTTTGCGCATCCGAGAGAATCATTCTCTTTGGTTGCTTCAGCAGTATCTTTTATAATTGTTCCCATAAGACGAACAGCATCCATGTTGATACCTGTCTTGGTTGAACCTACATTGATTGATGAACAAACAAGATCTGTCTGAGAAAGAGCAAGCGGAATTGACTCAATGAGAAGTCTGTCTGCCTGTGTCATTCCCTTACTTACAAGCGCTGAATATCCTCCGATAAAGTTTACTCCGATTTTCTTTGCAACTTCATCAAGAGTCTTTGCTATCTCCGCAAAATCTTCTTTTGTCTTACAAGCTGCCCCACCGACAAGAGCGATAGGTGTAACGGAAACTCTTTTGTTTACGATAGGAATACCGAACTCTCTTGAGATCTGGTCTCCGGTCCGAACAAGGTCTTTTGCAGACTCATAAATCTTATTGTATATATTCTTCTTGAGAGTTTCGAGATCTGAATCGATACAGTCAAGAAGGCTGATACCCATTGTAATTGTTCTTACATCGAGATTTTCCTTCTCGATCATTTCATTGGTCTCGATGACTTCTTTAGTGTTTATCATTAGGTTGTCTCCTTAAATTCTATGCATGGAATCAAAAATTTCTTCTCTCTGACATTTAATTACAACACCGATATCTTTACCAATTTTCTCAAGATCATCGGCAACAGTGTTGAAATCTTTTGATGTCCCTTCCATAGATGCGATCATCATCATATTAAAATATCCGCTTACGATAGTCTGAGAGATATCGAGGATATTGATCCCTGAATCTGCAAGATAAGTACATACCTTAGCAATAATTCCCACTGTGTCTTTACCAACAACTGTAATAATAATCTTGTTCATATTTCCTCCACTTATTTAAAATTCGATAACAGGCGAAAGCTCTGCTCTGTTTGCAACCATTAAAGGGAAATCTCCGCTTGAATACGGATTGTCTCCCATATCTATCTCGACGCTGACCGTCTTATAGGCAAGATCCGGATGATTATTATCCTTGGAAAGGTGCCCAAGGAACACACCTTTTATCTTATCGTTCAAGATCTTACAAAGAAGTTCTGCACTCTTTGCATTTGAAAGATGCCCCTTATCGCCCAAAATTCTTTTTTTGAGCATGTAAGGATAACGCCCCGCCTGAAGCATCCTCTCATCATGATTGGCTTCAATAAGGAGCGCATCACAACCGGAAAGGCTTTCAACGGTGTAATCCGTATAGCAGCCAAGATCGGTCGCAACTCCTATCTTTTTATCCCCGCAGTAAATTCTGTATCCGCAGGGATCAAGAGCATCGTGTGAAATTGTCATGGGATTGATTATCATATCTCCGACACACAGACTCTTATCCGCTTGAACCGGACAGAATACGGAACCTGTCATCTCATTCTTTTTATCACTGTTTCTTATTCCCTGTATTGTGCCTTCAGTGGCGTATACCGGTATGTTATGCTTCTTAAGTATCGTATGAAGAGCAGCTATATGATCAACATGTTCATGTGTCACAAAAATCGCATCGAGGTCGTCAAAGCACAGATCAAGCTTATTAAGTCCTTCCCCTATTCTCTTCATACTGATTCCTGCATCGATCAGGATGTGAGTGTTGTCAGATCCGACATAGGTACAGTTACCACTGCTTCCACTGGCAATACTGGTAAAACGCATCAAATAGTCCCCTTACTTCCAATATACTTCTATCTTGTCGCCTTCATGGATAGACTGCAAGTAATCGGGAGTCTTTCCGTTTAAGGTCGTAACGATTGCCCTACCGTTTGGCTTGGTAAGGTCGAAATCAATGGAATCAAATATGTCAACAAACACGTACTCAGGCTTACCGTGAAGTGTAACGGCATCGTTGTTCACCATAATATGAAGGTCTCTTGCAAGAATATTTTTTACAGACTCTTCGCTTCTGTGGTACTCTCCGTCATCATCGGGAAGATCCTCATATCCCATCTCATCGCTTCTGCCTTCGAACTTCCTGATATCATAATCATCGCTTTCGTAGGCTTCTTCATTGGCCTGGCTTACAGCAACTTCGTCTGCATCAGGGAAATCTCTGTAATATTCCATGATAGCTTCTTCTCTGTCCTTGAACTCTACTTTGAAATTCTCATAGACAGGAGTAGTCTTATCGCCGTGTTCATTATTTACGATTATATACGTATCTTCAGTAATTTCAATATCCATTAGAGCCGCAACCTGCTCAACGGTATTGTAATCAAGTATCTGAATGTCATCGCCGTTCTTAATGCTGTAAAGGGCAGTCTGAGGCTCTCCGTTTACAGTTGCGAATCTTGATGCCTCAACATTTACGCCGTTTACATTCACCATGAATTTAGTCTTAAATTCAGGAATGTTCTCAATAACAGCTTTTCCGGGTTCACCCGCGGTTGAAGGTGTAACCTCTATGATATCGTTTGCACGAATCTTGGAGTGAATGTCCGCACTCTTTCCGTTAAGGCTGATAACTGCTGCCTCGCCGGGCTCACCTCTTGCAACTCTCTCTTTTCCGTTAACGAGATATCTAAGTTCCTGTCCTCTCTTGGGAAAAAGATCTTCATTCTGGAATGAAGCCTGCATAGCCGCGTCAATGATCTGAAGTTTGCCGTTATCGTAGATTCTTGTCTGTTCGCCGTTGAATGAAACAAAGATAATATTGTTTGCTTCTTCATAGTAGCTGATACAGATACCAAGCGGTGTTACAAGGAGTGAATCTCTCTCGATACCGTCATTATTAAGGAAAGTAATGCTCTTCATTACCTCCTCACCACGAAGGGCAACACGCTCTTCGGGAATATCCATTTCTCTGGCAATAGCCTTGGTATATCCGGGCACGCATCCACCGCCACCTACTACGAATACAGCGCTTACGGGCTTATCACCGTTAAGTCTTTTGATCTCTTCTGCTGCCTTTTTTGCCATCATATCAACCTGAGGTCTTATGATCTTGGCAATGTCCTTGGCTGTTATGGTCTTACGAAGACCCATGATATCAATGAAATCAACTCTGTCGTTGTGACTTGCCGCGATCTTGATCTCGTCGGCCTGATTAAAGTCAACAAGGCAGTGCTGAGCTATAATCTCTGTAATATCATCACCGGCTATAGGAAGCATACCATAAGCCGTGATAGAACCATCGTTGGTTACACAGATATCGGATGTACCCGCACCAACGTCAACAAGTGCAAGATTGAGCATTCTGAATCTGTCGGGAATCGCAACCATCATAGCTGCAATAGGCTCCAGAGTCAGGTTTGCAACACTAAGCCCCGCTCTCTCGCACGCTTTGTAAAGTCCGTCTACACAATCATCCGGAAGGAATGTAGCGATAAGCTCAACGCTTACCTTACCAGCATTATGGCCTTCAAGATTAGCGATCTGATATCCATCAAGATAATAATGCATTACGGAATATCCAACCAGATAGAACTTAAGATCTGATGTGTTCTTCTGAAGGAATTCCGAATAAGCCTGCTGAACCGCAGCAGAATCAAGGTTATATATATCTTCATCCGTAATATCATGTGATTCCGGATACTCATACTCATATGTAGTTCTGACAGTACGAAGAACTCGTCCGGCAGCCGCTATGCAAACATCAGTAAGATGTATGTCGGTCTGCTGCTCAAGCTTTTCTTTGACAACTCTTATAGTAGCGCCAACCTTACCGATGTCGTGAATCTGTCCGTCAAGCATAGCTCTTGTTTGGTGTTTCTCAACCGCCTGCGCAATAACATTAAACTGTCCGTCATTCATGTATCCGACAGTTCCCACCACGCTTCTTGTTCCGATATCAAGACCAAATACTACTTTCTGATCTGTCTGTTCCAAACTTGCCATCATTCTCTCCACTCTCCAAGTTTCTTGTTAATTTGTTCCGATGCTGCTTCTAAATCTCTGCTATTATCAATCACAAAATCCGCATTTAGTCTGTATGTCTCATCATCAAGCTGCTGAGCAAATATTCCGTCAATCTTTTCGTCTGAATAGCTTCTTGTGTCTTTGAGCCTGTCTCTTCTGGTATCTTCATCGGCATAGATATACCAAAGCTCATCGACAATATTTTTATATCCGTTTTCGATCAAAAGAGCCGCTTCAACAAAAACAAAATCGATTCTGTTTCTGAGTTTCTCTTCATCTATTATATTAATAATAAATGTATTTACTGCAGGATGCAAAATTTTATTCACTTTTTCAAGTTTTTTTTGCATCTTTAAAGATCGCATTCGCCATTTTGGCCTTATCAATCTCGCCGTCATCACCAAGAATTTCCTGCCCGAGAACTCTCACAAGCTCATCATATGCGGGATATCCCTTCTTCTTGATCTCATTTGCAACGTCATCCGAATAGACAACCTTGCAGTTATAGTTATCATTTATGTATTTAAGTACGGTGCTCTTGCCGGCTCCAACGCCGCCCGTAACACCTATAATATTTGTTTTTCCTTTTTGTAGTTTATTCTGCATCTTACTTTGATTCATACCAGTCGTTTCCGATATGGCAGTCAACTTCCATTGGAACCGAAAGATCTGCCGCACTCTCCATCTCTTGTGTAAGTATATTTGTTACTGTATCTTTCTCATCAGGTGCCGTCTCGATCACAAGTTCATCGTGGATTTGAAGTATCAGCCTTGATTTAAGATTCTCTCTTTTTATCCTGAAAAAGACATTTATCATGGCTATCTTCATAATATCCGCAGCAGTTCCCTGAATAGGAGCATTCATCGCAACTCTCTCACCAAACTGTCTTAAGTTGAAGTTAGATGCTTTGAGCTCGGGGATAGGGCGCTTTCTTCCAAAGAGTGTGTCGCTCACGCCTGTTTCCTTGGCACTTGCGATCACTTTGTCCTGATATTCCTTCACACCGGGATAAGTCTCAAAATATTTGTCCATATACTCTTTTGCTTCGCTTCTTGAAATGGACAAGTCCTGGGACAAGCCAAAAGAGCTGATTCCGTATACGATACCGAAGTTAACAGCCTTGGCGTTTCGCCTCTGAAGCGGTGTTACATCATCAAACGGTACATGGAAGACCTTTGATGCCGTAATCCTGTGAATATCTTCGCCCTCGTGGTATGCCTCGATAAGCCCCTTATCTTCCGACATGTGAGCGAGTATCCTAAGCTCGATCTGGGAATAATCCGCATCTGCGAAAACATATCCGTCTTTCGGAACAAAGACCTTACGGATAAGCCTTCCCTCTTCAGTCCTCATGGGGATGTTCTGAAGGTTCGGTTCTGTAGAACTGATTCTTCCCGTCGCGGTAATAGTCTGATTAAAGCTTGTATGTATCCTTCCGTCGCTGTCGATATAAGCCGCAAGCCCGTCAGCGTATGTTGACTTTAATTTCGCAAGCCCTCTGTATTCGAGAATGTCCGCAACGATCTTATTATCGGGAGCTAGCTTTTCAAGTACGTCAGCCGCTGTTGAATATCCGGACTTTGTCTTCTTCTCAGCAGGAAGTCCGAGTTTTTTCAAAAAGAACTTCTCCAAGCTGCTTGGGACTGTTTATATTAAACTCGCATCCCGCAGCCTCATATATTGCCTTTTCAAGCTCTGCAATCCTGACCGCAAGCTTGTCCGAATATGCTTTGAGCTCATCTTTCCTTGCTATGATACCTTCTTTTTCCATTGCAAAGAGTATGTATGAAAGAGGCATCTCAATATAGTAAAAGAGATTCTCCATGCCGGCTTTTGCAAGCTTTTCTCTTATAAGAGGAGCCGAAGCCTTGCATATATAAGCCGATTTGCATGCGTAGTCCGCAATTTTGTCCGCATCCGCTTCTTTAACACTCATCTTACCGAACACGTCACTTCTTTTATCAAAAGGAATCTTTAAATATTCTTTGGAAATATCTTCGATTGCGTAGTCGTTCTTGATAGGATTACACAGATAAGCTCCTATCAAAGTATCAAAGCACTTCGGTGAAGTAAGATAGCTTGTATCTTCCGCATCATACCCTGATGTCCTGTCGCTTATCTCATAAGGTTCGAAAATGTCATATCCGTCCTTAATGTCAAATGTCACAAGCGCGCAGTCTTTACTCAGCTCTGCAAGCTTATTTCCGATATAAGACTCTGAAATGAAGTTCTCTACAGGAATATATACAGCACTCTTTTCATCAAAGCAAAGTGCGATACCGACTGTATCTTTTTTCTTGGAAGATGTATCTTTATTTCCCTCTCTCATGAGGAAATATCCGATATAACTATCCTTGCTCTTAGCGCCGTACTCATGCGCATTCTTGAAAATTTCCTCAACCTCGTTAAGATCCGAAGTCTTAATAATATTAAGTTCAAACTGTGGAGTCTTGGTTACCTTACCTGTGGGCGACAGCTTTACAAGTTCGCTTTCAAGATATGCAATAAGTTCAGACGAGCCGGCCGCTCCCTTTGATACATCCAGAAGTTCGGGCACTCCGGCATTTGATAGAATATCTTTAAACCTGTCTGTCTGATAGAGAACCGCAGGTGTATATTCAGATTCATTATCTTTTTCAAAAGAAAAAGCAAAAAGAGCGTCTTCACTTCCGGGAAGCATGCTCTTTAACTTATATATTGCACCGTAAACGCCACTGATGCGATTTCCCTCAGCATCGGAAAAATCGGGCATGGCGTAGAATGCATCCTTTATAAAATTTGTAGCGTCAATAACGTGAATACTCAATGACTTTTTTCCCCAACATAGTGCTTATTTTGTGATCTTATAGGAAACCCGTTCCTATCTTTTTTCATAAAAACAGTGCGAGAAAAAGTGCTGTTCCTCCGAGAGCAAGAACCACAGCCTGCAAAAGATAGCTTGATAGCACCAGATATTTCCTGGTTGTCAGTCTTTTATTTGCATCAAGTAAAAGAGCATCAAGTTCATTTCGAAGATTGAAGGTATTACCGTCTTCAAGCCTCTTCATACCGACCTTAACCAAAAACTGAATGGTCAGTTCTTCCTTACATCCGGGACAAGTCTCAACATGACTGAGAAATTCGGAAAGTTCACGGTTATCAAGATCATCGTCTAAAAATAATGGAATAAGTTTATCCGCTTCTTTACAGTTCATGTTCGGCTCCGCATAACAAATATCAAAAATTCCAATATGTTGTATAACATAATGTACTCTCAACAGCCATTTCTACAACATAAAGAATACTACAAACAAATTTCATTTACAATGATTTAAATAACGGCAACAATAGACAGGCTCTTGTTTGATGAAAGATCTACGTAGTTCTCTCCGCACTTTACAACAGGACGCGAAAGGTGCTCTGCGTTGACAAATATGATCTCGCCCGTCTGGCCCGTATTAAGCATAACTCTGTTGGCAATGAATGTATTTGCGATATTGCCAAGGAATGTCATGATTACGTTGGGATCGAATTTGTTGATTCCTTCTTTTTCAAACTGCGATATCACGGTAAACGGACATATCGGTGCTCTGTAGGTCCTGCGTGATGTCATCTCATCGTATATATTGGAAACTGTGACGATTGAAACCACCTCATCAATCTTGTCTCCGCTAAGATGAAGCGGATATCCCGATCCATCCTTGAACTCATGATGCATAAGAATGCAGTTCTTTATCCTCTGATCGATATCCTCGTTCTTAACAAGCTCATATCCCTTGGTTACGTGATCTCTCATAACGCGCTCTTCATATTCTGTAAGAGCCGCTTTCTTGTTAAGAAGTTCCGAAGGCATAAGCATCTTGCCTATGTCATGAAGAAGTCCGCCTGCTGTTACAACCTGAACCACATCCTCAGGAAGTCTCATCCATGTTGCAAGCGTGTTGCTTATAAGAGAGACATTCAAGCTGTGCATGAATACCGCATCGCTGTTATCTCTAAGATTATGGAGCATATCGAACACTCCTGCCGTGCCGCCAGCCTCAACAAAGAGGTGGAAAACTGGTTCTGTAAGCTTCTCTACGTCAAGAGGCGCTCCGTCATTAGCGATCATCTTAAAAGATTCTTCGAGTTTTTTGGCTTTCTCTTCTATGTCGCGCTTAAATCTGATGAACCCTTCAGAATTTTTGAGTTTTTCTGAGTATGATAAAAAGTCCTCAGGATTTGTTTCTTCTTTTTCCGTACGTTCAACCGGCTTGTCGTCTTCAACAAAGATGTTATAAAGGGAATGCGACTTGATTCTGAGTATATCCTTCTCATCAAGAACGGTTCCCTTCGCCAGAACAAGTCTGTCGTCAATCGTATATATATTCTCCGAAACAATCAGTCCGGGCACAAGTTTATCAACTGCTAGTAGTTTCATATTATTACACCGCCTCATAAATAGAAATAACCATACCTACGAAATATTATATCAGTAAATGCCTGATTTGTGATAAAATACATTGCGTAAAATTTAGAAAAAAAGAGGTAATTTATGACCAATTTTGAGAAAAAACTATACTGGGAATTAAAAAACGAAGAACATATCATCCAGGATCAATGGATTGACTTTAGAAGAAACGAATACAAACTCCCCGACGGACAGACGATTTCACCCGTTTACAACTACTCAAAACACAGCTTTTCTCTTGTTGTAGCAACCGATAAAGACGGAAAATACATCTGCGTCCGCCAGTACAGACACGGAATCGATGAAATCACTACGGAATTCCCGGCCGGAGGCATTGAATACGATCCGCATCACATCGGTTCAAGCATAACAAAAGAAAACATCATCGCATCGGAAGACGACGCATTCGAAGCGGCAAAGCGCGAACTTCGCGAAGAGACAGGCTACACCTCGGATAACTGGACACACCTTCTCACAATTCCCGCAAACGCCACGATCTCTAACAGTAACGTCCACATCTACTGTGCCACAGACTGCGTACTCTCCGCTTCTCAGGAACTTGATGATACGGAATTTTTGAATGTAGTAACTCTCAGCGAAACAGAGCTCCTGTCCGCGATAAACGGCGGAGACTTCAAGCAGGCTCTGCATGTACTGGCATATTATCTGTTTAAAGATAAGATTAAATAAGATTTTTACTGCAAATAATAAATCTGCCTCTTGATTATACATTTTCTCTATGATATAGTAAAAAAGCTGTACGTCAGTACAGGCACAGGGAAAAACGCCGGCATGTCGGAATGGCAGACGATGCAGACTCAAAATCTGTTGTGGGTAACCACGTGTGGGTTCAAGTCCCACTGCCGGCACTAAATAAAAACCGATAACCATGCTTCTTTTGATTCAAGAGGCTAAGTTATCGGTTTTTTAGTGAAGTAAAAAAATGATAAATTATTTCCGAAGTTACTTTACTATAATAGTCTATTTACATGAACAGTTCTTGGAAAGATAATATAGCAAAAGATCATAATTCTTATATGTTTCATCACTAATATGAATCATTTCCTTATCGCCAAATTCAATAGCTATTTCATTATAGCTATTCGATCTTATAGTTTTTTCTGTATTGGAATAAGAGATAATCTCTTTTGACGATATTACTTTTTTCTTCTTAAAGGCCCTTTTTATTACAGCCTCATCACCATGTACAATTATCCTATCCAAAAGCAAATGCGATAACTGCCAGGTACATACAACCGCCACTATAAATGGTGCAAGAAACACCAAGTATTCTCCTAGACTTTTTGCTTCAGTGACAACATTTAAATAAATCAGGCAAAGAAAAAATAAGCCCTACAATAATTCCAATTGTATAAGTAATCGCTAAGGATATCCCTTTCCAACTCAATCCAACTTTAAATGAATCCATTTTTCTCCAATATTTTACATTTTTGCTCTTTTTGGCTTAATCAAGTTCTATAACCGTATACTTTGAATGTAGTAAAGAGGTAACTTTGACTTTATCTCCTTTTTTATTTTCTTATAGTGTCCAACCACACTATATTCATACTCTGCTCCATCAATTTCAACCATTATGGAAAGAGCATAGAATTTTGTTCTTAGTCAACGAGCCTTTGCAATCAAATAATCAACAGCTTTGATAATCTCCATTCCATCATCAGTAAAATCTCCGTTCGGATGATTATGAGTAATGGATACCCACTTTTCTTTTTTTAACCAAGTTATTTTTTTATATAAATTCACTTCATCAACATCCGCTAATATCGCATATTGTTTTTTCATTATTCTCCATCGCAGTGCCCCTCCAATGTCGCATTACTTTCTAATCCACTTTTTATCCCTGGAAATATTGAAGTAATTAACAATCCTAATGGAATATGTGACGCTTCACTAGCTCCAATATGAGCATGAAACAACTTTCCAGCCCCTAAGAAAATATTTTTCATATCACCAGTTCTAACATCTATTCTAAACTTATTTCCAAATTTTATTAGTGTGCCTCCTGGAGTTCCATTGGCATGTTTTTAGTGAATCTGGTGATAGTATTTTCATATTTTTTGAAATAGCTATCCCGCCCTTTCTTCCAGTTGCAAGTTTACCTGATTGCGCTGCTACTTTTAACCCCACACTCGACACCTGAGAAATACCAGACAATATTCCTCCAAACATAACACCCTCTGCCAATCCATCCCATGCTGAATTTGCAATTTCCCCTATATGTTTTTTGTCTAAATTTCCTTCTATCGCTAATTTGGTAGTAGTAATCCCCCCACTTATCAAAGCACTTGTAGCTCCGGCAGCAAGCATTGATTCTCCAGCAGCAATAACCGCTGGTAACGCAGCACCTCCTGTTGCAACTGTTGCAACCACTCCTATAGTTGCAACACCTACACCAACACCAATCTTTATTAAATTTTCTTTATTATTCGAACACCATTGGCCAGCTTTTTGCACCCACTCAGGCCAATTACCATTTCTATCTGTAAAATTAACGGAATTATTCCAGCAATATCCATAATGATTTAACGTAAATGGTTCATTAATAACACCTTTTACATTATCCTCAGACTGTAATCTTCCTGTTTCTGCCTTGTAGTATCTTGCCTGTGCAAACTTAAGACCTGATACTTCATCTTCCTGATAGCCTGTAAAAGCAAATGGCTGAATTATATTGCCCTGTTTTGTGTATGCGTGCTTCAAGTTATTGCTTCTTATATTGCCTGTAAACGGATCTATATTTCTTCCAAAGTCATCGAATGCATATGATGATACAACTGCCCCGTCAGTACCTGTCATGTACATAGGTGCTCCAAGTTCATCCTGGATGTAATAGAAGTTGTTTCCTGACTTTGACATAGAGATTACGTTGTTATCGTAAACAAAGCTCTCTGTCTCGCCATTTACCGTTCTCTCAAGAAGGTTATAGTAATCCTTCGAAAGGTCGCAGAGATACTCTATTCTTTCCTCAGGTCTTGTAGATGATACCCTAAATCCAAGACCGTTGTAGAAGTTTTCAAGTTCTCCCTTGTCTTTGTCGATTACTTTTGAGAGCATGTTTGTAGCATCAAAAGTAAAGGTTTTCTGCAAGAGACCATTTATAAATTCCTTTGTCTGATTACCACGGTTATCATAATCGTAGGCCTTAAGGATTGCCTGATATTTATATCATTGCTTTCATTTGTCTAATATATAAAAACGATTCATCCATACCTATATCTGTTTTTTGGTTCAATATATCTGCCGCAAGTAAATAATCTTTTGATTTAACTTTATCGATTACTTCTGAAATATCCACTTTACACTCATCAAAAAATTGGGTTGTACTCGACCTGTCAAAGGAATATCGTGATTTATTTTCCATATTGGAATAGTAATATAACGGACTGTCAGAATACATCCCCAATATTCCACGCTCAACCAAATACTCTTTTAATAAGTCATATTCCGTCAAATAATATGGTAGCTTTATTTTTTTTCCGTCATATATTTTCATGACCACTCTTGCATTAGTATATCTTCCACAGCTATCTAGATAAACTTTGCAAACATCCCTCCAGCGATATGACCGTATCTTTTTTGTCGGCAAAACATGCATAACGCCCGTATCCGAAACTATAATTTTCTCATTTGCCATAGACAAAAACAAAGGTATGTTAAACATTGTATAAATAAAATATGAGAACAATATCCATTTCAAAATATCTAAATGATATTTTTTATCCACATATATAAAAAATGGAATTAGTAAATATACCATTGCCTCTGCTATAACATAAGTAATGCACCTTTTAGTAACAGTTACTTTATCAACACTCATTACTACACGTTCTCCTCTTTTCAAATTACGCGCATAACATTAGTAGTAACTATATGCCAAAGAACCATACATTTCTTCTATTTCCTTTTTTGATATATCCCCTCTGGGCGCTACAATAATTTCAATAACGCTTTTGTTATCTGCTGTAAAAAAATATATGATTTTTTCAATATCTTCCAATCTATATTGTAAAAAACACTCATCAAAACTCGGCTTATTACTTACCCCACTATCAACAACAACTCCACTGTTATTCCCAACAAATTCTGTTAATTCATACGCATTCTTGATTGAATTTACTTCTTTAATTTTTTCAAATGAAATATCAAACTGCTCTAAAATATCAGAATCTATGCCTTCACAATCAGGACCAACTCCCAAAACCAAATAATCATCAGAATGAAGGAATACATAATCCTCTCCCTCAATTCTATCTAACCCACCTGTAATTCTATTAGGCAAACGAAAATGGGTATCACCAAATCTTATGACATCATATTTTGAATTTTTGTTCATTCCCTTTACCATGAAAAGAATGATAACAAAAACAACTATATATACCCATATTTTGGACCAATCAACTTTTTTTACCCTGCACATTCTCCATCTCCTCTATAAATAGAATTCATTATGCTTTCTTTAATATCTGTAATCATATTATATATATACTCTACCGGATAAAATGTTTTTGAAGTTTCAGACATAGTTACATGCCCCTCCGCCACACTTGGTGTTACGTTAGCGCCCACACTCACGTATCCACCATATCTATGTTTATCCTTTATACCGTTTTCTCCAGATCCCCATTCTCCAGAAGCCCAAAAGCCGCCTCCTAATACTATGACTTCGCCTCCGCTTCCGCCAACTTCAGTTCCAAAGCCTTCTAGCTCAGATATACTTTCAGCTGAATATGCTCCAAGGTAAATTGTTGCTTTTGCTTCACCAGGGCCAGCGCTTATAATTCCTCCTGTTCCACCTACTGCCTGAAATCCCAAAGCATGTGCAGGATCTGTAATCACCTTTAGTGGATCCAAAACCATTTGACCACCACCACCAAGATATAAATCTTGCCCAAATGCCCCTGAAATGCCAAACACAATAATAGGACGTTCGTCACCCTCAAAATCTTCAAGTTTTTCAATTATCTGCTCTTTAACCTTATTTGCAGAAGATATTATTGATTTTCCAAATTCTTCTGTATCCTTAATGAATTTTGGCAAATTGCCATCATTATCGACAAGTACTATCGGATTTGCCCAACAATAGCCATAATGATTGAGTGTAAATGGTCTATTGACGAATCCCCTTACATTATCTTCTGACTGAAATCTTCCATTATCCGCACTATAGTATCTCGCCTGTGCAAACTTAAGACCTGAGACTTCATCTTCCTGATAGCCTGTAAATGCAAAAGGCTGGATGATATTACCGTTTGTTGTATAAGCGTGTTTTGATGCGTTCTGTTTTCTGCCGTTACATACTTTTCCTGTGAACGGATCTATATTTCTTCCAAAATCATCAAAAGCATATGTTGATACGCTTGCGCCATCCGTACCTGTCATGTACATAGGTGAGCCAAGCTCATCCTGTAGGTAATAGAAGTTGTTGCCGGCTTTTGACATTGAGATTACGCTATTGTCGTAGACAAAACTCTCTGTCTCGCCATTTACTGTACGCTCAAGAAGGTTGTAATAATCCTTTGATAGCCATCAGTCATCTCATCATACTGATATCCAGTAAACGCCAATGGCTGAATTGTATTACCCTGATTTGTATAATCTGTTTTCTTTCGCTTGTCAGTCCTAGAATCAATCGTTCTTCCAAACTCATAATAAGCATAGAAAATTTAGCCATTCCATCTGTACCAGAATAATGTACCGCCAGCCAACAATATACACATCTATTTCTTTAATAAAATCCACACTAAAATGACTAGTGAAATGATAACGACAAATAACAATATAAAGATTATTATATATGTCAGTATTTTTGAAAAAAGAGACTTACATTCTTTTAAGTCAAAAATAAAACTAAGAGCTCCAGTCCCGCAAAACAGAACAAGTGTAGCCAACATCCATGCGCTATAATTAAAGCCAATATTTGCGCACCAGAATATCAAAACAATAATCAGACTAATATGCGCATACATCTCAAATATCACCGACGTTAAATCAAATTCATTATTCTTGTGAAATGGATTCAATATTATCTTTAGTCCCTTAGAAATAATAATTCTATGATATGAAACATTATTACGACGTTCTCCATTCATATACCAACTAAGAAAATATAAAAAAAATATGATTATAACCATAAATCTCATTTTAGTTAATCTCCTGCACAAAATTTAATTTCGTCCCAAATATACTTCATTTCATCCCAAAATTTCTGTCCACCAAAAAAAACTAGATGTAGCATATCTTGTAATTTCATAAACTGTTGATCTAATAAAGCCACCTAGAACGTCCTCAACAGTGTTTCTTATGATTTCATTAATCCAAGAAGTTTTTGAACCTACTACTTCTCTCATTTTGTTCCAAAACATTTCGTGTTTTAAAAATTTCATTTTCGCATTTGACGACCCCGCAAATCTACCTGTTATACCGCCAATTATGCTATTAATAATCACCCCTTCTGCAGTAATCTTTTCACCATTAACCGCCTGAGTTCCAGCATATGCAGCTCCGTTTATAATTGCATTTCCTGCAAACAACATTGTAGGGTTAGCCGTTATACAACTTAACGCCCCTCCTAATGCACCTCCTGCACCTGCTATCAATGTTTGATCCAAACTATAATTTGAAAAACCTTTATTTGCAATCACCTGCGCCGCAGTGTCTACTCCCATAGCTATTGTTCCAGATGTCAAAGCAGTTGCACAAACAAATCCTACAACCCCCGGAGCAAACACTACACCTGCAGCAAGGGCTCCAACAACTGCAACTGTTGCTCCCACTTTAATAATGGTTCCTTTATTATCTGAAATAAATTTACCTGCCTCGTTCATTCCTTTTTTAACTTTGTTAACTACATTACTCATCCTCTTAGGAAGATTACCATCCAAATCCGCTAATCCGATTGGATTGTCCCAGCAATAGCCATAATGATTAAGCGTAAACGGACTATCAATGAATCCCTTCACGTTATCTTCAGACTGGAACCTTCCGTTATCAGAACTGTAAAATCTCGCCTGCGCAAACTTAAGCCCCGACACAGCATCTTCCTGATATCCTGTGAAGGCAAACGGCTGGATGATGTTTCCATTTGTTGTGTAAGCATGCTTTGATGCACTATTATTTCTGCTGTTACGTACTTTTCCTGTAAACGGATTGATATTTCTACCAAAATCATCAAAAGCATATGCACTTACAGCCACTCCGTCTGTACCTGTCATGTACATAGGTGAGCCAAGTTCATCCTGAAGATAATAAAAGTTGTTGCCGCTCTTTGACATTGAGATTACATTGTTATCATATACAAAGCTCTCTGTCTCGCCATTTACCGTTCTCTCAAGAAGGTTATAGTAATCCTTCGAAAGATCGCACAGGTACTCTATCTTTTCCTCAGGTCTTGTAGATGATACCCTAAATCCAAGTCCGTTGTATTGATTCTCAAGTTCTCCCTTGTCCTTATCGACTACATTTGAGAGCATATTTGTAGCATCAAAAGTAAAGGTCTTCTGCAAGAGACCGTTTATGAACTCTTTTGTCTGGTTACCTCTCTTATCGTAGTCGTAGGTCTTAAGGATAGCCTGAGAGTTATTAAGCTCCTTAGCTTCTACAAGTCTGTCAAGGACATCGTAAGTGTAAGAAGTCTTTATGCTTTCTTCTGTATCCGGCACAATCTCAGACATTGCTGTTCTGTTACCAAACGCATCATACTCATATGCTGCCTTTGTTATTCCATCATGTGTTGTCTTTGTTAAACGTCCAATAGCATCATAGCTGTACTCATATCTACCTGATACTTTGTCAAGGCCACGTCTGCTCCTGTCAATACCATTTATGAGCCCCGAATTATCGTAAAAATAGAAATACTTATCAAGTACTCCCTCCAGATCAGTACTGATCATACTTTCAAGGTTTCCACCGGGCATATATGTATAAGCCTGACTTACGCCATTTGCAAAAGTCTTCTTTGAAAGACGTCCTATATTATCATAAGCATAAGTAGTCTCTTCTCCATTTCCTATAATGCTCCTAAGCTGAAGCTTATCATCATAGTTATAAGAAACCACTCTTCCGTCAGGATATGTGAGCTTAGTCTTCTCACCTGTAGCGCCGTACTCATAAGCTACAGTCCTGTTCTTAAAGTCTGTTACCTTTGTAAGTCTTCCAAGGATATCATTCTCAAGAATTGTCTTTCCATTCCAGTCATTTATCTGATTAAGCTGATTAAGCTCATTGTACGCAAACGCTACTGATCTTCCGTCTGAATATGCGACATTTGAAACACTTCCCAAAGCGTTATAGCTATAAGTTGTCTTATAGTTATCCCTGTCAGTCTTTGCAAGAAGTCTTCCGTATTGGTCATATTCATATGTTTCAATTTGCCCAAGAGCATCTGTTACGCTTGTGAGCTGACCTGCAAGGTTATATGAATAGAGCGTTACATGACCGTCTTTTCCAACTGTCGGCATATAGTCGTCAGTCTGCTCTTCAAGGCTTATTCTTCCTTCAACTCTGTGAATGGTTTTAAGGTTATCAAGACTGTCGTATGTATAAGCTGTCTCATTTCCGAGAGCATCTATTACAGACTTAAGGCGTCCTGTTGCCGTGTAAAGGTAAAGTGTTATACTGCTTCCGTCAATTACCTTTGTAACTCTTCCAAGTGCATCATACTCGTATTCAACACATCTTCCGTCTGAGCCTGTTACTTTATTTACCCGGCTTAAGGCATCGTAACCATAGTTGATCTCATAACCATCAGCAAATTTTCTTGTCTTTACTCTTCCGGCTTCATCATAGGTAAGTTCCTGCTCTGTTACACCGCAGAAGCTTATCGATGTAAGTCTTTTTCCTTCTGTGTAAGTGAACTTACGAACTCTTCCTGATGCATCAGTAATTGAATCTATAAGATCCATTTTGGTGTATTTGTAAGATACTTCATTTCCAAGAGCGTCCGTTTCCTTTGTCACTCTGTCTAAAAGGTCATACTCACGCTTTGAAACATTTCCGAGAGCATCTGTTACTTCCGTAACATTACCTGCTTCGTCATATGTATAGCTTGTCTTATGACCGAGAGCATCTATCTCTTCCGTAACTCTGTTAAGGGCATCATAAACATAGCTCTTTACCCTGACATCGCCAAGATACTCAGCCGTTACATTTCCGTTCTTATCATAATCATAGCCTGTTGTTCTTCCCTCGGGATCTGTGACTTTAATAAGTCTCATAAGAGGATCGTACTCATACTTTATCTGTCCGCCGTTTGGAAGTAATACAAGCTCCTGCTTACCCATTACGTTATAGCTTATTTCTGTACTTCTTCCTGCTTCGTCGGTTACCTTTGAAACCCTTCCCATGATATTTACATCATAACATTTAAGAGTTCCATCAAATTCCTTAACAGAAGTCACTTTTCCCGACTTATCATATCTGTATTCCCTTGTATTTCCGAGGGCATCTGTTGTCTTTACGATCCTGTCGGCGTTGTCGTACTCAAATGTAGTCTTAGCATCGTCAGCAGAAACTGTTTCTACGACACGGTTAAGATCATCATATTTATAGCTTGTCTTTACCCCGTCAGGATCTGTTACTGTAGCAACGTTTCCTCTGTCATCATAAGTAAAGATTGGCCCTATTCCTCTATCGTCATAGACTGCTTTTATGTTTCCGTCACTGTATGCAAAAATGCTGGCATTTCCTCCGGGAGCAGCAATCTCTTTTATCGTGCCGTTTTTGTTGTAAAAATATTTGTATGTGTCGTCTCTTGGTCCTTTTACGGTATGAAGCTTTCCGTCTGCCCTGTAGGTAATATTGGTCTTATTTCCAAGCGCATCAATAACCTGGGTTACATGACCTCTGTTATCATAAGCGATTTTGGTCGTATTGCCGTTCTTATCGGTAATACTTGTTTTAAGATTCATACCATTGTATGAATAAGTTTCCTTACCGTCATAGTAAGCTGTCTCTATATGCCTTCCAAAATCATCATGCGTGTAAGTAACCTTATTGCCGTTCTGCTCTATGGCAACCGTTATCTTCTTCTCGTCGTCATACTCATATGTCATCACAGTATTGTCAGGAAAACTCTGCTTTACTGTTCTTCCCTGCTCATCATACTCATTTGTGATAGATGTAATTCCTTTTGGATTAATTACATCCTTGATTATTCCATCTTCCGTGTATGTAAACTTCCTTACTGCTCCGTCAGTTCCTTTTATCTCTGTGAGCCTGTCATCATCATAGGCATAAGAAACACACCTGCCCGCCTGATCGGTAACAGATGTCATAAGCGTAACTCTTGTTTTTCCAAGTTCATTAAAGATACATTTTTCGAGATACTCAAATGTAAGAGTGTTTCCGTTCTTGGTACTTATATGTGTAACACAGCGCTTGCCTCCAACGATATCGTATGTAAAAGATACATTATCGCCGTCGAAATCTCCAAGCGCTACAAGATATCCCCTGTCATCAAATCTCTCATATGTGCCGTCATCCTGAGTGATAACATATCCGCCTGTAAGTTTTTCAAGGAGTCCTTGTTCGCCCTGTGTTTCGAAGTAAAGGTCTTTGTCATATACATCATCAATCTTTTTATACTCACCTTTACTTCCGTCAGACTTTTCTATCTTTATTATTCCGTCTTCTTCCACAATGCGCTTTTCAAAGGTATGCTTCCAGCCTTTTCCGAGACGTCCGCCCTTTTTATCCATTGCATTGTAGAATCTTGCAAATGAAAGAGGATATTTACCTCCAAGTTCAATGTCAACGTATTCGTTTATATAGTTTCCGCTGCACATGTTTACAGGGTCATACTTAAGAATTGTGCTGAGCACGTTATTACCGAGTTTATCTACAAAACTTCCCGAACCCTGTGCTCTTTTTACGCTGTCCTCAAGGAAATCACCAAGCCTTTCGATAACGCCCATCTCAATGTCGCCGTTACCATTCACAAGTAAACCTTTGCAGCTCCTAAGTTCTTCAATCTCCTGTTTTAATTTGCCTATTCTATAAGGAAAACTAACAGACGATATCTTGGCCGCCTGCTGATTATCGAAGTTGGTGAACCTGTTAATAAGGTCAAGAATCATTCCGTCTTTTGATTCGTTTCCGCAAAGATTCCCGTAAGCATTTGATGCCATAAAGAAATCGTATTCATCGCGGTTTCCGTACTTACTTCCAAACCTGCTGTGAATGTTATCCTTTAAAACCTCCATGCTTGTTGCCCATGTTTTATAAACAGAAGCACAGCCATGAAGTTCTATGTTAAGTCCTTCAAGAACGATCGTGCTTATCTTGGCATCGTCGGCTTCATCAACCGCTGCTTTAAAGCCACTTACATAATCCGTAAGAATAGCCCTAAAATCCCTTTCGATCCTGAGTATTTCATCAAGCTTTGCCTGCTCAACTGTTCCTACAAGGAGTTTTGCCTTGTCAGCACTCTTTCCTTCCCAGTTTGCTTCCCCTGTAAAGCTGTCCTGCGCTCTCTTATGCGCTGCAGCTTTTTCTTCATATTCATCCATAGCAGAAAAAAGGTCACTTATGTAAGCATTAAATTCCGCCATGTTTATCCATTTATTTTCCATAAGTATTAACCCTCTTCCCTATCTATTTTCGCGGCAATATCAATATCTGTTTCAACTATCTTGCCGGTACTGTTATCTAAAAGTGTTGCAGTATCAATACTTACAACATCCTTATATGTTGCTGTCAGATCTTTCTGTCTCTCAGCTATATATTTGATCATGTGGAGTGAGGCATCTTCGCCGATGAGTCCGGCTTTTGCCAATGCAGAATCTTTAATCTCAAGAACGTTTGCAGAATCTTTTATATCTGAAATAAGCGCATCTACCGCCTGTTTCCCCAACTGTATCTTTTCACCTTTACCACTCATTGTTTACCATCCCCGCTATCCTTAATTTTGAGACTGTTCACGTTCGCGTTCGCGCTCACGTTCACGTCTTTCCTCTTCTTCAATTCTTTCTATCTCAGCTTCAAGCTCTGCGATCTGAGCCTCGGCTTCACTTATCATCCTATCTATGGCGCTTCTAAGCCGCGTACACTCGCCTTTTGCACCGTCCATTCTAAAAACGCAGACGTTCTTAGTCTTAACTGCGTTCTGCTCGTTAACGCCAATCCACTCGCCTGCTCTGCTTAGATCTATCCCATCAAGTGTATCTTTCTGGGTCTCAATCTGTCTGATATAGCCGTCGATAACTGTCTGTTTCTCCCTCATTGCTCTGATGTCTTCTCTGATTTCTGCAATCTTTCTTCTGCAATCCCCGATTCTACTCACTATAACCTCCAACACGTTATTGTAACATTATGTTTAACATCAAAATTATACGATTTTTAAAGCACTCCTGCAATATAATTTTAAAAATCAAAAAGGGCCTACCAGAATATAGGGTATCCGGTAGGCTCAATAGCCAAAGTCATGCCAAACTTAGTATTTCAATGGAAATACAAGGTCAAAACATTGAATAGCATCATAAGTACATTAACATTTTTTAAATAAACATTTCCATCAATTCAATTTTAACTTTTAAAAATATAATTCCCAAGCTTCTCAATTCTGAATCGCCTCAACAATTGCCGGCAAAAGCTGCTTCTTTCTCGAAACAACGCCGGGAAGTGTTGCTTTGTCGCCGGAGACGTTTATGCCAAAGGCGCTGTTGATGGTATACTGCGACTTTGCGCCGGTGAAAAGAACTTCAGAAGACTCGTCGATTATGTTGGTAAGCATGAAGAACAGCATGTCGAGACCATCATCTTCCGCAGCTTTCTTAAGTTCAGGTTCAACCTTGTCTTTTATATCAAGAAGTTCTTCAGAGCTCATTGAGTTGATCTGGCCGATTCCGATGTTCATATCATCGACTGTAAACTTCTTAAAGTCCTGATGAAGAATCTCGCTTGCAGTCTTGCCGCTAAGATTGGATCCCGCATGGAACATCTCTTTTGCAAATCCCTCGTAATCAACGCCCGCTATCGAAGCAAGTTCCTCTCCCGCTTTCTTGTCAATATTAGTACAAGTCGGCGATCTGAACATAAGCGTATCGGAAAGGATTGCAGCAAGAAGAAGTCCCGCTGTAACCTTATCAACATCAACTCCGTACTCTTTGTACATCAGATAAATGATCGTACATGTTGAACCAAGGGGCTGGTTTCTGAAAAATACAGGTCCCGATGTTTCAATCGTGCGAAGCCTGTGATGATCGATAATCTCCAGAATATCCGCAGAATCCGCGCCGTTAACAGCCTGGTTCTTTTCATTGTGATCTACAAGAATGAGCTGCTTCTTTTTCGCACCAAGGAAATTTCTACGGCTGATCATTCCGACATAATGCTCATTCTTATCAAGCACAGGGAAATACCTGTGTCTCATGGAAGCCATAACTTCCTGAATATCTTCGATGTAGTCGTCCATGTGGAAGCAGACGACATTATCTCTTTTCATAACGTAGCTTATAGGCATGCTCTGATTGATAAGCCTTGCCACAACAAATGTGTCATGCGGAGTTGTGATAATCTTGGTTCCGTGCTCTCTTGCCTGAGTCCTAATAGTCTTGGCAACATCCGCGCCCTCGCAGACTATGATACATCCGGCATTTAACTCAATCGCACAAAGCTGTGACTCATATCTGTTTCCGAGAATAACAACATCGCCCTCTTCAATGAAATTCTCCATCATATCAGGGCTCGCCGCAGCGATAACAACTTTTCCCTTATCAAGGGTATCTCCGATATCGCCCACGATCAGCTCACCATCAAGAGTCTCGACAATATTCTGGTACGATGTTTTTGCAGAAGACAAAATCCCGGGATCTATAACATCCATATATGTCTCAACAATATCATTCGTCGTTATTATTCCGCTTACTTCATCATTTTCGGTAACGCACAAAGTCACAACCTCAGCGTCACGCATTTCAGCCCAGGCTTTCTTAAGAGAAAGATCCGCTCCGATTCCGTCGAGCATCCTGATCTCCATGTCTCTTACCTGAGTTCTGACATCCTTAATATAAACAGGAATCTGCACGCCAAAATGAGACAGCACAAACTGCGTCTCTTCGTTTAGGTGCCCCGCTCTTCCTGCAATATACTCATCACCTGTTATCTCGCTCTTAAGTTTCGCATATGTAATCGCAGCACATATAGAATCCGTATCGGGATTCTTGTGTCCGATAACAAAAACAGGTCTCTTTTTTTTCTTTTTTGATTTCATATATTCCCCTCATATTTAAAGCATCTATACTAATTCTATTACATAGTTCGAAAAATAACTATAAAATATTGAACCATAGTAAATATGTGCTATTTCAGCTTCTTCGCACAACAAATCCGGTAACAAAACAAGTCATCATCGCAAATCATTGCATCAAACACCACATTTTACGCGAATTGGCTATTGTACAATTCATAATAAAAGCCCTTCTTACCCAGAAGTTCCTCGTGTTTACCCTGCTCAAGGATATGTCCGTCCTTCATAACAAGGATCACGTCCGCTTCGACTATGGTCGAGAGTCTGTGTGCAACGATGAAACTCGTCCTGCCCTTCATCATCTTATTAAACGCCCTCTGTATCCTCATCTCGGTATGCGTATCGATTGAAGAAGTCGCCTCGTCAAGAATCAGCATCGGAGGAATATTGAGCATAACTCTGGTAATGCAAAGAAGCTGTTTCTGACCCTGCGAAAGATTTCCGCCATTCTCCGAAATCACTGTATCATACCCATCAGGAAGCTTCTTTATAAAGCTGTGCGCATGAGTCGCTTTAGCCGCCTCGATTATATCATCATCACTAAAATCTTTTCTTCCGAGAGTAATATTATCCCTGACAGTTCCGTGCCGCAGCCACGTCTCCTGCAAAACCATGCCGAAATTATCTCTAAGATCAAGCCTCTTGATATCCCTGATATCATAGCCGTCAATCTTAACACTTCCCTTGTCAACATCATAGAATCTCATAAGGAGATTAATAAACGTTGTCTTTCCGCTTCCGGTAGGTCCTACTATCGCAACTCTCTGCCCCTTAACGATACTAAGGTCAAGGTCTTCAATAAGCTTCTTTTTCTTATCGTAGGAAAAAGAAACATCACTTATATCCACAACACCCTCAGCGGTAAACTTCTCCGGAGCCGTCTCTTTATCCTTCTCCTCGCTCTTTTCCTCAATAAGGTCAAAGACACGTCTTGCGCAGGCAAGCGCATTCTGAAGTTCGGTAACAACGCCTGAAATCTCATTAAACGGCTTAGTATACTGATTTGCATAGCTCAAAAAGATCGTAAGTCCACCAACCGTCATTCCGCCGCTGATACAAGCAAACGCACCAAAAAGCGCAACGAAAGCATACACGAGGTTATTGATAAATCTGGTTCCCGGATTGGTTATTGCGGAAACAAAAACCGCTTTAACCGAAGCATCCTCAAGTTTTCCGTTCACCTCATCAAAATACTCCATATTCTCGTCTTCATGAGCAAACGCCTTAACAACCTGAAGATTGCCTATCATCTCGTCAACAAACGAAGTCTGCTCTGCTCTTGCTTCGCTCTGAAGTTTAAAGAGCTTGAACGACTTATCCGCAATTACTCTCGCAACAATAAGAGATAGCGGCGTAAGAGCAACTACAACTATAGCAATCCTGAAATTCAGATAGAACATAAATACAAGCGTAAAAAGAATAGTCACTATCCCCGTAAAGAGCTGCGTAAAGCCCATAAGAAGCCCGTCCGCAAAAAGATCTATGTCCGCCACTATTCTGCTCACTATTTCGCCCGTCTGTACTTTATCAAGATATTCGAAAGGAAGAATCTGAAGCTTATCGAAAGCCTCCGCCCTAACGTCTCTGACAACCTTAAAAGTGATCGCATTATTTGCTTTGTTCATCACCCACTGGCAGATTGCGGTAAATACGATAGCTGCAAGCATCTTCATAAGAACCGCCATCACTTTGCCAAAATCAACGTCCCCCTTTCCAACCAAAAGATCTATCGCCCCTCCGGCAAGAATAGGAATATAAAGCGCAAGTGCTGCCGTGATAACAGCAAGTATCATTGACAAAAAGACAAGTCCACGGTACTTTCCCGCGTAGTGAAGCACCTTTCTAAGCGTTCCTTTTTTCATACCGCTCCCTCCTTCTTGTACTGAGATTCATATATTTCCTTGTATAAGTCACAAGTTTCAAGGAGCATATCATGCTTTCCCATTCCGACAATCGCGCCATTTTCAAGAACAAGTATCTTGTCACAGTCGTGAACAGCGGACGTTCTCTGAGACACAATAAAAGTAGTCGGTGCATCTTTCATCTCGCCGATTGCTTTTCTCAAGTTCTTATCAGTAAGGAAATCAAGCGCAGAAGCCGAATCATCAAGAATAAGTATCTCAGGTTTTCTTACAAGCGCTCTCGCAATGGTAAGTCTCTGTTTCTGACCGCCTGAGAAGTTCTTTCCTCCCTGCGATACCATATGATCAAGTCCGTTTTCTTTTCCCTTAACAATCTCTTCAGCCTGCGCAATGCGAAGAGCCTCATAAATCTCTTCATCCGTCGCATCGTTCTTGCCCCAGCGCATATTGTCCCTGACGGTTCCGTGGAAAAGAACCGCTTTCTGAGGAACGATACCGATTCTCTCTCTAAGGGCATCAAGCTTATATTCTTTGACATTTCTGCCGTCAATTACAACGCTTCCCTCGCGGGCATCATAGAATCTTGGAATAAGGTTAATAAGCGTAGACTTTCCGCTACCTGTTCCTCCGATAATTCCGATTCTCTCACCTCTTTTTACCGTGAGATTTATCTTCTCAAGCGAATCCTCACTGTCACCCTCATATCTCATGTACACATCGTTAAACACAACGTGTTCATCCGTTTCATCAAATGTATCAACGTTTCCGTCAGCCATGGAAGACTTAAGCTCGATAAGCTCCTGAACTCTGTTTCCTGATGCGATTGACTTGGTGATGGTAAGAATAAGATTCGCAAGCTTAATAAGCTCTACGAGAATCTGGGACATATAGTTATAAAGCGCAACAACTTCACCCTTTGTCATCTCGCCCGCTTCAACATAAACTCCGCCCTTATAAATTAGGAACAAGAGCGCAATGTTAAGAATTGCAAAAGTAACAGGATTCATAAGCGAAGAAATTCCGCCGACAAAGCTCTGAAGCTCCATAAGCGAATCGTTGCTCTTATGAAATTTATTTTTTTCCTCGTTCTCAAGTCCAAATGCACGGATCACCCTGACTCCCGTATGATTCTCTCTTGTGAGCCTTAATACGGTATCAAGCCTACTCTGAATCTCGCCGTACTTCGGGATGCTCCATCCCATGATCGCGCCGACAACCGCAAAAAGCAGAATTATCGTCACAATAAAAATAAGCGCCTGTCTGACATCGATCGTAAACGCCATTATCATTGCGCCAAAGACAATAAAAGGCGACCTCAGCAAAAGCCTAATAGTAAGATTAACGCCCTGCTGAACCTGATTTATGTCGCTTGTCATCCTCGTCATCATTGCAGATGTGCCGATCCTGTCCATATCTGAAAATGACAGCGATTGTATATTGTTAAAAAGAGCTCTTTTTACCTTCTTTGCAAAGCCGGCCGCAGCCTTAGCTGCATAGAACTGTGCAGTTATCGCACTTATACATCCGATAACGCACAAAAGGATAAGTATCATGCACATTTTAATTACATATGACTTATCCCCTAATTCAATACCTTTATCTATCATAGCTGCGATGACAAGAGGCACCATAAGTTCAAAAGATGCCTCCAACAGCTTAAACAAAGGTCCTAGCGCTATTTCTTTTTTGTAATCTCTAAGATATACAAGAAGTTTTTTCATTCTTAGATTATTCCTTCTGTTTTATTTTAGTAGTTAATGCGAAGCCCCTTCGGATAGTGGTTCTTGAGCATTCCGCCGGCTTCCTTCGCCCAGCCTATACTATATCCGTCCGTTGTGATAAGACACCATCCCTTATTACCCGTTCGCGATACGCGAAGTGTCTGGCCGTTCAGATACTGTTTTATATTGTCATCATCGGATGCGATCTCATATGACAGTTTAACATCTTCCGGCTTTGAAAACAGTGCCAAAGCATGTGAAGGCTCAAATCTATCCTTCTTAAGAGTTCCCAAATGAAGCCCCGGACGTAATACTTTAAGCCCTTCAAAAGATGGCATATCTTTTGGAGCCGCATACATCTGATCTCCGAACATAAATATAACTTTGCCGTCAAAGAGCCTGTCTATAGCATCCTTCGTAAAAGTCTCACTAAGGAAATCACCAAGAATCTTTACCTGTTCTTTCCTTGCAGGCACTATCCTGCCTCCCGGAACATAGCCGTTCTTAACCGAAATATTCTCACCGTCTCTTTTAAGAACGCACAGAAAATGTCCTTCCCCCTTAACTTCATGAGGAAAGAGTCTCTTAGTAAGTTCGCACTTAAAATCATTATGCCTGTTCAAAAACGCTTCAATGTTATCCTCATTCTCTTCCCTTGAGAAAGTACACGTTGAATAGATAAGCGTGCCTCCGGGAACAAGCATTGCAGCGGCATTATCAAGTATTTCCGCCTGTCTCTCAGCACAAAGAAGCACATTATCTACGCTCCATTCATCAGCCGCGTTATCATTCTTCCTAAACATACCTTCGCCGGAACATGGAGCATCCACCAATATTTTATCAAAATAACCGTAAAAATAGTCTGCTAAATGTTCAGACGTTTCATTTAAGACCATCGCATTGGAAATGCCAAGTCTCTCTATATTCAAAGACAGTATCTTCGCTCTGTCTTTATTTATCTCGTTTGTAATTAAAAGACCTTTGCCCTCAAGTTTGCATGCAATCTGAGTGGATTTACCACCGGGTGCAGCGCAAAGATCAAGGATTTTCTCCCCGGGCTTTGGGTCAAGGAAATGCACAGGAGCCATTGCACTTGGTTCCTGAATATAATAAAGCCCCGCCTCGTGATACGGATGTTTACCCGGCGCAAAGTCGGCACTGTAATAATACCCCGTTTCTTCCCACGGAACCTGCTCTGTTACACATTCGAGCTTATCAATAAAATCTTCCCGAGCCTTTAAAGTATTGAGCCTTAAAGCATGATATCTGTTATCAGCTTCAAACGCCTCAATAAAACGTTCATAATCTTCATCACCCAGAAGATCTTTCATTCTGTTTTTAAATTCAAAAGGCAACATATATATTTAATTCTCCATAAGTGCTCTACTCAAAAAGAGGCTATCTTGCTTTCGCAAAATAGCCTCTCCACTACATTTACCCAATAATGTTCAGAAACAGCATTACTTAGCGTAATCAGTTGCTCTACTCTCTCTGATGATATTAACCTTAATCTGTCCGGGATATTCCATTTCATCCTCAATCTTCTTAGCAATATCACGAGCCATGAGTATCATGTCTGAATCTGAAACCTGCTCAGGAACAACCATTACTCTGACTTCTCTGCCGGCTTGAATAGCGAAAGAGTGATCAACACCCTTAAAGCTATTGGTAATATCTTCGAGTTCTTTAAGTCTAGATGTGTAAGTTTCAAGAGTCTCTCTTCTTGCGCCCGGTCTAGCTGACGAAATTGTATCGGCAGCCTGAACAAGGATAGCAATAAGTGACTGAGGCTCAACATCACCATGATGAGCTTCTACTGCGTTAATAACAGTCTGTGATTCCTTATACTTTTTACAGATATCTACACCAAGCTGAATGTGTGAGCCTTCAAGCTCATGATCAACAGCTTTACCGATATCATGCAAAAGTCCTGCTCTCTTAGCAACTCTGACATCGAGACCAAGTTCCGACGCCAAAAGTCCACATAACTGAGCAACCTCTACAGAATGTTTCAAGCAGTTCTGGCCGTAACTTGTTCTAAATTTCATACGACCAAGAATCTTGATAACTTCCGGGTGGAGGCCGTGAACACCGGCTTCAATGGCAGCATTTTCACCTTCCTCTTTGATCTTGGCAGCAACTTCTTTCTGTGCCTTTTCAACCATCTCTTCAATCCTAGCGGGATGAATACGACCGTCAACGATCAATTTCTCCAGTGCAATGCGCGCAACCTCACGGCGGATGGGATCAAATCCCGAAATAACTACAGCTTCAGGTGTGTCATCAATAATAAGATCAACACCGGTCATTGTTTCAAGAGTTCTGATATTTCTTCCCTCTCTACCGATGATTCTACCCTTCATCTCATCATTGGGAAGCTGAACAACGGAAATTGTTGTTTCGGAGACGTGATCAGCGGCACAACGCTGAATCGCGTTAACAACGATTTCTTTCGCCTTTTTATCAGCTTCTTCCTTAGCCTCAGCTTCCATGGTTTTAATCATGACAGCTGATTCGTGTTTTACATCATCTTCGACAATTTTCAAAAGATACTCTTTAGCCTGCTCGGAGGTTAAGCCAGAGATTTTCTCAAGTTCCTGTACCCTCTGTTCGTTAAGCTTAGTAACCTCTTCATTCTTCTTGTTTAAAGCGTCCTCTCTCGCATTTAAACTTTGCTCTTTCCTTTCGATCGCTTCAGATCGTTTCTCGACGTTTTCCTCTTTCTGCTGAATACGCCTCTCTGTACGCTGGACTTCATTTCTTCTGTCTCGTACTTCTTTCTCGAGTTCATTACGTGTTTTAAGTGCCTCTTCCTTTACTTCAAGAAGTTTCTCACGCTTCGTTTCTTCGGCAGTCTTGAGTGCTTCGTCAATAATTTTTCTTGCCCTCTCTTCAGCGCTTCCGATTTTTCCCTCTGTTACCTTTTTCTGATAAGCAGAAGAAACAATCCAAGTTAAAATCGCAGAAAGAACAAGAGTTACTGCTGCAACTATAACAGTAGTCATTACAGGAGCACCTCCTTATTCAATTTTCATTGTACAATATTTTGTATAGTGCACAAAAAAAATGCACACTTAAATACAATTTTACAACACTTAAATTTTACATTCTATAAAACGCAGTGTCAAGTTATTCCGCTATCCATAGCCTTTTTAATCATAGAGAGGTCGTACCCTCGCCTCATTAGAAAGGCAATAAGTTTCTGCTTTTCTTTATGGTCAATCGTTTGCGCATCATATTTTTTCTTGATAAGAAGTTGTTTGATCTGAGAAATTTCAGCCTCATCTCCGCACTCAGAATACAGTTCTTCAAGCTTTTGCAGGATAATATCCTTGGAAATCCCCTTATTCATCAGGTCCATTATAATTCTGTTCCTGCTTCGCATTGACATATGATAAGTTATATAGTCACCCGTGTATCTCTCATCATCCACGTATCTGAATGACTTAACATAATCTATCGCAGTATCTATGCACTCCTCCGGATACATACCGTCAGAAAGCTTATCTCTTAGCTGTTTCTCCGTGTAGTCCTTTTTTTGCAATAAATTCATAGCACGGAGCTTCGCCCTTTTGGGCAGAAGTCCGCACATAATCTCATTGTATTTTTCTTCGGAAAGTTCATTGCCGACTTTAATATCAAAGTCTCTGAGCTCACCGTTGTATAAGACAAAACCAAATTCACCGTCTAGGAATACTTTGGATCTCTTTTTATCCAATGCACATATATCTGAAACGATCATTATTTCGCTGCCTTAGTCTTCTTTGTTGCAGGTTCCTCAGCAGTTTTCTTTGCTGCCGATACATCTACGGGAAGATTGTAATATGCTCTTACCTTAGCATCGATATCTGCAAGAATCTCAGGGTTGTTCTCAAGATAGAGCTTTGCATTCTCACGTCCCTGTCCGATCTTCTCGCCATTGTACTGATACCAGGCACCACTCTTGTTAACAATATCTACGCTTGCAGCAAGATCAAGGATATCTCCTGTAACAGATATTCCCTTACCGAACATAATGTCAAACTCTGCCTCTTTGAAAGGAGGAGCGATCTTATTCTTAACGACCTTAACCCTTGTTCTGTTACCTGTGTTCTCACCGTTCTGCTTGATTGCTTCAATACGGCGAACATCCATACGAACGGATGAATAGAACTTAAGGGCACGTCCACCTGTTGTAGTCTCGGGATTACCGAACATAATACCAACCTTCTCTCTGAGCTGGTTGATAAAGATTACTGTACAATTTGACTTGCTGATAACCGCAGTAAGCTTACGAAGTGCCTGAGACATAAGTCTTGCCTGAAGTCCGACATGAGAATCTCCCATATCACCGTCAATTTCTGCCTTCGGAACAAGCGCAGCAACCGAGTCAACAACAACTATATCAATAGCACCCGAGCGAACCATGGTCTCTGTGATCTCAAGAGCCTGCTCTCCGCTGTCGGGCTGTGAAATATAAAGATTATCTACATCTACACCGATGTTCTTGGCATATACAGGATCAAGTGCATGCTCAGCATCGATAAATCCTGCGATACCGCCTCTCTTCTGAACTTCAGCGATCATGTGAAGAGTAACCGTAGTCTTACCACTTGATTCAGGTCCATATATCTCAACAATTCTTCCCTTGGGAATTCCGCCAAGTCCAAGTGCAATATCAAGGCTGAGTGAGCCTGTGGGAATTGTTTCGATATTCATAGTATCTGATGAATCACCTAATTTCATTACAGCGCCTTTACCAAACTGCTTCTCAATCTGACCAAGTGCTGCCTCAAGTGCTTTTTGTTTTTCTTCTCTCTCCATACGGGTCTCCTTTTCTAGAACATCTGTTCTAACTAAAAATTATAATAAAACAAACGTTCGTTCTTGTCAATAATTTAATTTTATAATTTTTTATTTTGGAATCTATGGCGAAAATGCCATCATATAAGCTTTTTGTCCGGCACAAATACATGACGGAACATAATATCCCCGAAAACATATACAAGCCATTGTTCACAGACTGAACAATGACTTGTTTACATTATCATATATTGTGATAACAAACAACTTAAGATTTTATGAAGACTATATTTAGTTAATCATGCTAACATCATAACGTCTGCACAATTCACTGTACTCCTGATTGATAAGCTGGACCATATCCTGGTCTCCGCTTATATTGTCAGGATGAAACATTTTCATCAGGTCTTTGTATCTCTTTTTAAGAGCAAGTGCGCTATTGACTCCTCTAAACAGACAATCAACCGCATCATACTCAATTTCACGCTGGTAAGTTCTCTCCCTCTCGAGTCTTACAAACTCACTCTGCAGCTTTTTCTTGTCGCTGTTAAGCTGATCAAAGCCATTATTAAGAATTTTGAGTCTCTGCTCAAACAGTGCCTGATCGTTATCAAGGCGCTTTGTAGCAGTTTCCAACTTTCTCTCTGCCGCATCGACTCTGTTCTTGAATGAAAGCTCATCGGCTTCAAGTCGTGCGTAACGGTCAGAAAGTGAACTCTCCTGATTCTCGAGTCTTACGCTTTCTTTGAAAAGCCAAAGTCTGAGTTCCGAAAGTTCGTCCTTTGTCCCGTTAAGAATAATGTCTTCAATGTCTCTCTTTTTTTCCATTAGGACCCCCCTAGCCTAAGACTTACTCTCCCTTATTCTTGTTCTCGGGAAAAGCAATGTCTACTGCCGCGTTATCATCCATCATGTTCTCTTCTTTTTTGGAAAAACGATCCACAATATCGGGCACGAGATCCAGAACCTTTGTTACAGCATCTTGGTTCTTGATATTAACTAGTTTAGTAGATCCATCCTTGATCACCAATACGGCACTTGGCGACATCTTTGCACAAAATCCGCCTGCTCCACCGTTCTTCTTGTCCGCATCGCTGGAGCCTGCTCCAACACCGAAAGATACGTCGACAAGTGGTAAGATCACTGTGTCATCAACCTTAGTTGCCTCTCCCACGACAGTTTTTGTCGCAAGAATTGAATTCATACCTTTAAGCAGCGAGTCAACCACGCTGCCAAAATTATTGTCTCCCATTTACTCCTCCGGGTGATAAAGAATTGCCTTATGAATTCATTATCTTCTTGAATCTGTTTATTATTTTTTTTACATCCTTGTTGAAATAGCAAACAGCGACACAATATATAACCGTAAAAACAGTTATATGCCCCTTTAGATCCAGATCCGCACCGAGTGCCCTGTTCTCAAAATCGGGTGTAAACTTAAGCTTGTCATATAAAACAGGATACAAAATTCCGTAAACAGACATAAGTTCCGCCTCAGTAGCGGGATCCCCCATTCCCAGATACAGTTCAATACTGCTCTTGTCGGGAAGAATCATTTTTAAAAGTCGCGCAAGCTTTTCCTTAACAAGACTGTAAGCTCTCTTGAAAATATCATTTTCCAGAGTATTTTTTATCATTCTTATCTTATCACAAACTCTAGATATTGTATATCGATTTTTTTTAAACACATGTTTTGGCTTTTTTATCAGCTCCAAAGCCGTTTCCGCGACTTTTTTCAGCTTGTCGAAAAAAGTGTCTTTATCGTCATCTTCGATATTTTCTTCTGTTATTTCATTATCTTCTTGATAAAATTCCGAAACATTGTTTTCGATATGTTCACCTAAAGATGTATTTTCGTCATTAAAGTTCTCTTTTTTATTAACAAAATTCTCTTTAAAAATAATCTTCTCTTCATTCTTATTTTCTTTATCTTTATTTTTCTTCTCTTTTATCTTTTCCGGCTTTTCTTTTCGCGGAAAAAACTTTATCCCGAATATCCTTATGACAAACTCGGGCCTTTGGGGATACAGGAACTTTCCCGACAGCACATGCAAAAGCCAGGAAAAATTCACGGATAAATACGCTTTATCCTTATCAAATCCCTGCCCTTCCTCAAAGATACTCTTTGGATAATTCCCCTTTATTCTGTATCTGACAGGCACAAAAAGAACCAACAGAACCAGCAATACAGCTATAAGAAGCAGCACAAGCAACACGATGCCGACCACTTTCAATACCGATAAAAAAACCGCCAACATAAACTTCTCCGTTTAATTTATTTTTTGTCCAGATAATCCAAAAGATTACCGGGCTTCCCCACTTTCTGCGCTTCATCCGAAATTCTTATAACAATATCGAGTGCCTCCGTATAACCTGATGCGATACCGTAGATGTACACCGGATGTTTTCTGTAATAGTCCTGAGATAAAAAAGCATTGTGAATAATCTCAAGCTGATCGATCCCGTTAGTAGCTCTCACAACGCAGAAAATCGTGAGTTGCTTTCTGTTATGGCACAGACGCCACTTAACTAAATTTCTGTTTTTAATGGTATCATCCCAATACAGATTCTTATAAAATTTACAGAATCCATTTTTTATCATAAATATCATAGCTCCCTAAGATAAATAAATTGACCTTGATAACACGAAAAAGTATATTATTATTAAGCGCTATAAATCCTTATTATTTTATCATAAGGGCGGCGTTTATGGAATTATGCACAGGAATGTGTGACGGGAGGTCACTAAAATGAAGTACGTTGCCAGGATGGAATTAAAACCCGGTATGGTAGCCGCAGAAAATATTTTGAATTATAGGAATGAGATAATTGTTGCCGCAAACACGAAGATAGATGCAACGATCATCGAAAGGCTCACCAGGCAGTCCATTATGGCTGTACCGATAAAAGAAGAAGCCGACTTTGCTACAACGCACAATGATAAAGTTCGTATTTCAGAAGGTTTTAAAAAATTTGAATCAATATATAATGTTTATTTTCCTGTATTCAAGGGATATGTGATGGGGGCGATCACATCTCATCAGCCTATCATCATGCAGCAGCTCATAGATGTTTACAATTCGGTCATCTCTTCTGTTGCAAGCGGTGAGCAACTCCTTGAATATCTTTATAATCTGACACCTGCGGATGATGAGGATATGATTCTTCATCACTGTTTAAAATCAGCTCTTATTGCGGGCGTTTTCGGATCTTTTATAGGCCTTTCCGCCGAAGATCAGCTGCTTTTTATTCAGTGCGCATTTGTTTATGACATAGGTAAATTCAGTATTCCCACTCAGATTCTGACAAAACCGCAGCGTCTTACAAGGGAAGAATATATGATAATCATCCAGCACACCGTTATCGGATATGATTTTCTTAAAAATATGGGGGATTTTAATGAGCATGTTTTGAACGCTGCAATGCAACATCACGAAAGATGTGACGGAACAGGCTACCCTGCAGGTCTCCACAGTGACAGTATCGACAGATTTGCCAAGTACATCGCAATCGTCGATTCATATGTTGCGATGACTTCAAAAAGAAATTACAGAAGAAAATTAAATGCATTTCAGATTATTGCAAACTACGAAGCGCAAGGTTTTCATAAATTCGACTACGAAGCACTCAATGCGATTCTTTTGCGCATTGCAAATTCTCAGCTTGGATTTAGCATTAAATTAAATAATGGGAAGAGAGGAACCGTGATCCGTATAAATGAACACGCGCTCTCCCATCCCATAATACTTTTAAATGAAAATAATGCTCCACTCGATCTTTCGATGGATTACAGATTTGCAATTGAAGAAGTCTATTGATGAATTATCATCTTAATTTGAAATATGCATCAAAGATCTTTTTAGCGATAGGTACGGCAAAGCTTCCGCCGCTTCCAGCATCCTCAACAATGACGGTAACACATATCCGGGGATTCTCGGCAGGCGCAAATCCCGTAAACCAAGCATGCGAATCAGAACTTGATGAATTAAATTCAGCAGAACCGGTCTTTCCTGCCGCAGTGTAGGAAAGGCCTTTTAATTTGCTCGCAGTTCCCTTCTCAACAACCTGTGTCATCATCTCTGTAAGAATTTCCGTCTCTTCTTCGCTCATCATTCTCTTAACTTCTTCGCCGTCATAAGACTCCAAAACCTTGCCGTCGGCAGTTCTGACCTCTTTGACAAGATAAGGCTTCATAAGAATTCCTTTGTTAGCAATCGCAGAAGTTATCATGTTCATATGCATGGGAGTAACCGTTGTAGCACCCTGACCTATCGCAAGCTGCATAACATCTCCCTTTGACATTCCGTCCTTATACCTCGCTTTACTTCTTGAATATGTAAGGTCAAGAGGAAGCTTATCATTAAACATAAGACTTTTAAGAACATCATTAAACGTATGCTGATCGATATAATTAACTCCTATATTCGCATACGAAGAATTACATGATTTTGCAAAAGACGTATAAAGGTCAAGCTTTCCGTGCTTTTCTCCGTGGTAACACGATATCGTGTTCTCTCCCTCGGAAACCCTGCCTTTACAGGTAAACTTATAATCATTGTAATCCTTGGGATGGTCCCTTAAATATGCAAGCGAAGTAACAATCTTAAAAGTGGAACCCGGAGGGTAAAGACCCTGAGTTGCCCTGTTTACTAAAGTTGCATCGCCTGAATCGTCTTCAAGATAACTCTTCCAATCATCCTGAATGTTGTTTGGATCAAAGTCAGGCTTTGATACCATTGCAAGTATCTCACCGGTCCTTGGATCCGATACAACTATCGCACCCTTTCTAGGTGAAGGAATTGCATCACTGCAGATTTGCTGAAGCTCAACAGAAAGAGTCGTCGTAACATCGTTTCCGGGAAACTTCTTCTTTTTGGCATCATATATTGCCTTTTGAGAAAGATCTATCCCCGAATTTATCAGATAATAATTGGAAATAAGCTCAACACCGGCTTTTCCGTGTGATGAATACCCCACAACATGCGCAAAGTCTTTTCCGTAAGGGTACTCTCTTACTTCCTTGCCTTTTTTGTCCGTTTTGGTGGACGCAAGAACATCACCGTCTCTTGATAAGATCTTGCCTCGTGTATTCTGGGCAGTCAGTATCTTCTGTCTGGTATTAAAGTTGTTATTCATGTATTTCTGTTTATTTACAGTAGCGGAATACGCGATAAATACAAGCATTGACACGAACAACGCCAAATAGATAAATGAAAGTACAATTATCGAAGTCGGTTGCGACGCCCTTGTATCTCTAGTAGTCCTCTTCGTATCTCTCGTTTCTCTCATCGTAATAATAATCCCTCTTGTTTCCTCTTGATCTGTCGTGTCTCATGTAGTCTTCCGCTTCCTCGAAATTCCGCACAAGACAAATCCCCTCAAATATCATCACCATGATAACCGTAACCATTACGGACGATCCGCCGTAACTTACAAGAGGAAGTGTTACACCCGTAAGAGGAATGAATCTGGAGCCTCCTCCTATAGTTAAAAACGTCTGAAAAATGTATGACACGCCTATTCCGCATGACAAAAGTCTGTAATACTTGTCGTGCATCATGTAACCTTCGTACATGATATGCATAAATGTGCTCAGGCATATAAGTGTCATTATAACCGCAAATACGATTCCGAATTCCTCCGCGATTGCCGAGAAAATGAAATCCTGCTCAACGAAAGGAATCGACTGTGGCGCTCCTCCGTATAGTCCAAGTCCGAAAGCACCGCCGCTGCTTATTCCGAAAAGTGACTGTGCCAGCTGGTATCCGGCACTTTCAATATTTCCGAACGGATCGAGCCATGCCTTAACTCTCACCTGTATATGTGAAAAGAGTCCGTAAGCAATAACGCTCGCCACCGACCCGAATCCAAGTCCCAGAATAAGATATCCGATATTATTCGTCGCAATATATATAAGTGCAAGAAAAACAATAAAGAACAAAAGCGCACTTCCAAGATCTTTTGACAGCACAAGGATAATTACATGGACTCCTGCAACCCCCGCGATCTTGATAAGATCCGTCAGTTCTTTTGCCCTAAATAACGCTCCCGCCAAAAAGAGCAGATAAATAATCTTCGTAAATTCCGAAGGCTGAAAGGTTATTCCCGCAATCGTATATGTGATCTTAGATCCGTTTGTTGCGGTTCCGAGAACCAGAACTATACCGATCATCGTAACGCCTATTGCCGCAAATACCCATGCGTAGCGCTTTATGACATTTAATCTGAAAATCAGTTCCGGAATAAAGAAGCCTAATACTATAGATGCCGCAACAACAACAAACTGCTTTATCGCTTTCTCATAAGAAAGCCTTGTAAGCATGATGATTCCGATCATCAAAAGCATGCACATATTATTGATAACAAGCTTGTTTGCGTCCGGATAAATAATATAAAAAAGCATGATCACCGAAGCAAATATAACTATCTGAAACAGAAAGAACAAAAGATAGGACACTTTTCCCGTTCTTGCCAATATCTGTATAAAACAGGTTATCTGAACTCCGAACATACAGCCTATCTGCCTGGTATATATAAACTTCCTGTCGCTCTCATACGGTTTTGCAAGCGCGCCGAAGGAATCGGCGGTATAAAAAAGAAGTAAAAGAGCTATCAAATATTTAGCTATCTCTGTAACAAAAAGTTTCATTAAATCATTCCACTCCGCGTTTATAGTGACCCGTGGTATAGTTCTTTTTTTCAAAAGCTTTATCATTGATAAAACTTTCAAGAACATCCCTCGTATCATTTCCGGATTCAATCGTAAAGTCAATCCTGTAATGATCGAAGATGTCCATATCATCAATAGTCTTCATTTTGCCCAAAAGAACTGTCGGATCCGTATTCCATATGACATTGTAGCAGTTCCTGCAATCAGTCGTAACTGTCATGTCATTTCCCATCCTGTCGATCATATGCATTTTCTCGCTATGAACGCTTCCGTTCTTGCCGCTGCATCTGTCTGTAGTCTTCTTTACACAGCCGGCGCTTATCATCATGGGAACATGTCCGTAGATATTATACGTAACAGGAACATCACAAATAGACTTAACCGCTACTGTAACATCTTTTGCCTCATGAATAGTAAGTTCGTATGGAACAGAAATCTCATCAACACTGAAATCTCCCTTCGTACACTCAGAAAGGAGCTTAAAACTCTCAGCATTCCATACATAAACTCCGTAATCGCAGATTACTTTCCCAAGATAATTATTATCTCTCAAATATCCCAATTGCTCAAGGTTTCTTACAAGCAAACCGCACAGATTACCTGCCTTGCAGATATTTATGAGCGTTATAATATCAAGTATTCCGTCAATCTTCTCTTCTCTTGTGACATAAGGAAGAGCCGCGATCACCTCTGTGCCTGCATCTGCGGCGATCTTTAAATCTTTTAAAACACTGTCTTTTTCTTCTCCGAGAAGAAGTTTTGAATCAACATAAATTCTTTCGATTTTCTTTTTGTGCGAATCTCCTGCAAGATATCCGAGTGCAACGCCAAGCTGCTCTTTACTACTGACAAGCACATGTATATCCGCCTTTCTCTTTTGTACCTTCAGATGATTATCTGACGATTCAGCACTATCGATATTTTTATCCGCACTTCGATCATATGCTTTTTCCTTGGCATCACCCGAATCAAGGAGTATCTCAAGCATCTTATCGCAAAGACTGCGTCTGTACTCATTAAGCTCGCTCACAGGGATAAAGATTCCGCATCCTGCCCCG
This sequence comes from Butyrivibrio sp. AE3003, assembly GCF_000686065.1. Lineage (NCBI taxonomy): Bacteria > Bacillati > Bacillota > Clostridia > Lachnospirales > Lachnospiraceae > Butyrivibrio > Butyrivibrio sp. AE3003. Next base: position 1,137,573 of record NZ_JMLX01000001.1, read on the forward strand.
TTGTCATCTATTGAAACAACAACATCATCCGCTTCAAAAGGTGTATTTCCGAGCTTTCTAAGCTGCTTTTCAATATTTTGCGCATCCATCGGTCTGTTAGAAGCCGTCTGAACTTCTTTTCCCGTAATCTCACAGACAACTCCGCTGTTATCCTTTAGAAGCATTGTAAGCTTTGCAGTGCTCCCCGCGGTAAGATTGCAGTAAATATCACACTTTATCTTCTTCTCGTAGCCGAGATATTTTTCTTTTATCATCTTGGAAACTTCTTCAGAAGTTCCGTTATACGCAGGCGATGAAACGGTTACCATTTCTCTTCCGTTATGCCTGTGATAATATCCGTCGCTTATACCCGTTCTGAGATAAAGAGCCTTCAGAATATCCATATCCTCTTTGGATACCCTGTGTTCCTTATCGGGCTCTTTATAGTACAAGTCGATGTATTTTCTGTAAAGCGAAGTTACGCCTGCCGCATACTCAGGCTTTTTCATACGTCCTTCTATCTTAAAAGAATCGATTCCGGCGCTAATAAGTTCCGAAATCAGATCTATCGTGCACATATCCTTAAGACTGATGGGATATTCCTCTTTGCCGTTTGATCCCGCTATTTTATACGGAAGTCTGCACGGCTGCGCACAACGGCCTCTGTTACCGCTTCTCGTTCCAACCATACTGCTGAAAAGACAGGCCCCCGAATAGCAATAGCACATCGCTCCGTGAATAAATGCTTCAACTTCAATATCAGCCTTTTCGCGGATTGCCTTCATTTCAGAAAGGCTGAGCTCTCTTGCGGGAACAACCCTGCAACATCCAAGCTCTTTTAAAAGCTTTGCTCCGTAAACTCCCGTAACGGTCTGCTGCGTGCTTGCATGAACCTCCACATTCGGAAATTCGTCACGCAAAAACTTCATTACCCCAAGATCCTGCACGATAACACCGTCAAGATTCTTTTCGGCATAAGGAAGCATAAAGTCATATACTTCGGAAAACTCTCGCTCTTTAACGAGAGTATTGACTGTCATATAAATTTTTTTATGGTGTAAATGGGCATAAGAAATAGCATCCAGAACCTGGGCCTCATCAAAATTGTCCGCATACGCCCTTGCTCCGAATTTAGAGCCACCAAGATAAACGGCATCGGCACCTGCATTGAAAGCGCCTACCATTGTTTCATAGCCCCCGGCGGGAGCCAAAAGTTCGACTTTTTTCATATTCATATAAAAGGCTGTCCCTAAAGACAGCCCCATTAAATCACCTTTTATTACCTTTAACCTGTGTTTCTAACTGAATTATCTTTTTGGAAGAATCATCAAGTTTACTCTGAAGGCTCTTGCTGTTCTTCTCGGTATTCTCAAGCTTTATCTGCGTGGCGATAAGCTCATGCTTAAGATCATAGAGCTCTTTTTCCTTCTCGGTAAGCTGCTCTTCCATAAGTTCTATCTGCTTCTTCAACTTGAAATAGTCATCCGCAATATTAAGCTGTAACAAAACATTCTGCGTATCTACCGGCTGCCTCTTAAAGCTGTCTAACTTGTTATATTCCGCAATCTTATTGTTAATGTACGAAGCTACTTTCTGAAGATACTCCTCGCCTTCGTAGCCGCTTAAGGTGAATACTTTTCCCCCGATAATTACTTCAGTATCCGTTTTAGAAGCCATAGTTTTCTCCCTGCATAAAAAATCAACCAATAAGCAAATTTGTACTTTTAAATTATATATCGGTATCGACGGGGTTTTCAAGTCCCAAATGAGCATACGCAATATCAGTAACCACGCGTCCTCTGGGAGTTCTGTTTATGAAACCGTTTTTAATAAGATAAGGTTCGTAAACATCCTCGATGGTTCCGGGATCCTCTCCTATCGCAGCCGCCAAAGTATCGAGTCCGACAGGCTTTCCCGCAAATTTGTTTATCATGGTAAAAAGAAGATTTCTATCCGTATGGTCAAGTCCCATCTTATCAACATCCATAAGATCAAGAGCTGTCATTGCAACTTCGCCCGTAACTTTTCCGTCAAACTTAACCTGTGCAAAATCCCTGACACGCTTAAGTATCCTGTTGGCAAGTCTCGGCGTTCCTCTGCTTCGCCTTGCCATCTCAACTGCGCCGCCTTTGTCTACATCGACATCAAGGAGCTTTGCAGACTGCAAAATGATACTGCAAAGTTCGTCAATATCATAAAACTCCATTCTGTGGATCATTCCAAATCTGTCTCTTAGAGGGGCAGAGAGCATTCCCGCTCTGGTTGTCGCTCCTATAAGCGTAAAATGAGGAAGATCCAGTCTTATAGATCTAGCAGTAGGCCCCTTTCCTATCATGATATCAATAGCATAGTCCTCCATAGCAGGGTAAAGAACTTCCTCAACCTGCCTGTTGAGACGATGTATTTCATCCACAAAAAGGATATCACCTTCCTGAAGATTATTTAATATAGCCGCCATATCACCGGGCTTTTCGATAGCCGGTCCGCTTGTGATCTTGATGTGTACGCCCATCTCATTTGCAATGATTCCTGCAAGAGTGGTCTTACCAAGTCCGGGAGGTCCGTAAAAAAGAAGGTGATCGAGACAATCTCCTCTTTTCTTCGCAGCCTCAATATATATCTTAAGACTCTCCTTGATCTTCTTCTGTCCGATATACGAATCAAGGTTTTGAGGACGAAGAGATCCTTCGATCTTTATGTCTTCCCGATTTGCTTCCGGTGCCATTCCTCTGGCGTTTGTTACAATCTTTTTCTTTTCCATGGCTGTTTAAAACATCTCCTTAAGAGCAAGTTTAAGCAGATCTTCCGTATCTGCGGCTGCGCCTGCATCACTTCCGAGAACTTTTCTGACTGCTCTCATGGCATCGGATTGATTGTAACCAAGAGCCACAAGTGCAGCAACCGTCTCATCCTTTGCAGACGAGTTCTCACCCGAAAGTTCTCCTCCAAGTGAATCTCCGCCCTGTGAAAGCAATGAATCCTCCGTAACTTTTATCTTGTCTTTGAGTTCAAGAGTTATTCTCTCTGCAGTTTTTTTGCCTATTCCGGGAGCCTTTGCAATAGACGCACTGTCACCTGCTATAATCGCAAAACGAAGATCGTCCGGCGACATGACAGACAATATTGCAAGTCCGCCCTTAGGACCTATTCCGTTAACTGTAATAAGAAGTTTAAAAAGACCCAGCTCATCCCTTGAAAGGAATCCGAAAAGTGTAAACGCATCCTCTTTGACGTTCGTATAAGTGTAAAGCTTTACCACTTCACCAATTCCGGGCATTCTGTCCATGGTAGAACCGGAAATATTTACGTTTATTCCAATGCCGTTAACGTCTACAACGGCATTTCCCTCCTCGATACTCTCAAGAATACCATTTACATAAGCAACCATATTTTCTGTTCTTTCCGTGTTTTTTATAGATAAACGCTGATCATATCAGTATTTATATAGATTAACAACCGTCACCCGATAACGGGTGACGGTGTTATGTCAATATTTTCGTATATATTACTTGCTCTGAAGATACTCATCAATACCCTTTGCGGCAGCTTTTCCTGCACCCATGGCAAGAATAACTGTAGCAGCGCCTGTAACAGCGTCACCGCCTGCAAATACACCGGGCTTTGATGTCTGTCCGTTGTCTTCTGCAACAATACATTTTCTCTTGTTGATATCAAGACCTGCTGTTGTTGAAGAAATAAGCGGATTAGGTGATGTTCCAAGTGACATGATAACCGCATCGCACTCAATCTCAAACTCAGAACCGGGCACCTCAACAGGACTTCTTCTTCCTGACTCATCAGGCTCACCAAGTTCCATTCTGATACATGTGATTCCTGTTACCCAGCCGTTCTCATCAGCGTGGATCTCAACAGGATTGCAAAGAAGATCGAAGATGATTCCCTCTTCCTTAGCATGTCCTACTTCTTCCTTACGTGCAGGAAGCTCTTCCTCACCACGACGATATACAACATGAACTTCAGCTCCGAGACGAAGTGCTGTTCTTGCTGCGTCCATAGCAACATTACCGCCACCTACAACTACGCACTTTTTAGGTCTCATGATAGGTGTTCTTGAATTTTCATCAAAAGCTTTCATAAGATTGCTTCTTGTAAGGAACTCGTTTGCTGAGAATACACCCATAGCCTGCTCGCCGGGGATATTCATGAATCTGGGAAGTCCTGCTCCGGAACCGATAAATACAGCCTCAAAGCCTTCCTTCTCCATAAGGTCGTCTATAGTAACAGACTTACCGATAACAACGTCTGTCTCAAGCTTAACGCCAAGTGACTTAACGTTCTCGATTTCTTTTTTAACAACCGCATCCTTAGGAAGACGGAACTCAGGAATACCATATACAAGAACACCGCCTGCCTCATGAAGCGCCTCGAAAATAGTTACATCGTAGCCCATCTTTGCAAGATCGCCTGCGCATGTAAGACCTGAAGGGCCTGAACCGATGATGGCAACTTTCTTGCCCTTCTTCTCTTTTGCACCCTCGGGCTTGATTCCCATCTCTCTTGCTGTGTCGGCAACGTATCTCTCAAGCTTACCGATTGAAACGGCATCGCCCTTAATTCCTCTTACGCACTGTCCCTCACACTGACTCTCCTGAGGGCATACACGTCCGCATACAGCGGGAAGTGCACTTGACTGGCTGATCACCTGATAAGCTTCCTCTACATTTCCCTGCTTAACCTGCTCGATAAATGCAGGAATATTGATTGATACAGGACATCCCTGTACACATTTGGGGTTCTTACAATTAAGACATCTGAGAGCTTCTTTCTCAGCTTCTTCTTTATTATATCCGAGACATACTTCTTTAAAATTAGTAGCACGTTCCTTAGCGTCCTGTTCGCGGACCGGAACTCTTACAAATCCATCCATCTTTTATTCTCCTATATAGTTATCGTAAATAGAATATATTTGCGAAACAAATCTTTTATATATCAGTTGCAATTTCCGCATCCACCGTGATGTGTATCACCTTCCTGAGCCTTGAGAAGAAGTCTTCCCTCCTCAGTCTTGTAGAGCTTCATACGATTCATTGCCTGGTCAAAGTCAACCTTGTGTCCATCAAACTCAGGACCGTCAACGCAGGCAAACTTAACCTGTCCATCAACTGTAAGACGGCAAGCTCCGCACATTCCCGTTCCGTCAACCATAATAGGATTCATGCTGACAATTGTAGGAATTCCAAGCTCTTTTGTAAGCTTGCAAACAAACTTCATCATGATCATAGGTCCGATAGCTACGCAGTGATCATATTTATTTCCTTCATCCCAAAGATCCTGGAGAGCCTTTGTAACCATTCCGCTTCTTCCGTAAGAACCGTCATCTGTTGTGATGTGAAGGTTACATACTTTCTTAAATCTCTCCTCCATGATAACAAGATCTTTAGTCTTAGCACCGATAATAACATCGCAGTCAACACCCTGTTCTTTTAACCACTTTGCCTGAGGGTAAACAGGAGCTGTTCCTACGCCACCTGCGATAAATACGATTTTCTTTTTCTTTAAGTCTTCAATGCTCTCTTCGCAAAGATCTGAAGGCTTACCCAAAGGTCCGACAACGTCAGCCAAGCAATCGCCAGCCTTGAGTTTGGAAAGTTTATGTGTCTCAGCTCCTATAGCCTGAACAACAATCTCTACAGTCCCCTTTTCTCTGTCATAGTCGCATATTGTAAGAGGAATTCTTTCTCCCTCCTCATCAACACGGATAATCAAAAACTGTCCTGGTAAACATGCGTCCGAAACACGAGGAGCCTCAACGATCATCTGATAGATGTTCGTAGTAAGCTCATTTGCCTCTAAAATCTTGAACATAGTCATCCTCCTCCAATATCTGGTAATAGTATATAAAAATAAATTACTCTTTATTTGATGGTCTTTAATGTAAATCTGCCACCGGTATCATATCCGAGATGATTAAGCGTACCGTCATGCGTATTAACGGCAAACAATCTTCCCGTCTGAGTTCTTGTTCCGTCTCCTCGAACAAATTCTTCGATGATCTTATAGTACTCACCGGCGCCCGGAACCTCAATTACAGAATCATAAATATATTCATTATGTCCGCCGCCTCTTACACTTCCCTTTTCATCAAGAAGTACATCGAGAGCAAGAAGTTTACTCACAAGTCGTTGCACAGCCTGTTCTTTGGTAACTTTTCTGTCATACGCAAGAACATATTCACGTTCGACTATCTCACTCGGATTACCTTTTTCATTATATGCAATAAACTTAAAATTAGATGTTCCCATAGGCATAGGAATAGGCTCGGTATATTCCTGTGAGTCCATGGTCGGATCTGAACCGTCGGTTGTATAATAGATCCTGCATCCATCACCCGCTATGGCTACTATCATGGTGTTTTCTTTATAATCACCACTTGGTTCCATGATCTCGGGAGTAGGTGCCGTTCCGCCTTCTATTATAAAAGTTCTTTCAACGACAGAGCTTGATACACCATATTCATTGATAGCTATTGCTTTAATATTGTATTCGCCGTCTTTATCAATCTCAAATTCACTTCTGTACGCGTTGCTTCTCTTTGTAGGAGCGTCCTCATTTATTGTGTAATAAATGCTTGAACCGTCATCAACTGAAATTGAAACTGTGACTTTTTCCTCGTATGTTCCGTCTCCGGGAGTGAGTTCAGGGTCACTTGGAACATATTCTTTTCTAAGTGCCTCAGCAGATTCATTCTGACCTTCATTAAGAATCTCAGCTATTTTATCATATTCTCCCGCCTGTTTATATATCGAAATTATACTTTCGTACGCTGATGTAACAGAATCTTTTGGGTAAATTGACGAATCGGTTATTATTCTCAGCGTATCAACCGCATTTCCGGTTGACCCAAGTTCAAGATAACAATCCGCCAGTCCGAAAATAATATCTGTATTATAGGGATATCTCTTATTTCCTTCCGTGAGGTAGGCAACCGCCTCATACGTGTTGCCGTTACTCTTTGCCTTTTCGGCAAGTTTAAGATATTTAGCTCCTGTTCTGTCTTGAGACATAAAGATCAAAGTGACAAAAAGAACTAGGATCAGTATTCCTAAAAGGCTTCCAATGATGACATTCTTCTTTTGCTTAATATATTCAAAAACATCATCTTTATTTCTGTATTTGATCACAACTTTGGGCTTATCATCTTTAATGAGTCTATCTGCAATCGATGATAGCGTTGTATCTATTTCATTTTCTACTTCCGGCTCAAACTCCGGAACAATATTTATCTCCGCGCCACATTTATCACAGTACAGATGTCCATCGGGTATCTCGGCGCCGCAATTATGACATTTCATATCTTATACTCCACTATTATCTCTACTCTTTTTTCTACAATCATCTAAACATTGTAGCAGCTTCATAACAGTTGTTCATAAGCATAGCAATAGTCATGGGACCAACGCCACCGGGAACCGGTGTAATTGCCGAAGCAATCTCTTTTACCTCATCAAAGCATACATCTCCGCAAAGCTTACCGTCTTCATTTCGGTTAATTCCGACATCTATTACAACTGCACCTTCTTTTACATGATCTTTTGTGATCATACCGGCTTTTCCGACAGCTGCAATAAGAATATCCGCTCTCTTGCAGACTTCTTTAAGGTTCTTTGTTTTGGAATGCGCAACCGTAACGGTTGCATTTTCTCTCAACATCAGCATTGACATTGGTTTGCCGACAATATTGGATCTTCCTACGATAACACATTCTTTGCCGGCTATATCTATCTTGCCGTCGCACCCTCTCTTTAAAAGTTGAATGACTCCGGCAGGAGTGCAGGATACAAAGCCTTTCTCACCTATGCAGAGTGCACCGACATTCATCGGATGGAATCCGTCTACATCCTTCCTCGGACTAATGGCATCGATAACCGTCTTCTCATCGATCTGTGAAGGAAGCGGCATCTGAACAAGTATTCCGTTAACGTCATCTCTGTTGTTGAGTTCATCGATAAGCTTAAGCAGCTCTTCCTGCGAAGTTTCCTTCGGAAGCTCATATGAAAGAGATCTATAGCCAATATACTCACATGCCTTCTTCTTATTCCTTACATAAACCTGAGAAGCAGGATCTTCTCCGACAAGGATCACGGCAAGTGTAACCTCTATTCCCTGTTCCTTAAGACGGGCCGTTTTTTCTTTCAGTTCATCTTTTATAATCTGCGAAATCGCTTTTCCATCTATAATCTGTGCGCTCATGTGTACTCCTAAATGTAAATAGTTTTTATGATGATCAAATCAGTATTGCATCAGAACAATCCTGTAATCTTGCCGTTCTCGTCAACATCAATGTCGTAAGCGGCAGGATGCTTGGGAAGTCCGGGCATTGTCATGATGGCACCTGTGAGTGCAACCACAAATCCCGCGCCGGCGGAAACATAGACTTCTCTTACAGTTATATTGTATCCGGTAGGTCTTCCAAGGAGGCTCGGATCATCAGACAATGAATACTGAGTTTTTGCCATACATACCGGAAGTTTTGAAAATCCCATTTCTTCGATCTTAGCGATCTGTCTGCTTGCAGCAGGTGTATATGTTACTCCGTCTGCTCCGTAAATCTCTGTAGCAACCGTACCGATCTTATCCTTAATCGACATATCATCACTGTAGATAGGCGCATAGTTACTTGGCTTTGTATTAATTGTATCAATAACTTCTTTTGCAAGAGCTTCGCCGCCTTCGCCGCCTTTTGCCCAAACTTCGGCAAGAGCAAATCTGCAATCCTTTTTCTCGCAGAACTCTTTTACAAAATTAGTCTCTTCTTCAGTATCTGTAATAAAGGAGTTGAGTGTTACAACAACGGGAACGCCGTACTTCTGGATATTCTCGATGTGCTTCTCAAGGTTTACGATTCCCTTCTTAAGAGCTTCAAGGTTTTCTTTTCCAAGCTCTGTCTTAGGAACTCCTCCGTTATACTTAAGTGCTTTGATTGTTGCAACAAGAACAACCGCATCAGGCTTAAGTCCTGCTATTCTGCACTTGATATCAAGGAACTTCTCAGCTCCGAGATCCGCACCGAATCCTGCCTCGGTGACGGTGTAATCAGCAATAGAAAGAGCTGTCTTTGTAGCTCTTACCGAGTTACAACCGTGTGCGATATTTGCGAAAGGACCGCCATGGACAATAACAGGTGTGTGCTCAAGTGTCTGAACAATATTGGGCTTAAGCGCATCTTTAAGAAGAGCTGCCATCGCTCCGACAGCCTGAAGGTCACCCGCTGTTACAGGCTCACCCTTAAAGTTATATGCAACAATTATGTTTGAAAGTCTCTTCTTGAGATCTTCAAGATCGCTTGAAAGGCAAAGAATAGCCATAATCTCAGAAGCAACCGTGATAACGAAATGATCTTCTCTCGGAACACCGTCTGCCTTTGCGCCAAGTCCCACAACGATATTTCTGAGCGCACGGTCGTTCATATCCTCAGCTCTTTTCCAGATGATCTGTCTTGTATCGATCATAAGCTCATTACCCTGCTGGATATGGTTATCAAGAAGTGCGGCAAGCAGGTTGTTTGCAGAAGTGATCGCATGGAAATCACCTGTGAAATGAAGGTTTAAGTCTTCCATGGGAACAACCTGAGCATATCCGCCACCTGCAGCTCCACCTTTTATTCCAAAGCAAGGTCCGAGTGAAGGCTCTCTGAGTGCGATAACAGTCTTATGTCCAAGTCTGTTAAGGGCATCTCCGAGTCCTACGGATACAGTTGTTTTTCCTTCTCCTGCGGGAGTGGGGTTGATCGCTGTAACAAGAATAAGTTTTCCTTTCTTGTTGTTTTCAGCCTTTTTAAGATATTCCTCAGTAAGTTTAGCCTTGTATTTTCCGTAAAACTCAAGGTCGTCCTCTTCAACACCTACCGACTTTGCAACTTCTTTGATATGAAGCATCTTAGCTTCCTGTGCAATTTCAATATCACTTTTTACTCCCATTTACTCTCCTCCTACCATTTGTTCAAATTCAACTTTTGTCATAAGGACTTTTCTTGGCTTAGTGCCTTCTTCATCACCTACAACACCGGCTTCACAAAGCTGATCCATTATCCTGGCCGCTCTGTTAAATCCAATCTTAAATACTCTCTGAAGCATTCCGATAGATGCTTTCTCTTTATCTATGATCATCTCTCCGGCCTGGACAAAATACTCGTCTCTGGCAGATGCCGCATCGCCAGAACCTGCTGATGTGCCGCCTCCGCCCTGGCTCTGAATGTTCTGAATCTGCTGTTCTATTTCCTCACCGTAAGATGATTCTATTCCCTGATTTCTCAGGAAATCTGTAACTGCCTGAACTTCCTTATCGGAAACAAATGCGCCCTGCATTCGTGCCGGCTTTGTATATCCCTGAGGATAAAAGAGCATGTCTCCCTTTCCAAGGAGCTTCTCCGCACCGGTTATATCAAGGATTGTTCTTGAGTCAACACCACTTGATACGGCAAATGCAACTCGGCTCGGCATATTGGCCTTGATAAGGCCTGTGATAACGTCAACCGAAGGTCTCTGAGTTGCTATGATCAAATGAATACCGGCTGCTCTCGCAAGCTGTGTAAGTCGGCAGATTGCATCCTCAACTTCATTTGCGGAAACCATCATAAGGTCTGCAAGCTCATCTACGATAACGACAAGCTGTGGAAGAACCTGTTTCTCCGGATCACCGCTGTTTTCAACGGATTTGTTATATCCCTTGAGATCTCGGACACCCGCCTCGGCAAACTTCTTGTATCTGTTTGTCATCTCGGCAACAGCCCAGTTAAGCGCAGCCGCAGCTTTTTTAGGATCTGTCACAACAGGAATCATAAGGTGTGGGATTCCGTTGTAAACGCTGAGCTCAACGATCTTGGGATCGATCATGATCATCTGAACTTCTTCAGGTTTAGCCTTATAGATAAGGCTCATGATTATTGTATTTATACATACGGACTTACCAGATCCCGTAGCACCCGCGATAAGAAGGTGCGGCATCTTGGAAATATCCGTAACTACCGTCTTTCCTGCTATGTCTTTGCCGACAGCAAAGGCAAGTTTTGATGAGAACTCCTTAAACTCTCTTGACTCAAAGAGATCTCTTAATGCAACAGCCTGATTTTCCTTGTTCGGAACCTCGATTCCGACTGCAGCTTTACCTGGAATGGGCGCTTCTATTCGGATATCCCTTGCAGCAAGGTTCATCTTGATATCATCGGCAAGTCCGACGATCTTGTTGACCCTGACACCCGCTTCGGGCTGAAGTTCAAATCTTGTTACCGAAGGACCCTGACTTATATCAGTAACAGTTACATTTACGCCGAAAGTCTTAAGTGTCTCCTGCAATTTAAGTGCCGTCTCCTTAAGCTGTCTTGCAGTCTCAAGGTTTTTATTCTTAACACCCTTCTCCAAAAGACTTACAGGAGGGAATACGTATTTCTTGGCAATTGCACGTTTATGTGCCTCAATCTCTTTTTCCATTCCGACATTAACCGTATGCGGTCCGGGGCCTGAAGGAACATGCACAGCTTCGGCAGTCGATGTGATCTTGGACGAAGCGCCGGGCGATCTGGAAATATGGTCCTGAGCATGTATCGCATAATCGCCGTTCATGCCGTTTCCAAGATCTTCTGCATGTATCGGTACATCGGGAAGAATATCTTCCGGTGCTTCTTTAGGAGCAGCCTTTGCCACAAGCTTACCGTGATTATCAGGTAAAGCAACAGGCTCCTCTTCCTTTGATGAACCAAAATCCATGCTGTGAATTCTTGGCTCTGTGACAAGAACTCTTTGTCCGTCAGGTTCAATGTTTGTCTCTATCTCATGCTTATTGAGCATGATCTCATGAATATCGTCGTGGAACTCTTCCTCATCGGGAATAAATACGTTCCCAACGTTTTCTTCTTTATTATCACCATAAATATGGATATTATCACTTTTTTCTTCTTCAACATCTTCTTTGGTGATGTTGGTATCAAGCATTACTCCCCGAACATTTTTCTCCATCCTGAGGATCTTTGCGTCTTCTTTTTGTTCAATGGCAAGGCGTTTTTCTTCTTTTATCTCAGCTCTGCGCTTCTCTGCCATCTCACGCCTTCTCTCGGCGTAGTCTCTGTAATTTGCAGCATCTTCTCTTGTTTTCTCAATAAGCTTCCTGCTACCGTTTCTGATACCACCGACAAAAGACTGTTCGGTAAATATCACCATGCTAACAATGCCTATGAGAAGCAGTACAAGAGCCGTTCCCGCAAATGAAAGGTGTTTGTACAATACATAAGCAAGGGTTCCGCCGAAGAATCCGCCTCCGTCTCTACCCGCTTTTGCTGAATTAAATATAAATGCAACATCGTAATTCTGCGCCTGCTGTGGTCTGTTCGTAAAAAGCTCCGCGATTATACCTATCATAAAGAAAAGTACAATTCCGGAAACGACCTTACGCTGTGCTGCACTTGAGCCGTAATTTGCCACTGAAATAAGAACAGCGCCCAATGCCACAAGTGGTGCAAAATACGCCGTAATACCGAAAAAGCCAAATAATATTCCGCTTACTGCACTACCAAGCTCTCCGCAAACACCGAAATTACATAAGAAAAGGAAAATTGTTAAAGCGACCATTGCAATAACCACAAGTTCGCTTCTTAAAGAATAGTCAATTTCTTCTGCTTTTCTGGCGGAAGTGTTTGCTCTGGAGTAGCTTCTACCCGTACTCCTCGAAGCGGTCTTTCTTGTCTGTTTTCTACCATTATTACTCTGTGCCATATTCTCCCCTTGATTTATACAAAACTCTTATAAGTATACCATTTTCTAACCCCATATGCTATACTAACGTTATTGTAGTTTTGCGTAAAGGAGATAAAAATGGAATTCACACAGGAGTTAGAAACAGGCACTTTTAAAATGGTCGGCGCAGCGGAAGCAACATTAAAACTTAAAGAAGTCGCCGAAAAGTGCAGACTTGTCAGAACAGACAACGGGGTTAAAGTAGAGCTTGCATACACAGGTCCTAACGCCGGTAAATATATGCAGTACATTGAAAAGCATAAAGAAGAGCTTACAAAGTATCTAATGAATCCCGACGAAACCGATCTTTACGAATGGATGGAATCATCACATCAAAGTCCCATCACTCTCAAGAAACATGAGAAAGAAAAGCTGCTTTTGTATGTAAATTTTGATCCTACTACAAGAATTATGTTAACAGGAATAGCCGACGAAAACGTAACTCTTAAACTCGGCGCTCCTCTTATGGAAATTAACATCGACGAACTCACAAGAGACGAGTTCAAGCTCAAGATCTACAACATGCTTTTACTCGCCGATGAAATTGCAGTTCTTATGGGAAATCTCGACCTCCGCAAGATGTCAAATATCCAGATTGTAAAAACATATCTCGCAGAAATTTACGACAAATATCATGAAAACCCTTGATCCAAAACATAAAGCGGTGTAATGAGCTTCAATACTCTTTACTCCGCTTTTCTATTGCAACAATCTATATATTTATATAATAAGCATTCCGAGATTCTTTTCAAATGCTATTCCTTCATTTCCCGAAGCACCGTCTTTTTCAGCATCTTCAACAGACGCACGTATGAAATCCCCCGCAAGTTTTGAGGCTTCAAGAACATTCATACCGTTAAGGATTCCTCCAAAAAGAACTGCCGCAAAAAGATCTCCCGTCCCCGAATAATGAACACCGTTTGTATGAGACTTTATAAGGCCGTGGCCGTCTTCCGTTATCATAAGATTTCCGACTTCGCCCGCTTCAGGTACCGGTATTCCCGTAACGGCTATTATCTGCTTTCTTGCTCCTCTGACTTTTTCGGATACTTCAAGTATATAATTTATAAGCTCATCTCCCGAATACTTACGGTACTCACCGGAATCAACATCCGCAAGAAGGCAAAGTTCCGTTATATTCGGTGTTATTATATCAGCCTCTTTAACCATCTCCTTAATCGCGCCGAGAAGCTCTTCCGAATAATTCATGTATCTCTCACCGTCATCTCCAAGCACGGGATCAACAAGTACACGTGTGCCTTTAGTCTTAAAAGCCTTTATGAACTCAAGCGCATTATTGGCCTGTACCTCGTTCAACATAAATCCGGTAATGATTCCGTCAAAACACGCTTTTTGCTCTTTGTATTTGGCTGTATACTCCGGTATAACTCCCGTAAGATCCTTACAATAATATGATGAAAAGCCCGTCTGAGCACTAAGTACCGCTGTCGGCACCGCACATGTTTCTATTCCCATTGCTGAAAAGACTGAAATATCTGCCACAAGTGAACATTTTCCCAAACCGGAAAGATCATTTATTGCTGCTACTCTCATTATGTTTCCTCTCTCGCCTGTTTATTTATAGCACTTTTCCAATATACTCCCATTCTGGTATCACATAAATATACAGCTCTATATAATTATTAAATACCAGATTCATCTGCACATCGATTGCATCCCTGCAGAACATATTTAATTGAATAGGGAATTTCGGAGAAATTTCAATTAAAAAGGCACGACCCAACAATGATATGAGCCATGCCTTATAAATCTAATCAAACAGCGATCCAAAGATCACAGATTAACGAACTGCTTTGTACTGTCAGAAAGCTGGTTTGTAACACGGTTATTGTTATCCATAGCCTCTCCGATACCCTGCATTTCTCCGACAATCTCTGTCGAGTTAGATGCTGAAGTATTGATTGCTACAGTACTTTCCTTAACAGACTCACTGATTGAAGTAACGGATGTTGCCATCTCAGCCATGATTGCATTGAGATTATCAGCCTTCGCATTGAACTTACTGAGCATATTGTCAATGATTACTGCTGTATTGCCGTACTTCTCACCGATTTCTACAAATGAATCATAATCGGAAAGAACTGTTGTGTTAATGAAATCAAGAACCTGAAGTGCATTATCCGAAAGGTCCTTAACTGCGCTTGTAACATTCTGGCTGATTGCCTGAATATTTCCGGCTGTCTGTCTGCTGTTTTCAGCAAGTGAACTGATTTCTTCAGCAACAACCGCAAAACCCTTACCTGCTTCGCCGGCTCTTGCCGCTTCAATACTTGCATTAAGCGCAAGAAGGTTAGTCTGTGATGCAATATCAAGAATGACATTTGTAAGTTCACCGATCTGGTTAACCTGCTCACTCTCTTTAACAGACATTTCAAGAACCTTACTGAGTTCTTCCATCTTAGCACCTGTATTGCTCTTTTTAAGATTAGCTTCATCACGAACGTTTGATGCCTCAACCTTGATCTCCGTTGCAGCTTCCTGTCCGCCGTATACTTCATCATTTATGCTCTGAGTAGCACGCTTAACATCTTCAAGCTTATCAAGCATACGATTTGCTGTATGTGATACATTCTCCATACTTGCAGAAAGTTCTTCGAGAGCTGCCGATGTATTTGAAACATTGTCATTTGCCTTCTGAATCTTCATGGAAACTTCTTCTTCAGAAGTAGCAAGTACCAATGTACCCTCTCTGATCTCACGCATGATTGTCTGAAGAGTTTCAATGAATCTGTTGAATCCCTTCTTAAAATATATAAGCTCAGAATCAACGCTTGTCGTAATTCTCGAAGTAAGGTCACCCTGACCGTTATCAATTTCATCAATGATCCTGTTAACTTCATTGGACATTGAAGAAATCTTACGGATAATAAGGAAATAGTTCATAAAGAATGTTGCAATAATGCAAAGGATAAAGATGCTAAGTCCGATAATAGTTTTTGCTACCGCACCGTTTCTCATATCTATCATGTCATAGATAGATCCTGTTGCAATCTGCTCCACAGCATAATTAAGCTCCTGCAAATTCTGCTCCACTACTCCGAGCTGATCCTTTACATCTGTTTCCATCATGTGTGCACATGAAGCACCTTGCGCCTTCTTCGCAAGCTCATATGCCTCATCAACGAGACTTACATACTTCTCAACACTTTCCGACAACTGCTGAGCTACACTCAAGGCTTTCACCGAATACTCACTTGTATTCTTTCCAAGCTCATCCATAAGATCTGTCAGATTCTTTTTGAGCTCCGCTCCGTTCTGCTGCACCACATTTTCAATATTCTTCTTCTGTTCTCTGTCTGTATATATATAACTAAAAGGCTGAGAATACAGGAAATAGACCTTGGCAGATATCTTGCCTTCGTAATTATTTACATTGGCAATATACGACATAAGGGAAGAAGACATATTAACAGAGTTGTCCAATGAATCCATCGTTGCAAACATGACCAGTCCAAAAACAAGAGCCATAATAACGTTAACGGCAATAACCTGAGATAGAATAGAATTAAACCACTTAATACCACTTTTTTTTCGTTTGTGTCCCATATAACCCTCCAGATGCTAGTTGTAATAAAGCGCATTAGTTTACTCAATAATAATATAATTGCATTATAATTTAAGCAAGCTGAGTTAATATAAATAGTAAAAATTTCATATATTTATCCAGTATTTGCAAGAAATTAGTTAAAAAAATGCTACTTTATCACTGTTCTTTAGCAACAAAAAGTGTTCCTACTTTCTTTTTTTCGATAATATCATATAATTTTTCCGGGTTTTTTCCGTTGGTAATAAGCACGTCTATTCCATGTGATGTAGCTAGTTCTGCCGCTTCCAGTTTAGTGATCATTCCGCCGGTTCCTCTGTTTGAGCCCGATCCGGACGCAACACTCTTAAGTTCTTCAGTTATCTCTTCTACTCTGCTGATAACCTTGGCATTGGGATCCGTATTGGGATTGCCGTCGTAAAGCCCGTCAATATCAGAGAAAATAATTAGCTTACTTGCATTACAGAAAATAGCAACAAGCGCAGAAAGCATATCGTTGTCGGAAAAGAGCTTCTTATCCGACTCAATCTCCGTATGGCTAACCGAATCATTTTCATTAACTATGGGAATAATATGATTTTCCAAGAGTGCATCGAATGTATTCTTGAGATTTTCGCTTCTTACAGGATTACAGAAATCCGCATTATCAAGCAAAATCTGTCCGACCATTCTGTTATATTCACCAAAGAATTTATCATACAGATGCATGAGCTCTGTCTGTCCGACCGCTGCAGCCGCCTGCTTGAGCCTTATCTCCTTGGGCTTCTGCGCAAGGCGCATCTTTCCTGCGCCTACCGCAATCGCTCCCGAAGATACCAGTACCAGATCGTACCCCAGATTCTCAACACCGGACAGTGCTCTGCATAAATGATCAAGTGAACGAATATCAACATTTCCGCTGTCATTCGTTATAGTAGATGTTCCAACTTTTACAACTATTCTCTTCTTACTTACGCTCATATCAGTTCCTTCTTCACTTTATCAGAATAAATTGATTTTATATTGGCATAGTTAATTAGTCAAGAAGTTGCTAAATTGAGCCTGTGAAGTAAGATAATTAGTTACCTTTTTCAAGAAATGGTCTCGCAAATTTGACATTAAAGAAATCGATGAGCGGTCCCATAAAGAATGCCGTTAATATGCCACTATTACGAAAATAACTTGTAAATCGCCGCAGTCACATTAATTCCCGGTCCGTAGCATGCCAGCAGCGCATCTGCGTTATTGTAGTTTGCAAGGTCATACGGAAGATTCGTACTAAGCACCACACTCTTTTTGCCACTTGTCTTTGCTTTTTCAATCAGCACATTTACCGAAGCAGTGTTTTTAAGATCCTCTCCCATCGCGCAGGAAGATATGCATACGACCACATCCGCTTTTTGGATATCGGAATCTGCAGTAGCCGGCAAGCCGCCTTCAGTGCTCACATATGTAACAGACTTAGCTCCTGCCTTTTGAACACCTGACTTGATTGCAGATAATTCATCTTTCTTAGGATAAAAAATAACTACCTTCTTATCTTTTCCGACAGGACAAACGCCGTCATTTTTCTCTTCCTTAACGCCTGCTGTTGCAAGCTCCCATTCAACAGCTTTATGCTGCTTAGAGCCGACCAAGCTTGCAGCCTTCTTTGGAGAAGCTTCTACGGAAGTATCCAAAAGTCCGTATTTATCCTTAGCCTGCAAAATTCTCATCACAGAATCATTCAGTCTTGCTTCGGAAATCTCTCCGCTTTTGACCTTTGCCGCAAGAGCTTCAATATACGCATCCACATCTTTCAAACTCTTGGACGAAGTAAGGCTTACAGGCATCAAAATGATATCCGCGCCGGCATTTATCGCTCTGGCCGATGCATCAACCTTGTCAAAATTCGTAGATATGGCATCCATCTCCATAGAATCGGTAATGATAAGTCCCTTATATCCAAGTTTTCCTCTTAGGATCTCCGTCAAAAATTTCTTTGACAAAGTCGCGGGTAAATATATCTTTTGTCCGGAAGACTTTGAAACGCACATTTCCTTTTCTATCTGCGGGTATTGAATATGCGCCGTCATTATAAAATCCGAAGCCGAAGCAAGAGAAGCATACGGAACGAGCTCTGTTTTCACCAGCTCCTCATAAGTCTTATTGACCTTTGGAAGTCCTGTATGGCTGTCAACATCCGTATCTCCGTGTCCCGGAAAATGCTTAAGACAAGTCATTACACTCTGTCCATGAAGGCCGTTTACATACTGCAATCCAAACTGCGTTACAACATTTGGATTTTCCGAAAAAGACCTGACACCTATAACGGGATTTGCCGGATTACTGTTCACATCCACAACCGGTGCAAAATCAAGATTAAATCCCTGCACAGCCAATTCCTCACCGATCACGTTTGCAGCTTTAAAAGCATTTGCAGCATCGCCCGTCGCCGCAACAGCCATGTTTCCCGGCAACTTCGTACCGGTCTTTAAACGTGTGACTCTTCCGCCTTCCTGATCTACAGCGACAAACATCTTGGATTTAAAACCACCACTTAAATGTGCTTTCTGAATGCTGTTTATCAACTTCGTTGTCTGAGCCGCATCCTTAGTATTCTGCGAAAAAAGAATCACTCCGCCAAAATCATATTTCTTCAGAGCACCTGTAATCTCCGAATTTAAAGAAGTCAGCTCCTTATCGTTCCAGGTTCGCATCGACGGCATGATCATCTGAGCCAGCTTTTGTTCCACCGTCATTGATGAAGCAATAGCCTCAACCGACTCCTTCGCTTTTGCATAACTACCGTTATTGCAAGATACCCCTGTTGCCATCACGCATGCCAAAAGAATTGATGTAAATCGCCTCATATGATCACCTTTCTGTTGTACATTTATGAATATTGAAAAAGCGCGTAACCACGCGCTTTTTAAGTTATGGATTAGACGGGAGTCGAACCCGTGTCCAAAAATTCATCCCCTGTACTTCTACTATCATAGTCAATTATTGCGGGATTCTGCATCCCTGTTCCCTCATGCCTGCAGTAATTGACAACCGCAAACAATCGGTAGCTTCATGATACGACCACAACCGCAAAGCTTAAGCTGTGTCGTTTCCTACAAGTTTTGACGCCGATTACCGGATATGTAGGTGTACCCGGGTCGACGGGCTGCACTTAGGCAGCGTATGCTAAATTATCGTTAGCGTTTAATTTTAATTTGAGGTTTAACGCACCATCCTGCGGATAGCTTCTCCAGCTTCAAAATCCCTGTCGAAACCTTTACTAACCCTTATTAAATTATATGCAAAGAGCCTGTGGCTCTTATTGCTTATTAAGTATATCGTCTAAACAGCCATTTATCAACAGCTTTATCACTTAAATCTCATCTTGAATTCTTTTTCAGCTTCTCTCTGCTGGTCTTTCTTGGCCATATCCGCACGTTTATCATACAGCTTCTTACCTTTGGCAAGACCAATCTCGACCTTAGCCCTGCCGTTCTTAAAGTACACTTCAAGTGGAACAAGTGTATATCCCTGAACCATCTTCTGCTGGTCGAGTTTTCTTATCTCAGTCTTGTGCAAAAGAAGTTTCTTAACCCTGAGCGGATCCTTATTAAAGATGTTTCCCTTCTCATACGGAGTGATATTCATTCCCATGATAAAAGCTTCACCTTTATCAATACTGATCCAGGCTTCTTTTATACTGCACTTTCCCTGGCGGATAGATTTAACTTCCGTTCCGAAAAGTTCAATACCTGCCTCGTATTTTTCTTCTATAAAATAATCGTGATAAGCCTTTTTGTTATTGGCTACCAGCTTTCTTGCCTTATCTTCTGCCATAATAATTCCTTTTTATTTTCTTCTTTTCCCTTTGCCCTGAGCGCTTCTTGCAGCCTTACTCGTGGCAGACTTCTTGTATTTATGCACCTTGTAAACTTTGCGGGTTGATTTCTTCTCGCCGTTATCATCAGTCTTTTTTCTTCCGGAACGTGATGATTTCGCCGCAGAACCTCTTCCGGCCTTAGCACCTTTTTTGCGCTTAGGCTTAGGCTCTCCCGTCCTCGGATCGGGCTCATACTCATTAAGATCTATCAGCCTGCCCGCATATTCAACTAGTCTTTTCCTGACAAGCTCTTTTGCAGAATCCTCCGAATCGTCAAACTCATCCTCTGAATAGTCTACACCCTCGTTTATATTTTCCGCAGCTTCACTGAGCTTTCTGATCTTCCTTGCCTTATCCTCGGCAATCTTTCTTGCTTTTGGAACAAAACGATCCCCAACAGGGTAAAAATCTCCATCATCGCTATCGGGATCTATCAACATAAAGTCTATCGTCTTGGTAATCCTGTCAGCTCCGAGAACACGTATCATGACTTTCATTCCAAGAGTATACTCTTTGTGATATCGCTCTCCCACAAGCTTCATCGAAGTTTCATCATACACGTAGAAATCATCTTCCATTGAAGCCGCTCTGATCATGCCCTCGCAGGAGTTTTCAAGTTCAACGAACATTCCCCACTGAGTAACGCCGGAAATAACACCTTCAAACTTCTCTCCGATATGATTTTCCATGTACTGGGCCTTCTTGAGCTTTTCAGTCTCACGCTCAGCCTCTTCCGCTCTTCGTTCCATCTCGGATGAATGCTTTGCAACTTCATCCAAAATTTCCTCATAGTGAGAAGCCTTGGCCTCATTCATCCTTCCGCGAAGATGATCCTTGATTATTCTGTGTATCTGAAGATCGGGATATCTTCTTATCGGTGACGTAAAGTGGCAATAGTAATCAAACGCAAGTCCGAAGTGTCCCGTGCAGTCTGTGCTGTACTTAGCCTGCATCATGCTGCGAAGAGTCATTCTGCTGACTACCGCTTCTTCTTTGGTTCCTTCTATGCCCTTTAAGAGTTTCTGTATCTCTTTTGGCTTAACTCCCTCATCTCTTCTGGTTTTGATATGGAACCCGAAGTTATTTACAAAAACAGAAAGAGTTGCGATCTTCTCAGGATCGGGCTGTTCATGAATACGATACACGAAAGGACTCTGCATGAAATAAAAATGCTCTGCAACAGTCTGATTGGCAGCAAGCATGAAATCTTCAATAAGCTTTGTTGCCGTATTTCTTTCACGCATAACTATATCTGTAGGATTTCCGTCCGCATCAAGAAGAATCTTTGATTCAGGAAAATCAAAATCAATGGCACCTTTCTTCTCTCTCTTTTTCCTGAGAATACCGGAAAGAACCGCCATATCTCTGAACATGGGAACAAGATCTTTGTACTTGGCAATCTCCTCTTCATCCTCATCTTCAAGAATCTTCGCAACCGAAGTATAGGACATTCTCTCGTTGACGTTAATGACTGACTCAACTATGTTGTGGTCGACGATACCGCCGTTTTTATCGACAGTCATAAGACAGCTAAGTGCAAGCCTGTCTTCGCCGTGATTTAAAGAGCATATGCCGTTAGAAAGTCTGTGCGGAAGCATAGGGATTACTCTGTCAACAAGATACACACTGGTTCCTCTCTTGAGCGCTTCCCTGTCAAGTGCAGAGCTCTCCTGAACATAATTCGTAACATCGGCAATATGAACACCCAGATGATAAAGTCCCTCATCATCAATATAGAGGCTTACCGCATCGTCAAGATCCTTGGCATCCTCACTGTCAATGGTTACCATAGTGAGATTCCTTAAGTCCTCTCTTCCGTACATATCGGCTTCGCTGATAAAATCAGGGCACTTATTCGCCTGGTTTATGACCTTCTCGGGGAACTCCGTGGGGATTCCGTTATTCTTTACAATAGACAGAATATCTACTCCGGGATCGTTTATATTTCCGATTATCTCAAGAACTTTGCCCTCAGGCTTCTGTCTCTTGGCTACATTTCCGTAGTCGGTTAATTTAACAAGAACTTTGTCGCCGGTAACAGCCTTATTATGATGTTCTATCGGGATAAAAATATCACTGGTAAACTTATCACTGTCGGGAATAACAAAGCCAAAATTCTTCTCAGCCTGGTACGTTCCGACAATCTCTTCAATACCTCTTACAAGAATATTTCTGATACGGCCTTCTTTTCTTTTACCCGTCTGTTCTTTCAGAAGCTCAACTTCAACAGTGTCGGAATGATAAGCCCCGTGCACGTATTCCTCGGGGATAAAAATATCCTCATCCATATCGTCAACGCTAACAAAGCCGAATCCTCTGGCGTTTGAGATAAATTTACCCACTATAAGCTCAGCGGATTTTTTCTTGCTTCCGCCATATACGCTGTCTTCTATTCTCTTAAGTTTTTTCCCCTTACTCATAATTAAGCTCCACGACATTATGTCAAATACGAAATAAGGCACTCTAAATTAATAGAGTGCCCGAAATCCATCAAAAACAAAGATCAAATAATATTCATATCAAGAAATACACTTAATAAGATGAAAAGAATAGCAAGGACAACTGTTAACTTCTTCATCATTCCTTCTGAAGAACGTCCCTTATTCTTACCCCAGTATGTATTCTCAACTGAACCTTGAATTGCCCCAAGTCCCTGGCTCTTGCCTTCCTGAAGAAGAACAAGAACTACCAGAACGGCACATATCAATATAAAAATTACACCTACTACGTAATTTAAAGCATTCACAAAAATAGCCCTCCCAGTACGTATTACTGAAAAAAATGTTTGTCGCAATTAGCGAACAAATAATACTTTAACATATTATCACTTTTTTATCAACAAAGACTTTCCTGTCATTTCCTCAGGCTGCTTCTCTCCCATGCACTCGATAAGTGTAGGAATGATATCTGCAAGGCATCCGCCCTCTCTGAGAGTGTACGCAGAATCGTAATTAACAAGGATGAAAGGAACAGGATTTGTTGTATGAGCTGTCCAAGGCTCGCCTGTCTCGTAATCGATCATCATATCTGCATTACCGTGATCTGCACAGATAAACATTGTTCCGTTTGTTGCCTTAATAGCTTCAACGATCTTGCCAACACACTCGTCAACTGTCTCGATAGCCTGAACAGCTGCAGGAATAACACCTGTGTGTCCAACCATGTCAGGGTTAGCGAAGTTAGCTACAACAACATCGTACTTCTGAGAATTGATAGCATCGAGAATCTTCTCGCATACTTCAGGAGCGCTCATCTGAGGCTTAAGGTCGTATGTGGGAACATCCTTAGGGCTGTTTACAAGTACTCTGTCCTCACCGTCGTTGGGCTTCTCAACACCGCCGTTAAAGAAGAATGTTACGTGAGCATATTTCTCTGTCTCAGCGATACGAGCCTGCTTAAGTCCCTTAGCTGCAAGCCACTCACCGAATGTATTTGTAAGAAGAACCTTCTTAAATGCAACTTCCTTATTAGGAATAAGAGGATCGTAATCTGTGAAGCAAACATAAGTAACGTCGGGTCTCTTACCTCTGTTAAACTTATCAAACTCATCATCACAGAAGCAGTGTGTGATCTCTCTTGCTCTGTCAGGACGGAAGTTAAAGAAGATGATTGAATCCTTATCCTTAACTGTAGCAACAGGCTCGCCGTTCTTCATGATAACTGTAGGAATAACGAACTCATCTGTCTTGCCATCCTTATATGTCTGAACCATGCACTCGTGTGCGCTGTCTGCCTTATTACCCTCGCCCTTTGTAAGCGCATTGTATGCAAACTCAACACGGTCATAGTTATTATCTCTGTCCATAGCATAGTAACGGCCGGAAATAGAAGCAATCTGACCTACGCCAAGTTCCTTCATCTTATCTTCAAGCTGCTGAACGAAATCAATTCCGCTCTCCGGAGGAGTATCTCTTCCGTCAAGGAAGCAATGTACATATACTTTGCTGAGACCGTTCTTCTTAGCAAGCTCAAGAAGTCCGTAAATATGTGTAATATGGCTGTGTACACCACCGTCTGAAACAAGTCCGTACATGTGAAGTGCAGAATCATTTGCCTTACAATTATTAATTGCAACCATAAGCCCTTCATTTGTGAAGAAATCACCATCCTCGATAGACTTTGTGATTCTTGTGAGCTCCTGATACACAATTCTGCCGGCACCCATATTCATGTGTCCAACCTCTGAATTACCCATCTGTCCGTCAGGAAGACCTACCGCAAGTCCGCTGGCATTTCCCTGTACAAAAGGATATTCCTTCATAAGTGAATCCATCACAGGAGTCTTTGCCATTGCAATAGCATTTCCCTCAGGATTAGGGTTGATTCCGTATCCGTCAAGAATCAAAAGAACTGTTGGCTTTGAACCTTTCATTTATATATTCCTCCATATCTACGCTTAATGCGATTAAAATACTAATAAATTAATTTTTTTCCTTGGATAGTATATCTCAAACAGTACCAAAATGACAAGATAAGTTTATTTTAGTACATAACCGTTTGAATCTACTCTTTTGACACGGCCGTCTTCCTCATTACAATCTATACTGATATAAGAAATAATAAGTTTTCCGCCGTCGTTAAGCGCAACAGGCTCCTCAATGACAGAATTAAGTTCCTCACTGCCTGCTCCCGCTTTTTCCAGATTAACAAGTTTTTTTATCAAATCTTCAAGATTGACAACACCTACCTTCTCTTCTCCGCAGGTAACGTCATACTCATAACGGCCTGAATCCCCATCCTCAGAACCGGAATATGCAATATCGACAATATATAGCTTCTCATATCCGCCGGAAATATCAAAACAATTATCATCATTTCTGTTTGCATAGATATATGTAGTTCCACCGGCCGGATGATATTCGGTTCCTGCAAGTTCGATCATTGCATTATTCTGCTCGTCGCTTAGCTTTTTATGTATATAATTTTTTCCCGCAGCTCCGCATGAATACGCAATGGTTCTGTATGACTCCGAAACGGCATGCGTGGAAATATTTTCTTTGTTATTCGCAAGATACTTCATCACGTTCCCCTTATGAGACGCGATAACCGCAGAATAAGCATTTATTCCGGGAGCCAAAAGAGCTACGTAAGAAACCGCAATTACTATACAAAATACAACCGGCATAGCGTTCTTCTCTTTTTTCATGTTGTATATATACAAAACAAAATATGCGATCTCAAATACAATAGCCGCAATACCCGCGTATCTTGCAAGTGTAAGACCATATATGTAAATCTGCCTTCCAAGACTCACGATTTCCATGATGATGCAAGGAATAAAAAGAAGCGGCATAAATTTAAAAATTTTTCTCATGCTCTCTTCGCATATTCCCTGAGCCATCGTCCATATAAACACGCCAAAGCCAAAGAGCGATGTAAGAATACCAAACACCATATACATCGGAAACATCCATTTTACGATCACTTTGATTATATAGGCATAGATGATCACAAATGCAATTGCCAAAAGACCTGTAAGCACGTAGCTTAGCATCACTTTGCCAAACTTAGAGATTTCATCCTCAGTCTTGGAAATCCCCATAAGCATGCAAGGATACTGAACAAATCCGAGAAGCAATATCCACACGCGCTCATAAACGCTAAAATCAACTTCAAATATAAGTGCACTAAACGCCCCTATGATCATCATAAGACCGATAAGAACGACACAAAAAACAATCTCCGCTTTCATAAGACCGCAAAAAGCCTTTGCGGTATATTCTTCAAACGTACAACCGCTCTTTTTTAAGAACAGGTATAAAGACACGCATATCACAGCGACCGCAAAACATGCCACGATCCTGTAATCGTATTCCTCCCAGAGATCTACAGTAAACTCCGAAACACCAATTTTTTCCGCAATTGTATTGTGCCCGTATGTAAAAAATAATGCCGTCAAAACACCAAGTATCGTGCTAAAAACCATGACCGCAGCACTGATGGCCAGATATCTCTTATTCTTAAAAATATGATTCTCACCGCTTTTTATTTTATATACACGAAAAGCTTCACAGGGAATCGCTCCCAAAGCAAATATCAAAAAGAATATGGCAAGGCATCTGACAATGCGCGTTGCATCATCACTTCCGCCATCGCAAATGAAGCTGTACAGAATTGTTGCTATCAGTACGCTTATAACTGAAACCGGATGTTCTTTTACAATTTCAACAAAACCGTTTTTGATTTTTCTAAGTCCCAACATACTTCCTCCTTAACTCTCTTTATGCCTTCTCTGTCTTATCTATGGTAATATCGCATTCGATATCGGGTTCCACCCTCTTTATTCTATCTTCGAGATATGCGGTTATTTCATCGTCTTTCATACTGTATTTGTATGGAACGCTCAGATCAAACGCAACCCTGTGCCCCTTATCATTTGAATGTTTAAGCCTGAAATCGTGAAATTTAAGCTCAGGATCAAGATTTTTTACAATGCAGCTCACTTTGCGCTTTAATCTGTCGGTGTCCTTATCTCCTATAACTACGGGATCCATATGTATAACAACCTCGCAGCTGTATTTGGCCCTGAGTTCATTCTCTATATCATCGATAAAATCATGAACGGTCACAAGATCGAGTCTTCCGTCAACTTCGGCATGAAGCGACATAAAAAGTCCCGTAGGTCCGTAATTGTGTATCACAAGGTCATGCACTCCGAGGATGTTTTCGTGTGAAAGAACCGTATCCTCGATTTCTTTTACAAGCTCTTTACTGGGTGGCTCTCCCAAGAGCGGATTGATCGTATCTTTTGCGGCATCAAGTCCAGTTTTTACAATGAGTATTCCAACCAGTATTCCCACATAGCCATCAAGAACAATACCTGTTTGGCTCGTAATTATCGCACATACAAGTACGACGGTTGTTGTAAAAACATCGGAAATACTGTCAAGAGCCGTATTATTAAGCGCAGGGCTCTCTATCTTCTTTGCAGCTTCCTTATTTCCCATGTACATCAAAAATTTGACAAATATGGCAAAGATCAGAATACCTGCCACAACAGGATCAAAGCTTATCTCTCCGGGATTGAGTATTTTCCCAAAAGATGTACGGATAAGCTCAACTCCCATGAGAATAATAAGAAGCGCAACTATAAGTCCCGCAATATATTCAATTCTGCCATGTCCGAAGGGATGTTCCTCGTCAGCTTCATGCCCCGAAAGCCTGAAGCCCACAAGAGTCACAACGGATGAACCAACATCCGAAAGATTATTTAAGGCATCTGCCATAATTGAAATCGATCCGGTAATAAATCCAGCGATCAATTTAGATACAAAAAGAATCAGATTCAAAAAAATTCCGACAGCCCCGGAAAGCACGCCGTATTGCTGCCTGACTTTCGCATTCTTAACCTGCGTATAGTCTTTTATGAAAAACTTTGCAAGAAAACAGATCATACATGTACAGAGTATTGCAAGCAGCCATTATCTGTTGTCTTCAAAAAAATGAATACATATCAGAAGTGTCCCTCTGCCCACAGATACCTCCGCCTCCTCATCAATGATAAACTCATTACTGACACCAAGCGGAAAATCACTTGTAAGAGTCCCCTTATCAAGCGTATACATTAGTCCTTTTAAAGTTACTTCGTAGGATTTTTCGGAAAGCGAAAAAACTGAAAGATACCCCGTATTTCCTCTGTTAAACTTAATAGTTTCGTTCTCCGCAATCATGAGCATCTTATCATGCTCCATGATATATCCCGTTCCGCCGTTATGTTTAATATACAACAAAGTCTGTACATTAGCAAAACTATGGTCGAAACGTGCCCCGCCCAGAGCACCGTACAGGTATATCTTTTTATAGCCTTTTGAAAGAGCTATCTTAACAGCTTTGATGGTATCGGTATCATCCTTTCTCACATCAAGGCGCAGGATTCTGTCCGGATCCGACTCGGCGATCTCTTCAAGGCTTCTAAGAGCCTGTGGACCAAGCTCAGCCGTCGAATCAAAGTCACCCACAATAAGATTGGGCAAAAGTCCCAGTTGCTCCGCATATGCAAAACCTGCGTCACATGCAATAAGATAATCACCTTCATTGAGTTTTATATCAACCGGAACAAAACTTCCGGCGGAAATTATTACACATTTAGGCTCAATTCTATTATTATTCACTACATTTCCCTCAGTTGTATGATATTTCGTAACTAAAACAATACTTTCATAACAGGTATTTTTAACTATATCATAAAGCTAATTTATTTTAAATAATATTGCGTGTTACGGAAAAGTACACACATTCCGCTTGCTTACTTTGATAGGCTAATTTTAGCCTACTAATTAATTTGTACACTAATATGAACGAAATCTTGCAAAAATTACACTTTGTGCTTATAGGCATAGACATAATCAAAAAAATTAAATAAAATCAGATTGTGGTTAAAAGTAATCACAACCACTGTTTAAGCTATCCTCAAAGTAAACCCCCACTTTTCTCTCTTTTCTAAACAGGGCAGAAATCGCAAGATTTCCGCCCTGTTTAACTTTTTATACAAATATTTATTACTCTGAAAGCAATTCTCCCATCTCTTTAATCGAAGCAAATACCACATCAGGTTGCACTTTAGATGTAGGAATATCCTCTTTTTTGGTCTCGCCCGTAAGAACCAGAACTCCCATTGCGCCGTTATTTACACCGGTCGCAACGTCCGTATATATTCTGTCCCCTACAAATGCAATTCTTTCAGCAGAAATTCCCGTAGATGCAACTATCATATCAACCGTTTCTTTAAAAGGCTTTCCGACAAATCTTGGCTTAACTCCAGTAGAAAGTTCAATCGCCGCACATATTGCGCCGCAATCGGGGATAAATCCGTTTTTCACAGGACAATTGATATCCAGATGTGTCGCAAGAAAAGTTGCTCCCTCTCGTATATATATGCACGCATTTGTAAGAGTCTCATAAGTAAGAGTCTTGTCAAATCCGACAACAACGATATCGGGACGCTCTGCTTTCCTTCCATCCGCAGATACTCCCGTCTTTGCATCATACAGATTTATTCCCGCATCGACAAAGCTCTTTCTGAGCGGCTCTGTACCGAGAAGATACACTGATTTTCCCTGATACTTTGTCTGCAAAAATTTTATCATCACATCTCCCGATGTCATGATCATATCACTCGTGATATGGCAGTTCATTCGCGCAAGTTTCTTGATGTACTCCTCAGAAGAAGTAGATGAATTATTGGTAAAAAAGATA
This sequence comes from Butyrivibrio sp. AE3003, assembly GCF_000686065.1. Classification (NCBI taxonomy): domain Bacteria; kingdom Bacillati; phylum Bacillota; class Clostridia; order Lachnospirales; family Lachnospiraceae; genus Butyrivibrio; species Butyrivibrio sp. AE3003. Next base: position 1,166,902 of record NZ_JMLX01000001.1, read on the forward strand.
TATCTTTTGCCGGCTCTTTTCACCGCTTCCAGAAAGTCAAGTGAGCCATCCAATATGTCATTTTCAAGATAGAAGGTTCCGTCCATATCAAGTACAAACAGATCCGTGTTATTAAGTATTTTTTTCTTATTCTCCAAGCTAAACATTTTTACCTCGTCAGTCTTCTATATATTTTCATTATGCAGGTGCTTGTCATAAAGCAAAACAATATCACCTGCTTTTATAACAAGTTTACCGTTAGGAACCAGGGCTTTATTATCTCTTCTTACCATGAAGATATAACTTTGTCTAGAAATGTCTATATCCCTGATCGCAGTGTTATTCCATGAATGGCCTTCATTTATGACAATCTCTTTTATCGCAACAGGCTGAAGTTCCTTGGTCTTTTCGGCGCACAAAACAATAAGGTCGTTTGCACGAAGGACAGTGCTGCCCCTTGGAATTATCGTTTCATTGTTTCTCTGAACAGCTACCACCATGATATCCTTCGGAAGGCCTATATCGGCAATCTTCTTCCCCGTCCATGAATCATTACTCCCAAGCACGACCCTGATAAAGTGAATATTCTCTTCTTCCTCAAACTCTCCTATATCCTTAAGCCTCTGGAACTGTTCGACGAATCCCGCGGAAATGATACCTGTAGGGATTGCGACCATTCCGACGCCCAGAAATGCAATTATTATTGCAAGTATCTTACCCATAATCGTAACAGGGTATATATCGCCGTATCCTATGGTTAGAAGCGTCGATGCCGACCACCATATACCGGAAAAGGCATTTTTAAACACTTTCGGTTGCCTGTCATGCTCAACGCTGTACATACAAAGGCTTGCTGCCATCATAAGTATAAGTATTATAAACACAGAAGCCATGAGCTGCTGCTTCTTTCTGTTTATTACTTCCGTTATGACATTAAGTTGATCGTAATAGGAATTGATTCTGAACAGCCTGAGAATCCTTGCAACTCTGAAGAGTTTGAATACAGCTGTTCCTGCCGGAAAGAATACCGGGAAAAATACTGAAAGATAGTAGGGTAAAAACGATAAAAGATCAACAATACCCGTAAAAGACAAAATATATTTTCTGAGTGATGTAAGCTCACTATCCTTTGGATAAAGCTCATTAGCGGAAAGAAGCCGTAAGATATAGTCAATTGCAAAGAAAAATGTTGTCACAGCCTCAATCCCAAGAAGGAGCCCTTTATAATGCTCCTCCATGTAATTGTAGGTTATCGCAAATGCTGAAAAGAGATTTAGAACAAGTGCAACAATACTCAAAAAGTCATAGAATCTGTTGATAGGCTCATCTATCACACCGACACTGACCATATTAAATATCTTTGCTCTTAAGGTCTTGCCGATCAGAGTTTTTCTGTCTTTCACTGTTCCGCCTCCCTTACGCTCAGCCATAAATCTTTACTTTTTGCGTTTTCCAAAGCTTTCCATTACAAGATCGTCGACATCCTGAAGATAATCAATACTTCTCTTTTTATTCTCTGCTTTTATATTTTTGCGATCTGACTTTGATACATTCATTGTATCTCTATCTTCGCCCATATACCATGCTTTTGTAGATTTCTCATCCTTGATGTTGAGTCTTCCTACATTCTCAAACACAGATGCTCCGTCCTGATATGACTTGGATGAAGAACGTTCTCTTCTCGGCTTGGGAGAAGTGTTCTCTCTTTCAGGGAGCTCCGCATTCTTATAAGAGGATCTGCGCTTATCGCTTCCCCTTCTGTCTTCAAACTTTCTTCTGCCCGAAGATGAACCTCTCTTACCGTCTGTAGCGCGTCTGCCTTCAAACGCGCCTTTTTTCATATCGGAAGCTCTTCTTCCACCGTTAGGACCTCTTCTTCTGTCTCTCTTTCCGGTTCTCTCGTCATAACGGTAATCTCTTCCACCTCTGCGTCTGCGATCGCCGTAATCACGGTCTTTCTCAAAGAGAACAAGATCCTCGATATCGGCACCCATCTTGAGCTTCATGAATCCGGCAGCAAGCTGCTCCGCAGTATACTCGCCCTCTTCAATTTTCTGATTTACAAATTCAAGGGTAGAAGTAATATCGCCGTTCTCGATTATATCTATAACTTCACCGAATACCTTCTGTGACTTAACTCTTGTGATCTCTTTTGCAGAAGGAACTCTTCTTTCCTCAATCTTGGTATGACAAACTCTCTCGATCTCGCGGAGCTTGTACATCTCTCTTCCGCCGACAAGCGTAAATGACTTACCGCTTCTGCCCGCACGACCTGTTCTTCCGATTCTGTGAACATAATACTCGATATCCTCGGGAATATCGAAGTTAAATACAGCCTCAACACCGCTTACGTCAATTCCTCTTGCCGCAACATCCGTAGCGATAAGGATATTGATCTTATCGGTTCTAAAGAGCTTCATAACAGTGTCTCTCTGATTCTGTGAAAGATCGCCGTGAAGTCCGTCTGCAAGGAATCCCTTGCCCTTGAGCTTCTCTGAAAGCTCATCAACCATTCTCTTTGTATTACAGAAAATAAGTGTTCTTCCGGGATTGAAATAATCAAGAAGTCTTACAAGAACTTCTTCCTTCATTCTCTGTGGAACCCTATAGTAAGTCTGCTCGATCGCTGCTACAGTGATCTCCTTGGGAGTCATCTTTATATATTCAGCATCTTTCTGATACTTTCTTGTTATCTGCAAAATAGGCTCGGGCATTGTTGCTGAAAAAAGAGCTGTCTGTCTCTCCTCGGGCATTCCTTCAAGGATAGTCTCAATATCCTCTCTAAAGCCCATATCAAGCATCTCATCCGCCTCATCAAGTACGAGAACCTTGACATCCTTCATCTTCATGGTATGTCTTCTCATGTGGTCCATAACACGTCCGGGTGTGCCAACAACAATCTGTACTCCGGCCGAAAGTGCTCTTATCTGTCTTGAAATATCCTGGCCTCCGTATACCGCAAGAACCTTGATTCCATGCATATACTTGGCAAAATCTCTTATATCGTCGGCAGCCTGCATTGCAAGCTCTCTTGTAGGGCAAAGCACAACTGCCTGTAAGTGTTTATTCTCGGGATCAACTTTCTCCAAAAGAGGAATACCAAACGCAGCGGTCTTACCTGTACCCGTCTGCGCCTGACCTATGATATCTTTACCTTCCATCATTACAGGAATTGCCGCTTTCTGGATGGGGGACATATACTCAAATCCCATCTCTGAAACAGCACGGATTATCTTCTCATTAAGACCTGATTCGTCATATCTGATCTTTATTTCTTCGTTGTTATTATTTACTTCCATTCATTACATCCTTATTTTTTACAAGGTAATCCACAAGAGAAATGATGGTGAGCGCAAGTGCTATCCACATAATTACCTGTGTAAGCATATAAAAAGCGTCGTTCTGTATATTTGCAATCATCAGGATTACCATAATCATTTGAAACGTTGTCTTAAATTTGCCCCAGTAGCTTGCGGCAATTACTCTTCCGTTGTCGGAAGCAATAAGTCTGAATCCGCTGATAACGAATTCTCTGGCGATGATAACTATAACTATCCATGAAGGAATTCTTCCAAGTTCTATAAGTCCTATCATCGCACTGCAAACAAGAAGTTTGTCTGCCAAAGGATCCATAAACTTACCAAAATCAGTGATAAGGTTATATTTTCTCGCAATCTTTCCATCAAGCATATCGGTAAGACTTGCTATTACAAATATTCCAAGCGCGATCCATTTAAATGAAACGCTGTTAGGATCAAATAAAAGAAAAAATACAAAAAAAGGAATCAATATTACTCTGCATACTGTTAATTTGTTCGGTAAATTCATATTTTTTCCTCCCCAATCAAGTCGTATTCGTTAGAGCCTGTTATATGTACCTTTATATAATCGCCTGTCATAAGCTCTCTCTGCACTCCGGTCACAAAAAGATAACCGTCTATATCAGGAGCATCCTTATATGTACGCGCAACATAGGACAGGCCGTCATCATCATCTGAATCTGTGATTCTGCCTTCGATAACCGCATCGACATCTCTTCCGACCATCTCACCGGCAGCTTCAAACGCAATTTCCTGCTGAAGCTTCATAAGTTTATTCCTTCTGGTCGTCTTAACCCTCTCAGATACCTGATCCGGCATAGTCGCAGCAGGTGTATCTTCTTCCTGTGAATATGTAAATACACCCAATCTGTCAAATCGAAGATCTCTCACAAGCGCCATCGTCTCATTGTGATCTTCCGCAGTTTCTCCGGGGAACCCGCTTATAAGCGTTGTTCTTATGCAAATATCCGGAATTTCTTTTCGAAGCTTGCCTACAAGCTCCCTAATCTCGGCATTGCTGGTTCTGCGCCCCATCTTCTTAAGGATCTTATCCGATCCGGACTGAATGGGTATATCAAGATAATTACATATCTTAGGCTCATTTTTTATAGTTTGAATAAGTTCATCGGTGATCTCTTCCGGATAACAATACAAAACCCTTATCCACTTAAAGCCCTCAATCTCGCAAAGCTTATGCAAGAGTTCAGGGAGTTTCTTCTCTCCGTAGAGATCCGTTCCGTACAAGGTTGTTTCCTGTGCAACTATCAAAAGTTCAGAAACACCTTTTTCCGCAAGCTTATTGGCATCTTCCAAAAGCTGCTCCATCGGAACACTTCTGTAATTTCCTCTAACTTTGGGTATTATGCAATAAGTGCAATGTTTATCGCACCCTTCTGCAATCTTAAGATAATTAAAAAGACCGCCTGTAGTAATAATTCTGTCCATGCCTCCCACAGGCTTTTTATTGATATCATCAAAATAGTTCTTGTGAGAAAAAATCGTGTTTCTGGCTAAAGTCTCATCAATAGCTTCTATAATCTTATCAGAGGAGGTTACACCAAGGATTTCATCAACCTCAGGAATCTCGTCCTGTATTTCTTCCTTGTATCTCTGTGCAAGACAACCTGTAACGATAAGCGCCTTCAGCTGTCCTGCCTTTCGAAGCTCCGCAAGTTCAAGTATTGCATCAATGCTTTCCTGCTTAGCATCATTTATAAAGCAGCAGGTGTTAACAACTGCTGCTTCGGCTTCCGATTCATCATCTGTAAAGTCATACCCACGGCTATGCAACATACCAAGCATAACCTCGGTATCAACTCTATTTTTGTCGCATCCAAGCGATACAAACAATATCTTCATATCAGTTTTCTTCTGTACTCTCAACTTCCTCAATTGCGTCTGCGCTATCAAGCTTTTCTTTTTCCTCTTCAGTAAGAATGCGAAGAGTATCCTGATTCATTTCCTCAACCGCAATTGAAAGAGGCTTCTGCTTGTCCTTAACCTTAACCATAGGCTCGTCACCTGCAATAATCTGTCTTGCTCTCTTTGCAGTAGCCATAACTACTGAATATCTTGAGCTGATTACAGGCTCCTCACCCTCTTCAACTCCCTTGTTTACTACTTTCATCAGATCTACATATGAAGGATGTATCATGTTGTTCCTTTCCTGCGGATATCCGCAAATAACATTTATTTGATTAAATTAGTATTTTTCAAGCTGATGCCTTATGTCATCTATAAATTCAAGATTTCTGTCCGGACTGCAATGAGCTGCACTTATGATCCTGTGCACATTCTCAACGCACTCCTCGAGCTTATCATTGACAACAATATAGTCGTACTTCTCAATTCCAACCGATTCCTCTTTTGCCCTGCTAAGGCGTTTCTTTATGACTTCATCGGTCTCAGTTCCTCTTCCGCGAAGTCTCTTCTCGAGTTCCCCGGCTGAAGGAGGTGTTATGAATAAAAGAACTGCGTCCTTATACTGTTCTTTGATCTGAAGCGCTCCCTGAATCTCAATCTCAAGGATAACATCGATTCCGTTGGCAAGCTTATCCTCTACGTACTTTCTGGGAGTTCCGTAGTAGTGATTGACATACTTGGCATGTTCGATAAGCCCGTCTTCATCGATCATCTTCTCAAATTCTTCGGTAGTTACAAAAAAGTACTCTCTTCCGTTGACCTCGCCCGTTCTGGGAGTTCTGGTCGTAGCCGATACAGACAGAGCATACTGATCGTACTTTGCTGTAAGTGCCTTCATTACTGTGCCTTTGCCCGCGCCTGAAAAGCCCGAGACAACAATTATAATACCTTTACGATTCATCTGTAATATTCTCACTCTCTGATTGTGCTCTTGCACTGATTGTTTCAGGCAAAAGAGCTGATAACACAAGCATACCGTTCTCCATGACTAAAACAGCCTTGGTCTTACGTCCTTGCGTTGCATCAACACCCGTCCCCTGTTCCTTGGCCTTCTGAACCATTCTCTTTATCGGAGCTGCGTCAGGACTGACTATACTGATAATCTTGTCGGCGTTGACAATGTTGCCAAATCCAATATGAATGAGTTTACTCAATGTTCTGAATCTGCTCCCTTACTTTTTCTATATTGGTCTTAAGTGAGATTCCCCTGTCGGAGATCTTAAGATCAGTTGATTTAGAAAGGATAGTATTGGCTTCCCTGTTCATTTCCTGCGCAAGGAAATCAAGTTTTCTTCCGATTCCATCCTTGTCATCACCGTTTCTGAGTGCATCTGATGTCGCTTCTATATGGCTTCTGAGTCTTGTAAGTTCCTCATCCACGCATACCTTATCGGCAAATATGGTAACTTCCATGGCGAGACGATTCTCATCGATTTGCTTATCTTCCATCAGATCCTGAATCTTCTCTCTGAGTTTAGCCTTATACTCTTTGATGATTTCAGGCGAACGCTCGGTAATATACTCGACATTCTCAAGCATCTCCTCAAGTTTTGCCGTGAGATCGGCGCAAAGGAATTCACCTTCCTTAGCTCTTGACTCCATGAACTGTTTGCCGGCTTCATTCAGAGCTCTCTTAAGCCCCGTCCAAACTTCTTCCTCATCAAGCTCCTCTTCTTCCATTGTGAAGACTTCGGGAAACTTGGATAAAAGAGGAAGTCTTATCTCATCATCAAGGTTAAAGTCCTTGATCATTTCCTGCAAAGCATCGTAGTATTCCTGCGCGATAGCCTTGTTATATTTAACCTTGGACTCGGACTCCGAAAAATCCTCGTAGCTGACAAACACATCAACTTTGCCACGTTTCATATAGCCTTTTAGTTCTGAACGAATTGCAGACTCAAATGCGTTGAATTTCTTAGGCATCTTGACATTTATATCAAGATAACGATTGTTAACAGATTTAAGCTCAACAATGTACTTGCGTTGACCTTCTGTGACTTCACTTCTGCCAAAACCAGTCATACTGCAGACCATCTGTAAATCCCCCTTATTTTTGGGCATAATAATACACAAGTTATTATAATATAACCCAAAATTAAGGTCAATGCAAATCAGAGACAGCTTGCATATGCTGCCTCGGCACCTTCTTTACGTATTTTCTCAAGATTTTTTATAACTGCGTCTGTAAGACCTTCTATTTCATTAAGGTCAGTATCCCACATATTCTTGTTTCCGAGAACTGCTTTAACAAGCGCTTCTTCGGAATCGGCTCTGTGCTCATAGTAGAACTCAAGAACCCATCTGTCATCGCTTACAGTGTAGGTATTGCCTGCAGGTCTTTTGCATAAAAGCCCTGCGTCCGTAAGCTCGGATATATCATTTGAATAAAAAGCAATATATGCCGCAAGTGACATTGTAAGACATACGGGAAGTTTGCCGTTCTTCTCAATATACTGAAGGAATGACGGCATATTTCTTGCCTTCCACTTACTTGTTGAGTTAAGCGATATCGACATAAGCTCATGATTTACGAAAGGATTGTTGAATCTGTCCTTAACCGCACTCGCGAACTCATCAAGATCGTCCTTATCAAGGTGATCCACAAGCGTCGGAATAACCTCGTCATTAAGCATCTTGTTCATGAAACCTGCGATTGTATCATTCTGCATACAGTCTCTTACAATATCCTGTCCCGCAAGATACGCGCCAAGCACAAATCCCGTGTGTGCCCCGTTAAGAATGCGGACTTTGCGGTGTTTATACGGCATAACATCAGGAACAACATGAACATTTACTCCTGCCTTCTTAAAAGGAAGCCTGTCCTCAAGTTCCTTGGGGCCTTCGATTATCCAGACACCGAATATCTCACCGACATCAATGAGCTCATCGTGATAGCCGTTTTCAGCTTCGAGCTTCTCAACTTCTTTTGCATCGCGGATACGTCCCGGAACAATCCTGTCTACGAGAGTTGAACAAAAAATGTTGTCAGCATTCACCCAGTTCTTGAACTCCTCGCCGAGATTCCACTGATCGATATAACTGTTTACGCACTTAAGGAGCTCTTTTCCGTTATTATCGATAAGCTCGCAGGAAAGAATAACCACGCCCTTCTTGCCTGCCTTGAATCGTGTATAAAGAACCTGTGTGAGCTTTCCGGGGAAGCTGCTTGCAGGAACATCCTCAAACTTGCAGGAAGGATCGTAAGCAATTCCCGCCTCCGTTGTATTTGAAACGATGATATCGAGAGAATCGCTCGCGGCAATCTCCATCATCTTATCGAAATCGCTCTTTTCATAAGGATTAAGACAGCATTTGACCGCAGAAATAACTCTCTTAAGATCTACCTTCTCTCCGTTCTCGCTTCCTCTGAGATACAGAGTGTAAAGCCCCTCCTGATCGTTAATGAGCTTCGTAAGTCCCTGCGCGATTGGCTGAACCAGCGCAACCTTGCCGTCAAAACCTGCTTTTTCATTACTTATATCAAAAAAATAATCAACAAACGCGCGAAGAAAGTTGCCTTCTCCAAACTGAAGAACCTTAATCTGCGCATCTTTTTGTACAAATCCCTTGTAACCTGTATTCGCCAAAACATCGTAATTTAATAGCTGCATAACCCATACCCTCCGAATGTAACTTCTTACATTAATTTTTGAATAAAAATCTTTACTTTTACTGTTATAACAGATTATGTAAGCGTTTACAATAAAATAATTATAAATATCAAAAAATGCCATATTTTGGAAAGAGATTCGTAAGATTCATCCAAGTAATGACAACATGTAAGCTGTTCATTATAATTAAAAATGTACTGCTTTGGCATAAAACAAAGATACATTAGGCGCCAGGCAGTTTGGGAGGTTATAGCAATGATTTTTACAAATGAAGAATTAAAAAAGATTTATTTTGGGGCCTATGAATTTGAAGAGACCGAAGACGGATATCTTCAGGCTTTTCAGTATTCCAAAAAGCAAGTTGAATACTTTAAAGGCGCGTTTGAGATGTGGTATGACCGCTGCACCGCAACAACCGCCAAAACGCTTGAGTTTACTACATCCGCAAGTAAACTCTCATTTGATTACAAGATAATATGGAAGGGTTCTCCCGATTCTTTTGAGCTCTTGGTCGACGGATTTGTAACTGAAATCAAGTATGTAAAAGACATCATGGATGTCGGCACGATTGAATGGGAACTTCCCGAAGGTAAAAAGAATGTAATCATCTATCTTCCGGCAGATGCCACGGTCTGGATCAAGAACTTCACGATAGATGCCGATGTAATTCCCGCTGTTAAAGGTGAAAAAGTATTGTGGCTCGGAGATTCCATCACTCAAGGCTACGGCCCCTTACGATCGTCCTGTACATATGTAAGCGTCGCCAACAGGATTCTTAATTATGGCATACTTAACCAGGGCATCGGCGGATATATATACGATAAGAACTCACTCATGAAAATGGACGGATATATGCCGGACAAGATTATTGTTGCGCTCGGGACCAATCAGTACGGCGACGGCGACATGAGCAAAGTCGAGGAATATTACGAGACTTTAACCGGTATATACGGTAATGAGATACCTATTCTTTGCATATCGCCTCTGTGGAGAGGAGATCATATAGACGAATTGCCGACGCTATATTCTTTCTGCGAAAAAGTCAGAGATATTGCCGGACAATACAAAAACGTAAAGATCATCGACGGAATGAAAATGGTACCTCACTTCCCCGAATACTTCCTGGACAATCTTCATCCCAATTGCTTCGGATGCGAGACATACGGAAGAAATCTCGCTGCGGAAATTGAGAGAATCGGATTCTGATTTTAAAAAGAAAGGCTATGCATAGATCACATGCATAGCCTTTAACATTATAATCAATCATCCTCTGCTTACATAATCCGGCTTATCATCCATGATGATTGCTGCAATGATGTAAATCAATAATCCGCTTCCGTATGTAAGTGCAAGTATCGCATAAACGAGGCGAACTATTGTGGGATCAATTCCGAAAAACTCCGCAAGTCCTCCGCATACACCACAGATCTTTCTGTCATTACTTTTATAAATTCTTCTTTTTTCCATCTTACGCTTTCTCCTTACCCTTATGATATAACTAATTCTTTTTTAAAAAAACACTTCTTAACAGTTACAGAAACAGCTAAAAATGCTAAGCACAATACTGCGCAAGTGATATATCCCATATCTCCATGATATATTTTTGGAAGAAACACAGCAATAGAATTGTTTATAATGTGTGCCAATATTGTCGGAATTATTGAGTTATACCTATATGCAAAATAAGCAAATATCATTCCCAGAGGGATCGCATAAATACCCTGTATCGGATTAAGATGCATAATACCAAATGCAATACCACTTAACACCATGCATCCTATAAGCCCAAATTCCTTCTTTGCATTCTTCACAAGCAGCCCTCTAAAAACAAGTTCCTCCGCTATAGGCCCCAACAGGGCAGTTGCGATAACACCAAATATATTGCCATCAACAAGAACTGAATCCATAACTGATTTAAACTTTTGACCCGCTTCCGGAATAGCAGCCGATATAAATTGAGATATTATATTCGCCAAAAAAAAATCCGGCAACAGTAAGTGTGATGATAAAAACAAGATCTTTGAAGTTTAAAATCTTCTTTAATCCCGATTCGTACACACCTTCATTTTTATCTTTTTTTACATACTTATTGAAATACCAGATTCCAAATACAATAATACACACTATCTCAGATACCAGCAAAGATATCGGGATAAGACTCTGTACATCTAAGCTTTTCCCCATAAATACTGTTACAAATGAAACAGCAGCACTTCCAAAAAAAGCTGCAACAAACTGAGTTACAAGCATAAGCACAATTAAAACAGCCGCAAATAAGATTGTTTTAATCTTGGGTTTAAGTGATTTATCCATAGCTTCCTCCGTCTTTAATTTTTTGTTAGATATCACTCTTTGTTATGAAGTAATTATATACAGCAAATGCTTAAAAATATACATCCTATGCAGCATATAAAAACCTTCTATTTTTCTTTTTTGACAAAATAAAACATTTTTGACAGACATTCCCGCGGCTAGTAGACTATACAATATATTATCAACTTTAATATACGGAGTAAAAAATGGCATTTGACGGTATAACCATAGCAAATATAACTAAAGATATGAGCGATCTTCTGACCGGAGGAAGGGTCTACAAGATTGCTCAAACAGAGAGTGACGAACTTCTCATCACGGTCAAGCTTTCCTACGAAAACACTGACAAATACGGAATAAAGCAGGCTAAGATGATCATGTCGGCCGACGCTTCTCTTCCGCTCATCTATATGACAGACGAAACGAAGCCATCACCCATGACTGCGCCGAATTTCTGTATGCTTTTAAGAAAACACATCCAGAACGGCCGCATCATTTCTGTAACTCAGCCCGGGCTTGAGCGAATTATCCGCTTTGAGATTGAGCACCTGGATGAAATGGGTGATCTTAGGCACAAAGTCCTCCTCATCGAGATCATGGGCAAATACAGCAATATCATCTTTACCGACGAGGACAATGTGATAATCGACAGTATCAAGCACATTCCCGCATCGGTCAGCTCAGTAAGAGAAGTTCTTCCGGGCCGCGAGTATTTCGTTCCTTCGCAGGATAAGATGAACCCTCTTTCGACAAGTGCAGACGAATTCTCAGCAGTTGTTCTGAGTAAGGGTGCACCTGTATTCAAAGCGATTTATCAAGGCTACACAGGTCTTTCGCCCGTTATTTCTCAGGAGATTTGTAAAAGAGCAAACATCGATTCCGACAAGTCCGCGATAGCGCTCGACACATCCGAATCCATAGCGCTTTACAGAGCTTTTTCCGAGATCGTTGATATGGTAAAAAACGGCGAATTTACGCCCGAGATCATCTATGAAGGAAACTCTCCCAAGGAGTACTCTTCCATCCCGCTTACCATGTACAAGGACGCACCGGGATTTTCCGCAGTTGCCCAGAACAGTATCTCTGAGCTTATCAGCAAGTACTATGCAGAAAAGAACGTCGTCACAAGAATCAGACAAAAGTCTGTCGACCTCAGAAAAATCGTTCAGACTGCACTTGAAAGAAACGTTCGTAAGTACGACCTTCAGACCAAGCAAATGCTCGACTGCGACAAAAAGGACAAGTACAGAATTTACGGCGAACTCCTTACAGTTTACGGCTACAGCGCGGAGCCGGGCGCCGATAAGATTACTGTCAACGATTACAACACGGGAAAAGACATAACGATCACACTTGACCCGACTCTGACTCCAAGCCAGAATGCCAAGAAGTATTTTGATAAATATACGAAACTTAAGAGAACCGCTGAAGCTCTTGAAGAGCAGCTAAAAGAATCTAAAGAAGCGATTGAGCAGCTTGAATCAATAGAGTGTGCTCTTGAAATTGCAGAAAAAGAAGCAGATCTTGCCCAGATAAGGCAAGAACTCCACGAGAGCGGCTACATAAAATCAGGCTTTGGAAAGAGCGGCCGCAAAGAAAAGATAACAAGCAAGCCCTTCCACTATCAGTCTAGCGACGGCTTTGATATCTATGTCGGAAAAAATAATATCCAGAACGATGAACTTACCTTCAAGACCGCCAACGGCGGAGACTGGTGGTTTCACGCAAAGAAGATACCGGGATCTCACGTTGTCCTCATAACAAAAGGCAAAGAAGTTCCCGACAGAACATTCGAGGAAGCTGCTGCCCTTGCAGCCTACTACTCAAAAGGAAAAGTTCAGGAGAAGGTCGAGATTGACTATTTAAAGCGCAAAGACGTAAAGAAACCAAACGGCTCAAAACCCGGCTTCGTAGTTTATTACACCAACTATTCGCTTTCGATCTCACCGGATATATCCGCTCTTAAACTTATAAGTGATTAAAGAAATAAGCACCTAAAGGCAGCCTTTTTTCAGTTCTATTCCTCGAAAAAGGCTGCCTTTCTATTATTCTTTACATATCATCACATCTTACCGTCTGTCATGTATCTCAGATCCTGAATCAAGTTAATATCACGACCGCCTGTCAAAGCGACTGCTTCGCGCATGATGCGAATGCCTTCATCCTTCTGTCCGAGTCTGAACAAAGCAAGTGCACGACCGCCCATGGCGTAAGTATTATTGCTGTCCATCTCGAGCGCCTTATTATTTGCTTCAAGGCAGGATTCATAGTTTCCGCACATGAATTCGCTGTAGCCTATTGCGCTATATACATCTGCATTCTCGGGATCCAGCTCTTTTGTCCGTTTAAGAGCAAAAGATGCTTCCTGATAATCCCCCTGCTGTATAAGCGAATCTGCCAGTCTGCGTAATGCAGCGGCATTGTCGCACTTGGAATACTTTGTTTCTTTTTTCTTGAGAGAAAGATTGTATGCGCAATACTCGTTCTCCTCGTATATACTGCCCTTCATTGTAAGCCTAGTATTCGGACAGCCTCCGAGGCACTTTGAGCCATAGACACAGGTCTTGCATGAGCCGGAAAGTTTTTCTTTTGTCAGCTGGCGCCTCCATAAGAATGCATTTTCATCTTCCCATATTTCACGCAGTTTTCTCTTACGGATATTCCCTTCAATAAACTCTTTTGAGCGAATTGAAGTACATCCCAAAATATCTCCGTTATGCAATATTCCAAAGCCGCGAACCCCCGCATTGCAGCCATCCCACAAAGAATGTCTGTCAAAGCCGAAAGATATACGCCTTGTTTCAAGATCTTTTTTCGAATAATAACCGATACAATCGGCGGGGTATATTCGAATTCTTCCCTCTTTTGCCGTGTTGTAGCAAAAATCGATGACATCATTGACCTGTTTCGGCTCAAGCACCCAGTCAGGGCGTTCCTTAAGATTTCCCATGGGCAGACCAAGCTGTACCTGCCATGTCTTAACTCCCATGCCGATTAATTCTTCTTTAAGATCCGAAAGGATATCTATATTTTTCTTAGTTATGGTTGTGACAGCGCCGGTCTCTATCCCAAGTTCCGTCATTGCATGAAATGCATTACGGGCGTGTTCAAAAGCTCCTTCTTTTCTTACACTGTCATGTATCTCCGGTGTACCATCAATACTTATTGCAACTGTAGATATCCCACTGTCTTTGAGTCTTTTTGCCATATCTGTATCAAGAAGCCAGCCGTTGGTAATGATATTTACCTTAACTCCGTTACCGGAAAGTCTTTTCACCAGATCCGGTGTATCCTTTCTTGTAAGCGGCTCTCCTCCTGACAAGGTTATCCATCTCAGCCCAAGCTCCGCGATCTGATCGCATAGGTCAAGAGCTTCCATTGTGCTAAGTTCTCCTGGGAGCGCGCCCGCGCAAGACGAGCCGCAATGGCCGCAACGCATGTTGCATCCCATCGTAACCTCCCAGACTGCTGTAACCGGTTTATATTCAATATGTGCCATTTCTTTTTTCTTAACCTCCAAACCGCCGATGGGCATTATGTATTCAATTTGTTAGCAGAAATAACCATATTTCATCATTGCATTCTGCGCATTGCAGTTATATCCGTAAGCAACCGCTGAATTCTGAATATTGCACGGATAACCATATTTAAGCGTTGCATCCTGTGCGCCGCAAGGATATCCATATTTAAGTACCGGTGTTTCTCCGCATGGATAACCATACTTGAGTACCGGAGCGTCTCCGCAAGGGTATCCATATTTAAGTGCAGGTGTGTCTCCGCATGGATAGCCATACTTAAGAACCGGTTCTCCGCATGGATAGCCGTATTTAACGCCGGTTGCCACATCTTCCGCTCCACACGGATATCCATACTTAAGCGTTGCATCTTCTACTCCGCAAGGATATCCGTACTTCATAAGTGTTGCATCCTGTGTACCGCAAGGGTATCCGTATTTTACAGCAGTCGCATCATTTGCACCGCATGTATAGCCAT
The DNA here is from genome assembly GCF_000686065.1 of Butyrivibrio sp. AE3003. Taxonomy (NCBI): domain Bacteria; kingdom Bacillati; phylum Bacillota; class Clostridia; order Lachnospirales; family Lachnospiraceae; genus Butyrivibrio; species Butyrivibrio sp. AE3003. Next base: position 1,182,041 of record NZ_JMLX01000001.1, read on the forward strand.
ACTTCACATTGGTGTTAGTTGCATCCTGTATCCCACACGGATATCCATATTTAAGTGTAGGAGTATCGGCTGCATCGCACGCATATCCGTACTTAAGAAGCGGATCCTGTGCTCCGAGCACATATCCGTAAGGAATTGCAGCATTGCTGATACTTCTTAGCATTGCATCATTATTTTCGCTATATTTAGCGAATTCATCTGAATCACTGGGAACAACTGAGATTGAAACATTATGTTTCTGATCTGTCGCAGACAAGTTAGTGAAATTCATCATTGTAAATTCAATTTCAGCTTTCTTATCTGTTTCAGAAACAGCAACGAACCAGAACTTCTGAATAATAGGCGCAACCGTGTTAGGTGACTGAACCTTTTCCGTTTCGATATTTAACAATACTACGCCTTTCGGTAGACCTGTCAGGCACCATCCGTATGCTGTAGAACCAAGCATTGACTGAAGCCCAACCGAGAATGATTTTCCCTGAAATACTACCATTTCGTTTGCCATAAGAACCCCCTTCCATCTAGTTGGAATTTTTAGTTGACGTTGCCGGCGTCTTGCCTTGACGCTTTAAAAAGGCAACGTATTACACCAGTAAATACCTATACTTAAAATTATGGGGGATGCTCTTTTTTATGTCAATAAAAAGTCGGGATATAGACAACTTTATTGATCTACATCCCGACAGCACTCACAGTACCGGATACTTCTCTATACCGTATTTTAGATAGCGCATGATTCTAAGCTCATCGACCGCATCCGTCAACGCATTGTGAAACTCCTCATATCCTTCCTCGCCGAACATATGAAGAATATTCTCGACTCTGTAGCCACTCTTTAAACGTCCGGTCGAGCAACATGGTGCTTCAGGCGGAATCTTAGGATTATGCTGCTTATAAGCTGCGAGTTTTAATATATCATGCCAACTATACTCTTTTAACTCCGGTAACACTCTGGCATCGAACGATGCATTATATGCGAATATCGATTTTATGCCAAAAGAATTCAGATAATCCTTTATGGCTTTAACAGCGCTTATGCGATCCAGCATCTGCGGAGTCTTTCCCTTGATATTAAGCGCGTATGAGTACATCCCGCCAACTTTGGCAGCTTCCTCAATGATAATGTATGTATTGTCCAAAGCCACAAAATGCTCATCTTCCGCAATTACTATCCCCACTGACATTACAACATTCTTCCAGTTTGTTTCCGTGTCTATTACTGCAAATCTTTCAGCCATTATAATTTGTCCAATCCTTATATAAAAAATCCTCATGGCATCTTAACAACGTCATAAGGATTTTTATTATCTTAGTTATAATAATTTGATTTTCTCAAGCGCCTTAACCAGGCTTCTTCCCTTGGGGAACTTGAGGATATCCTCTCTTGCTGCGCCTCCGATCTTTATTAGTACGGCAAAGTAAACAAATATTGCAACTAATATTGATACTCCCGCACACAAAAGATTAAGCCAGTACTCTCCTGCAATAATTCCGCCCAAAAGTGCTGACAGTACTGCATATAAGAAATACGCCACAATTCCCATAACAGAAGCCGCAATGGCCGGTAATACATAAGTCTTCTTAATATCTATCGGTACAACGATATGTTTTTTCATAGAAATATTATTAAGAATACACATAAGGAGCGAATAAACAATAGTTACAATACAAAGCGCTTCACCTATCAAATCAGTAAAAGAAAGCAACAGAACAAGCATAACACCTTGAATCACAAGAGCTATAGCCGCATTGACAACAGGTGCCTTTAACTTACCTGTTCCTTGAAGTACAGCATTTGTAACAGTTGAAACAGAATAAAAAATAACAGTTATAGCCAAAAACGCTAAGTAAAATGATGCTATACCAAGCGAATCCTTCTGTGGAAATAATATCATCATTACAGGTCTGGCAAGAGCAAAAAGTCCAACACCACAAGGGATAGAAATCATCATCATTACTCTCATAACTCCCGCAACAGTCTCTGCTGCATCTTTTTTGTCGCCTTTTGCGAACGCTGTAGATATTTCAGGTATCATTGCAGAGGCAGCGGCTGCTGAAAATGCAATAGGAATATTGGTTATAACCATAGCCTTTCTTGTAAATATGCCATAATACCATTTTATGCCATATGCACCGGTAATTTTCATTTCCCTTACATATCTAAGCGCACGACTGAAGATTGAAAAATTAAGAAATCCGGAAAGATTATAAATGCATGTACTTAAAATGAATGGTGTAACTATTGAAACGATAAGCTTAAGAGCATCGCTGTTGGAAATTTCTCTTCCTTTATCACTATCAATTTTGCTTTTTATCTTATCTCTTTTAACAAAATAGACAACGCACATAAAAATAAGCGCAGTTATTACTCCCGAACCTGTGCCGAGCGAACTTCCTATAGCTCCGTAAACAGCCTTCTTTGAAGCTTTTTCTCCTGCAATGATCATTGTTTCATCACCAGCAAGTTTAGTAAGCCAAAGCGCACCAAATACACTTATTACAGCATTCAATATCTGTTCAAGAAGCTGAGAAATTGATGTAGGCGTCATCGTTCTGTGTGCCTGAAAATATCCTCTAAGCACACCCAAGAAGCCAAAAAGAAATACCGTTGGTGCAAAGAAACGAAGAACCAATGCCGTTCCCGCATCATCAGCAAATAAATCCGCTCCCATAAACAAAGCAAGACTTCCAATTCCACCAACAATAGCAACATAAATAAGCGCACACTTAAAAATTCTGTGTGCACTTCTATATTCTTCCAGTGCCAACTTTCCAGCTATTATCTTAGATATAGCAGATGGAATGCTAAACGCAGAAATCATAAGAACTATAGTATATGCCTGAAAAGCACCACTATAATAGCCATTACCTTCGTCGCCGATAATTGCAGCAAGAGGACTGTTATATAAAAGACCTATTATTCTCGATATTATGCCGGCAATGGCCAATATGCCCGCCTGCTTAAATAAATTTTTCTTTGAATCTTCACTCATAACTATAAATCATGGCCTGAGCCAATCGTACATCTCCTGATATTTTTCCGCTGAAACCTTCCAAGAGAAATCAACAGCCATCGCGCGGTCTATCATCTTATTCCACTCGCGCTTTCCGTCGTAGAACACGCTCTCCGCTTCACGGATCGTGGCAAGCATCTCATGGGCGTTGTAATTAAGGAAACCAAAACCAGTACCCGTTCCCTCGAATTTATTGTAAGGCTCGACCGTATCAATAAGTCCGCCTGTCTGTCTTACAATGGGAATGGTTCCGTATCTGAGAGCCATGAGCTGTGAAAGTCCGCAGGGCTCAAAAAGTGACGGCATAAGGAATGCATCACAGGCCGCATAGATCTTGTGAGACATCGGCTCTGAATAGTAAATATTCGCAGAAACCTTGTCATCATACTTCCAGTCAAAATGACGGAACGAATTCTCATACTGCTCATCTCCCGTTCCCAGAACAACGAGCTCAACCGCATCCTGGCAGAGTTCGTCAAGAACGCAGTTAATAAGGTCAAAGCCCTTCTGGTCGGTAAGTCTTGAAACGATACCGATCATCATGCACTTTTCATCCGCTTTAAGTCCGAGCTCTTTTTGAAGCTCTTTCTTATTCTTGTACTTCTCTTTGCGGAAATTGATCGAATTATATCTGTATGGAATAAATTCATCCGTCTCGGGATTGAATTCATCATAGTCTATTCCGTTTACAATGCCGCGAAGATCTCCTGCGCGCGCCCTTAAAAGTCCGTCAAGATTCTCACCGTAGAACTCCGTCTTGATTTCTTCGGCATACGCATTACTAACCGTAGTGATGGCATCGGAATAAACAATACCGCCTTTAAGAAGATCGGCGTCCTTAAAGAGTCCGAGCTTATCGGGAGTGAAATAATAATCGGGAAGGCCCGTAATATCACGAACCGTCTTAATGTCCCATTTTCCCTGGAACTTAAGATTATGGATAGTCATAACAGCCTTGATTCCCCTATAGAACTCACTTCCCTGAAATCTCTCTTTGAGATAAACGGGAACAAGCCCCGTCTGCCAGTCATGGCAATGAATAATATCCGGTCTGAAATCGATGACCGGAAGGATTGAGAGCGCAGCCTTCGAAAAGAATGCGTACTTCTCAATCTCAAAAACAGTGTCGTCACTGTAAGGTTTCATTCCGTTGAAATAAAACTCATTGTCGACGAAATAATATTTTATCCCGTCAACCTCTGACCTGAATATGCCCACATACTCATTCTTCCAATGGAAATCCATATAGAAGTTGGAGACATATTCCATCCTATCCTTCATCTGCTGGCTTATACACTTATAGAGCGGCAAAATAACGCGAACATCAAAGTATCGCCTGTCGATATTTTTGGGCAAAGAGCCAACAACATCGGCAAGTCCACCGGTCTTGATAAAAGGTACTCCTTCAGATGCAATAAACAGGATATTTTTCATCAGTCACCAATCTCCTCATACTTTGCAGATTGCATAGCAATAAGTTCTTTATCATCAAAATAATTGATTCTCATTGCACTCTTTACGTCCTCAAGAGTCTTGGCAGCGGTCTCTTTTGCAATCTCACTGCCCTTTCTGAGAACATCATAAACATATGGGATATCCTTCTGGAATTCTTTTCTCCTGTTGCGAATAGGCTCAAGCTCTGCCTGAAGTACATTGTTGAGGAACTTCTTAACCTTAACGTCGCCAAGTCCGCCTCTTGAATAGTGATCCTTGAGTTCCTGAAGATTGTTGTACTCAGGAAGGAACTCAGCAAAGTGCTCATCCTTGGCAAATGCATCAAGATAGATAAATACAGGATTTCCTTCAACCTGTCCGGGATCTTCCACTCTCAAATGATTGGGATCCGTAAACATGCTCATAACCTTCTTCTTAATAGAATCGGGCTCCTCGGAAAGATAAATGCAGTTTCCGAGCGACTTACTCATCTTTGCCTTTCCGTCTATACCGGGAAGACGCAGACATGCAGCATTATCGGGCAAAAGAATCTCAGGCTCAACCAAAGCTTCTCCGTATGTTGAATTAAACTTTCTTACAATCTCTTTGCACTGCTCGATCATAGGCTCCTGGTCTTCTCCAACAGGAACAACCGTTGCCTTGAACGCAGTAATATCAGCAGCCTGGCTGATAGGATATGTAAAGAATCCAACAGGAATACTTGTTCCGAAATTCCTCATCTGAAGTTCGGTCTTAACCGTAGGATTTCTCTGAAGTCTTGATACGGTAACGAGGTTCATGTAATAAAATGAAAGCTCTGTAAGCTCCGGTATCTGTGACTGGATGAAAAGATTTGACTTTGCGGGATCAAGTCCCACAGAAAGGTAATCCAGCGCAACCTCTATAATATTCTGACGTACTTTTTCCGGATTGTCGGCGTTATCTGTAAGTGCCTGAGCATCCGCTATCATAATAAAAATCTTGTCGAATTCGCCGGAGTTCTGAAGTTCAACTCTTCTTCTAAGTGATCCCACATAGTGTCCTACGTGAAGCTTACCTGTCGGGCGATCTCCGGTCAAAATAATCTTGCTCATCAGTGTATTTCTCCTAAACCTCTAATTATTTTTGGATAAAAAATATGATACTCTATTTTAACTTAAGTGACAATGCATATTGCTCCTGCGAAACCTTTACAAGAACATTCCTTGTGTCGGCCGTCGCGCCTAAAAGCCCGAATTCCTCAGAAAAAAGAGCTACTCCGAACCTTATCCTACCGTTGCAACGTCTTGCAACAGCTTCGTTTATCTTGGCCATTATGCTTGCCATTACTCTGTCTCGAAGGCCCCATGTATTAAGAAGCGCCAAAATCTCATCACATGTGGTGCATCCCATAACCGTCCTAACCTGGCTTGATGTGCCTCCGACAATCGCCGTGTGTGCGGCAAAGATCTCTCTTCTTCCGTCAGATGCATATGAATTGGTATTCATGATACCGGCAGCCATTTTCACAAGCTTTCCCACATTTCCTACCAGAAGAAGATTTTCAACTCCCGCTTCGCATGCCGCATCTATGGCACTTCCGGGGAAATTGAAACAATTTATCGCAGTCTTAAGCGATACGTGTATTCCTTCATATATCTTGTCCGCACAGTAATCTCCGGGAGAAACAAGAATACTCTTAACTCCCATCTCAATCTGTTCACGGATCTGATTCTCAATAGAACCTGCAATATCCCTCTGATGAACGCTTGATATGGTTCCATAATTTCCCATGATACCGATACCGCCCATAAACGCGTTAAGCGCATTGTTCTGCTTTGCAGCTATCATCATTCCTTCGGGACAACTTACTGTTATTAAAAGAGGCTGTGCTCCATCCGAAATTTCGCACACACCCGCAACCGCATCAAAAATAAGCTTTCTTGCATCTTTTTCGATATTAGCCTGACCTTTTCTTGCAGGAGGTGCGTCGACAGACGCTATTCCGATACCATCGCCCGCATAAAGGAAAAGATTGCCGTATCTGACATCCATAAATGCCCTGCTGTCAACTTTTCTAAAATCGGTCACCTTCGAAACACTTACGTGTATATCAGCTTTTTCCCTGATATCAGGTGCCATGCCGCCTTCCATTACCGCATAGAAATGGGTCTCATTACGTGTGCATTTGTCAGCATCTTTATAAACCTCGATAGTTCTGGTATTCCCTTCGTGCTGTATCGTCACATATTCATAGTCAAATTTAAACAAAAGACTCGCCGCTGCCGCTCTTGCCGCCGCTGCTGCGCAATCCCCCGTTGTCAACGGACTAATTATAAGTCCCGAATCTCTTGCATCAAACCTGTCCATATACACCTTCCTCACAAAAAACTCTTAATCATCATTAATTATACATTATTTCGCTATATCATAAAGCAAATAATAATTTACAATATTCCGTATATTAATTATTTATTATTTCGACTTTCTTTATTTTAAATTTATAATTTGTCCATAATTTGTCCAAATTTTGAATTTACTATATATACTATCAGAAGAATAACTTCTGACTCCCCCAACAAAACTTTTTTCATACCGGGTCAGTCGGCTCCCCACCGGTTGACCCCTCCTCCCAAAAATAAACCACCTTCTAACGAGGTGGTTTTCTTGTGTAGAGCACTTAACGAGGTATTGTCGAGTTTAGTGCGAACCACGCGAATTCACTTGGCAAGGTTCTTTCGCGCCTAGTGAATTTGCGTATCATTTTAAGCCGTCAGTTCTTTCTTCTCCTCAGCCTCTGCAGTTTCCTGTGCAAGCTGATCGCTCTTTCTGGGGCCTCTTAACCCGAAACTTCCGTTATATCTGAGTTCTTTCAACAACTTCTTGATATCCTTAAGTTCCTTGCTGATATCCTCAGCGCTTTTGCAGATAACTGTGGGAACACCGCTGGCACTGAATTCTGTCCTATATCCCGCATCCTTAAGCGCCTTAAATGCCTTGAGCTTATCTGTTGTACCTATCTGTTCAGGTTGCTTATCTTTAATAGCCATATATTGTGCCTTTCTAATTCTTTTAACACAATATACCATATTCCTTCGCCATTTTCAAAAGTATGTTCTCATAAACATACACAGTTACTTATTTTTTGTATATGCCTTGATAAAAAAGTCTTTATCTTTCTGGCAGTTCAATGATTTTCCGTCATCCGAAATATAATAACTCTTACCGCTCGCAGAATTACTGTTGTGGATATTTCCCGTAAGATTGTTCCACTCATCGTAGTTCTTTTCATAAGTAATATCGCCCGCAGTCTCGAACACAAGCTTGCCCGGAGTATGAGGCTTTATAAGGATAAAGAACTTGTCCCCTGCTTTAAGATTTATTTTTTCATCAAGATCGTATGTATGGAAACCTCCGCTCACAGAAGAAATCTTCTGAGTAAGAACAGGCTTTCCGAGATCCTTTAAGCTAAGCTCATCATCGCCCTCAGTAGGATTAAGATAAATGCTGACCTCGTACTGTCTGTATGATTCAAGGCTCATAAGTCCGATCGCATCAAGCTCCTCATCGCCGATCGCAGTGTACAGTACACCGTAAGGATTGGAAGATTCAGTGTAGGCAGTTACCGTATTCTTGGTATCTTCAAGCGCACTGACCTCGTTTGTGATGAATCCGCCGACCTGATAATTGTTATCAAAATATCGTTCATCGCCTTTGGCCTTTGCACTGTACGCAGCTGCGTTACTTACGGCAGCGGTCTCATCATAATATGACAGATAAAAGAATCCGTCGGAACCCGCTTTGTCTCCCCAGCTGTTCTTGCAAAGCCATGCACCGTTTTCCTTCGGACTTGAAGAAAAATTAGATGCGCTGTAATCATCGTCCCATCCTATTATAAGAACCTCGTGATTGGCTGTAGGAGGAAGTTCTCCATTAAAGTGAGAATAAAGATTTCCGTGATTCTTGTTCCAGAACTTCTCGTCGGAATTAACTCCGATAGTTGCTCCGCCGTGTTCCATCACCATCTGCTTGATAAGCATGTTGTTGTCATAGTTTCCGCAAACCTGGCTTACATCCTGAACGTGAAACTCAGACGCATACGCTTCAGACGGCTTATCCTTATTATCATTAAAGATATATTTGCTTCCGTAAATACTCTTAAAAGAATCCGTTCCCTTATCAAAAACAGGTCCCTTCCACGCTGTAAGAAGGCTTATGCAATAGTTCGTAACTCCGCCCATGGCAATATAGCCCGTGTCGTTATCTACAACCCAAGCGCCCTCTTCATTCTCGTTATTCACAAGTTCCCTGTAATCATCATCAATATTTCCGCCATGAGAACCTGCAGCCTTGTGAACATTGTAATAAGCAAGATGTTTCTCGGACAGATCAAGATCCAAAGATTTATATTCAGGATAATGCTTTAAAATATCGCACTCAACAGCACCTGCAGAAGCAAAAGCCCAGCACAGATACGAATATCCCTGGTCTCTGACTCCCGTAACGTACGATTTCCCATCAACATTTCTGGAATCATACTTTGCAGGTATCTCTGCAAGTTTCGTTTCATCGGCATCACCGGCAAAAGAATCTGCATCGGTAGGCACAACATCTTTGTACTCAGCATCATTATAGAAAGCATCACGGTCGCCCGCATCTATAACAACAGCCTCGGAAATGGTCATTGTTCTGACCTCATCAACATTATCGGAAACAGGACTGTTTGACACATCACCAACAAGTGTCTCCGCAGGCTTCTGTGTAGCATCCGGACCTTTGGTTGCTCCAAACTGCGCATCCGGATCGCCGCCTACAAGCAAAAGATCTTCATCACCTCCGCCTGAAACTGCCGCGCCGTCTCTTCTTGACGCATTCTCTGTCTTGGGTGCGCCTTTTTTAACGAAGACAACAGCCAAAACCGAAACAAGTACTACTGCTATGATTACCGCAAATGCGATTTTTTTCTTTTTCACTACTTTAAACCTCAACTTCTATTGTATTACCTTTATTGTATTAAACGATCCGAATATTGATTGACGTATATCTTTTGCGAACGCTTCATAATCAATATAGTGATAACCGCTCTTCCATCCGTCTATCACGCGGACCATGGGATATGTTTTTTCCCCAACCTGCCAGATGTTGTAACCTGAGACAACTACCGTATGATCTTTGTAAAAACCTCTGGCTATATTCAATATTACAGGTCTCCCCGCGCAGATTTCTCTGACTACCTGTTTCTCAAAGCTCCATATATAAATGCCTCTGCACTTGACCTTCACGCCGTATCTTGCGAAAGCCTCCTTAGCAATTCCTGAGATAAAAAAAGGAAACGTTCCTATCTTATCGGTATATCCGTAGCTCTCAGCTATCTCTTCAACATCCTTATATATGTGCTTTATATCTTCGGGAATAGATGTGATCTTATTTCGTCGTCTGTAATAATCTATGATCCTTGCAACGGCAACCACGGAACAGTTCCTCGTCCGCCTGCCGCTTATGGCTTCCATTGATTTCGTATCCATCGGAACAGGCGGCCCCTGACGTATCATCCTGCCTCTGTCCCCATATTGTTCCAGAAGATATTTTGGAATATCGTTTATTCCTCCATATGGTTTCTTCTTCATGTATATCGTATTTCACCTTCAAAAAACAAAAAACTATTTGATTGTATCTATTAAATATACATAATTTTATAAACTAAAACAACGATAAAAAACAAGTTTATATCATATTAAAAAAAATATTTTTTTAATTGTGGCAGATAGCATCAAATACAGCTCAACCCCAGATAAAACCTGGAATTAGAGTTTTTAGCTTAACGACGGGCAAAAAAGAAATTGTGATAAAATTGTGTTTTTTTTTGCGAACTTTGTGTTTTTTTTGTAATTTGTATGTATAATTAATTAAACTAACTAGTATTACATAATAACGCAAAAGGGAGCGAGGAAAATAACTTTATGGACATATCGCCAAGATCTTCTGTAGAGTCGGTTAGCATCGGTATGACATCATATGGCGATCTAATCAATATTCCAACTGTCGATCCGTTGACAGGTCTTTGTTCCAAAGAGCAGTTTTTTATTCAGGCATATGATTACGACAGAAAGCACCCGTCCGAAGGTGTTGATGCAATTGTACTGAACTATAACAAGTTCCACCTTATAAATGAGCTTTATGGCAGAAGCTTCGGAGATAAGGTTTTGTGTGCAATCGGTGATTGTGTATCTCAAACTGCAAAGGAACATGGCGGAATCGCATGCAGATATGATGCGGATAAATTCTATATATATATAAAGCATCAAGATAATTACGATTTTCTTGTACATCAAATTTCCGATAAGCTTGCGCTTATGCTAAAAACTCCGGACATTCGCGTTAGAATCGGAATATATCCGGACATAACAAGAGAGGCTACTCTTGAACAGCGTTTTGATCGTGCTATTCAGGCCTGCAACTCCATTTCTAAAGTCAGGCACTCTACTTCTTATGAAGTATATGATGCCAAGATGCATGAAAAAGAAATGTTTGAAGCAAGGCTTCTTGATGGTATAAGCAAAGCGTTTTCCGAGCACCAGTTCAAATTGGTTTTCCAGCCCAAGTACAATGTACACGGTAAAACTCCCAAGCTTGCCAGTGCTGAAGTTCTTATCAGATGGAAACATCCTGAATTCGGCCTTGTTAAACCTGATTTCTTCATTCCTTTGCTTGAAGAGAACGGTCTTATCAGACAGCTCGACAGATATGTTTGGAGAGAGGCTGCCGCTCAGGTTCGTAAATGGAAAAAAGAATTCGGCTACTCCATTCCTGTTTCTGTAAACGTATCAAGAGTTGACATATTCGATCCCGACATTATCGATTTCCTTCAAAAGACAATCGAAGAAAACGAGATCAGCCCTTCAGACATCCACCTGGAGATCACAGAGACAGCTTATACGGATAATGTGGATCATATTGTATCTGTTGTAAAAAAGCTCCAGAAAGCCGGATTTATGGTTGAAATGGACGACTTCGGAAAAGGTTATTCATCAATAAATATGCTTACTACGCTTCCACTCGATGCACTTAAGCTCGATATAGAGTTTATAAAAGATATTGCTGAGAACAACAGAGGTAAAAATCTTCTCGGATGTATTCTTGAGATGGCAAAGCTCCTGGATCTTACAGTTATCGCTGAGGGTGTTGAGAACGCAAAGCAGTATTTCCTTTTAAAGAACGCAGGCTGCGACATGATTCAGGGCTATTACTTCTCTAAGCCCCTTGAAACAAAAGAATTTGAGAAATTGCTTGCTGTTGCAAATTGATTTTTATGAATAATAATATCGGGAAAGATGTGATAAACATCCTTCCCGATTTTCTTTTATCTTTCTATTCTGTTTCTTTCGTATGTTTAATCCGATTTTTAATTCGATGATGAAGAGGCAATCGATGCCGCTGAAGATGTGGCAATGATCACAAACATCGCTGCCTGCTGGGCAATAACTCTTGCAACGGTACTGCTTATCACTGATGCATCAGCTGTAGCAGAATTGTCCAGATAGCTCTCGGATACGAGCATTGCCGCAAACATAAGTCTTGTCTGCTTTGTCATATACCAGAATGTGAATCCTTTTTTCGTTCTGAGATATTCAGCAGTTCCGATAACTTCTGCAACAATATCTTTTGCATCCATAGGAATATCTATCAAAAGTGCAAGTGACGCAAGCTCATATTCCTTGCCGTACTTAGTTCCGGCTTCCTTAAATGCATCAAAAAGCGCGATCGTCTTCTCGCATTTCTTCTTATACGCACCGTCAAGAGTTGTAAGCACCTGGCAAAGAGAATATGCCGAATTGTTGTAAAGCATGAAATCATTCTTTATCTCAAGATATGTCGATTCAAGTTCGCTCAAAATATTTTCCGTGCTCTTCTCTGTCATTGCAAGCAAAACCGCAAGACATGTATCTTCATCATTTGTAAGAAAAGGATGTGCCGCTTTCATTCCGTCCAAAAGCGCTTCCGTCTTCTCTATTACCTTATCCGAATCATCTGCCTTGCCGGAATCGCAGATGATAACCGCAGATAAAACTCTGTATGTCGATCCAAGAAATTTACCTTTTTGAAGTTTCTCATATATTTCTGTAACATCATCAAGATACTTCTCAGGATCTTCGGAAAGAGCCATCTTTGTTGAAATAAAAAGTTCGTTGTTTCCGCGAAGATATGAAAACGCGCTGTGTTTCTTGCGTAAAATTTTTCTGCATCTCTTTATAGCCTTAACATCTGCCGTCTCTCCACGATCAATAAACGACAATGCCGCCAATATCTGCATAAGGCTGTCTTCCAACATAAAACCCTTGTAAATAATGTTTCTGTTCTCTACAAGTCTGTCACATTTTTCCATTACTTCGGTCTGCATCGTATCTCTCCTTCTATGATTATCCAAAATATCATATACAATATGATACAGCGCTGTCAATGAAGATAACATAGTATTTCTCGAACAAATTATTACTTTTTTCTTTATTATGCATAAACAAAGCGGTACATATTGTACCGCTCAGACTGTAGACAAAGTCCACGGCATCTGCCGTGGATTTTTCTTTATAAAAGTGCCTCGAGCCCAGTATTTATCTGGGCTTGAGGTACTTTTTCTGGTATAATAGAAGTATCAAAGTTGGGGATGAGGATTGCCTTTATGATGACTTCTAATACCGAAAGAAAGCGTGAACAAATGCAGTTTGTGAGCATGGATGATCTGGTACCTCAGGATCACATGCTCAGGCTTATTGATAAAGCAATTGACTGGTCATTCATATATGACCTTGTTGAAGATAAGTATTCATCAGATATGGGCAGGCCCAGCATGGATCCTGTCACACTCATTAAAATCCCTTTCATTCAGTATCTATACGGAATTCGCAGCATGCGACAAACTATCAAGGAAATAGAAGTCAACGTTGCATACAGATGGTTCCTGGGCTTAGAGCTTAACGAGCCTGTCCCACACTTTTCAACTTTTGGAAAGAACTATACAAGACGCTTTAAGGATACAGACCTTTTTGAGCAGATATTCCAGCGCATTCTTGAAGACTGCTATCGCTTCAAGCTGGTAGACCCTACTGCTGTATTTGTAGATGCTACTCATGTAAAGGCGAGAGCAAACAACAGAAAGATGCAGCATAAACTTGCAAAGCAGGAAGCATTGTTCTACGAAGAAATGTTCAAAAAGGAAATAAACGAAGACCGAGCTGAGCATGGCAAAAAGCCACTTAAAGATAAGGATGATGATGACGATAAAGGTGCTGGTGGACATGATGATTTCAGTGATTTCACAGACGACGTTCCTAAAGATACCAAGAAAGTAAGGTGCAGCACTACCGATCCTGAAAGTGGATGGTTCAGGAAAGGTGAACATAAGAATGTATTCGCGTATGGAATTGAAACAGCCTGTGACAAGAACGGATGGATTTTAGATTTCACTGTCAACCCAGGCAATGAGCATGACAGCCGTACATTCAAAGGACTTTACGATAAGATCAGGGATATCGGCGTGGAAACAATCGTTGCAGATGCAGGATACAAAACTCCAGCTATAGCAAAACTACTCATAGATGATGGCATCAAACCTCTTCTTCCCTACAAGAGGCCAATGACGAAGAAAGGATTCTTCAGAAAATCTGAGTTTGCTTATGATGAATACAATGACTGCTATATATGTCCAAACGATCAGGTGCTGGAGTATTCGACCACAAATCGCGATGGATACAGAGAATACAAGAGTTGCGGAAAGGTCTGCGAAAACTGTCCTTACCTTGAACAATGTACACTTAGCAAGAATCATGTAAAACTGGTAACCCGTCATATCTGGGAAGATTACATGGATGAATGTGATGACATAAGATACACCGAGGGGATGAAAGATCTCTATTCTCACAGGAAGGAGACAATAGAGAGAATCTTTGGGACAGCCAAAGAGAATCATGGATTTAGATATACACAGATGTATGGAAAGGCGCGGATGGAAATGAAGGTCGCGCTTACCTTTGCGTGTATGAATCTAAAAAAGCTTGCAAGAATCAAGAATGAATGGCGGTTAGAAATGGCCTGATAAGGGCTGTTTCTGACCATTTTTATTATGAAAATCCGGCTTAGGAAGACAAAATGGCCTTGAGAGCTATGCTCTCAAGACCACTTTGTCTACAGTCTGAGCGGTACATATTGTACCGCTCAAATAACGATGATTACTTATTTGCAAAAGAAACCTTGATTTCTCCTGTACTTGACTTAGCAGTTATACTTTTTCCGCTTCCATTATCTGACTTAAAAGAGCCTTCCGCCGTATTTCCTTCAACAATGATATCTTCTCCTGTAGATGATGTCAGATCCAATGAATAATCATTTTGTCCCACTATATCAATAACAATGTCATCAAGTGCTTTAAGATCTGCAGTATTTAACTTGACATTATTAAGTGTGATCTTATCGCTTGATGAATCTGCAGCGAGATCATTAATAGTACAATTCTCAACGATTATGTCATCAGTGGACGATTCAAGCTCAAGCTTGTCAAACTCAGAATAATCAAGCTTTATCTTTCCCGTGGAGCTCTTTACATAAAGATTGCTTGAGGACACATTACTTAATGTAATGCTATCCGTATCCGAAACAACCTTTCCATTCACATCAACACCGTCAATTACAACGTCGTCCGTGGAAGCTTTAACATCAACATTTATAGGTGCAGTATCTTTAGGTACCGTAATGGTATAACTTGATTCTTCCTTACACGCTGTTAAATCCATATCAAAAAATGTTATTTCCGCTTTAAGAGAAGGTTGTTTTACAGTCAAATTCTTACCGTCCTGACTGACCTCCGGAACATATTTTTCTTTTACATTATACTCAAGTTTGTACGCGTCTCCTTCCAAAATACGCACATCTACCGTACTCGCATCAATCGTAAGAGTATCAAATTCACTTATGTCTATATTACCACGTACCATATTTTGGCTTTCTTCTACGCTTTCTCCTCCAATCTTCACAACCGGAATCGCTCCCATCCCGATTGAAATTTTCACAGCCACTGCCCCGACAACAATAAGCGCACACGTTGCGATAAGTAATACTTTCTTTTTCATCTATATATCCTTCCATTATCTTTAAGTTTTTTCAAATAATATTATTCCAAGCAAAAATCCCGTTCCCATCATCGCAGCGGCAATGATAAGAATTGTTTTTCTATTCATATATGCTCCTGACTCTCTTTTTCTTAGTCATCGCACTAAACATCTTTTTCAAAACAGCCGACAAAACATACACCATTAAGATACCACCACCAAGGGACACAAGACCGTATCCCAATGTAAATATTTTTTGCGCCACCCCGTGAACAAATAGCGCATACGGGATTGCAATTGCTCCTGCAAATGCAACAACAATCATTACTAAAAAAAGAACTATAAATACAAAAATAAATGTAAGTGCCAAAATCGCAAGCGGTAGAGATAACGGAAGTGACAGTATTCCAAGAATAACAAGCCAGATTGTTGTGGCACCGCCTTTAACAGTCTTCTGTTCTGTCTCATTATCAATATGTCTCTGAGTACACTGACTTATGATATCTGACGCAACTTCTTTTGGTGTTCCGAGCTTAGTCGTAACATCCTCCTCATCGGAGAGTTCCATCTCCGAAATATATTCGTCATAAAAACGAATCGCATCATTCCTGTCAGCTTCGGGAAGATATTTAAGTTTTCCATTAAGCTCCCTCAAAAATTGTTCCTTATTCATCAGTCTTTTTCCTCCATTGCTCCCTCCGACGGCACAAATCCTGTCCCCTTGATAAGGCCATCGATTTTCTCCTTATATTCATTCCATTCGCTCTCATAAAAATCGAGCATATTTCTGCCCTCATCTGTTATCGCGTAATACCTTCGATTCCTCCCCTGATAAGGCGCATCATATGTCCTTAGATAGTTCACCTTCTGCAAACGCCTAAGCACCGGATACAGCGTCGATTCGGAAATATCAACAACCTGCCTGACTTTTTGTGTCAGAGTATATCCGTACGAATCTTCACTTCGGACTATTCCCAGAACGCAAGCATCAAGTAAGGGGGCTGTTAATTGATATGTCATGCACTCACCTCTCTTGCTTTGTTTTGATACAATATTATATAGCGTATAATATTACGACTGTCAAGTGTGATTTAAAAGATATCAAAGAATCATTCGCGAAATGCTTGCGCATCGGTCGCATCCATAGCAGAGCTTTTTTGATAGGAATTTTCCTATCAAAAAAGCACACTGTCCAAGCCATATATCCTGCTTAAACAGTGTACTTTTTCATATCATCTCGTCTTTTTCTTCTGCTGCCCTGCAGTCATCTTGATTACAAAACTCTGAGGAACAAACCTGCTTCCGTAGAGTGCGACCTTCATCCTGAGTGTCGGTATGATAACCGTTTTCTTTTTTCTCATGCCCTTTAAGCACTCATCGACACATTTCTCCGCTGTAATACCTTTTAGGGAAAAAGAAACGTCCGCATTCATGTTAAACTCAGTATCTACAGGCCCCGGGCAAAGGCATGCGACATATACGCTGCTGCCAATCTCTTTTAGCTCACACGCAACAGCTTTGGTTAAAGATGTGACATAAGCCTTTGATGCATAATAGGTTGCCATATAAGGCCCCGCAGGCAAAAGACCTGCCGACGATGCGACATTTAAAATCGTTCCATGCCCCTGTTTTTGCATCTTTACAAGCACGCCTTTGAACAAAATGTGCATTGCAATGTCATTCACCTTTACAATTGAAATTTCTTTTTCAAGATCAGTCTCAAGGAAACTTCCCGCTGTGCCAAAACCCGCGTTGTTGATGAATACATCTATCTCTTCATCCGCTATTTCTTCAAGAAGCTTCTTGCAATTAGCCTCATCCGAAACATCCGCCGTTATGATAAGACACTCTGTACCAAGCTCCTCTTTAAGAGCGCATAAACGCTGCGTTCTTCTTCCCGTGAGAATAAGCCTATATCCTTCTTTTGCATATCTACGAGCAAACTCGGCGCCAAGTCCTGAGGTTGCTCCGGTTATAAAAGCTGTTTTCATATATCATTACCTTATCGCATTAGTTAGTTTTTCCGATATTGTTTATATTGCAAAATATCAATATTCATCGAGGAAGTTATGCCTTACGCCGTCCTTTTTGTACTCGATGATAGTATTAAGCTGCACGTTCTCGACACTTCTGAAGATATTTGACTCAACGAAAGGATTGTCTTTCTTGAGCCTTTCGATAAGTTTCTTGGTCTCAAGCCTCTTTGACGATGTAGTTCCGTCCGTATGGCAGGTCGAGCATGTCTCCGTAAAGTGGCATGCACACTGAAGGAAATGAAGCTCGTTGTAATCTCTCCATGCGCAGATATCACTCTCACGGATAAAATACATAGGCCTTATAAGTTCCATGCCTTCAAAGTTAGTGCTGTGGAGCTTTGGCATCATCGTCTGGATCTGGCCGCCCTGGAGCATTCCCATAAGAATGGTCTCGATAACATCATCGTAGTGGTGGCCGAGCGCGATCTTGTTGCATCCAAGCTCTTTTGCCTTGCTGTACAAAAAACCTCTGCGCATTCTCGCACAGATATAGCAAGGACTCTTTTCTATATTGTCGACGGAGTCAAATATGTTGCTCTCGAAAATCGTGATCGGTATGCCAAGCGCCTTGGCGTTACTTTCGATAAGCTGCCTGTTCTCTTTGTTGTAACCGGGATCCATGACAAGAAAAGTCACGTCGAACTTCACCTGTCTGTGCGTCTGAATCTCCTGAAAGAGCTTCGCCATCAGCATAGAATCTTTGCCGCCAGAGATGCATACCGCAATATGATCTCCTTCATTTATGAGTTTATAAGTCTTGCACGCCTTCGCAAATCTGGAAAAGAGCTGTTTATGGTATTTCTTTCTGATACTCATCTCAGCTTTCTTCTGCTTCTCGCCACCTTCTTCCATGTGGGCAAGCTCATCCTGAAGATAGCCCATATATCCGCCTTCAAGACCGTAATACTCGCGTCCGTTAAGAGCAGGAAGCTCCTCTGCTTCTTTAGTCTTTTTACCTATCTGGCAGTAAAGAATAATAGTCTTATCCTGCGGAATATCGCCGATTGCCGCGTTGTCTTCTTTTCCCAGCTCTTCCATATCAATATGAATCGCGCCCGGAAGCATACCATACGAAGCAAGCGCTTCATCGCGCACATCTATAAGCCTGTATGAACCCTCCGGAAGTTTACGAAGGTCGTTAAGTGATATTTCTTTCATTGCGTTTTTTCTTTCCTAACACATTTTTATCTCAATTTTTTCTCTATCTGATATAGCATTATAACAAAAATGGGAGCAGCAACAATAGCTACTCCCAAAAAAACTCCATATCACAGATCAGAAAGTCTCATCATAAATATAGAATACTCATCATTCTGAAAATCAAGATCCGGAGAATTCTCTCCGCCACCGTTGGTACTGCGCTTGATCTCCGCATAAAACTCCTCGCCCTGATTGACTATATCCATAACGGTAAGCTCCACACCTGCGCCTGCTGCCACCTTACAAAAAGCCGCAAGCGGATCTGCCTCATTTCTCGTATCAAGAAGATTCCGCTTAAGAGCCGAATCACTCTTTGCTTTTTCCAAAAGTATCTCAAGTTTATCTGCCGTATTCATAAGCTCTCCTCCTGTTCATTAAAACTTATAAGAATTATAACAAAAATAGGAGCAGCTACAATAGCCGCCCCTAAAATATACGCCACTTTAAAATCCCACCTTAAATTCTTCATCCTTCTGTCTATCGTAAATTACCGTGCACTTGATGAATTTACTTATAACTCCGTGCCTTGATAAAGAATCTGAGATTGCATCTCCGACATAGAATGTATACGGCCAGGTATTGTCTCTTTCTTCATTGGCCAAAACATGCAACTCCATAGTCTCTGTTCCGCTCTTATCCGCCGCAAAATACTGACTTAAGATATCTTGTCCGATCGAATAAACCTGTTCTTTTGACAAAGCAAAATCATTGTAATCCCTGTAAGATTTACAACTGTTGATTGTCTGGGCAACCGTTATAAAAGTAAGGAGTGGCAGAACAACACCAAGTCCCGACTCTTTTCCATCGGCGTTCTTAAGTGCCATACCAAATACGATCATAAAGAACAAGAACATATAAAAATAATAGCCAAGCGAAACATCACTTCTTTGAGCATAATTGATTCCGCTAACCCCTGACAAAAGAATCAGATATAAAACAGTAAAAAATCCCGAAACTATGATCTTAACGAGTATCGCAGCTTCTGAAGTCTTTACGACATTCTCACCTTTTTTGAAAACACCGATTACAAACAAAACCGTCATTACAGCAAAAATAAGTAAGCACATCTTATTTATCGAGGTAAAATTAGAAATAACCGACTTTGTTATTTCCATAATGCCAATCTTATCTGTTATCTGCTTCTTGGCATCAGCGTTTCTAGGATCCATAAGCTGAATCACCAACGCAAATGCCCACATAATAAGCGTAGCCGGATAATACCATCTGCACATGATGAATTTTTTGATCGCATTCTTGTCTTTTCTGTTTTTGAAAAAGCCGCTGAGCATCTCAACTGCCACAAAAGAGACAAGAACAATGTTTGTAAACATGTTTGAAAAAACTGCAAAATAAATTGCAAGTAATATAACCCCGTCTTTTAGTCCGACAGGCTTTAGTTCATAGGCATCGCCTTCTTTGTACGCCTTGTTCATAAACCACATGACCATAGTGATATTAAATACACCGGTCAGCACATAGTGGATGAAGCACGTCACATCTCCAGACCAGAACAAGTGCGTATTTGAAAACCAATCATTTTTATAAATAAGAAAATGAAATGACAAAAAGCAAACAGCCAAAAGGTCAGGTATGATGCTTTCTTTATCATCCATGATTGTTCTTATCAGTGAAACAAATACCGTGCAATAAACTGAAATAAACAATGCACCCGTCACTGCAAAAGCCAAAGCAAGTGACATAAGATAATCTTTCATTATAGGATAGACAAAATTCGCTGCTATCTCTGTTATGATCGGGAATAATGTTTCCGGAAAAACTTTAATTCCGTTATACCCACCCGGCATCGGAAGAGGTCTCCTGAAATAACTGCACATCTCCCAGTCATCCGAATCAAACAGTATCAAAGGATGAGCAACATAAAAGAATACAAACAGCACCAAAAAAATCCCTGAGAAAAGCAAAATATCTTTATGCTTAGACTTCATTTTTTCTATCCCACTCTTTCTTCACATATTCATTCACCCAATGATTATACCCATCTCCAAGGCCTTTGTATATAAAATTAAATTGCTATTCACATTTGAAGTTCGCTCCAGAACCGGCTTTTTCCGGGATTAAGAATAATCTTGCCCGAAGCATCGAACTTTTCACCCAGACGCATATCGAATCCACTCTTATCCTTCGCAAGCTACATAAGCTTTCTTATGTCTCTCAAAGCCTTTTGTACATGTAATATGCATGAGGATTCTTACTTGTTTTAAAACATCACTTTTCTTCATGTTTTACTCACCTTCCAAATCCTACCGTTTCTTTTCCTATAAACAGAGTTACTCCTCAATGAATCTCTTTAATCTCTCATTAACATTTTGTCATGCAAAAAATTCTTTTTCAATGTTTTTTAACACCTATTTTTTCTTTTTATTTTCGCACATAGCACTGGTAGATACTGCATCTTGCAACTTTTATGTAGTTCTTCTCACCTGGCACCATCCAAAAAAAATAATATTTTTAATAACATTTATATTGATTTTCTTTTAAGAATATGTTAACGTTATTTTGTTGTACGAATACCCAATTTTAGACTTATATATTTTTTTCTTTCCATGAAATATATAAGCCCCCATAAGTTCTTGTACTGGTTTATATGCCATATAGAACTCAAGGACCTATTAGCTCCCCCTCATTTGCTAATAGGTCCATATTATTTAATCAGATTGGCGGAGAAATATTATGATTTTTTTCCACAAAAAGTCGGAGAAAGTTAATTGTACGTCTGAAGCGAACGGCCGACCCATAACAACAATCAGCGACACATGTTAAAGCTATTGCGGAGTATAACACAGCGAAACTCTAAAATTCTCATTTCTCGCTGCAATAATTAAGACAAAAAACCGCTTTTCAACAGCGGATCATAATAAAAAAGATTTTCCGATGTAAGAATTAACGCACAAGCCCTATTTCAGGCGGCAAAATTCATATTTTTACCTATTTCCGCTGTTTTCACCCGAATCCTTCCTTAGCCCGACGCCCATAAAGCCCGCTTCCAATCACATCTTATATCCGCATTCCTTCTTCACCGGTCCATCAATTCCCGACTCATAGTGCGCCCTAAACTCCATATTGATCTCACGGATTTCCTTAACGCCATCTATATATGGCTGATACATCTCAATCAGCCCCGCGCTGCAGCCGTCACAACTGCCATCGATATTACCGATTGATTCGGCAACAATGCGCTCTCTTTCTTCTCTTGTAGTGTCTTTAATCAAAATAGAATCCATATTTATCTCCGTATCTCCCGTAACGTAAATGCGTTTCCCGTTAACCCTCAGGATATAGCCGCCCCACTTTACATCAGGGCGAAGCTCACCCACTAATCGCCCGCAACACTTTCTGCTCAATAAATTCCACACGGTCAAAGATTCTCGGCTTAAATGTCCCCGTCATTCCCACAGATACATTTTCCTCTTTGTTTACATAAATGATATTTCCGCTGTCACCAATCGCAGCATATACACCCTTGTCATCGTATGGCTTGTACCATAAATAGCCATAGTTAATGAAACCAAACCGCTCGCCAAGCTTAAGGTGCGGCGCCAGCATATCCTTTAAATATTCTTCAGAGATGATCCTCTTGCCGCCACTAAGTCCACCATCCAAAACAAGCTCACCGACAGTAGCCATATCTTTTGCCGACATACATAATCCCCAGCCTGCTGTAACGCAGCCCTTAGGGTCAGAGTACCACTCGTATTTCCTGGGATTTTTGTTCATAAAAAAATCAAACTGATCCTCTTTAGAACTGTCTCCGTGAGGTATACGCTCGGGAAGTCCCAGTGGTTCAAAAAGATTCTTGTTAGCGAAATCAATACATTTTTCACCTGTTGCTCTCTCGATTATCCCCGCAAGGATCTGAATGCCAAGTGTTGCGTACCTGAATTCTCCGGTGATTCCGCTTCGGCCACCAAGATAATCAAGAATCGCAAGCGTAAAGTCTGCGGATGTACATACCTTCTTCCACGGCTCTGACTTGCCTTTATACGGGGCTGTCATCGTGAGCATATGCCTGATCGTAACGTCATAGATAGTTTTCTCCCCACGTTTTACATTGTAATCAGAAAAAAAAATCCATCACCTTTTGATCCAAGTTTTGGATAAATCCCTTATCCAACGCGATTCCTGCCAGTAATGCCATAATGCCTTTAGTCACAGAATTGACATTCATCGCATCCAAAGTCTTGAATCCATGCCAACAATCATCAAGCACCACCTCACCATCTTTGATGGAATAAATCTGGCATATATTACTCTCATTCCCGGTGCTCTCAGAAATGTACCTGTGTAGTTGTTCTTTATTCATAGTAAAAAAGCCTCCTCTTAGGAAAGATTCGGACGTCCTAAGAAAAGGCTAATTGAATTTAAAATCTTTTTCAAGAAAAATCTTACGTTTGATATTGAACCTATTTGAGATTCTTTACAAAGAAATCCTGCATTTTATCAAAAGGAATTACTTCCACGTTGTCATAAAGATCTGTATGAACCGCCCCAGGTATGATCATCAGCTCCTTGTTGTCTGTGTATTTACTGTTTCTTGTCATATCTGCGTAGGCATCCTTACTAAAGTAGCAAGAATGGGCTTTTTCCCCATGAATCATGAGAACCGCACTTCTTATCTCATTTGTGTATCTCAGTATCGGCTGATTGATAAAAGACATGCAGCCTACAGTATTCCATCCTTCATTGGAATTTAAGGACCTCTCATGATAGGCTCTTCCCTTGTAATATTCGCTATAGTCTTTTACATAAAAAGGGACATCTTCCGGCACGGGAAGCGGAAGGCATCCGCCCGCTCTTGTATATTCTCCGCTTCTGTAATTTTCTGTTCTTGCCTTGTTGAGCGCCACTTTATTATTGTATCTGGCTTCCTCGTTATTATCTGCGTCAAAATATCCGTTGGCATTAACTCTGGACATGTCGTACATTGTCGATGTTACCGTAGCTTTTACCCTGGTATCAAGAGCCGCGGTGTTAAGAGCCATTCCGCCCCATCCGCAGATTCCTATAATTCCTATTTTCTCAGGATCCACATTGTCCTGAACCGATAAAAAATCCACAGCAGCCATGAAATCTTCTGTATTTATATCAGGAGATGCCATATACCTAGGCTGACCTCCGCTCTCTCCTGTAAATGACGGATCAAAGGCAATTGTCAAAAAACCTCTCTCTGCCATTTCCTGTGCATACAATCCCGAACACTGTTCCTTAACCGCACCAAAAGGCCCCGCAACCGCAATTGCCGGAAGCTTTCCTTCCGCGTTCTTTGGAACATACATGTCAGCAGCAAGTGTTATCCCATATCTGTTTGCAAATGTTACTTTGCTGTGATCAACTTTATCGCTCTTTT
This sequence comes from Butyrivibrio sp. AE3003, assembly GCF_000686065.1. Taxonomy (NCBI): domain Bacteria; kingdom Bacillati; phylum Bacillota; class Clostridia; order Lachnospirales; family Lachnospiraceae; genus Butyrivibrio; species Butyrivibrio sp. AE3003. The sequence continues at coordinate 1,206,168 of NZ_JMLX01000001.1, forward strand.
CAAAAGTCTTATCCCACTCTGTTGTCAGATTTAATTTCTCAGTTTTCATCATCGCTTTATTCTCCTTAGCCTTTACATTTTCCGGATTCCGACTCCCACATACTCCAATTGAAAGAGCAAGTGTTGATATTAATGATACTGCCAAAAGCTTTCCAATTCTTTTCATGATCATGTACTCCATTCTTACAGTCTTCTTTTCTACGACTCAACAGTTTCCAAGTTCATTTTTAGTACCATATTTATATTTTTCCCTGACAATCTCACTATAATCCGTATACATCGCTTTCGCTAATGGTTATAATGAATATCATGATATTCATTTTGGTTATATCACTGCCTGAAAGGAATCCATTATGGAAATAAGAAATTTAAGATATTTTCTAGCTGTTGCCAGAGAAGAGAACATGTCCAGAGCCGCTGAATTACTCCATGTAACGCAGCCCACCCTCTCCAAGTCATTAAAGAGTCTTGAAGAAGAGCTTGGAAAAAAAACTATTCACGCGCCACAGCTTCTCCATTAAGCTCACTGATGAAGGAATGCTCCTTCGCGACCGTGCCGAGGATCTGGTCCTTATGGCAGATAAAATCGAGCAGGAGTTTATCTCCTTAAATGACATCACCGGCGGTGATATATACTTTGGTCTGGCTGAATCCTATCAAATCTGCCACCTTGCTAAAGAAATAAAAAAACTCAAAGACAGCTATCCTTCCTTTACCTACCACATCACCAGCGGTGACACAGAACAGATAACAGAAAAGCTTGATAAGGGATTGCTTGATTTCGGCGTAATCTGCGAGCTTCCAAACAAAGAAAAATACGATTCTATCACATTCCCTGATACCGACCGTTGGGGAGCTGTAATGTTAAAGAGCCACCCTCTTGCAAAGAAAAAGAGCATAAAGGCAACCGACCTTATCGGCCATCCACTCTTCTGCTCTGAACAAAGCTGGAATATTGAGATCCCACAGTGGGCAGGCAATCAATTCTCCAAACTCCACCTGGAAGGATCTTTTCGCCTTGCTTATAATGCTTCTATGTTTGCCAAAGAAGGTCTCGGAATACTTCTTACCTTTGAGCACCTCATTAACTGCTCCGAAGAAAGTGATCTTGTATTCCGCCCCCTCACACCCAAGCAGGAAACAAAGCTATATCTGATTTGGAACAAATACCAGACTTTCACACCTATTGCAGAGAAATTTCTGGCACAGATAAGGGAGTCATTTTGAGTTATAATTCCTTCAAGAGCGTCCACGGCCTGACACCTTCCAGCGACAGACAGCTTTCTTCCGTCCGGTACTCCCCGCTCTTCTTAGTAATAACAGGATTTATCATGAGGAAAAGAAAAGGTCCCATAGCCACCACTATAATTCTCTTCCTAACTCCTCGTATATAATCTATATCTCCTGCCGCGTAACTTTCACTTAAGTCTGAGCCTGAAATCACACAGCTCATCCCCATTGCCGATTGTCTTGGTTCTTATAAACTCAAGCCCCGGAATATTACCGTAACTGTAGATATCGTTATCACAAAACAGCTTATTTATCTCAGGACAGCCAAGTTCAGTGAGATATGTGTGATATGGACACTGTGTTATGTCCATGCAGAACTCACCTTTCTTTTTTGGGTAAAAGACATTTTTAAATCCCGAAGCTTCTCCAAAGCTCTTACGAGCTACGGGTCCCCACATGGCGAGAAAGAATCTTGTAAATCCCGGAAACTTTGCAGTTCTTGCCAAAGACGCTCCCGACTGCTCGCTTCTGTTTTTCATTGCTACTCTCATTACTTCAAATGCTTTATCCGCATCTTTTTCCTTCATAGAAAGATAAATTGCAGCTGAAGGAAATATTGCTCTGTCAGTGTGCGCCGCCACTCCCTTAGGAAGATTCGCATGATCTGCCATTATCTTCTCAAGTTTATCTGTAGCATTTTTCCAGATCTCATCTGCATCGCTTTGTGCAAATTCTTTGTAAACCTCGCCTTTTATGAAGTCCATCCCCTTCATAGCCTTCTCTACTGTCTTCATACTTCTAGTCAATCTCCTTAATGTTATCATTCATTTCTAAATTAACAGTCACCTTTTTATTGGGTCATTTATTGGGTCATTTATCGGGTCAGCGTGACCCAATAAAAATTCAACTCCATAGTAGAATAAAAGAACAGCTTCTCCCGTAAATAAAGAAAAAGCTGCTATTCAAGATTTGATATTATTTCTTTCACGTTGTAGCTATAGTCTTTTAAATCTCATCCTCTTTCTCAAGAAGTTTAACAGCTTCGTTATATTCAATTTTCTCTCTATCTCTCATCAGAAGTGTAATATACTCCACCTCCCATCCTCATTGCGTTTAACAACATTACCTTCGTTTTGTAGACTATCCGTAAATTCAATAACCTTATATGAATCATCTCCCTACTTTTAAAACGTACTTTCTGTTCTCATAAAATTCTAGAAGATAACCCATTTAAGGAAATACTCAGCTGATTTAAAACAAATTATACTCACTTACATTATTGTCCGCAACTTTCTAAAGTAATCATAAACTCGCCCAAACACAGCGAAACACTAAAAACTTCATTTCCCGCTGTCATAATCAAGACAAAAACTTGCTTTTCAACAGCGGCTTTTATAAAACCGTACTTCCCGCTGTCATAATTAAAACATAAGCTTCATTTTCAACAGCAAAAATCATAGATTCACCAGTTTTCGCTGTTTCATCTTCCGGCCCTATTAATTCTTTATTCATACTTCACCTCTTCAAACACCGCACTCAGCTTCCCCGGCTCATCACTTCCCCACGCTGAAAAATCAAACTGCGGATCCGAGACATGTTCCAGTTTCAGTACATATTTCAGCTTATTAGGTTCTGATGTCTCATCCTTTTTCACCGTGACTTTAACCTTGGTATCATCGCCATCGTCATCGTCGTGCCAATAACTCTCACATACCATCGAATCTTCATTCTTTCCGTCCCACGGAACTTTTACAGAGAATGAAGCGGGAGTATCTTCTTCGGCAATAAACACCAGATAACTTCCCGAGCACCTCGGGCTAAAATTTGCATATGCATCGCCATTCTCATATTTAAAATCACGTGTCCATATGCAGCCGTCAGTCATTCCGTTAAAAGCTTCTCCGTCATGGACATTATAAATTATGTAATATCCGTCAGGTACCACATCTGAAACCGAAGAACTAAGAGTTGTCCACGACATGCATTCTTCAGGTATTTCGGAAAGAGGCGCTCCCGGCGTATAGATAAGGAGCTCATCGGCATTTTCAAGTCCATAGGGCTCAGAATAAACATACTTAACTTCGTCTATGATTTCTTCTGTATTAAGCTTGTCCTTATCATCTATATTTAATTCCTGGAGCTTCATTGAATAGATATTCTGATATTCCGTAGGCTCGGGATCCGAGAATTTGCCCGAAAATCCGCATACGTAAATTGTTCCGTTTGGATAACCGTCGCCGCTGTCCCCCATATCCGAGTCGTGATAACCTCCGACAAATGAACCGTCCTCAGACAATTTAAGAGATGTAGCCCATGCACCCGCACCGCTTGCAAACGTGAAGTTCTTAGGCATTTGAGCAAAAATGTTTCCATCTTCAGGCGCTTTGCTCGTCGAACCGACACTTTCTGCCACTTCACTTGTACTCTCAATCGCCGCTTCCGAGCTTTCAACTGCTGCCTGTTCTACATTCTTTTCACCACATGCTACAAGCAAAGCAGATGAAACCAAAAGTCCCATGAATTTCAATTTATTTCGTGTCATGAACATACTCTCCCACTTCTATTATTTGTCCTCTTCTTCAACCGCAATTCCCAGCAGCTTTTTCTTAAATCCACTCATTAAGCTATCGTAATCCGTATAGTTTATGTCGCATTTAAAGCGGCTGTTCCAGGTGTCCCTAAGAGTGTCGCATATAGTCAAAGCTCTTTCTCCCTCATTCTTAAGAATAGCGGGAAAAATGTAGTAAATGAGGAAGCAGTTTAAGTCCATTAACGTTCCCGTGCGAACCTTGCCAAACTTCTTAAACTTCTCATGTACTCCGTCGCAAAAAGCATTTGAAGCTACTGCTATATCCGTGGCCTCTGTAAGTTCACTAAGATAAGAGTATCTTTCAGCCTGAAAGGTGCTCATCCGGTTCTCGTACTCTTTTTTAGTAGTTATCCTGCTAAAAGGCTCATAGCTTTCAAAAATCTTATCAATGTTAAACGCCATAGCGTATACGCCTCCTGTTTCTTTTTATTAAATTATACTCTAATGATATAATTATAGGAAAGAAACGAATATGTAAGGATGGTCTGAAATGAACGAAAAGATTAAAGGAAATAATTACAGATGGATGTCGCTTCGATTTGTTGTGGTGACTATTGCTTCTGTGGTATTTGCGCTTAATATCAAATCTTTTGTCAGAACAGGAGGTATCTTACCCGGAGGAGCGACCGGATTGACACTTCTGATACAGGAGATTGCTGATAGATTTATAGGAATCAAGATTCCCTATACTCCTATTAACGTCGCCATAAACGTTGTTCCCGTTTTTATAGGTTTTAAGTATATAGGAAAAAAGTTCACTTCGCTTTCATGCATTGTTATCTTGCTCACAGGTATTCTGGCCGATCTTATTCCCGGCTATGTGATAACCAACGACCTTATACTCATCAGCATCTTTGGAGGCATCATAAACGGAGTGGCCATAAGCCTTTGCCTTTTGATGGATGCAACTAGCGGAGGAATAGACTTTATAGCTATTTATCTGTACAAAAAAGGTTTTGACGGCTTCAATGTTGCATTATATGTTAATGCCTGTATCCTCATTACCGCCGGAGCATTGTTCGGGTGGGAAAGAGCTCTTTATTCCATTGTATTCCAATACGTATCTACGACAGTGATCCACGTACTGTACCGTAAATACCAGCAAACTACGCTGTTCATTGTAACGCGGTTCCCTGACGAGATAAGTGCCCTGATTTACAAAATGTCAAATCACGGCTCTACAATAATCTACGGCAGAGGCTCCCACGAGGGCGACGAAGATAAATCCGTTGTATACTCAGTTATCACCGCCACTCAGGTAACCCAGATAATCAATGCAATTAAGGAATTTGATCCCGCCTCATTTGTAAACGTATTCAAATCCGAGAGAGTCTCGGGACGCTTCTATCGTATTCCGGAAGACTAAAGCTTTAAAACTCCCCACCCATTAGGAGATCGTAAGTGCAGTCTTTTTGCTGTATTTCATCGAAAGTATATTGACTGTGGGTTTGGATACATGCTGCGCGAAGTTGTCTGAGCATATGCACCTTAGAAATTTCATCTGTTTATGCCGATTCGTTATATCCTTTTGTTTTTCTAAAGGTCAGATTACTTTCCTTTTGCATGCTTCGAAAAGAACTTGCAGGACGATCGTATATGTTTTATAAGTCATGGTCATACGGCGCGTAGCACCTGCAACAAATAAAATCACGAATCACCGAACTCAGAATGAGCTCAGGAATTCGTGATTTTTTGTTGCATAAGTCCGCTTTGCGGACAATGACCATGACGCTTGAATACTGTGACTCGTCCTGCTTCAAACATTTTTCTACGCATGCAGGAAAGTAATCTTTGACCTTAAGAAAAACAGACAAGGATATAAAAATCATCTGCACAAACAGATGAAATTTCTAAGGTGCAGATGTGAGTTTATGAAGCGCAGCATGTGTTCATCCAATCCCACAGTCAATATAATGTTTTGAGATGTCGCAGCAAAAAGACTGCACTTACGACCTACCATGGTGCGGGAAGTTTTTTAGTAAATCAAAGAGAAGACAGCCATATTTAGCTGCCTTCTCTTTTAATATATATTTTGTAACCTACCTGTTTATTTTTCCCCATTTAATATATCAATATGTTGCTGACCAAATCTTGTACTCAACATTAGGATTTACACCCTTCTTCTCGAAAAGTTCGCTTACTGTTACGAAAGTGTAGCCCTGCTTCTGGAGTCCCTCAATGATCTGAGGAAGAGCCTGGACTGTCTTCGAATTTCCTTGGAAATCGTGAAGAAGAACAATCTGTCCGTCTCTTGCGCCGTTAAGTACCGACTGCGCTCTCTGCTGAGCTGATGTGTTATCAAGCCAGTCATTGTGCATTGTTCCCTGAATGAAAGGAACGTCGATGTTCTGGTACATTGTGTTGCTGATTGCAATGTAAGGTGGTCTGAAGAACTTTACATCTGCGCCTACAGCATTCTTAATTGCAGTTGCTGTGCGCTGCTGCTCATCCTTTATCTGCTGAGCACTCATTCTTGACATATCCTGATGAGTGAAAGAATGGCTTGCAAGTTCACATCCCATGTTAACCTGTCTCTTCATTGTGTTTACAGTATTCTGGTTAATATTCTGTCCGATAAGGAAGAATGTAGCCTTAACATTGTACTTCTGAAGAATATCAAGCACTTCGTTTGTTGTGCTTGTAGGGCCATCGTCAAATGTAAGAGCGATAAGCTTATGGTTCTTGTTATTATTCTGGTTTGCGTTGTTGTTATTTGCTGCGTTGTTATTGTTGTTATTCTTTGCAGCATTGTTATTATTGTTATTATTATTGTTCTTATTCTGTCCGTTGTTGTTTGAGCCTGAATTTGAGCCCGCACCGCTGAACTTAAGGTAATCAACGTAAGCATCCCACTGATTGTTATCAGCTGTTACAACAAGCTCTACAGTCTGGTTTCCTGTGCCATGCTTAACGTTCTTGATCGTATATTCAGCGGGATAAGGTCCGCCATAATAGAATGTGCCCTTGTTCTGGCCGCCGATCCTAAGATCTACTCTTGCCATGTTGTTGTTATTTGAACATCCGCGGAGTGTGAAATCACTTGTATCGCTTGCAAAATTCTGATTGAAGCTGAGCTTATCATTATTTGCATAAAGAGCCATTCCGTTAAAAGGTGATCCGATGGTATCAGCGTACTGTCCGCTCTTAGTCATGGACTCACACTGAACTGTTGCGGAACTCTGAGCACTGCCGCCGTTATTGCCGCCGTTGTTGCTGTTGTTGTTATTGTTTCCGCTGTTGTTTCCCCAGTTCCACCAGTTGCCCCAATTCCAGCCGTTGTTTCCGCCGTTATTGTTGCCACCATTGTTATTGTTGTTATTATTCTTGTTATTGTTATTATTATTGTTATTATTATTGTTGTTATTATTGTTATTATTATTGTTCTTGTTACTGTTGTTATTGTTATTATTACTTGAAGATGAACCGCCAACCTTCATGTCATTCTTATAAACATTGGCAGATCCGCTACTCTGATATCCCTCAATATTAAGAGCTGCTTCATAAATCTTTCCAAGCCCCATTCCCATCTTTTCCCAAGCCTTGAAGTGCTCAGAAACGCTGATAGTTCCACTTGTTCTCTTTTGAGTACGAACACTGAAGTACTGCTTGAAAGTCTTGTTACCTTCGATTGAAGGCTGATTTACACGAGTTGTCTCGTAAACATCATATGTTCCACCGTCAACCTGGATCTGACCCTTTGGTGATCCTCCGGGTGGACGCCATGAGCCCCAACTGTCTACGATGTAATACTCGATCATAGGGTCTTTTGTCCAACCATATACACAAAGATAAGAGTTTCCGTTCGGTTTGTAGTCACATCCATAATCAAAAGAAATATTGCCTAACTGCTGATATGTCTTTGTGCTGTCGAACTTCTTACCCTTTCTGAAAAGTGCATTTCCTATGTTACTCCACTGACAGCTGAATGTTCCACCTGAATTCAGCGTCATGCTAGTGTTTCCGCCATCTTTCCAAAGTTCGTAATCATATCCGTCTTGATTACCAGTTTTATTCTCAGTTATTGTCGTAGCCGCCTGAACTTTAAGCGCAGGGACGAATAACTGGGCACATAACGCAATGGAAAGCAGCGCTACTTTTAAACCGTTTTTTCATCTACGATATCCTCCTCCATCTAAACCTCTTCTAAAACATTAATCGTATTGTAACATATCGTTCACATACGCGAAAGCTATATATCCGCACTGCTGTCGCATCAGATGCGATATGTGCGTTATAAAGTTAGAAAAAAAGCGCGGTTGCAAGAGTCTGTATATCTCAAGCAACCGCACTTTCTCATTTTTTCTTACCTTTGCCTTTTGGAGCCAGTGACTTAAGCGAGCTTAGGAGTTTACTACCTGCGCTTGTACCGCTCTTTTCTGACTTTTTCCTGTTCTTAAGCCATTTGAATATTGCGACCTCAACTATGATAAGAGCAAGCAATAAGCCCGCAGCTGCTGCCACCAGCTTAAAATCGATAAGCATGAAATCGAGGTATATTCCGTCGGGATCGTCAAAGTTAAGAAGATCCCACTCATAGGTCTTTCCATCCCTCGAAACATGCGTGGCATTGTGTGCCCGGGCCTTTGCCGGAAGATTGACGGTAAGCTTCATATGCGCACCGCTCATCTTAACATAGCTTCTGTAATCGCCGGAGAAATCCCTGTCTCTCGCATCGCGGAATATATCCCACTCAAGCGAGTATTTAATGCCTTTTCTCGTAAGCTTAAGCGACTTGAATTCATCGGAAATATCGCTGAGTTCGTTCGCAGAGACGTTTTCTTTCCTGATAATATATCCGGAATATCCTCCGTCCTTGTAGCCTTCAACGTCCCAGCCGTCCTCTTTGTAATCCTCCATCTGCTCTTCCGAGAGGATTTCTTCAAGGTCCCTGTCGCCCATATCTACCATTGCATAGCATATGGCCACGTCCATCTTGCCGTTTAGCTTAACATCCATTGTCGTCTCAAATCTGACACAACCGGAAAGCGCTAAAACGCTAAGCAAAGATAATAATATAACTTTTAATTTTTTCATACACATCCTATATATATTTTAAAACTAAATGTTACATAAAAATTATTATATAGCATTTTTATCATTTTAGCCATTTTATAAATCAATAAATATTTTTTATATAGAACTCCGTCATGCCAAAGAACTCCCTGACAACATAGTGAATTCCGCATGGAAAAAGAGTTTTCGCAGGGACTGAATAAACGTTCTTATACCCTTCTCTTTTGGCAATCGACATAGCTCTGAGCTCGTGAAAGCCGTTGGTCACTATACCTGTAGATATAGTAGGGTCACCTATTATCTCAAGGCTGTATCTAAGGTTCTCCTCCGTGTCGGTAGACTTTTCTTCCGGAATGATCCTGCTCTCATCGATTCCGTATTGGCTTACGAGCTTTCTCTTTGCGCACTCAGCCTCGCTTATCTCCTCATCGTTTCCCTGACCGCCCGATGCTATGATCTTTGTATTCTCATTTTCATCAAGGTACTCTGCTGCCTTTCTTATTCTTGCCTTGTACTGGTTGCTCGGCTCGGTCCCCTTAAGTCCGGCGCCGAGAACTATGATGTAATCAAGGTTTTCCTTTGGTCTTGCGCTCATTGCGCGGATTATCTTAACTTCGGTTACGGCGAAGTATGTCAGGAATACTGTGAAAACAACACGGTATATCCATTTAACCGCCGCAGGAAGCTTTTTCTTTTCCCTTCCGTCTATGCGGCGCTTTAGCATAAAAACTCTAAGTGCGGAAAATGCCGCTATTATAAGCCACAGCCATACCCACGAGAGCGTCAGCCCTCCGCCGTACGCAAGGCATGTGAAATAATACAGAACTGACCAGATAGTAAGTACAAAGTAGATATACATGAGGATCTTTGACGGCGTAGGTCGTCCCATTCCGGCATATCTGCTTGTTCTGCCTTTGTACTGCGTATATTCGCTTCCGTAGGTTTTTTCAAGGAATTTCTCTTCACGTAAGATCTGCAGATGGAGCATCACCATCGCAAATACAGAGATAACAAGAAGTACAGGATTAAAGAACATCAGAAGGATTCCGGTGTACACGAGGTTGAATCCGAGAAATGCAGGGTTTCTTGAGTAGTTATATATCCCTGTCGTCACAAGATTTCTTTTCTCTTTATCATCTTCCGCAACGCCCGCTCTCCAGCTGTCGCGCATCGTATATACAGAAGTAAAAAAGACAATGTCTCCTACAAACGCAAAGTACATTCCAATGATTCTAAACATCAGCGGAAAACTCACCGTTCCGAGGACGATCGATATAACCTCGGCAAGCGGAGCGAGGTAAGTTGCGATCTTCATTGTAAGCTCAATATAGTAGCCTTTGTCGCGGCTTTTCCCCTTTGCAATCTGATCGGTGACAATGCCCTTCTTTTTCTGAAGCATCATCTTAGTAAAATATATGCCGTAGAACACAAACATAAAAAATAAAGCAATAATCCTGTATGTCATCTTTACCATCCCATTAATCTTAAGTGCCATTAAGCTATTACACTTAATGGCACATATAATGGTAAATTCTATCACTTTTTGAATAAAGTCTCAAAGTGGTAAATATTCATGTACTGATACAGATCATTGCTTACAAGCTTATTTGCGAAGTTGTGGAACTTCGGATTTATGAGGCAGTAGGAATTGGCGCCTTCTACATAAGCTATGGACCAGAGGTTATTCTTGTGAAGTTCATAGATGCTAGATGCTATCTCATCTCTCTTGGCGCTGTCCGCCGTGTTGATCCACTGTTCATAGTATTCGACGAGCTTTTCCATATCTCCCGTAGGCGCAACTCCCAGGCTGTGATCTGTATAATACGTTCCGTACTCTCCATACCACTCGGCAGCCTGTGCTATCGGTACAAAAGCAGCCGCTCTCTCACTTAACGAAAGTCCGCCGGCGTCCATATGAGGACACATCGATGCAATCCAGTCATTATCGTCAATAAGCTGATCATAGGTTTCCGCATCATAATCCGTAAGAGTTGTCTTAAGGTGTGCGGAATCAAAATATCTCTTTAATGCGCTGTATATGGTATCTGCATTTCCTTCAAGAGATACAAAATCGATTGAAAGGTCCGAACCGTCCGCGAAGTGATAATATCCGTCGCCTCCAAGCTTAAGTCCGCAGCCCTCAAGGAGTTTCTGCGCTGAAGCAAAATCATAATCCGTCCACTTCTTGGACCACTCTTCGTCATATCCCATGCTTCCCGTTGACGGCGCGCACTGTCCCGGTCTCATGAATCCTTCCGAGATACGAAGTGATATTTCCTGACGGTCAACGCACATAGAAACCGCCTGACGGAAATCGGGATTTGCAAAAAGATCTGCATAGTTCTTGTCTTTACATGTATAGTTAAATGTCAGCTGATCCGCTCCCCAGCTCGAGCCAAGCACCGTCTTAAGTACAGCTGCATCTCCAAGCTCCGAAAGCATTGAACCTATCTGCTCCATTCCTACATCCATATAATCAAGCTCGCCGTTCGCAAAAGCCGCCGTTTTATCTTCGAGTTCATTGAACATATAGATATTGTCAAAATACGGAAGCTGTTTGCCCTCCGCATCAACTTTCCAGTAATACGGATTTCTTTCAAGTATGCATATTTCCGAGCTTTTTGAGTTGTGCCCTTCCTCTGTACTCAAAACAAAGGAGTTTACTGTAGGAATTCCCGAAACGTTCCAGAAATAATAGCAGGCATTTTTTCCAAGATCGGCTACAGACTCAAAGGACATTCCCTTAGCTGCGGCGTTAGCCAATACCTGCCCGTCGGAAAGCCCCGTATTTTCCCAATATTCATTCTCTACGTATAGCGACGCAGGGATAAGATCTATCAGGTAATGTGAAGGCGCCCAGCACCACTTAAGATCACCGTTCTCGATAAAAGCACCGGGATACTTGGGCGTATCAAATTTCCAGGTCACGGTATAATCGTCAACTTTTTTAAGCACGGCGAATTCGCCCGTCTCATTGTCCTTGAGTGCTTCCCAGCTTGCCTTTGTATCATAATTGTTGATATGAACCATGTAGTACCAGAATGTAATGTCGTCCGCGTTGAAATCATCGCCGTCGGACCACTTCATTCCTTGTCTTAATTTGAACGTCCATTCTGTATAATCTTCATTTGCTTCATAGCTCTTAATTACGTTCGGAACGTAGCTACCGTCGCAGTTGTACCTGATAATACTCTCAAGCACAGGTCTTGCTATACCCCATGAACCGGAAAGTCCCTGCATATTACAATTTCCGCAGTACTCGCCAATCTCAAGGGCATTTCCTGTTGCATCCGTCTGTGCGATGAAGACATCTTCTTTAATAGGGAGCCTGCTATCAACAGCAGGAAGACTTCCGTCACCTACCTTTGCTGACAGTTCAGGTGCTTCCGAATAATTGAGGCTTCCTCTGTTTACTTCAGAGACTGCCTGCGACGTTGCAGCTTCCTCAGAAGCCGGTTGCTCATACGATGTATCGGTAAAAGACTCTGTTCTTTGATTTAATTTTACACTTCTGCTGCCGCATCCTGATACCGTCAAGACTATAACCACCGTAAGAGACAGCGCAATATGTTTTCTATTCATGCGTGTAATCCTCCTTATTGATCATTGTCCGCCGGTCATCATAACTTGAATCCCGTGAGCTCTGTTGTCAGTGAATCAGCTGCGCCTCTAAGATCCTTGATGACATCATTCAGATTCTTTGCCGCATTCTGTGCATCAAGAGCCGTATTTCCAACTTCCGAAGACGAAGCAGCCGCTTCTTCCGAAACTGCCGAGATACCGTCAATAGCAGAAAGTGTATTGACTTTCGCCTTTTCCATATCGGCCACCTGAAGTCCGATCTCTTTAAGATGATCCGCAATCGTCTTGAAGTTTTCATTTATTACATTGAATTCCGAAAGCGTTGCTTCTACCGCTTCTTCCTGCTGTTTTACGATTTCTTCCGCATGCTTGGCTGCGGTCGCCGTCTGCTCGGTCTTTGCCGTAACCGTTGTGATGATATTTCCAATCTCACCCGCAGAAACAGCACTCTGCTCGGCAAGCATTCTGATTTCCTCCGCAACTACGGAGAAACCTTTTCCCGCAGCTCCCGCTCTTGCAGCCTCAATTGATGCGTTAAGAGAAAGGAGATTTGTTCTTCTTGCAATCTCATCGATCGTAGCAATGATATTTCCGATAGATGATGTTTCTTTTGCGAGAGCTTCAATATCCTCTATAACGCCATTGGTAACTTCGCTGGTCTCATTCGCCTTTGTCTTAAGGTTTTCTACCGCTTCGATACCGTTCTTAACAGATTCGTCCGCATCTGATGCCATGTCTCCGATCGCTTGTACATTCTTTCTTACGACTTCGATCTTATCTGTCAGTACGTCGGCTTCATCAAGACATCCTTGCGCATCATGTGCCTGCTGATCAAGACCAAGCCTAATCTCATCGACAGATGACGTAATATTTTCGGACGCAGTAACAAGCGACTCTGATGCTCCTCCGATATCATCCGAGGACTTCTTAAGAGAATCGGCGGTCGCTGATATCTTAAGAAGAAGTCGCTTGGTATTTTCTATCATTTTGCTTGCTGAACCTGAAAGTGCGCCGAACTCATCACGGCGCTTTGAAGTAATTGAAACTGTAAGATCTCCCTGTGCTGCCTGTTCGAATCCATCCGATATTCCCTTAACCGTGCTTCCGATGCTATTAGAAACGATAATTCCGACTATCGAAGAAACAACAGTTGCAAGAATCACTGCGATAACAGATGCAACTCTTATGTTATTTACGCTTCCGCTTATCACAGTCTCTGGAATACGGCCGCAAATAACCGCTCCGGACTCTCCTACTTTTGCATAGACATATAGATATACTTTTTTGTCCGTGGCATCTTTCATCCACTCAACTCCCGATGACTCGGAAGATGCTTTAATATCTTCAAAGAATGTTGTATTGGCAAAGATTGTTTCGTTTGCGTTACTCTTGCCGTTCATGTTGGTCTCAACGCCGTCGGAAGTTATAAAAGCAAATGTGCTTCCTTCGCCGAGGTTGATCCTTTCAAGCGCAACAAGAGATGTATCAAGTCTTATATCTGTGGAAATATAACCGAGTTTTTCACCGAGTGAATCATAAAATGGCTCTACATAGACCGCACAATAAGGAGTGCCCTCAATGGAATTGGCGCCCTGATAGGAATCGATGAATACTCTCGTTCCCATCCATGCACCTGCATTGGGACTTGCAGATAATAAAGAAGAATCACCTGTCTTATCAAATTCAGCTGCTGCCGATGATCCGCCATAATTAAACATCAGATAGTTTCCGTTTGCCACGGAAAACGATGTCTGTTTATAGGCCAAGATAGACATATCTCCGACTATATTGTCCGACTGTGCAAGGTTCCTTGCACTTCGGTATATCTCGGAAAGAGCATTCCTCGACTCCTCGGTATCCGTATATGCCCCGCCGTAATAGTTTTTTGATCTCAGAAAGACCGGAAAGCTGCTCTGTCTTACCCTCAACAACCGAAAAGGTAAGCTCATAGTAATTTGCCATCTGCTGCAGCGCAGTCACGGCATTACTTTCATAAGTCTCCTGTGTTCCACTTGATGCTATAGAGTAAGCGGTATACCCGACAATAATTATAAAGATGACAGGTATCAGAAAGAATGCAGTCAGCTTAACCCTAAGGCTGTTCAGCTTTTTCATTGAGCGGCTCTCCTTTCATGTACAAAAGGTGGTGATCCCCCGTCCCCAAATCAGAGATTTGCAAATCTCTTAGTGCTGTTGCTTAGCTGATCTGTAACTTTGTTGTTCTCTCCCATTGCTTCGCTGATACCCTGAATCTGTCCGACAATCTCGGAAGAGTTGGCTGCCGAAAGGTTAATTGCCTGAGTACTCTCTTTTACAGACTCAGTAATGGATTCAACCGAGTCAGCCATCTTATCCATGATAATGTTAAGGTTATCGGCTTTTCTGTTGAATTTATCAAGGATATCATCCATGACTACCGCTGTATTCTCATACTTATCGCTGGTCTCAACGAATGTATCATAGTCATTCAATACGTCGTTATTTATAAACTCTATAACATCCATGGCGTTGGTTGAAAGAGTATTAACCGCTTCCGTAACTTCGTTACTGATAGTCTGGATATTTCCGGCCGTCTGCCTACTGTTGTCGGCAAGTGCACTGATTTCTTCTGCAACAACCGCGAAGCCTTTACCGGCTTCACCTGCTCTTGCGGCCTCAATCGAAGCATTGAGAGCAAGAAGGTTTGTCTGCGATGCAATATCAAGGATAACCTTGGTAAGCTCATTGATCTGTGCAACCTTCTCACTGTCTTTAACTGATTTTTCAAGAACCGCGCTGAGTTCTTCAACCTTCACGCCGGTATTCTCTTTCTTCTTAAGAGCTTCGTTCTTGATCTCGTCAGCTTCTTTCTTGATATTCTCGGCGGTCTCCGCTCCGTTAGCAGCTTCCTGTCTGATTTCGGAAGTTGCCTCCTTAACTTCATCGAGCCTTCCTGAAATCTGGTCCGCAGTCGTCGATACGGTATCCATACTTGCGGACAGCTCTTCAAGAGCAGCCGATGTATTTGTGATATTATCGCTTGCTTTTTCAATCTTATCCGTCATTGAATCGGCAGATGTATTAAGAACAGTGGAACCATCCTTAACTTCTTTTATTATTCCCTGCAAAGTCTCAATAAAGTTGTTGATACCGCCCACGATAAAACTAAGCTCCGTAGTTGTCTTAGTTCCAATACGAGACGTAAGGTCACCTTCATTATTGTTAATTCCTTTGATGATTCCCTGAAGTTCGGAAACGATACTTGCGATCTTCTTACTAATTCTAACCTCATTGAGAACAAGGCTCACAGCAATAATGATAACGAAGACAACTACGAGGACTATAGTCTTTGTAAGTGACTTGCCATACATCATATCAAGATATGCTTTAAGCTCATCTCCGAGGACGGCGATTGAAGCTTCCGCAGCATCATAAGCAGCATATACAGCGGCCTGCGCATCTATATACTGATTGATATATATATCCATCGCTTTTGCGGCATCCGCAGCACGAAGTTGAACAACCATGTCATCTGTAATAGCC
The DNA here is from genome assembly GCF_000686065.1 of Butyrivibrio sp. AE3003. NCBI lineage: Bacteria > Bacillati > Bacillota > Clostridia > Lachnospirales > Lachnospiraceae > Butyrivibrio > Butyrivibrio sp. AE3003. The sequence goes on from NZ_JMLX01000001.1 coordinate 1,222,105, forward strand.
AGAAACGCATTGGTAGTCTTATTTATCTCATCCATCTGGGCAGGTCCGTCCGCTGCCTGTGTGACAAGAATACTTCCCTGCAAGAACGCAAGAAGATCAGGCATCTCTTTTTCTACCGCATCAATATTGGTGAAATATACTTCATAGTTTGCGGGATCGTTGGTTCCCATTGATACGGCACCGAGCAAAGCAGAAAGATTACCGTCAATGGTTATAAGGTTTTCTCTGAGTCTTGCTTCCTTACTCAGAAGTTGTATCTCATCGTTACTTGCCCCAACAGAAATATTGATAATATTCTTCATATTGCTGTCCATGATCCCTATAGCGATTATGAACATTACAAGCATAACAACATTTACTGCCAAGTTCTGAAAACCGATTTTCTTAAAAAGATTAATCCCTTCTGTTCTGTTCTCTGCGTTATTATTCACTTACATGCACTCCTTTCCTCCAAAAAGAAAATACACATCACCATATAAGCAATTATAACGCAATTAAAGCATATTAGCGCACTATATCTCGATAATTAAGAAATTGTTTATACTCTTATTATAATTGCCAAACAATTCCTCTATTCATGCGTTTTTAATAGTCTTCGCGTTCGCTAAAGAAATCCTGTCCGTACTGTGACTCGGCAACCGTATCTGATGCAGGCATTGAAGAGCTTGCAGTTCTGTTGTTCTTTAATGCCGCTCTCTTTTCAGCCTTCTTTTTGGCTTCTATCTGTCTGGTTGTTCTCTCACCCAGCTGCTGACGAATCTTCATAAGTTGCTCAAGTGCAGATAATTTCTTCTTTGTTTCAGAAATCTCATTTGCAAGTTCGTCCATACTCATCGTCAAAAAGTTTTGTGCATCCATTTTTTAGTCTCCTTCCAGTTATAAAAGTGTTATGTTTCATTAGTACAAAAAAGCGGTATCTATCAACAGTTTTTTTGATAAATACCACCTTGTATTGCTATTTCAAATTGCACGTTTGTCCACGCACATGTGATAACATATATGCGAACATGTTAATTATATCATCACATTTCGTTATAGTCTATACCCTATTTGTCCCATGACATTTCGGAGCTGAACCGCGCCCACAAAAGCTCACAGATCTGTATAAGATAGGTAAGTGTCATCTGGTATCGAACATCGGGCCCCGGACTTTCATTCCAGGAATCATCATCTTTATCATTCTTGCGTACTATCTTTTCCAGCTGTTCCAATTCGCCTACAAGTTGCTTACGTTCCGCTATAAGTTCATCGATTGAATCGGATTCATGCATGGACTTATAACCTTCAGCCGAGATCATCATAATTCAAACCTCCTACTTTATAACACACAAAAATCTTCAATAAAAAATCTACTAATATCTTATCATATTTTTTTACGTTTTTTTCTAATCTAAATATTTATTTTTTGTTAATTTATATTTACAAATTGTTAATTATACAATAAAATATTTATAGTGATTAATGGATGTGGAGGACACACTGAAATGAACCAAAGAATTTATGATCCTATTACAGGACAACCAATTACAAATAATCAGCAATCATATGATGCTGCTCAGACTATAGAATTAGACAAATTTCAGTCAGAAAACCGCGCAGGACAGGATTTCAATCAGTTTTATCAGCAGGGTTATCAGCAGAATCCTTGGGGACAGGAAAATTTCTCATTTCAGCAGCCTTTTGGCAATCAAAACGGGCAACCTTTTGGTCAGGGATATCAGCAGCCTGCCATGAATCCATACGGACAATCATATCAGCAGCCTATGAACAATCAGTTCGGCCAGCCTATGTCAGGCGGATACGGTCAGCCCATGCAGGCCATGAACAGCATGTACGGACAGCCTTATCAGATGAATATGGGACAGAATCCATATCAGGGATACGTTCAGCCCAAAAAGAATAAGTTAACTCCCCAGTCAGTTGCACTGGGTTCATCTATAGCCGCAGTGATCGTTTTGACAGCGCTGTTTTTCAGCACTACTACATCTCGTGCCAACCCGTACGATCAGAACATTATTACAAAGCAGAGTCCGACTACCACAAGTAGCCAGAGCACACCGGGACAGACAATCACAAAGTCAACTCCCGCATCAGTTAACGAGTCTGCAATGTTCTCGAGTTTCAGCGTAGACGGCAAGCAGTATGCTCTTCCGATGAACATCGACGAACTTCTTGCCAACGGTTGGACATATGATGACAAGGAAGATGCGAACAAGACATTGTACGCCGGAGACTGTGAGACCGTAAAACTTAACTATTCGGGAAAAGGTAAGGATTCTCAATATTTTGGCGTGATCAATCATTCAATAGATGCTCAGCCGCTTTCAAAGTGCCTTGTCTATGACTGTGATTTTTCGGATTCATTTGTAAAGCAGACAGGCGCAGAAGTAAAATTCTACAATGATAAATTTACTTTACAGAAGACTACAGTTGACGAAGTAAAGAACGAACTCGGAGAGCCCAGCAGTACCAATACAAGCGGCAATTCGGTTACGCTTACATACAGAGGAAAAGGCAAGGAAGACGAATTTAACCTTTCCGCCACATACAGCTTTGAGAACAATGTACTGACATTTATCAGTATCCGTAACAAGACAATGCCTGCAGATTTCGTGCAGCCTGCCGTAAGTTCCAAAACACCTGATTATCTTGGTCTTTACAAAGCTCCTTTGACACTTGGAGATGACCTTTTATCCGGTAACTTCACTCTTGACGGAACAACCTACAATTTACCCGTTCCGTATAAGACACTTGCCGAGCAGGGTTGGACAAGCACAGGCGAATCAGAATCTGTTCCTTCAATGAACGGCGTGATTCTGACACTTAAAAAAGGCGATTTCAACATTACTGCAAAGGTGGTTAATCCCCTTCCGAACGCTGTGACACTTGATAATACAATAGTTGTGTTTATCTCAGCATTTAACAGCACACTTAATCCTCTCGACCTCACAATGGCGGGAGACATTAAGCTCGGAATGTCCAAGGCCGAACTTGAAAGTGCACTTAATGCAAAGGGAATCAAGAACTTCACATACAACGAGAAATTCAACACTTACAAGATTCCTTTCGATCAGGCTGATAAGTCGGAATTTCCCAAGGAAACCATCGAGATCTATTTAAGCGATGACAAAAATATCATCAGCAGTATCGACATCGAGCGCTACGACTGGCTCTCAGAAAAGTAAGAATTAAGTATCATAGGAAGCTATGATATAAAAGATAAATCCCCGTAAGCGTCATCATGCTTACGGGGATTTTTAATGTCTATTCTTTATTGAATTCTCCCGACATCGGAAGGCATCTTAGGTTGATGCATAATATACATGCACCTGCTGTCGCTACTTACTTTTACTGACTTGCGGGCAATTTCTCTTAATATTTTTGCAATAAACGTTTTCTCTCTTTTCATCTTGAATACCCTCCTTAATCCTTAAAAGTGTTATATTCCCGCAATAATTATACTTTATATTACGCAAATTATTCACTTCATGTAGAAAAAGCGGATATTCATGTAATTATTACGGATTATCACTTTCTTCTTTTCCGTACATTATTACATCAACTCCGAACTGATTTCCTTTGTCATCGATGATAACTTCTCCATCATATCCTGAAACCGCCTGTTTTATCGATGCAAGACCTATTCCGTGATGCTCCGCGTCATGTTTTGTCGAAAAGAATCTTCCGTATCTGTCTCGTCTGTTTTCATAGATACAGCTATTCTTTATGCTGATCTTGAGCATGTTCTTTTCAAAGTTCATATCAAGACGGATAAATCTGCCCTTCGGTTGAACCTTCATACATGCATCAAATGCGTTTTCCAAAAGGTTGCCTAATATAATTACGAGATGTTCACTCTTAAACGGAAGAACCGACGGCACAAAGGTTGATGCCTCAAATGCGATTCCTTCTTTTTTTGCAATGGAATACTTGTAATTTACAAGCGAATCAATAACTATATTGCCGCTCTTTGATATCTCTTCACTTGACCTTCCGAGCCCGTCGGCAAGAAGCTGCTGTATATAATTTACCGCTTCATCTTTTTCCCCCGACTCGACCATTCCCAAAAGACTGGCCAGATGGCTCTTCATGTCGTGCCTCGTCCTCTTTATCTCCATGTAGAGTTGTTCCTGCTCTGCCGCCTGTCTGCTGCACAGTTCAAGCTGCTGGCCGTAAAGCTTATTAAGTGACTTAAGCTCGGCATCCCTGCTCATCCACGTATATACCTCGAAAATTATGTAATTCATCATTAGGAGAAAAGCACTTGAAATAACCGCAAAGTCGTTGTATTCATTGTGATGCGTCGCTATCAGAAAAATGCGGTTTGTAAGAAAGATGCTGATAAGCGGTATAGAAAGAATCATTAAAAAATATTTGAGCGGAATTTCACCGTATTTCGGCCCCTTCCATGTCTTATCCAAAGCTACTACAAGAAGAAGCATTATCAGAAGTGAAACAAAGCACACAGCGTCCCTGTTTTCTACGAAATCAATGCCGTACATCTCAACTACGATCACGGCTCCGACTTCCACAAGCATCCAGACTGCACATACGATAAATGAGAAAAAGCAGGCAATCTTTACCGACGCCTTTCTGTCCAGCATCGCAAGTGTAAAGATAAAGAGAATATTCGTAGATATCAGAACGAGCGGTCTTACTATATCCGTCAGATTTGACGCCGAGGAAAAAGTAAAATACATTGCCCACACAACATATCTGACTATGTTGTTGCTGCGTTCAGGCAAGAAAACGTCCATACATTTCCGAACGATCATGATAAAAAGAAAAGCCAAGAAAACTCCAGTAATAATCGACATGTACTCACCCATTTATAAGCCCCTTCTTTCCTTATAAAACCACCTGTTATAAATCATAACATAAAAACAACGGGCTTTTTCCAATTTGTAATATTTACGGCCTTTCATGTAAGAATCGCGGTTTTTTGCATATTTCAGAAAAAAAATGTATACTTTCTTAGACAATATTGAATAATGATTACCAATCCTGCACTTTTGTTACTTACTTTGAATTTTTACCCGATTTTTGGAGGTAGGATATGATTAAGATTGCAATTTGTGATGACGATGTAAAGCTTTCCGGCAAAATTGAAACGCTTTTAAACGGTGAGTGCCTTGCAAGAGGAATACGCCCCGAGATTGATGTTTTCTACGACGGTTCCCCACTTGCACGTAGCATCATTAAAGGCGACCGCTACAGCATAATCTTTCTCGACATCGAGATGAAAGAACTGGACGGAATAACCACAGCCCGCATGATCCGTACGATAGACAAGGACTCGCTCATAATCTACGTTTCAAACTACGAAAGCTATCTCAAGGAACTTTTTGAAGTCGAGCCTTTCAGATTTCTATCAAAACCGATAGACGAGAAAATATTCAAAAAGTACTTTTCTCAGGCTCTCACCAGAATCGACAAAGCCGAGGGCTATTTTCAGTACACCTATAACAGGAAGGTGAAAAAAACTTCAATAGGCAATATCGTTTACTTCGAAAGCAAGAATCGCGTGATAACGATTCATCTAAACGACGGTACAAGCGATATCTTCTACGGCAAATTAAACGATATCCAAAAAGAACTCGAAAGTTCAAGTCAGTATTTCTTTAGGATCCACCAGTCTTATCTTGTTAATTACAAATATGTATGCCGCATGAATTACAGCAGCATGACGATAAATTACGGCAATAACGAATTCTGTCTGAAGATCAGCGAAAACAGGCAAAAAGAAGTAAGACGAAAGATAGTCGAGATGATAGGCGACGGCAACTACACCGAATAAACCTGATTGGTTAATGGGATTTCTTTATGGACTACATATCAAAGAGACTCACAGATTATATATTAAATAAAGGCGTTATCGAAGAAAAAGATTATGATATATACAATTACGGCTTTGTGTGCTTCCTTGAAGTTGCACTGAGCACCCTGACAAGTATAATCATAGCTCTTTTTCTTGGTATGCTGCGCCCGTGTCTCTTCTTTTTTCTGATCTTCATCCCGATGCGTTCGTTTGGAGGGGGGCTTCATCTAAGTAGCTACTTCGCGTGCTACATAGCTTCCTGCCTTATCCTTACCGTAACACTCCTTGCGGTAAAATATGTTACTCTCCCGCTCTTTATATCTTTTTCGATCTACCATTTCTTTTCAGCCCTGATTCTCCTTACAGGTCCTGTAGATCACCCAAACAGGACTGTCGACGACTTTGAAAACGATATATTCAAAAAAAAGACGAATATAACGATCTTTGTTTCAACCGTTATATCCATCCTTCTTCTTTTTTATAAAAACAACTCCTATCTGATGCTCGAAGCCATTGTCTTCGTTTTTCTCGGCATTACTGCAATAGCCGGGAAACTTGCACACAGATAAGCACTCATTCTCATTATCAATATGTCATTATTCTGCGCACAACGTCCATATAATCACCACAATACTTCTCATAGACGTTTGCCATAGCATCTCTGAATTTCTTTCTCTCTTCGGGAGTAAGCTCGATAACCTGTGTTCCGTTGGAAACAGCGATCTTTCTTGAGCTTTCTTCTCTATCCTTCCAAAGCTGCCTCTCATACGCCGATGATTCAAGCGCACAATCGTGTATTATATTCCTGTCCTCTTCACTGAGCTTGTTCCAGATAACTTTGGAACACACCTGCAGCTCCGGAACTCTTATGTGTTCGTCGATCGTATAATACCCCGCAACCTTGTAGTGCTTCATACTCTCATACGACGGCCAGTTATTCTCTGCTCCGTCAACCAATCCCTGTTCAAACGCCGAATATACTTCAGAATATACAACCTCTACAGGCTTAGCACCGAGAGCCTCAACCATATCCGCCATCATCGAAGATTCCTGAACTCTTATCTTCATTCCGTTTATATCTTCAATGCAGGTGATTGGCTTTGTTTTACTGTAGAAATTTCTGGCGCCCGCATCATACCATGAAAGTCCGACAAGATCGTATTCATCTGCCTTTAAAAGAAACCTGTCTCCGATATCTCCTTCAAGCACTCTCCACATATGATCCGAATCATTATATAGAAAAGGCATAAGAAGAACGTTCATCGAAGGTATTCTCTCTGCCAGCTGTGAAAGTGATACTCTGGCAAAAGCAATTCCGCCGTATTTCATCTGGTTTATCGCTTCTGATTCGCTTCCCAGCTCCGCGTCATATTTTACAATTATCTTTATCCTTCCGTTTGTCCTCTCATATACAAGATCCGCAAATTTCTGTCCTCCGAGTGTAGTCGGATAATCTGCGGCCTGATTCTCTGCATACAATAGAACATATTCCGGAGAATTAGCTTTATCTTTTCTGTTATTAAAAAAGAATAAGACAGCGACCATAATCAAAATTATGCATGCTATCATCGCCACAATGGGCCATCTTTTTTTCATCAGTCAATGACTCCGTTTCTGTATTCACTGGGTGTCTGCCCCGTCATACGCTTAAAAACTCTCGCAAAATAATTGGCATCTCTGTAACCTGCTTCAGAACTGATATCTTTGATATTGATAGCAGGATTTGCCAAAAATTCTTTTGCCTTGCTGATTCTAAGTTCATTTAAATATACTATAAAGCTTTTACCGAAATTCTGCTTGAAAAGTTTGCAGAAATATACATCTGAGTACCCTAAAACTCCGGCAACGTCTTGTAGTGAAATATCTTCTTTATAGTGCTCGTCTATATATTTTTTTGCTTCACGCACTATCTCTCCCGACTTTGAGAAATCCTTTTCATCAAGATTAAAGCCTGAAGAAGGAGTGCTCTTTTTTATAGTATCTACGTTCTTTACCTCTGTTCCATATTTGTCCGCGATTGAAAATGCTTCTTCCAATACATTTATAAGTTCATTGTCCGCACCCGGTTTAAGTAAATAATCGAGCGCTCTTACTTCGATAGCTTTTTTGGCATAGCTGAATTCATCAAAAGCCGTGAGAAAGATAATACTGCATTTCTCATCAAAGGTTCTGATTTCTTCTGCGGCGTCAAGTCCATTCTTTCCGGGCATGGAAATATCAAGAAGCGCGATCTGACAATGCTTCTCTTTTACCAGCTCGACAGCCTCAACTCCGTTAGCCGCCAAAAATATCTCTATCTGATCTTTAAAAAATCCGTTTAATTTTTTTGATATAACCTGTCTCTCAATAGGCTCATCATCTGCAATCAGTACTCTATACATTCTTTAGTCTCCTCGAGTATAAATTGAATCTCCTGCACGGTAGGGAAGAATAATAATTACCTGTGTACCTTTTCCCAAGACGCTGTTAACTCTCATATCCGCGTCCTCATACATAGCCTTTATTCTCCTGAAAATGTTTCCCATGCCTATACCCATGGTACTGGTTTGTTTTCCGCCCAAGCTTCCACGTATCTCCCTAAGCTGGCTAAGTTCCATTCCCTTTCCCGTATCGGTGACGGAAATTATAAGCTTGTCAGCCTTTTTGCCAACCAAAACAGATACACTACCGCCCTCAACTTTCGGTGAAATTCCATGAATAATACAATTCTCGATTATGGGCTGCAATGTAAATGTAGGAACCATTACATTGTCTGCGTTCACCCTACAATCAACCGTATACTTAACTCTTTCCCCGAAACGCATTTTCTGCAAATACATGTAATCGGCTGCAACCTTAAGCTCCTGAGAAAGAAGTACTTCCTTCTCCTGATGCTTCAAATTATATCTAAAGAGCGAACTGAGTGCGCTTATCATCTCCTCAGTCGTCGATGCGCCCTCAAGGTTGGCCATTCCACCAATTACATTAAGAGTGTTAAAAAGAAAATGCGGATTGATCTGGTTCTTAAGAAGTTCCAGATTCATTGCATCAAGCTGCTTCTCTGCTTCAAGAGTCTCAACTTCTTTTGCGTGAAGCTTATCAAGAGCCTGTCTTCTCTCCTCCAAAGCACCTATGTACTCACCTGTCGCGTATTTCATCTTGTTAAAAGCAATGATCAGCTCACCAAGTTCATCCCTGTTGTTTGCGGCAACATCATCCACGTCGAAATCATTTGCCGCAATCCTTCTGGACGCATGCGCAAGCTTAAGCACAGGTTCAGTAATAGATTTATTCATCATCCTTGAAATCTCAAGTACCGTTGAAAACAGCAAAATCCCCATTATTACTGCAATCACCGGAACCATAAAAACTTTCGGTAACAGCTCATTATACTTGGCATTACCCTCTTTAAGCGTAAGGTCTATAAATCGCTGCGCGTAAGTATGCAGATAATTCTGCATATTATAAACGGCATACAATCTGCTCACATAGTCTCTTCTCGGTAATTTACCGCTAAGGACTTCATCTCTGTATCCGCAATAAACGTCATAACAGGTCTGAAGCGAAAAAAGCTGTGCATATCTGTTTTCTCCCAATCTGGAATAATTAAGCGGAATCGCATAGACAGCAGCCTTGGTCTGCTTCATCGCAAGCTTAAAAGCATCCTCGTTTTCACTGGTAGTACTGTTTACGTATTGATCGAACAATTCTTTCTCCCTGTCGATAACGGTAATTATCTCACCGCATCTGGAATTGTCCTCCATTATGTCATTAACGTCGATCATAAACAGCCTGATCAGGATCGCATCAAAGAATACTGCGACCAGGATTGTCAAAAATACACTTCCCGTGAAAAGTGATATTTTGTTTTTGATTGTGATCGTATACCAAAAGTTTTTTTAAGTTTTTCATCTTTACAAAGACAGCAGCGTTATACTTACTCATAAAAGTATTATAGCGCTGCCGTCATCATTTTTCTAATATTCGTTAGTTTCTGATCTTTTTACAAAGAAAATCATAAAACTCATCTTTTTCATCACCGAGAATACGATTGGTCAACATGTATCCGTGGCTCTTGTCCGACATGACGATTATCATATTGGACTGTTTGATCGCATTTACGATCTTATTCCACATAATGTCTTCCTGCTTCCCGTCACTGCTGACATGAACTCCGTTATCATCAAACAAAAGCTCTACTCTTCCCGGAAGTGTCTCCAGCTGTTTAATGCTCCGTAAATAAACTAGAAAAGGCTGGATAATCGGGAACAGCATACATCCAAACATAAGCAGTGCTCTGATAAATGGTCCTGACGTTCCCCAAAACCTAATCGACAACATGATCATCGCAACTGTAAATACAACATTTACGACCCCCGCGAGTGATCTGTATGTACGAATCATGGCTATAAACCATAAATCCTTAGGCTTAACATCAGATATGTAACGATATTCCATAATTAATCACCTTATTTTGCTCCAAGAAGATTAGGTAAGAACATACTAATCTCAGGAATAAATGTAAGAAGGAGAAGTGTAACGATCATGCAAATGTAGAAAGGAAGTGTAGCCTTTACTACTTTCTCCATCTTAACCTTACCTACAGCAGAACCGATGAAAAGAACGGCTCCAACGGGAGGTGTCAAAAGTCCGATACCACAGTTAAGAACGATCATGATACCAAACTGTATGGGATCAATTCCGATTGACTGTGCAATAGGAAGAAGGATAGGTGTTGCGATCAAGATGATCGGAGCCATATCCATGATACATCCAAGTACAAGAAGAATCAGATCGATCAAAAGTGCAATAACAACAGGATTACTTGAGAATCCCACAATCATATTCGCTGCAATGGCAGGAACATGAAGCGTTGTAAGGCAATAGCCAAAAATACTTGATGTAGAAATAAGGATAAGTACGATTGAAAGTGTATCGATACAAGATTCCAATGTCTTCCAAACGCCCTTCCAGTTGAGTCCTTTATAGATGTAAACGCTTACAATCAAGCTGTAAAGAACAGCGATAGCGGCTGACTCAGTTGCTGTAAATACACCGCCTACAACACCAAATACTACGATAATAACTGCAGCAAGTGCCCAGAATGAAGTTCCAAGCTGCTTTAAGAGACCAACAATGCTGAACTTGTCTCCCTTGGGATAATGTCTCTTCTTAGAAATAATATATGATCCAACCATGAGTGATACTGCTAGAATCGCACCTGGTATATATCCTGCAAGGAACAAGCTTCCTATAGAGATACCGCCGGCACTCATGGCATAAATTACCATGTTATGACTGGGAGGAACAAGAAGTCCCTCACATGATGATGTAATTGTTACTGCTGTTGAGAAATCATCATCATATCCTTCTTCGACCATCATAGGAATGAGAATACTTCCGAGTGATGCAGTATCAGCAGCAGCTGATCCTGAAATACCACCAAAGAAATATGATGCAACGATATTAACCATTGCCATTCCACCGGTCATCCAACCTACACAAGCGTTGGCCAAAGCAATAAGCTTCTCTGAAATACCACCGGTACCCATAAGGCATCCCATTGTAATAAAGAACGGAATTGCCATCATACTAAACGAATTGATTCCCTTAACCATCTGCTGACAGATGCTTGTAAGAGGGAGTCCCTGATACATTAAACAAAAAAGTGAAGATAATGCCACTGCATAAGCAATCTGAAATCTGAGCATAATCATTACAAGAAAGCTCACAAGCAATACTGCAATAGCTGTTGAATTTACTGCCATTACTTATTTCCCTCCTTTAATACTATGCGTTTGATATCATTGTAAATTGCCTCAAGTTCAAATACAAACATAGCAATACCTGCTACAGGAATTGGGAAATACAACCAAAACTTTGAAAGTGAAGGCATACTAACATATGATCCCTTCGCTCCGATTGTTGAAGCATACCCCCATCCAATCACGATCATAACGATTGCAAGGCCAAGTACACAAATATCATTAAGGATATCGAGTGCCTGTATAAGTTTCTTAGGTAAGTAAACGTCCAATGCTGTCATTCTTATATGAGCACCGCGTCTGATGGCCAAAGCTGCAGATAATACAGCCATATAAGCCATAAGTGTAAGTACAATCTCCTCGCTCCATGCAGGATCCGGAATGAAAGAAATATATCTTCCTGCAACACTCATTGAGGTGATCAGGATATCTGCAATAAGCAAGAGTTTGCAGATAAAAAGCATAATCTTATATGTTACGTCATATAAAACCTTGAATTTATCTACCTGTTTAAAAAAAGCCTTCCATAATTCCTCTTTTCTTCTAAAAAGGGCATGGGAAGGGATACCCTCCCCATGCCGGCGTTAAAAAATAAATTGATAAGTTACAACTAAAGGTGGTAAAAAATTACTGCATATCAAGGATCTGCTGGTAAACGTCTTCCTTGCCCTTTATGTTTTCTTCAACAACTTTCTTAACAGCGTCCTGCCAAGGCTTGATATCCTCAACTTCTGTGATCTTTGTTCCGTTAGCCTTAAGCTGCTCAAGTACTTCCTTCTCCTTCTCTTCTGAGATTGAACGGTTGTACTTAGAAGCCTCTTCACCGGCTGCCATAAGGATATCCTGCTGATCAGCTGAAAGCTTGTTCCAAGCGTCATCTGTGATGATAACCTGGATAGCACCAAGTGTGTGTCCATCAAGGATCATGTTGCCTGCAACTTCGTTGAATGAGTTTGATGCATAGTTTGCGATAGGCTGCTCAGCACCATCAACTACACCTGTCTGAAGTGCACCATAGAGCTCTGTGAAAGCAACTACTGTAGGAGAAGCACCAAGACCTTCTACAAGACCGTTCATAACAGGGTCATTAGAAACACGAAGCTTTAATCCCTTAAGAGAATCGATACCTGAGATTTCCTTTGTTGTGAAGAAATGACGGAAACCTTCCTCACCATAGAAAAGTCCTCTTACACCGCTTCCGTTCTCTGAGGGCTCAAGCAAGAACTGCTTAGCAAGATCAGATGTAGCGAAGTTCCAGAAATGCTCACGGCTTACAAATGTGTAAGGAAGTGAAAGGAGCATTGATGACTCTCCGCCGTAGCTTGTAAGTGAGAAAGCGGAAATTCTTGCAAGATCGATTGTTCCGCCGCCACCAAGCATTGTATCAAGAACGTCCTGCTCAGCACCAAGAACCTGGTTAGCCTGAAGATCGATGATGATTGATCCGTTTGATCTCTTCTCAACTTCTTCTTTGAACTTTGCATCTGTCATACCTGAAATAGAATCAAGAGGGTTAACCTCAGCCATAACAAGTGTGATTGCATCCTTAGCAGGCTCTGCCGGAGCGTCAGCTGCCTGTGCATCAGATGCCTGTGCGTCAGCTGCAGGCTGTGCTGCGGGTGTCTCAGGTGCTGATACACCACAAGCTGTCATTGATACAACTGTTGCTACTGTTAATAGTGTCGAAATAAGTTTCTTCTTCATTTTTTACCTCCCTAAAATAAAAAAAATAATGACATAGTCTATTCGACAATGTCATTATAGTTGATTACTCGTATATAAAAAAGCGGATAATTTTAATATTATCTAGCACTTTTTTTACATTTTTGTTATCAATCGAAATCAGATACGGAAAATACGGGTGTCGGATTGGTCAATCCGTCACATATTCCATCACTTAACTTCTCTGTAGCGGGGCCGTTTTCATAACCCACATAACTCTGAATAACCTTGAAATCCTCAGAAGGTTGTACCTCTTCCTCCTGCACGGGACGTGCATTTATCGGCTGAATATTCCTTACAGACTGCTGCTCACGATAAAACTGCGGCTGCATGGGCTGTCCGTTTACAACCTGCCCCTGATAGAATTGTCCTTGTCCCTGCATAAACTGCCTGTTTCCGGCCATCTGCTGCCCCTGATAGAACTGAGGCTGCATAAACTGTCCGTTCGCTACCGGCTGCCGCATAGGATAAAATTGTCCTTGCATGGGATTCATACCGAAGTATCCGCCATTCATCATCTGCCCCGGCATCATGCCCGGTCTGAGCGGAAGATCCTTTGTTGAAATACGCTTAACATATAAAATAGCCTTTATGACCATGAACAGCTCAAGTCCGATAAATACAAGCATTGTAAGAGTATGTTCCGTCGAAAGACAAAAATCATACAGTCCGTGAAGTCCGACAGGTATCCAGAACGCCTTCTGTGTATTGGCATTTCTCTTGTCAAACCTGCCCCTGCACTCATATCCTTTGGCAAGTCCGTAATATGCGCCCATAAACACGCCGAATATGCAGTGTCCGGGAACCGAAAGTACCGCGCGCATAAGTCCCGTCATAAATCCAAACTGGAATACGTACATAACATTCTCAATCGTCGCAAAGCCCAGAGATGCGCACACTGAGTAAACTATTCCGTCGAAAGCAAAGTTAAACTCTTCATTATTCCAGGTACACTTCTTTAAAACGAAGTATTTACCTGCTTCTTCAGCCACACCGATCACAAGGAAATTTTCTATAAGATGATAAACAACGTTCTGCTTAGGAAAGACCATATCAAGGACAAGGATTCCAAAATATTCCAAAGCCACCGCACTTACCGTTGTCAGCGCCCCAAAAAAGAACACTGCCGCCATAAGTCCCAGAGGCTCTTTCTCGACTTTGTCCGCCTTGTAGATAATACATAACAAAACAGCTGCCGGTAAAACAGCCAGAATCGCCAAAACTATATCCATTAGAATCAATCCCCTTCTCTTATAAGCAAATGTTAAAAATAATTTTAAAGCTCTTTTAAAAAAAGTATTATATTTGCACCAGAATGTCAATAATTAATCGCAGAATTATACTATAATTATCAAAAAAATTATCATATGTAACAAATATCAGACAAAAAGCCTCTTTGTCAGACTTTTTCCCGACAAAGAGGCATAAATCCTGCATTTATCCGTATTTCACAAAAACACAATTTACGTATTATAGTTTATATCATACTCTTCCCGCTTTTGCAATCTCCACAAACTCAATCTTTGATACAGCCGGTGACAGATAGTCGCCCCAAATATAGTCGGCGTAAATATCTTTCATCTTATCATAGTATTCAAAAGAATCCACTCCCGATACCGCAACGGTCTTATTTATCTGCCTCAGCATATCCATTCTGTTCTTTAGTATAATGCCGCGCTTTGATCCTCCGGTTGTCTCCATGAAGTGCTTGATATTTACTATAACTCCGTTAAATCCGCTAAGCATATCGTACCTTACGCCCATTGAGTCGTTCTTGTAATTTCCCATAAAGATCCTGACTCCATCCTCGCTTAGCCTCTCTATTACATAGTCCACGGAATCCGTCTCAACATACAGGACATTGTCATTTATATCAAGCGCAATCTTGGAAAGGTCGACATTGTACTGCTTCGCATACTCTCTCACCACTCCGACAAGTTCTTTACTGATAACCTTATCCGACACCGTATGCACCATGATGAAATTTATACAATCCGGATTTTCCTCAAGTAGCTCCCCCGTAAATTTAAGGATTGAACCTATCATCCTGTTCTCTATTTCTTCCGCAAATCCCGACTTCTCGGCAACTCCCATAAACTCTGAGAAAGATATAACGCCAAGCACCGCATCGTCCAGATTAAGAAGAGCTTCCGCTCCGCATACCTTGTTTCCGCTCTTATCAAAGATCGGCCTGTATTTAACCTTAAAATAATTCTCATTCATTCCGCGGACAATAGCTTTTTCAACCTCAATCTTCCTAAGAAGAAAATCAAGATCATGGTCGATCAAAAGATTTTTTCCCGTATCCTCGATATGTGCTTCCGACAGCATCAGAATATCCTCTTCGCTATTGAACATATCGGGTGTTCCCGCACACATTATGAGCGCATTGATATTCATCTGATTATCTTCAAGAAGCCAACCTCTGTCAAACCTGTCTCTTATCGCATACGCAAGCTTATTGCTCTCGCTCTCATTCCCGTCCAGACACAGAATATAAAAGCAGGCAACACCGCTTATATACACGTCGTACTTATCCGCCACATCAAAAAGATATTTAGATATTTGCTTTATTATCGAATCAAAATCCGCATATCCCGTAATATTTATATACGCATCCGCATTTTCTATACGAACGCAGATAGTCCTAAAGCTCCTGTTAAGACCAATATAATTCTTGATATCCTGCAACAGCGCCATTCTGTTATAAAGTCCCGTTCCCGAATCAACCCTGTCGTCGTCTTTTTCCAGAATTATCATGATTCCCATAAGTCCGATTGACTCGCACAAAAGCTCACATGTGATCGTAGGAAAAAGCATCTGTATGATGACTCCCATGATCGCAAGCGACAGAAAATACACCATTGCACCTTTTTTAAGGTGATTTATACTCTTCCAGTATCTCACAAGCAAAAGAACACATAGGATAAAATAGAACGCACTCAGAATATAAGCCGCATAAACGACGGGTCCTCTGTGGAAAACAAGGTCGGATTGCGCCGTAAACGCAAGTTGTGTCATGGGATTAGAGAAAAGAACCGTCTCAAGAACAGCCATCGGAATTGCAAATGCAACTCGGAATCTCTTAGAAAAAAGATGCAAAATACCGCAGACTACGATTATGTAATACAAAAGTACGGGCATCATCAAGAAATGCGTCGCATAGTAAATATATTTACTCAGATAACACACAAAAAACTTGATCGCATAAGGAAAATCATAGTTATAGGCAATATAAGAAGCGATACCTGTACAGGAATCAAAAAGAACTATCAAAAGAAGCACAAGTAATAAAGTGTTCTTAAGACTTTTCTTTTTCCTGATCACTATCGCACAAAAAATACTTGTTAAACTGACTATCAGCGCCGCTATACAAAACGTAAGTCCGCCGTTTGGATTACCTTCAATCATAATGTTATTCCTTTGAATCAAAAAAGTTCCTAAGTGTTTCCAACAGTTTTTCTTTGTCTATAGTCTTCAAAAGATAATCGGCAGGTTTAAGAGCAATTACTTCGGTAACGCTCTTTTTATCATTTTTTCCCGTAAGGAACATAATGGGTATTCCACTTGAAAAAGACTCTTTCTTAAGCATCTCCATTACTTTCGGTCCGTCTATTACAGGCATATCATAATCAAGAAGTATCAGATCGGCCTTGTTGTTAGCAAGCCACGCAACCGCCTGCGCGCCTGAGTTTGCGACTCCGACTCTGAAGTCATCCTTAAGCCACTCCCTCAGCATCTGAAGATAAGTGAAATCATCATCTACAATAAGGATACATTTTCTCTTCATCTGAATGTACTCATCATCGGTAACGATAAATATCTTACCAAGCAGCTCATCCATATCGAGAGGCCTCGTAAGCTCACACGCAATGTCCTCTTTTGGTATAAACCTGTGGATGAACTTGAACGCATCGTTATCGCCTATTATTATGACGATCATATTTTCTTCAATGCAAAGATCCTTGAAGTATATGATTGCATCCTGATGTTCCACAAAATCAGAATCCGTATAAAGAATCGCAAGACTCGCCTCTTCCTTGTTGGAACTGATATCAGAGATTGAATATGATGACTCGGCCACAACAAAATGATTATCGGACAAGCTCTTCTTAATTGCATTCACCATGAACGTCTTATCATTTCTGACTAAAAGAATTTTTTTATCAAACATTCCTTTGCTCCCGTCTACAACTCATTCTGTGCAATTTTCTCTATACTTTCCCAATCAAGCTTTGTAAGATAGTCCTTTATCTTCCCGATATTTCCCATGTCTTTTTCGGAAAGATTGTAGTCCTTAAGTGAATCAAGTATCAGCTCCATCGTGTCATAGTTAAGTCCCTTGCAAGCTTCAACCATGCTTCCGTAAGCATCTTTCATTTCAGATTCTTTAATATCGATTTTTTCGCCTGTCTCTTCCTTTACTTCATCACCTGCAATCCCCGGCACTCCGGCTATTTCATACTCTGCAAGAAGATACCTGTTAAGAAGCTCCGAATGATGTTCCTTGATATACATCGTATCGCCGATATTTCCGGCATTTTCAAGTTTTTCCGCAATATCAGATAATATAGTCGCTCCGATCGCTCTGCTCGTACTCTTAAGCGAATGTACAAAGCTCGTGTAATCCTTCCAGTTCTTATCTTCGTACGCCTTCTCAATATTTGCTTTCGTAAATTCAATTGATTCGTAGTACACTTTCAGAATATTAAAATAGCTCTCTTCGCTTCCGCTGTTCTTAAGCCCCACATCCGACTTTATCTGCGTAAGCCCCGAAACATAATCCTTAAACTCATTGTTTTCCGAAGTTTTTTCCTCACCCTCAGTCTTCTCGGGTTCTTCAGGGTTATATTCAATCTTTTCCTCGGGCAGATAATTTATGAGCGCTTCTTCCAACTTATCACTCTCAACAGGCTTACTCAGATAATCCGTAAATCCTTCGCTTATAAAAGTTTCTTTTGCCCCGGATATCGCATTGGCTGTAAGTACGACTATAGGAGTGAAGCTGTTCTTGCTCTCTTCGTCTTCCCTTATAAAATGAAGCGTTTCAACGCCGTCCATGCCGGGCATTCTGTAATCGAGGAAAATAATGTCGTATTCTTTCAGTTTCTGCATCTTAAGACACTCAGCGCCGCTCCTTGCTGTATCTATATTGACGAGCGTATTCTTAAGAAGCTCCTTTATAACCACGTGATTTACGGGCGTATCGTCAACAACAAGAATATTGGCATCTTTCGCCGTAAACTTAACTCTGTATTTCTTGTGTATCTTGTTAAGCTCCGCGATCTTGTTCTTGAAGTTTCCGATTTTCACATCTCCCACTTTCTTCTGCGGAAGAACAATCTTAAATACAGATCCTTTGCCATATTCACTCTCAACTTCTATAGAACCGTTCATCAGCTTAAGGAGATTGCTTGTGATCGCCAGCCCCAATCCGCTTCCTTCGATAGTTCTGTTCTTATCAACATCAAACCTCTTAAACTTGGCAAAAAGATTCTCAATATCCTCCTGTTTGATTCCTATTCCCGTATCGATGATATCTATGAAAAGATTTACTTTGTCCTCCGAGACCTCTTCTCCCCTGATTTTCAAAGTAACACTTCCTTCAGCAGTATATTTGACGGCGTTGTTAAGGACATTTACAATAATCTGTCTAAGTCTCATCTCATCGCCGCAAAGGCTGTCGGGAAGTTCCTCATTTACCTCAAATATCAGATTAAGCGCTTTCTGCATAGCCTTAAAATATATCATGTTATAAGCATCGTTGAGCACGGAGCTCAGCTCGTAGTTTCTCTCGTTGATCTCCATATTGCCCGCTTCGATCTTGGAGAAATCAAGGATATCATTTATAAGTGACAAAAGAGTCTTTCCCGCACTCTCGATATTTCTAGAATATTCAAGGATTTTCTCATCCGTACACTCTCTTAAGATAACCTCATTCATTCCAAGAACTGCATTGATGGGAGTTCTTATCTCGTGCGACATATTGGCAAGGAAGTTACTCTTTGCCTCATTGGCCGCCTTTGCTCGTCTCTCCTCCATTCTGGCTGTTTCCGTAGCCTTTAGGATAGCAATGAAGTCATTTTTACTTACCGCTCTCGAGTAATATTTACCCTGCACGTAATCTGCCTTTACGTTCTGGATGCGCTCTGCGAGCTCCTTTGAATTAACGGAAGCCATAACAATTTTTTTACCCGTCTGATTCATTGTGGAAAGACGGTTTTCGAGTATGAGTTTTCTCTGAGCCGATGAATCCGACTCGATTAGAAGTCCCGCATTGACCTTTATTCCCTCGAAGAGATACGAAGTCGACGATTGCATGCCAAAAAAAACTGGTTCCGTACTCATCCATATAGAACCTGATTCCCATATCGCCAAGGTCTGAGATTACCTGATATATCAGATTTTTGTCCGTGACTGCCGCATTCTCCGTTATGCCAAACACTATGTTCTCGGGTTTAACCCCGTATCTGGAAAAGAGCTCTTTTACCTGAGCAACGAAATCTGTCTTGATTATCTGCGCCGACGTAAGTTTGATGCATATGAACTCAATCCCCATCTCCTCAATGATTCCGCCGCCGATGAAATACAGGACTTCTTCGATCATGAAAAGGCCGAGTTTTTCTATGGTTCCCGTCTGATTCGCGATGGGAATGAATTCATCCTTGGATATTTCACCAAGTTCCTTGTCATTGAACTTAAGAACAGCCTCAGCCGCACAGATAGACAGATCTTCCTTCGTATAGATAGGCTCATAAAAGACCCTGAAGCTCGAACTCTCAATTCCTCTTCTAACTGCCTTTTCAACGTCCGCCCTTCTTATAACAAAGCCAAGTTCATCACAGTAAATGGGCCTTCCCTTATCGGCCTCAATATCCGTGTCCGACAAAAGAAGCAGGTTATCGAGATTTTCAAACTTATCAGGTGAAGATGCCTGAATGACCAGTGTCTTTAAC
This sequence comes from Butyrivibrio sp. AE3003, assembly GCF_000686065.1. NCBI lineage: Bacteria > Bacillati > Bacillota > Clostridia > Lachnospirales > Lachnospiraceae > Butyrivibrio > Butyrivibrio sp. AE3003. The sequence continues at coordinate 1,242,345 of NZ_JMLX01000001.1, forward strand.
TGCACGCTGCTTCCGTCAAGCATAATGCTATTTCCGAGTTTAAAGAATACTTCGTCCGCGATCCCCCTTGCATAAGCATCCGTGATATCAGGGCACACAAGGAAAAAACACTCGATTCCGACGCGGTATACTTCGAATTTCTTATTCACATCACCAAGATAACCGGCGACATGTGAAAGTATCTTTTCATAGTTCTCATGACTCGATATCTTCCTCAGAATATCGCCGTTTAAGATTTTCACGCATATGGTGTTAAACTGTCTGCCATATCTGAAATAATTGCCGATATCGGTAATGAAAGCATTCCTGTTAAGCGCCTTCGTCGAAAAATCTTTTCTGTCATCATCACCTTCAAGCATGATCATAATGCCCATCGCGCCGATTGCTTCGCACATAAGCTCGCACGTGACATTGGGCCAGATCATCTGAACCGCTATTCCCACAATCGCAAGTATATAAAAATATATGATAGCTATTTTCTTGAGTTTATTAAGGACGCTCCAGTAGAGATACAGAACGATTATAGAAAAAACAGTGTAGAAACCTATTATTACATAAGCAACGTAGACGCCGCCTCTTCTTATGTAGCTCATGCTGTCATCTATCTCGTAAACGATATCAAAGAGCGGATTTATAAGAACCAGCAGCTCCATAAAAATAAAAGGTATGCCTAAATAAAGACGTACCTTCCCCGTAAACCTGTGCTGAACTCCGCACTCCATCACTATGTAATACACAAAAATAGGCGCCATTGCAAAATGAGTAAGAAAATACACGAAAAGATTTGCATGACCAATTATAAGCTTAGTTTCAAACGTAAGCCTACTGTATCTTAAAAACTGCTCCACGATCCCCGAAAAGGAATCAATGGCGATTATCATTATGAAGGCAATGAAAAGCCAATTCTTAAGCTTTACCTTACCTCTGATGATCAGTTTATAAACAATGCACGTAACGCTGATCACTAGGGCGGATAAATTGAAGGCACTACTGCCTATCACTTCAGTACCGACCATAAAGTCACCCCGTTGCACAAAGCTATCATCCGGTTACTGTCTTACAGGAAAAAGATCTCTATACCATCTGAGTGCTGACAGATAGGCATCGTAAACCTTTGTCATATCCATATTTCCAAGGACCATCAGTCTTGAAATCTCGGTCCAGTCCGCATCTTCATATCTCCTTATGAAATTGAGAACAGGTGCGAAATCTCCTTCATTATCAAGAAGCGCGAGCTTGACATCCTTTGGAACAAGTACCATATCAAGAGCTTCCTTCATTGTCTTGCCAAGCATTATATCTATAGCAGAGAACAATCCCATGATAAAGAGCTCCTGTCCCATCAGAGCCAGCTCAAAACTCTCTGCAAGATTCTCCGCAAACTTAGCCCTTATCATTACAAGCCTTGTTATCTCAGTCGGCCTGTCTGCGCAAAGCTCTTTTGTCACAGCGGTATTTATCCATCTCTTTAACTCTTTCTGACCAAGCATGGCTGTTGCGTGCCTGATGGATGTGATCTCGGAATTAAGTGCCATTCGGTTTACTATCTCAAGAAGTGAGATTGTAAGCGCGGGGTCTTTGCCGATAACATCCGCAGCGTCAGTAAGATCAAAGTCCGGAGCATTAACGACATTAAGAAGTTCTATGTAATTTACTTTGAGAGGATTAACCTCAGTCTCAGACTCACGCACGGGCATTCTGAAGAATCCACCCTCGTAAAGGTCATATCCTCCGTGCGAGATAAGCATGTCATACTGTTCCTGAGTATCGACGTTCACCGCGCACAGCTTGATTTTCGGATAAACTTTTCCAAAATAGATCTTGGCTTTCTCTATATCGATTTTTGCATGATTAAGCAAAATATAATCGCACTGATTAAGGATTTCTTTATAGGGTTCAAAACCGGAAATAGGAAGTTTTCTGATAGCAAGTTTGTATCCTTGCATTTTGAGTTCCTTCACCCTCTTAACGTAATGGGGCTCGGGTGTGATACTGTTATCCATAAGGAGAACAACTTTATTTGCGGGAACTGTGCACTGAAGCGATATTTCTGCGAACACAGAAAACTGATTGACCGGAACAAATACTTCTTTTCCCCCGGATAACATAGACATCCCCATACTACTTACAACTTCCAGTTCATGGACCGTTCCTGCACCGTCGTATCGCGCTCCACCCTCCATTTCAGGATTCAAAAAGTGGTTATCTTTACGCGCAAACACAGAATATGCACAAACAGACATTTTATCGTCGAACAGTGGAATTAAAGTAGCTAACATTGCCTGTCTCCTTTCTCCTCCAAAAAAGACATAATCCGCTCAATTACATTTTACCCTAAATAGCGGATTTTTACCAAGATTTTTTCAAAATTTCGTTTATTTTTCGTATGTGGTTTTATCAATTATGTAACGAGGCCTTCCCTTAACCTCATCGTAAATCTTGGAAATGTATATACCTATGATTCCGAGGCCTATCATGATCATGGCCGATGTAAAGCAAACCAGGACTATAAGTGTTGTAAATCCGGGCTGGTCATTGCCTATAAAAAAGTGTCTGTACAAAGCTTCAACACTGAAGCCAAATCCCAACAGGGCAACAATCCATCCTGATATTGTAATGAGATGAAGCGGTGCCGATGTAAAAGATGTTATATTCGTGATTGCGTATTTTATAAGAGATTTGGTGCTCCACTTTGATTCACCCGCTTCTCTTTCTCTGACATTATATTCTACTTCGGTGCTCTTAAATCCAATCCATGATGAAAGCGCTCTGAAAAAAGCATTCTTTTCATTCATATTAAGAAGTACGTTCATGGCCTTTCTGTCGAGGAGCTTGTAGTCAGAAGCTCTGGACATATCAAAACCGACAGATTCACTCATGATATTGTAGAAGCTCTTTGCCGCAAACTTATGCATGGCAGACTCTCTCCCCCTGCTTGCCTTAACGCCTTCGACTATCTCATAACCCTGTTCCCAGAGTCTGTACATATCAACGATTTTTTCCGGCGGATGTTGAAGATCGCAGTCAAGAACCACACAGCAATCTCCGCAAGCCTCGGCAATTCCCGCAAAGACAGCGGATTCTTTTCCAAAGTTTCTTGAAAAGCAAACACCCTTAACTCTTTTATTGCGGGCAGATTCTTCATCAATCGCTTTCCATGTGTTGTCACTTGAGCCGTCGTTAATAAAAAGAAGCTCAAAATCTATATTCTCCTCATCCAATATTCCTGATATTGTTTCGGATGTCTTTTTTATCATTTCCTCTTCATTGTATGCGGGAATTATTACAGATAGCATAAGCAAATTCCTCCAACTGACTATTACTAATTGCATATTATAGCATATTTCACGACTCAAAAAAACCGATTATCCAGATATACTGTAGGTTTTACTCTAGATATGCAAACGTTTTTGTGATAGAATCTTTCCATTGTTCTAAAAATTTATATCCATTTCTACGGAGGCATATCATGGACGCTCAGCAGTATAAGCGCGCAAACGCAAACAGTTTTTACGTAAGTATCATCACGGTAGTAACAGGAATCGTATTAACTCTGTTATCGCTAATCACCAAAGGTTTTGACATCGGAAAGGCGGTCATATTTGCAAGTGCCGTAGTCAGTTTGATCATCATCTTTATCGGTAATTTCAAGTTCTGCGAAGAAAAAACAGGTGCAGTCTTGATAATGTGCGGAGTTAGCGTATTCTATCTCACTCTTGTTCTTGCAGGAAACGATCTTGCATATTTTGCATTCGGACTTCCGATACTCATCTGCAGTACACTCTACTCAAACGTAGCACTCTGCGGTACCGGAGTCGGTATTATCTCAGTTTCTTTTATAATATCGATAATCACCAACCTGCTCACATCGGGACTTCAGAATAGCATTCTGGTTCCTGCGATAGCTACACTGATACTCTCATTTATATCATGCATCATGACGGTTTCTCTTCAGAAGAATTTTATCGATGAAAAAAGACTTTTAATGAGTCAGACCGCGAAAAAGACACTTGATGCCGGAAACAACATGGCAGACATTGCAAACAAGATTACCGAGCTGTTCAACGCTTCTCAGGACGATCTTGATTCACTTCAGAAAATCCTTGAATCACAGCAGTCGGGAATGCAGAACATCGCAACAAACATGGAGAACACATCTCAGTCCATTATCAAACAGGCCGAGAAGGTTCAGTCAATCCAGGAAAAGACATCTACAACAGAGCAAGACAGAATCGAAATGACCGAGGCTTCAGAAAGCACTCAGACAGTAATTGATGAAGGTATAAACATCATATCTGAACTTAAGCTCAAATCACAGGACGTATCAAAAGCAAGTCAGATAACGGTTGATGCAACACAGGCAGTTATTGATAAGGTCGAAGAAGTCAAAAACATCGTAAGTTCGATCATGGCGATCTCAACACAGACCAATCTCCTTGCCCTCAACGCAAGCATCGAAGCTGCTCGTGCAGGTGAAGCCGGAAAAGGTTTTGCAGTTGTCGCAAACAATGTCCGCGAACTTGCTGCAGAGACAAACAAGGCTTCCAACGAGATCACAAACATCATCAACGAGCTTAACGAAGATGTTCAGAAGGCAATGTTCAGTATAGATGACACTGTTACAACAGTTGATAAGCAGAACGCGATGATCGAGTCTGTAGGTGAAAGCTTCAACAGCATTAACAACAACGTATCGGGAATGATCACACGCTTCTCTCACATCGCAGAGGGAATGAAATCAATTGCCGATTCAACAAACGAGATCAACGATAGCATCTCTACTCTCTCGGCAACAAGCCAGGAGGTTGCTTCTCTTTCACATGAAGGTGCAAAGGCATCCGATGAAGCAACAGAGAAATTCAATGCATTTAAAGCAATTCTTGTTGATATCTCAGATCAGGCAAACAAGCTTCGCGAAATCAACGCAACAAGATAAAAAACTTGAAACGAGGGCAATTCCGGCAAAAAAAAGGAATTGCCCTCATTTTATTAAATTTTCATACTTTTTAACACAAATTAATTAACTTTTATACGTTTTTCCGATATAATATTTAGTAACAGATAGACACACCGATAAAATTATCTGACTATTTATGAAAGGAGGAATCACGTGTATGACAGCTACATTAGACTTAAGAAATGAAGTTCTGGACTGCATCAGAAAGGATTGTGAAGACGAGTTTTATCCGGATCCCGAGAAAGTAGCTCATATTACCGGCTTACCGTTAGGGGATGTTTTTGATCTGCTCATAGAACTGAAAAATCAGGGTTGTCTCGGAAAGAGATGATTCGCCATTAAAAATGGAGAATTATAATGGATGATTCTATAAAAGAATAAAAGTCCTATGCTCACTAAGCATAGGACTTTTATTTATATCACTTAATCAGTCAATTGAAAGATCTACTTCTTCTACATCAGTATTCTGAGCATCCCCCTCAGCTTCTGTGTTTGTTTCTTCCGGCTGAGCTTCTTCCGCGTTCTCTGCGTTCTCGTCCTCAGCAGGTGCTTCTTCATCTGCCGGCTGCTCTTCATCTTCCGATGTATCAACCTCTGTGTTTGTCTCAGCTATTACCTTGCCGTTTGCTGCACTGTCGTAATCCTGAATTTCAGTAATGGACCAATCATGTGAATCAGGGTCTTTTGTAATTGTGAATACAAAGATATAGGTTTCTTCTGAGCTCTCAGATATTACATCTTCATATGTTTCCAAAACAAGATTGATCAAATCATTATATGCCTGCTTGGCAATTTCAGGATCAGAATTATCGATCTTATCGGGATTTGCTTCCTTATAAGCATCAACTTTAACACCGATTCTTGCCGAAGCATCCTCACTGCCGATTACATTAAGCGGAAATCCTGTATCTACCGAAGCAATTACAGTACCTACACCCTTTTTAACGGTAGCAGACTTAATCTCATAACCTGTTATCATATTCGAAAGGCTGGCACAGAGATTATCAAGCCTTTGAGCGGTTGCTTCATCAAGCTTATCCGATTCAATACCCGACTTAAGATTATCTGTAAGAAAAGTAGAGTCAAAGGTACGAACAAACTCACCTTCCAAAACTCCCGCACTTGCATACGCTTCAATATTTTCAGTTGAACCACTCTGTACTATCTCCAAAAACTGTTCTGCGGTTTCTGTAATTGCCTTCTTAGAAGATGTACATCCTGTAAGAACAGTTGTACTCATTGTCAGAACAACAATCGCAGATACTAATTTTTTCCCTAAACGCATAAATGTCTATCTCCGTACCCTATAACAATTTCTATGTAAACACAACTTTAAGTATAACATATTTGGATAAATAATCAAAGAATATCGTATTTTCGTTAGTATAGTGGTAAAATATAGATTATAGCAAATGGCAACGCAGCCGCAATAAGGAGGGATTTTTAGATGTTAGTACTTTTTGGAGAAGGTGTAATCAAAGATGTATGTGCAGTAGAAGTAAAAACCCATGGATATAGGAGAAGGCAAAATTGTAGGAACGCAGATAAATTTCACTCTTACAAGCGGTGACAGACTTGAATATGTCTACGACCAGAACATTCCTATCGAGAAGTCCGGTCAAAGAGCCATCGATTTCGTGCGCACTCTGTACAACGACGGAAAAGCCGATTTCTCCGGGGAGCCGGTTGAACTTATGTGAATAGGGGACGATAAAAAGGTCGATACTGCGGTAACGGCGGCAATATGTACAATTTTTGCGCAAATTGTGCCGGACACTGCGATGAAACCATAACATAAAAAATGGGTGCAGAGGCACCCTTTTTTTATTGGTTTCATCTCCGTGGCACAAAAAAGCGCAAAATATTGTACATGCTTCCCTTTGCATAATCTCAGCGCACAATATTAATTCACAATATTGCGAGGAGTTCCGGCCATGAAGGCTTGGATGTTCTTCTTTACCTCTTCCAAACATCTGCGTCTGGATTCTGTGCTGCCCCAGGCCATATGTGGAGTGATAAAAAGCTTTCCGCTATCATGAATCTTGAGGAGCGGTGAGTCTTTGGCCATGGGTTCGGGATTGAGAACGTCAAGGCCTGCTGCCTTTATTTCGCCGTTCTCAAGTGCTTCGCAGAGGTCAGCTTCGTTTACAACAGCGCCTCTTGCAACGTTGATGAGGATTGCGTTTTTCTTCATCTTTGCGAAAGCGTCTTTATTGAAGAGTTCTCTTGTCTTGTCACTCAAAGGACAGTGGAGAGAAATCACATCCGAACGTGATAATAACTCATCAAACGATACTCTCTCGTATTCCGTGCATGTGCTGTTTCCGGAAGCGGAATAGAAAATTACTTTTGCTCCGAAAGCAGTTGCGATCCGGGCAACTTTTCTTCCGATATTTCCCATTCCTACAATTCCGTATACTTTGCCGTCAAGTTCCTCAAATGGAATATCAAGACAGCAAAAATGCGGCTGGTTTGCATATCCGCCGCTTTTTACAAATTCATCATAATGGCGTGAGTTTTCCATAAGATAAAACAGTAATGCGAAGGTATGCTGGGCAACTGAAGCTGTTGAATAATTGACTACGTTTGCCACTTTTACGCCATGTCTTTTACATGCTTCAATATTTGCATTGTCAAAGCCTGTCGCAAACTCACATATAAGTTTAAGATTGGGAGCATCATTTAAAACCTTTTCGGTTATAGCACTCTTATTGATAAGCAGTATCTCCGCTCCCTCAAGTCTCTCCTTTGCATTCTCATCGGTAATCTTGTCCCCGTAGTAGGACACTTCTCCGAGTTCATCATAAATACTGTAGTCCATGTCAGATCCGACACTGTCTACATCTGCAACAACAATTTTCATATCCTGTGTAACTTATGCCTTTCTTTTGTGTTTTTATGTTCTAACAGCCTTCATATCTTTTTTATTCTGATACATCAGTCTGTCAGCTCTCTTAAGTACACTGTCCGCATCGTCATCCATAGATTCATCAAATATAGCAAGTCCGATGGCAGCCGACAGTCTCTCCCACGGTTGCAGGCTCTTATTGTTCTGAAGCTCTTCCATGTGACTCTTAAGCGAATCAATAAGCTCGTCTTTGTGGTTGAAATCTTTATTCTCAAGAAGCACAACGAACTCATCTCCGCCCACCCTGAATACAGGTGAATTTTCGAAGGTATCGCATATAAGTGTGCACATATTCTTGATATAAAGATCGCCTGCTTCGTGTCCGAAGGTGTCATTTATCTTTTTCAGATAGTTTATATCTATCATCAGCATACCAAACTGTGCAGTCTGAGTGATGATATCGGAGTTAAGTCTTACTTCTACTTTATCATATGCCGCTTTATTTTTTACACCGGTAAGAGCGTCTCTAAGTGCGAACTCATTAACCTTGGTCATCTCAAGCGACATGTTCTGGATCTTATTGGAAGACCTCATAAGATCCTCCGCATATTCCCTCATATCCTGGGACATGTAAAAAATTGTGTCGGCAAGCGATTCAAGCTCATCTCCCGTGTGTATGTCGGGATTCTCCATAAGAAGTAGTTCGGGACTTTTCTGTGAATGGCTGTTTTCTGCAAAATCGCGCGTTGTGCGTTCAATCTTCTGAAGAGGTACGATTACTCTTTCATTAAGCCAGAATATCATTCCGAAGATAAAGATAACGGCAAGAACAACACCGCACACCGCCATGGTTATGATGTATTTTCTAAGGTTATTCGAGATATCCATTGTGCTGAATCCGCAGCTAAAAAGAGCAATTCCTTCACCGGATGCATTTCTTATCGAAGCACTTGCGCTAAAATCTTCGCCGTACTCACTCTTAGCGGTAGTATAATTGATTCCCGTGTTATTCTTCATAACATTATATGAAATCTCACAAAGCTCTTCTCCGAGAAAAGATCCGATCATATCTCCGAGATACGGAACCGGAATATCTTCTTTAAGATCTTCGCCGCTCTTTTCACGCTCGGTAAGCCCGGATGCAAGCTGCATACAGTCATATCTGTCATCAATCTTGCAAGGAACCGTAAGCAGGATAAAATCAAGATCGTAGCTCTCTCTTACCCTGCCCATAAGATTCACAAGATTATTAAACGTATCAGAATACTCTTTTGTCTTAATACGTTCTTCAAGGTCCTCAATATCTATATTTTTCAATGTATAATCAACAACATAAGTAAGCCTTGTCCTATACTCATCAAGCATGGTATTTCTAAATATCATGAAGCTTATCGTGCCAAGTGCCACGCAAAGAATAACAATAAAAACAAGACATACCCAAATAACTCTGTATCTAAGTGAATTGTTATATTTTTTCTCCATCCAATGCACCTCACAGCTTTCTATTTACTTATGATAGCACACGAGTAAACAATTATACATTAAAAATATATCAATTTTTCATAACTTATTTTACTGAGTTAATAAGCGCAAAAACCTCTTCTTTTATGGCTTTGTTGACATTGAGTGCATTCTCTCTCGAGTCTGTGTTTGAATAGAAATAGAACTTTATCTTAGGCTCCGTTCCGCTTGGTCTTATCGCAAACCACGAACCGTTCTCAAGAAACAGCCTGATCGCATTCTGCGGTGGAATATCCTCATATCCCCCGAGATAATCTATAACTTTGCTAACCTTCGATTCCGCAACTTCTGTGGGGATGTTCTCTCTAAACCACTTCATCATGCGCTGTATTCTCTGCGCTCCGGGAATTCCCTCGAGTATAATATTGGGTTCATCCTCTGCAAAGAATCCGTATTTTGCATATATTTCCTGCAATACATCAAATAGTGTCTTGCCCTGTTTTCTATAATATGCCGCAGCCTCCGCAACGAGCATTCCGGCAGAGATACCGTCTTTATCCCTGATATCCTCACATGCCGCATATCCTACGGACTCCTCATATCCAAAAAGATATGTATATCCGTTTTCGTGCAGATACGGAATCTTTCCGCAAATATTCTTAAATCCTGTGAGAGTCTCAAACATTTCAACGCCGTATGCCTTGGCCATTACGGTTGAAAGAGTTGAAGTAACGATGCTCTTTACCATAGCGCCCTTCTTGGGAAGTGTGCCCGCGGTCTTGTGTCCCTCAAGGATGTAATTAACGAGAAGATATCCCGTCTGATTGCCGTTAAGAGGCACATAATTGCCGTTGTCATCTCTTATCTCAATAGCGAATCTGTCCGCATCAGGATCTGTCGCCATAAGAAGCTCGGCACCAAACTCGCGTCCATATTGTTCACTTAACTTGAACGCCTTTGGATCTTCCGGATTCGGATATCCCACGGTTGTAAAATCAGGATCCGGATGTTCCTGCTCGGGAACGATCTTCCAATTGGTAAATCCTCTGTCATTAAGCATCTGTCTGAACGGTATGGAACCGCAGCCGTTTAAAGGTGTGTAAACAAGAGGAATCGAAAGATCCAGCTCATCATGTTCATGAATTGCCATTCCTTCAATCTTATCAAGGTACTCTCTGTCGTACTCATCTCCGAGAACAACAATCTTTCCGCTTGCAACGCCCTCGTTAAAATCAGACTTCTTGATTCCGGTCCAGATGTCAACCTTGGAGATCATCTCAGTCATTCCGTCAGCGACCTCTGCTGAAACCTGGCATCCATCGTCCCAGTATGCCTTATATCCGTTGTATTCTCTCGGATTGTGAGACGCTGTAATATTGATTCCCGAAACTGTTTTAAGTCTTCTGATCATAAAAGCAAGCTCAGGTGTAGGTCTGAGATCGGGGAATGTATATACTTTTATTCCGTTTGCCGCAAAGATTCCCGCAGCAAGATGTGAAAACTCTTTTGAAAAATGTCTCGGATCGTGCGCGATAACTACGCCCTTATCCATAGCTTCTTTTCCACACTTTATTATATAATCGGCAATTCCCTGCGAGGCTTTTCCAACGGTAAGGAAGTTCATCATATTCGTTCCGGCACCGACTTTTCCACGTAGTCCCGCTGTTCCGAAAGAAAGATCCTGATAAAATCTTTCTTCCTTTTCTTTTTCATTGTCTTTTATCTTATAAAGTTCTTCCTTAAGTGGATCTTCCTCTGAAAGATGTGACATCCATTCATCATATCTCTTGTTGTAATCCATATTGCATCCTCCGTTATTTATTCTTTTGTAGCTCCCAAAAAGTAACGGCACTGCACGCCGCGACATTAAGAGAATCCACTCCGTGTGCCATCGGGATCTTAACGCAATAGTCCGAAGATCTGATAGTCTCAGGTTTCAGGCCGTAGCCTTCAGAGCCAAGAAATATCGCAAGTTTTTCTTCCTCAGCAAGTCTCTTGTCATCGATATCAAGCGTATTATCGTTAAGTGCCAGCGCAACGGTCTTAAATCCCATTCCGGCAATTTCCTCAAGCTCTTTTCCCTGCGAAAGAAATGTCCACGGAATCTGAAAAACAGTTCCCATGCTGACTCTTATAGCCCTCCTATATAGCGGATCGCTGCTTCCTTTTGTAAAAAGAACCGCATCCATGTTAAGTGCCGCCGCATTCCTCATTATCGCGCCGACATTGGTTGGATTTGAAACATTTTCAAGAACCGCGATGCGCTTCGCATCCTTGCAGATCTCTTGCGCACTCTTTAACTTTTTTCTCTTCATCGCGCAAAGAATGCCTCTTGTAATGTTATATCCCGTGATCTGCTTGAGGACTTCTTCCTTGGCAACATATATCTTTGAAAGGGGAAAATCATTTAATCTTGTTATTATGTCTTTTGCTTCCCTATCAAGTTCTTCCTCTGCAACCAGGAGGGAAAACGGCTCATATCCAGCATCAAGCGCGCGTCCTATGACGATCGCACTCTCCGCGATAAAAAGACCTTCATCCGGCTCATTTATGTGATACAGCCTGTTCTCCGACAGAACGTTGTAAATTTCAAGTTCCGGCACCTCAAGCGTATCAACAAACATCATATTTTCATGCATTCTTTATGTCCCAATTTCCGAATTTCACTTCACCGGGATTTCCTGTGTGATCTCCCAACATCTTCTCCATCCAGATCATGTCGTACCACTTTCCGAATTTGTAACCGGAGTCATGGAATGTTCCGACAAGATTGTATCCCAGCTTTTGGTGAAAATGGTAGCTGTCGTTTGTAAGATTGTCATCTTTTTTATCACCGGAAAGATACGCTATGCAGGCGTTCAGATTCAAAACGCCCATATCCTTCAAAGAGTTTTCAAGTGTGCTGTAAAGAAGCTTTCCCACTCCTTTTCTTTTCACATCCTCTCTGACATAAACGGTTGTCTCTACCGACCAGTCATACGCGCGTCTGCCCTTAAAGCTTGTCGCATAAGCGTATCCGAGAATTTCTCCGTTCTCAACTACTTTGATATACGGAAATTTTGAAGAAATGTTTTTTATCCTTCCCTCAAACTCCTCAAGTGAAGGTACTTCATATTCAAAAGAAATCGCTGTCTTTTCAACGTAAGGTGCATAAATCTTAAGCAGCTCAGCCGCATCTTCTACGCTTACTTTCTCAACTGTCATTACTTAAGAGCCTCTCTTTCCATTTCGCTTGCAAGTTTACTTATTGTTCCGTCCTTGAAGGGGCTCATCAGTCCAACCTGTGCGAGTTCATTTTCATAAAAATCCTTTGCCGATAATTTACACAACTCAAGATAATGCTTCCACGCATCATCAAAGTCCTTGTCCATCCATACCTTAAACTGCATTGCAACTACGCTTGCAAGCACATAATCGATGTAATAGAAAGGAAGTCCGAATATGTGAAGCTGTTTCTGCCAGAATCCGCCCTGTCCAAGGAACGGATCATCTTCATAATCCATCTCGGGTCTGTAGGTCTTTTCAAGCTCCATCCATACTTCTTTTCTCTGCTTCGGAGTCATATCGGGGTTGTCGTATACGATATGCTGGAACTCATCAACCATGCAGCCGTAAGGAACGAAACAGATTGAATCCGCAATATGCATCTTGAGATAATCTTTTTCCTTATCTCCGAAGAACTTCTTCATCCATCCGTATGTAAAATACTCCATGGCCATTGAATGAATCTCAGCTGTCTCCATAGTTATATCAAGGTTCTCAAGGATTTCTTCATTCCTTGTCACATAGCCCTGAAAAGCATGTCCGCACTCGTGTGTGATAACATCTACATCTCCGCTGGTGCCGTTAAAATTGGCAAATATGATCGGAGCCTTGTACTTTGGCAAATACTCCATGTATCCGCCCTGCTTCTTGTTCTTTCTTCCAAGCACGTCAAAAAACTCGTTCTCGATCATAAAGTCGATGAACTCTGCCGTCTCAGGCGAAAGCTCTCTGTACATCTCCTGTCCGGCTTTCATTATCTCTTCCGGAGTTCCGATAGGGCAAGGATTGCCGCCCTTGATATAAACTTCATGATCGTAGTATTTAAGCTTATCTACGCCAAGCTGCTTTCTTCTCTCTTCATGTATCTTCGATACAAGAGGAACAAAAGACTCTTTTATCTGCTTTCTGAAATTCTCAACTTCTTCTCTTCTGTAAGAATTTCTGATCATTCTGTTATAACCAAGCTCAACAAAAGACTCGTAGCCAAGTGCCTTTGCCTGCGCCGTTCTGTTTTTTACAAGCTTATCATAGATTTCGTCAAGCTCATCCGTAACGGTAAGGAAGTAATCGGAATAAGCCTTCCAAGCTTTCTTCCTGACTTCTCTGTCGTTGTCTGTAAGAAACTTTCTCAAAAGAGAAATGTTATAAATCTCTCCGTTAAAAGGAATCTTTGCAGCCGCGATGATATTGTCGTATCTGCTGACAAGAGCATTCTCCTCCTGCATAAGAGGCAGTATCTCATCGCTTATCGACTTTATAGAAAGTTCGATATTCTTAAATGCAACTTTGCCGATCTTCTCTTCAAGATAAGCTCTGTACGGAGAATTAAAAAGAACTTTCTTATACTCATTCTCAAGCTGTTCAATAACAGGAAGTTGCTCATCTATATATTTTTTCTCTGCAGCATAGAATTCATCCGCTGTATTGATGTCATGTCTGAAGTTTCCGATTCTTATAGTCGAAACTATATCGCTGCTGAGTTCATAGTACTTCTTATGAATCTCAAACTGTTCCTCACCGCTTGCAGCGTTCTTACTGCTCTCGATAAGGCTCTCATATTCTTTTTTTACTTCGTCCATATCAAAACGTTTGTATGGAATTTCAGAAAATTTCATAGATATTAATCCTTCTTTCAATTTCTATATCGTATTAATTCTACCATAAATATCGAAGATAGCATGAACAGAATTTTGGTATATTCTCACTTCCAGTATGCATCAATCTCCTTAGTATCATAGTCAATGAGCGAAACGCCGTCATACGTGTGAGCGATTGTGAATACAGCTTCAGCGCCGCGTTTGGTTTCTTCACTCTGTGCTTGGTCTGCGCGGAAGTTTCCGAGGGAGTAATAAACAAGCATTTTGCCACCATCGGGTCTGTCCAATGCCTCGGTTTTCTGAACAACGTGGGGATGTGTGCCGATCACTACATCGGCGCAGCCTTGCGCAAAGAGATCTGCAATATGCTTCTGCTCCGAAGTCACTTCTTTGTTGTACTCTTCGCCCCAATGCACGAAGGCTATGATAAAGTCTGCCTCCTCGCGTGCGCTACGAAGCTTATCTACGAGTACCGTTTCTTCCTGCTCGTTCCTTGGCAGGTAATGCACCACGTTAGGATAATCCTCGGATATATCCCCGACATTGGTTCCGTAGGTATAGGAAAAAAGTGCTATACGCATACCGTTACGGCTGATAAGCTCATACGGCTTATATTCGGCATCACCGCTACTTTGTATTCCAACGCAGGTAATCTCGGCGTCTTTATAAAAGTCCACAGTAGTATCTATTCCCTGAATTCCTCTGTCGAGGGCGTGATTGTTGGCGCAGGACACAACGTCAAAGCCGGCTCTTCTGATTGCCTCTCCGACTTTGATAGGCGAACCGAAACTCGGATATCCTCCGACCATACTGTCCTTGTCGACGAGTACTGTCTCTGCATTAAGCACGGCTATGTCCGCAGATTGTATCTCATCAAGAAAAGGTTCATACAAAAAGTCAAATTCTCCCTTTTCCTTGTTTCTTGCATATTCATAGATTGGCTCATGGATCAGGTTATCGCCAAATGCAACAACTCTGACTTTGTTGTCGATGGTCTTAACTCCCCAACCTTCCCACATCCATAGGGTGCAGTTATTATCTTTGTCTTCCATCATGAAGATCGAGTTATTTTTCTCCATCAGCTTGATTCGGCCGGCAACCGAACCCATGTCCGACGCGCACCATTTCTCGGTGACTTTGCCATCCCTATCGACATCATAGATAAACACGTGCTGGGAATAGTTCTTTTCATCCTTCTCAACCCAGAACGGCTTGTGCATGCCATATTTTCCATGCTTCCACAAAAGAACTATCATCTCATTGTCGCCGTCTCTGTCTATATCGGTTACGAGAACGTCCTGAACCTTGAAATCTTTTTTGCTGACAAAGGTTGTCTCTCCGCCTGAATTGATGACTTCAAGTTTCTTTTTTCCAAGCTTTATTGAAGCCCCACCGTCATATACAGCTATCTCTTTATCATTCCAGCCAATCCACGCCGGAATATAATTATTTCTCGCAAAAACAAAAATAACGCAAACAGCTACCGCTATTCCTAAGAATAGCAGTAGCCTCATGAAAACTTTTTTAGCCTTGATTTTATCTGCAATCAATTTCATTTATCTTCCAATCTGTAGCTCTTTGTCCACTCAGGCTGAACAGGCTTATCCGTATTCTCAACCCAGTTCCAGTCATCGTCCATATGGCCGCCGTTGATCATATCTCTCCACTGGCTGTCCGTAAGCCTGTTACTTAAAGGCTGCTCGAACTGATAGAACGAGTACACACTTCCGCTTCCGATGTGAAGCTCTCCGTCTATCGGGAACACCACGTAGATCGTATTTGCTTTGCCGGTTCCGACTTCAAGAACGCTTCCGTTTGGATCTGTCGCAATGTCCGCAATCACAGGGCAAGGAGCCTGATAGCTATCGGTAAGATTCTCAACTTCGGCATTTACTTCTCTCCAGAAATGCTCAAGGTTTCCTCCGTAGCAACGAATAAACTCATAATCATCATCCGACAGTTTTTCATTCTTAAGTTCTTTTTCGGATATTGTCAAAAGAGTTCCTGCGAGCTCCGAAAGCTTATCGAGGTTCTCTTTTTCTTTTGCATCAAGAACTCCGTATCTGTCGAGCCCTTCCTTGGTCTTCTCTGAAAGGAACTTGAATCTGCTAAACACAACAGGCTGCGTGTCCACAAACCCTCTGTCATCAGGCGTATCCTCATCTCCGCCGCCCATCTCGGCACCTATCTGCTTTGCATAAAGAATCGTATCATGTTTGAGCTCAGCAAAAGAACCCGCGAATGTCTCAAGGTTCTTTTTTACCCACTCATCATTCTGCATGTACTTGGGATATCCCGTTCCCTTCTTCTCAAAAAGAGGCCTCAAAGTATTGAGCCAGCCGGAATACAGACTGACATTCCATATTGAAGGCTCATTGTTATTAAAGTGCTCTTTTGCGCGCGCCATATTCTCCGAATAATTCTTAAACTCCGTAGCTCCCTGCGAAGTCAGTATTTCCATGGCTTTCTCGGAACCAAGTGCCGCAGCCGCATCGAGCGTATCGGGAAGCATACGCTTTTGTCCCGCGCCGTTTTCTTCAACAGCCCTATATACGAGCCTTTGCATGATCGCAGCATCAACCGTAAATCTCTGCCCCATAAATCTGTAAGAAGGAATCACGTTCTCCTCTTTTTCATTTACGGGAATCGAGTTTATCTCGGGAAGTTTAAGTTCCTTTATCGCACTCACAAATTTACCGAACGCATCCGCATTACCTGCGACCGCGCTTGCATCAACATTCTCTCCGTAGCAATTTTTTGCTATATTTGAGAATTCGTAATATCCCGGATCATCCGATGTTCCTGCAAAAAAGCTTGTTATACTGTAAATACGCTCCCAAGACTCTGCATTTTCCGCTATCGCAAGACTCTGAAGTAGTCCCGAGCGCACAAGATCCTCGTTATCAAATGCAAAAGCAATCCTTCCGTACCACATCATTGCCCTGAAGTATTTCTCAAGTTCGGCATCGCCCTCATAGTAGCCTCTGGGCTTATACTGGGAATAATCCTCTTCTTTATTTGTGATTCCGCATGTAGCGATAGATTCAGCTTTTGCTATCTTGGAAAGTTCGCCGTTTACGACTTGGTCAAAAGAGCTGTCATTTACAGGAGCGGCAACGCTGTCATCAAGGAGCTTACTTCCAATATAGAAAAACTCTACATTCCTAAGCGCCGCAGCTTCGAACTCAGTACCTTTAAGTGCATCATACTGCTTCTTGGAACTTTCAAGCATCTGATTACCAAGCTTTTTGAGTTCTCCTGTAATATGGTTCTTCTCTGTCTGCTTCATTAGATAGGAAAAATAGAGATGATACGTATGCATAAGAGAATCAACGGTCACGAAATTGGGCCTTAGATCGTATCTGTTGTTCTCATATTCATCAAAAAACTCATCAGATCCCGTCCCCTCAACTACAAAGCCATTCTTAATAAGAGCATTCCTTCTGCCCTGCACATCGTTGTACTCGCTTTGATTTTCAAGGCTAAAGCGACCTTCCTGATGCGCATTATATACAACATTGGAAAAGTCTTCTTTTATGCTGTAATCCGGAATTGCCGGAACAAGATTCTCATCATAATACTTCTCTTCAGAATTACCAAGAAGATAAACCTTCCCGCTCACAGCACCATCCGCCGCATTTTTCCCTTCATCGGTACTCTCCGCCGCAACACTGCCAGAAGCGACACTACCTGCATCCGAAGCCACATTACCTCCATTTTTGCCAAAAGAGCATCCCGACATCACCATCGAAAGTACCAAAACACATACCACAATTCTCTTCTTCATAATTTCTCCTAAAAAAAATTAATATTATCCTCTAGCACTAATTATACCCCTCGAACCTCCCACACGCAAAAAAGCCGCCGGTCGAAGCGACCAACGGCTTTTTGTGTCAATATCAAAGAAACTTAGTTCTATCAGTTCTTTACGATAAGCTTTCCACCACGCTTTGATACTACGTCGAAGATAACGGCTGCAAGAAGAACGCCACCTTTTACTACCTTCTGCATGTTAGCATCTACACCCATAAGTGACATACCAAGGTTGATAACACCCATAAGTACAGCACCTACAATAACTCCGGGAACAGTACCTGTTCCACCGTAAGCTGAAGCTCCACCGATGAAACATGATCCGATAGCATCCATCTCATAGTTCTGACCATATGTAGGCTGAGCTGATGTAAGACGAGCGATTGTGATCATTCCTGCAAGTGCTGCAAGGAATCCCATGTTTGCGTAAGCGATGAAGTAAACTTTGTTTGTGTTGATACCTGAAAGCTTTGTAGCCTTCTCGTTACCACCTACTGCGTAGAAGTAACGTCCAACAGTTGTGTTATTTGTGATGTAGCCATAGATAAGTACAACTACGAGAACCCAAACAAGAACTGTAGGAATACCTTTGTACTGAGCAAGCTTGTAGCAGAATGCCATAACAACTGCAACAATACCAACTGTCTTTACAAGGAATTTCCAGATGGGCTCAATCTCATAACCCTTTGACTTTTTCTTGATGCGAGATAAGCCCTGTACAACAACGAAGATTGTAGCAGCTACAAGTCCACCAAAGAGACATGTAAGGTTAAGTGATCCGTTTCCGAAGAAATCATGGATATAGCAATCAGCACCGCCACCGAAAAGGTTAACGAATGAAGACTTATCCTTGATTGAAATTGTAAGACCGTTAAGTACTACGTTTGAAAGTCCTCTGAATGCAAGCATTCCTGCAAGTGTTACGATGAAAGGAGGAATTCTAACAAACGCGATCCAAAATCCCTGGAAAGCACCGATCATGATTCCTACAACGAACATGATAACAACTGAAAGCCAGATGGGAACGTTCTTATTAACCATAAGAGTTGCACCAACTGCACCAACGAAACATACAACCGATCCAACCGAAAGATCGATGTTACCACCTGTTAAGATACAGAGAAGCATACCGGTTGCAAGAACGAACACATAAGCGTTCTGTGAAATTAAGTTACTTACGTTCATAGGAAGAAGTATTGCTCCCTTTGTCTGGAAAGAGAAGAAAGCAACTACTGCTATAAGAACGAGTATCATTGTATTTTTCTTTATGAATCCGAGTACCGAATCGTTATTCATTATTTGACCTCCTTATTTCCGGATGACTGTAAAATATAAGTCATAATTTTTTCCTGAGTGGCTTCTTTGCCATCAAGTTCACCAACCATCCTACCTTCATTCATTACGTAGACTCTGTCACACATTCCCAATACTTCCGGAAGTTCGGAAGAGATCATGATAACTGATTTTCCTGCATCTACAAGCTGGTTGATAATGCAATAAATCTCGTATTTAGCTCCTACGTCAATACCTCTAGTAGGTTCATCCAAAATAAGTATGTCCGGATCAGCGAACATCCATTTTGCAAGAAGAACCTTCTGCTGGTTACCACCACTAAGGTTACCAACATTTTGCTCAACAGAAGGACATTTTGTCTTAAGCTTCTGTTTGTAATCAACTGCTACTTCATACTCTTTATCTTTGTCGATTACTGTATTCTTACTAACTGCATCAAGGTTTGCAAGTGTAGTGTTAATCTTAATAGGATTGGTTAAGATAAGTCCGTTACCCTTACGGTCCTCAGTTACATACGCAAGCTTATGCTTGATCGCATCCTGAACCGTCTTAAGTTTAACTTCTTTACCATTTATCTTAAGTGTTCCTGTAATGTTTTCGCCGTAACTTCTTCCAAAGATACTCATTGCAAGCTCTGTTCTGCCGGCACCCATAAGTCCGGAGATACCTACAACTTCTCCCTTTCTGACGTTCATGCTAACATTATTGACAACTTTTCTATCACTATATAAAGGATGATAAACATTCCAATCTTTGACTTCCATCATTACATCCCCAATCTTAGGTACTCTCTTGGGGAAACGATCTGATAATTCACGGCCTACCATGCCGTTGATGATACGTGCTTCCGAGAAATCATCCACACCCTTTGTAAGTGTCTCAATTGTTGATCCGTCACGGATAACCGTGATCTTATCAGCAACATAAGATACCTCATTAAGTTTATGTGAAATGATAATTGAAGTAAGATTCTGTTCTTTCTTCAGTTTAAGTAACAAATCAAGAAGCGCCTTTGAATCACTCTCGTTAAGTGATGAAGTCGGCTCATCGAGAATAAGAAGTCTTGCATTCTTTGAAAGTGCCTTCGCAATCTCAACAAGCTGCTGCTTACCAACACCAATATCCTTAATCAATGTCTGGGTACTATCTTTAAGTCCCACTGTATCCAAATACTTACGAGCAAGTACACCCGTCTCTGTCCAATTAATCTTGTACTTTGATCCTCTTTCATTACCAAGGAACATATTCTCAGCAATTGTCATATACGGAATAAGCGCAAGTTCCTGATGTATAATTACAATACCTTTTTGTTCACTATCCTTTATAGCGTTAAAATTGCAAACCTCGGAGTCATAAATGATATCACCTTCATAGCTTCCGTAAGGATACACGCCACTGAGTACATTCATCAGTGTGGATTTACCGGCGCCGTTTTCACCTACCAGCGCATGAATCTCGCCCTCTTCAACCTGAAGATTTACATTGTCCAAGGCTTTCACACCGGGGAATGTTTTGGTGATATTTTTCATTTCCAATAATATCTTCGCCAAGTTTACCCCTCCTTCTATCTCTTTTTTTCTAATTCTGTTATTTTTTCTATTAAAGAGGCGGGACAAAAGCCCGCCTCAGCTTTGTTACTAATTTAAATTATTTAAGATCGTCCTCTGTGTAGTATCCTGAATCGATAAGAAGTGTCTTATAGTTCTTAGCGTCAGCGAATACAGGCTCGCAGAGGTATGAAGGGATAACACCTGTTCCGTTGTTATAATCCTTCTCGTTGTTGATAGGAGCCTCGCCGCCCTTCATGATAGCGTCAACCATCTTAACTGTCTGTGCAGCAAGTTCACGTGTATCCTTGAAGATAGACATTGACTGCTTACCAGCGATCATGTTCTTAACGTTGGGCTTATCGCAATCCTGACCTGTGATGATCGGCCAATCACCTGTGTAGTTAGCCTCAAGTGAGTTTGTAACACCAAGTGCTGTTGAGTCATTTGAGCAAAGAACTGCATCAAGCTTTGTTCCATCTGCATAGTTAGCTGCGATGATAGCATCCATTCTTGACTGAGCATTCTCTGTCTTCCAACCCTGTGTAGCAACCTTATCGAACTCAACCTGTCCTGACTTAACAACAAGCTTGCCTTCCTTGATGTAAGGCTCGATTACATCGTAAGCACCCTGATAGAAGAACTTAGCGTTGTTATCACCGGGGTCACCTGTGAAGATCTCGATGTTGAAAGGTCCCTTTGCGTTCTCAAGATCAAGCTGATCTCTGATGTACTCACCCTGCTTTGTTCCTACCATGTAGTTATCGAATGTAGCATAGTAGTTAACTGCGTCTGAGTTCATGATCAAACGGTCATAAGCGATAACAGATACGCCTGCCTGCTTAGCCTGGTCAAGAACTGTTCCAAGTGAATCACCTTCGATAGCGGCGATAACAAGAACCTTAGCTCCTGAACTGATCATATTCTCGATCTGAGAAACCTGTGTAGGAACGTCATCTGAAGCGTACTGAAGGTCAACTTCGTATCCAGCTTCCTGGAGCTGTTTCTCCATGTTTGCACCGTCCTGGTTCCATCTCTGAAGATCCTTAGTAGGCATTGAAACACCAACTCTTCCGCCTTCGCCGGCAGGAGTCTCTGCTGCAGGTGCCTCGCCACCCTCTGCTGCTGTTGCATCAGCAGGTGCCTCTGCGCCACCTTCGGGTGCTGCGGGTGTTGATGATCCGCAACCTACAAGCATGGCTGCAACCATAGCTGCTGAAAGAACTGCACTAATGATTTTCTTCTTCATAAATGTATCCTCCCTTTTATTTTGGATTCCTGCAGAAATATTTCTGCGTTGTTTATATTCTAAAATTTACCACAAAATTAATAGGAATAAATTACGATGTTCTGTAAATTTTTACTATCGTTACAAAAAATTAACCGATTATGCTAGCATTATTTTGCACTGCATAATCGGTCGTGTCAATTTTGTGCTACTGTTCCAAACCCGCATGTTTACTGACTAATTTGGCATCTCATCCGGTACATTCAAGTAAACATCCTCTTTTAGGTGGAATCCGCTTTTTATTATCACTTCATCAATGTTATTCCTGGTCACACTTGTAGGTTCTATCTTAAGATAAGGTACCATTTTGGAACCATCGCTTATCTTTGAGATATCATATTCCGTTATTTCTTCTCCCTTAACAAGTTTGACTGCGCAAACAGCTGCTGCCTGCGCAAGTTTCTCGATTGGCTTGTAAACGGTCATAAGCTGAGTTCCCTCAACTATTCTCTGGCAGGCTTCAAGATCGGCATCCTGCCCCGCTACCATAAGCTCACCGGCAAGTCTTCTCTCTGAAAGAGCCCTTACCACATTACTTGCGATATCATCATTTCCGCACATTATTGCATCGCTTTCCCTGACAAGCCCTGTGTTCTTATATATATACTCACTTGCCTTCTCGGCGCGCCAGCCATCCGCATAGACTGTATCAACAATCTCATTTCTATACCGGGTCATTACAGATCTGAATCCTTTTTCGACAAAAGAAACATTGCTGTCCGAAGGAGATCCGCATATCATTATCACCTTGCCGTCCGCAAGTCCGTTATCTACCATGGTCTGCGCCATCATCGCCCCTACTTTTTCATTGTCAAAAGATATGTAGAGATCGACTCCCGCATCGGAGATAAGCCTGTCATAGGCAATAACAACTATGCCTGCATCTTTGGCTTTTTTCACAGAATCGCCAAGCGAACTTGAATCTATGCAGACGATAACTATTGCATCCATTCCGTTCTTAATAAAGTAGTCAATCTGCTTTTTCTGTTCTTCAATATCGCCGTTCGCGTTCTGTACGTTAACTTCGGCGCCAAGATCTTTTGCCATGGAAACAAAAACATCCCTGTCCCTTTGCCATCTTTCTATTACGAAAGAATCAAAGCTCATTCCAATCTGAATCTTATCGGAATCGGAACTTTTCTTTTTCTCGCCTTCGCCGCTCTCTTTAGCACACCCCGTAACACTCAGCATCAGCAAAAGAGCTGCAAGCGCGCCGGCGAGCATTTTCCCCATATACCTTCTCATATGCGTCACCGTCCTTCTTTGTATTCGGTTGGCGTAACGCCTACATTCTTCTTGAAACTCCTGCTAAAATAATTCGGATCCGTGTATCCGCACGCTCCGCAGATTTCCTTCATGGACATATCAGACTGTGTAAGAAGCTCTTTTGCCTTTTCTATTCGCACACTCGTCAGGTATTCAATAAAGTTAAGTCCAAGCTCATCCTTGAATATCTTACTGAAATAATACGGCGAGATGTTAACCCTTCTGGATACGTCATCAAGCGATATGTCTTTTGCAAAATTATCATCTATATACTTTCTTGCTGTCTTTATGACATCGTTGGACTTCTCTTCTTTCTTGGCTATAACGTTTCTGCAGGCAGACGTAATCTTCCCCATAAACCACTCTCTGAGCCCGTCTGCGGTGCCAAGTCCCATAAGTTCAGGCAGATAGTCGTCACGGCCTGAGTACATATATTTCTTTCCGCTGCTGTTAAATGCAAGTCTCTCCGCATAAAGAGTCATCTCAAGAACCTTTATTCTCATGGACATGAGGTCGCCGTTCTTTGATCTATTGTACATCCAGTCGGCGTACTTTCCCGCCGTTACCATGGTCGCATTGAGATCTCCGTTGGAAACCGCATCAAACATTGGCTTCTCAAGCTCTACCGGATAATCTTCTTCATGGTCATCGCCAAGCGCAAGGTCATCTACATGCGCCACAGAACCGGTTGTCGCAATAAGCGCATTAAGTGCCTCTCTGTATGATTCTCCGAGCTCTCTGAGCGGCTTAACGCCTCCGATTCCTATTCTGAAACTTATATCGGTTTTTTTTCTTAAGAATTCTTGTGAGTTGTCTTGCCTTATCGATAAGCTCCGTTCTGTCGTTGTACTCTATCTTTGAAGAATCAAGCGGTATCAGCACAGCGATCTTGTTGGCCATTACGTTACCGATCTTGCAGTTAAAAAAGTCTTTTACCCCTTCACGGATTTCCTGATAGCGCCCTGAAACCTTGACGGAACTTCCGATTGCGTTCGTCATGTGGTTTCCTTCCTGCGAATCACCGCAGACAATAGCCATCATGTAGCCGTAATCCTGCTCTATTCCAAGTATCGTCTTGTAACTGTCTATATCTTCCTCAAAATGCTCCTGAAGAAGTATATCGTATATAAGTCCGTTCTCAATTATAGGCTCAATGGTTTCAAGCTTTTCTTTTATCATAAGCTCATTGCTTCGCTTTTCACGTTCTCCGTCAATGAGCTCCATTGCCTTTTTGAGGACATTTACAACTTTCAGCTTGTCCATGGGCTTGTTGATATATTCAAGCACTCCAAGTTTTATCGCCTCTTTTGCATAATCAAATTTGTCATATGCAGACATTACGATAAAAATTGTATTCGCCGAGAACTGCTTAATTTCCTTGATTGCTTCTATTCCGTTTATTCCCGGCATATGGATATCCATCACCGCAATATCCGGTCTGAAACGCTCGGCAAGCTCTATAACACTTCTTCCTGTCTTGGCAAACTGCACTTCGCATTCGTTACCGAATTCTTTTTCAATTATAAACTTCATGGAATCGATGACTATACCCTCATCATCCGCGATCATTATCCTGTACATATTTTTCCCCTCGATATAATACTACTCTTCCTTTTCATCAAACGGCAAACGTATTATTACTTCGCACCCCTTGTTCTCACCTTCGCTCTTTATTTCAACGGCTTTGTCATTCTCCGTAAAGAGCCTCAGTCTTGAAATTACATTATCCATACCAATTCCGTTATTGTCATTCTGATCTTTTTTTCTTTCCCAATTTCCGCTCAGTATCTTATCAATGTTCTCACGGCTGATTCCCTTTCCGTTATCGCCGATACTGATGCAGATGTTGTCATCCTCTCTGTAGACCTTAAGAGTAATCTTACCCTTATCGCCCATTTCCCTAATGCCGTGATTTACAGCATTTTCAACTATAGGCTGCAATACCATGTTGGGCATCGAAGCGCTGAGAAGTCTTTTATCAACCTGCTTCTCATAACCGATATCACCGGAGAACCTAACGTTGAGGATCCTAATGTAGTTATCGACCAGCGTAACTTCCTCTCCGATCGTAACCTCAGTTTTCTTTCCCTTTACATTATACCTGAAAAAGTCGGCTACTGTCTGAACATACTCATATGTCTTATCCGCGCCCTCCATCATTGCCAGCTGCGCGCCCGCATTCAACGTATTAAAAAGAAAATGCGGATTGATCTGCGCCTGCAGATATTTAAGCCTTGCATCCTTAAGATGCGATTCCATCATAAGTTCCCTCTCCTGCATATAGCGCTCTTTTTCTATACTCATACGAAGTCGCTCGATATATTGCTTGATACTTATGACCATTTTGTTAAATGCGTTGCTCACTATGCCAATCTCGTCGTTATATGTGGTCTGCAAAAGCTCCGCATCAAAATTTCCCTCAGCGACTTCATTGGCAGAATCCGCAAGTTTTTTAAGCGGCTGAATGATCGTGCTGACAAGGTTCGTTATGATGATGATGTTTCCGCCCATAACGATGGTGATAACAATGAAACTGACAAACTCATACGTCCTGAACATTTCGGTAAGTTCCGAATAATGCGCCGAATTACTTACAAAAAGTTCCAGGTTAAGACTCGTAATATACTCACTTATATAATTATAAAGATCTGTCGTACTCTCATAATACGCGCGGTATTTCTCAACGTTTCTTCCACGCTTTGCTTCTATCGTCAGCGAAACTTCATTTAAATAATTCTGCGACATATTTTTAATATTTCTTTCCATTCGTCCGAAAGAAAGATCTGTAACTCTGTCGTCAAGTTCCTTCGTAAGATCGGAAAAAACACCTGCCGAGCTAAAATATGTCTTAAGCGAATCCGACGTCTTCGACCTAAGATATTCCGTCATGGAATCCTGAACATCGTTTAATGCATCCGAAAGCCTGTTAAGGTGCCTGTTATCCTGATACACCATCTCCATTTCCGTCGACATACTATTGATTCCAAGAAGCAAAAAGATATTTACGACAAAAATAATCACATTTGAAAAAACACAGATACTTACAATTTTATATTGAAGGGGACGGTCAAGGAATCTATTCATTCTGCTCTTCCTCCTTCTTCATATATTCCGCAACGTTGCTCTTATTGATCAGGCTCACGTCTGCGGCATAATACTCACTGGTATTACCTGATTCATAATAATCGGAAAGAGCTTTTATGCACTGCTCACCCAGCTGATTCGTATCTATGGCAATAGTCGCATAAACAACACCTATGTCTATGGCATTGATTATCGATTCGGAAGCATAACATCCCAGGATATTTACTTTACCTACTTCGTTAAAATCTACTACTGCCTGATAAGCGCACGTGGTATTTAGCTCATTAAGGCATACAATGACATCCGGCACTTGCTCCGTATGGAAAATGTCTCTGATCGATTCTTCCGCAGAAAAATCATTTGTATTATCAACAGTCTTGATAGAAATGGAAACATCAATGCCGTCCGCCTCTTCCTGCGCGATTCCTTCCTGCATTGCCGCGATTATTATATTCTGAATATTTTCACCGGAATTACCTGCATCCGAATTAACGAGCACAGTAACCTGCATAGTTTTATCCTGCTCGTTTTTTTCAGATTCTTCCGTATTATCAATTTTCTTTTCACGGATAATATTATTGATCTGCTTAGCATACTCACGACCTATTGCATATCCTCCGATACCAACGTAGCTAAGCCTCTTTGAACGGGTATTGTCTCCGTAAAGAGTAACAACCGGAATTCCTTCAGCAGCTGCCGCATCAATGAGCTGCGTCATCTCATCCGACTCATTTGCATAAAGAATTATCCCGTCAACCTTAGATGCCGTCGCAATCTTCATAAGTTCTTCCGTCTTATACTTGGTTGAAAAATTCTCTCCCAAAAGATCGACATATATATTGTCCTCTTTTGCAGCCGCGAAAGCACCACGGTAAACAGATTTCCAGAAATCCGACTTATAATTATCGGTTATCATGACATAGTACTTGTCGTACTCATGCGCTTCATCTTTTCGTTTAAATCCCTTGAGACTGATGCTGAAACTTACAGCGATAAGAAAAAGCGTAACAATAACGAAAGTCACTGTCGCTATCATGATAACTCTCTCTCTTTTATTAAGTTTACGCTTATTATTACTACGGGGAGTGTTCACAGTATTCATCACTTAATGATTATACCGTTTACACTCCCCATGTTTCAACACAATTTCTGTTTATGGCTATGTAAGATACCGCACTTTTATATATTCATTTACGATTGCAGTTACGGGCTTTGCTGCAATTTCCCGCAGAAGGACACCCTATGCAATGTGTGCCTTTTTTCTTTTCTTTATAAATGTAACCGATTGCCAAACCCAATATCAATACCAGTGCCAAAAAAGCAATTATATTTACCATAATACATATCTCCAAAAAACTATATTTGCAAAAGCCGATACTTCTTATCCTACTCTGAATTCAACCGGCATTTCTTTTTTTATTCTTCTTTATCAGATATATTATAATACCTGCAAATACTAAGGTTGCAATAAGTCCGTAAGCAAATCCTTCTCCTGGCTTCCCGGTCGTGATAAGCGTCCCTATCTGATAAACAAGGAATCCTACCGTAAATCCCGTCGCAAGCTGAAAAGCAATTGCTCCCCAAAACCACTTCTTTGACTTCATCTCGGAATTCATCGCTCCAAGGGCCGCAAAGCAAGGCGGTGTATAAAGGTTAAACATAAGAAATGCAAGAGCTGCAACCCTTGTTATTCCCATTACTGCCGCAACCGCGTTTCCTTCTCCTATAAGCTCAAGTTCTTCCGTATCAATGAGATTTGAAACCGCAAATACAGTAGCTATGGTTCCTACAACATTTTCTTTTGCTATAAAACCTGAAATAGCCGCTGCCGCAAGCTGCCAGCTTACGATTCCGACAACAGGAACCAGTATGTATGCAAAAGGCCCTGCCACTCCTGCAAGGATTGAGGTATTTTCCATACCCTCTTCCACGGGTTGCAATCTGAAGTTGAAGGTCTGCATGATCTGAACCGCAGTGTTGCAGACAAGTATGACTGTTCCCGCTTTTATGATGTATGACTTACCTCTCTCAAGCATTGACTTGACCGCAAACACAAGGCTCGGAACCTTATAATCGGGAAGCTCTATGATAAAAAAGCTCTTTCTATGCTTCGAAGTAGTGATTGCCCTGATGATAAGCGCCCCGAAAAGTATCAGTACAATGCCTCCGACATAGCAGATAAAGCTGACCCACTTTGATTCGGGGAAAAAAGCTCCTGCAAAAAGTGCTATAACCGGAAGCTTGGCACCACACGGCATGAATGTTGCAAGCATGGCCGTGGCACGTCTTTCTCTCTCATTTCTGATGGTACGGCACGCCATAACAGCGGGAATACCGCACCCTGTACCGATTATCATAGGAATAACGGATTTTCCCGAAAGACCTACTTTTTTGAAAATCGGATCAAGAACAACCGTTGCTCTTGCCATATATCCGCAGTCTTCAAGGAGTGCGATAAGAAAATACATTACCATTACAAGCGGAAGGAATCCTACAACCGCGCCTACACCTCCGATTATTCCATCCACAATAAGTGCGTAAAGAAGCGGATTTGCATCTGCCATCGCCTCTCCGACAAATCCCTTGAAAACATCAATCCATCCGGCAAGAATGTCCGCAAGCCATGTTCCCAAAGTTGTCTGTGATATATAGAATACAAACCACATGATCACTGCAAAAAGCAGAATACCGATTACCGGATGAGTAATGACATTATCTATCGAATCGGTGATATTGTGCTCTTTCGGGTTATCTCTGCGACTCTCGACTTGATCTACTATATTATTTACAAATTCAAAACGCTTTCTGTCGGCCGCTTCAACTGCTGCCTTATCATTAAGGTCAACGTCTCCCTGATTGTAAGGCATCTCCTGCGCTTTACCTTCAAATGACATTGCAGTTTTTATAACTTCCTTAAGGCCTGTATCTGAAGTTGCTATTGTCTTGATCACAGGACAACCGAGCTTTTCCGATAAAAGCCTCTCGTCTATTTCGTTTCCTTTTTTATCGTTGGCATCATTCTTGTTAAGTGCGACAACAACAGGAATCCCAAGTTCCAAGAGCTGTGTTGTAAAGAAAAGACTTCTGCTCAGATTGGTCGAATCAACAATATTGATGATCGCATCGGGATGCTCATTTTTTACATAATCACTTGTAACGCTCTCTTCCGAAGTAAATGGTGACATTGAGTAAGCGCCGGGAAGATCTACAGCGATCAGCTCCTTGTCACCATCATAGTAGTTTTTCTTTATAACACTCTCTTTTTTATCAACAGTAACCCCTGCCCAGTTGCCGATTTTCTCGTTTCTTCCTGTCAAAGCGTTAAACATAGTCGTTTTTCCGCTGTTGGGGTTGCCCGCCAGTGCGATTCTCATTACAGTTCCTCCAAAAAATATATGATCGGTAACCGCTACCAAAAGTATCAGATATTGATAGCGTCAGCTAACTCAGGATCGATGTTGTATCTGGCATCCTTTATAGCGACCACCAGGTTGCGCTTCTTGTTCACAACAGTGATCTTCTCTCCGCTGTAGCATCCAAGCGAGAATAAAAAACTCTCCATCTCATCATCTCCATCTGTATTAACAGCATTGATCATATACTCTTTGCCAAGCTCTGCATTGTTAAGTGTCATATATGCCTCCTAAAAAAACAGGTTAGTAATAGTTAATCATAATTAGTCATTGCTAACTTTCCTAACATAGAATATTCTTATTAAGAATTATTGTCAATAGGGGCACTGAATTTTTATGTTATTTTATCCTTTTTTCATACGTATAAATGGCCTTCCCAAAGTCCTCAAGCAAAGAAAAAAGCCGCACTGGCAAGATGCGGCTTTTCAGGTAGGAGATTTCTTATGACTATGTATGTCACGTGTTAGGTTATCTAACGATGTTAATGTTAGCACTCGCTAACACATATGTCAACCCTTAAATCAAATTATTGATTTTTTCTTTCTGTCATTTGGTTGTGTTTATGCATCTCTTGTAGTATTCTTAAAAGCAGAGAAAGTAGGTGAAAAAGCGATGGCGTTACAGGAATCAGGCGAGATGTATCTCGAAACAATTTATGTGCTTTCAAAAAGCCACACAAACGTTAGATCAGTCGATATAGGTGAGGAATTAGGCTATTCAAGACCATCTGTCAGCCGTGCCATGCACCTGTTAAAAGACGAAGGACTTGTCAAAATTGACGAGTATGGTTTTGTAAAGCTTACTGAAGCAGGAACTATACTTGCAAAGCGTATCTACGAAAGACACACAGTCCTTACAAAGCTTTTTGTCGATCTGGGAGTAGATGAAAAGATTGCCGCAGAAGATGCGTGCCGTATCGAGCACTACATCAGCGACGAATCCTTCGAAGCAATAAAGACCCATATGGCAAAACACTGATTAAAGAAAATAAACCGCCGAATCTCATTTTTTATTTTAAAGAGATTCGGCGGTATTTTTGTTTATATTTTCAGATCAATCATACTTCTTATCAAGTTCTCTGTAAGCTTTTTTTATATCTTGCGAATAATGCGTAAAGATCAGCGCTCCGCCAAGATCAAGGGTAACCAAAGCTTCATATCTGTTGACGCGAACAGGATGTCCGTCAATTATCTCCACCTCTGTTTCTCCGTCAATCGGAAAAATATCTTCCTTCTTGTTTTCCTTAAAATCTTCAAGGATCTGCTCCATTGGCTTGCGGTCTCCCATATACGTTACATATGACAGATTATCCATGTTGTATTTGTATACGTCGCATCCATCAATTTCTCCAAGCAGTGTCAGCCCTGATTCATCAATGTCTCCGCAAGAAGGTTGATGATATATCCCATTCCTGTACTGCGAATCCCATACCCTCCTTACAGCAACCGAAAATAATAAATAACATATTGCCACACCAAAAATTGCTATCACCATTATTGCTTTGCCGGTCTTACTCGTACACTCTTCTTCCAACATTTAAGCCTCCCTCAAAATGTAATGTATAACCGTTTTTTCAATATATTCAACATTTGGTACAAGATTTATTTTACACAAAAAAATTCTGTAGTTTACAACGACTGCGTAAACTACAGATTTCTTGAGCAAACAGCATGTACGATATTAACGTTGTATATGATCGGTAAATTCTCACAATTGAATTCTTTTAAAACAGACAAATAAACCGCCTTATATTCTTCATAGAATTCTTCATCTTGAGGTTTTCCGACGATTATTCCGTTGACTGCATTCAATATTCCCTGCGCGCCAAGGTTCCGCAAATAATATGTCACATAATCCGGATTTGGCTTTTCCTCGCTGGTTTCAAGAAGCAATATTTTTCCCTTCCACTCATCAACTTTTGGCCAAATATCAGTTCCGACAATCATAGGGAATACATCCAGGCAGCCTCCGAGTAACTGCCCCGAGACCTTACCCGTTCCGGATAACATCTCATAATGATGCGTTTCAGGAATAGTCTTGTACCAGGCATTGATATTCTCTTCAGCCCACTCTATATGGTCATTAGACCAATAATCGCAAGACGGAACTTCATATCCTTTTGTCTCGGAGAAAAGAATGTTTTTTTACAGCCCGCTCGGTATAATCAAAAATCCGACCATATTCTGCAAACTCTTTCATAATACAAGGACCGTAATACGATACGACACCTGCTTTGTTCATAATAAAATGAGTAACTGTTGTATCTGAATATCCCATAAAAATCTTAGGATTGTTATGAATAACATCATAATCGATATAAGGCAAGATTCGCACCGAATCATCACCGCCGATTGCACTGATAATGCCCTTGATTGTGGGATCTTTAAAAGCATCCATCAAATCTTTTGCCCTTAGCTCAGGGTTATTATATACAAACTCACTTCCTTTGAGCGCATGTGGCATAGTAACCACTTCCAGACCAAATATCTTCTCCAGACGCTCTTTGGCAATATAATATTTATGTATCAGCTCTTTATCGCCCAATCCTCCCCATGATAAGCTCACTATCGCAACCTTATCACCGGGGATTAATCTAGTTGGTTTTATCATCTTTTGCCTCCGCTACTTTAGATATTCTTTTTTTGCAATTGCCGTAAATTCTCCCGGGAGTCTTTCATTATCCCAAAAACTATCGTTAAACTGTATTCACTTTTAAAAATTGATAGGACCGCCGTCTCAACATGCGTAATCATCTATGTTTGCATGTACATATACGGACTAATACTGTATCCCCCGTTGAGAAACATAGAAATTATGGGTGTTAAAAATACTAGGTAAATACATTTTTCTGATATTTACTGTATATGCTACATCTTCCTTTGTACATTCAGATGTATTCTAACCCTCAGTATGTGCTAAAGCCAGAACCAGTCTGCGTTTGCATTAAGAGTTTATGCAGTGCGTAGGGATTTTATTACCTATAAAAGTTAATGGTTGTTTCATTCGATAGCATTTAACAGTGCTAAAAAGTCTACATACTGATTATAATAACCTTGATTAAGGCCTGCTTCCATAAAATCTCGTATAGCACTTATAACATCCACTTTATCAAGGTTAGATTTAGCACCATCGGAAGCATTATCATGTGCATGATCGTAAGCGGTTAAAATATCATTAAGATTTGCTATCTCGCCTTTGTCTTTTAGATATATCCCATAAGCAAAAGTCTCAATCTTATCGGCATGTGTTAAATCCACGTCCTTAAGATGAATCTCTTTTACTATAGATTCCGAACCATCCCATGGATAGAGCCTTGCTATATATACTGGATCTTCTTCATTATAATCAGCCGGCTTATAAAAATTGCAGGGCAAATTATTAGGATCACCCTCGCTTCCAGAAAGAGCGCAGTTAAGATATGTCTCTCCTACGCCACAATCTTCCTTACTGTGGAATACACTTGGGATAGGATCCTTATAATAGCTGGTTTGTGGAAGACTGGTAGGCGCTTCCATTTTTCTTATAGGTTTGTTAATGTTAGGACGATACATTGTTCCATAGTTAATCCCCGGATTAAATGCAACATTCATAAGATTGCTCCCTTTCAAGAAAAATGCGCATCATTTCATTGGATTTCATTCCGTTGAAAAGACACGCATACCATTGCTATCTTTATTATCGGCAAATATATTTAGAAATATTAGAGTTTAGGTTTTCTATCCTTATTTTTTAGGCGCTCAACTACTGCTTTTCCAATATCAGATCGATATCTTCGGAAAATCGCTCTATAACATGGTAGGACTTTGAAAGGCTTGTCCCTCCCTTAAATACAAATGCATCCTTATAAATGCAATCATGAAATAAATGATCCAGCATAAAACACACCCAAAAATCCTTTTCAACAATAGAAGGATGCATTTTCATTTTCTCTGCTGTATAAAAAAGTGCCTATGGCACTTCAACTCCCCTGCCCCTCACTCATGAGGGGTTGGGGTTGTTTTTTGCCTCAATTCATTCATAATGATTTTTATGAAACGAAACATACTGCAAGATCTGTTCCGAGATCATTATGAAGAAATTCAATATACTCTCCATCCCCGCAAAACGGAAATGGAAAACATCGATAAGATGCTCAATTGTGGCGATCCTGCCTATGGTGGCGCCATGTATGGCTGCCACGATTGTGGTAATCTCAAGTTCATTCCCTTTCGTTGTCATTCAAGATTCTGTCCTACCTGTGGTTCCATGTATTCGCAAAAACGTGCTCTGGCCATGTCTTTCAAACTCATAAACTGCCAGCACCGACACTGCGTTTTTACTATATCAAAAGAATTACGCCATTACTTTCTCGAAGACCGTAATCTTCTCAACTGTCTTTTTGACGCCGCCAGCAGCGTTATTCGTCGGATGTTCTACAAAACCAACAAAAGTCAGAACTTCACTCCCGGTTACATTCTGGTTCTTCACACATTTGGACGTCCATTGGAATGGAATCCTCATATCCACTGCCTTATATCTGAAGGTGGTGTAGGTGACACCGGATTTTGGCGTAAAGTCAATTACTTCAGTTTTCAATACATGCGCCATGCTTTTCAAACCGCTCTTCTTAATCTTATGGAAGCTCTTATTACTGACTCCGCGAAAAAAGCATTGTTCAAAAAAGAAAAAGCTCTCTCATACAAAAATCAAAAAGATGGATTCTATATATATGCAAAACCCACTCTCGCTGACAAGAACAAAGTGGCTAAATATATAGGTCGATACCTTGGGCGCCCTGCAATCGGCCTATCAAGAATTGATTCCTATGATAAAGCGCATGATACTATTACTTTCCACTACAACAGGCATGAGGACGAAGTCCTTGTCACCGAAACACTTCCTGCAATAGACTTCATCAAACGCCTTATCCAGCACATACCTGAAAAAGACTTTAAGATGATACGCTACTACGGCGTGTATGGTCGACATCGAGAATCAGATAAAAAGCTCTACCGTCTTATTCCCCCCACCAAACAGCCATTCTTCAAATCTTTCTTACAATGGCGCTCAAGTATTCTTTCAGCATTTGGCTATGATCCAATCAAATGTTCAAAGTGCAGTAGTACCATGAAATTCCTTGATTTGTACTTTAATCATAAACATATTTCTCTTGAAGACTTATACAAAGAGGCAAAGGGAAAATGCCGTCCCAAAAGCAGAGCTCCATCTTCAAAACCAAACAGTGTTTCCCCATGTTTCTGCACATGATAAAATCATGCAAGGAGGAACAGTTATGGTCGATAAAGAACTAATTGCAAAGCTTAGAGAGAAATACATCCAAAATCCGCCGGAAGGCATGTCGGCGAACGAAATCCGCGAGATGGATGATGAAGACCTTCTCGACATGGATTACTTTATGCATGAAGATGATGAATTTTTTGATGAGGTAGATTGGTAATTATACCAACTTACCTCTACTTTGCGTGGCCCGGTCTTGCCGGGCCTTTTAATTCAAGATTTCGCCGTCAAGGCGAAATTTCCTATTAATCGAGAAAAAAGGACCTCCCTGTCCTCTTTACTGAGTAATGCTACATTTCTCACCTAATACATATCTCCTTTATTACTTTATATATCCACGCTGTCGTTGTTATTGCCTCACAAAGTATAGTTTCCTTATCCGCCTTCGACAGCACATTTGATAATCTTTCTATATCTTCCTGCTGTATTTTATCTTTACCTATATACTTAATTGCCTGAATGACAGCTATCGTAATGAAACTTTTACCAGATATTTCCTTATTGGCACAATGCTTAAACTCAACCTGATACGAACCGATTTCATATTTACGATATGGGCCATCACTTATATAACTCCAGGTATTAGGTACCTGTGTAGATAAATGCAGATAATTTAAAGCCGTCTCTCCTGAAGGAGCAATAGTCCAGTTATATTTTCTGGCAATAGCTTCTGCTACTTTCTCAATATTAGGAGCACTATACTCTCCTAATAACTTACTGTAAGACGGCTTGTCATATATTCCCTTTATGACCCGCCTGATTGTTCCAGATTCACCAAGCCTCGATAATGCCTTGTTGGTAGGATCTGTTCCAGCAATATCAATAAAATCTATAGCCGAAAAAGCGTAGCCAGAGCCGGAATTCTCTATTCTTTTTTCTATTTCAATCTGATATTTTTCTCTCATCTTACATTCCTTTCGTCAGATAAATTATATAGTTTATCTGACGAATTATCACGTTTATTACATAAAAAACGTGACAATAATAGAAAAAACATACTTCAATTCAGTTATTCGGAATTTCCGAACAACTGCCAAAGAACTCAATAATCTGTTTCACCGACACAGGATAAAAGTTATTTGCATCCACTCCGACATCATACCTGAGCACACCTTCGTTCCTGTTCTGCTCGTTATAATCCATTCTCGCATGTATGTGCCCATGTAGCTGAATACTTCCGCTGTTTTTCTTGGGCCATGACAGCATAGGATAATGCATAAGTGCGAAATATCTTCCATTAAGTGAAACCGTCATGAAATCTTTTATGTCTTCAAATAATGCTGGATCATATTTTTTATCATGATTCCCATTTATAAGATATTTCTTGCCCTTCATTCTAGCTATAACACTGTTGGCTTGATCGACACTCATATGGTGGCAAATATCTCCTAGAATATAGACAGTATCATCCTTACCGACAACTGCATTGTAGTTTGTAAGTAGTATCCGGTTCATATCTTCTACAGATTCAAAAGGTCTGTTCTGCATGGTTATGATGCCTTTATGCCCCAGATGTAAATCACTTGTAAAATATATCATTGGCGCCCCTTTACACTTCTATCTTCTCAAACTCCCTCGATACCGAATCAATCACTACCATCGCAGATTCGCCAATTTGCCTTCCGTCCCGATAAGTAGAAAACACATCTGTCGAGATGAATCCATTTTCCTCATATATCTTATCAACAGGAGTATGCCCTACAACCTGCGTATACATTTCTTTTCTGAAAGCATCAACATTCCTCTCATAAATTCTTTTCATAATCTTTACATATCTCTTCCAGCTTTTTAAAATCCAAAGCAGTTTTAACGTAGCCAACTTCTTCATTAGCAGCTTTTTGTTTATACAAAAGTCTTGCATTATTAGTAATTTTTGAAGCATTCTTACGTATAAATATTGCTTCAGCCTGAACTAGTGCCTTATAATCCTTATCTTCTTCATTTTCAAGGTCATACAAAATTAGTTCACTCTCAGGAACAGGAATCATATGACTAATCCTTAAAGTCCCCTTTAATTCCCTGACACCATTATTCTTTTCAATCATACGGATTATCGGAACAATGCTCTTCCTTATTCCCCTATTTCCACCAGCC
This sequence comes from Butyrivibrio sp. AE3003, assembly GCF_000686065.1. Classification (NCBI taxonomy): domain Bacteria; kingdom Bacillati; phylum Bacillota; class Clostridia; order Lachnospirales; family Lachnospiraceae; genus Butyrivibrio; species Butyrivibrio sp. AE3003. The sequence continues at coordinate 1,279,548 of NZ_JMLX01000001.1, forward strand.
ATCTGATAATCAGTATCCTTTGGCGATGACATTGGCACAAAATACTTATAACCATTCATCTCTAGAACTGTTCCTATATATTTTCTTGTATGAATCCTATTCTCCACTTTATTTGAATATACGTTTGGTTCTATTATTCTCAAATAATCTATATACTCATCCGTCACACTATAAATCTTAAAATTGTCCATATTACCTCACAAAAATAAGAGGACTGCAACAACAGTCCTCTTAGAGTTTAAGCTTTCCCACTTATATGGTAGGGACTCACCCGAGTTTAAACTTCTCCACTTATATGGCAGGAGCTCTCCCGATTAATTGTATTATAGCATCAGCATCTCAAAAGTCAATTAAATGCACATATACTCTATTAAGACCATGTTTTAAAATTATAATAAAAATATTAAGCAGCTTCTTTAGTTATCAAATTCACTATCAGTAACATATTTTATGCTATCAAAAGGTATGTCACCCTCAATCAAAATCACATCTCTATACATATTTAGATTAAGAAGCTTTATTACTTCTGTTTGTGATATATAAAAATCAATTCCTGGTACATGACAGCACAATACTACTCTAGTCTTAAAAAGCTCTATTTTTCGCATCAGTTCCTCCCAGCTCTATGGGCCACAGATAATTTGCCTAACATAACAAGATACGTTATACTATCCAATGGATACTATTGTATATTATCCATTGGTTACCGTCAATAACTAAGAGGATACAAATATGACAAATCAACTTATACCTGAACGATTAAAATCAGCAAGAGAAAGCCTTGGAATATCTATGGCAGAAGCTGCCAGAAGACTGAATCTTTCTAAGATTGGATATTGCAGATACGAATATGGTGACAGAACACCTTCGCCTCAGACTGTCGAAGTAATAGCCAGAGTTTTAGGTACTTCCGTAGCTTATTTAACAGGTGAATCTGAAGACATGAAACCTGATTTTATCATGATTAGTAAAAAAGAAGCTCCTGAATTATTTGAACTAATAGAAGCCCTTTCAACTTACAATTCTGCAACACAGAAACATTTATTGGCTTATGCTCAAAAGCTTAATTCCAAACAAAAAAAATAAAGTGTTCATATCCGAACACTTTAAATTCTAATGGCATTCCAAGCTTGAATGTCTGTACCTTTTATTTTTCTTCGCTTTCTTTACTTTCACTGAGATTTATCGGAACGCTAATCCCATACACGCTCGATAATGTTGTTAGCATTACTGGATGAACCTCATAATCATTTACTAACAATTTAAGAATCTCTGGTATATCCTCAACCTTAATTATTTCAAATAGAAACTCCGTTGCATACACAATATAGTCGATGTGACTGCATTTTTCATAGAGATATTGTAAAGCTTTTTTATCTCGACTCAATCTATATTCAGACACATCCTCTCGTCTCAACAAATCGCCATAACATCTTTCAGGCTTTATATTAGGATAATCTATCTGCATCTTAAGTGACAATTCATTATATTCAATCAAAAAGATTTTATTCCTTTATAGTTCTCTTCGCTCCTAATGTGCTTATCAACACTTTGTTTTAATGACGTAAGAAGATTTTCATGAGAATGCCTATTACTATACGAAAATGCTCTACTTACTGACCTAACCTTATCAAATGATGGCGTTTCACCCATTTCATCCTGTAGTTGCTTTACTTCTTTATTAAATTCCTTTTCATGAAGTGAAAATGCTTTCTTGTAACCCGCCCCCGCCTTTGTTATATCAGATGAAGTAATTTGAAAATGCTCCACAAATCCCACCTCAGACACAAAATCTGGAAATTTACTAGGATCGTCATTGGGAATTGCTGTAAAAAACACATCTTCTACTCGTTCAATATCTTGCTCTGTCATAGCATAGAAACATTCCATCGGTCTCTTAGACAACATAATCCGATCTTCACAGTATGCTTCGAAACTAAAATTCAAAGCTTTTTCTTCAAACAATCCATTCCTTATGTACTCAAAGCAACGCTTTTCCGCTTCACCACGTGCCATTTTTATTGCTCCAATCAATTAATCATTCGATCTATTGCTTTTTCCGACATTACAATCTTGTATATAACATATCCTTTCATTCAAATCTTAATTTTTCCTCCCCTACAAGGTATATAGGGCTCCTATTATGCATCTTCATCCTCATCTTCATATTCCTCATTCTCTATTTCCAGTTCGTCCTGTCTAACTTCTTTAAACTGAACTCCAGCATCAATAAACATCTTCTTGAATGCTTCCGCCCTTCCATTAAGAAATTCAACAAAATCCTCATTGTACAAACTGTTATAAAGCTTTTCATCTATGTAATGAGCGGCCAACTTTTTCTTTAATTGTTTTTCTGTCAGATCTAATGCATTCATTATTTTATCTAAATATTCATGCGTTCTCTCATCTTGTATATAAACATTAGTATCCTTAAGAAGCCATGTATAATTAAATACAGAATTTACTAATATGTCATTATAGTTCTCCTTATATTTGGCTTTTGGAAAGATATGATGCAAATCACAGCTTTCAATATTTTCCCCCACACCTACTTTCTTATTTTTATAAAAGTCCTTTATTCCATTATTATTTAAAATAGTAAGTACTGCCTTACCAAACGCTCCATTTTTATTGTATTCAACGATTTTTTCAGTATTCCAATCCACTCCATAAGAGATCATAGCAGGAATATCATCATTAGTAATCCATTGCCTTAGATTCTTAAAATCTTCATGTATCTTTGCATTTGTACCTTCTGTATATCTAGCCGAAAGCGCTACTGTAAAGTAATATGTTTTTATTTTCTGCTCAACTGCTGCCTGCTCTGGCACACTCATATTTAAATACTTAATTCTGATCAACACTGCTGCAACAATTGGAACCATAGGAGAATATGGTAAAAGTGCTAAATTCTTTTTTGTTCCTGCTCCAAAAGAATCAAACATAATCAATGCTTGTTCTATTCCATTAATTGCATCATCCCAATGGTCAGTTATATCATCAGGGTCAAGCAGTTTAGCCAAAGCATTTGTATTGGGCTGTTTGTTTGACAATAAAGCTACAACTTGAAGAACCATAGTTGCATCTTTATCAATCATCTTCTTCACAATAGAGTGGTTCTCAATAGCTTCACTCACTCTTTGTTTTAAATTAATACCCTTAGGCATAAACACAGCAACGCAAATATCGAACACTGATAGCTTTAATCCCGTGGTATTTATGGTCTGGAACACTTTACAAACGGCTTCCATCGATGAACTTTCCGGAAGCTTAACTACAGGAAACTGATAGTCTAATATATTATCTACAATGTCCTGAAATGTATAATTTAAAAAATTACAGATTTCTGATTTTGAAGCATCCGTCTGAATCAAATTTACATAGCTCTTAATCTGATCTCTCATGGTAGATCTATCAGCTAAAAATGAAATTGGAAATAAACCATTCTCCAGTTCTGAGGCTGGATTCGAGTTATGGCGCTTATTAACTATCAATGTTTCAAAATCAAAATCTTCCACACCATCTTTTTGTAATTTCATCAACTCCTTATAATTTATATAATAAGAATAATAGCCTAAATTATTGAATACATGATAACATGATGTCATTCTCTGCTGTCCATCAAGAACAAGCATTTCCGGTTTCTCTGTGAATTTTTGTGGATCTGCAAGCTTAAATTCTTGAGGCGGTATAAGAGGATCATCTTTATTTACTTCTAAAAAAAGAAGCGACCCCGCAGGGTACCCATGTTGAATAGAATTAATAAGTGACTTGATTTTTGCAGGATTCCATTTAAAATCACGTTGAAAACAAGGTAATCTGTATTTTCCGCTCTGAATTCTTGCATTAAACTCTTGTATCTTTACATCCTCATGCCCAAAACCTGCCATATCAAAAGCCTCCATTATAATTTCATCTAGAATAGTTATTGTTTTACCAACAATCTTCATACGCATTATTAACTAATTATATCCCACTTAAGCTCAGCATAAAAGTTTTTACTGTAATATGATAATCCGCACCATTCATTTCATAAAAATATTAGTATAATAACAATCTAGAAAATGTCACACACTCTCACAAAAAAAATAGACAGTGCCTACAGTTACAATATCTTCTCTACCCGTCAACTGACGGAAATGCAGCTATTTACACCTATTTCGCTTCATTCGCGCAAAAGTAGTTTTTAGTAGTCTCAAATTATGCTAACCTGCATAATTCCGCGTTTTTCTAAATCTTTCACCTCTTTTCCTCCATATGTGATTACATACAGAAAGAATTTTATATAACATCAAAAAGGTGGATCAATTTTTAAGATAAATCAATAGCTATCGTTAAACTGAATTCATTTTCAAAATCATGGAGTACCGCCGTCTCAACCTTCTCGTAGTTCAGTTTCCCTACACTTTTAAAATGGCATAAAAATAACGGTGCCACTCTGCCTGCTAACACTTTTTAACGTTAGCTGCAAAGCGCACCGTTGAGGCATCTGCGTTATTCTATTCAACTGTGTTCACTGCTTAGTAAGCAGAACCACCGTCTCAACATGGCTCGTCCAGGGGAATTGATCGTGAGCGACAGCCCTGGTCATGACGTATCCATTCTCCTGAAGTATCTCAAGGTCTCGTGCAAGGCTTGTAGGCTTGCACGAAACGTAAATAATATATGGCACGCCGTAGCCGATAATCTTGGTGAGTGCCTTAGGATTGATTCCGTCGCGGGGCGGATCGAGAATAATAAGATCGGGCTTTTCTTCGATCTCATCAAGGACTTTGAGCACATCACCTGCGATGAAGTGGCAATTGTCCAGATGGTTGAGCCGCGCGTTCTCTTTGGCAGCCTCAACAGCTTCCTCGACAATCTCGACACCGATAACCTTGTTGGCAACGGGTGCAAGAAGCTGGGCAATTGTGCCGGTTCCGGAGTACAGGTCAAAGATAACCCCATCGTTTCCGATCTTGCCCTGATCGTACAAGCTCTTGATATATCCGCGGACAGTCTTGTACAGAACTTCCGCGCTCAGGCTGTTCGTCTGAAAGAACGAAAACGGACTGATCTTAAATTTAAGTCCCAAAAGGTACTCATAGAAATAATCCTGACCGAAAAGAATCTCGGTACCCTCGTCTATAACCGCATCCGCAAGACTGTCATTCTTAGTATGAAGAATGCCCACAATCCTGCCGTTTAAGCTAAGATTAAGAAGTGCGTCCTTAAATCCCTCAAGATTGTGTTCTTCCTTTGTCGTAGTGATAAGATCGACAAGAATATCTCCCGTCTTTACGGCACGTCTCACAAGCAGGTGCCTCAAATAGCCTTCCTGCTTCATTCTGTGATAAAAAGATATTTCCTTCCTCTCATACATGGGAGTGAAATAATCAAGCGTAGCGCTCAGAATTGCCTTGTAATCATCGTCAACAATACGGCATCCCGAGACAGTCACGATGTCATAAAAACTTCCTTTTTTGTGCATACCAAGACAAAGAGGTCCGCCTACGACTTCATCACCGAAGCTGAACTCCATCTTATTTCTGTATGCAAATTTTACGGGGCTGGTCTTTATGCCTTCCCAGGTAACTTTTGAGCTCTGTCTCTCAATGGCAGGCTTAAGTATACTTCTGACCTGCTGTTCCTTGAGTCCGAGCTGCTTTACGTAAGGCATGGTAAGATAACTACAGCCTCCGCATTTCCCGAAATGGATGCAGGGGCTTTCAACGTAGTCCGGAGATTCTTCCAAAACTTCGAGAAGTCTTCCCTCAGCTCTGTCTTTTCTCACTTTTTGAATTTGTACAGAGACCTTCTGATCGGGAAGGACGCCCTTAACGACGACCTTTCCCTCCGGGGTCTCAATTATTCCCTTATTGGGAAATTCCACTCTTTTAACTGTTCCTGATATAACTTCTTTTTTCTTCACGGCCTGTTCTTAGCTTTCTCTCATAAATTCTTCATCATCGAAATCATCGTCGAAGTCATCAAAATCGTCATCATAGAAATCGTCTTCGTATGCCGGTGTCATATAGCGATACACCAGATAAGCGATGATTGCAACTGCAGATACTGAACCGATAACTGCAAGCACCCAAAGAATCACGTTGGAAGGCTTCTTGGCATTTGCAGCCGCTCTCTTGTCGAGAAGTTCGTTAATTCGTGTCATTTCAATAATATCGTCAATCTTAGATTTCACTTCCATAAGTGACCCCTTTCTCATAAAAAAATTATTCAAAACACATAACATGCAAGCATGTACGTATTATGGACTTTTATACCCTATATCATTCAGTATACCACAATACCACACCTTATTCAGATTTTCTTCAGCTTGGCAAATGCCGCATACATGATTTTCTGTCCGCATTCATCAAAATTAACGGTAACCTTATAGTCTCTTGGTCCCTGTTCAAGCGAAGTAACAACGCCGACGCCATACTTTATATGACTGACCTTATCTCCCACGCCGTACTCAGGCTTTCCGCCCGTTGTAGGCATTCCCTTGGAAAGACCTGCAAGAGAACCTCTTGCATAAGTCTTCGCCGCAGATGCGATATAAGGCTTTTCTGACGGAACAGCCCTTTTCTCCTTCTTAGGCGGCTTAGGCACTGCCTTTATCCTGTATGTATTTGCAAGCTCCGACCTTCCGACAACATGCTTGCCCGAAGAACCTGCGCCAAATTCCTTGGCATAAGACGCCTTGATCCCGGAATTTGAACTTCCGAAAGTATCTTCAACACTCTCATAATCATCGATCGTATCACCGTCATCGAAAAGAAATTCCGGCTTACTCTCGGCACCCGATCTTTCGATCATCGTATAAGGAATCTCGGAAATAAATCTGCTGAGACGATTAAACTGCGTCTCTCCGCGAACCATCCTTCTCTTTGCTGCAGTGAGTGTCAAATGCCTCTTGGCTCTTGTAATTCCAACATAGCAAAGTCTTCTCTCTTCCTCGATACCCTCAGGATCCGCATCCTCGGTAGCAAGTGCCATATATGAAGGGAAAACTCCCTCTTCCATTCCGGCAAGATATACGTGCTCAAACTCAAGTCCCTTGGCACTGTGAAGAGTCATAAGAAGAACTTTCTCATTGTCCTCACCAATCCTGTCTATATCCGCAACAAGAGCAACCTCTTCAAGGAATCCCGAAAGAGTAGGTTCCTCTTCCTCCATATTTTCCTCATACGCAGCTATCTTGGAAATAAGCTCGTCCACGTTCTGCGCCCTGTCATTGTCTTCATTCTCATCGTCATCCAAAGTCTTAAGATAATCCATATACCCTATGACATCGATAACATCCTTTAAGAGCTCCTCAAGCGAATAAGTCTTCATCTTGGTTCTGAACGCTCTTATCATTGTAACAAAGTCACTAAGCTTACTTACGCTCCTCGAAACAGCCATTATCTGGTCCGCTTCGCAAAGAGCATCATAAAAGCTTATCTGCCTCTCATCGGCATAAGCCTGAACATAATCCACAGTGGTCTGACCGATGCCCCTCTTGGGAACATTGATGATTCTTCTTACCGCAACATCATCAAGACCGTTATCAATCGTTTTAAGGTATGCCAAAAGATCTTTTATCTCGCGTCTTGCATAGAAATTCGTTCCGCCTACTATATCATAAGGAATTCCTTCAACGACAAAACGCTCTTCTATAAGTCGTGACTGGGCATTTGTCCTATACAGGATTGCCGTATCACTGTAGTTAAGCTTCCCGTTTCTCTTAAGCTTACCAATGTCGCTCGCAATAAATTCAGCTTCATCATAAGCTGTATCAAACTGCTTTAATTTAACGATATCGCCGTCTTTAATTTCAGTCCAAAGAGCTTTCTCCTTGCGACCTCCGTTATTGCTGATAACCGCATTTGCTGCATCAAGGATCTGCTGCGTCGACCTGTAGTTCTGCTCTAATTTAATGACAACGGCGTCTTTATAAACCTTCTCAAAATCAAGAATATTCCTAATATTAGCGCCTCTGAAGCGATAGATACTCTGATCGTCGTCACCTACAACGCAAAGGTTTCTGTATTTATCGGCAAGTACACGGATAAGCTCAAACTGTGCATTGTTTGTATCCTGATACTCATCGACCATTATGTACTTAAAGCGCTCCTGATAACTGTCAAGAACATCCGGATTTGTCTTAAAGAGTTCGACCGTCTTCATGATAAGATCGTCAAAATCCATCGCATTGTTCTTTTTAAGAGCGTTTTGATACTCAGTGTATGCCTTGGATATCCTGACTTTAATAAAGTCATTCTGCGTATTGAGAGCATATTCCTCAGGCGTAACAAGATTGTCCTTGCATGTGGATATGCTTCCCATGATTCTCTTAAGCTTAAGCTGAGTGGTCTCGAGCTGATACTTTTTGCAGATATCCTTCATAAGGCTCTTGGAATCATCCGTATCATAGATTGTAAAATTGTTCCCGAAGCCGATCCTGTCAGCGTATCTTCTGAGTATCTTAACGCAGCTTGAATGGAAAGTTGAAACCCAGATGCTCTCTGCGCCAAAGCCGACAATCTTATCGACCCTTTCTCTCATCTCTCCCGCTGCCTTATTTGTAAATGTGATTGCCATGATATTCCAGGGATTTACTCCGCACTCATCAATAAGATAAGCAACCCTGTGAGTCAAAACCCTGGTCTTACCCGATCCTGCTCCCGCAAGAATAAGCACAGGGCCGTCTGTCTGAAGAACAGCCTTTTTCTGCTGTGAATTAAGTGTATCGTATATTCCCATCTATAAATAAATCCTTACTTCTTTTTCTTTTCCTTTGGAGTTTTCTCTTTATCCTTGGATTCTTTGTCCATGGTGTTGTCTATTATCTTCTCGATCAGAAGCTTTTTTACATATACATCGTATGAAAGAAGAATAATAAAAGAAAACATCTGCATCCTTTTCTCTTCTTCTTCGGAAAGTCCTGCATCATCAAATGTCTCAAGCGATCTCTCGTACTTTTTCTTAAGATCTTCTATAACAGGTTCAAGTTCCTCTTCCTGAAGCGCAAAAGCACGCTCATAGATACTTCCGAGATTAAGCTCATCATCGCTTACATGAAATCTTTCTTTTAAAGGTTCAAGCAAAGTCTGTATGTCGTTTATCGACAAGATATTTTTAAGATAATAAATAAAAATAAGCAAAATGATATGATCTTTTGAATACTTCTTCCTAATGGGAGGCGGCAAAAGATCGTTCTTTGCATAGTTATTTATCATTGTCTTAGTAAGTATCTTATCCGTGTCGGGATGACGTGTTGACCTCTTAAGACGCTCATCCATAAATGTGGTGAGCTGATCCATATACAGGTCAATATTTGGGATGTCATCCAGCGAAATAGCATTTATTCTGCCAAGTGACGCTATCACACTGTTGATAAGGTCGTCATTATCTATAGTCATTATTTGTTCCTCATGCCTTTAATAAAGCTTTTTTCTCAAGAGCCATCTGTTTCATTTCACGTGCATTTAAAAGAGTCGCCTCGGTGAGTTCATCGCCTCCGAGAAGCCTTCCAAGTTCCTTCTCCGACAGCTTTTCGGAAAGAGCGTAAATGGATGTGACCGTCCTTCCACCGTCAAGTCCCTTTTCAATCATATAATGTGTATCCGCCATTGCCGCAATCTGCGGAAGATGCGTGATACAGATTATCTGATGATTTGCTGAAAGTTCTCCGAGCTTTTGTGACACCTTCCATGCCGTTCTTCCGCTTATACCCGCGTCAATCTCATCAAAGATGAGCGTGCTGATATCATCTCTGTCCGCAACAACAGTCTTAAGCGCAAGCATGATCCTAGAAAGCTCACCGCCGCTCGCTATCTGATCAAGCGGTCTGAGCGCTTCTCCGGGATTGGTAGATATCATGAACTGAGCCTCATCATAGCCCTTTGAAGAAATCTTATCGTCGCTGCTCTCTATATCTATCTCGAATCTGACATCAAGGAAATTCAGGTCGATAAGCGCTTCCTTCAGTTTCTCCTGAAGACTCTTTGCGCCTTCCCTTCTTACCTTTGATATCTTTTCGCAAAGCTCTTTTACCTTGTCAAAACTCTCTTCATAATCCTTCTTAAGTCTGTCTCTGTGCGCATCAAGATCTGATATCGCCTTAAGCCTCTCCTCTTTTTCTTCAAGGCTCTTTAAGACCTGCTCAATGCTTCCGCCGTATTTATCCTTAAGATGATTTATTATGTTTAATCTGTCTTCCGTAGTCCTGAACTCTTCGTCGTCGAACTCAAGCCCGTCAAGATAGCCTGAAAGAGCATGATTAAAGTCGGTCAAAAGATTCTCCACATCCGAAAGTTGGGATAAAAGACCTTCCAGCTCGCTGTCATACGAAACAACGGATGTAAGTTCTCTTACAGCCCTTCCGACAGCATCCGAAGCACTCTCTTCCATTTCTCCCGATCCCGTAAGATTAAGAGCAATATTCGCAGCCTCTGATATCTTACGCCCGTTTACCATTTTCCTATAGGCAGTCTCAAGCTTCTCATCCTCGCCGATAACCGGCTCGGCCTCTGATATCTCTTTTACCTCATACTCAAGAAGTTCGGTCTCACGAAGTCTGGTATTTTCATCAATATCGGTCTCCGAAAGTTTCTTCTCAAGCTCCTTCATTTTGGAATATTCTTCTGAAAGAAGCTCAAAAAGTCCGTTCAGATCGTCCAAGCAATAATTATCAAGTATCTCTATATGCTTTTTCTTGTGAAGTAGTTCCTGATGGTCGTTTTGCCCGTGAATGTTTATAAGAATATTTGAAATGTCTTTGAGCTGCTTGGCTGTGACAGTTTCGCCGGATACTTTTGAAGTACTCCTGCCCTGCATGATCTTTCTCTGAATAACAAGTGTCCCGTCTTCCTCCACGGGAATCTCAAGTTCTTCCAGGAGTTTCCTCTGAAGATCGTTCTCTACGCCAAACACAAGCTCAACAAGTGCATATTCTTCGCCTGTTCTTATAAGTGAAGGATCCGCCTTTGCGCCAAGAGCAAGATTGACAGATCCGATGACAACAGACTTACCCGCACCTGTTTCTCCGGTCAAAATATTAAGCCCTTTGGAAAACTCAATTTCCTGTTCTTTGATAAGGGCAAGGTTCTTTACATGTAAACTATATAACATATTTCCCCACTCTGTGTTATTGCTGCATCATTTCATGAAGTCTTTCCATGACATTCATTGCTTCCGCTTTGCTCTTTATTGCGATCATAATGGTATCATCGCCCGCGATACATCCGACTATCTCCTTAAACTCCAATGAATCTATAGCCGTAGCAAGTGCCATAGCCATTCCGGAAACAGTCTTTACAACAAGGAGATTCTCCGCAACATCCATGCTCAAAAATCCGGCTCTCAAAACGCTGACATACTTGCTCTGCATAACTTCAGGTCCGGCAGTCGTATATACATATTTGGAAATACCTTCTTCGTTTACCTGCTTGGTAAGCTTAAGTTTCCTGATATCTCTTGAGACAGTAGCCTGCGTAACCTTGTATCCCTCCTGATTTAAAAGAGATACCAGCTGTTCCTGCGTCTCTACCACGTTTTTAGCAATGACTTCGATAATCTTATCTTGTCTGTTCTTTTTCATCGTCGGACAATCATCCCCCAATCTCTTTTTTATTACATACTGAATTTTTTACCCAGAACTTCCAAAAAGCTTACTCTGTTAAATTTAACAATCTTGGTTATCTTCTTTGATTTATTGATCACCATCTTATCTCCGGCATTAAGCTCGATTGCTCCGCTGCCGTCATAAGCAGCGACCACCTTGGGATTGCGTTTGCCGCGTCCCGGAAGGAGTTCAACTTCAATCTTTGCATCTGCCGAAAGCACCATACTTCTCGAATTGAGCGTATGCGGACATATTGGTGTTAAAAGAATCATATTAGCCGAGGGCTCCACAATAGGGCCTCCTGCTGACATATTATATCCTGTAGAACCGGTCGGAGTCGAGATGATAATTCCATCGGCATGGTAGCTGTAAAGCAAAAGGTCATTTACATAAATATTGTAATCTATGGCCTGTATATCCGAAGCCCTGCTTATTACAATGTCATTCAGAGCATAATCTTTTCTGTCTCCTATGACACCACGAAGCATCATCCTGTCTTCAACATAATAATCGCCTGCCAAAAAACGTGACATAGCCTCGTCAATGCCGCTCTTTTCAACTTCGGCAAGATATCCCAAAGTTCCGAGATTGACACCCAGAAGCGGTATATCCTGAAACGCAACGCTTCTTGCCGCTTGGAGCATGGTTCCGTCTCCTCCGAGAACAATACAGCAATCCGTATCTTCAGGAATATAACTCATAAATTCTCTGCCGATGGCATTTGATTCTTTTGAAAGCCCGGTGGCACAATCCGCTACAACGCACTGTTTACCGTGACTAATAAGATAGTCCTTGATATGACCGGTAACTTCAAGGTTCAGGTCTTTACTCTTATTCGTAACAATACAAAACCGTTCCATATCTTCTCCCGCCGCATAACTTGATGACTTAATTGTCTAATTTGCCATGCGCCCTCATGACAGTCTCGGAAATAAGCTTCTCCATCTCAGGAGTATGTGAGAATCCATCTCCTCTTACTTCTGTCTCTTTTAAGATTTTTTCACCCTCTGCCTCCGTAAGTTCCATAACTCTCTCATCGGCATCGGGATTTTTTCTTATATGTATAAGATACTCAATATTTCCCTCAGGTCCCTTTATAGGGGAAAAATCAAGATGCAAAACTTCAAATCCCGCTATATCCACAAAATCCGTGATCCTGTGAACCACTTCTTCGTGTACCTTAGGCTCTCTTACAACACCTTTTTTACCGACTTTTTCCTTTCCTGCTTCAAACTGGGGCTTAATAAGGCATACCATTTCGCCCCCGTCTTTCAGAAGCTTTCTGGCAGGAAGAAGTATCTTCGTAAGTGAGATAAAAGAAACATCACATGACGCAAAATCAAGATCGTCATCAATATCGTTTCTTACCATATATCTGAAATTGGTCTTCTCCATGCAAACGACTCTGTCATCGCTTCTAAGCTTCCAGTCAAGCTGTCCGTGTCCGACATCTACGGAATACACCTTGCTGGCGCCGTTCTGGAGCATACAATCCGTAAAGCCGCCTGTAGAAGCACCTATATCCATGCAGATCTTCTTTTCCAAAGAAAATCCGAAATTATTGACTGCTTTCTCAAGCTTCAGTCCGCCTCTGCTGACGTAAGGAAGAGTATCACCCTTTACTTCAAGAGTCTTTATCTTGCTCTCCTCAAAGGTGGTTCCGGGCTTATCCTCCCTCTGTCCGTTTACAAAAACGTCACCTGCCATTATAAGTGTTTTTGCTTTTTCTCTGGAAACGGCAAGTCCTCTGTTTACAAGAAGGACATCCAGTCTTTCCTTTTCTTTTGCCATATATCATTACCTGTGCAATTCATTCATAATTCTTTCTGCGATAGAATCTGCATCTATCTTAAGCTCACTTCTGAGCTTGTCGACACTTCCGTGTGTAACGAACTGATCGGGGATCGCAATATTAAGCACACTCGCATCAATTCTGTTTGTATCGACATATTCTCTGACTTTCTCACCAAAGCCGCCTGTAAGGACATTTTCCTCCATTGTGACAAAGAGCTTGTGGCTGTGTGAAGCCGCCTTGATGTAATCAGTATCTATAGGCTTGTAAAAGCGTGCATTTACAAGACTGCAGTTAAGCCCTCTGTCTTTAAGGATCTTACGCACTTCCTCGCCTATCTTTACCATAGATCCGAGTGCAAGAAGACAGATGTCTTTCTCTTCATAAAGTGGTTCGCACTTACCAAGCTTTACGGGTGCCCTGAAATCTTTGAGCCCGTCGTAAGCATTTCCTCTCGGATATCTGACTGCGATCGGCATATCAAAATCTACCGCAAACTTAAGCATATCCGAAAGCTCCCATTTATTCTTGGGCGCCATTATGTGCATATTCGGCATCGATGAAAGGAATGCGACATCAAAAATACCCTGGTGGGTCTCTCCGTCGCTTCCGACAAGTCCCGCTCTGTCAATTGCAAAGACAACCGGGAGTTTCTGAAGACATACATCCTCAAGTATCTGGTCATACGCTCTCTGAAGGAATGATGAATAAACCGCAAATACAGGCTTATATCCTCCTGCTGCCATTCCTGCCGCAAATGTTACCGCATGTTCCTCTGCAATTCCCGCATCGATAAATCTGTCGGGATACATGTTTCTGAATCTCTTAAGTCCGGTTCCGTCCGCCATTGCCGCAGTGATTGCTGCAACCTTGGCATTTCTCGCACCGAGCTTACACATTACAGTGCTGAAAATGTCCTGATAATTGGCTGTGGTTCTGGGATTTCTCGGAAGTCCGTTCTCAACGATAAACGGTTCTGTTCCGTGGAATCTTGCAGGATGTCTCTCTGCAGGACCGTATCCCATACCTTTCTTGGTCATAACGTGTATCATAACCGCTTTCTTGACCTTTTTAGCCTCTTTTATGGTCTTCTCAAGGCTTGCGACGTTATGTCCGTCTACGGGGCCCAGATAAGTAATTCCAAGGTTCTCAAATACCATTCCCGGTACAAAGAGCTGTTTGAAACTGTTCTTAGCCCTTCTGATACCGTTTACAACCTTGTGATTACTGCTAAGCTGTGCATAAATATCCTCTTTGAGGTTAAGATATCCGTCTGCCGTACGAACGCTGTTGAGGTATTTCTTCATTCCTCCGACGCTCTCCGAAATGGACATCTCATTGTCATTTAAGATAATGATAAAGTTTGTCTCAAGTTTTGATGCGTTATTGAGCGCTTCATAGGCAAGTCCGCCCGTAAGCGATCCATCGCCGATAACAGACACAACGGTATAATCCTCTCCCATAAGGTCTCTTGCCTTTACCATACCAAGTCCGGCCGATATGGAAGTCGAACTGTGTCCCGTATCAAAACAGTCTGTGCTGCTCTCACATCTTTTGGGAAATCCGCTGAGTCCCCCAAACTGCCTGAGTGTATCAAATTTATCTTTTCTACCGGTAAGAATCTTATGTGTATATGCCTGATGGCCTACATCCCATATAATCTTGTCCTTTGGAAGGTCAAGTGCCAAATGAAGTGCCATTGTAAGTTCAACCGCACCCAGATTGGACGCAAGATGTCCACCTGTTTTTGAGATGCTCTCGATCAAAAAATGGCGTATTTCCCCTGCTAGTTCCTGATATCTCTGCTGGGGTATTTTCTTTATATCACCGGTTTTATTTATTAGTTCAAGTAACATAACATATCATTTCCTTCTGTGGATCAGAGAATCAAACAGATTACCCAAAAAAGAATCCTCAAATCCCTGTTTTTTCAAAATCTCCTCTGCCATTTCAGACAGTTCTTTTACCTTTGCCGATGCAGCCTCCATGCCGTTAAGGCTTACATACGTGCTCTTATTGTTCTTCTCATCGGAGCCCACAGGCTTTCCAATCTCTTCCTGATCTCCGATTATATCAAGAATATCATCCTGAATCTGGAATGCTATTCCGACGCAGCTTCCGGCTTTCTCCATAGCTGCAACGGAATCCTTTGAGGCTCCGCCCAGGATTGCGCCGACCATAAGACTGCTCTCAATAAGCGCTGCAGTTTTATTTTCGTCTATATATGAAAGTATATCACTCATCTCGTCTTTTGGAACACCGGTCGCATTCTCAGCCATTATATCCGCACACTGACCGCCGACCATTCCATATATTCCGGCCTTTTTTGACAAGACTTTAAGCGCTGCAAAATATCTGTTGTCTGTATCTCCGTCATAAGAGGATAGCTTTTCCCCTGCAACTGCGCCGTTTATCGCTGTCTCAAAAGCAAAGTTGAGCAGCGCATCGCCCGCAAGCGTTGCCATTCCCGCGCCATATACGGCGTGTGTTGTCTTTCTTCCCCTTCTGTATTCATCGTTATCCATTGCAGGAAGATCGTCATGTACAAGAGAATACGTATGTATCATCTCCATTGACGCCATGAAAGGCTCTACCACCGCCTCATCGGCATCTTCACCTGCAAAAAGTTTATATGATTCAAGCATCATGACAGGTCTGAGTCTCTTTCCGCCTGCCAAAAGACTGTAATTCATAGCCTCGATTACTTTCTTTGCATATCCTTCTTCTTTCGGAAGAAACTTCTTTAATATCTCTTCCACATGCTCAGCTCTCTTTGAAAGCTCGGCATTAAAATCATTTTGTGACATTAATCAAAATCCTCCAGACTGCCATCCGTTGCAATTTTCTGTACTTTTTTCTCTACGCTCTCGATCATCTCATGGCACTGCTTTATAAGTGTCATTCCTTCCTGATATTCTTTAAAAGAATCATCAAGAGATATATCATCTTTTTCAAGCGCCTGTATCTTTTCTTCTATCTTGGAAAAAGCTTCCTCGACAGATATGTTGTTTTTTTCTTTCTGTTCCTTTTTGGCAGCCATAAAACATCTCCCTGTTATATGTTACTTCTGTCTATAGCGGTAGTTTCTGTAGCCTCCGCCTTTATAACTCCGTCGGTTACATATATTGATAATTCATCGCCTTTTTTTACCTGATTAATGCTGCGAACATTCTTACCGTTTTCATCCGCTGTGTACGAATATCCTCCCATAAGCCTTTCAAGCGGCGACAAACCCTTTAATTTCTGTGCATCGACCATGAATCTGTTACGCGCTTCCATGATTTTTCTGTCCATGAGAGTCTGAATCGCATCCTGCAACTTATCCATTCTGAGAAGCTTTTCCTTTATTCTGCCCATCGGACTTAAGTGCCTTAAACTGTCGGCGTACTTTGCCTCTTTTAGCTTAAGTGTACCGATTACCCTGTTCATACTCTTTTGCAGCGTATAAGAATAGTCTTCGAGATCCTGCACAAATCTTCTATACTCAAACACTGCAATCTCAGCTGCCGCTGAAGGTGTAGGTGCTCTTCTGTCCGCCACGTAATCGGCTATTGTTGTATCAGTTTCATGTCCGACTGCTGAAATGATTGGAACAGGGCAATTAAATATTGCTTCCGCAACAATTTCCTCATTAAAAGCCCATAAATCTTCGATAGAACCTCCGCCACGTCCGACAATGATAACATCAGTCTGCATTTCCGATAAAGTCTCGATTCCTCTGACTATGCTCTCGGCAGCCTGATCTCCCTGTACGATGGCAGGATAAAGAATAATCTGAATATGTGGATTTCTGCGGGTGGCAACATTGATAATATCCCGCACAGCCGCTCCCGTAGAAGCAGTAACTACGCCAAGAGTTTTTATATATGTCGGAATGGGCTGCTTGTATTCATCAGCAAACATTCCGGATTCCGCCAATCTCTTCTTTAACTCTTCATATTTCTCAAAAAGAGCTCCTTCGCCGTCAAGTTCGATATTTCTGGCATAGAGCTGATATTTGCCATCTCTTTCATATACATCAACAGTTCCGGAAACTTTGACCTGCTGCCCTTCCTTCATCTGAAACTTAAGGCCGCCCCTGTCTCTGTCTCCGCGAAACATTACACAAGAAATGGCACCACCCGAATCCTTCATCGTAAAATAGATGTGTCCCGAAGAGTGGTACCTGCAATTACTGATCTCCCCTTTGACTGTGATTGATCTCAAAAGGAAATCCTGAGTAAACATGTTCTTTATATAGGCATTAACTTGTGTGACTGTATATTCACTCCGCAAATTTAGCTAACACTCCATTCACAAAGGCGGGTGAACCGTCCTGTCCAAACTTCTTTGCAAGTTCAACTGCCTCATTGATAGCAACTCCGGTAGGAACAGAATCATCGTGCTTAATCTCGTATACGGCAAGCCTTATTATTGTAAGCTCAACCTTGGCCATACGATCTGTGTCCCAGCCCTTTGTCTTCTCATTGATAGCCTTGTCGATATCATCGAGTTTCTCGGCTATCTTCTCATATTTTTCTCTGATATAATCAGCATCTTGTTTGGAAAAATCGTCGTCACTTGTTGAGGTAAAAAGCTCCTCCTGTTCAGGCATTTCTTCCATAGGGTTAAATTCAACACGAAAGAGCAGTTTAAATACCTGCTCTCTCAGTAAGCTTCTGTTCATCATTCTTCTCTCACTCTGATATTTTTTATGCTTTTGGCATTGTAATGCCGGCAATCCTAACATTTACGTCAGTAACTTCAAGACCTGTCATGTTCTCAATAGCTGTCTGAACACGAGTCTGAGCCTGCTGACATGTAGCAGGAATATTGTATCCGTAAGACATCATAAGGGAAAGATCAACTTTCACCTGAGTCTGTCCCACTACAACCTTGGCTCCCTTCGCAAGATTTTTGCGACTTACCTTTTCAAGTACATCGCTTGTATAATTACCTGCCATGGCGGATACACCGTCAACTTCAAGAGCTGCAAGGGCTGCTATTCTGGCTAAAACGTCATCGGCAATCTTTACTGCTCCGATTTCCGCAAGTTCTTTTCCCATATTACTTTCACCTCATATTAAGTCTTTCTACATAGTATACCACACTTCTCAGTTAAATAAATAATTTCCTACGATATTAAAGCACAGAAAAACATTGTTGGCATTAACGATATTACCGCTAATACCAACAATGTTATAGTTTACCTGTCACAACCAGAAAATAATTGTCTTGGTTTCTTCAAATGTCGTATAACGAACATTTTTCTTGTTATCTTTGTCGTAACCGCCTCTGAGATAATCAAATACGGCTCCTTTAGATACCAATTTATCCAATAACAGATTATATACATCTTCCGTTGCGCATTTTATCGTAACATTTTCGCTTCCTTCACTGTAGCGTCTGTCAAACAGTTCTCTGACATGTTCAAGATCGTCATTATTAAAATAGGCGCCTTCTCTCACATAGTAGTTGTCCTCCATGCTATTACATTCAGGAAGTGCAATAACATCCGAAAACTTATGATTGCTCAATATATTCTCTGTTGTAACACAAAGATATTCGTAATTTACTCTCGGAAGGTTTGTAACATTTTCACTATCGCTACTTACCGTCTGATATGAAGAATCACCCCATGTAGTGTCAATATAATAATATTTTCCATTACATTGCACCAGATTCCACGAGTGTTTTGCATCTGAAGTTGTTCTTGTATCTACCGTTCCGGAAACAGTTATGCACTCAATACCAAGCTTATTCAGCAAATACTGCGTAGCCTTGGCATATCCGCTACATACACTCTCTCCTCCGATAAATACAGAGCAAATATTCTGGTTATCAGGCGCTCCGGACACATAGTCCGTTTTCGCGATAATATACTCATAAATATACTTGATCTTTAAATAATCATCGTCGGATGAAGGTGCACCCGAAATGCACTCATTCACGTATTTATCAATCTTTTTCTTTCTTTGGGCAACTTCCTTAAGGTCATAGGTATATTGACCCGAAAAAGCCATTTTCTCAGTGACATCACCAACAGTATACCTTTTAAAAGAATAGCCTTCCACCCAGAATATTTCAGGATGGTCGATCATCAGATAATTAAAAACTATATCTATTGCCTGTTCACTTGTTGTGGAAACATATACCTCTTCGGACTCTTTTGTAAGAACCAGATACAGTTCGGCATAAAGAGTTCTGCCCGCCTCGGTAAGCTTGTCATAAGCATAGTTTCCTTCCTGCTCTTTCATAACCTTTTTTAAATTTTCATCGGTAAGTCCCGCTGCTTCACGAACTTTTTTTACATCACCGTCCGTGTCCGTATCAAAGAACTTTTTGTAGAATGATGAAAAGTCGAAGTTTTCAGGGTCTTTTATCTTACTGGATATCCCTGAATCCAAAGAATCACTACCTTCTTCCGCTGCTTCGTCGGCGGCCTCTTTATCCTCTGAAGCAGTTTCATCTGACTCTAGAAATGTCGAATCGTCATAATCGTAATCCGACAGATCAAATGTTTTCAGTAATTCATCAATGTCAAAATACTCACAACCACACAAAAATGTAGATGCTATAGCAACCGTGGCAATAACCACAACCATTTTTGCATGTATGCCTTTAAACTTTATCTTATTAACCAAGATATTTTTCAAAATGTCCCCTCACCTACGCCATATTATTCTGCTTTAATTAAGCCAGATGGCAATAGTATTACTATCTTCGAAAAGCGTATATGAAAGCTTCTTATCACCCTGAAGGTAATCATATACAGCTCCATCTTTTATAAGCTGTTCATACAGTGAATTATATGTATCCTTAGATTCACATTTTACTGTAACATTATCGCTTCCCGATTCATATTCCTGTGCGAAAATTTCTTCCACCTGAGTGAGATTCGGGCTTTCCATGTAACGGTTTTCCCTTACATAGTAGCTATCCTTTGTACTTGTACAATCAGGATAATCAATTCTGTCAGAAAGCTTGTGATTGACACTCATTGCTGCTTCTGTAGCGCACAGATAATCATAATTGATTCTGGGCCTTCCATCGCGTGAAGTTATTCCTGTATCTCCCCAGGTTGTATCCATGTAATAATAATCACCGTTACATCTTACAAGGTTCCACGCATGAAGTCCAGGACTTCCGGATCCGTTATCAGCCATTCCTGTAACGTATGTACACTTAATTCCAAGTTTATTAAGCAAATACTGCGAAGCTCTTGCATATCCGCTACAAACTGTCTTTCCGTTAAGGAATACAGAGCAAATATTCTGATTGTCAGGAGCTCTGAGATCATACTCAGTATTAGCTATTAGATAGTCATAAATATATTTTACGACAAAATATTCATCTTCAGTTGAAGGTGCACCTGCAAGGCATGTATCGATATATCCCTGCATCTTTGCCTGCCTATTTGCAACTTCATTTAAATCATATGTATAAACTCCTGTAAAAGCAAGCTTATCAATTCCTCCGTTATTTGTAAAATGTTTTACATAACGGTAGCCGTTCACCCAGAATATCTCCGGATGATCCATCATTAGATAATCAAAAGCGAGCTGTATTGCATTTGGATCTCTTGTAGAAACAAATATTTCATTTGCCTCTTTATTGATAATCTGAAGAAGTTCAACATAAAGAGTCTTTCCCGCATCACTTAATCTGCTGTATGCGTAATAACCTTCCTGCTGCTTCTTAAGCTCGTCAATGCTTGCATCGGTAATTCCTGCAGCTTCACGATTCTTTCTTGTATAATCATCGTCAAAGCCTCTGTATGAAGCTTCATACGCTGCATCCATCTTAGGTCTTCCGTCATCCGGAAGCGGTTCGCCACCATTCTGGTCGCTGACATTGCCCTTGGAATCGTCAGGCTTATCTGAGCTATCCTCATTGTTTGCACTGTCAGTGTCTTCTTTATTGGCCTCATCATTTTTATCAGTGTCTTGTTCACTGTCAGTGTTTTCTGTAGAATCTCTGTTCGGATCGCAATCCTTATTTTGATCGGTATCTTTCTTCCTATCGTCACCGGTATCTTTTTCTTTGTCTTTGTCACATTCTGTGCTCTGATCACCGGCATCATCCTTGTTACAATCTTTGTCTTTGTTACAGTCGCTGTCTTTATCACAGGTACTGCCGTCATTGCAATCATTGTTATTGCAATCTTTGTCTTTGTTGCAGTCAAAATTAAGATCTAAATCGGAAAACTTATCATCATCAGAATCATCTTTCTTCCCCTCGTCAGAATTATCTTTAGATGAATCATCGAGCTGATTCAGGAGATCACTTATATCTTCCAGATCATCCGTAGATATATCATTCTCGTCAAGAATCTTTGAAATATCAATGTCTTTATCTGTGTCGATATCTTCAAGCAGGTCATAATATGCTTCCATATCACTGTAATCACATCCACATAAAGACATTGATGTTGCTGCTACAATTCCGAACACTGTTGCGTATCTTAATAATTTGCAACTTATTTCTTTCGTCCATATTAAGTTTTTCTTAACTATTAAATCATAATTTTCCTCATTTTTTCTCTTTCCTCTTAAGCGTATCCTCAATAAATTACCCCCGTTGTGTTGCTTGTACTACTTAGTTTCTCTTAAATTCTGAAAGTTTTAATCCCTCATTTCTTTCCATTGTCATTCCAACACTCCATTCGTTAACAAATAAAAGGAGTGGTCTGTCATGCATATCTTTTATCTTTTTCATGTCAGAAGTGCCGATAATAGAGGCCATATCTATGTTATCGTTGTCCACCCATCTGATGTGTTCGTATGGAAGATTTTCTAGAATGATATCTACATTGTACTCGCTTTGTAACCTAAATTTCAAGACATCAAATTGAAGAATTCCTACAACTCCAACAATTATTTCTTCCAAACCCGTGTTAAACTCTTGAAATATCTGGATTGCACCCTCTTGAGCAATTTGTGAAATTCCTTTAACAAATTGTTTACGTTTCATTGTGTCGACCTGACGAACTCGTGCAAAATGTTCCGGAGCGAATGTTGGGATACCCTGATAAACAACATTATCCTTAGGCATGCAAACAGTATCTCCGATAGCAAATATACCCGGATCGAATACGCCCATGATATCTCCGGCATATGCCTCGCTAAGAATTTTTCTCTCGTCAGCCATAAGCTGCTGAGGCTGTGAAAGGCGCATAACCTTTCCACTCTGGACATGCTTAACTTCCTTATTTGCATCATATCTTCCCGAACAGATTCTCATAAATGCCACTCTGTCTCTGTGAGCTTTATTCATATTGGCCTGAATCTTAAATACAAATGCAGTAAAGTCTCTTTCAAGCGGATCGATCATTTCGCCGTCTGCAGACGAACGTCCCATAGGAGGAGTAGCCATCTTAAGGAAATGATGCAAAAAAAGTTCAACACCGAAGTTCTGAAGAGCAGATCCGAAGAATACGGGGGTAAGTTCTCCCTTTCTGACTCTCTCAAGGTCATATTCAGCTCCTGCCCCATCCAAAAGCTCAATCTCACCCTGAAGTTTCTCAAATGCATCGTTTCCGACAAGTGATTCTATTCCTGCCTTATCGGTAAGATCTATAATTGTCTCCTTGCCTTCTTTTGTACCCTTCTGGGTATCTGAGAAAGTAACGATATGTCCTTCTCTTCTATCATATATTCCCTTGAAGTTCTTACCTGAACCGATTGGCCAGTTCATAGGGCAAGTTGCGATTCCAAGGTTATTCTCGATATCATCGAGAAGATCGAATGTATCCATTGCATCACGGTCAAGCTTGTTGATAAAAGTAAAGATCGGAATATGGCTCATAGCGCAGACTTTGAAGAGTTTTCTTGTCTGTGCCTCAACACCCTTACTTGCATCAATTACCATAACAGCAGAATCCGCAGCCATAAGTGTTCTGTATGTATCCTCAGAGAAATCCTGGTGGCCCGGTGTATCAAGAATGTTTATGCAACATCCCTCATAATTAAACTGAAGTACGGAAGAAGTAACAGAAATACCACGCTGTTTCTCGATTTCCATCCAGTCAGATACGGCATGTCTGGCAGTTGCTTTTCCCTTAACGCTTCCCGCCATATTGATCGCACCACCGTAGAGAAGGAATTTCTCCGTAAGTGTTGTCTTACCTGCGTCAGGGTGGGAAATAATCGCAAATGTACGTCTCTTGTTTATCTCATTGATTGTTTCTTTTGTATTGCTCATCTTTTCCTCTACTCAACATGAGGTCGGCATGAATTAACATCCCGACCTCATAAATCTGTTTATTCTATAGTTTCTTTTTACAAGGACATAAGGAGGTTCTGCTCTCGCACGAAGTGCTCGCCAGAACAAGCTTCACACTAGACTCGATAATACCTCGTCAAGTGTTCAGTCTTTAGCGTCCTTGATCGAGAAGCTGATTCTTCCCATCTTATCCTTGCCAAGGCATACAACCTTAACTGTATCACCAAGTGTAAGAACATCCTCTACGCGGTCGATTCTCTCCTTTGAAATCTTGCTGATATGAACCATACCCTCTTTTCCGGGAGCGAACTCAACGAATGCACCAAACTCTTTAATGCTGATTACCTTTCCTGTAAAGGTCTGGCCTTTCTCGAAGTCAGTAACAATGATATTTACCATATCGATTGCCTGCTGGAGCTTCTCCTGGTCTTCTCCGCATACAGAAACCTTGCCGTCATCGGTAATATCGATCTTAACGCCTGTACGAGCGATGATCTCGTTGATTGTCTTTCCTCTCTGTCCGACAACATCACCGATCTTCTCGGGATCGATCTGAATAGATACGATCTTGGGAGCATACTTGGATACTTCCTTACGAGGCTCAGCAATAGCCTTGCTCATACACTCGTCCATGATGAAGAATCTTGCCTCGCGGCACTGCTCGATAGCTGTCTCAACGATAGGCTTTGTAAGACCGTGAATCTTGATATCCATCTGGATAGCTGTGATACCGTCTTTTGTACCTGTTACCTTGAAGTCCATATCTCCGAAGAAGTCTTCAAGTCCCTGGATATCTGTAAGTACGATGAAATCATCGTCTGTATCGCCTGTTACAAGACCGCAACTGATACCTGCAACCATCTTCTTGATGGGAACACCTGCAGCCATAAGTGACATACATGATGCGCAAGTTGAAGCCATTGATGTAGATCCGTTTGACTCAAATGTCTCTGATACGCAACGGATTGCATAAGGGAATTCTTCAGGACTTGGAAGAACGGGAAGAAGTGCTCTCTCTGCAAGTGCACCGTGTCCGATCTCTCTACGTCCGGGTCCTCTTGAAACCTTTGTCTCACCTACTGAATAAGCAGGGAAATTGTACTGGTGTACATATCTCTTATCTGAAGCGAACTCATCAAGTCCCTCAACCTTCTGTGCCTCTGAAAGAGGTGCAAGTGTTGTAACGTCACAGATCTGTGTCTGTCCACGAGTGAACATAGCACTTCCGTGTACTCTGGGAATGATGTCAACCTCAGCTGCAAGAGGTCTGATCTGCTTGATATCACGTCCGTCAGGTCTCTTGTGATCCTTAAGGATCATCTTACGAACTGTCTTCTTCTCATACTGGTAAATAGCCTCACCGAGAATTGCAAGCCATTCTTCGTTCTCTGCAAACTTCTCTGTAAGCTTATCTGTAATCTCTGCGATATTGTTCTCTCTTGTCTGCTTATCGTCTGTAAATACAGCCTTTTCCATCTCCTCGGGAGGAACAACCTCTTTGATTGCGGCAAAGAGCTCTTCGGGAACAGCACAGCTTGTATACTCATGCTTGGGCTTACCGATCTCTGCTACGATTCCCTTGAAGAATTCGATAATCTGAAGGTTTACATCATGAGCCTTGTAGATGGCTTCCTTCATCTTCTCTTCAGGAATCTCGTTTGCTCCGGCCTCGATCATGATAACCTTCTGTCCTACTGATGCAACAGTAAGCTTAAGGTCACCTGTATTCCACTGCTCCTGTGTAGGGTTGATGATAAGCTCACCGTCAACCATACCAACCTGCGTCATAGCACAAGGGCCGTCGAAAGGAATATCCGAAATTGATACAGATACAGATGCACCGAGCATAGCTACAAGTTCAGGTCTGCACTGATTGTCAACTGCCATTACCATAGTCTCGATCGTAACGTCGTTTCTGTAATCCTTAGGGAAAAGAGGACGCATAGGACGGTCGATAACACGGCTTGTAAGGATAGCATTCTCAGAAGGCTTACCCTCTCTCTTGTTATATCCGCCGGGGAACTTGCCCACTGCGTAGAATTTCTCACTGTATTCAACACTCAGAGGGAAGAAATCGATTCCTTCTCTGGGCTTTGCAGATGCTGTAGCTGTACAAAGAACTGTTGTGTCACCATACTGCATAAATGCGCATCCATTAGCTTGTTTACCTACTTTGCCGATCTCTACTTTAAGAGTACGTCCGGCAAGATCCATTGTGTAAGTCTTAACCATTTTAATCTCCTTCACTCACATTAAATAATAATATGATACGTGGGTTTCAAGGTCATAATATGCGCCTCGCAAGAATCGAACCGTATATTATAACTTTGAAAGCCCTAGATCATATTACAACGCATGTACCAAACATTAATAAAGACGGAATAAGCCGATTTGCATCAGCCTCATCCCGCCTTTCTGTTTTACAGATTACTTTCTCAAACCAAGATCTGCGATAAGCTTACGGTAAGCTTCGATGTCCTTCTTCTTAAGGTATCCAAGAAGGCTACGTCTCTGACCAACCATCTTAAGAAGACCTCTTCTTGAGTGGTGATCCTTAGGGTTCTTCTGAAGGTGAGCGTTGAGCTCCTGAATTCTCTCTGTAAGAATTGCAACCTGAACTTCCGGTGAACCTGTATCTCCGGCTTTTCTCGCAAACTTGTTGATAACTTCTGTTTTCTTCTCTTTTGTGATCATTTTTTCACTCCTTAAAATATTTTATGAATCCGCCCGATACACAGACAAGGGTTGGAGTATCCCATATCCGAGTATAGGTAGTTCTGTTGATGTGCCTAAGATTGGTAGGCAACTAAGTTATATTAGCATATATATTCTTTTATGTAAAGTCATTATCGGATTACAGACGAGTTGTCCACTTTGAACAGTCTAAAACCTCCGTGGCAAGCCCATCGTAAAAATCAGGCTCATGGCATACCATCAGAATGCTGCCCTTGTACTCCGAAAGTGCTCTCTTAAGCTCTGTCTTTGCATCAACGTCAAGATGGTTCGTAGGCTCATCAAGAACAAGAAGATTTGATTCCCTGTTTATGAGCTTACAAAGTCTTACTTTCGCCTGCTCTCCTCCGGAAAGCACCTTACACTTGCTTTCTATGTGCTTGGTCGTAAGTCCGCATTTTGCAAGAGCCGAGCGAACCTCATACTGCGAAAATCCCGGAAATTCGTTCCAGATTTCCTGCATACATGTAGTTTCGATATCAGGTGACATCTCCTGCTCAAAATAGCCTATCTCAACGTTTTCTCCAAGTTCTACGGAGCCTTCAAGCGCAGGAATAAGACCGAGAATACTCTTTAAAAGAGTTGTCTTTCCGATTCCGTTTGCACCCGTAAGAACAATCTTTGAATTGCGCTCCATAGTTATGTTAAGAGGCGATGAAAGAGGATCGTCATAGCCTATAACAAGGTCTTTTGTCTCAAATATAACTTTACCCGGAGTCCTTGCAACCTTGAAATTAAACTCAGGCTTCGGCTTTTCTTTTACCATCTCGATTATATCCATATTATCGAGCTTCTTCTGCCTTGCCATCGCCATATTTCTGGTAGCGACTCTTGCTTTGTTTCTCGCAACAAAGTCCTTGAGGTCGGCAATCTCCTGCTGCTGTCTGTTATATGCAGCTTCTCTCTGAGCTTTTTTCATCTCATAGACTTCCATGAACTTGTCGTAATCGCCCACGTATCTGTCAAGAGAATGTGTCTGACCGTCCATGTGGTAAATGATGTTTACCACGCTGTTAAGGAACGGTATGTCATGAGATATGAGGATAAAAGCGTTCTCATAATCCTGAAGATATCTTGTAAGCCATACGATGTGTTCCGCATCAAGATAGTTCGTAGGCTCGTCAAGAAGAAGGATATCGGGCTTTTCAAGAAGGAGCTTGGCAAGAAGGATCTTTGTCCTCTGTCCTCCCGAAAGTTCCGTTACATCCCTGTCAAGGCCAAGGTCAAGAAAGCCCAGCGCCCTTGATACCTCTTCTATCTTGGAATCTATCAGGTAAAAATCATGATTTGTAAGAAGATCCTGAATTGTTCCAAGCTCTTCCATATACTCTTCAAGTGTCTTTTCATCCGCTTCAGCCATTGCATCGCAGATCTCATTCATTCTGCGCTCCATCTCATAAAGCGGCTCATATGCGGAAGCGAGAACGTCTCGTATGGTCATTCCCTGCTTTAGCTCCGCGTGCTGGTCAAGATAACCTACTTTCACATTTTTTTGCCCAATCTATCTTTCCGGCATCAGGCATAAGTTTTCCGATAATAATATTCATAAAGGTGGACTTTCCCTCGCCGTTTGCTCCGACAAGTCCAATGTGCTCACCCTTTAACAATCTGAAAGACACATCATCAAAAATGGCTCTGTCTCCGAAGCCATGTGTGAGATGCTCAACATTTAAAATACTCACTTAAAAACTCCTCACTGCATTTTTTATATCTTGCTGAATCTGTAATTTCAGCTGCTCCATATTTTCAAACTTTATCTCGGGTCTTACAAAGCTGTGGAGCACAACTTCTATATATTCCCCGTACACATCGCGGTCAAAATCATATATATATGTCTCGACGCCAACCTTTTCTTTTTCCGAAATCGTTGGCTTGCGCCCTATATTTGTCATTCCTTTGAACTCATTCTTCCCTATCTTGACCGTACTTGAATACACTCCGTAGGGAGGAAGAAGTTTCATTGAAGGAGGAAGGATATTCACCGTAGGCACGCCAATCGTATGTCCCAGATGATTTCCGTGTTCAACGATTCCGGAAATCGAATACTTCGTTCCAAGAAGCCTTTCGGTGAGATCCATATCCCCGTCAGATACGGCATTTCTGACTCTTGTAGAGCTCACTTCTTCGCCGTCGACCTTCACCTTATCGATAATGCAAAGTTCATACGAAAGCTCTTTTCCAAGTCGCTCAAGGAGCTTACTGTCGCCTTTTCCCTTATTGCCAAAAGAAACATCACTTCCCGCCGCGATAAAACCGGCATTAAGTTCATCCACAAGTATTCTTCTGACAAACTCCTCAGGATCCGTCGCAGCAGTCGCATCATTTAGCGGAAACATCACAAGGATGTCCACTCCAAGCTCCTGAAACGCCTTAAGCTTTTCTTCACGTGTAAAAAGCTGCGGTACGGAGTGCCCTACAAAAAACTCCTCAGGCGAAGGATCGAACGTAAACACAGTTGCCTTAAGTCCATCCTTCTTCTTTTCAAGAATCCTGGAAAGAAGTTCCTTATGTCCCACATGTATACCGTCAAATTTTCCTATTGCTACCGCAGTTTTTTCGCGGATATTCAATTTATCAAGTTCAGTTATTATCTTCATTTCGATCCGATATCCGTTCCGATTATTTTTCAAAAAAGAATTTATCTACGTTAAACATACCCGTCTTGGCACTGAATGTATATATCCCAAAGAAAACATCATCCTCCGAATATACTCTGAACTTATTGCCCTCGGAAAACATCTCTTTTTCAAATTCCTTGTCATTTACGCCCTCGGGATCTTCATTTACGATATTATTCCTCCTGAAGCTGTTTCCGTTCTCTAAAAGCGTTCTGGCGGCGTTTTTCACATGTATTTTATCAAGATCTCTGAAAATATATTCAGGCGACTGTATGATCTCGGGAAGCGTTCCCGCATCCCTCATATTCTCAATCTGAGAAAGGGTCACAGCGGTATCAAGAGTAAATGCTCCTACTCTCGTTCTTGTAAGATGCTGCATTGCCGCACCGCATCCGAGTCTGAGGCCGATGTCATGGCAAAGAGTCCTTATATATGTCCCCTTGCTGCACTTAACTTCTATTGTGAAAAGGCCGTCCGAATCAATATGCGAATCATCAAGAACCGATATCGCGGATATGTGGACTTTTCTAGGTTTACGTTCAACCTCAATGCCTTCTCTCGCAAGCTCATAAAGCTTTCTTCCGTCTTTCTTGATAGCGGAATACATGGGGGGAATCTGATCGTAATCGCCGATAAATGCTTGCACCGCTTCGTGTACCTGTTCTTTTGTAACTTTGACGTCCAATGTCTCCAAGATGTTCCCTGACATATCCTGGGTATCAGTGGTTACTCCGAGCCTGCAGACGGCAATGTACTCCTTGTCATGATCTGTAAGCATCTCGACAAGCTTGGTGCCCGTTCCGAGGCATACAACAAGAACGCCCACCGCATCAGGATCAAGAGTCCCCGTATGGCCGATCTTTTTTTGCTTAAGTATTCCTCTTAACTTTGCAACCACGTCATTTGAAGTAAATCCGGGTTCTTTATAGATATTTATAAGTCCGTTGTAATTACTTTTCATATTCTCCCGTGCTCTCAAAAAGGTACCCCTAAATGTAATCTTTATGGGTACCTTTTTCGTTTAATACAATATGTTCTCACTCTTCAAGCTGATGCTGAACATATTTCATTATATTGTTTATTACATCATGATAAGTTCCGTTTACGCTGCATCCTGCCGCTCTCTGATGACCACCGCCTCCAAATATCGCTGCAACCTTGGCTACATCGACAGCGCCGTTACTGCGAAGGCTGACCTTATATTCCAAAGGAGCCAGCTCATAAGCAAAAATCGAACAATCAACTCCGATGGTGAGAAGCATCTGACTTACTATACCATCAAGATCGCTTGATTCAGCGCCGTAGAAATCCATTGTCTGCTTAGAGATAACAGATACGATACATCTTCCGTCAAGAAGACGAATGCTCTCTAAAAGCGCTCTTCCAAGTATCTGGTTCTGAAGATAAGTCTTTTCATAAAAAACATGGTCGATAAGACTTCCGAAATCAAAACCGTAAGCTATGAGTTTTGCCGCAATCTCCATTGTCTTCGGAGATGTGTTTGAATATTTGAAGACTCCCGTGTCAGTAACCATTCCGGTATAAATAGCCTTAGCTATCTCAACATCCATGCGCTCTTTATCAAGAACGTCATAAACAAGCTCACAAGCAGAACTTGCTGTAGGAACAACGTAATTTGCATCACCTGTTCCGGGATTACTGATGTGATGATCTATATTTACCGTCTTTTTTGCAGAATCAAAAAACTTCTCCGCGCCGCCTGTGCGCTCTTTTCCGCAATCAAGCGCAATAAACAGATCGTAGCTTTCAACTTCCGAAACAAAATCATTGTTTATCTTGTCGGAATCTTTGATAAATGTAAGCTCCTGAGGTATTTTTTCAAGAAAAACATCCACCTTGATATTCGGATAATTCTTTCTGAGGTAAAGATACATACTCATACATGACCCAACACAGTCTCCGTCAGGTCTCACATGTCCGCTGATTCCAACTGTACCGACATTAGTCAAATAATCATCAATCCTCATCGATTTCCTCTCCGCGAGCAATCTTTGCTTCATTATCCTTTGCTGTTACTTCATCAATCTTCTTGGACATATTGATTGCATATTCAATGGAGTCATCCATGATAAAGCGAAGCTCGGGCGTATATCTCATATTGAGCTCTTTTGCCAGAGTACTTCTGATATATCCCGCTGCGCTCTTAAGTCCGGCTTCGGTTCTCTCCCTATCCTCATCATTTCCCATTACAGTAACCCAGACCTTACATGTCTTAAGGTCCGGAGCAACTTCAACATCCATTACGGATGTCATTGGACTGATTCTGGGATCTTTGCTATATCTGATAGCTTCGGATATAACTTTCTGAACCTCACCGTTTATTCTTTTATTTTTATTGCTGTTCTTTCGCATTTTTACCTTTCTTAGGTTCTGGGTACTTCCACCATCTCGTAAGCTTCTACAAGATCACCTTCGTGAATCTGATCAAAACCGTCAAATACAAGACCGCACTCGAAGCCTTCCTTAACTTCCTTGACATCGTCCTTGAATCTCTTAAGGGATGCAAGATCACCTTCGAAGATTTGCTCACCATCTCTGGAAATACGAACCTTGCAATTTTTCTTAATGATACCGTCCTTAACGAAGGAACCTGCGATATTTCCGACCTTAGAAGCCTTGAATATCTGTCTGACTTCGGCATGTCCGGTAACTCTCTCTTCGAAGATAGGAGCAAGCATACCCTTCATGGCAAATTCGATTTCTTCGATTGCCTGGTAGATAACCTTGTAAAGCTTGATCTCTACGCCTTCGTGCTCTGCCATGCTCTTTGCTGTCGCATCGGGACGAACGTCAAATCCGATGATGATAGCACTTGAAGCTGCGGCCAGAGTTACGTCAGACTCATTGATGGCACCAACACCGCCGTGAATAACCTTAACAACAACTTCCTCGTTTGAAAGCTTAAGGAGGCTCTGCTTAAGTGCCTCTACGCTACCCTGAACGTCTGCCTTGATAATAATATTGAGTTCCTGAAGTCTGCCTTCCTCAATCTTGGAGTACAGATCGTCAAGTGACATCTTAGCCTTTGTCTCTTCGATAAGGTCTTTCTTATGCTGCTGAAGGTATGTGTTGGCATACTGCTTAGCCTGCTTGTCAGTCTCATGTCCAAGGAATACTTCACCTGCGTTTGGAACATCTGAAAGGCCAAGAATCTCAACAGGCTGTGAAGGAAGTGCTTCCTTGAGCTTGTTGCCCTTATCGTCAACCATCGCTCTAACCTTACCTGAGCTTGCACCGGCTGAAATGAAGTCACCAACGTGAAGTGTACCCTTCTGAACAAGTACGTTTGCAACAGGTCCGCGACCCTTATCAAGTCTTGCCTCAAGTACGAGACCTCTTGCTTCTCTGTCAGGATTAGCCTTGAGCTCGAGAATATCAGCTGTAAGAATGATAGTCTCAAGAAGCGTCTCAATTCCCTCTCCGGACTTAGCTGAAACGGGAACAAATTCTGTTGTTCCGCCCCAATCTGTTGAAATAAGGCCATATTCAGTCATTTCCTGCTTAACCTTATCGATATTTGCATTAGGCTTATCTATCTTATTAACTGCTACGATAATCTCAACTTCGGCTGCCTTGGCATGGTTGATAGCCTCAACAGTCTGTGGCATTACACCATCATCGGCAGCAACAACAAGAACTGCGATATCTGTTGATGTAGCACCTCTCATACGCATTGCAGTGAATGCTTCGTGACCGGGAGTATCAAGGAATGTGATCTTCTGGTCATTTACAGATACAGTGTAAGCACCGATTCTCTGTGTGATACCGCCTGCCTCTCTGTCTGTAACGCTTGTCTTACGAATAGCATCAAGAAGTGAAGTCTTACCATGGTCAACGTGACCCATTACGCAGACAACAGGAGGTCTCTTCTTAAGTGTCTCTTCTGCGTCCTCATCCTCTTTAAGAAGCTCCTCGATAATATCAACGGGAATCTCCTTCTCACAGATGATGTCATATTCGATAGCTATATTCTCGGCCTCTTCATAAGTAAGCTCTGTATTAACGGTAGAAATCTGACCTGCCATAAAGAGCTTCTTGATGATTACTGAAGGCTGCATCTTCATCTTCTCAGCAAGTTCCTTGATGGAAACCTTCTCGGGAATTGAGATAACCTTGATCTGCTCTTCGGGTTCTTCAACCTTCTTAACTTCAGGCTTGATGAATCTGCCGACTCTCTTACTTCTCGGCATCATCTCTTCCTGCTCGTAAGCAAGATCCTTCTTGTTTCTCTTATCCTTTTCCTGACCGATTCTTCTTCTCTCGTCGTCTCTGCGACCTGAGTTTTCTTTCTGAGGTGCATCGGCAAATCCGCCTCTTGCGCCCTTATCAAACTTATTTCCGGCAAACTTATTGTTGTCGCCCTTGCCCCTGAACTTACCGTTCTGAGCATTGTTTCCGTTATTGTTGTCCCTGCGTGGACCGTTACCCTGAGCATTGTTGTTTCTGGGTCCGCCCTGTGCACCGTTTCTGTTCTGGAATGAGTTTCTGTCTCCGTTCTGACGAGGGCCTCTGTTATCTCTTCTATCGGCACCGTTTCTGTTATTGTTCTGTGCAGGAGCCGCATTTCTCTCTGCGGGTCTTTCTGTTTTCTCCTTAACGGGTGCCTTTACCGGCTGCTTATTCTCAACAGCAGTCTCCTTAGGCTTAACAGCCTGTGTCTCCTGCTTTGCGGGAGCTTCCTGCTTGGCAGGTGCCTGCTTCTGAACCGGAGTCTTGGGAATAGAACTGTTTCCGTAGCTCTCAAGCTGAGAAGGTGCAGTTAAAGGCTTAATGGGATGATAAACATTCTGTGACTGAGCAAAAGTTCCTCTTCTGTTGTTCTGATTACCGGAATTTCTGTTGTCACGTCTCTGGTTGTTATTTCCCGCATTATTGTTATTCTGGTTCTGATAGCCGCCCATCTTGGAATTTCCGGCATTTGTAACCATTATGATCTTTTTCTTTTTCTTAGGTGCATCACCTGAAGCACTCTGATCAGACGCGCCTTTTGCAGATGCGTCTGTCTTAGCAGGCTTAGCTTCCTTATTGGCATTGGAGGGTGCATCATTTGCACTCTTTTTGCCGAAATGCTTTCTTGCAATTTCCGCCTCATTGTCATCAATCGAGCTGTTCGAACGCTTCGCCTCTATTCCCTTTTCCTGCAAAAAGCTAAGCAGTGCTTTTCCTTCACACCCAAGCTCTGTTGCAAGTTCAGATATCTTAATTTTTGCCATTCACATTTCCTCCAACTAATCTTCTTGTAGTAAGTTCTTTAAAAGCGATTGCGCCAGCCCTTTGTCGGTGATGACAAGGCTTGTTCGAACTCCTTTACCAACTGCATGCCCGAGGCTCTCCATGTCTCCAAAAAAAGCAATAGGCACATTATAATAACTACATTTATCTTTGAACTGCTTCTTTGTGTTATCAGAAGCATCTTCACTCACTATCACGACACATGCTTTGCCGCTGCGGATCGCATCCAATACGGAAAACTCTCCGCTCTTTAATTTCCCGGCCCTTGCACTAAGGCCAAGCAAAGAATAAATCTTTTTACTATCCAATTTACTCTCCGAGCTCCTTATTCATCTGCTCAAGTATGTCTCCGGGAATCTGAGCTTTCAAAGATTTCTCAAGTCCCCTGTTCTTAACTGCTTTTTTTAGACATTCGGCACTGTTACATATATATGCGCCTCTTCCATTCGCCCTGCCTGTGACATCAAGACATATCTCACCTTCGGGAGTCTTGATAACTCTTATCATGTCCTTCTTGTCACGCATCTCTCCGCAGCCTACACACTTTCTTGTTGGAATTTTCTTCTGCATCTTATTCCTCTGCGTCAGTGTCCTCTTCTACTTCAATTTCAGCATCTTCTGCTTCTTCGATCTCAGCGTCGTCTACTTCAACTTCTTCTACTTCTTCGATCTCAGCGTCGTCTACTTCAACTTCTTCTACTTCTTCGATCTCGCCTTCTTCATACTCCTCATCGTAATCTTCTTCATCATCAAGATAATCTTCCATACGGAATCCGGGAGCATCCTTAGCCTGTGTTTCGCTCTTTATATCGATCTTGTAACCTGTAAGTCTTGCTGCAAGTCTTGCATTCTGACCTTCCTTACCGATTGCAAGTGAAAGCTGATAATCGGGAACGACTACCTTAGCACTCTTCTCATCGGGATCGGCAAATACGGCAACGATCTTTGCGGGTGAAAGAGCATTCTGAATGAGGTTACCGGGGTTCTCATCCCAGTTGATAACATCGATCTTCTCACCGTTAAGCTCATCTACAATAAGATTAACTCTTGCTCCGTTGACACCTACGCAAGCACCTACAGCATCAACATTCGGATTGTTTGAGTATACGGCGATCTTTGTACGGCTTCCTGCTTCTCTCGCGATACTCTTGATCTCTACTGTTCCGTCCTGAATCTCTGCAACTTCCTGCTCGAAAAGTCTCTTTACAAGATCGGGATGAGTTCTTGAAACAAGAATTCTGGGTCCCTTCGAACCGTTCTTTACTTCGAGGACATAAAGTCTGATTCTTGATGTAGGTTTGTAGAAACCTGATTTTGCCTCGCTCTCAACCTGCTCGTTCTCATTGAGAATAGCATCTGCACGGCCAAGATTGATGCTGATATTCTTGCCGACATATCTCTGAATAACACCGGTAACAATATCATGCTCTTTCTTGTAATACTCGTTATATATAGCTCCGCGCTCTTCCTCACGGATCTTCTGAAGAATTACGTTCTTGGCATTCTGAGTAGCAATACGGCCGAACTCTTTGGAATTGAGGGGAACATTGACAATATCATCAACCTTGCTCTTCTTGCTGATCTTCTTGGCATCATCAAGAGAGATTTCAAGCATAGGATCCATAACATCATCTGCGGTTTCAACAACTGTTTTCTCAGCATAGCACTTGAAATCACAGTTCTCTCTGTCAACTTCTACCCTGATGTTCTCAGCCTTTCCGAAATTATTCTTGCAGGCTGTGACAAGAGAATTCTCAATAGCATCAAACAGAGAATCCTTGCTGATGTTCTTCTCCTTCTCCAAGAGGTCAAGGGCATCCATTAATTCTTTACTCATCGTAGTCTCCTTCTTTTTCGCCCGGATTAAAAATCCAGAGCAAGCTTAATAACTGATATTTCTTTTCTCAAAAAAGTTTCGTCTTTGTCATTTATAGTTACGGTAACCGAAGTGCTATCGTAGCTCTTAAGTGTACCGGCAAACTCTTTTACTCCGTCAATCGCCTTGTATAGCTTAAGCTCAACTTCCTTACCGAGACTGTTCTCAAAATGTCTGTCCTTCTTAAGCTGCCTTCCCAGTCCTGGACTGCTGACTTCAAGTGTATATGCATCCTCAATGAAGTCATCCACGTCGAGGGCATCGGATAAAGCATGATTTACATTGACGCAATCGTTGATATTAACCCCTTCGTCCTTGTCAATATATGCTCTGAGGTACCACTCTCCGGCTTCCTTCACATATTCGACATCATAAATCCTTACACCGTTTGCCTCCGCAATAGGTGCGAGCAGTTCTTCTGTTTTCTTCTCGATATCTTCTTTCCTGGACATTCAATCTCCTTAAATTCAGATATTTCAAATTTCACTTCTTTATTTTTGCCGTCAATGAAATATGAAAAAAATCCGAAACATGCAAAAAGTGGACTCGCGAAAGTCCACTCCTAAAATCAACTACATTATAACTTGCGTCGCGCTGTTTGTAAACAGCTACTTCAAAGAAAAAATCAAGTCACAAAGGACTTGATCTCGGGTTGGGCTGTTAAAAACAGTCTTGCGTACCTCGTAGCGGAATCGAACCGCTGATTCTGCCGTGAGAGGGCAGCGTCTTAACCGCTTGACCAACGAGGCTTAGTAGCTTTGTGTCAGCCGCTGTATCGCGGCGACTTGTTTATATTATCTCATAGTTTGAAATAATGCAAGCACTTTTTTAAATTTTTTTCAAAAAATTTTAAAAAAGTAGCCGTCACTGCCCTTTTTGCGCTGTATATATATGGAAAAAGCCGCATGGAAAGCGGTTTTCTCTTGAACACATCATCCTCTATCATGGTGAAAACGATTGATGCTGTATAACATCACAATCTACAAGAAATCTTAAGATTTTTCGTAGGTATTTCTTAAGATTTATATGATATCCTATCTAAGTCAGCAGGTTTTTCAACAACCATTCTTTGCTGAATTCATGGCTTATCGCCAAATCTATACAATTGAAAGGTGCATATGGGAAAGAAAGATATTGCAGAAAAGCATTTTGAAGAAATCAATAAAATCTTCGCAGACATTGTAAACGGAACATTATTTGGAGGAAATCAAACCATCAAAGAGGACGAACTAATCGACCTCCCACATAAATCACAGTATAAAGCTGATGACGGCAAGTTACACGAACAAGAACGTGATATTGTAAAACGATGGTCAAAAGAAAATGTCATATTTTCCATAATAGGAATTGAAAATCAGACCACAATAGATAAAGACATGGTCTTACGCGTGATCGGTTATGACGGAGCATCATACAGAAGCCAGCTTCTGGAAAAAAATCAATCCAAGCGATATCCGGTTATAACTATTGTGTTATACTATGGAAAAGAGGCATGGAATGCTCCCAGAAATCTCAAAGAAAGATTAGACATTCCAAAATGTCTTGATAAATATGTAAGTGATTATCATATCAATGTATTTGATATCTCTCACATGACCAATAACGAAATCAACACTTTGTTTCATAGCGATTTTAAAATACTTGCCAAATACATGAGTGGGATTACCGACACAGCTGATTATAATGAACAAATCGAGTTTCCTGATCCACTACTAAAAATAATATCTGTCTTAACAGGTAATAACCATTTTGAAATATTACGAGAACGCTTTCCAAAAGGAGGTACTACAATGAATTACTTACTTGATGATGCAATAAACAAAGGTCTGCTTGAAGGAAAAAATGAAGCCAACCGTCAAACAGCAATCAATCTTATAAAAAACGGAGTTTCTTTAGATACAATCATTGCTTCAATTCCGGATCTTCCAAAAGATGAAATTCAAAAGATTTTTGATAGCATCACCCAAAATGAAGCCAAATAATTTCAGGCACCATCCCTGAATTGTGGATGGTGCCTGTTTTCTGCTTATTTACTGAGTTCTGCAAGCAGCGTCTCATAATCCATATCGCCGCACAGCTCTTTGTAATCATACTTGCTGTATTTTGTGGTTATTTTTTTAATTTCTTTTTCGGACATTTTCTTGTCAGTATTGTTATGATATTCGACAAAGCAATCATCTCCATCGGACGCAGCAAGTTCTTCTTCAGAGGGATTTCCGTCACCGTCAAGATCTTTGAAATAGATATATTTTATATAATAATCCGTCGCAATCTCACCTTTATCGCGCTTTGACATAAATGAAGTGTAATGAACGTTATAATCGGAATTATCATTGATGAAAACATTTTTTCTTTCGGCATAGTAATATCCGGAATTAGCGCCTGCTCCATATGCCCAACCATCAATAAGCCTGTGAATATGGCCGTCTTCATATGCAAAAAGCGACACCCAATATCCGGGCCGTCCGATTACAAGTTCAGGAATATCGTCATCATCAGTATATGCAAGATCAAACTTATAGCCGTCATCTGCCACATGATAGATCTTTGCCATTTGAGCATATACCTCTTTATAGTTGTTATACACTCCGTTTTCATTGTCACCAAGAAGATATTTTTTTGCTCCTGCTATTGTTAGATTGCCTTTTAGTTCAGGTACATTTTCTTCATCCAGCTCTGCAATTCCACAGAAACCATTTGATTCATAATCATATTCATGCAAAATAATCTTTTTTCCGCAATATGAAATACACAAAACAGCAATATCCTGATAGCCGTCTGCGTAAAAATCAAAAAAGCCTATATCGTCAATAATTACCGGATATTGTGCATCATCAGATGCTTTGACATAATACCGAATGGTTGTAAGATATTTCCCATCTTTTACGATTTCTAATTCCGTCTCTTCAGGATCAACATTATATGTATAAAAACGCAGAGGACTGTCAAACTGTGTCAAATTCGCATCGAATGTTTTGTCTTTGACGCAAAGATCGTCCCACTGAATCTCATTTGATATCATTACAAGTTCATCATTTTCTTTAGTGAATTTCAAAACTCTGTCGGCGTCTTTTCCATAATGATCATCTGTAGCCATCTTGAATCTGATAGTATATACGTTTCCTTCTTTTTCTCCTGAAACACAACTGCAGTATTTTAGTTCCTTCCAACATACATTCATAAAATAATATGAATCATACTTCTCCAGATAGATCCAATGATTATAATCGTCTCCCCATGTATCCAGATCATCTTTATCGGGAGCATACTCATATCCTGCATGTTTTTTCGTGAAATTCATCATATCAGTCTTTCTAATAACTATAAAAGTGTCAATATCGTAAAGACAATCTTGATGTGTTGCCTCCAGATAGGCTTCTTTCTCGTCCTCACTTATATTTTCTACATTTATTCCTGCACCGTTTTGAAAAACATCTTCCCACTCAATATCCTTGGGGCTGTTAAATCCGTCATCTAAAAAACCGCTATATTCACAAGTCCAGAACAACTGAGCAAATTCAGCCAGTTCTTCATTTGTCAAAGCGTTTTCCACAACCTCGCTTTGGGCTTCGGATGCCGAATCAGCTTCAGATCCGCTTTCCACCGCAGCTGTAGACTGCGCATCCCCGTTCGGTGCCTTGGCACATCCTGCAAGCAGAGATGCCAGCGCAGCTAACGCAAATACTTTTTTCTTCATTGATTGTCCTTTCGTTGCCCATTACCTAACCCAAAGCATATTATACATAGGTGCAGGCATTTGAACTGTGAAATGTTTGTGTAGTTTACGCCGTATCTGACATTTTCACTTTATTCCGAGCAGTTCGTTTGCACAGACACTAGGTGGACGGCATACAGCCGTATCTGTGCAGTTCTCGGACGAGCAACATGCTTTTTACATTGAAAAAACATGGGAATGCTGACTTCCCTGAGCAACGTCGAAAGGAAGCATTCCCATGTTTTTGAAATTTTAAAAAGCAGTGCGCAGCCGAACACCAGCAGATACGGCTGTATGCCGTCCACCTAACGCCTGTGCAAACGTAATATTATCCCTTCATTAGATCAAAGATACTAATCTGATTGGAGTCGGGAATATCGCCAAGGAGCCCCATGTCTGCCATCTTGTCGATAACCGCCTGAGGGCACTTTGTTCTTTGTTTAAAGTCGTCCTTTGAAAGGAACGGACCGTCCTTGGCTGCTTCGACGATCTGGTCGGCAGCCTTTTCCCCCATACCATCGATACTGTTAAGCGCCGGCATGATCTTGTCTCCGATAACCTGAAACTCTCTGGACTTAGCCTTAAATATGTCGATGGGAAGAAATTCAATTCCTCTCTCGTACATTTCTTCAACAAGTCTCATATCGCCGTACTCAGCCTGCTGTGCATTTGAAAGCTCATCTTTCCTGTTTTTGTAATCATTCATAACGGCATGAAGGTGGTTCTCGCCCTGGCACATATGCTCATAGTTGAACGCCTTAGCTCTTATACTGAACCACGCAGCATAGAATGCCTGCGGAACATAAACCTTGAAGTATGCGATTCTCCAAGCCATCATAACATAAGCGGCCGCGTGAGCCTTCGGGAACATGTACTTGATCTTTTTACAGGACCAAATATACCAATCGGGCACTCCCGCAGCGATCATGGCTTCTTCCATCTCCGGCTTAAGTCCTTTTCCTTTACGCACGGACTCCATGGTCTTGAAGGAAAGAGACTTATCCATGCCCTTCTGAATGAGATAGATCATGATATCGTCTCGACAGCAGATACATGTATCGATCGTCGCCTTGCCTTCCTGAATAAGCGTCTGCGCATTTCCGAGCCAAACGTCCGTACCGTGTGAAAGTCCCGAAATCCTTATAAGATGGGATAATGACGTAGGTTTGGCATCGATAACCATCTGCATGGCAAAGTCTGTACCGAACTCGGGAAGTCCAAGGCATCCCAGCTTTGTTCCTCCGAGCTGCTCAGGCGTAACGCCAAGAGCGGTCGTATTCATAAACAGACTCATTACATTTTTATCATCCAAAGGAACGAGCTTGGGATCAAGTCCCGTACAATCCTGCAAAAATCTTATCATCGTAGGATCATCGTGTCCCAGAATATCGAGCTTAAGCAGGTTGTGGTCGATTGAGTGATAGTCGTAATGTGTCGTTATCGTTGCGGTTGTCATATCGTTCGCGGGATGCTGAACAGGACAGAATGAGTTGATATCCTCTCCCACCGGCAAAACTATGATTCCACCGGGGTGCTGACCTGTACCTCTTCTGATACCCGTACATCCCTGGACAATTCTGTTAATCTCGCATTTTCTCTTGCTTGAACCGATACCGTCGTAATATTTCTTTACGAAACCGTAAGCCGTCTTATCCGCAAGAGACGCGATTGTTCCGGCTCTGAAAGTCTGTCCGTAGCCAAAGATAACCTCTGTGTACTTGTGGGCCTTTGACTGATACTCACCGGAGAAGTTAAGGTCAATATCGGGCTCCTTGTCTCCCTTGAATCCAAGGAATGTCTCAAACGGGATGTCAAATCCGTCTTTGTACAAAAGAGCTCCGCACTTGGGACACCTCTTATCAGGCATATCACAGCCCGAATTACCGCCGTATTTAAGCACTTCTTCCGAGTCAAAATCGCTGTATTTGCACTTAGGACACACATAATGCGGACTAAGCGAATTAACTTCCGTAATTCCCGATGTAAATGCAACAAAAGAAGATCCTACAGATCCACGAGATCCAACGAGATATCCGTCCTCATTTGACTTCCAAACGAGCTTCTGCGCGATAATATACATAACCGCGAAACCATTCTTGATAATGGAATTAAGCTCTCTTTCAAGACGTTCCTGAACTATCTCGGGAAGATTGTCTCCGTATATCTCATGTGCCTTGTCATAACAGATCTTGGTAAGTATCTCATCACTGTTTTCAATAACAGGCGCGCACTTATCGGGTCGTACCGGCGATATGCTGTCACACATATCAAGGATCATCCTGGTATTTTCTATTACGATTTCTTTTGCCTTGTCACCGCCCAGATAATCGAACTCAGCCATCATCTCATCTGTCGTTCTTAGGAAAAGAGGCGATTCTTCCTCGTCATTCATTCCCTTTCCGGCCATGATGATGGTTCTGTATATCTCATCCTCCGGATTTAGAAAGTGCGCATCACAAGTAGCGACAACAGGCTTATTAAACTGTTCTCCGAGTCTTACTATCTCTTTATTTATATTCTTGATATCATCTTCACTGTTTATATCTTCATATCTCTCGGAGTCGATCATAAAGCGGTTGTTTGCGACAGGCTGAATCTCAAGATAGTCATAGAAATCAACAAGTCTTGCGATCTCTTCGGGAGGTCTTCCTTCTACAACCGCGCCATAAAGTTCGCCCGCACAGCAGGCACTTCCGATGATAAGCCCCTCCCTGTGCTTTATAAGTTCGCTCTTTGGCACAAGCGGAAATCTTCTGAAATAGTCTACATGCGACTCACTTACAAGTGTATAAAGATTAACCCTTCCAAGCGTATTCTTCGCAAGGATAATACAATGATTCGGGCGAAGGTGCCTGATCATCTCCTTTGTGGGCTTTCCGAGTATGTTTACATCCGTAAGTGTCTCTGCCTTCTGTTCTTTTAGCATGGGCACAAATTTATTGAATATAAGCGCCGTACACTCCGCATCATCGACCGCTCTATGGTGATGTTCAAGAACAACTCCCAGAGTCTTTGCGACAGCATCAAGCGTATGCTTTGCCTGAAGCGGGAAAAAATATCTTGAAAGCCACAAAGTATCGACTGTCGTGTAATCTACGTCTATTCCCAGCTCTTTGCAGTTCTGATTGATGAAGCTTATATCAAACCCTACATTATGTCCTACAAGTACCGCATCCTTACAAAATTCAACGAATCGCGGTATTATGACCTCTCTTGTAGGAGCATCGATGACCATGTCATCTGTGATACTTGTAAGCTTAGTGATCCTGTACGGAATCGGAACCTCCGGATTTATAAACTCAGAGAATCTCTCAAGTATCTCGCCGTTTCTTACCTTTACGGCACCGATCTCGATTATTTTATTCTTAATAGGCGAAAAACCTGTCGTCTCAATATCAAATACAACAAAGGTTGTATCCTCGATAGGCTGTCCCTTATCATTTACAACTATCTCCTTAAGGTCATCAACAACATAAGCCTCAACGCCAAGGATCAGTTTAAAGAAATCCTGTCTCTCGATAGGAGGCTCTCCGGCCTCTTTTCTTCTCTTTTTCTCGGCAGAATAAAGATCTTCCCAGACATGATTTGCATCCGTAAGCGCCTGAACAACGCCGTGGTCTGTGATGGCAATTCCGGGCATTCCCCATTTATAGGCCTGTTTAACTATATCTTTAACTTCGGAAACACCGTCCATATCACTCATCTTGGTATGGCAATGAAGTTCAACTCTCTTTACATCCGCTCTGTCGACACGTTTACTTGTAAAATCGGGAATCTTCTTAACTCCCGCAACAGACTGGATAGAAAGTTCATGGTCGAACTTATCGACCGCCGCGATTCCCTTAAGCTTAAGGAATGCGCCCATCTTGATATCTTTGGTTATCTCGGGAACATCCTCCGTCCTTACGAACATCTTTACAGTGATCGAATCAGTAAAGTCGGTTATATCAAAGATAAGAATACTC
Source organism: Butyrivibrio sp. AE3003 (assembly GCF_000686065.1). Taxonomy (NCBI): domain Bacteria; kingdom Bacillati; phylum Bacillota; class Clostridia; order Lachnospirales; family Lachnospiraceae; genus Butyrivibrio; species Butyrivibrio sp. AE3003. The sequence continues at coordinate 1,323,296 of NZ_JMLX01000001.1, forward strand.
TTCTCGTTTCTGATATCTCTCTTATCAAAAAGAATTACCTTACCGTGAACACAGACTTCTCCAAGTTCTCCGACAAGATCCGAAAGTCTCATCGTCTCATCGTCAAAGTCTCTTCCGAAAATAACATCAGGATTATCCGACCTCTTGAAGCTTCCGCCAAAATCTCTTTTTCCGCTCCATTTGCCTTTGGAGAATCCGCCTTCTTTTCCGGCAGGCTTTCCTGCAGGCTTTTCGGCGGCACCCTTCTTTGCAGAAGCCGCAGCCTCTTTTGCCGCCTCCTGCTCTTCTTTCTGCTTTTTCTTTTCCTCAGATTTTTGCTCAGCCGCCTCAAGTTTCTTGGCCATCTTAGCAGATTCCGCAGAGTAATCCGGTTCCTCGGTTTCTTTTACAACCTCTATGAATTCGGGAGTTATGGACGCAGAAAGTCCGCATCTTTCATTGATGATCTTAGAAAGAACTCTTACAAGATCGGGCGCTTTCTTCTGTCCAACGACGCTGTCTTCAAGCTGAATAACGATATTTCCGTCCTCAGGATAAAGAAACTGCGCAGAACGAAAAAGACTATATTCCATATGGTCATAGTCTTTTAACTCAAGCTCGATACTGTCTTTGTAAATATCGATAAGATTCTTTGGCGTATACTGCGCCGAGAGAGAAAACTTCTCGTAAATCTTGACCGTAAGATCCTGATTTCCGAAAAACTGCTTCTTAATTCCGGTCTCGGCCTTTAAAATATCCGCCTTATCTATCAGATTTTTGCTTGATATATATACTCTTATAAAATCCTGCTTCCTTGTTGTCGAGACCTTATCGACCACGGTCTGTTCCATGATCTCTTTGGTCTTGGCATCAAGTTTAAGCGTAGGAAAAACCTCAAAAAAACTTTTTGACATCTACTCCCTCACACGGTTATTACCGGTTCCCCAAAAACTTCTTTTACTTCGGATTACTTCCAGTTATCAAGCTCTTCCTTGAGAACGGCAAGAAGTTCATCTTCTTTGACTTTCTTAATGATCTCGCCCTTCTTTATAAGGAGTCCCTCTCCTATTCCGCCGGCAATTCCAAGATCGGCTTCTTTAGCTTCTCCGGGGCCGTTTACAGGGCATCCCATAACAGCGACCTTGATGTTAAGGTTGGGATAGTTCTGAACAAGAGTCTCTGTCTGATTTGCAAGAGAAATAAGATCAATCTTTGTTCTTCCGCATGTAGGGCATGAAATAACTTCTATTCCGCCCTCTCTTATACCGAGAGTTCTGAGAATTGCCTTTGCCGTCTTGATCTCTTCTACGGGATTCCCCGAAAGAGATACTCTTATGGTATCTCCGATTCCCTGATTAAGGATTATTCCAAGTCCCACTGAAGACTTGATATTTCCGCCCCATAAAGTTCCGGCTTCAGTAATTCCCACATGAAGAGGATATCTGCATCTTTCAGCAAGGAGCTCATGTGCCTTTGCACACAGCATGACGTTTGATGACTTGATACTTACAACCATGTTGTCATAACCAAGTTCTTCGATTATACCGATCTTATCAAGAGCGCTCTCTACAAGGCCCTCTGCTGTTACACCGTGATATTTTTCCACAAGATCTTTTTCCAAAGAACCGCTGTTAACGCCTACTCTTATGGGAATATTTCTCTCTTTTGCACAGGAAACGACTGCAGCGATACGGTCCTTTGAGCCGATATTCCCGGGATTGATCCTTATCTTGTCAGCTCCGTTTTCCATGGCCGCAATAGCCATCTTGTAGTCAAAATGAATATCTGCGACAAGAGGAATGCTTATCTGCTTCTTGATCTCTTTTACAGCATCTGCGGCTTCCTGTGTGGGAACGGTACATCTTATGATGTCGCATCCCGCAGCCTCAAGCTCATGAATCTGGGCAACCGTCGCTTTGACATCCTCTGTTCTTGTATTTGTCATAGACTGAATGAGAATAGGATTGCCTCCTCCTATCACTCTGTCGCCTATTTTTATTACTTTAGTATTATCTCTGTATGCCATAATAAGTCTCCTAACAATCATTATCTGGTGAACTTAGCTATATCGTTAAATAACACAAATACCATAAGTGCAATAAGAAGCATCATTCCCACCATGTGAACAATACCTTCTTTCTCGGGCGGAACGGGCTTTCCGAATATAACCTCGATAAACTGGAATACAAGTCTTCCGCCGTCAAGTGCAGGGAAAGGAAGAAGATTCATTACTCCTAGGTTTACGGAAAGAAGTACCGTAAGCGACAGCATCACGACAAAAACAGCCGAAACGCCGTATGGCTTAACTTCTTCATAAGTTTCGTCAACTATCTTGACCATTCCGACAGGTCCCGAAACATCGTCCTTTGAAAGCTTGCCCCTAATCAAAAGTGCAAGACTTCTGTAAGTCGCCTTAAAATTATATCTTACCGTGTACCATGCATACTTAAGCGACTCAGGCCCCTTAACGTCTTTATAATCACCGAGATACACGCCCATATAATAGCGCTTATTTTCATCGCTGTACTTAGGAGTGAGCACGGTCTTCTTAACTTCACCGTTTCTGTCATATACAATGTCCATCGGTGAGCCTTCGGCAAACTGGGAGATAAGCATTACTTCAGATGACATATAAACTTTCTCACCATCAATGCTTATAATCCTGTCACCTGCTTCCATTCCGGCTTCCTGAGCAGCAGAATCTTCAGTAAGTGCCTTTACCGTAGGCAGATCCCATGGAGATAAGTTAACCAGAACAACCGCCAGAATATATGCAATTACAAAGTTTGCAACCGGTCCTCCGAACAAAGTTGCAATCCTGCGCCACACAGGTGCGTGTAAAAAAGAATGTTCGTCATATCCTTCTTTTTCTTCTTCAACGGGATCCATACCGTCAAACACGCAAGCCCCGCCTATAGGAAGAAGCTTTATACTGTATAGAGTTTCTCCTTTTTGTTTCTTCCAAATTGTCGGCCCCATCCCGATAAAGAATTCATTTACACGAATTCCTCCGGACTTAGCGATTATAAAATGTCCGAACTCGTGAGATGCTACCAAAACTCCGAATATTATAAAAAATATTATTATACTTGCTATCATTATCTATCCTCAAATTCCGTATTTTGTACCGAGGAAGTCATATGTTTCTTTCTCGGCATCAAGTATTGCCGCCACATCGGGATTCTCGATCTTATTGTGATGTGTCATGGCTTCTTCTATCATATCGTATATTTCAAGGTATCTGATATCACCCTTTAAAAATCTGCGAACTGCCATCTCATTTGCCGCATTAAATACAGTCGGCATGCTACCTCCCGCATATGCGGAATCAAACGCAAGCTTAAGCCCCCTGAAAGTATCCGTATCGGGCTTTTCAAAAGTAAGGCTACCCAGTTCAAATAGATCAAGCCTCTTTTCCGCCATAGGACGTCTGTCCGGGTAAAAAAGCGCATACTGAATCGGGAGTTTCATATCAGGAACTCCGAGCTGCGCGATAACAGCGCCGTCTACATACTGAACAGCACTGTGAACTATACTCTGCGGATGAACCAGAACCTCGATATTATCAAGACTCACATCAAAAAGCCATCTTGCTTCCATAACTTCAAGCCCCTTATTTACAAGAGACGATGAATCTATTGTTACCTTGGGTCCCATATCCCAGTTAGGATGTTTCAAGGCATCCGCTGCAGTCATTGCTGCAAGTTCTTCTCTCTTCTTTCCTCTGAAAGGTCCTCCGCTTGCGGTAAGAAGAATCTTCTCAACCTTATCTTTCGGCTGTCCCACAAGAGACTGGAATATAGCGCTGTGCTCGCTGTCTACGGGAAGAATCTGTACATTCTTCTCCTTGGCAAGCGGCATAATGATATGTCCTGCGCATACCAAAGTCTCCTTGTTTGCAAGTGCAATGTCCTTGCCACACTCAATCGCCTTTATAGTGGGTCTTATTCCGATCATTCCTACAACTGCCGTAAGAACAGTATCCGCTTCGGGAACGGAAACCATCTCAAGAAGTCCGTCCATTCCCGACATAACCTTAATTCCGGTATCCGCGATCTTCTCAGCTAGCTCTTTGGCCGCTTCGGGATCAAACATGCAAACGTACTTGGGATTAAATTCCCTCACCTGCCGTTCTACTTCATTAACTCTCTTATTTGCCGCAAGTCCCACAACTTTAAGTTCATCTTTATTATTTCTTACAACATCAAGAGTCTGTGTTCCTATAGACCCTGTGGATCCAAGTAATACTATACTACGCATTTTTTCTCCTATAATAAACGAATGGATTTTATCGCATTAAATCAAATATTTTCTATCAACGAACAAAGAGCCGCTTTGATATCCTGCGACTCTCTGATGTCTTCTTATTCAATAAGCGGCACTAATACTGCGGCCAAAAAATATACACAAGGTATTACGAATATTACACTGTCAAAACGATCCATAATACCGCCGTGTCCCGGAATAACATTTCCATAATCCTTGATCTTATGATCTCTCTTTATTCCGGATGCAAGAAGGTCGCCCAACTGCCCGATTATACTTCCGACAAAAGTGATGATTATCATCACCAAAAGGAATTCGATACTATATATCTTTCTAAGATAAATTACAAAACCAATAACGAATCCGACAACAACCGAGCCGATAACGCCACCTATAGCGCCTTCAATCGTCTTCTTAGGTGAAAGCTCGGGTGCAAGCTTGTGCTTACCAAATGCTCTTCCGGAAAAATATGCACATGTATCGCACACCCAGGCAATAAAAGGAACCCAGGCAAAAATCCATCCATAATCGGGACGAATTCTCAAAAGAAATACAAAAGACATATTTACAGGAGCATAAACAAAGCTAAAAAATGCCGACATTGCCTGCGTTGATGTAAACCTTGGGAATGTCAGAACATAACATGCCATTATTAAGAAAAAAGCAAACATCAAAGAAAAAATATAATACCTGTAATCTCTTATCATTATCATTTGAAGATAATGCACTACTATCGATATGTATCCGCATATTTCAAGCGGATTATATTTGGTTCCGCAGTCATGGACTCCGGTAGCTTTTGTAAGTTCGTTATAACTGATAAGTGAAACAGCAAACAAAACTGCTGCCAGAAAATACCCCCCGGAAATCAGAACCGCTGCCAGCACAACGGCAATAACGATTCCGCTAATCACTCTCGTTTTCAATACACTAACCCCGCCTATTCATTCAATTCCATTGGGATCACAGTACACTGTACTAAATCTGATCCTGCTTGAGACCTCCGAATTTACGGTTTCTGTTTCCATATGCTTCCACTGCTTTTTCAAGCTCGGCCTTATTAAAATCAGGCCATGCCACAGGAGTAAAATAGAACTCCGTGTAAGCGAGCTGCCACAATAAGAAGTTTGATACTCTCTGCTCGTTGCAGGTCCTTATCAAAAGATCCGGATCGGGCATATATTCGGTATCAAGATTGGAAGCTATCATTTCTTCTGTAATATCAGAGGGATCAAGTTCTCCATTTTTTACCTTGTCTGCAAGTTTGATAAAGGATCTTCTGATCTCGTCTCTGCTTCCGTAATTGATAGCAATTGTAAATGTAAGTCCGGTATTTTCTGCGGTTGTCTTCTCAAGATTCTCGATTGCCTCGATGATATCCTTTGCGAGAAGACTTCTGTCGCCGATAACACGGCATCTCACATTGTTTTTCATTGACTTCTTTATACTTGTCTTAAGGTAATTACGAAGGAGCATCATGAGAGCAGAAACCTCTGCCTCAGGGCGACTCCAGTTTTCTGTCGAAAAAGCATAAACCGTAAGATACTTGATGCCCATATCCTTGGCATCATACAAAATATCCTCAACAGCCTTTGCCCCCTGCAAATGTCCGGCATTTCTGGGAAGACCCTTTGCCTTGGCCCATCTTCCGTTTCCGTCCAGAATTATCGCAACATGTGCAGGTATATTTTTATTTTCTTCCATAACTAAATTTCCTATTTACGGGAAATCACACTGTCATGACTTCCTTGTTCTTATCTTCTACAGCAGCATCAATATCCTTGATAAACTTATCTGTTACCTTCTGAAGTTCATCATTAAGATCGTTGATCTCATCCTCGGATACATCTGAGCCCTTAAGCTTCTTAAGAGCATCGTTGCCGTCACGTCTTACGTTTCTGACTGCAACCTTGGCATCTTCACCCTTCTTGCGTATATCCTTTGCAAGCTGTTTTCTTCTCTCCTCTGTAAGCTCAGGGAAAACAAGTCTGATAACAGCACCATCGTTGCTTGGAGTAATTCCAAGATCAGATGTCATGATTGCTTTCTCGATATCCTTAATAAGTGTCTTATCCCAAGGTGCGATCTGAATGATACGCGCTTCGGGAACTGATACGTTACCAACCTGCTGAAGAGGTGTAGGTGTTCCGTAATAATCAACCTTTATCTTATCAAGCACGTGGGGATTGGCTCTTCCGGCACGGATAGAAGCCAGCTCCTCCTTGAGAAAATCATAAGACTTCTGCATCTTATCACTGTATTCTTTAATTCTTTCGTTCATATTATGCCTCCGTTATTTCATTAGACCAAAACGTCAAACAGTAACTGTTGTACCGTTAAAGTTGCCGCTGGCGGCGTTTACAATACTTTTTTCCTCCTGAAGAGCAAATACTCTCATAGGAATCTTGTTATCTCTTACCATTATCGAAGCTGTCATATCAACAACCTGCAGATTCCGGGCAATAACTTCATCGATAGAAATCTCGGTATATCTCTTTGCATCCGGATTCTTGGCAGGATCGCTGTCATATACACCGTCAATAGCCTTGGCAAGTAATATATAATCCGCTTCTACCTCGATCGCACGAAGCGCAACACCCGTATCCGTTGAGAAATAGGGATGTCCCGTACCGCCGGCAAAGAATACCACCATTCCCTTTGCGAAATATTTGTTTGCTCTGTCTTTGGAAAAGAGCTTGGTAAATGAGCCACATTCAAAAGGAGTCAGTATATTTGTCATCATTCCTTCACTTCTGAAAATCTCAGAAACATAGATGCAGTTCATTATGGTTGCAAGCATACCGATCTGATCCGCTTTTACACGGTCGATATTTTCGCTGGTTCTTCCTCTCCAGAAATTACCGCCTCCGATAACGATTCCAACCTCTGTTCCTTTCTCGGTAAGTTCTTTGACCTGAAGAGCAACCTTTCTGACAGTTTCCTCATCAAATCCTGTCTTCTTGTCGCCTGCGAGTGCTTCACCACTTAGTTTTAATAATATTCTCATAATCTCTCCAAATACTTATACTACTTATCTGTTTTTAAGTCCCTCGAAGAACTCTGAAGGATTTACATCAGCATATGCCTGTGAGCACATACCTTCAATAACCGCTCCGTTATTGATCTGCACTGACTGAGACTTGATGTTACCCATAACAATTGCAGTTGTATCAAGTACAACCGGTCCGTGAACGTCGATATCGCCCTTAACGGCACCTGCGATAACAGCACTTGAACCGAAGATGTTTCCAACGATAACGGTACTCTGTCCAACCTTTACACTGCCCTTACTCTTAACCTCACCTGTAATTCTTGCTGACTCTGCATAGATCTCAGCTGCATCTGAATCACCTGTGATCTCACCTGTAACATTAAGCTTTCCAAGGCACTTTACATTACCGTTGATCTTACCGATAAGATCAAGAGAACCTGTTGTCTGCAAATCTCCCGTAAGTATCATTCCTTCTGTAATGCTGGCAGTTTCATCTGTAGGTGTCTGCTGATCAAATTCCATAGTTTCTTCTCCCCCGTTATTAGTATTTTTATCTGTAGCATTGCTCTCTGCAATGTACTCGTCGATATTAGAATTATTGATTGCCTCAAGCGCGCTCATCGGCTCACCCTCTTTTACCTCTGACGCCGTCTGTGCTTCGATAAGCTGTTCAAGCGCACGCTCTTCACTTATCTCTTCAGTCTGTTCCTCAGAAGCCCCTTCATTTAAATTTTCATTGTCGGAAGTTTCCGCATCGGTATTTTCTTCCTCCGCGCCTGCTCCCGTTTCTTCAGAATTATCAAGAGTCTGCTCCGACTCTTCAGATAAACCCTCTTCCTTGTTCACCACATCATCAAGCTTGATTTCATCAAGACGATCAAGCATACTGTCAAGATCGACATCTTCCGGTCTTACAGTTCCCCCATCAACACTTTCCTTATCAAGAGCCCTTGTTTCGTCAGCCTTATCATCAGGCATGAGTGTGTTAACTGCTTGGGATAAATCGCTCTTTAGCTCAGAAAAAAATCCCATTGTTTCTCCTCCGTTCACTTTTTCTTGTTAATACTTTTATTTGATATGTTGAACCGGTAACGTATTATCTGTTATCGGAACTATCACGGTATCATCCATAGCCTTGATATCTCTTATGATATCAGGCAAAGCGTCAACGGTACTACGCTTGTCTGCAGCGTCATGCATTAACACGATGCAGTGTTTGAATTTTGGGACATTATCTACTATATTAGCATAAATCGACTCTTTGGTGTTGCCCGCTTTGTCATCTTTCGCAGAAATATTCCAATCATAGAAAGTGGCATCGGTTCCTTCCAAAAAATTCTCAAGCTCCTTGATATCAACCTTACTGACAGCATTGGAACTTCCTCCGGGAAATCTGTAATACTTGGCCCAGACCCCCGTGGTCTCATATAAAAATATTCTTAGTTTGTCAAAATCCTCTTTAAATGAATCCAGAGATGAGTAAATCTCACCGTATTTGTGGCTGTAAGAATGCATTCCCAGCGTATGCCCTTCATCGACTATCCTCTTATAGGCATCAACATACTTGGCATCGGGTTTTCCGCACACAAAAAAAGTGGCCTTTACATCATTCTCTTTTAAAATATCCAATATCTCTTCGGTATAAATACTGGGACCGTCATCGAAAGTAAGATATACATATCTTGTACCCTCGATATCCTCGGGATTAAGAGCTCCGCTGGTATCTACATCGGCATAATCCTGCTCAAAGCCTCCCGTCTCGGCATCCGGAACATTATCTTCATTAACATCCGGTTGCACGGCCGAAAGTATTGAAAGCTCGCTTCCATACCTCTGTCTGTACCATTCAAGATCTGCAGTGCTCTGTTTATACTTGGCATTTAACCTGTCATACCTTACTGAAAGAATAACACAGATACACGTGGGAATCAGACACGCCGCTACAACGGTTATCACAATCCCCCTGCGAAGACGTTTTATCTTTTTACTATATACTTTCTTCTTACGACTCCTATCCAACATCCGTGTGTGTCTCTTTCATACCGTAAATGTATAACCAGTGAATAGTATAGCATATAAACGCCGCCGCAAAAAGAGAAAAAATAAGAGCCTCCCAATAAATGAAAGGCTCTTTGTTATCATATTTTATTGAATTCTTCCGCGATTGCGTCGAGGAATTCTTCGCTTCCAAGTTTTACAGGATTGGGAAGTGATGTTATAAGCGCCAGATCACCTGTCATGCGGCCGGACTCGATAACTGAAAGTGTTGCCTTCTCCATCTTGTCAGCCCATGCCATAAGCTCAGCAATTCCATCAAGTTCTCCTCTCTTACGAAGAGCACCTGTCCATGCAAAAATCGTAGCAACAGGATTTGTTGATGTAGGCTCACCCTTTAAGTACTTGTAGTAATGTCTCTGTACAGTTCCATGAGCAGCCTCATACTCATATACACCTGTAGGTGATACGAGAACAGATGTCATCATTGCAAGTGAACCGAACGCAGATGATACCATATCACTCATAACGTCTCCGTCATAGTTCTTACATGCCCAGATGAATCCACCCTTAGACTTCATAACACGTGCAACCGCATCATCGATAAGTGTGTAGAAATATGTGATACCGGCTTTTTCGAAATCAGCCTTGAACTCATTTTCAAATATCTCATCAAAGATTTCTCTGAATCTTCTGTCGTAAGTCTTGCTGATAGTATCCTTTGTACCGAGCCAAAGTTCTTTCTTCTCGGCAAGTGCATACTTAAAGCAGGCTCTTGCAAAGCTTCTGATAGAAGCATCTTTATTGTGAATACCCTGGATGATTCCGGGCTCGTTAAACTCGTGAATTGTCTCTCTGATCTCTTTTCCGTCGGCACCTGTAAATACAAGCTCTGCCTTACCTGCACCGGGAACTCTTATCTCAACGTTCTTATAAACATCGCCGTAAGCGTGTCTTGCAAGTGTAATGGGCTGCTCCCATGTTCTTACGTTGGGCTCGATTCCCTTAACCATGATAGGTGTACGGAAAACTGTTCCGTCGAGGATCGCTCTGATTGTTCCGTTAGGGCTCTTCCACATCTTCTTGAGCTTATACTCAGTCATTCTCTCGTTATTGGGAGTTATTGTAGCACACTTAACGGCAACACCGTATTTAAGTGTAGCATTTGCACTGTCTACAGTAACCTGATCGTCAGTCTCATCTCTATATTCAAGTCCAAGATCATAATATTCGCTCTTAAGATCAATATATGGAAGAATAAGCTTATCCTTGATCATCTTCCATAAAACTCTGGTCATCTCATCGCCATCCATCTCAACGATGGGGGTAGTCATCTGAATTTTTGCCATGTTCGCCTTTCCTTTCAATCAATTTAATTATTCAAACATTTCAAGAAGTCCCTTGTCCACCATATTCTCATATGCATTGATCATATGCTGGTTTGCAAGTTCCTCCGCTTTATCAGGATTATTCTCCTTAATGGCTTCCATTATATATTTGTGCTCAACATTGGAAACCGCACCTCTGCTGCTTGAAAGAGTCTTCTGTCTTACTCTCCATACATACTGGTGATAATCCTTAAGAAGATGCTCAAGCATCTTTGAATTGCATGCTTCATACAAAATATTGTGGAAACGGTTGTCGAGTTCAGCCATCTGCTCCATATGACCTCTTGCAGCATGGAACTCCGCAAGATATATGTTCTCTTCCATTTCCTCAAGCTGTTCTTGTGTGATATTCTCACAAGCCCATCTGGCGCAGAGTCCTTCGAGCTTTGATCTTATCATGTAGATATCTTCTATATCCTTGACTTTGATTCCCGTAACATAAGCGCCCCTGTTGGGAATTATCTGAATAAGTCCCTCAAGTTCAAGCTGCCTGAAAGCCTCTCTTACGGGGGTTCTGCTGACGCCAAGTTCCTGACCGATGGCAACTTCCTTAAGTTCCTCATGGTCCTTATACTTTCCGTTCAGAATGTCCTCACGAATTCTGTGAAACACTCTTCCTCTCAGGGAATACTTGTCCGTAACTTCATGTTTTAAGTCTTGATTTTCCATATTTTCCCTCATTATTTTGAGATTTCGGTAATTTCTCCATCCTTGATAACAACGCCAAGCTCATCACTTACTTTGCCAATTTCTCTTACAAGCTCATCATCGGTCATAACTGTAACTCTGCCGCCCGCATACTCGCTGTCAACCCACTCTTTGATCTTTGTAACGATGGGTGAAGTCTTAGAAAGAGCATGCTCTTCTTTAAGCTTGTAATGTATATTGATCCAGTGAGCAATTCCCGCAAGTCCCGATGTATTGGAAACCGCACTTACAGGCGGTCTGCCCAGAAACTTATCCGTATCAAAAATGTTGTAGATCTCCTCGTTTTTCAAAAGACCGTCCGCATGGATACCTGCTCTTGTAACATTAAAGTTCTTTCCTACAAAAGGTGTATTTGCAGGAACCGTAAATCCGATCTCTTTTTCATAATACTCGGCAAGTTCTGTTATTACCTGAGTATTCATGCCGTTGAGTGTGCCCTTAAGCTGTGCATACTCAAATACCATAGCTTCAAGAGGTGTATTACCTGTTCTCTCACCGATTCCGAAAAGAGATGTATTAACGGATGAACATCCGTAGAGCCATGCTGTTGTCGAATTGGTAACAGCCTTATAGAAATCGTTGTGTCCGTGCCACTCAATGAGTTCGCAGGGAACTCCGGCATTTGTATTTATCGCATAAATGATTCCCTGTACACTTCTGGGAATAACCGCACCGGAGAAGTTAACTCCGTATCCCATTGTATCGCAGGCGCGGATCTTAACGGGAATTCCGTACTCATCCTTGAGCTTCATAAGCTCTACGCAGAACGGAACAACAAATCCGTAAATATCTGCTCTTGTAATATCTTCGAGATGGCATCTGGGGCTGATTCCCGCCTCAAGACACGATCTTACCACACTGAGATAATGATCGAGTGCCTGTCTCCTTGTCATCTTAAGCTTTAAGAAAATGTGATAATCCGAGCAAGAAACGAGAATTCCCGTTTCCTTCATTCCTATCTCTTTTACAAGCTTAAAATCTTCTTCGCTTGCTCTGATCCAGCTTGTAACTTCAGGGAATTTGTAGCCTCTCTCCATACACTTATAAACCGCATCACGGTCGCTCTTACTGTATAAAAAGAACTCACTCTGCCTGATCATTCCGTTCGGACCGCCAAGTTCGTGAAGCTTGTCATATATGGTAACAATCTGCTCTGTGGTATACGGCGCCCTTGACTGCTGCCCGTCACGGAAAGTAGTATCCGTTATCCATATATCCTTTGGCATATTATGAGGAACGATCCTGTCATTGAATGGAATCTTGGGAATCTCCTCATAAGGAAACATATTTCTGAAAACATTTGGCTTTTCCACGTCGTCAAGAATGTACATATGCTCTTCAATCTGGAGCAGATTATTCTTGTCATTCATAGTAACCGGTCTGTTCTGAAATGCACTTGTATCGTTCATAGTAAAGTAAACCTCTCTCATATAAACAAATAGCTAACCTCGTATAATTGTATACAATCATACGAGGAGTGTCAAGGCGCGTATTTAAGCAGATTTTTTCATTCCGGTTGATGTTTTTTCATCAATAATCTTATATGACAGAAATAACTTCTCTCTTTGGTTTGTCACATGGACGTATGTTTTCGACAATGCATACAGGGAATTCCACATCATACTGTTTGACATACTCTTTATCAACGGTTCCGGTTATTTCCACCCAGTCATAGTTTTCAATTGAATCGCTGCCGCTGTAGTGGCAGATTATACCAAACAATGAAATATCCTGCTCGCAGCATGTCATTGCAAATCTGCCGGCAAGGAATATGTCTTTTCCCTCTTCTTTTGCCTTCATTATCTGAGACGTAAATACTATCTTTTTGCCAAGATATCTGTCGAGATTGTCCAGACTGTCCAGATAAAATACAGAAAATTTGTCGTCCCTTACATCAATTACCGCATCATCAAGCGAATAAGGAAGATCGTCTTCGAATTTCTGAAGGATGTCCTCTCCGTGCTTATCCTTGCAAACTATGTTAAGACTGGGATTTACAGCCTTAACGCTTCGTCTGTAAGATGCCATCTTGTCCATAACGTCATCACAATTATTAAAGATCGTAAGATACGCTTTTCTAACGTGCTCAGACATAAAAGATTTCATGTTTGCCGCAAAGATCTCAAACGTAGAAGCATCTATTATTACAATTTCCATGATATCGTCCCAGTGTTCCGGAAATACAAGGTTCTTGCGATCCCACATTCCGTTAAACTCAACGATTATTCTTTCGGGCATGACTTCTTTTTCAAATTCAACGATATGCCCGGTATCAAAGTCTTCCTCATTCTCAATCTTCTTTACGGTAACTTTCAGATGATTCAAAAGATAATCATCATATTCAACTTCGCCTTCTTCGCATTGAATAAGAAGTGTTTTTCCTTTTATCTCAAAATAATCTTCCTCAAGAAGATCTTGTATGAAGGTTGTTTTTCCTGCATCCAGAAATCCGTTTACGAAATATACTTTCCCCAATTTTTTATCCGCCTTATTATTATGTCATTTTTATTAGCAATATATCTGGCAAGAACGCATAGTCTCAAGCGCCGCAAGGTGCTTTTGGACCGTTACACCCGCGCAGCAGTCCTTATCTACGCTGATTTTAAGCTCAGGCATATTTGCTTTGAGTAAAAGAGCATTTGAAACAACGCAAATATCGGTGCAAAGTCCGATAAGCTCTACTTCAATCTCCTCTTTTTCATATATATCTTTTATTGCCTTCACAAGATCAACAGAACCGAAAGTAGGCTTATTTATAAATGTTGCGCCCTCAACTTCTGCGGCAACGGTCTTATCAAGCTCCCACCCTTCGGTATTTTCAATACAGTGAACTACCGGAAGATTCTTTCCTTCCTGAGTGTCCATGTAGTTCTCCTGATGAGTATCTCTTGTGACAAAAATATCCTTTTTGTCGTATTTCCTTATCTTCTCAACAACGGCGGGAACTATTGCTACCGCTTCCTTTGTTCCGAGCGCCCCATCGACAAAATCCTTTTGCATGTCAACAACAACAAGTATTTTTCTCATATCAATTTCCTCTTTTCCTTTAAAACACTATATAGTCCCGGCATTTGAGGTCGCGACAATATCACTCCCCGTATCCGCAACATTTTTTATTATAACATCTCCGATCGAAACAGGGGCATTCGCATGGCTTTTATTGATCTCATCCATAACGGCAAAAATCTTATCCTTCGGAACATCGCTGTTTGTCTTAACAGAAACCCTGCTCCTGTCTCCTCCCGTAACTTTCACGGTACTTGTAACTATCCTCGTGGGATTTACAACTTCTTTCCTCGCATAAATATCGCCTTTTTGACAGGTGTTTCCGGACACCGAAACTACTTCGTCGTTCTCAAGCTCTACAGTCAGAAAACATCCCATCGGACAACCTATACATGTAAGTTCCCTTTTCTCCATAGTCATAGCCTCCGTATTATTTTAATGAAAAACGTCTCCCTGTACTTATTATACAGAGAGACGTCAATATTTTGATCTTTTTATTCAGTTTGCATATCTTTGAGCTTATTTGCCTGCATGAATATTTCGCCCAGAATTCCCTTAAACTCATCAAATTTCTCTACAGCATCATCCGAAGATTTAACACCCTGATTGGAAAGAGAAGCAACTTCTTCACTGGTTGCGGACAGATTAGAGATGGAATCGTTGATCTCAGTAGTAGAAGTTGCGATTGACTTCATACCTTCTCCGATTTCCTCGAATCTTGAAAGCATTTCGGTTACGTTTACATTGATGCTGTCGAAATTTTCGCCCACTGTGCGGATCATCTCATTCTGCTCCGATACGCTGTTTACCGTATCATCAATGCTTGCCATCGCTTTCTGAACATCCTCGACAAGCTCGGTAATAATGCCTTTTATCTCATTTGAAGCCGTATTTGTTTCTTCCGCAAGTTCACGAACATCATTTGCAACAACCGCAAATCCTTTACCGGCGTCTCCCGCTCTTGCCGCCTCTATGCTCGCGTTAAGTGCAAGTAAGTTTGTCTGCTTTGAAATAGACATGATCGATCCGACAATTTTCTGTACTTCCTGAACCTTGTTGATAACGGCCTGAGTAGCTTCAACAGTAACTTTACTTGCTTTTTCAACATTGGCCGATTTTTCTTTCAACTCGGAAATGACCTGTACACCTTCCTTGACAGTCTTCTGTGTGCTCTCGGAAGCCTCGGTCATCTCTTTTCTGTGAGTCTCTGTTGCCTCAGTCTCTTCCTGAATCTGCTGAACCTTCTGCGCCTGCTTGGTCACGGACTGTGCCGTACTCTCCATGCTGCTTGCGATATCCTGCATTCCCGAATGCTGGGCATCCATGATATTCTGAAGATCAACCATATCTCCCTGAGATTTATTAAAAAGATCCGTGATCGCATTTGCAATGTCTGCCATTGCATTACCCGTCTCAAGCGTCTTTTCGGCATTCTCGGTAATCTTGGCATTATTCTCTTCATTAAATAAAGTAAGGAGTGTAACCGTGCACAAGCTCGCAATAAACGCAAGTCCCAGCGTGATACCGGCCGGAATCAACTCAAGATTGAACTTTCCTGTTAACACGGTATTTTTTATACAGGT
Source organism: Butyrivibrio sp. AE3003 (assembly GCF_000686065.1). Lineage (NCBI taxonomy): Bacteria > Bacillati > Bacillota > Clostridia > Lachnospirales > Lachnospiraceae > Butyrivibrio > Butyrivibrio sp. AE3003. The sequence continues at coordinate 1,339,213 of NZ_JMLX01000001.1, forward strand.
GATAATAAAAGAAATTATTATTGCACTTATTCCGAATTTACAAAGGCGAACATTAAGATAAATAATACTGCAGATAAGTATCGGAAGTCCGAACGCAAAGTATATCAGTGACTCCTCCGCAATAAGAATCACAAAATAGAATATGGTTGCTCCGCCCATTATCATGATGGAACCCTTCTTTTCATACGGATACTTGTAATTTCCAAAAGCACATATTCCCGCACAGAAGAAAGCGTCGATGATAATTGATATTCTGCCTACGGTCGCACCGTATTGGAATAAAGAAAAAACTGTGAGTAAAAGACCGCTCAATATGATGATGATTGTTACGTAAAAACTGTTATTATTAGCTCTCTTATACTGTTCAGAATTCATAAAATATCCCTTTCACATACAATCTCATTGTTTTAGTCGACACACTAAAATTGTAACATGAAAGGGATTTGAATAACGTTTTTTCGAATATTAAATTATTATTAAAAAGATTGTTCCTTGTTTGAATTTTTCACAACAAATAATCCGACGATCACAAGCACCAATCCGATAATTCCGAATATAGGATTAGTGAGCATATTCACTGTCTGCTCAGATACATATTTTGCCACAATTACCGAAATAAAATTCACCGTAAAGTGTGCAAACATTGAAGGAAATATGCTTCCGCCATAGTATACTATGAGGCAAAAAATTGCCCCAATAAATCCTGTTGTAAAGAACTTAAGCAGATCCATATGAAACAGTCCGAACAATACAGATACAATAAGCACTGTATAAACAGGTTTTACTTTGTCTTTTAATGCACTTAATAATACTCCTCTAAACAACGTCTCTTCCGCTATTGCGGGAGTAAGCGCTATGCACAGGGTGGCCATGACCGCATTGTGTGAAAAGAACTCCTTAAATGCATCTGACAATCCTTCACCAATCGTTATTCCGGTCACCTTCATAATAATATCTCCAAGAATTGCCGCCACAAAAAACGCGCCGATTCCTGTAATTACACCGCCAACCAAACTAAGCGGCTTGCAATTATTAAAGCTGTACACCTTCTTTATATCTTTCTTTGCATATATAAAAAATGCAAGAGGTATACCTACCAGTATCAAAAACTGGCTTATAGGAAGTCCCGCCAATTCATATTTCGCCTGAATCAGTGTCCCGAACAAAAGATAGACCAATATAACAAAGGGATAAATAAAGCATGCATCACCGATTGTTACAGACATGCCTTTCTTTATATTGCTTCTCTTTTCAAAAAGAGAAATTGCGTTTTTACCGTCACCAAACAAAAGATTCTCACTGTTATAAGCTTTGGAAAGAAACAATATCGACAACACCGAATAAAGTACCATGCTGCACAAAACCAAAAGAAGCATCGTATAATCAAGCTTAAAATTCAGTGCATCCCTCAAAAGGATAGATACGTTAAGTACCGGAACAACCGCAACGTATTGGTTGAGTTCAACTGTAGGTATCATAGAACCGTAAGCAAGGAACATGAGCACCATCATTACAGGTGACATATAGCTGTTTGCTTCTTTGTATGATTTTGCAAAACATGTAAAGCACATGAAGATTGCGCTCATAAACAATGCAGTTACGATTATAACGGGAAACGTAAGTAACATTGCCGAAATAAAAGATGAAAAATCTATATTAGTACCTTCAAGCAATCCTGCCGCCTTATTCTGTTCAAACAAAACGCCGAAGACAACAGACATCGACAATATATTAAGGATTGCCGTAACCACTCCGCACAATGCCGCTGTGAGAGTTTTTGCCATAACTATATATTTGCCCGAAACAGGAAGCATCAAAAGTGTCTCAAGAGTTCCCCTCTCTTTTTCCCCGGCAGTCAGATCTATACTCGGATGCATAACACTTATAAGTATTGATAAAACTATCATCATCGGCAATATCATTCCAAGTATTTGTCCTGCAATCTGTTCACTGCTGGAAAGTCCCTTTTTCTCAAAAGAGATAGGATACAAAAAGCTATCTTTATCAAGCCCGGCTTTCTCTACATTCTCTTCAACAATGCCGTCAGAGAGGTTATCAACGGCTCTCCTGACTTTGTCCATTGCCTCTGAAGACTCATTTACGGATTCCATGTAAAAAGCTTTAACCTCTACTTTTTCGCCATTATCGGCAATTTCAAGATATGCATCAAGATCTTTATCACTTATCATGCTTTTACATTGATCTTCACTTATCTTCTTATCGGACACGGTACAGATCACATTGTATAACTGCTCTTTGCTACCGTCTTCTTCATCCGTTTCAACAGCATTTTCTTTTAAGGCATTTTCAAGATTCCCAACATCAAATCCGGTGCTCTCATTATATACGGCAATATCATATGTTGTATCTTTATCATTCGCAAGCATACTCGATACCATAAGCGATACCATCATGATAAGAGGATATACGATCACGGGAACCAGAACCATCATCATTATCGCCTTTTTATCTCTTAGAACATCACGTAATTCTTTTAAAAACAGTGTTTTAAAAATCTTCAGTTTATTATTCATTTGCCGCACTCTCCATCTTGTTTTCTATCAGCTTTCTAAACACTTCTCTTAAATTCTGTGATCCTGTTTCTTTCTTAAGATTATCGGGCGAATCATTACATACAACCTTTCCCTCGTGTATCATGACTATCCTGTCGCACAGATATTCCGCTTCTTCCATGTAATGTGTCGAATAAATTACCGTCTTGCCCTTTTCTTTTTCCGCCAGCATAAAATCTATGATTGCGGATGAACTGAGTATATCAAGACCAAGCGTAGGCTCATCGAATATATATATTTCAGGGTCATGTATTAGGCACCTGGAAATGGAAGTTCTCTGAACCTGACCTGTTGAGAGCCTGTCAATCCTGTTGTCGGCAAACTTATCCATATTCAAAACTTTTATTATCTCATCCGTTCGTCTTTCTATATCCGAATCTTCCATTCCGTATACCTGACCGTAAAACTTAAGGATCTCTCTTGCAGAAAACCTTCCGTAGAGTTTTGTATTTGCTGACATATAACCGATATGCCTTTTAAGATCTTCATTTCCTGTTATCTCGCCGCTTCCTGCCGTAACTGATACTTCTCCACCCGTCGGCGTCATAAGCCCCGCAAGCATCCTAAGAAGCGTAGTCTTTCCTGCACCGTTCGGCCCTAGAAGTCCCACTATTTCTCCTTTTTCCGCCTCGAAGGAAATACCGTCAACCGCATTAAACTCAACCTTTTTATTCTTCTGAACCGTTTTGGTAAATGTTTTTACAAGATTTTTTGCTCTGATCATATTTGCCCCTTCTGTCTTCTTTTAAGTAAAGTATTCTTAAGCAACAGCATTGTCTTTAACCGCTTCAACATTATTACCTTCACGCTTTGCAATTGCTTTGATAATAATTCTTGTAAGGAAAAAAGATCCGACAGACAAAATACCTGTCACAACAATGAGCGTGATCATCTGCTTAATGTCAGACCTCGAACTCTCAGCAACCTCTGCAAATTCTTTTCCCTGACTCTTGTAAAAAGCGTTTGTAATATACAGCATAACGCCTCCAAAAGAATTAACAACAACATGCATGATCATTGATGTCAGGATACTTCCGCTTGCCCTGTTAACATAAGCAAAAATTATTCCCAATACCCACGCATAGCAGAACTGGTTGATATTAAGATGAAACACTCCAAACCAAAAACCTGACAAAATTGCCGCAGCTGTAAAAGGAATAAACTTCTTTAATCTGTTATGGAAAAAAACCTCTAAGCAAAATTTCTTCACAGACAGGAGCCAGTATTGCCAACGCGATCATGTAAAGCACCGGTGTATCACCAATCATAGCATCAGTAGCCTGCGCCATCGTATTCTTAACAAAAAGCTGGGAAAGAACATTGGTAAACATAACCATAGGATAAGTAACTACTGTAAGAAGAATTGTAAGAAAAAAAGTACTTGCCTTAATCTTATTAAATCCGCATTCCTTCCATAAATTATCGCCCTTCTCGCGCAAATATAAGAATGCGATCGCGATCATCGGAATGTAAAGTGCCAACGAATAAACTATAAACGGAGCAGATATACCTGCAATTGCCGTAACTACCCCAACACCTATATCCAGGCCGTATCCTACGATCATCATAACGATCAATACCCCCATCAACTTAAGCGCATCTTTCTTGTTAACGGTTTTGTTTGTCATTTTATATCCCCTTTCACCCAACATTTCTTTATTTTTTGATACATATTATTACATAATCAATCTCATGCCTATCCGTTACATAACGCGAAACACACATACTGATAACAGACTGCACTATAATTGCATGTAAGATCAATAAAGTAATTACCATATTTCTAACTATCTTCTTCATAACTAACCCTCTTATCACTTATATGGTTAATCACTCATGCAACTAACCATACCACCAACATAACCACATGTCAAATAAATGTTGCTAAGATTATAGCTGTGCATTTTTTAAAAAATCCTTAAAAAAAGAAACAAGCAGTACAATAATCCGCTTGTTTCTTTTTAGCCAATACTCTTATTCATGTTCAATCTTTACCGTTATTATCTTAAGATTACTTCTTTTAATCAGCTCATCCTTTTTTAGAACAATCTGCTCCATCTCACCCGGAGACATTATACGCTTCTTGGTGTGAACAACTCTTTCACCGTCAAAATATACCGACACATAAGAATCTTTGTATACATCTCCCACTCTGAATCTTACGGTCAAAAGATCTTCCATTCTGCCCGGATCTATTGTCTTCGGCACGGTATATCTCGCTCCGCTTTCTGCGACAATTTCAACCGCTCCCGCTGTACTTCCTTCCCTGCAGCCGTTTTTTATGAATTTCACCGCATTCTGCCCCGCTCTCATCGCTTCTTCCGAAACATAGTCTACAAGATCATGTACGTGGAGTACATTGCCACACGCAAATATTCCGGAAATATTTGTCTCAAGTGATTCATTAACTATAGGCCCTCCGGTCACGGAACTCATCTCTATTCCCGCAGAAACAGACAGCTCATTTTCGGGTATAAGCCCGCATGATAAAAGAAGTGTATCGCATGTATATCTCTCTTCCGTTCCGGGAATCGGTTTTCTGTCAGGTCCCGCCTCTGCTATAGTGACCGCCTTAATATGCTCTTTTCCCTCAATATCAACGACCGTGTGCGAGAGCTTAAGCGGGATTCCATAGTCATCAAGACACTGCACGATATTCCTCTTAAGACCTCCCGAATATGGCATGAGTTCTGCAACAACCTTGACCTTCGCTCCTTCAAGCGTCATTCTTCTGGCCATGATAAGTCCGATGTCACCCGATCCGAGGATGACAACTTCTTTTCCCGGCATGTATCCTTCAATATTTACAAGACGCTGCGCGCATCCTGCCGAAAAAATCCCCGCAGGACGGAATCCGGGTATATTAAGCGCTCCTCTTGCTCTCTCCCTGCATCCCATAGCCAGGATAACCGCCTTTGCAGATATCGTAAACATACCGTCTTCTCTGTTCATGGCGGTCACGGTTTTGTCATGTGCTATATTCATGACCATAGTTCCAAGTTTATAGTCTATACCAAGGTCTGATACTTTCTTCTTGAACCTGTCGGCATACTCAGGGCCTGTAAGTTCCTCCCTGAAGGTGTGCAGACCAAATCCGTTGTGAATGCACTGATTTAAAATGCCCCCAAGTTCTTTATCTCTTTCTAGGATCAGAATGCTGTCATTTCCCGCTTCTTTGGCGGCTACAGCTGCGGCAAGACCTGCAGGGCCGCCTCCGGCGATAACTATATCGTATGACTTCATGGTCTTTTCACCTCCCCTTGGTTCTCGTAGCCACAATGTTCGAATCACCTCCGGACTTTGTGATGTCTTCATACAAAAGTCCAAGTTCTCTTGCGAGTATCTCCATGGTCCTCGGCATACAAAATCCGGCCTGACATCTTCCCATTCCGGCTCTCGTCCTTCTCTTTATTCCATCGAGAGTCCGTGCACCAAGCGGCCTGTGTATGGCATCAAGTATCTCTCCCTCCGTTATGGATTCGCATCTGCATATCACATTGCCGTAAGCGGGATTTTCCTTTATAAGAGCATTCATCTCTTCTGTGGAAAGACCTTCCGTTCTTCTTACGCCCTTGCGCTTCGTGATAATATTTTCTTTTTTCTTAAAATTCATACGACTCTTTAAGATATCGCAGACTGCTTCGCCTATTGCGGGACAGCTTGTAAGTCCGGGAGACTCTATGCCTGCGCAGTCTATAAATCCCGGAACATCTCTTACCTCTTCAATAATAAAATCATTGTTGTCTTCATGCGCACGAAGGCCTGCAAAAGACGTTATGACCTTATTCATAGGAATATTTTTTACATGATTTCCTGCTTTTTGCGTAAGTTCGCTTATTCCCTGCGCTGTCGTCGCAGTTCCTTCTTTATCTTCCGTCTCAATTGCCGTCGGTCCGACGATCAGATTGCCATGAACCGTAGGCGCAACAAGTACGCCTTTTCCAAGTTCTGTGGGCTGGGGGAAAATAACATGATTTACATATGCTCCAGCCTGCTTATCAAGAAGACAATAGTCCCCACGCCTCTGTGTTATATGCATTTTCCCGGAACTTACCATGTTGTGAATGACATCGGCGTATACTCCGGCTGCGTTTACCACATATCTTGCCTTGTACTCTCCGTTATTTGTAAAGATCCGAAAAAGGCCGTCATTGTCTTTTTTGATATCCTGAACTTCCGTATTCAGCTTAAACTCTGCGCCGTTCATCGAAGCAATCTCCGCCATTGCTATATTGAGCTCAAAAGGACAGATTATCCCCGCACTCGGCGCAAAGAGTGCTCCCTGCGTCTCATCTGAGAGATTTGGTTCCGCCAAAAGAGCTTCTTCTCTAGATAGTAGCTTTAGGCCTTTTACTCCATTTTTTTCACCTCTCTCACAGAGCTCTTTAAGCCCCGGCAGTGCATCCTTGTAAATGCAGACAACCAGAGAACCTATGCGTTTAAAAGGAATATCCAGATTCTCGCAAAGCTCATCCATCATCTCGTTTCCCCTTACATTGAGCTTTGCCTTTAAAGAGCCGGGTTCAGCATCATATCCGGCGTGTATGATAGCCGAATTGGCTTTAGATGTACCTTCGCACACGTCACTACATTTTTCTAAAACGCAAGTTTTAATATCGTATTCTGCAAGTTTCCATGCAACAGCAGCTCCGGTCACGCCTGCGCCTATTATCACCACATCGTACATAGCCATTCTCCTTTTTGTAAAGAATCATTCTTCCTTATCCCACAAAAGAGTTGCTTTAACCGCTTTATGCCAGCCTTTAAGCTCTTTTTCTCTTTTTTCCGATGAAATCTTTGAAGTAAATGCTTTATCTATAGATCTGTTCTTAATGACGTCATCTTTACTCTTCCAATATCCAACTGCAAGTCCCGCAAGATATGCTGCGCCCATTGCCGTCGTCTCTACGCAGGATGGCCTGAGTACATTTGCATCAAGAATATCAGCCTGAAACTGCATCAGGAAATTGTTATTCGATGCACCTCCGTCAACATTAAGCGACGTTATCTTTTTACCCGTATCAAGCTCCATTGCATGCAAAACGTCGTAAGTCTGAAATGCCAGCGACTCAAGCGTTGCCCTGACAATGTGATATTTATTAACGCCTCGTGTAAGCCCCATGATGGCGCCCCTTGCATACGGATCCCAATACGGAGCACCAAGCCCCGTAAATGCAGGAACGACATAGCAGCCGTTCGTATCGTCAACTCTCGTTGCAAGATACTCCGAATCCGGCGATGAATCTATGATCTTAAGTTCATCCCTAAGCCACTGAATCGCGGCACCTGCCACAAATACCGAGCCTTCGAGCGCATATTCGACTTTGCCGTCTATTCCCCATGCTATAGTTGTCAGCAGATCGTTTTGAGAAAAAATGGGCTTATCTCCCGTATTCATCAGCATAAAGCAACCTGTTCCGTAGGTATTCTTAGCATCGCCTTCCTTAAAACAAGTCTGTCCAAACAGTGCCGCCTGCTGATCTCCGGCAGCTCCCGCAATCTTTATCGGACCTCCGAAGAACTCGGGATCCGTCTCTGCGTATATGCAGCTTGACGGCTTGACTTCGGGAAGCATAGACATAGGAACTTCAAGGATATCGCACAGTTCTTCATCCCACTTAAGGGTATTTATATTAAAAAAAAGCGTTCTTGATGCGTTTGAATAGTCAGTGACGTGGACTCTTCCCTTTGTGAGTTTATAGATAAGCCATGAATCAACCGTTCCAAAACACAGTTCGCCGTTCTCGGCCCGTCTTCTTGCTCCGACAACATTTTCAAGTATCCATCTTATCTTGGTTCCGGAAAAATACGGATCGAACTTTAGTCCCGTTTTTTCCTGAAATTTCTTTACAATCTGCGGATCTTCCTTCATTTTTTGTGCCGCATAGTCCGCAGTACGTCTGCACTGCCAGACAATCGCATGATTTATGGGCTGTCCCGTTTTTTTATCCCATACAACAACCGTCTCACGCTGATTGGTTATGCCTATCGCTGCTATATCTTCAAAAGTTGCTCCGACATTTTGCATTGCCGTTCGCGCCACGGATAGCTGTGTCTGCCATATTTCGTTGGCATCATGTTCCACCCAGCCGGGCTTTGGAAAAAGCTGAGTAAATTCCTTTTGAGAAACACTGCACATCTCCCCTTCTTCATTAAAAAGTATGCATCTGTTACTGGTAGTTCCCGCATCCAGCGCCATAATATATTTAGCCACGCGTCAATCCTCCTTATGTGCAATCTCAATTATCAACATATATTCCTGTTTTTTTGATAACTATATCATTGTAAAAATCTATTAATTCAATTATACTTAAAAAGCTGCGGTATTGTGTAAATACTGTTAAATAAGATATAATTTAGAAAGGAACAAACGAATATGGGGAGGGCGAGTATTATGGCAAACGAAAGAGAAGATCTCATTCATTCACTTGCAAAATCCATGGGCGTTGGCGATGCACAAAAAGCACGTGGTACATCCGGCAAATATAATGCAGAAACCGGAACAATGTACTGTAACGGCCACATTATTTCCCGTACCACCATTGAACAGGCAAGCGCTTACTTCAATTCACAATACAGACGCCTTGCCGAAATTGACGACGAGAATGTAAAACAGATGGCTTCAATCTATGAAGTCGCAAAAGAAGCAATAAACATGATAGTTGCTCCGACAGATATGACAGAATAAGCGGATCCCTAAGGACCCGCTTTTTTATATTTCATATTTGAATTTGTTTTATGCTGCTCTCAACTCCTGAACCTTCTTCTGGTGCTCATCGCGAACCTTCTTCTCTGTTATAAGAAGAATTGCGATAATAAGGAGCCATAACCAGTTGATCTTTATTCCGCTCTCTGTATCCATCTCAGCAAGAGCTTTCAAATTATTTGTTGATCCGATTCCTGCAAAAGCTGCCTGATTGTTCTCCATTCCAACAATTCCACTTGTAAACTCCTCAAATGCCTTGTTGTACTTGTTGTATCTCTTTGCTCCGAGAATCTGTCCGATCATATCCTCTGAAACAGCATGTGCCTGCTCTGCAATCTGCTCAATTACTGATACTGCTCCGTTTGATCTTTCTGTTACAACATTCTGTGCTGCATTCTCGCTTACTGTATTTCTCTCAGCTGCGATAGCTGTTTCTACAGGTGCAACTGTGTTCTCAAAAATCTCTGCAAGTGTTGCAACTACTGTGTCAACTGCATTCTCTGCGATTGTCTCTTTTGCAACTGTCTCTGTGTCATATCTATTTCCTTCGATGTTCTGCCCTACTGTGTTGTTAACTGCTACAGGGATTGATGCAACTGCAGGAACTTCTGCTACTTCTTCGATTTCTGCTGTCTCAACTGCTTCTGTAACTTCTGCAACCTCAGCTACTTCTGCGATTTCCTCGATTGCAACTGCTTCTTCTGCGATTTCTGCAATTACCTCTTCCTGATCTGCTGTGTTCTCTGCAAGAACCTCCTCTTCCTGAACACTTAAGCTCTCTCTGATTTCTTCGCGCTTCTCGATGAGCTCATCAAGCTCTGCTGCCGCATTATCAAGATCCTCTTTTGCATTTGCAAGGATTCCTTCAAGAACTTCTACAGCCTTCTTTGTTGATCCTGCATTAAGAACTCTCTCAATTTCCTCTTCGCTTACATAATTTCTAAGCTCTGCAACGATATCTGCTGAAATTCTTACTCTGTTATCTTCGATCTCATCGATAGTTTCCTTTAAAACCTCAACCTTATCTGCTGCTTCCTCAACCTTATCCTGTGTATCAGCTATGATCTCTCCGTACTTCTCATACTTCTCAACAAGCTTTGAAGCATTTTCGATGAATGACTTAAGACCTGCATCATCCTTTGTTGAAATTCTGATACCCTTTGCATTTCCGCTTGTTGTCTGAACGATCTTGCGAGCTGCTACACCGTTCATGTAGTAAACACCGTCTACTAACTCAATCTCTCCGTTCTCTACTCCGGCCTTAAGCTCGTCGATGCACTTGTACTCGTTTGTTCCGTCAGCATAATCAAATGAATATACATCATATTTTCCTGAATTTACATCTGCCTTGAACTGGTTTGTAACACTAAAATTTCCGAAGTGATTCTTCTGATATACTGAAGATGTGATATCCTCTTCAGGCTTCTCGTACACTACGATTTCTCTTGAACTTCCAAGTCTGTACCACTGATCGTTTTCCTTGAACTGTCTGTCTGTTCTGTCGATGTTGAAATAACGCTTTACTGTGTTGTTGTTCTTATCTAAATATGTAACAACAGTATATGAACTGTTCTGACGGTCAAATCCTCTGAGCATCTCTGTGTACTTGATATTTGTTGCATCCTTGTCGATAAAGTTAGGAATGATATATCCGCTTATAATGCTCTCCATGAGCTTATCCTGAGTCTTCCAGTCTTTGTTCTTGTCTGAAATTTCTTTCTTAGCAAGAATATCTTCAACTGCTGCCTGCTCTTTCTCAAGATCCTCTTTTGCATTATCGCAAGCCTCTGAAAGAACTTCTACATTCTTCTTAGCCTCTTCAAGCTTCGCTGCTGCCTTGTTTACATTGCTGTCATCACTCTTAAGGTGCTTAACTGTCTCATCATATACCTTCTGTGCACCCTCAAGCTGTCTCTTTGCCATCTCGAACTTTTCGCTAAGTGCTTCGAAAGTAGCTTTCTTTGCCTCAACATTTCCTTTTGCATCTTCTGTGATCTGATCAAGCTTGTCCATAGCCTCGCTTACCTGCTCAGCATCTGCATCTTCACTTGAGATTATATCGATAAGGCTGTTTGCCTGCTCTTTTGTCTCTTCAACTGTATTAACTACGCTGTTAGCGATTTCCTGAGCTGCTGTTGCAGTTTCAACCGTCTCTTTTGCGCTCTCATCTGCAATGCGGTCTGCTTCGTCAACCTTTACGAGCTCTTCTGTTACTTCGTTGAGCTCAGCTACTGCCTCATTGAGGTTTTCTTCTACCGGAAGGCTCTCTACTGCTTCAACAAATGCCTCAACGCTCTCCTGTGCAACTGCTCCGCCGTCTGTAACATCAGCTGCCTCAATTCCTGCTTCCTCGTTTCCTTCTGCAATTGCCTCGATTGTCTCAGCAGAGCTCTCTACTGCCTCTTCAACTGATTCCTCAGCTGCTGTCTCTGCTTCAACTGCCTCGCTTACTGCTTCGTTGTATACTTCTTCATTTGTAACTTCTTCATTTGTAACTTCTTCATTTGTAACTTCTTCATTTGTAACTTCTTCGTTTGTATCTTCCTGATTGTTCTCTGTATTCTCAAATACTTCGCCGTCCATGGCTCTTACATTTACAGTTACTGTTGTTGCTGTGATCATTGTTGCAAGTGCAATTCTGATTACTTTTAAAACTGTATTCTTCTTCATTCTTTACCTCCAAAGTCATATTCGGCGTTTATTTTTTCAACTCATTTTCTCTCGTACACTATTTTTATCGGAGCTAATATTTTTTTCTTAAACGAAAAAAAATTAAAAAAGAATAAACACCTTAAAACCCGCATGTTTTAAGGTGTTTACGTTGTCTATTCAATATATGGTCCATGGGGACGGGGTTTGTGGCTTGTCCATCAGTCTATTCCCCGTGGGGACGAGGTTTGCTCCCCATCTATCAGTCAAACAAGCCCCAGAACTTTTTGACAGTCACAGACTTAGGCGCTGACTCATCGGAAAGGTCTTGTTTATCGCCGCTTCCTCTGTATGCAACCAGCTTATAGTAGTAGGTCTGTCTGTTCTCAACCGAAAGATCCAGATATGTTGTAAGAAGGCTTAGTTTCGCAACCTGTACGTAATTTCCCTTCTCTGACGTACTGCGGTACAGATAATATCCGTCAGCATCACCGTCTTTTTTCCATGATACATAAACGCCAAGTATAGACTGCGTAATATCTGAGATCTCAGGCTTTTTTAGCTTTGATTTTCCTGCAGAAAAAGTATCTGACAGTGAAGTATTTCCAAGAACTTCCTCATCTTCATTGTTGATGCTTATAATCTGCGTATCAATAGCTGTATCTTGCCTAAACACTTCATCCTTAACCTTGAATTTAAGTGTAATAAGCGTGCCGCCCGCAGACTTCTTTTCATCATTGACAAAAGCATATGAGAACAGCTCTTTTCCGTTTTCTTTTTTCGTATTTATATCTTCCTCGCTAAAGCCTATTCCCTGTGAATCATTCTCAAGCTCCAGGATATCTCCGTTATATCCTATAACCACTCGTCCATCCGTTACTTCAATCTTATCAAAAGTAAGCTTATAGGTTATATACTGGTTTCCGCCCTTTTTTGAAGTATCAATGTTTGTATGAACAGGTGCCGCATCAGCTGCTTTAACGCTAATTGCCGGAGCGAATATAAACGCAAGAACCGTCATTATGCTTATTATAAAAAAGTGCCTTGAAATTTTAATCGTCATACTTTCCTCCTGCCTCAACTTCTTTGGAAGTTTCTTTTGATGCCACATCATCCGCTATGCCCGACGTTGCTTCATCGCTCGATGAATATGATGTTTTTTTTGGTATCTGATGTCTTTGCCACTTCCAGATCACCTGAATCATCCTCAGATGATTCATCACTTGAAGAATCCGATGCCGCATCATCCGACTTATCAGCCGTAGCATCGTCCGATACTTCTGTAGAAGCACTGTCAGACACATCTGAAGAAGCTACAGAAGCCGCATCACTCGACATATCTGCCGCGCTCTCTTCACCTATAGACTTGGCCGTTCTGTCATATTCATAGACTCTGTTGTTGTCTGCATAATCCACAAGCGCAACATAAGAGAATTCTTTATCAAGGTCCACTTCCATTTCGACGTCTTCTCCGGCCTTGGTCTGATTTACCGCATATAAACCTACAACATCAGCATCTTCGTTTAAAAGAATCACTGCTGCCGTATATCTGTTGTCATGCATCTTGATCTTTAATTTATTGTCTTTCGTCTCACTGCTTATGATAGAAGGCTTTTCATTATCGATCACAAAAGGTGTTCTTATAAACATTCCGTCAGCATTAAGCTCAGACACATCTTCAACATTGTTGTAGTAGCTCGGAATAGCCTGAAGAACGACTTCCACTTTGGTTCCGGTAGGCAAAGGATTGCCGTCTGCATCGGTTCCTGCCCAGTTAAGCTCAATTTCTCCTTTTGTATTCATCCATTCGCCGACTTTAACATGGTAATATTCCGCCAAGGCATCCTTATCAATTTTTTCAAAATATTTCTCGCCGGTATCAGCATCTCTTATGGTTAGGATCAGCCTTCCGGCGTTTCTTATAAGGCTGTAATACTGTTTTGCAATAAATGTCCCGTTTTCAGAACTAAGTGCATTTCTGTCCGCAATGTACTCATCCTCTTTTACATATTTGTTCGGAACATACATTTTTTTCCTCATTGGTTCCAAAAAGACTTGTAGACAGCCAGTTGGTCTTTTCAACACCTGAGTATGTAATTACATTATCTGCATAGTCACTGTCATATACAGCTTTCATATAGTCATAATCTTCAAACATCGGAGAATCCATCCAGTTTCCGTAGAAAGCAAGGAATGGAACCGACATTGGTACAGGTCCGTTTACGTAGATATATCCATCGACATACATTCCGTTCTCGTAGCCCTCAAGATATTTCCTGTCGCTGTCTGAAAGAGTGATCTTTACATTTACCTTCGTGCTGTCTTTTACTTCAACCACGCTCAGCGCAAGATCTGCAACTTCCGCTTTGCCTTTTAGTTGTCTTGAAAGAAGATACACATCTTTTGTACTTATTACTCCGTCTTTATTAAAGTCATAATATTCATAATTTCTTTCAATCAAAGGAACAGACCTTGAGCCGTTCACATACTGCAATAATATTTTTCTGTCCTTACCGTTTACTTTTCCGTCATCATTAAGGTCATAAACAAGTTTGGTATCATCTGCCGTAAACTCTACCGAAGGACTGAGCCTGTATGATTTACCCATAAAATACTTAAGCCCGCCCGCACTCATCAGTTCTTCCGTAAGGACTGATGAATCAAGCACATAATACTGAGGATCCACATCCATGTTATATATATCAAACGAAAATTCATAGCAGCCTGACTTTTCGGGATCGTCTCCGAGAACAACTTTGACCATACCGTCGTTATTTTCTTTATTGCCCAAAAGAATGTATGCAGGCGACGATATTGCATTTTGAACATTGGAAAGTCCTGCTCCCTGAACACGAGGAGTATACTCCGAATTTTCCGGATTGTTGTTTCCCTTAAGCGGCATAGCTGTACTCATCATAAGTGACTGAGAAAGCGTCCTTACCGAAATGTCATTTTTGTCCGCAAGATTATTCTCTTTTATATACTGCTGAACAAGTGCACTCTGACCGGCAATTGACGGTGCCGCCATTGATGTTCCGCTTGAAAGTCCGTATTTACCGTCATTAAGCGTCGAATATACATTACTTCCGGGCGATGTGATCTCAGGTTTTAAGTCAAGGCTGTCCGGAACTCCGAATGAAGAGAAGCTGCTTATTGTGTATCCATCATCAGTATTTTTATGCACTTCGGGAATTGAATGCACAGTTATCTTTCCCTCATATAACCCATCGCTTCTTTGAGTGCTCTTTTCCTTGATTGCCTCTGCTTCTGCCAACGTTATCGCACATGCCGGAATCTTGGCGTCATTTCCGCCCATTGACATGATGATTGTTCCCAATGTGTTATTGTAGACTACAATCGCTATTGCCCCTGCTTCCTGTGCATTTAACTGTTTCTCAGAAAAAGACAACACTCCTCTTGATACGAATACGACCTTGCCATTAACATCAATATTCTCATAATCCCCGGCTGCACCGAGCGAATCCAGAAATACATAGTCATATTCTGTTCCGTCGCCCCCGTTTGTTTTATCAAACGTTTCAAACTTCGGTGCCTCTGTTCCTGTTGGATCCGTATAGAACACCTTTTTATCGTTGTCAAATGTGAAAAAACATGAGACAATGCCGCTGTTTACAACGCTTGCTACCGTAAATGCTTTTTCATAAGAGCCCGGAGTCCCTATCGTATCCATATTTACATTTCCGCTTAAATTTGCGCCAATCAGGCTGTTTTCACTCCAGCGACCTGAATTGCCGGCAGCCACAGATACAACTGTACTTGTTCCCTGAAGCTTGTCAAAAATCTCATTTACATACTCTTCGGAATCATATGTATTTCCTGCCTCCGGAGAACCCAGGCTCATATTTATGGTATCGACCTTAAGAAGAATCGCATCTTCTATTGCAGCCATATAATCATCGGTAAATGGCGAACCGTTTTTACCAAATACTTTCATTGTAAGAAGCTGCGCATCCGGCGCTATTCCGACAACTCCCTGAGCCTGAGTTGCATAGCCTTCCTCCGCATTTGAATCCGGCACATAATAGTTTGCCGTTGCTATACCCGACACATGAGTTCCGTGATCCCCCTCCTCATCATTGTCATGCGTAATATCCATATCTTTGTCTATATAATTAAATGCATATGGGATTTTTTCACTCTGATAAAGGTCATCTGCGCTTACGTTTTCATCATCTTTAAAGGCATTCAGATGCGGAAGGACGTTCTGAATCTCAGCTTCATCCAATAAGCCGTATTCTGAAATCTCCTTACTCGAATCTTCCGCAGTCTCCTTTAAATGAGCCATAAACGCGCCCGCATCAAAAGAAGGATGATCAACATCTATACCGGTATCAATTACAGCAATACGCTGTCCCGCACCCGTATATCCCGTTGCCCATGTCTGATAGCTTCCAACCATCTCGCCTGAAGATATTGTTGCAGGATCGGCCATTTCAACAGGTTCGTGTCGCCTTGCCGTGTAAACAGCCTCAACTCCGTCCACCTTCTCTATGGCTTCTATATCCTTAAATGTAACATCTGCAGATATGGCATTTGCAATAATGGAAAAAGAATAATTGACCTTAAGCTCATTTCCTTCAAGAGCTTCCTCTGATATCTTTTCAACAGTCGTTTCCTGCTCGGATTCGATTTTGTTCACCTCGCGTATCGCAGACGAACTGTCGGCAATTTCTACGGTGTCATATCCTTTATCAAGGACACTGTCACCCTCCATTACAATGATTACCCTGACTTCTTCGTCAGGATCCTTTTCTTCTTCAAGCTTTTCGCTCTCATTATCGATTTCAACGCCAAGATCGTTTAGATCCTCATCGATAAGCTTAACTTCGCCCGAAGAAGCCGGAATAGAGCCATCAGTTTGTATCTCAACCGGTGTGGCTGATATTGTAATAATCTGAAAAAAAAACAATAGCTAAAGAAAGAATTACAGAAAGAACATGTTTGTACCGCAAGATTTTTTTCATTGAGTTATACCTGTTCAGAAGTGATCTTCATAAGAAAATCACAACCCCTTTTCTTTTGTTTTTTTGATGAAAATAATTTTGAAAATAAGAACTTTAAAAGACTTTAAAAGAAATAAAAGATGAGCAGACTTTGCACATTTCGCTAATGTCTGCCTGTAAATAGCAATATCTAATTGCACCTCCTCCCCTGATTTGACTTAATTCATACCTTCCTCTCCGTCTGCGGGCTCATCGAGCTCTATACTCTCAATGCGCTCCGTAGTGGTATGCCAAACAGTAGTAAATGCAAAAAAGCTTACTACCATCAGCACAATATATAGAGCCACAATAACAAGTATTGTGATTCCAATCGTTTTCCAGAGCTTCTTACTGCTTTTTGTTTCTAAATTTTCGCTGAACATAGTTGTGTCCTCCTCGTGTGTTATAGTATCAGCCTAGTAAAATGTATTCATTGCATCAAGCAACGCAGATTAACATTGTGATTATTCCTACAATTCTAAGTTTTATAGATTACTTTCGCGTAAAAGCATCTTCGCAAACTGCTTATGCCCTTCAATAGTAAAATGAACACCATCATATCCAATCTCTATGTTCCATTTAGACGCATCAATAGCTTTAATGCCAAACTCTTTTGCAAGCTCCATAAAGCATTTATTCATTTCAATACTCGCATCGTTGTAAATCTGAAGTTCGTGACTTTTAGCCTCAATATATGGAGGTGCGATCATAATAAACGTGCCGTTACAGTTGTCTTTTACATAAGCCAGAACATCTCTCATCTTTGAAGCAGCTTGCTCAACTACCGGGTTGTAGGTAAGAAGAATATCATTTGTACCGAGCATCATAACAAAGGCATCTTCACCTGTTAATCCGGAAAGCATGTCAGTAAAATATCTATCCTCAACATAAGGAAGCTGCCTTCCGTTCATACCTTCCTCTATCACCTCATATGAATCAGCCAATGCCTTTCTGACAATCGTAGCCCACCTGGCCTCCTCAGGATATCTTCCTCCCATGAGTCCACGCGGATCATAGCCATATGTGTTTGAATCACCGAAAAGAATTAGTTTTCTCATAATCATCCACCCATCCAAACTTCACAATTATAAATTGGCAACATCAAGCCTATTCTTTACCATCGACAGCTTCATAAGCTGTGTAATATGTCTCAATCCTATCAAACTTATAGTAAGCGTCGCCGGTTACGGTTCCGACGCTCGCAGGCTCTACATATACGTTGCTGTTGCTTCCCGGTATAAGCCAGATACAGTCTACAAGTTCGTTTCCGTCAAAAAATAAAACGAATGCATCAACTTTCACTTTTTTATCGCAGGTATTCTCTGCGGCAAGAAACACTGAGTTTCCCTCTGTCTTTGAATAAACGGCGACATCGTCGAGTCTGTCAGTCTCATAGGGATCACGCTTTGTAACGGAAAACTCGTACATTGACGGGAGTTTTCCGTTTAAGTCCTTCTTGTCAAACCGTCCCTCAAAGACAAACTTTGCGTCATTTTGAACCACTTCAACAGTCTTCTCGGAAACCGCAAGCTCGTTGCCGTCATCGTCCCTTGCGATAAACTTACACTCATATCTGCACAATTTTCCTGACTTGTTCTGAAGAACAAGTACCGGATTACAGTTATGGTCATCTTCCCTGAAGTACCTGGCTATTAGTAGCGTTCCCACAGGAAGCCCTCCGTAGCAGGACATATTGTCATCCGATGCTCCAACCTCAGTACTGGTCGGTTTATGCTTATGTGTATGCATCTCATCATCGATTACATCTATAATATCAAGCTCATACTCATCATCAAGACTTTTCTGCTCTTTGGTATTCTTCGAAGATTCCAATTTTCCCTTACTATCGCTATCACCTTGTTTTTCATCATCACTTGCAATCACATCTTTTCTATCAATATCACCGGATGTTGCCTCTTTGCCAACGCTTTCCGCCAAATCTTCATGGTTCTCTACCTGCTCTGCATCCTCAAAAACATCAAAATCAAGTTCTTCCGCCTTGTCCTTGACCATCCACTCCATATTAAGGCCGAGATTAGTATAGTTATCGTAAATAATCTGTGGTAAAAAAGAAAGCCCTGCGCTCTTTTCGTATGGTAAAGAAAACCCGAAACTGTTAAAGTACATGATAAAAGGCAATAGAACTCCTACAACAGAAATAGCAAGCGCTCTTGCCCCGTTTATGGATTTCTTTTCCAAAAACCATTTCAAACTGAGCACAAATCCAGCAATTGACGGTATTATTCCCACTGCCGCAAAAGAACTGATAAGTCCCAGCAACGATAAAACAATAGCTGCAATCTTCATCTGAGCCAAGCTCCTATAAATCTCCATTTTTTTACAAATGTCAATACTTGTATCTGAATTTTTTTGAGCTACAATATGTTGTAGGATATAATATATTATATCAAAAATATGTGATTATATGTTATATTCTATTGTCAATGGAGGAGGGTATGATTATGAATAACGCCGCAACTATTGAGGCTTCTGATTCTCGTGTCATTCGCAGCATTCTTCGCTCGATGGTAAACGAACATTGGTCTGTTGCCGAGGCTTTGGATGAGTATGACATTCCGGGAGATCTTCGCGACTCCTATGAGGCACAGATTGCGGAATATTTTGTAGACTGATTTATTGACCCAAATTATAAGGCTTTAAAAGAGTTTGAAACAACTCTAAAATCAATATCCAACCAACATTAAAGGTCTCTATGATAAAACACATCATAGAGACCTTTTTAACAGCAACAAAACGCATCATACTTCCCCGCTATAATGGTAGCGTAATTTAACGGCATTATATTCTCTATATGAATCATTGACTACGATTCCAGCAGTTCCATCCCCACATCATAAATCTTACCGTCAACTGCATCTTTAAGCCACTGTGCCATTGTAATTCCATCCTGTACAAAGGTGGCAAACTGAATGTCACGCACGCTTGTATGTACTGTTCCGCCCTGCGTGATAAGTGGAAGTTTCCAGTTGTTTATAAAGATTCCGAACGACGGATTCAACTCTTTTAACTCATGAACCATCTCAATGAGCTGTCTTCTGTACTCTTCCTGCACCTGCTGATCTGTCTTGTACTGCTTGTTTATTATGTCATTATAATAAGCGCTCAACAGGAAATCCCTGTCAGAACTTGAATACAGATACCTGAATCTGTTGCCGTACTTCGAATATAACGCCCTGTACCAGTCGAGCGTAATATTCTCGGTATTGATGCTCTGCCAGATTTCTTCCTTGGTCTTCCAGATATTCTTCGCAGTGCTTCTCCACTTGTTATAAAGAAGCTGTCCGCTATCGGAAAAAAGAGTTATATCTTTTGCTTCCGGATAATAGTCGTCCACTATCTCACCCGAAAGAGCCGGAATTGCAAAAGCACCGGCAGAATTTCCCGCTATAAGGATATCTTCAGGTGACGGAAAAAGTCTTTTTGCAACTTTCATGCTCTCAAGGAAATTGATGTATCCGTGAAAATGAAGAATTTCGTCCTTTCCGTCTTCCGAAACATAAGGATATTCGTTGTTTCCCACATGGAAATCTCCCGTCGCGTAGGTCACAACAACAAAGCTCCAGTCTCTGAAAGGATTCTTTTCAAGCGATACATCTGTTATACCGATATTTATATTTTTTAGCTGGGTAACAGGTCTTAGATTATTCCAATAATAGTTTGGCAGACCGGCGGCAAGCTTGCCCATCGATGAAGGTCTTGCAGCCGTATATTCGTTCCAGGCTACTCCTCCGCCGGAAAAGAAAATGCAAAGTTTCTCTGGATCGCCTATTTTCACATAAATGTAGTATTCAGATCCGTCTCCGGAGAGCCCGTTCTCCAAAGAGACTCTGTACCACTTAAGTTTCTCGGGATTTTCAGGGAGTTCTTCTGCCAGGTGATTTCGCTGGATAATTGCCTGTTCAAGCTTATTCTCAACAAAATCTCCGAATTTTGTGGCAAAAACCACGCCGTGCCTTATGTTCTTTTTAGTGTTTTTGCCTCGCACTCCCATAAACTCCCTGATTCTACGTACTAATACGTGATATACGAATTGCTCCGTTGCTAAAGCAACTCTCGCAATTCCATCACAATGCCAAGATACGTGATATACGAATTGCTCCGTTGCTAAAGCAACTCTCGCAATTCTACAGACATTCGGAATCCGCACTATCGTGCTACTTCCTCATGTCTGTTCGCTTTCTAAGGTCTCAAGCCGCTTTACATGCAAGCATGTACGCGGCTTGGACTTTAGAAAGCTATATCACTACATGTTAAACATCTTCTCCGAAGCCTTCTTCAGATCGCGGAATCTGAATATCAAGACACCTGCCAGGAGGATCATGTAAAGCATAATGCTGATGCCTGTAGGCCAGAAATTCTTTGTGATTCCCTTTGTGACGCATATTATCTGTAATACAGTCATAATAAGGTCAAATAAAAGGTAAAAAATGTATTCGTCAAATCTAAGCTTTATGCAAATAGCAATAACAAATGTCAAAACGCCGAGTGCCATAAGTGTGATCGGCACAACCCAGTCTATGCTCCAGCCGTAAAAGCCTGTGTTGTAATCGATATAAATATCTGCGATTATCGCAACTATAGCTTCCCACGTTATCAGTTTAAGGATATTGTTTCTAAAATAAACCGTCGCAAGAACCGCTATCCATGCGCCCAGAATTCCAAGGAATAACGGTCCCAAAAATTGAAGCGCATCTCCCATCATAATATTCAACGTTATCAAAATTATCTCAAGCACAGCACAAACGAAAGTTGTCATCTTCATTATTGTGATGTGACTCATCTTTTTCTTTTTAAGAGTGGGAAAAGAAGCCGTTACGTTCTCCCCGCCTTCAACTTCCTTTAAAGTTCCCTGGCACATGGGACAGCACGTCTTTTTTCCTCTTATCTTTATCTTACATTTCTGACAATACTGCATATAAATCACTGCTCCTCATCGTAGTCGTTGGTTCCAAGTTCTACTTCCATTCCCATTTCCGTAAGTAACCTGAAGAAATTAAGCATTACCTTGTGTGTCTTGAAAGGTGAAACCTCTCCGAATACCATTTTATCCATATATGAGCAGACCGTGATCTGTTGTGACTGTGCAGTCATAAATGCGCTGAATCTGTCTATATAATCCGCAACAGCGTCAGGCATCTTGATCTGACCGAGGTTCGACATTGAGCTGGTGATACCTCGCTTCGCATTTTTGTCAAAAAATCCTATTCCTATATTCTTGATTGGAAGCGGAATAACCTTTATTCCTATGTTGTGCTCCAATGCAGAGTATGAATTCATGGTTTTTTCAATGCTTTCCGGCGAGAGCTTTTCTTTGAAATTCTTATCAACGAAATTGATGATTGTTTCAAGCTCACCGTCATATTCAACAGGATTGTAATCGATGCTTATAACACCGAAAAAGTTTCTTGCCGTTCCGCTCTTAAAAAAGTTTCTTAAGTTAACCGGGACACTGACTACTATGTGCTTTCTCTTCTGGCTTCTGTTCATTCCCATAAGAACAGCCTTTATATAAACCGCAACGCACATAACTCCCACAGTTGTATTGTGGCTCTTTGCCGCCTCGTAAAATTTCGATGAGGAAACAGTGCCCTCCACAAGGTGCGGAAGAAGATCGTCGTCAATCTCTCCGCTAAGCTGATATGCCTTTACCGAAGACATCTCTTTTAACTGCTTAAGACCTTTTTGCTTGCTGTAAAAATCTCCGAAAGCGTCCACATTCTTTTCTTCAAGAGAAAACTCATCTACAGGCTTAATATCGGCATCAATTCCGTGCTTTTCCTGAATATATCTTATGATGAGATTTCTAAAGAACATAAACGCCCCTGTTCCATCCGCAAGCACATGGAACATCTCAAGGTTAATTCTCTTTTTGAAATAATTTACTCTGTATAAAAGATTTTTTCTGCCCGGATAATAAAGAGGCATACAGGCGGGAGTCTTCTCTTCCTCCACTACCGCCTTAAGATCACTGTCTTCAAGATAGTACCAAAAAAGACCTCTGTGAAGCACACAATTAAAAAATGGAAACTCTTCAATCGTCTCATCCAGCACTCTCTGAAGTATCTCTCCGTCAATATTCTCTTTTAACTCACAAGTTATTCTAAATACTCGTGTATTTGCTCCGCGTGCGGTTGACGGAACAATTTTCGCCGCATTGTCGAGCTTATACCAGTTGCTGCTTTTATTCATGTAAAAATTCTATCCTCAAAATTTAAGTTAATTAAGGTGCTCGATTCGCTCAGTAACAACTTCCATGGTACCCCTGCTAATCCTGTAAAGAACATCTTCAAGAGAGATAAATTTCTTCCCCCTTATGAACTTAAGATTTTTTGGAGTAAATCTCATGCTGATGCCCTTGTCACCAAGGCCGTCATTCACCTTATTCTGAATGGTTTCGCAAGTGTCTGCCGCATCGTGCGCAAGACTCTTATTGAGTATGCATAGAAGCGTACCTGCTGTTCTTGCAAGCCCTTCGGCATTAGCATCCTCGCTCATATCAAGAGACTGCAATGCCCCAATGGACCATTTCTTGATATTATGATAAATTCCGTACTCACAGTCAAGTTCTACCAGTTTGTCAGCCAAACTGTCGTAGAGCCAGACCTCATTTCCCTTAACAAACATATCGCTCACTTTGAAGAGCTCTCCGTCAAACGGGAAGCTTATTACGGCATTCATTCCACCCGTGAGCACAATATTTGCATTGATCTCACTCACATCAGATTCTTCTTTGGTATTGTCAAGATCCGCTTTCCACTTATCCTCAATTCTTATCTTTTCATCATGACCGATCTTGGACGACGCATCATCGGGAGTCTGAACGGTAAATCTGTCTGTTCCGCACTCCTCAAAAGGTCCCGAAACAGGGAATCTTCCCCTCTTTCTTCCAAAATAGTCTCTGTCAAAAGAAATACTGCTGCCGTCAGGATTCTCAAAGCGCTGCTCAGGTTCAAACGCAAGCCCCAGCACCTCAGAATTAACAGGCATGGCAAGTCCCCTCGGAAGGAACTCGTAAAGATTGGTGTGTATGGTATATCTTCCGTCACCTTCATCGATATAAAGGCTGATCTTATGATCTTTGTCAACGTGAGCCGCAGGCTCGTGGTCACAGGCCCTCGCACCGTTATAATATGCATTTCCCCCGAAATATACAGGAAGATGATCGTAATAAGGATCTGTTGAACCGTATTGCCTGATGACATTCTTCCCAAAGCGCGAGAAATACTCCGGAGCCAGCGGATAATCGTTGTAAGGAATCGTACCGCAAATAAAGTTATTTTTATCCATGGTATCGGAATTCTGCGCAACGCAATAATCCACAAGATCTCTTCGCACTTCCTTCTGGATGAAAATGTTGTTAAAAAATCTCGCATCGCCGTGAAGAATCGTCATGAATCCTGCGATCTTGGTAGAATGCGGAACATGATACGGCGTAAATCTCGGCGAAGGGAATTTTTTACTCATATCACCGCAGCCCTCTCCCACATAGGTAAAAGAGCCTGCGATAAGGTTATGAACAAACGCTATTCCCTGCGTCGATATCCTTGCTGCAATATCTGACAAAAAGAGATTGTGATCAAGGAGCGTCGGTCCGTGCGAGACCTCAACAAAAATATCTTCTCCCAAAGACAATCCATTTTCTATTATAGTACCTTTCGGCGGAACATTGTCATGCAAAAAATTCTGCGACACTCTTGTTCCCTGAGCCTCCCAGTCAAGCCAGATTCCTCTTGTGCAGTGATCGATGTGATTTCTTCTGATGCAGGTATCTATCGCAGCATGAAGCTTGATTCCGGCAATCTCAGCCCCGGCAAGGTTGTGCTTTATATTGATATGATGGATGTGGTTATCCTCGATAATACTGAAAGCACCGCCCATATGACCGACGATTCCCGTCTGTCCGCAGTCGTGAATATCACAGCGTCTTACAATATGCGAGCCGACCGTTTCTTTGTCCCAGCCTTCATTTACCGCCTGACACACGGTGTCTCTCTGAGTCTGCGATCCCAGCTTCAAATTATAAGTTGACCACTTGTTGTTATTGCCTCTCTGGAAATACTTACCGAGACTGATTCCGCAGCACTTTGACTCCGAGATCTCACAATCTTCGATTATCCAGCCCTTAGCCCAGTTAGGTCCCACCATTCCTTCCTGAAAAGCGGTCGGAGGCGCCCACTGAGTAGCTGCCCTTGTTATGCAAAATCCCCTTAAAGTAATATAATTTATCCCACTCTCCTCAGGGAAAAAGCATGATCTTCTCACAGAAATCTCAACATTTTCATAATTGGGATCTTTGCCCATAAAGTTCGCATAGATAACGGTAAAGTTATCCTCCTGCGCCGTATACCATACATACTCGGTGAAGTCCGGCTCCCATGACCTGTTGTCTTTTTGCGGATGCATGCAAAAAGAAAGGTCGAATACCTCAAGCATGGACCTCTTGTTTAAATATATCTCTCCTGTGTGTGATGGATTCTTGGGATCTTCGATAAACCAATCCCCGTGAACTAACGCTGTGAACGGATTATAATCTCCGAAATAGCTGTTTGGTATTCTGACACGCCAGACGTTCTCGAAAGCCTCCCAACCCTTTATTTCCTCAGAGCCCGTGATTACGGCTCCGCCATGTTCTGTACTTAAATATGTTATTCGCTTATCTTCCGTTCCTGAATAACGGGGTTTAACCCACTCTCTGTATACTCCGGGGGCAACCACAACCGTATCTCCCGGACGTGCCTTTTCGGCAGCCTCCGAAATAGTCATGAACGGATGGTCAAGCGACCCATCCCCACTTCTGGACACATTACCGGCAACGTAAATCTTCATACTCCCTCCAATCCTGAATTGATATTCAGATGTACATGTCATTTCGGTTGTATCCTCAAAAAAGATACAATATAATTATAACATGATTAATTAAAAGGAGTATGCCATGGCAAGAATGAAATTTATTTATGCAATCGCCATTTTGGCAGGATTTGTCCTCGCCGGTCTTGCAATCAACTTTATTTCCTCGCTCTTTTAAATATTATTCAATTTTCTCTGCTTGTACAGATCCGAATCTGCCCTTGCAATGAATGACTGAATAGATATAGGAGCTTCGTAGTCGTATTGAGCAATTCCTACACTTACCGAGAGGTCATAAGCGCATCCGGTAAGTTCGGGAATTTTTTTTTACGTTATTCTTGATCTGATCGGCAAGCCAGCTCGCTTCCGCTCTGTATGCCATCTCAGCAACAACAACGAACTCATCTCCGCCGTATCTTGAGATAAAAAATCTGCTTCTCGGGCCCTGACATGCATCCTTAACGGCATTTGCAACTCTGACAAGGATCTTGTCACCTTCGCTGTAACCGTAAGTATCATTAATAGACTTGAATCTGTCTATATCTATGATCAGCATAAAAAGAGAAAGCCCCGGATTCTGATTTCTCATTTTCTGTACCAGATATTTATACATCTGATTCTTGTTATTTATCTGTGTCAGAGGATCTATAGACACAAGATTATCCATATAAGTTATGTATACATACAAAACCGCAGCAAGGCTTCCGTAGCATATAAACGGAACTCTCCAATACATTGCCTGCAATATTCCAAGCAAAATTGGCGTTATCGGGAATATACCGATCATAAAATAGATATATCTCTCTGCATATCTATCCTTGCTGAACGCACGTGACAAAGCCTTTATCGACGCCGCAAGAAGGTATCCGAAAGGAACGATTATAAGTATCAGATACAGTTTTCCTCCCGTGAGATTACCGTTTTCATCAAGGTAGTAAACAAGACCTGTTCTGTATGCAGTCACGCACAAAAGAGCCGATATCCAAACCGGCACACTTATAAATACCCTTGTAAGATCACTCTCAATATACTTCTCCTTCTGCATAATTTCTGACAGAATATACCAAATATACGCAGCTACATTTATTAAAAGGTATGTGAAAACATTAGATAAATATAACAGAGTTTTGGATGAGCCCAAATAACCGCCATCCACCAATGCCCAAAAGATTTCTGCAAAACAGTAAGCTATAAGTACTATTATCAGATTACCGAGATAAATCTGTGAAAGTTGCTTATTTACACCTTTTCTGATTTTGAACAGCAGAAATGCCATCAGAAAAATGCAAGCAAGATGCGCTTCAACGTAATAATAGACGTATGTCAAAACCAGACCTCCAATCATCGTACATAGAAGTAATTTTATCACGAAATCCTCAAAAATGCCCACGAAATTACACTTTTTTATACAATCTTAATAAATGAAGTCCATAAGCTGTCGAAAGCGGAAGTCTCACTCTAAGACTTCCGCTCATTATCCTCTGTCCGCTATTGCTTTCAGCGCATCAAACTCCGATTCGTACACTCCCCCCATCGCCTCCAGATCGTCCCACGTATACCATGCTCCGCTAAGTTGTATTCCCTTAAGCGATATATCCGTAACTATAACCATAAACGGTTTCTGATTAACCACAATATACGCAGTTCGGTTCAAAGCGAAAGGTGTAATAAAAATATGCCCTGTATCAGCGAGATGATTTAATTGATCCAACGATAAACTCTTTGATAGAGGTACTGTTCTCATCATAAGCTTCGCCCACTTCTGTCCAAATACTTACAACAGTAACATTACTTTTGAATCAGCTTTACAAATTCATCGATCACAACCGGCTTGGAATACAGATATCCCTGGAAAGATGTGGCACCGTAATTCTTCATTATCTCTTTCATGCTCACGGTCTCTATTCCCTCAATCGTTGAGCTTATATTCATATTCCTTGCGCAAGCAAGAATCGCATCAACTACATACTGCTTCTCTTTTATATTCTCGATATCCATGACAAAAGATCTGTCTATCTTGATCGCATCTATAGGCAAAGTTATAAGAAGCTCGAGTGCCGAAAAACCTGTTCCGAAATCATCAAGTGCAACCTTGATTCCCTTTGACTTAAGGAATATCATCTCATTTCTCAAGAATGATTCATCAAGGAGCTTACACCTCTCCGTAAGCTCAAGACACAGATTTTTCGGAGGATATCCGACTTCATCGATTATCCTTAGAAGATCGGTCCTAAAATTCTGTCTTTCAAGCTGCATATATGAGAGATTTATGTTAAGAAGGAAATCCGGCATAAGCGGCAATACCTTCTCTTTTATCGCGCTCATCGACGTCTTCATGATCCAGTAACTAAGATCATAGAAAAGAGGGTCGTTTTCAAGCCACGCAACAAAATCTCCGGGAGAAATGCTTCCAAAAGGTTCCATACTCCATCTGACAAGCGTCTCTGCCCCCACCAGTTTCTCAGTATTTGCATTGACGATCGGCTGATAGCACATATAGAATCCCTTACAACCGTCATTTATGCAGTTTCTGAGCGTATTTATGACAACAATCCTGTCATGATTATTTACATAATTGTCATTTCCAAATTTAACGAGTTCTCCGTGTCTTTCATGAATCGACTCATCAAGTCCAAGGAGCACGCCCGTTACTATCGTATGTACATCGACGTCAAAATTCCTTACTTCCGAAAGACTTCCGCCGATATTTATCGCAACTTTGCTGTCTTCTATCTCAATCGAATTTCTGGCATATTCAGAAACTTCTTTGTATATGGCAGCCATTTTTTCTTCGGTGAAAACAGACGATACTATCGCAAACTTTGTTCCACCCGCATGGAAAACAAAGGCTCCGTTAAGATAATCAAGAAGCTTCTCCGCAAAGTTCTTAAGCACTTTATTTCCGACTTCATAGCCGTAAATATTGTTGATCTCATGAAAGTTACACAGTCCCACCATAAGGATCATGTACTTCTCTTTTCTCTCCTGATATTCTCTGAGATCGTTAAGAAGCTTATATCTGGTATATAAATTGGTTATGGGATCATATTCGGTTGCAATTCCGTGATTATCGATCGTACCGGCAAAATATACCGGATGACCATCATCATCATCAATAAGAAAGCCCTTGCATGAACAAACTACATACTCTCCCGTCTTATCAAGAGCCCTGTAGCTCATATCATGAATCTTGGTATTACCGGTGATCAGATCCTGTAAAGATTTCTGAAATCTGAACCTGTCGGCAGGATTAATTATAGAAGCCCAAACCTCTCCGGCATTATCTACATACTCGCCAGGAAGCCCAAATCTATCGACGCAACTCTGGGAAAATCTACAGACATTCTTTTCAACATCAAACAAAAATACATATCTGCTCTCCGAAGAGTTCGCAAATGCTTCAAAAACCTTACTTAAAAGTCCCATCTTATCCAATATATTACCCTCTCAGAAAAGCTGAATCGTATAAAATCATTATACTATCCCCTGATATTTGTGTAAATTCGTTTATATATATTTAATATTTCCACAAATATCAATTGAATTAATATGGGCTGTCATTCTTCATGTTTTCGCGCATATAGTTCCAGTATTCATCGTTTCTGTCAAAATCTGAATATTTTTCAAGTTTCCAAACTATATAGCTTATATTGTATTTCTCAACGATCGGCATCCACTGCTGTATCGTCTCCATATCATAATAGTCTTCCTGTTCGGCGTCCGTTCCGGCAACCTCTGTCATAAACACGGGAAGATGTACTTCCATAGCTTTATCTATCTGCTCTATCTCGCTTTGGAATTTGCTGTTATGTCCCGTATACTCATGAAAAACATACATAATGTTGTCGTATTCAAGCGGATCGTTCATAGGAGCATAAAGATCTGCCGAAAAATCAGGTGTTCCGACAAGTATAAGCGAATCCGGATCGTTGTTTCTGATAAGAGGTACGATCACGGAGCAATACTCCTTAACATTATCCCATGTCGCCTCACCGTTGGGTTCATTGCAGATTTCGTAGATAATATGCTTGTCATCCTTGTATGTCGAAGAAACATATTCCCAAAACTTCTTCGCATATTCAATCTCTTTCAAAGGATTCTCTTCTTCAAGAACAACCCACTCAACTATCGCATACATGCCCGTTTCTCTCGCCGCCGCGATTGCCTTATCAAGAGTGGCCGTAATCCTTGCTCTGTCTTCATCAGAACCCGATGCATATCCTTTCTCGGGTGTCCCCCAGAACGATGTATCGACGTTAACGGGAAGTCGCAGTACATTTGCTCCCCACTCATCTTTCATTCTCTTAAACACACTCTTTCGTGCAAGCTGAGGCTGGACGCTCAAGTAAAAGTTTGCAAGTCCCTTTAACTGAATCGGATTGCCCGCTTCATTTACAAGTTTTCCGTCAGATACATGTAAAAGACCGTTTTCTTCAGTAAAGAGCGGCCCGGAGCTCTCGCTTTCTTCTATCATTTTTCCGGTGATCTCCACTTTATCAACAAGAACATTATGTCCGTACACATATACGTACCCTTCATCGATTATGGAATTTTTCTTTTCCTCTGAGATTTCAAAAGAAATGCTGTCTTTTCCTTTTTTTACTTTCCTGTTTTCACCGAATGACTTATCGTCCCAATTAAGTCTCAGACCAATTTCATGCGACGAATCCTTCGTATAATTATTGGTCTTGTAATAGGCTGTAAGCACCACGTCTCCGTCAAAACGTTCAAATTCTTCGGCAGAGATTTCCGCATCTCCGAGATTATCCCAGCGAAGCTGAGCACCTCCGAGATCAATAGTAACCTTCCCGTTGCCTGCGTCGACCGTACTCTCAACAGCCATGTCACCTTTATCGGCTTCACTTTCTGCTTTCTTGCCGTTCTTTCCGCCACATGCGGTAACGATCAAAGAAATGACAAGCATAAGCGTCAATACACTTCTCTTTTTCACAATTTTAATCCCCTATATTTTTTTTGCTGTAAACAGCATAAAGAGCAGTTATTTTATTAAACAACTGCTCCGTCTTTCCTTTAATAAATTTAGATATTCCTAAGATCAAGAAGACTCTCGATCTCACGCCTTTCATCAGCCATCTTCTTTTCTTTATTCTTTCGGAGAATTGCCATATCATCTGAATCCGCACTCTCTTCCATATCTTTAAGATTCATCTGTTTTCCCGACCTTATGGTAATGGTCGCGGGTCTCTCCGGAATGATATCCCTTGCAACATCCTCTTCAACTTCCAGAATCTGCTGCTGTTCGGTTATCTTAGGATTGAGATCTGTCGCAGGAGCTTCATCGAGTTTCGTCTGTTTCTCATTTTTCTTTGAACTCAACAGTCCGATGAGATCGATATTAAGATTCGATATACTGCATCCTACGGCATTCTTTTTGCCTAGTTTAAAATTTCTTACTACTACAGTGCTTAATTCATAATTATGTAGTGTTGCCCCGTATCTAAACATTACGTCAATCTTGTCTCCGGGCACACACTCTGTGTCGTCATCTACAACAAGAGAGATTCCTCTCATAGATATATCATGGACAAGGCAGTTTCTAAGCTGCATGTTATTTCCGTTAACGGAAATGAGACCGAGCTTCTCAATATAGAAGCGCTCTGCTCTTCTTGAGTTTTCAGGTTCCAGCATAGATGAGCACCTGATCAAATGAAAATTCCCGTACCTTGTCTTTACGGGTGAAATTGCTGTAGACATGAACTTGTATACGCGTCCGTCACGCTTGTTCCTGATCTGAACATTGGATGGTTCTAAAAACTGAATGTACTTACCGAAATACTCCATCGGTCTTACCAGAAGTCCAACATTCACACCAAAAATAGCCTCCGTCATAATCACAACTGAGTGTCCGTTAATGGCCGCATAAATCTTTACCTCTGATCCGTTTGCGATCTCGCTAACCTTCATATTCTTTTTTCCCCACTTGAATCGTGTTACACCACCACATCATATGATATACTATTAAGGGCAAAAAATAAAGAAAAACACGGTAAATGAGTTATTATCGGGCAAAAGCCCCATACAATTGCAAATGACATTAAAGGAGCGACAGATGATAAAGGAAAACCTTAAATTTGTAGAAGAGAACATAAAAAAGGCCTGCGAAAGAGCCGGAAGAAAAAGAGAAGACGTAACTCTCATCGCAGTAAGTAAGACAAAACCCGTAAGTGACATCCGCGAAGCAATGGCCTGCGGCATCACGGTATTCGGAGAAAATAAAGTTCAGGAAATAAGAGATAAGACAGCAGAGATAACAGAGCCTCTCTCATGGCACATGATAGGCCATCTTCAGGCAAACAAAGTAAAATATCTTCCCGGCGTTGCCTGCATGATACATTCCGTAGATAACAGAAAGCTTGCAGACGAGATTGAAAAACAGGCCGCAAAGCACGACCTTGTAATGGACGTCCTCGTAGAAGTAAATATGGCACACGAAGATACAAAATTCGGTCTCTCACCGGATGAAGCAATTGATTTTGTAAAAGAGATCAGTACTCTCCCGCACCTTAACATCCGCGGATTTATGACAATCGCTCCCTACACGGAAAATCCCGAGTCAAACAGAGTATACTTCAAAGGTCTTCGAGAGCTCAAGGATCAAGTAAATTCGATGTCCATTCCGAACGTTCACATGGACACACTCTCCATGGGCATGACGGGCGACTATGAAGTAGCCATCGAAGAAGGCGCAACCTTTGTAAGAGTCGGAACAGGAATCTTCGGAGAAAGAGACTACAGCAAGAAAGCTTGATTTTAAATTAGTACATTGAATATCCTAAGATATTTGATGAGCTGAATAACGGTAAGATTACCGTTATTCAGCTCGTTTTTGGCTATACATAATCCCGTTGTTGACGTCAAGTGTACCGGCAAGATGACAATTAGATAATTTACTCATGAAATAATCCATGTACTGCGTTGTCGTCAATCGTCGATGTCCACATCGACGATTGTCTCCGCCTTGTACTTACCGCTTTTCCCTAAGTATTTCTTTCAGGTAGTTCGCTCTTTAATCCATACTTCACAATAAGTGCCTGTATGATTTTATCGCTTAATACTGTTTTTTGGGATTCAAAGGATAATATTAAATTATCCCCCGGAAATATGCCATTTAGCATATAAGAATTGATCTTCTGAATTGCCTTCTCTGCGTATCCGGGATCATCCATTCTACCATCATGCTCCCAATAGACCTCTTTCCCGTCTCTCTTTCTTAAAAATGTAAAATCCGGATATATTGTTCCTATACCTCTTAGTTTCAACGGGCACTCATACTTATATTCAATACCATTATCATAGAAGTAATCTGCAAGTATCTTTTCTGTCTTTGAGCGAACCCGTTCCCCTTTCTTTGTACATATTACAGGTATATTATCCGCAAAATCTTTTCCGTTATAAGGGACACTTTTCCATCTCTTGATTCGCTGATCCCACGGAATCTCAACTGCTTCTACGATACTTTTTCTAATAGGATGCAGTTCCCGGTATATATCCTCAATCTCGTTGTCCTTGTATTCCTCAGCAATCGTTGCAAGTTGCTTTAGCCTTCTGTCAACAAGCCTTTTCACCTTGCTGTCATAGGACTTCTGAGCAAGTTTATAAGCCAGTTTCACCTTATCTTTCTTGATATAGGAATTTTTATTATTGCCGGAGCAATAGATAAACTGAGTATTATTCTTGGATGTAGTTATTTTCAAAAAGCCATCCGGTGCATCAGTCAGCCTGTCCTCAACTATTCTGCTTATCCTGAGTAATCTGTCTCTTTCCCTTTTTAACAATTCTTCAAGGCTGTTCATATAACGTTATTCTCCTTTGTATTCCTTTATTTTTCTTTGCTTCTCTTGTTTTTCCCTTTATCTTTCGGTGTTATCCTATCTTTTTTACAATGATTGCATTTTGGGACAGGGTTATCTTCTGCCTTTTCCCTGTCTATTTTCCGTTGTCTGCATTTTTAGACAGGGATATACCCTGTTTTTTCCCTGTCTATTTTCCGTTGTCTACATTTTTAGACAGGGATATACCCTGTTTTTTCACTGTCCATTCTTCGCTACCTGCATTTTTAGACAGGGACATCCCCTGTTTTTCACTGTCCATTTTCATAAAATAGCAAATAAAGACAGGGGGTTCTAATTTCATTCCATCCATTCAATAGTTCAATTTCAGTTATATATGAGATTTGTAACAAGAAATAAAAGAATCACCGGGCTGTTTACTTTATGCCAGCTCCGGTGATCATAGATTATTTAGATACTATCAGAAGCGAATCTGCTTCTCTACCATTCTTACGAACTCTGTGTTGTTTCTTGTCTTGGAGAAGAGGTTGATGCACTGGTCTACAGCGTCATCTGCCTTCATGCCGTTAAAGCCTTTTCTGAGGTTATTGATGGCTGTGAGTTCTTCTCTGTCAAGAAGCAGGTCTTCTCTTCTGGTACTTGACTTCGGAATATTGATTGCAGGGAAAATTCTCTTTTCCTGAAGCTTTCTGTCAAGAACCATTTCCATGTTACCTGTTCCCTTGAATTCCTCGTAGATAACATCGTCCATCTTGGAACCTGTCTCTATAAGTGCTGTCGCAAGAATTGTAAGGCTTCCGCCCTCTCTCATGTTTCTTGCTGCACCGAAGAATCTCTTAGGCATATGAAGAGCTGCGGGATCAAGACCACCCGAAAGTGTTCTTCCCGAAGGAGGAACAACGATGTTATAAGCTCTTGTAAGTCTTGTGATGGAATCAAGAAGGATAACAACATCCTTGCCGTGCTCAACAAGTCTCTTAGCTCTCTCCATTACCATCTCGGCAACTCTCTTGTGATGCTCTGGAAGCTCATCAAATGTAGAGTAGATGACTTCTGCGTTAGGTCCCTCAATTGACTCCTTGATATCTGTAACTTCCTCAGGTCTCTCATCGATAAGAAGAATGATGAGATGGATCTCAGGGCTGTTCTTAAGAACAGACTTAGCCACTTCCTTAAGAAGTGTTGTCTTACCTGCCTTGGGAGGAGAAACGATCATTCCTCTCTGCCCCTTACCGATAGGGCTGATAAGATCCATGATTCTCATTGCAACGCTGGCACCTGGCTGTTCAAGTCTGATTCTTGAATTAGGGAAAATAGGTGTCATATTCTCAAAATTCCATCTTCCCATAGCAACCTCGGGCTTGTATCCGTTTACGGTATCAAGGCGAAGAAGTGCGGCAAACTTATCTGTCTCTTTCTTTGCCCTGCATGTTCCCTTAAGAATATCTCCCGTCTTAAGATTAAATTTCCTAATAAGACTCGGTGCTACATATACATCATTTTCACCGGGAAGATAGTTCTCACATCTGATGAATCCATATCCATCCTGCATTATCTCAAGAATACCGTCGGCAGTATCACCGTCAAGCAGTTCATTTTCAGTTTCTTCTTTTGCCGATGTATCAG
This sequence comes from Butyrivibrio sp. AE3003, assembly GCF_000686065.1. Classification (NCBI taxonomy): domain Bacteria; kingdom Bacillati; phylum Bacillota; class Clostridia; order Lachnospirales; family Lachnospiraceae; genus Butyrivibrio; species Butyrivibrio sp. AE3003. Next base: position 1,374,449 of record NZ_JMLX01000001.1, read on the forward strand.
ACTTCTTTTCCTGCTTCTCTTCGGCAATGTCATTCTTGTGTCCAAAATCTTCTTTCTGAGATTTAACCACTATATTCTTTTTGCGAGGCTTTGAAGATGCTTCAGTAGCATCATCGGAATCTGCTAAAGCTTTCTCTTTCTCGTCAAGTTCACACATAAGATCGATGATCTCTGACTTCTTCAAAGTAGTTGCGCCCTTGATTCCCCTCTTCTTGGCAATATCTCTAAGGTCATTTAGTTTCAATGTTTCATATTTCTCTCTCAAATTTAAACTCCTATCCTCTGCGCACTCAATCGCAAGACTGTAAACTATAAATGTTAAAATAATTAAGTGGGATAAACAAACGAATGCGTAATACTACGCGTTTGCTTACGGAATATTTCGTTTTCGATATATGTACCATACACCATATTTTTTTCTAATGCAAGAAAAAAAATCAATTAGAAATATTAAATAAACGGAAAGCGACCACACTATCAAGTGTGGCCGCCGCAAATCCCCGATGTTTATTTAATTAAAATTCCCGTAAAGAATCTTTGCGAGTTCTGAATTCTTATCAAGGATAAGTGTCTTATTGTCTCCTACAAGTGATTTCTTGATGGCATCAAGACCTCTTATATAGCTGTAAAACTCTGACTTTTCTGTTGTATCATATGCCTTGGAAAGTGTCGACATGTAAGCTGACTCTCCTTCAGCCTCAAGCACTGCCGCATCTTTCTCGGCATTTGCTTTTACGATCGCAACTTCCTTATCTGTCTCGTTATGGATCTTCTGAGCTTCGGCATCACCCTGAGCTGTGTAGGATGCTGCGATATTATTTCTCTCTGAGATCATTCTCTCATAGACAGCCTGCTTGTTGTCATCAGGAAGATCCAAAGCTTTGATCTGAGCCTGTACGACTTCAATTCCGTATCCTGTCATATCTGAATTGGCTTCATCTGAAATGAGCTTTGTAAGCTGCTCACCTCTTGCCTCAATAACTTCATCCTGAGTCATTGAAGAAATGGCGTTCTTTGTAGCATTGTAAACAGATGCCTCAATTCGCTCTTCAGCCCTTGCATCTATCGCATTAAGAGTCTGGATGTACTTTACAGGATCTACAACCTTCCATATCACATAAGTATCAGCGATCATAGATTTTTTATCCTTAGTGATAACATCTGACTTAGGAATATCGTAAAGCACTATCTGTGCGCTGATCGACTGTGTATCATCAATGAAAGGTGTCTTAAAATAAAGTCCCGGCTCTTTTGCAAGGCTGATGATCTTACCGAATCTTCTTACGGCAATGTACTCTTTCTGATGAACAACATAAGTCGCGGATAATGCAAGGAAAGCAAGTACACAAACAATCAGGGCTATTACTGTTCCGATAATCTTTCCTTTATTATTAATTTTCTCCATCTTTTGCCCCTCCTTCAACAGAATTAAAACTTTCCAGAGGAAGCATTTCCTGTGTTTTTCCGTCTGTAATAATAACCTTAAGTTCGGGAAGAATGTCTTCCATTGTCTCGTAGAACAGTCTCTTCTTGGTTATGTATGGCTGAAGCTTGTACTGCTCATACATCTCATTGAATCTTGCAACCTGTCCTTCGGCTTCCGCTATTCTGGACTCTTTCTTTGCAACAGCATCCTGGACGATCTTATCTGCTGTGGCTTCTGCCTTGGGAAGCTCTTCACTCTGATACTTCTTGGCATTGTTTATAGCTGTCTCTTTGCCCTGCTTGGCTGTTTCAACAGACTTAAATGCCTGAACAATCTCCTCTGTGGGCGGCTCTGCATCCTGTACAGAAAGGTTTACCACCATAAGTCCTATATCCTTATTGGTCAGTTCGCCCTGAAGTTTTTCTTTTACTTCTGCCTGGATCTGTCCCTTTGCTGTTGTAATCACATCATCAACAGGATAATTTACAACCGTGTTTCTGATGCATGACAGAGCCATGTTCTTCATTACAACTTCGGGATTCTCGCAGTTATAATATGCTGCTACGGGATCACTTACCTTGTATTCAAGGTAGAAGTCAATATCTACAAAGTTAAAATCTGAAGTGATCATGATTCCTTCATCCTCTACAGTAATGTTCTGTCCATCCTGTATAGTGTAGCCGATACCCACACCATGAGTGGTCATATCAATGTGGTGAACACTCTGAATAAAAGGAACTTTAAAATAAAGACCTGCGGTGTCAACTCTGACAACCTTACCAAACATTGTAAGGATTGCCTGCTCCTGCTCCTTAACGGAATAGAAGCTTCCCGTTACCGTAAGCAGTACAAAAACAGCTATAATGCCTACGAGTATGAGCTTGGGATCAAATTTTCTTTTTTTCTTGATCATCATTTTCTCCATTCTCATCAAATAATAATCTATGACATAAACAGGCACCGTCACAAAAAGCATTGGCGGTGCCCGTAGTCAATAATATTATGTCATCACTGGAAGTTGGTAATAAGGGCAATTATCCTAAGTACAAAAAGTACAAATACAATCCACATAACAGGGCTTACATCCTTAGCCTTCTTAACGATAACCTTAAGGATTACCCATGCAAGAACAGCAAACATAATACCTGTAGCGATTGAATATGAAAGAGGCATCATTACTACCGCGAGGTAAGCACCTACAGAATCAGCGATGTCTCCGTCAAACTTAACCTTGGTAACACTCATAAGCATAAGCATTCCGACATAGATAAGTGCGGGAGCCGTTGCAAATGAAGGAATAGCAAGGAATAACGGGCTAAGCACAAGTGAAACAAGGAACATCACACCTGTTGTAAGAGCCGTAAGTCCTGTTCTTCCGCCTGCAGCAACGCCTGCGCTTGACTCTACGAAACTTGTGATGGTTGATGTACCAAGAACGGCACCTGCTGTTGTTCCTACGGCATCGGCAAGAAATACCTGTCCGACTCTGGGAAGATTACCGTCCTTATCAAGAAGGCCCGCCTTATCGGCAACACCTACGACTGTTCCAACCGTATCAAAAAGATCTACATACAGGAAGCTGAATGTAATTGCAAGGAACTGAATGAGATGTGATGCAGCCCAGCCGAAATTAAGCTTAAACGCTGTTTCAGAAATTGCTCCGAGCTGAAGTCCCTGTGAAAAATCGGGGAAAAGATTTCCTGCTGTATAAATTCCTGCTGCCTGAAGGATCATACCGATTATCCATGTTCCGATAATTCCGATAAGAACGCCGCCCGTTACTTTGTAATGAACAAGCGCAGCTATCAGGATAAGTCCCACAAGCGCAAGCACCATGTCAAGATCGCTGAAGCTTCCGAGTCCTACTACCGTAGCCTCATTTGCAACAATGATATGCGCGTTCTGCATTCCGATAAATGCAATGAAAAGACCTATTCCTGCGGAAATACCGAACTTAAGGTTCTGAGGAATACTATTTATAATCTGTTCACGGAATTTGAAAAAAGAAAGAATAATAAACAAAAGACCTTCTACAAAAACCGCTGTGAGTGCGATCGTAAAAGGGTTCTCTTCGGCGGCCAGTTCCGAAAGACAAACCGTATATGCAAAATATGCATTAAGTCCGAGTCCCGCGGAAAGTCCGATAGGATAATTAGCTAAGAAAGCCATGATAAATGTTGCGATTGCCGATGCGATTGCCGTAGCGACAAATACACCGTTTGCATTCATTACAGTTCCCAGGATATTAGGGTTTACGGCAAGGATATACGCCATAGTAAGGAATGTCGTGACACCTGCAAGTATTTCCCTCTTTACCGTGGTGTCATGTTCTTTGAGCTTGAATAACTTCTCCAACATACTTTTTACCTCTCCTTTGCATTATAATGACTATAACCTTTATCAACCCGCATTATCTGAAATAGATTCTTGCGAGATCATAAACTGTCTCATATCCGGTGTTATAAACCTCAAAAAGAAACTGTGCCATTATTGAAACATATACATTCTTTGTAACAAGGTAAGCAATTGTAACGGGAAGCGCCATCAATATGATTGTCGTTATTCCGACCACCCCGTGTGCCAATGTTATAGAGCAAAGTAGAAGGCTTGCTATTGTCAAAAGTACCATTTTTTTCTTATTGTCAAATAAAATAATCGCTTTTCTATAGAAAAGTCCTTCCGCAACAGGCTTAATCACCATAAACAAAAGGCACTTAAACAAGAGCGGAGCAAGCTCATTTCTGATAGGTAAATGAACTATGCTGTCATAATATTCACTGTACATTCCGACAATTATTTTTTCCTGAAAAAAAATATGCCAGCACCATGGCCGCAACCGTCATCATAACGGGAATCCAAAAATTTTTGACTTCACTGAAATTACTGCTCAGTTCTCTGAATGAGAACTGTTTATTTATAAAGTAAAAGTATACGATCAGTCCAACGTAAAAAACAAAGAAAAAATAAAATGACTGTTTTTCCCAGATAATTGTTGAAATAATCAGGACCAGTTCCCAAATAAACGGTATGTATAAGCGTTTCACAGCTGTGCTCCTTTGAATGTACAATCAAGCTATATTATAAATATTCCGTATATTTAGGTCAATTTATTTTTTCTGCCACGATTATGCAGTTCGAAGCAGGGTATTCAATCGCATCTCCGTTCTCGTCAAGAAGGTCGAGATATCTCTCAAGTCGCTCTGCGTTTACGTAGACATTGTCCGTCTCTGTCAGGAACTTAAGCCACTTGTTGTCTGCAAGCACTCCTTCCCTGATATTTCCGTCACAGTCAAAATATTTATCAAAGCTGATTCCCATATAATCTCCTAACCGGTCACGAGCCTTCCGATTCGGTCCGAGACACCTATTGTAATTTCCATTCCCGCGTTGAAATCAATAGTGTCATCTATAACGCCGTCAGAGAAAACAACTCCGTTTTCACTCATGTTTGACGTGATCACCAGCTTCTCATTGTCCAATATCTTCCCGAATACTATATCCGCCTGTGTAAATTTACTCGGATACGGCTCTCTTACCTGGAAGATTAGTTGTCTTGCTCCCCAGTCCGCGTGAAGTTCAGTGACGTAATTAAGGCCAAATGCTTTGGCAATTCCCACAAACTCTGCCATGATCGACTTGTGCCAGCCTGTCATCCCAAAGCCTGTAGATATGATTATTCCCGATGATGATTGATTTTCAACCCGGTTACGATAGTTAATGTTATATCTTGCTGAGGTATGATTAGATACTCCGATAAAGAAATCATTTACCGCATATAATACCTGACCATCCTTAGTCTCCACTTTTCCCATTGTAACATTTTTTGTATCAAATGTGCCATTAATCACCTTCGGAAGAACTTTTCCTATTTCTCCGGTCTCAAAGGGTAAAAGAACTCCGTCCCACCTTGCGGGATCGGGATTTACGCCGATCAGAGGCTGCCCGTCCAGATACTTCATGGCATTTGCGACAAGCCCGTCCTGACCGACCGCTATCACGATGTCATCTTTTCCAAAGATCATGTTGGGAAGATATTCTCTGTCGATCTCCTGAAGTCTTGCACAGGGGCGAATCAGGTTTCTGATATTTTCAAGAGCCGCATTATAGGTCTTGTCTTCTCTCTCGTAGTCGGAGAAATCGGCTCCAAGGTGCTCGATGTAAAACCTTGCCTGCTCTACTGTGTTATATCTTCTCTTAAGTTCTTCATATCTTGTGCGGCGTTTTATCAAAACAACCTTATTCATTCCCCTGTCCATAGTGACCTCCGTTTTATGAGTATCTCGTTAGATTACCGATCAGTTCTTCTGTGCAAGTCCGTTTGTGATAGTCTGTAAAAGATCCGGTGTGAGATTGAGCGCTCCGATCTTGTCCGCATTCTCACCGATGTTCATGAATGCCTTAGCCATGAGTGTGCTCGGATCTGTCTGTGCCATTGCGCAAGCTTCGACGAGAGCCACATTCAGGTTGTTGTAAGCATCTACAAGTCCCTTAAGTGCATATGCCTGCTGGTCTGCCTTTACTCTCTCATTTTCTGCTTCAAGAGCGGTGTACTCACTGTTCTTCTTTTCAAGTTCAATCTTTCCGAGCATCTCGTTATTCTCAATTTCAAGCTTACCAAGCATTTCCTTGTTCTCAATCTCAAGTTTCTTGGTTGCAGCCATCTCTTTTAACGCAAATTCTTTTTCCTGCTTCTCGGTGCTCATCTCAAGCTCACTTCTGAGAGCTCTCATGCGCATTTCCTGTTCTCTTTCTTCGCGTTCCTTCATCATATCAAGGTCGCAGCGCTGTACATACAGTTTCATTTCCTGCTCTTTTTCTTCCTTCTCTTTTTCCTTCTCGGCAACCTTGATCTCTGTGTTGATCTCGTTTTCCTTGATCGTGCGTTCCTGCTCTATTGCTGCATTGCGACGCTTATATATCGCATCATCCTGTTCTTTTAAGATCTGCTCTCTGGCTGCTGCCTCAAGAGCCTTTCTTGTCTCCGTCTTTGGATTGATGCCGAGGATATTGATCGCTACGATGCTTACTCCAAGCTTTTCTATCGCCTCATCATTTGTAAGCGCATCCTGTATTGTCTGGGCCATCTCATCCGCAAGTCTTATGATCGTCCTTACATCTTTCTTGCTGACTTCGCGGATGACTATAGCTTTGATTATGTTGTTTATTCTTTTCTCCAAAAGAGCCATCTGCTCAGCTATCTTCTGCTCCGTCGGAACATTTGTCTGATATGCGAAATCAAGCATCTTGGAAGCCTTGCTGTAATCAGTGATCATATATGTCGTAACACCCTGAACGCATACGCTCTGGTAATCGCTTGTGACCACATCATCAAATGCGAATGCCCCGTCAAAAGCAGTTGAAGGCGCTACCATGATGCTGGTCGTAAGATTGTTGTAAAACACCGACAATCCCAAGCCTTCCTTGATCACCTTTCCGTTCTTGATAACCATTACATAATCGTTTGGCTTAAATTTTCTGAGTTTCATACTGCTTTCTCCTTCCTTGCTTTAAGGTTTTTGTAACTGTGTTGCTTGTGCGTTTGTGCGTTGTACATTTGCTTTGAGTTTTATACCTTTGTATTAGTAGCTTTTTACTACTTTTTATCTTTGAATATATAATAGTAGCTTTTTGCTACTTTGTCAACATAAAAAATAAAAAGCATGAAAACGCCATTTAAATAGGCATTTCATGCTTTTTTTGATCATTCTTCTCTATATTTACAAGAAGTGTCACATATCTTCTTTTATATCTTAATCCCCTTACCCCTTATACCGATACTCGGCGGACATCTTTTTGCTGCTGATGGACTTCATCTTCTCGCCGGTAGCCTCGACCTTGGGGGCGATCATTGCGCGGAAGTTTGTCTTGTAGAGTTTTTTGCCGAGCACAAGTTCATACAACACCTGAAGATCGGGCAAAGTGAACTTCTCTCCTATCATATTAAAAGAAAGGTCAGTATGCTCAAACTCAGCCTTGAGCTTAAGGATTGATTCTATGATTATCTCTATGTGATCGAAGGCAAGCGTCTCTTTGCTAGCAGGGCTTGAAACCCAGTTTTCATAATAGATTCTGCCGTTCTTAAAGCGCTTGTTCACGATAGAATATCTGATCTCGACATTTCTCTCGGCATTGATAAAGCTAATACTGTCTGCATCGATCACAAGATCAAACCATGCTGCGTCCTGTACTCCGCCTTCACTTTCTCCGACGCCCGCACAGGTTATTCCGTGGAGCACATCGTCGCTTGTATCGGAAACCAAGGCAAGGTATGCGATTGTCATAACCCAGGTTCTTGGATCTCTCGCAGGATTGGTAAAAGTATATATCTGATCAAGGTACACTCCTTCAAGCCCTGTCTCCTGAGAAAGCTTCCTCTCTGCTGCCTGATAAGCGGTCTCATCCTTACGAACAAAGCCTCCCGGAAGAGCCCACTGCTCCAGATACGGATGCTCTTCTCTTTTCACCAAAAGAATCTTCAAAGTCCTCAGATCCGCACTTGTTCCAAGCACCAGAATATCCGCAGTCACAGACGGTCTCTCATAATCTCCCGCCTTGTAGTCCTTAAGAAACTCTTTTTCAGTTAATCCATTCTTGTCTTTCTTCTGTGTCATGTGCGCTCCCTTGCACGTATATTCTTAAATATCTTGATACGAATTGCTGTTATTTCTCAGAAAACCTCATGGTTCTGCAAACAACTATATTTTATCACCTGTCATGCTCGCAATAAACAGCGAATTCAAGCATACCTTTTCATATCGCCGCGCGCATGCTAAAATGTGGTGTTGCAAAAAGTAGTTTTTTGGAGACAGATCATGATTTTATCAGTACATAATATAAATAAGAGCTTTGACGGAAAGGACATCTTAAGAGATGCTTCTTTTCATATTGAAAATAATGAGAAGGCTGCCATCGTCGGGATCAACGGCGCCGGAAAGACAACCCTTCTTAAGATAATTATCGGACAACTTGCGGCAGACAGCGGTGACGTAACATTTTCCAAGGATGTCACATGGGGCTATCTTGCACAGAACCAGAACGTTCAGACAGAGAATACCATCTTTGAAGAACTCATGGAGGTAAAAAAGCACGTAATCAAGCTTGAGGAAAATATCAGAGCCGCCGAGGAAGAAATGAAGCACGTCACAGGTGACGAGCTCACACGCCTTATGGACAAATACACATTTATGAACGAACAGTTCCAGAGGATGTCCGGTTATTCATGGCAGAGCGAAGTTACAGGTGTCGCAAAGGGTCTCGGATTTTCGGAAGATGAACTCAATAAAAGAATCTCTACCCTTTCGGGCGGGCAAAAGACAAGAGTCGCTCTGGGTAAGCTTCTTCTCAGCTCCCCGGATCTTATCATCCTCGACGAGCCCACAAACCACCTAGACATGACTTCGATCAGATGGCTTGAGAACTACCTTCTCAATTATAAAGGAGCCGTACTCATCGTATCCCACGACAGATATTTCCTTGATAAGATCGTAGGAAAAGTCATAGAAGTTGAGAACACGCTCGTTTCAAGCTTTGTAGGTAACTACAGCGCTTACTCCGTCAAGAAAGAACAAAAAAGACTTGCACAGTGGAGCGCGTACATGAAACAACAGCAAGAGATCAAGCATCAGGAAGAAGTAATCGCCAAGTTAAAATCTTTTAACCGCGAGAAATCCATAAAGCGCGCCGAAAGCCGCGAAAAGATGCTGGATAAGGTTGTGCGTCTCGATAAACCCATAACGATTGACGACAGCATGAAAATTTCTCTTAAACCTTCATGCGAAAGCGGAAAAGATGTCCTTGAGGCAGATAATCTTTCAAAATCATTCGGAAGTCAGGAGCTCTTTTCCAATATAAGTTTCGAGATCAAAAAGGGCGAGCACGTTGCGATCATCGGCGACAACGGAACTGGTAAGACCACTCTCCTTAAGATGATCAACGGACTTGAGAGCATAGACAGCGGTAAGATCACGCTCGGAACCAAGGTCGAGATAGGCTACTACGATCAGGAGCACCACGTTCTAAACGACAACAAGACTTTGTTCGACGAGCTTCAGGACGCATATCCTTCGCTTAACAACACCGAAATAAGAAACACTCTCGCAGCATTTCTTTTTACCGGCGATGATGTATTTAAAAGAATCGGTGATCTGTCGGGTGGCGAAAAAGGAAGAGTCAGCCTTGCAAAGCTTATGCTCTCCGACGCTAACTTCCTTATCCTCGACGAGCCCACAAACCATCTTGATATAACAAGTAAGGAAATCCTTGAATCTGCTATTTCAGGCTATGAGGGAACTGTTCTCTATGTTAGCCACGACAGATATTTCATAAATAAGACAGCGACCAGAATCCTTGACCTCACACGTAAGAGCATGGTCAATTACATCGGAAACTACGACTACTACATAGAGCATGTCGAGGAAAAGATGCAGAACACTTTCGGAACATCCGATACAGGCACAAGCTCAATCGGTGCTCCCACAGCCTCATCTTCCGCTCCTTCAGCAGCTACGGCGCAGTCATCCGGAAGTAACGATTATAAAGCTCAAAAAGAAGCCAAGGCAAGAAGAAAAAAGATCGAAGCAGCGCTCAAAAAATGCGAGGAAGACATCGCAAAGCTCGAAGCAAGAGACGGTGAGATCACAGAGCTCATCTCCGATCCCGCTGTCGGATCAGATCTTGCAAAGCTCAGAAAGCTCACAGACGAGCAGACCGAGATACAAGAAAAGCTCTCCGCGCTCTATGATGAGTGGGAAGAACTTTCATCTGAGGAAATCTAAAGAAACATGGATTGCATCCACAACAAACAGAAAGCCATTTTGGTACATGCATCTCTGCCTGCACCAAAATGGCTTCCTATAATTATTACATCTTTTTTTCATAAATTTTATTACTATGACGATGTTCCACTTTACTTGCTTTTGCTGCCTCAGCACTTGCTTCTCTGTATGCTCTTGCCATAGATTCATCAGAGTCTTTAAATGTTGAAAAAGCATATTCAAGATCGGCAATAAGTTCGTCAACAGCCTTTTTAAGCGCATTTCCGGCTGCTATGGTTGTTTTTAATTTCTCTGACAGCGCATCTTTTGATAATCCGCTTGATTCAGAAAAACTGTCATTATAATTATTAACACCAACCAAATATTCTGATATATTTTTAAGCTTTGCTATATTATTGCTTAAATTAGAAAAGGTCACTTTTATTTCACGCTCTGCCATAACATCCTCCGTTAATTATCCAGCCTGTTATCGAGTTCCCTGATATTATTCATGAAATGTTCCAGTTTGTTGCTATCATCAGCCAAAAGCCCTGTTAATTTTGACGCATAGCCGCAAACCATTTTCATCTTGGCTTCTATTGCATTATCAATTAATTCATCAACAATAGAATCGCACATAATATCAGTAAGGACAGCTTTAGTATCACTTGCCGCACGATTTACCATTGAGTTTACGGCAGCAACATTCTCTACCTGTTTTGCAAATTCACCTTCAACCAAATTTAGATTCATATTGCTCTCTCCCGTTCTCTTTCCCTTTCTCTCTCCGCCTCCTTGATTCTTTCTATTTCATCTTCAAGGCTTGAAATTTCATCACGTTTTTCACTGATGCTTTCGTTAATTGCCGCAATTCTGGCATATGCCTTATTCAGCATGGTGTTTTCGGCACTATTAATTTTTCCTTCAGTTATGTTGTTATAATTTTTAAAAAGCCTTGTTTCAAGTTTATGGGCAAAAGATGCTCTGTCCTGCATACCATCTACAGTGCGGATAACACCCCTTCTTCTTTCAAACTCATAACGATTATGTTCTATGCCTCTACGAACTATATCGATGAACTGTTCGCATAAATCTCTTTCTCTCTCAAGTTTGGCTATTTCTTCCTCAAGTTTGGCTATCCGTCTCTCTAAACTCCCTATACTACTCATAAATATCCCCTATTTAATCAATACCATTAACAACTTCAACATGTTGCAAAAGTAGTATTGAAATTACTTATTACTTCTTCAATATCACTTGTATCTGCGCTGACAAGATTTGAATATTCACCGTCTTCATCATTCGCAGTCATGAACATTTCCCGTAAAATCTCAAGCATGGTATTATCTTCGGCTTCTGTTGCGTTATAAACAGAATAAATTTCATTTATTTCATTATCTATATCAATATTTAACCTGACATCTGCATCAAAAAGCGGTGCGAGCATCCTAGAATATGAATAAAATTCCTGTGCATGAATCTTATTAAAGGCATCAAAAACACATCTCATAAATCCTTCTGTATAATCGTGCATTACAGAAGGCGCTTGCGCTGTTGAAATTGCCGCTGGAGTCCCTTCACCTGTCTGCGCATCACTTCCCATTAACTCGGCAAGAACTTTTTTATCCAAAATCATCGTTCCATTTTTATAAAGAAAACTTGTATCAACTTGTATATTAGACTCAGATAAAAATTTACTGACATAGTACATTGCCACCAATAAGTCCTGCGCACATTTACGAATTGCTTCTAAAATAGAAGGAAGGATTGAAATCATCTCAATTGATAACATCAGTCTTGCCTGTTTAAAAACATCTAATAAGTCCTGCAAAATGTTCCGCCCGGTAGATACAATCAGCAACTTGGGATTTGAAATTAATACCACCAATGTAAGTATCCACATTGCAGATTCTCTTTGTTCCTCTTCAGGAAGGACAAATGTAAGAATCGTATTTGTCAAATCATATATATTGCAAGCATTCTTTATGCTGAAAGCACGCAACTTTCCGACTATTAGTACAAGTGCTATAGGATCTTCTAAAAGCTGCTTCTTTTCAAAATTGTGACTTCCAAGTGCACTTCCGGTTATATCCCCTAAATAATCAGCAATCATCTGTAATTCATAATCCGCGCTCGTGTCCATTACATATTCCACAAACCTGTGAATTATCTTTACATTCTCATCTTCCGGTACTCCTGCCGTAAATTTTCCTGAACCGTTATTATCAAAAAGTATTTTTCCATTTTTGTCCTGAACAAAGAAGGACGCCGGACTGTGATACTGTCCGGCATTTTTCATTCCATAGCCCTCACAATAAATCTGTTTACTGTTCGGTAACTGCTTCATAAGAACATGCACAAAATCAGTTGAAATCGAATAATTTGTAATTTTGTCTCCATTCTTTTTAATCTTCGAGGCATACTCTCTCATGAAATGATTCGAAAAGCCCTGCCCATCCATTGCGACACAATGTTTTATTCTTCCGGATTCATCAGTGACAGTTACATACATGGCTTTATTTGCGCCCTTTGAATGTCCTACAACCGTAATATCTTCAATTGATTTGTCTATACTTTCAATGAAATCTGCCGCATCCTTCTGGCATTTGGTATCCGACTGCACAATTCCATGTACGTTATCGTTCCACTCGTCATATCCGCTTGTTCCCTTAAAAGCTACATAACCTTTTCCTTTTTCATTCGGGTCTTTGAAGCATATGCCAAGCGTAGTCTTGCCGTCCGGAGTTTTATATGAATCACTTACAGTCAGATCCTTAATATTGGGATTTTTCTGCATTGCTTCAATAATATCAGCCCATTCACTTGCGCCTGTCCATGCACCGTCGATGTTGTCGTTGGGATTATTGCGAAGACGCTCAAGTGCGGCATCGTCGAAATCATCTAATAATTTCCCCACCGTTTTATTTGTTATAATATTATTTTCTTTATAATCTAATCCGGCAGCTTCATATACATTTTTATCTATGTAAGTTATCTGCTCTAATAGCGCTAATTCCTCGTCAGTCATACTATTTCTCCCATTCTTTTCTACTAATAAAATAACTTTCTATAATTTCATTTCCCCTGTGTTCCCAATTTTTCTTGGTAACCCCCTCAAGAAAAGCAGAGGTAACATAATATACATCTAACTCAGTAGGTCCATTCAGACTAAAAACCTTGTCTGCGAGTGCTTTATCAAGATCATCATCTTTCTCATTTTTTTCTATTATCAAAACAACTGTTGACGCAATCACACTATTGTTTTCATCCACTGTCCCAACATATGTATATACTTCATGGTTGAAGCCACTTAATAGATTCGAAACAACATTTTCTACCTCAGCATGAAATATAGGTTCAGCTAAAACTAGTCCATAGTCATCAACAAACTTCCCTTCTTCCTCATGTACCTCAAATAAATCTGTTTCAGGATTATCTCCTTTTGCATATGCAAGAAGTGAATCCGATTCTCCTGTTACGAAGTCTGCCATTTTAAAATATCCATAGCAAAATTCCTTATTGTACTTATTTTCAAGATATACAAGCATCTCTTCTATTGTCTGAATCGATTGCTTTTCATAGCTCATTAATTTGCCCCATTCTGTAGGCTTTCCTTCTTTTTCAAGAATTGCTATCTGTCTTTGATTTAATTCGACTTTTTCTTTTGGCATAAATGTGCTACAACCTCCTAAAATCGTAATAATTAAAGCCATAGATATTATCATTTTGAATTTAGTCTTCATGTATTATTTCTCCAACAAAACTGATGTCCCAAAACTTGCTTTACATTTTGTTCACAAATCATTATCACAGACATTTTCCCGATTGTAAAGGCTTATTTTTTCGATATCTTTTACCCGCATTTTTTAATCAATAATTAACTTAAATCGACTAATTTCATTCTTTATTCTGCCACTTAATTAGTTTTACCAATCGAATAGTTTGTGATTTTGCCTCCGTTATTCATAATTTCAGAAGCATACATTCTTGAACATGAAGTTCAAGAATGCCAGACTGTAGACAAAGTGGTCCTGAGAGCGTAGCTCTCAAGACCACTTTGTCTACAGTCTGAAGCTTCTACGTGTGTAGAAGCTTCTATCTGTATACCACAGCGTACTTTCCGAAATTTTCTACCGTACAATCCGGAGCTCCGCCAATAGCCTCAAGCTCTGAACCGCTAAGTATAAGTACAGCATCTTTACCGACATAATCTGCATAATCTTCGGGAAGTCCGAATCTGAAATTCCCGAAACTTTCGGCAACTCTGAATTCATCCGTTTCATCTTTGTATACTACGGTATCTGCAAACTTTACCGGATTGTAGTCCGTATAATAAAGAGCAATAACAAACGGAGCTGACAAATTCTCATAAGTTGAATAAATCTCTGTATCATCCCCTGCTATCTCGTAAGCTCTCTTAGCCGCTTCGCCATATCCCGGCATGAAAAGATCCGAAGTCCTATCATTAAATCCGCCAAAATAATCTTTTATAAACAGTCCCGCAGCAAGAACAATAACCGTCATCACAGCATATGCACCAACTGCACGTCTGTCCCATATAAAGGAAACTCCCTTTACAAGAAAATATATGAGCGGAAGAAATATCATTACCATCCTGCTTACATCCGATCTGATTCCGATTGCCAGCAGCACACATGAGATCAAAAGCGTCACAAACACCGCATCCATAGCAAGTCTCTTATCTTCATCAGTCACGCTTTCAATCTTACTTGTATCTTCCGCACTTTCTTTATTTGCAGAAGCTATATTTTCAGAAGTTTTATTTACAATATCTTTTTTACCCAAAAAAAACTCCGAGAAAAATCCCAAGAAAAGTTATAGGAAACGTAAATTCAAACAACGTCGCATATCCCGGAATAAAATGGCACAGCATTTCATCGTTGTCGCCTATTGTAAGCGTAATAAGGAGCTGTCTGATATTTTCATAAAGCGCGGAGGGAAGAGTTGAATCAAATCTGAGAAATACCTCCCCCGACCTCGACGCCGTGAACTTATTAAACGAAAAGCTGTCCGTCACTATCTCGGGAAGTCCGAGGTAATTCACCGCATAGAAAACAAGGAGCGGCGAAAATACAATAACAAATGTGAGCACAGCCAAAATAAGCTGCTTTACACTGATAACTTTTTTCCTCAGGCAATAAATGCTGATAAGAAGCAAATGAACGGGAACCACTATCGTCGCAGAGCCGTAGCTGTACATACATACCGCGTATGATGCGGCGCTAAGGCAGTAAATATAGGTCTTTCTGGTCTTTATCCCGAGTATAAAAAGATATACGGAAAGCCCAAGTGTAAATGGCATTATGTTGCTGTCCAGACTCCACCTTGAAAGTATGATGTGCCAGGGACACAGCGCAAGAAACGCAGCTCCAAAGAGAGATTTTTTATAAGATAAAGTGATTTCTTTTAATATCAGATAGAAAATATAAACCGTGGCGATTCCGAGAATTGCGGGAAGGAGTCTGAGCTTCACGACACCTGTTCCAAACAATTTGATCGTAAGAACGTTTATATAGATCATAAGAGGGCTTCCGCCACCGCACCCCCATGTTATCGGATATATCGGGTATGCGAACCCATTTCTGTCAACGCCGTATTTTGCGATCGCGAAGGCATCATAGCCAAGAGAAGCCTCATCCTGCTGAAGTCCGGCAGGTACGCTTCCAAGCCCTATAAGCCGCAATGCTGCCGCAAAAAGAATTATCCCAATAAAAATAATATCCGCTGTTTTTTTATCAGTATCTAAATCTGTATTCTTGCCCTTCTTGTAAATAAGAACGGCTGCTGCGCCTATAAAAGCGCAGGCAGCCGTAGCTATATAATTGTAGTAATCAATTATTCTCATATTCGATTTCCCATACCGATCATTTCATTTTATGATTATCTTGCAAACATAGCAGCATTCCAGTCAGCGATTCCGGCATTTGCGGCAGCTCTTTGAATATAAGCTCCGGCGTTGGGACTGCTCATTTGCTGATAGAACTCAAAAGCAAGTTTTCTTGATCCGTCCTGGCCTGTAAGTCCGACAGAAAGTCCGTCGGCAACCTCAACAGGATAATCCGTCTGTCTGTTAAAGACGATCATATTGATATATCGGTTTGTCATAGCTCTCTGATATGCATAAACAATAGCCGATGCCTGTTCTTCCTGTCCCTGAGTGGATGTATATCCAACTTCCGTAAGAAGTATAGGTCTTACCGCACCCTTAGTGTTACGCATCGCAGGCTGGCACATATAATCCGTAAGCTGCTCTATATTCTGCATAGACATATAAGGTGTGTCGATATCATGTCTTACCATTGCCGCTGCAGCCTCGTTCTTAGGTGACCAGAACGCTGTCCATACCATGGGATAATTGTAAGGGTGCTCTGCAAGCGCCCAGTCGAAATTACCCTGTGCAACAATGCACGCGTTCATCGCCTCTATAAGGCTTCTTGCCGAGAAATATGAAGGTGTGTTCTTATAAGTCCAGTTATGATCAAAGCTTGCACAAACATGTGCATTTGCATTTTTACTTTTTATAGCATTGTAGCACACTCTTAGCTCATCGGCATAGAGCTGTGCATACAACATCTCATCGGAAACATTCGCAATATTCCACTCATTCTTGGCATTTACTTCATTTCCGATCACCCAGTTATCTACCTGTCCAAATCCGTTCTGTCCGTTATATCTGTATGCAAGATATGTAACTACGGCTTCGAGGTTCTCAAGTCCCACATCATCCGATGTGTTCATCATGTAATAACGTGAATGCGCACCCCTTGAATAAGGAGAGATCATGAACTCTTCACCCGGAACATAAGGATTCAAAAGAACTATCGTAACGCCCATTCCCTGCTGTGTACATGTTCTTACAGCATGGTCGTACTGACTTAAATATGATGAATCATAGTTGTAAGTCTTTCCGTTATACTCAAAAACAACGCCTCCGTTGCCGCCTATGATATCTTCAAGATTAATATTGTACGCAGCCTGCTGAACTCCGAGCTGGGTAGCCTCTGTATTTCCGTTACCGATCTTTGCTCCGTCAAGGATAAGACCTTTTTTACCGTTGTTTTTTCTCTTGGGAGATGATTTGGCAAGCACCTCGGGATTGGTTATATAGCGGGTTCCCGAAACAGGAACGAACACGCCTCCCGAAAGCACTGCAACCTGAAACTTGTCATATAACTTACACTGAGTAGTTTTATAATCAAGCGGAAAAGAAAAAGTAACCGCCGAATTCATCGGAACTGACGCCACAGGTGCTCCCGCAGGTTCGTTCTGATAAACTTTCTCTGCGAAAAGATATAACATACCGTTATCGCTCTGAGGCATCGCCTGAACAGAAGCGGTAACCGTTACTTTTTCGCCGTCATTGTTGATACTTGCCGATGTGATCGCTACAGATCCGTTTCCCTCCGCCTTAGCGTAGAGCGTAGCAAAAGAAAAGACGCTTAGTGCCGCTAACGCAGAAAGCGCAGTACGTGTTAGTGCAGAATAGATTTTGTTTGTCATTAGTGTCCCCTCATATTAAAATTTTGATAAACAATAATACTATATTATGCTAAAACCTATGCACTTATCAACGTATTTTTACTAAATTTAGTTATTTTTAATAGTCTACTTTCATAAGACATAATCCGAGCGGAGGCGCCGTCGGTCCCGCCTTCTGCCTGTCGCATGACTCCAAAATCTCTTTTACCTCGGAAGGCGCTATATTGCCGTATCCGACTTCAAGCAAAGTTCCCGTAAGTATGCGGACCATGTTCTGCAAAAAGCCGTTTCCGTGAAAATAAAACCTTATGTAGCTTCCGCTCTCTTCTATCTTTATGGAATCGACACATCTGACCGTGGACTTCTTCATGCGGTTGTTTCCGCAAAAACTCTTAAAGTCATGCGTTCCCTCAAGGATTGCAGCAGCCTTTCTCATCTTATCCGCATCAGGCTTTTTCTCCAATACGGTCACGTATTTTCTGTCAAAAACAGGCTTGGAAGGGCCATACCAACAGGTATAACGATATGTCTTTCCAAGTGCGTTATATCTTGAGTGAAATCTGTCCGAACAGATCTTAACGTCATTTATGCTTATATCCTCAGGGAGATACTTATTCATATACTCACGTATCTCATCTTCCGTCATATTGGTATCAAGAGCGGTATTTGCAGTCATTGCCCTGGCATGCACGCCGGCGTCCGTCCTGCCCGCACCAATTAGATTGATCGTTCCCTCAGGGAGATTTACCATCTTATTAAGAACACTCTCAAGCTTGCCCTGTATAGTCATATCCTTACCGGGCTGCCTCTCCCATCCGTGAAATCTGGTACCGTCATAACTAATCAAGAACTTGTAGTTTCTGCTCATATATTCCGCAATCCCCCTGTCATTTTTTCCAAAAGATGATAGTATTATTATGTCAGTTCGAGACCTTCCTGACAATAAACAAAACTAAAGGAGAATTCAATTGAATAACAAAAAGACTCTATTTATCACTCATGCTGCCGCAATCGCAGCTCTTTACGTTGTGCTTACGCACTTTGCAAACATGCTTGGTCTTGCAAATTACGCGATCCAGGTACGTTTTTCGGAGGCACTTACAATTCTGCCTTTCTTCACACCCGCCGCAATTCCGGGCCTTTTCATCGGATGTATAATCGCAAACATAACAACAGGCTGCATGCTGCTCGACATCATCTTCGGCTCAATTGCAACGCTTCTCGGTGCACTCGGAACTTACTTCATTGCACACGGGTTAAAAAAGACATCAGCCCCCGACTTCTATAGCACAAGCAAACTCAGGACATGGCTCACCCCACTTCCTCCCATCATAGCAAACACACTCATCGTTCCTTTCGTACTCATTCACGTGTACCAGCTCGAAGGAACTCTTCCATACTTCATGCTCACAGTATGCATCGGCGAAGTCATCTCATGCTTCATCCTTGGCATGATCTTACTCTTTGCCCTCAACAAAAGAAAAAGCGCCATCTTCAAAACCAACTGATCCAAACTCCCCTCATAGTAAAAGGGGCGGGCTGCACTTACTATATAGAATAAAAAATCCCGATACCATTCAGTATAGGGATTTTTTATATAATCATAATAATGAATATCTGCTGATAACTCCATATAATTCTTGGCGATCATCAATGATAAGATGTAATGTGACTCTCTTTCGTAAATAATCAACTGTATATATAACATAATTATGAGGAATCACCAATACTTTGTATCCTTTTCTGGAAAGTGCCGGAAATTTGTCACTGCCTATTTCCGGATTTGATAATTGAGAAATATGCTCCTCAATCATTTTTAAACTTTCGTCCATTACCTCATAATCAAATTTTTTTGCAATCATAATTGCAATTTCTAAAAGCGATTCTTCGAATGTATCTGTCTTCTCAATAACAAAATCACTCATTGAGATTCATACCTTTTACCTTGTCTCTTATTCTGTCAAACATTCCCTCGATAGGAGCAACTCTATCATTTCTGAGGTCATTTTCTGACTGAGCCAGCAGTTCATACAATCTCAATTCATTCTTCAACCGCTTATAATCTTCATAGCTTAAAGACACGGTATCACCTTTACCATTTACAGTAATAATAACCGCCTCTCCATTTTCTCGACATTGTCTTGAAATCTCGTTATAATGATTTCGCAGATCAGCAGATGGTCTAATATCTTCTCGAAATATCATAATTATCGCCTCCGTAGACAAATTGTATCATAATATGTATATCTCATCAATA
Organism: Butyrivibrio sp. AE3003; assembly: GCF_000686065.1. Classification (NCBI taxonomy): domain Bacteria; kingdom Bacillati; phylum Bacillota; class Clostridia; order Lachnospirales; family Lachnospiraceae; genus Butyrivibrio; species Butyrivibrio sp. AE3003. The sequence continues at coordinate 1,394,385 of NZ_JMLX01000001.1, forward strand.
ATGTCTGCGTAACCACATAAGATAATACTTTTCTCACTAATTCTGCTTTCATTCTGCTATCCCTCCAATTTCTATAATTTCATCCGCATAATACTATCAGGCTATTGACATCCAAAAAGTATTGTGCTATAAGTGTACTAGTATCACTAATACACGTAACACGTGTATTTATTTTAACAGGAATTGAGGAGAATGTCTATTATGAAAAAAAGAAATTTATCAGCAATTATCATTGCATCATCAGTTATGATGCTTACACTTGCAGGATGCGGTGTTACAGCAGAATCGGATGCGGGAGTTTCAAAAGGATCTGAAGCAGAAGTTTCAGCCGAAGCTAAAGCAGATGCTCCCGAAGCAACTGAAGACGAAGGCGACTACACTGACGGAGCCATTGCCAATAAGCCTAGTAATCCCGATGCTGCAGATTTATCTTTTGAATATAACGGAACCACAATATCTATTACCGACGCCCCTGATAAAATCAAGTCTGCTCTCGGCAAACCAAGTAATGAAGAGGAAGCTCCAAACAGCGACGATCCTGCAGACAGGATGTATACATACGGTACCGATCCCGATACTATCGACCTTACAGTAATCGCCGGAAAGACAGACGCAATAATAATCTATGATTCCGCTATTAAGACATCAAGAGGAATATCAATAGGAAGCACCGATAAAGATGTTATTGCCGCTTATGGTGAAGCTGAGGCGACCAAGCTTGACGGCATAAATGATATCGAGTATAACTTCGACGGTTACACACTTACATTCTTTTTAGATAAAAACAGTAAAGTTGATGCAATCGGATTCATTAACGAAAACTAATAACCAGTTTCATAAAGATAAGTTTAAACCAGAGGAAAAATGATGAAGAGAAGAACAAGTTTTTTATTGATATCTGTTATAGCACTTGCACTCGTAGGATGTGGCGTAACTTCACCCGACAGCGTTTCTGCTGCCGAAGAAGCATCTGCCATCGAAGTTATCGCTGACAAAGCCGAAACTATGAATGCCACTAAAGCAACTACAGTTAATGAAAAAAGTTCGGACGAAATACCCGTTGAGCCTGAAAAGATCACCAATTCAGAAGATGCAGTTTTTGAATATAACGGAAATACAGTCTCTATTCTCGATGATACCCAAACAGTCCTTGCAGCTCTTGGTACGCCCACAAGCAGCGAACCTTCAGCATACAATAATTCTGAGACCTACCTCTTCGGAACAGATCCCGACATCATTGAGTACTCTGCCTTTAAACTAAGCAACGGCACCGAAGCCCCTGACTATATTCTTGTCCATGACAAAAACATAAAAACATCTAAGGGAATAGGCCTCGGGAACACCGAAAAAGAAATAATATCAGCCTACGGAAAGCCAAGTGAGATTGCTGATTTTCCCGAGGTAAATATATACGATCTTGATTATGATATGGGAAGTTTTTCAATAACTTTCAGCCTGGATAACGACAAAAAACTTACATCCTTCTCATACTTAAACAACGATAACGGCAATAAGTACAGCTGTGCGCTCAATTAAAAAGCAGTATTATCTTAGTTAATGCAATGAGGAGACCCTATCATGAGTAAACGAATCGTAACATCAATCATTTCAATATCTGCAATAGTCCTAACACTTATGGGCTGCGGCAACATTTCAGACACCGCTTCAAGCGCTGCCACACTTTCGTCTCAACCACAGACCAAAGAAAAGAACTTAGCCGATGCAGCTTTTGAATATAAGGGAAATATGCTTTCTCTTTTCGACGATCCGAATACAGTCATTGATATATTAAGTACATGTGATACCGGAGAGGTCTCTACCTACCTCCACTTCAACAAAGAATACTTCGATGGTTATCACTCTCCTACCATTGATTATACTATGTCAAACGATGCGACATTTATGTACACCATATCCGACGAAAGCGTGCGTACTTCAAACGGCATAAGTATAGGAAGCACCCAGGACGAAGTCATCGCCGCCTACGACAATGCCGGTGAGCGAATCGGGAACTGGATTCTTTGTGATTTTGAAGATTACTACATCATCTTCTATTTTGATGATGATGATAAGGTTTACAAGATTGAATATGTAATAAATGACACCAAATAAAACCATGAAAAACGGAGGAAAACAACATGAAAAAAAGTTCGACATTACCTATCCTTTTGGCGGCATCTATTATTCTTTCGCTTATGGGATGTAGTGCTCCATCATCTGATGCTTCCGAAGCAGAAGGCGAGTTGCAGCTTTCCGAAGTAGCTCCCGAAGAGACCGGAGAAGCCGGCGAAACAGAAGAAACTACTTCAGCTGAAAGTGAAGAAACCACAGATTCAAGCGCATCGGAAAGCGGAGACGCCATCACTGAAACAACAGTCACCGTGAACGGCAAAGCTGTTTCAGTTCTTAACAACGCAGAAAAGACATTGGCAGACCTTGGCACCCCTTCAGATAAAGACATCGAGTTTTGGGGAGAGACAATGCCTGTATACAAATTTGACTCCGGCGTTAGTCTATCCACTTATGTTAAAGACGGAAAAGAATATGCATACTGCATGGACATAAGGAAAGAAGGCATAAATACAGCCCGTAACATAGGCGTTGGAAGTACAAAAGAAGAAATGATCGCTGCTTACGGCGAACCTTTTGAAGATAAAGAAGAATATGAGCGCGACGGAAACAAAGGCAAAATAAATTGGTATGAATTTGATTCATATTCTGTAGCCTTCGGCATCGAGAACGGCAAGGTAGGTTATTACTATTTTACTGATAAAGCAAATAATGAAACCTTCAATAACCTGGTTGATGCACAAGTAATGTCAGGCACATAAGGTTACTCATAAATTATTACCAAAATGAAACGGAGAAATACCATGAAGAGACACACAACAGCAGCAGCCCTTTTGGCATCTACAATGATGTTAGCGCTTGTAGGCTGCGACGGAACATCAATGAGCGCTACTGAAGGAAGCAGTGAAATGGAAATGACTGAGGAAGCAAAGAGAGAAATCGCAAAAGCTGAGATGGTTGCCGGCGAAGACGCTTCTTCCAACGCATCTTCTGCAGAAGCAGCAACTGCAGCTTCAGCAGATACATCTGCAGCAACCGCTGCATCTTCTGAGGTATCAGACGCAGCTACTACTGCTTCATCGGCCGATAAGTCCGAGACCAAAACAGATACCGCAGCTACTGCAACCTCACAGCAAACCCAGACAAAACTTGCCGAGAACGAGATCATTTATAACGGTAAGGTTCTTTCAGTATTGGACGATTCAACAAAAACACTTGCCGATCTCGGAACTTACGAAGACAAAAAGACCTATTCCCTCAACGAATATAACTATTCTTATGATTCAGGAAACATCCACTACTCTACCTATCTAAGTGAGGGCAAGGAACTTCCGCTCAGCCTTTCCGTATATAACAGGAAAGATATAAAGACATCCCGCAATGCAGGTGTCGGAGACACAGTTGATCAAATAACATCTTTATATGGAAAGCCTGTTGAGAAGGGATATTTTGAAGGCGGTACCGGCACAGAATACAGTTATAAATATAAGTTCGATAAATTCAGCTTATACTTCTGCTTTAGCGAAAAAACCGATAAGGTAGCATGGTTTGCATTTGATCACAATGCCAACGTAGATAAGTCCAATAAAGAGGCTTTGGCTAACGAAAAAGCCAATACCACAGCGGCAAACACTTCTACTACACCTGCTGCCCCTGAAGAAAACAAGGCTACCGCATCTTCTAACACAGCTAATAAGGGCGACGTCAAGGATTATCAGTTTACTTATAACGGAAACGTTGTATCCATAATGGATAGCTTTGATGCGGTGAATAAAGCAATGGGCGGATATGTTCCTGCAGATTCAAATATACAGAGCCTGCAATCCTATTATGCATATGGCAAAAATCAGGCAGTCGGTATGATATGTAGAAGTGATTTCGGAACAGAAACTCCTATTACAATATCCACACGTGTAGCAGGAATGACAACCGCACGTAATATCAAGGTTGGAAGCTCCAAGGAAGAACTTATCGCCGCTTACGGAACTCCTAACGGCAAACACAACCAGGTATTTGACGGTCCTACAGGAAGAGAATTGACAGAAGAAGAATATATTGCCTATTTCGGTGAATCATTCGTCTATGAGCTTGGTGATGTCAGGATCAGTTTTTCCGTCGAAAACGGAAAGGTTGCTTCTATCGAGTATCAGAATAATGTAAATTACAAAAAGTTCCAGTGGAGCTAAACAGTTCTAAATAAAAACATAATAGAGAAAAGAGAGAAAAGATGAAAAGGGATAAAATAAAAGCTTTTTTATTTACTTCTGCTATTGTATTTACACTTATAGGATGCGGCAACAGCGCCGAGAATTCATATGTTGACCCATCCGCTGATAATTCTGCAAGCGTTTCATCTACGAACGAGGCGTCCGACGATGCCGCTCCAACAGAAGCTCCCGAAAGTTCCGCCTCTGCACTATTATCTTCTGATATAGTTGCAGTTTCTGATCCAAACGGAGTCAAGATGGCTACAATCAAAACAGATGACGGAGTCCTAAGAGTACGCAAAGAACCAAATTATGATTCTGAAAATATCGGATACCTTGCTCCATGCGAAGAAGTAAAAGTTCTTGATGAAACTGAAGGCTGGCTAAAAATTGAATATGATGAAGGCAGCGAAGGTTACATTGATTCAGCATATGCCAATATATGGACAAGTTCAGGCGAAACAAAATAAAAACTGCATGTTAAAACCCCACTAAGAAAAAAGGACTAAAGAGTCATATCTCTTTAGTCCTTTTCATATTGTTCTATTAAATATCAATCAAATTTAAGCAGTGTTTTCAGCACTCTCTTGGCACTTATACGAATGTTCTCTTCGCTTACGGCGCCAAGCTCAAGGGCTTCCTTAACTCTCTCAGGGAATCCTGTCGCCATCTTAAGGTCGTTACCTGCATTGATCTCTTTATAGTGCTCTCCTCTTGTCCACCAGTCGGACATAACAAGTCCTGTATATCCCCACTCCTCGCGAAGGATACCTGTTATAAGGTCTCTGCACTCAGAAGCTCTTTCGCCGTTAACCACATTGTAAGATGACATTATGGTGTAAGGCTGCTCTTCTTTTACGATCATCTCAAAAGGCTTTAAATAGATTTCTCTTAGCGCTCTTTCAGATACTCTTGAATCGCAGTGCTTTCTGTTGATCTCCTTGTTATTGCAAGCAAAGTGCTTAACACAAGCACCGACATGATTCTTCTGAATTCCGCGCACCATGGCTGCTGCCATCTTACCTGTAAGGTAAGGATCTTCCGAATAATATTCGAAATTTCTTCCGCACATGGGATTTCTGTGTATATTGATCGCAGGTGTAAGCCATACGCAGAGGTTATTCTCTTTAAGCTCTTCTCCGCCTGCTCTTCCCACTTCTTCAGCGATTTCTTTGTTCCATGTACATGCAATTGAAGTAGCACATGGGAATGCCGTAGTCCTGATTCCGGTCTCAGGCATGATACGAACACCTGCAGGTCCGTCAGCTGTCATTGCATTTGGAATGCCGTATTCGTCCATATTACCAAAACCGAATACATTGGCAACACCTGTGTTGGGCTGGCCTCCCAGAAGCTCTATCATATCATTGACAGAAAGCTGTTCCATAAATTCATCAAGACTTATCTTGCCTTCCGCAACTTCCGAAAGCTGCTTTGCACCCTCTATCAAAGGCATTGTGTAATAATGTCTCTTAAGCCCTTTTTCAGTGGGAGCAAGCGCTTCCTCCGTACCGGGCTCCATCTTCTCTATTACACTTTCATTCTTGTCAGGTTTCTCAAAAACAGGAAGTTCTTCATATGTTCCGTCGCCCAAAAGTCTCTTTTTAAGCGCTGCGGGAACAGCCTTGTGGCTTAATGTGCATACAACTTTATCAACAAAGTTCTCCCAGAAGAAAGATATCTTTGCCGCATCTCTTACATTGCTTCCAAGGTAGAATTCATATTTTCCCTTTTCAAGAACATAAGATGCATCACTGAACTTTCCGAGATCATCATAAGATGAAAGGCCGTATTCGGTGATCTTAAGTGTCATAAGCTGTGCCTCGCCGGGCTGAAGCTCTTTTGTCTTCTCAAAATCAACAAGGCTCTTTTTAGGTTTAAGAAGTTTGCCGGCAGGCGCCGAAACATAGAGCTGCACAACTTCTTTTCCTGCCATTCTTCCTGTATTTGTAACTTTTACATTGAAAATGATGGTGTCCTCTTTTTTGACGGCACCCAAAACTTCTATATCAAAAGTTGTATATGACAATCCATATCCGAAAGGATAGATAACTCTGTCGGAAGCTCCCTCGAAGGTTTCAAAAAATCTGTAACCAACATAGATATCTTCCGTGTAATCCACGTAATCAAAAGAATCGTGATATCCCTTTGTTGACGGATAATCATCAAGAGTTCCCGCAAATGTATCGGCAAGTCTTCCCGAAGGACAAATGTTTCCAAGAATAACGTCTGCTGCCGCAAGACCGCCTTCCATTCCGCCCTGTCCCATATAAACAGCCGCATCAATCCTGTCATTGCCCTCTATCCATCTGCAGTCCATAACACCGCCAATGTTGAGAACAACAACTACATTTTCAAAGATATCACATGCATTTTGGACAAGCTCTTTTTCCTCAAATGAAAGATAAAAATCTCCATCAGGGAAGATGACTTTCGATAAAGTTGTCATCTTAACTCCGGCAGGCCATGGATTAAACGTTTCGATGTCTCCGTCTATATCGCTTCGATCCCAACCTTCGCCTGAGAATCTGTTGATAACAACGATAGCTGTCTCGGAAAATCTCGTAGCATTCTTAAGAATAACCGAAGGGATAGTCGGTTCCTTGGTCATTCCCGGAACACAGCCCTTCTTGTACTGCTTATCAAGTTCTTCCTTGTAGTATTCAATAATAGGCTCGTACACCTTGACACCGCGCATCTTAAGTCCGTCGTACAACGATCTTGTATATTCGCAGTAAACGTCTCCGGAACCTCCGCCGCCTTTTACGTACTCATATGACGCTTTACCAAGCAGAGCCACCTTCTCAACGTTTTTGAGAGGCAAAAGCCCATTGTTCTTTAAGAGAACAACACTTTCATCCGCAGCTTTTTTGGAAATACTGATATGTTCCTCGCTTCCCGTAACAGGCACCTTCCCGTTTAAAGGTAGCGCCGGCTGATATAAAAGTCTTGCCCATTTCTGCATTTTTTATGAATCCCTCCGTGAATTATTTGCCTATAATCTCTATTAATTTATCCGCCACAAGTTCAGCGACGGCAAGCTTATACTCATATCTTGAGTGTTTCGGGGGTATATTCGCATGATAGCTTCTGTTTCCAAATTTGGAAGCAATCGCAAAATAAACCTCTCCCGGAACGCTGTCATCATTTGAAGGATCGGAATTTCCCATCGTTCCGGTTACTCCGATAGCAACATCCGCTTCATAGATTGCGCCTGCGGAGAATGCCATATCTTCGGCAGTCTCATAGGAATATACTCCGTACTTATCGATGGTTTCCTTAGGAACTCCGTGGAGAACCTTGGCTTCATTACTGTAAGTAATATAAGCGCCCTTCATTACGGCCGATGAGCCCTCTGTATCTGTTATAAGCGAAGCGATAAGCCCCGACGTACAACTTTCCATTGATGTAAAAGATAATCCTCTTTTGATAAGAGTCTCTGTTATCCTTCTGTATTTTGCCCTTACGGTATCTTCAGCTCTTACAACCACTGTTTCTTCTTTCTTCTCAGGTGCTGTATCCTTTGATTTTACATGTTCTGCTTCTTTTTTCTTAGCAGCTGCTGTCTCTTTAGGCTTTGAAACTACGGCCTGTTTAACTCTTGAATTCGAAGCCTCTTTAGGCTTTGAAACCACGGCTTCTTTTGCTCTCGAAGACGCTTTTTCCCTGGGTCTTGATTCAACCGACTCTTTTGCCCTTGACGATCTTCTCTCTCTCGGACTTGATTCAGGTTCTTCTTTACGTCTTGAAGCTCTGGAACTTCTTGAGCCGGATGTTCTTGTATCCTCTTCATCGTCATCGATATCATTATCGATATCATTATCGATGTCATTATCAACATCCATATCCATGTCCATATCAAAGTCTCTGTCTCTGCTTCTGCTCTTGCTCTTTCTCGAATCATTGCTCTTTCTCGAATCAGAGAATTTGATCTCATCGCCGCAGTGAACGTACTTTATCTTGTCCTTCAGAATCTTCTGCATCTCTTCAAACGGCTCAACGCCCGTGCAGTGACCTGTATAGAATACCGATTCGTACTCTGTGAGATCTTTTGCGATATTACGGATCTCCTTGATATCTTCTTTGGAGTATCCTCTGTCCCTTGCAGTGTGAAAACCACTTATTACCGCGTCGGGATCGCTCTTAAATATCGACACATACTTATCCATTATATTCTGAATACCGTGATGTGCACAGCCCGAAAATAATATTTTTTTACCTTCGGTTGAAACAACAAGGCACTGCTCATGAGCAAAATCATCCTCTACAAGCTCTCCGCCATCTTTTATAAAAAGAGTGCTGTTCGTCTGGGGGTTCTCATATCTGTCCCCTATATCGGAAAAGATAGTAAGCTCATCGTCAATTTTTGTTACGCCATCCTCTAAGATTTCCAATTGAGGAAGGTCTTTTACCTTTCTGCTAAGACCAATATATCTGGGTCTTCTTCCGCGCGACGTCGAGTAGAACTTCTGAAAAGCATGTTCACTTATATAAATCATCGCAGTATCATTCAGATCTACAAATGAAAGGATACCGCCGCCATGGTCGTAATGACCGTGTGTGATAACAACAGTGTCCACATCCGCTAAATCTATTCCAAGCTGATCTGCATTCTCTACAAGAAGTCCAGATGCTCCGGTATCTACGAGAATCTTATGTTTCTTGGTCTCTACGTAGAAGCACAATCCATGCTCCGGTATGCAGTCATTTTTACCTGCAGTGTTTTCTATAATATTAATAATACGCATACACATTTCTCCTTAACTGCATATTATTGTATCATAAAGATTGATTTATTGCTTCATTCCGCACATATTTTATACTTCTGCACCATAAATGTGTACGATTTTCCACAAAATTTTACCGTTTCCGTTCGCGGGAACCCCCTATCCATCGGCATCTTCAAATTATTACGTGTTGTAAATTTTTTTTTAATTTACGCTTAATCAACAATTTCTGAGATAATCTTTCTGTTCTTTGGATATCCGATAGCTTTCAATCGCCTTTCTGACAGTCTTTTTCTTAACATCGGGATCAAGTTTATTGTCTCTTATGTACGGAAGCGCGTCGTCATAGCGAAAGCTGAGCGCAGTTGCAAAATACCACGCTATCATCATCTGAATGTAATATTCATCAGACCTGATCAACGATACTCTCTCAAGATATTCCGGTTTAAAATCCTCCTCAAGATAATGCTTCATAAGCATACCTATGCCGAATCGCACTGTATATGTCTTATCCGAATCGAGCCATTCGTATATCTTCTTTACAAGTTCATCTTTGTTTTTCTTAAATGCCGCCGGCAACATCTGATCGCAGGTTGCCCAGTTATCAACGTACGGAAGGAATTTTTCAACTTCAAAAACGCAGCTTTCATATTCTTTTATCCCGGATATTATGAAGGCATGGAGCTGATTCTCGTCGTAATATCTGTGCGGAAGCTCCTGTAAAAAAGCCGTGCACCCTTCCTCATCTTTTGCAACCTCTTTTGCAAACTTCTTAAGCGCAGGAGTTCTCACGCCGAGCACCTTATCGGGATTGACTGTAGGAATTAGCTTTCTGTTAAATGCTGCGTACTTATCGTCTTTTAGTTCAAAGAGCCTTGCTCTTATCTCGTCTGTTGTCATATTTCCCTCCACATATCAGATTATATCCGATACACATGCAAACAGTAAAGCGAGGATCATATAGTGACAGGCTATCCATTCTATATGTCCTCGCTTTTCCTTGGGGTATTTACATTTATTAGAGTGTGATCAGATTATTATGTTTTTATACCACCTCCTTTCAATAGCTATCGATTATTTCATCTTTCTTTTGCCAAACTCTCTGCGGAGCTGTATAAAAGCAATTACGGCACAAACAACCGTTACAGAAACAGCATATATTCCTTCGGAAAGTGTTATATCCTCTGTCGCTTTTTGTACCGCAAGTCCGGTATCCGAGTTAATGAAACAGTCCCAAAACTCGGATGTAAAGTCAATAAGTCCGTGCAAAACAGAAACAACCCATATGCTATCCGTAATGTAGTACACGCAAGCCAGACAGCATCCGATTGCAATTGCATAGATAACCTGTGAAACAGTCGCGATAACCCTTGTAGGTGAAGATATAAGATTCGAAAAGTGCAAAAGCCCAAATACAATCGATGAGATAAGTATTGCTTTTACTATACCTTTTCTGCTTTCACCAAAACGATATCTGAAGGAGTTAAAAAGTGTACCTCTAAGCATTGATTCTTCAAACATTCCGGTTCCCATATTGCAAACAAATGCGAATATAAGTCTTGGAAGAGCCTTAACAAAAGAAATTTCAGGCTGCGAAAAGTCATCATAAAGATTAAGAACAACCAATGCCATAAGTGTTATTCCCGTACAAAAAACTCCTTTTGCAAATCCTTTACTTCTGAATCTAAAGTCAGTTCCGTATAACCTGTTTGCCAAAAATAGTCCCAATATAGCAATCAGATAGCGCGAAGCCGCTTGCAAAGTATCTTTTAATGTTTCATCACGAACAAAAATACTTGCCAATATTTCCGACGCCACAAATAAAAAGAATAATAAAAACGTTAAAAGTATTCCGTAGATAAATTTTTTTGTCTTCATTCTCAGATAGATCCCTTCATGTCATTTAATTTGTTGCTATACTATGTTTGTCGTAGTACGTCTGTAATAGTATTAATACTACGTCAGTCGTAATATGTCAATATGTTTTCGGAAATTTTGAATTTGACTTCTATGTGTTATTAGTGTATATATAACACATAAACAGTTTCATCTGAATCAATAACACTAACTGTATTTTTAATGAGGAATCATATGAAAATCTCACAGAATTCAGGTGTGCCAATCTACCAGCAGATTGCTGACTATTTCCGCGGTGAGGTACTTGAAGGGCGAATCGGTCAGGGTGAATACCTGCCATCGATACGGGGACTTGCCAAGGAACTTAAGATCAGCGTCATCACAACCATAAAGGCATATGAACAGCTTGAAAGCGAAGGGCTTGTAACAGCCGTCCAAGGAAAAGGTTATTACGTAAACGCCCAGGACACTGAAATGCTCAAAGAGCAGCATATTCGCAAGGTTGAAGACGCACTTCTTGATGCGATCAAATTTGCAAAGATCGCGAAGATGTCAGACAGCGAGCTTATCAGCACACTAAAGACATTGCAGAAATTGGATAATTAATAACGGAGGCATTAAGCTATGAAAGCAGAAGCAGTCATCTCATGTAAAAACATCAGTAAAAAATACCGTCATTTCGAGCTTAATATTGACAGTATCAATTTTCCCAAAGGATTCGCAACGGCACTTATCGGCGAAAACGGCGCAGGTAAAACTACTTTGCTCGAAATGATCGCAGGTATAAAGCAGGTTCATAAAGGCGAAATCACTTACTTTGGTAATTACACGGAAAAAGACAGGGAAAACGATCCTTACGTTAAAGAACACATCGGCTATACCGGTACCGACAAGCACTACTTCCTCCCCCACTGGACACTCAAGCAGACAAAAGAGATTCAGTCTGTATTGTTCGATAATTTCGACGGAGAAAAATACGATCAGATCTTAGAAGATCTTGCGGTAACAAGCAGCTCACGTTCGGGTAAAGACAAAAAAGTAAGTAGTCTCTCAGATGGAAACCGCATAAAACTCATGCTTGCAGGTGTTCTTGCAAGAGATACCAAGCTCCTTCTCATGGATGAGCCCGCTTCTCCGCTTGATCCGCTTATGAGAGAAAGACTGTGTTCAATGCTCCGTGAATACCTCGCTTCTTCAGAGGATAACGACAAATCGGTTATCTTCTCCACTCACAACATCTCTGACATGGAGAACGTGACAGATTATGCGATCATAATTGAAAACGGAACCGTTGTCGAACAGGGCTTTGTAGAAGATCTAAAAGAGAAATATGTTTTTGTACGCGGTGAAAAGAAAGACGAAAAAGCCGCAAAGCATATCCTTTATGACATAACTTCGAATACCTACGGTTATGAGGGTCTTTGCCTCAGCGAAAACATTGATAAGCTTGCAGGAATGGATGTAGAAACCTCTATCCCCACTCTTTCACAGCTTGCCGTCGGCATTATGCGTGCATACACAAAGCTTAAGTCACATAGCTGATCGGAGGAGTATATAAATGAAACATCTATCAAGAATGATAACTGCGCATAATTGCTTTTGCAGTTTTTTATATAACATTGCAATGCTTGTTGTTATGCCTGCTTTTCTTGTTCCTTTTGCATTGGTAATTATGTCATTTGACAACTATATGGGTATAGCAATCATGATGACGCTTCTTTCATTTTTTACCTTATTAGCTGACTATATGCCTTTTAACGGAATTACCGCAAAAGGATTTTTCCTTGGAATAATAAAAACATCAACTCACGTTGACAGCTTTATAAAGGACGCAATAATTGCAGACCAGATAAGAAGGTTTGTGCAGCTGACCATCCCTCCTACACTAAGCCTGATCATAGCCACAATAATATCAGCCAATAGTATAGATATGCGTTTGCCGGTGTTTGTCTCAACCATAATCTTTCTTGACTACAGCACTACGACAGGCATCATTACATTTACGAGAAATATTCTGTCAAATAATGTACACGCATATATATCACTACCGCTAACCGCAATAATTGGTGCGCTTAACGCATGCATGCTGTTCCTGTTTATTTATGATTCCATTCATATACCGTTTATTATATGGCTTCCGATAAGTTTTATTTTATCTGTAATAATCAGTATTTTGGTTTTTAATTACACAACAGATCGTTGCTTTTCTAACATCAAGGAGTATTGACATGAAAAAAGAAATAAAGAAAATAATAACTATTATAAAAGCCGCTCCACAATTAAAAACACGAATAATCAGTGCATTATTGTTCTTGATTGCAGGAATATGTTTCGAGATAACTGCAAAGACATCAAGTACATATAACATTCTGGGCTTAGTTTATCTTTCCAACGTTACCGGACAAATATACCAGACCATAATGTCGGTTAGTTGCACCGGACTTGGCCAAACATCCTCATCAGCAAAAAAACTCCAAATTAATTTTCCCTTTTATATAAAATTACTTGTGAACAGTATCCTCTTTTTTATTGTTTCCTTTAACAGCGTTTATATTGCAAGTAAACCAGCGCTTGATATGTCTATAAAAGAAAACATCAGCTTACAATGCTTTTATATTCTAATGTTTAGCGCAATATGCTTCTTTTCATCCATATATGAAATTTTAAGTCATAAATTCTTTGGCCTTTCTCTTGTTTGTATGATATTATTTACATTTATTTTTATAACTATGATTTCTTATTCAATAATACATCCTCAATCTTTTTACAATATTACTAATCTCACATTTCCAATCACTATTACTTTAGGCTTTCTTATTCTAATAGCAGGTTCACTGCTCTCAACTCTTTTTGCAAACCTGCTATATAAATACCCTATATCCGCACATGTAATGAGGGTCAATAATAAAGCTTAAGGAAAAGACCAAAAAAATTGCCTTCTATCATCAAGGAGATCAGACATGAAAAAAGAAATAACGAAAATAATGACTATTATAAAAGCGGCTCCACAATTAAAATCCCAGATTTTCATCGGAATATTTCTATTTGTCGGAGGAGTATTTTGTGAGTTTTCTTCAGATTTAGGAAATACAGGTATAATTGGATTGTCAACTTGTGTATGCCTGATATATCAATCAATCATGATATCAAGCGGAAGTAGCATAGTTCAATCCTCGGCATCTGCAAAAAAACTCCAGACCCTATATCCATTCATTCTGCAAATGCCATTTCACATTATTATATTTGCGCTACTCTCCTGGCACAGAGTTTATCTTTCAAGTAAGCCAATACCCGATATGTCAGCAGATCGCATCTATGCTATACAATGCGGATTGATTATCTTGTATAGCATTGCGATATTTATCATTTCTATTTCTGAGATTATCACCCGAAAATTCTTTGTTTTCGGAGTAATTTGCATTTGTATTACTTATGCACCAATAATTTTATCAATCTGTTTTATTGGTATACGCGTGCCGTCATTACTATACAAGCTTACCCTAACAGCTTCTATCGCCGCAGGATTCGCAATAGTAATAACAGGATCACTACTCTCGATCCTCGTAGCAAACCTGCTCTATAAATACCCAATATCCGCACATGTTATGAAAGCAAACAACAAAGCTTAGCAAATACCTCGCCGGCTTTTGATCAATTATGAAGTGAAATAATTTATGTACAAGAAAACCCAATCTCAGCTTGTCATTAAGGAGCCACATGAAAAAAGAAATCCAAAAAATAATAACAATAATCAAAACTGATCCGCACTTAAAATCTCAGCTTATATTATCAGTAGTCGTGTTTTTACTAGGAATGATCGGCGAGCTCTTATCACATAGTAATTTATCAAATATGATATTCTTTACTAATTCCGCAATTTTCTTTTTTATGAGCATTGTGAACACAAGCGGATCAGGACTTGCGCAGTCATCACCGTCAGCAAAAAAACTCCAGACCGTATACCCCTTTTATATACAAATCCCCCTGTATATAATCACTTTTCTATTAATATCAATACACAGGTTATATATTGTAAGTAAACCGTTACCGAATCTTTCTTTACAAGAAAGCTATGCAAAACACGGAACGCTCATTTTGGTTTTCAGTGTACTTTGCATCAATTGTATGTTGTATGAAATTTTATTTAGCAAACGCACACTATTGAGTATTATATTCATGGTAATCATATTTCTTCCAACAATCATACTCACATCCATGCTGGATGAATTTTTTAAGATCAACATGAAAAGCTCAATAGCCATCGGCTTTCTGATAATGATAGCAGGCTCACTACTCTCGATTCTCGTTGCAAACCTGCTCTATAAATACCCGGTATCATATCATGTAATGACGGAAAACAACAAAGCATAGGCAGCAACTCTTTTCCCGTGCTATTCTGCTACCATTCATCATCTGTCCTATATAGGCAGTTCTTTTTTGCATTGTTATTCTGCCACTATTTATCAATGCCCCTATATAGGCAGTGCTTTTTTGCATTATCTTTCTGCCACTTTTCATCGCTTATCCTATATAGGCAGTAAATTCTTGCATAATCGTCCTGCCACTTTTCATCGCTCCCCGATATAGGCAGTAAATTCTTGCATAATCGTCCTGCCACTTTTCATCGCTTATCCTAAATAGGCAGTAAATTCTTGCATAATCGTCCTGCCACTTTTCATCGCTCCCCGATATAGGCAGTAAATTCTTGCATAATCGTCCTGCCACTTTTCATCGTTTTCCAATATAGGCAGTGCACTTTAATATAAAGCAATAAATCCCTGTCCACACTTGCATTTACCGCATAATGGACAGGAAAATGGCTGCAAAAACCCCTGTCCATTTTTACATTTTCCGCATAATGGGCAGGTAAAAGACAGCAAAAACCCCTGTCCATTTTTACATTTCCCGCATAATGGACAGGAAAAAGACAGCAAATAGCCCTGTCTATTTTTCCATTTACCGCATAATGGACAGGGTAAAGGCAGCAAATAGCCCTGTCCATACTTGCATTTACTGCAAAATGGACAGGGAAAAGACAGCAAATAGCCCTGTCTATTTTTCCATTTACTGCATAATGGACAGGAAAATGGCTGCAAAAACCCTGTCTATTTTTCCATTTTCCGCATAATGGACAGGAAAATGCTACAAAAAAGCCCTGTCCATACTTGCATTTACTGCAAAATGGACAGGGTAAGCTGACTGTAATTCAACTAACAAGCATAAACATCCGAAATATCCAATATGCATCGGCTGCAGATTTCGTGAGAGCTTGATACAGTAAACAAGCAATTCCTTCGGCGAAACCGACTCAAATGGCCTGTTTGCGAGCGCCTTGAATCTATGATTCAAAACATCCCACAAATGCAAGTCTTTCTATCACACTCCCAACACCGCCTCTATCTTCTTCACCAATGATTCTGCTGCCTTTTTGTGAGCCGCATGGCCGGGATGCGATCTCGAGCCAAACTCTCCGGCAAGTGTCGGCGGAAGCTGATGATAATATACCTTGCTGTCGTTTTCCTGCTTGGAATACTCAGCAACTGCCGCTGACAGCAGGTTTGTCATCTGAGTGTTAATTATATCAGAATCCTGAAGCAGCATTCCGTAAGCCCATATTATTATGGCACCCGGGCGCTTCTCTCTGACCTTTTTCAAAAAAGCTTTTGCGCCGTTCTTAAGCACTGCCACATCCTCCGACGGGATCTCACCTTTTTCATTCAGATAGTGAATATTATCACTTCCCATGCTCCTTGCAGCTTCATGGCTACTTACGGAATACGCACCCGCATCATTCGTACCCAAATTAATAATGACGATATCAGGTTCAAAAAGAGAGAAATCATATTTCTCATAAGTCCCAAGCTCACAAGCTTTTCCGTCCGGAACAAGCCCGCACACCTCATCATAGAATAACGGCATATTTTCTTTCGGATTGCCATTCCAGGACCACACAAAGCCATAACCGCTCTGGCTGAAAACCTCATAGTCAGCCCCCAGTTTTTGAGCTGTGATATATGTATAATTATCGAAAGCATCAAAACATGCGCTATTCCAGTCCTGTTCACAGACAGGCCCCATGCAGCCTTCGCCTGATGTTATACTGTCTCCTATGAACTCAATCCTATGCCCCGGTTCATCCACATTTTCAAATGTACCATCGGTAAAAACAGCTTCAATCCGTATCAGGGTATCACCATCCGCCGCCATAGCGGGTGTATCTCGCATAATCTTGATATTTCTGAGCGGAATATCACTTTCGCCAGATCCCGCATTTCCTTGCCAGATTGTGATCTCATTTATTCCCTTTTCAAGCGGTCTCTTCTGATATCTTACGCCTTCAACAAGAACATCAATCCACGGCTCAAAGACTGAATAGTCTGCGTAACAGCGAAGTTTCACCACAGTGGCACGTACATTCATTTCTATTCCCGAACCATTCCAGAACAGCGTTAAAGGATCAAGACATGCAGTTCTCCTGCCATGAATCTTCAATTTTTCTATTTCTGAAATTTTATACTCTCTAAGCATATTCTCATCCTTAAATATACGTGAAAAGTGCCTCACACTCTCCGCAAATCTCATAATTTCCATCACCGGCGGGGAGAAAGAAGCTGTCGCCCTTTTTAAATCTCACATCCTCGTTGTCATTCTTTATTTCCCCTTCTCCCGAAAGGAACAGAATATGTAAAAACGAGTTCTCGTCAACCGTACCGCTAAGCTTATTCATGATCTTACCGCTTAGATTGACTTTATCAACCGTAAAATATTTGCAGTTTCCGATATGCGGTTCAGGTCTCGAAACCTTTTTTGCTGGAAAAAGATCGGTCACTTCAAGTGCTTTTTCTATATGAAGTTTACGCAGATTTCCGTTCTTATCGCGTCTTCCGTAATCATACACCCTGTAAGTGATATCTGAATTTTCCTGAATTTCTGCAAGAAGAATCCCCTCACCGATTGCATGCAGAGTATCCGCCTCAATGAAAACAACATCCCCTTTGCTTACGGGATATGCATTAAGAACTTCTGTAAGAGTCTGATTCTCTATGCGCTTTCGAAACTCTTCTTTGGAAATCTCGCGTTTAAAGCCATAATACAAAAAAGCATTATCTTTGGCATCAATTATATACCACATCTCCGTCTTTCCGTACTGCCCTTCTTTTTTCAGAGCGTAATCATCTGACGGATGAACCTGCAATGACAGATCTTTTCTTGCATCAATAAGCTTGATAAGTATTGGAAATTCCCTGAATTTCTCGCAGTTTTTTCCAAGGACATTCTTACCTTTTTCATTTATATAATCAGTGAGCGTCTTTCCCGCAAACTCACCGTTTTCAATCACAGACTCGCAACCGGGATAACATGACAGCTCCCAGCTTTCCGCGGTCACATCGCCTGCCGGTCTTTTACCGAATTCGTCGACAAGGCGGTTTCCTCCCCACAGATAATCTTTGGTGGGAGCCTGTAGTTTCAATACTGCCATATTTGCTCCTTAAATCTCATTTTTTAATACTTCAAGATTTTTCTTTATAAGCTCGCATCTTTGCTGCACGCAAAGCACGCTTCTGCCGGGATCTTCGGGAGTTCCGAAGATATAATCACCAAGAAGTTCAATACTTGTTTTTGCAACATATACCCTTGTATCGCTGCCTGCATAATAAAGAAGAATATCGCCGTTTTCTTCTACAATCGCGCCGTTTGAGAATACAACGTTTGAAACGTCTCCTACTCTCTCCCATCCAAGCGGTCCAAGAAGAAGTCCTCCGGGCTCCGCTATAACTTTTCCGGGATCATATAGATCTGTTGCATAGGCATAAAGGACATATCTTAGTCCTGCTGCCGTATTTCTTACGCCGTGCGCGATGTGAAGCCATCCCTTGTCTGTCTTTATAGGCACAACGCATTCACCGTTCTTGGCTTCCGTAATCTGATGATATCTTCTTCTGCTAAGAATCTTTTCCTCATCTATCACTGCATGTTCAATATCATCACACAGCCCAAAGCCTATACCATCGCCGCTTCCGGTATCGATAAAGCTGTCCATTGGACGGGTGTAAAAAGCATATTTTCCGTCAACAAACTCAGGATGAAGAACAACATTTCTCTGCTGAGGCGAGCGTTTTGTAACAAGATTAGGAAGTCGCTCCCACTTTTTAAGATCTTTTGTCCTTACAATTCCTGCTGCCGCAACTGCCGCCGAGAGATCGTTTGTGGAATCATCGTGGCTCTCGGAACAGAACACTCCGTATATCCAGCCATCCTCATGCTGCGTAAGCCTCATGTCATAGACATTTGTCTCTTCCTCACAAGTGTCATCAAGCAATATCGGATAATCCCAAAATCTGAAATTGTCTATGCCGTTATCACTTTCAGCAACTCCGAAAAAAGACTTTCTGTCATTGCCTTCTATTCTGGCAACAAGATAATACTTCCCATTAAGCTTAATGGCTCCTGAATTAAGAACTGCATTTATCCCAAGCCTCTCCTGAAAATTCGGATTACTGTTTATATCAAGATCGTATCTCCACGTAAGCGGAATATGCTGTCTTGTAAGAACCGGATATTTATATCTTGTATATACTCCGTTATAAAAATCCGCAGGTTCATTCTTCCGCGACATGAGCTTTTCCTGTCTGTCCTTTTCAATGTAATATCTCTCATGTAACATTTCTTGTTATTACCTCCAAACACATTCTTCCGTTATGATACGGACACTTCCACGGTTCAACTATAGGCTCGTCCTTCGCGGGTACGCCGTTTTTATCGACATACCAGAACCACTCAGATCCGGATCTCTTATCGATGACAAATTCTTTTATGTAATCCCAAAGAGCCCGTGCCGCCTCAAGATATTCTTTTTTCTCGGGATGTCTTTCGTATGCATCAAGAAATCCATTGATTCCTTCAGCCTGCACCCACCAGACTCTGTCCTCTTTTACAACTGAATTCTGTCCCTCGACGGGAATTGATTTTCCGTCAAAAGCAACTTTATATACTTCACTCGCCATCTCCTCCGTCATTCTGCCAATCTTTGCCGAAAGGTCACCGTCGCCAAGAATATCGGTTGTCCTATTTATCAGCCATGCCGCTTCTATGTCATGTCCGTAGGAATAAAGATCGACCAGGCTGTTATAATCTTTGTCAAAAAAGACTTCCTGTCTGCGAAGCTTTGGATTATATATCTTGGTACTTACTATTTTCAGAATCTCATATAAAGATTTTCTGACTCTGCCATCACCCGATACCCTGTAAAGCTCCGTATATCCCTCCATAACATGCAAAAGAGTATTCATGCTCCTTACCGCGTCGGTACCGTTTTCCGACAGCTTTTCATTTGATACAGGCTTGAACTCTCTGTCGAACGCTTCAAGATATCCACGCTCATCACGCATTTTCTTTTCTATAAGTTCGTAGAGAGAAATAGCCATCTTCAGTGCTTCCCAATCTCCCGATGCATCAAAATAAGCAGACAGTCCGTAGATGGTAAAAGCCTGATTATATGTATGTTTTGTAGTATCAAGAGGCTTTCCGTCATAAGATACCGACCAGAATACCCCGCCATATTCATCATCAATGCAATATTTTTTTAAAAACTCATACGCATGCGTAGCCTCGCTTAAAAGCGTTTTATCTACGAGAACTTTGTATGCGCTTGAAAAAAACCATAATATCCTGCTGTTTAGTATGCAGCCCTTTTCATATTTTTTATCAACGGCAAGATCATAGCCCATGTAGCCGTAATATCCGCCGTATTCATCGTCTCTTAAACCTTTCCAAAAAGGTATGATCCCATTCAGAAGATGCTCCTTTATTTCACTGATCATTACTTATCACCCCTTTACCGCACCGGCTGCAACGCCGTTATAAATCTGTTTCTGACAAAGCAAGAATATTATCAGAGCAGGAAGAAGTGACATGATCACGCCGGCACAGATAAGATGATACTGATTACCCATGGGGCCCGTGAATGTGTACAATGATGTGGCTACCGTACAGAGTTTTCTTTTATCCTGAAGATACAGGTTCGCGCAATAATACTCGTTGTAAACACCAACGCCCTTAAGAATCAGATTCGTAACAATCGCAGGTTTTAAGAGCGGAAGCAATATCTTTGCATAAATCTGGAAGTAATTCGCACCGTCCAAAAATGCGCTTTCATCAAGTGACACAGGAAGATTTTCAAAAAACTGAATGTAGATGTAAATTGACATTACATCCGTTCCCATCATCATGATGATGTATCCGTACAAAGTATTTACAAGTCCGAGGTTGACCATTATTTCATATACCGAAACCTGCATGGCAATACCCGGAAGAAGTGCCGCAAAAGTAAACAGATTCCTGATAAGCGCATTGCCGGGAAAGCTAAAGCGATTTAGAACATATGCAAGCTGAGAGCCTATCATGGTCGATCCCGCAAGTACAAATAAAAGAATTATTCCCGAGTTAATAAATGCCAGTCCCATATTTGCCTGAGCAAAAGCCTGAACATAATTGTTAAAATTAAAAAAGTTTTCCGGAAGTGTCATAACATTGGTGCTCTGATACTCAACCTCTGTTTTCAGCGAAGTTATGACACAGGATACTATAGGCAGTACTGCCAAAAAAGCACAAAGTGCAACAGAAGCATACTTTATGATTCCCCAAACAATATCACCAATACGCATCTTTTTCTTCGGAACAACACTTGCAATTACTGTATTTGATGACATTATTTACCTCCTCTTTGCATCTGCATTCTTGCCTTTGCTTCCCTTTTACGCTGTTTCTTGAACGCTCTTTCATCCATATCTGTTCCCGCATTTCTAAACAGGAACCTAAATATTGCGTCCTGAATAAATTTGGCAATGAAAATGATCACAAGAAGGAATACCGCCATCGCACTGGCAAGTCCGACCTTCTGACTTGTATGAGCAATATCATTCATTACTACAAAGAATGTTCCCGTGCCGTTTGCACCGCTTGTTATAACAAAAGGCGGCTCAAATGCCGAAAGAGATCCTGTAATTGCCAAAATTACATTCAGTGTTACTATTGTCTTTATGCTCGGTAAAATGATGTGCCAGAATGTCTGCCACTTATTTGCGCCATCTATCGACGCTGCTTCATAAAGCGTACTGTCCACCGACATCATTGCCCCAAGGAAAAGAACCATTGTCGAGCCCAGGTATCTCCACACCGACGAGTATACGAGCGACCAGTTGTTTATCGTTTGGTCTTTTAACCAATACGGAAGACTGTCCGGATTGAAGCCTATCGCTTGGAGAACCGTGTCCAGAACAAATCCTCTTGTGTAAAAAAACTTAAAAATGAATCCGATAGCTATACCGTTTATCAGATAAGGGAAGAAAATAAATCCCTTCCAGAAGTTTTCAGCTTTTACCTTAAAGCAGAATATTGTAGCAAGATATAATGCAAGAAATACCTGAATTACCGCTCCGACCATGTAATACAGAGACAGTAACAGCGTTCTCAGAATATCTTCACGTTTAAAAATCTGTATATAGTTTTTGAATCCCACGAATTTCCTTGGTCCAATGTATTTCATGTTATAAAAGCTGAACTGGACCATTTTGCCAAAAGGATAATATGTGAACAAAATCAGTAATCCTACCGGAATAATGAGAAATGTTAATATTACCTGCGCCTGTTTCCACTTTCTTTTGTTCATAGGGTTATCTCACTTTCTTTCTATAAGTTGAGGCGGAATCATACAATTCCGCCCCTCCCCCGCAGCTCATAAAAAAATTTATAAATCAGTTGTCTGTATCAACTCCGTTAAGTTCCTGTGCTTCTGTCCACGCTTTATTCCAGCTGTCCATGATCTGATCAAAAGTCATATCCCCGTTGGATGCATGCTCTATGATCGCCTGAACTTTCTTGTCACCACCGCTGTTAATGCTAAGTTCCGAATCGGAATTGAGTGTATCTTTAAGATCTTCTTCTCCCGCAAGTGCCGGTTCATCTGAAACATATTCAACTCCGTCAAATGCCGCATAAAGATCGGGATATTTGTCATCTTCGGCATTGATAGGAATACCGCCTTCGTTGTATGAGTATCCCGACTCATTTGTCATCCACTTTACAAAAAGAAGTGACGCCATACGATTTTCATCGCTTGCATCCTTATTGATTCCGAATGCGTAATCAGGACCTGCTGTAGCATACTGCTTGCCGTTAACCGTGATAGGGAAGCTCATATATCCGATGTCCTCAGGCTTATCTCCTGCTGCCTGCATCTGAGAAT
The DNA here is from genome assembly GCF_000686065.1 of Butyrivibrio sp. AE3003. Classification (NCBI taxonomy): domain Bacteria; kingdom Bacillati; phylum Bacillota; class Clostridia; order Lachnospirales; family Lachnospiraceae; genus Butyrivibrio; species Butyrivibrio sp. AE3003. The sequence goes on from NZ_JMLX01000001.1 coordinate 1,417,490, forward strand.
ATGCCCATGAGCCAAGTACCATAGTTCCGATCTCGCCTCTGTTAAGCATGCCTTTGCAGCCTTCCCAGTCTGTAGTTGAATAGTCATCCTCAATAAGGCCTTTTGCAACTGCATCATAAAGGACTTTATACACATTGTATGCATGTGATCCGTCACCCGGATCGGCGAAAGGATTTGCCGTATGAGCAAGCTTCTGATTCATGTATGTTGCATCACCTGTAGCAGTTCCCGCAATATATGCATCCCATGCTCCCATTGTCCAGCCTGCGGCATAGTTTGTATAAAGAGGGATCGCATCCGTCTTTTCTTTTATCAGAGTTAAGTCATTTATAAATTCCTCCGGTGTCTTGGGTAAAGTTGTGATTCCTGCCTTCTCAAATACTGCCTTGTTATAAAGAACACCCTGAGCATTTCCCGTAGACGGAACCCCGTAACATATTCCGTTATACTGCTTGTCCGTAGCAAAACGGATAGCACCTTTCATCTGATCTACTGTTCCATACGGCATGAAATAATTCGAGAGCTCAGATGCATCGATCGCCGGGATCATCATAATATCGCCCCAGTCACCACCCTGAAGACGAAGAAGCGAATCTTCCGCATAATCTGTAATAGCTTCAAATTCTACTGTAATTTCGGGATAAATCTTATTAAATTCCGCAACATAGTCTTTCCAACTTTTTCCCGAATAATCATCACCAACCATGTCCGTTCTATGTGTCAGAATCTTGATCGTAGTCTTGATATCCTTCCCCGTCTCACCCAGAACAACAGATGTATAGTTGTTATCCGCAGTATCTGCAGTGCCACCGTTACCGGCATTACCGGAATTTCCGGAAGCCTCGGAACCTGCCGTTCCCGGTTCCGTACCTGCACTCGGTGAAGAGCCACATGCGACGAGAGATGCAGCCACAGCTGCAGCAGCCAATAGAGCAATAGTCCTTTTTAAATTCATTTCATTCACCCCTTTTAATTAATTTAAGTAAAACCATGGTTCCAATACATTGTTCTTAAGTTAATTAATATTATATTTGTTCATCACCATTTTTCAATAGCACTTTTACAAAATTCAGTAAAAAAGAGCCGTTTCGTTAATCCTCAACAAAACGACTCCTTAAATATTGTTAATTATTTATAGACAAACCTTCTTAAATTAACTTAAATTAATTAACAAAAAAAGACTCCGCGCACCCTTTTGAGTACACGGAGTTTCTGTAATTAGTTTTTATGCTTTCAGACAGCTCTCACAGAGTCTCCGACGATCAGCTTTCCGCGTATCATCGCGGAGCTGAAAGGCATATCGGGATTACGAAGTCTCTGCGTCAGCAGCTCCATTGCCTTACTTATCATTACACTAAGATCTATTTCATAACTTGAAAGTTCAATGCTCTTGTTCATATCGGGAACATAATTATCAAATCCGATGACTGAAATATCCTTGGGAACTTTGTATCCTTTTTCTTTCAAATGCTCGATAAGCAAAAGCGCAGATACATCACAATTGCAGAAAAATGCTGTCGGCATCTCTTTTGCCGAAGGAAGCGCAAATGTCCCCTCTGCGTCAAGATTACCATATTTATCCCTGTCATTGATCACCAATGGATTATCCCTAAACTCAACATCCAGACCTGCCGATGACAGGAACTTACACATTCCTATATACCGCTCGTCAATACTCGGTGTCACCTTCAAAGTACCGACAAATCCGATCTTCCTGTGTCCTTTATCAAACAGATATCTGGTAATCTCATACCCTCCGAGGATATTATCGGTTATCACCGCATCACCTTCTATCTCCTCATATAAAGAATCCAGCGAAAGCATCGGTATCTTGGCTTTGTTTCTAAGCATACGAAGATATCCGACATTGAAAGCTCCAAGAATTATCAGTCCATCCACACTCTCCTGTGCAATGAGATTGGGAACACTTTCGGACTCTTCCGCCTCTCTGTTTATAACCTCCAAAAGAGTAAGAATTCTTTTATCATTTGACTGCACCGATAATTCTTTATAAATGTGCCAGTAGAATGACCTACTGTGATTCAGATATCTTTCCGCAACTATCACTCCAATTACGGTATTTTTTTTGGGATGATGGTTCTTTTCTTTTCGCACATATCCCATTTTGTCGGCAAGACTTAGTATCTCCTCACGCAGTTCATCACTGACGCCCTTTTTCCCCGCAAGAGCCTTCGACACGGTAACACTGCTTACGCCAAGCTTTTCTGCAATATCAGACAATGTAACATCACTCTGCATTATTATCCCTCAACTCTTTTATCGATGTTCTTTTCACAACGTTGGAATCCACCTCAAATATCGTTCCTGCAAGTGACGGATCCTCTATCTCGTTAATGACCTGCTCCACTGTGAGTCTGGCCATTTTCACAAGATCAACGTTGTAAGTTGTAAGCTTTCCTTCAAGATCGCTGTTAAGCAGGTAATTGTCATAACCGACAATCGATATATCTTCCGGAACACGTTTTCCCTGCTTTTTAAGCGCCTCATATAACAATCCGGCAGAAAAATCACTGCTGCACGCAAATGCTGTGGGCAGTTTCTTGGGTAGCTCTATCATAGGAGTTTCGTCATTTCCGCTCCTGTCCGGCAAAAGCCACTCGCGATTCACCTTAAGGCCGTTCTCACGCATGCACTTTTTATATCCATAGTATCTGTCGATTATATTTCTGGAATAATCAAGTGCTCCGACAAATCCTATCTCTTTATGGCCTGCTTTAACCAGCTCCTTGGTTGCTCTGTACATTCCGTAATAATTTCCCGACAAGACGGAAGTGTAATTACCTGTCTCAATCTGCTGATCCATGAAAACTACCGGCACTTTAACTGCCGCCAGCAGCCTGTTAAGAAACTTTTCTTTTATAGGTCCTATTATTATCACTCCGTCGGCATCCGTTACGGGTGGAAGTATTTCGTCATCGTCGTAATCCTTGACCATACTCAGCGACGTAAAGCATTCATTTTCCGAAACCGCATAAGCGACCTTCTGATACATCTCCCAATAAAAAGAAGCGCCTATATAAATATATCTGTCTGAAACAATGACGCTGATGGTCTTTCCGATAAGTTCCGGATTTTCAACCTTTTTAGGCGTAGTCTTCCCGTATTTACTGTAATCAAGCCCCATCTTTGCCGCACATTCTTTTATCTTCGTGCGCATTTCGGCGCTCACTCCGGGTCTGCCCGCCAGTGAATTAGATACTGTAACAACAGATACTCCCAGGCTGTCAGCAATATCTTTTAGTTTTACCTTCTGTTTTGGTCTCATCTGTTATCCTCCGGCTCTTATTATGAATTAAATTAACTTAATAATCAATCCATAACAGTTTATACTGCTGTAATTTTAATGAACTGTGCTTCAAAGTCCTTGCTTCCGGGAATCAAAAGTCCAGCATTCATCAGCACATCTCCGTCATAAACTTTTCCGTTTACATCATATTTCATATCAGAGTCAAGTCCTTCAAGTCTAAGCAATCTGCTTCTTGAAAAAGCCTTTGACAATACCTGCATATATATCATAAAAGCTTCTTTTTTTATCTTCGGAAACTATCATATATGCATCATATTCTTTATTTTCCCTGTATGACGCCAATCTGTAATACTCTCCGTCAAGGATCAGTCTTCTTATGCTTTTGTATCCGGCAATCTGCTTTGGGATCTGCTTTAGTTCATCTTCTGAAAGTTTGGTTACATCAAGCTCGTATCCGAAAGTTCCAAACATAGCCGCCACAGCTCTCGACTCAAAAGAAACTTCTCTTCCCGAAATATCATTGGGGCTTTTGGCAACATGAGATCCTATCGCTGATATCGGATAAAGCATTGCAGTACCTTCCTGAATCGAAAGACGCTCAACAGGATCCATATCATCCGAGCACCATATCTGAGGACTGTAATACAGCATTCCCGCATCAAACCTGGCTCCACCCGAAGAACAGTTCTCGATCAGAACATATGGAAATTCCTTGGTTATCTTTTCCTGAATCTCATATACGCCAAGGACGTGTCTGTGCCAAATCTCCCCCTGCCTGTCTGAAGGAAGATACTCAGAACCGACATCGGAAAGAGACCTGTTCATATCCCACTTAATATATACAACAGGAACTTCACGCAGTATTTTGGCCATACTTTCATAGATATAGTTTCTCACTTCAGGATTGGAATAATCCAAAACCCACTGATCACGCGCTCGCGCAGGTATTCTTCCCACTTGATGTAATATCCAGCCCGGATGTTTTTTATAAAGGTCCGTATCTTCACAGACCATTTCAGGCTCGAACCAAAGTCCGAACTTCATATCTATCTTTTTTAGCTCATCGGTCAGCCCCTTTAGGCCGCCTTCCAGCTTATCTTCATTGACATACCAGTCTCCGAGCCCTCCACTTGGCTGATTTCTGTTATATCCAAACCAGCCGTCGTCAAGAACCTGAAGTTCTATTCCGCACTGCCTTGCCGTCTTTGCAATATCAAGAAGCTTGTCCTTATCAAAATCAAAATATGTTGCTTCCCAGTTATTGATAAGTATAGGTCTTTCCTTGCTCACCCAGTCTTGTCTTATCAGATGTTTTCTAAAAAGCTTATGATAATCTCTTGTCATCTCTCCAAGACCGCAGGATGAATAAACGAGAGCCGCCTCAGGCGTTTGAAAAGAGTCTCCCGGTTCAAGCTTCCATGAGAATGTCTCTGGATTTATTCCAATGACCATCCTTATCTGGTCGTGAGCATTTTTCTTTACCTTTGCCATAAAATTGCCGGAGTAAATGAGCTGAGAAGCGTAGACTTCTCCGCTTTTCCGGTCGGTATTTTTGGAAACGACAGCCATAAAAGGCATGGAATCATGACCTTCTTCGCCTCTTGTCGACTCCGCTATTACAGCCGCATGATTAAGAGCCGTCCTTTCAATTATATGCTCTCTCGCCCACGCACCGCACTGCGTTATAACTTCGCAGTCTCTCATCTCAAAGTCAAGGCATGAAGACAAGGCTCTTTCTATACATAATATTTTCGAGCCTCTGTTCTCGATAAGCGCAGAACGTATTACTGCATCACAATCATCAAATATGGTAAAAGACAAAGATACAACCAGACCGTAAATCTCATCCTCAAGCCTTATCACAAGCGTATCTGCATTGTCTCCAAAGCATGTAGGAAGTCCCGCAACCTTTGCTTTCCCTTTTACAATCTCATACCCCTTGTATGACAGGTCACATCCTATCTGTCCCGCATCGCTCTTTACAGAAATGCAGCACTCCCTGAAATCACCGATCCCGCCGCAAGGATACTCAAGCTGTATTGCATCCATGAAGCCAAGCTGCTCCGCAGGCCTGATTGACGGAGGAACAATCTCATCAGGTCTTAGCAGATACGAAAGCTCGTTGCTTCTTATCTTTTTGCCGTAATAGATATGTGAAAGATACTTCCCATCCACTACTCCAAGAACATATGATGTATTTTCCGTATCAAGTTTCCATGTTTGCTCTCTGTCGTTATATACTATCGCCATCTTTCCTCCAATCTCCTTAACCTGCTGTTGCTCACGCTTTGCTTTAAGATACTATTAATGATAACAGATAAAAGCTGTTTTTATCTGCTTCCGAGGCACTTACTATTTCTATATCCAATATGTGATCTTTTCTTTCGTTTTCGCTCAGCACAGGTTGCAAATAAAGGCAATCGCCCCAGTCTTCATCAAAATTTGAATCAAGAACAACAGCTTTTTCCCTGCATCCGTCCAAAACAGCCAGCGCAACGGGAGCAGGTCTGTTTATTGTCTTTCTGTACTGTATGGCAATCGTCCTTACGCCGCTAAGCTCAAAGTGAATTGAATCACCTGCCTTGGTAGCTATCCAGCCATTTTTAAAGAAGTCAAGATGTCCTTCTTTTTCTCTCGCATCGGCTCTAAAGCCCGATAATACCGGACTGCTGTTTTCAATGGTATATCTTAAAGAAGCTTCAAAGCGATTTGCTGTAACAGGTTCTTTTTCCTGCTCTTCTTCGTAATCAGATACGTCCATACCGCATATTTCATTGATCCTATCCGTTATCTCTTTTGCCAGAAGTGCGTGTCCGAGATCATTTGGATGCAATCCGTCAGGTGTAATATCATTTCTATTATATCTTCCTTCAAGCATCCTCTTATATATCGTATCTTTGATGCTCACGTTGGGAATTCCGTAGTGTCTTCCAATCTCTAAATGTATATCTTCTGCTGTTCTGCCATTGTCATAGTACACATTGTTAAGAAGCAGCATTGCAGGCTCTGTATCCGAGTACCATATCCGCCTGATCAGTCCCTCGTATGTCTCTTTGAAAAGCTCTGACTCTTCATCGTTCACGGAAAAATCTACAATCACAAAATCCGGCCTATACATAAGCAGATCCTTATAGACTCTGGACACTCCATAATATGAGGATGTTCCGCCTATTCCGGCATTCACATAATGAAACTTTGCATTCGGAAACTCTTTTTCAAACCAATCAAAAACTCTATGTGCATAGCACAGCTTAGGCTCAGAAGACAAAGATCCTTGAGTTATCGAGCCTCCAAAGAAGCCAAGTACAAGTTCTTCACCCGCTTTGGCCTTATCAATCAGTTTTTTTATCCGCTTTATTCCTTCTACTTCATTCATATCTTTTTAACCTCATATAGTTTGGGAAGATTATCTTTTGTTACAACATTCGGGCTGTTATATACATCTTTCAAAAATTCAAATGTGTTATATTCTTCTGTTCTGCAAAAATCCAGAGACCATGTCATAAAGCTCGCCCATCCTATATGCTCACCGTGGACAGCCTCGGGATCCGGAAGCACACCGACTTCCGCCAGAATCATAGGCTTTTTCATCTCGGTTATTTCTTTAAGCGCATTATACTGCTCGGAATATGCCGTATGAACATGTTTATCGGTATAAAGGTCGACCGATATCACATCTACAACGTCGTCTCCCGGATAGAACTCCTTAATATGCGAATTCCACACCCAGATAAGATTGTTAAGATGATGCACGCCCACAAAGCGCTCATACATTATTCTGTACAACTTTTTGACAGGCTCGGCTCCTTTTGCTCCCCACCAGAACCATGTTCCGTCGCTCTCATGAAACGGTCTCCACAAAATAGGGATCTCTTTTTCACAAAAAGGCCTCAGTATCCCGGCCATTACGTCAAGATCCGAGATCATCGCATTATATTCAGCAGTGCCCTCGGTTGCAGCTTTTTCAGGGTCAAAAGAAGTATTCTCTGTATAAAAAGCCTTAGACCTGCCGTAAAGAGGTGAGAACCAGTGCCATGTGAATGTGATAAGCCCTTGTTCCTCAGCCCATTCCCAGGCTTTTTTAAGCGTTCCGTTGTTATGAACGATCTCATCCATACATTCATCATCTGTGTCGAGATAGTTTATATTCGGTGAATAAGACAAAAGTTCAAAGCCCAAAAGCGCCGGCCTCTTTCCCGTCTTTTCCTCTATCAGCTTAAGCTCTTCCTGCTCCATCGTCTGCGTATGCTGTCCTGTGATCATCTTTTCATATGTGATCTCGGCCAGATATTTAAGCACATTTCTTGCTCCCTGCTGCATATTCGCGTTACTCGGTTCATAAATCTTGTCACTCATACAATTCCTCCGGTAAAAATTCATTTAAGGTCATTTCGTGGTAAGTCTTTTTTCACTCAGTGAATATCAGCAACACTTCTGACCGTAAGATTATTGGCATCTCCCCTTATGATCCTGACAACCTTTACTCCGGGATTCATGTCAAAAAAGTTGTCTGAGAGTACCAGATCGTCATTCTCATTTCTAATTTCTATATTTTTGGCAAAAGCCTTTGCGCTTATTTCTATCTCATTTTCCGAGAGCATTCTTACTGCGAGCCCCGGATCTTCAAAGCGGAAATATTTCGCCGGCACAAAAAGAGCCGTTCCTTCCGATACCACCTCGCCCTCTTCTATGGCCTTAAAGGACACGTAACAGGAATATATGTCGATTTCGGGGAAGCTTTGCTCAGTCACCCACTTTGAAGAAAGCGGAGAAACAGTTACATCTGCGGTACCCGAAGTTTCGATTTCAAGTCCTTTTCCATCAATCTCTTTTCCGAAAGCGTCTCTAAGTTTCCACTCTGCCGTAAGCTTTCGCTCCGTCATGGTCTCATTGGAGATATTAAGCTTTATCGCAGGTATGAAGCTGCTATTTTCGGAATTTATCTCAATGCCTTCGGATACAGTACTCGTCTCCTCACAGCTAATAAGCACGGGCGCAAAAAATCTTTTGGCATAATAGTGCAACGCCTTCCATCTTCCGTAATAGTCAACAGAAGCCCAGCTTATAACAGGCCAGCAGTCATTTAGCTGCCAATACAGAGTTCCCATGCACCTCCCCCTGTTTCTCCTAAAGTGCTCAACACCGTATCTTATCGCTTCTCCCGACAGAAGCTGAGAAGCATATATTAAAATATCAAAATCCGTAGGATACTTGAAAGTTGCCTGCATGTACTGCATTATCTTGGAATTGGCAGATTTGTTCCTCTGGTGCTTTTCCATGTTATAGGAAAAAAGATTGTAGTCTTCTTCGCTTGTCATTACCGTTTCCAAGGTCTTCTTTGACGGAAGAGCCTGGAAACCAAACTCCGACAGATATCTGAAGAAGTACTTTCTGTACTCGGTAAAAGGTTTTCCGTCATGCCATACCTGCCAGAAGTGAACATCTCCGCGGTCAAAGTCGTTGGGATTGTCAAAAGATCCTCCCGATGACGGACTGGATGGCCAGTATACCGCATCAGGTGCATATTCTTTTACCCACTTAGGAAAAAGATATTCATACATCTTAATATAATCAGCCTTTTGCTTATGAGTCTTAACCCACACTCCGCTTTTTACGAACATCTCCATCTCATTATTGCCGCAAATAAGAGCAAGGCACGCATGATCCGCAATCCTTTTTAAATTATCTTTAATCTCAAGTCTGATATTTTCTTCAAATTCCTCGGTAAGGTCATAGACACCGCAGGCAAACATCATATCCTGCCATACCATGATCCCAAGCTCATCGCAGATATCATAGAAAGCATCATCCGGGAAAAAGCCTCCGCCCCATACCCTGATGGAATTGAAGTTGGCCAATTTACAATCTTCAAGAAGTTTCCTTGTTCTTTCGGGCGTCATTCTTGTCAGATAGTTATCTTCCGGTATATAGTCTGCGCCAAAAGCAAATACATCAAAACCGTTTATGCAATGCGAGAAACTCTCTCCCCACTCATCTTTCTTTTTGGTTATGGTAAGGGTTCTCAGGCCGATTCTTTTTGTCAGAGAATCAAGCTCCGTATTTCCAAGTTTTAATTTTATATCCAGGTTATAAAGATTTTGTTCTCCGAATCCGGACGGCCACCAGAGCAACGGATCTTCGACCACGATTTCATCGCCTGATCTGTAATCTTCATACGTATGCTCTTTTCCATGTGGATCTGTAAGACTTACATCACAGGAAAGACCTGTATCATCACCGGAAACTGCCTTGTCTATAAAAATACGCAGCCCGACTTTACCGTCGTTGTGCTCTTGATGAATCCTGACATTCTCGATACGTGCAGTATTTATTCCAAGAATATATACAGGTCTGAAAAGTCCCGCATCAGGGATTCTCGGGCCCCAGTCCCAGCCAAACATGTAGTGGGCCTTTCTTATGTGAACAAAGCCTTCCATGGCATCTTCTGTTCCGTCGCACTCACTTTTTTCGTATGCATCCTTTATATATTTAAGCGGTGACCTGATGCAGACCTTTAATTCATTATCTTTTTCCTTTAAAAAATCTGTTATATCAATCCTGTAAGTCCTGTGCACGTTGCAGGCACATAGGATTTTGCTTCCGTTTAGATACACCTCCCCAACGGTATCGATTCCTTCGAATACAAGCTCTTTTTTCAAAGATGTCATCAGTGCATGACCGGCATCGAACTTAGCTTCGTATTCAAAATCCTCTTCCATCATTTTCAGAGCAAATTTCTCATTGTCTGCCACAAACGGATCCGGGATTACTCCGTTATCCTGCAATGTATAGAGAACGCTCCCCTGAACCTCAGTCCTGTAGCTGCTGCCATCGGATACTCTTTTCAATATCCAGTTATTTATTGCAAATCTTTCCATCTATTGTCTCCATATTTAATGCCTAGTACAGCGCCGTTACAGCATCCCTTGTCTTACTTAAGTGATGCCAAGAACAATGCGCCTTTTATTCCCTGCTGCCCCATAAGTCCCGCAGGTGTTATATAACTTTCAATATCCTGCATCTCTTTTGTATCAACATATCCGTTCATATAGGAAAGGGTTTTCTCGCGGATCATGGGAAAGAGCTTTTCTATATGCATAACACCGCCGCCGAGAATGATCCTCTCGGGACAGTAGCAACAGATATATTGCATCAATGCCTTTCCGATGTAGTCTGCTTCCTGCTCCCAAACGCTCATATCATCGAGCAAAAGCTGCGGCTTCTTGCCATAGTGAGCCTCTATTGCAGGTCCCGATGCCAGTCCTTCAAAACAGTTCTTATGATACGGACAGATTCCTTCAAAACCGTCTCTGCCGCTCACAGGCAAAAGAATATGTCCCGCCTCAGGATGAAGCGCTCCATGGAGGAGATTGCCTTCAGCATAAACTCCAACTCCGATCCCGGTGCCTATTGTTATGTAGATTACGTTATTCAGCCCTTTTCCATTCCCATATTTGACTTCTCCCAAACATGCCGCGTTGACATCGGTATCTATTGTCACAGGGAAATCTGCCTTGCCAAAAGCTTCCATCCAGGAAAAGCCCACCCATTCCAGCTTCGGGCTTTTTCCTATCTTTCCGTAACTTTCCGAGTTCCTATCAAGGCACACAGGGCCGAACGCGCCTATTCCCATGCCTTCAATGTCATACTTTCCAAAAAAATCCATAATCTCAGGGATTGTTTCCCTCGGACTTCTCGTTTTTATCTCTGTGGTCTCTACTATATTTGACTTGTCGTCCCCAACAGCCAATACCATCTTTGTCCCACCTGCTTCTATCGCGCCATACATCTGTATTCCCCTCCGTTATCACTAAAAAGTAAATATGCTACCAAAAACTCCAATCCGGAATTTAATTAAATTAACTTAACTCAATCGCAATGTATTTGTATTTTACTTAAATATTGCACATATCAATCTATTTTTCAATAGTATTTCCATCTTTTTCTTTATCTTTAAAAAAACCGCTCTAACAAGCTGTTAAAGGCCTGTCAGAACGGTATCTTTTAAATATTCTATTTTTCAAATCAGTTACTTGGTACTCTCCCTTTCTATGTAAGAAACAGGAAGTATCGTGCGTTTTGGTACAACCTTGCCCTCAGAAGATGAAATGACTAGATCCACTGCCATTTCCGCCATTTCTTTAATGGGCTGGTGTATTGTCGAGATTGGCGGAGTCGTAAGCCTCGAAAGCAGAACATCATCAAAGCCTATAAGTTTTATATCTTCAGGTACTCTTTTGCCCATTTTCCTGCAAACCTGAAGAACCTGCGCCGCGATAAGATCGGAGCTTGCAAAAATTCCGTCTATCTCATTGTCGAGTTTAAGTTCTCCCGTCAAAAGAGCGTGATACTCAAGGTTGTTATACTGATTCATGCTGGTTGAAACCGCCTTATAGACAACACCGCGCTCTTCGCAGACTTTGGCAAAGCCTTTCAAACGATCATCTGCAGGCATGACGCTTTTCGAAACACCGCTTATGATAAGCAGGTGCTTGCAACCGCTTTTGATAAGCGCCTCGGCTGCGAGCATTCCTCCCTGCTCATTATCGCACTCAACTGCTGCCGTTCCGTTCTCAACAAAACGCTCAACGGTGATAAGCGGGATATTACTATTTGCAAATTCGAGCCCCTTTACAGTGGAGGAAAAAACTATAACACCGGCAACACGATTACTTGTGCACATATCAAGGTACTCTTTTTCCTTGTGATCTGCGCCCTTGGAATTGGCGAGCAAGATCTTATACCCTTTCTTGCTTGCCGCATTCTCAATGTTACTTATCATCTCGGAAAAATAAGGATGCCTTATGTGCGGCATAATAACGCCGATCGTATTCGTCGATTTCTTGGACAGGGATCTGGCTACTTCGTTGGGCTGATAATTGAGTTCTTCCATTGCAGCATATACCTTGGACCTTGTTTTGTCCGAGATATACCCTCTGTTGTTCAGAACCCTTGATACAGTTGTAACCGTCAGCCCACATCTGGCTGCGACATCCTTTAATGTAGCCATATTCCCTCCGATGCCTCTTCCTACCACGCACTTCTTACGAATGCTCGATAGTAAACTTCTTAGTCTTTAAATTTGCTTTAAGCCGTGCAAAATCGTCGCCGTTTTTCCTAAGAATAACAAGTTCCTCATCGCCGCAATCTTCAAGAATAAACTCTCCGTCAAATGCAGGATGCTCATTTCTGAACTTCATAAGCTTAAGAAGCTCTTTTACGACAGGTCTTTCGACTTCTTTTTCTATCTCGTCAAGCTTGTAATAATGACGATTTATATTTCTTCCGACTTTGGTCTCTTCAAGAAGTTTAAGGTCGTTCTTTCCCGCAAGGAGTCCCACATAATATACCTGCGGAATTCCGGGAGCAAAAAACTGAACCGCTCTTGCCAGAAGGTAAGCATCGTCGTCATCGCCAAGTGCCGAGTAATAGCTGCAGTTGACCTGATAAATATCAAGATTGTTATATGCAGCCGTATTGTAAATCTTCTTTACATTGGCTCCGTATTTAAAGATGTCCTCTTTTGTCCTCTCAATCTCATCATCGGGAAGGAGGTCTTTTACATCGACAACACCGATTCCGTCGTGAGTATCAAGCGTTGTGAACTGCTTCCTCGGACAAATGTTAAGCCAATTCTTCAAATACGTAGACTGTCCATAGTATAACGCATTTATTAGTAGCATTGGAAGCGCAAAATCATAAACATAGTAGTCATGGCTTTCAATTTTCTGCTGCATCGTGTAGTGCTCGTGTATCTCAGGAAGGAGCTTAACACCGTACGGCTCTACTATTTTCTGGCATCCGTCCATAAGTTCCCAAACTTCCGGCTCTATGAAAAAGCATGAACTTCCTGCTTTTTTTGTCGCATAAGCAAACGCATCAAGTCGAATGATCGAGAGTCCGTGCTTACAGAGATTTACAAGATTATCCTTGATAAACTCTTTTGCCGTATCCGATTTGCAGTTGATATCGATCTGCTGCTCATCAAAGGTGCACCATACTTTCTCAGTGCTTCCGTCAGCGAACACCGCATCCACATAGGGAGCTCTGGGCTTTCTCTTGTAGATAACATCCACTTCTTCCTGTGTAGGCTCTCCGTTCTCCCAAAAATCCTTATAGCGAATGAAAAGATCTCTGTATTTCGAATCATCTTTTTTCTGAAGAAAATCTTTGTAATACTCACTCTGCGCCGAAATGTGATTGATCATGTAATCGGCCATGAGATAATACTGTTCCGACAACTTTTCTATATCGTCCCAGTCTCCAAACGTCTTGTCTACAACGTGGTAATCCATAGGAGCAAATCCTCTGTCTCCCGAAGATGGGAAAAAAGGAAGTATATGTATACCGCCTACTGCATCCTTAAAGTACTTGTCCATTACAAACGCTAGATCTTTGAGATTATTCCCCATGCTGTCTGCGTATGTGATCAACATACATTTGTTTTCTAGCTTTTTCATAACATAAAACCTTTCATATAATTATTTAACAGCTCCTGCTGTGATTCCCTCAACAATGTATCTTTGAAGGAAAAGATATAACAACAATATCGGAAGCATCGCAAGCAAAAGTGCAGCCATGATCAGACCCGTGTCTGTCGAATATGTGCCGTAGAAAACTTTTGTCGCGATAGGGATCGTATACAGCTCTTTTCTTCCAAGTACAAGACTGGGCAAAAGATAATCATTCCAAAATGCCATTGCATCAATAATAGCCACCGTTGCTATAGTTGGCTTAAGTATAGGAAATACGATTCTTGAAAAGATCTGCCATTTATTACATCCGTCTATTGTAGCCGCCTCTTCAAGCGAACACGGAACATTTGTATTAATACTTCCATGGAACATGAATGTAGCCATTGAAAGCGAGAATCCGATGTGCATGAATATCAATGTGATCCTGTGATTCAGAATGCCGAGTATTCCGCCGTAAAGTGAAACAAGCGGGATCATGAGTACCTGAAAAGGAATTACCATTGATGCGATCATAAGAACGAACAATATCTTATTTGCTTTCCAGTTATTTCTTACTATAAGGTAAGCGGTCATGGATGAAAGCGCGATTGTTCCTACAGTTGAGCACACTGTCACTATAAAGGAGTTAGCGAATGAATTAAAGAATTTCATTTTTTCAATCGCTTTGGGGAAGTTCTCAATCGTAAATCCGTGCTTTCCTACCAATGCAAGCGGATTGCCCGTAATATCTGATTTTACCTTAAAAACATTTATTATTACCATTATGAAAGGGAAAATAAATACTACAAACATAACCGCAAGGATAGCGATCATAATGGCATGCTTTATTATTTTATTGCGTCTTGCTTTTTCATTTTCCATTATGCCTGTACCTCCCCTTTCTTACCTACGTATACTTGAATTCCACCGATCACCGCGCAGATCACAAACAAGATAAGTGCCTCTGCCTGGCCGGTTCCATAGTTCTTGTTTACGAAAGCCTGATTGTAAACGTGCATTGCTGCAAGCGCTGAACTTCCATAAGGATCACCGTTAGTCAACGAAAGGTTGACGTCATATACCATGAAACATCTTGTGATTGTAAGGAAAAGACACTGTACAAATGATGCCGTCATAAGTGGAATTGATATATGAATGATAGACTGTCTGCCTGTACAGCCATCAATTTTAGCCGCTTCAATAACATCTTCCGATACGCTCATAAAACCTGCGACATAAATAAGCATCATGTAGCCGGCATACTGCCATACCGAAACAATAATAAGTGCTGCGATTGCTCCGCTCTCCGTAGCAAGGAGTGACTTAGCTCTTCCGTCTGATATATAGCCCATAAGCTCTACCAGCGCTTTATTAAATACAAATTTCCAAACATAACCAAGTACGATACCACCGATAAGATTCGGTACAAAGAATCCGGCTCTGAAAAAATTCTGGCCTTTGATTCCGCTCGTAACCATATATGCAATGATAAATGCAACAGCATTTACAAGTACAACAGCTATTGCCGAATAGATAAACGTACGTCCGAGAGATGTCCAATATCCCCCATCCGAAAATGCATTAAGATAATTTTCCATGCCTACAAAAGGCTTATTTCTGGATACCCCGTTCCAGCTCGTAAATGTAAGATACAGTCCATAAATAAAAGGTATTATCACAACACTGCAAAATATTACCGTTGTTAATCCAGCAAAGATCAAATACTGTTTTAATTTATAGCCCAGTGTATTAGTTTTCATATGCCTCACCTTTCAAAATACCCGTGCACTAAACACTTAAATCTCTTTTCTTTTTTATCAGGGCTTCTTGATGATCGAAGCCCTGATATAATGTCTTTTTACAATCAGATTGATTATTGAGTAAATTATCAGTGCTCAATAGGTGTTGCAGACTTGAAATACTCAGTTACCGCATCAGCAAGTGCTGCTCTGTCCATTGACTCATCAAGGTATTTCTGCATGATCTCCTGTCCTACTACCGTCATATGATCGTCGGGAAGGTAATTGTATGTAGGAATCATATTTCCTGCATCTGCATATGTCTTTACAGAAAGAGAAAATGGATCGAGCTTATCGGCTTTGATATTTTCAAAAGCAGGAACAAGCGCACACTTTTCTGTAAGGAAAGCATTTCCGTCAGCATCGTTTACAAGCCAGTTAAGGAAGTCAAGCGCAGCCTGTCTCTGCTCATCTGAAGTATCTGATGAACTGTCAACAAAGAAATACTTGGTTGCACCGCCGACAATCTTAAAGTTGCTTGTATCTGTAGTATTCTGCGGAACAGGCATCATTCCGAGGTGCTCTGTGTAATCATACTGGTTGATAACTGACCAATCCCAGTTTCCTCCGAACATGAAAGCGATCTGTCCTTCTGCAAGCATCATTGATGTCTCTTCACGATCTGCGTTAGAAGCAGAACCTTTTGCATAGTTATATTTAATAAGCGTATCAAATGAATCCATTAAGGAATTGAATTTCTCATTATCCGAAAGCTTACCCGATCCATCAAGAAGGCTCTTTACAAATGCATCCGGATCCTGCTGCTCTTCATATACCATAGGGAACCAGTGTGCACCGAGTGACCAATACTCTGAAAGAATTCCTACAGGCTTCTCCATTCCGCCCTGTACAAGCTTATCAAGTAACTTCTGGAAATCTTCAAGCTTAGCAACCGATGTAGGATCGAACGTTTCTCCCGTGATCTTTTCAATCGCATCTGCGTTATAAAGAATACCTCTTGCCTCTACACAGAAAGGAAATCCTACAACTTTTCCGTTAACCGTGATTCCAAGCTTTGTTTTCTTTGCCCAGTCCTCATTTGAAAGATCGTAAGCATACTCATTTGCTACTGCATATATATCTTTCGGATCCACCATTGAAAGTGTATAAGGATCGTGTGATGCATACTTTGTTGCAATCTGTGAAGCAACTGTTGTATCCGTATCGGCATTGTATACTTCAACATGCACACCTGTCTTCTCTTCATACTCTTTTGCCATATCCTCGAACTGTGTCTGAATCTCTGTTTTAGAATTTAAAATTGAGATAGCCGATCCCCCTCCATTGCTGCTATCTGCAACCTGCTCTCCGGCAGTCTGAGCAACAGGCTCTTCCGGATTCTGTGTACTGCATGCAACCATTGATAATGCCAATGCTGCACCAACTACTAATGAAACTATTTTCCTTCTCATCTTAAATAACCCCTCCTTTTAAAGGTCTTTGTTTATTGTAAACAGATATTACCACGTGACGTTTATTTATGTCAATCGGTTGACATACGTTTTTATCAAAAAATTATCCATTTCGTGAATTAATTACGATATATCAATATGGTTTTTGTATATCTTGCACAAGTAATTGTCTTTTACACAAGACCGGCTATGTTATACGTTTGACATATAATTGCGGCAATAAAGAGCTTTTGCCTTAGGTTAACCAAGCCAAAAGCTCTTTTCTTCAAGGATTCCAGATAATCTCATTTACTCTCTGCTGTACAGCATTGTAATCATATCCCGCTTCGGTAAGACGCATCTTCCTTTCTTCGCCGTTGCCCCATTTTCCATTCACTACTTCTCTTGCGATCTCATCAATGGATTTCCTTTCATAGCTTTCCGAGATCAAACGGTCAAGGACTGTGCAATATGCCTTCTCTTCAAGATAGATCCAACCTGTTCCGTTTCTAAGCTTTCCCCATCCGTTCTGTACTTCAACAACCGTAAATACACCTCTGCCTGTCTGTCCTTTGATCGCACCTCCAAAATTCGGATTTGCACGGATGTTCAGATTATCTATAAGAACTTTTACAGAAAAAGGTACGGGCGGATAAGTGCCCGCCGGTCCGGCATAAGGATATGCCTCTTCTGTGCTTCCCTTTGGAAAGTCCGCAACACCTTTGTCCAAAAGTTCTTTTACCGCTTTTCTGAATCCGTCCATCGTATAGCCGGTTTCAAGCTGATTCCATAAGTGCTCGGGGTCACTGTGGTTGGAAGCTATTCCTCTGATATGTCCCTCATTGTGAGAAACAATCACTCCGTCTCCAAGAGGATCAAGGTTAAATAATTTGCAGAGCATCGCGAACAGTTTGACTGCCGCTTCATATGTTCTTTTTACCGATTTGCGTGCCTCAGGTATGTTTGAGCAGGTAAAGGTCGCTCCGCTTGTATAATTAAGGCTTGCAGGCTCACACATCTCAACTCCGATATGTGTATTGTTTGCCGCTCCGCCTGCGTGCCATCCTCTGTGGTTCCAAGGAAGCGTCTGATACACTGTTCCGTCGTTTCCGTCTATGAAGCCATGAACGCATGAGCTGTCATGTGAAGGTGTGTTCCAGCTATTGATAAATGCCATTGCTCGGGGCTGTGCGCATCCGACAGAATGGAGCATAAGGCCTTTCACGGTTATTTTTCTTCCCTCTGTGTAGCAGGGGTTCTGAGTCATTATACTTTCTACAAAATTCATAATTTTTCTCCTTTTCTTTTTGTACTTTGTTTTTTGGTTTCTGTGTTTTGTTTTTTGTGTTCTGTTTTCATTGTTGAAGGAAGCGCCGAGCCGGCGCCTTCCTTATTTCTTCAGTTCCGGAATCCCGGAAATACTCATCAGCAGGGAAAGTATTCCTGCCAATGATGCCGCACTTGCAACCATCACCCAATTAACGTCTCCCAGAAACTCCGAAGTTCCTATCGTGGCAATGGCTGTCTGTGCCACCGTCTTCACAGCTCTTATTCCTGCTGCTTCAAGCCAGTTCTTCATAAGCATTCTCCTTTCCTGTGCGTAGATTTTATAGAACAAAAGTTAATTTGTTTTATCCTTGCTTATACATTTGGTAAGTCAATGGATAAAAAAATTTACGCACATGGTGCACGTGCCAGTCCTAATAACAGCATATTTGCGTGTTCTGACATTTTCATCTCACCTCCGTTCGTTTTAGCTTGATCTAATCATATATCACGTTTGGAAAGTTGTCAACACATTAATTTACCGTTTGTTTATGCCGTGATTCTGATAAAATAATCAAACACTGCTATTTTACTGCGTTTTACGGATTTTATACTTACCGAAAATTATTTTAATTTGACGTTTTGGATGAATTGAATTATACTTTTGGTAAGTTTCTGAAATTATTCCATATATGAATAAAGAGAATGTATATTAGCCGGTTAAGATGTTTTATCTTAAAAAAGCGGCATTACACTTTCATTTATCCAAGATAATATATCAAATTAGAAATGAGGATATCCTATGAACAACACATTAGGAGGAAGAATAGCTGAATTACTTTCTCAGCTTAATATGACTCAGCGTGAACTCGCTGAAAAAGTCGACGTCACCGAAGTCTCAATGTCTCGATATATAAAGGGCGACCGTGTTCCGAAAGGGCCCGTTATAGCCAATATCGCCACTGCCCTTCACACTACTACCGACTATCTGTTAAACGGGAACTCCTCAGAAAGCGGAGATTTCGAATCTGAATATTATATGATTCATAGACTTATTGCAAAAAATGCCTCCAAGATGACATCCAAGCAAAGGCGCGAGCTCATTAACGCCCTGCTTGAGTCTGAAGATGAATAAAGGCATTCGATTATATATTCCATTTTGATAGAAAATAGTGTTCAGACATACCCACATGTGATATGTATCTTCCTTTCCGCCATTCTACTTGGTAGATAAGGTACTTACCACATATTAAAATATGTCTTTGCACTTTTTTACCATCTATCCGATTATTTTCTCACGAAGCGCTATCCCCTCTACAACTCCGTGCAGATATGCTTCCGATGCAAGCTTACCGTCTGCAACGGTTATGGCATCTACTATTTCATTAAACTGCAGTTGCCGGTTCACATCCAGCATTGCTCGAAATGTTATGATCAAATCATTTATCTCATCACGTTCCTTCTTGTATTCTTCTGTCTGAACAAATAACTGCATAGAGTCTTCAAACGCATCCTTGATACATTCCTCAATTTCCACTGTTTTCATACCTCCAAAGTCAAAGCCAATGTTGCATAGATTGATGTATGGTAGCGAATCTATGATTATTATATCGAACACGTGTTCACATGTCAATTTATTAATTGTCCTTATCTGCAATCTTGTCCAATCCCCTCAGGATAACAGCAATAGTCATTTTTTACTCAGTATTGTTTCATTCCTCCTGAAGCGTTTATGTTCTCATTAGGTATCACAAATATTTTTTTATCATCGCATCTATCGTATTGTCGCTTAATACATAGTTTACGGTTTCAAATGTAACAATCAGCCTATCTCCCGGCACTATTCCATTTCTTATATATGTATCTATCTTCCTGACCGCTGTTTCCGCGTATTGAGGATCGTCCATTCGTCCATCATGTTCCCAATACACTTCTTTTCCGGTTCTCCTACTAATAATTGTAAAGTCAGGAAATATGATTCCATATCCTTTTAGCTCAAGCGGACACTCATACTTATATTCTATCCCGCGTTCAAAGAATGTATCCGCTATTATTTTTTCACTCTTCGACCTGACTCTCTCGCCTTTCCTTGTACATATCTCCGGTGAATCCTCAGAAAAACTTTTCCCGTTATATTCTATTTCTTTCCACTCAGATATCCTCTGTTCAAACGGAATCTCATACGCTCTGACTAATTTCTTTCTCGTAGGATTCATGCATGCATATATTTTTTCAATTTCATGATCATCATAATCCGCATTTATTTTTTGTATCTGCTTAAGTCTCAGATCAACAAGTCTTTTTACCTTTTTGTCATATCCTTTCTGCGCAAGAGCTTTGATAAATTCGGTATTTTCCTTTTTTATATAGTTTCCCTGATATATTGATTTCTTGTTTTCATCAGTACAATGCATGTATTGAACAAGCTTCCCCGACGATGAAATCCTAAGTCGCCCCTCTGGTGCCTCATCCAGCTGCTTATCAACTACAGCCTTTATTCTCAGAAGCCGTTCCTCCTCGTATTATATAGTCATATCCATTCTTTACCTTCTCTATAGGTATAGGATATGCTGTTGAAGATGCTGTGGATTGGTTCGTTCCTCCTACCGCATAGACGGTTTCAAAAAGGCTCCAACCACAGCCTCTTTGTCACAATGTTAATCAGTTAGATACCGCATGACGGTTTATGTAGAACGAGGTTACATCGGCAGAGAGCCCTGTGGATCCAATACAGCGTCAAATACTTTTAAGGAGGATCACATGTATGATCTACGTTGGTATCGATGTTGCAAAGGATAAGCATGATTGCTGCATCCTGGGATCAGAAGCCGATAATCTCTATCCGGTGTTTACTATCCCGAATAACAAGACAGGCTTTGATGAGTTGTATGAAAAGATTTTCTCAGTGACTGATGATAGGACCGAAATAAAAGTAGGTCTTGAAGCTACCGGTCACTACTCACTCAATCTTCTCGGATCGCTCATTGATAAAGGTCTACCCACCTGTGTTATCAACCCGCTACACACAAATCTTTACAGAAAAGGTTTAAGCCTTAGAAAGACGAAAACGGATAAAGTCGATGCCGGTTCGATTGCTATGATGTTAATGACTGATAAGACTCTCAAGCCCTACTCAGACACATCATATCACAGCGAAGAACTCAAGTCATTAACCCGCTACCGTTTTGACAAGGTTCAAGAGCGAGCCAAGCTTAAATCGTCTGTGGCTCGGCTTATTAATATCCTGTTTCCGGAACTGGAAAAGCTCGTTCCTAATCTTCATATGGCTTCTGTGTACGCCTTACTTTCTGAGTTTCCCGGTGCTTCTTACATTGCTGAAAGTCACCTTACACATCTAAGAAATGTCCTTGAAACAGCTTCTAAGGGACGCTACGGACGAAATATGGCTGTCACCATAAGAGATGCTGCAAAGGATTCAATCGGTTCTGTTATGCCGGCAAAATCAATGGAGTTGAAGCACACCATCCATCTGATCGAGGTGATGACGGATGAGATTGATGAAATCGAAGCTTCAATCAAATCCATTATGGATACTTGCGACTCTCCGATTATGACAATCCCTGGTATTAGCTACCGTATGGGAGCCATGATTCTTGCAGAGATTGGCGATTTCAACCGCTTCAGCAATGCCGATCAGATACTTGCATTTGCAGGGTTATCGCCATCTACATACCAATCAGGACAACTTGATTCTTGCTTTTCCCACATGGAAAAACGGGGCTCTCGTTACCTACGGTATGCTTTGTTCAATGCCACAAAATATGTCTGCCACTGGGATGAGAGTTTCGGCGCTTACCTCTCTAAAAAGATAAGTGAAGGCAAGCACTACAATGTTGCTATCGGTCATGCGGCGAAAAAGCTGATACGCACCATCTATCGGATGGAACTTACAGGCGAAGCCTACCGAAAATAAAGAGTCTTTAACTTACATCCTTTTCTTAGAGCACCTGTTCAGATGCTCTGTTTGTCATGCAGTTTTCAAGGTACTGATTGAGGCTTAATCCTGCCTCCAGGCTATCTAAAACACTTAACGATGTTTTATTCAAAAATCTTCATTTTCTTGTTGACTTTTAATAGTTAGTCTCTTTATTTAGTAGCTCTTTTAATCCGTACATTTACTTCTCCTTCTTTTATCTTTGCTTAGTGGTAGTGATTTCAGATAATAAAAGCTTTTTAATGTGTTTTGGTTTCATATGTGACCTCCTTGCAATCAAGTTTTCCTTAATTACAAGGGCCGCTTTCGCTACCTTTAAAACATCAGTAGCGAAAGCGGCCACACATTTACGATAATCTGTCAATACCTTTTAAGAAAAAAAGACCCCTATGTCATTTCTGACATAGAGATCTTTTGGGCTGTCATCTTAACTTAATGACATTGATTTTCTATCGGCTAGCCTTTTTCATTCTTGTTTCCACTCAACTGATATAAAAAATCATACTAAAAACCGACTAAAAAGAAGTTTTTAGTATGTACACAGGCTTTAGCTTGTGCTAAGCAAAATTCACTTTTGACACTCACATCATTATATAGGGTGATTATATCAATTAATTTCCTTAATAAAATTAACCAGGATATCTGAGCATTTCTCAGGTTTATCCAGATATATTTCATGCCATCCAGGGCACTCTACCATCTGACAATTTCCTAGCTTTTCCATATATGTTGCTTTTATATCAGGATTTTCACTTTCTACTCCATATGTTGTGGCCGCAACATATACTTTAGGTATTTCATTCGTTTTTAAGGTGTCCCAAGTCTTTCTAATGTTGTCTCCAAATAGCTTTTCTTCTGAGTTACAGGCATTTGAACCCATAGTCTTAGATAATACTCTCCAGGCTATATCTCTATGCTTTTCATCCAAGATAGCAAAAGTACTGTCGTCATCATCCTCATTACAGATAGGCTTAATCAGAGCGTTGATTAGACCAAATTTACCAGCTGTATGCATCCAACCAGGGAAGAAGTCCCAAGCACTGTACTGGTCCTCTTCAATCGGATAAACTGGTACGCCATCAAAAATTGCGACACCTTCTATTTCATCAGGATATTTGCTTTCCCAATAAGTAGAATATATACCGCCTAAGGAATGGCCTATAAGAACATATGGAGGCTTCACGCCGGCATTTTTAAGAGCCTTGCGATAGTCCTCAACAACATATTCAACTGTCATATCGTTTTTAGTGTCGTCACTCAAGCCATATCCAGCCCTGTCGATGAAATACAATTCATTATTCTTTTCAATTTCTTTTGTCATTTCTCGCCAGGCTATGACAGCTTCACCATCAATAAATCCCGATAAGCAAACTATTCTATGATTACCATTTTCTTTTCCACACTGATACACATTAAGCGAATAATCACCCACTGAAACTCGATTTTCATAGCCTTCTGTTCTAAGCTGCTTAAGAGCTCCATGCATATTCAAATGCTGATAAACAGCAAATATAGTAATAAACAGGACAATCCCTGCCAAAATAACACCTGTGACACGGCCTATTATCTTCTTCATCTTTCTCTCCCCTATTAATAAAACATATTCCGATTTCTATACTCGACTGCCATAGTATGTCTGACGTAGTATGTTATATCATAGGATTTCTTCCCTGTCAAGGATTCAACAAGATAGAGTTTCGCTATGCGAAACTCCCGCAGTGCGAGCCTGCAATTGCTGAAAACAATTAAGTACATATGCAGGCGAGACACATCTTACAAGCGCAGCTTGTTTTTTATGTAATAGGAGATTCCAGAGGAATTTCCTATTACATAAAAAAGGCTAGCCACGGCTCAATGTCATTAAGTTAAAATAACAAACATAGATTCCTATATCAGAAATGGTATAGGGGTCTTTTTTTTAACACTTGACACGAGCGACAAAATGTGCGGCCGCTTTCGCTACTGATCGAATAGAGAGGTAGCGAAAGCGGCCCTTGTAATTAGCAAGAGTTAATTGCAAGGAGGTGCTTATATGAAACCAAAACACATTAAAAAGCTATTAATGTCGGAAATTGAAACTGTTGCAAATGCTTCTGATAAGTATTGTTCAAATCCAGGGCGTGATTTTTCACGAGAACGAAAACTCTCTTTAAAAAAAGTCGTGGAAAGTATTATCGGAATGGGTAGCAAGGGACTTACAAATGAGTTGATTGACATCTTTAATAATGACCCTGAAATGCCCTCCGCCTCTGCTTTTGTCCAACAACGGAGCAAAATCAAGCCTGAAGCCTTCAGGGATATATTGGCAGGGTTCACAGAAAAGATAACCGAGCAATCTTGCCAATTAAGATTATTGGCAGTAGATGGTTCTGATATTCAAATCGCAACTAATCCAGATGATGAAGATACCTATTTTCCAGGGGCAAATGGTCAGAAGCCTTACAACCTAATTCATTTAAACGCCCTTTATGATCTTGAACAACATATTTATGTTGATTCAAGAATACAAGGGCGTATGAGTGGGAATGAACATATGGCATTGTAAGAAATGGTTGATAAATCAGACATACAGAAGGCCTTAGTCATCGCAGACAGGGGATATGAATCTTATAACAACATGGCTCATATACAGGAAAAAGGATGGTTCTTTTTGATACGTGTAAAAGATGGAAAAGCTGGCATAAAGGACGGATTGCTACTCCCTGAAGAGAATGAATTTGATGTTGATATTTGCTTGAAGCTTGTACGAAAACAAACCAATGAAATAAAGGAACTTATGAAAGATAAAAATAAATATCGATTTATCCCCCATAACGCAAGTTTCGATTATTTACCGGAGAAAACAAGAAAAGCAGATCCTGTTATATTTTATGAATTAAAGTTCAGGGTGGTCCGTTTTGAAATAGGAACTGAGAGTTACGAAACAGTACTCACGAACCTTGACAAAGACGCGTATCCAGCGACAGAGTTAAAGCGACTATACGCTGCCCGTTGGGGAATTGAAACATCTTTCCGAGATTTAAAGTATACATTAGGGATGCTTGATTTTCATTCAAAAAAGGTGATGTGCATCCATCAAGAAATCTATGCACATCTGATTATGTATAACTTTTCTGAAATGATTACCTCGCATGTAGTCATTGCTAAAAAACAAAGAAAGCATACATATAAAGCAAACTTCTCAGTTGCCGTCCATATGTGCAGACTCTTCTTCTATGAAAGAGCATCACCACCCAATCTGGAAACCATAATTGCAAGAAATCTTATACCGATACGGCCAGAACGACATCGCACTCGAAATCTGACTACAAAGATTTTTCATGGTTTCTTGTATAGAGTAGCATAATTATACTTAATTGAATACTTTTTGCGGCAGACTTTCGTCTGTCTTGTTGTGATGCTCAGAAATAAAAAAAGAACGATTGAAGATATAAATACCTCAATCGCTCTTGTTGATTCTTTGGTTAATCCCTTAATTGGTCAATGTTAACTTAATGACATTGAGCAGTGCCTCTACCACTTTTTTCTATAGATAACAGCAAAATACCTCTGCTCATAATGAAAGCATTGTAAATATGAGCAGTAATCATCCTCAAAAAGCAAATGCCTATTTCAAAATAGTTGGGAATATAAGCAGTGAAAAGACTCTAAACGTCACTGACTATATTGTGAAAATAGAATTTATAGCAGTTTTTCAGACTAAAAACCGCTTCGAACATTATATACCTAATCCAAAAAAGTGACCACTATTTTTTAGTGATCACTTTTCATAAAAAATACACTCATTACTTAGCCACGACTTGGCTTCGTGGACATCTATCGCAGGGACCTTTGTAATCTTCTCACCACTTTTTCATAAAAAAGTGCCTATGGCACTTCAACTCCCCTGCCCCTCACTCATGAGGGGTTGGGGTTGTTTTTTGCCTCAATTCATTCATAATGATTTTTATGAAACGAAACATACTGCAAGATCTGTTCCGAGATCATTATGAAGAAATTCAATATACTCTCCATCCCCGCAAAACGGAAATGGAAAACATCGATAAGATGCTCAATTGTGGCGATCCTGCCTATGGTGGCGCCATGTATGGCTGCCACGATTGTGGTAATCTCAAGTTCATTCCCTTTCGTTGTCATTCAAGATTCTGTCCTACCTGTGGTTCCATGTATTCGCAAAAACGTGCTCTGGCCATGTCTTTCAAACTCATAAACTGCCAGCACCGACACTGCGTTTTTACTATATCAAAAGAATTACGCCATTACTTTCTCGAAGACCGTAATCTTCTCAACTGTCTTTTTGACGCCGCCAGCAGCGTTATTCGTCGGATGTTCTACAAAACCAACAAAAGTCAGAACTTCACTCCCGGTTACATTCTGGTTCTTCACACATTTGGACGTCCATTGGAATGGAATCCTCATATCCACTGCCTTATATCTGAAGGTGGTGTAGGTGACACCGGATTTTGGCGTAAAGTCAATTACTTCAGTTTTCAATACATGCGCCATGCTTTTCAAACCGCTCTTCTTAATCTTATGGAAGCTCTTATTACTGACTCCGCGAAAAAAGCATTGTTCAAAAAAGAAAAAGCTCTCTCATACAAAAATCAAAAAGATGGATTCTATATATATGCAAAACCCACTCTCGCTGACAAGAACAAAGTGGCTAAATATATAGGTCGATACCTTGGGCGCCCTGCAATCGGCCTATCAAGAATTGATTCCTATGATAAAGCGCATGATACTATTACTTTCCACTACAACAGGCATGAGGACGAAGTCCTTGTCACCGAAACACTTCCTGCAATAGACTTCATCAAACGCCTTATCCAGCACATACCTGAAAAAGACTTTAAGATGATACGCTACTACGGCGTGTATGGTCGACATCGAGAATCAGATAAAAAGCTCTACCGTCTTATTCCCCCCACCAAACAGCCATTCTTCAAATCTTTCTTACAATGGCGCTCAAGTATTCTTTCAGCATTTGGCTATGATCCAATCAAATGTTCAAAGTGCAGTAGTACCATGAAATTCCTTGATTTGTACTTTAATCATAAACATATTTCTCTTGAAGACTTATACAAAGAGGCAAAGGGAAAATGCCGTCCCAAAAGCAGAGCTCCATCTTCAAAACCAAACAGTGTTTCCCCATGTTTCTGCACATGATAAAATCATGCAAGGAGGAACAGTTATGGTCGATAAAGAACTAATTGCAAAGCTTAGAGAGAAATACATCCAAAATCCGCCGGAAGGCATGTCGGCGAACGAAATCCGCGAGATGGATGATGAAGACCTTCTCGACATGGATTACTTTATGCATGAAGATGATGAATTTTTTGATGAGGTAGATTGGTAATTATACCAACTTACCTCTACTTTGCGTGGCCCGGTCTTGCCGGGCCTTTTAATTCAAGATTTCGCCGTCAAGGCGAAATTTCCTATTAATCAAGGAAGTTCTGCTCTCGCGCTAAGCGCGAGCCAGAACAACAGTCTTCTGTAAACTCAATCTGCGCCTTCAGCTTGATTTCGTTAACAGACAGACTGTTTCTATGCTCCTTGTAAACGGGAACATATCTACCGGAATTGCCTTCTTTACTTTGTAGCCACCCTTTGTGATAAGTTCTAAGTCTCGTGCAAGAGAATCCGGGCTGCAAGAAATATAAACAACCTTCTTGGGCGAAAGATTGATCATTGAATTGATGAATTCAACCGTTGAACCTGAGCGCGGCGGATCCATAAATACAACATCCGCTTTATCTCCGGAGTCAGCCATCTGTTGCATGAATTTAGTGGCATCATTTTTGTAGAAAGTAATATTCTTTACTTCATTTATCTTGGCATTTAATATGGCATCTTTTACCGCATCGCCGTTGAGCTCAACGCTTATGACTTCCTTTACATGGGGACTTGCGATAATTCCGATCGTGCCAACACCGCTGTAGCAGTCAAGCGCGATCTCATCTCCCGTAAGCTCAGCCATATCAATCGCGGTCTTGTACAAAAGCTCTGTCTGCACAGGATTCACCTGATAGAAAGACTTGGGACTTATCTTAAATTTCATTCCGCAGCATGTATCATAGATAAATCCGGGGCCGTAAAGAGGCTTCTCTTTATCGCCCAGTATCATGCTTGTCTGCTTGTCATTTACATTAAGGACGATAGTTGTGATCTCGGGATGCTCTTTTCTGAGCGCCTTAACAAAGTTATTCTTGGATGGGAAAATAGGCGATACCGTAACAAGCACAACCATTATCTCCCCGCTGTATCTGCCTATTCTGATAAGAACATGACGAAGAAGCCCAAAACCGTTGTCTTCATCATAGGTCTTGATCTTAAACGATCGGAGCATTCCTCTGATTGAAGCAATGATCGCATCCGCCTTCTCATCTTCAAGAAGACATTTTTCAACCGGTACCACTTCGTGACTTCCCTCTTTGTATATTCCGGAAATGGGATTTCCTTTTCTGTCATGTGAAAAGACTGCATGAACCTTGCATCTGTAGTGTTCAGGCTCCTCCATTCCGATAAACGACTCTACTTTCGTATAGGGTTCAAGAAGTTCTGCAAGACGTGCGTGCTTTAAGTTAAGCTGTTTCTTATATGGTGTATCTATCATCTGGCATGCACCGCACTTCTTGAAATACGGGCATCTGCTCTTTTTTACGGCAGCACTCTTGTCATTACCGTTTTCTTTAACTCCCGTTCTCTTCTGAGGATTTCCGGGCACACTTTTTCTCGAAGCCTCACCCTTAAAAGGTTTACGTGCCGTCTTTGCCTTTTCAGTATTCTTTTTATAAACATTCTTTTTCTCAGCCATAAGAATCTCCAAAAAAATTTATTTCCTAATCCAATAAAAAAGCATTTCGCTCGCGAAATGCTAGCGCGCGAGCGGATTGCGTAAGCAATATATTCCTTACCGCGAGCTGCGCATCCCTGCGGAGCTTTTTTGTTGAATAGGGAATTTCAGAGAAATTTCCTATTCAACAAAAAAATAGAGGAAACAATGTCTCCCCTATTCTGCATGCTCAACTTATCATTCGTCGTCAGAAATTTCTTCAATCTTTAAAGCAGGTAATATCATAGGATCGGGCTGTGACTTAACAGCTTCGCTTCTTCTGCGAATTCGATCCTCAGCATCAAAATCGCCGTAGTCCTTATACTTGATTCCATCAATTCCTTCGGAAATCTCTTTCGCTCTAGCAAGCTCATTTTTATTTATCTTGAATGTACAAACAATCTTGTTTCCTTTTCTGTCGAACAATCTCTGCAAAAAAGACTTGTCCTGCCATTCTATGAAATATGATATTCTATGCGCAAGAAAGCGCTCCTCAAGCATTTTCTTGGAATCAATGCTGTATACCCTGCAAAAAGGTATCTCATTGTTAAAAACCTGATTTGTCTGGATAATAGATGACATAAAAACCTCACAAAAAAAATACAATTTATAGGAAACGCCTAACCTCCCAGCATTCCTACGATATTGATTATACCTTAGAGGTTTCATTCTTTCAATTATTCTTTTAACCAAAAACAACTCAATTATCGATTATTTGATATTCACATCGCCCATATCACATGTGACACTGACTAATCCGCCGCTTCCGGATTTATTGTATTTATTCGAAACAGTATTCCCGTCAACCTTACATCTTCCCAATGAAACTTCAAGCTCCAGGCTATATTCCGAAATATCTCTTACAAGGTTCGCCTCAAAATTACCCATAGCAAGCTCGGCATCGATTTCTCTCACATCAACGTTCTTTACGGACACATCGCCCATATCGGCTTCCATGTCGATTTGGTCTACTGTCAAATCCTCAATGTCAATGTCTCCAAGCGCACACTCGATATTCATCTCTTTTGCCGAAACACCTGTAATATTGGCATTTCCAAGAGCGCACGAAAACTCAATCTTATCAACCCCTGCGTCGGCAGGAACCGTTATTGTAAGCACATTGTCAACGCCATGAAGATTTCTTTTATGCGGTTTAAAAAGATTAATGCCGACATCATCTGATGAATTCTGATTTACAACAAGAGTCTTGTTATCTTCTTTGATCTCAGGCAAAAGCTCTTTTAACCCGGAAAAACTTGCTGAAAACTTATCTCCAGAAACAATATTCATATCGATAAGTCCCGCATCTACATCAATGTTTTCGATAATATCATAGTCATAACTGACATTTACAATTTCACCGGTTGTATTCTTGTTTCCAAAAAGTCCATACATATGATAGGCACAGCCAAAGATCACCGCAAAAAATGTGATAGTTCCCAATATCATCAAATATATCTTTTTCATATATTTCTCCCGCTCCATCACCACTTGGTATTAAAAAGAGACTTCATAATACCGTTAAAAACTGCCGCAAGTGGCCATATGATCCATGTAATATGCCAGTCAAAAGAAATGAAACTCCAGATTATATATATGCATGTGACCGTTCTCCAATAAACAGACATCACTTCAGCCGCTTTCTTCTTGTCTGTATAAGGCTCCTTTGTAGCGCGAACAGCTTCGTAATTGCCGGCAACCGTTCCCGTTCCGTTAAGAGAAAGAAGCTTTGCATATGCGCTGTCTTTGGCCCCGGATGCGATAATAAGAAGCACTCCGATTCCGACAATAACAAACAGCATCGCAGGACCTACAATAACGTAATAATAATCCTTTGCAGAAAACAATCCTTCGAAAATTATAACGGGAATCACGCTTACAATACAGAACATGATTCCAACTGTAAGCATAATGGCTCTGCTCGTCATATTGTTCTTTTTGGCTGCATATACATACTCGGCCGTAGAATAATCAATACAACAAAGCGTGTTATCAAGAAACTTCCACTGCGACATACGAATATTAGCCCACACGATAAGGCCCACTCCGATGCTCACATCGATGAAAAGGAATGCAGCTCCGATATCATTCAGAATAATAGGGAATATGGGAGAAAAAATAATAAGCATAACCCCAAGGCCGATGAGCATTCTGCTCTGCGCCGCATCATAAATATAATTTCTTGCTTCTTCATTGGTCAAAAGACGTCTCTCAGAGATATCCGTACCTCCGACAACACTCTCGATTCCAAGAGATTCGGCAAGTTCCTCGAGATTTCCAAATTCTGAGATTACAATTCCAACAGCTTCATTCTGTGGCTTTCCTTCAGAAATAAGTTCGGTAAACTTGTCCTCCATCATGCTCAAAAGCTCATTCTTCGCGCGCATAACTTCAGGAGTGTTAGGCAAATTTGCAAACATAGATTCCAAATAATTTCTTATCGTTTCCATTACTTGTCTCCTCTAATAAAGTTCTCCACTACTTCTTTGGTAAGTGCCCATTCAAGACACTTTTCTCGGTAATAATTCTTTCCACTCTCAGTTATCTTGTAATATGTTCTCTTCTTACCATTATCTGCATTCTGACTGTAGGACTCTACATATCCGTTTTTCTCCATTCTGGTAAATGCAGAATACAGCGTAGTTTCCTTGATTATATACTTTTCTTCAGACAACGCTCTTATCTTCTTAGATATTTCATAGCCATAGGATGGTTCTTCCATCAATATAAACAAGATCATCGTGTCATTGTATCCTCTAATGACATCACTACTAATCTCTATCATTTACAACCTCCTTGAGATATTTATCCATACTATGCCTGTCGTAGTAAATATACTACGGCTGCCGCAGTATGTCAATAAGAAACGAACCACTCTGTCCGTTTTTTTATCTTAGTATTTATTTATGAAAGATTTTTTTCTTAAAAGCTTTAAAGAGAAACGTCAAGAGTCCTCCAAGAGTCATTGAAAAAAAGCAATAAACAATCGAAGACCAGAACATCTTGTAATCACCTTTAAAATCAAAAAACTTCTTAAAAAACGGGCCGATAACCGGATCCAAAAGATATATTCCAAACGTCAGAGCACCAAGCGCTGAAATAACACCATCTGCACGGTGCCCGCTTTTTAAAACCGATTTTTTTACAAACACAAACACCGATATTACCATGATGAAAACAAATCCGTCAAACGACTCTCCTCCCCCTGATATAAGAAACGCAACGGCCCCGAGAATACCCGCTGCCACAAACAAAGCTGTAAGAAGTATCCTGTTTGAATAAAATGTTTCTTTTTCATCAAAACATCTGTCGAGTCCATAACCAATAAGCGGATAAAAAACGCAATCCACTATGATAATCGCAGGCTGAAATTCATGTGCAATATGAATATTACTGCCCGTTATACTGTTCGCGATCAAAAACAGCATAGGAATAACAGCGCCGATAATAAATCTGACGCCTATCAGATAAAAAACATCTCTCGTGTTCATTCTTACTGCTATGGATCTAAGAAAGGGAAGAATCAAAAGAATCCCCAGATATGCGTACAGATACCAATAAGGCCCTGCACCGTCAACCGTCGCCGACGCAAAATTCCTGATAAATCCGGGAATGTAGAATTCTCCTTTATAACAAAAATGCGAAACGATACTAAATCCCAACAGTATCGCAAACATCTTAAAAATCCTGCCAAATATATCTTTGTAATCCCTGTCTCTGCTAAGAAGCAGGCTTCCCGTTATCATGTAAAAGACAGGAACATTTATCTTTACCGTCATCGCAATAAACAGGCGCACAAACAAAAGAACCGTCAATGCACCCGTATCATATTCATATAACTTTATACACCCTTGCGTGTGATTAAAAACAACCAAAAAACATGCAATCAGTCTAAGCAGATCCAGATGTGCGAATCTGCCGCTCCCCAATGCCTTCTCCTTATGAAGCAAGCACAGTTCCCCCTTCGATTTTCATATTATAATCCCATGTAAAGTCCGGGAATATCCTCTTCACTGATATGGAGTTTGTCGTCGCCGCCTTCGTCCTCGGCAGTCTCCATCTTAACAACGTTAACATAGCCGTCGTTGATCATATCAACCATGTACGGAACGATCTCGGGATCGAACTGACTTCCGGATCCCTTCTGCATCTCTTCTATGATTTCATCCTTACTAAGATGTCTTCTGTACACACGGTTACTTGACATGGCATCGTAAGAATCCGCAACTCCTACTATTCTGGCATAAAGAGGAATCTCACTTCCCTTAAGCCCCTCAGGATATCCCTTTCCGTCAAATCTCTCATGGTGATAAAGAGCTGTCTCTCTGACACCCTTAAGTGACGAAAGCTGCTTAAGCATGTTACCGCCGGCAACCGTATGATTCTGGACAAGCTGTCTTTCCTCATTTGTAAGTTTACCGGGCTTGTTGAGAATTGCATCCGGAACGCTTATCTTACCTGCGTCGTGCAAAAGACCTGCATAATAGACATTCTGTATCTCAGATTCCGTAAGGTGCATTCTCTTTGAAATCTCGGCAGCATACATCGCCACTCTTCTGGAATGGCCCCTTGTATACGGATCCTTGGCATCGATAAAGCTAATGAATGTATTCATAGACTGAAGAATAATCCTGATATCATTCTTCTGTTTCTTCAAGAAGCTGATTGAATTGTACTTTACAACCATGTAACTTGCGCAGAAAACTATCCACAAAACAAATAGTGCGGAAATGAGCTTACTACCTAATGTACTTCCTGTAGGATCAAGTTTAAATCCTGTGATAACCATACTTGTAGGTGCATAATCCACAGACGCATCTATAGACATTCCAAACTCACAGCTCTCACCTGCTTTAATAGTCATATTGTTATAAAGAGGTGAAAAAATATAGCTATCGCCCTCAGGTGCACCTTCAACATTATGTACATCTATAACTTTTACAGTCGGAAAATATGCCATCTTGAGATTCCAGTTTGTTATATCAGTATCTCCCGAATTAACAATCTCAATCTCATATTGGGTTAATGAACCGTTTTCAGTTTTCTGAACCAATGTCTTGGAAACCTTGGCATAAAGATCATCAGAAAGCTTTGCACCGGTAAGACTAAGTTTACTCGTATACACAGATGAAACGTTATTATGTGTAATAAGTCTTTCTACATAAAAAGCTGTTATCAATATCATTAATACTGATAATAGAGTCAAGAATGTATTGACCGTCTTATCAAATTTCATTATTTGATTCCTCACATCTACTTTGTTTCAAACTTTCGCAAATATATTATACAAAAAACACCGTACATTTAACAATGCACGGTGCTAATGTTATTAAAAAAATTTTATAAAAAATAAATTATCTCTGGATACGTCCCGATCCATCTCCGCCAGCAAGCTTATTAACTTCATCAACTGTAACAAGGTTGAAGTCGCCTTCGATTGAGTGCTTAAGAGCAGATGCAGCAACTGCGAACTCGATTGTAGCCTGAGGATCGAATCCGTTTACGCAGCTGTAAATAAGTCCGCCGCCGAATGAATCTCCGCCACCTACACGATCAACGATACGAAGTGCATACTTCTTTGAGAAGTAAGCCTGACCGTCTGTGTAAAGCATTGCGCTCCAGTTGTTATCATTTGCAGAAATTGACTCACGAAGTGTGATGGCAACTTTCTTAAATCCAAATCTCTCTGTAAGCTTCTGAGCAACCTCGATGTAGCCCTCTCTGTTAAGCTTACCTGTAGTAACGTCTGTTGAAGAAGCCTTGATTCCGAATACATCATCGGCATCTTCTTCGTTAGCGATACATACATCAACATACTGGCAAAGCTCAGCCATAACCTTGCCTGCCTTTTCCTTGCTCCAGAGCTTTCCTCTGTAGTTAAGGTCGCAAGAAACTGTAAGTCCATGCTCCTTAGCCTTCTTAGCAGCCTCAAGTGTGATCTCTGCAAGAGAATCACTTACAGCGGGAGTAATTCCTGTGAAGTGGAACCACTCAGCACCCTCGAAGATCTCATCCCAGTTGAAGTCAGCGGGAACTGCCTCAGCGATTGCAGAATGTGCACGGTCATAAATGCACTTTGAACCTCTCTGTGAAGCACCTTTCTCGTTGTAGTAGATACCTACTCTGTCGCCGCCTCTGGCGATCTTTGTTGTGTCAACACCGTACTTTCTGAGTGAATTAACGGCAGCCTGACCGATCTCGTGCTTAGGAAGCTTTGTAACATATACAGAATCAAGTCCGTAGTTTGCAAGAGAAACAGATACGTTAGCTTCTCCGCCACCAAATGTAGCTTCAAGGTGATCAACCTGAACAAATCTTAAATAATTATCGGGCTGCAGACGCAGCATGATCTCACCAAATGTAACAACTTTCTTTGACATAGTTTATTCCTCTCTCTATCTAACTAAAATTATTTATTTTCATCAGGAAGTTCCGCTCTCGGCAATAAATGCCTCGCCGGAACAAAACTTCGCACTAAACTCGAAAAAACCTCGTTAAGTGATCAGTTTTTTACAAGATGTACAGCAAATCCGCCGAACTCATCAGCAAGATATGCAACCTTAAGATGGTTGTCAGCATCATAGCTAAATGATGACTCATCGAACTTAACGCCCTGCTTGCCAAGGTGGTAAACAGCTCTGTCCACATTGTTTGTTCCAATCGCAATGTGTCCGTTTGCTCCGCGTCCCTTAGCCTTCATAACCTCAATCACGCTACCGGCAAATACTGAAGAATTGCCAACCTTCTTAGTGAATCCAAAGAGTGAATCAAACTTATCTGCTACTGACTCAGCTGCAGCTGCATCTGACTCATTGATTCCGATATGCTTCATAGTGAATCCGAGCATTGCATTAACAGCATCTCTTGTCATAGCTTCTATCTCATCGAACTTACCTGCTGAGATAAGATCCTTCTTAACCATCCAGCTTCCGCCACAGCAGAATACCTTATTGAATCCAAGGTAATCATTGAGGTTGTTCTTGTTTACACCACCTGTGGGCATGAAGTGCATCTTTGTATAAGGAGCTGCCATAGCCTTAATCTTGGCTATACCGCCATTCTGCTCGGCAGGGAAGAATTTTACGCAATCAAGACCAAGCTCTATAGCCTGCTCTACCTCACCGGGTGTTGCTGTTCCGGGAACTACCGGTACACCGATGCTCTGAATATACTCAACATTTGATCTGTTAAATCCGGGGCTTACGATAAACTTAGCTCCTGCTGCTTTTGCGCGGTCAGCCTGCTCTGCATTGAGAACAGTTCCTGCACCAACGATCATCTCAGGGTATTTTTCAGAAATAATCTTGATCGCATCCTCAGCTGCAGCTGTACGGAATGTAACTTCTGCTGCGGGAAGTCCACCTTTTATAAGTGCCTCCGCAAGAGGAGCCGCGTCTTTTGCGTCATCGATCGCAATTACTGGCACAATACCAATTTTGTAAAGTTCTTCACAAATCTTATCCATTTCTTTCGCCTTTCTCTTTATAAACTAATGGATCTAAACAAAAGATGTTATCAATCCACATCTTGCATCTTACTCGGATCCAGATTGCCGGGATCCTGTCCGATATAAGCCGTAATTCCTCCGTCGATATAGATTACCTGGCCATTAATGAAATCAGATGCAGGCGAAGCGAGGAACACTGCAAGTCCCATAAGATCTTCTGTCTTGCCCCATCTCTGAGCCGGTGTCTTGGAACGAATGAATCTGTCGAAAGGATGCATCGATCCGTCAGGCTGTTTCTCTCTGAGCGGAGCTGTCTGAGGAGTTGCAATATATCCGGGGCCTATGGCATTACACTGGATATTGTACTGACCGTATTCGGAACAGATATTTCTGGTGAGCATCTTAAGTCCGCCCTTTGCTGCCGCATAAGCAGATACTGTCTCACGTCCGAATTCAGACATCATTGAACAGGCATTTATAATCTTTCCGCTTCCCTTTTTAATCATAGCAGGAAGCACTGCCTTGGAACAGATAAAAGGACCTGTAAGGTCAACATCTATAACCTGATTCCACTGTTCAACGGTCATATCGATCATGGGGATTCTCTTGATGATGCCGGCGTTATTTACAAGAATGTCGATTGTTCCGACATTTTTTTCAACCTGTGCAACGAAATCCTTTACCTGATCTTCCTTCGTAACATCACAAACCGCACCGAATGCATCGATGCCGAGTTTTCTATATTCTTCCAATCCCTTGTCAACAAGTTCACGGTTTATATCATTAAATACTACCTTAGCTCCGCTCTGTGCAAAAGCTACGGCATAAGCAAGGCCAAGTCCGTATGAAGCGCCTGTGACCCATGCCACCTTGCCTTCAAGTGAAAAATTCTTCAAAAATTCCTGCATATCTATACCTCCGATTATCTAAGCTCTGCCATATCACAATCATCCATATCGTCGAAATCCTGATTTTCTCCGACCATACCCCAAATGAATGTGTACGCCTGTGTTCCGCATCCCGAATGAATAGACCAACTGGGACTTATTACTGCCTGCTCGTTTCTCATTACAATGTGCCTCGTCTCCCTAGGCTCTCCCATAAAGTGCATAATGAGCGCATCCTCGGGGATGTCAAAGTAAAGATAAACTTCCATTCTCCTATCGTGAGTGTGGCACGGCATCGTGTTCCAAACACTGCCGGGCTTGAGCTCCGTCATACCCATCTCAAGCTGACATGACTCAACCTGACCGGGGAGAATGTATTTGTTGATAACTCTGTGATTAGACTGTTCAAGGCTTCCCAGTTCCTTCTTGTTCTCATCTTTAATAATGACAACATCATCCGAAGGTGTGCCCTCTCTTTTTATGAGGACTGTAGGATAAGTCTTGTGTGCAGGTGCGCTGTTTATATAGAATTTGGCAGGCTTTGAAGCCTCCTTGCTTGCAAAAGAAATCTCTTTTGCTCCCATTCCGATATACATGCCCTGTTTGTAATCAACATCATACTTCTTGCCGTCAATGACGATCATACCGGCTCCGCCAATATTGATAACGCCCATTTCCCTTCGCTGCAAAAAATATTCAGCTCTCAGCTCATCTCCTGCCGTAAGATGTAATTCCTCCTTAACAGGAACAGCCGATCCGGTAATAATCCTATCAATCTGACTATATACAAGTTTGATCTCATCCGGCTTAAAAAGGTCATCAATAAGGAATTCTTCCCTAAGCCTTGAAGTATCGTAGTTCTTCTCATCTCTGGGAGAACATGCAGTTCTAAGTTCCATAGCATCTCCATTCCACTGCCGATTGCAGTATCAAAATAATTTTCTGGTTATAGCTATGATACTTGAAAATATTTTCCGTGTCTGCTCGTTTTTATATAAAAAACTTGCAAATCTTGACCTGATGTAAGCACTTTCATGCTTAACTAATTTTATCATATGGCTTTAAGTTTGGTATTGCAAAAGTTGTTGTAAAAAATTGATTTTATGGTATTATATAGGACTGAGTAGGATAGATGATCGCTGCCATGCAAACGAAAGGGCATGGGAGAGGAAAGTCCGGGCTTCACAGGGCAGGATGCCAGATAACGTCTGGCGGAGGCAACTCCCGAGACAGTGCAACAGAAAGAAACCGCCAAGCTCTGCTTGGTAAGGGTGGAAAGGCAGTGTAAGAGACTACCGTGCCGGTGGTAACACCGGTAGCCATGTAAACCTCATCCGAAGCAAGACCGAAAAGAAAGCCATGAGCCGGCCCGGTTCGCTTTCAGGTGGGTCGCTTGAGGCTGTCGGCGACGACAGTCCTAGATAGATGATCATCCACGACATAACCCGGCTTACAGTCCTACTCTTAAAGAGAAAAGAAATAGCAATCTTCTTGGAAGATTGCTATTTTTATTTAAAACTATTTGGTTTTCACACCTTCATCAAACAACCCACCAAGCTGCTCTTCCTCGATGTAATCCGAAGGCAGAACCGAGGAATTCCCCTTAAGTTCATCCATTGTATATGTCTTTTCAAAAAGCACTTTCTTATCGGGACTGTTCCTATCAATCACAACAAAACTTACATCATCCGTATCATTTTTCAAAGAATATCCAATGATTATGCCATAAGTCTCATTTATTCCCATTGTTTTTCCCGTCATATTCTCGCCGGAATAAATCTGTTGCAACTTCTCATTTCCCTGATAGCACTCGGTATAACATGACAGTTCGGCATCTTTTTCCGATGCATTCTTTACCTGCGCAATATGGAACACAGAAAGCTTTTTATCAGCCGAATATTCTTTAACAAGAGTCACTTTCTCCTCGTACTCAAATCTCGCACCACTCTGAATAGCAGCATCATCTTTGACTTGCGCTTCTCCCGCTGCCTTAACCGCACTGTCAGAGCTTGCATCACCCTCAATCGCTTCTGCCACATCAACAGGCTCCTCGCTTGCAGCTGCTTCTTCCGTTACCGTGGGTGCGGGCTTAGGTTTATAGCTGTCTTCACTCATTACGGCGGTACTGCTGCTGTGGCTGGGATCGCCGATAATGCTTTTTACAACAATTCCACTTAGGATAAAAACAAGCGCAGCGGCCACATAAGTCGCCCATCTTCCGCGCAGTGAATCTCCAAAGTTACGGATTTTCTTCTCGTTACCTGCCTCATCTATGGAAATTACCTTTTCGATATCGTTGCTACCGCAGCCGTTACTTCCAATTCCGTTTTCGCTACTGCGGTCTCTTTTTTCTCCGCCAAATACATCCGTTCCGTCAAGCTCGAGCTCGATATTTCGAAGGATTCGGCTTTTCATATCTTCAGTAACGACTATATTCTGCATTAACTCATTGTATTTACTCAAAGTCATATCCCTCCTTCAAAATTTCTTTTAACTTCTCTCTCGCCCGCTTCAGATCCGACCTGACGGTAGATTCTTTTTTATTCAATATTCCCGCAATATCAGCGGTTTGATACCCCTCCTGATAGTACAGATGAATAACTTCAGCGTACTTCTCAGGAAGGTTTTTTACAGCTTCCCAGACAAAAGACAATTCCTCTTTTTCCTCGGAAACCAGTTCGTCCATTAGCTCATCGGTCTCCCGGACTTTATTGTATTTCACCTTGTTCTTGCTAAGATTAATGGCAACCCGCAGCAGCCATGCCTTCTCATGCTCCTCATCATTATATTCGGAGTCGGATTTCAGATACTGTATAAGCGTATCCTGCAAGATATCTTCAGCATCCTCCATATTATGGAGGTACGAATACGCCGTTCGAAGTATGGCATTGCCGTATTTTTCCAAAAGAGTTGCCGCTCTATCCCTGCTTTTTCCCATGCTATCACCCGATATCGAAACCAAGTAAAAGAATTAGCGGTAACATGATAATTATATCATTTACAGCGCTCTCTTAGCCACCATCCTTACAAGCTGAATGAACTCATCCTTGTACTCATCTTTGTTATTTATCTCTGCATAAGTATCGATAACGTGATCATAGCTTGCATCGCCCTTATAATCGCTGTCAGAAAGAATAAGTGAAAACTCCGCAACGATCTGCGCAAACTTCATGTTATCGGTTGCAGCCTTAACATCCGCATCTGATACGGCGTAGCTTGAAAGCTTTGACTCAGAACCTTCGGGCTCTTTGTATCTTACGTTTACGGTAGCATACTCATTGCCGTAGTCCTTCTTATCGTCTTCTCGGTACTTTAAGTTAACCGCTTTATCACTGTCTGCCGTAGTGATCTCATAAAGCGCGATAACACTGTGACCAGCTCCTACTTCTCCGCCGTCTTTCTTATCGTCGTTAAAATCAGCTGCATCAAGCTGTCTGTTTTCATAACCTATAAGTCTGTAGCTGTTTACCTTTGTGGGATTAAACTCAACCTGAATCTTTGCATCTTTTGCAACGGTAACCATAGTTGAGCTCATCTCTTCAACAAGAACCTTCTTTGCTTCCATCAATGAATCGATATATGAATAGTTTCCGTTTCCGCAATCAGCTAGTCTCTGCATACTCGCATCCTTAAAGTTGCCTGTACCAAAGCCAAGTACCGACAAAAATACACCTGTATCTTTTTTCTCTTTTATAAAATTCTCAAGTTCATCCGGATCCGATATTCCAACGTTGAGATCACCGTCAGTTGCCATAATAACTCTGTTTACGCCGCCTTCAACGAAGTTATCGGCCGCAATCCGGTAAGCCCTCTCCATTCCGCTCTGTCCGTTGGTGCATCCGTTTGCGCTGAGACTGTTAATGGCTCTCTTTATCTTATCCTTGTTCTTAAGCTCCTCACCCTCAAGGACTACTTTTTCTTCACCCGAATATGTAACGACAGATACCGTGCCCTCGCCCGTGTAGTTGTCGACAAACTCATTCATGCTCTTTTTAAGAAGCGGAAGCTTGTCATCAGAGCGCATAGAACCCGATACATCGATCAGGAAAACAAGATTACTCTTGGGAAGCTTTTCTGTATTTATATCTCCCGTTTTTAACCCCACGAACATCATCTTGTGGTCTTTGTTCCAAGGGCAATCCGAGATCTCTGTTGTTATGCCGAATGCATCGCCGTTCTTCGGTGCATTAAGGTCATATGAAAAATAATTCAAAAACTCCTCGGGTCTTACCGCATCCGCCGGAATGTTGCCTTTTCCGTATCCGTCTTCGATCATTCTTCTTACATTTGCATAAGATGCCGTGTCAACGTCCATCGCAAATGTCGAGAGCGGATTGGTACTAACCAGCGTTGCGCCGTTCTCATCGGGCTTTTCGTATGTCTCATTATTCTCGATCGGATACTCCACAAATCCCGTGTCATCACAAGTTTCGCACATTCCCTCGACGGGCTCCGCCGAATTAAGATCGTATCCGCTTGACTTATCGGAATACGACGGGTTCTCCGCATCTGCCGCAGGTGCACTGTTTGCTCCGCCGCATCCTACAAGTAAGCTTGTTGCAAGCGCCATGCTCACAATTCCATTAATACCTCTTTTAAATGTCTTTTTCATAATTTTCCCTCCGTGCAGCTTTTTTGTTATAATAATTTGGCTGCTTTACTTTATACACAACGAAGGAACGGAAAATGTTGCAAGAAAAATTAAAAAATAAAAAAAATTTTTTTATACCGATCGCGGTTCTTGTAATTATCGTTGCAATCCCGCTTCTCATCCGGATTTTTCACGATGATAACAAGCCGATAAAGCGTTATATGACAAAAGAGATCCCGGTAAAAAACGCAGACATAAATGCCGCATACGACACTGTTCTCCCCTCGTCGGTCCGCATTGAATCGGGCGACTACATGGGAAGCGGTAACATCTGGGAGATCACGGGTAAAAAGATAAAGATACTGACCGCATCACACGTTGCCGACATAGAAAACTGCAACCTCACTTTCTTCGACGGCGTAACATGCGAAGGCACGGTAACTTTCAGAGATGATGTAAAAGACATCGCTCTCATCGAAGTTGATAACTCACTTGTTAAAAAAGCAAAGAAAAAAGACTCACCTTCTTATCAAAGCGTGCGTCCTTCCAAGAATCTTCCCGATTGTGAAGAAAAAATATTCATAATAGATACGCTTACAAATTCGGCATCACAGGGAATCGTCGACA
The DNA here is from genome assembly GCF_000686065.1 of Butyrivibrio sp. AE3003. NCBI lineage: Bacteria > Bacillati > Bacillota > Clostridia > Lachnospirales > Lachnospiraceae > Butyrivibrio > Butyrivibrio sp. AE3003. The sequence goes on from NZ_JMLX01000001.1 coordinate 1,460,010, forward strand.
CTCCCTCGGTATTTAATCCGTTGATCGGTCACGATGTCATTTACTGCATGTGCGAAGTTGAGGAAGGAATGTCCGGAAGCGGATTATTCGACGCCACCGGACACTACCACGGAATTCTCCTACAGAAATCCGACGGTTCGTGCATATGCCTTCCTGTCAGCGATATTGATATTCCATAAAATTAAAGCTCCGCATCTTCGCGGAGCTTCTTTATATAGTCATCACAAGAACTTCAGTGTTCTCTCTATTCCCTCTTCAAGTCCGAAATAAGCTTTCCACCCAAGACTCTCAAGCTTTGTTGCATCAAGAACCGAATTTTTCATCGGATTAAAGCTCTTTTTCTCCTCTTCCGAAGGTATCTCAAACACTACCTTAACGCCGCTTTTCTCAGCAAGGCACTCGGCCACGTCTTTTATGGAGACAATCGAGTCTTTGTTTGAGATGTTGTATGCTTCGCCGCATTCTCCTTTTACCAAGACACTTAAAAGAGCCGAGGCACAGTCAAGCATGTAGCAGTACGATCTTAGCTGCTCGCCCTTGCTCTTCATAACAATATTTCTTCCCGAAGCCGCATCAAGCGTAAATGCCGCAGACGCCCTGCTGTCGGTCTTAGAGATCGTAGGCCCGTAAATGTACCCGGGTCTTACTATAACGGCATCGACATCATACTCGTCTATGTAGCTTGCACACAGACTCTCAGCTGCCCTCTTCCCCGATGGATAACACGATCTGGAACTTAAGATATCAACATATCCGTACTCATCCTCAGCGATCTCGCCATCCGCCGCATAAGAAAAGCGCTCTCTGTTTCCGTAAACTTCACTGGAAGAAACAAATAAAAGCCTGCTACCCTTATTATCGGCCGCAAGATCAAGAAGTGCCTTAAGTCCTATGATATTGGACAAAAGAGTCTCCACAGGCTCTTTCAAAAACCTTCTGTTGTCAGCGTTACTTGCACCGTGAATAATGTAGTCCGCCTTAACATCAAGCTTAGCTGCGCTGTTTGCATCATACTTCACAAACTTATAATCGCCTGCATCAAGCGCGCCTTTAAATCTGTCGCTGCATCTTTGCTCACTTCTTCCTGCAATCGTAAGCTCTATGCCCGCATTCTTTTCCCTGTTCAAAAGAGAAATAATATCAACCACGGGTGAACAGAGCATCCCTGTTGCGCCCGTGATAAGTATTTTCTTGTTATACAGTTTGTCTATTTCGGGAATGCTGCCGGCTACAAGCCTCACATCATCCCAATATTCCTTACAATATTTCATTATCGTCAAACCTTAAAGCAGCTTCCGCCGACAAACTCTCTGCATATTGAGTTTCTCGGAAGCATTGAGCTGTCTACACTTACAAAATAATCAAGGAACTTAAGAAGTCTCTTTGCCTCATAGTACTCAGGCTCTCCCTTTTCTATGGAGAAAAGAAGCGGCTCTGCGTAAGGCTTGATTACCGCAAGTTCATATATCTGCGCCGAGTTAAACATTTCGTCCGCTTCCTCCTGGAACGGGAAAATATTCTCCTCTTCACCTGCACGAACAGACGCCCACATGCTGATAGTCTTCTTTGCCGAAGCCCCCCTTGTCCTTGCATCTCTGACAATTCGTCTGAGCAGCCTTCCGTCCGTTGTGGGAATTCTGTTGTGTGAATCGATGCTGAGTGTTGTGAGCGCACTGATATAAATCTTAAACTTGGACTCTGCGGGAAGTGCATAAGACATCTTCTCGTTAAGGCCGTGAATACCCTCGATAACAAGAATGTCGTTCTCTCCAAGTTTAAGGAAATTGCCGTTCATTTCTCTTTTACCCGTAATGAAATTAAACTCGGGAAGTTCTATTTCTTCTCCGCGCAAAAGAGCTGACATATCCGCATTAAACTTCTCTATATCCATGGCTCCCAGACACTCAAAGTTGTAGCTTCCGTCCTCGTTAAGCGGCGTAAATTCTCTGTTTACGAAATAATCGTCAAGGCTTATGGGATGCGGATTAAGTCCGTAAGTTCTAAGCTGGATTGAGAGTCTGTTTGCAAAACTCGTCTTTCCGGATGAACTCGGGCCTGCGATCATAACAAACTTTACATCCTTGCGCTCCTGGATTCGCTGCGCAATCTCACCTATTCTTCTCTCCTGAAGAGATTCCTGAATAAGTATCATCTCGTTGATCCTGCCCTCGCAAACACGGTTATTAAGGTCACCGACATTGTCGATTCCCATCATTCTTCCCCAGTCGCTTGCAAGCTTCATGGTATTAAAAAGCTTCTCTCTGGGCTCCGACATGATAAGCTTATCCGGACACATCCGTGAAGGAAGTGTCAGCATAATGCCGTCATCGCGCCTTGATATCTTATAATTCTCAATATATGAAGTGTTGGGGAGCATATAACCATAAAAATAGTCATAGAAATCCTCAAGCTTATATATATTGATCTCTGAACTTCTTCTGTATTTAAGTAAAGCAACCTTATCCGCCATGCCCATCTTCTTAAAAAGTTCGATGGCATCGTCAATCGGATAAACGCTCTTTGTTATCGGAATCTTCTGATCGATGAGCTCCTGAAATCTGTCGGATATCTTTTTTACAAGCTCATCTGTAACTTCGGTCTTACCATGAAGTGTGCAGTAATAGCTGTTAGAAATAAGGAATTCAATCTTTGCGGCAGAAGCCTCATCCTTGCCCGCAACGTCCCTTATCGCCTTCACAAACATCATAACTGCGGTTCTTCTCATGGTCTTGTGACCTATATTATCTCCGTAAGTAAGGAAAGAAACCTCTCCGTCCTTTTTTACTTCCTTCATCAGTTCTCTTATCTTACCGTTAAAAAGAACTGCCGCGATCCTGTACTTGCACTCAGACTGATACTCTTTAGCTATATCTTCAAACTTCGTGCCTTTTTTGTACTCTTTAGCAACATTGTTGATAGTTATTATAGGCATACGCGTTCCTCCTGCATAACCTTCAAAGCGGTATCTATATCGGAAAGTTCGGTAGTTATCTCCTGTATCCTGCCGGAGTGCTCCTTCTCATCGAGGTTCTTCAATATGGATTCACACACTTTTTTGCCGTGTAAAAGATATTTCTCCAATGTTTTATCCCTGTTAAGAATGTTGCACTCTCCGTATCTGTTGCATATCCTAAGAAGCTGCTCATTATCTGCATTTTCGGCCACTTTTTTAATAAGCGAGATAGCACTTTCAAAACTGCCGCCCGGATTATCGTGTGAGGCTGAAGTTTCTGTAATAACAAGCGAAACCTTCATAGGAAAATAAAACTTCCCCTCCTCTTCGATAACTTTCTCATCCGTTATAACAAATCCACTATCCCTAAGGAACTGCCTAAAATCTGCTATATCGGACTGAGGCTGCAAAACAGCCGTCTTTATCCCAAGCTCTGCAGGCTTCCCCTCTTCGAGGATCTTTCGCATGAGATTTCCGCCCATGCCGGCAATTACAAGAGCATCCGCTTCTCCCTGCTTAAGCTCTTTTACCCCGTCGGAAAGACGCGTCCTTATGCTGTCTGAAAGTCCGTATTCATCGATATTATCCTTAGCACCGGAAAGCGGGCCGCTTCTTACATCCATGGCAATGCACTCTTTTGCAATGCCATGTGTAACAAGGTATATAGATACATATCCGTGATCGCATCCGACATCTGCCACTTTGAGCTTTTCGGAGCAGCGAAGAAGCTCCGCTATCTCCTTCAAGCGGACAGACATCTTGAGCGCCACGTCATTATTTGTGTCATTTATAGTTTTAGTCATATTCATTAATCAAGGTAATCCTTGAGCTTGCGGCTGCGGCTCGGATGGCGAAGCTTTCTGAGTGCCTTTGCCTCAATCTGTCTGATACGCTCACGGGTTACGTTAAATTCTTTTCCTACTTCTTCAAGAGTTCTCGCTCTTCCGTCATCAAGACCGAAACGGAGTCTAAGAACCTTCTGCTCACGCTCTGTAAGAGTTCCGAGAACTTCAACAAGCTGTTCCTTCAAAAGTGTGAATGCAGCTGCATCCGCAGGTACGGGAACGTTGTCGTCCTGAATGAAATCACCAAGATGGCTGTCTTCCTCTTCACCGATAGGTGTCTCGAGTGATACAGGCTCCTGTGAGATCTTAAGGATTTCTCTGACTCTCTCAACAGGCATGTTCATCTCTTTTGCCACTTCCTCAGGAATAGGCTCACGTCCGAGTTCCTGAAGGAGCTGACGGCTTACGCGGATGAGCTTGTTGATAGTCTCAACCATGTGTACAGGGATACGGATAGTTCTTGCCTGATCGGCGATAGCTCTTGTGATAGCCTGTCTGATCCACCATGTAGCATATGTTGAAAACTTGAATCCCTTACGGAAATCAAACTTCTCTACCGCTTTGATAAGTCCGAGGTTACCCTCCTGAATAAGGTCAAGGAAAAGCATTCCTCTTCCGACATATCTCTTCGCGATACTTACAACAAGACGAAGGTTTGCTTCAGCAAGGCGCTTCTTAGCCTCATTTCCCTTGTAGATAGCCATCTCGATCTCATCAAGTTTGGCCTTCGAAAGCTTTGTTCCGCTCTCCTTGCTCTCTGCAAGTTCCTTCTCAGCTTCAAGTCCTGCTTCCATCTCTTTTGCAAGATTGATCTCCTGATCTGCCGTAAGAAGCGGAACCTTACCGATTTCCTTAAGGTACATTCTTACAGGATCTTCAATACTGATTCCGTCGGGAACAGAAAGATCGATATTTTCCATATCAACCTCGTCCTCTTCGGAGAGCATCATATCATCATCGTCGGGAATATCATCATCGTCGCTTTCAGATACTCTAAGGACATCTATGCCCGAGTTTTCAAGAACTTCAAGGACATTGTCCATCTGTTCCTCATTTAAACTGAGCTCAGCAAAAAAGTCGTTGATCTCATTATACTCAAGAACATTTTTCTTCTTCTTTGCAAGAGCGAGGATTTCTTTTATCTTCTGTGTAAAGAGCTCTCTTGTAGCATCGTCGAGAACTTCCGACTTTCCGCCCTTTTCTTCTTCAGCCTTCTTTCCGGCCTTCTTCTTTGTTTCTTTTGTTGCATCAGCAGATTCTTTCTTGGGAGTCTTCTTTGTTGCCTTCTTTGGCGCTTCCTTCTCTTCTTCCATAGTTTCTGCTGCCTTCTTAGCAGAGGTATCCTCCTTCTTTACGGTTGCCTTTGCTGAGAGCTTCTTGGTTGTTGTCTTTGTCACTTTCTTCTCTTCCTTCTTTTCTGTTTCTTTTTTTGATGTTACTTTTTTAGCCGTTTCTTTCTTAGCTGTCTCTTTTTTAGTTGTTTCTTTCTTAGCTGTCTCTTTTTTAGTTGTTTCTTTCTTTGTTGCTTCTTTTTTGGATGTTTCCTTTTTGGGTGTTTCTTTTTTAGCTGTTCCCTTTTTTGCCGTTTCCTTCTTATCTGCCTCTTTCTTACCGGAAAGTTTCTCGGCAACTTTCTTTACAAGTGTCTTCTTTGTCTCTTTTTCCGTAGTACCAGTAACTTTTTTTGCCATATGATTCTTCCTTTTCTGTTTTATAGTATTTCCGAATCAGTGCATATTACCTGTAGTTAATCGTCGGGCGAGATATCGGCATGTGCCAGCTTCTCAAGATTCTTTTTGCCCTGTATGGTCTTGGTCAAAAACTCGGGATCGTCAGGCTTAAGTTCTCTCTTCTGTCGTTCGTATCCTGCGGATTTAACTCCGTAGATGATATCTCTAAACGCTTTTTTCCTTTGATCCTTTGTTTCAATCTCAACCAGATTTGTATTGAACATCTCAGCAACTTTGCTGTGTTGCTCCTCATCCGTAAATCTATCCAAAATGGCTGCCGGCGAAAAATTACCGTGCTCCATTCCCTCAAAGAGCTCATTAGCAACATTTCTGTAAAGCTCATCGGTAAAGTCAGCGGGAACTATCCACTTCTTTACCTTGGGGAAAATAGCCGGCTCATCCGTAAGCCATGTAAGAAGAAGTCTTTGGTTCTTCCGGGCTCCATCCTCGGGAAGGTTCTTTTTCTGTATACCACTCTTTGGCTTCTCGGCAGGTCTTACGAGTCCGCCCTGTGAAGCGTAATGAGCAACAAGTCTTCTTAAGTCGTCAACGGCTATATTGTACTTAGCCGCAACCGCCTCTATATAATTCTCTCTTTCGAGAGCTTCTTCAAACTCACACAATTTCTTGGCAAGAGCTCTGTGGAACTCAGTCTTTGATTCAGGGTCTGACATATCGTATCTCGACTGCATTACTCTTACTTCGAAAAAGAATGTGTTTTCCGCGTTTCGTATTCGCTCTTCAAAAGCTTCTTTTCCCTCATTCTTAATAAATTCATCGGGATCTTTGTGTGGCCGAAGGTCAAGCACTTTACCCTTAAGCCCCGCTTCTCTCAGAATCCCTATTCCGCGAAGCGCAGCTTTGGTTCCTGCTTCGTCACTGTCATAAGACAAAATGACTTCATCGGTGTAGCGCTTAAGTATCATTGCCTGTCCCGTCGTAAAAGCAGTTCCGAGCGAAGCTACGGCCATATTAAATCCCGCCTGGTGCATAGCTATGACATCCATGTAACCCTCGCAGATTATCATGTAGCCTGCCCTGGCGTTCTTGGCATAGTTAAGCCCGAACAGATTTCTGCTCTTATCAAATATAAGTGTTTCAGGGGAATTTAGATATTTGGGCTTTCCATCGCCCATAACACGCCCGCCGAATCCTATAACCTTCTGCGATGCGTCCTGAATCGGGAACATTACTCTGTTCCAGAACTTATCATGAGTTCCCATTCTTTCATCATGGGAAGCAAGTCCTGCATCAATTATCTGGCTGTCGTTATACCCAAGACTCTTTAAGTGTTTCACAAGGTCGTTGCTTGAGATATTGGCATAGCCAAGTCCAAAGTGCTGCATGGTCTCATCCGTAAGCTGCCTGTTTTTAAAGTACTCCATGCCCTTTTGGCCGCTCTTTCCCCGAAGCTGATAATAATAGTACTTGGCAGCTTCCTTGTTGATATCAAGAAGAATCTGCCGCTTGTCGCGCATAGCCTTTGCCCTTGGTGAATCGTCTTCATCAGGAAGTTTCACACCGGCTCTCTCGGCAAGCTGTTTTATCGCTTCCTGGAAAGTTAAATTGTCATATTTCATCAAAAAAGTGATGACATTCCCGCCTGCTCCGCATCCAAAGCAGTAATACATCTGTTTATTCGGCGACACGGAGAACGAGCCTGATTTCTCGTTGTGGAACGGGCAAAGTCCGAAATAGTTGGCGCCTTTCTTTTGCAAATGGACATACTGTCCTATCACGTCCACAATGTCACTGCGGGAGCGCACCTCTTCTATTATTTCATCTGAGTAGCGCAATTTGGGTCTCCTGAATATATTGGTTTATTTTATAGTACCGTCCATGAACGGGGGACATATACTTCTTCGAAAACAGAAACAGCATATCTGTCAGTCATGGAACTAACATAATCGCATACAATTCTCTCTTTGGATTCTCCTGCTGCCATCATGGCTTTCAGATAGTCCGGAAGTTTCTCCTCGTGGTCGAGGTAATGATGATAAAGAATCTTTATCATGACTTCTACCTTGCCCTCCTGCCCTTTGGCTTCGGGATTGGTATATACTCTTTCAAACATAAACTTCCTGAGTTTCAGGAAAGCATCATATACTTCCTCCGACATCATAATGTCGTCCTTGTCCATGCTTGTCGCGATTATATCGTGTATAAAGGTATCAAGCCACTCTCCGTTCGTATAGCCGATCACCTTTGCAAGTTCCTTTGGAACATCACTCTCTTTCATGATTCCGCCGCGGATCGCATCGTCCATATCATGATGCATGTACGCTATCTTATCCGAAAGCCTTACAACCTTGCCCTCAAGAGTCGACGGCGTAAGATTAAGCTCGTGATTAAGGATTCCGTCCTTAACTTCTCTCGTGAGGTTAAGTCCCTGTCCGTAGTTTTCAAGCTTCTCCACGATTCTAAGACTCTGTTCATTGTGCCTGAAACCTCCCGGAACAACGGCATCAAGCGCCCTCTCTCCGGCATGCCCAAACGGCGTATGTCCAAGATCGTGCCCAAGTGCTATGGCTTCAGTGAGATCCTCATTAAGCATAAGAGCTTTAGAAATAGTTCTCGCATTCTGCGATACTTCAAGAGTATGCGTCATACGGGTTCTGTAATGATCTCCGTCAGGTGCCAGAAAAACCTGCGTCTTATCTTTAAGCCTTCTGAACGATTTGGAATAAAGAATCCTATCCCTGTCTCTTTGGAAACAGGGCCTTATATCACACGGTTTTTCAGCTTTTTCTCTACCTTTGGAATTCATGCTGAGTGTAGCATATTTGCTTAAGATCTGTGTTTCTCTTTCTTCTAGTTTTTCACGAATTTTCAATTTTCGTCTTCTTTCTATTAGAATTTTTTGAGTAGCAAATATTTTTATGGGAAACTACAAAAATGAAACCCACATCTTTATTATTCGACGTGAGTTTCACAATTCCTTTTTTTATTTTAAATTTTTTTGCTTTTTTATTTATACAGCGCAAAACGTGCCTCATACTGCTCGTTTATCCACTCAACAGCCTTGGTAAAGCCTTCTTCGCTCACTTCAAAATTCTCACTCAACATAAGCTTCTTATCAGTCTTAGCATATGAGTAGGGTTCAGGCCACACCGTTGCCATAAGTGTCGCGGGGCCTCTCTGATCCACCGGAACGAACTTTACATTTTCAAGCGGTTCACGCGCAAGTCTGTACCTCATTCCCTTGTAGCTTCCAAAATACGCCTCGCCATATTCGTAGTGCATTAAATTAAAAAAATCTTTTTTCTCTATTGCCATATCTGTTAAAACTCGACTTTTCCGGTATCAGTATGATTTACCACGTAATATGCGGCATTGTCCGAAGGCTTGATGTAAACCTGGATTTCCTTGATACTTGTAACCTTATTTCCTTTGCTTATGTAATCCTTTTTTGCCCTCTCGATTATATCGGAAGTCTTTATCTCATGATGATTGTACTGCACGAAAACTTCTTCTTTGCACGCGCGCTTTGCAGCCTTTGCGGAAATGTCCTGACTCGCCTCTTTAGCAACCTTGGCTGCTTTCTGCGATGTTTCCTTTACAGTCTTTGCAGCGGGCGCCGTCTTCTCTTTTGCCTTAGTGATATAAGGCTCCGCTTTTTCCTTGATATCTTTTATATAAGGCTCTGCCTTTGTCTTAACTTCCGCATAAACAGGCTCTGCCTTGTCTTTAATGTCTTTTAAATAAGGCTCGGTCTTCTCTTTAATATCCTTAAAGTATGGCTCCGCCTTTTTGATATATGGTTCAGCTTTACTGGTATATGGCTTGGTAGCTTCTTTAACATCTCTCAAAAAAGGCTCTGCAGCCTTCTTAGCTTCTTTTATAACAGGCTCAGTAGCCTTTGAAAATTCTCTTGCTATCTCTTTTATCTTATCTTCTGTAGAATTCATGCCCATTATTTTTCCCTCCCGGAATAAAGAATCGTCCTCAGCACCCAAAGCACCGGGGATAGTTTATCTAAACCTTTTCATAAGAGCTGCCATAGGCCCCGCCGCATCCTGAAGATCGGTGATTGCCTTGTTAAGTCCGTCAAAATCTATCCTAGATAGAGATGTGACCGCCTCAGTGAGTGATGCTGAATTGCCCGCAACCAGTTCGTTAAGGCTATCAGTCGCACTCGTTATGCCCTTTGTCATGACATCGATCTCATCAAGTGAGTTCTCTGCCTTAACAGAAACATTGTTGATATGCGAAAGCGTTGTCATCGCCTTCGGTACAACGATGATACATGTCAGAAACACCACCAGTAGCAGTCCTGCCATACATCCCGTTGCAATCTTCTGGAAAAAAAGCCGTTTCTTCGAAAGGTCTCGCATCTCGGTGAGTAATGCCTCTGTGAGATTGTTTGAAATTCCGGCATCACCAGGCGTTGCAGCTTGAATTCTTTCCTTGTTCAAAGCAGCTTCTAACACCAAATCTTTCTCACTTCCTGCCATTTCAGGTACATTTGCACCTGTCAAATTTGAATTTCCTGCATTGTTTTCAATTGCGTTATCTGACAGTTTGCCCCCAACATCATGCGGTTCCATATAATAGATCCCCCTTTCATATCATGTTCTTACGAAACGCACATTTCTAGATTTAGATCAGTAACCATTCATACACAAAATACAAAATTGAAATCGTTTTATATTATGATACCACATTTATTGAGTTATTTTACATCAGGTATATTTCGTAATGATTCCCAATATTCATTGCCGCGCATATAGGCAAACATTTCCTCATTGCAAAATTCCCCGATCAACTGCGATTGAAATTTCTTTATAAACTCCGACTTATCCGAACGCTCTTTTTTCTCCACCCTAAGATGAGCATACAGCTCAGAATTATTGATATCCAACATTGTATCAACATTGTCTACAAGCTGTTTCATAATAGAAGCTGTCTTCTCAACATCTTTTTCATATTCCGCAAGTTCAAGTTTCTGCATAACTTCCTGGTAAATGCCAAGTTCAAAGCATCTTGAAACCTCACCGCTAACATCCGCCATTTTATATGCCATTCTGAGGTTTCCTGCATCCTTATAGAGCCTCTGTAACAAATTCAATACGCATTTTATCTGATTAACCTCTTCAAGCATAAGGTCCTCAAGTTCCTTGAATGCTTCTTCTGTCTTTCCATTCTTTTCATGAATCTCAGCTTGGAAAAACCTGCGCTCATACCCTCTCTCATCAAAATAACTTAAAAGCTCCTCCGCCTTTATGTAGTCTTCTTTTCTGTAGTGCATAAAAAACAACATTTTGGCGGCCGACGTTCTTATTCTCGAATCCCCCGATTCCATCAAATCCTGAAGCCATGCAGCGATATGCTCATCATATTTTTTCAGAATTTTGCACTCCTTTTTATGTAAAGCCGCGTATCGGGCACCCTCAAAAATCAGCGCACTGTTAAGTTTTAGTTTTTCGCAGTTTGGATATTCTTCTATCTTCTTTCTTGCAGATTCAAACACTTCCTCATAGAGTCCTTTTTCCAGCTTCTGACATAGAGATTTTATATAAACGTCAACCTCTTCATCAGTCAGATTTTCTTTAAACGACAACAGCTCATCCATCGATATTCCAAGAAGTCTTGCAATCGGTGCAAGCAAGCTGATATCGGGAAGCGTATTCTCATTCTCCCACTTATTGACAGCCGGCGCAGTCACTCCAAGACTTTTAGCCATTTCTTCCTGTGTAAATCCCAATTCTTTGCGGTATTTTCGTATCACTTTTCCTATAGTCATTAGCTCAGTCTCCTCTATACTCTCTAAATCCGTATTTTCCAAAAGGTTTACACTTAAATCTTTCGGAAAAAGTGTGATGTCTTGTTGTGCATTCACGGATATTAAAACTAAGAATGCATGCTTTATTACCGGCGCCGTTCTAATGCTATGATAACGAATTCCACAGAGTTTTTCTATTGAATACATATTAAGTTATAGGAATTTTTATTAACCATCAAGAATTATTTGAGATATATGCTTATCATCTCCTACTGTAATCCATCATTGCAATAATTTATTTCTTTCATGTCTTTTCTTATACGGTACTTTTACGCACTTTTGCACCGCATGTATCTTCCACAGCTTTTCTGTGCGGTACCTGATCGCATTTTCGCACCGCACGCATCTTCCACAGCCTTTCTGTGCGGTGCTTGATCGCATTTTCGCACCGTACACTTCCTCCACAGCCTCTCTGTGCGGTGCCTAGCCGCATTTTCGCACCGCACACTTCCTCTACAACCTTTCTGTGCGGTGCCTGTTCGCTTTTTCGCACCGTACACTTCCTCCACAGCCTCTCTGTGCGGTGCCTGGCCGCATTTTCGCACCGCACACTTCCTCTACAACCTTTCTGTGCGGTGCCTGTTCCCGCTTTCGCACCGCATACATCTTCCACAACTTTTCTGTGCGGTGCCTCTGCGTCAAAGCCTCTCACAATAGCATACCTGCTCCAATTCACCCCATTAATAAATTCAATTTATTATGCACATAGGCCGCATCCATAGCAGAGCATTTCTTTTCAATAAAAAAGCCTTCCGCGAGCCGTGCATCCCTGCAGAGCATCTTGTTGAATACGAGGAATTTTCTAATCAAAAAATTACTACCTGAAAACTCAGGTAGTAACTTGGAATACTCTTTTTATTTAAATGAATAGCTGTTCTTTCTGATAAAGTTTCTCACATCAGTTTTCTTAAGAAGATCGGATTTTGTATCCTTATCCGGCGCTTTGGCTGAAAGATAAGCAAAATCTGACTTCTTGTATATTTCCCAAACTTCATCTATCGTCTTGCCTTCAAACTTTGTACCCTTGAAAAGACTCTTCCACATCTCTCCCCACTTTTCTTTCTTGAAGTCAGACATGCAGCAAACCTCAAAGAAGTCGCGGATAATATCACGGCTGGATGAAGATGTTTCCTTATCGAGCCACACCAAAAATCTCACTGAAGTTTCGCGGGTTTTCTGAGTGTTCGCATCGGGAAGCACCCAGTTTTTGTCATTGTATCTTCCGTCTTTGTAAGCATAGATATATCTGCAATAATCTGCAAATACTTCGGAATATTTAGGGAACTCAAGATTATCTCTCACAAAACCTCCATGTACAATATGTGCAAGCTCATGAGTCAGAACATCGAAATGATCGTAGTGCTTATCTAAATACTTATCATGAAGATGAATCCTGTTCTTCTTCGAATTGGCCGAAGCAATCTCATAACCTTCATTTTCAATCGCTATCGTAACATCTGTTGTAGCTTTTTTATAATCACCAAATCTCTTGTACATCTGAGGATATACCTCGTAAAAAAGATTCTCAATATGGTCAAACTGCTCAACATTTGTGTATCCGTCCCACTTAGTAAGGTCAATCGTAAGCGAATACTTTATGCCATCAATGGTCTTGCTTGTCTTAAGCATTTTCCCTGTCTCATCAAGGTCACTTCTTTTTGCAAGTGCCGCTTTATTGTCGGCATTTGAATCTGCGTGAACCTCAAGAGGCGCAGCCGAAGCCAAAACAAGAGCAAAAATCAACATCTTGGGTAAAAATCTTAGTTTCTTCATGTAATTCTCCTTATGTCAAAAAAATCCAAGGGCACTAATACCCCACAAAGAAGTATAACATGTTCTTAACATTTTTTAACCAATCCGATTGTAAAGTTCGCCAAATATTCACATTCAAAAATAAGCAAGACAAATCCCTAATTACTTTTCCTGCCCCCCGATACTCTCCATACTTTCTAGATGCTATTATTCTCATTCATAATGCTGATTCAAGTTTCTTTTTTACGGCTTCAAAATCAAGTGGACTTTCTGCGCTTTCTAAAGATATAAGCAATGTATCACCAAGTACAAGTCCGCTTTTCTCGTATGATATCAGCTTTTTTAGATTCTTGACCGCATATTCGGGATCATTAACAAGCCCTAAATGTTCCCAGTAAATTGTTTTATCTTTCCTTACGCTATATATTGCAAAGTCCGGAAAGATATGTCTTCTATCTTTCAACAAAAATTCCGGTTCATATACATACGGTATCTTCATACTATATAAATAATCCGCAATAATCTTCTCCGATTTGGATCTGACCGTTTCCCCTTTAATTGTCTTATGAGCAACAGCCACTTCCACAGAGTTCTTTCCACCATTAAAACTGTTGTACCATTCTTCTATTCTCATTTCTTCCGTAGACCGTATAGGACTTATCATCTCTTTCCTTCCGCGACACAGACCACTATAAACTCTGTCAATCATTCCAATGTCATATCCTTTTATAAAAGCCTCCATCCTCTTCATCAGCGGTTTTAATTCACGCAAAAGTTTCTCGTCATAATCTCTCTGAATCAGGAGGCGTATCATATCCCTCCTCGCAGATTTGATGTATTCTCTTTTCTTGTCACCGTTCTTGCGAAAATAGTATTGTGGGACGCCGCGGCATGATGTAACTAGAATTTTGCCGTCATCTAATCCTTTATATCTTGTTTTTCTTTTCTCAAGAGTGTTGATCATCCCTCGAATTTCATTGAATTGTCCAATTAACTCATTTCTGTAATCTATCATTGCTACATTTGTTCCTTTCAAATCTCTGTGTAAAGCTTATTATTTGTCTTTTTTGGCTTTAGGCACCGTACACATCCTCCACAAATTTTCTGTGCGGTGCCTCTTCCCGTTTTCGCACCGTACACATCCTCCACGGCTTTTCCGTGCGGTGCCTCTTCCCGTTTTCGCACCGCACACATCTTCCACAGCTTTTCTGTACGGTGCCCCTAACAAAACATCACCACGACCGGCCCTATTCAATCAAAAATAAATCCCTAAAAATCATTGAATCATTTTGGCGAATGCCAAATGAAAAAAACAAGAACAAAAAGTCGCAAAAGCTCCTCTTTGTATAACACATCAACGCACATACTGCATATCAAAATAAATGCATACCAATTGTAAACATATAGAGCATATTTATCACCACAAAAATTTAGCACAATTATCAATAAAAAACAAATATTACATGCACCGGTATTTATTCACCCACATTTCTTACCACAAGCTTATATCTATAAGCATGCAAGATAGTTCTTGAGCTGTTTGGCCTTCTTTTCCAACTACTAAACAGACTACTTTTGAAATGAAATAAAGATAATTTTATTTCACATCCAGTATCACAAACTCATATCTTTAAATGGAAAATGTAAAAAATGATAGAAGAAAATAAAAAGAGTGTGGGTTTAATAAAAGCCCGTGTTATGTGGGTTAGGCAAAAAAAAGGTCTATCACAAAAAGTGATAAACCTTGATAAAATATCGTGCGGAAGATGGGACTGTTACCATCAAAGCAGTATATACCTCAATTCTTGCCCAAAGTATCACATAATGTATCACAAAGTTTCATTCTGCAACTCTATATCATGGACACATTAAAAAAGTTCATTTTAGAATTATTAGAATGTACGCCAAACATTTTGCATGAACTCTTATTATTTTATTTGCAAATCTTATCCCAAATCTCAATCGTTATCTTGTTTTTTAAATCTTTATCTATATACGAGCAATTCTGCCCACTATTGTATACTAATTCATCAAAAATCTCTGATTCATGTGTTTTTCGCAAAATAGCTTCCACTGGAAATTTTTTGTTATCGTCTAAATAATCTCCTTTAAGTAACGATTTTGGATGCCCAGAGTTCGAAAAACCAAGCGTGCATTTATTATCTGTAGAAGCAAACGCGCATATAACTTGATTCTTCTTAAAAGAACACTGCACATTTATTGGCTTTCCTTCAAAAATGGTAACCATATTAGGCAGAACATGAATTTTTTCACGAACAGCACCTTTTAAAGCGTTCTTTCCTACCCCGCGTTTCACAAAATCAAAATCACTTTCTGTCAGTGTTCCATCTAAGCATTTCTTGAAAAATGAATCTGCTGGCATCGAAGTGTTTACACCAACTAGATGCAAATAATTACCATCAAACGCCTTTGTTATATAATATCCACCATCATTAAACGCACGCGATATGATACAATATTCAAAATTCACAAAATTATCATTGAATATCTTTGCATTTTCAATAGCACAGTTTTTCACGCGTTCTTTAAACGAGACTATGTTTTCCAACCTTTTGCCCTCAAAAAAAGAGGCGAATATACACTACTCGCCTCTGTATTATTCAATGGAGCGGATTATGGTCGCCGCCCCGACCTCTCGGATAGGTTTATAGTCTCTAGCCCGACTTCTCGAACAGGTTTAAAGTCTCTGTTCCGACAACAACTAGACTATCATAATACAACAACATATGTTTTAAATCAATACTTTTCTTAATCTAATAATAGAATATCACCATTTAGATTGCAACGTATTTCCTATAGTTTTTATAATATATTAAAAGACTGTTCATATTTCAAACTTCTGTTCTCTTCGGATATTTTCTCTCAATACAATTCAAAGCAGTATATATCTCAATTATTGTCCCAAGTATCACAAAGCCTCATAATCCAAACCTTTCATGTTCTTCCCCGCGCTGTTTCCATAAAGGTTTATATGTGCCAGCGTGAACTTCGCTCCAATGTTCGCCGTAATATTTCTTTTCCTCATGATATGCGTCTATTGTCATTCCTTTGTATATAAAAGGATATTCAAGCATGATTGGGTCTAATTGTTCAACTGTTTGTACTTCTTTAGTCTTGTTCTCTAAATGTATGCCTATCGCTTCTAATTTTTTCTCGCATCCATCATCAAAATACTTCATAAATTCGTCTGAGTGGTCGTTAATCTCTATGCTTGACATGGCTTAGTCCTCGTCTTTGCGCTTCTTTCCAATGAGCTTTAAAAATTCATCCATGCTGTCAACATCTACGATTTTATATTTCTTGTCGCTAACGGGCTCAATAGAATTGTCAAAACCAACGGCGCTTTGTTCCAAAAATCTTTTTATAATCCTTTGATTTTTTTCTTTGTTGTTCATTTTCCCTCTTCATTCTTTTAATAATGATCTTGCGAAGCCCTACTGTAATAATACCTCATGCCAACCCTACGCTGATATAAGCCATCTTTTCTTTTAAATCGTTCTTGGTCGCTATTTTATTCTTTAATAGATAATCAAGAACCTTTTTCCTTTGTTCATCGGTTTTCATCAGAGTAAGGGCACTTATAATAAAATCTTTGTTATTATCCACTTCGGCAACCGCCAATATGAAGAGTTCTTCTATCTTTTTATCATTTTCCATTGTGTAATCCTCGTTTAAATAATATAAGCTCAACCTTCCTGTTGCTAAAAGAGCACAGTTGTTAGGTCACAGTGTAGAAACTAATATGATGTACTACACCTATGCAACTAAAGATGATATGGATGATTTGGTTGATATGTTTAACGAAAATGGCGAGGTCTCACCAAGGTCTCACCTCAAAATCGTTAAATTCGAAAAAGAAAAGAGCCTTGAAACCGCTAATTTCAAAGCTCTTTAACAAAAATTCTCTAGTGCGGAAGATGGGACTTGAACCCACACGACATAAACAGTCACAAGATCCTTAGTCTTGCTCGTCTGCCAATTCCGACACTTCCGCATTCCGTCGCCGTTTCTCTCGCGACGACTTGTTTATAATAGCAAAGTATGCGGCTTTCGTCAACACCCATTTTTTATTTTTTTCAAAATTTTTTTCTGTTATTCCAAAATGTCATTTACCGGAAGCTCACTACCCATCCGCTCAATCAACCTGATCCGTGTAAAAACCCGCAACTCCAAGCGCTTTGTACCTATCCATGTCCTTCTTATCATTGATGGTATGGACAAAAAGCGGCACTCCTGTTTCGTTGATCTCAGACACAAATCCCGCGTCGTCGACCCAGACATCCGGCATTGTAAGTGCGACAAGCTCCATATTTTTGCAGCTCTGTATTATCGCTTCGCTCTCACGCTCATCTTCATCCGCAGCGTAAAGCGTGTAAATAACATACGAAAATCCCGCATCCTGCACGACTTCATACTCTTCGTCATGATAAATCTGAATCAAAAAGCGGTTCATAAGATCCGGAATACATTTTGAGAAAGTCCCGTACACTCCCTTGATTCCGGTACCGGAAGCCTCCTTGATATCGGTAACCACATACATATCATTATGCTCTCGCATAAAATCCGCAAGCGTATAGATATCAAGCGATGTAAGTCTGTCATAAACTTTTGAATTCATGAACTCATTATGTTTCGGTGCCTTGTCAAAAGAAAATCCCAGTGCCCACGCACCATCTGCATTGTGCGCACAGACAGGATATCCGTCACTTGTGAACATGAAATCCATCTCTATCATTCTTTTGCCCGCATCATATGCATTCTGAAGTGCTTCCAGACTGTTTGTGTAAAAGAGCTCCTCTCCGCCGTCTTCAGAATAGCTTCCCGCAGCATGAATGACAAACTGCTCTTCCCTAAGCTGTTCTCTCATACCGGGAACGTCAAACGCCTCGTATACAGGCTTTCCTTTTTCATATCTTTCTTTTGACTCGGGCGAAATCTCAATATCAAACGGATTGAATCCGTCGATTGCCAATACAAACCACGCTCCGGGGGCTATATGAGGACTGCTGTCATATATCCAGGGAGTACCGTCAAAAAGATCCATTCCCGTGTTTATGCGTTCTCCCGAGCAAGCGGGAATACGACCGTCAACCTTTAAAATTCTGCAAATTGAATCAATCGCTCCGTAAACAGCTCTTCTTTTTCCACACTCCTGATAATAAAGAGCCGTAAACGCCGTTCCTTCTGTCCAGAATCCTCCTGCTGCCTCGTCAAGACAAAAAGCATATCCGTTGTCGGGCGTTTTCATCTTGCCAATATTTTTTCGAACACGTCTGTCCTTGATAACACCGTCAACCGCAAGCGCCGTCCACACCTGCGCATCAAGAACGACCTGCCCCGTGTTCGGAGTTATACCGTCAGAAGCTGTTCCGATATAGTAATATCCTTTTTTTGCATCATACATACTGTCTATGAATTTCTTTGAATTCTGCGCAGCCTCATTATATTTCTCATCGCCCGTAAGCTTATAGAGTGCATCAAAAGCAACCAGACAGTCAACGTTGTGCTCAAGAGATTTATAACTAAGCACCTGCGCCTGTGACATGTCATTTTCAGGCCATCCGTTTATACCCGCAATAAATCCGGGATTTTCGTCCGCGCAATTCTCAAGAACCCAGTCCATAAGGGAAACCGCGGTTTTGGTATAAAGATATGTATCCTCTTCTTCTCCGTACAATTTGTCATACCAAAGAAGTGCAAGGGACACCCACGCCAGATTGCCGCTACTGCTGCCGACAAGCGAAGGATCTTCGACCCACATATTCCTCTCATTGTCATAATATCCGGGAAGTCTTACACTTCCGCAGACATCTCCGACAATGTTTCCCGCAGAATAAGCATTTCTTACTCTCTGCACATCTCCCCTGTCATTGACCGCAGCATATATGAAGGCATCAAGAATAGCAGATGCAGACTCTTTATCTCCATCCGCCATAAACGCAAGCGCACACAGCGCATTGTCGTATGAATAAGCTATATCTTTTTGATTCTCCTTATCCGTGTCATAAGAAGCAAGCAAAAAACGCCCATTCTCTTCACCGGATTCTTTTGACATATCACGAAGTGCGGACCTTATCGCAGAAACAGCGAGTTCTTTTTCATTTCCGTACTTCTCTGACAACTTGACAGAATACTGGTAATAAACAGAATAAGCTATGCAAAGGACTGCCAGCAATAAGCTGGCAGCCATTACAAATATGATCGCAACAGGCGTTTTTTTTCAGTTTCTCCTTCACTCAGCCCCCACTTTTCTTCTAACCTGTCTTCTGATATCGACTATCTCACGAAAAAAGTTTTTACCTTTTGAGTTCTCAATTACTGAAGTTTCGGGTTCTTCCGGTTCCTCGTTTGCCTCTTCCAACCAGCCTTTTATTCCACTGTAATCCACGTTCTCTCTTACCTTAATGATCTTTTCAAGTGAACTTACATCCATAGGCTTATAGTAATGGTATCCCTGTGCATAGCGGCATCCGAATTTCTTTAGATATTGCTCATGCTCATCTGTCTCGACCATCTTTACAATAAGCGGAATGTCCATAACCTGTACGCAGTTTGCAACGGTATGAAGTATAACTGCTGCCTTGGTTATATGACCTTCCTCATCATTAAGAACCTTCATGTTGAATGTGATCACTTCGGGCTGCACAGCCTGAAGCATTATCATAGATGAATATCCGCTTCCGAAACCGTCAATAATAAGCGGGAATCCTGCATCTGAAATCTCCTTTATCATAGCAAGGATTTCTTTATCAACATCATTATACGTCTTATCCGAGATCTCGATCATAATGAGCCTGCGCGGAACTTTGTATTTTTCGCACAGATCTTTAAGCGTCTTTTTTACATCTATGGAAAAAAGATCCGCACGGGTTAAATTAATCGATACAGGAATACACTCATCTCCGTCTTTAATTCTTTTGCCCTGCCATGCTATAACCTTCTCCCAGATAAGTTGGTCGACGATAAGCGTAAGTCCTGATTTCTCAAGTACGGGAATGAACTCGCCCGGGCTTACAAATCCGCGTTCTCTGTGATTCCAACGAACAAGTGCCTCACCGCTTATGATCTTTCCTGTATTTATGTCACATCTTGGCTGTATAAAGAATGTAAACTCGTCGCTGTCAATACCTCTGCGGACATCCCTAAGCAGCTTTACTTCCGCATCAAGCTTCTTGTCCATTTCCGAGTTGTAGTGAACAGAACGCTCTTTTAAGTTTCCTCTGAGTCCGTCAAGTGCAAGAAGCGCTCTGTCATACATTTTTTTCTACGGCAAGAGTGGTATCACGTATCTCATACACGCTGATAAGCGGGAAAAATCCCATGAACTTCGGATCAGTCTTTACATAATCCGACAATTCGCCCTGAATCTGGTTCAAAAGAGCATCTCCATTCGGCACGATACAGATAAAGTTTCCTCCGGAGATATATCCCGGAACTCCACCGAATTTGTCAATTATATAAGCAAGCTTATCTCCAATCCTGTCAGCGTATTCTTCTCCGACGTCATGTCCGTACCAAAGATTCAGGACATGGAAGTTGTCAATCTCAACCGCGTACAGGAAAAGATGCTTATCGGTATTCTCATCAATAAAATTTCTTGCTTCTTTGAAGAAAACAGAAGCGTGGTAACATTTAAGCATATTATCAGACTCCCTTCGAACCAAAATTCCACCTTTCTTTCGCTGGAACAACTGCGGTGTCATGAAAAACGGAGCAAATGCTATCAAAAACAGCTCTGATATGCAGGCTGCCTCTGCAGCTCCAACCCGTGAAGAATACAAAAGTATATGATGTATTCTTTCAACGCAGAAAACAAATACAACAAGGACGCCTTTGTTTTTCAGGAAATACTTGTAAATGAATCTCAGTCCTTCTTTAAACGAATATACCAGCGTACTTACTGAAGTAGCGGGAAAAGCGTGTTCCTTCTTGGTTATTACGTTAAGGAAATACTTTACCGCACCTGCTCCTGCAGGAAATGTACATCCGGAGAAAGTGAAAAACATCAGAAAGCTCTCGGAAATCCTAAAGAGGTACTCTTTCTTTATTTTTCTTGAAAGTAATATTGTTCTTAGCGACGGAAGTATGATAAATACTATGCAGCAAAGAGCGTATCCGAGGAACATCAGGTCAAGCATTCCCGTAAGCGTTATGATAACTATGTAAGGTAAGAGCAATGCATTGTTTATTCTTGCAATGAAGTAGATGATCATGTAAAAAGCATCATACCATCTAGTCTTGCCCCACTCCATCGTACCGCTCAGAAACATCTCGATCAGTCCGTATGTATATCTGTATTCCTTCATGGCATCTTCTGAATATGTTCTTGAAGCATACTCGGTAAATTCAAGACCTTGAACCTGTGAGTATTTGCCGTGCCATCCTCTTGCATAAAGTCTTATTGCCAGATCGAAATCTTCGGAAACCCTGTGCTCATGCCAGTATCCAAGCTTGGCAATCGCTTCTCTTCTTATAAATACGTTATGTCCTACAAGCGGGACAAATATTCCCTTAAGAGCCATGCACGGGAAGACATTCTGATTATTGTTGTTAACCTGTCTTCCGGAAAGTCTTGCAAAGAAGTTTTCCTCCATGTTTGACGCCTTTGTAGCGCACTGAATATATGCAAGCTTATCATCTCTTGTAAATTCAGGTACTATCGCACTTATTATTTCAGGATGAAGACCGGAGTCCTTATCTATGAGAAGTATTATGGAGTTTGTATGGATATTGCCCTCTGCATGTCCACCTTCAAACTCTGCTCCCTCACAAACAAGATCTTTGATCTCATTACCTTCATCAACCCTGCGTCCTATTCTAAGAGTGTAATTAAGGTTTGAAGACTTCTTGAATATTCCCGGTCTGTTGTAAGGAGGTCTTACAACAAAGCTTACGTTGACCTTTCTGTAGTAATATACTCTTTCTATAACTCTGTATGCGTCGGAGCCAACTTCCACTCCCGCAACAGTTCCAAACTTGGAGTATTCTTCGATCTTATCCTCCAAAGATTCGATCGTACCTACATTTTTAAGCAGCACTCCTATTCCGTCATCGGAAACTATTACGTTACACTCTTTTCCTGTCTGCTTTTTATAATCTTCCGCAGCAAGTTTACTTCTGTATACAGTCTCGAATATAACGCCGTTCTCCTCCATGTATACTGGAATTGAAATCGTTACATCGGGAAGACTGTCCTTATCGTAATCAAGCCACAGAGTATTCATGTAAGCATCGTTATTTATCTTTTTCTTTCCGTTAAGTATCGAAACAACCGGCGGAAGAACGGAAAAGATAAAATCTACGGCAAATACCGTCGCATGAGTAAATGCAATAAATGACCATATATAAAACAGCCAGAAAAGAACGCTGCTCATTGCTTCTACTCTTACAAGCGCGTATTTAAGCACGATAACATGCAGCCATATGTTCAGAATAAATGAAAGAGTATACAAGCAAATGCCTACAGTCTTAAAAAAGCGCATTTCTCCCTTGTGAATAACCTTCTCTTCTTCAGAAACATTCACTTTGGAAACATTATTATATTCATCAATCGTCATTTTTCTAATCATCGCTGTACCCTAAACAGATCCGGGATATTTCCCTGTCTGTCGCCGATATTGTTATATTCCATAAAGAAATATCCATTAACATCAATCGGCGCTTCATCATACAAGTGTGCGGTTTCCTTATCATCCATATACCTCATGCCCGATCCGAGCACTGGGTACTTATCTGCTATCTGAGTCATATACTGATAATAAGCAGGCCTTGGCATATCAAGTTCTTTTAACAGCATCGGAATAACATAATTTGTGCTTACTGTTCCTATGCTGTCCGTCCATGATTTCTGCATCTCTACGTTAGACCACATAAGAAAAGGTGTGCGTCTTAAGTTATATTCCTTTATATCCGGTGACATCTCTTTGTCCATCACATCATATGCAAATGACGGGCAATGATCGCCAAGCATGCAGACAACCACCGGTCTGTCCACTTTTTTGTAATAATTTATAAGATCGTAAAAAGCCTTGTCCGAAGCCTGAATACAGGATAAAAATTCATTTAATGTATCCGTCGATGCTCCATAGTCCTTAAGTGAATGAATCACGTCCTCGCTTTCGGGATTCTGATCCCAGCCACCGTGATTCTGGATGGTCAAAAGATACATGAACTGCGGAACATTCTCGCCGCCTGCCTGTTTTGCAACGTTGGATTCATATTTTTTTATCATATTGTCATACAATGATTTATCCGTTGCATAAGCTCTGTTTGCATAATATTCAAGGTCATGAAAATCTTCCCCAAAATATACATTGTCAAAACCAAGCTCCTCATAGCCTCTGTATCTCGAATAATTGGAACCCGATTCCGAATGCATTGCCGTTGTCTCATATTCAAGCTCGTTCAGGATTGATACAACGCTGAGGCTGTTATTCATATCAAGTACGTTAAACGGGGCCATGTTATTTATAAGCTTATTCGAATTTCCTGTAAGAAGCTCATATTCAGTGGCATTTGTGCCGCCTCCGTAGTTCGGAACAACTACATAGCCTTTTTTCACATCATCCATACCTGAAATATAGGGCATGTACTCCGTATCGGTCTCAAGATCGGTCACAACACCGAAATCATAAAATGTCTCATTAAGTATAAGGATAATATCAGGCCGCTCCTGCGAATACCATGTTGAGACATTAAATGTGGGAATATCAGCCACATCATAGTTATCAGGCCTGCTTACAACGTTTCTTAAGTTTTGGAATGACTCAAGGCTGCAAAGTGCATATCCGTATGTGGGATAAACTTCCCTCCACGACCATGCCAGAATACTCTCAGGCTTTTTGGAAACAGGAGAAAGAACAACCATATCAAATATCGCAAAAGTGACTATTGAATAGATAAGTCTCTTCCACAGCCCGTCGCCCCAGACCTCTTTCTTTTTCCCATCAATAAGATACAAAGCAAGTGCAAAAAATACTCCAAAAAAGAATAATCCTATTATCTTAAAGAAAGTCTCATCAGGTGCAAGCGTAGCTCCTCTTATAACATTGAGTGCAGTTCCAAAGTTCTGAATCTCCTGGAATGTAAGAGGCATTCCGTGCAGCAAGATAACATAATGATTTATAATCGCAATGATAGAGGAAATTGTAACGGAAACAACACTACATATGACGTCATTTCCGACAAACAGATACAATATAGACAATAAAAATGCAAAAATAGAAAAATTAAGAAATAAAACACCACTAAAAAACGAAACCGGAATCGCACCTCTAAATGAAGTTACGCTTCCTGTTTCTACTATCAAAAAGCACATGTAAACAACAAGCACGGAGATCAGCAAACGAAGTATGTATCTCCAGCTCATTTTCAAAAGTCGTCTGATATCGAAAGATGCATTCCGCACCCCTCTCTTTGCAATAAGGCTTATATCTCTAGATGTCAATAGGCAATCCTCCTGATATAAACTTTAACGGCTTTCATTTATTACTTATTACTTCTTATCGGTCATTCATTTCAATAACATTAGATTATTTTTTGTATCAATATTATATTACAGACCGGGCTTGTTTTGCGATGAAAAAACGATAAAAAAATAATGCCCCAGGGATAATATTTCCCTAGGGCAACTATAAAAAAAATATCATTATTTTTATTATTCTTTTACACCACCAAGTGTAAGTCCGCTTACAAAGTACTGCTGCAAGAAAGGATAGATACAGATGATAGGAAGCATCGTAACTATAGATGCAGCTGCACGTATTGATGTAGGTGTAATGGAGCTTGTCGAGTTCTTCATCGACTGAGCCGATGTACTCTGGCTTGTTACAGAAGCAAGGAGTTTCATAAGCTCGTACTGAAGAGTTGTAAGCTTATCACTCATTCTGTTGTAAAGCATAACGTCAAACCATGAGTTCCACTGATATACAGCAACAAAAAGAGCTACAGTAGCATAAACAGGCTTACAGAGCGGTGAAATAATATTAAGGAATATAGTCGTATATCCCGCACCGTCCAGCTGTGCCGATTCCTCGAAACTGTTAGGTATACCGTTCATATATGTTCTTATGACGAGCATATTGAATGCGGATACCATTCCGGGAATTACATATACCCAGAATGAATTTGTAAGGTGAAGTCCCTTGTACAAAAGAAAAACAGGGATCATACCACCATTTACATACATTGTTACTACCCAGAACAATGAAAGGTGTTTTGCAAAAAGGAAATTCTTGCGGCTTACGATAAATGCAAGTATAGCGCAGGCAATAAGCGAAAGGGCTGTTCCCACAACAGTTCTTGCAACCGAAATATATGCACCTACAAGAAGATCATCCTTCTTAAATACTGTGATGTAGTTCTTGACACTAAATTTTCTTGGAAGAAGGTAAATACCTCCTCTAAGTGCGTCAAGACCATCGTTAAACGAAATAGCAAGTGTATTCAAAACAGGGTAAAGTGTAACTATTACAAACACTGTCATGAATATTGAGTTAAATGTATAGAAAGCAATGTCAGCTTTTGACATCTTTCTTTTCTTGTTTACTGTATTACTCATCGCGCTTCCCCCTTAGAACAGTCTTTCTTCGCCGTGTCGCTTGGCGACTTCATTACATATCAAGATCAGAACGATACTGACTGCACTCTTAAATATACCCGCAGCCGTTCCAAGTGAGTAATCCATCTGGCTGATACCCCATTTAAGAACATAGATATCGATTGTCTGGGATACCTTCTGTACAAGTCCGTTACCAAGCAGATACTGAATCTCAAATCCTGCGTTGAGGACATTACCGACATTCATGATAAGAAGAATGATGATTGTTGACTTGATTCCGGGAATTGTAACATATCTGATTTTGTCCCATCTTCCCGCGCCGTCGATAGCTGCTGCTTCATACAAAGCAGGATCGATAGCCGTTATCGCAGCCAAATATATAATTGCATTCCAACCTGTTTCCTTCCAAACATTTGCGAAGGCTACGATAGGCCAGAAATACTTTTCATGTGCAAAGAAGTTAATGGGCTGTGAAACCAAATGGAATTTGGTAAGAAGCTCATTAACAATACCTGCTCCCGA
Organism: Butyrivibrio sp. AE3003; assembly: GCF_000686065.1. Classification (NCBI taxonomy): domain Bacteria; kingdom Bacillati; phylum Bacillota; class Clostridia; order Lachnospirales; family Lachnospiraceae; genus Butyrivibrio; species Butyrivibrio sp. AE3003. Next base: position 1,486,174 of record NZ_JMLX01000001.1, read on the forward strand.
AAGAGCATCGTGAAGAATACCTGTAACAATGATCCATGAAAGGAAGTGAGGCAGATAAGAGATTGTCTGAACAACCTTTTTCTTGCGCATTCCCTTAATCTCATTTAATAAAATAGCAAATAAAATTGCCATTATAGTTGTAGCTACAAGATTGATAACACCCATTGCAAGAGTGTTTCTGATTACTCTGATATATGTTGCATCGGAAAAAAGAGCCTGAAATTTGGCAAGTCCGATCCATTTTGAATGTAAAATTCCATCCTTTGGCTTATACTGCTGGAAGCCCATAAGCCAGCCTATTAAAGGCGCATAACAGAAAAGGATACCGTATGCAAAAAAGAATAATGACCATACGATAAGAACCCACTGTCTTTTAACTTGTTTGATAAATTCATCTTTCGGCATGCCCAAAAGAGTTTTTTTTATTCTGCTGAGCCATATAACCACTCCTCGTTTTCTTCAATTTCCCCAAATTAGATAAATATAGCGGGCATTCTTTTGTGAATACCAAGAAAGCCCGCTATAATCTTAGTTTTACTTAGTTAGTATACTTAGCTGCCTCTGCAATTCTGCGCTCCAACTCAGTCTGCATCTCTGAAAGGAAGTCTTCAGGTTTGCACTTCTTGTAAGCTTCCATGTACTCAGCCCATGCGGAGTCGAAGTTATCTGCCATAACTACCTTAGGAAGGTACTCGTGCTTGCACTCATCCATAAGATTGCTTGCTGTACCGCCGGGTGTTGCTGTAGTCATAGTCTGTGAGAATGTGTACATAGGATACCAAGGTCCGGGAGGAGGTGTTGTTCCAAGCATCTCAACGTATGTCTTAACACCGTATGCCTTGAAGCAGTTCTTGAGGTTATCAGAAAGTCCGTCATAGAACTCTGTCTCCTGCTGCTCAGGCTTCATAGCATTTTTGCCATCTCTGCTTGTTCCTTCCCACTGAGGGAAATATGAATACTCACATTTGTGAGAAGCCTTATATCCTGTATCAGCATCGTTGTCTCTCATTTCCTGAGTCTTTGAATACATTCCGTCGTCGCCAACCTGATAGTCAACGTCCTTAACACCCCAGAATCTGAGATCCATGATTTCCTGACTAAGAAGGTCGTTTACAAACTGAAGTGCACCTTCAACATCCTTACAGCTTGTTGTAACGGCAAGTCCTGAACTTGTGTGTACAATTCCGCCTGAGTTGTGCCACTGGTTCTTCATACCTTCTTCGATTGTAATCGGAAGGGGAACATACTGGCAGCCCTTAGCATCAAGGCCTGCTGCCTTAAGAGCATCACCTGCTGTGTATGCGAAATCCCACCACTGGTCAATCATACCAAGTACACGACCTGTTGAAAGCTTTGCGATATACTCATCATATGTCTGTGTGAATGACTCAGGATCAACGATACCCTTCTTGTACTCTTCATTGAGCTTCTTGAAGTACTTAACAGCTGTATCTGTTGTGTTGTAGTCAACAATCTTCTTGTTATCTACGTCAACGATAACTGAACCGTCGTTCGGATATCCGTCAAGGAACTGAGGTGCATTCTCAAGACAGAAGTATCTCCAGTCCTCACAAAGAATTGTGTAAGGAATGTTTGCTGTTCCGTCATCCATTGTAGGATTTTCTGCGTAATATTTTTCGATAAGATCAAAATACTGATCCATTGTATGAATCTGAGGATAACCTGCCCACTCAAGAACTCTTGTCTGGATCCAGAAAGCCTCGTCATTGTGTGCGCAGACTCTCTCTTCACCATAGATATTAGAGAACTGAGGGATCCAATAGATGTGTCCATCACTCTGACGAAGTGAATCCCACTCCTGATCTGTGAAGAATTCTTTGATGTTAGGATATTTGTCGATATAATCATCAAGTGCAACAAGTGCGCCTGCCTCATACATCTGTACGGATCCGTCACCTGCATCTACGAAGTCAGGGTATTCACCACCCGCGATAAGAGTACCAACCGCCTCTTCTGCTGTCTGACCAGTAAGCCAAGTTTCTTTTACTTTTACGCCTGTTTTCTCGGCAATGATCTGCTGAATCTCATTATCTTCATTGATTTCAGCATGAGGAACGGAGAAAAATGCTGTGAATTCCTTTACTCCATCTTTTGAGCCGGAATTATCAGCAGATTTTCCATCTGATGAGCTTCCACCCGATCCACACCCTGACAGTGTTGCGAGAATCATGCAAGCTGCCATGAGCATGCTAACAACTTTCTTCTTCATAAAAGATATCCTCCTTATTTTTATATAAATAGTTTATAAAAAATTTATAATCAAAACATGGGAGGAAATATATATAAAAGTAGGACAAATTATTGTTCTTGTTTTCTATACTTTGCCGGGGTACATCCCTTGGCCTCAATGAACTTGTTTACAAAGTAGTCAACGTCCTTATATCCCACTTTTTCTGCGACAAGATAAATCTTATCGTCAGTTTTTTTAAGCAAAAGAGCTGCTTCATCAAGCCTGTGTCTATTGAGATAATCTTTAAAAGAGCATCCGTACTTTTTTCTGAAAAGCTGTCCAAGATACGCGCTGTTTACATAATACTTTTCGCTAAGCCCCTTCAAAGTAAGATTGCTTGAGTAATTGTTTTTTACCTCTTCCTCAACCTTGGCAAGAACACCCGTCGAGACATTTTTGCGCAGCTGGCCAAGGTAATCACCGTACTCACAGGCCATTCTGTACAGATGTGCCTTGGAGCCCCTGCGAATTCCCTGCTCATAAACATTCTCCGAAATATTTCTAAGAATTTCTTCCTGATCGACCTCACTGTCCTGCTCACCCGTAATATGAATAAGCTGGAAAAAGAGATAATTGATATTGAGGTTATATGCCTTCCCGGTGATTCCGGATTTTTTCATCTCCTCATGGAACTCGTCAACCTTCTGCTTTATCTTAACTCTCTCATTAAGTTCTATAGCGGAGATCAGCTCATCAAGCTTGTTCTTACAGAGTTGGATTCCCTTGTCTTTTATCTGATACTCTTCTTCATAGAAGTAAATGTCTTTTTTCTCCCTAAATCCCTGAAGCGAATGGAGGATGTTCACACTCGTATATGAAGTGGAAATTGATTCAATGCCCGAAACTTCTCTTCCGACAAGCATAACTATCGTAAGTCCGCTTACTCTCTTAAGGTACTTTATCATTTCTTTTAAAAAGACCTCGTCGCTCTGATCCACTTCTTTTCCGATACTGCTCGTATACAAAAAGCCGATATCATAGATATTCTCATCGCCAAAACCGTATCTCATAAGAAGATAGTTGTCATTTCCAAGATATTCAGCCGCTATGTCATAGAGCTTATCGAGGCGATTGTTCTTCTCATCATCCATAACTTCAAGCTCATCAAGCTCCGGTGCAAGCTCGATACCGACATAACACATATCGTCAGAGGCACTTATCTTAGTGCTCAGATAATCAATATCCTCGTCGCTGTGCTTTCCGCGAAGCACTCTCTTAAGGCTCTGTTCAAAATAGGCTTTTTCAAATCTTTTATTTCGATTTGTCTCTATCTCCTTATCTTCCTTGCTTGCGATCACTTTCTCAACCACGGAGATCAGGCTTTCCTTCTCAACAGGTTTTAAGATATATGCCGAACACTTATGCTTTAAAGCTTCCTGAGCATAAGAAAACTCGGCAAATCCGCTAAGTATCACAAAAGACACGTCATTGCCGGCTTCTCTTATTTTTTTCAAAAGCTCGATTCCGTCCATAACAGGCATCTTGATATCTGCGATAACAAGGTCAAATCCCTGCTCTTCGATCATTTCATAGGCAGTCTTTCCATCCTGCGCGGTATAAACTTCAAAGCCGTAGTCTTCCCAATCAATAAGGACTTTCAGTCCCTGCAAAATAAACGGCTCATCATCAACAAGTAGTACCTTGAACACCTTAAACTCCCTTCTTCAAACATTCCTCAGGAATAACTATCGTTACTATAGTTCCGATTCCTTCTTCCGAATCAATACCAAAAAGAACTTTATCATCAGTGACCATTTTCAGCCGGATGCACGCATTTATTACGCCGACACGGCCTTTTTTCTCAAGCATTGAAATATCCGCTTCCCGCATGGACGTAAGGAGCTTCTCCACCGCTTCTGCGCTCATTCCGTTTCCGGTATCTTCTATTTCAATGACCATATCATTATCTTTTTCATGAACTCTTATGAATATCCAGCCGTTCGAAGCCTTGCTCTCAATTCCGTGAATACAAGCATTTTCTACAAAAGTAACGAGAGTAAGCTTCGGTACAAGATTCTTTTTACAGGATGGTTCTATATCGATCGAATACGAAAGTCTGTCGCCGAATCTGTACTTTTGAAGTTCCAGATAGTTATTAACAAAATCCGCCTCATTCTCAATCGTGGTGTTGTCCTCTTCCCACTCTGTATACTGCCTCTGGAGCTTTGCGAGTCTCTCAACCATGTAGGCGGTTTCCGATTCTTTTTTTATAATGCAGTGCATCCTTATGCTCTCAAGCGCATTGAAAAGAAAGTGCGGATTGATCTGACTGTGAAGCGCAAGTAATTCCGCATGCTGCCTCGTCATTATCATCGTCTGCTCTCTCAGCGTGTAACCGTAAGCAATCCTGTTTATGCGGATAAGCAGAAGAACAGGGAAAAGAATATTAAGCGCGGCAAGGAGAAGCAGGTAGATTCCCCAGCTTTCCCACCAGTTATTGATTTCCGAATTATTGTCAACAACATGGATCTTAAGGAGCTGGTTATAAATCTGCATATCCATGGTGTATCCTATACTTTCAAGCTGTGACACATAGCTGTAGGGCTTTGCCACACTCATGTCTTTACCGTTTGTCAAAAGGATCTTTTCGTTGTCGCACAGATACGCATCAAGATCATAATTCATATTAACGAGAGCCCGACTGAATTTGCCGTAATCGATATCAATAAGAAGAACATTTTCGGAGCCGTAATCGTAGAAATCCAGCACCTTGAAATAGAAAATTTTTCTCGTATTCGAGTCCAAACCTACCTGTTTGGTATTATAGTCAAAAAAGAGTCCGGACTTAAGCCCTTTCTCCTTCATAAATTTATACCATGGCTCATCATATGCACATTCAATCCTCTGGAACTGAGATCCGTTCACAACAGATTTATTGTCAATGAACAGCTTGTATGACACATCATTCTGTGAAGCCACGACATCAATAAGAGTATCATTAAAGAAATCTCTGTACCGCATGTAGTAATCAAGCGGTGAATCAAATTCTGTTTTCATGAAGTCATAAATATACTTACTTGTATATATACTGTTCGCAACCTTCACGGCATTTTCAAATTCCGCAGCACAAGCGTATTTTACGGCGCTCGCCACATTCTCCATCTCGTGATAGCGTTTGGTCTGCTCAGCACGCAGAATTCCCCCTATAACGACGGCATCCAAGATTGCAAGTGGAATTATTGTAAAAACCAGATACAAGATTATCAGTTTCTTCTTCATAATTGTTATTTTATCATAACCCGGGATTATTATTGTATATTAAATGTTTTTTGCTATAATGTACTATGAAATTTGGGTTAACTATTGAATTGAGGAGCAGAATTATGGAAAAGAGATTTAGGGATTTTTTAAGACATTTAGACAAACTCGACTGGGACGTACTCTCAGATGAAGAGCTCAGAGATGAGCGCGAAGGAATTGAGCTTTATATAAATGTAATGAATCAGGAAATGCTTAAATGCGTTGTAATTTTTTCTGCACTGCTGATATGTTCCAGCATACTTCTCAGTGCTTGCTTCATCAGTAAATCTCAGCTTTGCTTTTTATTTGCAGTAGCTTTTGGCGTTGTCGCCGCTCTTTTTGGAAAAGAGTATTTCAAAAACCGCGATACTATGAATCGGCTTTATTCATTCGCCGACAAAATCGCACAACTTTTCTAAAAAAAAAATCTTTCTTTGCGCCTTTGTTGTGTCGAGCTGCGATCATCTGATAATTTATCTCTTGACAGAGCATCGAAAAGTGGGTATTATTAACTACGTTGTTTGCAGGAGTGGCGGAATGGCAGACGCGCATGGTTCAGGTCCATGTGTTGGCAACAACATGAGGGTTCAAGTCCCTTCTCCTGCATTGGATTTCATCCAATGCAATGTGAGTAAGTTGATAGCCCTTCTAGGGCACATATATGCGGAAGTGTCGGAATTGGCAGACGAGCAAGACTAAGGATCTTGTGACTGTTTATGTCGTGTGGGTTCAAGTCCCATCTTCCGCACGAACAAAAAGAATCGGTTCATTGAACCGGTTCTTTTTTTGTTTGTACGGAAGAGGACTCTCACCCAGCAGCTTCGCTGCATGGGTTCTGGGATTCTCACTAAGCTAGCTTAAGGAAGTTCTGCTCTCGCTTTGCTCGCCAGAACACGCGACTACTAAACTCGGTAAAACCTCGTTAAGTAGTCACAGCCGCCAAGTGCTCTGCTCAAAGTCCCATTGGCTCCCCGGTAATGTAAATAATTGTTTCTTTAATGTCAGCTGCTTCAAGAGGGTACATCTTGAAATACAACAAATCAAAATGATTTATAATTCACATTTCTCAAATCTTTTCTTTAGCTTCAAGTCTCACATATGCAATCATAAGCCCTATAACAAGAGCTACAACTCCAATAATCATTACAAAGAAAAGTGGAGAATTTTGTTTTAAAAACAAGAATGGTATGCCTATAACTTCAAGTGCTATTGCAAAAACAAGCCATAGGACAGAAACTGCCTTATTATATTTTTTTATATCTTTAACCACCGGTGGCTTTACAAAAGTAAAAAATCCTACTGCTTCTTCAGCTCTATAAGTAGAAATGGCAATCACAACAAAAGCTAGTGCTACAATGCTCCAGATAACGAATCCAATAACCATCTCAGCTCCTCCTTTTCATTCATATGAGTAATAAGTCCCTCTACGTAAATAATACTACTTTGTAAAAATTAATTACAAGTTTTTTTGACTTATATTTTTATACTTGTATAGTCTAAAAAATATAAGTCAATCTGATTACCACTTCATAAATCTACAATACCCTTTATTATCTCAATATTGAATTCATCATTTATCTGCGCTTCTTTTCCTACATCGATCCCCTCTTGGTCAGGCGCACATTCGCCACAGATATCGACTCCAATGACTTCTCTACTATTAAATAGGTCTTTTATGAACGTGATGAGTTCCTCCTTAGTCATCTCGCCCTGATCCCAGTTTGTCACAAGCTCTTCTCTTCTGACAACGTCTTTATCAACAGATAAGAATACAGGGCATTGAGTTTCGGGAAGTTTATCTCTCACATCCGAAACATCATAGAATTTAACGCGTTTTGCATCATCTTTATCAAGCTTATCTATGAGTTCTCTGTCAGCACCTATCACATGAACATCTCTGACATAAGGGTTATTCTCAATTACCTTCATAACCCATCCGCCGCATGACAATATGTCGCCAAACATAGGCGGCTGCATATCGGGATGGTGATCGAGAACCACAAGAGAAAAAGGCTCTTTTATCATTTCCGTGATTATCGCGGACATATAGTGGTAATTTCCCGAATCAATAAAGTGGATTCCTTTGGCAAAAGCAGCAAGTCTTTTGTTTTCATCCGCATCTTTCGTCATTTCAAAAGCTTTTTCGCTTATTCTCTTTTTTATCTGTGCAATTGCCTCATCATCGCACATGCAATTCGTTCCCGGAATATCTCTGCAATTTATAATACAAAAAGGAGAGCTTTTATCGTTTTGATAAAAGCTCTCTTCATTATATATTCCAGAAAAATCAAATAGTGTAATGTAATCATTCATACTGTAAATATTCATCCTCATCTGGAAAGATCTGTTAAATGTATTATCGCATCGCTTCCTACCAAGCGATCTCCATGCTCTCTGACATACATCGCTTCCGTCGCGTTAACCACGAGCATATTTGAATACTCGACTCCTGCTCTTCTGAGATCGTATATAACACTCTCGTCCGATGACAATAGTCCCAATATCATGTAGTAGCCCTCTTCAAGTTTATATAAAGAAGAATCTACTATAGGAAGTTTCTGAACCACTTTTGAAAAACGTTTAGCCTCATCAAAAGTATCAAATTCAACCATGTACTCCGCATATTCTGAAAGTGGCTGATAGCTGGCCTCAGGAGTTTTTGTTGTTTCCTCCGGAAGAGTATAGAACTTATCTCTGCCGTAAATCCTGTTTATCGCCTCGCTGACGTTTGTTATAACTTCGTTTAATGCAATACCTTTATCTCTGCCATTCTTTGACTTGATCTCATCAACCTTTTCCTGAGTAAGAATTCTGAGAACCGTCTCTGCTGCTCCTTTAATACGATCAGATGCTGTCTGTATATCTTCGTTGCTCATCTTAACCGCAAAAATTCTGATACTGCCATCCATCATCATGTTTTTGCTCATCATCATGACCTCAGTCTCTGGATCGTATCCAAGCTGCTGTCCCACTTCTTTATTAAGCTTAGCAAAAAAAGATGATGTATTTTCCGCACCGTTAATAACTGCTTCGGGAGTAAGTCCGATTTCATGAAGCTCTGATGCGGCAATGCTACATTCTACAGTTGTATCATTCATTTTTACTATGATCATCACGCATCAACTCCTCTCCATGGATTCTTTGTACTGTCATTATATAATGTAACATTAGCACTGTCCACAATAGAGTGCTAAAAACTTTATTAACTCTATAAAATATAAGTTTCTTTATTGTGATATATCTTCTATATCGGATTGATGCGTATATAAATGTAGATGCTTTATATTTGTTTTATTTACGTTTCCTAATATGTTTACTTTCTTCAGCAGCCTTTATGACATCGGGAACTTCTCCGACCTGCGATGCTTCTCCTGTAGACTCGCAGCGGATAGTCACTCTGTTTGCTCCACCGATGGTACATGTGAAAAGAGTAAGATCCCAGTCTCCCGACTCCATCTTTTCAGTATCATACGCTCCCAAAGTTTCCATATTAGAAACCTGGAAATAAAAGCTTCTGCCATTCATATCGGTAACAATAACTTTGTCACCTGTTTTCAGTTCTTTAAGTTTGCCGAAATGCTCAATATAATTGTGTCCTGCGACAATAAGATTGTTCTCATATACAGATCCCATGTATCTACATACAGAAACCTTTGCATTGTCATTGCTCCACTCATTCTGAATCGGAAGCAAAAGTCCCTTACATGGTATTTCTACCGTTCCTATAAAACTTCTTCCGTCAACATCTACAATCGGCATGTCTCCGGATAACTCAGGTTCAATAACCCTTCCCGGCATCTGTTCGATAACACCGGTCAGAAGGCTATCAGATGCTGCTCCGGCTTCTGCGTTTTCATCAAAATTGTTCTTAACTATCAGTGCAGCGATAAAAATAAGCACTGCACCAAAAAACATATAGAGATAACCTGGAATCTTTTTCAATTTATTGCCCCTCACATTTTTTATATAGTATTACCCCATGAGTTTTATCCCATGGGGTATATACGTGTATTAAATATTTCTGTTCCTTCTGATTCCCTTTACTATAAGTGCAACACCTACAATAATAAGTATGGGAAGAGGCCACCACAACTGACCTGTCTGTGGAAGTCTTCTTGCACCCAATACTGCAGGAAGCTCGCTGAGCTTTCTTACTGCACCGAGAACATCAGGGAACTCTGTAGCACCGCCGTCTCCGTGGCCGCCGTTATCCTCTTCATGGTGTTCATTACCACCCGGAGGAGGACCTGCTGGAGGAGTATACGTATTTGTAATCGTATAGATCTCTGATGCTGTATTTTCGTCATATGTCTTTGACTCGGAAATTGAAGCCGAATATCCCGAATCTGAAGGTAATACTTCTTCAAAAGTCCATGTATTACCGGGCTTCTCTTTCCAAGAATATGTCCAATTATTTGAATCATTCAAATTAACTGTCTGATAAAGTTCGTTGTTCTTAATAACCTTCACATCAATGGAAGAAGGACGCTTATCTGTATATCCTTCATCATTCCATCTCTTATGAAGCTCAAGATCAACCATTCTGTCGAACTTCTCGCACTTTGTGCCCGCCTGTGCATCATATACCCAGTTGTCATTGTCGTCAAGCTGTGGTACCGATACCAGGAACGGTGCGAAAACATATGTATTTTCAGTTTCCTGATAGTTATCGGCACTTACAAGATAAATACCAAGCTCAAGACCGCTGAACTTAACCTGACCATTTGCTGAAACAGCTGTCTGATCCGGCTGATGCTCGCTTACAGCATACTGTAAAACATCATCTAAGATCTGTTTCCACTCCTGCTGTGCTTTGGCTTCATCTGTAATACCGCTCAAATCCTTTATTGAGGATCTGTCGATATATCCCGCATCAAGCTCAAATGAACCTCCCTCGGTAGCACTTGCGATCTTGTAGATGCGTGAATTAACACCGTCAAACATCTTGTCTGCGCCAAAATTATATGTCACACTAAGCGAACCTTTCTTTGATGTATCAATGGTTCCTCTGGCATTTACCGCCACAGCTGATTGCCCAAAAACCATCAAAGCAGCCATAAGTGTAACTACTGTTCGGCTAATTACTTTTCTTACCTTAATCATAAAACAAATACCTCGTAGAGCAATTACCCTTGCTTTGCTCCCTTTACCCTTTTAGGCTTTGACGTCCTAATAAGATATACTATAAAAGCTATTAAAAGAATCGGTGCCCCGATGAACGGTGCCACTACCATGGTGTTGTACCTTAAGGCATCTGCCGGTACTATAAGTTTTGATTCCTCGCTATAATCAACACGCTTACCTCTTACAAGCATCCTGTGAGTATTAACTCCGTAAGGAGTACAAGTAACAAGCGTGACGAATTCTTCATTATCGACTATTGCAAGATCATTGGTCTCCTCCGGAAGAACAATGTTTATCTTATCAATCTGATACGCAAAAGTCTGGTCTAAAATATGAAGTAAAAACGTATCCCCGACAATCATTTGATCGAGGTCAGAAAAAAGCTTAGAGGACGGAAGTCCTCGGTGTCCCGAAAGGACTGCGTGTGTACTTTTAGTTCCGGTGGGAAACGATGTTCCCTCCAAATGTCCTATACCAACCTGTAAAACCGATTCGTCGGTCCCATGATAAATTGGAAGGTTGACCCCTATATTCTCAATTTCAATATATCCGATTATTCCTGTTCCGGATACATTAAGAATTTTATTGTACTCTTCCCTTTCTTCATCAGAAAGATCGAAATTTAGAGCTTTTTTAGCAAGTTCTTCATTATACGCCTTTGCTTCGCTCCACATCTTTGAATAATCTTCTTCGGAAATGTTATTAACCATTTCCTCGTAGTTAGAAATTGCTCTGCTCTGATTTCGCGAATTGATATAATTACTTACTGAAGGATATAAAAATATACACAGTCCGGCGATAAATATCAATCCAAATATTATGTTGGGTATTTTTTTCTTTAGGTTCTTCTTCATCTAAGCAATTCTTATCTTTTCACCATATCGGTTTATTTTCAAAGAATCTTTAGGATTATGAATATATATATTCTTCAGGGGAAGTAATCTTCCCCCGAAGAATACTGTTATCCAACTAATTCAACAAGATTCAAAACAATTAAACTTTTTCATCCCTTGTATATTATATTATTCAGCGTCAGCTTTTCTGCGAACGATGAAGTATGCAATACCTGCTACAACAAGAATTCCACCGATGATGTAGAAGATTGTTGTACCGATACCACCTGTGTGAGGGAGTGTAATACCTGTTCCGTCCTCAACCGTTGCAGTCTGAACTGCTCCTGTATTGGAAGAAGTTGCTACTGTTACCTGCTGTGCATGCTTATGATTACCTACAGTGCTCTCAAGAAGATTGTAACCCTGAGGAGCCTGTGTCTCTTCAAGAATATAATTCTCTGCATTAAGACCTAAGATTGTAAGAGGCGCTTCAGCAACAGTTACGATTGCATCAACCGATCCATCGGGATCTACCTTGTACTCAGTATCTGAAACCTTTGTGAACTTAAGCTGTGTATCACCGCTCTCTCTGTATACCTTAAATTCTGCTCCGGGAAGAACCTTTCCTGACGCATCACCTCTAGCGATCTTCTTGATCTGAAGAGGATATGTCATTGTCTTTGTTGTAACATGAGTTGTCTCTGTTCCGTTACCATAGATGAGGAAAGCTTCGTTGATGTTTTCCTCAGATGCGATAACCGCATCCTTGTTAACTACTGCCTGATATGTAACAGTTGCAGTTGTATCAGACTTAGGTTCACCCTCAAATGTAATCTTGAATCCCTTATTTCCGTTCTCGTCAACATAAGCATTGTCGATGCTGAAACCAAGAGAACTGTCTGAGAAAGAAACATTGCTGTCCTGTACATCTACAAGTGTAAGTCCGGGTGTCAATGTATCAACGATGGCATAGTTCTCACCGCCAATCTTAAGATCTGCTTCAACAGTGAACTCTACTGTATCACCGATCTGTGCATCATTTCCTGTCTTATCACCGTAAACTGTTGACTCATTTGTAGCAGTATTAACATGCTTTCTGATTTCAGGAACGCTGTTCTTCTCCTGAATACCTGCGTTAGGAGTTGTTGTATCAACTGCTACGGCACTACCAAGTGATGAATCTACTACATAGTAACCATATTCACTAACTTGAATTGTAGCTACGCCATCTTCTGAAGCTATTGTTGAACCGTCATTTGAGATTCCGTTAGCCTTTGCGTAAGCAAGTACAGCCTTACCAAAAACCTTAGCCTGTTCTGCTGAAGTAAGTCCTGATGTATCAAGGATATCATTATCACCAACCGTGAAGAATGAACTCATTGCTACACTGTTTCCATCATCACTGTATGTGTATGAAGGAAGACCTGAAAACTTAGCTGCAAGCTTGTAAATACCACCTGCATCGGCATTTGCTTCATCAGCAGGTACAAAGTCAAATACGCGGTAAGCGTCATATGTCTGTCCTGCTATTGCATTAGTAATTGTAATTGTTCCGGCAGCCGCATAGGCTGTGATTGCCATTCCAAGTACCATCGCGGATACAAGGAATCCTACTATCAGTTTCTTGATTCTATTCATCTTCTTCTCCTTCTTTGAATCTTGTGTCAGTTTATTTTTTTATAATGTCGTTCAATAATATATCCGATGCAAATGAGCATCTGTTTTAAAGCATTTCTGCTCTAAATCCATATTGCTGAAAATCTAGTCTATTCAAAGTTCTTCGGATTCATCTTTTTCTTCAGATTCATCTTTCTTCTTACGTATGTTGTATGCACTTCCACCAAGAACTGCTGTCAAAGCTGTTCCAAGACCTATTGCAAGAATAGGGAACTCACCGATTCCACCGGAGTTAGGAAGTACATTACCACTTCTCTCGTTAGCAACAACGAGTGTAATGTTTCCACCCTCACCGTAAACTTGTGTCCACTCTGTTGAGGTCATGGTCTGTGCATCTTTGTTATATGCATAGTATGTAATCTTAGGAGCCTGACGGTATTCAACTGCACCTGTAGAATCGCACTCTACAATGTAGTACCTTCCAAGCCCCGGTACAGGTACTTCAGCTGTCCACTCGCTACCATAGCTAAGAGCTATAGGTCCTCTTACGAACTCCGGTGATCCATCACCATTTGACTGATAAAGGTTAACGAATACGGTTCCAAAATCCTTTGTTCCGTTGTAAGGAACATCTACACCGTTAAGTGTCCAACTCTTCTTGATCTTGATGTAAGGATCGTTTGTAAGCTCTACCCTTACATTTCCGCTTTCGTCATATGTTACTGTTACATCTGTAAGCTTGTATCCGTTTACTGATGCTACTGCTTCATCTGCTTCGGAAGACTGTGAAATAACATTTCCGGTAGCATCTGTAGTTACACTCTTAATAGGATTAAGTCTTACAAGTTCTGAGCCGTTGTTGTAATACTCTTCTGCAACGTACTCATATTTATTTCCGTTTGCATCACATGTCTCAAGTTCATCAATTACATACTCAGTCGAGCTGATCTTTCCGCCATGCTCGCTGCAATCGGATGCGCTGATAACAACATCCTTGTAATCTTCAAGTTCGCCGCCTTCAACACGTCTCTTGATCTTTACGGTTACATCGAAGATACCGTTTGTTGAATTCTGCTTCCAGTTCTTAACAAGTACAAGCTTTACAGAAGACTTGTTATAGAAACCTGCCTTATCTTCAGGTACTGCAGTCGAATCATTGCACTGATCCACAATACCTGCACAACTGTCGGGACTTGCAAGAATTGCTTCCGCTGTTGCCTTATCTGTAATCCTGTAATATGTCTTGTTAAGGTTCTCACCGTCAACGTAGTAGTCAACCTTTGCTACAACAACTGATTTATCGAGAACAGTCTGCGTAGTATTTGAAGCATCTGCTGAGCCTTCGCCAAATACAAAGTAGTAGGTATTTCCATGCTCAAGTCCCCAAGCTACAGCATCAACAGGATACTCAATCTTGCTTCCGTTGTTGGTAATACTGCTCATAGCTGCAGGATACTTTCTTCTGTCTCCGCCTTCTACTGTTCTTGATCCGTTATTGTCAGTCTTAACAAGTCTTACCCAGAAGTTAAACTTAAGGTTGTTATCCTGAAGAGGACTTCCGTTAAGGAACTTGGTAAGCCCAAGATCAAAGTTCTGTATCTTCTTATTGTTGAAGCAAATATTATCTTTTATCTCGTTCTTGAAATACTTCTTATCAAACTTAGCATTAAGCTTAGCCAAATCATCTGCACTTATCTTGTAGTATGAGATACCCTTAATAGCTGCATCACCCTGGCCTTCTTCATACTCAACCTTTGCAAGGAGTGCTGAAGTATCTTTAATATAAGTACCTGTTGTATCATTCTCAGTGAACATGAAGTAATATACATTACCCTTGCCATACTCCATACCAAGCGACTGAGGATCTTCTATTGTGTAGCTGATCTTATCAAAATCGTTGTGCAGATCGTTTGAAATTGTCTCCCATCCCTTATTCTGCTCATTATATTTCTTTAATGTGAATGAGAATACATCTTCTGCTTCAGGAGTCTTGCCGTCAACAAGTTTTCCAACTTTGAGTTCAACAGGAACACGTGTGGAATCTGTGTTTGTAACTGTTGTTGAAGCCATCATGCTAAGATGCTTTCTTACAACCATCTTGTGAATCTCACATCTTTTGATAACACTGCTTGCAATGATTGTTCCACTGTATGATCCTGTACATTCAACAGTACATTTTGGTGCTACAAGAGCTCCGGATGAAATATCTACATTAAGCTTTCCTTCATAAGGAACATAACGTGAACACTTCTCAACTACAGGGTTAAGAACTATCTGGTTGGCTACTTCACTCCAGTCACCTGTACCCAAGCCATTAACCTTGATCTTGTTAAATGTATAAGAACGAACATTTGTAAGATCTACGTTAATA
The DNA here is from genome assembly GCF_000686065.1 of Butyrivibrio sp. AE3003. Taxonomy (NCBI): domain Bacteria; kingdom Bacillati; phylum Bacillota; class Clostridia; order Lachnospirales; family Lachnospiraceae; genus Butyrivibrio; species Butyrivibrio sp. AE3003. The sequence goes on from NZ_JMLX01000001.1 coordinate 1,501,610, forward strand.
ACAAGGAGCTTGCCTCCAACACTAAATCCGTTGTTTACAGCATAGTTATCTTCATTCTTATTAAAGTAATATCTTGTAAGATCCGAACAAAGGTTTCCGCCATCCGTCGCTACGACATTTGCAACCTCTACGCTTCCGTTCGACTTTGCAAGTGCAATTTCACCTGCAGCATTTGCTGCCTTTGAAAGTAAGTTGTCAATATTAACCGGAAACTCTCCGTTAAAGGTATATTCCAAATACTGACTTCCGCTTCTTGCGCCATGATCGTAAGTAATGCATCCATATGCTCCGCCGGACTTCTTATAATAAATTGTTGCTCCGTCAATATGCTGGATAAGTCTTCCAATCTGTTCTCTTGTTCTGCCACCGATATTCTCGACAAAGTTGTCGGTATATAATGCCATACTGTCATTTAAGCCATCAAATCCGTTAGCGCCGTAAGTAACAGTATAGGATCCATACTTTTCATTGTTCTTTACCGGTTTTCCGCCTTCTTTATCAAGCTCAAAGACATACAATCTCGGAGAATTCTGTCCAAGGTGCTTGTAATCTAAAGTATAAGATCCCTTTCCGTCAGCACCTGTTGTAATACTAAAGTCGCTTCCCTGAATCTTTCTGGTTCCTTCAGCATCCTGATATACCGCGAAGAAGAACTTTCCTGTCTTCTTTGCACCATTTACAACTTTATTAACCGTAATCTTATAATCGCCAATTTTCTGATATGTCTGTGTCGAGTTACCAATTGTATAGTCTTGAACATTTTTAATATTCTTAACGGCTATGTTTGCTTCACTGTGGTTATTACATCCGTCGTAGTCGTTCGCAACGACACCGAAGTATGTAGAATCACCGAGCATATCTATGATCTCATTTGAGGAATAGTCTTTTGTTCCCACCCAGGAACGTCCGTTTGCACTCTTTATAACACCGAAAACACAGAATGAATCAGTCTGGAATGAAACGTTATCACTTGAATCGCCAAGATCGACTTTTCCGTCATCAAAAACTTCTACTTGAATATCATTGGCTGAAATACTTGTAGCTTCACTTGTTGAATCAAATTTCTCTTTTACTTCATCTGTAAGAGGAAGGTGTACTATAGTAACTTCCTCTGAATTGTCTGTATCAAGATCTGCTGAGATCTTGTTGTTTGTATACTCAATCGAAACAGAAGCTGTTCCATCTGTAAGATCGTACTCTACATTGTCAAGCAGGAATGCAATATCCAGAAGTACAGTATTCTTCTCATCAAATTCTACAGCCGCTGCGTCTTCTTCTCCGCCATCACCGGCAATCTCACCTGCCTTGCTGTTAAGTGCGGCAAGATAAGCATCGTAATTATATCCCTTTGTATTGCGTTCAACTTCTGTAACTGTAAGCTCAATTCCCTCAGGGAATACATCAGGCTTAGTAAGTACAACCTTAACCTTTGCATCACCATCCGAGTATACAAACTCTGTCTTTGTATTTGCAGGATAGTATACAAGATCAAGCTCTGTATCTTCTTCAAGCTCTCTTACTTCGCCGTCAGCAGTTGTTACTTTATATATATAATGTTCAACTGTTCCGTCTTTTACATCGGTAAGAAGTGAAGCGCTGTCCTTATTCTCTTCGCTGTTAGCAGATGCAGCAAACTCTTTGGTCTCTTTCTCAACTTTCACGATCTCGTCATCACCGATAACCGCTTTGTTAAAGAAATAGCCCTCAAAATTCTTAGCATCCTTCTTGATATCAAAGGAGTCTGTGATAGAAAGTTCTTTTGATTCCGCAATCTCTTTATCATGTGAATCCACATATTTTACTGTTACGATCACATCTTTGTAATCTTCCAGGGATTCAATTGAAGATGCTTCTGTTGATGCTTCGGTAGACATCTCAGATGATGCCGTACTTGCAGCGTCCGATGCTTCTGTTGATGCAGTAGAAGCTAAATCAGATTCTTCCTCTTCTTTAACGGTTGTTCCATTAGAAGCAGCAGACTCAACAGTGTTTTCTTTGTCAGCTTCATCGATCTTTTCCTCTTCAGCTTTCTTCTCTTCACTGTCGTCCTTATTCTCCACAATGGAATCATCAGAGTTATTCTCATCCTCGGGAGTAGCGTTTTCCTCAACAGTAACTTCTTCAGCGTTACTGTTGCCATCACCGTCGCCAGATTCATCACCGGCATCGGCGTCGTCCCCGCTGTCATCGCCCTCCTGATTCATCTCTTCGATCAAACCGCTCTCAAAATCGTCATCAGCCGTTTCCATTACAAGACCAACTGACTGTGCTCCCTCTTCAGTCATCGCAGCAGCAGGTTTGTTAAGCACATACAATGTGATAGAACCTGTAATGATTGCAACGCATAAAACAAAAGCAAGCCATTTCTTGTAATTCTGATGCTTTTTGATGTAGTTTTCTGCGCGGTGTTCATAATCTTTGCGCATATCTCTTATCCTCTTACCCTTTTACCCATTATTGTCTGCTAGTTACATTTTTTGCTTACAGTCCTCCGAATTTGCTGAACGGATAAACTCTAAACACAACTTTCCCGATAAGTTGTTCCTTGGTTACACATCCGACCACGCTACTTCGTGAATCAATCGAAGCACTTCTGTGATCTCCAAGTACAAAATACCTGTTTTCCGGAACCTGATATGGAAATGTCAGGTCAGTCGGTTCAAAACTCTTTTCTACATACGGCTCATCAAGTAATTCCCCATTTACAGATACATTGCCGTCTGCGTCGAGATTGATCCAATCTCCGGGTGAACCCACGACTCTTTTTACCAGAACTTTGTTGTTGTAGTAAAAAGCTATCAGCTCTCCGGGTTCGAATGATGTTCTAGTATAAGCTACCACCAGATCTCCGGTTTCCAGTGTCGGCGTCATACTATCTCCTGTTACTTTTAATACTGCTATGAAAAAGCTGGAAACAAGTACCGCAAGTGCCGCGACTACAACGACTACTATCAACGTATTTCTCAGCACTTTCTTGTATTCCTTTTTGCTGTTTTCCCTTTTCAGTTCGCTTTTTAACTGATCCAGAGAAGGCTTAACCTGCTCCTGCTGCTCCTGCAAAGGATTTGCCTGTTCTTTCTTTTGTTTACCCATCTGTGCTCTCAGTCTTTTTCTCTTTTATATATCCTAGGCTTTTCTATTGCGCCTGAGTATGCTTCACCACGTGTCATCGGTCTGCCCAATGTTCCGGTGTAAGCTTCTTCATGTGTCCGGGCTCTTTCAATGGAACCTGTACGAGACAATCTTTGTGCAACTGCCTTTTCCACAGCTTGATTGACCTTTGCATCTATGTTTTCCATCTGCGTCTTCTCGTACATTGCCATTCTGAGCTTGCTTTCTTTAATGCCCTTCATAAGCTCTTTGTACTCAGCTTCCGCATTCTTTTTAACATTATCAACATAGATGTTGGCTGCTCTCTGAGCTGCTTCCATAATGCCGCCCAACTGAATGGACGCTTCGGCGAGTGACTGCGAGTTTTCAATCTTCTCAAGTGCATCGTCAACCTGTTGTTGTAACTCCGCTTTTTCTCTGGCGAGCCTTGCTTTCAGACCGGTTATGTCCTTGTCGAACTTCTCCTGCATCTGATTCTTTTGTTCATTGAACTTGGCTCTCATCTGTGCCTTTTCTTCGTCGAAACTCTTTAACAGGTTACTTCTTTCTTCCGCAAGTTCCTTAAGAAGTTGTTGCTTCTCTTTCTCGACTTCTTCTTTAATTTCTTGTTCACGCCTCTTAGCTTCGTCGGCCTCTTCCGAGAAGTTGATCATCATCTCCAAAAGTTCCGCTCTGCTTAGTTTTTTTAAATTGACCTCTGCCATTCTCTGTCCCTATACTCTTGCTATTGTTGAGGAATCTCATACAAGTTATCGGTTGCAACGTAAATATAATAAATTAAGATATCGTGCATCCAACCCTGAGGTCTTCGCATGATACCTTAAATAATTTAATAATTATCAGGCAACCGCAAAGTTCTAGAGGCCAGTGTCGATGAAATTACGTTTCCATAGTACGCATCGCAAAAATACTACGATGGTTCATCCTTGAACAAAATCCGTACCGTAACTTGCATAAAATTAGACCGTCTGTAAAAGTGCAGCTCGGTCTTCATCTTGGCGCAGTTAACCCAGCGCCAGCAACTGGCTGTCTGTCACATACGTGATTGAGACCCTCTAGTTTTGCGTCACCGCCTTCCGGCGGCTTTGCCCTTTATTTTGCTAAGTTAAACACGTTATAACGAAAGCGCTAACACAAAAAAATTTTTTCAAAAAAAACTATATTTCGTCATCTCGTAAGATGAATATACCCCATCGGATATTAAAACGCAACCACTTTTTCACAAAAAAAAACACAGTTTCCATAAAAAGAGGGCTGAACCCACGCTCAGCCCTGTGTTACAAAATTTCACTTTCGCAAAAAAAGTTCTTAGTTTCCAATTTACCGTTTCAGACCTCTGAGGATCTGAAGCATCTCATCAGATGTTGTGATCACACGGCTGTTAGCCTGGAAACCTCTCTGTGTCGTAATCATATCAGTAAACTCTTTCGATAAATCTACGTTACTGGATTCGAGCACTCCGGATGTCATATACCCTCCGTCGGCAGTAACATCCACAATCTGCGCCTGTCCCGAATTAAGGGATTCCGCATAAAGATTGTCGCCAACCTTCTCAAGTCCCATGGCATTGTTGAATTCCGCAACAGCTATCTGTGCGATCTTTACAGTCTGTCCGTTGGAATACTTTGCAAACACCGATCCGTTGTCCGTAATGGACATTCCGGTCATACTTCCGTTTGCATATCCGACATTTAACCCTCTCACATCTCCCTTATACGCATAAATTGTAGAGTTGTGAGATGCAGTTGTGCCTGCATAGTTTGTCGTATTTGAAAAGTCTATATTGAGAGGTCCAATCATCGAAGCTCCGCCTCCGAATGACATGGTCACGATTCCGTTTTCGTTGCCCCCTGCACTTATAAGCTCTCCCGAACCCTTGCTGTAAACAAGATTGATATTGGTATCTGTAGTGTTTTGAAGAATATTACCCTCATCGTCCTGTACTGACGCAAGAGAAAGCGAATAAGTATTGTCTGCGTCGTCTCCTCCGTTTGTCAGCTTAAACTTAAGAGTATAAGTTCTTCCGTCATTGCCGAATACTTCAAGTCTGACGTTCTTGCCGTCTGCCTCATCGAAAGTGCCGTCAAGACTATCAATATTCCCTCTGAAATATGATGCGGATGTTGCAGTTCCGCCTATCGTCTTAGTTGCATCAGTAATAAGATCAAGTCTCGTCACATTTGCTCCCGGTCTGATTCCGTCTTCACCCATTACACCCATAACATAATATCCGTTATTCTGGGTTACGAGACTTCCCTGCGCATCGATCGTAAACGCACCGTCCCTGCTAAAATTCCTGGTCTGGTTGTCAGGACTTATCACAAAGAATGCATCTCCTGTGATCATCATATCGAAGGCATTTCCCGTAGTCTGCGTCGAGCCCGACTTCGAGATGTTTGTATAAATTGAGGAAACCTTCGATCCAAGTCCTATCTGAGCAGCATTTGTAGTCGCAACGTTATCTCCCGCTCCGGTTCCGTTCTTTACAGTCTGATAAAGAACGTCAGAAAAACCCGTTGCCTGTGATTTATATGCTGTTGTATTGACATTGGCAATATTATTGCCAATAACATCCATTTCCAATTGATGGGTTGTTAGTCCGGAAACACCTGACCAAAGTGATCTCATCATAGAACACATACCTCCAAGTCACGTTGCATTATCCACTACCTGCTATTTCCTTTATCGGATGCTTTTTTTATTTCCTTTAGAGCAAAATAAAAAAAAGTAAAAGAATTTTTTCAACAATGACTGTGTTCTTGTGCTCATAAAATCAAATTACTTTCTTTTCCATTGATCACCCCTTTCGAACATGATAAACATTCCTCATTGGCATAGTACTGCATACCCATTCGAAATACTTTATTAACATATATTAAAATATTATCACTCATACTGTAACAATTCAATAGTTTTTTATAAAAAAATAAGACCTCCGCCCCGATGGCATCTACATTTTTCACCCTTTCAAGGTATGTAGATCACTGAGCAAAAGTCTTATTTAATATATAGTCATATTCTGTAACAACTGCACGAAACATCAGCCATTTTTCATACTAATCCTGCTGTTAGCCGGAACAGAAGCCGTAATAAACGCATTGGCACCGATAACACTTCCCTCTCCGATTATCGTATCGCCTCCGAGTATTGAAGCTCCGGCGTAAATCGTAACATCATCCTCAATGGTGGGATGCCTTTTAACTCCCTTAAGTGCCTGTCCGCCACGTGTTGAAAGTCCGCCTATGGTAACACCCTGATACATCTTAACATGTTCACCTATTATAGAAGTTTCTCCTATAACGATGCCCGTGCCGTGATCGATCATGAAATACTTGCCGATAGTCGCGCCCGGATGAATGTCTATTCCCGTCTTCGAATGTGCATACTCCGTCATCATTCTGGGAATAAGCGGCACCTTAAGAAGATAAAGCTCATGCGCGATCCTGTTTATAGACGTTGCAAAAAGCCCCGGATACGAAAGAATTATTTCTTCTTTACTGTATGCCGCAGGATCTCCCGAATAGCAAGCCTGAACATCGGTATCAAGGTACTCTCTTATCTTGGGAATCTTTTCAAAAAATTCATGCGTGATCTTCCTGGCTCCACACTCAAGCGTCTCATCACTGGCATCCCTGTAGCTGTCGCTATGTCTGAATGCAATAGCTATCTGCTTGTTCATATTATAGATGACATCCTCGATGACAATCGAGATTCTGTTAGCGTCGCTGTAGCTCTTATACACCTTATCCCTGTAGTATCCCGGATAAATGATCCTTATGAGCTTTATGACGATATCTTTTACAGCATCTCTGTCCGGCTGATTGTAGATATCCATATTGTCAATGTCTCTGCCGTTTTTATAATCCTCGAGAATCAGATTAACAATATCACCGATTCCGCTTTTCATGTTTTCTTTGTCATACTTATAATTGTAATCCATAGCAATTCTCCGAAATGATATTATTCGCTTGACGCTCAAACCATATAATACCATAATAATCGAGAAATTAGGAATTTTTTAGGAGAATATCAATGAATTTTTATTTTGCACCAATGGAAAGCATAACAATGTACCCTCTGAGAAACATCCATAAAGACATGTTCTCGGGCTCTGTTTCCAAGTACTACTCCCCTTTTGTCACAGCAGTAAAGAGTAAACATTTTAAGAACAGGGAAAAAAATGACCTCCTCCCCGTACATAACAAGCCTTTCTTCGAAGAACAGGATTCTTCCTTGGTTGTTCAGATAATGTCGGGCAATTCGGAAACTTTCCTCTGGGCAGCAAAAGAGATAGCTCAGCTCGGGTACAAAGAGCTCAACCTCAACCTCGGATGTCCCGCTTCAACCGTTGTAAACAGGCACAAGGGCGCAGGCCTTTTGGCTGATCCCGACTATCTTGATTCAATGTTGTCAGATATATTTGAGGCAAAAGAAAATACACCTGAATTAAAAGATATTGATATCTCCTTAAAGACAAGACTTGGAATAACCGACGAAAGCGAGTCCGCAAGGCTAATGGAAATATACGCCAAATACCCAATAACCGAATTGACTGTCCACGCAAGGGTAAAAGACGACTTTTATAAGAACGCTCCCCGTCTCGATGCATTCTGCAACAGCATAAAAAGATACAGAGAATGCGGTGGTAAGGCTCCCATATGCTACAACGGAAACATCTTTTCCAAAAAAGACTATGAAAACACTTTATCTTTTATGGAAAAAGAAGGTGTCGCAGATGAAGTAAGCTCAATGATGCTTGGAAGAGGAATTTTGGAAAATCCGGCGCTTGCAAGAGAACTGACAGGCGGAGAAACACTTTCAGCCACAGAACTGAAAGACTATCTGACAAGCCTCTACGCAGGATATGAGGAATACATCCCAGAAGACAGGAACGTTATCTTTAAACTCCTTGAGCACTGGGCATTTATTCATACCCACTTTGAAAACTGCGACAAGTATTTAAAAGCAATAAGAAAAGCCCGCAGCAAGGGCGAATACCTCGCTGCGGTCCGCAATATCTTTGCAAGCTGCAATTTTATATAATAAGAACCTTTATACAGTCTTTCCGGAATCAAGCCAGACTATTCTGTCTCCGTATTCCGCACACTTCTCCGAGTGTGTGACTTGAAGAATGCTGATCCCTTTCTCTTTATTTATCCTTCTAAACAGCTCCATGACCTCGGCTCCGGACTTCTTATCAAGATTTCCGGTAGCCTCGTCTGCAAGAATAAGCTTGGGGTCGCCCATAACAGCTCTTGCTATCGCAACCCTCTGCTGCTGGCCACCGGAGAGCTTTGAAGGATATTGTTTTCTCTTTTCCGTAAGGCCTACTATATTCAGGATATCATCAAGCTTCCTCTTAAGACTTGCACGGCTCTTTCCTGCTACAAGCTGCGGAAGCATTATATTATCTTCAACATTGAGATTCTGCACAAGGTTATAGAACTGGAATATAAATCCGATATCATTAAGTCTTATCTCGGAAAGCTCTTTCTCATTGATATTCGATATGCTCTTTCCGCACACGGATATATCTCCGGCAAACTCTCTGTCCAAGCCGCCGATCAGATAAAGAAGAGTTGATTTACCGCTTCCCGAAGCACCCATAAGTGATACAAATTCCCCTTCTTTTACTTCCATATTAACTCCGTCAAGCACCTTGGTACTAACGGTCTTCGCTGATCCAAACTCCTTTTTTACGTTTTTTACTTCGATTATATTCTTCATTTCTTCATGTCTCCTTGTCTATTCGTACTTTAACTGTTCCGCTATCTTCATTTTCTTTATATCTTTCATCGTCTTTAATATCGTGATGCTGAATGTGATAAATATACCTACTATGAAAATTGCGGTCTGTCCTGCATTAATAAAAAGCTTCATCTCCGTTATTGCCTTCATAGCATTAAAAATGATCACTGTTTCCACAAGACCTATACTTACTCCGAGAGCAACTGCAATAAGTCCCGATAACATCGTCTCTTCAAAGAAAAGCCTAACCAATGTCCCTTTGCTCATAGAGGTTGAAACAAGAACAGCACTTTCTCTCTTTCTGCTCTCAAATCCCACGATCTGATTACAATATATTCCAATAAGTGACAAAGAAACTCCGATAAGTATTATCATGTAGAGAAGTGCCAGCTCACCGGCAGACAGATCCTTAATCTCTTCTATATATTCATCCATAGTATTAACTTTTTCTATTGTGCTGGATGAATAGCTTTTTATAAATTCAGCCGTTTTTTCCGGATTTTCCGTCTTTACATAAGCACTTGCCGGCCTGTTAAAGTAGATCTTTTTATATAAATCCAAAGGCAGCACTATTGTTTTATTGGAACCGTCCGCCCTTGCAGAATCAATAATTCCCGCAACTTTGAAAGTTCCTCTGTACGGAATAATCCCCTCCGCATCCAGCAATATATCCGCGCTGTCTCCGACTTTAAGCTTCAGATCTTTTGCAATTTTCTTGGCTACATATATTTCATCGCTATTTATCACATCCGGAAGGCCGCTATATCCTTGATTAAGCTCAGGGGCTCCTTCAGCTCCCAATATACTTACTTTTTCAAATTCACCGTCGAATTTCCTATTGTATTTATTCTCAAGATAGTCTTCTATCTTCTCATTTCCGACAAGTATTTTGTCACTTCTGGAATAATCAAATTCAACTTTGCTTACTCCATCAAGCTCTTCAATATAATCATATGAATCAACGCTTTCCGAAAGACCTCTGAGGATAACATCGGCATCAGCCGGAGGCAATTCAGCCATGTTTTTTTGTGAAGTGATAAGTATAAACAGTACCAGACATAAACTTGTTGCAACAAATGCAAGTTTAGAGCTTCCAATCGAAGTCTTATTGGTTCTAAGATTCGTTGCAGCAAGTCCGAGTACCGGATTGCCACTCTTTTGACTGATCTTTTCTATAATCTTTGACACCATTCTGAGTATGAACGGATATCCGCCCAAAAGAGAAAGCACCAAAAATACGAACCCAAAAATGCCGAGTAATGCATTGTCTTTAAATACAGTAAGCGCCGGAACTATCATTGTAAAAGCTAATGCAGCGCATATGATCGATATGATCTTAGTTTTCTTTTTGTATTTGTATTCCGTATCCTTATTGTCAAAAATTATATCTCTTATAGCCATACCGGTAGATTTAAGAAGTTCCCTGAGCGGACAGAGCATTTCCACTATGGCGGCGCCGATAATTACTGCGATCATAATGGGAACAGATACATTTCCAAGATCCATGACAGTTTCCATACCCGGACCGTCTACCGTAAATACGGCGTTAAATATGCTATCTCTCGAAGCCGCATATAATCCTGTTCCGATCAATCCACCGAACACCCCGTAAAACATGTTCTCGATAAGAATAATTCTGGCCGTAAGATTCGGAGACACTCCAAGGCTTCTTAAAGTTCCAATCGTCGACATTCTGTCACGCATTATTCTTTCCGAAAGCGTAACCGTTACGACAATAACAAGCATAAGAGTTATGAGAAAAAGGACTTTAAATACATTACTGATTGTTTTTATCTGATCCTGAGTTGACTTTCCTCCTATAAGATCATCCACATCATAATTGGGGAACCTCTCTTCCATCGCATTACAAAATTCACTAACCTTGGACTTATCCAAAACCTTAATATATACAAATTGATGTTTTGGTATTCCGTCATGGCACAGTCTCGCCATTCCTTCATCCGTGACAACCGCTGCATATTCCGCATTAAGTAATCCGCTTGGCTTTGCTATCTTCTTGACATTAAACTCTGCATCGACATAATTATCACCGTAAACTTTAAACTTATCTCCCTCATTAAGGCCAAGTTCTTTAGCCATAACTTCACTGACGATAATATCATCCGCACCAAGCGTAACATCCTTCGGGATAAGTCTCATCTTTGAAGCATCCTCAATATTGACACCATATAATTTGAGATTTTTCTGATTGTAATATGCATACATCTGATTGTTGCGAACCGTAACTTTTGAATCCTTTGGTGAAACATATGTTGCTTCAAAATCCGGAAGGCCTTCAAAATAGCTTTCCTCTATATTTTCAGGTGCAAAAACCAACACATTTGATGTTCCCGTCGTCGTACCGTAAATCCCTATAAAAATGTTTTCCAGGCTATTGCTCATGTCAAAAGCCATCATACCCGCAAATGCGCATATTGTAATACTGACCACAAGAACCAGTGTCATAAGTGGCTTCGCAAATATATTTCTGAATGTATGTTTTAAAATAACTCCCATGTTACCACCTTTCGACTCTCTTCTCAGGAGCGACATACATGCCGTCTCCTTCTTTTACATCATAAGCTTCATAGAACTTCTCGCAAGAGCTCAGCGGGGCATTAACCCTTACAGTGCGCGGACTGTGTTCATCTGTATGAAGGCTTGCAATAGCATCTGTATCACTTTTGATTCCTCTCCAGATCTCCGCAAATCCTTCATACATTTCAATATAGTCTTCCTTTTCTTCTGCGATATTGGAAATACATTCTAAAGCACCAAGATCCGCATAATTTTCGCCAAGCGTCTGAACTCCGTCCACGTGATATACATCCATGATCGTATAGCCGTTGTAATAATCAATGCACATATCGGCTCTTTCCTTTAACGCCTTCCTGTCAGTTTCATTAAGCCACTGCGGATTGTAATTTCCCTTATCATCCCAATTCATAAGATTTGAATCAAATGCATGACCAACTTCATGAGCAATAACCATTCCGAGTCTTCCGAGATTGCTGAACTCACTGTTATTCTCGTTAAAGAATGCTCCTTCGGTAATTCCGGCAGTCATAACCACCACATTATCCGTCCAGAAGCACGCATTTACTGTCTGAGGCTGCATAGTATCTCCCTGTTTTGGACGCGGACGCTTTATCAACTCTTTTGTATTCTCAACTTCATATTTTTTTATATTCTTGTATGTATCATAAAAATCTTTTCCGATCAGATTCTCAGTCCCGATAAGTGTTTCGCTGTAATTACCTCCTGTTGTGAATTCAATGGCTTCAAGCTTATTAAGGAGCTTGGTTCTTCCATCTTCCGTAATCCAATCCGCATTACCTATCAATTCTCTGTATGAGTCCTTTATGTTCTCACACATTTCTTTTACCTTTTCATCCTTTGATACAGGATAAAACTTTTCTGAATATATTCTTCCGAGATTATCCGGAAGATCTCTTATTATCGTTTCTTTCGCCTGCATATCAGGTGTTTGTGTTTCTTCTCCGTAGACAGCTTTCAGATTCTTGTATTTATCAGACAGGAATTTGTTATATTTATCTATATATTCGATAAGCGCCCATGTCTTAAATACCTCAAGATTGTTCTCGTCATCAAGCTTTTCTGATATATACTCAAACTGCTCTTTATTAGAAATAACCCAATAACCGTATGGATTTTCCAACTGCATGCCTTTTTCAAAACTCTTTATATCAAACTTAAGCTCATCCATATCCTTAGCATTTATCGTTGTCATGGTAGACCAGTCGAATGTCATTTTAATATCTTTACTTTTATATGCTATATCCACCGCTAATGCTGCAAATCTGTCCGCTGCTTTTTCTGCTTCCTTCTTTTCGGATCCAATATTCACCAAAACTTCTTTTACATGATCTCTTATGTACGATCTTCCTTCCAAAGACTCCGCGATATCTTTATTCGTTTTTTCAAAGATTGATTTAATATCACTAAAGCAAAAAGCATATTCATCAGCCCTTATCAAGCCTCCATCTATTCCAAAATTAAGAACAGGACTTATTCCATATAACCTTTTATACTTGCCGAGTACTTCCATATATTCCTGTTTGTTGCTTATTCCTTCAATCTCTTTTCTTACATTTTCAAAATCCTTATCGGCATCACTTACAGATGCATCATAAGATACAATCTGATCGTAATAATCTGCAATCAAATCTGCATCCGGTGAAGTATGAACCTCTTCACTTTTTATCTCATCTATGATTTCAAATAACCTCTGATCAACAATCTTGTTGCAATCATCAAACGCTCCAAATCCGTATTTGGGATCGATATCTGCCTCCCTAAGAACTTCTGCATTTACATAGCCAAAAAAGTCATCCTGAGGCCGAATTTTCGTTGCTGCTTTACTTTGTGTACTGTTGTTGGCTTCATTGCCAACTTCTTTGGCCTGAACATCCGCTCCGAATATCGAAAAAGCCAGAGCCGATGCAATGGTCACTCCAACTGTAAGACTTCGTATTCCTTTCTTCATATTCATTTCCCTTCCTGAAAATAATTTGTTATCCGGATAAATCTTTAATTGATAGTACTTTATCTATCGTACTATGCTAGAAGTAGTACGACTGTCATAGTATTAATACTACGCCCGTCGTAATATGTCAAGAATTATATGCATTAAGATTAAAAATATTTTTCACCGACAGTACCGAAGTCTATAGTGATATATTATCGATACAGTTCTTAAAAGATCCTTAAACAAGAACGCTTTCCTATAACACAAAAAATGTCTGCCTTCCCAAAAACAATTGGAAAACAGACATTTTTTAATATTTAATTGCAAAGACTCACTTCATACGCTTGTATTTCTCTTCAAATTTCTTTTCAAATTCATCGACCGGCATTGGCATATCGAAGTAGTATCCCTGGAACATTTCGCATCCGAGCTCTTTGAGAAACTCTAGCTGTTCCTTTGTTTCGACACCTTCCGTAATAACACCCATTCCCAGCTCGTGAGCCATGTCGATCGTGTAGTTAAGGATCACCTTTGCCCTGTTCTGATTCTCGGTTTTTCTCAAAAATCCCATATCGATCTTGAGGATATTGGCATTTATGTCTTTTAACATATTAAGAGATGAATATCCGCTTCCAAAATCGTCAATCTCGACCACAAAGCCATCTTTCTGAAGTCCCAGGATAAGATCGGCACACTTGGAAACATCTGTGGTCACAGCAGTCTCCGTAATCTCTATATTGAAATGGCGGGGATTGATGTCATATTCTTTTACAAGATTATTGAATTCTTCCCTTATATCGATGTAGTAAAGGTCCTTTGGCGAAACGTTCACCGATATGGATACACCTTCCATCTCGGTCCCTTTCCAGTAATCGAGCTGTTTAGCCGCTAGTTCCCATATATATCTGTCAAGCTTGTATATAAGATCAGCCTTTTCAAGAACAGTTATAAAAACTCCCGGCTGGATGATACCATTCTCCGGATGTATCCATCTTGCAAGCGCCTCAGCGCCAAACAGTTTTCCGTCGGCGTAAACCTGTGGCTGAAGGTATATTCCGAACTGCCTGTTGATAATGGCAAAATCAAAGCTTGAAAGGATTTCTTTTTCCAAAAGAGCGTTGATAAGCATATCATCGCTGTACCACGCTATCTCGCATACTCCGTCCTTGGTGATCGATTTGCACGCCATGTATGCCCTGTCGCACATGAGCGAAACATCCATATCCTTGTCTCTTATCTCATACACTCCAAGCTGGATATGCACGGAATAAGACGTGCTCGTAAGGCGGTTGGTGACTTCTTTTACAGCACTCTTAAAGCTTGCCTCATCAAATCTCTCCTTCGGCAGGCAAAGAGCAAACTGATCACCGTTTATTCTTCCGTAAACATCTTCTTCTCTGACTCTCTGCGATATGGCATCCGCGATGTTTACAAGGATATCATTTCCTTTGTCTATTCCAAAGAGCTGATTTATAAGCTTAAAGTCTCTGATATTGGAATAAACAAGTACAAACTGCCTGTCTTCGGGAGAATTCTGAAAAAGATTTCTTACAGCCCCGATAAATCCCTCTTTGTTATAAAGCTGTGTAAGATCGTCATGCGTAAGCCTGTACTGCTCACCGTACTCGCCCTCAAGCGAATCGGAAATATTCTGAATAGAGTAGACATTTCCTATGATCTTGCCGCTCTCATCGTGAACCCTTCTAAATCTTACGCGATAAAGGCGCTCTTTTCCCGTAGAATTATAGATCCTGCACCAGGTCGTAGCATCCGCCTCTATACCAAGAGACCTTTTCCACGCTTCAAATGCCTCATACAAAAGATCCAGATCTTCCATGACATAAAACATGCTATAGGCTTTTCTGTTTGCATAGACGCATTTTCCGTTGTTATCGAGGAATATATACCCGTTATCATCTTGCTGAACACCATAAGAAATAAGTTTAAGAAGTTCTTCAGGATCTGATTCTTTATTATAAAAATATGCATTTTTACCAAAGATTTTTTCAGTATTCATATTTTAAATTTTATAATATTCTGATAATTTATTCCAGCAAAAAACAGAAACACCGATAATTAATTCTGATAAAGATTATATATTTCCAACGTTCATAACTGTTCCGACAGACACATAATTGTCAAGAACCGCTCTGTAGTCCGTGCCGTCTTCCGCTTCAGGCGTAAACACTCCGTCTACCATGTATCTTGCTCCGCCGTTCTCAAGCTTCTCAACTTCTTTGTACCCGTCCTTATAAACCATTCCACGCGACACTTCGCGGTCATAGAGAATGCCTTTACACTCTGATAGTGGACAGAACGGGAAGTTAACGTTATAAATCTTTCCGGGAACAAATTCTGTATCTATGAGTTTTTCTAAGATCTCGTAGAGATATTTGTCGGATACTTCGTGACATTCGCCTGCGCCTTCGGAAAAAGCGATTGCGGAAACACCCTGAAACTCAGCCTCAAAAGCCGATCCGCATGTAGCCGAATACTGAATATCCGAGGCAACATTGTACCCAAAGTTTATTCCGCAAAGTACCACCGTAGGCCCGCCGGGAACTATAGTTGTGCAACCGAGTCTTACGCAATCCCCCGGAGTTCCGCTACATGAGTATGCATGAACTTCATGTTCGCCATCAACAGGATATTCCACAGGGAATATATCTATCGCATGCCTAAGGGTTATACTGTGAGATGCCGCACTCCTCTCGCTTTCAGGAGCCACGATCCATACTTCCCCGAATTTTACCGCCTCTTTTACAAGTCTTAAAAGTCCCTCGGACTTTATTCCGTCATCATTGGTTATGAGAATCCTTCTAGTCATTCTGTCCTTTCTCCACTATCAGTTCTTTACAGCCCATCTCATCTTGGTGGATTTGCTTCTGGGATTTAACCTGCACTCCTCCGCAGATGGTCTTATCACATCTTCTGATATCTCGCTGTATATGCCGGCTTTTTTATGCTCTTTAAAAGACTTCTTAACAAGCCTGTCTTCTCCCGAATGAAACGTAAGTATCGCCACTCTTCCGCCCTCTTTCAGTATTGAAGGGAGCTTATCCAGAAAAGCATACAGCACTTCAAATTCGCTGTTTACATCTATTCTGAGCGCCTGAAAAACTCTGGCGCAACTCTTTTTTATCGTTACCGCTTTTTCCTCTTTAGGAACCTTCCAAAGCGCCGCTTCTATCGCCTCACGAAGCGCGGTTGTCGTATCCATGGGATTGCCTTTTTTCATTAGCGAAAAAACTTTTTCCGCAATCTCTTCCGCATAAGGTTCATCTGAGTTCTCTACAAGCATACCCACAAACTCTTCTTTGGTTATGTTGTGAAGGCGCTCAGCTGCCGATTCTCCGCTGTCCGGATTGAGCCTAAGATCAAGAGGCCCGTCAATCTTGTAAGAAAAGCCCCTTTCAGGGTTATCTATCTGCATGGAAGACACTCCAAGATCTGCCAGAACAAAATCAAACTTTCCGGCTTCATCACACACTTTATCTATATTCTCAAAGTTCATCTGCCTGAACTTGAATACATCCTCTCCATATCCTGCGTTTCTGAGCCTCTCTACAGTCTTCTTCGATTCTATCGGATCGATATCAAGTCCGTAGATACAGCCTTTCCCCTGCAGTTTTTCAAGCATCTTTGAAGTATGTCCGCCGTACCCAAGCGTACAATCAAGCCCCTGCTGTCCCGGCTCTATCTGCAAGAAATCCAAGATTTCTTTTACCATAATGGAAATATGCATCCCCGCAGGCGTCGAACCCTTGGATATTACATGCTCCACCACATCCTTGTACTTCTCCGGATTGTGCTCCTTGTACTTCTCTTCAAACTTCTTGGGATATTTTCCCGAATAACGAACTCTTCTCTTATGCAGCTTTTCTTCCACACTCTTCTCCATTCGCTGTGATTTTGGTGTATTTGCTTTGTTTTTTGGTGCATCCGCTTTTATTTAGGTATATCTTCTTAACTTTCGATAAATCCGCTTTTATTTCGGCGCATACACTGTGATTTTGCTACATCTTCTTTTGGCCGGCTCCGGCAGGTCAAAAAAACAATGTACTAAAGTGTAGTGTATCATATTTTTGCAGGATTTTTAGCCCGATCCGGTCGCAAAATCCTTTTTTTGACTAATAGAGCAAAAAACATATCGAATTAGTCACACTTTTCCCCGGATTTCCAAGGCCACAGTGACTAATACATTTGATAACATTTGTTATAGTCAAAATCTCCCCTTCATTTCCTCCTCTAGAACTCCAAAACTCCCTATTTTCAAGAAAAAATGTGACTAAGGAGCTCCGTAACGCTCGAATTAGTCACATTTCTTACAAAATCACACTACAATATCAGTAAACAGAATCAATATACAAATCGTCGATTTCTTGTCTTATCTCATTCTTATATTGTTCCGTAGCTATTTCCTGTTCAAGAAGATTGATTGCTTCTTTAAGATTGTCAGCACGCATATTGTCTAGATATTCCAATATCTTTGCTATGACAGTTTTATCGTTATATTTTTCGGGAATAAAGCCAAATATTCCAGGATATTTATCTATGCGTTCTTTGCGCATTTTATCAAGCTCAGAAATATTCATTTTTATTTCTTCAGTAATCTTCACAATTTTATTAATGGCTTTTCTCTTTACTATGATCGCCAAAAGTATACCGACTCCAACTCCGGCAAATAACAACCCTACGAAAAACTTTGCCAAATTTTGATCCGAATTCAGTTTAGCAAGAAACTCCGGGCTCGCGTAAAATACTAATTCCATGATTCCGCAATAAATTAATTCATAACCAAAGTATCCGATCAAAAACCATTTAATTGCTGCACCAACGCCTCCATGAGCTCTAATTTGGAGTTTTGTATTTTTATAGTCGTAATCACTTAATAAAAATTCTTCCTGATCATCAAGATCGCTAAATTCGTTCTCATTCAGCTTGTCATAAGCTTTTTTCAATGCATCTCGTAATTCTTCTTTGTTCATTTCATTGCCTTTTTTCATACCTCAATCAGTCTCCTCTTCGTTAGCCTTTGTTTTAATATAAAAAGCGCAAAAAAAAGCGATACCTACGCATCGCAATAAAACTGTAACTGGCTATCCTTTCGGACCCTATAGCTTTGCGTCATTAGATTTCTCTAATTTTGCCCTTAATTATTCAAGAATAAACGGGATGATACTTTACCCAGAAAAAAAGACTACAAACTTAGATAATACTATGTTTGTAGCCTTATTATTCAATCGGAGTGACGTGATTCGAACACGAATGGCAAATCGCTGAACTCCGCATGGAAAGGAGGTTTGACAGCACCGACTTGACCTTAGGTCAAACATTAGGTCAAACACTTCTTTATCCTTTTTTCTCAATCTTTCTTGAGCTCCTCATAATCCATATATTCCAGCGTAATACTACTTTTATCTATAGAAAATTCATCAGATATAGCCTCAATCAAAGAAGTTTTTATATCCTCAGGAACTTCAGTATTATATACAATAAATGCAGCTATATCGCTTAACTGCTCGCTGTTATCTTCTTGGTGCGCAAATACCCAAGTATGTTCTACATATTCATCTGTATAATCATCAATCATTTCTTTGATTGCCAACTCTTGACTATATCTTATCATGTCGGAATCTTGCATCTGTTGTTCATAATTTGCTTTTGCTCTCAAATAAGCGCTACTAATGATTGCTGTCAAAATAGTTCCAAAAGTTATTAAAACAGCTATTATTATCCGAATCTTTTTCTTGCTATTGATATTCATCTTCGCCCCCCTCCAAAAACAAACACAACGTTTTATCGCAACTTCAGATATTCCTATTCATTTAACCTTCCGATAAATTATTATGAGAATTTTCTCTATTCTTCTTCATTTCCAAATATTTCTTTTTAATATCTTCCGGAACATCTAGATCTAAATCAATAAAATTCTCCATTATATAATCTTCTAATTTCTGAAATTCATCATCACTTCGAGTATCTGTCCCCAAAACATATAATGCTATTCCAAGTTCTTTTGCACGTTGTTCTCTGCGTTCTGTGAACTGTTTAAGTTCATCTGGGATTCTTAGAGGAGACTTATATGAACTTGTAGGTTTTGGCTTATCAACTATATTAACCATAACGAACCTCCTTTATATCTCACTGTGTACGATTCCAAAAGCTTTAATCTGCTCAATCACAGTGTCATAACTAATAAAATCTTTTTTCCAATCTAGTAATGTTTTTCTTGCTGATATAATTTCATTTGGCAAAAGATCTCTCGTCTTCTCTAATATGTATATCGCTCCATTATTTCCCAGAACAATAAGTATTGACATATTTACTGCATCAACAAATGTTTTTATATCTTTCTCAGAAAAATGAGAATTACTCGGGTGATTATGCATTACAAGAAATGCATAATCTGTACCTTTCATCTGATCAACAAGATAATCAATATCGACTCTATGTGCTTCGCCAAATACCGGTAGTAATACTTCAAATGTATCTAAGTTTACTGCTCTGGCTACTTCTTTAGAATCATTTTTCTGTTGTGCTATTTCTAAAACTTTCTGACATTGTGAATGTATAAAATCGATAATATCGATATTTGAAATGGTATAAAATGCTAATGGCTTTAATCCAAGTATAACTTCATCCGTTATCTTTTGATTCTCATCCAGGTAATCATTGAGTATTTCTTCTGACATAAAGCTCCCTTCTATGGCTTTATTATAACATTAATCAAAGAAATACATAGTATCATTGATACAAGAACTATAATAGTATTCATAGTAATCCAAACTGCTATTCAAATATAATTCCTCTACGACTATACTTTTTGTGAGTCACATTCTTGAAACATTACTCTATTTTCCCTTGCTTAAAAACTTGAATAAAAGAAAGCACCATAGCAATTGCCCAAGCTAACATTTTCGATGAAAAAAATGATTTAACTATAAAAAATGAACCAGCAATAATTATTCCCCAAATGATTATTGCAATAATCAAGTTGGGTCTTACACGAATGTTTTGTATACTACCAATTATTTGTGCCCAACCAACAACTCCGATCACCCAAGAAACTAACAAAACTACCAGAAATAAAAGATAATCCATATACTCACCTCTTTTTAATGAAATCTACATCAACAAGTTATTCAGATAGCTAATTCATGTCCGCGGCCGATAGCACAATTATATTTTATCAAATAACGTTATTATTCCCGTTCCAAATATTATTAAACTTTGATTAAATGTCTTTTTGTCATTCTGATTGTTAACAAAAACGTCCCCAAATGTCCCCAAAAGTAACCCAAATGGCAACCATATGGCACCCAAATGGCAATTTCCAATCACAAACCAAAATGATATTCTTATAATGAGCAAAACAATAACTTATAAATCTATCGCTGATACATAAATTCATAAAATATAGCTGTCCCTATTTTGTCCGGTTTTGTCCCTAAATTGTCCCGGTTTTGTCCCGCTATTGTCCGTTGATGTTATTTTTAGGGGTGGTAAAATAATACTTGTAAGAGTATCAAATAAGTTTCATAAACAGAGCAATCAGGAAATTTTCTTGATTGCTTTTTTTGTTGCAATTAAGAAAAACGCATTCAGAAAAAAATGCAAGCCTAAGCGAATGCGCCGTCACGGATTTTTCCGTTGTGAGGGGTTTGGGGAAGTTCCCCCAACAAGCAAAAAAATGCATTTGTCACCCAAATGCACTGCTTGCCACTTCTTTTATAGCCCTCGTAGGGATTCTTGAGAAGCGGCGCCACTCCAGTATTTGAAGGAGATTGAATAGAAATGAGCATTAAATCATCTAACATTAAAAAAGAGTCTGTTTTTGACATTGTAAAATCAAATATCTCAGCCCGTCAGGTTGCCAATCGTTATGGAATTACAATTAATCACAACGGAATGTGTCTGTGTCCTTTCCATAATGACAAACATCCAAGCATGAAAATTGATAAACGCTTCTATTGTTTTGGATGTGGTAAAAAAGGAGATGCGATAGATTTTGTCTCCGACTATTTTCATCTTAATGCAAAAAATTCTGCAATTAAGATCTGTGAAGATTTTGGATTATCGTTTGATACAAATTATCATGCTCCTCCCAAAATCAAATCTCGATCAAAATCAGACGAACAGATTTTGTACGAAACAGAAAAACATATTTTTCTTGTTTTGACAGATTATCTACAGCTGTTAAAAAAATGGAAAACTGAATATGCACCAAAGGATGAAAACGACGAATGGCATCCTTACTTTTGCGAAGCTCTGGAAGAAATAGATCACGTTGAGTATTTGTTAGACACACTACTTTACGGAAATATTTCTGACAGGGCTTTTTTTATTACAAATTATGGAAGGAAGGTTATTACTATTGAAAAACGAATGGAACAACTTAGATGAAAATACAAAGAGAGCTCTGCTTGATGTTGCCAAACAATTTGAATTTACAAATGAAACTCCAAGCTGGTATGACAACAAAAATAATAAGATTGATGAAGTAGAATTTTGTACTTGGTTCATCAGCAAACATCCTCTTAAATATGTCGGAGGAATCTTTTATGACATTGACGGAATTATCAGCGAGGAAAAACTCAAAAAAGAAATCGTTGATGCCCTTAAGCCATATGTAAAAACAAATATTGTCAAAAGAGCCAAACAAATATTAGATGCGCTGAGATATGAATCCATGTGTGAGATTATTCCTAAACATACAGACAGGATTCATTTTAAAAATGGAACATATTTTATTGACGGTGGTTTTGTTCCCGAAAAAGAATTCTGCTCTAACAGATTACCGGTTAATTATAATTCAGACGCTGTCCCTCCAACCAGATGGTTACGTTTTCTTGACGAACTACTCTATCCTGAAGACATATATACTCTACAAGAATTTATGGGATATATCCTTATACCAACGACAAAAGCCCAAGCCATGTTGCTCTTAATCGGAAACGGTGGAGAAGGCAAATCAAGAGTCGGATTCGTATGCAGAAACCTTCTCGGAAACAACATGACTATATGCAGCATTAGCACTCTGGCAAATAACAGATTCAGTTTGGCAGATCAGGAAGGGATGCTCCTTATGATTGATGATGATATGAAAATGGAAGCTCTTACTGACACCGGAGTTATAAAAGCTGTAGTAACCATGGAAGATAAAATGAATCTTGAGCGCAAAGGAAAGCAAAGTTATCAAGGTTATCTAAATGTTAGAATTATGGCTTTCGGAAATGGTTCGCTCAGTTCTCTGTATGATAAATCCGACGGGTTCTATCGCAGACAAATAACCATCAGGGTAAAAGAAAAATCGCAAAACAGAGTTGATGACAGAAATCTTTCTGCAAAATTATCCGAAGAAACTGAAGGAATAGCTCTATGGTGCCTTGAAGGCTTGAAAAGACTTATCAAAAATGAATTTCACTTCACTATAAGCGAACGAACTTTACAAAACCAAGCCGAGTTGCGCAGAGAGGAAGACAGCATTCTTGATTTCTTTGAATCTGAAGGATATATCACATTTGATAAAAATGCCATTGCGACTACCAAAGAGCTATATGAAGCATATTGCCTATGGGGCAATGACAATCTTATCAAGATTCGTTCCGAAAGCTCTTTTTCGAAAGAACTACGACAACGTGCAGATAAACTTGGGCTCAAATATTTAAAAAATGCGTCTGTTGATAATAAAACAGCCCGTGGATATAAGGGAATATGCGCTATCCACACGTTAAAAGGTATTCCCTTCAAAAGCTAAAAGGCAGAAAGGCATCCGTTTTTAATCAATTTCTTTTTACCCATATAAAATCTTCATTGATTTCAAAAATCGTGCCTATGTGCCTACCAGCAGATACAATGAGGGTTTACACATTTTTTACCTGTCTTATAAATGCCAAAAATAATGAAGGAGGGACAAGCTCATATGAAAACTAAATATGATTTTGCTGGTACCTCCATCAGTATACCGGCGCTCACATCAGAAAACACCAATGATTCACAGCAAACTATCTTTGAACAAATAAGCATTCTCAATTCCAAGAAGCTCCGATTGGAAACAGATTCTGACTATGCTACTATAAACTCAGTCGGTGCTGTTATCAAAGACTTGGAAAAACAAATTTTACAACTCAAAATTCAAGCTATCGAAAAAGAACTTGGAAAAAAGATAACCACTGTAAAAAAGCCTAATAAAACTTTATATGTAGTGTCTATAACTACGGATGGTAAGAGAAAACAGATATCTGCTACTTCTGTTGAAGCGTTATATCAAAAAGTAATCGGGAGAATGCTTCCTGCATCTAATTCATATAATGCAACTGTATCTGTACAGGATGTGTTTAATCTCTTTTCAGAGCACAACCATACACCAATAGTAGATAATGATGGTTCTGTTACTTACCCTACAAGCACAGCAAAGCGCAAGGATCAATATTGGAATAAATATTGGGCAAATGACATTTTAACAACACTCCCAATACAAACTGTAATTTCCGGCGATATAATTGATGCCTTTAAAAGGCTTACCGCAAGCAGAAAATACAATGCAAGGCAGATCGACCAAGCAAAAAGCGTGCTTAAGCAAACTTTTGACTATGCTATATGGCAAAAGATAATAACCGTCAATCCTGTTATTTCTCTTCCAAACAACATGTGTCCGAAGAAAGCAAGAAACATAAGCAAAAAGAAAGCAACTTCAAAAGATTGGCGTTTAAAACTTGAAAAACACCTAAAAGCTCTTCCTGAGCAAACTGTATATTCGCTTGCAATCAGATTCTGGCTCACATCGATGCAGAGAGTCGGTGAATGGCTTGCAATTACTTGGGACGATGTCGATTTTGAAAAAGAGACACTTACAATAAAGCACTCATTATCAAAGAGAGAAGTTGATGGAAAACTCGTAGTCGTTGATGATGAGCATTTGAAGGCTGATGAAGTGGCTAGAGAAATCCCACTGACAGATAAGGCATTAAGCATATTGAAAGAGCTTTATCTCATCAATGGTCAAAAGAAGTACGTTTTTAACAGTAAAGGAAAACTTCCGATAAGTACAAACCGCGTTAATGGCCATATAAAGGCATATTGTGAAGATATTGGGATAGAGCCCATGTCAACTCATGCGCAAAGACGCGGGGCAATTCAGGAAGCCTATTCTATGCAAATGGTTGAAGACCAGATCAGAGTAACCGCAGGACATGCCGATAGCACAATGACAAGGTATTATAACAAGCAAAATAACAGAACATTGTCAAAATCAAGCCTTGAGGCGCTTCTCGGCTAGTAGGTCAAACATTTGGTCAAACAAATTTTAAAAATGAGCAACAAAAAACCGCTCAACTGAGCGGTTTTTATTAGTCGGAGTGACGTGATTCGAACACGCGGCCCCTACCTCCCTAAGATAGTGCTCTACCAACTGAGCCACACCCCGACGACGTTCTCCATTATATAACGCTGTTTTGAGAAAAGCAATAGGTTTTTTATTCTTTTTTATGTAAAAAATCAATTCTCTTCCACAAAAGGATGAGTGCAATTATGCCAATCACGCATAAATACTGGGGTTGTTGCACATAACTATTGTCATAATTTACTTTTGCATTTGCTATAATCGGCATCTCTCTGTAAAGGAGCAAACTCGTACCTATTGCGTTTGTGTTTATGGATATTGTTTCAATTTCTTTATCTATATCTTCGAATAATTCGGTACTTCCCATGAAATCCGAGTATATAAAGTATTCACGATTTTCTTTTATGAGAGATAAAGGAATGTCGAGTTGAAAATCTATATTTTCGTAGAACATCTCAAGTTCTGACTGCTCCATATTCCCAAATGTTTTGTATACATCAAGATTCATGTATACACCTTCGGTAAGTCCTTCAAAGATTTTTCCGGGAAGTTCTGCAAAGTCAGATAACGGGCTGTCGGTAAGATTGCTGCTTAGCGGATCTTTCATTATCAGATTAAAAATGAGTTCGGCACTGCCACCTTCTGCTATCTGCTCTAATTCTTTTGGCGTAAAGCAGGAGTACAGTACTTGGTCGTAGTCTGTAAAGCGAAAGTTTGGAGCATCCTGACCGATCCTACTTTCAGAATTAAGGATAATATTCACCGTGCCCAACTCATACGATATTTGAGTTGTTTCGTGCATAATACCTCCATTCACATCTTACGAAAAAGGGTATTAATATAATACTATACTCAGACAAAAACAAAGCTAAAAAAAACTATTAAACCTTTTGCTTATAAAGATTAGTTTGATACAATTGAAATATAAAACTGAATTGGGGAGTCAAGGGGAAAAAACATGAATACAATATTTGACGGAACACAGAAAGAAATAGGCAAAGGTGCACAGGCAAAAGTGGTTCTCTACCACGGATATGCATATAAAATCTATGATAAATCTTATCCGACTGAATGGATTGATTTTGAAAAAAAAACAGCAAAAAGAAGTAAACATATCCGGCCTAAGCCCGGTAAGATACTATGATACAGAAGATGATCACATTGTAAAAATGGATTTTGTTGAAGGAGAAACATTAGAAACCAGGGCAAGAAAAGGAGATATTACCTGTATGGAAATCCTTTCCGATGCCTTTAGTTTTGTACACAGCAAAGATATTTCCGGAATAAATATGCCTCGTTTATCAGATACTGCAGGAATGAGCATTCCAGATCACGATAAAGAAATTGTTTTGCCAATTATTGAAAGGCTTTCAGCAAAACATAAATCCTGTGTCTGTCATTTAGATATGCATTTTTTGAACATAATGACCTCTGATGCCGGCAACAGTTTTACAATCATTGACTGGATTAACTCAAGAATCGCTCCTGCTGTGTTTGATTATGCCAGAACATATATAATCTTTGACGAATTCTCAAAAGAAGCCTTGGAGGCATTTAAAGCAACAATTCTTCCAACGATGTTGGAATCCGGCGTATCAGAACAAGATTTTTCTGACGCTGTTAAAGCAAGCAAAATACTTAGAGCTGCTGAAAAATAAACTTCAGCACCCTTAATACTCTTCCTCCGTCTCATCACCCTCTCTGATTATCCCAAGTATAGTCTCAGCGTTCTCTTTCGTGACTTTAACATAATCACTGCCGTAAAAATGAGCTACGTTCTGCTTCTTCATGTATGAAAGTATCGTTCCTGTCGTAAGGCGGGCCTGCTCGACATAGTTGTTGAATACGGTTCCGACAATTTTTCCTTCAAGGATTTTCTCGAGTGCGACTTCAAAAGCATCTGCACCGATAATGTAAACATCATCCCCCGCTACAAGGCCGGATTTGCTTACAGCTTCAAGAGCACCGATAGCCATCATGTCGTTATTACAGATAATCACCTCGGGCGAAGGATTTTCCTTAAGCGCCTCAGTAACAACATATTCCGAAACGTTCTTATCCCAGTTGCCGTTGCCTTCAGCAAGCTTTTCAACATTCCATCCCGCTTTTTTTAGTGCGTCTATTGAATATCTTGTCCTAAAATAGGTATCCGCGTTATTTTTTTCTCCTTTGACCATGATATATTGCAGAACACCGTCTCCATTCTTATCAATATTTTCAAAGCCGAGATCCATTATGATTTTTCCCTGAAAAGTTCCTGCCTGTCTTGCATCACAACCAATATAAGTAACGGGCAGACTTTCACTTTCCCACCTTATCTCTTCGGCTGCATCGGGCTCACGATTAACATATACAAGCGGAACTCCGGCTTCCATCGCAAGATCCGTAACTTCAGCCGTCTTAGATGTATTAACCGGATTGACGACAAGAATATCAACACCCGAAGCAATAAGCTTTCTAAGCTGCAACATCTGATATCCCTGGCTCACCGCAGAATTGACTACAGTGATGTTTTCTTCCTTAAAGCCCGCTTTCACAAGGTCTTTTATAAGCTCATCCTTAAATAAAGACATATATGTGTCGGATAACTTGTAAATAAATACTCCAACCCTCATATCGGCGGGAGTCATCTCCTTTTCTTCTGCTGAAGACGCCACGCTCGCAGCCGCATCAGCTTCCGTCTCTTCGATATTTTTTTCAGAACATCCTGCAAGCAACGCAGTAATCAAAACAGAAACTGTCAATACTTCAAACAATTTCCTTCTCATTTCTTTTATTCCTCTCCATAAATATAAAGGTGCTGACTTAATTCAAGATCATGTCAGCACCTATCAAAAAACTAAATTATGAATTATGATCATTCAACCGCAGTACTTCCGTCAGAATAGGTAATAACCCAGTAACCCTTTCCGGTTCCGCAATCTTCATGGTAAGCCTTATCTACAATTGTAAGCTCCGCACCGCCACCACACTCTTCATCGCATGATGAACTGCATGCCAAAGCGGAAATATCATATTTCTCCTTAAGTTCCTCAAGTGTCAACTTCTTTTCCGTCGGTTTTTCGTTCTTTTTGGTAACACTTACGGTTGATGCCTTTACAACAGGAGGCGTCGTTTCTTCCGCGACAGCCGTCGTCAAAAAGTCTTTGTATTCCGGTACTGCCACACACAAAATGATGTTGAATACAATGACGCAAGCCATCAATCCCATAAATACCAATGTTGTTGCTGCTACTTTTTTCATTACTTAAAAATCCCCTCAAAAAAATAATAATTTACGGGCTAACCCGCGCCCGCGCGGTATAAAAAAGCACTTAGCCTTTTTTTACTGATAAAATACAGTCCAGGACGATGATTTCTCAATAGGCCCCGCAGGATATTTGTCATAAGTCTGCTTGTAATATCCGCTTCCCTTTGCATCCTGCATCTCTGTGTCAAAAATATACCAGTTGTCGCCGATTTTTACTTCCGTCCATGCATGTGGCGTTCTTCCTCCACTTGCAGCCGCTACCGTTCCGCTGCACACCTTTGCCTCATACCCCAGCCCCCTGGCTATATAAGCAAACGCCGCCGCATATTTATAGCAGTTTCCCTTTCCGGTAAAAAGAATCCGGCACGCGTAATCACTCGTCCAATCTCCTACCGGAACTTTCATTTCCCTTTCATAGGAAACCTCGTTTATGAAGTAATTAAAACATCTTTCAAGCTGCCTGCTCTGCGTCATCGTGCCATCTGTACACGCTTCGACAACAGAAGCCGTAAGTCTCATTATCTCACTTTTGGGCTCGGTCAGATTTCCTTTTTTATCCTTCCACCTGATACCGTACTGCGTATGAACAAAATGTTCTCCCGGCACCTTGTCCTCAGTAAGGTTCTCGCCTTCCTGTCCGTTAACAGCATCTATTATCTGATTCTTCAGCTCCGTCCCCACTCCAAGAAGCGCATTTTCGCCTATCGAAGTAACGCTTGCCGGAATCCTTGCACTTGTAAGCGCCGGCGGAAAGCACAACAGAACCGTTTTATTCTTATTGTAAAGACAGTCACTAAATGACGAATAATAAGGGTTCTTCTCGCTGACAGTAACTGATTTTAGTTTAAAAAGCCCCTTAAACGCGTCCGATGTAATGGACTGTACATCACTTCCTATATGAACCGTTGTAATTTCCGGATTCTTGCTAAAAGTAAGCGCATTAATCTCAGTAGTTCCCGAAGCTCCCGAATTAATTGTCGCTGCGACCGCTACCGCAAAAGAAACTATAAATGCCGCGACTCTCTTAGCTCTCCGCATCGTGTTCTCATTCATTACTTTTCCTTCTTTGGCTTCTCTGTTGCCACTTCAAATTTATATCTTATCTTAGAATACGAAACAACATCTTTTTCATCGCCGCCCTCATTGGGATGCTTCCCGTAACCTGCTGTTGCTGCAATTCCGTCTCCGTAACCCTCTTTACCGTCGACAATAACCTGGCACCACTGATCTTCCCATGAATTTATATTCTTATGAACCCATGATATTCCAAGATAATCAAGGATAAGTCCAAGCGCTCTTGTCGCTCCCGCGCATGAATACTCGCCTCCGATAAAGACTCCGTATGCCGTGCGGTACATCTTACCCTTTGTGGTATATGTACCAAGGTCGCAGTATGCTTTGACTATTCCTGCAGCATATGCAACCTTCTCAACGTCTTTAATAGCCTTTTTCTTGGATGACTTAGACTTTGACGATCCCGAAGAACCGGATGATGACGATGTATTTCCTGCATCTGCGGCATTTTCAATAGCTTCGGCGATCTGCTTTGCAATATTTCTGGCCTGTATTTCCTGATCGTATGTCATTCCTCCGTTATCATGCTTTGTCTTTGGAATGACGATAACATCCTTTTCTCCCGTGGGAACAACAAACTCCGTGCTGTCTCCTATAAGTTTGTTGGCAACCCTGCCCTCTTTTTTACCAAAGATAACCCAGTGCTCAACAAGTTTATCCGGATTTGCGCCAAAAGCATTTCTCAGATCCGCATAGTTCAGATAATAATACAACGGATTATATTCCGCCTTATAATCAACTCCGTTATATACGGTAGTTGCCTTTGAAAATGCCGTATACGGATCATCAACGGCGAAAGTCTCTACAGTTGCCACTCCCGAAAAAGAAACTCCCATAAAAACAGCCGCCGAAAGAAGCGCTGAAACAGCCTTTATTCCTAAGTTTTTCATAATCTATCATCATCCTCCGGATAGTATATGTATTCAGTATATAAATTTTATCGACTTATTTTACAAAAAGTTTAGGATTATGTTATTATAATTCGTAATATTAAAATTTGGAATATTTATATTTGAAATACAGGAGTAATCATATATGCGCAAGAGAGGTATCTCTGCGGTAGTTCCCGCTGTGTTGATCGCAGTTATGACTATTGCGGAATGTTTCTGTTCCTCTGTTCCGACGCACGCAAAAGAAGACAATAACGACCTTCAGAGCAACATTGCAAGCACCGGAAGTACTTCTTTAGACAATACACAGAAAAAAGAAGTAATACTTGAACAGGATGACAAAAATAATGATGAACCGACCTACGTTGCTGAGACATCCATTGATAATTCATCAATAAATCCCCAAAAAGAACCATATAATAAACCGGCAGACCAGCCGATTAAAGAATCCAATCAAATAGATTTAGTTGAAGTGGATCCATTTCCGGTCGAAGAATATAAAGAAGTTGAAGAAGCTACTAAAGAACCGCCGAAATGCAGGGTAACCTTCCGTATTCTCGATAGTTCAGAAGGCGAAATTGACAGTTCAACCGCATATTCTACTATAGGCAACAGCTATATAGCTGAGATACAATTGGACGATGCCATCGAAGAGGGCACAAACACCCAATTTACCTCTTCCATTTCAGATAGCGGCAACAAAATAAATGGTATAACCCTGCAAAATAGTATAGCCTCTTCACTGCTCCGCTATCCTACTGCAGAAGAATTCGGCAAAGGCTTTGCTTTTGATCCCGCCACGCAGTATATTGCCTGGTATGTCATTGACGCAACCTACTCCAATGACATCTATGTAGACGGCGTAATAAGGAAACGAAGCATTCCAATAGAAAAAGATCAGCCTGTAAAAGCAGATCCTGAGATAATTCCAAACGGTCCCGTTCCGGATGTTACCATCAATATCGAGACCGCATGTAACACCCCGGCATTTGAATATGACGGCAAAGACCACTACATCGGCGGTTTCAACATAACGGTAAAAGACAACAATTCAGCCACAAATTATGTAACATCTTTTTTCGATGCACTCGGTAATTTATTAAAACAAGAAGTCCATGCAGGAGAAAACGGTTCAGGTACTTATTTCGAACACAACGGCATCCGTTATTGGGTAAATATTGATGCCGCTTATGTAGTTGCCAAGCAGATCGCGACTTATAAGATTCCTTTTATATTTGACAATAAGGAAATCGCACCTGAAGATATTGTTGTAAAAGTTGTTGATGACGCAGGAAATGTGATATCATCCATTCCATCATCCCGGATTACAAAAAAAGCTCCTTCATCAGATCAGTTAAAAGTCACATCCAGAAAGATCACCATCGAAGCGGGAACAACCGTGCAGAACTATTCAGGACAGACTATAACAAACAAAAATGTTGAGATCACATCAGGTTCACTTCTTAAAGGCCACAGTCTCGTAGATGTTGTCATCAACGGAAGTCAGAGCGGCATAGGCTCATCTGTAAACGAGATCACAAGCTACAGGATTGTCGACGAATACGGCAATGATGTGACCAAATACTACAACGTAGAATGTGTAAACGGTCGGCTAGTCCTTGTCGATGGTCATAACAGCAAAAAAAGTGGCAATTCAGGCGATGACAATGCTCCTGTCACAACAGGTATAAAAGAAAAGGTTCTTCCTAAAAAAGCGGTTATAATAGGCGGAAAAGCAATGGAAAAGACAAGCTCCGAAAACAATAAGATTCTCGGAGTCAGCAGAATTGCAAGAATGTCAAAAACATTTGATGAATCAAACATAAATCTAAGATTATTGATCATCTTGTTAGCGACAGGAACAGCAATCTACCTGTCACAAATAAAGGTAAAAGAATAAGAGAAAAAACAAGGCTTAGTAGTGGCAGCAAATACCACGGCTAAGCCTTTTCTTTGGTTTTAAATATAGTTCATCGCATCTGCAACGGATGAAACGCCCACAATATTTATACTCTTTGCACTCTTTTTAAGCTTACTTTCAAGAGCCTTTGGAACTATGCATGTCTTAAATCCAAGTTTCTCCGCTTCCTGAACTCTTGAATCAGCCATATTTACCGATCTTACTTCACCCGAAAGTCCAACCTCTCCAAAAGCAATGACATCGTCACCTATAGGCTTGTTCTTAAAACTTGAGATAATCGCCATACAGATTCCAAGGTCAAGTGAAGGCTCCGCAAGCTTCATTCCGCCCGCAAGATTTACATAGGCATCACATTCTCCCATCTGAAGCCCAACTCTCTTCTCCAAAACAGCCATGAGAAGATTAACCCTGTTATAATCCGTTCCGTTAGCCTGACGCCTCGGAAATCCAAAATTGCTCCTGCATACGAGCGCCTGAATCTCAATAAGTATAGGTCTCGTTCCTTCTACAGAACATGTAACGATAGAACCACTGGCATTTTCGGGCTTTCCCTCAAGCATAAACTCAGAAGGATTGGTAACTTCAGCAAGGCCTTTCTCCTGCATCTCAAAAACGCCTATCTCATTTGTTGAACCGAAACGGTTTTTGACTGCACGAAGGATCCTGTATGATGCATGCCTGTCACCCTCAAAATAAAGAACGGTATCAACCATATGCTCAAGTACTCTCGGTCCCGCAACCTGTCCTTCCTTGGTCACATGTCCGACTATAAATACGGTAATATTAAGACTCTTGGCAATCCTTAGAAGCACGGCTGTAGATTCTCTTACCTGTGAAACACTTCCGGGTGCCGATGTCACGGAATCGCTGAACATCGTCTGTATCGAATCGATTATCACAACTTCAGGCTTTGCCCTGTTTATTGTTTCTTCAATATTCTCAAGATTGGTCTCGCACATAAACTTCAACGTTTCGGAAAAATCTCCTATTCTGTTGGCGCGAAGCTTTATCTGCCTAAGCGATTCCTCGCCTGAAATATAAAGAACGTCCTTCTTATCTCCCGAAAGATTGCCCGCAACCTGAAGAAGAAGTGTTGACTTGCCTATTCCCGGATCTCCGCCCACAAGAATAAGTGAGCCCCTTACAAGGCCGCCTCCAAGCACTCTGTTAAGTTCGTTTATATGCGTATCAGCCCTCTCCTCATCTTTCATTTCTATCTCAGAAAGAGATTTTGGACTGCTGTATTCTCCTCTTATCTGCACTGCCGATGTGATTCCCTGCTTTTTGGACGCCGGCTTCACAGTCTCTTCCACAAAGGTATTCCATTCTTTACATCCGGGACACTGTCCCATCCATTTGGACGATTCATAGCCGCAGTTCTGGCAGTAAAAAACAGTCTTTATCTTTGTTGCCATATTCTTTCGCACCTTTCTCCTCAAACAAACTCTACTCAAAAAGGGCTCTTCGAATATCATCGAAAAGCCCTTCTTATACTTTTTTACTTCTCAACTTTTACGCTTATAGCGCCATTTCCCGATAACTCAACACTCAGATTAAGTTTACCTCCGAGGTTAGTGCTCATCTTGCCGATGCTGTTACCGTTTACACAAACACTGTACTCTGTATTTTCAAGAAGTCCGAGTGTGATCTGTGCGTCGTTTTCGCCTTCCACACTAAACTCAACTCCTCCTTCTGTCTCTTTAAAGCCTAAAACTGCAGTGCCCGGAACGGATTCATATACGAAATTATCGTTACACTCAAGCTTTGTAATGTCCTTAAAGGTCTTTACTTTAAATACATCTCCGTTGTGTTCAAAGTTTTCTAGTTTTTTCTTTTCATTAAGCTCATAGTTACCGAAGCTGATGCTTCCATCACTCTCGGCACGTATCAACTGCTCTACGACAGCCATAATAACCCTCCTGAGATTTGGTGCTAATAATAGTTATAATTATTATAATTCATATCCATCTAATTATAAACTTAAAATTCACTTATTTTTTTGACGTCTTTTTGGCACTTTTTATACTTTTCTTGGAAGCAGGCTTCTTTGTAGTCACAGAAGTCTTTGTTTTAAGCGCCTTTCCGGGCTTGGTTGTCTTTACAGCGACCTTCTTTACTGAAGTTTTCTTACCATCTGCGGAAACAAATACGATTTTCTTGTCTTTTAAAGATACCGTAACATCGCTTCCGGCCTTGATATTGCCCTTTAGAAGCTCTTCTGCCATCGCATCCTCAATAGCTGACTGAATAGCCCTCTTAAGAGGTCTTGCACCCATTTTGGCGTCAGAATGCTTCTCAATAAGGAATTTCTTTACCGCAGGTGAAATAGTGAGATTGATATTCAACTGCTCCTTACATCTCTTGCTGAGATTGCGTGAAAGAAGCGAAACAATATCCATCATCTCTTTTTCCGTAAGGGTATGGAATACCTGTATTTCATCAATACGGTTGATAAACTCCGGCTTAAAGAGTCTCTTTACTTCCTCCATAACTCCGGACTTCATATCTTCATAGTCCTTCTTGGCATCATCTCCCGCACCAAATCCAAGCTTCTTGGGATCCACGATCTTCTGGGCTCCCACATTGGATGTCATAATAAGGATGGTATTCTTAAAGCTTACCTTGCGTCCCTTTGAATCAGTGATATGACCATCATCAAGTACCTGTAAAAGTACATTGAAAATATCGGGATGTGCCTTTTCAATCTCATCAAATAAGATTACAGAATACGGATGTCTTCTTACTTTCTCACTGAGCTGTCCACCCTCATCATATCCTACATATCCCGGAGGTGATCCGATCATCTTTGATACTGAATGACCTTCCATATACTCGGACATATCAACTCTGATAAGCGCATTTTCATCGCCAAACATAGCTTCCGCAAGAGCTTTCGAAAGCTCAGTCTTACCTACACCTGTAGGTCCAAGGAACAAGAATGAACCAATCGGTCTGTTGGGATCCTGAAGTCCTACTCTTCCTCTTCTGATTGCCTTTGAAATAGCCTTAACGGCTTCTTCCTGGCCTATAACTCTCTTATGAAGAACAGATTCAAGCTTAAGAAGCTTCTCCGATTCCTTCTCGGCTATCTTTTTAACCGGAATTCTTGTCCACTGGGCAACAACTTCCGCAATATCATTCTCATTTACAACAAGGCCCGTAGAAAGCTCTTTTTTCTTATCTGCATTCTTAGCCCTGTTATACTTGGCAATAAGCTTCTTCTGCTCATTGTTAAGCTGTCCGGCAAGATCGAAATCATCCTTTTTAAGTGCTTCCTCAATCTTAAGATCGTATTCCGCAATACCATTCTCAATCTCTTTGATCTTAGGCGATATTCCAACTGTATGAAGTCTTACCGCAGAAGCAGCCTCATCGATAAGATCGATAGCCTTATCGGGAAGATTTCTGTCATTTATATATCTCTCAGACAATTCAACGGCAGCCTTAAGCGCTTCGGGAGTAATGGTTACCCTGTGATGCTCCTCATACTTGCTTACTACACCTTTCAAGATTTCTTCCGTCTCTTCCTTGGTAGGTTCTTCTACATTGACGGGCTGGAAGCGCCTCTCAAGTGCTGCATCCTTCTCAACATATTTGCGATACTCAGTGATAGTTGTTGCGCCTATCATCTGAATCTCACCTCTTGCAAGAGACGGCTTAAGAATATTGGACGCGTCTATAGCCCCCTCTGCTCCGCCGGCTCCGATAAGTGTATGCATCTCATCAACAAAAAGAATTATGTTTCCGTCATCAATGACTTCTTTGATGACCTTCTTAATTCTTTCCTCAAATTCACCTCTGTACTTAGATCCTGCGATCATACCGGACAGATCCAGAGTCACCAATCTCTTATCCTGCACTGTAAAAGGCACATTTCCGGAAACTATTCGCTGTGCAAGAGCTTCAACTACAGCCGTCTTGCCGACACCGGGTTCACCTATGAGGCAGGGGTTATTCTTGGTCCTACGGCTTAATATCTGAATAACTCTTTGTATTTCCCTTTCTCTTCCGATTACGGGATCAAGTTTTTTCTCGCGTGCCAGCGCAGTCATATCCCTGCTGTACTGAGCAAGGATAGATCCCCTTCTTCCCCCTCTGGGATTAACCTTTCTTCCAAGGTCTTCTTTTACAAGATTTGGATCCTCTCCCATTGCAGCCAAAGTTTCTGCATATATCTTCTGCACAGGCACATTAAGTGTGCTGATAAGTCTTACAGCAACATTTTCTCCCTCTTTGATCAGGGCCAAAAGAATATGCTCTGTTCCGGTCTTATCTGCCTTAAAGCGCTCTGACATGATATGTGAATCCTCAAGAACCTTCTCGGCTCTAGGAGAAAAACCGTCTCTGTCAAGAGTCCTTACGCTGCTTCCGGGAACAATAAGATCCTTTATCATGTCCATCATTCTGGCTTCATCTATGCCGTTATCGATAAGGATTCTGGAAGCAACGCTTCCGTCCTCAAGGATAAGTCCCATAAGAATGTGCTCGGTTCCAACATAGTTAAGTTTAAGATTTCTTGCTGTTTTCTTGGCGAGTCTGAGTGCATCCTCGGCCATGACAGTGAACTGATCATTCATATCCCATCTATCCTTTCGTAATTATCATAAAGCTTATCTACAAGTTCATGTATTTCGTCTCGATCTATTCCCTTACAAATTGCTCTTGCAAGAACAACCGCCAGCTCTGACTGAGCCTCCTGAAGCGCCTGAAGCCTGTTGATATCAATGGCAATTATCGCACCGCGTCTTCTGTCTATCTTCACAAAGCCTTCTCTCTGCAAGATTGAATATGCTTTGTTGACGGTATGCATATTGATACCAATAGTTTCCGCAAGCTGCCTCACACTTGGAAGCTGTTCTCCCTCACGAAATTGAGACGTAGCTATGCCCAAAATGATCTGATTACAAAGCTGAATATAAATAGCTTCATCACTGTTAAAATCAATTTCTATGATCATCTCCGCCTCCTATTGCATACTTGTGATACATTTAGTATAACACGTGATACAGATTCGTCAAATTATTGAATGAAAAAAGCCGAAAAAAAGACGCATTCCTTCGGAAAAACCGCAGGTCTGCGTCTTATATAATCTTATTCTTTTAATACCTATTATCTGTCATCATCATCAAGGTCAAGGAATTCGAACTCGAAGTCATCGTCATCTCCAAGGAAATTCTTTGCTCTTCTTGATGAAGGCTCTTCCTTTTCAACTTCCTCAGATCTCATACGTCTTTCTGAAGGCTGTCTCTCTTCGTATCTTGAATCTCCGTACATCGAATCGTCATCTCTTCTTGAAGGTCTTACTGTTCTTTCTTCAACACTTCTTGAAGGACGCTCTTCAACCTGATCGTCAGCTCTTCTTCTCATAGGTCTCTCACCTCTTGAAGGTCTCGCAACTCTTTCATCGTCATCAGGAGTTACTGTTCTTCTTGAAGGTCTCTCTTGTGTCTCTTCGGCTGCCGCTCTTCTGGGAGATACTCTTCTGCTTTCACGAGGTTCATCCTCATCATCTTCTCTTGAACGTCTTCTCTTAGGTCTTACATCCTCTTCAGAGTCATCTCTCATCTTCTCTCTTGCAGCCCCGCGAGAACGTTTCTTGGAAGGAGCCGAATAACGATCATATTCGTCTTCCTCCTCGTCTACATCTTCGTCTTCTTCGTCCTCTTCTTCATCATAATAAGCTGCGTCTCTGAGTCTGATTCCGAGAATAATAGCTAAAACGAGCAATACAACGGCAAGTGAGCCGACTGCAATTATAACCTTTTTAAATACTGCCAGTTTATCATGGAATTCCTTAGCCTGTTTTGCAAGTTTAACAATCTGAGGAATCTGCATCTTCTGAGGCTTCTCTGCATCTGAGAAATCAGTAAGATACCATGTATCATCTTCATATGAAATAGTATACTGTCCGTCTCCGGCCTCTGTGGGAGCAGTAGGCTCTGAACCACTCTGCATATCAGAATCTTCTGACGAATCATCGCCTGTTTCATCTCCGGCGTCTTCAATACCCATAACATCATCCACAGCGGCAAGATCCGCTATTACATCCGGGCTTCCTTCATCTGACGGAGCATCCGTCTGCTCTGATTTAACAGATTTTGATGCTACAACCGGAGTCTCAGAAACAAGATCGCTTCTTACAAATCCTTTGGAGCCGTTTTCTCCGAAAGATATTTCATACCATTTCTTTCCGTCAGCTCCTTTTGTCTCACCGGTAATTGTTACTATATCACCTTTTTTTACTTTTCCTACGGCATCTTTATCAGTGCCCGCGCCCTGTCTGACAGTTCCGTTTTCAGCCAAAACTTCTACAGATTTCTGATCAACAGCCGTTGTGCCTGAACCGCCTGTGGAATTCCCTGATGATTCAGATCCGCCTGATTTGCTGACAAGATCGTTTCTTATATATCCGGTTTCATCGCCTTTAACTTTGATCTTGTACCATATTGTTCCGGATTCATCTGTCTCCTCACCGAGAATGTCGACCGTAGCACCTTTTTTTACACTTGATACCTGATCTGACGATGTGCTTGCCGACTTCCTCACCTTTACATTATCAGATGTTACAGTTCCGGTTGTCGTCGTAAATGCATGCGCACCAATCCCGAAGCCGATAAAAACTGCTAATGACAATGCTAGAGAAAGTATAGTGTTTCTTATTATCTTTTCCATCGTATTCTTCATACAGCCTCCTTTTCAACTTAGGATTTGTGCCATTATACTGCAGGCACTTTTGCAGATCGTATTACTTCTTTGCTTCATCTATCGCTTTACCTATATCGTGGCGCATATACTTGTTATCAAAGCTTACCCACTCTGTTGCTTCGTAAGCCTTCGCGCGAGCTTCTTCCAAGGTATCTCCCTTTGCAGTGATACCAAGAACTCTTCCTCCGTTGGTAACTATGCCCTCCGGAGTTTCTTTTGTTCCCGCATGGAAACAATAATATCCGTCTTTGCCCTTGAAGTTCTCAAGTCCTGTAATAAGTTTGCCCTTTTCATAGCTTACCGGATATCCTTCACTTGCAAGAACAACGCATACAGCTGCTTTATCCTCAAATTCAAGATCGATCTGATCAAGCTTACCATCGATACATGCATTAAATACGTCTATGATATCTGTCTTAAGTCTGGGGAGAACAACCTGCGCCTCGGGATCTCCAAATCTCGCATTGTACTCAAGAACTTTAGGACCATCCTGTGTGAGCATGAGTCCGAAGAATATTACTCCCTTGAACTCTCTTCCCTCACTTGCCATAGCCTCCACAGTTCTGCTGTATATATTTTCACGGCAGAATTTATCTACTTCTTCCGTGTAGAAAGGACTGGGTGAGAAATTGCCCATTCCTCCCGTATTGAGTCCGGTGTCTCCGTCTCCCGCTCTCTTATGATCCTGAGCTGAAGACATGAGCTTTATTGTCTTTCCGTCTACAAAAGACAATACGGATACTTCTCTACCTGTCATAAATTCTTCGATAACCATGTGATTTCCGGCATCTCCGAATTTCTTATCCTCCATGATCTCTTTTACGCCATCCTTAGCTTCGTCAAGACTGTTGCAGATAAGAACGCCCTTGCCGAGCGCAAGTCCGTCAGCCTTAAGAACGATGGGGAATTTAGCTGTTTCGAGATACTTAAGAGCATCTGCGGCATTATCAAATGTCTCATAAGCAGCTGTGGGAATATTGTATTTCTTCATAAGGTCTTTTGAAAAAGCCTTACTTCCTTCAAGTATTGCCGCATTCTTTCTGGGGCCGAAAACTCTGAGTCCCTCTGCTTCGAATGCATCTACGATTCCGCCAACAAGCGGATCGTCCATTCCGATAACCGTAAGATCTATCTCTTTCTCTTTTGCAAAAGAAACAAGCTTATCAAATTCCATAGGTGTAATCGGAACACACTCAGCAAGTTCGGCAATTCCGCCGTTTCCCGGAGCACAATATATTTTTGATACCTGAGGGCTTCTGGAAACAGCCTCAGCAATGGCATGTTCTCTTCCGCCTCCGCCAACTATTAAAACCTTCATGAAAAAATCTTCTCCTCTTCGTATCCTTCAACAATAACTTTGTGATCTTCTACTCTGACTTTGCCATTGGCTATAAGGTCTATCGCCATAGGCATAATTTTCCACTCCGCCTGCTCCATAATACGCTTCTGAAGCACTTCCGGAGTATCATCCTGCCTGATCATAACAGGCTTCTGCAATATTATCGGGCCGGTATCCGTTCCCTCGTCAACAAAATGAACCGTTGCACCGGATACTCTTACGCCTCTCTTAAGCACCTGCTCATGTACCTTAAGTCCATAAAACCCGGTACCGCAAAATGCCGGTATAAGCGAAGGATGAATATTTATTATCTTGTTGGGGAATGCCTTAACAACGCACTCCGGAATAACAACAAGACATCCTGCCAAAACAATAAGATCCGGATTCGCATCCTGTAAGATCTTAAGCAGGGCTTTATTAAACTCATCTCTGCTGTCAAATTCCTTTGGGCTCTTAACCGCATAGGGAATACCCGCTTTCTTGGCTCTCTCGATTGCATAAGCATTTGGATTGTTGCTGTATACAAGCGAGATCTCTGTATTTGTTATAGAGCCGTCAGCTATTCCGTCGATTATTGCCTGAAGATTTGTTCCGCCACCGGAAACCATAACCGCTATCTTCATACGAGTTCTACACCCTTCTCACCTGCAACTGCCTTACCTACTACCCAAGCCTTGTCTCCGGCTGAAGCAATAGCATTCATTGCAGCATCTACATCACTTGGATCAACGGCAAGAACCATTCCAAGTCCCATATTATATGTGTTGTACATCATCTGCTCTTCAATTCCGCCCTTTTCCTGCATAAGCTTGAAGATAGGAGGAATATCATAGCTGTTCTTCTCAATTACAGCCTTGATTCCGTCAGGAAGCATTCTGGGCACATTCTCATAGAATCCGCCACCTGTGATATGGCTGCATCCCTTAACCTTAACACCGGCATTCTTGATTGCCTTCATCATCTTTACATAGATTCTTGTAGGTGTAAGAAGTGTCTCACCGAGAGTAGCACCGAGCTCATCATAATATGTCTCAAGACTCTCTTTTGTCATATCAAATACTTTTCTTACAAGTGAAAAACCGTTACTGTGAACGCCGCTTGAAGCAACACCGATAAGAACGTCTCCGTCCTTTATTGCGCTTCCGTCGATCATATCTTTTCTGTCAACAACGCCAACCGCAAATCCTGCAACGTCATACTCATCCTCAGGCATAAGTCCGGGATGTTCTGCCGTCTCACCACCGATAAGTGCGGCATCAGACTGCTTACAGCCTTCAGCAACGCCCTTAACTATTGCTGCGATCTTCTCGGGAATATTCTTTCCGCATGCGATGTAATCAAGGAAGAATAAAGGCTCTCCGCCTGCACATGCAACGTCGTTTACACACATTGCAACCGCATCGATACCGATCGTATCATGCTTGTCAAGAAGAAACGCAAGCTTTATCTTTGTTCCGACTCCGTCTGTTCCGGACAAAAGAACCGGATCTTCCATATCCTTTATCTTGCTAAGTGAAAAAGCTCCCGAAAAACCACCGAGACCCCCAAGTACTTCAGGTCTGAATGTATCTTTTACATAACCTTTTATAAGTTCAACAGACTTATAGCCTGCTTCAATGTCAACGCCTGCCTTTTTGTAATCCAATGCCATAATATTTAACTCCTCGCATTTTTGCCTGTTTATATTCCAATCAATAGTTCTTGTATCCGACTTCCTGAAGTCTTGCGTCCTTGGCAACAACTCCGTCCTTAAGTGATGCAGTGTACTTCTTAAGTTTTTCAAGAAGCTCCGCATCTCCCGTTGCCAGAATCTTTGCAGCAAGAATACCTGCATTTGCTCCACCGTTGATAGCTACTGTAGCAACAGGAATACCTGTAGGCATCTGAACTATACTGTATAATGAATCACGGCCTCCCAAAGAAGTTGTGTGCATAGGGATTCCTATTACGGGCATGGGAAAGATTGCAGCGCACATTCCGGGAAGATGTGCTGCCATTCCTGCTCCGGCGATAATTACTTTAAATCCCTTTTCCTCTGCAGTCTTCGCATATTCAAAAAATTCATCCGGTTCTCTATGAGCGGATATTATCCTCATATCGTATTCGATTCCGAGCTCCTCCAGAATATCTGCAGCTTTTGCCATAACGGGCATATCTGAATCACTACCCATTACTATTCCAACTTTTGCCATGTTTTCCTCCATTTTTCTGCTTCAACATTTAGCCACTTGTATCATAGCACAACACAATATATTGTGCCACTTTTTTATTCAACCAATGGTTTTTTTTTCTTACATCCAATGGTTTATTTTATTCATCCAAAGGCTTATTTAATTCCTCCGTGCCGGGAAGCACGAATCTGCCGTTTTCTATGATAGTTATGCCGGTTCCGTCCTCTCTTACAGCTCTGATCTCACCGAGTTCATCGTACGGAATCGTTATATCTGTATGGCAGCTGAAATATGCCTTATCAGGATCTGTTTTTCTCTTTGAGGAAATCTCATTTTCCTTGGCTATATGCCTCTTTCCGTCAAAGTTAAATGTGTCATTGTCCTCTTCATAGGAATAACACGTATCACCTACCGCAAAATGCGGTCCCGTCTTCTCTGCAATCAATATATCGAGTTTGTCCGCAATATTAAATTTCCTTGCAAACGTGTATGCCGTCGTATTTGTTCCGATGGCAAACTCTCCGATCGGCAGAGTATCGTGATTATACAGGATATTTTGCTTTATATAGTTTTTGTTGTCTTCCTCAGTTATAAAATTTGCACAATTGTAATCTTCGATGCATCCGTCCTTAAATTTAATCTCGAGGTCTTTAAAGTAAAGTCCCATGAGATAAACGCCCGAAACGTGCAGTATTCCTGATGTTCCGGCAAGTACGGGGGATGTAAACACTTCTCCGACAGGAATATTTACATCGGCAACACAGTTCTCAAAATTTGTTTCCTTCTCTTTGTCTTTTATCTCATGAAGCATAACCTTGATATCTGTGCGATTATCGCCCATTCCCTTGACTGTCACGTACTTCGCTTCATCAAGAGCATCTATGATCTTCTTCTGAATATTCTGATAAAGATTGTAATCAAGCGTGTTTATCTTGACCGTCTCGTCAAAGATGGCCTCGTACTGCTCTCCTATATCGGGAACAGGGAAAGAAATGATCGTAAAGCTTCTCTCTTTTCCTATAATATATTCATTCTGGATAAGTGACGCCTGAATCTTATAACCGCTAAGGAGCTTACTC
Organism: Butyrivibrio sp. AE3003; assembly: GCF_000686065.1. Taxonomy (NCBI): domain Bacteria; kingdom Bacillati; phylum Bacillota; class Clostridia; order Lachnospirales; family Lachnospiraceae; genus Butyrivibrio; species Butyrivibrio sp. AE3003. The sequence continues at coordinate 1,544,731 of NZ_JMLX01000001.1, forward strand.
TGCTCGTCGCTAAGATGAATTGCTTCCTTCTTCTGTTCGGGTGAAAAAGGTACTTCGCCGAATCCTTCAAGTACAGCGGGACCTCCGTAGAGTTTTGCTTCCTTCTTGTACTTTTCACCTGCTGCCCTTACAGCCTCAAGTCGTCTGTTTACAAGAGCCGCATCAAGGAACAATCCGTCATCATCCTTGTGGTCATAATCAAACTGCTTGTTTGGAATTGCGCCGTGACAAGCATTTCTTCTGGCACTTCCGCCCATATAGAAATTACTTGGAATAAAACGATAGATTCCGGATTTAAGACCGATCTTCTCAAAATTCAAAACAGCTTTTTTGATAATTCTCTCAAATCCCAAAATATAAATTACAGAAGCGGTGCTTTTAATGCTGATATCCTTGCCTGTTGCGGCAAAGCCAATGCGATATCCTTCCGTAAAAGTGGTTGCTATCTTATCGATCTCTTCCTCGGACATCTCGATAAGATGCTGTGCGGTCTTTATCTCGTTGTCTGAAATATACTCTCCGAATTTATAGAGGTATCTTATATCAGTCAAGTCGCTGTTCATTATGATATCCCTGAAATAGTCTTTTTCGGGGTTAACTATCTGAGCGAATCTGACCATTCTCTCTTCCTCGGCATAATCACTGTAGAACCAGTACATTATCTGTCTGACGTCCTCATACTCAGGAAGTTTGCCATAAGCGGAAGCCTGCACAAATGCTCCGTATACTTCAAGAAAGAGCTCCGTTCTGATCACAATCTCATACTTCTGAAGTTCAAAAGCATTAGCAATCATGGATCTGAGCTCAAAATAAAGAGATGACAAGATCTTTCCGAATGTTTCTCCGAGTCTGTTACATGCATATACCGGATTACCGTAGCTCTTATCATAGTTTTCGGGAAGAATGTCGCTGTAGAGCTTTTTGTTTCTTGCCTTAAGCTCTTCCAGAGAATCATTGTCTTTTCCGCCGTTTTCAGACCATTTATAGGTCTCGTCTATCATGAGAATAAAGTCTTTTACCGCATGAAAATAATCATCAAATTCTTTATTCTCCAAATGCTCATCGGAAATGCCCGATACCCTCTCCATTGCAAGGGCATATCTCTCATCGGTGACATCATTTCCGACGCTAAATTCAAATACTGCTTCGTTTTCAGTCATTGTCCTATTCCTTTCATTCCTCGAATCACATAAATCCCAATACCAGAATAAAAATGATAAAGAGAACCGCGATCAGGTTAAGAATAATCCCAAGATTAGGGAACAATTTAAATATATCTTTTTCCATTCGGGACATGATTCCGAGAGCGAGTCCCAAACATGAAAATATCGCCGCAACAAATGCCGCTGCGGCGTATCGCATAAAAGCCTGCCCTCCGTTCCTGTATGAAAAGAGTACCACTGCCACCAGTGATACATCTGACAGGAGCCCGAGTATGGTAGACATTATTCCTTTTTCCGGATGCCTGTTATCGGTGAAAACGTATTTTTCCCTGAAATGGCTAAGCTTATTAAGAATTTTAATCTTTTTTAAATTGAGTTTCTTCATATCTACCGGTTGTTTGTTATGTCTTTAAATGATCACATTTTTGCGACTGCCCAGAAGCTTCGCTCCACATATAATGAGCAAGATTCCGGCAGTTATTCCGACTACAAGTGAAACCACTCCCAATGCTATATTCATGGCTCCTGTGCCACCAAGAACCTTGTATGTATGTTCTTCCATACCAAATACCTCCTTAGAATATCAGAGTTATTTATGGAAACGCTGATTAAAGCGTTTCCTTAGCGCCGTACTCAGCGTAATACTCATCGATTGCCTTCTTGATATCCTTTGTAAGGATTACCTCTCCGTCAATCTGTCTGTTATAAAGATAGCTTACAACGTCTTCCATTGTAACGATCGCGTGCGCACTAAAGCCATATCTTTCCTTGATTTCGTCAAGAGCGCTCATCTCGCTCTCCAAGCCCTTTTCCTGTCTGTTCAAAGATACCATAAGGCCTACGATATCACAATCAGCCTGTGCCTGGATGATAGGAACAGTCTCTTCGATTGACTTTCCCGATGTTGTAACATCTTCAATTATAAGGACTCTGTCTCCGTCACGAAGCTTTGTTCCAAGAAGGATTCCCTTATCTCCGTGATCCTTGACTTCTTTTCTGTTTGAACAATATCTTATTTCTCTTCCGTAGAGCTCACTGATCGCCATACATGTTGCAACAGTAAGCGGAATTCCCTTATATGCAGGTCCGAAGAGAACGTCAAATTCAAGTCCGAATGTATCGTGAATTGCTCTTGCATAGTAGTTACCGAGCTTCTTAAGCTGTGAACCTGTTACATATGCTCCCGCATTCATAAAAAAAGGAGATTTACGACCACTCTTAAGAGTAAACTCTCCAAACTTAAGGACATTGCTGTCTACCATAAATTCAATAAACTCTTCCTTATATCTTTCCATAACTCATAAACTCCTTTTTATTTCGTATTTACTCAGAAAAAATCCAAGCCCAATCCTCTGACAAAGTATTATATCATCATAAATGCATATTCACAATTAATATATTATTGCTCATTTCTCTTCATCCACCTGACAACCGAAACACCTATTATTATGGCATATCCGATGATACTGAGAAGCACCGGTGTTTCAGAGAATGCCACGATTCCGATGAGTGCTGCGAATATAACCTGAGTGTAGTCAAAAACAGATAACTCTTTTGCAGGTGCGTAGCGATATGCCGAAGTAATTGCAAACTGTCCGAGAGATGCGGATACTCCAGCCATGATAAGGCTCAGAAACTGCCTCATGCTCATTGGCGAATAATCAAATATCAGAAACGGCAAACTTACGAGACACGAAAACGCCGAAAACGCGAATACAATTGTCGGCGTATTTGCACCTTTTTTGCTCGCCCTTCTGACAAACACGTAAGCGGTTCCGGCTCCGAAGCCTCCGTACACCGCAATAATGGCAGGGATTGTCTCAGCGACGACACCTGTCGGTCTTATGATAAAAAGAGCTCCGATAAATGCGATCAAAGTTGATATGGCATCCACCTTTGACGGAACTTCTTTTAACAGCGGTATTGAGAGCACTATGGCAAAAAACGGCGCTAGCTTGTTTAGCATGTTTGCGTCCGCTATCCCAAGTTTTCCTATTGCATAAAAATTTGCGATAACACCTGACGTGCCAAATAGGCACCTAAAGAAAATATCAAGTCTGTAGCTTTTCTCAATTTTAAAGCCAATGCCCGATCTTACCAGAGCGATAGACGCGATGAACATTGCCACCAAATTTCTGAAAAAACTCTTTTGCATTACGGGCACGTCTCCGGCTGCACGTACAAACGCCGTCATAAGTGCGAAGCCGAAAGCCGCTGCCAATATGCAAATTATTCCTTTTGTTCTGTTACTGAGCGAGCGCACCTGCGATGTCCGCCTTCATATCAAGGACTGCCGCCCTTGCAGCTTCTCCGACCTTTCCGTCACCAAACTGCTTGTAATTGTCGCTCTTCCATGCTGCTATGATTCCTCTCGAAGAATTTACGATTGCTCCGAGTCCGTCTTTATTAAAGAAGTTAACAAGGTCTTTTCCCTTACCGCCCTGTGCTCCGTATCCGGGAACAAGGATGTAATTGTGAGGCATGATCTCTCTGAGCACCTTTCCCATCTCGGGATATGTTGCTCCGACTACGGCACCCACATTGCTGTATGAACCGTCTGTCGACTCTTCGCCCCACTCTCTTATCTTAGCGCCTACTATCTCATAGAGAGGCTTTCCGTCGATAAGTCTGTCCTGGAACTCTCCGCTTGAAGGATTTGATGTCTTTGCAAGAACGAAGATTCCCTTGTCTTCCTTATTACAAATATCTATGAAAGGCTTAACTCCGTCAGATCCAAGATAAGGATTTACTGTTACGAAGTCTTCGTCAAAGCCCTTAAATACTTTATCGCCAACCTTAACGCCGCCAAGGTGACCAACTGCATAAGACTGGGCTGTTGAACCTATATCGCCTCTCTTTATATCGCCGATAACGATAAGGCCCTTTTCTTTACAATAATCTACAGTTTTCTTAAATGCGATAAGACCGGGAATTCCAATCTCCTCGTACATTGCTATCTGTGGCTTTACAGCAGGAACAACATCATATACGTTATCAATGATTTCTTTGTTGAACTGCCAGAACGCCTCCGCAACTCCCTCAAGGTTCTCACCCTTTTCCTCAAAGCATCTTTTCTTTATTGCTTCGGGTACAAAATCAAGCTTGGGATCGAGTCCCACAACAATAGGCGCACCTGTGTTTACAATCTTGTCAATAAGTTTTGAAATCATATAACTGTTCCTTCCTCACTTTTTTCTTGATCTTATGATAAAAAAACTCATCAATGGCATTGGTAAGTTTTTCTTTCGGCATGGATTTAAGGAGGTACTTCTCGGGCTTTAACCCTACTACTTTCATAACGCTCTCCTTGTCATCCTTAGCGGTAAGGAAGATAACCGGAATATCTTTATACGCAGGAGTACTTCTCATCTCCTTGAGTACGGCCGCACCGTCCATTCCGGGCATTTCGTAATCAAGCAGTACCAGATCGATAGGATTTTTTGCCAAAAAAGATAACGCGATCTTACCCGAGCTTGCCATGTACACGTGATACTTTACCGACAGCCAGGTTCTCATCATTCTGAGCATAGTTCCGTCATCGTCAATTATGAGGATCTTCTTTTTAAGCTCATCGTCAAGCTCACTGTATTCAACTACAGAATTAAGCTGTTCCGTAAGGTGCTTGACATCAAGAGGTCTAAGATACGTCTCCTGAACTTTCTCTTTTGCAATATACTCAAGCGCCAGATCAAGTTCCTCTTTGTTTCCTATGATATAGAGCAAAAATCGCTCGCTGTCTATCGCATCATTCAAATACTCAAACAACTCATAGTCGGATTTTGACAAATCCCCCATATACAGAAGGTAGATCATAGGCCTGTCTTCCATAACCTCGATCTGCTCTTTGTCGGGTTCCATCATTAAAACTCCGTATCCTTCTTTCTCGAGCCCCTTTTCTATAGCGTTAACCATAAAGCTTTTCTCGTGGCCAATTAAGAGTACACGTTTTTCCATATCCTGTCCTTCCGCTTTGCGCTATTACTACAATATATTCAACAGTCCGTCTCTGTCAACTGCTGCCATAAGTCTTTTTACCTTTTCATATTTTTCAACATATTCATCGGGAATCTTATATTCACCAAGCATGTTCATAATGTCATCCGCGCTGTCAAAATACGATCCCGATACAAATTCTTTTATCGCCGAAAAAGCATCTGTAAGCTCCGATTCAGGTATTACAGGCTTATCCGAATCTCCTTCATTTTCTTCGCCCACAACAACAGACAATTTGTTGATATAACTTCTGTAAAGCTCAAGAAGTTCCGGTGTCTTCTCCTCAATTTCCGACTTATTCTTCTCTTCCGCACACTTTTCAAGATGCCCCGCCATTTCTGAAAGTTCCAATGCGCCTATTGCCTTTGCGGAGCTCTTAAGCCCATGCACATAGATCATATAATTCTTAATATCATCTTTTGCATACTTTTCTATAAGATCTGCTCTCTCCTTGATGGAAAGCCAGAAGTCCTGCATGACATCAACCACAACTTTTGAAGATCCGCAACGCTCTATGGCACTCTTAACATCAATACCCTGTACCTTCATAAGTTTAAGCGCTGTCTCGTCTTCTTTTTTCGCATCTCCTTTTTCTGCCTCAACAAAATCATCGTCTCCCGGTATGGAAACTTTATACGAAGGAAGATAACTAAGTATCATCTCTTCAAGTTTTGGCGGCGAAACAGGCTTTGAGAGGTAATTGGTAAAGCCTTCCCTAAAGTACATCTCTCTGGATCCCGAAACCGCATTTGCCGTAAGCGCCACAACAGGCGTCTTCTTATTTAGATTATTTGCCATTCCCTTCATCATATGAAGCGTCTGGATGCCGTCCAGCTCAGGCATCCTGTGATCGAGGAAAATGATATCGTAGTTATTTTCAGTCACAAGCTCAAGAGCTTTCCTTCCACTAAGCGCCGTATCCACAGTAATAAGCGTCTTTTTCAAAAGACCTTGTATCACCGCAAGATTTGTGCTTATATCATCAACAACAAGAATCTTTGCCTTGGGCGCATGAAAGCTTTCCTTGTACTCTTTCTTGTTTACTTTGCTCTGCCTGTAATCCTTGGCAAATTCGCCAAGCGGCTCCCTGTCCACAACAGTCTGTACTATTTCAAAAGAAAACTCGGAGCCCTTTCCGTATTCACTCTTTACGTTAAGCTTTGAACCCATGAGTCCCAAAAGATTTGTAACAATGCTGATTCCAAGCCCCGTTCCCTCAATGGTTTTGTTTCTCTTTTCATCCACTCTCTCAAAAGCAAGTGTGAGCTTATCGATGTCCTCATCCTTTATTCCGATTCCGGTATCGGTTATGCGGACTCCCAGGATAATCTTTTCATCAAACATATCCTCGTAAGCCAGAGAATCATAATCTTTCTTATAGATCTCCATGGCAACGGAACCGACATCCGTGTATTTCACCGCATTCGTAAGCAGATTCATGATACACTGCTTTATCCTTGTCTCGTCGCCGTACAGAACATGCGGTATATCATCGGAAATGTTCGTGATAAACTCAAGTCCTTTTTCATAGATCTTAGCATCTATCATATTTATGAGGTCGTTTATCATCGATCCAAGCTCATACTCACCGGGGATAATCTCCATCTTTCCCGCTTCTATCTTGGAGAAATCAAGAATATCATTGATAAGAGCCAAAAGAGTTTTTCCCGAGCTCTGAATATCCATCGCATAGCTTAAGATATCCTCATCCTTACATTCTCTGAGTATCATTTCATCAAAGCCAAGAACAGCATTTATAGGCGTTCTGATCTCATGTGACATATTGGAAAGAAATCTCGACTTGGCTTCGTTCGAGCTCTTTTCCACCCTGAGCTGGTCTTCTATAAGCTGCCTGCTCTTTACAAGTTCAATGTATTCCATAAATCTGTAAAAAGTAAGATCTATAGCATGATACAGGTCTTCTATCTCATCGTTGGTATCTATCCTAAGTCTGTGAACCTCCTCCACACTGGCATTTATGTCCGTTTCCTGCGAATTGTAAATATCGGTCACGGCATTCGACAAAATCCTTATGGGCTCGGCAATCCTATACTGTGCATAGTTGTTGACAAAAATAGCCATCGGCGTAATTATGATCGATATAAGCATCGCCATCTCAATTCCGCCCCGAAACGTCATATCTGCGTACAACTCTCTCGACGCGATCTCCGCTATAATCCCAAGTAAAATTGCCTCAAAGACAATTACCCTCATTACGACATTTCCAATCCTGGACTTGCCTTCGACCATGTATCTGTCATCTTCATCAAGTCTTGTGGTGTCCACATAGTACATTCCGCTTCCAAACATCAATTTGATATCATCCGGCAATTTTTTAAAAACAAAATATATGAAAAAACATGTAAACAGACATCCCGGTGCTTCTCTTAAGAACAGTGGAATAAGCCTGCCCGGATCAAAACCTGCCAAACCGGCACCATTAAGCACGAGCTTACAAAAGCCCCACAGGTCACCCAGGATAAACTGTAAGATCATAGAAGAAAGTATTACTTTAAAAAAATTTTTGAAAAAAACCGATTCTTGTAAGAACATTAACGGCACAAGCGATCAGCAGATATGCAAAAGCATGATACATGATTGATCCTTGCAAAAAAGAACCAAAGAAAAAAATAAGAACCAGACTCAGCATCCCGGGAATGATGCCACAAAACGCCGTAACAATCATTATCGGAATATACTTAACAGTCCTCAATACAGAATCCGGCTCTACGCGTCTCAATAAATCAGCGAAGATCAGAGTGAGGACAGATGCTACAAGTACAAGCGTCAGATCTACCCGGTTTCTTTTGGTGGAAAAAACAAAATACTTACTTCTTCTCATAAGATCACCTGTAAACAGCTGTTACATGCAAGTACAAAGCATATACATTATTGAAGTGCCCAAAGGTCATTCATGTATGATTCACATGCGTTAATACGTATATATTTTATCATATACTTATATTCGAAAGACATACTAAAATAGATAATTCCATCAAAAAAGAGTTGCTTATCTTACAACTCTCTTCCTAAATTGACTCTGAAATCACTCCACAATGTGCAGTGCCCAATAATTGTTTTTATGATTTATGAGGACTGGTGCGGATACAAAGGCTTCGTCGCCGACATAGCACCTGTCTTTCTCTTTATCGAATGTATACTTTCTACCCTCAGAATCGTGCTCATTTATGTAATCAAGCGCCTGCTCCAAGGTTTCGTCATTTTTGCAAAGATGTATATTCATTTCGTCACACTTTTCCTCTCAATATGTATTGTAGGTTTTTGTGCCATTTATCAAATCTGCATTTTCTCAGATCTTTGAGCGTCCAACCAGCATACTTGCCGCAAATCTCTCAATAAATGCATTGCATGAGGGATAATACAGATGCGGAAAGCCGGCAAAAAGATTTCCTTTTATCTGTATGCCTTCCCATGAGCGGTTGCGCGTGCCCTTGGTTATTATACAGGTATCTCCGTTATCTGTCGTGTCATAGTAGTGGAACTCGTGACCGTTTATACATTCAAACGGTTTGAGGTATGTATTCTCTTTTGCGGCAGCTATGGTGACATATCCAAATCTGACGAGTTTCCCTGTCATAAACGCTCTTCCGGGAATTGCCCCGACCATTTTATAAATATTTCCGTCCTTATCCTCAAGTTCCTCCTGAAGATACATAAATCCGCCACACTCTGCAATGATCGGCACATTATTGTCTGCAGCTTTCTTTATATCTTCAAGCATCGAAGTGTTTTCCGAGAGCTGCGCCGCATGAAGTTCAGGATAACCGCCTCCGAAAATATATCCGTCTGCTTTTGGAAGTCTCTTATCATGAAGTGGGGAAAAGAACTCCAGCTCCAATCCCATATCTCTCATAAGATCGAAGTTATCTTCATAATAAAAACAAAATGCCTCGTCCTTTGCAACGGCAACTTTAAGAGGGCCGCCCTCTGTAGGCTCTGCGCAGAGCGGAAGTGCAAAACTTGTTTGAAGAGTTCTGAAGCTTTCAGCCTTGTTTGCGATATCCACAAGCTTTTCAAAATCAAGTGTCTCTTCAAGCTTATCGGCAACTGCATCTATTTTTTCCAAAATATCGGGAATCTCATTTGGAAGAACAAGCCCCAGATGCCTGCTGTCTATATCGGCATCCTCGATGTGAGGAATATATCCGACAACCGGAATATGAACCTCCTCTTCAATGAGAAGCGATATGTCTTTTGCAACCATCGGAGATATATTATTAAGTATAATTCCCTTAATTGGATTGTTAATTCTTCCGACATAATCAAAGAATCCCTGTACCACGGGAATTATGGACATACTCATGCCTTTTGCATTTACAACAAGTATAACGGGTGTCTCTGTTTCCTTACTGATATCATAACTTGAGCCGTCTGTTCCGGACGTACTTATGCCGTCATAAAAGCCCATAACTCCTTCAATAACGCCAAAATCTCTTCCTTCACTTCCTCTGTCAAGTGTACGTCTGATACCATCTTTTCCGGCCATAAATATATCGAGATTTCGAGACGGAACATCTAGAACCGTCTTGTGAAAAATCGGATCTATATAATCGGGACCGCACTTAAATACAGCGGGATTATATCCTCTTCTTTTGAGAATTCTGAGAAGCGCACATGTTACGATTGTCTTACCACTGCCGCTTCCCGTTCCTGAAATCATCACTCTTGGAAAATTGTTTGTCATAGAAACCCCTTGTTGTAATTTTGTTATATACTTAGATTTTTATATACAAGAATGTTGCTAACTCTATGATACAACATATCCGTACTTTTGGAAGCGTTTTTTAAATTATTTTTTAACTCTGTTCATTAATACACAACAAAACGGTCAATAAATCAGATATTTGTTAATTATCACTAATTTGCGATCATGATATAAAAAGCATGAGTTCTATGATATATAATTCAGAAATACTTTTTATCCGAAACTACATACCTGATTCAAATTATATGTTACTATGGTGTGAGTATGAATCTTACGACAATACCGATGATATCGGCATAAAAAAGAGAGGTACGTTCAATGAATACACTCACTGACAGAATCAAGCTAAATAACGGAACATCTATACCTTGTCTTGCCTTTGGCACATACAAGATAAAAGATCCCGCAGAAGCTTATAACTCTGTAAAATCCGCACTTGAGATCGGCTACCGTCACATCGATACAGCCGCTTTTTACGAGAATGAAAAGCAGGTCGGACAGGCAATAAACGACTTTATCGCAACAGGTGCCGCAAAAAGAGAAGACATCTTTGTTACCAGCAAAGTCTGGAAGTCAGAACTTGGCTACAAAAAGACTCTTGCTGCTTTTGAAAAGACTATGAGCGAGATCGGTCTTGATTATCTTGACCTCTATCTCATTCACTGGCCCGCATCATATGCATTTGACGATGACTGGGAAAACACAAACCGTGAGACATGGAAGGCGATGATAGAGATATACAAGTCAGGAAGAGTAAAAGCAATCGGCGTTTCAAACTTCCTTACTCATCACCTCAAGGCGCTCATGGAATTTGACATCATCCCCGCAGTCGACCAGATTGAGATAAATCCCGGTTTCCTCCAGAAAGATACAGTAGATTTCTGTCAGGAACACGGCATCCTCGTAGAGGCCTGGAGCCCGCTCGGAAGAGGTAAATCCCTTGAGCATCCGCTTCTTAAGGACCTTGCGGAAAAATATGACCGCACCGTTGCTCAGATCATCCTTCGCTGGGAAATGCAGCACGACGTTGTTCCTCTCCCCAAGTCCGTCAATCCCGAAAGAATCCGCTCCAACTCTGAGCTGTTTGACTTCGAACTTTCAGAAGACGACATGGAGATGATCGACGAGATCGAGCCTTACGGCAATTCCGGCCACTCACCGGATCAGGCGTGATTAACGCGGAATCCAGTGCAAGATGCCGCAACTATCCTACTTCTTAACCATCCTATGATTTGACTATTAAGAATTCTTTGTTATAATAGAACTTAGGCAAAGAAACGAGATAATTTATCTTAACAAGCTAACACAAAAAAGCTAGGAGCTGCAACTCCTAGCTTTTTCTATGCCATTTCGTGCAAGGCGGCTTATACCTCAGGCTCATTGCCATCGTCATCTCTATCGAGCCATTTGCAAATATATATTTTTCTTTATCTCTTATAACACATTATCTTGATTATATTGTCACTATATACACCGGGTTGATTGCATCGGCCATGTGATATTCGCCAACTTTCCTATATCTGCTTGCGCTGACTTGAACAATGTCAGGCTCTGCAAATTCTCCCTCTTTAATAACGGTAAGAACTTCCGTAAGTGTCTCGAGTGTGACACAGTTTATCACAATTCGAATATTCTTATTCATCTTCTTCAGAATCTCAATGATAACCCGCATATTTCCGCCGCTTCCGCCAATGAACGCATGTGTAGGGACACAAACGCCCCCCGGCAATCCGGAAGTCAGCACCTCTGAAGCTTCGCCCTTTATCACAGTAATATTATCCGCACAGAACTTCTCTTTGTTCTTCTTGATAAGTTCAACCGCCTCGTCGTTTCGCTCTATCGCACAGACTTTGATATCAGGGTGCAAAAGAGCTGCTTCAACAGATACGGAACCTGTCCCCGCGCCGATATCATAGAGCACGGAATCCGCAGAAAGTCCCAGCTTTCTGATAGATATCGCCCTTATCTCCTCTTTGGTCATCGGAGTCTTGCCTCTGACAAACTCATCGTCAGATATTCCTCTTATTACCGGCATTTCGCCCGCACGTTTATTCTCAACATACATTAAACACTTCCCCTTTTCATCAGGTGAAAAAAATTTATCTCCAAGCTCACCTTCCGACACTTCAAAAATCCGCTCCAAAGCTGTTCCGAGTTCATATCCGATCACAATTCTAAGATCTCCGCATCCGCCGAAATCTTCAGCTTTTACGCTATCGTTCCTGCCATAATCATTTATTTTCGCTACCGCAAACGCAGTTCTCGCAATATCGCCCGCATGCGCACAGCTTGAAGGAAGAATGATAAGTCTCTTAGCCTCCGCAATATATCCCGCAACATTGCACTCTCTTCCATGAGCGCTCACTATACTGCAGTCTTCCAGCCCAAGTCCCAATCTGTTTGCAAAAAGAGCCACCGAAGAAATCCCTGATATCTTATGAACTCCATATCCTGCGTTTTTCAAAAACCTTCGCCGCATTCTTGGCTCCGCTGCAAAGGCATATATCTCCCGAGAAAAGAGCCAGCGGCTTCTTGTAGTTAGGATATTCATTCAAAAACTCAAGAATATCTTTTCCCATATAAAGAGGAACAAATTCAGCTTTAATCCTGTTCTTATCAACTCTTTCAAGGATGCTCTTCGCTCCAAAAATCACATCCGCGTTCTCAAGTGCAGTTTCAAGCTCTCTCGTGTAATATCTCGCATCACCCGGGCCGATTCCCGCAAGTATGATGCTCTTTCCTATATTATCCTTAACTTCGTTTAAGCTGTTACTCTCTTTGACGATTTCGCCGGATTTAACACGCTTCTTGTCAACTCCAAGTTTTTCCAACACTTCCGGCAGACTGTACCCTTTAGCATATTCACCGGCATTGCTTCCTGAGCCTTCAAGTCTGCTCTCGGGGCTCTCTATCATAACAACCTTAATCCCGCACTCACTCGCCGCAAGAAGCTTCTCATCAAGCCCGCCCGTAGCGCCGCTCTCCTTCGTAAGAATCACAGAAGCGCCAATCTCATTTATAAGTGCAACATTCATATCTTTGGAAAAAGGCCCCTGCATAGCAATAATCTGCTTTCCGCGAAGCCCCGCTTCTTCGCACTTTGTGATACTCTCGATATTCGGAAGAACTCTTGCGTACACTCTTGTCTTATCGGAAATCTCGGCCATAATTGTCTTAAGATCTTTGCTTCCCGTCAAAAGAAGCATGTTGCCGCTTATCTTTTCAAGTTCCTTTGCCGCGCTCATGGCCGAATCACAAATTACAATCTGAATACTTTCATTAACCACATCCGCATTCCATAACATCATGCGCTTTCGACAATTACTCTCAATTTCTTTATCAAAACCACATTCGTTGGAAACAGTCATAAGCTCAATCTTCGCACCTGTATCTCTAAGGAGCCTCAAATACTCGACTCCGGTCTTTTCACATGCCTTCTTAATCTCAGCCGAAACAAGCGTAGCAAAAGGATGCGTAGCATCAACGCACACCGTAAAGCCCTCGGTAGCCATAAGTTCCGCCATTTCATCCGCGTTCTTTCTTCCGACAATGACATTTTTCTCTCCAAAAGAATCCTCAATTTCCTTGCCATAATCAGTCGCAACACTCACCAAGTGCTGTACGCCCGCCGCAGAAAGCGCAGCCGCAAGCTCTCTTCCTTCAGTTGTTCCTCCGAAAATAAGAACCTCATCTCTCACTTCTGTATCCTCTTAAAGTAACCATGTGCTCGGCAATATCCCTTGTTGAAGAATTCCCGATAAAAATCGTCGAGAACATATCCACCTCAGCACCTTTTAATTCACCCAAAGTCATAACCTTACAATATTCGCCGTCTCTTCCGATGTTTCCTGCAATTCCGCAAACCCGCTCGGGTGGCAGGTTCTCCATCAGAATCTCGCAGGCATGGGCAAGATACCCTTTCCTACCCTTACTCTGAGGATTGTAGATCACAATCACCATATCCGCCAAAGCCGCAGCACGAAGCCTCTTCTCGATCAGTTCCATCGGCGTAAGCCTGTCGCTCATACTTATCAGGCAAAAATCATGTATAAGCGGGGCCCCAAGAAGTGCCGCTCCGCTGATTGCCGCCGTAACGCCCGGAACAACTTCCGTATCAACGTTATCGAAATTAACCGCCTCTTCATAGCAAAGCCCGGCCATTCCGTAAACTCCTGCATCTCCGCTACATACAAGCGCTACCTTAAATCCTTCCGCCGCCTTCTCGTAAGCAAGTCTGACTCTCTTTTCCTCACCCATCATTGGCGTTGAGATATATTCTTTATCAGGAAAAAAAGGTCTGACAAGATCGCAGTACACAGTATATCCTGCGATTACATCGCACGCCTTAAGCGTCTCTGCCGCCTTAACCGTCATATTCTCATAATTTCCGGGTCCTATTCCGACAACCGAGACTTTTCCACAACTTCTATCACTTACAGTCTCTCCGCCAACGCATGCAAAATCCATATCAACACTCTCTGCACTTCCGTCACACTCCGTGCCCTGAGACGTTACATTGCCATTTCCCATCACACCTGCCGCAAAAGTCATCCCGTCAAAGCGTTCTTTCTTAACAAGAATCTTCTTGCAACCACAGGCAACGACCGCTCTCTCGCAGACATTATCCGTCCCCGTTATACTCTTTACAAACTCAGAAGCCGTAAACTCCCCTTCCTGCGCCATCAGGACATCCGAAGAAAAAAACTTAAACTCTGCTCCAAGTTCTTTTGACAGACCTATAAGACCTTCTTCCTCTTTCTTAATATCCGCGGAAGCAAGCACACTTACCGCCCTCTTATCTATGTTGTGCTCCGAAAGCTTATCCTCAACAAAAGCCAGCAGCTTCTCATAAGGCGTCCCCTTCTTGCAGCCGACGCCGATTACAATACACCTAGGAATCAGGTTTAGCACTCCGCTCTCAGACTTATCCTTGCGAAAAGAAATTGTAAAACATGCTTTGTCTCTTTCAATATTGCTCTCTTTAACAGCATTCTTACCCGCTATATTTTCAGCGCATTTACAATCTGCATCTACTTTGATATCAGTGCATTTAACCTCACTGCCACAACTCTCTCCAGCTGCCAATCGCCTGACTACATTCGCATATCCCGCATCAACATCATAAGAAGGCATCCCCGCAAGCTCTTTATCCACCTCATACACAGCCTCTTTCTCCTCAAGAAGCCTTGCCGTAAACTCCTTCGCCTTCTTCATATCGGAAATCACAAATCCGTTCTCGGAAGCAAAAACATCAACCGCAAATTCTCCGGAAACGTCAGACGCCGTAGTAACAACCAGATTCGCACCAAGAAGCTCCGCAATCCGCTTTGCATCTCTCACACCGCCTCCGATATGTCCGGACAAAAGAGGTATCACATTCTTTCCCGCTTCATCTATAACAATGACCGCAGGATCCTTCGTTTTATCTTCAATATAAGACGCTATCGCCCTTACCGCGATTCCGGCAGCACCTATGAATATGAGAACATTTCCCTGATGAAAGTTTTCTTTAACAAAGCCATCTAATGTAAAGCCCTCATCTATGCCTTTCACGACAGCATTTTCTCTGCCAAAACTTTTCTTATATCGTTCTCCTTTGCCAAGTCCACTGTCATCACAGCCTCGTTCAAACTCTCCACCCGAAACAAGGAAAAGCACTCTTTCCGCAAGCTCTTTTCCCCTTGAAGTGAAACTTATGATCTTATAATTCTTATATTCTGCCTTTTCCATAAATCTTTTCATACATTTCATCCGTAAGTGAAAACAAATCCTTGATAAGCCCGTCTTCCATGACTTCTAAAGGTGTCTTGCACAGCGTCTTTCCATCATCATATACAAGAAGAAGCCTGTCAGAAACAGAAACAGCAAGCTCAAGCTCGTGAATCGACATAACTATCGTCACACCTTTTTTCGCAAGACCTTCCAGAACTTCCATTAGTTCCATCCTGTACCTGATGTCCAGATAGGATGTGGGTTCATCCATTACAAGATACTCGGGAGACTGCGCTATTGCCCTTGCAATAAGCGTCCGCTGCTTCTGCCCGTCGCTTAAGTTATTAAACTGCTTGTCCGCAAAGCCCTCGATTTTCATAAGAGCTATCGCATCTTCCGCAGCCTGCCTGTCCTCTTTTCCAAGAACTCCAAATCCGTCCGTATAAGGAAGGCGCCCCGCCATCACAACCTCTCTGCAAGTCATATGCTCGGGCTTTATCCTGTCCGTCGTAACTATGGACAGTTTCTTTGCAAGCTCTTTAAGCGTCATCTTGGACACATCTGCGCCGCCAATAAATACCGCTCCCGCAACAGGCGTAAGTTCCCTGTAAAGAGTCTTTAAAAGAGTGGACTTCCCCGCACCGTTCGGTCCTATGAAGGAGATTATCTCTCCTTTTTTTATTTCAAGATTAACTCCCGGAACAACCGCCTTTCCGCGATATCCCGCAGATAAATCCTCTATTTTCACCTTGTCTTACCTCTTTTTATTATCATGAAAATAACTATCGGCGCCCCAAAAAGTGAAGTCACCGCAGAAATATTGATCTCAGTAGGAGCAAAAAGCATCCTTGCAAGAAGGTCGCTTATCATGCAAAAAACCGCTCCCGACAGGAAAGACGCCGGAATCAGAATTATCGGCTTCGACGACTTCAGAACCTCTCTCATAAGGAAAGGCACAGCAATTCCGATAAACGAAACAGGCCCCACAAATGCCGTAACACACGCCGACAGAACACTTGAAAGCACGATAAGGAGCACTCTGCACAGCTTCACATTTATTCCAACGCTCGCAGCGTAAACTTCTCCAAGTCTGAACGCATCAAGCACTTTGCTCATAAGCATGACCGCCACAAGAACAATTGCCACAATCACCGCAGAAAACCAAGCCGCACTCATCGATGCTCCTGAAAAGCTTCCCTGCGACCAGCTGTGAAGATTGACAATATCCGAATCTTCCGCAAAAGTGACAAGAAAATCCGTCACAGCGCTGCATATGTAGCCTATCATTATTCCAGCCGCAAGAAGCGCCGCCATGTTCCGTACTCTCTTGGAAATAAGAATGATAAATCCCGTAGCCGCCATCGCTCCGATAAAAGCAGTCATCACAAGCATCAGATTCGATGTATAACCCGTTCCCGATGTTATGAATATCAGGCTCATCGCAACCGCCATCTTTGCTCCCGACGAAATCCCCAGAATGTACGGGCCTGCGATCGGGTTGGCGAAATATGTCTGCAAAAGAAATCCGGATACCGCAAGAGCACCTCCAAGAACAAGCGTCATTACAGTCCTGGGAAGCCTGATACTTGCTATTATATTCCTGTTCTTAATGCCTCCTCCGCCCGCAAACAATATCCTCATCACTTCATCAAGACTTATCCTGACATTTCCGATAATAATATTTGCAAAAAAAGCTGAGACCAAAAGAACAATCAGCAGCGCAAAAACCACTGCCACTCTTTTATTTCCGTTCTTAGTCATTTATATTTCTGCCTTTTCTAAAGCCCGTAGTAAAATCAGGCGAATACAGCTTTGATTTCTCATAATCCGCCTGTTTAACGCTGTTTCCGACTATGATAAGCGCCGTTTTATTTATACCGTTTTCCGCCGCAACCTTCGGAAGATTCTCAACATCCGTAATGAACTTCTTCTCATCATCCCAGGTTGCCTTATATACAATCGCCGCAGGAGTATCTTTTGCCACTCCCGCCTCCGTAAGTCTCCTGCTCAGAGCCTCGGTATCTCCCGCTGATAAAAAGAAAACCATCGTTGCCCCGTGTTTTGAAAGTTCCTCTACGGACTCTCTCTCCGGCACGGGAGTTCTCTTTTCCATCCTGGTGATGATGACACTCTGCGTTACGCCGGGCAAAGTGTACTCCATATTAAGAGCTGCCGCAGCCCCGCAAAAAGAGCTGACCCCCGGCGTCACATCATACTCAAAACCAAGCTTATCAAGCTCATCCATCTGTTCTCTGATAGCGCCATAGATGCTGGGATCCCCCGTATGAAGTCTCACCGTCATCTTTCCCTCTTCTTCAGCTTTCTTTACTATTTCTATGACCTGTTCAAGATCAAGCTTTGCGCTGTCATGTATCTCACAGCCGTCTTTTGCATACTTAAGAAGCTCAGGATTTACAAGTGATCCCGCATATATTATGACGTCCGCTTTTTCCAAAAGTTCTTTTCCCCTGACCGTTATAAGATCCACCGCTCCGGGACCGGCGCCTACAAAATGTACCATTAAATCGTCCTTTCCAGATATTCATGGGCTTTCTGAGTACATACAAGTTCCGTATATTCGTTGGAAAAAACTATCACCTCAACTTTAAGCGTTCCCTCTGCCCATTTTTCCATATTTTCTTTTATAAGGCTCGCCATCTTAGGAAAAACCTTGCAAGACACCCCCGCTTCCGTGATTATTCTGACGGCTTCATCCGTCATAACACACTCGGAGAGCTTTTCTTTTAACTCATCAAATTCTTTTCCTTCAGAGAACATCCCTGTGATATCAGTCAGTATCTCCATTCTGTGGTCGCCGTATCTTGAGTGGGTGTTCTTAATCCCGCCTGCTACCTTAACAAGCTTTCCGATGTGCCCCGCAAAGACCATCTCGGAAAAGCCCTCTTCCTTCGCTATCATAACAGAGTCGTAAACAAAGTTCGAAGTCATAACGGCGATATCCTTATCTATCCCGCACTTCTTACTAAGGAAGGTTATTCCGTAATTACCGGGCGCAGCCAAAAGAACTTGTCGTCCTTCGGCCTTTCTTACTTTAACCTCGGTTCTTATCGTATCAACTATCGCCTTCTCGCTCATGGGCTCAACTATGCCCGTCGTTCCAAGAATTGATATGCCGCCGACTATTCCAAGCTTAGGATTAAAAGTCTTCTCTGCGATCTTCTCTCCGCCCGGAACGCTCACTATAACTTCAAGCCCCGTGTTCTCTGCATTTCTGTCCTTAAGAACTTCGTTTAGATTCTCTTCTATCATTTTTCTCGGAACAGAATTTATCGCAGCTTCTCCTATTGACTGATCAAGGCCGGGCTTTGTCACACGCCCCACGCCTTTGCCGCCGTCTATAACTATTCCGGGAGTGTCTTTGATTCTCACGCTGACTTCAATATAAGCTCCGGTAGTAACATCGGGATCGTCTCCACCGTCCTTAATGACAGAACAGGTCACTTTTTTCCCGCTCTCATCACGCACGACATTGACTATCTCCGCATAGTACGGTATTCCCTTGGGAGTCATTATATTCACATACTCAATATCCTTAACTCTGTTATCTGCGACAGGTCCGTGATCTGAATCAAGCTCTACTTCCGCCTTCGAAACCTCAACCGAGTCCAGCAACATCATAAGCGCAGCCTTTGCCGCTGCCGCCGCACAGCTCCCCGTCGTAAAGCCGCTCCTTAGTTCCATATGCCCATTTTCCTCCGATGCTCTGTCACAGTTGTAAATAAACAGAATTTACCCCCGTATACTGCACAATCTGATTATAGATGATCAAAACAACACACTCGTCCATATGACAAAAACAGCGTCAACGATACAATTTATACAAAAGCGAATTGCATATCGCCGCCGCAACACCGCTTCCGCCCTTACGTCCTCTGTTAACTATATAAGGAACGTCTTTGTCATTATTTATTATAAGTTCTTTTGCCTCAACAACGTTTACAAAACCGACCGGAACGCCTATTATAAGTTCCGGCCTGTAGCCCTCATCCATGAGTTCTTTTAGCTTGATAAGTGCCGTCGGAGCATTTCCTATAGCGTAAATTATCGGAACGCCGAGCTTTGCCGCCTTTTCCATGCTGACATATGCTCTTGTAACATTTCGCTCTTTGGCTTCCTTGGCAACTTCTTCATCTGCCATGAAGCAATGAACTTCTCCGCCGAATCTTGCGAGAGTTTTTTTGCTGATTCCCGAAAGTGCCATATTCGTATCGGTCACAATATGTGCGCCATTCTTAATGGCTTCAAGGCCCTTTTCCACCGCGCCTTCCGAGAACATCATGGTATCCGCATACTCAAAATCTGCCGTGGTATGAATCACCCTTATCACGGTAGCTTCTGTATCATCCGGAAGCGTCTTTCCCATTTGTGTGAGTTCTTGTTTTATTATGCCAAGACTTGTTTTTTCTATATCGGAAGGAAGAATGTGCTTAATTTCCATCTGTTTTCCTCATTTTAATACTGCTGTAATTTCATTTAAGATGTCATACATTCTTGAACATGAAGTTCAAGAATGCATCAACCAAGCCAATTTGAATCGACTTCGTCGATAGGGCTTGGCTGACTCCTGATTCATGTTCTCACGAAATCCGCAGCTGGTGCGGATTTCTGTAATTTCATTTAAGATGTCATGACTATTTAAGCTTATGAAAAAATCCCGTATCATCGCTTTTACCTGAGAGCACCCCTCCGAGGTCACTTATTATATCACCGGTTTTATTTGCAAACTGATACAGTGATTTGTCTGTATACCAGACATCGCCGTTCTTTACTGCTTTCATATCATTAAAGATCACATCGGTTTGCTTAAGTTCGGCAAGATCTGCGGGCGCATCCTCAATGGCAGCGTTATATATGAGAATATCAACATCTCTTGCATAGTCATAATATGCCTCAGTACTTACGCTAAGATATGACGAATTACCTTCTTTGCCGGTTTGTGGCGGAGCAACATAGACGCCACCTGCCTTTTCAACCATCTTTGCAAAATAGTCGTCTTTCCCTCTCGTAAATATCAGATGTTCAGAATTCACGGAGAAAAAAGATACTGTTTTGCCCGAAAAATCAATATCATCAAGCGATGTAACTTTTACAATCTGCTCTGCAAAAGCCTGCTCCGCCTCTTTTTCTTTTCCCGTCAAAAGTCCGTAAATCTTTATCCACTCGCATCTGCCTACAGGATCCTGTTCATAACTCGATCTGTCGATAAAAACAGGGATTTCAAGCTGTTCGAGCTTCTCAATAACCTTTGGAGAATGAAGGATCATCGTCGACTCGATCGCAAGATCGATATCATCAGACACCATCATTTCATAGTTAGGCGCACTGTACTTTCCGCCGTATTTAAGTGTTCCTTCATCCATCATCTTTACGGCAGAATCTATGTACCAGTCGTCACGCTCAATACCTGAAAGGGCGATATTCTCTGTAGCTCCTATCGTATCAAACTGACACATTGCTCCCGATGCGGCAAGATAAATCTTATCAAGCGGCTGCTGTAAGATTTTCATATCTTTTTCTTCTACTTTTGGGATTTCTTTTCCGTCAGGTACTATAAGATAATTTCTTCCGTCATCTATACTTATAACCGCGTAGCCGCCTGAATATCTGTGTATCCTGTAGCACTTTGCGAAGTTGTTATCATCGGTTGATTCATATGTAAGACCTGCTATCACAGGTGGTTTTTCAAGTTCAATTTCTGTTTTAAGCTTTACTTTCGTTTCTTTTGCAGATTCATCTTCGATCTTTGCATCATCTTTGGAATCGGAAACAGAAAAAATAAGTGTGTAATCAATAAGATGTGGCTTACTCATGGCTGTCGTATCAGCCTGAACATCCATCTTTTTATCAAGGACTATCGGAATCTCAAATTCAGAATTCCCATCTGTATTTACTTTATCATATCTTTGCCCGTCTACGATCATGTAGTCGTAATTTGAGCTACTCCAAACAATCCTTGCCGTAAGTTTGCCTTTTTTTGCAGTTACAGTGCAAGGACTTTCTATAGTTGCTTTTCCGCTTCCTCCCGTAAGAGTAACAGATGCGGCATATTCCCCATCTGAAATATTGCCGCATCCGATTACACTTATGGTGAAAAACAGAAGAAACATAATACCTTTTATATAATTATTCAGTATATTTTTCTGTCTGTTCATTGTGGTTTTCATTTATTTGATAACAGCACCTGTGTGCTCAACATAGAGTTTCTGAACATCTGCGATTCTTCCGAGACCGCTTATCTGGCACTCAACACTGTCAAATGCACCCGTTGCCTTAAATCCGCTCTTCCAGGAATCGGCATCATCTCCGGCCATATCGTTGTTTGCGTGATCTCCTGCAACAACCATAAGGGGACGAAGAACTACTTTCTTATATCCAGCTGCCTTAACCTTCTCAATAACCTTGCTAAGCTCAGTCTCTTCAGGCTCGCCTTCTACCGTTCCGATGAATACATTCTTGTATCCAAGCTTATCCATCTGTGTCTGCATCTGGCTGTAAGTTACATTTGCTGTGTGTGATGTCCCATGTCCCATAAGAACAAATGCTGTGCCGTCCTTATCAGCAGCTTCGATGCTGTCAAACTTTGCTGTCTTAACCGCTTCTGCAACAACTGCCTTTGCTACAGTTTCTTTATCCTTATTGATAACCGAAGCATCTTTCCCAACTTCGCCAAGAAGAGGCTCTGCTACCGCCACCTTAGTAAATTTACTCTCATATTTCTTAAGCGCATCCATAAGTTCGTCATACTCCGCACCGTGCATAAGGTGTGTAGGCTGAACGATAAGCTCTTTTACGCCGTTATTTACCGCTCTCTCAAGCGCCTGATCCACGTTGTCGATAGCTTCATTGTCTCTTGCAAGAACGTGGTTGATAATAATCTGTGCTGTGAAAGCTCTTCTTACCGCATAATCAGGATAAGCTGCTGCAAGAGCCTTCTCT
Source organism: Butyrivibrio sp. AE3003 (assembly GCF_000686065.1). Classification (NCBI taxonomy): domain Bacteria; kingdom Bacillati; phylum Bacillota; class Clostridia; order Lachnospirales; family Lachnospiraceae; genus Butyrivibrio; species Butyrivibrio sp. AE3003. Next base: position 1,567,282 of record NZ_JMLX01000001.1, read on the forward strand.
ACTCCACTTATATCCTCAACCCTGCTTTCGTTAAAAGAAGTTCCAAAACTTACTACAAGAATCTCTTTATCCCCAATCTTATCGGCATTGAGGGCATCATCCTTGGATGCATCGCCTGTATCTCTTCCAAAGTAATCAGGATCTGCTTCTTCACCTTCAACAAGCTCCTTCTGACTGTCTGTAAGCGCATCCCATGCTTTCTTTGCTTCGGCGCACTGTTCATCAGTCTTATCCGTACGCTCCTGAACATAGATAGCATCGATCAGCTTTGCAACGTTGTCTGCTGCTGCCTGATCTTCATCCGAAGCTTCGGGCTTAACATCAGAAACAGAAACCTTATGGTCGTACCATTTTTCCTTTTTTCCAATAAGTGCCACATCAAACTCCTCATCGATTGCAGGAACAGGAATATCGAAGCCATTAACTTCTTCTGTTGTTCCATCTTCATAAGTTACTGTATCATTTGTTGGCTGAAGGAGCTCTGCTCCCTCCTTCTGCGCATCCTCTGCACTTCCGCAGAACAGATTTAAAATACCCTTTGATGCAAGTGATACGTGGATTGTCATCTTACCGTCTTTAACGGTAAGTGTTCCTTTTCCGTCATTTGCTTCATTTACATGGAACATTGAGCTGTCTGTGTTAAAAGAAGCTGTGTAGACTCCGTCTGCAAGCTCTCCGTTTGCCGCTTCTGCATCTGAAGCTTCTGAAGATGCCGCATTTGCCTCTTCAGATGACACTTCTGCAGACGCTCCGTCAGCAGGTGCCTCAGTCTGTGCCTTGCCGCATCCTGCAAACATTGATACACACAATGCTGTTGCAAGTAATAATGCAAGTGTTTTCTTTTTCATAATAGTCCTCCGTGAAAATATATGATTACGAAAGCCTGTGAAGAAAGTTGAAAAAGCGCCATGTAGTAGTTATCACGGCAAGATGTACAAGCTTTTACATCCTTGCCTTTGCAACTACTGTACAATCTTTTTACATCCTAATCTTTTATGTGAAACTTCCACACTAATTCTCCCAAGAAAAAAGCCCGTGCCGAAGCACGAGCTGATAGTTCATACGATGTAAAAATGCGCAAAAGAATCCAATTTGCTGCGTTCTACAGCAAACCACATCTTCGTACAACCAGTTCCTCGTGGCTTGGGTATCCCATGTACAGCGACAGGCAGGTCTCCCGGCTGATCGAAACTTGTAAAAAAATCTCGAATCACGGTGACGAGTTCGTGCAGGACTTACACCTGCTTCCCTTTTCACCCACAGTCTTCTTCCTAAATATGAAATAATGACAGTAAATCTTCTCACCCCATACATAAAGGAACTGCGGACACCTTCCGCTTTTTATGAAATTTTCATCACATATAATAGCACATCTTTAAGAATAATCAAAACCTTGCAAGATATAAAGTACACCGTACAGCTTATAAACTTGCCGCTCGTACGGTGTCTCTTTCGCTTTTCACACCGTACGTATCATAAACATACCGCCTGTACGGTGACTTTTTCACTTTTTGTACCGTACAATTCATAAACTTGCCTTCCGTACGGTAACTTTTCGCATTTCGTACCGTACATATCATAAACATGCCATCCGTACGGTAACTTTTTCGCATTTCGCACCGTACATATCATAAGCATGCCATCCGTACGGTACTTTTTACTTTTTTCGCACCGCACACATTCTACGCGACCTCTCTGTACGGTGCACTCCTTCACTCCCGCACCGCACACAATCTCCTCAGTCTCTCTGTACGGTGCACCTTCTCTACCGCACAAACTCAACGTACATTTCTCTGTAGCTCATCACTTACTCACATCTGCTAAGCGAAGCACCACCGCTATATGTGTCGGGGAATTCTTCTTCATTCCAGGTCTCATAGTATTCAAGTACATTCTCATCGCTTTCGGAAGTCTGATAAGTATACTTAACTCCTGTTGATGATGTCGCTTGTATTTTGCACTTTGAACCCAGTAACAGCGCCTCTATCTTATCGACATGATCTACAACAAACTCTTCATCTTTAAGATGCCCGTATTTTATCTCTGAATCCGTAAATTCCACATAGTACTCGGGTTGCATACTTCCATCGTCTTCGTATGACATAGAAGCCGTCTGCCATCTTCCCTCCAATTTTGATTTAGAATCATGTAAAGCTGATACCAAGTCCGCCGAATTATCATCTGCATCCGAAGAAATATAGTCAGATGCCGGGCCATCATCGCCAATTACTTCCTCAAGTTCTTCAAAAACATCTTTGTTTTTTTGTCCGCAACTTACTGCTGACAATGCAAATGTTGTCAATAAAAGCATCAAAGGCAATCTTCTCATAGAAATCCTCTTCCAATCTTATTATTTATGCGCTGAATCTGCATATGTTTTTATTGAATCACATAGCATATTATTTCTCAAAATAACTCTTACTAAAAATATGCATAGAAGCACAAAACTTCTATGCATATAATTATACATCTTACTATTTTGGATGAATATCAATTTTTTAAGCATTTCAGGTTCCCCAGTACAACCAAAAAACTCAATCTCAAATACTACCCAAAATTGAAACACTTTTCACATAGCTGTATATCCACCATCAACCGGAAGGATAACTCCATTTACATATGTACTTGCAGGAGAAGAAAGGAAGATTGCAGCACTATCAAGCTCTCCTTCTTTTCCATAGCGCTGCATGGGAATCATTGTTCGCGCATACTGCTGGAAGAACTCACTGTCCAAAGTTTCCTTTGTAAGCGGTGTTTCAAAATATCCCGGACAGATTGCATTTACCGTAATGCCCTTATTTCCCCACTCGGAAGCAAGTGCTCTTGTAAGATTGACTACACCGCCTTTTGCAGCATGATATGCTACCGCAGGAGCAATATTGTTTCCAACGAGTCCATACATGGAAGCAATATTGATAATTCTGCCATATGCAGCAGGAATCATTGCTTTCTTTGCAACCGCTCTTGCCATCTTAAAGCTTCCTGTAAGATCTATAGCCACTTCACCTTCAAATTGAGAGTCTTCAACATCCTCGGCAGCTGTAGCTCCCGATCCAGTACCGGCATTGTTTATAAGAATATCGATTCTTCCGAATTCCTTCATTACAGTATCAACTGCATCATTTACATTTTCTGTGCTTGTAATATCACATACAACGCCGATTGCCTTAACCTTATATTTCTCACTGATTTCTTTTGCAACTTCATCAATAAGATTCTTGCGACGAGCAACAGCTACAATATTGCACCCCTGTGATGCAAGCGCTTTCGCCATCTGTACTCCGAGTCCCGAAGAACAGCCTGTTATAATCGCAACTCTCTCTGATAAATCAAAATAATTTTTTTCCATGTTTTTTCTGTATTATCCGATAATTAATGAAATAATGTCGGACATACTTTCCCTTTCCTAGTGCTGCTGTCATCAAATAACTCGACTTTTTTGGTGACAGTAGCACTAATATTATGTTATATTAAGGGCTTATGTAAGCTACCGTAATATCAAAAACATAACCATTTATTCCTTATTTCTCTGTGATTGTATATCCCAGAGCTTCTATATCTTTGGTAAAAGAACTGTCATCAACCTCCCTGTCGTAGCTGACAACCGCCTCTTTTTTTCTTAAATTGACTTTGGCTGAAACGCCGTCAATTCTGTTTATTGCGCGCTTAACTCGGTTTACACAGTTTTCACAGTGCATTCCTTCTATTTCAAACACTTTAGTCTTTATAACAGGACCGGCTAGCTCTTTGTCAGGTTCTTTCACTGTCGAGCCGCCACCTCCGCAGCAACCTCCTTCACCCTTAAAGTGTTTAATCGCTCCGCTAAAAGCCACGAACAAAATTATTGCCAAAATCGCTGCTATTATAATATTTGACATAATCGGCACCTCACATATATGACATTCTATATTCGTAACCGCTTATCCCCAAACATGCCCCCACTACATTTATTCATTTAGACCTTATTTCTCCCCCCCATTACTTCAGACCTTATTCCCGATTCTTTTTTTGGAAGTAACCGTTATCCAAGCCTTCATCACTTCTTTACTATAACCTCATTTAAATCATTTTCCTTTATCACTTCTTCGCGATAACCGTTATCCACGGCTTGTTTCCATGATGATCCGCAACAACATTCTTAAATCCGGCTCCTTTAAGCGCACTCTTGATATCATCGATCGTATGACATTTCATGCCTTCAACAATCTTCTCAAATCCAAGACTTGCCTTGTCCATTCCGTCAGATTCATTTACGATCATGAATGTTCCACCGGGCTTAAGCGCCTTATTCACTTCACCAAAACATCTCTCAAGTCCCGGCCAGAAATAAATGGTCTCAAAAGCCGTAGCAAGATCAAACTGCTCATTCATATTAAGCTCGGCAACATTTCCCTGCTGCACCTTGCAACGTCCACTCGATATCATATCCGTATTAAATGACTTGGCCTTCTCAACAGATAACTCCGAATAATCAATTGCAGTAAGCTTAGAAGACGGATACTTCTTCATAAGCGCAGATGCGTTTCTTCCGCCCCCGCATCCAACTTCCAAAATTTCATCCGGCGCAATTGTCTGAAGGTGCGACATTCCCCAGTCAGCCATCTTCGCATGTCCGCCGTTCATAGTATCAATCATCATCTTTCCCAGAAAACCTTCCGGTTTACTCACCTGATTTACATACTTTTTAAATAATCCCATATTTTTTCATCCTCATCTTTTTTATTCGGCAAGCTCAAACTTGCATAGTTCACATCGAATAATTTACCCAAAATCCATCACTCAACATTCTTAAGTGCTTCACTCATCGGAATCTTACCTATCTTCCTGTACTCAATAACGGCAACAATCGCATAAGTAATTATTCCCATGAGGAACATCTTTACATAAACCGACGGATCAAGCCAGATAACCATCCAGCCGCTCATCATCTGCTTTAACATAACTCTGAATATTCCGACCATGACATAAGACAATATCGGGTACGAAATAAGGAGCGAAGCCACAACCACAAGTGCTGTGGGGACTATATACAACGCCGCAACCTCTTTTCCCGTGTAACCCAGAATCTTAGCCATAGATATCGACTGCACATTCCTTTCGATGATAAGTTTGGACAAAAGATATATCAGTACAATAAACATAACTACCGAAAAAACCGTCTACCATGTACATCAGTTTTCCCATTGATATCATAAGCTGCCTCGACACTCTCGTAAGCGACTCCTCATCTACTGTCGTGCCGATATACTTCTCTTCAATATCAGTAATCTCCGTATCGGAGAAATATCCCGAGAACATATCTTCCGAAAGTCCCATTATGTCATTTAGATGTTTTTTGCTCATAAAGACAGCAATTCCGCCGTCGTAGTCATATATTCCCGTTACATTAAAGCCGTAATACTTATCTTCGTAAGGCTCTTTAAGCGTTATCACATCGCCTTCTTTAAGCCCGTACTTATCTGCATACGCCGAAGAAACAAGCACTGTCTTATCATCAAAGTCAGCGTGAATATACTTGCTGTTCTCTTTTATCCCATATAGGCTTACATCTTCAACCCTGCTTCCGCCTTCGCCCGTTGTCTTAAGCCCGTAAGCAGAGAATTTCTCCGCCGTCGGATTATTTGTACTTATCTTGTTCAGTAAAAAGACATATGAAAAAGCCGCCGACAATTCATCTTCGTCATCTATCGCCCCTGCCGGAATCTGAAGCATATATGTGTGCTTTGCAAGCATATTCTCTGTCACAATCCCCTGAAAATGCACAAGAAGCGGCGGAAGCATCATTCCGAAAAAGAGAAGCAGATTGGCAAACAAAAGCCCCATAAAAAGAATTATGTAACTGCTCTTATTCTGAATAAGAATTCTTATACGGAAACGGTCAAAAAACCTTATCTTTTTGTTTAAGGCAATCGCAGCACGCGGCTTCTTCCCGCTAAGGTCGCGCTTGATAAGCTTTAAAGGACTTAAGCTCAGTTTTTTCCTAAGGATAAAGTAAGTAATAAAGATCATTATCACTATAGGAATTGCCGTGGTCTTCCAAAAAGCCTCCGCACTCCAGATTGTCACATATGTAGGAAGCGAATAGCTTCCGTAATACATAGCAACGCATACGTTCTTAAAACATGTATATCCCAGAATATTTCCGATGACCGCCGCGATAACGGTTACAATAAGCGGCATTGACATATAATGTCTTATAAGCTCATTTATCGTATATCCTGACGCCCTGAGCGTACCTATTACAGTAGCTTCTTTATGTATAGTGTTATTGATCGTAACTCCGAATACAAAAGCAACAATGATGATTATTATGTACAAAAGAACTTCCATCATTGCCTTGTCGCCGACGATATCTTCTCCCGTGAACGTAATTGACTGATTAAGATATCCCGGAACAAAATTTTCAAGCGAAACAATATTAGCCAGAACATCCATCAGATCGTCAGAAGCTTTTTTCTCTTCCACGTCAGTCTGAGGTTTATCATCATACAACCAGCCATAGTTATACCGGATCTTGGCTTCATCATATTTCGCAAACTGTTTTGCCGATACGACCGAAACTCCAAACGCAGATGCATCAAACATCATGTCGTTATTGCTGTAAAAAAGTGCGCTGTAGTCAGACAATGCCACGAGACCTACAATCTCATAGCTCTCGCTTTCCGAAACCAGTTTGTCTCCGACACTCAGCCTGTTATTATCTGCATACATTCTGTCTATCGCAATCTCATAAAGGTCATCCGGAAGCCTTCCTTCCATCACGCATACCTTATCTATCTGTTCCCTGTTTGAAAATATTCTAAGTTTTGTGTTGTTATCAAATTCTTTTTCTATATAGAAGTTTTCAAATATGGAAACTCCTTTTTTCTCAATCCGCTCTTTTTGCGTCGCGGTTATTTTCTCTTCTGTTCTGAAGTTCCCATCTTCTATGTTATATTTTTCAAAGCTCTCATTATAAGCTTTGATCATGCTCTCACCGGCAACAAGAAAACCCGAAACAAAACCTATTGAAAAAACTAGCAGAATGAAAATAACAATGTATTTTCCAATATCGCCTGTAAGTTCTCTGATAAGTCTTTTGTTAAGCGGTTTCTTCATCTTACCAGTCAAGTTCTTCCGCTGTTTGTTTCGTTTCATTTCTGTAACTCTTTCTTATAACGCCATCTCTTAATTTCACTACAAAATCTGCCATATTTTTTATGGCATCATTGTGAGTGACCATGATGACCGTATTTCCATATTCCTTGTTAACTCTTTCAATAAGTGCAAGAATCTCCTTGGAAGTATTGTAATCGAGGGCTCCTGTGGGTTCGTCGCACAAAAGAATATCCGGATTCTTTACGATTGCTCTTCCTATCGAGCATCTTTGCTGCTGCCCTCCCGACAACTGACTCGGTATTTTGTTCTGATGTTCCTTTAGACCAAGTACCTCTATGATTTCGTCAATATCAAGCGGTTTCTTGGAAAGATATGCCCCAACCTCAATGTTTTCTCTGACGGTAAGATTGGGAATAAGATTGTACATCTGAAAAATATACCCAAGGTGCTCTCTTCTGTATGAAGTAAGCGCCTTCTCGTCCATATCCGCCATACTCTTTTCCCTGATTATTATCTTGCCTGAATCGGCGGTATCAATCCCTCCGATTATATTAAGAAGAGTGGACTTTCCGGAACCTGACGGGCCAAGAAGTACCACAAACTCCCCTTTTTCAATGCCAAGACTAATATCCTTAAGTACTTCAATACGGCTTCCACCCTCGCCATACGATTTTTTGATATTCTGTAATTCTAATTGCATAATAATTCCTTGTTCTATGGAATGGTGCCGTCAATTATGTTTGATCATGTCTATTCTCTCAACAGCCCCAATGTCCTCCAATTCTTTTATCATACGATAAACAGTTGCTGTCCCTATTGATTCGTCTCTATTCTTGACAATACAGCATATTGTCTTGCATGAAACACCATCATTCTCAGCAATAACCTTAGCCACAATTTTTCTCTGTTTAGTTATTCGCATTCCGTTGTTTCGTAGCATCATGATTATCTGTTCATCATTCATAATCTCGTCTCCAATTCAAAAAGCCATCATACTGTTCCGTCTGTTATATATCGTATGTTAGCTTAAGCTAACCCTTTGTTATTAAGTAAGCCCGCATTAAACGGGCTTACAAATTATTAGTCAAGTTTATATTCAAGTACCATTTCTCTCTGAGTTCTCTTTATGAGATATACAATAACACCTGCAAATACTGCGATTGCAACAAGTCCTGCCGCAAATCCTGCGCCTACAGTTCCTGTTGTAATAAGTGTTCCAATCTGATATACAAGGAAACCAACAGTAAATCCGGATGCAAGCTGAAGTCCGATTGCTCCCCAGAGCCACTTGGCAGACTTCATCTCAGAATTCATAGCACCAAGAGCAGCAAAGCAAGGAGGTGTGTAAAGGTTAAACATAAGATATGCAAGAGCTGCAACCTTAGTGATTCCCATTACTGCCGCAACAGCGTTACCTTCTCCGATAAGCTCAAGTTCTTCCGTATCGATAAGATTTGAGATTGCATATACGGTAGCGATTGTTCCTACTACATTTTCCTTCGCAATAAATCCTGTGATAGCTGCTGCCGCAAGCTGCCAGCTCATGACACCTACAACAGGAATAAGAAGATAAGCAAAAGGTCCTGCAACACCTGCAAGGATCGATGTTCCTTCCATTCCCTCTTCTACAGGCTGGAAGCTGAAATCAAATGTCTGCATGATCTGAACTACAGTATTGCAAACAAGGATAACGGTTCCTGCTTTAACAATGTATGACTTACCTCTCTCAAGCATTGACTTAATCGCAAACATAAGGCTCGGAACCTTGTACTCGGGAAGCTCAATGATAAAGAAGCTCTTTCTGTACTTCATACCTGTGATAGCCTTGATAAGAAGCGCTCCGAGAAGGATAAGCAAGATACCTCCCATATAGCAGATGAAACTTACCCATCTTGATTCAGGGAAAAATGCACCTGCAAAAAGTGCGATAACGGGAAGCTTGGCTCCGCAAGGCATAAATGTTGCAAGCATAGCTGTTGCACGTCTTTCTCTCTCATTTCTGATAGTACGGCAAGCCATGATCGCAGGAATACCGCAACCTGTTCCTATGATCATAGGAATAACCGACTTTCCCGAAAGGCCTACTCTCTTAAAGATAGGATCAAGAACTACTGTTGCTCTTGACATATATCCGCAATCTTCAAGAAGCGCGATAAGGAAATACATTACCATAACAAGAGGGAGAAATCCTACAACCGCTCCTACACCGCCGATGATACCATCTACAAGAAGTGCATAGAGAAGCGGATTAGCATCTGCCATTGCATCTCCGACCATTCCCTGGAAGCTCTCAATCCATCCCGCAAGAATATCCGCAAGCCATGTTCCGACCGTTGTCTGTGAAATATAGAACACAAGCCACATAATAGCAGCAAAAACAACAATTCCGATAACAGGATGTGTTATCACATTATCGATCGTATCACCAAAGTTCTTATCTTTTGTAAGTACCTTACGGTTCTCAACTTCACTTACGATCTTGTTTACGAATTCAAAGCGCTTTCTGTCAGCCGCTTCAACCGCCGCTTTATCATGAACGTCAACATCTCCCTGTCTGTAAGGCTCTTTCTGTCCTTTTCCTTCAAGTGATGCCGCAACCTTAACCACATCTTTAAGACCGTTCTCAGATGTTGCAACAGTCTTGATCACAGGGCATCCGAGCTTTTCTGCCAATGCCTTCTCGTCAATTGAATTGCCTTTTTTGTCATTGGCATCATTCTTATTGAGTGCAACAACAACAGGAATCCCAAGTTCAAGGAGCTGCGTTGTAAAGAAAAGGCTTCTGCTTAAGTTAGTTGCATCAACGATATTTATTATCGCGTCAGGATGCTCATTCTTTACATAAGCACTTGTGATGCTCTCCTCTGAAGTAAACGGTGACATCGAATATGCACCGGGCAGATCGACAGCGATCAGCTCTTTGTCTCCATCATAATAACTCTTTTTAATAGCATGCTCTTTCTTGTCAACAGTAACTCCTGCCCAGTTACCAATCTTCTCGCTCCTTCCCGTCAGAGCGTTGTACATGGTCGTTTTTCCACTGTTGGGATTACCTGCCATTGCGATTCTCATTACAATTCCTCCTAAAATCGTTTAAAAAAATTTATGGAAAGCAGATTTCTGCACATCCTCAGATATTGATAGCTCCCGCTAACTCAGGATCGATATTATATCTTGCATCCTTAATAGCGACCACAAGATTACGTTTCTTATCAACAACAGTAATCTTCTCTCCGCTATAACATCCCAGTGAAAAAAGGAAGCTCTCCATCTCCTCATCTCCACCTGTGTCTATAGCATCAATTATGTATTCCTTACCAAGTTCCGCATCATTAAGTGTCATATTACCCTCCTGTAACTCGAGTTAGCATCATACAATCATTATTAGCTTATGCTAACCTCAAACATAGAATATTCTTATTAAGAATGTTTGTCAATAGCATAATCGCAAAAACATTTCTATCCACCAAACCGCAGAAAAAATGCCGCATTGGCAAGATGCGGCATTTTGTGTAGGAGATTTCTGTAAACATACGTATGTCACACGTTAGATTTACCTAACTGCGTTCATGTTAGCACTTGCTAACTTCTTTGTCAACACTTTTCCGTTAGTTTCTGGTAACCATTTACAATTTTTTGTCTATTTTGCTCATATCAAAGCCGCGAAATCTATGATAGACTTCACTGGTGACTGGTTAGCACTCGCTAACATATTATTTTTCTACTTAAGAGAGGAGCTATAAATATGAAAATCAAAGTTTTGTCAGTCATCTTCTCTGCTATTCTTGTATTATCTCTTACAGGATGCGGAAAAGACGACGTGGATTCATCCGCTTCCGATACCGGTAGCAGCACCACAGAAGTAGCCGATAATGCAACCGACAGTATAGGTAATAGTCCACTTTTCATATTTATCAATCGCATCTTTGAATCTTTTAAAAGAAAATACAGACTGACCGAAAGTCTTTACAACAGGAATACCTCTTACATATTCAACCGCCTCGGCAGACATCTCATCGAGGGCATTCTGATATATAATATCACCATTTGTTAGTTTTTGCTAACTTTTGAACAAAAATTTTTGGAGCAACACTTAATTAGATGTTGCTCCAAAATCTCAAAATATACTTGCCGGTAGCAGGAGAAATAATAATATTTGCCAATTACTCACTCCTCCTCACCAAATACATCATCATATGACATCGATTCCATTTCACCTTTAGCCATCTTATGAGCTTCATTTAGCATTTCCTTTATGGCAGGTCTGACTTTCGATTGTCTTGACTTAAATTCTTTTAAGAGATCCTTTCCCGAATACCCTTCATTTATTGATTCTTCAAGTATTTCTTCTGCAAATTCCTCGTTATTGTTCATTACTGTACCATCGCCTTTCCTCTTTGATTATAACAAAGTCTGCATGATAGCCACAGCGTAATACACAATAAAAATGAAATTAGTATACCCTCCGCATATGACCATATGAAGTCCCTTGGGGAGTTTCCTTGATAATGGCTTTAAAAGAAAAAGAACTCCGGGAGATATCAGTGCCATCCACTGCGGGAACACTGTCTTTCCTAAAGCTATCAGAACTATCAAAATCAGAAGTCCCAAGCCTTCACCTGCATACAATATAAGTGCAAGCTTCTGAAAATACTTCATGGCTATATCTAAACCGTCTCGATGCTCATCTGCTCCAAGAAGTCCAAGATAAGCACAGTGACTGTGATATGCACCTCCTGCAATAATACCGAAACAACTTAGCAAAAATGCCGCAAACGCAGCATTATGAAATGCCTCATCCGTAATCAGTACAATGTGATAAAAGCCTATACAATAAAGAAACGCCGCTACAGGCCCTATCAAGCCGCCAAGCATAACACGCTTTGGAGGAAGCTTTTTCATAATATCAATAATAGGATTTATTGTTCCGTCTTGCACATAATCATCCTTATCAAAGTATAAGGTCATGTCTCCGCAGAACATAAGAAGCGCTCCTATAAGGCCTACTGCTATTACTGTTGTCATACCTGCTCCTTTTTAATATTCTACAAAAGTCCCGTGTTATAAACTATTCGTCCAACAACACGGGCATAAATGCAATTTCTTCTTAATAACGATCACCCTAACCCTACATCAAGTGCCATCATAAGAATGAACCCTGCCGCAAAACAGAGTGTTCCTATATTGGAGTGTTCGCCTTCCGACATCTCGGGAATAAGTTCTTCCACTACAACGTAGATCATCGCTCCTGCCGCAAAACTGAGAAGATACGGCATCAATGGAATCAATACTCCCGAAGCCACCAATACAAGAACAGCTCCGATCGGCTCAACTATTCCCGACAGTACGCCATACAGGAAAGTTTTCCCTTTCGGCACTCCCTCACCAAGAAGCGGCATTGAAACTATCGCTCCCTCAGGAAAGTTCTGTATTGCAATACCCAGTGCCAAAGCAAGTGCTCCCGCATAAGTAATGGCACTGTTTCCATACATCCATCCCGCACAAACTATTCCAACCGCCATTCCTTCGGGAATATTGTGCAGAGTTACGGCAAGAACAAGCTTTGTAGTTCTCTTAAGTCCGCTTCTCGGGCCTTCCTCAAGTTTATCAAGATGCATATGTGGTGTTACAACATCAAGTACAAGAAGGAACAACATTCCTATGCCAAAACCTATAGATACGGGAACAAATCCCATTTTTCCCATATCTGCCGTCTGATCAAGTGCCGGCAATAACAAACTAAAAAAAGAAGCTGCAACCATCACACCTGATGCAAATCCGGTAAGAGCACGCTGCATCTTTTCTCCTATTGCTTTTTTAAAAAAAGAATACTGTCGCAGCTCCGAGCGCAGTTCCCAAAAAAGGAATCAAAATAATCTGAAACATAAAAATACCTCGTTAAGTTAAGTGTTCTGCTCAATAAATGAGGAAGAAAGCAAACGCTTTCTCCCTCATTTTATCACATTATTTTTTGATTCCAACCGCCTTGGACCAGTTGAACAGATCTCCGACCACTTTGCAGTGATGTTCAATCTCTTTATCAGACATACCATGAACAATCGGTTCCGTGTACAACTTCCACAATGCCGAGACAAGCACGTGAAGCTCCTTGCGAGAAATTTTCTTATCTGCAAGTTCCCTGTCCTGCAATGCTTTTAAGTAGTCATAGTCTATATCAGACATTTTCTCAAGCCACTGTTCGTGAAAATGACTGTACTTAGTCCCCTCTGAACACTTAAGAACCAGTTCCAGTCCGTCTTTCATATCCATGAGCCGCTTATTCCAAAGTCTTGTGTTCTCCTCGGTATTATTCCAAACTCCTATAAGTTCCTTATCTGAAAGCTTATTTGGATCAACAGTCTTTGCTTCCTCCAAGATGCTGTTCATACTGTCGACCGTGTCTTTTACAACTGCTTCAAACAGGCCTTCTTTTCCTTTATATCTATTGTAAATTGCTCCTGTGGTAACTCCTGCATCCTTACATATATCGGAAAGCTGTGCACCGAGAAACCCTTTTTCCCTAAAATGTTTCCTTGCACTTTCCAATAATCTCGGATCTATGCTGGTATCTCTAACTGCCATAATCAGCCAATCTTTCTTTTACACCATCCGGAATCGGAATTCTTAATCTGTACAAAGGTCTTATAAATTCCGTCTTTTTCCATAAGCGCATCGTGTTTTCCTTTTTCAACAATTTTACCATTGTTGACAACAAGGATGCAATCAGAGTCTTTAATGGTCTTAAGTCTGTGTGCGATTATGATAAGCGTCTTTCCTTTGCAAAGCTCTGAGATTGCCTGCTGGATAGCAGCCTCATTATCCGCATCTATGCTGGCTGTTGCTTCATCAAGGATAACGATAGGAGAATCCTTAAGGATACATCTTGCAATTGATATCCTCTGCTTCTCACCTCCCGAAAGCGATGCTCCACCTTCACCAACCATAGTTTCAAATCCATCGGGGAGGCTCATGATAAAGTCATAACATCTTGCCTTCTTGGCTGCCTCAACAACCTCTTCTCTTGTCGCATCAGGTCTTCCCATGATGATATTGTTATAAATGGTATCTTTGAAAAGATATACATTCTGAAACACCATACTGATCTGTTCAAGAAGGTTCTTAAGCGGTACTTCTTTTATGCTTGTTCCGTTGATCAGGATATCGCCTTCATCTATATCCCAGAATCTTGCCATCAGGTTTGCAAGTGTACTCTTTCCGCTTCCCGAAGGTCCTACAAGCGCAATTGTCTCACCCTCTTTAACTTTGAATGAAACATTACTGATCGTCTCTTTTGCATCATATGAGAATCTTACATTCTTAAACTCAACTGCAGGCACGCCTTCTTTTGCAGTTGTTATCTTCTTATTTCCCGAATCAGAGAGTTCCTGCTCATTCATAACTTCTTCAATCCTGTCAAGGCACTTATCCATGATCGTAAGCTTCTCAGACTCCATATACGCAACTCTCAAGGGAATAAATACATTAAGCATGAAAAGAGTTACTCCAAGAAATGCTGTTATATCTATTGTTCCGTTTAAAAACAAGATTGAAGCCACAAACCCAAGCGCAATAGAACATATTTCATAAATAATATTTATAACAACTCCAAAAGGAATCATCTTGCCTTCAAATCTTAAACTCTCCTTACAAGACTTCTCGAAATTGTCACTCATTTCTTTTGACTTATCTCCGAGAAGATTGTAAGTCTTGGTGATTCCGATTCCTTCGATGTAATCAAGAACTGCTTTTGTAAGTCTTTCGCTCTGTTCCTGTCTTGCACCTGAAAGTGCTATTCCTTTGTTGTATTTTACTTCTCCGACAAGAACCAAAACCAATGATCCTATAAATGCAACTGCGCCGAGCGCCGGATTAAAAATAAGCATGAATACCGTAAAGATTGCAGCCGCGAAAAGATAGCTCATAGTATCTGCAAGTGTCATCATTGAGTTTTCCTCAATAAATACCATGTCTGTTGAAAGAACCGAGCTGATCTTACCGATATTTCCCGCTGTAAAATATCCCATCGGAAGCTTTCTCAAATGCTCACCAAGCTTTATTCTCATATCAGCCATAAGCATAAATCCCGCAGCTGACTGAAGTCTGTCTGAAGCATGGATGAAAATTGCCTGCGCAATAACACATCCAAGCAACATAAAACCATATTTTACAAAGCTTCCCGCTACAAGCGTTCCCTTAAAGAACTCGTCAACCATAAGAACCGTCAATATAATTACTGCGTTCTGAAGAACTGATTTCAAAAAAGAAAAAATAAAAGCAATCTGTATCCTTCCCTTATACTTTCCCGAACAATCTATAATTCTTTTTATTGCCCCGATCATGCAAATGCCTCCTTCATTGTTACCTTGCTACCTTTATCTGCAGCAGACCATTCCTTTGCGCCTTCAGACAATTCCCAAAGATTAGCATACATCTCCGAGTTCTTAAGAAGTTCATCATGAGTTCCTTCTGCCTGAATCTTTCCGTTTTTCATAACTACAATCTTGTCAGAATTCTTGATTGAATATAATCTGTGAGCAATTACAATTACTGTTTTGTCAGAAATAAGCTCTGCTATCGCATTGTTCATCTTTTCCTCATTTTCCGGATCCATAAATGCAGTAGCTTCATCAAGAACAATAATTGGAGCATTCTTTAAGATAGCTCTCGCAAGTGCGATTCTCTGCCTCTCTCCGCCCGACAGCATCTTTCCTGCGGCACCTGCCATAGAATATATTCCGTTATCAAGCTTCTTAAGGAACTCGGTACACTGCGCTTTATTGGCAGCTTCTATTACTTCCACATCGGTAGCTCCGGGCTTTCCAAGTCTGATATTTTCAAGAATACTCATGTTGAAAAGGAACTGTTCCTGTGAGACAAAAGATATCTCGCGGTTCAGAGCTTCCAACGTCATACCTGTGATATCCTGTCCGCCAATCTTTACACTGCCTCCCGTAACATCATAGAAATGCACCAGAATCTTTGCCAAAGTTGACTTTCCGCTTCCCGACTCACCTACAAGTGCCGTTACCGTGTTCTCGGGAATCGTGAGACTTACATCTTCTATTACATCCACCTTTCCGTCGTAGGAGAAGTTTACATTCTTAAATTCAATCGAATGATCTTTTCCCTCAAAAGACTTTGTTCCCTGCTTAAGAGGTGCTGCCGAAAGGATATTTTCCAAAGCTGTGATCTTATAATTAAGCTGAGGAAGTACGCTTATAAATGTAAGCGCTCTTAAAATTTCGGGACCTGTTGAGAAAGACATGCACATGACAAGAAGGAAATTGGAAAGCGTTGAACTTCCCGTATATACAAAATATCCTCCGACCGGAAGCGTCAAAAGAGCCACACAAGGAAGAAAACTTCCGTACAAAGCCATCCATGGCCAACAAATCTTGTACCATGCAAGCGTAAAATCTCTGTAACTCATGACATCACCTGAAAATCTCTTGTAGCTGTCACCGTCGCGACCAAAAATCTTTACAACTTCCATACCGTTTACATACTCAACGATGGTATCATTCATTTTCTGCGCTGATGCATAATAATCTCCCATCTTGCTTGTTCCCGCACCATACATGGCAAACATTGCTACAACTCCGATTGGAAGGGATGCAAGCGAAAGAAGTGCAAGTTTCCAATCAACAAAAAACATAACGATAATTACAAGCAGCGGTACGGTAAGATTTGAAAAACCTTCCGGAAGCGCATGTGCTATCAAAATTTCCATGTTATCGATATCATCAATGAATACCTTTTTAAGTGATCCCACGCCAAGTTCCTGGATAACACCGAGGGGAAGATTCTCCATCTTCTTCTGGAGAGAGATTCGCAAATTCTTAAGTGTCTGATAAGCACTGAAATGAGATCTGTCCAATCCGTAAATATACAGAGCAACATATATAAAACCACAGATCAACATGATAGCCGACCATTTTACATAAAACGAAATACTCGTCTCTCCTCCGATCGCGCCATCTATCATTTTATAGATAGCCACAAACTGAAAAACATTAAATGCCAGTCCTACAACCAGCAAGAACATTGCCAGAAAAGTATATTTCTTATACTTCCCCGTATACTCCAAAACCTTTTTTAACATTGCTTCCTCCTGTCTTTGTCGTTAGGTATCGCTAACGGAATAATAAAAAAATCGCAGAGGATGATAATTAAATTATTGATAATCCTTTTATCACCCTCTACGATTTTTAATACTACCTCATATAACTGTAAAGTCAATACAGTTCAGACTTTGGTATTGATAAGTTTTCTCAGCAGACAACAGTAAGTTGCTCCAAAGGTACTCCGTTTCTGTGCGCTGTGCTGTAGATTTCTGTAACCTTCTTGTATTTATCGAATGTCTCAAGCGCTGACTTGGTGTCGCCGTAAACTTTCCAGAAGCCTGTGTATTTCACACCTTCTTCGGGACTATTCATGAATCCAAGAACGTCTTTTACGGGATATCCGAGAAAAAGACCTATCTCATGCGGAAACTTTGCATCCTGTCTCAAATGCTTCGCAAGTTCCGCAACGCACAGATCTGCGTTAGTGTATGAGTAGCCCTTTTCTTTGAGGACTTTGCATACTTCTTTATTCGCAAAATCTCTTTTTAAAAAATCAGGTCTGTAAACATAGATAAGGACTCGCTTTTCATAATACTTTACGGGTATCATTCGCAGTCCTTTCTTCGCAAACCTGTAATTAAAGTCTCTCACTTCTTTGTTAAAACTCTCCCTGTCATCGATATCGACAGTAAAAAGATTTCCTGTTTTAAGCCCCGCCAAAGTCGGTGAACAAAGGCTTATAAGTAATTGATCTCCCATTACTCCTCCAAATCGTTTTTATAATTTGATAATTGGCATTATGCGTCACGTTAGCTGCGCCTAACACATATGCAGAATACTCTCTTTTCCTGCATGTTTATGGCACTTTCCCAATCAGTAAAATATTGAAAAATATTATCATGTTTTTTTATTGATATTTATGTTAGCATTTGCTAACGTATTTTTCAAGAGCATGACTCGCGAAATTGCTCAGAAAGGATGATCATTTTTATGAGTAAAGTTAAAGTAGTTTTTTGGAGTGGAACAGGAAATACTCAGGCAATGGCCGATGCAGTGGCAAACGGAATCACAAGTGCAGGCGGCGAAGCTGAGGTAACAACATTTGACGCTATCAGCGCAGCTGATGCAGCAAAAGATACTGTTATCGCATTCGGTTGCCCCGCTATGGGAGCAGAAGTTCTCGAAGAGACAACAGTTGAGCCTTTCATGGCTGATTATGAAGGTTTTGCAAGCGGCAAGAAGATTGCGCTCTTTGGTTCATACGGCTGGGGAGACGGCCAGTGGATGCGTGACTGGCAGGACAGACTTACATCTGCAGGCGCTACAATCGTTGGCGGCGAAGGTGTGATGGCTAACGGAGCACCCGATGCAGATGCCATTTCAGCCCTTGAAGATCTCGGAAGACAGCTTGCGCAGGCATAAGCAATTTGTGTAGCTGCCTTTCCTTACACCCGGCCACAAGGTAACTGTTTGGAAATATGCTGCGTACGTCTGCGCAGTGAATTTCATAATTTAATAAAAACCGGAGATGCCTCCTTTCGACGTTGCTCAGAGAAGTCGGCATCTCCGTTTTTTATTAAATTTGAAATTCATCTTGCTCGTCAGAAAGCAGCATATTTCCAAACAGTTACCTTGTGGCCGGGCTGTCTATGAAAAGGGCGGCAAACACAAAAACTAAGCTTCGAAAAGCCCCGTTTTTGCTGAAAAAAATAATTATACTTCTTTGACTTGTACTTTCCGAGAGCCATGCATATCTCAGCTATCAGTGCGCTTACAATGCAGACAGAAAATGCGATTGGATCAAAGCCTGTTGCGAACGTGGAAAGCATCCATCTGAGGATATACGGCGCTTTCACCGAGCTGCTCTTCGATACGAAGGAGCTGGTTGTACTTGGCAACACGCTCTGAACGGCTGGGTGCACCTGTCTTGATCTGACATGTGTTGAGCGCTACAGCAAGATCTGCGATTGTTGTATCTGCAGTCTCACCTGAACGGTGTGATGAAATTGCAGTGTAGCCTGCGTTGTGAGCCATCTTGATTGCTTCAAGTGTCTCAGATACGGAACCAATCTGATTGAGCTTGATAAGGATTGAGTTACCTGCTCCGAGAGATATACCCTTTGAAAGTCGCTCTGTGTTTGTAACAAAGAGATCGTCACCTACAAGCTGAACCTTGTTACCGATCTTAGCTGTCATCTTCTGCCAGCCTTCCCAGTCTTCTTCATCAAGTCCGTCTTCGATTGAAATGATAGGATACTTATCTACGAGGCTCTCCCAGTGAGCGATAAGCTCATCCGATGTGAACTCTTTACCTGACTTGGGCTGCTTGTAGAACCCTTTTCCTTTTTCACTCTTCCACTCTGATGAAGCGGCGTCCATAGCAATCATGAAATCTTTTCCGGGCTCAAAGCCTGCTGCCTTGATAGCCTCAAGAATCTTCTCGATAGCATCCTCGTCGCTCTTAAGCTGATTGGGAGCAAAACCACCCTCATCACCTACTGCTGTTACATCGCCCATATCCTTGATGAGCTTCTTAAGGCTATGGAATACTTCTGCACACCAGCGAAGTGCTTCTTTAAATGAAGGTGCTCCTACAGGCATGATCATGAATTCCTGTGTATCAACGGCACTGTCAGCGTGAGCTCCGCCGTTAAGGATGTTCATCATAGGTACAGGAAGTCTGTTTCCTGAAACACCGCCAAGGAATCTGTAAAGTGGAATATCAAGTGACTTAGCTGCTGCTCTTGCAGTTGCGATTGATACCGCAAGGATTGCATTTGCGCCGAGCTTAGACTTATCCTTTGTTCCGTCTGCCTTGATCATTGCCGCATCTACAGCATATGTATCAGAAGCATCGATACCTTTAACCGCATCGTTGATCACATTATTTATATTATCTACAGCCTTTGTAACTCCTTTTCCGAGATAACGTGACTTATCTCCGTCTCTGAGTTCAAGTGCCTCAAATTCACCTGTTGATGCACCACTCGGAGCAGTTCCGGTTGCCACTGTTCCGTCTGCAAGAGTAACCTCTGCCTCTACTGTAGGATTTCCTCTTGAATCCAAAATTTCTCTTCCGATTACTTTTTCAATTGCAAGCTTTCCCATTGTTTTGCTTACTCCTTTCAGATTTTAAACACAGAATTCCCCTTCAGCGTACTGGCACGTTGACTTTTGATCAATTATTTCGCAAGTAATTTATCTAATTGTCATCTTGCCAGTACGCTAGTAGCCGATTCATAGGTCCGGCTAATCAAAAGAGGAATTCACATGATTTACTCAAGTGTTAGCAGATGCTAACACTGCATATTTTATTATAGCACATTTTACATGTCAACGAATCAGAAGTGTTTTAGGGGTTAATGAGAAATAGTATCATTTTAGAGAGTCATAGTACTCCACTCAAAACTTCCTTAAGTGTATCCGCCGATGCCTTTAGCGCTTTCTTTTCCTCATCGCTGAGTCTGATGGGGACTGCACCCTCAACTCCGCTTTTTCCAACAATTGCCGGCATACTGAGTGCAACATCGTCTATTCCGAACTCGCCGTGTTGAATACTTGATACGGGAAGGATTGACTTTTCATCTCTTACAATGGCCTCACATATACGTCTTACACTCATTGCAATTCCGTAGTATGTTGCGCCCTTTTTCTCGATGATCTTATATGCACTGTTCTTTACATTCTCAGCAATCTCTTTCATTGATTTCTCATGTTCGAAATGACCTCTCATCTCACAGAAATCATTGAGCGGAATTCCCGATACGTTCGCACTGCTCCAAGCCGCGATCTCGCAGTCTCCGTGTTCGCCTATAATGCAGGCATGAACAGATCTGCTGTCAATCTTAAGATGTTCTCCGAGAAGATATTTAAGCCTTGCGGTATCAAGCACGGTACCTGAACCGAATACTCTGTTCTCAGGAAATCCACTGAGTTTTGCCGCCGCATATGTAAGTATGTCTACAGGATTAGCAACAATAAGAAGGATTCCTTCCGTGTTATATTTTGCAATCTCGGGAATGATGGATTTAAAGATTCCGACATTCTTTTTTACCAGATCAAGTCTTGTTTCGCCCGGCTTCTGCCCCGCTCCCGCAGTTACAACAACTACTGCCGCATCACCTGCATCCCTATAATCACCTGCATATATCTGCACGGGCTTGGCAAAAGGAAGTCCATGACTTATATCAAGTGCTTCGCCTTCTGCCTTTTCTTTGTTAACATCTATCAGCACCATCTCAGAAAACAAGCCGCTTTCCATAAGTGCAAATGCTGATGCCGATCCGACAAATCCACAACCTACTACCGCTACTTTTCTTTCATTTAATGTTGCCATGACGCACCTCCTTTTTACTGATATACTAAGCAATCTCAGATTTTCTGATAAGGTCATACATATGGAAGTTCTCTCCGCAATTTCTTACTCGGTCAAGCTCCATTCCAAGATATCTGTACCTTTCACTCTTATCCTTATCATCGGTGTCAAGAATTACAGAAATGCCTTTTTTATCCGCCATATCATATACATACCGGAGCATTTTCTTCATAAAGCCCTGCTTCTGGAACTCTTTTCTGACTACCAAAACTTCGATCTTAATGAATTTCTTTTTGGCTTTTTTCATTCTTGTTTCGATGGAATGACCATTAGAAAAGCATGCTGAAATGAACTCTTTCATCTTCTTGAATCCGCCGAGAGCTCTTTTCTCTGCAGATATCATCTTCATTCCGTCTACAAAGCCGACAGTTCCTACTCCCTCTCCCGAAAGCACCAAAAAGCCTTCTCTTTTCTCAGAAGTCGTGTACAAGATACCACTTCTGTAGGCAGCTCTGATAATTCCGCCAATGTATGTATACATACTTTCTCTATTTGGAATGAACTTTATAAGTCCTTGGTCTTCTTTGTTATATTCATAATCGTAAAATGCGTCAGCTATCTGCCTTGAGATAGCCTCAACTTCCGAATCAGACAATCCTGCAAGCTTAATCATTTTTTCCCTTTCTTGCAACAAGGTGCAGCCTAAACTTGGGCGCAGCTTCAAGCCCCGTGTAATGCTTATTCGGATTCTTTTCATAGAGTAATGAAATCATCGGTCCTGTTCCACATCCGCAATCAAGAAGATCATGATACTCCTCTTTATCAAGCTCAGATGCAATATATGGATAATCCTCCTTACACATTTCATATATTCCCGCTTTATCTGATTCATATATTTCAGCCGCCTGGGTAAACTCTTTTACTGTAAGATCTTTGTATTCTCTGTCTGTTCTCATTTTTCGTCACCTCACTTTTTGCCTATTAAAAGAGTAGAACCGGAAAGTCCCATCCATGAAGCTTCCCACTTGCTCATGAACATTCCGTTTGTCGTATCAACAAGTCTTACCTGCTCATAGCCCATATCTTTGAGTTTCTTTGCAAAGCTCTCCATATCTCCGTATTTGCTTTTAGACATAATGTCATGGATTGCGAAAGTTCCGCCTTTCTTAAGAGTCCTTAGTGTCTCAAGCAAGATTGCCTGTCTGTCCTTACTTGGAATATTATGATATACGTAATTGCTTGTCACCGCATCAAAAGTCTCATCGCCAAAATCAAGCTTCACAGCATCACCCTGCTGAAAGGTTGTATTTAAAACACCTTCTGCGACAGCATTGCTTTCGCATAGATTTTTGCTAAAAGAAGCATACTCTTTGCCCCATCTGTCTATTCCAATCATTTTTGCACCCGGATTTTTCCTGGCACATGCAATGGTAAGCGCCGCGCTTCCGCATCCGACATCAAGGCCAACACCACCGTCAGGAATAACCACATATGAAGACACTCCTTCAATTATCTGCTTTGACATCTGCCTTGTTCCATTGTAAGAAAAAGCTCTGTACATAAGAAACATCCATATAGTCATAAATGCACTCAGCACCGTAAGAACCAACAAAATCTTTCCGATTATTGTTCCGATTCCCACTAAGCAAGTTAACGCACATAACACTACTGTTGATATAAGCGCCCCTTTTATCATTCCCTTCGGCATCCAGTTTTTATAATTTGCTTTCATACTCTTCCTCCCTAACTAAACCTGTATCTTAAACATTTTTGTTAGGGCTATCTGTTACGATTTGATTCCATTTGGTTTCAGCTGTCCATATTACATGGACTGTATCAGCTAATGTTATCAAATTGTTATCATGGTGGTGTTATCACGCTAGGTTTTTTTTGAAACAACTGGTCTTCAGTTCCATATACGGTTTTGAAATCACCGATTTTTTCAAACCCGTATTTCTCATACAATCCCTGTTCACCGCTCATAATATAAATCCTCTCATAACCAATGGATCTGGCATAGTCCGAAGCGACATTAATCATTCGTTCAGAAACTCTCTTTCCTCTGCTTTTTTCATCAACAAAAACAAATCCAATAAATGGTGTATATGGGGCATCATCCGGCAATTCATCTTTCTTAGCAAAAGTACAATATCCGATGATTTCTTCGCCCTCACTAGCAACGAACACGCGCTCTGTTTCCGAGAACTCTTTGTTACGCATCATCTTGGCAAGATACGGTCCGGCCTTCCATGAACAGTTTTCCGCGAAGGAAATTGTTTTGTCCCAAAGCGGATGACCATATGTCATAACTGATATTTCCACGCTCATATGCTTATCCAAAACCTTTTTATTTTATCGCCATCAACATCGATGGTCTTCTCGTATACCCCGCCATTAGCAAGAATCGTTTTCTCGCTGGCATCATTTCCCTCGTCGCAGGTCACAAGCATCTTATTGATCCCGAGTTCTTTTGCCTTTAACTTGTCCAGGCGTAACATTTCCTTGGCATAGCCTTTTCTACGCTCGGAAGGACGAACCGAATATCCGCAATGTCCACCCCAAGTACCAAGGATGGGATGATCAATATGATGACGAAGATCTATTACACCAACAATTCTGTTATCCTTCTTCCTTATTGCCAGATAAGTATGTGAAGGAACTGTCGTTCCTACTTCTTCACATGTTTTTTCGTCTTTTCTAAGAAAACATATTCGGATTCATTCGTCAGCAGAACTACTTGAATCCAATGACATGCATCCAGCAAATTGATCTTCATTATCAGCATCTTTATCTATTATTTCCTGTCTGAACGCCCATAGATCCTCGGCATATTCCAGACTTGGTTCAACAAGTATGAGTTCATTCATAATTCTTTATCTAAGCTCCTCTATAAAATTCTGTATTCTCTGAGTCGCAATTTCATCCCGTGACAATTTACGCAACTCATCGCAAGTAACCCATTTGTAAGCAGATGTCTCGCCCTCTTGAAGGATAATGCTATCTTTATCGACGTCCGTATTGCATAAATAATCTACATAATATGTCTTATGACCATAATGCAGAACTCGACCGATTTCCGTAAGTTGCATGTCCTGCATCTCGTTTATTGTAAAATCCAATCTAAGCCACCTCTATTTTTCAGCAACTACATAGTCACCATTTTTATAATTTCTCATCGATTTACTGATTCTAAATCCCGCCTTTTGCATCTCTTTAACCAAGGTATGCATATAAAATCCTTATTCCCAAATATTTCTATTGCAGTGTCCCGACTTCTAGGCAAGGTACTAACGTATACTCGTTTTAGATTAAAAACAGGAATATCATAAGACATCCGCATAATTGGTGCCTTGTCATACTGAGTACAAGCCTTATCAAACTCACAGGAACTATACGTTCTTTCCCAGTCATAAGCAACTGGTCCATGTCGTATTATAATTACTTTCAAATATCAAAATCCCCCACTATTTCACAAGCCATGAGCCTGTCTTCTTAGATCCGATTCTTTCAATCACGCCCTCGTCCAGCAATTCCTTCATTAACATTTGCACCGCTCTTCTAGATTTGTTCATCATCTCTGACAGTTCTGCTTGCGTCAATGAAGGATTTTCTTTAAGAAGCAGCAATAGATGTTCTCTATCCGAGATCATGCTTTTCTGCGCTTTATCAAAAGCGTAGTTGAGATTCCACAACGTAAGGAAAGCGCAGAAAAACTCTAGTTAATTTATCTGCGCCTTTCATATCTTTTTTTTGCAATTGCAGTAAACTCTCCCGGAAGTTTCTCGTTCTCCCATGAAGGATGCTCATCAAAACGCTCCAAAGTAAATCCGCTCCCGATGATAGAATTGATGATCTCGCTGATTGTGTACTTCCTGTAATGGCATTTAGGGATCTGCTTACGGATCTCCTCATCGTAAAATCTTGCGTGCGCCATCTCACCTTCAAAGATATCTGTTGAGAAATAACTCATGGTTGGCTGCTGCAGCCCAAGTATATCGGAAATCTTAGTAAATGGATGGAAGTCACTGCAGATCATCTTTCCACCGGGTTTAAGCAATCCGTTCATAACATTCATAAAAACATCTATATCGTGGAAATAATGAAGGATTCCACCCTCCATAATGACAACATCAAAAAAGCCGGCATACTTGTCCATATCGATTTCCATGATATCACAAACTTCATAGCCAATGTTTACGCCTGCAGCCTCAGCTGTTTCCATGGCATATTTCTTATTGGCTTCGGATATATCAAATACTGTAACCTCTGCTCCCAAAAGAGCCAGCGGAATTGCTTTCTTGCCGCAGGATCCGCAGATATTAGCTACCTTGACGCCTTCAAAAGAATCAAAGTAGTTCGCATACTGCTTTAGCATCTTCCTGGGGTTTTCTTTATCCTTTGATGCTCTTTTCTCCGGAGTCCCAGCGGTTCTTACCCAAAAATCATATGCATCAAACTCCCACGCCTTTTTATGTTGTAGACTATATTCGTTCAAAACGACCTTCCTCCTGCGGTTTATTCCATCTACCAGCGGTTCATGTTCTTCTCACACTTCTCCAATCATCCAAAGTAGCTTGTTTTTACCAACTTCTGGAGAAATATGCTCCCATTTATCTTTGTACTTCTCTTGAAGCGCTTTCTGCATTTCAAGCATTTCGTTAATCCCAAAATCTGACATTGTATTATCCCCTTTTATAATTTCAAAACTGCTATAATCTCTTCTCCATCCATATCACCAGTTTCAATAAATCCAAACGATGCATATAACTCCTTCGCAATTTGATTCTCCGGTTCATAAGATAGCCAGCAATATTCAGCCGGTCCACATGGATAGGTCTTAATAAAATCCAACGCTAGTTTTACTGCTTGCCTACCATATCCTTTGTGCTGATAATTCTTATCTATCATCAATCGCCACAAGTTATAATTACCTGTAGCAACATCTGGTGCATCTTCCCAATAATCATCCTTATCAAATCCAATCATCAAAAATCCTACCGGAATATCACCATCATAGATTCCAAAGGGATAAGCATAACCACTGGCTGTAATAGCTGTGTATGCTTCAATGATACTTATCTCGTTACTAGCTACAAACTCCCTTTGTGAATTATTGACAGATAGTTTTAAAATGTTCCATACATTTTTACCATTTATTTTTTCTAGCCTTAACATTTCTTGCTCCCAATATTTCCCTAATTATTCTTCGTTTCCAGCTAAATTATGAACACGTTATGAAATGCAAAGCACCTGAAAAACATTCTAACAAATAGCACATACCTAAACAACAAAAACTGTAATACTGTCGCATATAAAGCAGGAGCTAAACCCATCTTTTTCCTCTGATATAAAATAACGGAAGCGTGACACGCTCCCGTTACAATAACCATACAAAAAAGCCGTAGCAAATGTATTGAATACATTCACTACGGCTCATTTTATGAACTGATTTATAGTTTGCTATTTACTCTAAAATAACACCATATTTTCAAAGTGTATTGTCATTTTATTGTCACTACACTTCCATACACCTCTCAAAACCTTGTAAATACTGGCTTTGCAGAAACGCTGGTATTATTCCAGCTCCCTAACTTAACCTGTACCTTAAACATTTTTGTTAGGGTTCTCTGTTGCGATTTGACTTCATTTGGTTTCAGCTGTCCATATCACGTGGACTGTATCAGCTAATGTTATCACGGGAGTGTTATCAACACCAATCTAAACTAATCCTAGATGCTTCTCAACCAAAGAAACTGTTTCTTCTACGCTTCTTTTGGTGTCTCGCTCAATCCAGAAATAGTTTCCTGACTTTATTTGCGCATATTTTTCTGCATTAAGCGAATATAGAGTTTCATTACAAGTTCTTTTCGCACTTTCAAAATCAGTCGCACTGTGTATAAAGTCACTGAACCCCTGATGATCCGGTCTATTGCAATAATCGTCAACCAAATCGGTCGGTTCTTTGATCATAAAAACTACTCTCGATGGATCTGACAATAAATCAGCCTGTTCTACTGTCAAATGGCAATCACAAATGACCTTTGCATTTTTAGAAAGCCTGATCAAATCCAACACCACAAAATCAAGTTGTTCGCGAGTATTAGCGATCAGCCAATTCCGATACTCTTCAACAGACCTTCCAAAGAATTCGTCAGCATCTGTAAAAGTCATATTCATAGCAGGCTGATGCTCAGCATTTGACAGCAACTGATGACTTGGGAACATCTCATCAATGTCATAAACTTGAATACCATATTTTTTTCCTAATGCTCTTGATACGGTAGTTTTTCCTCCGCATGGTGTTCCGGTGATAAAATATACGTTTTTTAAATACTCTTTAATTACATTATCTTGAAATATCATAATGCTCCTTTATTTATTAGTATGCTTTTTATGTACTTTATAAGCATGAAACTAATAATAAAGTCTCATGCTATCAGATATTTCTTAATCTCAAAAATGCCACCATAGTAGTATTCTCCCTTCATTATCATTAAATAATATGTCTATTGTAGATAATCACTATCTAAATATAGATATCACATTTCTCTTAAGCTTGCAATCTGATTCACCATATATTTGGCATAATCCTTTGCATGATTAGCACTGATTACAGCTGAGTATTGAGCTGCTTTTGTACAATCAAATGCCTCATTCAATGCCTCTTTATATTCAATACTGTTTATCAGCAAAACAATTCTTATAAACATATTAAGACAGCGAATTGCTGTATATTATCATTTTCGCCGCTTGTATTCTTTCTATTGCCACCGTCTAGACAGCGATACTGTTAATAGTTACTTTTCCGCTGCTTAGAACCCCCCTCATGGCTCATTTATTGCAGCGGAATATTTATATTTTAGGTTTCCGATGCCACAAGACAGCCTCATACTTCTTTTTCAACAGCGTGATTATTTAAAATGGGATTTTCGATGTCTGGAAGTTTCAACTCCTTCAAAAAACATCGGTATTTGAAAAAAGAAAGTTTTCGATGCCCCGCGAATGGGGGCATCGAAGAATAATACTAAATAAGATAATTTTACTGATACTCCGGATTTACACTAACGCTATAGTAAACCCGCGATTTGTCTAATAATTTCGTCACCTGCAAACCACCCGGTATTATTCCAGCTCCATACAAAATATCATCTATAGATTTCATGATATCACTTTTGTTAGCCATTGCTAACATTTCTCGAAAAAACAAAGAGCTGCTTTGCAACTCTTTGCTCGCTGATACGTAAAAGTATTATGCTGATCACAAACATGCTGCTTTCCATGTTTCCTCTTTAAATCCCGGAATCACTTCAGTATCTGTAACAAGAAGCGGTCTCTTTACCAGCATTCCGTCAGATGACAAAATATCCAGCATCTCATCATCACTCATATTCGGAATCTTTTTTGATAATTCCATCTCCCTATACAGAATTCCGCTTGTATTAAAGAACTTCTTGAGCGGAAGACCACTCTTTTCGTTAAGCTCTTTTAGCGTATTTTATCAGGATGCTGTTCTTTTATATCAAGGCTCTCATACTTAATTCCATTATCATCCAACCACTTTAAAGCCTTCTTACATGTTGAACATCTTGAATAGCAATACACTTTTATCATGACTCTTCCTCCGTAAATTCATAGCAGACTATACAAATAAATAATTCATCTGACGCATTCTTTCATAGCAAATAATTCTGACTCTATCAATTATTTCGTTGCTATAGCTATCACTCGGCACATTATCAAGAACCTCATCAACATCTCGCTTTATAAAATTAAATTCAATGTTTTGACCATATAATTTTTCAGCAATTTCAAGTTGTTCAAAAAAATCATCGCAAAAAGTTTTTGGCCTAACAGAATTTATCATCTCATATATATCTCCGCCAATCGGATAATCCAACGTAGTGTCGGAAAGGAGCCCTGCGCCTTGATCAAATATCGGGCATAATCTGTATTCACCTCTGTCGTTTACCAGTACTGCTATATTATGCGTATGCCTATCCTCATTCAGGAAAAGAGAATCTATAGTTATCATTTTTGACATGTAAGCGCCAAATTTCTTTAATCCTGTTACTCTCTCTGTTTCTTCTACCAAAGCTTTTAGTCTTTTTTCCTTATCGCTTATGGTATATATCATCGAGTTCAAACTTCTGCCATAGACATTTTTGAAAAGTCGCTCTAATGTAATAAGTTGCCATCTGTCCTTAAGGAAGTTTTTGCTTTTGACACCGTGAAAAACATTGCTCTTATATTTTATGTTTTCAAGATCATACAGCAAAAACTCCTCCTCACTTAATGACGATTTCATGATCAGATGGGATATAACATACTCCGCTAATCCTTCATACCCGGTGTAATCAGCCTTATACCATTCATCACCATTTCTCCATTTCAACTGATTGCCTTTTGAAGATTTATTATCTGTTTCAATTATTTCTTTTTCAAATAATTCAACCATTGAATTACCTTTCAATTACAATATGAAACTCATCCTCTTCCATGCGACCTCCCGTCTTCTCAACTATCAAAAACGGATCGTAAAAAGGAATGTCATACTCTTTAAGCACAAGTTTCATTTTATCTCGTGATTTAGGAAAACATCTGGATTCCAAGAATTCTTCATAATCAGAAAAAGAAGGATGCTCATTTTTTCCAAAAGCCCGATACAGTAAATTATCTGTATAATTCCTGATATATACACGTTGTTCAATCTCATTAACATCGATAACTGTGCAAAGCATATCGCGATAATAATACTTTAGTCTAATCGGTGTTTTTCTCTCCGGCAAAGTATATTCCTGTTCAATTTGAGGCATACGCCTTAATATCTCGATAATCAGGACTATCGGGCCTCTTATCGGTTCATTAGCCGATTCCCATCTCTCTACAGTAGGTTTGGAAACACCAACAAAATCCGCAAATTGTTTCTGCGTAAGCTTTAGAATACTGCGGATATTCTTTACCTCAGCAGAATCTGTGTATTTGGGAGTTATATATTCTTTTACCATATAATCACCTCTGATTATATTAAACCATCATTTTGATGGTTTTTCAAGACACTTTTACCATCATTTTGATGGCTTACACTTCTTCGCAAATATATATCCGTTTCTTTTTCGTCCAATCAAGGGCTTCTTTTTCATTGGCAAATTCTTTTCCGGTCGCAGAGTTGAACGCCTCAAGGTTAGTGATCTTTGCCATTATCACGGGATTGTCGGGAAGCACTTCTCCCATATCGAGTTTTCGAAGTTCGTCTTCCTTGTTCATTCTTCTGACGTAGTCATCGTCTCTGACACAGTAGATATCATATTTTTTCTGAATTTCATAATAACTTGGAATCCTGTCTTTAGAAAAATCGCATATCTTTTCAAAGCCCATCCAAGAATATATGGACTCATCGACAGGTAAAAGAAATATAAAAGGGATTTTCTCTCCCTTAAGAAGTTCAAATGTCTTTTCAAACACGCGGGTCATCTGCCCTCTATGTCGCATGCTCTTCTTTGTTGCAACCGCAACGACGTAATAACTTGAAACGACCGTTCCGCACAGATTTACAGAAAAAGGATTCAGGTGAAGCATCGATACGACTTCCCCACCCTCAAAGCTCACTATCATCCTGTTATCGAGGCACTTGTCAGAATAATAATAATCGACAAATTCTTTCGGATCGTCAAACGCCTCTTCGTACAACTTTCTCGTGTTTTCTTTTTCCGCATACTCAATTATCATATGTTATTCTCGCAAACTCTGTATTTTCTGGCAAAGCCTACAGGATTGTAACTCTCCTTGGCCTGCCGCAATCCTTCGAGTCCCATGTCGTCTTCTCTGTTTACAAGTTCCGCATCTTCGAAAGCGTTTAAAAGAAATTGCTGATTGATCATCTGATATATTCCGGGGATTTCAGGATTTCCTTTTTCTACACTGATAACCGCCATCTTTTCCCGACTGTTATATGAACCGATGGAAAACGCCTCAAGAACTTCATCGATAAAAATACCACCAATCCTGAAAGTAACTTTATCACAGTTTCTGAGTATATCTATAAGTCCGTCTTTTTCTGAAATAAGGGTTTCTCTACTCTCCGCGCCCTCGGAAAGCCTTGTATCAACCCATTCTTTCATAAATTCTTCAAGGAAATATTCATCAACACAGCACATGGTCCTGTATTCCCATCTGCCTTCATATTCCTTCATAAATTTATTTATCAGATTTCTCTTCTTTTGGAACTTTTTTCCCGCTAGATTTCTGAGCTCATCGGCGTCATACAGATAATCCTTAAGATCACTCTCCTCTTCTATCGTGAAGTCGGGATTGCAAAGAAGTCCCAAAGCCCGCATCGCATCTTCATCAGCAAGATCGATCCTTAGCGGACGCTTAAGTTCCTCATTAAAATACTCCCTTAGAAGCTCAAAATACTTGTGAATATCCTCTTCCCTGCAATAGGGCATTGCCGCGAAATATCCCTTGTCATCCTGCATCAATATGATCGCAGCCTCATCCTCAAGATATATTTGGGTATTATACAAGTCTTTCCAGAGATACGTATCAAGAACCGTACTGTCGCAGGTCTTGTTGTCTCTTAACGCGTATACCTCCGAAAGTTTTGCCGCTTCTTCAAATGTCGGTTTATGAAAATCAAGATTTTTTTCCATATGACCTTTCCGTTCCACGCATGCGTATTATAAATGTGCCGCAAGCTCCTCTCCGATATTGCTTTCCTTGATTCGGTTCTTTTTGTACCACACATATCTAAGCCATGCGGTAAATCCACTCATTGACCAGACGATTCCGACAGACCACCAGATTCCCCAGAGTCCGATAAACGAAATCTGTGTCAGAAGAACCGGAACTATAAATCTGCCGATAACCTCGACAATTCCGTTGAGCAGGGCAAAAAACGAATCTCCGAATCCGTTGAGTACACCTCTTACAACATATATCATTCCAAGCATAACATAAAAATAGCTTGTTATTCTAAGCGCCATCGCTCCCATTGCGATAACGGCTTCATCTTCAACAAAGATTCTTATGATAGCCTCGCCAAAAAACTGCATTATCGGAAGCATAGCCGCTGAAAAAATTGCCATCAGCATCATGCTCTTTTTATAACCTGCAGTAATGCGGTCATTCTTACTTGCGCCATAATTCTGTCCCGTAAATGTTGAAAGTGCGGCGCCGAGTGTCTGATACGGCTGATGAATCAGCTGTTCAATCCTACTGGTTGCGGTAAATGCGGCAACAGCTACTTTTCCAAATGAATTAACTACTCGCTGAAGTGCCATGCATGAGATTGCAATAAGCGAAAACTGCAGTGACAACGGAATTCCCAGCTTCAACACTTTCATAGAAATATTCATATCAACCTTAAGTTCATCACGCCTGATTTTGAAATACTCATTAAATTTCATGGCATAGATAAGACAACTGATTCCTGAGACAAGTTGCGCAATTACCGTAGCAACTCCCGCGCCGACCACGCTCATATGAAGCCCGCACACGAACAGCACATCAAGCGCGGTATTAAGAAGGCATGAAAAGATAAGGAAATAAAGCGGTGTCTTTGAATCGCCGAGTGCCCTGAGCATCGAAGATGCATAGTTATAAAGAGACACAAAAACAAGCCCCAGGCACATGATCCTAAGATATGCAACAGCATCTGACATTATCTCATCAGGTGTAGCAAGCATCTTTAAAATCGGTTCAGATAAAAGAAATGCAACTATACCGACGATAATCGGAAATACCAGCATAATATAACCTGTGTTGACAATGCAGCTTTTTATCTCATCAGTATCGCCTTTTCCAAAAAAACTGGGATGTTATTATTCCTCCGCCACTTCCGATTCCGTTGCACATGGCAAAAAACAGGAATGTTACAGAGCCGGTTGCTCCGATCGCAGCAAGTGCATCAGCGCCGACAAATTGTCCCACGATAACCGAATCCACCAGATTGTACAGCTGCTGGAAAAGATTTCCTATAAGCATCGGTATCGAAAATCGGATGATCAAAGAAACGGGGCTTCCTTCGGTCATATTAATTACTGATGATCTTTGTGCTTTCATTTCAAAACTTCCTTGTAATCAGAATAAAGAGTTGCCATACAACTCTTTGCGCGCCTTATCCTACATAACCAAATAGAAATTATATGCCCGTATTTTTTTCAATGCTTCTTATTTTCTGTTATGAAACATCTCAATTTTTGTCTTTTTCTTGCAAGTCGGACGCTGTTTTGCGCTTTCTGTGCAATGTAAGCGTCTGGCAAATAATCAGACAATACAGTGATATCCTTGTAAAAAAATCTCTTACTATATAAATTGAACACATTATGACATCATCAATCGTATATTTATAATTTTCCATCACGCCACGCCTTTCATTAAGCATCCAGTCAATATCAATATTCACAGCATTTATTATTTCCCATATCGAAGCAACCATAATGATATTTACCCATAATTTACGTTTTGAGCCTCGTATAAAAAAGAAATACACAGCAATTAACAGCATTATTGCAGGACAATATAAGGGTATATCACCTTCAAGACATATCGAAATATATTCCCATATACGATTTCTAAATGATCTGTTAAAAACCTCAAGCTGATTCCTAAAGTTGTAGCAAAACCAAAAGAAGCCATCGATCAAAAAAGCTAAAAAGTACGAAATCAAAACAATCCCGATTCTCTTTGGAGTCTGAATATCTTTTATCGCACAATATAAGCCATAAGAAAAAATTGCTATATATAACGCCTCTATCATATAACCAAAAATACTTCCAAAATCGAAAGTTCCATAATCAAACCTTTTAGGTCCCTGTATTCCATACCATTCCATTAGATACTGCATATGCTCTATAAACCGTAGCAAAACTATACTCATATATAGAGCAATCGTAACGTTGTTAGCTACCTTACTTTCAATAACGGGACTCTTTTCCACAACTTCCGGCATATCCTCGTCGGATAACAAACTATCGATACTAAGCCCCAGTATCCGGGCTATTCTCTTTGTCGTCACAAGATCCGGATAACGGTCGCCACGCTCCCAACGCGAGATTGACTGTCTCGTTACATATAATTGTTCTGCAAGAGCCTGTTGTGACAGCCCCTTTTCCTCTCTGGCTTTTTTCAGTTGTTCCCCAAACTCAACCATTTTAAACTTTTTTATTCCTCATCTTTTAATCAACTGTTTTCATTAAGATATGTTGTGACCCTGTTCTGAATAAAGTCTGCAACTTCCTCTGCTGTCTTTTGTCCGCCAAAAAATGCTGAAGTCTCTTCACTTACAATATCACAGATACTGCTGTCATTACATCCTTGCGTCTTGATAGAAAGAACATAATCATAAAACTTCTTTATCTCATCCTGAGTAAGTGGCTTCATTTTTATGAGATCCTGTTTGGATTGGTCATAAGCATAAGCCATTCTGTCATCATCACTTCTTTCCTTTAAAGCTTCCTGTAATTGCTCTTCAAATATAGGTTTTACAGTAGAAAATTTATCAAAATCTCCGCGCTGCGAAAGAAGCATATTTCTAATTAAATCATATATCTCATCCCGGTGGCTCGTACTGCTGTTTACAGCAAAAGCATCCCCACGTATCACCGCTATATTATCGCCGCTGTTATTTGGCAAACCGACAAACTCAATATCATCATGAAATACCATCTGCTTAAGCCTTACATAATCATCAATTCCATAAAATGTATGAATATCAAATAACGCTTCATCCGCCATATACTTATCGTCAATAAACAGATAATCTGCATCGGATCCTTTTAGTTCATCCGGAAACTTATTCATAAAATTCAAAAGATCGATAAATTCAGGTCCTTTAAAATTGCACTTTTTGTTTTTCCGATCAATAAACTTATCTCCATAAAATGGCCAAATATATTCAAAAGATGATTTTTTTAATTCTCCGAAAGCAATACTGTAATCAGTGCCCATACTTTTTATAAGATTGTCACAGTCCTGATATGTAAGAGATTTTTTTCCACCTGCAAACTTAGCCCTTACTATACTCGTTTCAAAATAGAACGAGGGCATAAATGAATAAGTATTGCCGTCAATCTTCACCATCTCAGCTATATTGGGAAGGATCTCTACATCCCCCAATGCTCCGTCTTTTTCAAAAGCAGGCGTCAGATCCATCAGTATTCCCTTATCGGCATAGTTCTTAAGCATATCTTCCGAAACGCTGAAAATATCAGGAGCTTTTCCTGATAATATATCAAGCTCAAACTGCTTTTGCGGATCCTCAGGATATAATTCGCAATAGTCGACTATTTTTATCATATACTTATCGCTTGATCTGTTGAATTGCACAATCTGACCATTAGAGTTGGAATCAATCCCCCAAACCGTTCCCAAAGTAATGATTGTCTTATCCACTACATCTTTTGGATCCACTTTGGTAAGTCTCACAAGCTCATCATAGTATCCTGAATCTGAACACAAACCGGCAATAAACTCATTATCGCTTAATGCTGTAGCCCTAATATCCGTCTGCCCACCCAATCCAACATTGGAATCGCTATAGTTAAGCAGCTTATCCAGTTTAGATGTCTTCATGTCATATTTATATACTCCGCTACCATCAAGTGGTGAAACATATAGATTACTTCCACCATCTGTAAAGAAAGTATATTGTGATTCGCTTCCTAAACCTTCAGGATTTTTCACGACTTCCTTTGTATCAAGATTAACCATATCCGCTTCAGATTCATTTATGTAATATATCAGCAATTGATTATCTGACACCTTAATAAGATCGGAGATGGTTCCACTTGCTTTTAATTCTACAAGCTTTTCGAAACCGTTTTTCTCATCATAGGTATAAATCCCCTTTGTCGTATGACAGATAAGACCATATTTTTCATGCCATGTAATCGCCATAACATCGGAACCTTCTTCGGAAGAATCTTTCGTAGCTTCTTTGGTAAGGTCCAACCTATACAGTTCTTTTCCTGATGCATCATACTTGATAAGATAATCTGTATCTTCCTCTGAGTCTTCAGATTCTATCCTTTCCAAGCACCTTATATAAACGTTTCCGTCATTATCAAACGCAGCTGAAGATGTAAAGCATTTATTCTCTGATTTAATGTCAAAAGACTTGGCATCCGATCCATCCGGATTAAATGAAACGAATCTACACTTTCCATTATCTGTCTGAGCAATAACCTGTATTCTATCATCTTTCCTATCGATAACAGCGACTTCTTCGCCATCTTCAAGGATACCTTTTATATCTTCCTGTTTAAAAATATGCTCCTTATCAATCTTTTCTGCTTGAGCCAAAGCCTCTTTTCCTCCGGCCTTAACCATATCGTCTTTTTGGCCGCAGCCTGACGTTGTTATACAAAATGTAAACGCCAGCATACCGCTTAGTACTCTTTTCAATATTTCTGTTTTCCTCATCTACTTTCCCCTTAATAATCTCTTTTTGTACCATCTGATTACGCGTACGATGTTTCTTAAGTATCTCTTAACACCAAAAACATTACAAGAATTCGCATAAAAATAAGGTGCACCAATATGGTGCACCCCAGTAAATATCTGCGTTTCAGTTATATATACTTGATAAAACAAAAAATTCATCTAAATAAATAACACATAGTAATGTGGCAGTATTATTTTCGCACCTGACACCCCATTCCTATTGGCTATTAATTTGTATGCCTTATCGGGCGAATACTCTTTTATATAATTATTAAGTGAAACCGATGCCTTATTTCCAGCCTTCACCTCTATCGGTACTACCTCTCCATCTTTTTCAATAAGAAACTCCAATTCATGCTCATCATCAGGTTTATAATAATGGAGATTATAGCCGCGTTTGATAAGACATTCAGATATTATATTTTCATAAATGCCACCTTTAGCATTTCCCTTAATTGTATTGTTAAGTATTGCCCGCTTGGTTTCAAATCCGTACATACAAGTCAAGAGCCCTGTGTCATTTATATACAGTTTGAACTGTTCAGGCTTCTCGTTTGCCATAAGCGGAATATACGGTTCAGAAATATTGTAGCAAGCATTTACCAAGCATGAATCTTTAAGCCACTTTACGCTGCCTCCGAATTTTCGACTGGTCTGTCCTTTTTCAACCGTTGAATACTGAAATTTTTTTAATTCTTTAGCCAATTGTCTCGGAATCGCGTCATAGCACATTCTAACCAACTGCTTTTCTTTTCCCTTTGCATGTTTAGTAATATCATCCTGATATAGCGCGATGATATTATTCTGAATGTCCATAACTCTGTTAAAATCTTTGTTTATAGCGAAATCCATGACCACTTCCGGCATTCCGCCCACAACAATAAATTCCCTAAAAAGCTCTTCAAATTTATTATGGATACTTTCAGGAATCTGCACGTCAGATTCCATATATTCCTTAAGCTCATTGATCACATCCGAATCATATCCATAAGCCCACAAAAACTCTTCAAAATCCAGAGAATACATTACAAGTTGTGTTTCATATCCAACAGGAAGAGAAGCAGGTTCCTCAACTTCATCGTCATCATCCTGCCCATAAGAAAGTCCCAATAATGATCCGGATGCAATAACATCATAGCGCATCTCTTCTGCCAAAAATTTCAGAGCAGTGCGCGCATTACCACAGCACTGAATTTCATCCAAAAAAACGAGCGTATTTCCGGGTATAAGCTTTATTCCCGGAATATTCGCAGTCATTCTTTTAAATATCTCTTCAGATGATAACTCACCATCAAATATCTGCTTTAACTGCTTTTGTTTAAAAAAATCTATGCTGATAAAAGACTCATATTCTTTTTCTCCAAACTCTCTTACAATAAAAGATTTTCCAACCTGTCTGGCGCCTTTTATTAAAAGGCATTTTTTTAATTGTTCTTCACGCCTTTGTCTTTTCCAATTCAATAGTTCCGCATATGCTTTTCTTTTTAACATAAGCACCATTTCTCCTTCGATTTTTACACCTTGATATTACAGCATTTTCCTAGTCTTCGTCAATATCAATGCATAAAATCGGGGTGCTATTTTATAGAAAATTGCATAAAATCGGGATGCTTTTTTCTTGAAAAATACATAAAATCGGGATGTCTATTTTTCTTTTATACTCGCAAGAACATCATCGCTCATATCGTAACTATCCCCAATTACGAAAAACACAAATAACCAGACAAACAAAAATACTCCCAAGAACAAATGATAAACACCTATAATATTTCCAAACAATAAAATCAATGCTGACATACCTATATTCCTCCCATGATTCTTCAAAAAAATATATTCAACATAAATTCTGCTTTTTAGCTTTCAAAGAAGTTATCTTCAGTATCTTTTTCAGCCGGGAATATTACAAGCAACGCATCGGAAAATGGGCGCTCCAATATGGTGACATGCGGTAAAATCAAGGTTTCAGCGTCACATTTTATGTTGCTTTTTCAAAAAAGGAATGGCACCTGCTTTTTTAAAAAGAAAACGCCACAGAAAATCCTCTTAGGAAATTCTGTGGCGTTTTCTCATTGCACCGTGGCTTCCACAAGCTGCTCTTCGCTGCTTAGATCCATAGCCATTCTGCGCTTTCTGTACAAAGTGTATGTCTGATATATGACCAGAGCCGAAAATGCTATACCAAGCATAAAGCCGGCTATTATTTCATTTACATTCCCAACAGCCTCTCCAAGGGTAGCCGTTGAGTAATTCGCTGTATAAAACTTTTCCATCTTAAATCTTTTGAAAAATGTGATAACAGTATCAAGTTATATGCCCGAATTTTTTTTGAATGCTTCTTATTTTCTGTTATGAAACATCTCAATTTTTGTCTTTTTCTTGCAATTTCATAGCTGTTAGTCTCTTCCTATATAAAACATTCGACTGATAGACAATCAAAACAAATACCGCAATTCCAAGCACAAAATCTGCTGCTGTCTCTCTGGCAGTTGTTGTGACCATTGACGCTGCCGGGAAAAACATTCTCGCTTTGCTTATGTCATGGTACGTATTCAACATATTGCCGATTATACCGACAATTGAGATTACTGTGAACATATTTACCCATACTTTACGATTATTTTCGCGTATAAAAAAGAAATATGATGCAAGCGCTCCAATTCCGCCCGGAACAGTAGCCCGCATAAGTTCAACCACTACTTTCCTAAGCCACCGCATACTATCCGGGGCTCCGTCAATCATAGAAGCATAAAACGATCCAAAATAATCGATTACTATAATCCCATCAAGCAAAAACAATGTAATGAAATAGCTCATCATCATCACACCTATTTTTTTAGGTGTTAACGTATCTTTTATTGCGTGATATAAAGCAAATGAAAAAACAATGACATAAACTATATATCTCAGAATAACAATTCTCTCATCAACGGAACCCTGCATATAGTTCATCGGCCTCGATTCAGACAAAGATTTAAATGACTGAATAAAAAATATCATTGCCCTCTCAGCTATTTTTATAAAAAAAGATATAACTACAACGGCATATAGTGCAATTACCATATTATTTACCGCTTTATTTTCAACTACCGGATTTCTTTCCGCCACTTTAACCATCTCCTTTCCGGACAGTAGAGTATCAAGGCTCACATCCAGAATCCGAGATAGATTTTTTGTTGTAACAAGATCGGGATAACGCTCTCCGCGTTCCCAACGTGAAACTGATTGCCTACTCACAAACAATTGATCCGCAAGAGATTGCTGCGTCATCCCTTTCTTTTCTCTCGCTATTCTTAGTTGCTCGCCAAATTCTACCATATATAAAAAATTCCTTCCAAAAAATCTATATTCTCATCTGCGCAAGATGTTGAAATCAGTATCTCTTTTCCCATTATATTATACAAGCACCACCTGAAAAAAGGATGCACCTATATGGTGCATCCGGATAAATACTGCATTTGCAGCACATTCATAAGTTTAGTTCACTATCAAATTCTTGGTCCAATAACCCCGTCCCCCAGGGTCATTTCTTCATCAAAAATATCTACATAACCTTTCAGCGAAAGTGCTTTTTGCCGAAGTGTCTTGGAATGTCCCCACACCAAGATGTGGGATTTTCCTTTTCCGTTCTTGGCTTCCTGAATGAGATTGGCTGCGGCGCTGTTTCCGTCAAAGGCAACGACCATCGATGGTCTTCTCTCAAATATCTCATAGTTAAAGCTCTTGTAAATGCCCATTCCCTGAGTCTCCGTAGAAACCCGAATCCTGACATTATAAGAAAGAAGCATATCTTTTTCCTTCTCGGTGATCATGGCGGGAACAACCGCATATACAATAAAATTCTTCTTGTTGTTATCAAGAAGGTACTTTTCATATCCGGACAGCTTATGTCCTATGACAAAGCAGACTTCCTCAGGACTAAGCTTATCCATAAGGGCATCAAGCTGCGCAGCACCTTCCTTGGTAACTCTTGTAGCTCTGTTCTCTGTATTAAAGCTGCCTCCAAGAAGCACGACCGGGAAATGTGACCAGGAAATTTCTCTTATGCGATCCTTGAGTTCTTTATTGGCATCGAGTAAAAGATCTTTTGAAGAAGGTCTCTTTTTCGATATCTTAACGGCTTTCATCTTCTCAAGAAGCACTTCTTCCATATCCCTGTCTTTTATAAGAGCATTGAACGCTTCTTTCTTGGCCGCGTAAGATGCTCTGCTTAT
Organism: Butyrivibrio sp. AE3003; assembly: GCF_000686065.1. Classification (NCBI taxonomy): domain Bacteria; kingdom Bacillati; phylum Bacillota; class Clostridia; order Lachnospirales; family Lachnospiraceae; genus Butyrivibrio; species Butyrivibrio sp. AE3003. The sequence continues at coordinate 1,608,411 of NZ_JMLX01000001.1, forward strand.
CTCTATTATCTCTGTCTCCGCCTGTTTCATTAGGCTAATGTCGTTATCAGAAAGTCCCAGCATCTTAACAAGTGAAAGCTGCTCGTCCACCGAATTTGTTCCGTAAAGAGCCGCTCCGTCGGTTCCCTGAACACACTTAAGCCCCTGTTTCAGATATTGCTTCAAAGGGTGCTTATCAAGTGAATTAAGGTTATTAAGTCGTACGTTACTCGTAAGCTGGAACTCAAGAACCACGCCGTTTTCCTTAAGCTGTTTAAGGACTTCTTTTCCCTTCTGAGACCTCGGGCTGTAGGTATATAGACCGTGTCCAAGTCTCATACGCGGCATCTGCTGTCCGGGAGCAAGTGATTCTCTTACACACTGTATGCTGTGCGAGATGTTATCTTTCTGGCTGTCGTTCTCTCCCGCATGAACTCTTATAACAAACGAAGGATCTTTGGCCGCGATCTTCACTATCTCTTTAAAAGCGGGCTTCAAAGTTATAATGTCATTTATCTCTTCTCCAACAAAGTCGCATCCCGCCACATACGGATCAAGTGCCGTTGCTTTCAGAACTTCGAGATTCTGCTCAAGATAATTTGCCGGAGTTACCGCATCTTTAATGATCGTAAGCGGTATCCTTCTCATAGCGGCAAGAAATCTGATCATGACTCCCGTCTCTCTGTGTATGCTCGGCATAACCTCGTGCACCTGCCTTAGCATATCGATCGACTCATATTTTTTTACAAGAGTCGTGTCGCTTATTTCTGCGTAGTAGATGCCCTGCCTTTTGTAGTTTCTTGCAATCCACAGGAGCTTATCCTGAAAAAGAGTATTGTGACAGTATTCTTCCGTTTCTTTGTCCATCAACATCTTTTCCAAAGCTCTTTTCACATCTTCGTCGGGAATCTGGGAAACGCTGTGAATATCTATCTTTTCATCACATTCTTTTCCCTTGGTAAAGATATATCTGTAAATGTAAACCTTCTCAAGATTGGTAAAAACGGCCTGTCCGTCCTTGATAACGGCAAGAGAGCCTCTGATCTTAACAATGTTCAGCTCCGCGTCATTTAAGTTATTAAGGATAAGATCCGCAAAATTGATAAAGGTGTTGTCATCTATTTTTCTGTCAAGATATTTACCCTGAAGTTCTGATGAAGAGAACTGTCTTGCGACTTTCTCCCTGTTCTTGAGAACCTTGATCCACTGCTTCTCAGTGAGCTCGAGATTCAGTTTTTTTTACATAATACAAAGGGTATCTAATCTGATGATAGATTCCGAGCGCGATAAGAATATCCGCAGGAAGGTTGCCGTTCATATGCGTATGAAGATCGGTCCTGAACTTAAGATTCTTGTTTATATAAGTCTTGAAAACAGTCTTGTTAAGGTCAAGCTGATAGTTCTTGGTCTGGCTCATCAGTGTCTTGGCGATCGCCGGAACCGAAGCCATGACTTCAACTCTTTTATCCGGAAAGATCTTGGCTATCTCTACATCACGCAAGCTGAATATATAGCTTTCTTCATTGTTTCCGTCAATAAAACAGGGAACCTCGCCCTTTGCAACAAGCATCCCATTCTCATCCTCAGAAAGAGTCAGTTTGCATATTGCGGCGAGGTTCCTTATAAGGTTTCCGGTGTGATGGTTTGGCGTTGAAAGCACATACCACATCCTATCAAGGTCTTTGTAAAGACTTACTATAATATCTTTTTCATCATCAAGAAAAAAACATGTAAAATAAGTCATAAACGTTATCCTTCCTTCATGTGCTTCATAAGCTCATCAATCGTAAGCTCTTTTCCCGTCTGCTGCTCATAGATTTCGGTGAAAGAAAGTCCCTGGTCCGCAGGGTTAAGGTCAACGTCTTTGGTTTTGGCTTTCCATCTGTTGTCATCAGGAAGAAATGCATAAGCAATATTATGCTGTTCCCACTCGTAAGCCATGTCATCGGGAGTTCTGTATGACTCCATGTCTCTTCCGTGCACCTGATGCTCTTCTATCAGAGCCGAGCAGATGATCTTCATATCCTCATTATTAGAAATCTTGTAGGAGTCAATTATCTTCCAGTTGTCCTTGGTATATACCGCGGAAAATTCCTCATTTCCATAGGTAAAAGCGTAATTTTTGCCTTTTCCGTCAACATCGTGAAGCTCGATATCGGAAGGGTCGCTTAAGATTCCGTCTTCTTCCAGATTTTCTTTTACTTCCTTAGCCTTCTCTACGCCTTTTTTAATCTTCTTTTTTGCCTCAGAGTCAGCATCGTTAAAGCCTTCTATCTCTATTCCGATACCAAATTCAGACTCAAGATAAGAGCTTGCATCGGAAACAAATCCGGTCATAACGTCAGAAACGGTTGCTAGTCCCGAAGAGATATCTTCCGTCTCCTCAAACTGCGAAAGAAAATCTCCGCATCCTACAAAGCACATCACCATAACAAGCACAAGTGCCAGGATTATTATTTTGTAATTATAATTTTTTCTACCCATACCGTAATTATAAGGGTTCAGGTCAAAAAGGTCAAAAAAGTTAACAAACTACATCTTTGACACTATTATGTTTATGGTGTATTTTGGAAAAAAGAGATAAAGAAATAACGCTCAAATTAAGGAGGAGTTTTCATGTCAGATACAATTACACTTACAATTCCAAAGCAGAAATCAATTGCACTTATCGCTCATGACGGCAAAAAGCCTGAGCTTATCAAATGGTGCAAAGATAATGCCGAGACATTAAAAAAGCATTTTCTCTGCGGCACAGGTACAACGGCAAGAATGATCACAGATGCCACAAATCTTCCTGTACGCGGATATAATTCAGGCCCTCTTGGCGGCGATCAGCAGATCGGTGCCAAGATCGTAGAAGGAAAGATCAATTTCGTAGTATTCTTCTCAGATCCGCTCACAGCAGCACCTCACGATCCTGACGTCAAAGCGCTCATGCGAATCGCACAGGTTTACGACATTCCTTTTGCAAACAACAAGGCAACCGCAGACTTCCTCCTTCACTCAAGTTTCATGGATGAGGAATACGACCATGATGTTATAAATTTCAAGCAGAATATTGCGCAACGTGCCGAAACACTGCCCAACGAGTAAAATCATTCTTTAACCGATAGGTTATTCAAGAAGGTCAAGGTACCGGCATATAAGGTGCATTTTCGCATTAAGTTTTGTTCGTTGATATTCAAGGCATATAAAGACGGAGTAATTTATTCTTTCAATCCAAACTCGCCCATAAATGGGCTCAAACAATGGATTGAAAAACAGAATAAATTACTCCGTCTTAATTTCATTCATTTCAGTATTTCTCAGCATTTACTTAAATCTCTTAAAGAATATCCTGCACTAAGCTATGTTTGCCGTTATTTGATTCGTAGACGAAAATTTCGCAGTTCTTGGGGCGTGGGCGCCAGATGTAGCCGCGCTTGGCGTTTTCGAAGTAGCCGCGAATGGGGCGAATAATTCCGCCGTGGCAGACAACGAGTACGTTTTCGTAGTCTTTTTGCTCAAGTTCTGTGAGGAAAGATTTGGTGCGATCGACCATTTCTTTTATAGTCTCCACTCCTGACGGAGCCGGAAAAATTTCAGGGAGCGTCCAATACGCTGTCATGGGAAGTGCTACTTTGTAGTAATTTACTCCGTCATATTTTCCAAAGTCCGCCTCAATTATGCGCTCATCGGTTATTATATTTGAAGGATCTATGTCACCGATAATTGATGCCGTCTGCACCGCTCTTATAAGTGGGCTTGCGTATACTGCGTCAAACTTAACATCACCGACTTTGGCCTTGGTTGCGCGTGCCTGCTCCATTCCGGTCTCATTGAGAGGAATATCAATTCTTCCCTGCATCAGTTCTTTTTTGTTATAGTCAGTCTGTCCGTGTCTTGTAACGTATATCTTCATCTGTATTCCTCATCTAAAGCTTATCTTGCACGTTTTCCTCTCTAATGGAAAAACGCATATCATATTGCATTTATTCAAGTCATCGCCTTGCCTTCTTGCTGTAATCGGGTCTGGCATTTTTAAGATCTTCGTATATTATCTTATAATTCTCGTAGCGAACTGCAGAAATCTTGCCTTCGCTAAGCGCATTCTTTACACCACAGTCAGGTTCTGCGATATGCGAGCAGCCACCGAATCTGCACTCAGGCTCAAACTCCTCGAATTCAGGATAGTACTGCATAAGATTGTCTGTCGTGACGTCATTTAAGTTAAGCGACGTAAATCCGGGAGTATCAAAAAGATATGTCTCATCTTCGCCCTCTGAAAGCTCACTTACGAAAAAGAGCTCCGAATGTCTCGTCGTATTTTTTCCCCTGTCTATCTTACGGCTTAGCTCACCTGTCTGCATAAGCGCATCAGGTACAAGTTTGTTTAAAAGAGATGACTTACCGACTCCGCTCGGTCCCGCGAGAGTTGTAGTCTTGCCGCGAAGGAGCTCTTTTAACTCATCAAGTCCCTTGTCCTCTTTGACACTTATGAAAAGGACTTTATATCCACACTTCTCGTAGGCGTTATAAAGTTCCTGCTGCTCTTCCTGCGTCGCAATGTCCTGCTTGTTGAAGCATATTATAACCGGAAGATTCTGCTGCCTCATCATGATAAGAAAGCGATCGAGCAAATTGTAATTGGGATCGGGCTTAACTATGGCAAACAAAATAACCGCCTGATCCACATTGGCAACAGGCGGTCTTAAAAGCCGGTTCTTACGGGGAAGTATCTCTGTGATATTCCCCTTTTTATTCTCTTCGTCGATAATGTCTATCATGACATTATCTCCAACCAGCGGTTTTACATTATCTTTTCTAAAGATGCCCTTTGCTTTACATTCATAGATTCTCGCATCATGAGTTTCTATGTAGTAAAAGCCGGCAATTCCTTTAATTATCTTTCCCTGCATTAATGGGTCTCCTGTGTAAACTGAGCTCGCATTTGAACATCAACCCGCTCCGGAACATAGCCTGCATCGGGTTCTTGTGCAGGTACTGATACGTAATATGTATAACTTACAACGCCCGTAGGTGTTTTAATTCCGGTAATCTCAACAGGATACGGGAATGAAGTTGTATCAAACTCGCGAAGTACCGCACCATCAGAAGAAGTAATGGATATATGTACTTTATCTCCGGGATTATAAGGATATTTTCCACCTTCAGGTAAAGGTAAGCTCTCCTTAAATGAATATGAAACTTCTCCGGGGCCTGTAGATACCTCTATGTGCACAACAGTTCCTTCCTTGACCTTCTTTCCGGCTTCGGGAATCTGTCTGCAAACCTTATCCATAAGTTTAGGATCGGAATTCTTCACATCCTTGGCTGTTCCAAGTTCAAGTCCTGCTTCTACCAACACAGCCATAGCTTCATCTGTCTCAAGTCCGACAAGATCCGGAACTTCTATCTCACCTTCCATTGAAGAAGCATCAGATGATGCATCTGCTTTTCCCTTATATTTTGAACCGTTACTTACATACACAGTGATCGTAGAGCCTTTATCAAGCTTCTCACCGGCCGCAGGTGATGTTGATACAACGGTATTGTTGGGCTGTGTGTTATCTTTATCGGCTTCTTTTTTTACCTTATAGCCTCTGTCATCTTCAAGCAATGACTTTGCCTCTGCATATGTCTTTCCAACTACATCGGGAACTTTTCCCTTGTCGCTGTCCTCAGCTGTAACCTTAGCATCACTTGCACCTGAGGAGCCTTCGTTAGAATCAATCGTTCCGAAAAGTCCGATTCCTCTGGCAACAAGCAAGACAACAACAAGAGCAACTATTACCGCCATCACAATGGCTATTGAAGATGTGATTCTCTCAATCTTACCATCTTCCTGCATTGTTCCTCTGCGTCTTCTGTCATGCTCTTCGCGGTAATAATAATCTTCCTCTTCTTCATCGGCATCGTCGTCTTCATAATCTCTGCCGTATTTTCTTATTTCTCTATCATAATCGTCATAGTCATCCTGTTCATATTCTCTGACTACATCGCGTTTGAGCCTCATCTGCTCAGGTTCAGGCATACGTGGATCTCTATTCTTCACATGCCTCACCTCCTCATCGGACGCAACTCTGGTTACGCCGTCCTCATCGGGATCTACCATGGATACAAAATCCTTGTCGGGTGTAATAAGTGACTTCTTAAGATCCTGAATAAGCTCAGCTGCATTCTGATATCTTCTGTCAGGACTCTTTTGACAACATTTAAGAACAATCTTTTCCACACTGATAGGAATTTCTTCATTAAAGTCCGTCGGTGTGGGAAGTTCCTCCTGAATATGCTTAATAGCTATTGCAACGGTAGTGTCCCCGTTAAAAGGAACTCTTCCGGTAAGCATCTCAAAAAGCGTGATACCAAGTGAGTAAATATCACTCTTGGCATCGCTGTATCCGCCTCTTGCCTGCTCGGGAGAAGTATAATGCACCGATCCCATAACATTGGAGGTGATGGTGTTACTTGTAGCTGCTTTTGCAATACCAAAGTCGGTAACCTTAACCTTACCGTCTTTGGAGATCATAATGTTCTGAGGCTTGATATCTCTGTGAATAATATTGTTATTATGTGCAGCCTCAAGACCCATGGCAACCTGTATGGCAATGCTGACAGCCTCTTTTACAGAGAGTCTGACCTTTTTCTCAATATATTTTTTGAGAGTGATTCCGTCTACAAGTTCCATGACGATATAGTTGATACCGTCCTCGTCACCAACATCATATACGTTTACAATGTTAGGATGCATAAGCCCCGCTGTTGACTGCGCCTCAACACGAAACTTTGCTACAAAATTCTCGTTCTCGGAAAATTCCTGTTTCAGTATTTTTACCGCAACAAGACGATTAAGTTTATGATCTTTTGCTTTATAAACATCGGACATTCCGCCGGTGCCGATCTTTTCAAGCACCTCGTAGCGATCTCCGATCACCATACCTATTTTAATCATTCAGTCCTCCATCGCGAGTGGGTTCATCGGCAAAGGGTTCTATCAGGATAACTGCTATATTATCCTTGCCTCCGTTATTATTTGCCGCGACAACCAGCTTCTGGGCCTTCTCAATAATGTCTCGCTGACCGCTGACAATCATGCGGATTTCTTCATCTTCAAGCATATTCGTGAGACCGTCCGAACACATAAGGACGATATCCCCTCGATTAAGTTCCACTGTAAAAAAATCGATGTCTACAGTTTCCGTGGCACCGATTGCCCTCGTGATAATATTTTTATCAAGATGTGTCCGAGCAGTTTCTCTATCAATTCCGCCCATTCTGACCATCTCTTCCACAAGGGAATGGTCTCTTGTTATCTGGGTGATTTTATCATTGATGACGTAGAGCCTGCTGTCACCGACATTCGCTACTTGCAAATACCTGCCGATAACCGTACATGCGACAACCGTTGTTCCCATACCAAAGAGCGACGGGTTTTCTGCCGCTTTTTCTCTAAGGTTGCGATTCGCTATCTTAATCGCGTTCTCCAGAATTTTAACAGGACTCTGTTCAAAAGACTTCTCTATCTCTTCTACCATTGTGTCAACCGTATACCTGGACGCATAGTCACCTGCATTGTGACCTCCCATGCCGTCCGCAACAATAAACACATTGGAAAGATTACCGATTTTTCTGTCTGAGGAAAAGATATAATCCTGATTAAGCTTTCGCTTCTTTCCAATATCCGTCACGGAAAAAGTCTTCAACAAACCAACATCCTCCACAAACCCTTTTTCATCATACACACACAAAATAAGCAGGTACTACACTTTCTCCTCCAAAAGCTTCCTGCAAAGTAGTTTACAGGCGCTATAAACATCCCTGCTCATTTCACTCCTAATTATAACCAACTTTATAGTCTTTAGCAATTATAAGTGTTTGATATTGTATTTGCAATCTTTTCATATTTTAGTCATCAAATGCCTTTATATCCCCATTTTTATGTATCGACCGCGATCACTTTTACATTGCCATCGCAAGAAATGCCAAAATATATATCGCTATAACCGATACCGTCGCAAATATATCAAATATACCTAAGATCTTTACAGTCTTGTCGCCTTTTCCCAATGAACGTCCCACAAAAAAGAACACAAAGCCAAAAAATGCAAAAAACATTGTAATTGAATTGATTGCTCTTATAAAGTTTGAGTCCTCAAAAGCATATAAAAAGATAAAATTCAAAACTGCCGATACTATCGGTACTATCTCCACTATTGTTGCTATCTTTTTCTTGTCCATTCCCCTGTTATCATGGTCATCCGAAAATGACCATTACTCCTTTCCTTTTCTTTCCAATCACTTGAATTCTATTCTAACTCATAATCGGAATTTTTTTTAAGTTTCGATATTTCGTTTCCCAGTGTTTTCAAGCGTTTCCAAGCAACAGTATCAGATCTTTTTCCCCGAACCGATCTCAAAGTGGCACTTTACGATACCGATATCCACCTTGCTGAAAGGGCCGCCCTTGTCAATAAATTCAACTTTTTCACCATCTGCAAGTTTTATCACGAACTTCTGCTGATTTATTGCAGTGGGAGCCAAAAGAGCCATCTCAACGCCTTGATTAAACCAATCCGGACGCTCACCTGCTGCCTCAACAATCTGCTCCGCAGTCTTAGACTTGCGTGCTTTGCCCTGATCCTTGCCATAGCCTATTGCGATAGCTATTACAAGTTTTTCATCGGGAGCAACTTCGGCGGATATGGTCTTATGATTAAAGCCCCCTGTCCAGCATGTGTTAAGTCCTAAACTCTGTGCAAAAAGGACCAGTTTCTCGCCATAGTAACCAATCTTTTGTTCCAGGTCATCCGAAGCTCTGCCGACACATGCGATAACGCTCGGTGCCGAACCAAGTCCCCTTGCTCTGTTTATCAGATTATTATATATTCTTCCCGCATCTTCAATAAACTGCAAATGAAGTCCGCTCTCAGCATTGAGCTCACTCACTTTGGCTCTTAGCTGTATGATTTTCTCCGGCTCGATCATCTGCGGCTTATAACTTCTAACCGAATGTCTGGCCTTGATTGCTTCGATTTCTGTCATATTTTTTCTCCTTCCAGATATGAAATGGTCTTCCCATGTTCTTTTGCATATTCAATCTCTGATCTTGTGCTGTCTCCGATATAACCTCCGACATTTATCACAAAAATCTCATCAGCCATATCTATCTTTCTCTTATGCATATCATCAAGCATTTCTTTTGTCTTTGTAAGCGTTCCCTCGTCCATGCTCTCCCAGACTTCTTTATCACCTGAATGACCAAAAAGCCCTACGCTGATAACGATTTTTCCATCCAATGTCAGTTTCTTCTGAGCTTCCATAAACTCGTTCTTAAAACGTGTGCTGCCGCATAATGTGACTACTTTGTAGTTTCCGACCATTGATAAACACTCCCATTGTGTATTTTTCTTATCTCTATTTATTCTTGAATATAACATTCAGATATTTTATGAACAAGGTAATTTTTATATTTATTTTATACTTTTTCTCTTCATATACAAAACGCTTCCGTCGATAATAAAAATAAGAAATGGGTAAGTATTCGCTCATTGTATTTGAAACGGATGTCAGCACTGATACGCTCTATGTTTTATGACAATTTACCGGAGCGTTTTTTACAAGGAGGTAAAAAGAATATGTCAGGAATTAACAGTATTTCCTCATCCGGAGGAAACTCAGAAATCAATAAAACTTCTTATACAAATAAAAGCAATCAGGCAAGCTCAGCGAAAAATACTCAGTCGTCTAAAGTTGAAACCAAGTCATGGAGCCCGATAGATACAAAGAGTTCACTTGTTCCATCTATGACCGATTACGGCATGACTATCGGCAACGTTGAACTTTCGGACAAGGCTAAAGATTACCTTGATAAACTCAAAGCCAAATATCACAACATGGAATTCATTACCGTCAGTAAGGATATGAAAGCGCAGGTTCAGCAGAATGCTGCTGCGTACGGCAATGCCAACAAAATGGTGGTTCTTATAGATGAAGAAAAACTCGAGCGAATGGCTACAGACGAGAATTTCCGCAAGAAATATGAAGGCATCATCGCTTCATCTCAGGCAAAAATGTTACAGGCAAAGATGGGCCTTACAAGCAGCGGCGCAAATATAAAGAATTTCGGAATGTCCGTCGATTCAAACGGAAAAGAGAATTTCTTTGCTACAGTTGGTGACTCTCTGGATCTGCAGAAGAAGCGTATCGAGAAGAAGGCCGCAGAAAAGAAAGCTGAGAAAGCAAAGGAAAAGAAAGAAGCCGAAAAAGAAGCCCGCGAAGATCGCATTCAGAAAGCAAAAGACAAAAAAGCCGAAAAAGCTGAACCTGATAAGAGTGAATCGGATAATGATATTGATGAAGTCAATGACGAGAAATATGTTATGTTTGAAGCTGATTCAATGGAAGAGCTTCTTTCCAAAGTACAGACCTACTCTTACAACAGCTCATCAAACAAGATCATGGCCGCTTCCGAGCGCACCATCGGCACCACAATTGATTTCAAGGGATAAAAAGCAAATGCCTGAGCGCTGTCGCTTAACAATGCTCAGGCATTTTTCTATTTTTCACCGACATATCTTCTTCTGAGCTGGCCACAGGCTCCGTCTATGTCCCTGCCCATCTCTCTTCGAATTGTCGCATTTATCCTGCTCTTTTCAAGCTTTTCCTTAAACTTAACCGCATGAGAACGGTCTGTAGGTTTGAAATCTCTTTCTTTTATCGGATTCACGGGAATAAGGTTTACAACACAGTTAAGCCCCGACAAGAGCGTAGATAGTTCAGCCGCATCCTCATCCGAATCGTTAACTCCCGCAACAAGCGAGTACTCAAAAGTAAGCTGTCTTCCGGTCTTGTCAAAATAGGTCTTGCACGCGTCAAGTACTTCATGTATCTCATACTTATTTGCGATTGGCATAAGCTCTTTTCGCTTGTCATTATTGGATGCGTGAAGAGAAAGAGCCAGATTTATAGACAATTTCTTTTCTGCTAGTTCGAGTATCTTCGGCACGATTCCGCACGTTGATACAGTCAGATTGCGCTGTCCGAGGTTCATTCCGTGCTCATCGGAAAGAAGCTCAATGAACTTAAGCAGATTATCATAGTTATCAAGCGGCTCTCCGCTACCCATGACAACGACTCTGGATATCTTTTCCCCTGTATAACATGCTATCGCGTATATCTGATCAAGGATCTCCGAGGGCAAAAGATTTCGCACCACGCCGTCAATTGTAGACGCGCAGAACCTGCATCCCATCCTGCATCCAACCTGAGATGATACGCAGACGCTGTTGCCGAATTTGTATTTCATGAAAACACTTTCGATAACGTTGCCGTCGTAAAGTCCAAAGAGAAACTTCTTGGTGCCGTCAATCTGCGATTCCTGCACCTGCACAACCTCAAGGCATGTATAACTGCACTTCTGCTCGAGCTTCTCTTTAAGAGACTTCGGAATATTCTTCATCTCATCATAGTTTCTTGCTCTCTTTACATGCATCCAGTCATAGAGCTGCTTTGCCCTGAATGCAGGCTCTCCGATTTCCTTGATGAATGTTGTAAGCTCATCGAAGTTAAGGGATTTTATGTCTATTTTGTTTTCTTTTCCTAAAATGTAATCGTTCATAATTCTTTCCATTGACTATCAAACATTCGTTCTATATAATCTTATTTTGGTGCTACCAGTAATTACGGTAGGCGGTTAGTCCTTCAATCGGAGGACTGTGACCTCCGTTAATCATAGAAATCTCTCATGAGAAATCTTTGTTGGAGGAACTTGCTTATGCTCACCATCACTGACCTTATCGCAGTGCTTGCGCTGTGTGCGACTTTTTATAGTCTTGGTTATATGCATGGAAAGCATGATTCCAAGACACAAAAATAACCGCCTGGCCTGAGAAACTAAGCGGTTATCACAACGTTTATTCATCTTGGGACTAACCGTCTACCGGTAGCACCTTTTCTTTTATTATACTACCATCAACTTATAGCATCGTCAAACAATTCTTCTCTACTCCTGGCATAACACCTCACCTCTGCAAACTCTGCGGTTTCTGAGTATCAATCCCAGCACCAGTATAAACGCCAAAGGAATAATACCGCTTACAGGATTCATAAATATATCATAAGTCTTATTTAATTTAAATTTCCCTGCAGGCACAAAGATAAGCGAATATGAAAGTTCCTCGGTCATATGCAATAAATACGCAGGAATAAATGATCTAGTAGCTCTTCTTACTTCAACAAACAGCGGTGCCCACATAAGCATAATCACGATTCCCGAAAGTATTGTTTTTAATTTCATATCGCCATCCAGTCCGACAAAGTAAAGATAATACGGGATATGCCAACATCCCCAGATAAGTCCTGTTGAAAGATATATCAAATAATCGTTCCACTCTGTTTTTTCAAAAAAAGGAACCATATTGCCGCGCCAGGTTATTTCTTCTACAAGGTTCTTGAGAACAGCCCCGGCCACAACAACACCTACAAGCGATCTGTTAAATCCACCAACTATAGTCTGATTAAACTGATATGCTGTTCTTGTACATACAATTGAAATCAACGGAAAAATAAGAAGTGAAATAGCATAGATTTTTGCATTCCGGCCAAAGTTCATTTTGAACCCAACAGGCTCGAAGTACCCCTTATTGGTCAATCTGATGATCACAGATATAAGAAGCGGAAGTATTAACCATATCAGCATTCCCAAAGACTGCCCTTCAGGCTGCTCTGTCAGTACCATATCTACAGCTCTTCCTATAAAACCTGCTGCCAAAGTAAAAACAGAAAAAACAACAATTACAAGCTTATCTCTTTTCTTCATTATTCAATCCGCCTTCCGCCTTATTATGTCATTTCAGTAACTTCTTTGCCTTGGTACACCACTTGAGATACGTCTCGCATGTATCTATCCCGAAAGTAACCGTGAGATAGAAATTTATATGATCTTTTTCATCTATTACTTTTTCAAGATTCTCCTTATATATCCTAAGAATCTGCAATTCATCTTTTACCTGATTCTCAAAAACTTCAATATTGCGTATTGTTACAGCCTTATCTTCCCCGCCGCCAAAATAGATTTTTAAAAGCGTCTCGTACTTAAGGTCATTGCTTGCACTTTCTTCCTTATGAGATGCATTTTCCTTTTTCGGCTTCTATATGGAGTTGCGGCAAATGAAGCCGGCCAGGACTGATCCTGTAAACCGACACTTTAATTATCTTTTTTATTTCACCACTCTCTTAAGTTTTGCAATAAAGAACCCGTCTGTTCCGAATTCTCCGGGAAGGAGCTGTATGTAGCCCTTCTTTGCGGTATCTTTTATGTTATATTTATCATTTTCAATGATGTACTTAGGAAGTACATCTATGATATCCACTGGTTCAAACGGAAGCTCGGTGCAGATTCTTTTTACCATCTGCTCATTCTCGGCCTTGTTCACCGTACATGTAGAATACATTAGCGTTCCGCCGACCTTAACATAGTCCCAGCAAGACTTTACGATGTCCCACTGAAGTTTGGTAAGTTCGGTCAGTTTTTCTTTTTTGATATTATGCTTGATATCGCTCTTTCTACCTATGATTCCAAGTCCTGAGCACGGAACGTCGAGATAGAGGTAATCGGCATTTCTCTTCATATTGTCATCATGGATCTTGGCATCGACAACCTCTATTGTGATATTATCAAGCCCAAGTCTTGCAGCATTCTCAGCAATAAGCTCCTTTTTTGCCGTAGAAACGTCTCGTGAAAAAACTTTTCCGTCTGCGCCGACTTTCTGCGCCGCATGCATGCTCTTTCCACCGGGAGCGGCACAAACATCAATAACCGTGTGTCCTTTCAAAGGATTCGCGATTTCTGTAAGGAGCATGGAACTTACGTCCTGAACCGCAAATTTTCCTTCCGCATATCCCGGAAGATATCTGATATTGTCGGTCTTTTCAAGTTCAAGTGCATATGGCAGGATCGGATTTTCTTTTACAACAACTCCCGCTTCTTCGAGTTCTTTTTTCAGCTTGAGCGCAGCAGCTTTCGCAGCTTCCGTATCCGATAAGCCGTTATCCGTGTCAGCTTTGCCCGCTGTACATCTGATAACCGTCGGGCGCGGCTCGAGGAAAAACTTAAGCATTCCTTCCGTCCTCTCAAAGCCGTACTCCGTAAGCCACATCTTGCACAACCATGAAGGCTGCGAATAAACTACGGACAGATAATCAACTCCCCCGTTCTCATTTTTGTCCGGATATGAAATATTTTCTTTATTCCTTGAAATGTTCCTAAGAACGCCGTTTACAAACCCTTTCAGCCCCGCGAACTTATGCTTTTGCGCAAGTTTTACCGCCTCGTTGCAAGCAGCGCTGTCGGGAATGTTATCCATGAACATTATCTGGTACGTTCCCATTCTTATCAGACTTCTTATCAGAGGCTGCATCTTTTTTACCTCTGTCTTGGAAAAAGAATCTATAACGTAGTCTATCTGTATATTTCTCTCAAGGCAGCCCTCAACCACTCTTTTGATAAACGCTTTGTCTCTTGTTTCAAGATAATCGTATTTTTCAAGTGCATCCTTTAAAAGCGTAGTTTTCCTGCCGCCATCCTTGTCGTACTCCATCAGGATGTTAAGTACTATCTCCCTAATATTCACCATAGATCAGTGCCTCTCATTTTTATTTTCGTATCTTTCGCAGAACCTTGCAGAAAAAGAAGGTTCTTCCCCCGCGATATTAAGATGAGTAATGTCTCCCATTCCTATTGTTCTGAACGTTCCTATCCCCTTCTCACGCTCTTCGGAAGCTACGATCGTAACCGAAGTCGGCGCAAGTGCAATGAACTGAAACAGAACAAAAGGTGAGACATTCCATAGATATGACAGAAGAACAGACGTAATGCCATAATGGCAGAAAAAAGCTATAACTTTGTCATTACTCTTATTTACCTTAAATATCAGCCCGTCTTTCTCATAACCCTGCTTACGCAAAAAATCATCAAAAGACGAAACCACATAATCATACACCTTACACATGTCGCTGTATATAACAGGTTCGGCATTTCTCCATGCATTTTTGTCAAAAAGCTCAGGATGCCTGCCATAGTACGACGGAAGCATATCCCACACTATTCTCGTCTCGTACCTTCCGGTCTTAGGATCTGTCTTAAGCTCAGTCTTATAAGCCTGTCTTGCGCTCTCCGAAAGATTAGGATCAAACTGAGCCGGAAACTCTTTTAACCAGTCATAAGTGACCGCTTCTTTTCCGAGTGCCTTAAGCGAATACTCCGCAGTTTGCTGTGCCCTACCAAGAGGCGACATGTAGATCTCATCGATGTTGTAATTCTTTATGTACCCGGCAAGGAACTGCGCCTCTCTCTGCCCCTTCTCGGTGAGCCCGTCAATCTCATAGTCCGGATCACCGTGCCTAATAAATATCAGTTTCATTTCTCTTTCCTTCATCAAAAAAATTAGCTTTCGCCATGTAATTATTATATATCCAAAACGGCTCACGGTGGGCTCTTATTAAGAATCCCGCTTTACAAATCCCGTCTCATTTTTCTCGACTTTCAAAAAACTTTTATTGTTTCTCAATAAAAAAATATTGCAAATCAAAAAAGAACGTGTTATAAAAAAATTATACAAGTACTTGGTGAAACAATTGGAGGATAACATGGATAGCAGATTAAATAATTTCGTTAAAGCCATCTTGGATCTTTGCTTTTATTTCGGGCTTGTGGTCATTGTCACAGTTCCTTTTTTCCTAAAGCATGCAGTTAAGCTGGCAGTCTACACTTTAGGTGAAAGCACAGAATACAGTGCGATCAACGATCACTTCGGATACGCGCTGGTTTCTATCATGATTGCGGGCATTGCTGCTCTTCTCATTTTGTACGAACTTCGAAAGATGATGAAAACAGTAACCGATGACAACTGTTTTGTTGATGCGAATGTAAAAAGCCTGTACCGCATGGGAACTTACGCTTTTATCATAACAGGGATCAAGCTTCTTAGATGTTTCGTATACTTCACCCCGGCAGCAGTGGTTATCGCAGGTGTATTTCTTTTCGCCGGACTGTTCAGTAAAGTCTTGGCAAGGGTCTTTGACAGGGCCGTGAGATACAAGCAGGAAAACGATTTAACCATTTAACGGGGCAGGTGAGAATATGATTGTAATTAACTTAGATGTAATGATGGCAAAGAGAAAAATGGGACTGACCGAGCTCGCCGGCAAAGTCGGTATCACCCTGGCTAATCTTTCTATCCTAAAAAACAATAAGGCGAAGGCCGTCAGGCTCGAGACCCTTGATGCAATTTGTAAAGCTTTGGATTGTCAACCGGGAGATATCCTTGAATACGTTGACTCTCAGGAGGAATAAAAGTATGGAAACACAAAATAATCAGATGCCGCAGAATAACAATAACGGATATGAATATAATGGACAAACAGGCAATTACACCCCTGTCGGAGCCATGCAACAGCCCGTAAATCATTTTGCGATTCAAGCTGCTGCCGTTCAAAAAGAAAGCGCTGAACATTTTAAAAAATACGGAATATTATCCGCTATATTCGGCTTAATATACAGCATCTGTCTGTATAATAACCACTCAAGCATAACATACCCCGTATTTATGCTCTGCGCTCTGATAATACTCAAACTTGTAAGGGGAAAAGACGGCCTCTCACTGATAGCCGACTGTAACGGGAAAAAAGGACTCGGAATCTTTTACGTAGTTTCTCTGATGCTTCTTTCCGTACACAGATGCCTTACGACCAGTTTCACATTGGCTTTTTGGGAAAGAACCGCTATCTTCATGCTGTTCTTCAGCTACATAATCTATCTTTATGTAGACACGACAGGATTCAGTATCGGCGAGTGGCTCATAGGTCTTTTTTCAACCGTCATAAAACCTTTTGAGCACTTTTCACGCCCGTTCTCAGACTTTGTTGCACATGTCAAGCTCAAGAACAACGATGTTGACACAAGTGAGAAAAAGAAAACTATCCGTGCGGTACTCATCGGAATTGCCATCGCAGTGCCTATGCTTCTTGTGATTGTTCCTCTCCTTTGCTCTGCGGATATGGTTTTTAAAGATGTACTGACAACCATAAATATCGATTTCAGCATCACTGAAGAAATCTATCATACGATAATGATGGTCTTTACTGCAGTTTTTGTCTTCTGGAGTTCGTATACCATCATCACTTCGATGATTGCAAAAGAACTGAAGATAAAGATCAATGACCTCGGCACAAAGAATCCTGTAATTGCCATTACATTCACAGGCATCATCGGCGCTGTTTATGTTCTGTTCTGTATTATTCAGCTTCTTTATCTTTTTAGCGGAAGCGTCGCTCTTCCCGAAGGATATACTTATGCAGAATATGCGCACGAAGGTTTCTACCAGCTTTTGACCGTTTGTATCATTAACATCGTTATGGTATCTGTCTGCCAGACCTTTTTCAAAGAATCAAAGGTACTTACAGCCCTGCTTACAGCCATAGCCGGATGCACATATATAATGATCGCATCTTCAGCAATGAGAATGATACTCTACATCGGCGTTTATCACCTGACATTCCTTAGACTTTTCGTGCTCTGGTTCCTTGCCGTACTGTGCTTCTGGCTCGCCTTTCTTATTGCAAGCATGTACATCAAAAACTTCCCTGTATTCAGAGCCGGAATGGTGACGATAACAATTGCGTTTTTGATATTTATCTACAGTAATCCGGAATACAGGATTGCCAAATACGACATTGAAGCGACAGGCCCGTCAATAAACGTGCAGTCTCCCGACGCCTCATATATAAAGTGGTTTCTTTCTTACGATGCGGTTCCGGCGCTTGAAGGAAATGAAGTCTTAATATATGACTACAAGGACGGCCGCAAAGATTACAAATTTGATGATGAGAAAAAATATACGGGACTTAGAAGATTCAATTTTTCGTATCATATTGCGCAGAAGTATCTGAAATAAACTTTTCAGGCGGACACCTTTACGTGCCCGCCTGAATTTTTACAAAGAAATTTCTTTATACGATACTTCCGTATACATTTCCGGAATCCCAGCCTCCTTCGAACAAACACAGAGACTGTAATTTCCTTCAAATTCATATCTCATAAAATGATATTCACCGGATTCTTCGCCATTTTCGCAAAGCTTATACTCTCCGTCTATTTTTACGATTCCAAACTTATCAAGCGGCTTGGACAATCCCATCCCGATACATTTTATGTACGCCTCTTTAAGACTCCACATGTCATAAAAGAGCTTTCTCTTTGCAATATCTGAATCCGGAGCTTTTTTAAGCGCATCTTTTTCTTCCTGTGAAAAGAATCTGTCGGCTATATCAAGACTTCCGCTCTTATGCTCCTGCACATCGATTCCGACAGGACTACCGGCGACCGCGCATACCACATAGTCTCCCGAATGTGAGATATTGAAATGAACACCTCTTTTTCCGACTACATGAGGCTTTCCGTACTTATTCTTTTCCACTCTTATCTCATCTGAAGAAATTCCAAACGCCTTAGCTATCGCATATTTGGATAAAAGAATTCCTGCGAGAGCTCTTTTTTTATCCTCAATGAAATGAAATCTCATTATCCTGTCTTTCTGCTCAGGATCTATCTTGGACAAAGCGCATTCAAATTCAGCATCACTTAATTCATTTAGCGCATTTATAACATATACCTGCATATGCGATCACCATTCAGACAAGTACTCCGCTTGCTTTTCTCCCTCGATTATCTTTTTGATCTTTCTTGTAAAGACTGCTCTTACAAGGAAACAGATCAAGTTTAATATAACAAACATATAGACAATCGTAAAACCTGAAACCTGAAACGGCATGTAATCGCCTGTTGCAAATGACGTATTTATCTGTATTTTTCTCGCCGCATATATGCAAATCGGAATCGATAGGAAAAAGATTATATTCGATACGATCAGGTACGGATCAAGAAGTATACTGTTTATCTTCTTATTGTCATATCCAAGCAGGTCAAAAATCAGGATGCTCTCCGTGTTTCCGGACAGTCCTATAAATATCGCAAGGAAGATAAGCAGGCACCCTGTTGCAACGCCGATGCTCTGGTTTATTATCGCGCTCGCTTTGTTGGAAGTCTGATCTCTTGAAAGCGCCTCCATCTTATCTTCATAGAGAGTGCTTGCGCTCTCATCCAATGAAGCATTTGACCAAACACCGTTGTATGCTGCATTATCAACATCCATTAACGCGGCAAGTTTTTCTTTTGAAATGTACATGCTCTTTATGCCGGCATTTCTTGCGAGATTCGTCGCTTCGATTTCAACTGCTCTTCCATTAACCTCGATACTTAATTTGTCTCCGACTTTAATGCCATAGTTCTCGGCAAGTTCAGGATTAAGAACAACGCCCGGTTCGTTTGAAAGGTCGATTTTATTGTGCTTTTTATCATATAGGGAAAAGAGCTCATTATTGCTGTCGGTGCCTATGATGTTGTAGGATATCTTTTCGCCGTTATGATCGATTTCTGCATTATATCTGAGATAATACGAAATATCACCGGCGCTGTCAGGTGGTACTGTATCTGTATTTCCTTCCTCTACTGTACTTGCCTCGACATTTCTTACCTCATCATACTCAGTCACATAGCTGTATTCTCTTCCTTCGCGCTGCGATCCCATAATCTCTCTGCTACTTAGAAGAAGTGATACGCTAAGAACAAACATGATTCCAAACGTAACAATCGCAGTGACAAGAATCAATAACTCACTTATATTCTTCAAAGTAAGCTTGTACTTATATCCTCCTTTCATCTTGAAAAAGCCGATGAATTTCTCGACAAATCCGGGTTTACCCGCTGAGCTGTCAGCTTTTTTCATAAGGAGTGCGGCTTCCTTGTTAGCGGATAATGCATATGCAATAAGGGTCACGATATCTATAAACGACGCCCATGCAAATGGATAAATGAAAGCCGAAAAGCTTATACCCTTTGAAAGCGATTCAACCATGTAGGTCTTCTTATATGCAGAAATAAGTATGCTTGAGCCGAAAAAGCCGACAAAAGCTCCTATCATAGCAGTGATCCAAGACACTACGGTCAATAAATTGAAAGTCTGTATTGCTATATCCCAGGTTGTAAATCCAAGCGACTGCAAAAGTCCCATCTTTGCCTGATTCTTCTTTATGGTATTTGTCAAAAAAAGAAATAGTATCAAAAGAAATACAGCGATCATCGCAGATGACATATTTCGAATCAGAACTTTATTGATTTCAAGCGCGTTAATAAACTTGAGCTCGTTCTCGGCAAGAGCCGATTGATCAAGTTTTCTGTATATCTTTAAGTTTTTATCAACAGAAAAGTGAACAAAGTAATGTAGAAAGGATGTACCGATCAAAAACAACGACAAAATCGCCATCATTGTTTTTTTGGCCAAAAAATCTTTTTTAATATGCTTATATAATAATTTCATTGTGCTCAAATCCCCCATGCCATTGCGTCAGGCTCAATGATCTCATCGTTCATGTAATCGTTTATGATATTTCCGTCTTCGAGCACCAGCACCCTGTCAGCTGTCTTTGCTATTTCTCTGTTATGTGTGGTAAAAAAGATCGTGGTTCCGAATTTCTTTTTTATCTCATGAAGGAGCTTAACGATATTGATGCTGTTATCCTTATCAAGCGCTCCCGTTGCTTCATCGCAGAACAAGATCTCAGGATTTTTTGCAACAGCTCTTGCAATGCAGACTCTCTGTTGTTCGCCTCCCGAAAGCTTATACGGGTACTCGTCAAGATACTTATCTATTCCAAGAAGTGCGCTTAGTTTCTCAATTTCACTCATATCAGTTTTATCATGTTCATAAACATCTCTTTTCTCCGCTCCAAGGAAAATATTCTCTCTGACAGTGAGATTCGGAAGAAGCATATAGTGCTGGAAAACAAAGCCTATCTTGTCTCTTCTTAAGTTTGCTATCTCTCCCTTTGAAAATCGGGTAATATTTTTTCCGTTATAAAAAACTTCTCCGCTTGAAGGCGTAAGAATCGTTGAAAGAACATTTAAAAGTGTCGACTTTCCGGAGCCGCTATGCCCCAAAACCGCGATAAAATGGCCTTTTTCAACAGAAAGACTGACTTCGTTAAGTACATTTCGTTCGTCAAATTTCTTTGTTACTGATTTTGCTTCAAGAATTACGCTTCCCATGACTGTCTCCTCTTTTCCTACTGCTGTCTTTTGTTTCATTAGTGTTGCTGTCTCAATAACATGTTTCTACTTTTAGCCGACGTTGAACTTCTCAAATGTAGTCTGCTCAACAACCTCTTTTCCAAGAAGTGTGATTGCCTGCGCAGGGCAATGACTGATACATCTGTAGCACATGGTGCACTTTTCCTGCGGTTTTGGTTTACCGTCCGATTGCCGCACAAGATTGTCCATTGGACATTCATTGACGCAAAGTCCACATCCCACGCATGCATCACTTATTTTTAATTTATCCGAATACTTTAAAGTCTTTCCGTAAAACCACAAGCGCTGGCCGAACAAACCTGCAATACGATCGCAAAATCCAAGTCCCTCTTTCGGGTACTTTCCGCTCTTGATCTTCGCTACCCATGCTTCAATCTTTTCATCAGCCTGTTTAACTATCTTCTTATTTGCCTCTTCTGTCTTTTTCAAGAGCTTGCTGTCACAAACAGAATCAGGCATCTTGATCTGCAATCCGCCTGTCACCGTAGCTCCGTAAATCTTAAACAATCTTGCGGTGCAACCTGTACCGTCGCCGCTAAAAGCACCCATGGTATTTATGCAAAAGATTCTTTTACCTTCCCAAATGGTGCTGTTATTCCTGATAAAATCTCTCACCATAAGCGGTGCATTGGAAAATTGCGTAGGATAGCCCACAACAATATCCGTCTCATTTTTAATTTTTTCAATAACTTGTGGATTTTCAATTGGAAAAGTCCTGCCGTTTTCATCAAGTAACTGCACAAACTTTTCCACACAGTGCTTAGAATTGCCTGTTCCGCTTAGATATAAGCCAATCATTCCCCCTACCTCCCTGTTAAAACAACATAAAATATATTTTAGCAGGGTAACGTAGTGAATTGCAACTCTTTCCATTCAAAAAGAGTGCTATCTCGCACTAAGATAACACTCCTCGTATACTTTACTCAACACTCTCTATCATAAATTTGACCGTCTCACCGCAGTCTGTGCACTGGTAAGGACCCGGTCTGAGATTTCCGCCTCTTCTGAAAGCATAGACAAAGGGATAAATTGCATTCATCGCAACCATGCACACATTGTCGCTCTTCTCTTTATCAAGCAGACTTCCTTCGAAGCAGATCACATCACCCTCTTTATACTTGGGGCAATGGCTCTCGATCACTGTAACTTTCACTTTATTATCCGTAAAATTCATTTATCAGTCTCTCCTTCTGCCGTTCAAGAGAATAAGTCTAAGAAGCTGTACTACTGCTGCCGCTGCACTAGCAACATATGTCATTGCAGCAGCTGAAAGAACTTTTCTTGAATCCTTAACTTCCTCGTAGCCGAGAATCCCGTACTCTTCAAGCATTACAAGTGCTCTGTGAGAAGCGTCAAACTCTACGGGAAGTGTCACAAGCTGGAACAAAACAGCTAATGAAAATACCCATATTCCTATTGTGATAAGCGGAGAAAAGCTTACCAACATACCAAGGAAAATAAGTGGGATTCCTGCCTTTGAGCCGATATTGGCAGCAGGAACTATAGCTGTCCTTATCTTAAGAGGTACGTAGCCGTAATAATGCTGGCAAACGTGGCCGCACTCATGCGCAGCAACTCCTATTGCCGCAACACTCGGAGAATTGTATGTCGCATCCGAAAGACGGATAACTTTCGCCTTCGGATCGTAATGATCTGTAAGATTACCACTGACGTGCTGGATCATAACATCTGTGATCCCGTTTCTTCTAAGTATCTCAGCAGCAACCTGTGCTCCTGTCATGTTACACATACTGCGAATTCTCTCATATTTTTTATAAACGGATGAAACCCTGTGACTTGCGATAAGGCACAAAATACCCATTATTATCACAAGAAAATACATTGGATCAAATCCATATCCGTACATCATTCTTCCATAACCGTAACCCATTTAACTCACCTCCGATTCCGGTATACCATCATCCTATCACTATGCATTGCATCTACTACAGTAAAAATCTGCCGTCTACCATAAATGCTTTGCTCAGATCATATAGACTAATTCTTATTAAATCATATTATCAACGCATCTGGAAACTTGTCCCGATCTCTACTTTATTTCCAAGCAAAAAATCTTTCACAAGCATCCTCTTTTTACCTTCAAGCTGAACTTCCTTTAAAACCAAAGTTCCCTTTCCCGTTGCAACGCCGATAACTTCTTTTGTGACAAAAGAAACTGTTCCGGGCTCAGCATTCTTCATAACTTCGGCATTTCCCGCAATTTCTTTTACATTCTTATCATCAATAGCGTCAGCGGTCCAAATCTTGAGCATCTTGCCTTCAAGACGGGTATAAGCACTTGGCCAAGGATTAAGCCCTCTTACAAGATTCCTTATATCCACAGCGCTCTTATTAAAATCTATTTTTCCCATGTTCTTGGAGAGTTTCCCACACTTCGTAGCAAGCTCTTCATCCTGCGGAACAGGTGTAAGCTCGCCTCGCTCTATCTTGGGAAGTGCCTCTACGATAAGCTCCGCTCCAAGTTCCGACAACTTATCAAACAGACCGCCGCCCGTCTCATTGTCGCCAATAGGTATTTCCCTCTGAAGGAGAATATCGCCTGTGTCCATGCCTGCTGCCATCTGCATAATCGTGACGCCCGTTGTTTTCTCGCCGTCAATAATTGCCTGCTGGATAGGCGCAGCTCCTCTGTACTTGGGAAGGAGCGATGCATGAATATTGACGCATCCAAACTTTGGAATATCAAGAATTTCCTGAGAAAGAATCTGTCCAAAAGCTGCAACAACGTATATATCCGCCTCATATTTTTTTAAATAAGCAACATTTTCGGGAAGCTTTATTCTTTCAGGCTGAAACACAGGGAAACCATGTTTCAGAGCACATGCCTTAACATCCGAAACCTGAAGTTCGCCGCTTCTGCCCTTTGGCTTATCGGGCTGTGTAACCACCAGAGTTATCTCATGCCCCGCTTCAACTATTTTTTCCAAAGCGCTCGCCGCAAAATCAGGCGTACCCATAAAAATTATTTTCATATTTACGCATCCTCATTTTCAGCCATGAGATCTTCGTTATCTACAAGCTCGCCCTCAACTTTTTCAACATACATATGTCCGTCAAGGTGATCGTTTTCGTGAAGAATCGCTCTGGCCATGAGCTCTTCGCCTTCTATAATAAACTCTTCACCTTCAAGATTGATTGCCTTAGCCTTTACATAATTAGGTCTTGTTACGATTCCTGATTTTCCGGGAAGTGAAAGGCATCCCTCATATCCCGTCTGCTCTCCGCTTGTCTCAAGTATCTCGGGATTGATAAATACTATCGGTGAATCACCCTCAGGAGATACATCTATAACAAATACTCTTTTAAGTATTCCAACCTGCGGAGCGGCAAGTCCTACACCGTTTGCATCATACATGGTGTCGATCATGTCCTGCACAAGCTCTTTTATCCTGGGCGTGATCTCTTTTACTTCTTTACAACGGCTCTCAAGTACATTGTCGCCGTATTCTCTTATAGTTCTAAGTGCCATTTCGGTCTCCTCTTACACGTTTATTAGAAAAACAACTATAGACGATTGTCTAATATTTTAGTTTCATCATGTTATTATAAAACGCACCCACACTATTATCAAATCATTTTAATATCGGCCATTATAACATAGTTTCTTTCAACATCCGTCTTATTCCTTTAATATCAAGAGGATTTCCTGTTGTTTCATATGTAAACAGCAGATTCTTCCCGGGATATATTCCGTTATCCCTGTAAATATCCATCTTACATAAAGTATCTTTTCTATAGCTCTCGTCATCCATAAAGCCAAAGTGTTCAAGATATACAACTTCTCCCGTTCTCTTTTTAAGCAAAGTAAAATCCGGATACTTTATCTTTCCATCTCTTAGCCTAACCGGACACTCGTAATGATACGGAATCCCCATTTCAAAAAGCATATCTGCGATTATAGCTTCAGATTTAGACCTGACTTTTTCTCCTCTTCTCGTGTCATATATTTTATTTTCAATTTTATATGGATTTGTCTTAAATGTCTTAGACTGCCATTCTTCAGCAATTTGATCATCCGACGGGATATATGATGTAACAAGATTTTGTCTTTCTTCAGATAGGTCTTCATATGCGGTTTCAGATTGTTTTTTTTGATAGCTTGCAAGCATTTTCTCAAGCATTTTCAATTCGTCCGCAGCAGATTTAAGAAAATGCTTATTGTAGTCTTTTTGTGCCAAAAGCCTTATCATGCACATTTGCTCGTTCTTGGGCAGATACTCTCCGCTTGTATCCCGTTCTTTACTTACTTTATAATACCGTATTCTCCCGTTACTCCTACTGGTTCGTAATCTCCCTTTCGGAAAAGAGCCTTTCTCCTTCTCTGCGCGTCTTATTACACGCTTCAGAAACGCGATACGATTGTTTACACTTTCAATAATGGTATTCATTTTTCTTTTGATAATCTCCTTTATTATTTGCTTATTGAGTCTACTTTTGGTTTTGCACTTTTTACTTCTGTTTTTGTACTGCCTGCTTCCATGGAAGACTTTCCGAACATTGTAAAAAATACAAAAAGTGACTAATTCGATCGTTTTCATGTTCCTTAGTCACATTTTCCGCTAAAATCTGCGCTTTTGGAACCTTCAATACCGGAAAAGGTGAGAGAATTTTGACTATATCAAATGTTATGAAACATATTAGTCACTACACCCTTATATATTCAAGAAAAAACGTGACTAAATCGATATATTTTTTACGCATTAGTCAAAAAATGGATTTTTCACGAAGACTGCGCTATAGAGCGCGTTCGTAGCATCTTGCAGAACACTCCGCAAGCACTGCAAGCAGCGCCATAGAGTATAATCGATGCGACGGAACCAACCGCCGCGATTGAGTAATAGTACTGCTGTCCCCCAATATCTCGCCCTTTTAAGAAGAGTAAATTGTCATTCTGCAAAGCAGAGGAATGAGCTGTACCGAGCGATACGGCAATTGCCGACAACAATGCAGAAAACACTTCAGCCAAGTAATAAAGTCGACTTATTTGGTGACAGCAACACTATTTTATATATAATTTTATATATAGTATCAGAACCCATTTACCGGGTCAAAATCAAACTGAACCGATATAGTCTTAAGTCTGCCGGAATCCTGCAGATCTTTTATGTATTTCTCAAGTACATCTTTCAGAAGGATCAGGCCGTCATAGTCATCGAGCTTAACGTACACAGCGATCCTGTACACATCGTTGATCCTGCCGATTGTGGCAAGCGCCGGCCCGATAAATACAGCATTTTGAATATGCTGTTGCTCCATAAGAGCTCGTAGCCTATTTGAAAATGCCATTCCCTCTTCTTCATCCCTACTCTGGATCTGAACCGACATCATATGAGAGATCGGAGGATATCTCAAAATGTCCCTATATGCGATTTCTTCGGCATAGAAGGCATCGTAATCCTGCTTTGCCGCCGTCTGAATGCTGTAGTGGTCGGGCTGATAGCTCTGAATAACTACGTTTCCTGCCCTGTCTCCTCTTCCTGCTCTTCCTGCGGCCTGCGTAAGAAGCTGGAAAGTCCTCTCACTTGCTCTGTAATCCGAAGCATAGAGCGACATATCCGCGGCTAGCACGCCTACAAGCGTAACATTGGGAAAATCGTGTCCTTTGACTATCATCTGCGTTCCCACGAGGACATCCGCTTCCTTATTTGCAAATGCGGACAAAATCTTCTCATAACTTCCTTTTGTCCTCGTTGTATCAGCGTCCATTCGAAGGACTCTCGCATCAGGCCAGAACTTTTTGACCTCATCCTCAATCTGCTGTGTTCCTGCCCTAAACGAAGACACGAACTTGGATCCGCACTTGGGACATATCTTCTTTACAGGCTCCTCATATCCGCAGTAGTGGCAGACAAGCCTGCCGCCCCTGTGCTCCGACAAAGACACATCGCAGTGAGGGCATTTAAACACATGACCACAAGACCTGCAGGAAACAAATCCCGCAAGCCCTCGCCTGTTGATAAAGAGCATCGCCTGCTCGCCTTTTTTTATTCTGTCATCCAGAAGTTCCTGCAATCTCAGGGAAAAAATAGATCTGTTACCTTTTCTGAGTTCTTCTCTAAGATCCGCTATCTCAACGGTAGGAAGCGTTCCTCCCGTTAGTCTCTTAGTTAGTTCAAAAAGCTCGTACTCTCCGCTTTTTGCTTTGTAATATGCTTCAAGAGAAGGTGTTGCACTTCCGAGCACCACACAGGCGCCGTCCGGAACGAGCCTTGCAAGCTCTATCGCGGTCTCTCTTGCATGATATTTGGGCATCGTCTCACTCTTATAGGTAGTCTCATGCTCCTCATCGATTATGATGATTCCCGTATTGGGGAACGGGGTAAAAAGAGCCGATCTGGGACCTATTATTATATCTATATCCCCTGTTCTTGCTCTCTCCATCTGATCAAACTTTTCGCCCGGAGACATAGAGGAATTTACCACAGATACCCTGTCTCCAAAATGCCTGTAAAAGCGCATAAGTGTCTGATATGTAAGTGCTATCTCAGGAATAAGGACTATCGCCTGTTTTCCCTTTTTTACAATCTCATCTATAAGTGCTATATAAACTTCAGTCTTTCCGCTTCCGGTTATGCCGTGAATCAGGTAAGTCTTTCGTTTACCCTCATCGTAATCTCTTATAACACTGTCAACAATGTTCTGCTGTTCGTCGCTTAGAGTCTTTTTCCCATACCTTGTGGTATCTGCGGCAACAGGATTTCTATAGTATTCTTCACTGTCTATCCTGATGATTCCTTTATCCGAAAGGCTCTTTAATGTTGCAGAAGTGACATTCAGCTTACTTGTCACAAGTTCATAAGGGATCCTGTCTTCGGGATTATCGAGAAGTTCCCTGATGATTCTCTCCCTTGCCGTCTGCTTCTTTCTCACACATTCGTAGTAATACTCGGTCGCATCACGCTGGGATATTCTGAGCGAAACATATTTGTGAACCTGCCTGTTCTGCTTTTTTCCCGAAGGAATAACCGTACGGAGAGCCGCATTCATGGTTGAACCGTAATGTCTTTTCATCCAGGCCGCGAGCTTCATTGAAAGGTCTTCAGCCGAAACGGTATCTCCGGCTATATCAATGATTTCTTTTATCCTGTCAACTTCCCACTGAGGCTCGTCGGTAAGTTCGACAACATAGCCTTTCCTGACATTGTTGCCTCGCCCAAAAGGAATGTTCACCGGACTTCCTACATCCACCTTGCCGATAAGCCTGTCCGGAATACGGTACTGAAAGGGTCTGTCAACCTTCTCATGCGATATGTCTACTATTACATTAGCGTATATAAACTCGGCCACAGCCCCTCCTTCATGCGCAATTTATTTGATAGGTACTATCAAATAAATTAGTTTAATGAATTAAACTAATTTTATTTCTCATCCAATATCTCCTGAATTAATTCTCTTTCATCCATGTGATATTTTACACCTTTTATTTCCTGATAATCCTCATGTCCTTTTCCGGCAAGAACAATGATATCTCCCTTCTCGCCGTTCTCGATAACGTAGCGGATTGCTTCTTTTCTGTCGGTTATCTTGATATATTTGCCATCAGTCTTCTTCATACCTGTCTCGATGTCATCGATGATGGCTTCAGGCTCTTCAAATCTCGGGTTATCAGATGTAATAACTGTAAAGTCTGCATACTTTCCGCTTACTTCACCCATCTCAAAGCGTCTGTATCTGCTTCTGTTTCCGCCGCATCCAAAGAGACAGATAAGTCTGTTAGGATGATAATCCTTGAGCGTTGTCAAAAGACTCTTGAGCGCCATTGCATTGTGCGCGTAATCTATCATAAGAGTAAAGTCATCGGAAACCTTTACCATCTCAATTCTTCCTTTTACCTTGGCCTCTTTGAGAGCAGGTGCGATTTCCTCAGGTGTGCAATCAAAATGTCTCGCAACAGCGATAGCGCAAAGCGCGTTATAAACGCTGAACTTACCGGGAGTTCTTATCTCAGCGTGCATGTTTATAAGTCCGTCTGTGTCAAAGAAGACGCCAAGCTGACCCGGCTTATGGATATATGCAAGATTTATTGCTCTTATATCCGCACCCTCAGAGAATCCGTATGTCTCAACTTCGCAGGTATGACCTTCAAGAATATCATCTGTATGCACATCATCGGCATTGCAGATACCTACTTTACACTGTTTGAACAAAAGACCTTTGCAATGCATATAGTCTTCAAAATCCTTGTGCTCGTTTGGTCCGATATGATCCGGTTCAATATTTGTAAAGATACCCATATCAAAAACAAAGCCCTGACTTCTGTGAAGCATAAGTCCCTGAGATGAAACTTCCATAACAACACTGTCGCAGCCTGCTTCTACCATTTTTGACATATAATACTGAAGCATATATGACTCAGGTGTAGTATTCTCGGCATGTATATGCTCATCACCGATGATAACTTCGATTGTTCCGATAAGACCTACCTTGTGGCCTGCGTTCTGAAGCATATCTCTTATAAGATATGTAGTTGTTGTCTTTCCCTTCGTTCCTGTTATTCCTATTGTCTTAAGCTTCTTTGCGGGATGTCCGAAGTAAGCCGCAGAAATAAATGCCATCGCATATCTTGTATCTTCCACATGAACAACAGGCATTTCACATCCTTCGGGAAGTTCTACATCATGGCAGACAACGATAGCTCCGGCCTTTTTCTCGAAAGCCTCTGCCGCACAGGAATGTCCGTCAAAATTTGCGCCCTGAATACATAAGAATAAAGAACCTTCCGCAATCTTTCTGTTGTCATTTACCACATCTTTAATCTCTACAGACGCGGGATCAACGGTCTTATCTGTGTTTCCGGCAGTTACAGTAAATGTAAGTCCATCTAATAATTCACTTAAAAGCATATTCAATCCTCCGTTTACTTTTGTTAAAATTATCTCTAAAATAAGAAAGTTTAATTATCGAATTTAGCTTAAAAAGATTAATTCTAATTTTTTATATTTTCGACACAATTTATTCATAATTTTAGTATATGATTAATAACATAGAAGTGAGTTGTTAATTCAACTCGCTATCTCCCCCTCATAAGAAACCGCAAACACACGCTTCGCGTGTGTTTTTGTGGTTTATGCGGAACTTTTTAATAAATTATGTGAAGTCATTCATAATTATCTGAATACTTTCTCTTCCCTGATACGTATTTATATCAGGCTGATACGCGATACTGACTTTCATCGTTCCGTCAGTTGATCCGCTGTACAGATTTTCCACATTACTCTCACCATATTTATCCTTGAGGAAATTATGCCATCTTTCCATATCACCAAAGAACAACATGTCATATAACTTACCGCCTTCATCGGTGACTCTGTATTTACCGCAATTTTTATTCTTGCCCATAATACGTCCCGATAAAAGAGATACGTCTCTTTGTGCAAATAAAGGCTTTGAATTGCCGGTTCCGAACGGCTCCAATATAGAAAACTCTTTTACAAGATCCATATCGATGTATTTAAGCGGCATGACCATATCAAGATGCAATACGGGAACAAAGTCCTCCTCGGTAAGATTGCAATTCTCATTGAGCTTCGTTCTGAGGAGCTCTATATTCTCTTCTGGAAGAGAAAGCCCGGCCGCCATCTTATGGCCTCCAAACTTGGTAAAAAGCTCCTTACAGCGGGATAATTCCTCGTACATATCGTAGCTTTCGATAGAACGTCCGGATCCCTTCGCACCGCCATCTGCCGCCTTTGTGAGGACTATTGTGGGTCTGTAATACTTTTCCTTTATCTTACCTGCAATAATTCCCGCAATCGACTCATGAACTTCAGGAAGGTACAGAACGATTACCTTGGGCATTCCGCCCTTTTCGATTTCCTGCTCAACAAACGTAACCGCCTCATCAACTCCGTTTTTGGTCATATCCTTTCTGCTGTCGTTAAGGCTCTTCAAATCCCCTGCAATCTTGGCTGCCTCAGCGGCATCATCCTCAAGGAAAAGAGAAAGCGCCCTTGTTGCAAGATCAAGTCTTCCCGTTGCGTTAAGGCACGGTCCTATAACGAATCCGTAATTATATCCGGTCATATGATATGCATCAAGACCGTTTACGTCTATAAGAGCTTTTAAGCCCTTATTATCCGTTTTTGGAATGCGTTTAAGTGATTCCCTAACTATTACTCTGTTTTCGTCCTTAAGCTCCATTACGTCGCACACAGTGGCTATACCGGCAAAGATAAGCTTCTGGAAAAAGAATTCCTCTCTTTCCTCCTCTGAAGGTCCTTCTTCTTTGCTAAGCTCAGACATTGCTTCAAGGAACTTATACGCAACAACAGCTCCACAGATTTCTTTAAACGGATATTCTCCTTCAGATCTCTTGGGATCAATCACGGCATCAGCCGGAGGAAGTATCTCCGTTTTGTTTTCATCATCGTCCATCTCAAAAGGAACTTCGTGATGATCGGTAACAACAACAGTCATTCCCTTTTCCTTTGCGTGCTCAATCTGCTCCGCTGCGGCGATTCCGTTGTCACAGGTAATTATGGTATCAATTCCCGCTTCATAAGCCTCATCAACAAGTTTGACGCTCAGACCGTAGCCATCTTTTATCCTGTCCGGAAGAACACAATCAACATCAGCTCCAAAAAGCTTTAAGCCGGATACCAGTATGTATGAAGAGCATATTCCGTCAACATCGTAGTCGCCGATAACTCTTATGCTCTTATTATCGCGTATCTTATCGAGGATAATCCTTGCACCCTGCTCCATGTCCTTCATCAAAAAAGGATCGTGGAGAAAAGAGATATCCCCGTTTATATAGGTCTTAACCGCTTCCTCGTTACACTGAATATTTTCTTTTGTCCTGTCTGTGATAAGCCTGTTGGCTATCAGTCTCGCAGTTATGTTTTTTATGGAGAATTCGCGGGCCAGCCCGTCAAAATCCGCCTTCTTATTTGCTATCATCCATTTTGCCATATCAAACTCCGTATATATATATTAAAAAAGGCTTATGAGTTGGTAATAAATGCTGTGAAAAAAGGTAATACTACCCCCTAAGCCCGGTGAACTTAAAAACGCCGTCTTGGGTGTAAAACTACACCAAAGACGGCGCCCTTATTTATTATACATCAGCAATTACTTTTTAGCTGCCTTTTTGACCTTTGTCTTAAGATCATACCATACAGGTGATGCGATGCAGATTGAAGAATATGTACCGCAGATCACACCAACCATAAGAGGAAGTGCAAATGCCTTAATATCGGCCACACCAAAGATATAAAGAGCAAGTACTGTGAAGAATGTTGTCAAAGATGTAAACAAGCTTCGTGTGATTGTCTGAGACACACTCTTATTAACAAGTTCGCCAAGCTCTTTCTTATTGGTTGCATTGTGCTGGTTCTCACGGATACGGTCAAATGTAACAATCGTATCGTTAATTGAATAACCGATAATGGTAAGAACTACAGCAATGAATGTTGTTCCTACAGCATATCTTGAAATTGCATAGGCAACAACAACGACAAGTGCATCATGTGCGAGTGCGATTATAGCAGCCGCACCAAATTTAATATCCTTAAATCTGATCCAGATGTAGATAAGCATAAGTATAAGAGCAATAACAAGTGACTTAACCGCATCTACTCTCATCTCACCACTGATGGTTGAGCTGATCGTCTCGGCAGCAATGTTGTCATTGCTTACGCCATACTTCTCTTCCATCATCTTATCAAATGCTTCTCTCTGATCTACAGTAAGTGTACCTGTCTTAAATACAATCTGATTTGTTCCTTCTACAGCCTGAGGAAGGACTTCCTTAGCACCTGTAACTTCTTTGATCTGAGGAACTATGTCAGACTCTACTGTAGCAAAATCATATGCCTTATCAAATGTAACGGTTGTAGATGTACCACCTACAAAGTCAAGGCTGTAATTGAATGCTCCCTTTCCCTGTGAAGCATTAACTATCATAAATACTACTCCGACTGCAACAACAGCGCATGAAATAGCATAGAATATCTTTCTCTTCTGTACGAAAGGCTTTGTTGAAACTGTTTTAGCCTTGCCGTAGAATACAGGATTCTGAATACCAAGTCCGAAGAAGATTGAAGTAATCGCTCTTGTAACAACAAGTGCCGTGAACATTGAAAGGATGATACCAAGGATAAGTGTCTCTGCAAATCCCTTAATTGATCCTGTTCCTCCGACTCTAAGAACTATGGCAATAATAAGTGTTGTAATATTTCCGTCGAGGATTGATGAAAGAGCTTTGTTATAACCGTTCTTTCTCGCATCATCAACAGCTTTTCCGACTGCAATCTCTTCTCTTATTCTCGCAAATACAAGAACGTTTGCGTCAACCGCCATACCGATTGAAAGAATGATACCTGCAATTCCGGGAAGTGTAAGCGTCATCTCGAATGCTGAAAGCAGGAATACGATAAGTCCGCAGTAGAATCCGAGAGCAAGTGTAGCTGAAAGACCGAGTATTCTGAAGAATACGATCATAAATACCGCAATAAGTGCGAATCCGACAGCTGCTGCGATCAAACTTGTTCTGATAGCATTTGAACCAAGCTGTGCTCCGACAACATTTGAACGAAGTTCCTGAAGCTGAAGCTTAAGCGATCCGACTCTGATATTTGTTGCAACCCTATCAGCCTCTTCAAATGTAAATCCACCGCTGATAACACTCTTTCCGTCAAGGATTTCAGCCTTAACAGAAGGAACGCTTATGAATCTTCCGTCATAGTAGATTGCAATAGTATCCTGATTGTTGTTAAATGCTTTTTTGGTTGCTTCTGCGAAAGCTTCTCCGCCCTCTTTAGTAAACTCAAGCGATACTACAGGCTCCTGCTTACCATACTCATCATTCTGTCCGACTACCTGAGAAGATGCAACCTGATCACCCGAAAGAACAATCGATCCGTCCGCAAGAAGCTCATCTATTGACTTATTGAGCTGATATCCGGGCGTAACACCTTCTTCAAGTTTCATATTACCGTTTTCATCGGTAGTAAAACCACTGTGATATGTGTAATTCTCATTGCCGTCCTTATCAAGATGGCTGATGAAGTAAAGATTACCGGGCTGACCAAGTTCCGAAAGAATCTTGTTTGCATCGGAAGCTCCGGGAATCTCGATGTTGATTCTGTTGCTACCCTCCTGATAAACCTGTGCCTCTGTGCTATACTGATCGACACGCTGCTGAAGCTTGAAGATTGTATCGCTCATATCTTCCTTGCTGGGATTCTCATCACCAACAACTTCGTAAGTGATGCTGACACCACCTGCAAGGTCAAGTCCAAGGTCAATACTTGACAATGATCCGGATTTGTCTGCACCCAATCCGTATGCTGCTGAGTAACCAATTCCAACCAAAAGAGCAAGCATAAGGATCAAAGCAGGAATCCACTTTAACTTTTTCATTATACAGTTCCTCCCATGAATTTTTCTTATTCGGCCAACGCCGCTTTAATCATAATCGCACACTCTATACGTTTTCTCTGAAGCTCACAACCATGCTTGTAAGTTGCATTGATATCTCCGTTGAAATTGTATGCGTTAGCAGCACAACCACCGCTGCAATAATATCTTGCAAAGCATTTCTGACATTCGGGTCTTGAATAAACATTGCTCTTCTTGAACATGTCCCTTATGTCGGGTCTGGTTATTCCATCGAAAACGTTACCCATGATAAAGTCTTCGTTACCAACGAACTGGTGGCAGGGGTAAAGGTCTCCCCAAGGTGTTACACCAAGGTACTCACATCCCGATCCGCAACCTGACAATCTCTTGGCAACACAAGGGCCGCCCTCAAGATCTATGTTAAAGTGGAAGAAATTAAATCCTTTTCCTTCCTTGTGTTTCTCAATATAATACTTTGCAAGTTTGTCGTACTCTTCACAGATGATCGGAATATCCTCATCCTTAAATGCGTACCAATCTTCAGGCGAAGCAACTACAGGCTCTACGGATATCTGCTTAAATCCAAGCTCTGCAAGATGCTTAACATCTTCCGAGAAATCAAGATTGGCATGAGTAAATGTTCCTCGAACGAAGTATCTGAGCTGGTGACGGCTCTCCGCAACCTTCTGATACTTGGGAACAATGTCATCATAGCAACCCTGTCCGCCTGCTCTGGGACGCATGGAGTCATTGACTTCCTTTCGTCCGTCGATGGAAAGGACTATATTACCCATCTCCTTATTAACAAACTTAAGTATCTCATCATTTAAAAGAGTTCCGTTTGTTGTGATAGTGAAACGGAAATTCTTGTCATATTCTTTTTCAATTGAGCGTCCGTACTCAACGAGCTTCTTGACAACTTCCCAGTTCATAAGGGGTTCGCCGCCAAAGAAATCGACCTCGAGGTTCTTTCTTCCGCCTGAATTCTTTACAAGGAAATCAAGCGCAGCCTTTCCGACCTCTTCGCTCATAAGCGCTCTTCTACCGTGATACTCACCTTCATCCGCAAAGCAGTATTTACATCTCAAATTGCAGTCGTGAGCCACATTCAGGCAAAGTGCCTTAACAACGGTTTCTCTGTTCTGAAAATCATCCACATATCCTTCATACACATCATCCGTAAAAAGAACCTGTGCCGCTCTCAGTTCAAGAATCTCTTCGATTCCCTCTTTTATATCCTCGGTTGAATATTTAGATGCCAGATCTGTTTTTGCCAGGACACCTTTATACAACCTGTCAAGTTCGCCCGTAATAACCGTAGTCTGACCTTCGGGTGCCGCTGCGGTACCGTATGTTCTCTTAAGCTTATCCTCAATGATCTTGACAAGGTCAAAAACTACATCGTCAACAACATGTACCGATCCGCTATTAACATCCAGAACAATATTATACCCATTGTTCTTATATGCGTGAATCATAATATCTCCTGTAACCTACATACGGCGGGCAGCGACCATGGCCGCTGCCCGCCTAATTTTACTTTAATTAAACAATATTATTTGCTAAGCTGCTCACAGCTCTGATTTCCAACTGTGCATGATGTCTTGCATGCTGACTGGCATGATGTCTGGCACTCACCGCATCCGCCCTTCTTCATTGATTCTTTAAGATTTCTTGTAATCAAAGACTTAACGTGCTTCATCGATTTTCCTCCTACTGATTGCCTCAAAATACTTATAGTTTCTGAGCCTTATACATCGACTCAGTATATCATATATTTCTGAAATATTAAAGTGTTTCTTTTTGTTCCTTCGATAGTTCGCAGTTGACTGTCATAAGCACTTTCGTGATCCTGTTTCTCTTGATACCGCGCGCTGTAAGCGTTATTCCGCTGTCAAGAGTGACCGTCTCCCCGTAGCTCGGAAGCCTGTCAAGATTCTCTATCATCAGACCGCCGATAGAATCGTAATCTTCTGATGAAAGATCGGTTCCGAGAGCATCATTGATATCTGCGAGCTTCATATTTCCTTCCACAAGGTATTTCATACCGCCTACATTCTTTATTAGCTCGGCTTCATCCGAATCATACTCATCTCTGATCTCGCCGACTATCTCCTCAAGAAGATCTTCAAGCGTTATCATTCCCACAGTAGATCCATATTCCGAAAGGACAAAGGCTACGCTTCGTGTCTTTTCTCTCATTTCCACAA
This sequence comes from Butyrivibrio sp. AE3003, assembly GCF_000686065.1. Classification (NCBI taxonomy): domain Bacteria; kingdom Bacillati; phylum Bacillota; class Clostridia; order Lachnospirales; family Lachnospiraceae; genus Butyrivibrio; species Butyrivibrio sp. AE3003. Next base: position 1,645,143 of record NZ_JMLX01000001.1, read on the forward strand.
GAAGGTCCGATGTCTTCTTGTATTCATATGTGTAATAGGCCTTTCTGATGTGGTCTTTTACCTTGAAATTCTCTTTATCCTTGATAAGAATGAGATCTTTTACATTTATAAGACCAATGATATTATCCTGATCGTTTCCGTCATACACAGGAATTCTTGTGTACATATCCTCTTTGAATACGCGCATCACCTCTGTATAATCGGCATCCGAACTCACACAGCTCATATCAATCCTGGGAATCATTATGTCTTTTGCAAGCGCATCGCTGAAATCAAAAAGGTTAAAGATAATCTTCTTCTCATCACTTTCGATAACGCCGTCCTCATGGCTTACATCAACATACGTCTTAAGCTCATTTTCGGTCACCTTCTGTTGCTTGTTGGTATCGATCCTGAAGATCTTAAGTAATGCAGTCGCTATCCCATTGATAACAAAGCTGAACGGAACCATAAGGATCATAACGGTCTCTATGAGCGGTTCATACAAAAGAGCCATGTTCTCCGCATATGCCTTGGCTATTGTTTTCGGAATAATCTCACCAAATATTAGAACTACCAAAGTAAGCGCTCCGGTTCCGAGTCCTATGTAAAGATTACCCCACATATCCGTGACAAACACTGTCATAAGCGCAGAAGCACTCAAGTTTACAATATTGTTTCCGATAAGGATCGCAGAAAGCATCTTCTGCGGGTCGTCATATATAGCAAGGATCCGTCCCGCCTTTTTATTCCCATCATCTGCAAGAGCCTTGATCCTGACTCTGTTGATCGTCATGTAAGCTGTCTCCGCGGATGAAAAAAATGCAGACAACAGAACCAATAATACCAAGGTGATTATTCTGACTAAGTGGGTGTCCAATCACATTCCTCCTCTAAGAACCCGGGCCGCTCTGCCTGTCTTATTCAAGCGGCTTGTCATAAAAGTCCCTGAACTCCTCATATCCCTGCTCTGTAAGGCTCTGCTTCTGGAACTTCTTGTTCTTATTCATACGTACAACAAGAACCTGCTTTCCTTCCGCTCTCTCCTTCTGCGCTTCGGATATGATCTCCGCAAGTCTGTCGCCCTTTATACCCTTTTCGATAAGGAAAGCAACTTTTGTGCTCGCGCCGGGAATCTTGAATCCTTCGTCCATCATTATCATGATGATTCTCTCAAATCCGATTGAGAAGCCGCAAGCAGGTGTATCCTGTCCAAGGAACTTTCCTACCATCTTGTCGTATCTTCCGCCACCACCGCAGCTTCCGCCGTACTGAGGCATGGATACTTCGAAGATTGTTCCCGTATAATACGACATTCCTCTTACAAGCGTGGGATCGAATACCATCTCAAACTGTGCCGACTTTGTCTTCTCAACACTGTCGATGATCTCGGTAAGGCCTTCACTGACCTCAGCGTCAAGATTATCACTGATCTTGTCTGCAACGGCCTTAAGAGCATCAATTCCGCTCTTTCCGCTTATAAGTTCAAAAAGCTCGATATACTTATTTACAGAATCGGCATCATAACCGTCCTTAATAAGCTCTTCCTTTACTCCGTCAAGTCCGATCTTATCCATCTTATCAAGTGTGATGAATACGTCATCGTACTTCTCCTCAGGGAATCCGCTGTATGCAGCCATTGCCTTGAGAATCCTTCTGTCATTGATACGAATCTTGAAATCCTTGAATCCGAGATTTCCGAGCGTTGTGGTTGTCGCAAGAATAAGCTCTATCTCAGCAAGATTTGAAGGCTCTCCCAATATATCAATATCGCACTGCATGAACTGACGGTATCTTCCCTTCTGAGGTCTGTCGGCTCTCCATACATTTCCCATCTGAAGTGCCTTAAAAGGAGCCGGAAGCTCATTTGCATGATTTGCATAAAAACGAACAAGAGGAACCGTAAGGTCATAGCGAAGTCCTGAATCCGTAAGGTCGTTCTCTTCCTTCGCCGTAGCCAGGTTAAGCTTTTCTCCTCTCTTCATTACCTTGAATATAAGCTTCTCGTTCTCTCCGCCCTGCTTACTGTTGAGGTTTGCAAGTGACTCAACACAAGGTGTCTCTATAGATGTGAAGCCAAATTCAGCATATGTCTTCTTAATAATACCTATACAATAGTCTCTAAGTTGCATCTCGGAAGGAAGAATGTCCTTCATTCCGGTAACCGGTTTCTTTATCAGTGCCATACTTTACCATCCTTAAATTATAATCAAGCATAAATTTTACACTCACTAAGCCCCCATTGCAAGGAAATACTGATCAAGTAAGTTCCCCTCAATTATTATTCTGCAGGAACTCAATGAACTGGTCCCTTGGCATAGGTCTTGCATAGAAAAAGCCCTGAATATGGTCGCATCCAAGCCTGATTATCTGCTTTGCCTGCTCTCCGGTCTCAACTCCCTCAGCCACTATTTCTTTTCCGAGGCTCTTAATTATCTTTATCATATTATACATGATCATGTATGAATTCTCTGATTCAAAGGCCGCCTGAACGGTACTCTTATCAAGTTTAAAGATCTTGACCGGCATATCGGCAAGTCTTGAAAAATTCGAATATCCCGTTCCGAAATCATCCATGGAAAAAGTGATTCCCGAACTCATAAGTTTGCTGATATTCTGATCGATCACGGATGTAACATCTTTATCCCAAGTCTCCGTTATCTCAAGATTTATCCTCGAAGGTCCTATATTATACGCTTTCAGAATTTTAAGAATACTCTCGGCAAGATTGGTCTGAATGCAATCGACAACGGAAAGATTGACTTCGACATATTCGAGGCCGTAACTTACCGCCTTCGTAGTTGCCAGCATCTCACATACAGATGAAAGTACAAATCTGTCAATTCCAAGAACCGTTCCGTTCTTCTCAGCTATCGGCATAAATACGGCAGGAGAAATATAGCCCGTCCTCGGGTCCTTGAGCCTTATAAGTGCCTCACATGAAGAAAACTTTCCGGTAACAGGCGAATAGATAGGCTGATAATAAACTTCAAGCAAACCGTTATCAAGAGCATGGCGCACAAGATTTCCGATCTTTTTATCATATTCGATATGCTTAAGATTAAGGTCCGACACCCTGAGCACATATTTACTGTCCCTCGAAAGTGCCTTGTACATCATATTGCTTATCTCATCAAACCGCTCTATCGTTTTGAAATCATCCGGAAATCCTATCGCGCTTGTACTTACATCAAAGCCAACTTCCAAATCTCTTAATTTAAAAGGCTCTTTAAACCTCGCCTTTATGGCATCCGAAAGCTTGTCGATATCCTCCGAATTTGATTTTACATCAGGGATGAGCAGGGCAAAAAAGCCGTCTCTTGGAAAAAATACTTCCGCTCCGAAACAGGACTTTTTCAAAAACTCGGTCATCTGCCTCAAAAGATCGGAAGCCGCTTCCACCGACTCACTTCCGATTGTTATGGGAAGTTTATCCACTCTTATTTCCATGAGTGTGAACGTCTTCTTTTGTAAAAGTTTTGTATATACTGCGAAATTCAGGGCATTTTTTGTACCGACTCCGGACATCCTGTCCACAAATTCACTCGGATTCTGGAAAGTAAAGACGCACAGCAAAAGAGAAATCGCAACGCTGAACTCGAACACAGTCCCCGTCCTGAATATGATCCTCATGGGAACTCCAAGGAGCATCAGAATGTAGTACGTATAGATAGCCATAGTTTTTTCGCTCGCCAGAACTCTTCCGTATTTGATCATCAGATATGACGCAAAGATAAGATACAGAACTATTCCGATACTTACAAGAATCTCATTTGGGAAAAAATAGATAATCTCACCGTTATGATCGAAGTAATAGAAAAAGTCGGTAAAATATCCCAACATCAAAATAAGGATTGTAAACACCGTCGGCAATATTATGACAAGCTTTTTCCACAACTTGTTTAATTGCATACCAAAAATAGCCATCAGATACAGGATGGAAAAGAATGCAACAAGATACGACATCACTTTTTCCACCATGACCACAAGGCAATTCATTTCGTAAGTCAGGCAATCTTTCATCCACCTGTTGTTCACCCACAGAATATGAATTAATCCCATCACATTAAGAATCGTTCCGACTATGATCAATACGCCAAAGATACGACTCTGCTTTCCGTAAGAGAACTCTTCCGAAGAATATATGATTATGATAACTGCCATCAGCACAAGTGCCGATATCGATAAGCAAGCATCATAGCTGTTCGGATTGGTTAAAAATCCCATCAATACCCCTTTTCAAAATACTCATCAATCCTGTTCACGTATGAACTGTCATTTACCGGTTTTCCCATGTAGTTACCTATAAGATAATCGCACCCGATTTCTTCCGCTATATCCTTGTCCTCAGCTGTATCCACTCCTGAAGCACACACACAAACAGACTGATATCGTGGAACATATTGACCAGCCCGCTTATAACGTTCATCATCCGCTTTGATTTCCCCGCCATTTTGATCAGGCTCTTTGCAAAATTTATCTGAACCACCGGAAGCGAGATTATTCTCTCGATATTTCCGTATCCGTTTCCGTATTCGTCAACTATAATATTGACATTGATATCACCGAGCATCTTAAGATTTCTTTCAGCCACATTATTCATTGTTGTTATCGCTGTCTCTGTGAGCTTTAAGCTGATCCAAGATCCTTCAACTTTTTCTTCTTTGAGAAGTGCCTTAAACCGCCTTAAAAAATCTGTTCTTGATATTCCCGCCTGTGACATCGGGATAATAGCTCTGTACTTACCGTTCTTATCTCCGGCATTCCAAAAAGACAACACTCTCAGAGTATTTTTTAAAACATACTCATCGATGTCGATAATAGTCTGAGTAGATCCGGTATCTTCTATATACTTTCTTACCTCAACTTCTCTCTCGTTATCGTCATATATATAGCAGACCGCTTCGGCCGTGTAATCGATCCTGTAAATTTTGGAAAGAATAGGTCTGAATTTAACGATTGCCTTTTTCTCGGCAATATTTTTCTTTGCAAGTACTTCATAGTCATACGCGCCAAGCTTTTTCTTGAAATCTATCTTATCAATATCGATCACGGCATCTGACCACTGTGCCACATCATCGCTTATAAGCTCAACTTTCGACATAAGCTCCGCAAGATTGCCATACCTGTCGGGATAGCTCATCATAAAGCAATGGCACTCGGCCTTTATGGTCATATCCATATAATTCCAGGGTTCACGGATTCTGGTCGCAATCTTATACATAAGAGACTCGGCTCTTTTTTTATCATTTGTATTTACCGATATCGCAAAGATATTATCACTGTATCTGTAAACATATGTGACAATATTCAGCTCTCTGCTTCCCACTTTTTTAAGATAACCGGCAATTGTCTTGATAACGCCGTCAGCCTGATTATTACCGATCTCGGAGCTAAGGGCTCTTACATTGTCTATTGTCACAAAAACTATATAATGCGGAGTTTTCTTTTTTATCTTAAGACCAAGTGACTCGAAAAAGGCTCTTCTGTTAAGGACATTTATCCTTCCGTCCACCATTTCACCCGGATTCTGAAGAGTTATAAATACCAGGGTTATACTGATCGTGCTGAGGAAATTTTCTATAAGAAGCTGCGGATAGCGGTACTGCAGATAGATTCCCAAAGCAACAAAACCAACATGAGTAAGAATGATCACCTTGGTCTTTAATCTCATAAGATTGCTGTATTTCAGCGTCAAAGTAACTCCATACACAATGTAATAAAAAGCGATCAGATAAAATCCGACTATGAGACTGCCTCTAAAATATATTCCCTTTTCGTCATATCCAAACAAAAGCGGGCTGAACCAGTTCATTATGACCGTTATGATTCCCATGACATAGCCGAGATACACAACAAAGAAGCCCTTAACGGATTTCGTGTCATAAAAAATATCAAGAACAGCCATTATGTACAACAGATAGCAAAGTCCCGATCCCAGATGCGCAAGAAAATAAAAACTTCCGCAGACCATCTCCGCATAGTGATACCATGCTCCCTCATACGGATTCATCTGCAGGAAAGTCTCTATTCTCTCAAAAAGAGTTGACATAAATACAGCAAAAAGAAGCAGCGAATAAACTTTCTCTCTCGATGACGGAACTCTTTTTCTGGACAGAGAGATTATTCCAATCGTTGCCAATATACATAACGCACATGTGTCAAAGTAAAAATTGTATTGCATGGAAAACTCCGTAGCTTCTATTTTTAAATAAACACAACAGATAATATTATTATACGTCAAATCGTAATATTTTCATACGATATACAATAATTAGCCAAATTTCTTCATGTAATATGAACCCGTCTGAGTGATAAGCCCCTTTCCGCACATATCAAACAACTCCTTAAGAAGGTCCGGAACCGCGATATCTATGCCAACCATGCTAAGCTTGTCAGCTATGTAGGAAAAAGAAACAGGCACAGCGTCAAGCAGATCAAGAATCGCTTTTTCTATATGCGATGCACAGGCTCCGCTCCGGTCTTCATCAAAGCTGTGCGGATCCGCCAAAGAATCTTTTCTGTAATTCCATGACGCAAGTCTTTCTATCACGTCATCAACATCAAGCACAACTCCCGCCCCCTGACATATAAGGCGGTTACATCCGTCACTTAGCCTGTCCGTGACTCTTCCCGGTACCGCAAGAACCTCTCTTCCCTGCTCAAGCGCAGTATCTACAGTTATCTGCGTTCCCGAATGAAGTCTTGCTTCCACAACCACAACAATGTCGGACAATGCGCTTATTATCCTATTCCTCATAGGGAAAAAAGATGCTTTGGGCATAGTTCCCGGCGCATACTCCGAAATAATTCCTCCGTTTAGTGAAAGTTCCTCGTAAATTTCCATGTTTTCATCGGGATAGCATATATCCGCGCCGCACCCTACAACAGCATAGGATTTTCCTCCGGCGCACAATGCCGCTTTCTGACTTACGCCGTCAACGCCCTTTGCCATTCCGCTTATAACCTTAACTCCCGCAAGCGCCAATCCTCTACCGAGCTGCCTTGCCATGTACCTGCCGTACTCTGAGCAAAGCCTCGCTCCTATTATTGCAACCGACGGACTGTCGTCTCCCGGAAGTTCCCCTTTTACATAGATAGCAAAAGGGGGATTCGGGATATTCTTTAGCTTCTCGGGAAACCGCGGATCTATCCTTGATATAAACTTTATGTCACTCTCTGCAAGTTTCTTTTTCTCCTTAGTAAAATCCCAAGTGTATCTTGTATCCAAGACCGCCGAAACCTGCTTCGGTCTTAAAAGTTTCTTAAGCTCCGCCTCTCCCATCTCATATATTTCCCTGCATGTCCGTCCTCCGCATAAGAGTCTGTCAGCAGAGACATTTCCTATGCCCGGAGTTGAAAAAAGCCAGTGAGCATAGTCATTTTCCGTTATATTCTCTGATTTATTTTCTGATACTTGTGCTTTTGCTGTCTGCATCAGCCTTCCTCCTGTCTCCAATATTTTCCGTCTGTCATCCTGTAGCTGACAGCCTCCATCAGATGTATCTCTTTTATCATCTCCTCGCCTTCCAGATCGGCTATTGTCCGCGCAAGCCTGAGAACCTTATGATAGGCTCTGGCGCTCAGATCCATGGAACAAAAAGTCTTTTCCAAAAAAGCTCTCTCCCTCATACCAAGCTTGCAATATTTTCTTATATCCGCAGGCGTCATCTCGGAATTGAACTTGAGGCTCGTTCCCCTAAACCTCTCTTCCTGTTTCTTCCTTGCCAAAAGAACTCTTTCTCTCATGGTCTTACTTGATTCATTACAGGTATCGCTCTTCCCCGAAAGCTCCCTAATATCGACTTTGGGTGCTTCTATGCAGATATCGATCCTGTCCAATATCGGCCCCGATATTCTGCCAAGGTACCTTCGAATCTCATTTGATGTGCACTTGCATTTATTCCTGTCGGGATAATACCCGCACGGACAAGGATTAAGCGCCCCTATAAGTTGAAAGTCCGCAGGGTACATGAAAGTTCCTCTGTTTCGCACGATATGAACCTTTCTGTCCTCAATCGGTTGCCTTAGCATATCAAGTTTTGTTCTGGGGAATTCAGGCATTTCATCCAGAAAGAGAATGCCTCTGTGTGCCAAAGAAATAGCACCGGGTCTTGGAATCGTACCGCCTCCGACAAGCGATGCTTCGGTTATAAGGTGATGCGGACTAACAAACGGCCTCTTTGTTATAAGTGCCTTGTTCTCGCCCATCATTCCGGCAACCGAATAGATTGTTGAAACTTCAATACTTTCTTCAAGAGAAAGACGCGGAAGTATCGTAGGAATGCGCTTTGCAACCATACTCTTTCCCGAACCCGGAGGTCCTACGATCAAAATATGATGAAAGCCAGCCGCCGCTACCATCGCCGCTCTCTTAACGGCTGATTGCCCGTTGATATCTGCAAAATCCATGCCTTCACTACTTTCTTCATCTTCGGAAAAAATCTTATCAAGGTTAACCCTTGTTGGCTCTATAAGCCCATCCCTTTCTCTTTCGGGCGTCGAAAGATACATGATTACTTCTTGAAGCGATGATACTCCGACAATCTTCATCCCGCTTACCACAGCACCTTCTCTGGCATTTTTGATAGGAAGGATAACTGTCTTGTATCCTGCTTCTTTTGCCTTTGTAACTATGGGGAGAACCCCTTTTACTTCTTTAATATCTCCGTCAAGTCCGACTTCGCCGAGCACGACCGTATCATCAGCACATCCCGGGCTGACCTCTCCTATTGCCTCCAATATTCCGACGGCAAGCGGAAGATCTACCACAACGCCTTCTTTCTTGATATCTGCAGGGGACAGATTGACGGTTATCTTTGATGCGGGAATCTTTATACCGGCGTTCCTTAAGGCAACTTTTACTCTGTCACCTGCCTCTCTGACATCGCCGCTCATGAATCCCACCATGTTGAATCCGGGAAGCCCGGAAGATACATCCACTTCGATCTGCATCAGATAAGAAATAATTCCTCTGACGCCACCGGATGTAATAGAACTGTACATTTTTCCTCTTTTCCGATATGAGCATAAACAAAAATAGGAAATTATACGCACAACGACCTGCTGATTATACAGCAGGCCGTTCTATAAAGTCTTTAAGGTTTTCTTAGTATTTCCTTAAGATTTTATGTAGTTGATTTTATCTTAACTTTTTGCCCCGACAATTATTATCTGAGCATTTTGTTCTGCATTGTCTCAGGATCCTGAGCAAACTGAAGGGCAGCTTCTCTTGTGATCTTCTGCTGCCTGTACAGCTCAATGATAGCCTCATCCATGGTTATCATTCCCTGTTTCCTGTATGTCTGCATGTATGTAATGAGCTGATGATTCTTGCCCTCACGAATAAGGTTTCTCACAGCGCTGTTTACATGAAGAACTTCAAATGCCGCAAGTCTTGATGATCCGTCAGCCGCAGGAAGAAGCTGCTGTGAAATAACTGCTTCAAGCACGCTCGCAAGCTGTATTCTCACCTGTTGCTGCTGATGAGAAGGAAATACATCTATTAGTCTGTCCACCGTATTAGACGATCCGATCGTATGAACGGTAGAAAGAACGAGATGTCCCGTCTCCGCTGCCGTAATAGCTGTACTTATGGTCTCAAGATCTCTCATCTCTCCGACAAGGATAACATCGGGATCTTCTCGAAGTGCCGCTCTCAAAGCATTGGCATATGAATTCGAATCGGTTCCTATTTCTCTCTGATTGACTATCGATAATCTGTGCTGATAAGTAAACTCTATGGGATCCTCAAGTGTAATTACATGCGCTTCCCTGTTGTTATTTATCATGTCGATAATGGAAGCAAGTGTTGTAGACTTACCGCTTCCCGTAGGTCCCGTAACAAGCACAAGACCTCTTTTTTTCTTATAAAGATCAATAACGGTCTCAGGTATGCCAAGGCTCTCCGCTGTGGGAATCTCTGTTGCAACAACTCTGAAAGCCATCGCTATGGAGCCTCTTTGCTTAAAGATATTAAGTCTGAATCTGCCAACTCCCATGATAGCGAAGGACAAGTCGTGTTGACCGTTCTCCTCGAGCATCTGCTTCTGTTTATCATTTGTAACTTCATGTGCGATTTCCTGAGTGTCGCTCGGCATCATCTTGCCATAGCTTTCCATGGCTATAAGTTTGCCGTTAAGTCTCATCTTAGGCGGCACACCGACAGTAATATGAACGTCCGAAGCGCCTTTTAACTTTGCTTCCTTCAGGATTTCTTCAATTTTAGACATATACTTCCATCCCTGTTCTGATAAATTCTATTTGTATGTGTCGCAAGTACAGCTATACACCACAGCATAATCCGCACTTTCACACATACTCAGGCTCTTCCACGACAATACCTAGGCCTTTGACTTTGGACAGATCCATCATATATCTGTTATCCATAGTCTTCATAATATCTATAATCTCAATATCACCGTATGCCCTTCTATTCGAAAGGTCGATAATGCTGTTATCCTTAAAACTCAAAACAGTCGGACGCAGGAAATCAAGATCGTTAGTCTTGATAACCAGAGCTTTTTCACCGGTGTTAAGCTCAACGCTGACTCCCGGAACAAGAATGTTTATGGAATCAACAAGTGCCTGAACCACTCTCGGGTCAAAAACATCACTTCTCTGCATCATCCTTCTGATAACAAGAACTTCGGAAATAGGCGCATCATCTACTCTCGCAGCCGTTTCCTTATCAAATATTCCCGCAACTATAAGAATCCTTGCAGATAAAAGAGTCTTGGAAATGTCCACATCATTTCCTTTTCTGTAGTCAAGAAGTACTTTTCTTGCCTGATTACATGCTCTCTTTACATTCGGCAAAGAAGAAAATGCATCGTCAATGATAGGATAGCCCGCCATCTCATGGGCATCTATCGTATTTATCTCTTCAGGTGTACACTTAAGTTTGGACTGAAGTTCCGCAGAAAGAGTAAGTTTTCCGATATCATGTATAACACCGGCCATTACCGCTTCGTTCTGATCGGAAAGCGAAGCATTTAACGAATGTGCGATCATCGCCGAAATGATTCCCACATTCAGGCTGTGTTTGTATATATAATCCTCGGTACTCCTAAGTCCCTGCTGGAAAGTAATCTTCTTTTTTAGATTACCGTAATTCTTTATAATCTGGGCACAAATATTAGGAAACTTCTCCTGTTTGTGCACCTTAACAATATGAGCAAGTTCCTCCATGATATCGTGATACATAACGGTCTGAAAACGCTCAAACTCAATATCGTCCTGAGTCATAGGCGGAACAGGCTCTGCGGGTTCAAGAATAAATACGCCAATAAGCCCAAAGTTCCTGATATTATCAATACTTTGCTCATCCTTAAGGACATGGGCCCTGTCATATAAAAGTGCGCCTTTCCTACTGTATATCGGTCTTGCTAGTCTCATCCCCGGTCTCAGTTCATCACACTTAATAAAAAGCATGGTAAATATTTCCTCCCTATATACAAAGCATAACACCCCAATTTATACACTAATTATCGCGCTATCATGCGGAAAAATCAATAAATAAAGTCTTAAGTTAACTCATCCAAAGTATTTCCGTAAGATGAAAGGAACTCATTTACAAAATCAAGAACCTCGGGAAGCTCCATATACAGGCTTCTCACGGATTTTTCAGTGCTCTCCTTCGCGGTTCTGAACTCATTGTTGCCGGCACTTGTTTCTGCCATACACTTGATAAGTGCGGATAATTTGTCTGCAGCTTTTACAAGACGTCTCATATAGCGCTCATCTTCGCTGTCATCCGCCTTAAACACCTGTTCAAAAGAAGGCTTAAGATCGTCGGGAAGCTTTTCAAGCAGCTTATCATCTGCAATCGCCTCAACCTGCTTATATGCTGTTTTTAATTCCTTATTGTAATATTTTACGGGAGTCGGCAGATCTCCTGTAATGATCTCGGAAGCGTCGTGATAAAGTCCGACAAGAGCCGCCTTATTGGCATCGAGATGCCTTCCGTACCTTGTATTTCCTATAACACAGAGAGCATGAGCTATCATTGCAACCTCCATTGAATGCTCACAAAGATTTTCCTGCCTTGTATTTCTCATAAGTGCCCATCTGTCTATATATTTCATTCTTGAAATAAGTGCAAAGAAATTGTAATTCATTTTTTATTCTCCCAAGTTATACATTCAGAATAAATATATCATCAAAGTAAAAAGTCCGCCATTACCGTATTGCAAACGTCAAATCCCCGCTCGGACAATCTAAGATATGCCGCCTTCTTTTTATCACAGGTGATATTCATATCCTTATCACGAAGCTCAAGAAGCGACATCATAAGATATTTATCGATAACTTCGTCATAGACATCAAATACTGTCTTTCCGAATTCTCTATTAAAATCATCCGTTCTTATGCCTTCCGTAAGCCGAAGCCCAAGGAACATAAACTCTTCCGTCTGTGCCCTTACGGAAAGTTCTTCTCTTTCTCTTTTTATCCCGTCTTTAGATAAGCTTATGTACTCTGCCATGTCACGGGTGTTACTAAAACGCACATTGTCTACAAGAGAGGCAGCACCAAGTCCCAATCCAAGGTAGTTTCCCCTTTTCCAATAAACCTTATTATGCCTGCAATCAAATCCGTCTTTGGCATAATTTGATATTTCGTATCTGTGATATCCGTACTCATTAAGGATTTTGGCGGTCTTGTGATACATATCCCTGTCTGCATCTTCTCCCGGAAGGTCAAGGTCCATGTCAAAAAACGGTGTTCCCTCCTCAATAATAAGGCTGTACGCCGAAATATGCTCAGGGCCCAACTTTACCGCTTTATTAAGAGTATCAATGTAAGATTCCACGCTCTGCCCCGGAAGCGCACTCATTATGTCGATATTTATGTTGTCAAAGCCCGCTCTCACCGCATCTTCGTAGGTTCTAACCGCAGTCTTTGAATCATGTATTCTTCCGAGTCTTTTAAGTTCTTCATCGTTAAAAGACTGTATGCCTATACTTAATCTGTTAAATCCCGCATCCCTGTAGCTTCTCATCTTGTCAAAAGAAGCTGTTCCGGGATTAAGTTCAAGACTTATTTCCGCATCTTTGGATAAAATATAATTCTCTTTTATATCGGCTAAAATATTACAAATATAAACCGCATTAGGCAAAGAAGGTGTTCCTCCTCCGAAGAACACCGTTTTTACCTCTCTGTCTCTATAATCGCCCGCACTTTCCTTAAGTTCTTTTGAAAGTGCCTTAAAGTACTCATCCATAAGGCTTTCTTTATCACCAAACGACAAGAAGTCGCAGTAAAGACACTTCCTGACGCAAAAAGGTATGTGCACGTATAAAGATAGTTCGTTATTCATTTAGTAATGCCTCATAAAACTTTCAAACAATAAAACCTGATTTTTTGCATCACATCAGTCTGTACTGTCAAGCTTAAGAACGCTTAAGAATGCTGCCTGCGGAACTTCTACGTTACCGATCTGGCGCATCTTCTTTTTACCCTCTTTCTGTTTCTCAAGAAGCTTCTTCTTACGGGTAATATCACCACCGTAGCACTTGGCAAGGACATCTTTTCTATAAGCCTTTACTGTCTCTCTTGCTATTATCTTGCCGCCAACAGCAGCCTGGATAGGCACTTCGAAAAGGTGCCTCGGTATCTCTTCCTTGAGCTTCTCACACATCTTGCGTCCACGCTCATACGCACCGTCCTTATGAACGATAAATGAAAGCGCATCGACTTCTTCTCTGTTGATGAGAATATCAAGCTTAACAAGATCCGATCTCTCATAGCCCTTGAGCTCATAATCAAATGAAGCATAGCCCCTTGATCTTGACTTAAGCGCATCAAAGAAATCGTAAATAATCTCATTGAGCGGAAGTTCGTACTTAAGAATCGCTCTTGTCTGCTCAATGTAATCCGTACTTATATATTTGCCTCGTCTCTCCTGACAAAGCTGCATTATAGCTCCGACATAATCGGTAGTTACCATGATCTCGCCGTTTACCATAGGTTCTTCCATGTACTCTATCTCTGTAGGATCGGGCAAATTGGAAGGATTGGTAAGATCAAATACTGTTCCGTCATTCTTATGCACCTTATACACAACGCCGGGCGCTGTAGTAACGAGGTTAAGGTCATACTCTCTCTCAAGTCTCTCCTGAATAACTTCAAGATGGAGGAGTCCCAAGAATCCCGCTCTGAATCCAAATCCGAGAGCCTGTGAAGTCTCCGGTTCATAGAATAAAGAAGCATCATTAAGCTGAAGCTTTTCAAGTGCATCTCTAAGATCTGAATAATGCGCCGAATCTGCAGGGTAAAGTCCGCAGTAAACCATCGGCATAACTTTCTTATATCCGGGAAGCGCCTCTGCGCAAGGGCTTGCAGAATCAGTTACCGTATCACCGACTCTGGTATCCTGAATATTCTTGATAGAAGCCGTGAAGTATCCGACATCTCCGGCTGTGAGCTCATCGTTCGGAATAAATCTTCCGGGTCCGAAATATCCAACTTCAACTACTTCGGATTCTGCGCCGGTAGCCATGAAACGTACCTTCATGCCCTTCTTAAGAACACCGTCTCTTACTCTTACAAATACGATAACTCCTCTGTATGAGTCATATATGCTGTCAAAAATAAGCGCTGTAAGCGGCTTTCCTGCATCTCCGTTAGGAGCGGGGATTTTCTGTACGACCGCCTCAAGAACTTCCTCGATTCCTATTCCGTTTTTTGCCGAAATAAGCGGAGCGTCCTGAGCCTCAATGCCTATAACATCTTCTATCTCATCCTTAACTTCCTGTGGCTGTGCACTGGGAAGGTCTATTTTATTGATAACAGGAAAAACATCCAGATCATGGTCGAGCGCCATATACACATTTGCAAGTGTCTGAGCCTCTACACCCTGCGTAGCATCGACAACAAGAATTGCTCCGTCACATGCCGCAAGACTTCGTGAAACCTCATATCCAAAATCTACGTGTCCGGGAGTATCTATCATATTAAATGTATATTCTTCTCCGTCCTTGGCCTTATATATCATTCTTACGGCCTGAGACTTGATGGTAATTCCTCTCTCCCTCTCAATATCCATATTGTCGAGGACCTGGTTCTGCATCTCTCTGCTGGTAAGAACACCCGTCTTCTCGATCATTCTGTCTGCAAGAGTCGATTTACCGTGATCGATATGTGCAACTATACAAAAATTTCTAATTTTACTCTGATCCACAAAGCTACCTCTATTCCTATTCATCTTTCATTACATCATCATATGATACCATGACAAAAGGCAAAAATCTATTGACAGTTTCTTGAAATTCATCTAATATATTTACCGTATGTAGCATTAACTGTCCGTGTCCGGCTTAATGCGCACACGAACTTACAAATAATAATCATATTATTTTTCGGAGGTAACTATGGCAAATATTAAATCCGCCAAGAAAAGAGTTTTAGTTAATAAGAAAAAAGCAGAAAGAAATCAGATGATCAAGTCAGCAGTTAAGACTGAGATCAAGAAAGTTAGAACTGCTATCGATGCAGGTAACAAGGATGAGGCTGCTAAGGCTCTTCTCGCTGCTACATCTGCAATCGACAAGGCTGAGTCAAAGGGTGTTTTCAAGAAGAACACAGCTTCAAGAAAAGTTTCTCGTCTTGCTCAGGCTGTAAACAAAATGGCTTAATTATTTTAAAAATGTGTATATAACAAAACCTCATGTCTTCTCACCGACATGAGGTTTTTTATTTCTTTGATTTTTGTTCTGTTTTTATTTCTTACGAATGTTTGAAACCTTTTCTTTTATTTCTTCCAAGCTAAGCTTAAACTTCTCTGATACCATACCCGGATTTCCCTGAATAGTCTTTTCCCTGTACCATTCAAAGAATCCCTTTATAGGCTCGGGAGTAAGCTTGGACATAAGGATTCTGTACTTTGCATAAAGCTCGGATATCTCATCCTTAACATCATTCACATAGCCTGAAGGATTCACGTTTATCTTTTCCCTTATCTTCTTAAAAGAGCTGTCGAGCGTTGCACTAAGCGCATCAACTCTCGTTTCGATTCCGCCTCTCACATTCTCACTCTTGGATGTAATAAGTGCATCAAGCCTCTTCTGCATCTTTCTCATCTCATCCTTGGCTTTCTCCATATAGATAAGAACATCTCTAAGATCGAGAGCAGTCTTAAATGCTATCATGAAATCTCCGCCAAGAAGGAAAGTAACAATAAGAGTAACTATAGAGAGCACGTGATAAGGAATCGCACGTACCAGATGCTCTATGGGAATCTGGAAAAAGTGCGAAAACACTACCGTCAGAACTCCCCAAAAGAGTGTTGATTCAAGACAGATATGCCCCTTGAAATTAAAAGGCTTATGAGAATAATCCCAGTATCTTACCTTAAACAACGCCTCCATGGTAACTCCGGTGATATATTCAAGCAGAGTTGCTCCAATGCAGCCGGCAATATATACCATAAGTATATTGTTGTAGAAAGGCTTTGATACAACAAGCATCATTACTCCGCCACATCCGTATAACGGCAAAAAGGGGCCTCTCATAAAGCCCCTGTTTACCAACTTTTTCTCTAAAATTGAAACATATGCAGATTCGAAACACCAACCAAAAAAGCTGTAGAAATAAAACAGAAATAACCACTGTATTGGAAGATATTCAAACATATAAGCTCCTGTTTTTACATATATTATTGCTGAGGATTAGAGAAATCAATTACAGGATACTCGGGAGCATCCGTCTTCTCTATGGAAAGCGCCTCAAGAACCGGTCCTTCCCCGTTGTACTCGGGAACAAATTTCTTTGTAACTTTGGCAGTCACAAGAATCCATTCTTTTTCTGTAAGAGTATCTACTTTGTCATACTCACAGGCAAATCCAAGGAACTGCATATCCTCCGCACAACAAGTCATAGCCATTCTTCCCGGAACAAATCTGTTCTTAGGGAACTCAGGCGGTATAAGTACCATCGCCTTGAACTTAACGTTCTTTCCTTCATATCTTTCAACATGCTCAAGAGCATCCAGATAGAACATTCCGTATCCGAAATTATTGAGCTCTATGGGATCTGCGTTAAGGTCAAAAGGAAGATCCTCATCAAGTGTAACATCAACCTCGCCGTTCATATCTTCAAATATGATATCAGCCTTCCGGTTGATTGCTTTTACATTTCTCTTAAACGAAGCAAGATCTCTTATTCCGTCACATCTGTTGAACAAAATGAGGTCAGAACCACGAAGCTGTTCTGCCAAAAGAGACTTCATGTTATTGAAATACAACTCAAAATTGGAAGCATCTATAACAGTGATCTGCTGTTCCAGATTCCACATAACGGGAAGCTTCAGATTCTTATAGTTCCACATTCCGTTGTACTCGATAAGAATACGTTCCGGATTGTACTTGGCGTCAAGTTTTACCAGATTATCGGGATTAAGCTCCTCTTCATCTTCTATCTTCTCAAGAATAGTATTTGTAGACTTAAGAAGTTTCTCTTCATAATCATTCTCACCCTCTTCACACACCAAAAGAAGAGTCTTACCTCTGGTCCTGAAATAAGGCTGAGCTATTGTATAACGGAAAAAATCAGTCTTTCCGCTGTCAAGGAATCCATTGATAATATATACCGGTTTCAATTTCTTTCTCCTTATCAAAGTTTGCGGAAAAGCTGTTCAAGTTTATCTTCGTTAAGACCTGAACCGATTACGCAGATCTTTCCTGTAACATCGGCAGCGCCGCTTCTTACATCAGCTTCGCCGGGAACATAGTCAAATTCAATCCATGTGCCGTCTGTTGCGGGAACAACGCCCTTAGAACGAAGAACAATTCCGTAATCAGAGTCTTCATCAAGCTTCTCAAGCATATCCTTGATCTCGTCAGCCGTATACTTAACGGGAGTTTCCATTCCCCAGCTTGTAAACACCTCATGAGCCGCATGATCGTGATCATGCCCGTGACCATGACAGCAGCAATGATCGTGCTCTTCTTCGTCCTCATCGTCATGATGATGATGGCAACAATGTCCATGTTCTTCTTCATCTTCATCGTGATGATGGTGGCAGCAATGTCCGTGCTCCTCTTCATCCTCATCGTCGTGATGATGGTGGCAGCAATGTCCATGCTCCTCTTCATCCTCATCGTCGTGATGATGGTGGCAGCAATGTCCATGCTCTTCTTCATCTTCATCGTCGTGATGATGTGCTCTGTATACTACAGAACCATCTTCGTTAACCTCTTTGTGGCTTCCGTGATGATGATGGTGATGGTGATGTTCCTCAGCCTCTTCCATTACAAGCTTAAGGAGCTCTGCCTCAAGATTGCTGTTTCCTTCGAATGTATCAAGGATCTCTTTTCCTGTTATCTCATCAAGAGGAGTTGTTATAATGGTAGCCTTCTCATTGTGGCTGCGGATAAGCTTAACCGCCTCCTCGATCTTCTTCTGATCTGCCTTATCTGTTCTTGAAAGAATAATGGTTCCGGCATTCTCAATCTGATTAATAAAGAACTCACCGAAGTTCTTGATATAAACCTTAGCCTTAGATACGTCAACAACAGTAACCGCGCTGTTAAGTTCCATATTGTCATCTGCATCGGCAATATTCTGAATTGCTCTCATTACATCTGAAAGTTTACCAACTCCCGAAGGCTCAATGAGAATTCTCTCAGGAGCATATGTTGTCATAACTTCCTTAAGAGATGTCTCAAAATCTCCTACAAGCGAGCAACAGATACAACCTGAATTCATCTCTGTGATCTCTATTCCGGACTCCTTCAAAAAGCCGCCGTCGATACCAATCTCACCAAACTCATTTTCAATAAGAACAACCTTGGTTCCGTTAAGCGCTTCCTTAAGAAGTTTCTTTATAAGGGTGGTTTTTCCGGCACCCAAAAATCCTGATATAATATCAATCTTTGTCATTTGTACTCCATTCCGCACATGTTAGTCTGTGCTACATCTACTACAACAAAGTATATTCTATTAACACAATATCAAAATGTCAAGGAAACGCTATATCACTGACTTTGATTCCTATTTACTCACCCGCGCCCCGTTCCGGTAACGTAGTCTCACAATCCTCTTTTTCTTCGATACCACTACTCTGTTCAGCATTTCCACTATAATCTGCAGTTTCTTCGCTACTATCCGCCGATGCATCTTCCTTTTCCGGTACATCATTACCATTATTCAGATTTTTTATCAACTCGCTCGCCACGCCTGTTTCCATATTTGATTCAGCCGTTCCTTCTTTGTTACATGTTTTATCATCCGGCTTTTCGCAGACATTTTCGGCAGTTCCTGCGTTCTGAGTAACTTTCTCATCTTCGCTATGTACATCTTCTTTTATACTCTCAGGTGCGGAAATTTCCGGAGAATCTGAATATTCACTGTCGCTACCATCGTTATCTGAAGACTCCTCATAGTCTTTTAATGCATCAATACGTGATTGCATCTCAGAATTACTAAGCCTGAAATCCCCAAAGGGCGCTGTCACGGCTCTTGTAGCTATGTTACTTGTCCTAAGTGACCTCGATGCATTTATTGCAGGCACTGTCGAATTATATCCCGAATACCTGCCATTGAACTTAATGTGAGCCGAAACCACCTGTCCATGAGCAAAACCGCAGGAAGGAGAATACCCTTCAACGTAGCTCTCATTTTTATTACATACCATTATTGTCTGTGAATTAACTCTTACTACAACGCCATCCCTATCCTTAGCTTCATCAAGTGAATAAACAGTTTCTTCATGCCAGCCGTTGGTATTGTTAAACCTTATTCCACAGTGCTTACACTCATACGAAAAAACCGGTGTTCCGTCCGAATAATCTTTTACATGACCGCGTCGCCTTGTATCTTTATTTGTACTGATGACATACACGTTACTTGTACTATAGCACGCATCGGTATGTTTGTGATATACAGGTGTCGTGTAACATCCGCCATATCTGTCCGTTGATACATAATTATCGCCGCAGGTCTGCCCTCTTCCGTCTTTATGATAGTGATAATCATACTCGATACTTGCCGCGGTATCACCGGAATCGATAACAACCTGTGCAGGTATGTTCTCTATGGCTCTTACAAATTCCATAAATGTGGCATCCTCTTTTATCTTTACACCCTTAGTGAGTAATGCGGATGCCAAAAGCTTTTTGCCATTACTCACACGCTGAAAAACCTGGTCGAGCTTGTTGTTTATTCCTGCGGATTTCGCATCGATATAGCCCTTAATACCATCCATATTTGTGCTTATATTTTTGTTTATGTCGGCATTGATATTGGTAATTCTTTGGTCAATCTTATCACCTCTTGCCTTACTTTCAGAATTGTAGTTTTCTATCTTTTGGCCAAGCGCATCTCCGCGTGCTTTGCTTTCCGAATTATATTTTTCAATCTTCTGTCCGAGAGCATCTCCCATCGCCTTATTATCCGAATTATAATTCTCAATTCTTTGTCCAAGGGATTCGCCTATAGCCTTATTGTCCGAATTGTAATTCTCTATCTTTTGACCGAGTGCATCTCCCATTGCCTTGTTATCTGAATTATAATTCTCAATTCTTTGTCCAAGGGATTCGCCTATAGCCTTATTGTCCGAATTGTAATTCTCTATCTTTTGACCGAGTGCATCTCCCATTGCCTTGTTATTTGAATTATAATTCTCTATCTTTTGGTCAAGCGCTTCGCCCATCGCTTTATTCTCAGAATTATAATCATCAATCTTTTCATTTATCTCTTTTCCGAGGTTTTCACTCAAAGTTTGAAATTCACTCTTTAAATCCGAAACAGAATCCATATTTCTTTTTTCAAGTTCCTTATCTAACTCTGTAAGCTTCTTTAGGAGCTCCTCATATCTTGTAAGTGAATCCGTTGATATCTTGTCATCGCCATTCTTCACCTCGGTTCTGATCTCATTATCGAGGTCTTCCATCAGCTCTTTATTCTGCTTCTTTACATTTTCATATTCATTTTTTATATTCTCAAGCTCTCTTCCAATCTCATCAAATTCCTTGGCTGCCTTTTCTCTTGTCTCGCCGTTCCCGTTTTCGATAAGCTCTTTAAGGCTCTCAATTCTGGTCTCTGTGCTGTTTACCGAAGTATGAATATCTTTTAGATTCGTACCAAGTCCGGTAACCTTCTCACTGACCGCATCTGTATTTTTATCACCCTCAAGGCGATCATTCCTGGTCTTTTCATAATAAGAATCGATTCCCTTCTGATTCTTAACGATCATCTTATCAATATCCGTCAGGTAATTATGAAGTTCATCAAGCTTCTCAGTAGTCTTTTCGTTATTCTTGTTTTCCTTCTGCACAACCTGATCCCTTGCGCTCGCCGCAACAACGGGAGTACTCATATAGATAAGTCCTCCGCACAAGACAAGTGCAATAACAACCGCCACAGTTACAACAAAAGTGTCGTGTCTTCTAAGTTTCTTCATAAGCAGTTTGACTGAATTATTCTGCTTTTCCCAACGTTCTCTTAAATTCATTTCGTTCCTTTCCATACTCATCAAGCACGGAAAAAAGCAGACTTTTACCGCGCCAAACAGTAATAAATAATATTGATTAAAAAATGTGGAATTATCCCGGATGAATATCCAAGATTTCGTCAGCAGAAAACTGACAGAAATTTATTATACATATAAAAAACAAAAATGCAACCCGTTTTTTCAAAGACGAAAACAATTACCACATTCATAATTGAAATGCTATTTTTGCAATGTTTTCTGATATACTTTAGTGTGAAATTATTTATATGAGAGGCTTTTAGTGGATAAAAAACTATTCAAAAAAAAATGATCTTATTCTCATAATCTTTTTAACACTTACTTCAGTCGTCATGCTGATCGGCATCTCTCTTTTTTCCAAAAAAGGTGCAACAGTAGTCGTCAGTGTCGACGGAAAGGAAGTCGCATCTTTTCCCCTTGACGAAGATACCGTTTACAACATCGGCGGATATCACGGAGGCGAGAATATTCTTGAGGTAAAAGACGGAAAAGCTCATCTTACAGATGCATCATGTCCCGACAAGCTTTGTGTCAGCATGGGCTATATCAACAAAAGCGGCCAGTCTATCATATGCCTTCCCAACAAAGTAGTAATCGAAATAAAGGGAAATACCAAAGATAACAATAACTTTGACACCATATCGGAGTAAAAGAATTTATGAATATAAAGACCAAAACAAGTAAAACAGCAATCTACGGCGTACTTACCGCACTCGCAATAATCCTAGGCTATGTAGAAATGCAGCTTCCGGCCTTCTTTGCCGTTCCGGGCATCAAACCCGGTTTTACAAACATCGTAGTAGTAGTCGCCCTATATTCTATGGGTGAAAAGAGCTCACTCTTTATCAACTTCGTCAGAATTGCCATAGTATCCATGCTCTTCGGAACCCTAATGGCTTTCATGTTCTCACTGGTAGGCGGTCTACTCAGCACCATAATCATGATTCTTTTTAAAAAGACCGGCAAATTCAGTCCCATCGGTGTAAGTGCCGTAGGCGGTGTAACCCACAACATCGGTCAGATCATCGTAGCTATGTTCGTAACCGGCACCACCAACGTCCTCTGGTACTTGGTTGTCCTGTGGATTACCGGCACCGTAAGCGGAATCATCGTCGGACTCATTGGTGGGCTAATCTGCAACCACCTCGATATTAGTAAGATATGTAAAAACTGATTTTTGCATAATCCTGATTTCGTTGACAGCCCTTTCCCAAGCTATCCGTTTGAAGGCGGTTGTTTTTCACCATAAGGCAATAAGGCGGATTTTCTTGTTGCCTTATGGTGAAATATCTACGTTTCTAAACGGATAGCTTGGGACAGGGATCGAGTAAGTAAAGGCTGCCGCACCAAATTGGTGTGACAGTCTTTATATGATTTAATATTTTATGAAGAATACTTATTAAACAATACCCTGAGCCTTCATAGCCTCTGCAACCTTAAGGAAGCCTGCGATGTTAGCACCTGCAACATAGTTGCCTTCCATGCCATACTTCTTAGCTGCATCATCAATGCTGTGGAAGATGTTAACCATGATCTGCTTAAGCTTAGAATCAACCTCTTCGAATGTCCATGAAAGTCTCTCGCTGTTCTGTGACATCTCAAGAGCTGATGTAGCAACACCACCTGCATTTGAAGCCTTACCACAAACAAAGAGAACCTTGTTAGCCTGAAGATACTCAGTAGCCTCGATAGATGTAGGCATGTTAGCACCCTCACATACAGCCTGAACACCGTTAGCTACAAGCTGCTTAGCATCCTCAAGAAGAAGCTCGTTCTGTGTAGCGCAAGGAAGAGCTACATCACACTTAACTGACCATACACCCTTACCTTCGTGATACTCAGCAGACTTTCTTGCTGCAGCATACTCTGTAAGACGTGCTCTCTTAACTTCCTTAACTTCCTTAAGAAGCTCAACATCGATTCCTTCGGGATCATAAATCCAACCTGTTGAATCTGAACATGTTACAGGCTTAGCACCAAGCTGCTGTGCCTTCTCGATAGCGTAGATAGCAACATTACCTGCACCTGAAACTGCAACCGTCTTACCCTTGATATCAGAGCCGTTGCACTTAAGAAGCTCCTCTGTAAGGTAAAGAAGTCCATATCCTGTAGCCTGTGTACGAGCAAGAGATCCGCCATATGTAAGGCCCTTACCTGTAAGTACGCCTTCGTATACGTCTCTGATTCTCTTGTACTGACCGTACATATATCCGATCTCACGTCCGCCAACACCGATATCTCCGGCAGGAACGTCTGTATCAGCACCGATGTGTCTGTAAAGCTCTGTCATGAAGCTCTGGCAGAATGCCATAACTTCTCTGTCTGACTTACCCTTAGGATCAAAGTCAGAACCACCCTTACCACCGCCGATAGGAAGGCTTGTAAGAGAGTTCTTGAAGATCTGCTCGAAACCAAGGAACTTGATGATACCAAGGTTTACTGAAGGATGGAAACGAAGTCCTCCCTTGTAAGGTCCGATAGCTGAGTTAAACTGTACACGGAAACCGTTGTTAACCTGAACCTGTCCCTTATCATCTACCCAAGGTACTCTGAAGAGGATCTGTCTCTCGGGAGTTACAAGTCTCTCAAGAAGAGCATCCTTACGATACTCGTCCTCGTTAGCTTCAATAACAACACGAAGTGACTCAAGCACTTCTTTTACTGCCTGATGGAACTCAGGCTGAGCAGGATTCTTTGCTACGACATAGTCGTAAATCTCATCTACATATGACATTTTTTGGTTCTCCTTCCTGTGCAAAAGCACATAAAACATTTAATTACTGAGTAAAAACTCATATTAACACAATTCATAATGTATCTGCACACCGTCTTTCCTTAATAGAAAAAGGGCGTAGGAAACCAGTGGTCTCCACGCCCCATTGCGCAAACATCATTGTCTGAATGGTATTATACGCTTTAGACTTTTAAAGTGCAATAGTCTTTATTACATTAAATCAAAAAAATCTTTCCGCTTTTTTCAAGTGAAGATATTTACTCGTCATCGCTGTCATCCTCATCGTTCGAATCATCATCTGAATCATCGCCCGAATCCTCGTCATGGTTTTCTTCTTCATTGTTCTCTTCCGCAGGAGCTTCCTGATTCTGTTCAGGCTGTGGCTGCGATTGCTGCTCCTCTGGCTGTGGTTCTTCCGGAGGTTTCTCCTTCACAACCCACTTGTAAAAGAATGCATGATTACCTACCATGGTATACTCAGCTATTCCATAATGATCGGCCCAGTACCTTGTCATAAAGAAAAGATAATCACCTGTACGGGCGCCACCCAAAACTGCCTGTGCTGCTTTTAAGCACATAGTATTGGGACCTCTACCCATAATAAGTTCAACTTTACCCGAGCGATATGATGCAAACTGCATATTCTGAGTAATAACACCGACAACATCATTAGGAAAAGCCGAACTCTTTACCCTGTTCATTATAACAGAACCGACACCAAGCTTTCCTTCATAGGACTCTCCGTCAGCTTCCGCCTGTATTGTAGCCGCCAGCCACAAAAGTTCGGAATCCGAAGCGGCATAAGCACCACCTGTATTCTCTTTAGGTCTGTTGGTAAGTCTTTTTGCATACTCAGCCTGTGCGGAAGCAACTTTAGCAGCCAGTTCCTTCTGAAGCTGGTCAAGTCTTGCAAGCTCTTTATCATAGTCCGCAAGCTTTCCGTTTTCGTCACTAAGCGTTTTGTTTGTCGACCGTAACTGTCCGTTGACAGTTGCTGTCAAAGATTCCAATGTATCCTGCTTATTATCAAGCTCATTCTGTATGGACTGAAGTCTTTCTTCTTCATGCTTAACTTCATCGGTCTTCGCTTCTATCTCTCTCTGTAAAGCCTTGTATTCGCTGATTTTCTTATTATCATAGGCAACTACCGCATTTAAGTATTCAAACCTTGTCAAAAAATCACGAAAAGAGCCGGAACCCAAGAGAGTCTGCAATACACCCTTATCTCCGCCTTTTTCATAAGTTGCCTTTATACGAAGCTTAAGATTCTTATAGCGCTCTTCTTCCTGCGCTTTTGCTTCGGAAAGCTCATTTGACAACCTGATTATATTTTCCGAAACCGCATCCATCTCAGCTTCGTTGTTCGATATTTCCTTACTTATAACATTTAATTTGTTGGAATAATCATTGATCTGATTCTGAAAACCTTGTTTTTGATTCTTAAGATTTTCTACATTCGACTTTGTCTTCTCTTTTTCACCCTGAAGATTTTCTATAGCTTTTCTGGCTTCATCAGTCTGCCTCTGCAGATCGGAGATCTCTCTCACTGACTCTGCGATCTTATCATCATATTCATCGGCATGACCGGACACAGGAAAACTAACCCACAAGAATATAAATACAAGTGTCCCCAAAAAAAACTCTTTTTTCATATTTCTTCCGCTCAACTGACTTTTTTACCGTTTAATTATAGCTTATTCAAAATCGTCCTCTTCGGCTTCTTCATAAAACTCATCTTCATCTATTTCATCAATTCCTTTCCACTCCCCGGGGAATGTTATATCATTTCTTTTCCTAATAAAATCCATAAATTTGAGCATCATGAGAGACTCAGAATGAGGCATTTCGGAACATTCCGTCAATTTCTGCTGTATAGCCTTCACACAAGCATCAATCTCATATTCGTATCCGGTCTTCTGCCTGTGACGCTTATGATAAGCAACCTCATTGTGATTCTCATCATATACCGAAATTCCTTCGATATTATTGATGTTATCTACGATAATATAGCCTTTGCTTCCATAAATGACACCACTTCTGTCGCTCATAGAAAGCGCAGAAGCATTGAGCACAGCCATCCTACCATCCTTATATTTTATGGTGATGCTGTCATTCATGTCCATTCCTTCATCGTTATAGGTGCAAACGGAAATAATATCATCAACATCATTGCCAAACACCATAGAAGCAAAATTAAGCGTATATACACCAAGATCAAGGAGAGCACCGCCTCCAAGCTCCGGTTTTGTTATCCTGTCTTTATCGGCAACGTTATATCCAAGGCTCGCAGTAAGCATATTGGGCTCACCGATAACGCCGCTCTCAAGTATTTCCTGAAGCTTCTTACGCATAGGATGAAATCTTGTCCACATAGCCTCAGAAAGAAAAATCCCGTTCTCCTCGGCGTAATTAAATACCAAATCCGCCTGTTTCTCATTAAGCATAAATGCTTTTTCACATAATACATTTTTTCCGGCTAAAAGAGCCAGTTTTACGTTCTTAAAATGCTCAGAATGAGGTGTCGCAATATAGATAAGGTCTATCTTGGGATCTTTTACCAATTCCTGATATGAACCGTATGCTTTTTTTATGCCTAACTTCTTCGCAAAGCTGTCGGCACTTTCTTTTGTCCTGGAACCAATAGCATAACATGACACATTTCTCATTGATTTGAGTGTCATTGCCATGAGCTCAGCCATCCTGCCGGTGCCCATGATTCCCACCTTAAATCGTCCAAACATTCAACAACCTCCGTATTACTGGTCGATAAATTCACTCTTAATATATCCTGTCTGTCCCTCATATTCAACTTTTGACCATCCGGATGGAAGATTCTCAAGCACTTTAACAGTTGCTCCCTTATCCATGCTGGTCAGAATAGCGGAATCTGTTCCCTGTCCGCTACGGAGTCTGACTGAATCTCCATTTACAGTCTTTGTCTCGCCTTTTCCATCTGATTTGTTATCTTTAGTATCAGTGTTTTTATCATCAGTGTCTTTTTTATCTGACGAACTATCTTCTGCACTGTTATCTGTAGATTCTGAAGAAGCATCATTTGCAGCTTCTTCGGATTGCTCATCATCTGCACCGGATCCGTCATCGATAAGCTCAAAATACTCCGACTTTACATATGCTTCAATGGTCTCTCCATTTCTCTCATAAGAGATCTTGCTCCATCCGTTGGGAAGTTTCTCGATTTCCTGATATTCCTTACCTATCTCAGTCTTCTCAATAACTTCTGCCTCTGTACTGTCACTCGCTCTGATATTTACAATATCGGTAGCTCTGATAATACGCACCTGGTGCGCATCAATATTTTGCCACTCTTCTTTCTTTTTCTCATCAGCAATTGCAGCATTGGCCTTTGCCTTATCTTCCAATCCATCTTCCACTTTCTTCTTGATTGCAGTGCTCTTTGCCGCAAGAAACGATGAAAGAGATTCATCAGAATTTAGTATCTCATTATATTCAGATGAAACCTTATTGTTAAGATCGATCACATCTGCCTGGGCATTCAGTGCTTTAACATACTCAATGACCGTCTGATCATCCGTATCACCGCATATGTATAACTCTCCGTTTTCCGTGTTGGTACAAATATACAGCGTTTCCAAACCGGGTAATGCTTCGTCGTAATCAGCAAGCTTTACCAGCTGATATATAAATGCAATATAACTGTTGGGAACGGGACCGGGCTTAGTATATACCCTGATTGAATCATATCTCTCGATGATTTCGCTTAAAGCCTCAGCCTTTATTCCCTGCGAATTATCAAATCCTTTGTAGATACTGTTTACTTCATCCGCATTGCCTTCAATGATAGCAGTATAGTACCTGCTGATAAGATTAATTATATCGGGATCAGTACACTCTTCAAGAGCGCTCTCCTCAATCTGATTTGATCCGCCCATGGAGGCTTTACCGGCCTTAAGTGCAGAATTGGACACCATAAGATTTGCCTTATATGAAACTGCTACAGTTACAAATGCAGCGGCAAAAAATATTATAGGCATAAAAATGTTTTTATTGTCGGAAAAAAACGACCCTTCTCTATGCCTTACATTTCTCACTTCTGCAGATTGATTTTTCTTTTTTCGTTTCATGATCTACCCCTGCCCGACGACGACTTACTTATCAGCCGTCGATAAACTCGCTCTTAATATATCCTGTCTTTCCATCATATTCAACTTTTGACCATCCGTTAGAATATCCCTCGATTACCTTAACAGTTGAGCCCTTATCCATAGTAGCCAGGATAGCTGAATCGGTTCCCTGTCCCTTACGCAGTCTGACAGAGTCACCTTTTATCTTCTTGCTTTCATTTTTGGCTGTCGCATTACCGTCTGCTGAATTCGATGCAGCATCTGATGATGTATCTGCCTGTCCCTCACCAACTTCGGTTCCGTTATCGATTCTTTCAAAGAATTCTGTCTTTACAAAAGCTTCGCCGCCGTTATATTCGATCTTACTCCAACCATTTGGCTGTGCTTCAATCTCTGTAAGTTCATCACCGGCTTCAACCTTACCGATTTCCTCGGCGTCCGTACTGTCGCCTTTTCTGACTTTTACATTATCCTTAGCTTTGATAGTGTGAGTAGTCGGCACCTCAGCGTCCATAGAAGCTCCGTCTGAAGCAGCCTCTCCCGAGTTGTCCGCAGATGCATCTCCTGATGACTGATCAACCATTGCTTCAGCCACCTTAGCCTGAATATCTTTTCTCATGTTTGTAAGCTGTGCCGCAAGATTTTCATCGTCATTAATCATCTCGTTATATTCAGACGCAACCTTATTGTTAAGATCGATTACATCAGCCTGAACACTAAGAGACTTAATATAATTAATGATGGTCTCATCCTCTGAATCACCATTAATATACACTTCTCCGTTCTCATCTGTACATACATAAAGTGTTTCAAGTCCCGGAAGAGCCTTGTCATAATCATACAGCTTAACCATATTATAAACATATGCTATATAACTGTTCTGAATCGGCCCCGGCTTTGTATATACCTTGATTGAATCATATTTTTCGATAAATCTGGATATAGCCTCTGCCTTAAGTCCCTGCGTATTATCAAGTCCTCTGTAGATATTATTGACTTCTTCCTTATTTCCGTCAGCCATAGCCTGATAATATCTGTTAACGAGATCTACTATGTTCTGATCTTGGCATTCTTCCATTGTGATTTCCTGAATCTCATTCACTTCTCCAACCGAAGAATTATCACCCGCCAATGCATCTTCAGAAGCCGTGCGGTTTGCCTTAAATACAATTACTACAGTTATAAGGACCGCAATAAAAAAAATAACCGGCATGAGAAACTTCTTATTATCGGCAAATATCGCCAAAATACCGGTTCTATCATTTCTCCAGCCTGTAACTTGACTACGCTTTCTTTGTTTCATGCTCTACCCCTGATCGTTTCTTAATAGAGAATGCATTACACTCTCAAAGCAAATACACCCGACAGGAATCGAACCTGCATTAAAGGCGTCGGAGGCCTCCGTTCTATCCATTAGACTACGGGTGCATACCCAACAATAATACCATATGGGCATTGCAATGTCCAACCGGAGCGAACTTACAGGTTTAATGATTCCAGCCGATGTGTATATTTTTTAAATCTTTAATTACCTCCGTATCACTGCTCAATAAATTCTGTCTTTACGTAACCTGTCTGTCCCTGATACTCAACCTTTGACCAACCGTTATCGCAATTTTCGATAACACTTACGGTTACTCCCTTGTCAAGGCAAGCAAGTACAGCAGAATCCGTTCCCTGTCCTTTACGAAGATTTACTGCATCATTTTTGATCTTCTTGTTTCCTAATTTTCCATTTGCACTATCTGCATTATTATTAGCTTCCGTTGTATCGGATGAATCATTCTGTCCATCACCCGCCTGCTCATCAACACGATCAAAGAACTCTGTCTTTACGAAAGCTTCTCCGCCATTGTATTCGATCTTACTCCATCCGTTAGGCTGAGCTTCGATCTCTACAAGTTCCTGGCCGGCTTCAGTCTTACCAAGTTCTTCGGCATCTGTGCTGTCTCCTTTTCTGATCTTAACAACTTCTCTTGCTTTAATAGTATGAGTAGTAGGCGCCTCCGGTTCCTGTGATGCCTCTTCAGAAGCAGCATCACCCGCCTCATCTGTAGATGCATCGGCATTTGCCTGATTAACCATGGCTTCTCCCATAGCTGACTTAAGATCATTCCTCATAGCTGTAAGCTGTGCTGCAAGATTCTCATCCGAATTTATAAGTTCATTGTACTCAGACGCAACCTTATTATTGAGATCGATAACATCAGTCTGTACGCTAAGAGATTTAATATAATCAATGATCATCTGATCTTCAGAATAAGCATCAAAATATAAATCCCCGTTTTCATCTGTACAGATGTACAACGTTTCAAGACCGGGCAGAGCTTTATCATAATTTACCAGTTTAACCATATTGTACACATATGCAATGTAACTGTTGGGAACCGGACCGGGCTTAGTATATACAGTAATAGATTCATACTTCTCAATAAACTGTGATATTGCCTCTGCCTTAAGTCCCTGTGTATCATCAAGTCCCTTGTAAATACTGTTTACTACATCCTTATTTCCTTCAGCCTGTGCCTGATAATATGAATTAACAAGATCGATTATTTTCTGATCCTTACACTCTTCCATCTTGATCTCTTCAACTTCTTTTACATCTTCCATGGAAGCCTTGTTTACTTTCAGTGCCGACTCAGATGCCATAGTATTTGCCTTATGTGCTACAGCTACAGTTATAAGAACTGCTACCAAAAAGATTCCAGGCATAAGAAACTTCTTGTTATCGGCAAACACTGCCAATACCCCCTGTCTGTCGTTTCTCCATCCTGTTACTTGATTTCTTCTTTTTCGTTTCATGATCTACCCCTACCCTCTATGCGTTGTTGTGCATAATATTTTGTTGCAAAACAATTAATCTAATTACAATATATATTTTAACATTTAATGAAGATAAAATAAAGTATAATATATATTCAGTATTTATGCACGTTTCAGCGCACACTTATTCACAAACGGCGAGATTTCCTACACTTTTTTCATAGTAATAAATCTTATCGCTCAAAAATTCTTCTCTTGTAAGCACTCCTGCGTTGACTTGGCGCACTATTGATTCAAGCATTTCTGCTTCATTTTCATCGCCTCGTTCCGGCAAAACCAAGACTTCATGCACCGATGCAGGAAGAACATACAGGTTTTTCCCGTATTTATCGGATATTTTCTCAAGTACTCCCGGATATAATATGGCACCTGCTCCATAATTCTGTTCTTTGTTAGAAACTATGATGATATTTTGTAAAAACCCAGAATTGTTAATATATTCTTCACCAAGAAAATCAGACATACTTACCAACTTTATCCGGGATATTTTTGCAGCATTCTCTATAAGGTTTTCCCATAATCTGTCATAGGTTATTCCCCAAAGATCCAGATGCGAATTCTTTATGGTAATATGTCCTTCTCCTATTTCAGCGTTTCTTACCATACATATAGGCACCATTGCAAGATCTTCAAATTTACGGTAGGGAATATCTTCAAGATACTCCAAATTATCTTTAATACCAATTAATTTAAATGACAATTTATCCTCAACGCCATCAAAGCTTCCAAAGAAACTTAAATCAATATTTCCATTATTTACTATAATATTTCTCATTAATATCTCTCCTAAAAAAATAAAAGACAATAGCTTGCGCATATATAAATGCGAAATCTATTGTCTTACATTTGTTTCTTTATAAATTTAATATGACCGTTTTACGTGTCAGTTAGGTATTGTGTCCAGATTATACTCTTGAAAGATACTCGCCGGTTCTTGTATCAATCTTAATTACGTCTCCTTCGTTAACGAAGAGAGGAACTGCTACTGTAGCACCGGTCTCAACTGTTGCAGGCTTTGTAGCACCTGTTGCTGTATCACCCTTGAATCCGGGCTCAGTCTCTGAAATAGTAAGCTCTACGAACATAGGAGGCTCAACTGCGAATACGTTTCCGTTATAAGAGTTAACCTTGCAGATCTCGTTCTCTTTAACGAACTTGAGAGAATCTCCGATCTGATCTGCTGTAAGTCCGATCTGCTCATAAGTCTCGGAATCCATAAAGTTGTAAATATCTCCATCCTGATAAAGATACTGCATATCCTTCTTGTCGATACGAGCTGCAGGGAACTTCTCAGTGGGGCGGAAAGTTGTCTCTTTAACACCACCGTTGATGATATCCTTGAGCTTAGTTCTTACGAAAGCAGCGCCTTTACCGGGCTTAACGTGCTGGAATTCAATAATCTGACATACATTGCCATCGATTTCGATGGTCATACCATTTCTGAAATCACTTGCAGAAATCATATAATAATCCTCCTAAAACTTTACATCAAACAACTAGTTTATATTAAACTATAGGATTTGATTTTTCAACTATTTTTTTCATCTTCTCCGTTATTATCTATATCAAATATTGAGCTGCGTATCATATTTGTATAGAACGGATTCATGCTGTTTGCAGCAATTTCTCTCTGTGTCTGATGCTCCGATACTTTAATTACATCAGTATTAAATCTACTGTGTGAAGCGATATTGTCAGCGATCATGCTGCCTATATCAAACTTGGGAAACGGAACGGTTGTATCTATACGCCTTGCACTATCCGATTCAGCTGTAGTTGCTGTATTTTTCGCAGGCGAAATATCTGCCTTATCATAATTATATGGATAAGCTGCCGGGGGATCCATGCTACCAAGCAACGACTTAAATGCGCCTTCACCTGAAATGCCCTCGGTTTTCTTCTGCGTTTCATCAAGCATAGCCTTATTAAGATACTTTTCAAAAAGGCCGCTCAGATTGGGATCAAAAGCCGTCTCGCTTTTTTTTCTGCGCAAGAAGCTTATTGGTATCGGATATAGAGTTTAAATACTTATTTACCGATCCTGTAATTGCAGACAGATCAAATTCCATCTCATTTCCCCTCAAAATATTTTAGTGAACGATAACCGCCGTACCTACGTCTATCATATCATACAATTCGTAAGCCGTCTCGGTAGGAAGATTTACACATCCGTGAGATCCGTCGGATTTATAGATATTTCCGCCAAACTTGCTTCTCCAATTTGCATCATGAAGTCCGACATTTCCTGTAAATCTCATCCATCTGTCTACCCATACGTTCCATGTGGGTCCTACAAGATATTTTCCCGGAATCTTGGTTCTTAAAACAAAACTGCCCTTCGGAGTTGAATTACCCGTGTTTGGATTACCTGTAACACAAGATGATGATAAAACGACCTCTCCGTCTTTGTAATAGGTCATCGTCTGGTTTGCGATATCAACATCAACATATGTATCGATTGAACAAGAAGCCACGCCTGTTGCCTCTTCTGCAGCATTCTTAAATCTTCCCTCATTCATTCCAAAATTGAGGTAATGACAGTAAAGATCTATCGGTTTGCTTCCAATAACCGCACGAACATCGGGATATGCATTGGCATAATATTCTGCATCAAAATCATCTGTATCACTCGCGTGTGAAGGCACTGTACATATTATGTTCAAAAATAATACCGCGAAAACAAGTGCACTCATTCTTATAATAGTTTTCATACTATAACTCCTTTAAAGAAATATTTATTCACATACGTAATATCTCCTTAACAATTTAACACATTATAAGCATAAGTCAATCATTCGTGGTTATATTTTATAAATTATTTTTTTAGAAATCATCATCTAAAGCGTTCGTTTAGCCTTATATAATATATTTATTTAAGCTTGATCTCTTTAATATAATCAATCGCTTCAAGATAACCGTCAAGACCGTGTCCATATATCTGCTTATCGCAGGCAGGTGCTGTCACGGACACTTTTCTAAACTCTTCTCTGGAACTGATATCCGAAATGTGCACTTCCACTTTTGTGATATTCTCAAGACTCTTTAGAGCATCGTGAATGGCATAGCTGTAATGTGTATATGCGCCCGGATTTATTACTATTCCGTCGGTTCCGTCAAAATACGCTTCCTGGAGCCTGTCTATTATCGCACCTTCATGATTGGACTGGAAAAGAATTACTTCATCTTTTTCAGCATTCGCTTTCTCTTTGATCATATTGCAAAGATAGTCATAATCCTGATTTCCGTAGATTGCTTTCTCCCTGATCCCAAGAAAATTCAGATTAGGCCCGTTTATTACAAGTATTTTCATCGTTCACATCTCCCTATCATTAAGATATACAAAATATTTCGCTTAATATTATATCCAAGTAACCCTGAGATTCCTATACTCGGCTGTAAGCTCGCTGCTTTGCTTAAATCCGATGCTTCCGCCCGTAAGTATATCTCCGCTGGTAATACCGTCATCCCTGAAATCAAGAATAACTGTCTCATTTTCTGAAAAAGTCACCCTGTTTCCCTGCTTAATAACGCACATTCTGTACCATGGAAGATCTTCCGACGCATCGGGAATAGGATCCGGCCCTTCCGCCACGATAAACTCCCCTTTGTCCTTTATGAGTTTACACATATGAAAAGCCCTGTCTTTATCGTTTTTTCTTCTGAAATATGAGACATAAAAAGCATTATCATCCTTAATCGCAAAAATAAACGTAGCTTCTCCGGGCTCCTTAAGCGGTCTGAACTCCCATTCAACCTTGATATCTGCAGGAAAAGAAACAGGACACCACAAAACTACCGGCATATCATTTGCTCTTTTGCCCGAAAGCCTCATGGCATTGTTCTCAAAAGATATCTCGGCGATGTGCTCACACACAAAATCTTTAATATTTTCTTGTATTCCAAGCGGATTTTCGTAGATTAATTTAGACATATTTTTTCCCCATAGCTCATTGCATAATTATAGCATATCTTGGCGCTTCTCGGGGAATAAATGTTAAAAAGAAATTTATATCATCACATTTTCAGAATAAAGAATTCCCGGCCTTAACCAAATAAGACCGGGAATTAAACTACTTAGAAATATACTGATTTTAACCAGTTATACTTAATATTTTATATACTTTAGCACCGCTTAAATCTTTGCGATATCAACAAGCTCAAGTCCTTCTTCCGTGCTCTCGTTCTCAAGACTTGTAACAAGGGCTTTTGCGGTATCAAGGGCTGTAATAACATTTACGCCTGTCTCGATAGCGGTTCTTCTGATAAGGAATCCGTCACGGCTCTTATCTCTTCCCTGTGTAGGTGTATCGATAACAAGATCGATCTTGTGTCCGAGTATAAGGTCGATGACCGTAGGTGATTCCTGGTTGATACGATTGATTTTTCTTGCCTTTACGCCGTTCTCTGTGAGCGTATCAGCCGTTGATCTTGTAGCGTAAATGATATAGCCAAGCTTCTCATAACGTCTTGCAATATCGATGATCTCGCCCTTATCGGAATCCTTAACAGTGATGATCATCTGCTTATATTTAGGAAGGTTGACTCCCGCACCAAGGAATGCCTTATAAAGAGCTTCGTTAAAGTTCTTACTGATGCCGAGACACTCACCTGTAGACTTCATCTCAGGTCCAAGACTGATCTCAGCGCCTCTGATCTTCTCAAATGAGAATACGGGCATCTTGATAGCCACGTAACCCGCTTCAGGCTGAAGTCCGGGTGTATATCCGAGGTCTTTGAGCTTCTTTCCGAGCATTACTTCTGCAGCGAGGTCAACAATCGGAATACCTGTTACCTTACTGATATAAGGAACTGTACGTGATGATCTTGGATTAGCCTCGATGATATAAACATCATCTCCTACAGCGATGAACTGTACATTTATAAGTCCTATTACATGAAGAGCCTTTGCAAGTCTTCTTGTATATTCAGCAATTGTCTGCTTAACCTTATCGGAAAGAGACTGTGCGGGATATACAGAGATTGAATCTCCTGAGTGGATACCCGATCTCTCGATATGTTCCATGATACCGGGGATAACGATATCTTCTCCGTCGCAAACCGCATCAACTTCAGTCTCAACACCCTGAAGGTACTTATCTACAAGGATAGGATGATCCTGCGCATATCTGTTGATGATGTTCATGAACTCTTCTATCTCTTCATCGCAAAGAGCAATCTGCATGCCCTGTCCGCCAAGTACGTAAGAAGGTCTTACGAGTACGGGATATCCGAGGCGGTTGGCAACTTCTTTTGCTTCCTCTGCAGTATAAACAGTAGCACCCTGTGCGCGCTTGATCTGAGTCTCTTCAAGAATCTGATCGAAGATCTCTCTGTCTTCTGCCGCATCTACGTCCTTAGCATCTGTTCCGTAGATCTTTACGCCCATCTTCATGAGATCCTGAGTGAGCTTGATAGCTGTCTGTCCGCCGAACTGAACAACCGCTCCGTCGGGCTTCTCAAGTCTTACGATATTCTCAACATCCTCGGGTGTAAGAGGCTCGAAATAAAGCTTATCGGCAATATCAAAGTCTGTACTTACAGTCTCCGGGTTGTTATTTATAATGATTGTCTCAAATCCGGCTTTCTTAAATGCCCATGTTGCGTGAACAGAGCAATAGTCGAACTCGATACCCTGTCCGATTCTGATTGGGCCTGAACCGAGTACAAGGATCTTTTTCTTGTCAGTGCTACTCTTAAGTGCTGCCTCATCCTCTGAATCGGGTCCGTTGTAAACTGAGTAGTAGTAAGGTGTCTCAGCCGCAAACTCAGCCGCGCAGGTATCAACGATCTTAAATGTAGCCTTGATGTTGTAGTCATATCTGAGCTCTTTTAACACATCCTCAGAGAAGCGTGTAAATCTGCTGATAACAGCATCGGGATACTCAAGACGCTTAGCCTCAAGAAGTGTCTCAAAGCTGATGATCTTCTTTGCTTCCGCAAGGTCTGCATCCTTACCCATTGTATTCTTCTCACCGATTCTAAGAAGCTTAAGTTCCATCTTAACAAGTGAATGAAGCTTATCAATGAACCAGATGTCGATGAGTGTGATGTCATGGATCTCTTCGTGTGAGATTCCTCTTCTGAGTGCCTCTGCGATAACCCAGATTCTCTGGTCGTCTACAACTTTAAGACGCTCTCTGAGTTCTTCATCATCAAGCTCTGAGAAATCATAGCTTGTAAGGCAGTCAACATGCTGCTCAAGTGAGCGGATAGCTTTCATCATGGCACCTTCAAAGTTGGTGCAGATACTCATTACCTCACCTGTAGCTTTCATCTGCGTTGTAAGAGTTCTCTTTGCAGTGATGAATTTATCGAAAGGAAGTCTCGGGAACTTAACTACGCAGTAGTCAAGTGTAGGCTCGAAACTTGCATATGTTTTACCTGTAATTGCATTCTTGATCTCATCAAGTGTATAGCCGAGCGCGATCTTAGCCGCAACCTTAGCAATCGGATAACCTGTTGCCTTTGAAGCAAGTGCTGATGAACGGCTTACTCGAGGGTTAACCTCAATTACGCAGTACTCGAAGCTTGTGGGGTGAAGCGCGAACTGAACGTTACATCCACCTGTGATCCGGAGCTCATCAATAATATTGAGAGCTGCGCTTCTGAGCATCTGATATTCCTTATCGGAAAGTGTCTGAGAAGGAGCAACAACTATGGAGTCACCTGTATGTACGCCGACGGGATCGATATTCTCCATGTTACATACCGTGATGCAGTTTCCAGCTGAGTCACGCATTACCTCGTACTCAATCTCTTTCCATCCTGCAATACATCTCTCTACAAGAACTTCGTTTGCACGTGAAAGTCTGAGTCCGTTCTCAAGTATTTCCTCGCACTCAAGCTGATTGTGAGCGATACCGCCGCCCGATCCACCAAGTGTGAACGCAGGGCGAAGAACTACGGGATATCCGATCTTGTTTGCAAACTCAACACCATCCTGTACATTGTGAACAACAAGTGAAGCTGCACAAGGCTCACCGATTCTCTCCATGGTGTCCTTGAATTCCTGTCTGTCCTCGGCCTTTCTGATTGTCTCGGCTGTTGTTCCGAGAAGCTTTACGCCATGTGACTTAAGGAATCCTGACTCATCAAGTTCCATACCAAGGTTAAGTCCTGCCTGTCCTCCAAGTGTGGGAAGGATTGAGTCGGGCTTTTCTTTTTCAATGATCTGCTCAAGGACCTTGACTGTAAGAGGCTCGATATAAACCTCATCGGCAATGTCCTTATCTGTCATGATTGTAGCGGGGTTGGAGTTTACGAGGATAACCTCTACTCCTTCCTCTTTAAGCGAACGACATGCCTGAGTTCCTGCATAGTCAAACTCAGCAGCCTGTCCGATTACGATAGGTCCTGAACCGATTACCAGTACCTTTTTTACATCCTTATTCTTTGGCATCAGTTCTTACCTCCTACTTTTCCTTTTTTCATCATATCTATAAATCTGTCAAACAAATAGCTTGAATCCTGTGGTCCGGGGCATGCTTCGGGATGGAACTGCACTGTAAAGATGTTCTTACCAACATAAGCAAGTCCTTCGTTTGTTCCGTCGTTAACGTTTATGAAAGCAGGCTCAGCCACGTTCTTATCAAGTTTGTCCATGTCTACTACATAGCCGTGGTTCTGTGATGAGATGTAAACTCTGCCGTTTGAAAGGTCTTTTACCGGGTGGTTACCACCTCTGTGACCATACTTCATCTTGAATGTATCCGCACCTGTTGCAAGCGCCATGAGCTGATGTCCAAGGCAGATTGCAAAAATAGGTGTCTCTGAATCGTAGAGTTTCTTCACCTCTTTAATAACATCCACACACTCCTTCGGGTCTCCGGGGCCGTTTGAAAGCATGATACCGTCGGGAGCATCCTCGAGGATCTCCTCAGCCGTTGTATTTGAAGGATAGATTGTAACATCACATCCTCTTGCTGCAAGTGAATCTGCAATATTCTTCTTGGCGCCTACGTCGAGAAGTGCTACCTTGAGGCCTTTTCCGTTAAGCTCTTTAACAATTGCAGGTCTCTTTTCTCTTTTTGAATGATCTCCTGCAAGATCGGCCTTGTAGTTCTCTGCATTAAATACCGCACTTCCTGAAAGAGGTCCGTTCTCTTCAAGGCTTGAAACACCCTTTAAGAACTTCTTTTCTTTGCAGGAAACCTTGCTTACAACATCGCCTGTTGTATAAGCGTGAAGTTTTTCCTTGATATCATCGTACTTTAAGTTCTTGTTTGTTGTGATGATACCGTTCATTGTTCCCTTTTCTCTG
Organism: Butyrivibrio sp. AE3003; assembly: GCF_000686065.1. Classification (NCBI taxonomy): domain Bacteria; kingdom Bacillati; phylum Bacillota; class Clostridia; order Lachnospirales; family Lachnospiraceae; genus Butyrivibrio; species Butyrivibrio sp. AE3003. The sequence goes on from NZ_JMLX01000001.1 coordinate 1,684,514, forward strand.
AGGATTCTTACAAGTTTTCTTGTATCGATTCCTTCGATTCCGGGAATCTCGTATTTATCCATAAAGTCCTGAATGGACATGTCGCAGCGGAAGTTTGAAGGTATATGAGAAAGCTCTCTTACGATGATCGCATCAACCCAGGGTCTCTCTGATTCCATATCATCGAGACAAACTCCGTAGTTTCCGATAAGCGGATAAGTCATACATACCGCCTGTCCTGCGTAGGAAGGATCTGTGAATACCTCTGTATATCCTGCCATAGATGTGTTAAAAACAATCTCGCTTATCACATCTTTATCTGCACCTATGTGCTTGCCTTCAAAGACTGTTCCGTCTTCTAATATCAAAAAAGCTTCCATTACTACCTCCGATTTTCTATGCTAAAGTTCTGTCTTGTTAAAGCCCCCCGGTCTTACTATGACCAAGACCTTTTTTCAATTACTTGAAGTACTTAACACCTGACTCAAATATCTTAATATCCTGATCTCCGAAGATGTTTACGGCTACGCCGTCGCCTCTTCTCTCTGAGTGAGCCATCTTACCAAGGCATCTTCCATCAGGTGAAAGAATACCTTCAACTGCTCTGTAAGATCCGTTGATATTCCACTCATCATCCATTGTTACATTGCCTTCAAGGTCGCAGTACTGTGTTGCAATCTGGCCGTTCTTGAAAAGTTCATCAAGAACCGCATCGGGAGCAACAAATCTTCCCTCTCCGTGAGAAGCAGGGTTTGTATATACTCCGCCGAGCTTTGCTTCCCGGAGCCAAGGTGAATTGTTTGAAACCACCTTGATATATGCCATCTTGGAAATGTGTCTTCCGATGGTATTGAATGTAAGTGTAGGTGAATCCTGAGTCTGGCCTGTAATCTTTCCGTTAGGAACAAGTCCGAGCTTTATCATAGCCTGGAAACCGTTACAGATACCAAGCGCAAGGCCATCTCTATTCTGTAAGAGGTCTTCAACCGCCTCTTTTATCTCCTGATTCTGGAACGCTGTCGCAAAGAACTTAGCACTTCCGTCAGGTTCGTCACCGGCTGAAAATCCACCGGGGAACATGATGATCTGTGCATCCTTTATAGCTTTCTTAAACTCTGCTACAGACTCCACGATATCCTCTGCATTTCTGTTCTTGAATATCTTGATGTTTGTATTTGCGCCTGCTCTCTCGAATGCCTGGGCACTGTCGTACTCACAGTTACTTCCGGGGAAGACAGGGATGAATACTGTAGGCTTTGCAACCTTATTCTTGCATACATATACGCTGTCAGCCTTAAACAGAGGGCTTTCTACAGCTGTCTTTTCCTCATTTACGGTTGAAGGGAATACCTTTTCGAGGCTTCCTTTCCATGCTGCAAGAGCTTCATCCATTGTGATAACCGCTCCCTGAACCTCGAATGCAGCATTGTCAGTAACTTCACCGACAAGGCGTGCGCCTGCTACCTTGAGTGCATCCTCAAGCTTATCTGCACTGACTTCCGCAACGATGTCAGCCATATCGTTTGTAAAGAGCTCTTCTGCCTTGATACCGGCATCAATCTTTACTCCGAGGCCGTTACCGAATGCCATCTTACTTACTGCAGCGGCGATTCCGTAGCTGTCCTCAGCATATGCTGAAACGATACTTCCGTTTCTCATAAGCTCTGTAATTGCACTATATATCTCCATGACCTTATCGTAATCGGGAAGGTCATATGAATCTCTGGGAAGCTTGAACTGTACAAGCTTGTTTCCTGCCTTTTTAAGCTCAGGTGTGATAACATCCGAAAGCTTTGCAACATCTACCGCAAAAGATACGAGTGTAGGCGGAACGTTGATCTCATTAAAGGATCCTGACATTGAATCCTTACCACCTATTGAAGCGATTCCGAAACGAAGCTGTGCTTCAAAAGCTCCGAGGAGTGCTGTGAAAGGCTCGCTCCAACGCTGCGCATCTTCGGTCATTCTCTTGAAGTATTCCTGGAATGTGAAGTGGAGCTTCTTATAATCACCACCTGATGCAACTATTCTTGATACAGACTCTGTTACTGCATAAGCAGCTCCATGATAAGGGCTCCAACTTGAAAGATAAGGATCGAAGCCGTAGCTCATCATTGTTACCGTGTCAGTCTTTCCTGAAAGAACAGGAAGCTTTGCGATCATTGTCTGTGTCTCTGTAAGCTGGTACTTTCCACCGTAAGGCATAAGAACCGATCCTGCGCCGATTGATGAATCGAACATTTCTACAAGACCTTTCTGTGAGCATACGTTGAGGTCCTGAAGCTGTGCTATCCATGCAGCCTTAGCGTCATTACCTGAAAGTGCAGACTTAACTTTATCTGATGCTACTTTATTGAAGTAGTTATCATTTTCCTTAGGAAGGTCAACTTTAACCTTTGTCTCCTGATGTGCTCCGTTTGTATCAAGGAATGCTCTCTTTAAGTTAACGATCTTCTTGCCTCTCCAGTTGAGCACAAGTCTGGGATCTTCTGTTACAACGGCAACCTTAACCGCCTCAAGGTTCTCCTCTGCCGCATAGCCAAGGAACTTCTCTGCATCGGCAGGAGCAACAACAACTGCCATTCTCTCCTGTGACTCAGAAATAGCAAGCTCTGTTCCGTCAAGACCTGCATACTTCTTGGGTACAAGATCAAGGTTGATATCAAGACCGGGTGCAAGCTCACCGATTGCTACGGATACACCGCCGGCACCAAAGTCGTTACATTTCTTGATAAGTTCACTTACTTCAGGTCTTCTGAAAAGTCTCTGGAGTTTTCTCTCTGTAGGTGCATTACCCTTCTGAACTTCTGCTCCGCAACTTGTAAGTGACTTTGAGTCATGAGCCTTGGAAGAACCTGTAGCTCCGCCGCAGCCGTCTCTACCTGTACGTCCGCCAAGGAGAATAATGATATCTCCGGGATCTGCAGACTCTCTGATCACATGTTCCTGAGGAGCAGCACCCATAACAGCACCGATCTCCATACGCTTTGCAACGTAGCCGGGATGGTAAACTTCTTTTACATATCCTGTTGCAAGTCCGATCTGGTTACCGTATGAAGAATAACCTGATGCAGCACCGCGAACGAGCTTCTTCTGTGAAAGCTTGCCCTTCATTGTCTCAGCAACGGGAACTGTAGGATCTGCAGCACCTGTTACGCGCATTGCCTGATATACATATCCTCTTCCTGAAAGCGGATCTCTGATAGCACCGCCAAGACATGTTGCAGCGCCACCGAAAGGCTCGATCTCAGTAGGATGGTTGTGTGTCTCATTCTTGAAGAACACAAGCCAGTTCTCTCTCTTTGTTCCCTCGCCGTAATCTACGTCGATAGGTACAACAACTGTGCAGGCATTGTTCTCTTCAGACTCTTCCATGTCTGTGAGCTTTCCGTCCTTCTTGAGCTTCTTCATTCCCATAAGTGCGATATCCATAAGGGAAATGAACTTCTCTTTTTTCTTCTCTTCTGTCTTATAGAGGTCCTCTCTTGCTGAAAGGTACTCGTTATATGCATTAACAATAGGCTCTTTGTAGAAGCCGTCTTCGAATTCTATATCTGTGAGCTCTGTTCCGAAAGTTGTGTGACGGCAGTGGTCTGACCAGTATGTATCAAGAACTCTGATCTCAGTCATTGAAGGATCGCGGTTCTCATCATCATGGAAATATGTCTGGATCCACTTGAAATCGTTGAATGTCATTGCAAGTCCGAGTGACTCGTAGAGCTTCTTAAGCTCAGCCTCATCCATATCCTTGAATCCGTCAAAGATTTTTACATCTTCAGGTTCGTCGAATACAGAAACGAGTGTCTCAGGCTTCTTGTCAGCTGCGATTCTTGAATCTACAGGGTTCATTGTGTAATCGCAGATCTTTTTAACTTCTTCGTCGGAGACGTTACCGATAAGCATGTATGTAACTGCTGTCTTGATGACAGGCTCCTCGTCTCCCTTTATAAAGCGAACGCACTGTTCAGCTGAATCAGCTCTCTGATCGAACTGACCGGGAAGTGCTTCTATGCTGAATGTTTTGGCATTAGCCGGAACTTCGATCTCTTCTCTGTAAAGAATGTCTACAGGAGGCTCAGAAAATACTGTTGTGCAGGCTTTCTCGAACACTTCATCAGAAACATTTTCAACATCGTATCTGATGAAGATTCTTACATCCTCAACACTCTTTATTCCAAGGTAGCCCTTGATCTCAGCCTTAAGCTCCTTAGCCTTGCCTGCGTAAGGTGCTTTTTTTTCAACATAGATTCGTTTTACAGTGCTCATAATATCTCCTTGTTTATCATAAAAATTTATAGCTAACTCATAATAATAGAGTGCCTTAAAAAAAGCACTCTCTATTAATCATCATTAATATTTAATTCTTCGGGCACTAATCCCTCTAAAACATACATTAGTTCTTTGTCAATGGCTTCTTCTGAAATGCCGACAGTCTTGGAAGTAATCTTGAGTCCTTCCACAACGTACATAAGATTGCGAGCACACCCCAAAGGGTTCTCACAATAAAACTCACCGCTCTCGATGCCGTTTTCAATTAATCTCTCAATAATCCTGACAGCAGTATCAAACTGGTCTTTCAAAGGATTATCTTTTGGCGATACTTTATTAACGGAAAAATATTCATATGTTGCGACAGTAAGATTGTTCTTCTTTCTGAGAATTTCTTTCTTCTGTTCCTTCAAAAAAAGAGCCAACATATCACCGGCAGTTGCAGTTCCTGTAAGAGCGGCAGTAATGGTCTCTTCATCATCCTCATCGGTCTCTGAAGAAAGAACCGAAAGGAATAATTCATCCGTACTTGAGAAATAGAGATAAAGACCCCCACGACTTATCTCGCAGGCATCAACTATATCTTTCATTGTTACATTCTTAAAACCTTTATCAGCAAAAACTGTTCTTGCTTTATCAAGAATGTACTTTTTCTTGATCTCGGACTTTTCTCCCATTCTTCGCTATCCTTACTTACAGTCTAAAACTATTTGATGTACCTTCGCCCTGTCCCCAGAACTCTACAAGCTCATTCATCTTATTAACTACGCTGTATAAAACTCCGTTATTAACACCCTCGGCCCATACGGTACCCTTGGTCATACCGGAAAGTATATACTTGGATAAAATTCCGGAAAGCTCATCCATTTCGGTAATTCCGGCTTTTTCTATAAAAAGAAGTTCATCCTTGTAGTTACGAAGACGATTTCTGCTGTAAACATAGACATAATTGCGGTCGAGCAGATTTGTACTCTGTGCTGCCTTTACAAAAGCCAACAGATTGGAGTCGTATATCGGAAAAGACATAGACTTAAGCTCGCTGTTGGAATATGCCTGCGCTACATCAACGCTTGCGTTACTCCTAAGCCATTTCAAATATGGAGTCAATTTCTTGAGCTCAGGACGATATCTTTCAACGACATCTTCGACACTGCCTTCATTGACATTGTTGTCATTTTCTAAATTCATGAAAACTCGCTCCTGTTCTGGCTTTCAGCCACATGCCACCCGATTTTTTGCATTCAAAAAAAACTCCCAGTCAGAGTTCTTGAAACATTATAACAAGGTCGTTTGGTAATATCAACTAATTTTTGCTAGAATAAAAAAAGAAAAAAGGAGCAAAACATGACCAACAACCTTGAATATTACAAAGTATTTTATTATGTAGGAAAGCTCTCAAGTATAACTCTCGCATCCAAGGAATTGTCCATCTCACAGCCTGCCGTGAGCCAGTCAATCCACCAGCTGGAAAAGGCGCTTGGATGTACTCTTTTCCGAAGGACCGCCAAGGGCGTACATCTCACAACGGAAGGAAGCCTTCTCTACAGATACATAGAAAGAGGCTATGAACAGATAGAGCTCGGAGAACAGCGCCTTAAACAGCTCCTTCATCTTGACGCCGGCGAAGTCAGGATCGGCGCAAGCGACATGACGCTTAGATTCTTTTTGCTCCCTTATCTTGAGAAATTCCACGAACAATATCCAAACATAAAGGTTACGGTCACAAACGGCCCGACTCCAGAGACTCTTGATTATCTTTCGGATGACAAGATCGATTTCGGTGTGGTCTCGACTCCTTTTATAATGAAAGAAGACATTTCATCTCTCCCTGTTGCAGAGGTCGAAGACATATTCGTAGCAGGCAGAAAATTCATTCAATATAAAAATAAGATGCTTGATTTCTCAGATCTTGAGAAAGTTCCTCTCATAATGCTTGAGGGCAAAACAAGTACAAAGAACTATATCAGTTCTTTCCTTGCAGAGAACGGAGCCGATATACGCCCCGAATTTGAGCTTGCAACAAGCGATATGATCGTTCAGTTCGCGCTCAGAAACTTAGGCGTAGGCTGTGTCGTAAAGAGTTTTGCGGAAGAATATCTGGAAAGCGGTGTTCTCTTTGAACTTCGCTTTAATAAGATCATTCCAAAAAGAGAGATCTGCGTCATCACCGATGACACGAGACCTCTCTCAATTGCCGCAAGTAAATTATATGAACTTATAAAAGAAGATATTTCAAAAGAAAAATAAACTTCCTTAATATATAACTCCGAGTGCTTCAAGTTCTTTTTTGGTGCTCGTATAGTCCTTGTACACGATTCCGTTCCAGCCAAGTTCTTTTGCCGCATCGATATTTACCTTGGTATCATCGATGAACACGGTCTTTTCCGGAACAAGGTTGTAACGCTCAGCAAGCAGGTTATATATAGCATGATCGGGTTTTACGACCTTATCTCTGTAGCTTAAGATTCCGCCGTCAGTCTCATCGATAAATGCCATTGCATCGGGACAAGCTTCAAGAACCTGCCATGAAAAGTTTGAAAGATACAATACCTTATATCCTGCTGCCTGAAGAGCCTTTATCCAAGGAATCGCATTATCCCTCTTGGTAACTATATCGGTAAGGTCCTCGAAGGTCTTCTCTATCACATCCGCAATCTCGGGATCGTTTTTCTTAAATCCGTCAATTATCTCTTCCGTAGAAAGAACGCCGCGGTCATATTCCGTCCACTCTTTGCTGTGAACAGAAACGTCTGCGATTCTTTTTGCAAGCTCTTTATCGGAAACTTTTTTCTCAATAAAATCCATATAAACAAAGTCTGTGAGCACATTTCCGATATCGAAAACAACCGTATCGATCTTGCCCTCAGGCACAACGTTTCCTCTTAAATCGTGTTGCTTATTTGAAGTCAGAGGATCAAGCGATGCGATCGTATGTCTTCCGGTTATACTGCTGAAAGCCCAGATGCAGATCCATGTAAAAATTGGGATAGCTACCGTAGCCACAACAGCGCCCATAAAGTAATCAAACGGCGTGCCTATTATCGCCATCACAAAGAGAATCACGTAAGTTGATAAAAGAGCGATTATTCCGATTATCGCGATCACTCTTTTTGCCATAGGTGTCTTGTTATTATCCGTCATTTTAAAACCATCCTTCTATATATTACTGTACTTCATTTTGACATTTATATCGCGGTTGTAATTTCCAAAGCCCTTGCCGAATATCGTAAGACCCCCGACGTGTTCTGCGTTCTCGGGAACTTCGAGTCTTAGTTTAAGCGGCGTCTTATGAGTCAGCTTGAGTTTGTCGACTGTGACATCAGAGAGCTTCTGTCCGTCTATAAAAACGCCCTCGTGGTTTATTACAAGCATTTTTAACAGTCCATACTGATTCCAAAGCGGAAACCACCAATCCGGTGTAAAAAGACCTTTCACATCGCCGAAATCCCCCGGAGAAGTCCATGTTCCGAGCAATGTGCCATTCAGATAAAAGTATATGTCGGAAGGGTAATTATTATTATATCCGGGCGCCTCTGAGCACATCTCTGCCGCAATACTAAGCTCATCTATCTTCTGATTAAACGGCACAAAATTGGGAATGTCATATTCGACATAGCCTCTTGTAAACCAGAGAATGTCGGCATCGAATCTCTCGCCATGCGCAAAGTATCTTGGATCGTCGACTTCTCCTATAACCTTCTCCGAAGAAGCAAGTCCGCATGTCGGCTCTATATGGCAGTCCGAAAAATGTCCAACCTTTATGTCAGTCTCATAAATAGCCTCATTCTTTTTAGGTGACCTTATATCAATAAGGATATTGTCAGGCTGAACTGAGCATATTTTCTGGTTGCCATGCCCCGTTGTTTCCGAAGTAACCTGAACAATACCGCACTCTTCAAGCTTCTTGATATGGCTTGTAAGCGCACCGTTTGTAATCTTGAGGCGCGTCGCGAGATCATTCATATTTGAACTTCCCTCAGAAACAAGGATCTTCACAATCTCAACTCTTATGTCCGATCCAAGCGCCTTAAAAAGCGCAAGTCCTTCGTCCAATGACTGTATATGAATCATAGTTATATACCTTTCAGTTATATACTTTTAATAAGATATATTGAATATGTCTGCAATACGAACATTATAAAGTAGAGCTTTTGTAAAAGCAAACAGACAATGGAAAAAGTCCCCCACGCAGACCCTGTCTACGCAAAGGACTTTCTGTAACTACCCCAAAATACATTTAGGATATGCAATTAACCACTTATTGTAAATTTTCCGATGAGGTCGTTGAGACTCTCTGACTGTATCGAAAGTTCCTTGGATACTTCGCTTGACTGCTCGGCTGTCTCGGAGTTCTTCTGAACTACTCCCGAGATCATCTCAATTCCCTTATCGATCTCTTCCATGCTCTGAGCCTGTGCCTGAGCAAGGTTTCCGGTATTTTTGATCATATCTGTGATTTCTTCTACGCTGTGTTGCATGGCATCAAGCGCATCCGTTGTCTCGGCAACAACCGCATTTCCGTTCTTGATTTCTTCCATTGTATCTGCAATGAGCTGATGCGTATTCTTTGCAGCTTCACTTGACTGATCTGCAAGCTTTCCTATCTGATCGGCAACAACCGCAAATCCTTTTCCTGTTTCACCTGCTCTTGCAGCCTCTATCGAAGCATTGAGGGCAAGGAGCGATGTCTGGCTTGCAATCTCTTCAATTGTATTCGTAACCTGCTCAATCTCTGCAGATGCTTCCGTAATCCTTGTCATGGCGTCGGTAACAAGATGCATCTTTCTGGCACTGACTTCCGCCTTGTCCTTAACATCTCCCGCCATGCCGTGGCTTCTCTGTGCAACTTCCGCAAGCTGTCTTGTCTGATCTGTAACGGAGTTTACAGATGCCGTAAGTTCCTCAACTGCAGCCGCCTGATCCGTAGATCCTTCCGCAAGGTCCGTTGCCCCTTGTGACATATTAAGAGCGCCGTCCGAAACAAGCGTAGATGAGTTTCTTACTTCAAGAAGTGTATGACTTAAGTTACTTGAAATATTTCTAAAAGCCTCTTTTATCTGAACATAATCACCTATATAGAGCTTCTCATTTCTTGAACCGCAGGAGAAATCTCCGGTAGACATGCGATTGAGAGTATCACTTATATCTTTTACAATATCAGCGATAACATCGGTCGAATATGTTATATCATCAGCAAGCTTTCCGAGCTCATCTTTTGAATCGGAAGGAACCTTGATGTCAATCTTACCTTTAGCCATATCATCGGCAGCTTCTGAAAGAGCCTTTATAGGATCAAGGATATTACTTGCAAGTGCGGCTTTCGCCTTATTTGAATAAAGAATTGCATATATAACGATAGCCATTGAAAGAACCGTAAGTATGATAACTATCGTAAGTGCTCCGTTATATGCCTTCTGAGCCTGCTCCTTGGCAGATATTCCAATTTCTTTAAAATCTTTTACAACTATCTTGATAGCTTCATTTACATTAGCAACATAGTATTCATACAATTCAGTGTGCGATGCGCCCGATGAAAACATGCCGTTAAGAGTCTGCCCGTAGTTGTCTATATCAGCGATATGCGAATAGACCGTAGTAAGATCGTCTTTATAAACTTTACTCAGCGTTCCGAGTCCGTCATTCAATTCCTGGATCTTTTCGGAAGCTCCTTTCATCTGTTCATCGCGGTCGGCGTCATCCTCGGCATTAAGCGCCCAGAGATAATACTTTGCAAGAGCCTGGATTGTTATACGTATCTCACCCTGCTGCGTATTCTGTTCATAGAAAACGTTATATATACTGTGCAGATTGAATATTGAAAAACCATCTATCAATAGAACCACAATAAAAACCAGAACCAGATTGTTCTGAAGTCTATAAAAAACTTTTTTGAGCTTGTCCGCTACAGAAAGATTTTTAAATGTCTCGTTACCAAACTTCTTCTTATCGTCGATCGCTTTTGCCATACTGACCTCCTGATACTATTGAATAAAGGGCTTCTGTGACTCTTTCACGCACGAATTAATCTAATGTACAGCCACTTACAGATTATATGTATAATTGTAGCGCTTTTTTGACGAAAATGCGTCAATAAACTGTATAATTTTATATAAAATTTCGAAAAATAAGCAATACTTATATCATTCATAAAAAATATTGATTTTACTTATATTTCTTTTTCCGTTATTATACTAATGTACGATTTTAATCATGTTTTCTATTAAGGAGGAACAATAAATGGTAAAAGCAGTCGTAGGCGCTAACTGGGGCGACGAAGGAAAGGGCAAGATCACAGACACTCTTGCAGACAAAGCCGACGTTGTAATCCGCTTTCAGGGAGGTGCCAACGCAGGACACACCATAGTTAACGATTATGGTAAGTTCGCACTTCACACAATGCCTTCAGGCGTTTTCCATCAGAATATAATGAACATCATCGGAAACGGTGTTGCTTTTGATATTACAAAGTTCATGAACGAGCTTAACGAGATCACATCAAAGGGCGTTCCCGCTCCTCAGATCATGATTTCAGACAGAGTACAGGTTATGATGCCTTACCATGTTCAGTTTGATTCCCTTGAAGAAGCAAGACTTGCAGGAAAGTCATTTGGTTCAACAAAGTCAGGAATCGCACCTTTTTATTCAGATAAATACTCAAAGATCGGCTGGCAGATCAACGAATTCTTCCAGGATGACGATGTTATCAAGGAAAAGATCGACAGAATCGCCCAGATCAAAGACGTTATCCTTGTTAATCTCTATCATGCAGAGCCTATCGACAAGGACGCACTCTTCAAGCAGATAGTTGAATGGAGAGAACAGGTTAAGCCTTACATTGGAAACGTATCTCTCTACCTCGATAAAGCAATCAAGGAAGGAAAGACAATCCTCTTAGAGGGACAACTCGGAACCATGAAAGATCCCGATCACGGAATCTACCCCATGGTTACATCATCTTCTCCTCTCGCAGCTTACGGTGCTATCGGAGCAGGTATTCCTCCTTATGAGATAAAAGAGATCGTAACTGTTTCCAAGGCTTATTCTTCAGCTGTAGGAGCAGGTGCATTCGTATCTGAGCTCTTTGGCGACGAAGCAGACGAACTCAGAAATCGCGGCGGTGACGGCGGCGAATATGGCGCAACAACAGGACGTCCAAGACGTGTAGGCTGGTATGACTGCGTTGCAAGTAAGTACGGTTGCAGACTTCAGGGAACAACAGATGTAGCTTTCACTGTACTTGACGTACTCGGCTACCTCGATGAGATTCCTGTATGCGTAGGTTATGACATTGACGGAGAAGTAACAACAGAGTTCCCTGTTACTCACCTTCTTGACAAGGCTAAACCCGTATACAAGACTCTTCCCGGTTGGAAATGCGAAATCAGAGGAATCAAGAACTACGAAGATCTCCCTGAGAACTGCAGAAAATACATCGAGTTTATCGAAGAACAGATCGGTTATCCCATCACAATGGTAAGTAACGGTCCCGCAAGAACAGATATCATCTACAGAAAAAGCGCTCTTAAGAACAACTAATATCATCTGCAGCCCCTTCCACACCCAAACAAGTGGTAGGGGCTGCAGTTTTTTTGCCACATTCCATCAAAATCATATTGGCCGGGGATTGGATGTCCCTGCGCAGCATATATCAGTTTAATGCAAAAAGCGAAGCCACCGCGGTTAAGCGATGGCTTCTTTTTAGTGGGGGATACAATTAAAATTTTATGTTTATTTAACCTGCGGAATCCTGCCACATGAACGCAGCAGAACGTTCATGTGACTTTTTGCAGGAATAAACTGCGTTATTAAACGTGCTTTTTAAGAGTTTCTCTTACAGCACCTGTGCCTGCGATAAGTTCCTCAAAATATCCGATAATGATATCTGAAAGGCCTGCAGCTTCAAGATCAGTTCCAAAGATTGTAGCATCCTTAAGAAGAGGAAGAACCTTGCTCTTAAGTGTCTCTTTGTCATAGTTTCCGCCAAGCTCGATGTCTTTTACATAAGACTGTGCCTTCTCAAGAAGCGGATCGGGGCTGGGCTCAAAGCTGTTGCCGTTATCGTCAACACCCATGAGGTAACGAAGCCATCCTGCATGTACAAGAGGAATGCACTTAAGATCAGCTACATTGAGCTTATCTGAAGCCATGTAAGCCTTAATTGTCTCACCAAATCTGATTGCAAGCTTCTGTGATGTATCTGTTGCAATTCTCTGAGGTGTATCAGGCATAAACTTGTTAGGTATTCTTACATTTACTACTGTATCGATGAATTCCTGAGGCTTGATAACTCCGGGATCTGTAACAACGGGAAGTCCCTCTACATATCCGATAGTCTTAACGAGCTTTACAAGCTCCTCATCCTTCATCTCTTCTGAAATCTTGTCATATCCAAGGAGGCATCCGTATACAGCAAGTGCTGTGTGAAGAGGATTAAGGCATGTGCAAACCTTCATGCGCTCAACCTTATCAACTGTCTCCTTCTCTGTGAAGATAACACCAACTTTCTCAAGTGCAGGTCTTCCGTTAGGGAACTTGTCCTCGATTACGAGGTATTCGCTCTCCTCAGCGTTTACGAAAGGAGCAACCCAAGTCTTCTTAGAAGTAACTACAGGCTCAAGCTCTTCTACACCGTCGTTCTTAAGAATCTCATTAACTGAATCATCAGGTCTGGGTGTAATCTTATCGATCATTGACCAAGGGAAGCTAACCTTGCTGTCATCCTCGATGTAAGCAACGAATCCTGCCTCTGCCTTGCCGTTTGCAGTCCACTCTTTTGCGAACGCATGAACAGCATCAAAAAGCTTATCTCCGTTGTGTGAGCAGTTATCTGTGCTCACCATAGCAATCTTCTTCTCTCCTGCAAGGAATCTCTCATAAAGAAGAGCTGCAACCTTACCGATATAGCTCTGAGGCTTTGAAGGTCCGTTTACGAAATCGTCCTTAACAGCAGCAAGAAGCTCGCCTGCGGGATTTACAAGTGAATATCCCTTCTCTGTGATTGTGAAAGTAGCAAGCTGAAGAGAATCGCATCTGAAGATCTCTTTTAATCTGTTGAATTCCTTATCATCGTTTGAATCAAGGATGCATGACTCAGCGATGCTGGCAATAACTGACTTCTCAACAGAACCGTCTGCCTTAAGTGTAACAAGAAGTGAAAGATTGTCATGAGGTCTGTACATCTTCTCGATGATCTCATAATCAAATCCCTCTACTACTGTAAGTCCCTTGTCGTTCAAGCCGCCATCAAGCATTCTCTGAGCGAGATTAGCCTGAAAAGCTCTGAAGATGTTACCTGCTCCGAAGTGTACCCACTCAGGTGCCTCAACTGTCTTCTTTATCATATCTTCCTGGTTAAAAGTAGGGATATAATATCCTTTCTCTTTCCAAGTGCTGTCTGTTGCTACGCTATTAGCATTTAATTTCATTGTTAACCCTTTCCGCTTTATCTTTTATCCCATATATAAAAGCTTATGTTCAAATTCCACGCTGGTGTGACTTCTCAATAGCCTCCCAGAGACCGTTAATGTATGTTGCTCCGAGTGCTCTGTCATAGAGACCGTAACCGGGCATTGCAACTTCACCCCAGATCATTCTTCCGTGGTCGGGACGGATAGGTCCGTCAAATCCTGTCTCGTAAAGAGCCTTAACTATCTCATACATATCGAATGTTCCGTCAGATGAAAGGTGTGCTGACTCCTCGAAGTTTGTAGGAGAAATGAACTTAAGGTTACGAACGTGTGCAAAGTGAATTCTTCCCTCAAGTGCTCTGATCATGTGAGGAAGGTCATTTTCAAGGCTTGTTCCGTATGAACCTGAGCAGAATGTAACACCGTTGTGTACATCATCTACAGCCTTCATAAGCTTAAGGATGTTCTTCTCGTTGTTGATGATTCTGGGAAGTCCGAATACAGACCATGCAGGATCGTCGGGATGGATAGCCATCTTAATGTCATACTTGTTACATACGGGCATGATTGCCTTTAAGAAGTAAACGATGTTCTCGAAAAGTTTCTCTTCATCGATTCCCTTGTAGAGTTCGAAGAGCTCCTTAACATGCTCCATACGCTCAGGCTCCCAACCGGGCATAACAGATCCGTTTGTGTCACCTGAAAGTGTCTCAAACATCTTCTCGGGATCGATCGCATCGATTGCTTCCTGTGTATATGCAAGAACTGTTGATCCATCGGGTCTCTTTCTTGCAAGCTCACTTCTTGTCCAGTCAAAAACGGGCATGAAGTTGTAGCAAACCATGTGGATATCTTCCTTACCAAGATTCTCAAGAGTCTTGATGTAATTATCTATATGCTTATCTCTGTCCGGTGTAGCTGCCTTGATGGCATCTGAAACGTTGACAGACTCAATTCCTGCGATGTGCATATTCTCAGCTGCAACTTCGTTCTTCAGAGCCTTGATCTCGTCCTGCTCCCAAAGCTCGCCTGCCTGCTTGTTGTAAAGAGTTGTGATAACTCCCTTTACACCGGGAACCTGTCTGATCTGCCATAACTTAACAGTGTCATATTTGCTGCCATACCAGCGAAGTGTCATTTCCATTGATACTAAATACTCCCTTCGTCTAATAAATCATTTCCTACTTTGTTAAAAAAACAGTTTTCGAACGTTAATATCCGTATACATATACAATAACTTTTTAAGCAAAAAAATAGAATTGAATATTTTGTTTCACACCTTGCAAAAATTGCCACAGGTAGTTATTATGTATTTATGAAAAATAAATTACGATCATCATTTAACACAAGACAATACATGGTATCTTCGGATTTCGAGGTCTACTACTACTCCGACAAGAACTTTACAACCTTGAAGCCGCACGCCCACGACTACTACGAATGTTACCTTTTCATCGAGGGTGATGTCACCATGGAAATATTCAATGCGGAAGGAGTTGCATCAAGATACAAGATGTCTCCCGGCGACCTCATGCTCGTTCCTCCGGGAATAATGCATCACGCGCTGATGAACAATCCCGAGGCAAACTACAGACGTTTTCTTTTCTGGATAAGCAAAAGTTGCTGTAACAGGCTCATGCAGGAATCCGTGGACTATATGTATCTGATACAGAAGGCGGAAGCGTTCCACAAGTACATATATCACATGACTCCCGCCCAGTTCCACATGATCGAGTCGAAATTCCTTCGTCTTCTTGAAGAAGTATCGAGCGAAAGATACGGAAGCTCGGCCTTTATACACCTGTGCCTGTGCGACCTCATTCTCACCATCAACAGGATTGTTTACGATGAAGAGAATATGAAAAACTCAAGCGATGAGCTCACTCTTTTCCAGAATATCATTTCATACATCGAGGGAAATATTGAGGAATCGCTCACACTTGACGATATTGCGGGCAAATTCTTTATAAGCAAATACTACGTTGCCCATCTGTTCAAAGATACGCTCGGTGTCTCGCTCCATCAGTATATTATAAAAAAACGTCTCGATGAATGCCGAAATGCTATAACAGGCGGAGCAAGCATTACGGGAACTTACGAGAAATTCGGCTTTAGGGACTACTCAAGTTTCTTTAAGGCGTTTAAAAAAGAGTACGGTATGTCGCCGAAGGAGTACCAGAGCCTATACTCGCACAACCTCATTCCGTAATGTGGCACAATATATGAAAAAATAAGGAAGTGCTGATTCAATCAGTGCTTCCTTTGATACATTATTTATGGATAAACAATCCAAGATACAAGGACAGACTATGATTCAGGATATTTCACCGGCACATCTTAACAATCATTACGATCCGACAAAGACAGCGGACGAAAACTCAATAATATTATTTTTTACAAAAGAAAAAAAGCTCCTGGGACGCCTTGACGACAGCACTCAAGAGATTTCTTTTCCCAGATTTAAGGATGCAAAAGATATTGCAAAAGAAAAACTCACTTATCTTTTCAGTATAGATGATGAAGATTTCTTTTTGATGATCACAGATTCCGAAAATATGGACTTTTTGGATGTATCCGCACAAGATTCGGATTCCTACATGTTCCATGATTTCAGAAAGTTCAGAAGTGCCTACTACTATCCGCAAACATACGTGTACGCTGCATTCACGGCATATCAACTTGCCGAATGGTACATGGTCACAAGATTCTGCGGTAAGTGCGGTGCAGAAAACGAACACTCTAAAAAAGAGCGCGCCATGATCTGCCCAAAGTGCGGAAATATAATATATCCGAGAATTAATCCCGCTGTGATAATCGGAGTAATCGACAAGGAAGCCAATAAACTCCTTGTTACCAGATACAGAGTAGGCTACGGCCACAACGCTCTCGTGGCGGGCTTCACCGAAATCGGCGAAACTCTTGAAGAGACCGTAAGCCGTGAAGTCATGGAAGAAGCCGGCATCCATGTAACCAACATCCGCTACTACAAGTCGCAGCCATGGGGCATCGCAAGCGACATCCTCGTAGGTTTCTTCTGCGAAGTAACCGGAAGCCGCGAGATCACCATGGACAACAACGAACTAAAATTCGCAAGCTGGCTGTCCCCCGAAGAGATTGAACTCCAACCACTTGAGTACAGCCTTACAAATGAGATGATGAAGTTTTTTAAAAAGTCTTATGAATAATCAATACTTTCAATAATTAAATTATTAATCCTGTTCACTATCTTCATAAAAAAGTTTGAATGCGAACTTCTATCATATATTCTTGATACTTATAAGCTAAAAAGCAAGTTATAAAATTCCAGTATATATTTAGCACTTGCACCTAATAAACTTTGGCAGCCCCTTGAAGTTTTATTATCCATTTTCCTTCCTAACTGACCTTTAAAGCAGAGAGGCGCATCCCACTCCGGTTGCATCACCACGTAAATCTAAGGTAAGCTTCATAAGAGATCAATAATACAAAGCATAATCCAAAATCTCGCATAATAATATGTAAACGTCAATGAAAAAGTTTACCTGGTCAACTTTTATAATAGCGTTTACAACGCATATGCTAATCATCCAACTGTGTTCCTAAATATATATCATTCTTACCATTCATAGGAAGCATTATTGTCAGTAACATAACTATTATAAAACTCACAGCTAGCATATAACGCCCGCCAAATCTATCGGCTATATACCCTTCTACCCACAGTATTATAAAAGTCAACAAACTCTCTATAACGTTGATAGCTGCTAAAATAGTAGACCTATACTCTGAATCACCAATTCTATTATCAACAATCGATGACGTATTGGGTGCAAAAAAGCCGTACATAAATCTCCAAACAAACATAAGCAATAATATAAGCATCATATTATGTAGTACCATCAATAGAAATAATATAACAACAAATAATATATTAGATATAAATCCTGTAACCCTATTCAACCTACCATGCAACAGTTTTATCGATATTATCGGTAATAGTGAAAGCGCAATATATATATATCCACTATAAACAGATGAAATTCCAACCCCCGAAAAAAATATCTGTATATTTGAGTATATACCTTGATATGCAGCATTATAGACCGCATAATATATCCCGAGAAGTATAACATCTCGTCTTCTGGCATCGGATAGCACATCATCCATCGCTATATTTCTATGTTTACATCTATCTTTACGTAGATAGTTTGTTGATGAAGGAACTAATAGCGTTAAGATTGCACATATCATAAAAATAATCATATTCATAAGAAAGGCACTCCGATAGTTGTTCCTAACAAAGAGAGAGCAACCAAGTGATGATAATACCCCAGCTATTAATGTCGCTGTAAGATATCGTCCTCGATTCTTTGAAGCATCTTCATTAGCACATCCTGGCTGTGTCGTAACTTCATAAAGAAGTGCTATATCCGAATTACATATTGTTGTTATCCCACATGCTAGTACCATATATGCAATAAGACATGTATAATAATCTTTCGCAATGTAAAGCAATAACATAGAAGGACTGCATAACAAATATCCCAATACCAAAGCCCTCTTCTTCCCACTCTTGTCTGCAATTATTCCTGACGGAATATCAACAATCAACATGGTAAGATAGAATATTCCCATAAGACTCGAAATCTGTCCATAACTAAGAGTAAGGTTCTCTTTTAGATAGTAAGAAAGTATAGGATTATATACATAGAAAGTCCCCAAAAATTTTATCAAATATAACAATTTTATTCTCATATTCTTATTCAACTTCTAATCTCCATTCCGCCTGTACACGTTCGCCAACTGTAGCTAATAGGTTATTATCATCAACTTCCGCCTCCCATGTTATCAAGGCAATCGCATCTCCAGAAGTATGTCGTGCTCTAATGTCATCTCCTATCTTATTTAATATATAGACATCTCTTACCTCTGGAATTTTCCTTAACTCTTCTTCTTTGCTTATGTCAACAATCTTTCCGCTTTTCTTATAAAAAATTGCATAGCCAATTGGTTTTCTATGTGTCTCCTCTATATTATCTGGTTCAATACCAAAAGTAGCTGCAACCGCTTCTTCTATGAACATTTTCTGACAAGAATTTGCTATAGCGAAATCAACTCCACACCCAATAACTCTAGCAGCAATTTCAATAAAATAGACATTATTATCATTCTTATTATATATAACTTCCATATGTGTTATGCCTTCTTTAATAGGCATAGCAGCTATTACCTCATTATTTGTATCAGCTATCTTTCTTAGAACATCCCTATCTAATTCTGAATGTATAAATCCCATAAGTGGCTTTAAATCAGTACATTCAGTAGTACTGTGCGCATATTCGCCAACAGAAAACATTTTCACAGTGCCATTATACACTATTGAATCTACATGATACATTGGTCCATCAATAAATTGTTCTATCTCGTATCTCCTGCTATCTCTTTCGATATAGTGCTCATAATCCTTGCAATTTGCCGTATCAACAAATACTACTCCATCAGATCCCATTGAATCAACAGGTTTAAGAACACATCTGCTATCACAACCACTCAAAAACTCCCTTATATCATCAAAACTACTTACCACTGAATATCTAGGAAGCTTTACATTTGAATTATTCTTCAGCCAATCTTTCATAGCAACTTTATCCCTGAATATATGTCCTGCTTCTCCTCTAATACCATATGGTACATTATATACTTCTCTTAATTCAGACGCTTTCTCAACCAATCTCTCTGAAAGTGCAAATATTCCACCAATAGTTGAATCTCTTGATATATTCTTAAAAATCTCATCAATGTATTCATACCCTTCTTTGCAGCATAGCTTATCAAAGTAATATATTTCATTATATATATCTTTACATCTATCTTGTAATAAGCTATTCTCTGTTATAAGAATTTTGTAATACTTACTAACAGGTATCCTATTCTCAATAGCATAGTTATAATTCTCATGATCACATAAAATTACATACTTTGTCATGTGTCTAAATCCCTCGCATCATTAATTGTCTATCACATTCTATATAAGTTGCACATTTGAATATCAATACTACTTTTCTTTACCATATACTTAACATTGTAATGGACATGTTATACGTACACTAATTACAGCATATCATCCCTTTCTACGTCCTATTATCGTCCTAAATTCATCAATACCATATCTACAAATATATAGCAGCATATGTTCTTCTGAAATAAACCCACTAAGATTATCAAAAGATGAATCATTATCATATACACAAGCGACATCATAAGCCTGCTGTACTCCCCTATCATCTACCTGTGTGTATGGAACATATATCCTATAATCGACGAAATTATTACATATTCTAAGTCCATAACACTCTGGTTTAGATGCTATATGAGTATCTTTAAATAGCCTAAATGAATTAATCTTTATATCTGTAATATACTCTTCAAGCTCATGAAAATTTGATAAATTATCATAAGCTTCTTGAACAGTTTCAGTTGGAAGATTTGACATAGCCGTTAATTTTACAGCAATCCCTCTATCGCTAAATAGTTGTACATATTTCTTTATATTCTTATAATTTACTCCTTTTCTCATCAACCCATTTAATCTATCAATTGTTGTCTCAACTCCTAACGAAATCATAATACAGCCACTAGTAGCCATGCCATCAATTAATTCCTCATTGAATGCAGTATCAAATCTCGCCCTACAACACCATCTTATATTGAAGCCATTCGTTCTAATAATCTCTATAATCGCTTTTATGCTTTCTGGCGACAAACAACAATCTCTAAATCTAAAAACAGTATCACTAAAATCACTATTCTTTCTGAACAAATCCTCTAATATATTCAGCCGTTCCATCTCATATTCACAATGCTTGCTAATCGAACAAAATGCACATCTAGACCAATAGCATCCCCTACTGTATAAGATATTAATTATCTTTCCAGGATAAAAACTATACTGTGGATAACAATCTCTATGTAAATCTATAATATATTCAAATTTCTTCTTTGAAATAAACGGAACACTATCATCAATATAAAATGGTATATCTCTTCCTTCCTCTATTCTAATGTAAATCTCTTCAATGTATTTTTCGATTGATGTCATTCCTACACTATCAAAATACTTCCTTAATCCTGACTCGCAACCTCCTGAATTTTCAAAAAGCATAGAAGTACTTATCTGATCCTCATTCATTCCAAAAATATGAACGTGCCCCATATATCCATTTTCTCTAAGATGCTTAGCTATCATGAAAGTTGGCACAATTTGATCCGGATGGAATAATGCTATTGCGATCATTCTATAACCATTCTTGTCATCCCATGTTTCTCTATCCATGAATAGCGTATATGGATTATCTATATCATCAATCATCTGTTCTATATCATCCATTCTTTCAACACTCAGTTTTGTTTCAAATGAATTGATACTAAGCTTATAACTTTCATTAGATATACTAGTAAATTTATCATTAAAGTACTTGTACCTATCAATCAAATAACTATAATTATAAAACTTATCTTCGTCGAAAGTATCTACATCAACATCTAATATACTACACAACGAGCGCATATTCATATCATCTACGTCAACTGATATGCTTGCTCGCTCAAGAAGCTCAACTGCATATATTATATCCGTTGGTAATGATTGATAATACCAAAGCGGCGGATTTATTAATAAAACTCTTCTACTCATTCTCAACCTCCACACATATAGATGAATATATACCCTCTATAACATCATGTATCTTCTCGCCATCATCCATACATATAACAAAATATCCATAGCGATCTGTATTCTCTTTCATTTCTGATATAACATCTCCTGCAGAAATATCCATATCTATTCGAACTACTCCGGGCAACTTACTAGCAGTCTCAATTCCATCTATTCTCACAATTTTCCCAGGCGAAAAATCAAAATGCTTAATACAACAGTCTCTATGTTTAATCTTTGGAAAAATAACCTTCTCTCCTATCAATAATGATAGATATGATTTAAAAATATCAAATCCATATGCTCTATCATAAAGCTCCGTTATACATCCTCCTGGAAAGCGAGAAGCATACTCCATAATCTTTATATCTGCATTCCCATCATATCTAAACTCTACATGAAACGGTGTATTAACCATTCCACTTTCTAATACAAACTCAGACAGACATTCTTCTATATAATCCAATTGTGGTAAGCTAAGTCCATTGTATGTTGTATGTCCCATCTCAACGAAATATGGTTCTCTACCCTTTATCTTCTTTACAACGCTAGAAAACTTTATCTCGTCATCATAAATAATTCCATCATAACTATATTCATCATATGCAATATATTCTTCCACTAAACAGCCTGAATCTATCATATATCCATAATTGTCGTTAATCTTTCGTAACTCTTCTAAATGTTCAGCAGCTTCACAACTATTGTAAACACACTTAACAAACATACTACATGTCATATCAATAGGCTTAATTACGCAAGGAAATGCAACCTTATCCCACATATTAAAATTCTTATCCACATAAACAAATTTGGGATTAAGGATATCATTAATAAGGCTTATCTTCCTTCTCATATCAACTTTATTGTGTGCAGCTTTAACATCTTCTTCACTCATATGGCGTATATGAAAATATTTCTGTAATTGTGATACGATACCCCCACAATAATCATTACCTTGTACAATAATCAACTCTTGCAGGTTCTTTACATTGCGTTCTATTGCTTCAAGTACTTCTTCAAATTCAAGCTCATTAACTAGAATCATGCTATGATTCCTAGCATTGACAAAATGTGCTTTTGTCTTCCTTGCAATAATATATATATCAAACCCCATATCTTCAGCCGCTCTGATATAATTACTCCCAAAAAAAATGGGTTCAATGAGTATTATCTCTCTCTTTGTCTTCATATCGTATTACACAATCCCTTTCCGTATAATAGCTTCAATCCAGTTCTCATCGTTATAATGCTCCTGATACCTTACCTTTCTAATTTCCTGAGCAACATTCCCTCTCTCTATATACTCACTAATTTTCTCATCTACCCTCTCTGCAATTTCTATATTTATTTTATTCCAATAGCATAATGATCTATGTAACAATATCTCCAATATCTCTTTAACTGGTTTTTCTACTATATCTCGCCCATTATAGAAATACATCTTTTCATCCATACTAAAATGACACGCACGACGCATATTTTCACTAACAAGACTAATCGGCAATAAATCTTGACATTTATCCTCGTTGTAGAAAATACATCCAATTATAAAAAGCGAACACAAAACATCACGCTCTAACGTCAACTGAATTGGAAGATATCTCAGTTCCAATATTATTTTGGGCGCAGACTCGAAATCAATAACCTTCAGTCTACAAATTCGCCAATTCATCTTCTGACAGGAATATAATACAGTATCATAATTGTCATCCAACTGTATCTGCTCAGATACTTTCCTAATATAATCTTCTATATCTACATAGTATGTAGCCGGTATAGTTGTCCTATTGTCTCTAATTATATACTCATCAAGTTTCCTATCCTCATATCCGTTATTCCAAAGCACCTGTCTAATGTCATCATAGATACTATCACAACCATCCAAAAACGGGCTTGCCGCAACCAAAGCCATTATATATCCAGATAATTCATACGCTCTATTCAATCTATATACTGCTTCCCCCTTCGAAACATGTATATTGATATGCAGTGCTTGAGCTCCTGCAATATAATTCTGCATATGTATATAATCTTTTCCATTTATCCTAATATCTACATACTTTGGTCGTATTCTTTCTATAATATTTAGTCTATCTATATATCTATGCTTGTTGCTGGTTATCTTTATACTATCGACTTTACCTGGGTACATACCTAACCTTACAATATGATGTTTTTCCTCTTCTGCTACTCTTTTTAAATCGTACTCCTTTCCAGAATACTCCTTCATCATATCCTCATATCCATCAACTATCCTAACCGGACTTGTATTAATCTCAACTTGACTACAGCCTAACTCTTTCTTCAAAAAATCTGTCTTCTCTACAATCCTATCACGTATAGTCTCTTCAGCTAAATCCAACCTATCATCCACTAATAGATATTCTGCCTCTAGACCATACGTTCTATTATACTCATCTATATCATCTGATACTGCGTCCATTATCTCCAAATATCGTTTCTGAATATATTGATCAATACTGACGTCACATCTCTGATGTAAGCTCATAATAATATTCCTCGTCTCCATGCACATCAATAATTCTTAATCCTACACGCCCTAGAATAGCTTCAATCTCCTCTCTGCAATACATATATACACTTAGATACTTCTGAGTTATAACATCGTTACCACTCTGAAAATAATATTTATACTTTGCAGTTCTCTCAAATGGATTAGTTCTGAAACTTCCGTACATTGATACTTCTTCCCCATCTATATCGAAAGTTTCTATAAGAACTTTGTTCTTATATCTCAATACTCTATCTTCAATATAAGGAGTGTAATTCAACAGGATCTTTCCATTGAGTTTCAGGCAATCTCTGCAACGTCTAAATAGATACTCCAAATTACATAATCCTACGCACATTGATATAAAGTTGTCTCCAATATGAATTAAGTCATATTTTTCATCTATCCTTGCCTTATATATGTCACCGCATAATGTTGTCACCTGTGGGTACTTTTTTTCAATATACGATATTGCTTCCTTCGAAGAGTCAATGGCAGTTACACTATATCCCTTATTAAGCAACTCTGGTATCTGGTTGCCATAGCCTGTTGCTATATCTAACGTTTTCAACCCTGGATGCGGTTCTAAAATTCTTCCCAGTAAGTCTAATGATTTTCTTTCTTCATGCAAAAAATCATACATATGCCTAAACAATCTACTACTAGTACTTTCTGCATTATGCATCTTATATCACCTTCCACACTATAATTTTCAATAATATTTCTACTAAATGTTCAATAGCCCCCTTTAAATATACCCTGGGTGTCATATAATCCACTCAGGGTATATCATATAAATCTTATAGTAATATATCTATAATCATATATTTATCAATCAAATAACAATTTCTTCATATTCATCGCCTATCTCTGGCATATAGCGAACTTGTCTGGGCGTAACCTTATATAATATATATATATCATTATCCGCACTACTAAACATATTCTTCATTACTGAAT
Organism: Butyrivibrio sp. AE3003; assembly: GCF_000686065.1. NCBI lineage: Bacteria > Bacillati > Bacillota > Clostridia > Lachnospirales > Lachnospiraceae > Butyrivibrio > Butyrivibrio sp. AE3003. The sequence goes on from NZ_JMLX01000001.1 coordinate 1,709,337, forward strand.
TATCTTCAAGAAATCTCTCTCTAATCGATAAATCATCTATCTTCTCCGCTTCACCCGCCACTCTGATTTGACATTTCTCATCACTATAGAATATCTCAACACTATTGCATCTATCTAATTCCCTCACCTTATTAGAAGTGTGAAATGTTGATACATATATACAATCTCCATATATAGTTCCTGCATCTACTGCACGCACTCTTGGTGTTTCTCTATCTAAGTCATATGTTGCAAGATAACCAATACTCACCTTTGAAATAATTTCTTTAATCTCACTATAGTTCATCTTTCTTCTCCTGCCGTATCCAAATTATAGCCAAATCTACTATCACGAACATTTCTCATTATGACAATAGCTTCTTCAAATTTATCTTCTCTTATCTGATAAAAATCATCGACACGATAATCTAACATATCCTCATCTACTAGACTCTTAATCAAAATTTTAACTGCATCATTTTTCTTTTCAATCTCAGTAATATTTAATCCAAAAAGATCTACAACAGTTTTATTCATAACATATCCATATGCATTAAGATTCCCCCAGATTACTTGGAAAGCATTACTATCAAGCGTTATATCCTTTGTTCTATGATGTGGATTTTCAATATACTCCTTAATGTAAGGAGGAGTATATCTAATACTATTATTCCATATTCCTGATGATCCTGGTCCAAATGCCAATAACTCTTCTGACTCACTTATAAAATCCCTTTCATACTCAAAAACTTTATCAGGTAATGTAAATAATGTATTATCTAGGCGTAAATAGCCATACTGTTTTAATAGATTACATGCATCAATATACGCCCTAGTACATTCACTATCAGATAATATAGGTCGTCCTGCATCACAACATGCACTAACATACTTATCTCCTCCAGGATAATTCTTATAATATAGATTCAAAGTAATATGCTCAGGTTTGTATTTTAATGCATTCCTTACATTATATAGAATAGAATCTCTATCCTGTCCTGGAAATCCAACCAATAAATCATAGTTCACTATATCATATTTCAGCCTCTTACATTCATCCAACACCTTACTAATATCTTCAGAATTGTATCTTCTTCCAAGTATTTTCAGCTCATCATCAATAAATGATTGAATTCCAAAACTAACCCTATTAAATCCCTTAGCTCTAAATAGACGTATCTTCTCTGCAGCATCTTTATCTGGAAAAGCTTCATAACTCATAGAATCTATTTCGCTAAACCTATCTTCTCCAATCTTCTCCTTAATTGCACATAGTATTTTTTCAATCGATTCTTCATCTAACAAAGATGGTGTTCCGCCTCCAAATACAAGATTTTTAATTTTCCCTTGCGGAAACTCTGTATTACATATATCTAATGCTACAGCATCAGCATATTTACTGATAAGGCTAAGATTCTGAACCTCATCTCTACTATACTTTGCAGTAAAGTAACAGTATGGGCAACGTTGAATGCAAAAAGGAATATGTATATATATCGAATAACTTTGGCTCTTCAGGGGTAATGGTGGGTGAAAAATGCCATCATCCCCAGCATTTATGCTGATCATGCGCCTCGAGGTTTTCTGTTAGGAAGTGGAATCCTCAAATCCGAGCATACTAAGTAGACCATATCGAGCATGTTTTGGATATTGCGAAAACCATATGCCTTGCGGACGATCAGTTTGATTTTGTTATTAGTAGCCTCAATTCGTGCATTGCTCATACCCAGCCGTATTGCATTGAGTATGTGATCCCTGTGACGTTTGATCTTGAGGTATAGCTCCTTGAAAGCATCAATCCTACTGTGACTTGCCCACCAGAGCCACCGATTAAGAGCGGCTTCTGCTTCGTCAGTATCTTTGATTTTTAAGATGAGACGGAGCGTTTCCTTCATTCGGTAAGCTCGATACAGACGACTGTTATTCTCAGCAATCATGGTAACCCGGTTCTGTTGGTTCTCTGTCAGATTTTCGGGAGCCTTGCCGAGTGCATAAGCTGAGTTTTTGATTTCATCTGCTTTAGCCTTGGCTGCATTCAATATAGCGGCTTCCGGATCATCTGCCTTGGGGCGTCCTTTCTTACGAGGATGTTCTTTGGATAAGCGTGTGAACTCAGCGTAGGCTTCACGCCATACTTCACGGCGAACCTCGTCAAGAGCTTCCATAGCCCATTGTACGACGTGGAAGGGGTCAACACAGCGCTCACAATCCGGAGTGAACTCGTTAACGCATTCCGTGATCCACTTTGCTCCATCTCCGGTAACAACCTTGATGGATGAAAGCTGTTCTGGAGTAAGCTGTTTGTAGAACTTCGTCAGCACACCTTTACCATGCCCCTGTGCTGCCCAAACAACGGTATTTGTATCGTGGTTAACGATAACCGTAATGTACTTGTGACCTTTCTTATAGCTGGTCTCATCAATGCCAATGTTTATAAGGTTATCAAGTCTTCTGGAGCGCTCAGGTTCAATGTCATTCAGAGTTCTGTTTACACAACGCCCAACTGTTTCCCAGTCGATGCGCATATACTCTGATACAACACTGCGAGGAAGATAAACTGCAAGCCATCCGACTGTCAGATCAAAGTCCCGGGTGAATCCGCTTCCTGGATATGCCCAAGGAACATAGGCTGTTACAACACCATGCTCAGGACACTCTATACGATGTGTCCACCCCTCAACCTCTACGAGTGTTGCACCAAAGTCAAGGCTTCTCCAAGTGCGCGGCTGATCTATCCTCTGGTCGTAACGAGGACAGCGTCTGTGGCAGAACGGACAATCATCCTGATGCCATTTATCCGTCCGCGCATGGATTCTGAGGTGGGTAACACCATCCCGATCAAGATAGAAGTTTGCATCTTCTACGATAGCATGATTGACATTGAGCAATTTTTTACATAATGTATTAGCAGAAACCATCTGTGGGTACCTCTGGTATCTCTGTAGTATAGTTTGGACGCTAATACATTACAGAAACACAGATGGTTTTTCAATTGCAAATATACATCAGAGGACTGGCATAGTACCCACCATCATGCCAGAAGCCTCATAACTTTTCATATTATTTTTCCTCCTAGATAATTATGTATTATATTCTTATATAAGATATACTGCCTCTCCCATGAATAGTTGGATCTGCGGCTTTGGCTATAATAATCTCAATCATGCATAACAAGGATTCGTAACTAACTATAACTAATTTAGATTACTTGCTACTCTATAAATTCTTGATTATCATCTCACCAATGTTTAATCTCTCTATACCATCTCGCTTAGCGAATAGAACATAGAAAACACGAATATAACTAAGATAGTCCCGTGTATTCTCACAGTCTTATATTAATACATCTCTATAGCTATCACTTTCTAGCCAATAAACAAATCCCTACCTTCTCGAAATCATCTCTCCTTCCATCCTATACTCCATATCATATACACCTCCTTATCAAATTTATAGCAATCTATTTCTATTAGATGACTATCACTTTAGAAACTTTGGATCTATATCTGCAAAAGCCTCAATTTATTCATAACATGTATATCTCTCAAACATCTAGATACAAAGATGCCACTATTATCATAGACATCCTAACCAGTATTAGTCATACTTGTTTTCTTTCTGTAGAAGCGTATATTTATAACAAATAAACTGCTTACAGATAACGACCAATCTATCCATATAACAATTATTATTATGTAGATAGATACTTATGCCTTTTTACTGCTACCTACTCTACTATCTCCTAGCATATTATTAAGATATGCTATAATATCAATCATGCTTTGAAAAAGTGAAATGATTAAGCAATGCTACTTGACTTATCAAGAATATGCTCAGTTCATATTGCTGAATTATACTTGATTGCTATAACCACACCGTCTCGCTGTCGCACCCGTTATGAATATAGAAATCCATAACTCTATTATGTCTTCCCATGAAGATGTGGAAAGCAAAAAGAATTATTTAGAACAACTACGATTATCATATGTAAAATATGATAATACAACATCTTCTTAGTAAACTACCGTTCTATTTGTTGTGTGTGTTTTTTTTTTTTTCATTCTTGCTTTTTATTATCGAAACATTATTACAACTCATACATCCCAAAAGACTGATAGTTCACTATTTCACTACTCTAACACCCACGTCTCCAGAGTAGTGCCTTAGTTGACTTGGTTATAACATTAAACGCATAATATTATATCTGCCATAATTTCACATATATCAAAAATCTCTGCCACTAACTAGACATCGTTGTTTCTACTGCATTCTCATAATTGTTTGTACATAAATTAAAAAGCAAGCATCAAATAATCCGCCTACAATCTAATCCATTACTATGGTCAACTTTAGAAAGCTTAATAAAACTATATATTTTTTAAAGGAGGATAGGTGTTGGATTAAATTACACACATGATGTTCGTACAGCTCAGTGCGCTTAAATTGTTCATAAGTGTCTCCCTAAGAATCAAACTGCCAAAAATCGGCTATAAAACGGGATTAGTGAAAAGTAATAATAGATTAGTTATATTAATTTTGTATTTTCAATAATGCGCCACCGTAGTACTTCCAATCTAAAATTTTAAAGTACTACCTCCGTGAGATCTAAATCTTAAATATATATGAAACATGATTAATCAACTTTCTCTTGGTATGTCAATCCTGTTATTCTTAACAACAACGAACTAAAATTCGCAAGCTGGCTGTCCCTCGAAGAGATTGAACTCCAGCCGCTTGAATACAGCCTTACCAATAAAATGATGAAGGTATTTAAAGAAGGAGCTGTGCAATTTTTGTACACAGCTCCAAAGCCATCCATTTAGAAATGTAGATATTTCACCGTAAGGCAATAAGGCGGTTTTTCGCAGTATTTAAGTATGTTGCCATATTCAAGAGCAATAAAAAGACTTAAGTTTTCATTCTGTTCTCGCTCCAACTGTTTGAGCCCATTTATGAGGCGAGTTTTGGAGCGAAGAATGAAAGCTTAAGTCTTTTTATGCCTTGAATATCAACATACGTGGCAACAAGAAAAACCGCCTTATTGTCTCACGGTGAAAAACAACAACCTCCAAACGGATGACTTTGAGATAGGGCGTGAAAAAGGCTATAACACTAACTTGTGCTACAGCCTTTTCTATTTTATTCCACCACTTTAAGCAAGCTGCTTACGCAGTAAAGTGTCTGTCCGTTATACTCAACCCTTGACCAGCCGACATCATTATTGATACCTGTTCGGGTAGCGTTCTCACCTGCTTTGAGCGTTGCTGCAACAGTTGCATCGGGATCGGTAACACTGGGCTTCGTTCTGAGGTTAGCCTCTTCTTTGGCTGTTACCGTCTCATTGCAGGAAGCAAACTTAGTCTTAAGTCCCGAGTTATCTTCTGCAGGCTGAGTTGCCGACTGCTGCTTTGGTGCACTTAAGTCGGTCGTCAAAAAGCTTGATACCGCGTAAAGATTCCTGCCGTTATAAGTAACCCTTGACCAGCCGCTCGAACTTACTCCCGTGCGCTGCGCTGTCTGGCCGTTCTGAAGCGTCTCAACAACATTACTGTCTGCTCCCTGGCTCGGCTTATCTCTTAAATTCGTCACGCTCTTAGCTGTGACTGTTTCATCCACAGGATCAAACTTCATAAGTGCTTCAACATCGGCAGAAGCAACTTCTCTCTCAGAAGTATCTTTTGCGGTCTCAGTTCCGTCATATCCAAAATATGCTACGTCTACGTCAACCTTCTTGCTGATTCCGTCAACGTCACCCTGATTGGTATACTGCCACATTGCGCACTGACCGCCGTAAGCAGGTCCCTTTGCAATATTTGAAGTATCCTGGTTGTACCATGCCATCCAGATCTTATAAGACTTCTCAATCTGTGATGTATTCCACTTCGCATCCTCGGCAAGTTCTCCCTTTGATGCGTAGAAAATAGGCGTATATCCTGACTTGTGTATCTGCTCAAGGAATGCGATCGCAATATTACTTCTATCGTCCTTGGTAAGATTAAACTGTCTGCTCGTCTCTTTTTCAAAGCCCTCGCAGTTATATCCTACGGGATATGTGATCGAATATTTTGCGATATAATCTTTTACCCAGTTAGCTTCTTCTATCGCTTCGTCCTTGGTTACAGCTGTGGAAAAAAAGTATGCTCCGACCTTAATACCGTTTTTCTCAGCTTCCTGCATGTTGAACTTTGCGTTGGTATCCGGCTTGATCTCCCCCGATGCAGAATCTCTGTAACCGACTCTTACCATGGCAAAATCAATTCCTGTTCCCGCAACCTTGGCCCAGTCGATAGTTCCCTGGAACTTTGATACGTCTATTCCGTAAGTCACCTTGGAATTCTCACCGACACTGCTTGCACTCACAAGCTCTTTGATATTGACATTTGCTCCCGTCTCCTTTGGTGCCGTAGTCTGAGGATCCGTTGCAGCCGGTTCTTCCGAAGATGCTTCTGTTGCTGCTTCTTCCTCTTCAGAAGCTTCCGTAGTAGCCTCAACAGCAACCTCCTCTTCGGGAACTGATTCCTCGACCTCTGCTATATCAAGTTCTTCCTCTTCATCCTTTGAACCCTTAGACAACAAAGAGCCAAGTAAAATACCTACAATAAGTAAAAGAATCGCTCCGCCCGCGATATAGATCTTTATAAGATCCTCTTTTCTAAGACCTTTTCCCCTGCGATTTTTTCTGCCCCCTGCACTTTCAAAACTATTCTTCATATATGCTCCTATACTTTCAGCGTGATGTTAGAATAAAAAGTTACATCAGTTACCGATTACCGATTGATAAACTTCATAGTCGTGTTCCGAGAAGTTTACTATCGTTATCTTCAAATCATACTCCGGATTTTCCGAAAGCCATGTCGTTATCGCATTAAGCGCCGTTTTTGCGGCAGCTTCTTTGGGATAACCGTAAACTCCCGTAGAGATTCCGGGAAAAGCGATGCTGTGAACATCATTTTCTTTTGCCAGCGAAAGCGAATTATAGTAGCAATTATACAGGTCAGTCTCGTCGCTCTCTGTGCCTGAATAAATCGGTCCGACCGTGTGAATAACATATTTGGCGGGAAGATTGTATCCCTTCGTAATCTTCGCTTCGCCAGTTCTGCATCCGTTAAGCCCTCTGCACTCGTTAAGAAGCCCGGGGCCTGCCGCTCTGTGAATCGCACCGTCTACTCCACCGCCACCAAGAAGGCTTGAATTGGCGGCATTTACAATGGCATCAACTTTAAGTTTTGTGATATCTCCAACGTAAAATTCAATATTTTTCATTTTCAATGTCCCTCAGTGAAACAAAAGGTCAATCCTTCTTAAGATAGATCAAATGGTAAGCCGCACCTACGCAGATACCTCCGCCTACGATATTTCCGAGCGTTACAGGTATAAGGTTGGTGACAAAAAATCCCAAAACAGACAGTCCGTCTGCAGGAATACCATGAACGTATGATGCAAGAAATCCTGCGGGAATAAAGTACATATTGGCAACGCAGTGCTCAAATCCGCAAATAATAAAGAGCATAACGGGAAGCCAGAGCGCAAACACCTTGCCGGCAAGCTCATCTGCTGCAAAAGAGCACCAAACAGCCATGCATACAAGAACGTTGCAAAGGATTCCGCGTAAAAAAGCATCCCCAAATGAAATGGTTGATTTTGTGACAGCTGTTTTTACCACCTGAGTTGCAAGATTGCCGTCATTAAATGAATATATATGGCTAAATGCAGCAAGTGCCGCGATCAAAAAACCTCCGACCATATTTCCGATATATACGATTATCCAGTTTCTGATCATTCCTTTAGCTGTAGCTTTCTTAGATAAAACAGGGATTGTAATAAGACAGTTTCCTGTAAAAAGTTCAGCTCCTCCAACAAGCACCATAAAAAGACCGATTGGGAATACAACAGAGCTGATAACCCTTGCGCTTGACGGATCTGCTGCGCAGCTTGATGCAATCTGACTTCCGAGACCGCCGAGTGCTATAAAAGAGCCCGCAAGAATGGCAAGCATAAAAGTTTGCAAAAATTTTCCTTCTGTCTTTCCCTTTCCGACTACTTCATACTTTGCTGCTATCTCTGCAGGTGATTTCATTATAATTTTCCTCCAAAAAAACTTTTCTTCATAATTCGACTATCTGATTATAGACCTCTTTTGCCATATTGAAAAGAAGCCGCACCCTGTTTTTTTCAAGGTACGGCTTCTTAATTATCTGTTCCTATTATATACCGTCAAAAGCCCGCGCATCAGTAGATCCGGATCTCTTATAACTTCCGCGTCCATCCACTCTGCTACAGCTTCTGACCATCCCCCTGTTATGACAACCTTTAAGTCATCAAAACCTTGCTCCTTAATGACTTTTTTTATCAGCCCCGTGAGCATTATTCCTGTTCCTGCCACGGCTCCCGATATCATATTCGATTCGGTATCCGTTCCAAGAAGCTTATCTGTCTTACGTGCAGTAAGTTGTGGGAGTTTCGAAGTTCTCTGTGCCTCTGCATCAAGCGACAACTGAACTCCGGGACATATCATCCCCCCTACGAGTCTTGCTTTCTCATCAGCAACCGTTACTGTCGTACATGTTCCCAGATCACATACCATTACAGGGCATCCATACTCTGAAACTGCAGCCGCAAGATCTGCAACCCGATCAAATCCCAAGCAGGAAGTGTCATATCTTGATACGTCTATTCCTGTGTTCATTGTGGTGTTTGGAATCATTGCATCTTTACCTGTTATCTTCTTCAGTGCCCCTGCTGCCTTATCCGTCATCTCAGTGACAACGCTTGATAAAACTGAGCCGTCAAATGATCTGTCTTTTAATCCTGCCTTACTTATCAGGTCTGCAAATCCTTCCGCAATCTCATCTTCAGAAAAATCCCTGTCAGACTTAAGTCTTCCAAGTTCTCTATATTCAGATCCGTCAAAAAAACCTATGACAATATTTGAGTTACCGATATCTACAGCCAAAACTCCGCTCATGAAAATCGCCTTTTAATTAACCCCTGTGAAGTGCCTTGGAAAGTACCATTGCAAGAGTGCCTCCCAAAACGCATCCGACAACAGCCTCAATTGCTGCCTGAACGCCTACCATTCCGATAACGAATGCCATAGGTGTTGTAGCATTGTAATTGGCTGCAAGTCCCTGTACAAATTCAGTATTAAAGAAGAACAGGCAAAGTGAGCCCATGAAGAATGCCGTATTAAGAAGAGGCATAAGGGCGCCTGTTATATAGTAGGAAGCTGTCTTGAGCTTGCCCTTGTGTATAAGATTATAAACAAATGATGTAACCGCTGCATCAAGAAATCTTGCAACAACCGCTGTCACAAACACTCCGAAAGGATTGATGTTAAAGAGTGTTGAAAGAAGTCCGCTTGATCCGTTGAGCGCACCGATAAAACTGTTGATACCAAATGCAAGACCACAGATAATGCCTGCAACAGGTCCAATCAGCATAGATGCAAGTGCAACCGGAACGGTTACGATTGAAACTTTCAATAAAGGTGTGGGAATTGTGCCTAAAAAAGTGTTACCCATGATGATGGTAACGGCAACAAGAAGTGCAGTCTCTACCATGTACTGCGTCTTTTTGCTCAGTCCGCCTAACTCCTCAGTCTTGCGGCTAAGTGATGATGTACTATCCATTTTTAATTCTCCTTAAATAATGCTGCAGTTTCAGTTCCTACTAAATACCGCGCACCATAAATATATCACAGAAAAGTTTTTTTGCAAGCAGAAAAAAATGTACCGAATTTTAATACAAAAAATCTCATCGGACGGGAGATATGTAATCCGATGAGATTTTTTATGAGATTGTAATGAGATAATATATTATAAAAAGCCTGTAAAAGCTTCTTATAAGCTGTTTTGTTTCTTTTATATTATATACTTTTCTTTACATTAGTCGCTTCAGATGAGCTTCTCTACATAAGCCGCTACATCTTCCATCTTCTGTGTAGGCTCAAAGCGGGCAACGACATTGCCGTCTCTATCAATGACAAACTTAGTGAAATTCCACTTTATATCAGGGTTATTCTTGTAATCCTTATCAATTTTCTTAAGCATTACATTCATAGCCAGTGCAGCTGCGCCCTTACCGAATCCTTCAAAGCCTTTCTGCTCCTTCAGGAACTTGTAGAGTTCAAGCTGGTTTTCGCCGTTTACATCAGATTTTTTCATCTGAGGGAACTTTGTATTGTAGTGAAGCTGGCAGAATTCATGGATTTCCTCATCGGTTCCGGGTGTCTGTCCCGCAAACTGGTTGCAAGGAATATCGAGAACCTCAAATCCGTTATCGTGAAACTTCTCATACATAGCCTCAATATCCTTGTAATGAGGTGTGAATCCACATCCTGTAGCGGTATTAACAACAAGAACAACTTTTCCTTTATATGCATCAAGCTTAACTTCATTGCCCTGAGCATCGGTTACCGAATAATCATAAAATCCCATGATATTACCTCCGTTTTGAAACAATGTTAATGGTTTTTTGTTTTGATTTAATAAAATTATATTGTATGCAATCTAAAATGTCAACAACTTTTTTCCATACTTTACATTCCTCACAAAATCGCGGTATACTCAAAGCGAATTTACTGATATTGTGATTGGAGAAACGATGTTAAAGGGAAAAAATGTAGTTCTGGGTGTTACGGGCGGAATTGCCGCATATAAATCAGCAGATCTTGCTTCAAAGCTCATAAAAACACATGCAAATGTAGATGTTATCATGACAGAGAATGCGACAGAGTTTATAACTCCGCTTACATTCGAAGCACTTACTCATACAAGGTGCATCACGGGCACTTTTGAAAGAAATCATCCTATGGAAGTTGAGCACATCGCACTTGCGGACAAAGCAGACGTACTTGTAATTGCTCCCGCAACTGCCAATTGCATCGCAAAGCTTGCAAACGGAATCGCAGATGACATGCTGACAACAACAGCTCTTGCATGCACCTGTAAGAAGATCATCGCTCCTGCCATGAACACCAAGATGTTCGAAAATCCCATAACACAAAAGAATATAGAAACTCTTAAAAGCTACGGCTATATTATAGTAACTCCGGGCGAAGGTTTCCTTGCCTGCGGTACTGTCGGAAAAGGCCGCATGGAAGAACCTGCAAAGATCCTTGATGAGATAATATATGAAATAGCCTGTCCCAAAGACATGGAAGGCATAAACCTCCTTGTTACAGCAGGTCCCACAAGAGAAGCACTCGATCCCGTCCGCTATATCACCAATCACTCTTCCGGCAAGATGGGCTACGCCATTGCTACCGCTGCCGCACGCAGAGGTGCAAATGTAACTCTCGTATCGGGAAAGACCAATCTGGAAGTGCCTTCTCACCTTAATTTCGTGAGCATCACTTCCGCAAAAGACATGTATGAAGCCGTTACACAAAGAGCAAACGATCAGGATATCATCATCAAAGCCGCTGCAGTTGCTGACTACACTCCCGCCAACTACGTAGATGACAAAATAAAAAAGGGTGCTCAAAAAGGCGACTTTGCGATTCCGCTTAAGCCCACCAACGATATACTTGCGTATCTTGGAAAAAACAAAAAGAAAGGCCAGATATTATGCGGCTTTTCAATGGAGACAAAAGACCTTCTTGAAAACTCAAGAAAAAAACTTGAAAAAAAGAACCTTGATATGATCTGCGCCAACAACTTAAAAGTCGAAGGCGCAGGCTTTGAAGTAGATACAAACGTACTTACTCTTATAACATCGTCCGATGAAAAAGAACTCGGAATCATGAGCAAAACAGACGCAGCAAATGTTCTTTTATCGGAACTTTTAAAAATGCGATCATGATTTAATTTACAAATATATTTTCTCTGTTCTTGAAATAGATATTATTTACAAAGATCATGATCACACCGACAACCGTACTTGCAACCATAGTTGTAATTTTACCATTCGATGAAAGCGCAAACGCGATAGCAATCAGATTAACCACCACAACCAGTGAATATGCGATAAGCACAAACTTTCTTGCATCTCTTTTTCTCTTAATAATCTTGATTGCTGCAATAAAGTCGATGGCGCCTGTTATTAAGAAGAGAATCGCAAGCACCATATATGTAGAAGACACTCCGGTCAGCGCAAAACAGCCAAGTCCTGAAACAACATTGGCAAGTCCTCCAAGCCACAACGCAAAATATCCAAGGAAATCTGCCCACTTAGTTCCAAGTCTTGGCTCTGTCTGAACATTCTGATAAGCACCATTCTCCATCATCGGCTGCGAAACCACCTGCTCATTCCCCGTAAGCGGCGTCTGACAACTCGGACATATAGCAATCCCATCTTCAACCATCGCTCCACATCTGTTACATACTCTCATACGAATCCTCCTCATGTAAGTTTAAGTTGTTATACGAAAGCCCATTCGATAACTCCATGACCTATCTTACCGCCGGCCATTCCGAATTATTTTTTGTATTTCCGATAATTCTTCTACGCTATATTAATATGCTACCATACCTATTTCCCTCAGAAAAGCAATTCTTACAACATTCCGCTACTTTTCGTATTTTTATTCATATCCATAGCAAAGCTTTTTTCTATATAAGAAAAGCAACTACCCATTATTGCACTCAGAAGAAGTACTGCCGTATCCTGTGCGTGCAAGGAGGGCATATTGGTTATTTTTTAGTCTTTGAGTATTTTGCCATATTCATGAGTATAAAAAAGTAGAACTGCTTGTTCCGCTTTCGCTCCACCTGTCTGAGCCCATTTATGGGCGAGTTTGGAGCGAGGAACAAACAGTTCTGCTTTTTTATGCCATGAATATCAAAATACGAACCCACTAAAAAATAACCAATATGCCCTCTTGCACACACAGGATACGGCAGTACTTCCCCCTTTTACTTATCACGCACAGCCTTGATGATCCCTGCGATAGCTCCAAAGAGTACGGCTGCAACAGGCCAGATGATCCATGTTGTTTCCCACTTATCGGTCAAAAAGCTTACTCCAAGGAATACAGCTACGATTATAGGCCAGTATATTGATGCAACCTTACCTGTAATCTTATTAAGTCTTTTTCCGCTCGGAGTATAGTCCTCTTCCTGAAGCACCTTATTGCATGCATCAACAACCGCATTTCCCCGGATTATCATATTTACACCGACAGATACCATGATAAGAAGCACGCCTACCATAAGACTTGTAAGCTCTCCGCCGGAATTCATCATACTTGTTGCAAGAAGCGGCACACAACTAAGGATGCACATAATAACACCAACTGCGATAAAGCTGCTCTTTCTCTTTTCAAGGCGGGATTTCTTTTCCCTAAGCATGCCGTCTACGCCGTAAGCAGTGTCAATCTCCTCTTTTTCAATATACTCAAAAGGCTTAAGGTCTTTGTCTGTTGTAATAAATATAAATACACCTGCCGCTACCATGAACAAAAGAATCACTATTCCGCCGACACTTGCGATATTATCGGAACACTTTCCATACTGACTGAGAGTTGAAAGTGCCATCATTACCGCAGGAGATGCTATACAAAGAGATACGCCAAGCGCTATGAACGGATTGGTTCTTTCCACCGCATCTATATATGATGTTGCGGTTTCCATTGTCACAAGCTTTTTGGGGCTGTAATCTCCCTCATATTCCGTAAGTTCGCCGTCGCCTGCCTGCTCAATCTCATCTTTTAATAAGTAATCCGTGCTGACGCCAAAAATCTTGGACATCATAAGTATTCTGTTAAGATCGGGTGTCGACTGTGCACTTTCCCATTTTGAAACAGCCTGTCTTGATACTTCAAGTTTATCTGCAAGTTCTTCCTGAGATAATCCAAGTTTTTTTCTTTCATTGATAATCTTATCCGCTAAAATCATTTTCTTTTCCTCCAAATTTTTTTCGGTTACTTGTTATGGGTAAAGATTACAAAAAACCACGGTTGCAATCTATAAAGTCTACTTTGAAATTTGTCAACCGACAGTTGCATATAGCGCAAATAGTGGTGTAGGGGCATCTTTCTCTTTTCCGGAATCTGTACCAAATCTGTATAAATAATAAAACAATAAAAAAAACAAAAATTACTTTTACATCTATTGATATCATAAAAAAACGATGATAATGTGAAATTATAACAACATAAAATCTCATCCCCCTTTAAGGAGGCACCATATGATGAAAAGTCTCAGAACCAAAATTCTTTCTTGTTTCTTCCTTTTAGCCTTAGTTATGGTAATAGGCGTAGTTCTTATTGCAATAAGTTTCCAGGACGCCGTCAATGCGGCAAACACCATGTCAGGCACATATCTGTCCATCGAAAGAGACTTTGGAGACGCCAATACCAATCTGCAGAACCTGGTAAAAAGATTCTTTCTTGTCCAGGCAATGGCTCCGACAGGCGCCTTGGATACAGATGACGGTGTCGCATCAATGGTGGATCCCGGCAAACCCGAGCAGGAAGCATTGCAAGCTGCCCTCGACGATCTGGGTGTTCAGGTTCAAAAAGTAAACGATCCGGATTTTTCTGCAGAATACGAAACAATGAATTCAGCAGGAAATCTTTTCCTTTCCACATATAAAGAAATGGAAACAATGTTCTATGCAAAAAAATTCTCAGAATCCTATGACCTTTATTTTGCAAACTGCCACGAAGCAATACTTACATACGAGGACAATGTCACTCTTATGAAAGAACAGCTTCAGGCTCTCGTAGATAAAAACACCGCAACCTTAAAGGCGGCTGAGAAAAGCGTTCACAAATCTATTATAATAGGTTCCATCCTTTCCACAATTGTAGCTGTGATCGGAGTTTATGTAGTAAACAAGACAATTTCTCCTTTGCGTGCAGCTTCAATAGAACTTGACGAAATACTTTCCGCTATGAATGCAGGAAATGCAAATCTTTCACGTCGTATCAAAAATAGCTCAACAGACGAAGTCGGAGTACTTGTTTCAGGAATAAACAATTTCCTTACGACCCTTCAGGATATTATCGTAAAGATAAAATCCGAGTCGGGACATATTTATTCATCTGTTGAAAATACCGTCGGTCTGGTAAACACTTCCAAAGAAGATGTCAGCAATGTATCCGCAGTTATGGAAGAACTTACGGCAAGTATGGAGACCGCAAACAATACGCTTATTTCTCTTAATAACGGAGCAAAAGATGTAAATACCGCTGTCGGACAGGTTTCCGATCAGGTTGCAGCCGGTAACCAGCGCGTATCGGATATCAAAGATCATGCAACAGTCATCCGCGAAAACACCGAAAAGAAGAGAAACTCCACAAACGAGATGGTTTCTTCCATAAAAGACGGGCTTGAAAGCTCTATCGAAGACAGTAAGAACGTTGCACAAATCCAGACTCTTACAGAAGATATCCTCTCCATCGCTTCGCAGACCAATCTCCTTGCTCTCAACGCATCCATAGAAGCTGCAAGAGCAGGCGATGCAGGAAAAGGATTTGCGGTTGTTGCAGATGAGATCAGACAACTTGCCGAGCACAGTAAAGATACCGCAAACTCCATTCAGGAAATCAGTAATCAGGTTATTTCCGCAGTTGAATCACTTGCAAAAGATTCAAACGAGATGCTCACATATGTAAGCGAATCGGTACTTGCGGACTACGATGAATTTGAAGATGTTGCACAGCAGTACTATCAGGACGCTGAGGATATCAACCAGGTACTTAAGTCAGTAAACGAAAACACTGTTGTCCTCAACAACACAATCGGTGAAATGGCAGAACAGATTGACAACATCTCACACGTTATCAGCGACTGTACAACCGGAGTTTCAGATGCAACAGAAAGCACTACCGGAATCCTTGCTTCCATCACTACGATTCACGATGATTCCGAGAGTAACAGAGAAGTATCTGAACGTCTTCAGGAAGAAGTTAACCGCTTCTCTTCCTCCGAAGAATAATAAGAAGACTTATAGAAAAGACAAGGTTTTTTGGACCTTGTCTTTTTTCTTAATTACTTATATATTCTCCATCCGGCGTAACATCATTTCCCATATCCGGAAGTTCACCCGTATGCGATACGTACATTGAACTGCCAACTTTATGGAATGCCACATATGCTTCCGAAGCCTCATCAACACATGCTATCGCCGTATCCTCCGATACAAAATACGCTGTACCTGAACAATCTCCGGTATTTACGGTATAGATAAAAAATCCTTCAAATGAAAAACCTTCTTTGGTCTGATCACTTATCTCAATATCACCTGCGGAATTCTCAATTTCTATTCTCTGCCAATCACCTTCAAAATTCTTGGCCTTGGAGACGGATTTTCTTTTGGCATACAAAGAAGGAATATCTTTTTCTACAATGTAATCCGATGACAGGCTGCCACCTTTACCTGTTCCGTTAAGATCTCGCTGCGAAACTACTCTGACTGAAGAGTCTTCCTCCGCTTCCTCTGTTTCTTCTGTTTCCTCTTCCCCAACTACCAATGCATTCTCAAATGAATACATATCGTCGTCCGAAGAATCGGATTTACCCGCGCATCCACAAACTAGCATCGCGGAAATAACTGATGTCAAAATTACTTTACTACATTTCATTCCGACCCCCTAGAAACAAATCGGCCCATCAGTGCAAAACATCTTTTATACGTCGTACAGCGTCATCCAAGCCATTCTCGGCTCTGACTTTCTTAGAAATCTCCTCTGCTCTTTCTTTTTTGAAATAATATGAAGAATTCATTTCGTCAAGCACATCCATTATTGCTCTCTTGCTGACTTTGCTAACTTTTACCATCTTGGTCGCTATTCCGAGATCGTTTAACTTGATCGCGTACTTAACATGCTCCGCCATGTACGGAATAGGTATCGACGGAACCCCATAAACCATGGAAGCAGCACAAGTGCCAAAGCCGCAATGATGAATAACATATCTTGAACGACTAAATAACCAGCTATGCGGAACATCTCCGCATGACATAATACTGTCAGGAAGCTTGTAATTGGTCGCTATACTCTTCTGGAATCCCTGAATGATCACCTTTGTATCAGTTGCTTCGAATGCCTTAATGAATTTATCAAGCTTATCAGCAACAACATCATCCTCATAGGACATTGAACCAAATGACAGGACTACAGGCTTATCACCTGTTTCCATAAAGTTCTTAAGCTTCTCATCGGGAACAAAATCAACATCATCTTCATACCAAAAACCTGTAACAACGTTCTTGGCTTCCCAGTAAGGATTTCTGTCATTAACAGTCCTGCTGATCGGCATAAGATTGAGCCTGTCTGAAAAGAGCTCATCTACAGATTTAATTGGTCTGAGACCATATATTTTTCTCAGATTATTAAAGGGTTTTATTGCCCTGTTAGATCCAAAATTCTCCAAAACCTTCTCTGATACGGTCTGCTGTCTGAGTTTCTCGGGAATTGATTCTTTCTGAAGCGTTACATTTATCGTGGGAATACCTAAAGCCTCGGCTTCTACCGCACCAATCATAGTGTGGCCTACAATAACCATATCTCTTCCCTTGCAAGCATTCAAAATATCATGAGTTGCATTCTGGAAGAAATCAGCAACAAATTCCTGCTCCCTCATTGCACTCATGGGATTGGTACCGTTGCCTCTTATTGCAGCCATTTCTCTCTCAATATTTATATTGGAACCTATGGGAACAAAGTTAACTCCTGCCTTTTCGACAAGATCCTCCCAGTAAGGATGTGTTCCAATAGTTGTATCGATTCCCTCATCTATCAGCTTCCTTGCCAAATAGATATACAGCTGTACATCCCCACGCGTTCCCATTGTAAAAATCGCGATTTTGCTCATTTCAGTTTCCTTTATAAATTTTTTTATCCAATGTTTTTACACCGGATAGCTCAAAACAACAGATTCCGGCAAACCTATTATCAGAGCTTAACATGTATAATTATGATACCCGTCTTCTTCCAGTAAATCAAATACTTTATCGCTGATTTCCTTACTTTTTTCAGTTACAACGCTCAAATCGCATGAAATACTCGCTTTTTGGGTTCATTTTCGGCATTTTCGCATAAAATAAGGATTTTTGCGCATAGACAGCAAATCATTTCTTTGGGAATGAGTTTATAAATATACTCATTTTTATCATACCCCACAAAATCACTCACTTCAACTACCGGATAATTTTCGTCCGGAAAACCATCGTAAAAAAGTTTTTCATCTATTATTTTATCATCAAAAATGAAATTTGTCAGATTATTGGCACATAGTGAAAATATCAATGTGCCTGCAAAACCTAGAAGTATTAAGTTTCGGAAATCTTTGTTTTTTAGCATGTTTTTGGTCGCTTGGGGACGGGGGTGCAGTCCATTAAGCATGGTTTGGTCGCTTTGGGGACGGAGTTTGTGGTCCATTACATCACAATATATCCAAGTCCGCGAACAGTTTTAATGATCTGCGGATTTGCCGGATCTTCTTCTATCTTGTCGCGGAGTCTCTTTATGTAAACCGTGAGTGTGTTGTCGTTCACGAAATCGCCGCTGACATCCCACATATCTTCCAAAAGTGTTTTCCTTGAAAGAACTATTCCTCTGTTATTGCAAAAAGCAAGAAGGAGTCTGTATTCGAGCGCTGTGAGCTCGATTGTTTCTTCGGTTTCGGTGCCACTTTTTAGTCTTGTGACTTTTGCTTCATTTGTATATATGGTGATGTTGGCAAGTTTTATTGCGGCCATGGTGGTTGCTGTTCCCATCGCCGGATTGCTGTTTTGTGCGTTATCGCTTTGGCCGCTGTCACCTTGATTATTGGCATTCGCAGCACTGCTTCTTCGAAGAACCGCTCTGATCCTCGCCATGAGCTCGTTTACTCTGAACGGTTTACATATATAATCGTCCGCGCCAAGTTCAAGTCCCATGACTACGTTTACTTCCGCATCGGATGCAGTCAGGAAAATAACGGGAACATCGCCGCTTTTCTTTATCATCTTGCAAATATCATAGCCGTTTCCATCAGGCAGGTTTATATCAAGGATGGCGAGTCCATACTCATCGGGCTTCCAGTTATTTCGCGCTTCTTCGCAAGTTGTTGCATGCGCAACCACGTAGCCTTCCTTCTCAAGCGAATACTTAAGCCCCATACCTATGGCATCATCGTCTTCCAGCAAAAAAATCGTTGTATTCATGTTCATTTCTCCTACCCACTACTTTATCACAATACCGATGCAGGCGGAAGTTCTTTGCACCGTACAGTATCTTCACTATGATTCTATACGGTACAAGTTCTCATTTTCGCACCATACAGTTCTTCTACGATGATTCTGTACTGTACACATTCTCTTTTTCGTACCGTACAACTTATCTACGATAATTCTGTGCGGTGCATATTCTTTTTTTCACACCGTACAGCTTCTCCACAATAATTCTGTGCGGTGCATATTCTTTTTTTCACACCGTACAACTTCTCCACAATAATTCTGTGCGGTGCATATTCTTTTTTTCACACCGTACAGCTTCTCCACAATAACTCTGTGCGGTGCATATTCTTTTTTTCACACCGTACAGCTTCTCCACAATAACTCTGTGCGGTGCATATTCTTTTTTCATACCGTACAGCTTATCCAAAATAACTCTGTGTGGTGCATATTCTTTTTTTCACACCGTACAACTTCTCCAAAATAACTCTGTGTGGTGTATATTTAGCCTGCGTGACCTTACAAAGGATGATTTGCATAATAATGTGCCATACATGAAGCTATCATGCCAAAAATCGCCTGCTCATATAAGCATTTTAAAAAGAATGGTCAGTATAAACTTTTTCATTTGACCTTTTTTCATTTGCCCCCATCTGACATCATTAGCCTCATTATCTCCTGGCTACCAGCTTTTTATTGTTCACAATTATAACGAAACGTACTATCTAGGCAATTACCCCGGTCTCTTGCTCTCAATCCCCGAGTATATTCAAAAATACTACAAAGAGAACCAGCACCACAGCGAAAGAGCACATTGCCAAAAGCATGTATCCGTTCCTTTTCCGCGCTATTTTGGGATGTTTTTTCCCAAGGAAGTATATCGGGATCATAAAAACTGATTCAAATATGATCATGCCGATTATGAATCTGACAGCTTCCTTCAAATTGCCAATGCCCCAATTTCCGCTAAACAAGCCAAACACCGTGCCGATCAGTACGATAGCGCAGACAGTTCCTATAACACACTGTTTCAGATCATATATATTACCGTCTCTGTCAAGGCTCCAGCCAAGTTTTTCGGCTATTATCTTCTTCTCTTCATGCGCAAGTTCTATTGCGATATCGATAAACGCATTGCCCTTCTTTTCTTCCTCCTCGATGTAGTTCCAGTAAACTTCTGAGTTAAAAGAATCTATTTCGGGCGAATCTTCTTTTATCTTCTTGCAAAGGTTTATTGAGCCTTTCAGCTCTTCCATCTGCTTATTAAGGTTTTCTAGGTTTTCTTCGAGAACCGCATCAATCTGCTTTGCTCCGTCAAAAAGATCTGCAATATCACTTACAGATAAGCCTGCCTTACGAAATATGATTATCTTCTTAAGTTGCTCAACATCTTCTGCTGAATAATCTCTGTATCTGTTCCCTTCTCTCTGAGGATTTATGAGTCCTTCTTTTTCATAGAATCTTACAGTAGCTCTCGGAACCTCCAGTAATTCCTCGACTTCTTTAATTGTCATCAGTGCAGCCTCCTTAGAATTTATGCCATAACTCTAAGCTGTAAAGAAGGTTTACAGTCAAGTTTTTTTTGCAAAAGCACATATTTGACATATGTTTTCATCGAATTAGATGTAATCAAAGATTCCCTGAATAGCATCTGTAATATTTATGATATCAGAATAATGTATCGTATCGATTTTTGAATATCCTCTAATTCCCATATCCAACAATGCCATTTTTTCACATTGTACATATCCTTCAACATCGTTTGTACTTATGTGTATGTGTAAAGGTCCTGCTTCTCCTTTTTCATATATAGGGCAACCAATTATCTCATGCGTCTGATTAAAGAAATCCTTACTAACAACAAGAACCGGTTGTTTGATTCGTTCAATCTTGAGTATATCTCCCTGATGTAGTTCTTCTTTCATTACCAAATCTCTCTTCCTACCGGTTCACCCCAGTCAAATTCTCCATCAAGATTGAGTTTTCCGCCAAATTCAGCAGCACGCTCTTCCAATGTTTTATGTCTAAAAGGCTTAACAAGCATTATCATTCCATTTGAAACCTTAACATCCAAAACATCATCTACAGAAATAGCTGCTTCTTGAAGCACCTCTTTTGATATTCTAATTCCTTGACTGTTGCCCCATGCTTTAACTTGAGCCTGCATAAACAACACCTCCTCTATGTGTATACATTGTATATCCATCTTCAGAAAAAATCAAATTATCATCTATTCTCAATAACTATGCATTGACTTGGTATCAACACATATATATTCAACGAAATCTTCCATAAGCTATAGAAATATCAATCATTAAGATATTTCTCAAAAGTATCAAGGTTGATGTAAGCAAATGATACTATATCTCCATCTTTAGAATTGCGATGGAACGCGATCTCATATTGTCCAAATTTGTAGCACATAGAAAAATCATTTTTGTCGGTAGGTGGAAGCGGATCGCCATAAGCAGCCAAAACATCTGCTGTTGTGCATCCAACTCCAATACCTTTATTTGTTTTTATGGTCTTATCATTTATAAATAGGGATTTGGTAAGCTCTTCACCGTTATATGTGTACGTTTCTAACCTGATATGTTCTGTTTCGGAACCAAAATAATATAAAAAGACACCTTCCGGACTAAGGTCATCTATTCGAAAAGGTGCGCCAAGATTGGGAATTACCTTTTCATGAGGTTTATCTAATACTGATATTTCCTTTCCATTATATAAAAACTCTTCACCTGCCAATCCATTGGCAGAATCTCCTGAAGCAGGGACTGTATCTACATCGCTGCTCAATCTCTTTTTGGAATCAAAATTGTATTTTGACCTGGTATCAACATTTATAAATTCAATGCTCTTTACCTCATCGACAGGGTCCATTTCAGCGCCAATCATGAATGAAAGCTCATATTTTTCATTTTCATAGCACATAAAATATGCAGCTTCTGTATAGGTCTTGCTTGGTTCACCATATGCTGCTTTTACTTCCTCTTCCGTACATCCGATATGAACTCCTTTAGGTAATTTCACGTTTTCATCACTGATACGAATATAAAAAGGAAGCTCCTCGCCGTCAACTTCGACAGTATTTAATTCAATCTTCTCTGAGTCAAAATAATAAGAAAATCTGCCTGACTGATATTCCGGCTGGAAAGGTTCTTTTTTATCAGGTGTTCCAAACTTTTCCAATATGCTTGGCACATCATTTAAAACAGAAATTGTTTTTCCGTTATATTCAAATTCATCAATTGCAAGGGAATTTTCAGAACCGGATGTAGCCGATGTGCTTGCTTCCTCCTCTGAAGAATCCACCACATCAGCCGTAGAAGAATCAGTAGACACCGATTGATAATCACTTGGAATCGGAGTGCACCCAGTCAAGACAACAACAGTTAACACCACACAAAAATTCATCTTTTTCACCATAAGCCCGCTCCTCAAGTAGTATTTACTTTAAATATAGCAAATAAGCATGAAAAAAGTGTGTAATAAATCTACAGATTATTTTCCCGTAACTTTGTAGGAATATTCCAAAAGTCCGATATTGAGGCATGCGAAGATCAAAAGATACCAAGGCATGATCCCGATGCCGATATGCTGCTGGATGATTCCGAAAACGGTGGGCATGAAGGTGCTGCCGACGTAGGCGGATGACATCTGAAGACCGATGACGGCAGCGCTGTATTCTTTGCCGAATTTCTCGGGAGCCATGCGCTGTATCGAAGGATAGACGGGCCCCATGCCGGTTCCGATTATCACAAAGCCTGCTGCCGCGAGAACATATCCGCTGACAGGGAGCATAATAATTATTATTCCCAGGATTTCTATTGCGATTCCGACTCTGATAAGCAGCTTGTCACCCAGCCTGTCAGACACAAAGCCTGAGATCAGTCTTCCAAGCATGAGCCCTGCGAAGATCAGTGACCCGAAAGATGCGATCATTCCGTCGGAAAGCCCCTCTTTTGTCCCCGCAAAATAACTTGATGTCCAGAGAAAGCATGTACACTCCCCCGAACAGTATGCATAAAATGCGATAAGCGTGGGGATTACCCCCGGAACAAAAATTGTCTTTCTGATACCGACTGATTGCACACTATCTTCGCCTGTCTTGCTATCATTTTTTGCCCACAAAGGCAAAGACAGCACTACCACGATCATTATCGCCGTCTGAATATACGCCGTCCATCTGTAGCCCTGATTCCACTTTGCATGCTTCAAGGCAAGCGCCATGATGTTGGGGCTTATAACGGCTCCGACTCCGTAGAAGCAGTGTAAAAAATTCATCACGGACGACGGGTAATTATTTGCAACATAATGGTTTATTGAAGCGTCGATCGCGCCGGCTCCAAGGCCGTACGGTATCGCAAACAGAAACAATATCGCATATGAGTTTGCAAAAGAAAATCCAAAGAGTCCCACGATTGAAAGAAAAATCGAGAACACCACTATGTTTTTTGTATGAAACTTCCTGATAAATCTGGGGCTGAACAGTGCAGAGATTATGGTCAAAAAAGAAATCGACATTGACACATATCCCGCATAAGATGAGGGCACGCCAAAAGCGACCTGCATAGTCGGCCAGCCCGAACCAAGGAGGGAATCGGGAAGTCCCAGACTTACAAATATAAGATAAATTACAGCCAATAATAATGAATACATAAAAACTCCACCTCATTAAATTCGATATATGTATCATATTATAAAAAGAACATTTTTCCCAATATATTAAAAACTTTTATTCTCCTTAGCGAAGCGTTTTTATATTATAAGAAAGCAATTTCTATAATATAAAAAACTCCCAAGCATAGGCTTTTTGCCTTACTTGGGAGAATCCAAACATTCATTTTTTCTTTTTATACCTGGTTATCAACAGCGCTTCCCTTTATATCATCCGTAACAAGAAAGTTACTGTTAAGGATATTGGTAATTGCCGAATTTACCGCACTCTGCGCATCTTCAAGTGAAGTTGCATCCGGAATCACTATCTTCTGCGACACATTATCGGGATCCAGCAAAAGAGCTTCCGTCCGCTCTCTTCTTGCTATAGCTTTTTTCACATCAGCGCTTGTCTTCTCGCTCAATTCAGCATGTTCTCTTATATTGGCGATCATCTCCTGTTGCATTGCTTCTTTTTCAAGCTTTCTGGCTTCTTCCTTCTTCTCTTCTTTCTTTTCTTCCGCAGCTTTCTTTGCCTCTTCTTCGCGCTCTTTTTCTTCTTCTTCAAGGTGGTTTACGGCTTCATTTGCAAGAATTTCGATTACTTCTCTTGTGGAAGTATCCATAATTTTCTCGGCCTCCTTCTGTGCTTTCAGCATATTGAGAGACTCTGCGCGTTTAATCTTTATAGCCTTATGAGTCAGAACATTCTGTGTGATTTCATCATTAAGATTCTTAATTGCTTCAACCACTGTTTCAAGGCTATCTACCACTGCTTTCTGGAATTCGGTCAGATCGGATACCACCTCTGCATCGACTTTATTTATAACAATTTCATCGTAGCTCTGTTCCTGTTCCTGCTCCTGTTCCTGCTCCGCTTCCTCTACTACAACAACTTGAGGAAACTTATATTTCATATATTCTTCATGATGCGCCATGACTTCATCCGCAATATCCATTGCCTTTTTGGCTTCTTCGCTCTCGGGATCGACGCCAAATCCTATCATCATGGACTTTATTCTGTCTCGCGCATTTTCTTTAACTTCGGCCAGCTCGTCTTTTAAACTGTGTATTTTGTCTCTGATGCTTTTTAGCTGTGCATCGATTCCGAGCTCGCCTTTAAAAGCATCCGCCACAACTTTAAGCGCCTGCTTTCTGGCTATTTTTCTTCTCTGCACGACAAGACTTTCCCCTGTAAGATCTGCCCCTGATATTGACTGAGTATTATCTTTTTCTTTCCTTTTTCCTTTTGGAGTTTCTTCGTTATTTTTTGAAAAATAATCTTGGTTCTGAACATTACTCATCTGAACATCCGTGTTCTGCTGAACTTTCATAACCTACCTCCATATGATATTTGATCGGTGTTAAAAGAAATAGTAACCCGTTTCCATATATATCGGCAGAATTCCAAAAATCTTTATTATTCTCAATCTTCAAGGAACACCGGCTCTTTTACACCAAGAAGTAGTCTGAATCTCTTAAGTTTCAGATTATTCCACAAGCGGTGCTTCTCTACGCTCTTTTCACACTTCTCAAGCATATTCGCAAATTCTTCTTCGTCTTCCATCCAGGGATTTACTTCGTATCTTGATGTAAATATCCAGGGCATCAGTCTCTCAACGAGGTATGCTTCTGCCGGGAAGTTTACTTCTTTTCGGTACTCCATAAGGTTGTTCAGATTCTTGTAGAAAGTCTTGGAATTCTTTAGAATCTGCTCCCTGTTTATTATGTAGCAGCCTCCGGGACTGAAATTACAGTATCTCGGGATAACGGGATCCTTGTAAACAAATCTGTAGAAGTCGTCCATGTCATAGAAGTACCTGTATGAATGACTTTGATTCATGTACCAGGAGCTGTCGAGCTCAATATAGCCTTCCTCCGAAAGAAGCGAAGCGATTGAATTCTCATCGCCGCCTTTTTTGTACCTCTCCCACATTTTCTTGTCCTGATAGAGATACGTAAACCATTTGTTGTTGTAAACTCGGTCAAAAAACTCTTTTGAAACATGTCTTCCTATAATATTGCCCTTCAAAAGAGCCACAAACTCAGGAAGATTATCGTAGTTATCTATAAAATAATGAAAATAACTTGTAAGGTTGTGTCCGGTATTCTCAACATGAATGAAATTGTAGCCTGCAGCCTTAAGCTTATCAGGTGTCATTCCGTCATCCGAACAATCGATTATAAGATGATCGTTGCAATATTCGATCAGTTCCCCCGGCACAGTATTATAATTGTGCACAAGAAAAAAAGTGTCCGTCCTGTTCAAAATATTTCTATCCTTCCTTTTAAAGCACGGTCGATTTCCCCTCTTTTTATCAACCCGATAATACATCATGTAACGTCTTGCATTTCATATCTTCATCACTATGAAATATTATTTGTAAATTATAATTTATAGTTAACTTTTAGTCAATATTCGTTAACATTACAACAATCTTTCCCACATTCGCATCGCTCGCATCCATAGCGTAGCGATTCTTATTTGATAGGAATTTCCTCTATAAAAAAAGAAGCAATGCACCGTTAAGCACATTGCTCCTCCTTGATATATTCGGAAACAACAAATTTAATATTGCGGATCTATCGCTCCAACTTCATAGTAGAATATCATTCCGTCATAAAGATCTGTAGGCGCCATCTCAACACGATAACTTGAATGCATAAGATAATATATTCCTGAAAAGCCTTCTCCGAGAGAACCCATTGAAACTTTAGAGTTCACAATAGAATGGAGCTTAGCGTTGTTTTCAGGTGAAAGAGATCCAAAGTCAAGGAAGAATCGCTTTCCATCAACATACTTGGCCTGATAAGCAATGGGATCGGCTGTGGTCACAAAGTAGTCCTTTCTCTTATATTCGCCCGGGCCTCCCAAATAGACTCTGATATTGGATTTGCCCCTAAAGAAATCGGTTCCGAGGCTGTAGTAAGCATCACCGTACTTTTCCTTAAGAACACCTCCCATCGTAACCTTCATAAACGCGCTCTGTCCTTTTTTGGCAATATGGCCGTCGTGTCCCGCTAGCATTATCTTGCCCGATCCGATTTCTTTTTCAAGATCAAGGATCCAGCTTACATTCTCAGCCATTGCTGCGTCTCTGAAATTGTTCATTTCCTGAGTATCCTGCATTCCGTAGTCCATTGCGGTACATACATTGTCAGTAATCTTAAGAGCGCATATTGTATCAAAATCGCGTTCGCTTCCGGCAACACCTTCAATAGCCGACTTAAGTTCAGCCATTTCGCTCTTAACCTTATTGCGCTGGTCATCGCTTAAGGGTTCTGTCCTGTTCTCATCGATAATACTGCTTGTTGCGGAAAGATCTGCGCCTGTTATTGTGCTCTTTGCAATGTAGTCCAAAAGGAATTGTATGCCCTGCTCGGGATTCTGCATATCAAAGCCGTAAAATCTAAGTTTCTTATCCTCAGGTGCCGATGCGTTGTACTGCTTCATCCAATCGAGGATATCCGCCATCTCCTTGGTGTGATAGATTGTAAAACTCATGTTGTTTACGATTTCCCTTGAATCGCCGTCGCCACCTTGAACATAAGCATTTGCGGCAAGACAATCACCAAAATCCGCTTCAACCACGATTGCACGATAGTCTTTCTTTTCCACAAGCATCTTAAGCATTTCAAGCTTGGACTCCTGAAACTCTTTGCTTCCGTGACTTGCTTCTCCAAGACCAACGATCTGAACGTTATCCGGAATCTCGATTCCTTCAACGGGAACCACCGCATCAACAACTTCCTTGATCTTGTGACTTGCAAGTACTGTCTTGTAGTTAAGCCCTATTACCAGAGCCACACTCACCGTAACTATAATTACCAACAAAACTTTCGCGATTTTCTTTAATACTTTCATTATTCTTTTTCTCCCCATAAACTATGTTGTAGTATTGCTTTGAAGTAATTCTGTAAACAAGGGCATATACCCCAAGGAACACAAGGCTGACAATTGCAACCGCCATATTAAATGTAAAAGTGTCCACTATAAGGATTGCTGCCATAAATAGTCTTAAGATATTGCTTGCAAATATTATATGAATTATTGCTGTGCATACAGGTAAAAAGAACATTAGCATTACCTGACTCTTTATTACTCCTCTTGCTTCTTTATCTGAAAGTCCTGCATTTGACAGGATCTCAAATCTCTTTTTATCTTCCACGCCCTCAGACATCTGCTTGTAGAAAATGATCATTACCGTTGCGATAAGGAACAATGCCGCAAGGAAGATTCCAACAAAGAATGTTCCGCCGTAAAGGCTGTAGAAAGAGCTTCTTTCTTCCTCTTTGTATCTGCACATCACAGTTCCAAGCTTTCCGCTCAGTGTATCTCTTACAGTCTGAAGCTGCTCATTACTTATATCACCTTTTACATTGAAGCCGATGTAGAACATATCTTCACCGAGTTCTTCTGCGTTACAGACTGCAAGCATTGCAGCTTTCTCATTGTTATCCGCAACGACCATAACCTCTTTGCCAAAAAGACTCATTGATGAATCAAAAAACTCTTCAAGACCGCTCTCATCAATACTCTTCTTTACACTGTACTCATTACCGAATATCTTGATCTTATCGCCGTCTTTGACATCATCTGCCGAACTGTAACGATATATCTCTCCGGGCGCAAGGCTCGCCTGCTTTCCTGTATAAAGTTTATACTGCTCTGCTGTAACAATATAGATGCTGCGAAGCTTGGTAAAATCAAATGAATCATTTGGATGAACAGCAAGTCCATCATCCTCTACATCACAAACATCCATATAAAAGCTTATCGATGATCTGTCCAGAGCAGTGATACCGTTTTCTTTAAGAAGCTCATCAACTACTTTATCTGCATCGCTTAAAGAACAATTTTCATTTACAACTCCGCGAACCATCACATCTTTTGGGAACATGGAATCAATATTCTGTTCGCCTAGCATCATAAGTGATGTAGAGCAAACAAGGAGTAATATTACAGCCGTTGAAAGAATGCAGATTGAAGCAAGTCCCGCAGCGTTGTGTTTCATTCTGAACATCAGGTTTGAAATACTGATAAAATGCTTTGTCTTGTAATAATAGTTCTTGTTCTTTTTTAGCATTTTAAGAACAAAGATAGTTCCCGCAATAAAGAGGGCATATGTTCCCAAAGTCACAAAAATGATAGCGATGAAAAGACTGTTTAACGCCACCATGGTGTTATCTGCAATAACAGCCAGGAAATAACCACACGCAATCGCCAATACTCCGATGATAAGAAGCGGATATTTTACCTTTGGCTCTTTCTCACCTATATTCTCGCTTTTAAGAATTGTGATAGGGTTCCCCAGTCTTACCGTAAGCACATTGTAGATAAAGCATACTGCGTAGATAATCGAAAAGAATACTGCAGTAAGAATCGTTGCTCTGAGAGAAAAATCCATTCCCTTTACCATCGGCTGTCTGATTATCCTGTAAAGCAGAAGAACCATGAGTTTATTAAGAAAAGTTCCTGCGAGTATTCCGCCTACGATAGCAGATGCGCTCATGATAAGGTTCTCAATAAAGAGAACAAAAGAAACATCCTTTTTGCTAAGTCCCAGTACTCCGTAAAGTCCGATCTCTTTTTTGCGACCTTTCATAACAAACTGATTGCCGTAAAGGATAAATATTACCGAGAATATACCTACCGCAATACTTCCGATTCCCATGAAAAGAACTATGTAATCCGCTCCATAAAAAGCAGTTTTTCCGTTATTAACAAGAAACTTACTGTCGATCAGCGACTGTAAGATGTGAAATACCATAACCGTAATGGCACTTACCAAAATATAAGGAAGCACAGCTTTTTTATTATTCTTAAGTCCCGTAAAAGCAAGTTTTGAAAGCAAATTGTTATTCACTGTCCTCTCCTCCTCTCATGAGCACTGTAACTGCATCGCAAATCTTATCAAGCATTTCGCTTCTCTTGAGGTTTCCTCTGTAGATCTGGTGGAACACTTCGCCGTCTCTTATAAACATAACCCTGTCCGCGTAGCTTGCCGCAACATTACTGTGAGTTACCATAAGGATTGTCTGTCCGCTCTTGTGGATGTCACGAAGCTGGTGCATCAGGTTTGTAGCTGCCTTTGAATCAAGCGCTCCTGTGGGTTCATCTGCAAGAAGTATCTGAGGTTTGGTAATAAGTGCTCTTGCAACTGCTGTTCTCTGCTTCTGTCCGCCTGAAACTTCATAAGGATATTTGTGAATTAGATCCGCAATTCCAAGCTCTTTTACAAGAGGTGCAACTTTATCGTCCATTGTTCTGTGGTCTTCGCCTGCAAGAACAAGCGGAAGCTTTATATTGTCCTCGATCGTGAAATTATCAAGAAGATTGAAATCCTGGAAGATAAATCCGAGGTTGTTTCTTCTCATAATCGCTCTCTCGTTGTCTTTAAGAGCCGAGAAGTCTTTGCCGTTAACCAGTACTTTGCCGGCTGTAGGAACATCAAGGCTTGCAAGGATATTCAAAAGAGTTGTCTTACCGCTTCCGGACTCGCCCATGATTGCAACGAACTCGCCCTTCTCTACGCTAAAGTGAACATCCTTAAGCGCTGTAACTGAATCTATTCCCATTTTTGTCTTGTATATCTTTTTTACGTGCTCAACTTCAAGTACTGCCATTTTATTATCCTCCGTAGTTGTATTTATTCCCATCCAATTGCTTTATTATGATATACGAATTGCTCCATGACTACCGTCATTCCCGCAATTCTACAAACATTCGGAAACCGCGAATTTACTACGTAAATTGCTTATTCCTCATGTTTGTTCGGTTTCAAAATTCAAAATGCTTAACATGCAAGCATGTACGCATTTGTGACTTTTGAAACCTTTATCATGATATCAAAAAGGGAAATGCAATACCCTTTCTTTGGCTTACATTTCCCGCTGCTAATCTTACATTTATGTAATGTTTCTTCAAATATACTTAGAATCTGCCGCATTTACCGCTTCTTTGCGGACCGTGATTATGACATCGCTTCCCTTGCCAAGCTCTGACTCTATGCGTATGCCGTGCCCAAGCTTATTGCACACGCCTTTGCAAAGATACAGACCGATTCCGCTTGCCTTCTTATCCACACGGCCATTGTAGCCTGTATAGCCCTTTTCAAACACTCTCGGAAGGTCCTCGCTCTTTATTCCAACGCCGCTGTCGCTTACAACAATCTCTTTTCCCTCATCCGTATCACGGGAAAAGATCTTGATGCCGCCCTCCTTGGTATATTTGAGTGCGTTTGACAATACCTGCTCGAGGACAAAAGAAAACCACTTATCGTCAGTAAGTATCTCGCAGTCAAGGTTATCAAGTTCTACGGAAAGATGCTGACAGATAAAGACTGTCGAAAACTTTTTCACGGTCTGCCTTACAAGCGGCTCAAGACTGCACTTCTCAAGGAGAAGGTCGCCCGACATCTCTTCGAACCTCAGGTAATTAAGCGCCATCTCCACGTAAGTTTCTATTTTAAAGAGCTCGCTCTTACATTCGTACGTGTTTGGATCGGCATCCTCAAAAAGGAGCTTGAGCGCCGCAATGGGAGTCTTTATCTGATGTGCCCAGAGTGCAAAGAAATCCTCTTTTTCCCTGAGCTTCTCCCACATAACCTTGTCTGATCCATCTTCGCTTTCATTATTATATTCCGGAATCTGAGCTCTGTTATGTATGGAATTATTATTTATAAAAGCGGCAATTACCGTAATTATCAGCATAAAAGATATCACATAAAAGATAAACTCACTCTCAATGTGATACAGAGCACTTACAGCCCAGAAAATAAGTATAAATACTGCATTTGCCGTAAGGTATATTCGGTTATTTTTCCAAAATCCGTTATTCCCCAACAATGTAGCC
Source organism: Butyrivibrio sp. AE3003 (assembly GCF_000686065.1). Classification (NCBI taxonomy): domain Bacteria; kingdom Bacillati; phylum Bacillota; class Clostridia; order Lachnospirales; family Lachnospiraceae; genus Butyrivibrio; species Butyrivibrio sp. AE3003. The sequence continues at coordinate 1,740,931 of NZ_JMLX01000001.1, forward strand.
TAGCCCTCTCTTAGTTGTGATGAATCCATATTCACCCGCTGCTTCGAGCTTCTTGCGGATTCTTGTGATATTGACGGTCAGAGTGTTGTCATCAACAAACTCTTCCGCGCCCCAAAGTCTCTCCATTATGCTCTCTCTCGATACGACTTTGCCCGGCTGTTCCATGAGTGTCTTTAAGATCAGATACTCGTTCTTTGTAAGCTCAAGCCTGCTATTTCCTGCTGTAACGGAAGTATCATCAAGGTTGAGGCGCACATTTTTTACCTCAAGCTCATGTACCGAAATGCTCTCTCCGTAGCTCCTTCTAAGAACTGCCTGAATCTTGGCTGTAAGAACCTGGAGATCGAAGGGCTTTGATATAAAGTCGTCGGCTCCCATATTCATAGCCATCACGATGTTCATATTCTCATCGGCAGATGATACGAATACGATAGGGACCTGCGAAACCTTCCTGATCTCACCGCACCAGTAGAATCCGTTGTAGGCAGGAAGCTTTAAGTCCATAAGCACAATGTCCGGCTTAAATTCCTCAAATTCTGCCATGATATTCTGAAAATCCTCTGCTGCCTTTGCTTTCATCTGCCAGGTCTCAAGGTGTTTTGCCACCTGACTTGCTATTATCTCATCATCCTCAACGATAAAAACTTTTTTCATAATTCTTTTTTCCTTCTCATGAACATTAGATATCCAAAGCACAATACTATCTGAACTATCGTAGAACAAGGCGTTGCGAGTCCGATACGAAACAGAGTTACGGGCTCTATCTTACTCATAATAAATGAGAACGGAACACGGATCGCAAATGCGCCTAGGATTCCCTGCAAAAACAGAGCCATCAGAACGGGGCCTGCAAATTTTAAAAGGGGTGCTACTATTTTCCCTTCGGTAAAATCAATATTCTTTTCCATATTTATCCTTATCTTTGTATATAAAATCTAAACTCAAAACACATATATTATATTTAATTGCCACAGGCGATTCAACAAACGCGCAGTTCACATTTACGGAAAAAAGAGCCATCCCTGTAAATAGGATGACTCTTCGTGTACCGGATTATTTTGTTATTTATTATTGCAATTATTATCAGAAAAGATAAGGCTGCTCCCACAAGTTAAGCTTTGTTCCGATACCGAGTTCAAGTGCCTTTTCATAGCACTTTTTGCCCCAGGCAACGTCCTCTACAGGCATTCCGCCTACAGAATAGATAATAACCTCATCGTCCGATTTTCTTCCTTCTTCCTTTCCTGCAAGGATAGCTCCGAGGTTTATAATCTTGTCTTTGGAGAGCTTGCCGTCGTGAACAAGGTCAAGCCACAGACAACCGGGAATATAGATTTGGTTGTATGTCGGGTAAGGATATTCCTCTGCCCAGGCTTCATAGAGCTTAATGTTGTCACATACAAGTTTTGCTTTGCCGCTGCAGATATATTCATCGGAGAAGTCGCAGGAACCGGGAACGCAGAACAGTGCACCAGGCTTGATCCACTCTTCTTCTACGAAAGGATACTGACTTCTGTCCATGCCCATTGATGTTGAAGTCGCAAAGCTGAGGATATCAGAATCTCTTACGCACTCCTCAAGAGTATCCACTACTTTGATCGTTGTGAACTGAGGCAGGTGTTCTTTTACAAAAGCTATACATCTGTCAATCGAAGCTTTGCCCCTACCTTTTATCTTGAGTGTATCAAGTGTGGGGCGTAACGCCGCGAATGTCTCTATAGCCGTGATGTTGATAACGCCGGGACCTACAATTCCAAGTACTTTGGCATCCTTGACCGCAAGGTTTTTTACACCTGCTCCGGGAATACCGGATGTACGATAGGCTGAGAGAAGGTTTGCAGACATAAGAGACAACGGAGCGCCGGTATCCTTGTCATTAAGCATTACCATAAGGATAGACCTCGGAAGTCCTTTTTCTCTGTTCTCAACGTTTGAGCCATACCACTTCATTCCTGCCATGGCCGTCTCACCGCCTACATAAGCCGGCATCGCCATGAATCTTCTGTCGGGGCCGCTCTTTGGCATGTTGGGGAAAATAGGATTGTCAGGGAAAGTAATCATTGTTCCGTGAGAGTTTCCGTTTTCTCCACCCATCAGATAATCTCCTTTGTCGAGAGTTATCAGAAGTTCCTCCATACATGATGTACAACTTACCACATCATTAACACCTGCCTTGATCATGTCAGGCTCACTTAAATATAAAAGATCTAATTTTGTATCACTCATACTGCTTTCCTCCTATTTGCCTTTTTATCTATTTCATCAAGTCCTTTACGGCTATGAAATCTAAAGTACAATTCGTTCTCCATCGCCATTACTTCCTTTACCGGATATGGCTTAAAGAGCGGTCTGTTTATCTTGAATCTGACCCATGTGAATGAATAAACCGCAAGCGCCGCCATGGTTATCAGCACAACTCTGTAAAGTGAGAGCTTTACATCCCACGAAGGGTCAATGTTGTAGATCATATATGCAGATCCTGCAATTCCAAGGATCGGAACGAGATATCCGCAGGGCGTCTTAAAGTTTCTGGGCGCCGCGGGGAGTCTTTTTCTCAAAAGAATTACGTTTATATTTGAAACAATGTAGCTTATAAGCCAAAGCACCGCCAAAACCGAGATCATATATGAGATGGAATCGGTCGATGATAGGCCGGTTATATTAAGTACCAGGAATATCGCAGCCTCCAAAAGGATCCCTACATAAGGAGCGCCCTTTGAATTTTTCTTTTGAAAAAATTCGGGAAGAAGACCAATCTTGGACATTCCCATAAGAATATATGCAAGTGAGCCCATTATCGTATTTACGGAACTAACTGCTGCCAAAAGCGTAATGATCAGCATCCAGTATCTTCCCATCGGTCCCAAAAGAGCCATTCCGTACAGCATCTGCGGTGTCGTGCTTCCCGTCATATCTTCCCATTCGGTGTAATTCTTAAATCCGAGTGTCAAAAATGTCTGCATCGCCAAAATGATCAGCATACTGAGCACCATTCCGAGTGGAATATCTCTTTTTGCATTCTTACAACTCTTGTTAAGAGGGATTACATATTCACCTCCGACAAAAAGGAAAAATGCAAGTCCGCACAATCCGGTGACACTCTTAAAATCTGTTGCAAGGGCCGCGGGCTGTTCGATAACCTCTCCTGTTCCGATTCCAAGAGCTCCGAGAACACCCATTGCAGCCAGTGAAAAGATAAGTGCATAGGCCACAAAATCCTGAACCTTGATAAATACATCAACGCCGTTTAAATTCGTAATTGCCAAAAAAGCTATAAGCACCAGCGAGAACACCCATGCCGGAAGTCCCAGTCCCGCGAACATCTCCGCAAAAGTATTTCCGAAAACAGCTCCTTCAACGGATCCCGCAAGCGAGTTGCAGAGAAGATATCCGCCCACCATACAGATGATGGTGATAAAAGGTCCGACACATGCCAGCGAAAACTGTGCAAGTCCGCCCGTTAAATCGGGCATCATTGAGTTTAATTCGGCAATTGACAACAAAGTAAATATGTTTACACAACACGCGATTATCATAGTTATTATGAAAGGAGTTCCTATGCTGCCCGCACCAATGCCAAGGGTTAAAAGACAACTTGATGCCACCACGAGTCCTACTCCCGTTGCTATGACACTACCCAAACCAATCTTTTTATCATTCATAGGCAACAAGCCTCCTTTCTCAATCGAGTGCACCCTCTTTAAGTGCATCCATTCCTTCTTCACCGGTCCTTACCCTTACCGCATTCGTGACCGGGGTAACAAAAATCTTTCCGTCACCTATGTGACCTGTGTAAAGTGATTTCTCCACAAAATCCAAAAAGCCGTCAACTTCTCTTGAAGGGAGCACAACCATCACAACCTGCTTGGACAAAAGTTGAGGTGTTGTATTTTTTTCTGCTTCATATTCCTGTGTTCCAAGCTGGACACCGCATCCTTTGGCTTCGTAAATAGTCATTCCGGTAATACCGAACTTACCGAAGTTCTTTGTAAGCTCTGCAACCTTGGCTTCTTTTGTGATAATCTCAACTTTTGATAATTCTTCGATCGCAACTTTCATAACGTGTGCCTCCTTTTTACTACTTATATTTTGGCTTTGAATCTACCGTATCGTAGTCCCGATATATCCACTGCCGTCTTTCCTTCATCTATAAGCATTGCCAGCTGCTCTCCGACAGCCGGTGCTATTCCAAATCCATGTCCCGAAAAGGCACATGCTACAACGAGCCCCGGAACTTCATCGACAAATCCAAGTACCGGTACGCCGTCCTGACAGATATCAAGGTATCCTGCCCAGGTTCTTACGATCTTGGCATCCTCAAGTGCTGGGAAGTATTTCATGATTCCTCTGCATATGCACGGCGCCGTTATCGCCGCATTACTCGGTGAATTTACAGGTCCGCAGTCTTTGTTGTTAAGCTCAAGTCCCGACATTCCGCCAAATACGAATGATCCGTGATCTGCCTGATGTCCGTAGAAATCCGCCTCTGCTGTACCGAGCATCTGATTGAACATATGAGGTTCAGCCTCGGTCACAAGGCACTCACACAGTTCCTTGTGCATCGGAACGTCAACTCCTATCGTTCCGAGAATTTCTCTTGATTCGTAACCTGCAGCTACAACTACGAACTCTCCTTCATATTCGTTTTCTTTTGTATAAACTTTGCGAAGGCGTCCTTTAACTTTTCTTAGTCTCTCAACCTTTTCACCTGTGATAAATCTAACGCCCATCTCTCTTGCCTTTTTGTAAAAAGCAAGTGTTGTGACCATCGGGTTTGCATGTCCGTCTGTCGGACACCAGCTTGCTCCTATAACTTCGTCCGAAAGGTAAGGATTGATCTCTTTTACCTCATCAGAATCGATCATTCTGACATCAAGTCCGCAAGCTACCGCTCTATCTGTAAGTCCCTGCAAGATTTTGAGGTGCTCGGGTGTCTTGCCGAGACGAAGATTTCCTTCTTTGTGATATTCACAGTTAACTCCGAGCTCTTCCGAAAGTGTCGGCCACAGCTCTTTTATTCCGTACATCGCAAGCGGAAGTTCCCTTGGGTCTCTTCCTGACTGTCTTACACCACCGCCGTTTCTGGATGAGCCACCGTTACCGATATTATCGCTCCCCTCAAGAACAATTACGCTTTTTCCACGTTTACTCAGATAATAACTAATGGCACAACCGATGATTCCGGCACCGACAATTACTACATCCGCTTTATTTTCCATTACCATAGCCTATACCTCCTCTGTGCCAAATATTCTCATTTCTGTAGGACGCATCGGAGATCTTGCAGTTGCAGGCTCAAGCTCTGCAGGAGATACACCAAGTTCTCTCGCAACAATACCTTTTACAAGTCTGGAGCAGGTCTGTCCCTGGCAAAGTCCCATTCCCGTTCGCAAATATCTTCTTATTTCCGTGAGCGTCCACATACCGTCATGTACGGCTTTTCTGATCTCACCTTTTGTAATTTCCTCACATCTGCAGATAAGCATGTCGTCATCCGGCTGTGCGATGAATTCACCTATATCTATTGATCTGTCAACTACAGTATTCATAACGATCGCTCCTTTTCACTTCTTTAACTACATTTGAAAAACCTTGCTTTCATCGCATATTCCTTCGGAACCTTCATGGTAAGAAGGTTTGTATGATCGAATGCTCCGACGCTCTTTACGGAAACAACTTCCGCCTCACAGAGCTTCTCGCCTTTTCTTGAAAGTCCGAATCCGACCGTTCCGACTTCGGGAAGCGGGAAGAATTCATATGGAAGAGTTACGGTTGCGCTTCCGTCGCCGCAATCTTCGTTTACCAGGAATATTGCCTGTCCCGAGCAGCTTGCTACGCACATTCCGCAGTTGATACATTTGCTTCCGTCCTTAACAAAAGGAAGGTATGTGATATTCTTTCCTGTTGAGATACAGCCTTTTTTGCATGCATCCTGACACGGGTTGCATGGGATATTCTGTGTACATTCGATCACAGGATGAACTCCCGACTTATGAACGACACCGGGGAATCTCTCGATCTCATCGTCTTTTACATATCCTTTTTTAAGAAGGTTCTTGGATATCTCGATTCCTTCTTCGGTGCTCTCTATGAGTTTTCCTCTGTTCTTTGGAGCAAACATCCCCTGTCTCAGGCTGTTTAGGTCCGCATCGAATACTTTAAGGAGACTGTCTTTTTCTTCCTCATCGATATATCCGAGGTACTCAGCAACGCACACACCTGCCATTTTTCCTTCGATCATGGCCGATGAAGCTTCCTCGATTCCGGATACGTCACCTGCCGCAAATATGCCGGAAACGGATGTCTCACCATATTCATCAACGATAGGCACCTGACCTCCGCGCTTTGGATTATCTTCCATAACACAACCTGCCATCTTAAGAAGCTGTGACATGGGCGATAAGCCAACCGCCATGCAGACTGTATCGACTTCGAAGAACTTCTCGGTATCCGGTATCGGTGCAAAATGATCGTCGACCTCTGTAATGGTTACGCCTGTAACACAATCTTCTCCGTGAACCTGCTTGATTGTGTGTGAGAGGTAGAAAGGAACTCCCGTCCTTGAAACCTTTGATGCGTGAACTCCGTATCCGCCTATTCTCGGAGCTGCATCAACAATAGCAACCACTTCGCATCCTGCCTGTAACAGCTGGAAAGAAACTACAAGTCCTACGTTTCCTGAACCAAGCATCAGGATCTTTTTTCCGGGCTGTATGCCGTGCAGGTTCATCATTGTCTGCGCCGCACCGGCTCCGATAACTCCGGGTAATGTCCATCCGGGGAAAGTAACCATGTTCTCGGATGCTCCGGTTGCGATTATCACCGTGTCACCCTTAAAGTGATGTATCTCATCATTGATCCTTACATTTACTTCTTTGTCGGGATATAATCCAACGACCGTTGCGTTAAGAACAACTTCTACGCCAAGCTCGTCCGCTTCTTTCAAAAGTTCTTCGCCGATCTTATATCCTCTTATCTTGGCGTGATGCTCTTTTGATCCGAAAAATTTATGAATCTGCTTAAAGAGCTGTCCGCCCGGTTTATCATTCTCATCGAATACGACTACCTTAAGTCCTTTCTTGGCTGCCTCAATAGCTGCTGAAAGTCCTGCCGGACCGGCGCCGACGATTATAACCTCATATCTTTTCATAGAACGTTACCTCCTACATGCCTACTGCTTTGACTCCGTCCTGCGTGTTGACTACCATTCCTTCTTTCAAAGGTGTTACACAGGTTCTGATATTTGGCTTCCCGTCCACTACCATTACGCAGTCGGTACATCTTCCTATTGCACAAAAGAGACCTCTTGGTTTGTGTTCGTTCTTTGTGTACCTGTGGATCATCACTCCGTTTGCCTTCAGTGCTATCGCGATCGGCTCATTCTCAAAGCCTTTCATCTTCTGACCGTCAAAGGTAAATTCGACTTCTTTGCCTTTTTCTTTTTTCCCTAAAATAGGATGTTCCGATATTCTAGACATTCCCTTTTCCTCCTATTCTGAAAGCATTGCTTCAATTTCTATTTCTACAAACTGTGTAGGTCTGTTAAGTTTTGAGATCTCAACCATTGTGTTTAGCGGCTTTATATCGTGGAAGAACTCTGAATATGCTTCGCATATGCGTGCCCCCTGCGATATATCCGTCGTATAAATGAAAACCGAAAATACATCTTTGGCAGAGGCATTTGCCTGCTCTAACAGTTTGATCTGTTTTTCGAGTACGTATTTGGTCTGCTCGTAAGCATCTTCGCCGTAAACGGTTCCGTCAGGCTGAACAGATGTGGTTCCGCCGATTTTTATGTACGGTCCTATTTTTACCATTCTGGAATATCCAACCTTTTCCTCAAGCGGAGCTCCCGAGCTGTAATTTGTTCTTTCCATTTTCATATTTTTGCCCTGCCTTTCGTAAATTCTTAGTTTGTAATAAACAATCTCAACCGGACTATACACCAAAAGGGCGCTCACACTTTTTTGTGTGAACGCCCTTGTTCTTGCTGCGGTATGTGTTGCTTTTCGTATGTTATATCATTAAAATCCGCTCTTGCAAAACAGAAAAAGGATTTAGCTGTTAAACCAAATTGTTTAGGTAGAGTTAATATTTTGACTTTTGGAGCCGCTTGATATATCATATAAATCAAATTTGCAAAGGCGCACGTTTTTTAGAACGCGCGCCTTTTTTGTACTAATTTTTATTTGATCGGTAATTATATGTATTGGTACATTGTGTAACGCAGTGCACCGCAGGGGGAATACAATGAATCAGCGCCAGTTACAATATTTTTTGGAAGTATACTCGCAGAACAGCATCACCAAGGCTGCGAACAATCTTTTTGTCACTCCACAGGGACTTAGTAAGACCATTTCAACTCTTGAAAAAGAGCTGGGTGTGCAATTGTTCAAACATAAAAGCAACAGGATCCTGCCGACCGCAGAAGCTGCGCGACTTGCAATCCACGCTAAATATATAATAGATGAATATGATGTGATAACAAACAGGCTTTTTCATGAAAAATCTGCCGTAAAGACTGTTACAATATACTGTTCTTACGATGTTCCGCAGCTTATATCAGCATCTTTTTTCAGAGAGTTTAATAAAGACTTTCCGAACATAAGGATAAATATAAAAGAATATCCCGATGACTATGCTCTTAAAAAAGTTGAAAATAATGAAGTTGAACTGGCCATACTTCCCGGCCCGTTCAACCCTCACAAAATTTCTTATACTCATTTGTGTACGGAATCTTTTTGTCTTGTTGTAAGTAAAACGCATCCTTTGGCGCAATATGATTCCGTTCCTTTTGCAAAAATTGCAAACGAATCGCTTGTTATCAAGGACTCTTCGTCCTTTACAAGCATCAATCAGATTTATACTTTTCTCGGTTCAAAAAACGCACCAAGTATTATTCTTGAAACTTCCGATGTTCATCTCATCCATCAGATGGCTGAGGATTCTAAGATCGTGGGTATCAGTCTCATGTATCTTGCCCGCAAAATCCGCTCAGACAAGCTTAAAGTCATTCCTTTTGACGAGGATTGGCTCTCCAAGAAACTGTTCATTATCCACAACAAGAATAACATTCTCAGCAATGAGGCGCTGCTGTTTGAGGAAGCTATCACAAAATTCTTCAGATCAGGTAACTGATGTGATCACAGGATCTTTTTCAACCCGGATGTCCTGATATCTGTAGATTGATTCATACTACACAGTCTGGGAGGTTTCTGAATAATATTCTTCAAGAAACCCATGCATAAATTCATGTCTCTTTTGCGCCATATCAATTGCAGCATCAGTATTCAATTCATCCTTTAAAAGGAGGATCTTATCGTAAAAATGCTTTATGGAATCTGACAATGGTCTTCCAACTTTCCCACCATAGGCAAATGTTCTGGCAATCCCTATAGCTCCGATAGCATCAAGTCTGTCGGCGTCCTGAACAATCATCCCCTCCAGTGTTTCAGGTCTTTTTCCTCTGTTGTGACTAAAAGACACAGAATTGATTGTTCTGCAAACCTCTTCTATCGTTTCTAATGTCAAGCCCTTTTGTTCCATAAATGACCTGGCATTCAAATTGTGTTCTGTATTGAAAAGCTTATGATCATCAGCGTCATGTAGTAATGCCGCCAGCAAAGAAACAAAGCTATCTGCGCCGGAATACTTTTCCAAAATCATCTGCGTATTGTGATATACACGCATCGTGTGATCTGCTCCATGACCATCCGAGTTTCCTGCAAACAGCTCTTTAACATAATCGATTGCATCACTGATTATCGTATCTTGTCCCGTTACCATGATTTATCTCCATTTATAATAAGGATTCTATTTACCTCACCAGCGCAACAAAACTGGAAGTTATCGACAAGCCCATCTTCTTGAACTAGCGTTCAAGAAGCATCCCTCGCTCTAAAGAGCTCAGTCAACTGGAAATTGTCTATAATTAATCATTTCAGCAAATACTTTTCAAATGCTTTATGGGCATCTATATGGGTATCTTTAAAAAACAAAAAACACCAAATAATGAAAGTTGGAATAGCCATATATGGTGATAAAACATATGAAAGAACTGTCCCTCCCAGCATTAAAGCTGACCATATAAAGCATTGATTTCTTATATCACGGGAAATAGCTGCTCTATCATACATAGCCTGTTCTTCATCCGAAAAAGTATTAAATCCTGCAACAAATTTAGTTGCCTTTTCTTTGAATATTCCAAATAACAATCCTACTATTGCAAATGGCATAACCAATACTCCACACATATAGGCTCCAATATTCATCATATCCTCCCTACAAATTCCGATTTGTTGCTCTCTTTTTTAACCTGAGCATATAAAAAGAACTTTTTCAATCATTTTATATGTGTTTGGTTGAATCTAAATATTTGCCAGGCATATAAATCCTGACTATCCCTAGCATTTTATATGTATTTTTGCATTAACTCCACGGTCAAACAACATATAAAACACTCTCCAGCATCAATATTTATATGCTTTTGTCATAGAAAATGCCAGGAAAAAGCATATAAAATTGAACATTTTAAATCTTTTATAGCTAGAAAGCTCAAGATTTCTAAGCCATCCTTCATCATCGCCCCAAAGCCTCATCAGCTTTGATTTTTTAAACAAATTCCTTTGCGTAATAATGTATGCAAAGCCAATTTTCAAAAGTCTCACCTGTAAGTCCGGCAAACTTCTTGCCTGCTTCGTTCTCACAAAAAATACCAATCGGAACATTCTCTGATTGCTCGCGATTACTAAGGTTATACTCCTTTAGCATTTCTAATATATTCCTAAAATATCAAGCTCATCTCCGTCTTTGGTAATTCTAAATTTCATGTCGTCATTCTTTTGCATTAGTTGCCTCTACTATCTCCTATCATCTTTAGTCCTCTATAAACCTGAAGTCATACGACTGTAGCCTCTCCACGAAAGATTACAGATACATGAGTAATCTTGTTTTCTGGATCTGGGTATTCCTTCTCGAAATGCATCCCTATAGATTCTGCAGTCTTATAAGAACCGACATTTGTATATTTGCAATATGAATAGAGTGCAGGATAATCCGTGTTAGCAAATGCCCAGTCTCGTACAGCAGCTGCTGCCTCCTTAGCATAGCCTTTACGCTGATGATCTGCGCGAATGTGATAACCAATCTCAGGGAGCATCTCACCTTCAATATTCTGAAGTGTCAATCCACAGTCACCAATCATATCCCTGGTATCTTTCAAACATACAGCCCACAGTCCAAAACCGTTATCACGATATCGGTTCATATTTCTTTCGATCCAATCGCTGACTCTTTTCTCGTCAAAAGTATATGGATAATGCAGCATGATGTCTCTATCAGCAAGGACTTTATATAATGCATCAAAATCATCAATGTTCATTTCCCTAAGAAACAATCTGTCTGTTTCCAATATAATTCGTTGTTCCATTTATGTCCCTCCTATTGTAGCCAAATTATTCTTCAAACACCGATTTGCATATATAAGCCTTACGCTATAACCAATAATTTAAAGTATACATATTCCCGCTATTCTCTTCAATTATAGATAAAAGAACCCCCCCGGATAAAATCTGGATTTTTAAATCTGCCCCTATCACAACTATTACGTATTTAGGCAGTATGTTTCCAGCTTCATAATCTGCCCAAAATGGCTCACTTCCAATTTTGGGCAGACATTTTCTGCATCTTTTGCCTGCCTATATCTCAAAGCTACTAAATATAGGCAGACATTTTAATGCAAATCTGTCTGCCCCAAATACCGAAAACCTCTATCTAGGCAGATATTTCCCTTCAAAAACATCTGCCTAGATCCAGCTTTCTTAGCATAGAGGCAGGCAAAATCAAATATAGCTCGTATTGGTTCGATGCCCCAGTCCCATAAATCAATTTAAGTAATAAAAAAGCAGGCAAAGAAAAAATCTTTGTCTGCTTTGACGTCCATGTTTTGAAATTATAATAGATAAATTGCCTTGCATTTGGCTAAACTTATCTTGCTAAAGATATTAACACTCTATGGATTAATTTTGCAATGTATTTTATACAAAAATTTATTATTTTATTTGTTTTTTCTACAAACAATTATTCTATGCCTTATCTGAAGCATTTCGTGCACTCTTAATAAGATCAAGGAGCCCTTTTTCTTTGATAATGGCTATTCCCTCGCCTTCGCTTCCGAGTACGATAAGGTTGTCACCGGGATTTATGTCAAAAATCTTTCTGGCTTTCGCAGGAATCACAATCTGCCCCTTATCTCCCACTTTCACCATTCCAAATATATGCTTTCCCTTTGGCGGAACTTCTAATCCCATATTCTCTGTTTTTTCTTTGTCATAATTAAGAAGATCGTCGATACTTACAGAAAAAACATTGGCGATATTACTGCACTTTTCAATATCGGGAAGTGATTCTCCCGTTTCATATTTTGACAACGTCTGCCTTGATACTCCAATCTTTTCCGCAAGTTCTTCCTGCGACATATTATATAGTTTTCTAAGTTCTACAAGGTTATCTTTAAACATAAACTCCCCTTTACTTTTTAGCGCTGATTCCAAGTACCGCCCACCTAAAGAACGGAATCCTTGAAATAATCGCATATAATCCGTATCCGCCCGCAAAACCTGCAATAAGGCTTAGGATATATGCTGCCAAAGGCGAGATCAACCCCGCTTTTGCCGGGAAAAGGGCTACAGCTGAAATGCCCAGATAATGAAAAACATACAAACCGAAACTATGCGTGCTCATCCATTTGGTAAACTTCGTTTCGCTGTCAAAAAATCTTGCAAATCCGCCAAGTATGGCAAGACATGCAAAGTAGCTGTAAAACAAGAACAAAGGTGACCTGTTTACGGGCTTATCCGCATAATTCCGGCCAAAGTATTTTATACAAAACGCCGCACCAAGCGCTATAGCTACAGGGCAAAAGAGCCCAAACCATTTTTTTTAATATATCAATCACTTCGTCATGAGAAAAAACAAAATATCCCATAATGAAAGCTGTAAAATAAAGACCGAATCTGTAAACGCAGATAATAGGTGTGTTCAGTATCTGTCCCGCTCCGTAAAAGGCTAATGATAAAAGAATAAGCGCCGGAAGATTTGTCTTTTTACCTGTGTTCAGAAGACGGTTCTTTTCAATCTTTCTGATAAGAATAAGTACCATGGAAAAGAGCCACAACACCTGAATATACCAAAGCACTCCGATTCCCGATGCAAGCATTATCAGGTACTTGATAACCGCTGGAATATCCATGCTTCCCGCATCACCGAATGACATGTTGATATAGCCTTGAATAAACTGAAACGCAACAAGGCCTATCGTGCATGGAACAAGGAGCTTTGTTGTTCTGCTTCCAATAAACTCTTTGTCCGTATGCCTATCCAGATAAAGCTTCGCGCTTATACCTGACACAATGAACAGGATTGCCATGAACCACGGGAAAACGATGTACATATACACGTCATAATACTGCACCTCAAGGCTCGTAATCTTGCCAAGAGTCCCAGGGATGCCCTCACTGTTATACATGTAGAGAACATGAAAAAAAACAACCAATACAACTGTAACCCATCTGATGTTGTCCAAGTATGATTTCCTCATATTTATCCCACCTTTGCTAAATATTTTAACATTATATTAGATCCGGTAAATATGAAAAACCACCAACTTTTGTTGTCAAAAATTGATGGTTTGTGTTAAGGATAGTTGCAGAAGTTTTATTCTGATTATGCCAATAATGTGGTTACGGGCTCTTTTTCCACTCGGATGTCCTGGTATCTGTAAATTGACATGACAAGGCCGAGGAGGATGTAGCCGGCCATGATATCGTTGACGCCGAGACTGAAAAATGGAAGTGTAGTCGCCGCCAGCGGAAGAAAGCCGAATACGATCATAATGTTTGAAACAATCTGTACTGCTATTACAATACCACAACTGCATCCAACTATAGATCCGAGACTGTTTTTCTGCTTTATGGAAATACTGAATACGTAAACCGCAAGAGCGATCAAGCTGATTATTATCACTGCAACAGCCAATTTACCACATGTTGCGGCTATTGTAGCCAGTATGTAATCAGCCAATGACTCCGACATGTTTTGTGCGACCTCAATCGCGCTTTCGCTTTTTCCTATGAAACGGCTTCTTAGAAAAATATTATCCAGGCATCTATTAATATAATTCATATACTCCACGTCAGTTGTATCAACACTGCCGAAAGTCAGTCCATAATGCAAAAGCCATATCTTTAAACGCATCTTTTGATAATCACTTGAATTCATAATACGCAGAATAAACAATGCCAAACTCGCAGCAAAGCCAATTCCCATTCCGGTCAATACTTTTAGATTATTAACTCTGTACCAGTTCTTATTAAGTGCAATCATAAAAAGTATACTCTCTGAAAACAGCATAAATATTGCAAAAGGCAATGTTATGTCACCGTATATCCTTGCTGAAACCACAGGTGCAATCATCCATAAAAAGATCTTGAACAGTGCGTCGACACCCTTGTTTCTATAGTCATACAATATTCCCGCAAACATAGGTAAATACATTAAAAACAAAGCCCGTGATGAAAAAGTCAAACCACGGATACAAAGAAACCATGTAACTCCATTAATATGCCATCCAAAAAAATAAAAGGAAACTGTCATCAATATCAAAAACACTGCAGCGATCTTACAGCTTCTTCCTGCAAGAATTGTATAATCCAAGCGATAAACTATTACCATCACTACCAAACCCAATAAAACAGTAAATATTTTCCCAAATAAAAAAGGTCTGACATAGTCACCATTTGTAATATTACCTGAATTCATCGCGAAATACATAGGATACATCACTCCCACACTGAGAATGCTTATGTAAATAACATACAGCAAAAACTTCCATTCCAAACGAGGTCTGTGTATGCGGTCAAGATCAACTCCCACGCTCACGGGATCGCCCATCTCTTTCACCGCCTGCAATACCGCACTATCATGATCCATGCCATTCTTTTGTAAACCTTCGGCGCGATCCTCGATATGCGCCTTTAATTCATTACTTGCAAATTCTCTTGCTGTCTTATCACGGATCTGGTTCTTAATTTCAGCCAAGTACTCTTCAATTCCCATTATGTCTGTCTCCTCTCTAGCTAAGTACAATGTCTCATTGCTTTTATCAATGCGACATCACACCGATAGTGCAAGTACATTTGCAACCGCCGCAGTATACGTGTCCCATTCTTCAAGTTTGCTTTTCAGAAACTTTTTTCCCTCACCTGTTATGGAGTAATATTTTCTTACTTTTCCATAGCCGGCTTTCTCATACGACACGAGATATTTCTTTGATTCCAGCGAATGCAAAAGAGGATAAAGCGTACCGACCTTAAGTTCAAAGACATTTTGCGATCTCTCGCTAAGTGTCTCGATCATTTCATATCCGTACATGTCTTTTTCCGAAAGCAATTTGAGCAACATCGTGCCCATGCTTCCGGATAATAACGTCTTATCTATAGTATTCATCGCAGCATTCCTCCTATATCGATTATCAATGTATATCGATAGTCAATATTCTATATCGATATTCGATATAAGTCAATATACTGCATCTGTTTGCTTTTATTGAATTGCTTCTTTTGAAAAAATTACTGATTATCTGAATTCATCCCTATGTTTATCAAAGAACCCGAAATAAGTCCTCACTCCTTCGAGCTCCGTCCACTTCTTAATATCAACAGGTCTTTCATCCAGGTCATAGATTCTCGCACCCTTTAGTGCAAGCAAAAACGGTGAATGAGTCGCAATGATAAACTGGCAACCAAAAAACCTCGCCGAGTTCTGAATGAATTCCAACAATTCAAACTGCCTCTGAGGAGAAAGTGAGTTTTCAGGCTCGTCCAGCAAATACAAACCGTTGTCTTTGATCTTCTCAGCAAAGTATTGCAAAGCGCTTTCACCGTTGCTGTGTGTAATGACATTTTTACCGATTGTTTCCCTTACATATCTCGATTGAGTCTTTGAGCGGGCATCTACTATTTTTTTGAGCTGCTCATAATCATCCAGCGATTGCATCCGGAATGTGGAATTCTTATTCTCAATCCACTCATCAAAAACCCGTTCTCTCTTGCGGTCCACGCCCTCATTAAGCGCACGCAGATTGAGCATGAAATCAAACACATCATCGCTTGTGATCATTCTAATCTCTTCGGGCTTTTCTCCGGGAGTCATCTCAAACGAGCACATTTTCAGATAATCACCAAAAAAGCTGGTCTTATTAAACAGTGTATCCCGCTTAGCCCCTATTTTTTCCGCCATCAGATTAAGCGCCGTGCTTTTTCCGGAGCCGTTGTTTCCGTACAAAATCGTTATTTCCGAAAAAGATAAAGACTCCAGCATATTTTCGGCAAACACGCCAAATGGGTAGAAAGAGCTGTAGCATGTTCTTTCTATGTAGTTTACAAATTGTTCTTCCGCGTTAATTCCGGGGAACTTAAATGAATCAATGTACATCCGGTTTATGTTATGCCTTTCTTTTATTGTGCCATTCTTGTTATGCCTCTTTATATTATGCACGGATATATATGTTCCGCACGCCTGCTATTTGTTTTGTTTTCTAAATGCTATTTATATCTTTGATCCCAGAGAGTATCTTAAAAGAAACCTGCCCATTTCTATCAATTTATCCGGTTATTTCGGTAATGCTGTCTATCAGTATTTGAACCGATACTTTTCAAGATTCACCTTACCTTCGGAAACCTCAACTCCCTCACTCTCCAGTATCTGTGCCTGTTTCCACGCTCCGCCGAATGCATATTCTCCGGCAAGTTCGCCCTTGGCATTAACAACGCGGTGACAGGAAATCGTACTTGGATTGGGATTTTTATGAAGCGCATTACCAACAGCCCTTGCCATCTTCCTGTCGCCGGCCATTTCCGCAACGTCTGCATATGTTGCAACTTTCCCTTTAGGAATCTTCTTTACCGCTTCATATATTCTTTTTGTCGGAGAGTCCGTAACAAGATCGTAGCTCTCAGCAATCATCCTCTTTATGACATCATCTGGAATTGAGCCATCAAGAACAATCGTGTTCCAATGCTCCTTGTTCTGATGATATGCGGGAAGTACTGATTTATATGTCTTTCGCCAAAGGTCGCGCCACTGCGGATCAACCTTGAGATTTAAATTGATATAGCCGTCCTTTTCATATGTCCACAAAAAGGCTTTCTTCGACTTTTTTACCCGTACAAGCTGCCAATTTGTATCACGAAACGGCGCCTCCCTGTAGGTGTCCGGAAAAGACAGACCGTAGTTTAGGGCTTCTTCTCTTGTTTTCATAGGTATCTCCTTTTTGACACTTTGATGTGCTTATTCTGATGAGATAGTGCGATTTTCTGCTTTCTGCACCGTATAAATTCATTGAAGCTGTTCTGTGCGGTGCAGATTATTGTTTTCGCACCGTACAGGTTCAATCTGTAATCGGATAAACAGCTCTTATATGCTGCCTTGTAGACCGTTTACTCTAAAACTTTTTTCTTTGCATCTTCCAATGCACTTATCACCTTGTCACAGAACTTGTCAAAATCCGGGTCTTCTTCATATTCTCCGGGATGCGAAAGAACATGATCAAGGGCCATACGGACACCCTTATGGAATGGAATATTAGTGGTCATCTGAGGTACGATCCTTTTTAGCTTGGCATTGTCAAATACCACAGATACTGCCTTGTCTCCGAGAAGTTCTCCTCTAAAGTCATAGCCGTATTTTTCACCCACATCAGCAAGAAACTCAGATGAAACGTGGTATGCTTTAAGTTCTACAGAAAGGGCATCTGCAATAGTCTTATATATCTGATCCCATGTAAGGATCTCATCTCCTGTTATCTGAAAAGACTCTCCAATAGCATGTCTGTTTCCCATAAGTCCTGTAAAGCCTATGGCAAAATCCCTGTTAAATGTTACAGCCCACAAGGAAGAGCCATCGCCCTGGATGATAACGGGCTTTCCTTCCAGCATCCTCTTTATCACCTGGTAAAAGCCCTTCTTGCCATGAACCCCCAGCGGAATATGCCTCTCGTCATAGGTATGACTTGGCCTTACTATTGTTACCGGAAATCCATTTTCACGGTACTTACGTAAAAGAAATTCCTCACAAGCTATCTTGTTCCTTGAGTATTCCCAGTAAGGATTTGCAAGTGTTGTCCCCTCTGTTATCACATAGGATGCGGCCGGTTTATGATAGGCAGAGGCTGAACTTATGAAAATATACTGATTTGTTTTCCCCTCAAAGAGTCTGTAATCACGCTCAACTGCACTGACATCAAAAGCAATAAAATCACTGACAACGTCAAATGTCATTCCATCAAGTTTCTTTTTCACATCCTCTTCATCATTTATATCTGCAATTATCTGTTTAACAGTCCCGGGAACTTCACTCATTCTATTTCCTCTGTTAAGAAGATACAGTTCCCACTGAGGATCCTCAGCAAGCCTTCTTACTATTCCCATACTTATTGTTCCGGTTCCGCCAATGAATAGTGCTTTCATCTCCTGCCCTCCTTTTACACTTTTATGTGGATTACATCTATTTTTTCAAATAACTATATGGACAATAATATTAAATCTATGAGTAATTATATCTATAGTAAAAGCAGCATACAATCCGTAATCCGAATCATACGCTGCCAAATATACTCCTACTAAAGAAATCTCTTAGATTCCATATCGATTCATGTTCAAATGTAATCAAAGATTTGCTGTTTACCTGCTGCGTACGGTAGACAGCTCAGGGCTACTGTATGCGGCTGGTGGCAGCTTTAATTATAATTCTTCAGATCCGTTATATCCTCAATAAATTCATCACCATTGCTGTCATAATATCTTTTTCATCAGGATTAGATTCAGCAATCATGAGTGTTATAGCTACAAGTGCGCCATCACTTATTATCTTCTGCCCATCTCTAAAAAGTGCATTGTTTCTGTTCAAGAACTCCAAGAACAATGATGCTGCGATTCTCTTACAGCCATCCTCAAAAGGATGGTCTTTTATCATGAAATAAAGAAGATTGGCCGCCTTTTCCTCGAGCGAAGGATACACTTCCCCTCCAAAGACATCCTGATAGACTGCTGCCAGAATGCCTTCAACCTTACCAACCTCTTTTTCTACACCAAATACATCTGATTTGAATGTATCCTCCATATGATCAACCATCTCTCTACAATCACTATAGGTGATTCTGTATATTGGACTTGAGCCTTCAGGCTTCTCAAGAGACTGGTGATCATATTGATCCAAAAGTATAAGCGCCTGCGTGTATAGATTTACAGCCTTGAGCACATCCTGTTGTTCAATATCAAGCGTACCTGCAATCATCTTAGTTTGTATTTCAACGGTTTTCTGAAGTGCCTGTAGCCTGCGTTCATTTATTGCATAGCCATTTAAAGTATACTGTTTAAGCACCAAACTTGCCCATCGTCTGAAAGCTATACCTCTTTTTGAATTAACTCGATATCCAACAGAAAGTATCATATCAAGATTGTAAATCTTAGGTTTTCTTCCTCCGGAACTTTTATCGGAAAAACCGATAGAAGTCTCATCCAGCTCCCCCGTATCGATAATATTATTTATATGCTCACTAAGAGTGGCTTGCTTAACACCAAATAATTCACCCATTTGTTTCTGTGTTAGCCAAACTGTTTCTTGCTCAGGACATATCTGCACCTCTATCTCTGTATTCCCGTCTGTAAATAAAACAATTTCATTCTTTGCCATTAAATTCCCCTCTATCCTTCATTATTTTCTCATATTCAAGCTGATAAGCGATCAGCCTCGGAATATACTCCGGAGGAGTCCTGCGCCCTGCTTCCCAATCCTCTAAAGTACGAACCGGTATACCAGTGTGAATCGAAAACTCTTTTCTTGTTTCTCCCGTGCTCTCTCTTAATTGCTTAATTTTCTCTGCTATATCCATAATTGCACCTCCACGCAATGCGATAAGTCTATAATAGCATATCACTCTCTATATCGCAATGCGTGCTTATATGACTACATTAAATTCATATAGATGCAATAAAAAGGAAGTTCATGTAAAACTGAACTCCCTAAGTCATGATAATATCAAAGATTTGCATTGACCAGTTTTAAAAACTTCTTATCATTCATTTGCTCATTAGTTACATAATCCCCATCACAGAACAGTGCATATGTGGTAATTGGTGTTGGAGCATTCTGAGCCTGATCTCTGGTCTCTATTCTGATCGCTCTAAACGGTATTCCATTGTTCTTAGCAGTCTCTTCCAAAATAGGCACATACTTGGCATTAAATGGGCACTGATTCGTGTAATAAAGCACGTATCCTTTTTCATCGATACGAGGATGCTTTGCACATTCCTTGAAGCATGGTGTTTCAACACTTTTTTCAAAGGACAGATACCACAGCTGGATTCCATTATCGGCTTCATCACAAACTTGAAAGCCTTTGAATGCTAGAAACTTTGGATCAGAAAGGAATGGCTTTTTTTTAGCAGCAGATAATATGCAAATTCCCTTCTTCCCCTTTTTCTTACTGTCCTTTATGCACTCATTAAGAAGATCACTTGAATATCCATGTCCCTTTAAAGAACCTGAAACCCACAGACAATCGATATACATATATTCCGGTGCATTTATCGGATTCCACGCATACTCTGCCGGGATATATTCAATAAAGCATTTACCGCGTTCGACACTCTTTAAGAAAACAAGCCCTTCATCAAATCTGTCAGCAAGCCAGGCTTTCTTGGATGAAACCTGTATATCTTTATTGTTTGATATAGCACAACAAATGTGTTCTTCTTCAAGATTATCCTTGGATACTCTTATATACTCCATCTTCAACTCTCCTTTCTAATAGGATGTCTGATAACCGTCTTAAGCTTCTCTGGCACCACTTTCCTTGCATCGCTAAGGTAAATCTCATGGTGCAATCTTTTTTCTGTGATATCTAAAACATATCCCTGCTCTTCTGCAAACTTATGCATCAATTCCACTGTTGCAGGCTCGTTATCATAGGCACCAACATGCATACACTGGACACAAAGTCCCTCATCGTAAGAAAAGAATTCCACCTTGGAAAAATCTTCCTTTTTCTTGACTGTAGCTTCTGCAATAGCCCAATCAAAATCTTCCTTTGTCGCAAAATCCGGCAAGCGTATTACAGATATCCAGTTAAAATCAGTTTTACGAGCATAATCTATTCCCTCTACTCCGTTCTGCCACCAAAAGCCTTCTAATGGAGGTACTACATAATCAAAATAGCCCTCGATTTGATGACTGCTTTTTTTACTCATCTTGATAGTGAATGCGATCGCATATAAAAGACCTATAGCCTGCTTATACCCTCCGCCCTCTTCGTTGGGATCGCCAACACCTCTCACGGCAATATAGTTCATCTTCGGAACCGTCACTATGGAAGGCGTATCATTAGGCATGTAGAATTCTTTGTACTCCTTCTTGTAATCGAATGCCATGTCTTTATTCCTCCGAAATATCTTTTGACTCGTAAGGCTTATTCCATGAACCAATCTCAATCAGGTTGCCTTCAGGATCTGCTATATAACAGGTTCTCTGCCCCCAGGGTTCTAGTTCAGGTGCAAGGACTGATGTTGCACCGTTTTGTACAGCCTTATTATAAGCTTCATCCACATCTTTAAATGTATCAACATAAAGCGCTATTTCGAAATGTCCGTTGAGACCTTTTATGTACTCATACCTGCGTCTTGTCATCTTCTCAAAGTCGTTCCTGCCGTATAACAGAAAAAGGGTCCCATCCTTCACCAGATACACATTGGATGTATCCTCTGTCTCTTTTATTTCAAACCCCAGCACATCCCTGTAGAAGCGTACCATTTTGCCCATATCCTCAACAAACAATCCAAAACCATCAAGTCTCATTTTCATTAGTCCTCCTTGTAAATCGTCGCCATTTTCTGTACCATCTTTGAAATCTGCCTCCTGGCTTCTACCGGCTCAAGCACTTCTGCTTTATTTCCAAAGGTCATTATCCATGTGATCAAATTATCTGAGTCCGTGTAATCCGCAGTAAACATAAGTCTACCATCCTCTGTTTCCGTAAAACAGTTTGGTCCGAATTCCTCCACCAGGCGCCACTTTACATCCTTTGAAAACAGCGCTTTTACCTTGATTCCACCAGGAAATATCTTTTCTGTAGACAGATCAGGTAATGGAGCGTTTCTGCAGACAAAACCTTTATCCGTTTCAACCACTTTAACCATGCGGTTTAATTTAAATAGACGATAATCTTTGCGCTTTTGACACCATCCATAGACATACCAGCTGCTCCACTTAAACACTACATAATATGGCTCAATAGTTCGTTTTCCTTCTCCCGCCTGAGCATAATAGTGGAAGGTCAAAAGATGCCTGTTTTCTATCGCATCCTGAATAGTAGATATCTTTGGAGCCAGCGATGTCTTGTACCAAGAAGACAGGTCGATAAGGACAGAATCCCTACCGCTGATAAACTCCGAAGAACCTGCCTGGAGCTTCTCCATAAGCTGCCCATAATATCCGCTTCCACTAACACTATCAAGGCTTCGTAGTCCCGCCAGGATCATCTGCATGTCACGGGATGTCAAAAGAGTCCTATCCATCTTATAGCCATCCATGATGCTTATACCGCCTCCAACTCCCTGGGTCGTTTTGATTGGTATTCCTGCCTGACAAAGAGTCTCAATATCTCTGTTTATTGTTCTTCTAGACACCTCGAAATGCTCAGCCAGCTCCGGAGCTGTCATCACCTCTTTTTGCAAAAGAATTGATAGTATGCCGATCAGTCTGTCTATCTTCATTTGATCACCTTCTATGATTATCATACAAGCACAAACATGTCATCTATATGTCATGTTTATATTCTACACTATTTTAGACAATAAAAAACCCACAACCAGATGGTCAATGTCATTAAGTTAAGATGACAGCCCAAAAGATCTCTATGTCAGAAATGACATAGGGGTCTTTTTTTCTTAAAAGGTATTGACAGATTATCGTAAATGTGTGGCCGCTTTCGCTACTGATGTTTTAAAGGTAGCGAAAGCGGCCCTTGTAATTAAGGAAAACTTGATTGCAAGGAGGTCACATATGAAACCAAAACACATTAAAAAGCTTTTATTATCTGAAATCACTACCACTACTCAAAACATGTTGGATTATGTTGTTAATTCCAAAGTAGATTTCACTAGGAATCGTAAGCTTCCATTCGAAAAAATAGTCAGAGCTATCATCGAGATGGAAAGCAAGAGTATAACCAATGAGATGATTGATATCTTCCATGATGTCAGTTCATTGCCATCTGCCTCGGCTTTTGTTCAGCAAAGACAAAAGATTAAGCCCGAATTTTTTAGAGACATCTTTAAAGGGTTTACAAATAAACTACAAAATCATTCGCATTCTGATTTAACTATTCTTGCAGTTGATGGTTCTGATATTCAAATTCCAACTAATTCTGAAGATAAAAAATCTTATTATCCCAGTGTTAATGGACAAAAGCCCTACAATTTGTTGCATTTAAATGCACTCTATAATCTAGAAAATCATTTATATACTGATGTAGTACTTCAAGGAAAGCATGATGCAAATGAGCACTCTGCATTGCAAGAGATGGTAGATAGATCGCCTATTCCCAAAGCATTAGTAATTGCTGATAGAGGATACGAATCTTATCACAGTATGGCACATATCCAAGAAAAAGGTTGGTATTATCTCATAAGGATTAAGGATGGTACACGAGGAATTAAGAATGGATTAGACCTACCTGATGAAGAAGAATTTGATGTAAATATTGATTTAAAACTTACGCGTAAACAAACAAAGGAAATGAAGGAATTATTTTTGAAGGACAAGAATCACTACAAATTGATTGCACATTCACATCCGTTTGATTATCTCCCAACAAAGCTAAGGAAAAAGGATTCAGTAGCCTTTTATGAGCTTAAATTTAGAATCGTACGATTCAAGATTACTGAAGACACATATGAAACCGTAATTACTAACTTGGACGCTAAGGAATATACGCCAACAAATTTAAAAAAGTTATATGCAGCCAGATGGGGGATAGAAACTTCATTTAGAGATTTAAAATATACTATTGGAATGCTAGATTTTCATTCAAAAAAGGTGATGTGTATTCAGCAAGAAATATACGCACATCTGATAATGTATAACTTTGCGGAAATGATTACCTCGCACGTAATCATTGAAAAAAAGCAAAGAAAATATACATACAAAGCGAACTTTACCGTTGCTGCTCATGTCTGCAGACTATTCTTGCGTGAAAAAACGACATCACCTAATTTAGAAACTATAATAGCTAGAAATATAATTCCAGTTAGACCTAATAGGCATCGTAAACGAATACTGACAGGAAAAGTATTTCATAGTTTCTTATATAGAGTAGCATAAATAATCAAAATAAAACATGATTAGTAGGTGGATTTTAGATCCGCCTGTTTGTTATGCCTAAAAAGGAAGAAACGGGAATGAAGGTTATCATCTTCATTCCCGTTTCTCTCATCCAAAGCATTATCCCAATGTTAACTTAATGACATTGACCAGATGGTTGTGGGTTTCAGACTGTAATCGAGTAGGAGGGAGTGATTGGCTCCCGTCCTCTCACAGCACCGTACGTACCGTTCGGTATACGGCGCTTTCAATAGTTGACGTGCACAGACTGATAGGCTGTGGCTAAATCATAAAAGCCACTGTTTATCAGTCTTTCTTTTGATAAGGCACGGTTAACCGCACCCATACCAGACACAAACCAATAGCCTCTACGGCTGTTGGCTGTGATATGTGCATAGTATTCGGGTATCCCCAGTTTAATAAGATTCCTCTTCTTTGTCTTGGGAAGTTTCCACTGTTTCCATATGCACATGCGTATTCTGTGATAGAGCCACTTATTAATGTCATCTATGTTGTTCTTCATGCTGGCTATTCCATAGTAGTTAAGCCATCCTCTAGCATACACCTTGATTTTCTCTAGGCTTGGCTTGATGGACTGTACAGACTTACGGGAAGATATGTCTTTCAGCTTGGACTTAAACTTCTTCCATGACTTTGGATGGACTCTGACATAAATGCCACTTCCGTTCCTTCCCAATGCAAAGCCAAGGAATTTAAAATTTCGGATTGCAAACACACTTACAGTACGGCTTTTCTCTCTGTTTACTGTTAACTTCAGTTTCTCTTCGAGGTATTTTGTACTGCTTTCCAATAGCCTCTCTGATGCCCTTTTGCTTCTTGCAAGAAGAACTATGTCATCTGCGTATCTTATGCAAGGTACGCCCCTTTTCAGAAACTCTTGGTCAAACTCATTGAGGTAGATATTCGCAAGAAGCGGAGATAGATTTCCACCTTGCGGTGAACCTTCCTCTGTATCAATGACCACTCCGTTTTCCATTACCCCACTTTTCAGATAACGCTTTATTAGTTGAACTACACGTTCATCCTTCACATTCTTTCTGAGGAGAGTGATGAGGATTTCATGATTCAAGGTGTCGAAATACTTTGATAAGTCCAAGACTACTGCAAAAGTGTACCCTTGTTCTGCGTATTCCTTTACCTTCTGTATAGCATCCTTTGCGCTTCTGTTTGGACGATAGCCGTAGCTTCCATCCGCGAACAATGGTTCATAGATTGGCACTAACTGTTGGGTTATTGCCTGTTGGAGTGTTCGGTCTATTACGGTGGGTATGCCAAGCTTGCGCACACCACCATCTGGTTTTGGAATCTCAACTCGCCTGACAGGCGATGGGGTATACTTGCCGCGGTATATGCGGTCAGTTAACTCCTGTTGATGTTCCTTAAGGTACGGAAGTGCCTCTTCGATAGTCATTCCGTCAATACCTGGCGCTCCCTTGTTTGCCTTAACTCTTTTATACGCTCTGTTAAAGTTATCCTTATACAGTATTGCTTCCAAGAGCTTCGGCTGTGCACTGTCTCTTTCTTTCCATATCCGATTGAATGACCTAAGCGCTTTCGCATACCCTTTGTGTTCCGCACTATCTCTTTGCGAACAGCCATTATTATCTATGTTTTCTGCCATTAACGGTCATTCCTCCTTTCTCGGTCATACTTAAGACTCCTACTGATTCGGTCCTTCGGTTAGCATGTCCATGTTTCCATGTCCATATCCCTACTATGACCTCTGCTGACTTCTGCATGTTCAGCACCGCCTCGTTTCCTTGTACGGTGGTTACTCCTTTCAGAGCATTTCACGCAGACCTCCCTAGGTACCACACGTTTCTTCCTCTCCATCCATCTGTCTCATTTATTACACATGATTCCGTGTAGTTATCGGGCTTCAACTTGTGTCGCAGTCTTACCCTCATGCGTAACCTCATATGAGATTTCTGTTCGTCAGACCAGAGATTTGCCCGTGGGTTAGTATGTTCCCCACATCCAGCTTCCTTTAGATTCCGCCTCGCGACGGACACCCTTGCTTTCGGCTATATCCTTCCCACTACCGGGCGGATTCGGGACTTTAACCCGTTAGAAACGTGCGCCGCTAGACGCACGACAAAGTGGTCTTGAGAGCATAGCTCTCAAGGCCATTTTGTCTTCCTAAGCCGGATTTTCATAATAAAAATGGTCAGAAACAGCCCTTATCAGGCCATTTCTAACCGCCATTCATTCTTGATTCTTGCAAGCTTTTTTAGATTCATACACGCAAAGGTAAGCGCGACCTTCATTTCCATCCGCGCCTTTCCATACATCTGTGTATATCTAAATCCATGATTCTCTTTGGCTGTCCCAAAGATTCTCTCTATTGTCTCCTTCCTGTGAGAATAGAGATCTTTCATCCCCTCGGTGTATCTTATGTCATCACATTCATCCATGTAATCTTCCCAGATATGACGGGTTACCAGTTTTACATGATTCTTGCTAAGTGTACATTGTTCAAGGTAAGGACAGTTTTCGCAGACCTTTCCGCAACTCTTGTATTCTCTGTATCCATCGCGATTTGTGGTCGAATACTCCAGCACCTGATCGTTTGGACATATATAGCAGTCATTGTATTCATCATAAGCAAACTCAGATTTTCTGAAGAATCCTTTCTTCGTCATTGGCCTCTTGTAGGGAAGAAGAGGTTTGATGCCATCATCTATGAGTAGTTTTGCTATAGCTGGAGTTTTGTATCCTGCATCTGCAACGATTGTTTCCACGCCGATATCCCTGATCTTATCGTAAAGTCCTTTGAATGTACGGCTGTCATGCTCATTGCCTGGGTTGACAGTGAAATCTAAAATCCATCCGTTCTTGTCACAGGCTGTTTCAATTCCATACGCGAATACATTCTTATGTTCACCTTTCCTGAACCATCCACTTTCAGGATCGGTAGTGCTGCACCTTACTTTCTTGGTATCTTTAGGAACGTCGTCTGTGAAATCACTGAAATCATCATGTCCACCAGCACCTTTATCGTCATCATCATCCTTATCTTTAAGTGGCTTTTTGCCATGCTCAGCTCGGTCTTCGTTTATTTCCTTTTTGAGCATTTCTTCGTAGAACAATGCTTCCTGCTTTGCAAGTTTATGCTGCATCTTTCTGTTGTTTGCTCTCGCCTTTACATGAGTAGCATCTACAAATACAGCAGTAGGGTCTACCAGCTTGAAGCGATAGCAGTCTTCAAGAATGCGCTGGAATATCTGCTCAAAAAGGTCTGTATCCTTAAAGCGTCTTGTATAGTTCTTTCCAAAAGTTGAAAAGTGTGGGACAGGCTCGTTAAGCTCTAAGCCCAGGAACCATCTGTATGCAACGTTGACTTCTATTTCCTTGATAGTTTGTCGCATGCTGCGAATTCCGTATAGATACTGAATGAAAGGGATTTTAATGAGTGTGACAGGATCCATGCTGGGCCTGCCCATATCTGATGAATACTTATCTTCAACAAGGTCATATATGAATGACCAGTCAATTGCTTTATCAATAAGCCTGAGCATGTGATCCTGAGGTACCAGATCATCCATGCTCACAAACTGCATTTGTTCACGCTTTCTTTCGGTATTAGAAGTCATCATAAAGGCAATCCTCATCCCCAACTTTGATACTTCTATTATACCAGAAAAAGTACCTCAAGCCCAGATAAATACTGGGCTCGAGGCACTTTTATAAAGAAAAATCCACGGCAGATGCCGTGGACTTTGTCTACAGTCTGAAACTGCAGATATTCTCATCTCTTTGAGAACTTTTTCAATGTACTTAGTGCTGTGTTTGTGGCATTTCTAGGACGAGTTGCTGTTTATCTGCTGCGTACGGTAGAAAGCTCAGGGCTACTGTATAAGGCTAGTGACATTTTTTCAATCATATCGCCTCACTTCTCATAAGCTTATTCAGTAATACTTATTGTTACGTTAACGTCCCCGGAACCAAGCCTTTTTTTCATTTCTTCCGCAGATGTATTATCAATATGCCCGAGCTTTGTATAAGCCCAGCTATTTGAACCGTAAAACACTACCAGCTGATTACCTGAATACAAAACAATGTCCCCTGCACTTGTAGTCATCTGCTTATCATTCCTTGGAATAGACTGACCAATAGAGCCAACCTGCTCAAAGTCGCCATACATAGACATATCAATGACGATAGGTTTATCTTCAGCCAGATTCTTCAGAGCTTCTACTGATTCATTTTCTTCCCAGATTACCTGTATCTCTTCATCATTTATAAAAAGCTTAAGCATGTTTTCCGTCGACCTTTCATCATTAGTAATTACGTCTTCCTCATCCTTTAAGTGATCTTCCGTTGCCGTATTACTGTTCGTTTTAGCATCAGCTTTAACCTGTGATTGTATTGTTTCTACATAATTGTCTTGAACAAAATCAACCTTCGAGTGAACATGTGCATTCTCATTATATCCACATCCAGTAAAGAGATTTACAGTCATCACACATAATGCTGTAAGCGTTTTACCTGTATTTTTACAAAAGAGATTTTCCAAACTCATAAGCCTCCCGCTTTTCCTCTTCTTTGCCTTCTGCTTCACCCATGTCATTTATTCCGCCACAGAACAGTGAACCTTTAAATGAAGCTTTCTCAAAACACTCTACCCAACCATTCAGACCACTGACAGCTTCCTCAGGAACAAATGTCTCATCTTCAGCAGCAGTCGAAAGCATATAGACATTACGAAATCTATAGTCAGAAGGATAAAGCGGATTAAGTCTGTCAAGGAGAGTCTTCATCTGTCCGCTCATCTCGTAATAGTAGATAGGGGTCGCAAATACAAGCGTATCTGCATTCTTTACTTTTTTCGCAATCTCTACAGCATCATCATTTATCACGCACATCTGCGTCTTTTGGCATGCAAGACATCCTTTGCAGAATCCAACTGTTTTGTCCTTGAGGCTGATGACTTCCACATCATGTCCCGCAGCTTTTGCTCCATCAGATACTTTATCTGCCAGAATATCAGAATTGCTCTTTGCTCTAAGACTTGTCTTTATTATCAAAACCTTACTCATTGTCATCTTTCCTTATTTAAGATATTCATTAAAGAAGCTCTCAAGTTTGTCAAACGGAATATAATCCTTATCTCCTCCATCATACAAATCTGTATGAACTGCATCTGGAATGATCATCAGTTCTTTATTATCAGCATATTTGCTGTCCTTTATCATGTCGGCATAAGCGTCTTTACTGAAGTAGCATGAATGGGCCTTCCCGCCATGTACAAGAAGCACTGCACTTCTGATTTCATTACTGTATTTAAGGATTGGCTGATTCACGAAGGATTCACAGCCTATCACATTCCATCCATCATTGGAATTAAGGGAACGGGCATGATATCCACGATCAGTTTTGTAGTAATCAAAATAGTCTTTTACAAAGAAAGGTGCATCTGCAGGTAGAGGATCTACAACACCTCCCGCACGCTTATATTCTCCATTCTTTAAATCTTCAAGACGCTGAGCGCACATAGCCTTCTTCGCTTCATATCTCTTGTCTTCACTGTCATCGGCATCAAAGTAACCTTTTGCATTAACTCTTGTCATGTCATACATGGTCATTGCAGCTGTAGCTTTGATTCTTGTGTCAAGAGCAGCTGTATTGATAGCCATTCCGCCCCATCCGCAGATTCCTATGATTCCTATTCTTTCCGGATCTACCTTTTCATTAAGTGAAAGAAAATCAACTGCAGCCATAAAATCCTCTGTATTGATATCAGGTGATGACATATATCTTACATTGCCGCCGGACTCTCCTGTAAAAGAGGGATCGAAGGCTATTGTAAGAAATCCTCTTTCTGCCATAGTCTGGGCATATAATCCTGAACACTGCTCCTTAACAGCTCCGAAAGGTCCTGATACTGCAATAGCCGGAAGCTTGCCATCTATATCCTTTGGTATATACATATCTGCCGCAAGAGTTATCCCATAGCGATTTGCAAATACCACCTTGCAGTGTTCTACCTTCTCACTCTTTGGAAAGGTCTTATCCCACTCTGTTACTAAATTAAGTTCTTCTGTTCTGATCATCATTTAATACCTCCGTCATCTCTGCTTCATTTCGTTTTCGATTTTTCTTAGCATGAAATCCATACAGTCAACTTTTCTTCCGCATTTGTGATACTCGTCCATGGCACGGCATCTTTCTTTTTTCAGAAGCCTTACCATTTCATCAATACTGCCTGACTCAAATCTTTCCAGAATAGTGTCTGTTGCCTCATTACAACATCCCGCATCTGAAAGGCTTTGCTTTAGATATTCTTTATCCATGAGTATTCCTCATTTCCATGTAACTATTTCACTTACAATTCTATTGTATGAGCTTGTAAGATTTTTTGCTAATAGTTATAATAAATATCATATTATTCCATTTCGGCATATCATTTAGCAATGATCAGTACAGGAAAGGAAGCACCATGGAAATCAGGACTTTAAGATATTTTTTAGCTGTAGCAAGAGAAGAAAACATGAGCAGAGCCGCTGAGATACTGCATGTGACTCAGCCAACTTTATCCAAACAATTAAAATCATTGGAAGAAGAATTGGGTAAGAAGCTATTTACAAGGCACAGTTTCAGTATAAAGCTGACAGAAGAAGGAATTCTTCTCAGAAACCGCGCAGAAGATCTTGTGAGCATGGCTGATAAAATCGAGCAGGAATTTGTTTCACTTGATGACATAAGCGGAGGCGATCTTTACCTGGGACTTGCAGAATCTTATCAGCTAAGATTCCTTGCAAGAGCAATCAAGACCTTTAAAGAAAGCTATCCCAATCTCCACTATCACATCACAAGTGGTGATACAGAGCAACTATCTGAAAAAATAGAAAAAGGACTTCTTGATTTTGTTGTTCTGGTTGAGCAGCCGGACATCAGAAAGTATGAATATATAGAATTTCCACAGGCTGATACCTGGGGACTTATCATTCCTGAAAATGACCCTCTGGCAAAAAAGAAATCCATTCGTTTGGATGACCTGATAGGATTACCTCTTTTCTGCTCAAATCAGGCTTGGAACGGGGATATAAAGAAATGGGCCGGGAGCAGATTTTCTGAACTTCAGCTTGAAGGATCTTTTCGTCTTTCCTACAACGGTTCTATTTTCACAATGGAAGGTCTTGGGTATCTTCTCACCTATGATCATCTTATTAATACATCAAAAGACAACGGCCTTGTATTCAGACCGCTGTCTCCTAAGCTTGAAAACAAAATATATTTCGCATGGAATCGCTATCAGACATTTACACCTATAGCAGAAAGATTTTTATCGCACCTGAAAGTTCTAGTGTTATAATCCATCGTTTTGGTCCACTAACCCCGTCCCCCAGGTCCACTTTCGCGATGCCATTCGCAGACACTTCGTGTCTTGCTCATGTCGCGCTGTCGCGCTATATATACGCCATGCCGACAGACTCGGAATGCTTCGCATCCCTCGTTGTCGCGGCATTCGCCGTATGCTTGCAAAAAAAGACATCTCAGCCTGAATGCAAGCATTCATCTGGGATGTCTTTTTTACAAGCGCATGGCTCATTGCTACGCGCATTATCTCTTTGAGAACTTTTTCATTGCCTTAAGTGCTGTGTTTGTGGCATTTCTAGGACGAGTTGCTGTTTACCTGCTGCGTACGGTAGAAAGCTCAGGGCTACTGTATGCTGCTGGTGGCAACTTTAATAACTGCGATCAAAAATAATACTCTTATTTTATTTTCTACTCATTAAATCTTTGTCTGTCTTTTGTAAGATTATCTTCAAATTTTCCTTACTATAGCTCACTTCTTTTTCTTTGGAGCAGGTAGCTCTTCATACATCGCCTCTAACAGATTGCGAAGAAACTCTTTGTTCTCAACATTATCGACAAGGAGCATCTCCTTCGCTCCCTCGTATGGAAGTTCCAGACCGACTTCCGGCATCATTTTCACAGCAGACTTTACAGGCTTCACAAGAAAACGGTCATCATAAATGCCACCGACTACTTTTCCACGATAATAGATGATGTATTCTCCAATCACCGCCGCTCCGTATTGCTTCCATCAACGGATAAAGCATCATCATTGTCTTAGAACATATACCGTATCCATCTTGATTCACAGGACAGCCATATGTGCAGGTATACTTATCGTCGATTTCTTCTCCGTTTCTGCAATATCGCTCAGTATGATCCCCTCGAAGGAATCCCACAACCTCTACGGTAAATTCATACTCTTCGTCAAACCATTTCTTCATAATCCGGCCTCCGTCACACTATCCAAACAGCATATCTGCAGCCTTTTCCAGTTCTCTTCTCTCTTGAGAATCATCATAACCGCTTTCCTTGTCATCAATCCCCTTTACCGGATCGATCAAAAACAGGCCGTCACGGTTGCAGTAGAAGAATATCCTTCTGACTCCCCTGATCTTAAACCGTGCTTCAGCGCTCCCTTCCGGATAGAGCTTCACCATCTGCATATCATCGGATGAAGCCGCCGCCACAAACGAAATATAATGCTCCTTTGTCATGCTGTGATCGATACGCACATAATATTCATCTTCAACACGCTCGATAAAGACCATGTGACGCTCATCTGTTGGTTCCGCCTCTAAAGGCATGAGCTGGATACCGTGACAATGGATAGCCGCCTCCCCCATACTGTGTATCACATTACCGCAGATTGGACAAACATAGAACTTCGACCGCAGCATATTTGCGGATACATTCGCATTGTGAATGGTATTACCCGATATCAGCTCTGTAACTGAAATCTTAAATGCCTTCGCTATAGGCTCCAGCAGAGTAATATCCGGCAATCCTCTCAGGTTTTCCCATTTTGAGATACTTTTGTCAGTTACTCCCAGCCTTTCTGCCAGCTGAAGCTGTGTCATCTTGTTCTTTTCTCGCAATTCCTTAATAACTGCACCTGTAACATATTGGTTCATTTTCGTTCTCACCTCCATGCATAGATTGTAAATCAGTTTTTCTAATGATGGTACCTACGGAGAGTAGAGTTGAAGTTATTATCTTCCGATATATCTTTCTTAGCGGAGCACACGGGACTTAAACCAAAGGTTCACAATGTACCCACAGCTCTAATTAATCCGTTATTTCTCCTCCAGCCTCTCTAAGATCAAACAATGAAACGATCTTAAACTCTTTCTTTTCAGTATCCACATCCCTAAACCAGATGCTTCCACTATTGATACATGCGCCCTGCCAGTTCGCCCATAGATCTGATATGTCCCATGATGCAAGTGCGGTCATCTCTTCCTCATTAAATGCTTTTTTAAGAATAGGTATGCTTATCGTTATTCATTTTACTAAAATGTTTATGCCATCGGTAGGATTTCCTCACATATTGCACGGATCTCTTCACTGAAAACAGTATCTTTTGGCCAGATGAAGGTAAAATCATGTTTTACCCTAAAGTCGTCAAGGGGGATTGTTTTCAGATATCCGGACTGCAGTCCGGATGCAACCGCTGCTTTATATAAAAAGGTGATGCCACAGTCTTTTTCAATAAGGCTTATTATGGCATGCATGTTCTCCACCTGGATAAAATTCCTAAAATCACTTGTAGAGTAATTGTTCAAGGCAAGAGCTCTTTCTAATATATTGCGCGTTCCTGAACCGGGTTCTCTTATAAGAATTCGCTCGGGAAAGAGATCTTTTATCACGCGCGGTTTCTGAGTGAAAGAGTGCTTTGCCGAACAGACAGAAACGAACTCTTCTTTGCTAAAAAGCAGCGTTTCATAATCATTTTCAGGAAAATATCCTTCTACAAGTGCAAAATCTATAACCCCCTCGGAGAGTTTTTTAAGAAGCTCCGATGTGTTGCCAAATGTAATCTTAAGATTAGTATCCGGGTGATTTTTTATGTAATCACTGATCGGATCAGCAATTATGTATTCTCCTATGGTCATGGTGACACCAAAAGAGATGTCTTTTAAGCCATGGTTATTCTGTGAAAGTATTTCTTTGAGACTTTCATCATCATTTTTTATCTGATTCATTTTTTTATACAGGAGTTTTCCGTTGTCAGTTAGAAAAAGTTTTTTTCCATCCTGAGTAAACAGCTTTGTCCCGTATTCATTTTCAAGATGATGTATGTGTTGAGAAACAGCGGGCTGAGTAATATTCAGCTCCTTAGCCGCCTTGGTGAAATTGAGGTGTCTGCAAACGCAGAGGAAAGTATCTATTCTGAAATCCAGCATAATCAGTTCTCCATAACAATAAAAAATATTTATGGTTACATAATAATATATAATTTTATCTTTTTCAAAAGACAGAATATAATAAGACCTGCGAAATAACAGATTAGAAAGTGAGAGAGGTCTTGAGATGGATTTTTTGAAAAAGAATTATTTGGGAATAATCGTATGCTTCACTATTGCAGTTCCTTCATGGCTCCTGGGAAAGCGTTTCCCTGTCGTTGGCGGAGCGGTGATTGCAATCATTCTGGGCATGATAATAGCCCTGTTCTGGAATGACAAGGGGAAGGCGGCTGATGGAATAAAGTTTACATCAAAGATAATTCTGCAGGCGGCTGTTGTCCTCCTTGGATTTGGTATGAATCTTTCGGTCGTTCTTCAGACCGGAAAACAGTCACTTCCTATAATTATCTGCACGATTTCAACATCGCTTATCCTATCATGGATTCTTCATAAGGTTATGAATATCAAAGGAAACACAGCTACTCTTATCGGAGTTGGCTCATCAATATGCGGCGGCTCAGCAATAGCAGCTACGGCTCCTGTCATTGATGCGGATGATGATGAAGTGGCACAGGCAATTTCTGTGATATTTTTCTTTAACGTGCTGGCAGCACTTCTTTTTCCTTCGCTGGGAAAGCTTATAGGTTTTGATATCACAACAGGAGAGGCTTTCGGTATTTTTGCGGGATCTGCAGTTAATGATACTTCTTCCGTCACTGCAGCTGCATCAACCTGGGACAGCATGTGGAACCTGGGTAGTCAGACTTTGGACAAGGCAGTTACAGTGAAGCTTACAAGGACATTAGCAATCATTCCGATTACACTGGTTCTTGCTTATCTGAGAGCAAAGGAAGCAAAAAAGGATGGAAGCACCACCAACGGTTTTAGCTTCAGGAGAGCATTCCCGATGTTCATAGTGTTCTTTGTTCTTGCTTCAATTATCACAACACTTTGCTTGGGAATGGGAGTACCTTCGGATATTTTTAAACCTCTTAAAGAACTTAGCAAGTTCTTTATCATAATGGCCATGGCTGCTATAGGCCTGAACAGCAACGTGGTCAAGCTCATTAAATCCGGTGGAAAGCCGATACTGCTTGGTGGCTGTTGCTGGGGCGGAATAACAGTTGTAAGCCTTGTGATGCAACATGTAATGGGGATATGGTAAAGACCTGAGTCTGAATAAAGTTCCACATTACGGTTCTCCCTTACAGCACTTGCCGGTGGTTTCATTACAGAGAGTTTTTATAAAACCAAAGAATTCCTTCATGATGTCCGTGTTTATTGAATAGTAGTGCCACTTACCTTCTTTCCTGTCTTTAACCAAGCCCGAATCCACAAGTATCTTCATGTGATGAGAGAGAGTCGGCTGTGTAATATCAAACTTTTCAAGAAGCTTACATCCGCATTTCTCCTGATCAGAAACCAGAAGAACCGGACATGAGATTTTGCACTCTCTGTTGTCATTCATAAAACCAGCGTATCCAATACCCATCCTGTTCAATATTATGTGCATAAAACAAGGGCGTTTTCACGCCCCTGCCTATTGCACTATCAGTTATTCATCTCTCAGGTCTTAGATTATTCCTATTAAGATTTGGACTTTGCTGCTCCTTCCTCTGATCAACTATCGTCTGGCTTTCTCTTAGCTTTTGCAAAATGCTTGTTTTAGCCTTTTCAGCTACCTCAGGCTTCTTGGTCTTATCCCACCATTCCTTGAATGTTCTGAAGGCTTTCGAGACTAGTTTTCCCAGTGTGGTCTTAGGATTTTCGAGTGTTGCGTATCTCATGAATTCCTTTTTCATTTCTGTATTTACCACTGAGTCCACATATTGGTTAACTGTGCTTTCAATGTCCTCCTTCATTTCTTTAGCCGTTCCGTCCAGAGCTTCAATCTGTGTCTCCTTCTCCTGGCACTTATCTTCCAGCTTTTCATATTCTTGCTGCTTTAGCCTTAAGTAGAATTCTTTTGAGAAGTCGCTATTCCTTCCTTTTTCCTTTGGCTTTAAGGTTTCATCTCCAAAGATCTCCGGGTGGTCTATCATCTGATGCTCTACAAAATCGTGCATTAGATCTTGTATTTTTTCTAGTCTCTCCTGATCAAACACTTTTGTTTTTGCCACCTGTTTGCTTAGTCCTCGTTTGTATCCTGTTGCTACCGGAACTCCTACTACGTGCATATGAGGTGAATCCTCATCCAAGTGTGTTACCGCCGATGCGATTTTGAATTCCGGAACTATCTCTTTTACATATTCAAGCTGATCTCTCAAGAGTGGCTTCATTGCATTCCACTGCTCTCTCGTCTTATCTGCCCAGAATTCCTTATCCCCTACTTGGAGAATTACCTCCGTAGCCACATCATTCTTTTTACTTTCGGATACATACTCCAGATAGTCAGGAATCTGTCTGTCACTTCTTTTACCTTTGTTGTATTCCGCAAGTGCCTCAGAGAATTCCCTTTCATAAATCTCTTTTACATCATCGAGAACATTTACTTCACTCCCGACTTCCACTTCGATCATTTCTTCGTTATACTCTTCGCTTTGAAATAATCGAAGATTGTGTTTGCTCACCGAAACCACATCTCGCGTTTTAGTGAGCGAATGCTTCTTACATGAAATGTGAAATGTCACTGTTATCATAAACAAACTCCTTTCGTAATATTTTTTTGCCGCCGGCAGGCCCCTCGGAGAGCCCCCGGATAATGATGTGTAATGTCATTATCCATAGGGGGTTACCCATAACGACACGTTATGGGGAAGCTCGCTCCGCTCGCCTGCCAAGCCATTCATTCCTTGGCTGATTATTACCGGAGCGTGTCACGCTCCCGTTCAATCCATCAAGGGAAATCACCATCTAAAATCCCTGTGCATTCCCACCATATCGAGGTAGTCCTGACGAGCTTTTTCCTTCTCCTCTTCTGTGGGTGCTGTCTTGAACTTTGAATAGATTTCGTGCCTTGCTAATTTTTCCATCTTGTCCTCAAGTTCTTTTTTGATCAGATCAGTATCTTCGTCGAACTCAAAGACCAGTAATCGTATCAGCCTTATAAATAATTCCTGTGATATCTGTACGTTTTTCATTCGTCCCTTTCTTCTAGTCCGCAACAATGCAGTGTCTTTGTCTTTTTACAACCTTGCAATCTTAAGAGTGTAACTTCAGGCACATTACATTGTTGCGCTCTTGATTATCATTCGATTTCTTTTAATATCCAGTACCAGGTATTGTTGATTCTCCTGGCTTTTATCCCAAGTTCATTTTTGGCTATCTCCAGAGTTCTTTTTGATATATCCTCTTCTTTAGCCAGTTCTACTGCCTCGTTACTTGGGATCATATTATGGTCTTCAGCCAATTCTCTCAGAAGAGCTATCGCCTTTTCCTGCTTATTCGCTTTCGGTGCAATTCCTCCGAGAACTTCGTCTGCGGTTATTTCATAATCTCCAATCCACTCGAATCCCTTTTCTGATAATCTGAAGGCCTTTGAATGTCCAAATGCTGCTAAGTTGTTCTTTATTTGGACTATTGCCCTTAGTTCCGGTTCTCCTTCTATCCTTCCTACCAGCAGGACACTTCTTGCTACTGCGTAGAAGTCAATTGATCCCATCCCTCTATAGGCTGCCTTGTTTCCGGAAGCCTTGTTCATGTGTCCGATTAGGATGATTGCACATTTGTACTTCTCCGCCAAAGCTCCCAGCTTCTTAGTCATATCTCTTGCTTCATTAGCTCTATTCATATCCATTCCGCCTCCGAGATATGCCTGTAGTGGATCCAGAATCAAGAGTTTTGCTCCAGTCCTTATGATTGCCTGTTCAACTCTCTCATCTACCATTGATAGCGATTTATCACTCTCATCTATCACATGGATTTTGGAGCAGTCAGCCCCGGCACCTTCAAGTCTTGGCTTTACCGTATCAGCCAGTCCGTCTTCTGCTGTCTGATATATGATGTTTATTGGTTCCTCACTCTGCAGACCTGTATCTAACGAAATTCCTTTTGATAACTTCGCTGCTGCATTTAGTACAAAAGTTGTTTTTCCATCTCCGGGATCTCCCTGAATGATGGTAAGCTTTCCATATGGTATAAACGGATACCATAGCCAGGAAACTTCTTCAGCTTCTACATCTGACATCTGGATAAGCTTTAATTCTGGTTTGCTTGTTTCCATTTAGATTCCTCCAATCTTACTTTTTTGTTGAACTTGGCCGGAACCCTTGCTATACTTTATTTAATCGAATTTACAAAAGCTCCGGCTTTTCATTTACTCTCTTGTTACCAGCAAGAGAGTTTTTTCATTTTAGACTGCTTCTGGACTAAAGTATCCAATCTCTTCCCACACCTTTCTGTCTGGACAATAGTAGTTGTATTCACTCGAATTCTCTTTCTTCATGGCATATCCAAATTTGAATATTCCCTGTTGGATCCCAATTCTTACAAACTGCGCATCTTTGTGCATTGCCTCAGCGACCTCGGTTATAGGAACATTTCTACCGGTAAATCTTGGCAGTTCTACATATAACTTTTTGTCTTCCATATTTTTTTCACCTCCTCCCGTCTAAAATACGAATTGTCAGTTCGTATTTTGATAATACGTCTTAATAATTCATTTGTCAATATATAATATGTATTCTTAATTCGTATTACGCTCTTGCAATTCGTATTACTACATGTTACAATTCACACAAGGAGGTCAGTACGATGAATAATGAATATGATATTGGAAATAGAATTAAGCAGGCCCGCAAAGCTCAGCACCTCAGTCAGACTGAACTGGCTAACAGGCTAGGCAAAACTATGCGTACCGTACAGAAATATGAAAGCGGCGAAATTGAACCTTCAATAGGTATACTGAATGAGATCGCAAATATTCTTAATATCTCCCCGGCAGAACTTATTGGATATCAGAAGAAGAACATCACTTTAGATACTCTCTCAGATGTCCTCTATGTTCTAAACGAATTAAATAAAAAAGCAGGTCTTCACTTCAATATAGACGTAAATCGCCCGCCAAAAACTGAAGAGTGGAGCTGTAGCCTTAAATTCATGGGAAACGATGAAATAGCAGATAATAACGCAGATCTCTGCCTTTTTCTGGAAAGATACGCAGATGAACGAGAAAGCCTAGAACAAGGCCTATCAAATGAAGATAGATTTAATCACTGGTTCGAAACAGAGCTGGCATACTACGCAAATGTAGCATTACCAGATAAGAAAGGTGATTAAGGGTTATACCCTTTTTCATAAATAACCTGAGCATCAAAGGAGGTCGATATTATTTGAAATTACCAAACGGATATGGAAGTGTAATGAAAATGTCCGGAAAACGCAGAAAACCCTATATGGTAAGAGTAACCACCGGATGGACTATTGATCCGGAAAAAGGTACAAAAAAGCAGACGTACAATGTCATAGGATATGCAGAAACCAAGCAGGAAGGCTTACAAATGCTATCAGATTATCATCAGAATCCATTTGATACAAAAGCAGCCAAAATGACATTCACAGACGTATATAATGCCTGGTCTGAAGCAAAGTATCCTACCATCTATAAATCCAATGTGCATGGGTATACAGCCTCATATAACGTATGTGGCACCCTTTACAATAAAACTTTTAGAGATATAAGGCTGGCAGAGCTTCAGAATGTCATTGATACCTGCGGAAAGAATTATCCTACACTCCGTAAGATCAAAGTCCTTTTCAATCAGCTTTACGATTATGCCCTTAAGAACGATATCTGTAACAAGGACTATTCCGAATTTGTAGATATCCTCAAGTATAAGGACAAGAATCCAAACAAGGTTGAGAGAGATATCTTTTCAAAAGCTGAGATTGACAGGCTATGGGAGCTCAAGGATGATCCGTTCTACCAGACAGT
Organism: Butyrivibrio sp. AE3003; assembly: GCF_000686065.1. Lineage (NCBI taxonomy): Bacteria > Bacillati > Bacillota > Clostridia > Lachnospirales > Lachnospiraceae > Butyrivibrio > Butyrivibrio sp. AE3003. The sequence continues at coordinate 1,781,464 of NZ_JMLX01000001.1, forward strand.
ACTGATGCTGATTTACAACGGCTGTAGAATATCTGAACTACTGGATTTGGAAAAGAAAAATGTTCATCTTGAAGAACAGTATTTCGATGTGATACTAAGTAAGACTGAAAATGGTATCAGAAAGGTTCCTATAGCAGATAAGGTTCTACCATTCTACAAAGCCTGGTATGAATCCTCTGACTGTGAATACCTTCTTCACACAGATGACAACAAAAAATTCACCTACAGAAACTATAAAGACAGCTACTGGACACCACTAATAGAAAACCTTGGGATGGAGCACAATCCTCATGATACTCGGCACACCTGCATATCAATGCTGGCAGAAGCTCATGTGGATCCTACAATGATCAAGAAAATCGTAGGACACTCCGGAGCAATGTCTCTGACAGAGAAAGTGTACACACACCTTGATATCCAGTCTCTGGTAGAAGCAATAAATAAAATCTAAGACTTGATAATTTTGCTGTCTACCTGCTGTTTACTCGCTGTTTACGGTACAAAATTTTCTGCGTTTCACCACAACTGAATACAATTATAGATAAAAGAAAAACCCCAGAAACACTGAGTTTCTGAGGTTTGTAAGTTCTTTTTGAATCTCGAAAGATTATCTCTTTGAGAACTGAGGAGCACGACGAGCTTTCTTCAAACCGTACTTCTTTCTTTCCTTCATACGAGGGTCTCTTGTAAGGTATCCGGCCTTCTTAAGTACAGGTCTGTACTCATCTGAGTCAGCCTGAAGAAGTGCTCTTGCGATACCGTGTCTGATAGCACCGGCCTGGCCTGTTGTGCCGCCGCCTCTAACTGTTACTACAACGTCGAACTTCTCAGTTGTCTCTGTAGCAACAAGGGGCTGTCTAACGATAACCTTGAGTGTCTCAAGTCCGAAATACTCATCGATAGGTCTCTTGTTGATTGTTATATTTCCATTTCCGGATACAAGGTATACTCTAGCGATTGATTTCTTTCTTCTACCTGTTCCGTAATAATTAGATGACTTTGCCATTTTTACTATTCTCCTCTCCGATTAAAATGTTAATACTTCAGGCTTCTGAGCTGCGTGTGGATGCTCTGCACCTGCGTATACATGGAGCTTTGTGTACATTTCTCTTCCAAGAGATCCCTTAGGAAGCATTCCCTTAACGGCATGCTCGATAACTCTTTCAGGCTTGTCCTGGATCATCTGACGGAGTGAGAACTCCTTGTGGTGTCCAACATACTCTGTGTGATGCCAATACATCTTCTGATCAAGCTTCTTACCTGAAACCTTGATCTTCTCAGCATTGATTACGATCACATAATCGCCTGTATCAATGTTAGGAGTATAGATGGGCTTGTTCTTACCTCTAAGTACGTTTGCTACGTTTGAAGCAAGACGTCCAAGTGTCATATCGGTAGCATCAACTACATACCACTTCTTCTCAACTGTAGTTGCACTAGGCATATAAGTTTTCATTGTATTTCCTCCAGTAAATAATTACTTGATTGGTTACTTATGTGAAAACCCTTCACCTGATTCTCACATTATATATGATGTACATATTGAAGCTTACCGGGACAACAATATGACATTTTCACCTAATAGTGGACATGACGTCACACAGTAAGATATTATATATCGCATTTAGTCTTATTGTCAACACTATTTCCAACGATCGGAACGCCATCCGTGAACTTATATTTTATAAGGAATAACCCCTCCGGCGGTGCTGTCGGACCCGCTGCTTTGCGATCCTTGCTATCAAGCATTTTCTTAACTTCCGAAGGCTCTTTTTTCCCTCTTCCTACAAGTATGAGCGTACCCGCGATTATGCGGACCATATTATATAGAAAGCCGTTGCCCGTAACACTTATTATCACTTCATCGCCGTGTCTTTTAACCGTGATATCCCTAATTGTGCGCACATGACTTGCCGCCTGCGATTCAACATTACAAAAGCTCGTAAAATCATGTTCTCCCACAAGATACTTCGCTGCTTCCTGCATCTTTTCCGCATCCAACGGCATGCTGAAATGATATGTATACAGTCGCCTTACGGGAACAGGCATCTTGGTGTTCAAAACCCTGTATTCATAGGTTTTCTCTGTATCACAATGACGCGGATGAAACTCCGGTGAGACTTCCATCGACTCAACAATTCGCACATCCTCAGGAAGTATATGATTCAGGGCAAAAGAGAATCTGTCTCCCGGAATCGTCGAGCAGGTATCAAAAACAGCGACATTTCCGTAGGCATGAACGCCTGCATCCGTCCTGCTTGCGCCTATTACCGCAACTTTCTCTCCGGTCAGGCCATGAATTGCCCTGTTCAGCACGCCTTCAACGGTATTAGGTGTCGAACTCTGAAGCGCCCATCCGCTGTAATTCGTGCCATCATATGAAACTATCAGCATTATTCTGCGCTTTTTTGCCATTTCTTTATTATCTCTCAGAATTTCATTCTTCCAATCACAACACACATTATAAGGAAAAGAACAAGCACAATATATGCAATCCTGTCTCTTTTCTGATAAAATAGCGGCTTCATCTTGGTCCTGCCCTCGCCGCCGCGGTAGCACCTTGCTTCCATTGCCATCGCAAGATCCATAGCTCTTCTAAATGCCGATATAAAAAGCGGCACTAAAAGCGGTACCATGTTTTTTGCCCTTTTAATGATCGAGCCGGTCTCAAAATCCGCGCATCTTGCCATCTGAGCCTTCATGATCTTATCGGTCTCCTCGAGCAAAATAGGGATAAATCTAAGCGCGATCGACATCATCATTGATATTTCATGCACCGGAACATGCACAAGCTTAAGCGGATTAAGTAAACTCTCAAGTCCGTCAGTCAAGTTGTTTGGCGTTGTCGTAAGCGTCATAAGCGATGAACCTGTAATAAGGAACACCAGTCTTATCGCCATCTTTACGGCAAGTTTAAGGCCCTCATCCGTGATCTTTATCTTCCAAATTGTAATTATCGGATCTCCGGGAGTCAGAAACAAATTAAACAGCACCGATATCATCAGCAGGAAAAAAATAGATTTCATTCCCCTGAAGATAAATTTAACCGGCACATTCGACAGCTTGATGTTCATAGCAAGAAAAAGTCCCGCGATAACATATCCCAATGCGTTATTTACCATAAAAATGGCAATAAGGAAAACAAACGTGCCGACTATCTTAACTCTTGGGTCCAGTCTGTGTATTATGGATTCAGTTCTGTAATATTGTCCTAATGTAATATCTCTAAGCATCTTTTTGCCTTACATATCTTTTATTTTGAAAAAGCTCTCAATATCTCGTTTTTTGCTTCGTCAAGCGTTGTGACATCTATGTCAACATCAAATCCGGCCGTCTTAAGCTCCTGCATAACATACGTAACCTGCGGAGCCGCAAGACCTATAGCCTCAAGTTCCTGTCTGTGTCTGAAAACTTCCTTGGGAACATCGTCAAATGCTACTCTTCCCTTATTCATAACTATTATTCTGTCCACATAATCCGCAACATCGTCCATGCTGTGACTTACAAGTATGATAGTTATGCCGACTTCATCATGAAGCTTCTTCACAAGATTGAGGATATCCTCTCTTCCCTTGGGATCAAGTCCCGCAGTAGGCTCGTCAAGGATAAGGATCTCAGGCTTCATTGCAAGAACGCCGGCTATTGCGACTCTTCTCTTTTGTCCGCCCGAAAGGTCAAACGGTGACTGGTAAAAATAGTCATCGTCAAAGCCAACCTGTTTAAGTGCCTCATAAGCTCTAAGTTCCACTTCCTTCTGAGACAAACCAAGGTTCTTTGGTCCAAAACAAACATCCTTAAAGCAATCCGTTTCAAAAAGCTGGTGCTCGGGATACTGGAAAACAAGTCCCACCTTTGCTCTGAGTGCTTTCCTGTCAAACTCGGGATCGCTGATATCTTTTCCGTCAAAATATACCGTACCGCTCGTAGGCTTAACAAGACCGTTCATATGCTGGATCAGCGTTGATTTTCCGGACCCGGTGTGCCCTATAAGTCCGATAAATTCGCCCGCATCAATCTTTATATTCACGTCCGTCAGCGCCGCATGCGCCATCGCGGTATCTTCATCATATATATAATTTACATGGTCGAGAATTATAGACATTTCCTTCTCCGTATCATCTCTTTAATTTCTTAAGTTCCTCGACAAACTCCTCTTTTGTGAGAATTCCGTCAGGAAGCGGCAAACCGCTCTTTTTAAGTTCGTGTGCCAAAAGAGTAACCTGCGGAACGCCGAGCCTTAGCTCTTTGAGCTTTTCAACCTGAGAAAAAATCTCTTTAGGCGTGCCCTGCATCTCAACATGCCCTTTATCCATGACAAACACCTTATCGGCGTAAATAACTTCTTCCATATAATGTGTTATGAGAATGACAGTTATTCCTTCAACGCTGTTAAGCGCCCTCGCTGCCCTGATGACATCTTTTCTTCCGTTTGGGTCGAGCATCGCCGTGGGTTCGTCCATAATAATGCACTTTGGATGCATAGCGATAACTCCGGCAATTGAAACTCTCTGTTTCTGGCCACCCGAAAGATGATTGGGTGATGATTTCCTGAATTCAAGCATATTCACCGCTCTAAGGCTCTCATCAACACGCTCCCAGATTTCTTCCGTGGGGACGCCCATATTCTCAGGGCCAAATCCGACATCCTCTTCGACAACCTGTCCGATTATCTGATTGTCGGGATTCTGAAAGATCATTCCGGCTTCCTGCCTGATTTCCCACAGTTTCTCGCCATTTCTCGTGTTCATCCCGTCAACGATAACTTCGCCCTCTGTCGGATACAAAAGAGCGTTGAAATGTTTGGCAAGTGTCGACTTGCCTGATCCGTTGTGTCCGAGAACCGCTATAAACTGTCCGGGTCTGACGTCAATATTGACATCATCGACAGCCCTTGTAATGCCTTCGACATTTCCCTCTTCGTCTCTTCTGATATATTCAAATACAAGTTTATCTGTACGTATCATCTCTTTTTACCTACCATTCGAAATATTATAGCATAAATGTGGTAATATTGATTTATAAAATTAACATCGGAGATTTCCAAATGAACAGTAAATATGTAAAAGATCTTATTCTTCTTTTGGCAATAATCGTTTTTTGTGCCCTCGCCGCAAGACATCTTGCAGGTCACGAAACTCTCGAAGATTACGCCAATTCCCACCTTTCCACACAGTCACAGGAAAATATCACAGCTTCGGCCGCGCTTGATTCAAATCTTGAACAAAGCTCATCAGTTGCCTCTTCCGAAAATACCTCCGGAGCATCGATCAGTGCATCAGAATCATCGACTGAAACGGTCAATTCGAGTGTCATGTCGAGCTCAAACTTACCCGACGATTCAGACGTATATGACACAAGAGTCACATTCGAAGAAGGCTTCTACTACGAGGAAATTCCGGATTCAATTGTATCAAAGATAACAGACGTATCATATCCTCATGATTGCAAAATATCACTTGATGAACTCAGATATTGTGTTGTCAGCTATGTCAATTTTGACGGTGAAGAAAAGGTCGGTGAAATGATCTGCAACAAGGTGATTGCTGACGATGTCATGGAAATTTTCCACGAATTGTATGAGAACGATTATCAAATTGAGAGCATCAGGCTTATCGATGAATTTAACGCTGATGACGAGGCTTCTATGGAAGCAAACAACACATCCTGCTTCAATTATCGTCCCATCGCAAAAGGCCATAAGCTCTCCAAACACTCTCAGGGACTCGCGATTGACTTAAATCCTTTATATAATCCACAGGTAAAGTACAAGAACGGCACAACTACCATAGCTCCCGCTGCCGGCAAGGACTATGCCGACAGGTCTGCCTCTTTTCCATATAAGATCGACAAGGACGATCTTGCCTATAAACTCTTTAGAGAACACGGTTTTACATGGGGAGGAAACTGGAATTCATCTAAAGACTATCAACATTTCGAAAAGAAAATTCGCTAAAAAGTGAAATTGTTCATAATATTCCATATAAAAAACAATCCAAACAGTGTACAATAACTATTAAGCTTCTATAATCTTATCTATTTTTATATCTTAAGGAGACTTATCTAAAATGAAAAAAGGAAAGAGACATACAAAGATCAAAAACAAGCTTTTATTGTTCTTGGTCCCTGCTGTAGTTGCCACTATTCTTATTTTGGTGCTCATTTCAGGATACCTGTCAGGTAAGAGTATGACACAGATGGCAACATCGGCACTTAATTCTTCCATTTCCAATCAGGCAGACAACATTGAGGCATGGCTCGACGAAAATCTCCAGAATTTCTCTACCGTTAAGCAAATGGTCGAAAAAACAAAGCCAACAGATGCACAATTATCTGCTATGATGAACGCTTGCTACGGTTTTAATATCTATTGCAAAAACGGTCCGTATATCGCATCACAAAGCGGTAAAGTCTACAAAGCATCAGAATCCACGAAAGAAACGGGTAATGTCACAGAACAGGAATGGTTCAAACAAGGTATGACCCGCGTAAACATGGTCTATGGTAATACATATAAGGATGCAAACGGCACAAGTGTCATAAGTGCATCAGGTATCATCGATGACGGCTCTTCAGACCTTAAGATTATGGCCGCCGATCTGTCACTTGACCAGATCAGTATTATCGTCAACTCCAAGGTTAAGATGGACCAGGCTGCTTCTTTTCTTGTTGATATAACAGATAACACTATTCTTGCCCATCGTGACAAGAACCGTGTATCAACCAAACTTGACACAAATGACAACGACAGACTTATGGCTGCAATAGCAGGCAAGATTGCCGAGAGAGACTACTCCACCGTTACTCTTGCCAACAATGTAGTTGCATTTAAGCAGATTGCCGGAACCGACTGGGTTCTTATCTCATATATAAGCAAATCGATTGTCATGAAGGACGTGACAAGACTTGTTACCACTCTTATCGTGACAGGAATACTTGCAATTATAGTTATCGTTGTACTTATCAACCTCATGGTTACCAAAGTCATTGCTCCTCTCGGCGGAATTACCAAGAACATTACAGATATGTCAGCCGGTGACTTCACTATCAACGTTAAACACGGAAGAAGTAATGATGAGATTGGTCTCATGGGCGATGAAGTAAATGAATTTGTTCATTCCATGAGGAATATGCTCACTGCTATCAATGCCGAGTCAAAGAGACTCAGAGAGCAGTCCGACAATTCCGATATTGTATCAAAGAGCATGTACGAAGCATCTCAATCGCAGTCAGAAGCTATGAAGAACCTCAATTCAACTGTCGATCAGCTCGCTGTTGCAGTTAACGAGATTGCCCAGAATGCCACAACTCTTGCAATGGTAGTTGCTGACACAAGAGACAATTCAAATCAGGCTAATGAGAGCATGAAAGAAACTGTTGCGATCAGTAAGAAGGGCCGCGACAACATGGAACAGCTTGCCGATGCTATGCAGTACATTAAGAGCAGCAATGACGAGCTTGTTACTTCTATTGACGCTGTAGGAAAAGCTTCCGAAGAGATCACCAATATTGTCGGTCTTATCGCTGAAATTGCCGAGCAGACCAATCTCCTTTCACTTAATGCTTCTATTGAAGCCGCACGCGCCGGTGATTCCGGAAAGGGATTTGCCGTTGTTGCTACCGAGATTGGTAAACTTGCGAAGAACTCTGCAACAAGTGCCGATAACATTGCAAAACTTATCGATGAAGTCAGAAAAGCCATCGACAACGTTGTCGTTCAGGCTCAGACAAGTGCAAAGAATATTGAAAGCAACAGCGATCTTATTGATACAGCAGTACAGACATTCGATCAGATCTATCAGAACATTGAAAAATCAAATTCTCTTATCGACCTCATGATCAAAGACGTGCAGAAGGTTGATGACGTTGCAAGCAATGTTGCTGCTATCTCCGAAGAACAGGCTGCAAGCACGGATGAAATCCTCGAAACCAGTCGTAAGATGGTTGAACAGGCTAATAGCATTACTAAAAACAGTCAGGACGTTGCCGACAACTCACACGAGTTGGCAAATACTTCAGAAACGCTTACATCCTATGTTCAGAAGTTCAAGATTTGATAAGGAGATACATATTATGAAAAATCGAATTAAAAGATCAATGGCTTATCTACTATGCGTGATACTGCTATCTCTTTCAATTACAGCTTGTGGCAAGGCAGGCTCCGGATCGGTTTCCGGTAACGGTATAAAAATACTTATGACGCTTCACGCTGACGATGACTCATTCCTAAATACACTTGCCGATTCAATAGTTGCAAAGGGCCAAGAACTTGGCGCAACAATTGATGTCGTATACAGCCAGAAAGATACAGAAACACAGATGCAACAGATAGCAAACGCCGCTTCTGAAGGATATGATGCCATCATATGCAGATTATGTGATACAAGCACCACACTTCAGATGGAGAATGCAGCAGGCAATCTTCCAATTGTATTCATCAACAATGAGCCTGAGATTGACTATCTCAAAAGTGACAAATATGTCTATGTTGGCTCATACGAGCAGGATGCCGGAGAATTCCAAGCAGATTATATCTGGAGCGGTCTCGGAAAACCACCTGCACTTAATGTCATCATCATGGTTGGTGAAAAGATGCATGCAGCTGCTCCAAAGCGTACAAATGCAGTAAAATACTTCTTCCTTGACAATAAGGTCGATGTAAACTATGTATGGGTCGACAACGGTGATTGGGTTGAAGACGTAACATATGACAAGCTCAATATATTCAAAAAGACAGGACAGTCATTTGATTGTATCATCTGCAATAACGACACTATGGCAATGGGCGCTATCAAATGGATGAAAGAAAACGGATATGATACACACAAGATACTTGTAGCCGGAATCGACGCTACAGACGAGGGATGTGAAGCTGTAAGAAGCGGAGACCTTTATATGACGGTTCTTCAGGATACCGCAGGACAGGGTGCTGCAGCCGTACAAAGTGCTGTTTCACTTGCAAAAAACGGTTCGGTTTCTTCTGTTTCAGGCGTATCCGCAGACCATAAGTATATTTGGGTTCCATTTGTTCCCATAACGCCCCAGAATGTGGACCAGTATAAATAAATGACCATTGTCACATCATTTGTTTAAATCGCAAATAAAGACATTAAAAAGAGGTTTCAGAGCATTCGCTCTGAAACCTCTATATTTATGGTTTAAATAATCAAAAGCTATTAAACAAGCTCAAGAACAACCATCATAGCTGCATCGCCTTTTCTCTGACCGATCTTGATGATTCTTGTGTAACCACCCTTACGATCTGCGTACTTAGGTCCGTACTCATCGAAAAGCTTTGCTACAAGGTCAACTTCCTTAGTGTTCTTCTTTCTTCCCTTGTTCTCCTGAGGAACATCAACTACAGGGTAAAGAGTCTTAAGAAGCTGTCTTCTTGCATGCATACGTGTAGGAAGATCCTTCTTGATTTCCTTAGTAACAGTTGTGAACTTAGTAACCTTCTTACCGTCAACAACTTCCTTTACTCTCTTTCCGTCCTTATCCTTCTCAGGAATCTTAACTTCAACGGAAACAGTCTCAAAATTGTCCTTTTCCTTAGCAGCAAGAGTGATCATAGGCTCTACGATCTTCTTGATTTCCTTAGCTCTTGCCTCAGTAGTAACAATCTTTCCATTGTAAAGAAGTGCTGTTACCTGGTTACGAAGAAGTGCTCTTCTGGGCTTTGTTGCTTTTCCAAGCTTTCTGTACATTGCCATGTTATTTTACATCCTTTCTCATTTGCGGAGTTCCCTCCGCTGTAGGTACATCATAAGATGCGCATCGGTCTTACTCTCACAATGCAGTTTTTTGATCCTATGAGAATCCGCTTCAGTACGCATCGGATTTACCTTCCGCGGACATTCATAATTAATAGTTAGTGATATTACTGTTCGCCATCTGACTTAAGTGAAAGTCCAAGCTCATCAAGCTTAGCAAGGACCTCCTCAAGTGACTTACGTCCAAGATTACGAACCTTCATCATATCATCAGAAGTCTTGCTTGCAAGCTCCTGAACGGTATTGATGCCTGCTCTCTTAAGGCAGTTGAATGAACGAACTGAAAGTTCAAGCTCATCAATTGACATTTCGAGAACTTTGCCCTTCTCATCGTCTTCCTTCTCGATCATAACTTCTGCTGTCTTAGCATTCTCAGAAAGGTCGATGAAGAGGCTCAAATGCTCACTGAGTACCTTTGCTGCAAGGCTTACAGCCTCGTCGGGAGCAAGTGTTCCATCAGTGTGAACATCTAATGTAAGCTTATCGAAATCAGTTACCTGACCTACACGAGTGTTCTCGATGGTTATATTTACTCTCTCTACAGGTGTGTAGATAGAATCGATTGCGATAACTCCGATTGGAAGATCGCCTGTCTTATTCTTGTCAGAGCTTACATAACCTCTTCCCTTTGTGATGGTGAGCTCCATGTAGAGCTTAGCATCCTTTCCGGAAAGTGTAGCGATAACCTGATCAGGATTCATGATCTCAATATCCTGGTCCACCTGAATATCTGATGCTCTTACTACTCCTTCGCCGTTGAACTCGATATAAGCTGTCTTAGGTTCGTTAGTATCAGAGGAATTCTTTATAGAAAGATTCTTGATATTCATAATGATCTCAGTTACGTCTTCCTTTACTCCGGGAATAGAACTGAATTCATGCAGCACGCCTTCAATCTTGACCTGACTTACTGCTGCACCAGGTAATGATGAGAGCATAATCCTACGAAGGGAATTGCCCAGTGTAATACCGTAACCTCTTTCAAGAGGCTCTACTACGAATTTACCATATTTCTTATCATCTGAGATTTCAGCAACTTCAATATTTGGTCTTTCAAAATCAAACACTGATATACCCTCCTTATGTGACTAGTTAACAAGTTTCTATTTAATAGATTACTTAGAATACAACTCGACGATAAGCATCTCATCAACAGGAACGTCGATTACTTCTCTTGAAGGAAGTTCCTTTATTGTACCCTTAAGTCCTTCCTTGTTAACGTCAAGCCACTCAGGAACAAGTCTGCTTGCAGTGATTTCTGAAATATCCTTAAATCTCTGAATGTTCTTAGCTGCCTCTTTAACTTCGATGACATCACCGGCCTTAATGAGGTATGAAGGAATGTTGATTACCTTACCATTTACAGTGATGAACTTGTGAAGAACAACCTGTCTAGCTTCTCTTCTTGTTCTTGCAAAGCCCATTCTGAAGATAACGTTATCAAGTCTTGTCTCAAGAATAGTCATAAGGTTGGAACCTGTCTGACCCTTCATTCTGTCTGCTCTGTCGTAGTAATTTCTAAAAGGCTTCTCAAGGACGCCATATATGAATTTAGCCTTCTGCTTCTCGCGGAGCTGAAGTCCATACTCACTCATTTTCTTACCAGCGTTAGCTGATGTTCTCTTAGACTTTTTGTCATATCCAAGAAATGTAGGATCCAGATCAAGTGATCTGCATCTTTTTAATACGGGAACTCTGTTTACTGCCATTTTAGGCTCCTTTCTTTTACTCAGACAACATTCTGTTATCTGATGTTGTTTACAGTGTCATGCACCTTCATCCAACGCGTTAAATACATATATATTTGCACATGTATTCTGCAATGAGAGTAACGCGATATAAAATCGATTATACTCTACGACGCTTGGGAGGTCTGCATCCGTTGTGCGGTACAGGTGTTACATCTGTGATAGATGTAACTGTGAGTCCACTTGCAGCAAGAGCTCTGATAGCAGCTTCTCTTCCTGATCCTGGTCCCTTAACGAATACATCAACAGTCTTAAGGCCGTGAATAAGTGCAGCCTTTGTTGCTGTCTCTGCAGCTACCTGTGCAGCATAAGGAGTAGATTTCCTTGAACCTTTAAATCCGAGACCGCCGGCACTTGCCCAGCTAAGAGCGTTTCCTGCTGCATCTGTCAAAGTAACGATAGTGTTATTGAAAGATGACTGGATGTGCGCCTGTCCGTGTTCAACGTTTTTCTTGACACGTTTCTTTGCAGCTGACTTTTTAGCTGCAGTTGATTTCTGATTTGCCATTTTAAACTAACCTACTTTCTTCCTAATAATTACTGGTTATAATGTTACATCACTGATCTGCCATGCTCAGACATCAAGAAAAATTATTTCTTCTTGTTAGCGATTGTTCTCTTAGGTCCTTTTCTAGTTCTTGCATTTGTCTTAGTTCTCTGACCACGGCAAGGAAGTCCTCTTCTATGACGCATGCCTCTGAAACATCCGATCTCTGTGAGTCTCTTGATGTTCATAGCGATTTCTCTTCTGAGGTCACCTTCTACATCGTAGTCGTTACCGATAATCTCGGCAATTTTCTTTACTTCTTCGTCTGTAAGATCACGAACACGTGTGTCCGGACTTACTTTTGCTGCTTCAAGAATCTTGTTTGAGCTTGTTCTACCAATTCCGTAGATGTATGTCAAACCGATCTCTACTCGCTTATCTCTAGGTAAATCTACACCTGCAATACGAGCCATTTTTTATTCCTCCATAACTTATAAATAATATTACTTGTTTGATTGGGGCCATGATTCACAGCCCAACCGGACAAAGAATGATCCGATCTTTCCAATACACATTGGTATCAAAAAGTAATCCACCTAAACGGCTCGGATTATCCCTGTCTCTGTTTGTGCTTAGGGTTGTCACAGATAACTCTGATAACGCCCTTTCTCTTAATAACCTTGCACTTTTCGCACATAGGTTTAACAGAAGACCTTACTTTCATTGTTACTCCTTTCCTGCATGGTAAACAGATAATGCTTAAAGAAGGGCATAATAACCCCTCTACCTAAAAAGACCATTTGATATCATAACATATCCAAAGTCAATAATCAAGCAGTTTTTTCAGCTTTTTCATAAGGGTTTTTCATAAGATTGTTACGACAATTTTGAATTTCTTTCTTTTTCTTCCTCATGAAGATTAAATGTGGCTTTTCCGCTCTCTTTTGCCTCATAAAGAGCTTCATCCGCCTTCTTATAAAGCTCACTGAAGCTTGCGCAGTCGTTGTCACTGACAATACCGATACTGCATGTAAGACCTGATACCTGATTGATACGTGCAGTCTTAAACTCGTGAAGAATACTTCTGCATCTCTTTTCCGCAAATCCTTCCGGCATCTCGCCCATCACGAGTACCATAAATTCATCGCCGCCAATCCTTCCCATAATGTCATAGGGATGGAAATAGCTCTGAAGTATCTCAGAGAACTTCTTAAGCACGTTATCACCCGTCTGATGGCCGTATGTATCATTTACTTCCTTGAAATTATCAAGGTCAAAGATAAACAGAATGCATCTTGCACCGGGTTTTCTTTTCTTAAGGTATTCATTACATTTCTCTTCAAAAGAAAGCTTGTTGTAAATACCCGTAAGAAGATCTGTAGTACTCTTTCTTTCGAGGATACGTCTGTCTTCACCTTTATTTATCGCTAGATCGACTATCTCAAAATAGCTGAACAGCGACGCGATGATGGCAACGCCCGCAACAAACAGATCTCTTTTTACACCATAATGGGGACGGATCATAGAATCCATTATGCAATATATGATGGTAAGTACGATCTTGTACACCGTAGTGGCCAAAAAAGTATCCATATATACCGCAGTTATCACGATAATGGCACAAGGGAACACAATACACCTTGATGTCATGTTCATAATAATATCAGCATAGGAGTAAGCAAGAATCATCACTCCATAAAAAAAGAAGGAATACATTCTAGATAATTTGAAGCTCTCAGATATATTACTAAGAAAAACTTTCTGTACTAAATGTATTCCAACAAGAACAAACAATATTGCAATTAGAAAAAAAACAAAAATAATAACTTCCCGAAAACAGTAAAATAAGAAATAGCAGGAACGCGCTAACACCGGATAAAAACATCACAGTGTCAGCAGTGTTTCGGATATTATCCTCCGCTATCTTATTCTTGTTATAATGTATGAACGAAATACTATCGAAATGCCTATCCAGAATTTTTTGTATCATAAATCCCTCACACACGTACCGTTATTAGATTATTATATTACTTGTCTCTCCAAATAATTCTTCCTTTTGTAAGATCATATGGTGATAACTCAAGTGTTACCTTATCACCGGGTAAAATTCTGATAAAGTTCTGGCGAAGCTTACCGCTTATATGTGCCAACACAACGTGTCCGTTTTCAAGTTCAACCTGGAACATTGTATTGGGAAGCTTCTCAATTACCTTTCCTTCAATTTCAATTACATCAGCCTTTGACATCTACATCTCCTCTTAATTTACAACTATATTAAAGTTAATATCTCCGGTTCACCATCCGTGATGGCTATTGTATTCTCATAATGTGCTGCAAGTGACCCGTCAAGTGTGACAACAGTCCAGTCATCCTCAAGCCAGCCTATCTTGCGGCTTCCCATTGTTATCATGGGCTCGACGCATATGGTCATACCTTTTTGAAGTTTCACACCTCTTGTCAGTTTCCTGAAGTTAGGCACCATGGGATCTTCATGTAAACTTGTTCCGATCCCGTGACCTGTAAGTTCCCTTACAATGCCGTAACCGTGTGGTCTGATATATTTATCGATAGCAGCGGAAATATCGTGAAGTCTGTTTCCCGCTTTAGCTTTCTTAATTCCTTCAAAAAAGCTTTCTCTGGTGACATCGATAAGTTTCTGCGCTTCATCGCTTATCTTACCGACGCCCCATGTTCTCGCCGCATCAGAATGAAAACCTTTATATATGAGTCCTGTGTCGAAAGAAACAATGTCTCCTTCCTGCAGGATTCGCTCACTGCTAGGTATTCCGTGAACTACTTCATTGTTCACCGAAATGCACACAGAAGCAGGAAATCCTTCGTAATCTTTGCAATTCGGAATCCCGCCCAGAGCACGGATAGTTCTCTCACCAATCTCATCAAGCTCAAGAGTTGATATACCGGGTCTGAGAGCAGCATGCAGTTCTTCATGAACCTTTGCCAATAGATGCCCTGACTGTCGCATAAGATTGATTTCTTCATCTGTTTTGATACTTATAGCCATTTTAACACACCAGATTATGCATTCAATATGCTAACAATATCACTGAAGACTTCCTGCATATCCTTTGTTCCGTCTACAGTCTTCAAAATACTCTTTTTCTCATAGTAATCAATAAGCGGCTGAGTCTGCTCATGATAAACCTTAAGTCTGTTCTGAACTGTCTCAGGCTTGTCATCATCTCTCTGAACAAGCTCGCTACCGCACTTATCACAGATTCCGTCTTTCTGTGGTTTAATATGTTCAATATGATAGGTTGCGCCACACTTCAGACAAGCTCTTCTGCCTGACATTCTGCGAACGATATTCTCATCGGGAACGTCAACATTGATAGCGTAATCAACCTTATCACCAAGCTTTGTAAGTTCTGAATCAAGAACATCAGCCTGGGGAATTGTGCGAGGAAAACCATCAAGTACGTATCCGTTCTTGCAGTCATCATTTGCTACTCTGTCAAGAAGAAGCTCAACTGTAAGCTCATCGGGAACAAGCTGTCCCTTATCCATGAATTCCTTGGCTTTCTTACCAAGTTCTGTTCCGTTCTTGATGTTGGCTCTGAAAATATCTCCTGTTGAGATATGCGGAATGTTGAACTTTTCCGCGATCATCTGAGCCTGTGTGCCTTTTCCCGCACCGGGTGCACCCAACATAATAATCTTCATACTCTAATCCCTTCCATAAAGTAGAAACAAGAGGTTGCAGGGCCCACTGCGAGAGTAGGTCCCTGTACCTCTTTCATTAATTTTTTAATCAGTCTTCCAAAAATCCCTTGTAATTACGTACAAGCATCTGTGACTCAATCTGTTTTATAGTTTCAAGTATAACACTTACCACGATGATAAGGCTAGTACCACCGAATGAAACACTTGCCTTGAACATACCACTGAAGAAGTAAGGAATTATTGCAATAAGAATAAGTCCGCATGCTCCGATAAAGATGATATAGTTCAAAATGCTTGTAAGATAATCGCTTGTAGGCTTTCCGGGTCTGATTCCCGGTATGAAACCGCCCTGCTTCTTCATATTATCTGCAATCTCAATAGGATTGAAGGTAATTGATGTATAGAAATACGCGAAGAAGATAAGCAATAATATGTATACTACAAGACCAATGGAATACTCCCAATGGTTTGGATCAAACCAATTGTCCTGTCTTAAATATTCCAATATCGTTGCCCAAACGCCCGGTCCCTTATAACCTGTGAAATAAGTTATAACGCTGGGGAACTGGAACAATGACATTGCAAAAATGATAGGCATAACGCCCGCTGTGCTGACCTTAAGCGGAATCTCCGAACGATTTCCACCATAAGTTCTTCTACCCTGAATCTTCTTTGCATACTGAACAGGGATTCTGCGCTCTGCGCCGTTAAGAACTACGATCAGTACTACCAATGCAATAATAACCGCTATAATTATTACAGCTGATACTACTCCCCTTGCAATAGGCTTCCCACTCACAAAACGCTCGAAAAGCGAATGAAGATCTGACGGAATTCTTGAAAGAATGTTGATCGTCAGAACTATAGAAATACCATTCCCAACACCGTTTTCCGTGATTCGTTCACCAATCCACATGAGGAATGCACTACCTGCTGTAAATGCAACTACAACCTGAATTGCCAAGAAGATTGATTTATCTGCAAGGGAATCGCCTTTGTAGAAATTAACAGCCATTGCAATGGACTCGATAAGTGCCAAAACTACAGTAATGTATCTTGTCATTGCTGTAAGTTTCTTTCTTCCGTCCTCTCCGTCCTTCTGCCACTCCTCAAATTTGGGAATAGCAATAGTAAGAAGCTGAACAATAATGGAAGATGTGATGTAAGGTGTGATGTTGAGAGCCAGGATTGAAGCATGCTCAAACGATCCACCAGTAAATCGATCCACAAAGCCAAAAGCATCATTTCCGCTCTTTAAACCTTCAAACCAGCTCTTAAAACGCTGGACATCGATTCCGGGAACCGGAATTGTTGTTCCAAATCTGATAACAGCAAGCATTGCAAGAGTAAAGAGAAGTTTCAATCTGATTTCTTTGACTTTTAATGCATTCATTAGGGACTTAAACATTAGATCACCTCTGTTGTTCCACCAAGTGCCTCGATTTTCTCTTTTGCTGCTGCGCTGAACGCATTTGCTTTAACCGTAAGCTTCTTGGTAAATTCTCCGTTTCCAAGAATCTTTACACCATCAAGCTCTTTCTTGATGATTCCCTGATCCTTGAGTGCCTGAACATCTACAACTGCTCCGTTATCAAATACTTCAAGAGCGCTTACGTTAATTCCTACGATGTTTTTATGATTGATATTCTTGAAGCCTCTCTTAGGAAGTCTTCTGAAAAGTGGCATCTGTCCACCTTCGAAGCCAAGTCTGGGAGCACCTGAACGAGCCTTCTGACCCTTGTGTCCCTTACCTGCGGTCTTGCCGTTTCCTGAAGCATGACCACGGCCTCTTCTAAAATTATCGCTCTGTACAGAACCTTCAGCAGGTCTTAAGTTTGATAATTCCATGATAATCCTCCTTTATTTAACTCCGGAGCTTATACCGCTACACGCAATAAGCATCGCTGCTTATCACTCGCGCATACATACTGCAGCTCCGGATACCATTTACTTTTGCTTTTGAGATTAGATCTCTTCTACCTTTACAAGGTGTCTGATCTGCTGAATCTGTCCTCTTGTTGCGGAATTATCAGGAAGTTCAACAGAGCTGTTAAGTTTCTTAAATCCCATTGATTTTACTGTTGCCACCTGCTTAGGAATAGCACCGATAGTGGACTTAACCAATGTGATCTTAAGCTTTTTCTCGTTTGCCATTGATTTATACTCCTTATTTACTAAACCTTAAGCTGTTACTTCAGCAACGGACTTACCGCGCTTAGCAGCAACTTCTTCAGGTGTCTTCAACTGAGCAAGACCGCTGATTGTTGCATAAACAACGTTCTGCTTGTTGTTTGAACCAAGTGACTTTGTTCTGATGTTTCTGATACCTGCATACTCACATACCAAACGAGCAGGACCTCCTGCGATGATACCGGTACCTTCAGGTGATCTCTTAAGTAATACTTCAGCAGAGCCGAACTTACCTACGAAATCGTGTGTAATACTGTTGTTCTCATCAAGAGGAACAGTAATGAGGTTCTTAGTAGCATCTTCCTTACCCTTACGGATTGCATCCGGGATTTCAGTAGACTTACCAAGACCTACGCCAACGTGTCCGTTCTTATCACCAACTACTACAAGTGCTGTGAACTTCATGTTACGTCCACCCTTAACGACCTTAGTAACGCGCTTGATGGTAACAACTTTATCTGTCAATTCGAGCTGACTTGCATCAACTATTGTACGCTTCATTTGTGTTTTCTCCCTTCTTAGAATTCAAGGCCAGCTTCTCTGGCAGCATCAGCAAGAGCTTTAACTTTTCCGTGGTAGATATAACCACCTCTGTCAAATACAACAGCCTTGATGCCCTTTTCCAATGCTCTCTTTGCTACAATATCACCAACTTTTGTAGCAGCTTCAATATCGTCTGTATTCTTGAGTTCTGCCTTGATGTCTTTTTCAAGAGTAGAAGCAGATACAATTGTCTTGCCGGCTACATCATCAATAACCTGTGCATATACATGACTATTGCTTCTAAATACTGCTAAACGTGGTCTCTCAGCTGTACCGCTGAAACGATTACGAATCTTCATATGCTTCTTAGCACGAATTTTCTGTCTTGATTCTTTACTAACCATTTTGCACTCTCCTTATCTTATTACTTCTTACCTGTCTTACCAACCTTACGCTTGATAACTTCATCAACATACTTGATTCCCTTGCCCTTATAAGGTTCAGGAGCTCTCTTCTCTCTGATGATTGCAGCGTGCTGGCCAACAGCCTCTTTGTCGATTCCCTTAACAGTGATTATCTGTCCCTCAACTACTGTCTCTACTCCTTCAGGATCAGCAAGTTCTACGGGGTGAGAATAACCAAGTGTAAGAGAGAGTGTCTTGCCATTCTTAGCAGCTCTGTAACCTACACCGTTAACCTCGAGCTTCTTCTCGAAACCATCTGTAACACCAACTACCATGTTGTTAAGAAGGCTTCTTGAAAGACCGTGTAATGCTCTTGTCTTCTTCTGATCGTCAGGTCTCTTAACTTCGATCTGACCATCTGCCTGTGAGAAAGAAATCTCAGCAGGGAAAACTCTTGTAAGGGTTCCCTTAGGTCCCTTAACAGTCACCTTATTATTTTCTGCAACTTCTACTGTTACTCCAGCAGGAACTGCGATTGGCATTTTTCCAATTCGTGACATGCCCGTACCTCCAATTTACCAAATGAATGCAAGAACTTCGCCACCAACCTGCAGCTCTCTTGCTTTTTTGTCAGTTACAACTCCCTGGTTTGTTGAAATGATTGCGATACCAAGTCCGCCCAATACTCTGGGAAGCTCGTCCTTGCCTGCGTATACACGAAGACCGGGCTTTGAGATTCTCTTAAGACCTGTAATTACCTTGTCATTTCTATCAGCGCCATACTTAAGAGTGATGTGAAGATTCTTAAAAGCTCCGTCCTCAACAACATCAAGCTTCTTAATATAACCTTCGTCAAGAAGAATGTTTGCAATTGCAAGCTTCATCTTTGAAGAAGGAACGTCAACTGTGTCATGCTTTGCAGCGTTTGCGTTACGAATTCTTGTAAGCATATCTGCAATAGGATCGTTCATTGCCATTTTAAATTGCCTCCTTAATTATTTTTGCTTCGCCTTACTACTCCCCGAATTGAGCAGAGACACGAAGCCGCAATGCGCGCTTATGTGTTTCTCTATTTTTTAATTATACGAAGAATAATAACTTTGTAAATATGCGGTTTCCATCCTGAACCGCTTATATTACATCCCCCAAAAGGGGGAATTCTACAGAATTACCAAGATGCTTTACGTACTCCCGGAATTTCGCCCTTGTATGCAAGCTCACGGAAGCAAATTCTGCAGATTCCGTACTTTCTAAGATAAGCATGAGGACGACCACAGATCTTACAACGATTGTACTCACGTGTAGAGAACTTGGGCTTCATCTGCTGTTTCAACTTCATGGATAATTTAGCCATGTGTGCATTTCCCTCCTATTATTACTTTGCAAAAGGCATATTGAACAGTGTGAGAAGCTCACGAGCCTCTTCATCTGTCTTAGCTGTTGTTGTGAAAATGATATCCATACCTCTTGTCTTGTCAATCTTATCATACTCGATTTCAGGGAAGATAAGCTGCTCCTTGATACCAAGTGCATAGTTTCCTCTTCCGTCGAATGAGTTAGGGTTGATTCCTCTAAAGTCACGTACACGAGGAAGTGCGAGGTTTACAAGACGATCAAGGAAATCGTACATCTTGTCGCCACGAAGTGTAACCTTACATCCGATAGGCATACCCTCTCTCAATTTGAAGTTAGCGATTGACTTCTTAGCCTTTGTGTAAACAGGCTTCTGACCAGAAATAATAGCCATATCATTTGCAGCGTTCTCGAGAAGCTTAGCGTTTTCCTTAGCTTCACCAACTGCCATATTGATAACGATCTTGTCAAGCTTAGGCACCTGCATTACGTTCTTGTAACCGAACTTCTTTGTCATAGCATCAACGATCTCGTTTTTGTATAAATCCTTATATCTACTCAACGTTAAATACCTCCTTCCTTAATTAGTCGATAACCTCACCGGTCTTTTTTGCGATGCGGTTCTTCTTTACAACCTTACCATTCTCGTCCTTCTCAACCTTGAATCCGATTCTGGTAGGTTTTCCTTTGTGAAGATACATAACGTTG
Organism: Butyrivibrio sp. AE3003; assembly: GCF_000686065.1. NCBI lineage: Bacteria > Bacillati > Bacillota > Clostridia > Lachnospirales > Lachnospiraceae > Butyrivibrio > Butyrivibrio sp. AE3003. Next base: position 1,802,288 of record NZ_JMLX01000001.1, read on the forward strand.
GAGATATCAAGAGCTGCTTCGCTCTCTACAATTCCGCCATTGGGGTTCTTAGCAGAAGGCTTCTCATGCTTAGTTACCTTGTTGAGACCCTCTACAACAACCTTTCCGTTCTTTGTATCAACAGAAAGGACTTTTCCTTCCTTGTCGATTTCTCTTCCGGCGATAACCTTAACCATATCGCCCTTCTTAATCTTACTTGTTGACATCTGGGCGCCTCCTTATAATACTTCCGGAGCAAGAGAAAGAATCTTCATGAACTTTTTCTCACGAAGCTCTCTGGCTACGGGTCCAAAAATACGTGTTCCCTTAGGCGTACCATCTTCATTGATAACAACAGCAGCGTTTTCATCAAATCTGATGTAGGAACCGTCCTTACGACGTGTCTCTTTTACAGTACGAACGACAACAGCCTTAACAACATCACCCTTCTTTACAACTCCACCGGGTGTTGCTTCTTTTACAGATGCAACGATTGTGTCGCCGATTCTCGCATATCTTCTTGTAGATCCACCCATAACACGGATTGTAAGAAGCTCTTTTGCACCAGTGTTATCAGCGACTCTAAGTCTACTTTCCTGCTGAATCATGATATTTCTCCTTTTTTTGTATTACTTTGCACGTTCAATAATGGATACAAGTCTCCATCTCTTATCCTTGGAGATAGGCTTTGTCTCCATGACTTTAACTGTGTCACCAATACGGCACTCATTATTCTCGTCATGAGCCTTAAGCTTATATGTTCTCTTCACGATCTTCTTGTAAAGAGGATGCTTCACATGGTCCTCAATGGAAACTGTGATGGTCTTGTCCATCTTATCGCTTGTTACTTTTCCAACACGCGTTTTTCTTAAATTTCTTTCCACGATCATTTCTCCTTTTTAAACCAAGCAAAAGGCTTAGTTAGCAGCCTTAGCATTCTGTGTGATTACAGTCTGGATTCTTGCAATATTTCTTCTTACTTCTTTAATTCTTGCTGTATTATCCAGCTGGTTTGTAGCGTTCTGGAATTTTAAATTGAAAAGTTCCTTTTTAGCTGATACAAGCTCAGTCTGAAGTTCATCAGCAGTCTTAGCTTTCAGCTCGTCTACATACTTATTAGTTTTCATTAGATACACCGCCTTCCAAATCAGCCTTTGAAACGATCTTGCACTTGCAAGGAAGCTTATGTGTTGCAAGACGAAGAGCTTCTCTTGCGTCGGCCTCGGCAACTCCACCGATTTCGAACATTACACGACCGGGCTTAACAACAGCTACCCATCTATCAACAGCACCCTTACCGGATCCCATACGAGTTCCGAGAGGCTTTAATGTGATAGGCTTGTCAGGGAAAATCTTAATCCAAACCTGACCACCACGCTTGATGAAACGTGTCATAGCAACACGGGCTGCCTCAATCTGGTTTGAATTGATCCAGCAAGGCTCAAGCGCAACAATTCCAAATTCACCGTAAGTGATCTTTGTACCACGAGTAATTTTATGAGCCATTGAACCGCGGAACTGCTTGCGGTGCTTAACTCTCTTCGGCATTAACATTATTTATCGCTCCCTTCCTTATCTGAATTCTCACCTGCTTTGGTCGGAAGTACTTCACCCTTGTAGATCCATACCTTAACACCAACCTTACCGTAGGTTGTATCTGCTTCTGCAAATCCATAATCAATATCTGCTCTGAGTGTCTGAAGAGGAATAGTTCCCTCGCTGTAGAACTCTGAACGAGCGATATCTGCTCCGCCAAGACGGCCTGAGCAGCAAGCCTTGATACCAAGAGCATCTGTCTTCATTGTTCTGCTCATGCAAGACTTCATAGCTCTTCTGAATGATACACGGTTCTCAAGCTGCTGAGCAATGTTCTCTGCAACAAGCTGTGCATCCTTATCGGGCTTCTTGATCTCTTTGATATCAACAAGAACCTTCTTATCTGTAAGCTTTGAAAGTTCCTTCTTAGTTACCTCGATCTCAGCACCACCCTTACCGATAACAACACCGGGCTTAGCTGTGTAAACGATAACTTTTACTCTATCTGATGCTCTCTCGATCTCGATCTTAGAAACACCAGCTGCATATAACTTCTTCTTCAGAAATTTTCTGATATTGTAATCTTCTACAAGATTATTGGCGAAATCGCCAGATTCAGCGTACCACTTGGAATCCCAATCAGCGATAACACCGACTCTGAGTCCATGAGGATTAACTTTCTGTCCCATTCTTCGCTTCTCCTTTCAATTATCTCTCGTCCAAAATAACAGTCAGATGACTCATTCTCTTGTTGATTCTGTATGCTCTGCCCTGTGCTCTAGGCTGAATTCTCTTCATGATAGGGCCATTGCTTGCAGTACATTCAGCAACGAAAAGATTTGCTCTGTTCATTCCCTTGTTGTTCTCAGCGTTTGCTACTGCGCTGCTAAGGAGCTTGTAGATTACGCTTGAAGCATATCTGGGATTATACTGAAGGATTGCGAGTGCTGACTCAACATCCTTACCTCTGATAGCATCCATGACAAAGCATGCCTTCTGAACAGGTATTCTTGCGTAAGATAACTTTGCAAAAGGTCTTGTTTCTTTATTGTCACGATTTCTTTCTCTTTTAATTTTAGATCTATGCTTGATTTCCATTTCCATGGATTTGACCTCCTTTCATTGGCACTTCTTAGTGAACGCTGCTCTTTCTCTCAACGGGAGAACTTCCAGCATGTCCTCTGAATGTTCTTGTGGGAACAAACTCACCAAGCTTGTGTCCAACCATATCTTCAGTAACATATACAGGAATATGCTTTCTTCCGTCATGAACAGCGATTGTGTGTCCAACAAAAGACGGGAAAATTGTAGAACGACGTGACCAAGTTTTAACTATCTGCTTCTGGCCCTCAGCGTTCATAGCATCTATCTTCTTGAGCAGGCTTGCGTCTGCAAAAGGTCCCTTTTTAAGTGATCTAGACATTTTATTCCTCCTTATTTGATGGCCTTACCGTTTCTTCTTCTTACGATCAGCTTGTTAGAAGCCTTCTTAGCTTTACGTGTCTTATAACCAAGAGCAGGCTTACCCCAAGGTGTGCAAGGGCCTGAACGTCCAATAGGTGCTCTACCTTCACCACCACCGTGAGGATGGTCGTTGGGGTTCATAACAGAACCACGAACTGTAGGGCGGATACCCATGTGACGAATTCTTCCGGCTTTACCATAGTTAATAAGGTTGTGATCGCCATTTCCTACAACACCGATTGTAGCTCTGCACTCAATGGGAACCATTCTCATCTCGCCTGAAGGAAGACGAAGTGTTGCATACTTTCCTTCCTTAGCCATGAGCTGTGCAGCGTTTCCGGCTGAACGAACCATCTGGCCGCCCTTTCCGGGATAAAGCTCAATGTTGTGTACGTTTTCACCGACAGGAATAGCTGAAAGAGGGAGGCAGTTACCAACACGGATTTCTGCGTTAGCACCGTTCATAACTGTCATACCGTCTGTCAATCCGTTAGGTGCAAGGATGTAAGCCTTTGTGCCATCCTCGTACTGGATAAGTGCGATATTTGCTGATCTGTTAGGATCATACTCAATTCCGATAACCTTTGCAGGCATATCGTCCTTATTTCTTCTGAAGTCTACGATTCTGTACTTAACTCTGCCGCCGCATCCGCGATGTCTTACTGTGATCTTACCCTGGTTGTTACGACCAGCCTTGCTGTTCTTAGAAACAACGAGTGACTTCTCGGGAGTCTTCTTTGTGATCTCTGAGAAATCTGATCCAGTCATGTTTCTTCTGGATGGGGTATATGGGCCGTACTTCTTAATTCCCATGATTATTTCTCCTTTTTTGTTTATCACGTGACTAGTGTAAAAAACACTTGAATCCCGGACTTTTTATTGGATTCAGCACGTATATTCTTAGGTATCGTGAGCCTTGCTAAATGCTTGGCTTATCAAAGTCCCTGGAAAATCTCAATATCTTTGCTGTCTTCTGTAAGCTGAACGATTGCTTTCTTAGTCTTAGCTGTGAAACCGATTGTCATTCCACGTCTCTTCTTTCTGCCGTTGGCATTAAGAGTGTTAACCTTAGCAACCTTAGCTCCTTCAAACATTTTCTCTACAGCTTCCTTGATCTGTGTCTTGTTAGCTTCAGGATTAACAAGGAAAGTGTACTTTTTCTCGCCCATGCCGGCCATGCTCTTCTCTGTAAGAACAGGCTTAAGGATTACGTCATAATACTGTAATGCTGCCATTAGCAATACACCTCCTCTATCTTTGTAACTGCGTCCTTTGTAAGAACGAGTGTCTTAGCGTTTACGATATCATACACGTTAAGTGTGTTTGTAAGTGTTGTGCTTGCTTCTGCAAGATTTCTTGCTGAAAGAACAACGTTCTTATCATTGTCTGCAAGAACAACAAGAGCCTTACGTGTAGCCTTGAGGTTGTTCATAACCTCTGCGAACTTCTTAGTCTTGATCTCATCAAACTTGAGCTCGTCAACAACGATGAGGTTGTTACTCTGAGCCTTGTCTGTAAGTGCAGACTTAAGAGCAGCTCTCTTCTCTTTCTTGTTCATCTTGAAAGAGTAATCTCTCGGAACGGGAGCAAATACAACTCCGCCGCCCTTCCACTGAGGAGCTCTGATAGAACCCTGTCTTGCATGACCTGTTCCCTTCTGTCTCCAAGGCTTTCTTCCGCCTCCTGAAACTTCAGAACGTGTCTTAGCTTTCTGTGTACCCTGACGTTTGTCAGCAAGCTGCTGAAGAACTGCCATGTGTACGAGATGTTCGTTTATTTCAACACCGAAGATAGCATCGCTTAAATCAAGCTTACCAACTTCTTTGCCTTCCATATTATAAACAGATACGTTTGCCATCTGTTTGGTCCTCCTTTCGCGTTCTATTAACCGATAACCTTAACGGTTTCCTTGATTGTAACAAGTCCCTTCTTAGGTCCCGGAATAGCGCCCTTTACAAGAATAAGATTCTTGTCTGCATCTACTCTTACAACCTCGAGATTCTGAACTGTTACCTTAACACTACCCATGTGTCCGGGCATTCCCTTACCTTTAAATACACGGCTGGGATCTGAACTTGAACCATTAGAACCCTGATGACGGTGGAACTTGGAACCGTGAGCCATAGGTCCTCTATGCTGACCATTCTTCTTAATAGCGCCCTGGAATCCTTTTCCCTTTGAAATAGCTGTTGCGTCAATCTTGTCGCCTTCAGCGAAAACGTCAGCCTTGATCTCTGCACCAAGTGCATACTCAGAAGCATTCTCAAGCTTGAATTCTCTTACATATCTCTTGCAAGAAACTCCTGCCTTCTTGAAATGTCCCTGCTCAGCCTTTGTTGCTCCATGGCGATGAATAATTGTCTTGTTTCCGTTTTTGTCCTTGTTAACGATTTTTTCCTTCTTGTCAACAAAGCCAACCTGTACGGCACTGTATCCGTCGTTCTCAACAGTCTTGATCTGTGTTACTACACAAGGTCCTGCCTGAAGAACTGTTACAGGAATAAGTGATCCGTCCTCTTTGAAGATCTGAGTCATTCCGACTTTAGTAGCTAAAATAGCCTTCTTCATGTTTCTACCTCCTTATTACATCTACAGCGGATGCGTACTACGTTCGCAATGTCGTTTAATTACCTGCAACGTTTTGGTAATTCTCCAGTTATCACGGCATCATGCGCCTTGCATCATACTAGTAGAGGTGTGAATAGTTACCTGTTTTATATTTGATAAATTGATACGGATTGCTCTATGTCTTATGACACCTTGTATCACTTCATCTTGATATTGATATTTACACCTGCAGGCATCTCGAGTCTCTGAAGAGCCTCAACTGTCTTTGATGTAGGTGTGATGATATCGATAAGTCTCTTGTGTGTTCTCTGCTCGAACTGTTCTCTGGAATCTTTGTATTTGTGAACCGCTCTTAAGATAGTAACAACTTCCTTCTTAGTAGGAAGGGGTACCGGTCCGCTTACCTGAGATCCGTTCTTCTTGACTGTCTCGATAATCTTCTTGGCTGATGCATCAACAAGCTGGTGATCATAAGCCTTAAGTGTAATTCTCATTACCTGATTTGCCATAAAAAAAAGTCGCCTCCTTTTCGCACTTTTATATACAAGTACGACAAGCGGTGACTGTACACTCTCCCGTGTGTGTCCTACGACTTAACACAAATTAAGGCCATAGAATCCCTACACGTCGTTTCTGCCTTGGGTTAGTCGGCAGACTTAATTGTCTGTACAGTGACTTGTCGTCAGTTTGTTTGACCACATCAGTGGTCTCTAGACATTCGCTCCACGGAAAACCTGCTTAACTGGATGAAAGCAGCAACCTCACGCTTCATAGCTATCATGTCACAGCGTTTATGATTGTAAAACATTTTAAAAGTATATGCAACCACTTTTTATAAATTAATCACTTTTATGCAAAAATAGGTGTTTTTAGCCAGTCTTTCTTGATGTTTTTTAACATCATTTCCTATCTCTCGATTTCTGTATCATATAGAAGCTTCTTTATATTATAATAGGCAATGAAAATTTTAGTCAGAAGGAAAAAAATATGTGGATTGCAAACGGATGGAAAGATTATGAGGTAATTGATACCTCTTCAGGTGAAAAGCTTGAGCGCTGGGGCGACTACATGCTGGTAAGACCCGACCCTCAGGTAATATGGAAAACGGACAAAAAACATTTCGGCTGGAAGAAATGGAACGGCCACTACCACCGCAGCAACAAAGGCGGTGGCGAATGGGAATTCAGAAATCTTCCCGAAGAATGGACTATTAATTATAAGGAACTTACTTTTAATCTGAAGCCCTTCAGTTTCAAGCACACAGGGCTTTTCCCCGAGCAGGCTGCAAACTGGGACTGGTTCTCTTCATTAATAAAGGAAGCGAATCGTGAGATCAAAGTCTTAAACCTTTTTGCCTACACAGGCGGAGCCACTGTTTCTGCCGCTAAGGCCGGTGCTAAGGTTACACACGTAGACGCAGCCAAGGGTATGGTAGCTTGGGCAAAAGAAAATGCTGCATCTTCAGGCCTTGCAGATGCACCTATAAGATATCTCGTAGACGACTGTGTAAAATTTGTCGAGCGCGAGATCAGACGAGGAAACAAGTACGACGGAATAATCATGGATCCGCCTTCCTACGGAAGAGGCCCCAAGGGTGAGATATGGAAGATTGAAGACTCGGTATTTCCGTTTATCGAGCTGACATCGAAGCTTCTGTCGGATAAACCTCTTTTCTTCCTTATAAATTCATACACAACAGGTCTTCAGCCTGCGGTGCTGTCATATATGCTGCACACGGTACTCGATCCGATTCATCCGGGTACCATAGAAGCCAATGAGATCGGACTTCCCGTAAAGTCAAACGGACTTGTCCTTCCCTGCGGCGCAAGCGGACGTTGGACAGCAAAAAACTAAGAATCTTACGCAAAGAGTCGCTAAAGTTTTCCGCAAAATACATATAAAAAGCCACAACCCCCGTAAATGCTCATTTTACAAGCGTTACGGGGGTTGCTATATAAATAAAATCTCCTACTAAATTATTCTTCTTCGCCGTCTATCTTCCGGCGAATCTGTTGCATCCTTAAATCAAGCTGATTTATCAGATCTGCGCTGAACTTAAGATCGTCGGAAATAACTTCCTGATTGATATTGTCTTTTTTATACTTCATCTTATGTTCAAGGCTTGCCCAGAAATCCATGGCTATTGTCCTGAACTGTACCTCAACTTTCATGTACTCTTTTTCCTGAACAAGAAAGATCGGGACTTCTATTATAAGATGCAGGCTACGGTAGCCACTCTTCTTAGGCTTGTCGATATAGTCTTTTCTCTGGATCACCCTGATGTCATCCTGATTTGCAAGGCAGTCCGCCAACATATAGATATCGTCCACAAACGAGCACACAACTCGTATTCCCGCAACATCAGATATGTACTTATCAATATTTTCAATCGAAAAATCCACGCCCTTGCTGATCAGTTTCTTATATATGCTAAGAGGTGTCTTGATCCTCATCTTTATCGCTTCAAACGGATTTCTGTTATTCCTCAGAGCCAATTCCTTATTTAATACATCAAGTTTAGTTCGAACTTCCAATAATGCGCTGTCATACTTCATCATAAGAATTCGAAATTCCTTGACCTGACCTTTCATCTGAAGAAGATTCTCAAGATCTATCAAGCTTACATCATCCCAATCATCGTTTTTATTGTAGCTGATCTTTGAATAGTCAAAATGCTCTGCTGCCATAAAAAAACTCACTTTCATGTAATTCTTATATTGTTAGTATATCAGCATCCGTTAAACGTTATATGAACGAATTATAAAAATTATCAAAATCTTGTACTTGATTTTTTTATTTGTATTCAAGCGTTTTTACAGGTTTTTTTAGAAAAAAAGAAAAAGTCCCTGCTCCACATTATATCATGAAGCAAAGACTCATAAATCAAAGAAGTTTGCTATTTACATGAGCTCCCGTATCACGCATTTATCCCAACATGCCATAAACATTGCAAATCCTACCATTAAAAACATGATCAATATGGCCGCCTTGTCATAAACCACTTTATTCTTCTCAAAGCTCGAGACAAGTATCTCAACACCTACCCCTATAAGTATGATAGGCCACAGCCTTATTATCGTCGTTATATCAAAAAAGCTCCAAAATACATTCAGTATAAAGGCGACTCCAAAAACTATAAGAGTAATACCTGCAGTTATAGTACCAACTCTATGCATGCTTGCTGTCTCCATCTTTTACCTCCCACTCAGAATAATCTCCATCTTCAAAATCAGGTCATTCCTGCTCTGCATCAGACGTAATTCCAAGTTCTTTCTTTTTTCCTTTGATAAGTTTAATTCCCGCATAAATGAATATCACCGCAATAGCCAATCTAGGTATGCTATTCATCACACTTCGAAAGCTAAACCAAAATTCCTCAGAGAAATAGCGAATGAAAATTTTCCGAAGAAGTTCTAACAAACTGTCCCATATTGTACATGCCCCTATCAATATAAGCGCTATTGCCGTAGCTCTGCGAAGTTTTTCTTCTTTGATCGTGAATTCTTTTGGAAGTCCAAATTCCGTCCAAATGTATTTGTCTTCCAACTTCATCAGTATATCCCCGTTTAATCTGTACAAGTTCCAAGCATGAAAAAAAGCATAAAACCAGATTACTACCAACAATCCATATGCAACTGCCGAAATGAATGAATAATCATACATTGAAACCAAACATACCATTACAAACGTTGCCAGTAAAGACACTCCGTTCTTCATAAATCCCATATACATCTCTACCGCCCCGGGTATAAACGAAAAGCAAAAAACAAAAAAGCCGTTTCTTTTCTTATATTCCATCATCTTCCTCCATATCACCAATAAAAATGTTGTTTATTTTTCTTTCTATCTTTTCTTTTTTCTGTATCAGATGTTCACGAAAACCTTTTTCGTTTAACTCCTCATCGCAGTTCTTGCTTTCTTTTCTCACAAAAAGCTCTTCTTTCAAAGATATATCTCTTCGAGAAACAACCTTCTCCATCAAAGGAACATATCTATTTGCAGCAGAAACGCAAGGAACTATGAACATTACCGCTATTGCTGCAGCAACGGCGAGAGCCACTTTCAGGCTGTATAATCTGTATTCGATTATCTTTTGTTTTTTGGTTTTCGCGATGTTGCCGGACTTACTTAAAGCACTGATCTCATCAAGCACTTTTTTCTGAAGATCCACGGGCGCTTCAGCCATGTCATTAAGCTCAACATCGGAAATAAGCTTTTGTAATTCTTCATCACTCAGATATTCATGACTCATGTCAGCAGTTCCTCCTTCCTGATTATTTTCTTTAGCATCTCGCGGGCTCTGTAGATGTGGGACTGTGTCGTCTTAAGAGGTATCCCTTTCTCAAGACTTATCTCTTTTGCAGTCTTTCCTTGAATAAAATGCCCGACTGCCGCAGATCTGTACGGCTCATCAAGTTCATTGCACCGGTCAAAAAATCTTTTCTCCACATCCCGTGCTATATACGTTTCAAGCGGCCCGTCCCTGCCGGCGTCCATGGAAGCTTCAAGCTCATCGTCGGTCGAAGCCACCTCGCGCATCTTGCTACTTCTTAGGTAGTCGATGCATTTGTTACTCGCGATCCTGCATATCCACGCTTTTTCATCGCATCCGTCAAAATCCTCAAGATGCCGATATGCGGAAATAAACGTTTCCTGCGTAATATCCTCCGCAGTAAAGTGGTCACCGGTAAGCTTAAGGCACACCGAAAAGACCAGATTCTTGTACCGGTCCATGAGCTGTATTAACTTTTCTCTCGAATCGATCTTCCCCAAACTTTTCTCCTGTTTTTCTCTCTTCATTTAATATAACGATACGCATGCAAAAAAGTCTGCAAAAAAATATAAAAATTTTGCAGACTTTTTTAAACTTCTAAATCAAGTTCTCAGATCAACTGTTTTCGGCAATATAATTGCTGATTCTGTTCTGTATGATATCTCCGACTTGTTCCGCCGTTTTCTTTCCCTTAAAGAATGCTGAAGCCTCTTCTAAAATTATATCCGAAACCTGCATATCATATCCGACATTTGTATTTATTGAAACAGCATAATCATAGAACTTCTTTATATCCTCCTCTGACAGCGGTTCTAATTTTACATCTTTGCCGCTCAAAGGATCGTACGTTTGCGCATTGGTGTTGCTATCACTTATCTCACCTGTAGCTTCCCGTAACTCTTCTTCAAACTTGGGCTTTACCGTAGAGAAGCCTCCACTTGATTCTTTATCCGAAGTCATAAGTTCCCTGATAAGATCGTAGATAACATCCGCATGCTCCGTCTTGCTGTTTACGCCAAATGTAGTTGTGCTTACCGCAGCCATGTTTTTACCAAGGTTATTTGGACATCCGACCAATTCAACATCATCTCTGAATATATACTGCTTGAGCTTTGCATATTCCCATATATTTCTAAAATCTGTGGCGTAGAAAATCCCTTTTCCTTCGGCATATTCTGCCTCAAGCTCATCCTCCATTACAACATCAACCGGTTCATCATCGGGAAACTTATTGGCAAAATTCAAAAACTCTGCAAACTCAGGCGTATTGAAATTACACTTTTTATTCTTGAGGTCAAAAAAACTCATCTCCGTAGAGCATCCAGAAATATGAGCAGACGTATGTTCTGTTTTGATATGAACCAAACGCTGTTTTATAATCCACGCCTTTACTATTTATCAGCTCGTCGCAGTCCTTGTATGTCAAAGATTTTTTTCCCTTCGCGTACTCGGATTTAACTGCATATGTACTAATTTTGAACGTTGGCATAAATGTATAGGTCTTGCCATTGAACTTCATCATCTCCGCTATGTTCGGAAGGATTTCTATATCGCTCAAAGGGCCTCCGTTTTCAAAAGCAGGAGTTAAATCAAGAAGTATTCCTTTATCGGCATATTTTCTGACAGATGCTTCGCTTCCCGAAAAGCAGATGATATCGGCCGCTTTGCCTGCTGTAATATCAAGATTAAACTGCTTTTCACATTGTTTATAGTCATCGTAAAACTCGCTGTAATCCAATATCTTTATCGCATACTTATCGCTTGATCTGTTAAATTTCATGATCTGGCTCGCAATATCACAATCCACATACATACCGGATAAGGTAATAACGGTCTTATCTGCAACATCTTCAGGATTTACTTTGGATAGTTTCACAAGAGTGTTTACCCCACTGTCACCTTCTACAGTATCAGCGATTATTTCTTTTTCATTTACTGCAACAAAACCCTCCTGTGACATCATATCGTCGCTATTGATTGATGAATCCCTGTAATCAAGAAGTTTTACAAGCTTGTCCGCCCCGGTATCACATTTATATACCCCATAGGAATCACCCGCATACAGATTACCGTTTTCATCGTCAAAAAAGTTATAGTAACTGTGCTCCTGGAAATCTCCAAGCTTCTTTTCCACTTTCTTGCTGTCTACGTCAACTATCACAAATGACTGGGCGTAAAGCTTATTATAATAATTTATAAACAGCTTATTGTCCGCAAGTTCGACCATATTTAAGATTCCACCCATACCACTCATGACTTTTTTATCAACAAGCTCTTTCAGACCATTCTGCTCATCATAGGTCTTAACGCCGTCCTCTGTTCCGCATAAAAGTCCGTATTTGTCACTCCACTCAAGGCATCTAAAGTAGAACGGATCTTCCGCAAACTCTTCGGAAAGGTCGAACTTGTAAGCTATTTCACCTGTGGGAGTGATTTTTTCAAGGAACGCGCTATAATCATCCCCACCTTTGTGTTCTTTATAAACAAGATATGCATTTCCTTCATTATCAAAAGTGCCAATAGTTATGTAATCTTCCTTTTTGCCACCGAAATCGCAGGAATTAACCTCAGATCCGTCAGGGTTAAAAGAAAGATATTTAAACCCTCTGTCTCCGATTTCCGCTTCGCAGATAGCCACTACCTTGCCTCCGCTTCGGCCGAGAACACACACCTTTTCTCCTTCGCCAAGGATTCCCGGAAAATCTTCCTGCTTAAAGATGCAGTTCTTATCAATCTGTTTTACCTGCGCAAAATCCTCTTCCGTGATCTTCTTTTTGCCGCAACCGGTAAATGATGTTATGCAAAGAGTAAACGCAAGAATTATGCTTGTTGTTTTCCCTATAATATTTCTTTTTCTCATCTTTTCTCTCCATTCTGTCGACGATTCGCATCATCTTATATGTGCCCGCCGCAACCTATGGGCTGCGGTGTGTGGGCGGTTATTGTTCTATGTGGTTGTACGTTGTGGTGAAGTAGCACGTAGCGTGATGCAGTCCATTGTAGTGGTGTGCTTGCGATGTAGTCGCATGTAACGGTATGCTGCGTGTTGTTGCATCGCTATACGTGACATGATGTCACTCGCCGGTGCATAGCCGCATATAGCGTGATGTCGCACGCTGTATTACTGTATTAGTCGCTTAGTACAATAATACAATAACTCCGGAGAGAGGGATTTGTCAATATGTGAATTGTGAAATTATGTGGAAAGGGGATTTGGGACGGGAAGCTATGGAGAGGTGTTGCCAGAGATGTATGGCCCAAAAGGGATATTTTATCTTGTAGGGCCATGCTGAAATGTTTTATTTTATTCAAATATTTTAAAAGACATGGTCCCAGTGGTTGATTCTATCTTGTAGGACCATGCTGATATATATTATTGGATTCAAATATTATAAAAAGCATAGTCCCAGTGGTTGATTCTATCTTGTAGGACCATGCTGATATATATTATTGGATTCAAATATTATAAAAAGCATGGTCCCAGTGGTTGATTCTATCTTGTAGGACCATGCTGATATATATTATTGGATTCAAATATTATAAAAAGCATAGTCCCAGTGGTTGATTCTATCTTGTAGGACCATGCTGATATATATTATTGGATTCAAATATTATAAAAAGCATGGTCCCAGTGGTTGATTCTATCCTGTAGGACCATGCAGGCAGATTTATTCTGCATTTAAAGCTTTAAAATGTTCAGGGCTCTTCTTACATCTTCATGTGTGAGCCCAACGTTTGGATCAGGCTTTACCTGATGCCTTGCTATCAAGCCGTTATGAAGTTCCAGGTCATCAAGAACAAGCCAATTTGCCGGAAAATCTGCATCTTTAGAAGTTTCATCGATTTTGAAAGTTTCATCATTTGATGAGAAGTCACTATTTGCGGAAGCTATGTTCTCTTTCAGCCATAGGAGGATTTCTTCAGCCTTAACAAGGCTGAACTTCTTGCTCTTTCTTATTTCTTCGGTGGTAAGATCGGGTGTTACGCCGTCAAGCCTGATGCCCTCTTGAGCCATCACTGTGATCAAGTGCTCTGCTTCAGGCCTTAGTGGTTTAAGATTCTCGTCGAACCAGAAACGCCATCCTGAGTGAAGGATCAGCTTTGCATCCGCCTTCTTTATAAGCTCCGCCAAGAGCCTCACCGCGCCTGCATCTACAAGCCTTCCGTCACTTATTTCGCGCTGATGCTCCTCATCCCAGAACTTTGAATTCAAGACTCCGTCTATATCAAGAAATATTATGTTTTGCATGATGTTCCTCCGTTATGTGGGTTGTGATTCTGTTATTTGTTTGGCAGGTTTTTGGGTCATCGTAATCAACTTCGATCCACCTATGTTAGAACTTGCTCATCGTTCCACTTCTGCTCAGATATGTTTTATCTCGATTATAGGCAGGGCATTTTTCCTATTCGCACCTGCCTAGATATGTATTATTCCAATTATGAACAGTACATTTTTCCTGTTCGCATCTGCTCAGATTACTGCGCCCTATAATATAGTCAGTGAAAAAAAGCCACATTGCAATCATTTTCACTTGTTTTAGTCTAATATCGTCTGCTCATATACTGTTTTCCCAGGTTATAAGCAGTCCATTCTTCTTTCTGACATCTGCTCACTTTTTCACATTCAAGGATATAGTCAGCAAAAATCTTTCAAAATCGCCTGCTCATATTTCCACTTCTAGCAATATAGTCAGCAAATCCCGGTCAAACTGCTACACATATAGTGGACAGTCCAATTTCAACTTTTAGCCCATTTACGGCATCATATGCATATTCGCTTATTTCCGCGATAATGAGCGCTCGCCATAACTTTCCTAATAGGAAACTTTTCTTTTCTCGGCACATACAAACGGTGTATTATACTCTCCCGCGCATTCCCTTACACTGAAACTATAGATAAGGGCACATGTATGTTGCCTACTTGCTGAATAACCGCACAACTAACTAAACAACAGAACAAGGCTTGCAATCAATTCTACTTCAATACACATTAAGCCAACAGTCAGCAAAACAATGCGTCACAAGGGAGAACCAATAATGAAAAGTAATAGCACCACCGACATCAGAAAAAAAGCCAAATACAATAACACCACCGGCAAAAAAACCGGAATAAAAAACAAAGCAAAAACCAATAACACCACTAATTATAAATCCATATTAAGCGAAAGCACATACAGAAAGCTTCTGTTCGCAAATCTGGTCAACAGGTTCGGGGATTCGATAGAATCAATTGCTTTTACGTGGATCGTATATCAGATTACAGGAAGCGCAGCGTGGTCTGCGATAATATTTGCATTTATCATGTTGCCAAACGTTGTTGTTCAGCCGCTTGCAGGAGCCATTGTTGAGAAGATGGATAAAAAAAATGTTGTCATCACAACTCATTTTCTCAGAGCACTTCTGATTGCACTCTTCATCTTTCTGTTTAAGCTTGAACTGGTAACTCCTGTGCTCCTTTCGGTATTTGCGCTGACAATAACGAGCTTAGAGTCTTTCTACCTTCCTGCGACGAGCGCCCTTAGTGCGCAGGTGTTTAAAAGAGATGACATAAGCGCCGGAGTGGGCCTTGATTCTGTTTTCAGCAACGCTGCCACCCTTGCAGGAAGCGGAATTGCGGGATTTATAATTGCAAAACTCGGCGTTGAAGCAGCAATGTTCACAGATCTCTCGACATTCATAACTGCTGCCGTACTGATTGGCATGCTCAAAACTGCAGCAGGGTCCGCTTCTGAAGTCGGTAGCACCGGCATTGTCAACGAAGCTGAAAGCATACACTCATTTTGCGAAGGCAAAATTAAAGACTCACTACATGAAGCCGATAGCACCGACGCTACCTCCGAGCCCGGCTACATCTCCATGCTCAGAGACGGCATCTCATATGTATTTAGCACTCCGGTTGTACGAAACTTCTGCATCATCTGCATACTGCTCAACGGAATGCTGATTCCATTGAACGCTCTTCAAGTTCCTATAGTATCCGAAATTTACGGAATGGGCAGCGAGCTTATAAGCATCTCCGGCATATTCTCATCAATAGGCGGAATCTTGGGCGCGGTGGTATTGCCGAATTTGTCAAAGAAACTATCGCCCCTTAAGATCACTGTCCTTGGAACCGCCCTGTTAGCCGGCGCAATGGCCTGTATTCCTTACGGAAGATTTGTAAAAGAAAACACATTTCTCGCATACACGTTGCTGTGTGCATGCTACTTCGTCATAATGGCAGCCGTTTCGCTGGTCAGCGGAATTCTCCATATCCAGATCATGAAATGTGTTGACCATAAGTATATGGCCCGCGCATCAGCTGTATTTAATTCATCTGCGGCCGCCGTGACTCCCATCGGGTCACTTGCAATCGGTTTGCTGGTTTCCCACGAAAGCATTGCCCAAGTATTGAGCATCAACGCCGCTTTCGCTGCAATCGTATTGCTATTGATCTTAATCAAGCGACCTGTACTTGAAAAAGTTCCCTATTGTTGGGATTCTCACTAAACTCGTAAATCAGAACCACCGGCTTAGCCGGTGGTTTGTTCTGGCCCTATAAGGGCCTGTTGCCGGCGCTGAGTCTAAAGACTCGCCGAATGGTTCGCCAGCCGCAACATCATTTTCCTACAGAGCCCCCTGGGCTCATTTTTATTTGTTTTGCTTTACCGGCTCACCCGTGAACGGGTCAATATACTCTTTTAGTGTCATTTGGTCGTACTCTAAATCCTCTTTTAACTGATTCTTTATGTACTCCTCGATTTTCTTTGCATTCTTACCTACAGTATCTACGTAATAGCCTCTGCACCAGAAATGTCTATTGCCGTACTTATACTTGAGATTTGCATGCCTCTCAAATATCATAAGCGTACTTTTTCCTTTCAAGTACCCTACGAAACTTGAAACACTCATACTCGGTGGGATCCTTACCAGCATATGTATGTGATCTGGGCATACTTCTGCCTCTATTATCTCTACACCTTTCCTCTTGCATAATATACTGAGAATATTTGCAATGTCCTGCTTGATCTGACCATACGCAACCTTTCTCCTGAACTTAGGTGCAAATACTATGTGGTACTTACACTCCCATCTAGTGTGTGATAAACTATTCATGTCCATTTTGGACTACCTCCTGTGCTTTACTTTGGTTGGCGAACCGTAGTAATTCTAGCACGGGAGGTTTTTTACTGTAAGCTGAAGCAGCTGTTGTCCCCCTGCATAGCAGGGGGTTTTATTAAAGATGCTACACAATAAGGAGCCTCACCTCAAATCAAGGTGAAAGCTCCTTTCTGCATTAAAAAACTCTATTATTTCATTGTCACTGAATCCCATGTATCTGACGGAACAAGTGTGATATATGTCTTACCTGTGTTGATCTGAATCTCCTCACCCTTGTCGTCGTAGAACCTGGTCAGATGAGTTGCCTCATCCTTAACCCAAGTGATCGGCTTTCCGACGCCGTTTGTAATGTACCATCCCGGCTTTCCCGAATCGATGCAGTTATAAATAAGATAACCGTTCTCATCAAGCTGATTGAAATCACATTTCTGGATAAGTACATTCTTAAAGCTAAGAGGCTCTCCGTCCTCTGCATCCTCATGGCGTGATCCGTACTCGTAATACTCATACTGCTTAGTTTCGGCATTATACTTAAGTGTAGAAGTATTGTGCCAGAAAGGAAGTCCGATCTCCGTTACGGGATATGTCTTGTCATAAACCTTTGTAAGGTCAACTTCTTTGCCGTAAGGAGCAAAGTTGAAGTGACTTCCCTCGTTTCTGTACTCGGTATAAGTTGTTGAATATGCGGGATCCTTCTTCATACTTGAGAAGTTACTCTCCATATCACCCGAACAGACATACTCTGTAAACTCTTTAGGTTTTCCGTTCTTTACTCTGGAAAAAGTTCCGGAGAAATGCTGTGCCCAAGGATTCTTCAAATATGCATTGATATGAACCGGAGGCCCTCCGTCATGGCAGAGCACCGCATCCCACTCGGCTGCAAGAAGAATATTTGTCGGACGGGTACTTCTGATACTGCCAAGCTGTTCTATCTTGCCCCAGTCTTTTACAATGCACATAAGCCTTGTAATTCTGTCATTTTTTGTGCTGTTCATCATTTCATAAACAACATCCGCTTCTGCTGTTCCAAAGTGCGGAAGCGCGGTCTTTTCGTTATCAACCATTACAGCGATAGGACGCTGATCTTTAATATCTTCGCTTATCGGCTCACCTGTGATCTCGCTAAGGTACATTCCTTCCGGAATCTCGAAATTCTTCACTCCATCCGATGAAGCTTCCGCAGCAGTATCACCGGTAACTACATCTTCGACAGAAATTGAAAGAGAAGAATCATCCGCTTCCTTTTTGCCACAGGCAACATCTGAAAGTACCATTAGCATGCACATTGCAAGCGCAACGATCTTTTTACTTTTTGTCATAGATAATTTCTCCCATTTTTTGTTTTATTAAAGCCTTTTTTTCTTCCTTCACCTCCTTACGTAGTCTGATGTCAAGCTCATAATTCAAAAGTTTCAGTTGCACTCTTGATTGAGCTTTAATGTCTACATGCTGTGAATAAGCATTCTTGTATTTATATATACTGAGAATTATCCCCAGGAAGACATACGATACTATAACATTGCTGTCTGATATAAAAGGAAAAAAAGTATCGCCTACATATGTCGTAGAAAATAATCCAAATCCCACAAGTAAATTTGCAACAGCATTTGCCGTAAGCCAAATGAGACAACCGCTTCCCATTGCGATTCCCACTTGATTCTTTATCTTAGATAAAGCGATAAATCCAAAAACAATCAATCCGACAACGCTTAAAATAACTGTTAATCCTATAAGCCATCCCCAATCTGAACATATATACAGAAGGACATGCTCTCCTGTCTTTACACCAAAATAACTGCTTGCGGCCATAGTCACATTTTCGCCAAGATTAAGATATACTACCCCGCATCCAAGCGGCTTAAGTCTATCCATAACATGTCTTACATTTATTAATTTACTGCTGGGAAAACAATTCCTTAGTTCAATCATCAAATTTCCGGGAAAAATCGCAAACGCAGCCCACAAATATGCAATCACCTTCTTTTGTGGAATTTCAAACCAGCCCTTCTTTATTGCTATTATAAGCTGAGCCAGCAAACTTAATGCGATCATCATAACATGCAAGGCCGCATGCCCCTCCAGTCGCGAACTCATATACATGCACGGAATAGCAATCCAAAGAACCGCCTTGACCAGTCCTTTATACGCCTGCCCTCTATACCTATAGATTATTCCGGAATATAGAGGAATAAATAAGACAAACAACGTTGTAAAAACAACCCTCGTAATGGAATATGGCTGCCAGAAAAAGTTTTCTTCCGGTCCATGTGAGTAAATAGCCTGATTAAGTACCATTCCCACTATCAATACAGCCGCCAGCAACTTAGAATATTTTAATATAGTCGTATAATCCACAAGAAATGCAAGCAGCATCAAGGAAATACCAAAAAAAGCATTAATAGCAATTACGAAGTCATCATACTCAGAATATGCTACCGTCATCCTGATCATCGCTCCGACAGCTCCAATGGTCATTGCCGCGATTATCAAGCCCCATGCAATTTGCGGCCTGTGAACCCTGTCAAGCGACATTCCGACTTCCATGGGATCCCCCATGTCCTCGACAGCTTTTTTCTCCGCGGTCACACGGTCCATTCCGTCCGAAACATTCGCTTCTATCTGCTCTTCTATATGCGCCCTGATCTCATCACCTATAGCCTTGTGCGCCTTCTCAAAACGCACCTGCTCCAGTAACATTTTGATATATTCTTCCATACTCATACCCCGTAGGCCAGAACGTTTGCTATCGCGCCGGAATAAACCTCCCACTCCTGTGTCTTTTCCTTTAATAGCTTTCTGCCCTCTTTCGTTATGCTGTAATATTTTCTTGTCTTGCCGAGATACTCCTGCTCGTAAACCTTTAGAACACCTTTCTCCTCCAGTCCGTGAAGAAGTGGATAAAGCGTTCCCGCCTTAAATTCAAAGACATTCTGTGATCTCTTTCTTAATGTGTCGATCATTTCATACCCATACATGTCTTTTTCCGAAAGTAACTTCAGAACCAACAATGTACTGCTGCCTGTTAAAAGAGATTTATCTACTGCCATTTTATCCTCCTTGAAGCGCGACAACGGCGCTAACTTATCTATACTAAACCTTTCCCTAATTATCTTTTAAGGATTGCAATCTTTTTTCCTTATTGCTCCGAGCCTTAATATCAACATGCTGCGGATAGGCGTCCTTATATTTGTACACGCTTATCAGTATCCCCAAGAATACATACGAGATCACAATATTGTTATTAGATATGAATGGGAAAAAAGATGCATAAAACTCCGGAACAATTCCGAATCCCACAACGATATTGGCAATAGCATTTACCGCGATCCACATCATGCAACCGCATCCCATAATCTGTCCGAGCTGGTTCTTTGACTTTGCCATACTTACAAATCCAAAAACAATCAGCGCTGCAACTATCATAACAACCGCAAGTCCTATAACCAGTCCCCAGGTCGCCGAGATATAAGTCAAAACATAACTCCCCGCAGGAGAATTTACACATCCCCTTGACTGCATTGATGCTGCGCCGCCCCAAGTATATATTTTCCCTTCTCCGAATATCTTCATTGAATCCATGATTGTTTTTATATCATTACTGCCACTTCTTATGAATCCGCCAACCTCAGTCCGGATAAAGTAGATCAGATAAAATACATAAGCCAGCCATATAGATATGATTGAAGGAATCTTTCGCACTTTTATCCAACCTTTTTTTATTGCATAAGTAAGCTGAACAAGCATGCTGCCTACAACTATAAAGGCACGCATATTATAATATCTTGTTGATACAAACGGTATGAGCCTTGGCACAAAAACCCAAAGAAGAGCCTTTATAAGTCCCCCATACGATTGCCCTCTGTATTTGTAGAGAATTCCCGCATATAGAGGAATCAGCAAAAACATCAATGCAAAAGAAACGCTGACACAACCATTTATAACCCCCATCAGTGATTCCAGTTGGTCATAATTTAACGCTTCTCCGTTTAATTCACTCTTATCCGCTACCAATCTATAAAACTTATAACTTCCGTAGTATGCAATCAGATATCCCGCCACCAATACAGTTGCAATCACTTTGGAATACTTGGCAACAGTTGTGTAATCCACAAGATACATGAAAAACATTGCGCCAATCCCCAAAACAGTAAAAAGAATATAATATCTGTCATCGGCTGAAAAAGGCGGCTCACTTATAGAATCGATCACTAGTCTGTCCTTCGCTATATAGGTATGGATCATTATCCCTATAACGCCGACAAGCACCGCCGCGATTATAACGCCCCACGCTATCTGCGGTCTGTGAACCCTGTCAAGTTCAATACCTGTGGCAACCGGATCTCCCATATCATCAACAGCTCTTTTCTCCGCTGTATCTTCATCCATTCCGCATGAAATATTCGCTTCTATCTGATCTTCAATGTGAGCCTTAAGCTCATCGTGTATCCCCTGATGAGCCTCACGGAACCTCACTTGTTCCAATAGCTTTTTTATATATTCTTCCATTGTTACAACCTCTGTACCCCTGTAAATCCAACAATACTTATATCATACACCGTATGCCAATACACTTACGATAGCGCCCGAATACTCGTTCCACTCATCGGTCTTAGCCTTTAAGAGCTTTCGTCCCTCTTTTGTTATGCTGTAATATTCTGTCCTGTATTTCCTGATTCGATTTTTTTTGACTTACTGCAAAATTTTATATCTATGCGCTGTAGGTAAGCGTTTTTATATATGCCAAGCACCACAAACATCCTTTTACAGATTCAAATCTTTTAATAAATTTCTTATCCCAAAACGCTCAATTTCCACATCTTGTGAATATGCATCCTTATACTTATATATGCTGAGCAGTATTCCGAGCGCCGCATATGCATAAATAAGAGAATCAGAATTATCAGTTGATACAAACGGCAAAAAAGCACCAACGAAAAACCATTCCGGAAAAACTCCAAATGCAGTGAACACATTAACAATAGTATTTACTGCAAGCCACATCATACACCCCATACCCATAACATGTCCCAACTGATTTTTTGACTTAAATAAATTCATAAATCCCAATACGATTATTCCAACTACAATGGCAATAATCACTATTCCCCAAAACGCTCCGTAAGTCGATGAAATATATGTCAAAAAAATATGTTCCAAATGGCCGATCTATAAAGCAACTTGAAGGTTTTTGAAAACCATCGTGTCCGTAATATATTCCTGAGCCAAACAAATATATTGAATCAACAACTTTTTTTAATATCTCCTCTTGCACACTATCTCCATAGCATTTAAACATACGTCCGTAAGACAATGATGTGATTATTATAAATCCCCCATATAGGTGTACCAGTACCTTCTTTTGTAACTTTATCCATCCTTTCATTATTGCAACTGTAAGCTCTGCAAGCATACATATCGCGATTATTGTAGCATCACCCCTTATCAGGTAATCTCCAAAATATATGTAAAAAAACAGGAATAAAAATCCACAAAAGCGCCTTCGAAAAAGTCTTTTTTCGTTCCTTATACTCATAAAGAATTCCGGCGTAGAGAGGCACCAATATGAGCATCTTGTCAGAAAGCCTCCATGCAATCTCATTTAAAATACCAATTCCAAATGGCGTTTGCTTAAACGTCAATACTCCTGTATTGATCAATAAAGCATCCGGCAACGATGTAATCAAATAACCTGATGCCCATACAATCCCTATAATTCGGGAATACTTTGCAATAACCGTAAAATCCAAAAAATAAAAAAGGAGCATCAAACATATCCCCATAATGGTATATGAAAAAAAAGTTATTAACAATATAATTTCTATCTGGGTTATAATACTGCCCATCTTTTATCAAAACCTGATCATTCCGCAAAAGAAACTGGAATATTGCGCCAACAATCGCAACAGCTAATACTGCTACGATTACCCCCCACGCCATCTGAGGTCTGTGAACCTTATCAAGTGCAATTCCCGTCTCAACGGGATCACCCATATCTTCGACAGCTCTTTTCTCAGCTGTCTCTTTATCCATTCCCTCGGAAATATTTGCTTCCGCCTGGTCTTCTATATGTGCTCTGATTTCATCCCCGATAGCTTTATGCGCTTTTTCAAAACGCACCTGCTCAAGTAATTTTTTAATGTACTCTTCCATTTTGTAAAACCTATCTGTCATTTTTATTTAATGTATTGCTTAGTCTGTCATACACCGTATGCCAATACGCTTACGATAGCGCCCGAATACTCGTTCCACTCATCGGTCTTAGCCTTTAAGAGCTTTCGTCCCTCTTTTGTTATGCTGTAATATTTTCTGGTCTTACCGAGGTATTCCTGCTCGTATGATTTGAGCATTCCTTTTTCTTCAAGTCCATGTAAAAGAGGATAAAGAGTCCCTGCCTTGAATTCGAAGACGTTCTGCGACTTCTTCCTCAAGGTGTCTATCATCTCATATCCATACATATCTTTTTCCGAAAGTAATTTTAGAACCAGCATTGTACTGCTGCCGGTTAAAAGAGATTTATCTACTGCCATTTCTTTATACCCCCATATCCTTGGATCTTGCGCGGAGACTTATGTCTACGTGTTCTGCATATGCATTCTTATATTTATATATACTCAATATTATTCCAAACATGGCGTATGACGCTAACAATCCATCAAATCGTAGTCCCCCTGAAATAAACGGTAGAAAGGATGCACTACTATAGTCAAAGAATAATCCAAATCCAAATGTCATATTAAAAATGACTTTTTCTATAAGCCACATCATGCAACCGATCCCCATAACAAGACCCAATTGATTCTTAGTCTTAGCTGTTACTATCAGTCCGTAAATAATAAGACCAAGTATAGCAGCTATAACTGCTATTGCGATACCTATTCCCATTGTCGTTGATATATATGTCAAAATGTTAATATCTTCAACACAATCAATACTGTCTCCGGATACCTGCCCTCTTCCGAATAGCTTTGCCGATCTGATGATTGGCCTTATTGTTATTTCCTCATACCAAAAATCATATAAGCTAAAAGTTTTGATAACGCTTATAATCGGAAGTACAAGCAATGACCATATAAAAATAATAGCAGGTGCCTTACGTACCTTTATCCACTCTTTTTTTATTGCAATTGTCAGCTGCGCTAGCATACATACCATTGTTATTGCCATTGTCTCAAAACTATATTTTCCGTCATAAAACGATAATAGGAAAGTACATATAAAAATCCACATTACTGCTTTTATAAGTCCGCCGTACTTCTGTCCTCTATATTTATAAAGTATTCCTGCAAAAATCGGGATCATCAAAAACATAAGTGAATCCACCCTTGAATTTAAATCATTAAAAAGCCTCGCAATCTCATAATCTACTGAATCCGGATTCGGCATCCAGACCCAATAAAGTGAAGCAAAATAAGATATTAACAAGATAATCCCTGCAATCTTAGAATACTTGGCAATCGTTGTGAAATCCATAAGATATAGGAGTAACATTAAAGCCACTCCAAGTATAGAATAGAAAACAAACATTGTCCCCTCTTGAACAATATGCCCCTTAGATATCTGAAAAGCCAGGCCCCAGTTTAACTGTTTTGTCATAAAAATATGAAGTATAATGCTAAAAACTGTCACAGCCAAAGTTGCAACAACAAACTCCCACGCCAGTTGCGGTCTGTGAACCTTATCAAGCGCAATTCCCGTCTCAACGGGATCACCCATATCTTCAACAGCTTTTTTCTCCGCTGTAGCTTTATCCATTCCCTCGAAAATATTTGCTTCCGCCTGATCTTCTATATGTGCTCTTATTTCATCCCCGATAGCCTTATGCGCTTTCTCAAATCGGATCTGCTCAAGTAATATTTTGATGTATTCTTCCATACAATCCTCCTTAGTACAACCACTTGCTGTCGTGACAAAATATAATTCACACTACTTTAGTTTTTTTAATCTCAGTTTCTTAAAATCAATGCGAAGATTTATATCTATATGCTGTGAATAAGCATTCTTATACTTATAAATGCTGAGTAATATTCCAAGTAATGCATATGACTCAACCAACTTATCATTTGAAACAAACGGCAAAAATGCCCCTCCGCCTTGATCATCGATAATTCCTGTTCCAACAAGAATATTAACAACGGTATTTGAAATAAGCCACATCATACAGCCGATTCCGATTACCATTCCCAGTTGATTCTTAGTCTTTAAAACTGTAACAAGTCCATACACAATAAGTCCGACTACAGTAGCTATAACCACTATTCCAACAATCAGTCCGCCTGTCGTCAGAATATATGTAAGGATCATACTGGTTCCGGAATCTGAAATACTATACTGGGCAGGCGAATATGATTTTCCTCCCAAACTGCTTAACAATGCATTTCCAAACAGCTTTACCTGCTTCATATATGCCCTGACTATATCTATATTTGCATTAATGGTTGGTCGTTCATACAGATTTCCATCCTCGCCGACCCATCTAAGAACAGTTCCGCTTGCGCGCTCATATTCTTTTTTAGCAACAAATCCCAAAAACACCGAGAAGGTAGTCCATAACGTTATAAGTACAGGTATCTTTGATACTTTCAGCCATTCTTTTTTTATTGCAAACGTGAGCTGAACAAGCATGCTGAGCACAAATATCAAACATATTACATAGTTATGTCTATAACTAACAATATAACTTGGAATAATTAACCAAAGAACTGATTTTATAAGTCCATCATACTTTTGTCCTTTGTACTTATAGATTATCCCTGCATAGAGCGGAATAAGTAACAGCATAGGCGGATTCACAAAAGATGCGATTGAATCCAGCACTTTTATCGGTAACGGAAAGTCTGCGTTTTCCCATCCCGTCCTATGCCCCGTCTTATCAAGCCACTCCAGTTGCATGAAGTAAACTTTATCACGCAAAAAAATTCCAAGCATATACAAGGCTATCATACATGTTGCTACTACCTTAGAATACTTTGCAACTGTTATATAATCCAAAAGGTAAAGCAGCAACATTACAGCTATTCCACTGACAGTAAACATGATAAATGAACCGATATCATTACGATACTTTAAATACTCTAAAGCCGGATCTTTTGCCATAAGGACATGAATCAATGTTCCCACGATTGCAACAAAAAAAAGCTACGATTACAACTCCCCATGCCATCTGTGGTCTGTGAACCTTATCAAGTGCAATTCCCGTTTCAACGGGATCTCCCATGTCTTCTACGGCTCTTTTCTCTGCTGTTTCTTTGTCCATTCCGTCTAAAACATTCGCTTCTATCTGATTTTCTATATGTGCTCTTATTTCATCCCCAATAGCCTTGTGCGCTTTCTCAAAACGCACCTGCTCAAGCAGTTTTTTAATATACTCTTCCATTTGGTAAAACCTATCTGTCATTTTTATTTAATGTATTGCTTAGTCTGTCATACACCGTATGCCAATACGCTTACGATAGCGCCCGAATACTCGTTCCACTCATCGGTCTTAGCCTTTAAGAGCTTTCGTCCCTCTTTTGTTATGCTGTAATATTTTCTGGTCTTACCGAGGTATTCCTGCTCGTATGATTTGAGCATTCCTTTTTCTTCAAGTCCATGTAAAAGAGGATAAAGAGTCCCTGCCTTGAATTCGAAGACGTTCTGCGACTTCTTCCTCAAGGTGTCTATCATCTCATATCCATACATATCTTTTTCCGAAAGTAACTTTAAAACCAGCATAGTGCTGCTACCTGTTAAAAGAGATTTATCTACAGCCATTTCTTTTTCCCCTCCTTATATCGTTCCATCTGTGCCTTAAATATTCTGTCATGTATTTCCTGATTCAAATTTTCTTAACTTACTGCGAAATTTTATATCTATGTGCTGCGGATAAGCATCTTTGTATTTGTATATGCTAAGTATTATTCCAAGGAAAGCATAAGATTCGATTACCTTGTGCTCCGATATAAACGGGAAAAAAGATGTGTAATAAAACGAAGGCAATAATCCCGTACCGACACCTATATTAAAAATCGCATTTATAATAAGCCACATCATGCAACCACTTCCCATCACAGCTCCCAACTGATTCTTTGTCCTTGCAGTTGCCACAAATCCCAAAACAATCAAAGCCACTACAACGGCAATAACAACAACTGTCACTACACCTCCAAGAACTGCTGCAATCTTAGTGATCTCATAGCTTTCCCGATTAGTAAACTGGGAAAAAACTCCTGAACTTACAAGCGAACTTGTGGATACGGCCAAATTTCCTCTGACATAACTCACAGTTCCGCTACCAAAAGCCTTTACACCACTCATAATTTCTTTTGCCTTATTTGGGGGATCGGCAGAAAAGGTGATGTTATACATGACCCTTATTACGAACATGGGTATTATCGCAAATAAAGACCATATAGACACAATGGTTATTGTTTTAGGAACCTTTATCCATTCTTTATGTATTGCTATAGTAAGCTCCGCCAGTAAGCAGATCACAATTACCGTCGCACGAAATTGCTGATATTCTCCTATTGTAACCAGACCTATAGTCATTATCCAGATAAGTGATTTTATAAGTCCCTTATATTTCTGTCCCCTGTACTTGTAGATTATTCCTGCAAAAAGAGGGACGAGTAGTAGAACCAGTGTCTCCGAGCGGCTAACGAATCTGTATAATACGTTTGGAATTACATAACCGCTTGCTTCCAGACTATCTATTTTTTTATTTATCGTGTAAGAAAAAAGTAGTATAGCCGCTATTATCTTGGAATACCTTGCAACCGTCGTATAATCTACAAGATACATTATCAGCATTACAGCGATACCGCAGACAACGTCGTATATGTAATAACCAATATCACCTACATCTATCATAAATTTACCCAGTATGTAAAGAGCCCTTACATTATACGATGATGATGGTATTTTGCTCAAAAAGAACTTAATTATTATTCCCAGAATACCCACGATAATTGCAACAACTATCACTCCCCATGCAACCTGCGGTCTGTGAACCTTATCAAGTGCAATTCCCGTCTCAACGGGATCCCCCATATCTTCGACAGCTTTTTTCTCCGCTGTCTCTTTATCCATTCCCTCGGAAATATTTGCTTCCGCCTGGTCTTCTATATGTGCCCTGATTTCATCCCCGATAGCCTTGTGCGCTTTTTCAAAGCGCACCTGCTCAAGTAATATTTTGATATATTCTTCCATACAATCCTCCTTAGTGTGCTGACACGGTGATTTTTGCTCAAATTATCATCGTGCCAGTACACTAGCCTAAATCTTCTTCCCCTTTTTCCTCTTTAGCGATGCTATAATACTTTCTCATCTTCCCGCGGCAGTATTGCTCGTATGAGTTGAGCGTCCCGTCGCCTTCGAGACCATGAAGAAGGGGATAAAGCATTCCGGCTTTCTTTTCAAAAACGTTCTCCGATCTCTTTCTTAGAGTTCTTATCATCTCATATCCATACATGTCTTTTTCAGAAAGTAATTTAAGTACCAACGATTCGTTGTTATCAGTTAAATGAGATTTTTCTTCAGCCATTATTTTTTTATCCTCCTTGTATCGTGCCATTTGCCATTGTGCCTTAAATATTCTGTCTTATATTTCACGATTCGAGATCTTTTGTTTTGCTTCGAATTGTTATGTCAATATGCTGCGGGTAAGCATCTTTATATTTGTATATGCTAAGTATTATTCCAAGGAGGGCATATGATGCGACTACCTTATGGTTTGATATGAATGGGAAAAAAGATGTGTACTGATACGCCGGCAACATTCCAAAACTTATAAACATATTTAGGATTGCATTTATTGCAAGCCATAACATGCATCCGCTTCCCATTACCATTCCAAGCTGGTTCTTTGTCTTTGCTGTGCTGACAAATCCAAAAACAATCAAAGCTGCAACAACTGTGATAATTGCAAATGCCAAAGCTCCTCCAAAAACTACAGCAACTTTGGTTATCATATAGCATTTTCCACTGCCTATCCGCGAACTGATAAGATTTAATGTCGATACGGTGATCTTTCCGCCCATATAGCTTACAGAACCGCTTCCAAAAGTCTTTACTCCACTCAATAATTCTTTTGCTCTGCTTTTGGAAGTAGCCGGGCCAAAGAGTGATCTGACAAAATTCATTTTAGTCAAA
This sequence comes from Butyrivibrio sp. AE3003, assembly GCF_000686065.1. Lineage (NCBI taxonomy): Bacteria > Bacillati > Bacillota > Clostridia > Lachnospirales > Lachnospiraceae > Butyrivibrio > Butyrivibrio sp. AE3003. Next base: position 1,831,338 of record NZ_JMLX01000001.1, read on the forward strand.
CTTAAAATCTTGTTGTCATACATGAATCTGATCAAAACTATCGGAATCACCGTAAATAATAACCATATCGCCGTAATTGACTGTACCTTTGGAACTTTTATCCATTCTTTTTCTATAGCGATGGTAAGCTCAACAAGTAAGCAGATCACAATTACAAGTGCGCGAAATTCCTGATTGTTTATTCCCGTTGCAACCAAGCCGCTAACTATTATCCAGATAAGCGATTTTATCAGGCCTTTATATTTCTGTCCCTTGTACTTATAGAGTATTCCGGCAAAAAGCGGAACAAGTAAAAAAATACATGGCCCCGACCAGCTAAAGAAACTCTCTATAGATGTGTACACACTTGGAATCTGATTCCAATATTCCGGATCAAAATTCTCAATTCTTTTATAAAATGCAAAGTTCTTTATTGTGTATGAAATCAACAGTAAAGCCGCTACTACCTTGGAATACTTTGCAACCATCGTATAGTCTATAAGATACATCCCCAGCATTATGACAATTCCGCATACGACGTTGTATAAGTAGTAACCGGCATTATCTAAAGTAATATTTCCGATTATGTTAATTCCGCAGTCGGACGACGATGGCAATTTCTCCAATAAGAAATGAATTATTGCTCCGAAAAGTCCTACACCTATTGCTGCAACTATGACTCCCCACGCAACTTGCGGTCTGTGCACTTTATCAAGCGCTATTCCCGTTTCAACCGGGTCTCCCATGTCTTCAACAGCTATTTTCTCCGCTGTCTCTCTGTCCATTCCTTCCGAAATATTTGTTTCTATCTGGTCTTCAATATGTGATCTAAGTTCATCACCGATTGCCTTGTGAGCTTTTTGAAACCTCACTTGCTCAAGTAACTTCTTAATATACTCTTCCATATCAGACTGCTCTTTTCTCTACCTTTTCCCTATCACTTTCGTGTTCCGTTTCCTGTTTTTTCCCTGAAATATCATCTTTACAGTCGATGCATTTCTCTGTATTATCCTCTATAATATTCTCTTCTTTTCTGTCATGTTTATCATTACTGTTTTCTGCAATGCTCGCAAGAACGTCGCTTCTCATATCGTAACCATCGCCCGTAATGAAAAACACACATAACCACACCAACAAAATAGCCACCAAGAACAAATGATACAAACCTATGCTATTGCCAAACACAATTATTGAAATTAATGCTGACATGATTCTCGCTCCTCCTTAATATTCTTAGTACGTCTCTTTTTCTATATCTTAAACACCGTAAGCCAATACGCTTACAATTGCGCCGGAGTATTCCTTCCACTCCTCTGTCTTACTCTTTAAGAGTTTCCTTCCTTCCTTGGTAATGCTGTAATACTTCCTTGTCTTACCAAGGTAGTCCTGCTCATATGATTTGAGCATTCCTTTCTCCTCAAGTCCATGGAGAAGGGGGTAAAGAGTGCCCGCCTTAAATTCAAAGACGTTCTGGGATTTTTTTCTTAAAGTGTCTATCATTTCATATCCATACATATCTTTTTCCGAGAGTAGTTTTAGCACCAACATTGTGCTACTACCTGTCAGAAGGGACTTATCTACAGCCATATTGACCTCCTTATATCGTGCATCTATATATCGTAAGTCTATATATATCGTTCATCTACATACTATATCGGTTGCCGATATATGTCAAGAAAAAAGAAGCTTGCCTCAGATTTACTGAAACAAACTTCCTATTTATCCGGCGTTTATGCTATTTTTTATCTCACGGCTGTTGGCATCCCATGACTTGTATCTCTTCTCGCCTCTGTGGTCGGGAAGATCAAATCTGCTTGTAATCTCTTTTCCGAGATATTCTGTAAATTTCTCGGCGCCGTAGTAATTAAGGTGTGATTCATCCATGAAGTCTTTTTCAAAATCAAGGCCTATGGCGTCGTAGTCATGGTTTGCATTGGTAAATCCGATTCCGTTTTCCTGAGCAATTTCTTTTAACCGGTTAAAAACAAGTTCCTGCTCGTCAGTGATGACGTACGGAGTTACTATCATGTGCAGCTCTATGCCGTTCTGTTTGGTATAGTCGATTATCTTGCGAAGATAGAGCTCGGACTTTTCGGTCAGGCCGCCGCTGCTTTCTTGCGTAATCTGCGGTCTGAGCTGTGGCGTAACCTTGGTCATTGGCTTAAAGCCCTTGAAATTCCTAAGATACGTGAATTTCCTGATAGGATATGTGAAATCGTCCTTGGTAAGTCCGTTGAGTCTGCCGTGGTAAACGGCAAAGCTCGGAAAGTATTCGGAAAAATGTTCTTTTTCAACGCTCACTTTTAACATTTGCATTTTATTAAGTGAAAAGCGCATTCCAAGAGCGTTTGGAAGCATCCACTTATACTGGTAATCGTCTTTTTGAAGTGCCGGCGAATACACATCGAGCACAACGAGCTTTGGCTTCTGCGTCTTGCATACTTCTTTAAGGTAATGGTATGTGATCCACAGTGGCTGTTCCGCAGCGCTGTAATCGTATGCCGCCATCCCATAGTCGTCCCAGAGCTTGCCCGTATCTATCGCGTAGTGTACATGACTTGAGCCCATCATAACGACATCAACGGTGTTGCGCGGCTGATAATAAAGGGCCGCCGCCTGCATGACCCCGTCATCGTTTTTTATACTCAAAACACCATCCCAATACCATATTGAAAGGATTGTGACGATCGCAAATATTATGCTGAACCTATTGTTATAAAACCTCTTTAACATCTAATCCCACCAACTAATTTTTTCTGCGCACATTTTTTAAAAACTTACATACATAAAGCTACTCGCATTGTACCCCGGTCCATATATCCCAAGCAGCAAAAGCGCCATGATCATTCCATACAAAACAACATATCGCAGTGCACACGGAAGGCTGTCCATTGCTCTTCCGATTCTCTTGTTTTTCCTTGCTATCAAAAGATCGAGTGCAAGAACTATGCAGCCGTAGATTGGAATTATAATATCTCGTCTCGATGCGCCTATATCGGCCGCCTGTGCCGCGAAAGAGTCGACTCCCGGCGTAAATGACAGCATTCTTCCGACATATCCGAGAGCACTGCTCATATTTGTCGCTCCGAAAAAGATCCATGCAAAAGAAACAAGCAAAAAAGTGATCACTCCGGAGACTATATTTGAGATAAATGCCGGCTCTTTTGTCGGTTCTTTTCCTTGTGCCTTCTTTATCTTTACCCCCGAAATTATTCCAAATGCCATTGTATAGATGCCGTGAAGCAGTCCCCATGCAAGAAAACTTGCATCTGCTCCATGCCAAATTCCACATATGATAAATACGATCGCTGTGTTAAGGAACCTGCGCGCGTTTCCCTTCCTGCTTCCTCCAAGCGGTATATAGATATAGTCTCGCAGCCATCTTGAAAGCGATATGTGCCATCTCCTCCAGAATTCGTTTATATTCTTCGAAAGGTACGGTGCATGGAAGTTCTCGGTAAGCTCCACTCCGAAGAGATTGGACACACCTATCGCAACCGCACTGTATCCCGCAAAGTCGCAATATATCTGGATCGAATACATGAGCATTCCAAAAAACAGCCACATCGCCCCAAATCTGGACGAGTCATTAAATAATCTTGTTGTGAAAAAAGCAAGCCTGTCCGCCACTACCACTTTCATGAAGTATCCGTAAAGGATGGTCGTGAAAGAAATCGAAAGGCGCTTGTTCTCTAACATTTTGACGTTAGGCAGCTCTTTTATCCGGTGTAAAAAGTTATCGGATCTCTCAATCGGTCCGCTGATAAACTTCGGAAAATAGCACATGTAAAGCGCAAAATGTATCGGGTTCTTTTCCGCTTTAGCTTCTCCCTTATACACATCCACGATGTAGGATATTGCCTGGAATATGTAGTACGAAAATCCAATCGGCATCAGGATCTTTATAAGCGTGTCGTCACGCTGTCCCCATCTTGCTACATTCTTTAGAGTAAAAAGAAGTACTGCACTCAGCACAACGCCCGCTATTGTCACTATCTTCAGCGCTTTGGTGTGCTTTTTTTCTTTGAGCTTGTCTTCAAAAATGCCAATGCCGTAAACTACCGCCGTTACCGACACAATCCACATGAGGGAATTAATGCCAAGGTGATAGATGAACGCCAAACTTGCAGCGAGTAAAATTAATGCTCTGGCTCTTTTCAGCAAATAAAAAAATATGAAAATTATTGTAACAAACAAAAAAGTACTTATGGAAAAGGACATTATAAACTCCGCCTTTTTATATTAAATATTGCAATAAAAAATGACAGAATACGAAAAATAAGGCATAGACTGCCCCCCCTCTTCATATTCTGTCACATATATAAATTTCTTTTCACGATGCGAAATACTCGTTATTCTATAAAAATCCGACGTAAACCGCTTCATAAAAGCATTGCCTTTCAGCTATATATTGTAACAAATTCTATTTTATACACAAATTATAGCACAGTATTTGTTACAAAAGCAATAACTATTGGTGTTTTTCCGGACTTGAATTTAATAAAATTTTCCGCAACCGAGGTAACGCCTTTACTGATGCGATCATCTCTTACCCCCTGCCCCAAAAGCCTTGATATTTCTTTCATTGAAAGGTCTTTTAGCTCATCTGAGATCTCATTAAATTTCTCTTCGTCAAGAAAGCCTCTGCACCTGATATTTAAGTCTGATACGCATCGTCCTGTCTTCTTATCAATGCAGATCTCGATTATGACAACGCCCGACTCGGATAATAGCACTCTGTCACGAATAACGTTATTATCAATCTTGCTCTTTTCCCGTCCGTCAATAAGTATCTCGCTTAAGGTGATCTTACCGGCAGCACTGCAGGTATTTTCCGTTAGTTCGACTATATCGCCGTTCTTTATGAGAAAGACATTTTCAGCCGGAATGCCTACTTCTGTCGCAATTTTCTTTGCTTCTCTTCTGTATCTGTACTCTCCGTGCGCAGGGATCACGAACTTTGGGCGAAGCATGATAAACAGTAACTTGAGTTCTTCGGCGCAAGCGTGTCCCGTAGCGTGAAGATCCTGAAATTCTATCTTTGCCCCATGCTCCTCGAGGCTGTTTATTGTTTGGCTAAATTCCAGCTCACTACCATGAATCGTGACTGAGCTGAACAGGACCACGTCATTTTTCTTTATCCTGATGACTGGATTGTTTCCTGCGGCAATCTCGGCGATACACTTTACAGATTCTCCGTGATTACCCGTCGTGAGGAAAATAAGTTCCTCATCCTTATACTCATCAAGCATATCGTTTTCAACGAGCATATCGTCAGAGATTTCAATATATCCAAGTTTTCGCGCCGATGAAAAGACATCGAGAAGAAGGTCGCCCTCAAGTGCGATCTTTCGCCCGTATTTTTGCCCAAGCTTTATTATCTGCTGGATTCTGTCCATGTTAGTCGCAAATGTCACGATGATAAGCCTGTTCTCACGATACATGTTCATGAATCTATCGAGCTGTTCGTTGACATATCTCTCCGACCGAGAAAAACCGCTATGCATGGCGTTTGTACTGTCAGACAAAACTGCAAGCACGCCTTTTGTTCCGAGTGCGGAAAGTCTCGCAAGATCTGCAGTTTTGCTCATTACAGGGGACATGTCAAATTTGAAATCGCCTGTATCAAATATTATTCCCTGAGAGGTATAGATCGCGAGCATGGCTGAATCGGGTATGCTGTGATTGCCTCTTATAAATTCAATCTTAAAATTGCCGACAACTATGGTGCTTCCGAATTTTATTGCCTTTGTCCTGATTTTTTTTATCCCGAAATCCTGAAATTTCTTTTCCACCATCGCGATGGTAAGCGGAGTTCCGTAAACGGGCACGTTGATTCCGTCAAAAATGTACGGAAGAGCTCCTATATGGTCCTCATGCCCGTGTGTAAGGATTATCCCCTTAAATCTATCGATATTCTCTTTAATATAGCTTATATCAGGTATTATCGCCGCAACGCCGGGCAGATTGTTGGGTGGAAAAGACGTCCCGCAGTCAATTGCGATAATGCTGTCTGAAGACTCTATAAGAGTCATATTCATACCGATCTTGTCGAATCCGCCAAGCGGAATGATCTTAATACTGTCTCCCATCTAACCTCGTAATCCTTCCGTTATGCTCAATGTTTTTTATCACATATTAACATTTTATCATTTTCTTACAGTCATTTCCCCGATCATGTTTATGGAATAATAATCACGTATCTCCGAGAGATTATCTGTTATTCCAAGTATCCACATGAGCTTTGTAAGCGCCGCCTCTGCTGTCATGTCATGGGCTTCCATCGCTCCGATAGCGAGAGTTCTTTTGCCCGTCTCATATACATCCATCTTGGTGCCTTCATATCTGCACTGCGTACCTACAACAACCGCCATTCCGCCTGAAATGAGCTTATCAAGCGTCCCTATGAAGTCATGCTTTAAGAACGGCATTCCTCCGATTCCGTAACCTTCAATATATAGCCCTTTATATCCCTGGTCGGCAATTGATTCTATAAAGCTTCTATGCATGCCTGGGAACATCTTAACCATGCATACTTTATCAGAGTAGTTGTTTGAAAGAGTGAAAATACCTGTCCTTTCAGGCACGGCTGAAGTATCAATCTTCATTCCGAGAGAACTTATCGTCGCAATATTGGGGTAATTGATACTCTCAAAAGCATCAAAACTAAGTGCCCTTACTTTGGACGCCCTGCATCCAAGCATGACTTTTCTGTTGAACGCAACAAACACTCCGGGAATATTGCTTGCTGCCATATGTATCGCACATCTGCAGTTCTCCATGGCATCTGCAACGGGATTTGTTATTGATAACTGCGATCCCGTGATAACAACAGGAATTGCGATGTTTCTCAGCATAAAAGAAAGCATCGAAGACGTATATGCAAGCGTATCCGTTCCATGTATCACAACTATTCCGTCATAGTCATTCCTGCATTCGCTGATGCGCTGCGCAAGTGCCGACCAGTCATCCGGAAAAATATTTGCACTGTCCAAAGAGCAGAAATCTTCTATCTCAATATCCGTATCCCCCGAAACCATCTTCAGCTCTTTCTGCATATCATAGATTGACAAGCCCGGTATAAGGCCGTTCTTCTTCATAACCGAAGATAATGTTCCGCCTGTGTTGATTATAAGTATTCTCTTACTCATTGTTCTTTCCTTTTATTTCTACTTCAATTTCAAAAGTTGTGGATTCGCTTATGGAATCCTCCTATGTAAGAATAAAAAAGAGCTTGGAAAAGTGCAAGCTCTTTCCAAGCTCTTTAAAAAATCAGTGTTTATGCAATCCGATAAGAATTACTCAACGATTGTAGCAACCTTACATGATCCAACTGTACGTCCACCCTCACGGCTTAACGTTAATTATATCTATTTAAAAAGCCTTGATTTTACATAGTTTCTGTTCGCACATATCTCATGTATTATCTTTTTATATACCAAGTATAGCCATCGAAAACTAGTTCTTGCTCCTTATCTTTAAAAATCGGAGATAAAGTATCCTTCATCCAGCTTCTAACCTGCGATTCAGCCATCTCACCACTTTCAATCTTGGCATTAACGTTGGATTGTATCATCATAAAGTCTATAAAGTCGTCCAAACTAAAAGAATGAATGAGTTCATAATTGATCTGCTTATACATTTTCAGGCCACTTATTAAGTCTGCATCCGTCCAAATATTCTCTTTACGCGGCGGCTTAGGGAATCGTTTCAAATACTCATCCTGATACCAACTTGTATATTCGGGAACATTCTTCATTTTATCTGTAATCCAGAAATCATAAATTATAATAAAACACTCATCTTTGGTCACTTTGATGAGATTTTCCATAAATTTCTTTTCATCAACCCAATTGACCATCCCTGCTGCTGATACCACCTCATACTTTTCATCAGGTATCAAAGTATCTTCTGCTTTGGCAGTATAAAAACTATAGGCTTCGTCTGATCCATATAATTCATTGCAGACCTCTACCATTGATTCTGCAATATCTGTACCTGTCACATGCCTGCATATAAGCTTCAGCGCTTTAGTTGACAGCCCTGCACCACAGCCAACATCAAGTCCATTACTGAACATATAATCTTCGGGCAAATCACAATCTTTTCTAAACCTGTCAATTACACCTTTATGTAACCAAGGTCTTTTTGCGTACCCCTCGGCAATTCTTTTTGAATTAAATGATTCATTGTTCATTATTCATCCTCTGTTTTTTATCACTGTAGTTTCAAAACCCACAAGTGTATCATCATCATAAATCCCAAATGGAAATGCATAACCATTATTGGTAATAGTCGTGTAAGCCTCAATGATACTAACCTCATTAGAAGCGACGAATTCTCTCTGGTCTTCATTAAAAGATAGTTTTAATATATCCCAAACATTTTTACCATTTATCTTCTCAAGTCTTAACATATAGTCTCTTCCCCAAGTAATTTTGAACAAGCATTGTGACATTGTTTTCCGTTTCAGCACGTCCATCTATATAAATCACAGGACAAGATAAATCAATTAGCCATTTCTTAGCATGATCATCAGACCTGGCCTCCACCATTTTAAAGAAACGTTCTTCACTCTCGTACAGATCTCCTCCAGGTAGCATGCGATTTCCAAACTTATCATTGGAACGTTTTCTTACTCTTGCCATTCTTATTTCTTTTGGTATATCTATGTATACTGCCAGATCAAATAGTTTTTCTATCTGCTTACTGTAATTTCCACGAACTGAAGCAAGAACAACATCATCATTCTCTTCCAAGTCCTTTAACAACAGAGCTGCTACTTCTTCATCTGTTCTCTGAATACTGTATTCATATTTATCATCTATCTTAGGAAAATAATAATCTTCTATATCTCTGAATTCATAATTAAGCCGTCCTGCCAATGCTTTCCCCAAAGTACTTTTTCCTGCTCCATTTAGTCCACAAATAATAATGCGCATAGTGATTTACTTCCCCCAATTATGCTCAAATACGTTCTTTTATTGTACGAAAAAAGAACACCGAAGTGTTCTTGGTAAATCTTCACGTTCACCGCCTCCCATCGCGGATTCCGATTCACAGGCAAATAAAGCATTTTTATGAGTGTGCTTCTCAAGAAGTTTCCTTCTACCATCATAATACATATTCCAGTCATGATAGTCAATCAAAAAACTATACAAAAAAACAGCTTCCAGAGAAACTCTGGAAGCTGCATAAAATCTAGATTTGTTAAGATTACTCAACGATTGTAGCAACCTTACCTGATCCAACTGTACGTCCACCTTCTCTGATAGCGAACTTAAGACCCTGCTCCATAGCGATAGGGTGAATAAGCTCGATTGACATTGTTACGTGGTCACCAGGCATGCACATCTCAACACCATCGGGAAGGTTGCAGACACCTGTAACGTCAGTTGTTCTGAAGTAGAACTGAGGTCTGTAGTTTGTGAAGAAAGGTGTATGACGGCCACCCTCGTCCTTTGTAAGAACGTAAACCTCAGCAGTGAACTTTGTGTGGCAAGTTACTGTGCCGGGCTTTGTGATAACCTGACCTCTCTGGATTCCATCACGGTCAACACCACGAAGAAGAAGACCAACGTTGTCACCAGCTTCGCAGTAATCCATTGTCTTACGGAACATCTCGATACCTGTTACAACAGACTTAGATGTCTCTTCCTTGATACCAACGATTTCGATTTCGTCGTTGAGGTTAAGAGCACCTCTCTCTACTCTACCAGTAGCAACTGTTCCACGTCCTGTGATTGTGAATACGTCCTCAACAGGCATAAGGAAAGGCTTATCTGTCTCACGAGTAGGTTCAGGGATATACTCATCAACTGTGTTCATGAGCTCGATGATCTTGTCGCCCCACTCGCTCTTAGGATCCTCAAGAGCCTTAAGAGCTGATCCACGGATGATAGGTGTATCATCTCCAGGGAACTCATACTCTGTAAGAAGGTCTCTGATCTCCATCTCTACGAGGTCAAGGAGCTCTTCATCATCAACCATATCGCACTTGTTCATGAATACGATGATGTAAGGAACACCTACCTGACGAGCAAGAAGAACGTGCTCCTTTGTCTGAGCCATAACACCGTCAGTAGCAGCAACAACAAGGATTGATCCATCCATCTGAGCTGCACCTGTGATCATGTTCTTTACATAGTCAGCGTGGCCAGGGCAGTCAACGTGAGCATAGTGTCTCTTCTCTGTCTCATACTCGATATGAGCTGAGTTGATTGTGATTCCACGCTCTTTCTCTTCAGGAGCCTTATCGATCTGATCGAATGCTACTGCAGGGCTGAATCCTCTATCAGCAAGTACTGCTGTGATTGCAGCTGTAAGTGTTGTCTTACCATGGTCAACGTGTCCGATTGTTCCAATGTTAACGTGCGGTTTGCTTCTGTCAAATTTAGCTTTTGCCATTTCTAAATATCCTCCTTAAGGTTAAATGTTAAGAGTAACATTTACATACATAATTTCACATACTATATCGATTATAGCCAAACTTTAGCGTTTAATCAATATTTATTTTCCCTTATTCGAAAGAACTTTCTCCTGAACGTTCTTCGGAACGGGCTCATATTTTTCAAAGAACATTGAGTAGTTACCACGACCCTGTGTTCTTGAACGAAGATCTGTAGCGTATCCGAACATCTCAGCAAGAGGAACATAAGCTCTTACGATCTTTCCGCCGCCAAGATCATCCATTCCTTCTACACGTCCACGACGAGAGTTAACGTCACCGATAACATCTCCCATGTACTCTTCAGGCATTGTAACTTCAACCTTCATGATAGGCTCAAGAAGTACAGGTGATCCCTTAGCCATAGCATCCTTGAACGCCATTGATCCGGCAATGTGGAATGCCATTTCTGATGAATCGACTTCGTGATATGATCCGTCGTATACAGTAGCATGTACACCTACAACAGGATATCCACCAAGTGTTCCGGCCTTCATAGCCTCTTCGATACCTTCGCTGATAGGCTGGATGAATTCCTTAGGAATAGCACCACCGACAACTTCGCTATCAAACTGGTAAAGGTTATCTCCGTTGGCATCCATGGGCTCGAAACGAACTTTACAGTGTCCGTACTGACCACGTCCACCGGACTGCTTAGCATACTTAGACTCGATATCAACAGCCTTTGTAAGAGCCTCTCTGTAAGCAACCTGAGGTGCACCAACGTTAGCCTCAACTTTATACTCACGAAGAAGTCTGTCTACGATGATATCAAGGTGAAGCTCACCCATTCCGGCAATAATTGTCTGACCTGTCTCAGAGTTTGTATGAGCTCTGAATGTAGGATCTTCTTCAGCAAGCTTCTGAAGAGCCTCATCAAGCTTCTGCTGGCCGGCCTTAGTCTTAGGCTCGATAGCAAGCTCGATAACGGGATCAGGGAATTCCATAGACTCAAGGATAACAGGATTCTTCTCATCGCAAAGTGTATCACCTGTTACAGTGTTCTTAAGACCAACTGCTGCAGCGATATCACCGGAGAATACCTTATCAAGGTCAGATCTCTTGTTAGCGTGCATCTGAAGAATACGTCCAAGACGTTCCTTATTATCTTTTGAGCTGTTAAGTACGTATGAACCTGAGTTTGCAGTACCACGATATACACGGAAGAATGCAAGCTTTCCTACGAAAGGATCGCTGACAATCTTAAATGCAAGAGCTGCAAACGGGCCATCGTCTGTTGACTCAATCTCGATCTCATTGCCATCCATGTCTGTACCCTTACAAGCAGGGATATCAACAGGTGAAGGCATGAATTCGATAACTGCGTCAATAAGTTTCTGAATACCTCTGTTTCTGTGTGCTGATCCGCAGCATACAGGGAAAGCCTTACATTCGCAAGTTGCCTTACGAAGTGCAGCCTTAAGAGCTTCCTTAGAAGGCTCGTTACCCTCAAGGTATTCCATCATAAGATCCTCATCAAGATCACAGATCTTCTCAACGAGTTCGCTGTGATAAAGCTCAGCATCATCCTTGAGGTCTGCAGGAATCTCACCGATTGTGATATCCTCACCCTTATCATCATTGTAGATGTATGCCTGCATCTCGAAAAGGTCGATAACACCCTGGAACTGATCCTCAGCTCCGATAGGGATTTCGATCATAATAGCATTTTTCTTAAGTCTGTTACGAATCTGCTCTACAGCTCCGTAATAGTCTGCTCCGATGATATCCATCTTGTTGATGAATGCCATACGTGGAACATTAAATCCATCAGCCTGACGCCAAACATTTTCAGACTGAGGCTCAACGCCTTCCTTAGCACTGAATACGCCTACAGCGCCATCGAGTACTCTAAGTGAACGCTCAACCTCAACGGTAAAGTCTACGTGACCGGGAGTATCAATGATATTGATACGATGCTCAAGAGCACCGGGCTTAGTCTTTCCGTTTTCCTGAAGTGTCCAGTGGCATGTTGTAGCTGCGGATGTGATAGTGATACCTCTCTCCTGCTCCTGTTCCATCCAGTCCATGGTAGCAGTACCTTCATAGGTCTCACCAATCTTATAATTTACACCGGTATAGTAAAGAATACGCTCTGTAAGTGTAGTCTTACCTGCGTCGATATGCGCCATAATACCGATGTTCCTGGTTCTCTCCAATGGGTATTGTCTATCAGCCAAAGGTTCTTCCTCCTAAAAAATCTGAAATCTCACCAGATTAGAATCTGTAATGTGAGAATGCCTTGTTTGCTTCTGCCATCTTGTGCATGTCTTCTTTTCTCTTTACAGCTGCACCAGTGTTATTGTATGCATCCATAATCTCTGAAGCGAGTCTGTCAACCATAGTCTTCTCGCCTCTTGCACGTGAAAATGTGACAAGCCAACGAAGTGCAAGCGCCTGACGTCTATCGGGTCTAACCTCGATAGGAACCTGGTAAGTAGCACCACCAATACGTCTAGCCTTAACCTCGAGTGCGGGCATGATGTTATTCATTGCTCCCTCGAAAATTTCAAGAGCGGGCTTTCCACCCTTCTCTTCTACCTGTGCAAATGCACCATATACGATCTTCTGAGCAACACCCTTTTTACCATCAAGCATTACCTGATTAACAAGCTTAGTAACAACCTTGTTATCGTATAAAGGATCTGCTAATACGTCACGTTTTACAATATGTCCTTTACGCGGCACGGTTCTTCCCTCCTTTAGAATCGCTAGTGAAGAAATATCTTCACTGCTTACTATAAATCATCGGTACTCACTAATTTAGTGTACGTGCGGTTTTCTAACTTTAGAACAATAATACTGCCCGTAATACAGGCGTGTTACTACTATATCTATACAGAATAGAATCCCAACACTTAAAAAATTAGATCAATTAATAAATTACTTGGCAGCCTTAGGTCTCTTAGCGCCATACTTAGAACGAGCCTGTTTTCTGTCGGCTACGCCTGCAGTATCAAGAGTACCTCTGATGATGTGATACCTTGTACCAGGCAGATCCTTAACTCTTCCACCACGGATGAGAACTACGCTATGCTCCTGAAGGTTGTGACCTTCTCCGGGAATGTAGCTTGTTACCTCGATACCGTTAGAAAGACGTACTCTGGCGATTTTTCTCAGAGCAGAGTTAGGCTTCTTAGGGGTTGCTGTCTTAACTGCTGTGCAAACACCACGCTTCTGAGGAGAAGCTGTTGCAGTTGCTTTCTTATGAAGAGAGTTAAAACCCTTCTGCAACGCAGGTGCTGTAGACTTCTTAACAGATGTCTGACGACCCTTTCTAACTAACTGGTTAAATGTTGGCATTCCTTTCACCTCCTGTTTTGATGTAAAACATATATGCATACAACAAAGGGGTAAAAAATCACCCCTTTGAAAGTACACGCAATTATAAAGTATAAGTATAAATCAAAATAATGTCAACTTTTTTATTATTCGTCTTCGGATACAGAAACTTCCTCGTCGAAATCATCATCATTGACAATTACTTCGTCATCTAAATCTCTCTTCTTTTTCTTAAGAATGAGCTTCTCAGAATCTGCAAAGTTTGCGTCGGTATTAAGAGGAGTATTTCTATATCTCTTCATACCTGTACCTGCAGGGATCAACTTACCGATAATAACGTTCTCTTTAAGTCCGATAAGTGGATCAACCTTTCCTTTGATAGCAGCATCCGTAAGAACCTTAGTTGTTTCCTGGAAGGAAGCAGCTGACAAGAATGAGTTTGTTGCAAGAGCTGCCTTTGTAATACCAAGTATTACCTGCTTGCCCTCTGCAGGTCTCTTTCCTTCAGATATAAGTGCTTCATTGCTGTCCTCAAAGTCAAGCACATCTACAAGTGTTCCGGGAAGGAAATCTGTATCTCCGCTCTCGTCGATTCTTACCTTCTTGAGCATCTGACGAACGATAACCTCGATATGCTTATCGCAGATATCAACACCCTGTAAGCGGTAAACTCTCTGAACCTCTCTTAAGAGGTAATCCTGTACTGCACGAATTCCCTTGATCTTAAGAAGATCGTGAGGGTTAACTGAACCTTCAGTAAGTTCATCACCGGCTTCAATTGTTGTTCCGTCCTGAACCTTGATACGTGATCCGTAAGGGATGAGGTAAGCTTTTGACTCGCCGGTCTCATCATTTGTTACGATAACTTCACGCTTCTTCTTTGTATCTCTGATCTCAGCTCTTCCGTCAAGTTCTGAGATGATTGCAAGTCCCTTAGGCTTTCTTGCCTCGAACAACTCCTCTACACGGGGAAGACCCTGTGTGATATCGCCACCGGCAACACCACCTGTATGGAATGTTCTCATGGTAAGCTGTGTACCGGGCTCACCGATTGACTGAGCAGCTATGATACCAACTGCCTCACCAACCTGTACTGCCTCACCTGTTGCCATGTTAGCACCGTAGCACTTAGCACAGATTCCGTTGTGTGAACGGCAAGTAAGGATTGTACGGATCTTAACTGCCTCAACAGGCTGTCCCTTAGCATTAACACCTACTGAAAGGATCTTAGCGGCACGGGAAGGAGTAATCATATGATTCTTCTTAACGATTACGTTTCCGTCCTTGTCCTTGATAGTCTCACATGAATATCTTCCTGTGATTCTGTCCTTCAAAGGCTCAATTGTCTCCTTACCATCCATGAATGCCTTAACTGTCATTCCGGGGATAACATCCTTATCGGCGCAGCAGTCAATGTCACGAATAATAAGTTCCTGTGATACGTCAACCATTCGACGTGTAAGGTATCCTGAATCGGCTGTTCTAAGAGCTGTATCTGACAGACCCTTACGAGCACCGTGAGCTGACATAAAGTATTCCAAAACGTCAAGACCTTCACGGAAGTTTGACTTGATAGGAAGCTCGATAGTACGACCTGTTGTATCAGCCATAAGTCCACGCATACCTGCGAGCTGCTTGATCTGCTGGTTACTACCACGGGCACCTGAGTCAGCCATCATGTAGATATTGTTGTACTTATCAAGACCTGCAAGAAGCACATCTGTAAGTTCCTTATCGGTCTCCATCCAAGTATCAACAACTGCACGATAACGCTCTTCATCAGTGATAAGACCACGACGATAGTTTGTTGCGATCTTATCAACTGTAGCCTGTGCTTCATCAAGCATCTGCTGCTTCTGCGGAGGCACAGTCATATCAGCGATTGAAACGGTCATAGCTGCTCTTGTTGAGTAGTGATAACCTGTAGCCTTGATATTATCAAGAACCTCTGCTGTCGCGAATGTTCCGTGTGTATTGATCATAGCGGTAACAATCTGCTTAAGCTGCTTCTTACCAACCATGAAATCTACTTCAAGCTTAAATGCATTCTCAGGATTGCTTCTGTCTACAAATCCAAGATCCTGAGGAATGATCTCGTTAAAGAGGAATCTTCCGAGAGTTGACTCTACGATTCCACTCTCAACTGTTCCGTCAGGCTTATTTCTCTCCATCCTGATCTTGATTCTGGTCTGCAATGTGCAGTATCCGTTCTCATAAGCAAGAATTGCTTCGTCTACGCTCTTGAAGAACTTGCCTTCACCCATAGCACCGGGTCTTTCCTGTGTAAGATAGTAGATACCAAGTACCATATCCTGTGTAGGAACGTTTACAGGGCCACCATCTGAAGGCTTAAGCAAGTTATTAGGTGAGAGCATAAGGAATCTACACTCAGCCTGTGCCTCTACTGAAAGAGGAAGGTGTACAGCCATCTGGTCACCGTCGAAGTCGGCGTTGAAAGGTGTACATACAAGAGGATGAAGCTTAATAGCCTTACCTTCTACAAGGATAGGCTCGAAAGCCTGAATACCAAGTCTGTGAAGTGTGGGAGCACGGTTAAGCATAACGGGGTGCTCTTTGATAACATCCTCAAGTACATCCCATACCTGCTCATCAAGTCTCTCAACAAGCTTCTTGGCATTCTTTATGTTCTGTGAAATTCCTCTGGAAACAAGTTCTTTCATAACGAAAGGCTTGAAAAGCTCGATAGCCATTTCCTTAGGAAGTCCACACTGATAAATCTTAAGTTCAGGTCCTACTACAATAACTGAACGTCCTGAATAGTCAACACGCTTACCGAGGAGGTTCTGACGGAATCTTCCGGACTTACCCTTAAGCATATCTGAAAGTGACTTAAGCGCTCTGTTTCCGGGTCCTGTAACAGGTCTTCCTCTTCTTCCGTTATCGATGAGGGCATCAACAGCTTCCTGAAGCATTCTCTTCTCGTTGCGAACGATGATATCAGGTGCACCGAGATCAAGAAGTCTCTTAAGTCTGTTGTTTCTGTTAATAATTCTTCTGTAAAGATCGTTAAGATCTGATGTAGCAAAACGTCCACCGTCAAGCTGTACCATGGGACGAAGATCCGGAGGGATTACAGGAATGCAATCCATGATCATCCATGCAGGAAGGTTTCCTGACTCTCTGAAGGCTTCTACAACCTCGAGACGCTTGATGATTCTTGTTCTCTTCTGTCCGCTGGAAGTATCAAGGCCTTCCTTAAGCTCCTGATACTCTTTTTCAAGATCGATATCAAGGAGAAGCTCTTTTATAGCCTCGGCACCCATTCCTGCACGGAACTTAGGGCCCCACTCCTCTCTCGCATCCTGATATTCTTTCTCTGAAAGTACCTGCTTGTACTCAAGTGTTGTCTCACCGGGATCAAGCACTATGTAAGAAGCAAAGTACAATACCTTCTCAAGTACACGGGGTGAAAGATCAAGAATAAGTCCCATTCTGCTGGGGATACCCTTGAAGTACCAGATATGTGATACAGGAGCTGCAAGCTCGATGTATCCCATTCTTTCACGACGTACACTGCTCTTTGTGATCTCTACGCCACAACGGTCGCAGACAACACCCTTATATCTAATCTTCTTGTACTTACCGCAGTGACATTCCCAATCCTTGGTAGGTCCAAAAATTCTTTCACAGAACAGACCGTCTCTTTCAGGCTTTAATGTTCTGTAGTTAATTGTTTCAGGCTTGGTAACTTCTCCGCTCTTGGGATCGTTATCAATTCTATGAGCCCAGCTTCTGATCTTCTCAGGAGAAGCAAGACCAATCTTGATTGAGTCGAAAGTCATCGGCTGATAGGTCTGCTGCTGGGTTGTTCTTCCACTTGAAGCCTCATTTATTGCTTTATTCATTGTTGAATCAGACATTCGTAACCTCTTTTCTTTGCTTTGTTAGTTACTGCAAATCACTCGTCATCAGATGCATCGCCAAAATCATCAAAACTGTCATCTGAATCAAAGTTTCCGGAATCCTCAACTTCCGATACAAGTTCACCACTTTCATCGAAACGCTGCTGTGTATATCCGTTTGCCTCAAATGATTCCTGTCCATAGTCACGACCTGCGTTATCGCCTTCGATCTCTGTGCGATAATCAGAATCTGTATAATCAACGCTCTCTTTGATTTCAACTTCTGTGTTGTCTTCGCGAAGAACTTTGATGTCAAGTCCGAGTGACTGAAGCTCCTTCAAGAGAACCTTGAATGACTCAGGTACTCCGGGTTCAGGAATATTGTCACCCTTGATAATAGCTTCATATGTCTTAACACGTCCTACAACATCATCAGACTTAACTGTAAGAATCTCCTGCAATGTGTATGCAGCACCGTATGCTTCCAGCGCCCAAACTTCCATCTCACCGAAACGCTGTCCACCGAACTGAGCTTTACCACCCAGAGGCTGCTGTGTAACAAGTGAGTAAGGACCTGTTGAACGAGCATGGATCTTATCGTCAACCAGGTGATGGAGCTTAAGGTAATGCATGTGTCCGATTGTTGTCGGGCTGTCGAACTTCTGACCTGTTCTACCGTCACGAAGCTGAACTTTTCCGTCCGATCTGATCGGAACACCCTTCCAAAGCTCTCTGTGATCCCTGTTCTCATATAAGTAATCCATGATCTCAGGAACAACAATATCTTTGTACTTAGCTTCAAAGTCTTCCCATGAGCTGTTAACGTAATCGTTAGCCATCTCAAGAGTATTCTGAATATCTATCTCGTTAGCACCGTCGAAAATAGGTGTTGCGATGTTAAATCCAAGTGCCTTAGCAGCAAGTGAAAGGTGAATCTCGAGGACCTGTCCGATATTCATACGGGAAGGAACGCCGAGAGGGTTAAGCACGATGTCGAGAGGTCTGCCGTTAGGAAGATAAGGCATATCCTCGATAGGAAGTACGCGGGAAACGACACCCTTGTTACCGTGACGTCCGGCCATCTTATCACCTACGGAAATCTTTCTCTTCTGTGCTATATAGATACGAACTGCCTGGTTAACACCGGGTGAAAGCTCATCTCCGTTCTCTCTTGTAAATACCTTCGCATCAACGATGATACCGTACTCACCGTGAGGAACCTTAAGAGATGTATCCCTTACTTCTCTTGCCTTCTCACCGAAGATTGCTCTAAGGAGTCTCTCTTCAGCTGTAAGCTCTGTTTCTCCCTTAGGAGTAACCTTACCCACAAGGATATCACCTGCACGAACCTCAGCACCGATACGGATAATTCCGCGATCATCAAGATCCTTGAGTGCGTCATCACCGACACCGGGAACGTCTCTTGTAATCTCTTCAGGTCCAAGCTTGGTCTCACGAGCTTCTGCTTCATATTCTTCGATATGTACAGATGTGAATACATCGTCACGTACAAGTCTCTCTGAAAGAAGAACAGCATCCTCGTAGTTATAACCTTCCCAAGTCATGAAACCGATAAGAGGGTTCTTACCGAGTCCGAGTTCTCCCTGTGAAGTTGAAGGACCGTCGGCAATAACCTGTCCTGCTTCAACATGGTCGCCCTTAAATACGATAGGTCTCTGGTTGTAGCAGTTACTCTGGTTAGATCTCTGGAACTTAATAAGATGGAATTCTTCTTTTTCTCCATCATCATATGTCATCTGAATAAGCTTACTGTCAACAAAGTCAACAGTTCCGGCTTTTCTTGCGACTACGCAGACACCTGAGTCAACAGCTGCCTTACGCTCCATTCCTGTTCCTACTGCAGGAGCTTCTGTTGTAAGAAGCGGCACCGCCTGACGCTGCATGTTTGATCCCATGAGAGCACGGTTAGCATCGTCGTTCTCAAGGAAAGGAATAAGTGCTGTAGCTACTGAGAATACCATTCTCGGAGACACGTCCATGTACTCAAATGCAGTCTTAGGATATGCTGATGTCTCCTCTCTGTAACGACCGGAAACTGTGTTGTTCTTAAAGTATCCGTTTTCGTCAAGAGGTGTATTAGCCTGAGCTACATGATAATTATCTTCTTCATCTGCTGTAAGGTATTCAACCTCGTCAGTTACTCTGGGATTTTCAGGATCTGACTGGTCTACTTTACGGTATGGAGCCTCAACGAAACCATAATCATTAACTCTTGCATAACTTGCGAGTGAGTTGATAAGACCGATGTTAGGTCCTTCAGGTGTCTCGATAGGGCACATACGTCCATAGTGTGTATAGTGTACGTCTCGAACCTCGAATCCGGCTCTGTCTCTTGAAAGACCACCGGGTCCCAAAGCTGAAAGACGTCTCTTATGTGTAAGCTCACCAAGAGGGTTGTTCTGGTCCATGAACTGTGAAAGCTGTGATGAACCAAAGAATTCCTTAACAGCTGCCTGTACAGGCTTAATGTTGATAAGGATCTGAGGAGAAACTTCCTCTGTATCATGAGTTGTCATTCTCTCACGAACAACTCTCTCAAGTCTTGAAAGACCGATACGATACTGATTCTGAAGAAGCTCACCTACGCAGCGGATACGTCTGTTGCCCAAGTGATCGATATCATCGTCATTACCGATACCGTATTCAAGGTTGATGTTATAGTTGATAGAAGCAATGATGTCTTCTCTTGTAATGTGCTTGGGAACAAGCTCATGCACACGCTTCTTGATTGTCTCAGCAAGGCCCTCGGGATCGTTCTTTGCTGTATACTCATCAAGAATTTCTTTAAGAACAGGATAATAAACATCCTCATTGATTCCGAGTTCAGCGGGGTCGCACTCAATGAAGTGTGTAATATCAACCATCATGTTTGAAAGAACCTTAACATTGCGCTCTTCCTCCTGAAGGTATACATAAGGAATAGCACAGTTCTGGATCTCTGTTGCAAGTGCGCGGTCAACCTTAGTACCTGCAGATGCGATCATCTCACCTGTAAGCTCGTCAACTACGTCCTGTGCAAGCACATGACCATTAATTCTGTTCTTGAAATGAAGTTTCTTATTAAACTTATATCTTCCTACCTTAGCAAGGTCATATCTTCTTGAATCGAAGAACATTGCATTGATAAGACTCTCTGCACTCTCTACTGAAAGAGGCTCGCCGGGACGGATTTTTCTGTACAGTTCAAGAAGGCCGCTCTGATAATCTGATGAAGCGTCCTTAGAAAAGCTTCCCTGAATCTTGGGCTCATCACCAAAGAGTTCGAGAATTTCTTCATTTGTACCTATTCCGAGAGCTCTGATAAGAACTGTTACGGGAACCTTTCTGGTTCTGTCAACTCTCGCGTAGAATACGTCGTTGGAGTCTGTTTCATACTCAAGCCATGCACCTCTGTTAGGAATAACAGTACATGCTATAAGTTCCTTTCCAACCTTATCGTATGTGATATCGTAGTAGATACCGGGGGAACGTACCAACTGACTGACTATAACTCGCTCGGCTCCGTTGATAACGAACGTGCCCGTCGCAGTCATAAGAGGAAGGTCGCCCATAAATATTTCATGTTCCGTAAATTCGTTCTTTTCCTTGTTGTGAAGGCGAACCTTTACCTTTAAAGGTGCAGCAAATGTTGCATCTCTCTCCTTGCACTTCTCAATCGTATTCTTATTTTTGTCAATCTCATCCTCACAAAGCTTGAAATCAACAAATTCCAGACTGAGTTTGCCACTGTAGTCCTCAATAGGAGAGATATCGTCAAAGACTTCTTTCAAGCCTTCGTCGAGAAACCACTGATAGGAATTCTTCTGAACTTCAATCAGGTTTGGCATCTCCAGGACTTCCTTCTGGCGCTGGAAGCTCATTCGGATGTTCTTACCAGAGCCGGTAGGATGTAATCTGTTTTTTTCCATTGACATTCACCCCGTTCTTTAAGTTTTTTTGATATTGATAAAGACTCTTACCTGCAAGACAGTATAAAAATGCACAGTAAGACACACTACACCATAATAGTGCATCATCCATTGTACTTCTATAGAAACTTCATGTCAAGCAAAATTTAATATTTGCTTTCAGAAATTTTAGAAAATTTAGATTTTATGAAGCCTAAAGATTATCAGCTTCAGTAACAGAACCCTGAAAGAGCTGATTTAAAGAAAGTAAAAGACGGACTGCTTATAGCAATCCGCCTTTGAATTTGCATAAAGATTAAATTACTTAAGAGTAACCTTAGCGCCTTCAGCCTCAACCTTAGCCTTGATCTCATCAGCCTCAGCCTTTGAAGCGTTCTCCTTGATTACCTTAGGAGCGCCCTCTACGAGATCCTTTGCTTCCTTAAGTCCAAGACCTGTGATCTCACGAACAACCTTGATAACCTTAACCTTGTTAGCACCAACCTCTGTAAGCTCAACGTTGAACTCAGTCTTCTCTTCAGCACCTGCTGCGCCAGCGCCTGCTGCTGCAACTACTACTCCAGCTGCTGCAGATACACCGAACTCTTCCTCGCAAGCCTTTACAAGATCATTTAATTCAAGAACTGTTAACTCTTTGATAGCATCAATAATTTCTGCTGTAGACAACTTTGCCATTTTTATACCTCCGTATAGTTTTATTCATAAATATTATATGTTTCGTTTTTTACGAAGCCTTGCACAGATTACTCTGCTGCAGGTGCTTCAGCTGCAGCTTCCTCAGCTGCGGGTGCTTCAGCTGTTTCAGCCGGAGCAGCTTCCTCTGTTGCAGGAGCTTCCTCGCCACCCTTCTCTGCGATCTGCTTGATAACGCGAGCGAAGTTTGTGATAGGTGACTGCATAGAGCCAAGCAACTTTGAAAGAAGAACATCCTTTGAAGGGATCTCAGCGATTTCTGTCATTGCTGCTGCGTCATAGAATTTACCTTCTATAACACCACCCTTAATCTCAAGGGCCTTAGCCTGCTTAGCGAAATCATAAAGGACACGTGCAGGTGCTGCAGGATCTGTTGTAGATACAGCCATTGCACTAGGTCCGTTGAGGAGATCTCCAAGCTGCTCGAAATCTGTTCCCTTGAACGCGAAGTTCATCATTGTGTTCTTATAAACCTTGTAAGTTACGCCTTCTTCACGAAGCTTCTTACGAAGTTCTGTATCCTGCGCAACAGTAAGTCCGCGGTGATCTACAAGAACAACTGCCTGAGCATCTTTGATCTTCTCTGAAATCTCTTCAACTACAGGCTTTTTAAGTTCAACCTTTGCCATTTTTTTACCTCCTTTTAGAATAAATTCCGAAAAAAAAACTCTCGAAGACATCGAGAGTTGAAAAGTCTGAAACTTTAACTTTTCCTCGGCAGGCGCTTGATAAACATTATGTTCTATAAATAGAACACCTGCTGTCTTCGGCTTAGTTCTGCTTTTCTACACAAAACCTCATATAATTTAACACAGATAAGCCGTATTGTCAACACTTATTTGGGACTGATATTACCTTTTGCATCCATATTTATTCCGGGCGACATCGAACACATCGAATCCATGATACGTCTCTTCTCCTCTCCGCTTGCCGCAAAGACCGTACACCCCTGCTGAATTCCGGGGATAAACTGAAGATTGACGTTTCCGTCATTATGAATTGTGGCCTTCACCATGCATGTATCCTGCGTTTTGGAAGTAAAAATGTAATTTCCCAAACTGTACACAACCGGAACACCGTTTACATAGTCGATCGGTTGAAGTATATGGGGATGAGATCCGATTATAAGATTAGCTCCCGCATCTGCAATCTCTATTGCCTGATCTCTCTGAAGATAGTCTATTTCCGTTGTGCTCTCCGTTCCCCAATGTATAAACACGACAACAAATGCATTCTTCTCTCTTGCTTCTCTGATTCTTTCAAGTAAAAGAGAATCATCAAGACATCTGAAAACTCCGGGAGACTCCCCCGTTGCACCCTTCGTATCGGGATTAGAAAGTCTCTCGATCTGCGTTGCGCAGATAATTGCTATCTTCATTCCGTTCTCAGTCAGATAATATATGGGATGCGAAGCTTCATCAATATTTTTTCCCGCTCCGCCATAGATAACTCCCGCGTCATGAAGCGCTGTAAAAGAGTCCAAAAGAGCCTGCTCGCCATAATCATATGCATGATTATTTGCAAGCGATACCATATCAACGCCCATCTCATTCAAAACTTTTGTTGTCTCAGGCCTTGCCCTGAATGTATAAGTTTTTCCCTGAAGCGGCTCGCCGCCGTACGAATAAGGGAACTCATTATTGACGAGCATAAGATCAACATTTCTCATCTCGGAAAGAAGCTTTTTTCCAAAAAACACCTCTCACAGAATCCCCATGTTTCTTGAAAGCTTCTCCGACTGCGTAATTGTCGTCAAAGAGAATATCTCCCGCAAAGCCGATAGTCACAGCATCCTTGTCTTTTGTCTTTATAGAATACGAATATGCTTCATCGCCTTCGTATACTTCTGCAGCATTTCCTGCATTTTCATCTCCGGCAATTGCAGCATTTTTTGCCTGACCTGCTTCGGGTATAACATCCCATACCGAAAGAATACTCTCGGTATCACTCGACGATCCGTCGAATAAAGCAACTATTCCGATTACAAAAATCCCACTAAATACCACAATCAGGAATGTTGCCGCAAATGCGAACGATGCATTTCTTAAAGTTTTTGTGTTTTTAGCAAAATGTTGTTTCATAACAAAGAGTATACCACAATATATTGTGAGAGCAAAATATCGAAAAGTCTGGGATTCTCACTAAGCTCGCCATGGCTCGCACTAGCCTCGAAAAAAACCTCGGCAGGTTCTCTCAGCCAAGTGCTCTGCTCAAAAAAAGAACGAGTCCTCAGACTCGTTCTTTAATGTATTCAGTATGTTTATCAATACTTGTTTGCTACAACCTTTACGCCGGGGCCCATTGTTGTTGCAAGAGTGATGCTCTTGAGGTACTGACCCTTTACGGATGAAGGCTTAGCCTTTGCAATTGCATCCATAAGTGCGTTGAAGTTCTGCTCAAGCTGTTCCTCTGAGAAAGAAGCCTTTCCAACAGGAACATGAATGATGTTAGCCTTATCAAGTCTGTACTCGATCTTACCGGCTTTGATATCATTAACAGCCTTAGTTACATCCATAGTAACTGTGCCTGCCTTAGGGTTAGGCATGAGACCCTTAGGTCCGAGAACCTTACCGAGACGTCCTACAACACCCATCATATCAGGTGTAGCAACTACAACGTCGAAATCAAGCCATCCTTCGTTCTGGATCTTAGGAATAAGTTCCTCTCCACCAACGAAATCTGCTCCGGCAGCCTGAGCCTCGTCAAGCTTTGTTCCCTTAGCAAATACAAGAACCTTAACAGTCTTACCTGTTCCGTTAGGAAGAACAACAGCGCCTCTGATCTGCTGATCAGCGTGACGGCTGTCACAACCTGTCTTGATATGAACTTCTACAGTTTCATCAAATTTAGCAGTTGCTGATTTCTTAACAAGAGCTATTGCATCAGCGGCTTCATACTGCTGTGTCTTATCAATAAGCTTAGCAGCTTCTAAGTATTTCTTTCCGTGTTTCATCTCTCATCCTCCATCAGTCTTCTACTACGATTCCCATACTACGTGCTGTTCCAGCGATCATGCTCATAGCAGCCTCGATATCAACAGCATTAAGGTCAGGCATCTTTGTCTCTGCAATCTTTCTAACTTCTTCCTTAGAAATAGTTGCAACCTTAGTCTTGTTAGGAACTCCTGAACCCTTCTGGATCTTAGCAGCTTTCTTAAGAAGAACTGCTGCAGGTGGAGTCTTTGTGATGAATGTGAAACTTCTGTCTGCATATACAGTGATAACTACAGGGATGATAACGTCACCCTTGTCTGCTGTACGTGCGTTAAACTGCTTTGTGAATTCACCGATGTTTACACCGTGCTGACCAAGTGCGGGTCCAACCGGTGGTGCTGGTGTTGCTTTACCAGCCTGGATCTGTAACTTAATGTATCCTTCGACTTTCTTTGCCATTTTGGCACCTCCTGAAAATATGTGGTCGGCGCATCATCTCCTGGAAACGATGCTCCCACTCCAGTGACATGCCCCAAACAGGGCTATATATCCAAGCGCTCTCGCACTTAAATATCAAAAAATAAATGATCTGCTATACAAATCAGCTGTCAATTCTTCTTACTTCAGCGAAACTGATTTCTACAGGTGTCTCACGTCCAAAGAGATCTACGTTAATGGTAGCTGTCTGCTTACCAAAATCCATTCTCTGAACAACACCCGCTGTATCCTTCCAAACTCCGGCTACAACTGCAATCTCATCACCAACACCGAAATCAACAGAAACTGTATCTGTCTTGATTCCGAGAGGCTTGATCTCAGCATCTGTAAGAGGAACCGGCTTGCTTCCGGGACCTACGAAACCGGTAACACCACGTGTGTTACGCACTACATACCATGTCTCATCGTTCATATCCATGTTCACAAGGACATAGCCGGGGAACATCTTTCTCTGAACGTTCTTGCGAACGCCATTCTTAACTTCAACTACATCCTGAAGAGGGATCCTTACTTCAAAGATCTGATTCTCAAGATGTCTGTTAATGATGGCACTCTCAAGGTTATCCTTAACCTTCTTCTCGTATCCGGAATATGTGTGCACAACATACCAATGAGCGTTTTCGTTCGTATCAGTACTCTGTGTTTCAGCCGCTGCCTCATTGTCTGCGGAAGCGGTTGAATCTGATAATACCTCATCAGATTCAAAAGACTTTTCCATCTCTTCTGACATATTATCTCCTTATTATTTAGAAACAGACATTAAAAGATTAATGCCTTCTTCAAACGCATAGTCCAATACAGCTATCAAGATACAGCAAACAATAGAAGCAACCACAACTGCGGTTGTCTGCTTAACAACATCATCTTTTGTAAGCCAGATAATCTTGCCAATTTCCGCTTTTACGCCTTCAAAAAATCCTCTAATCTTGTCAATGAATGACTTGCCGGATTTATTTGAAGTTTTGGACTTGTTCTCTACTACCTTGGTCTCTTCCATACCCGCAGTCTACCTCCTATACAAGGATGAAAATTACTTTGTCTCTTTATGTAAAGTATGAGCTTTGCAGAAAGGGCAATACTTCTTCATCTCAACACGATCAGGATGTGTCTTCTTATCCTTTGTTGTGTCATAGTTACGATTTTTGCACTCTGTGCAAGCCAATGTAATTCTTGTACGCATTATCTCACCTCCGGGCGTAATAGTCGTTTAATAAACAATACTTAAATAACTTATTTTTAAGCATAAAAAAAAGACATAAATCTTTTGTCGCCTACTCAATATATCATACAGGCATACCTTCGTCAACGAATTTTTTCATTTATAGACAAACTCTCTCTGCACATAGAAGCTGATAAGAAAAAGCATGCCATCGACAGCGATCTTTATGCACACTTCGGGGATCATAGGCATGATACTGTGTCCGAGCGTAACAAAAAATCCGCTAAGCAGCATGATTGCTACTGCCAGCGCAAAATAAGAAATCGCGGCTTTCGATTTTTCTTTTTCTCCCGAAAAAACAATTTCATAATTAATGAAGAAATTATATGTCGCCGAGATTATTCTCGCCAATATCGTAGAAAGCATGATATACCCCATATTCACAGGCGCATTCACAAGCACCGTGCAGAAGAATCCAAAAAGCACCATGTCCAGAAGGCATGATGAAACGGACGAAAGCAGGAACTTAAAGAAAACCGCATAAATCCTGAGCGAATCAAGCAACGGATTAAAGTGGCTGGACTTATTCTCCTCAAGATATATTGTATCCACGGGAACTTCAATTATGCTGATATCCTTTTCTTTTGTGGCTATGAGCATATTTGTCTCAAACTCAAAGCGCTCCCCTTTTTCGGTCAAAAGATATTTCATAAAATCCACGCCGATTCCGCGAAGTCCGGTCTGCGTATCGCTTATCTTAAGTCCAAGAAGAAGATTCATGACACGGCTTGTTGTCTTATTTCCAAACACACTTCTTGCAGGAATTCCGGGCTTTCCGAAATCTCTCACACCGAGAATGAGCGACTTGATGTTATCCGCCAGAACTTCACCGCACTTGCAGATATCTTTTACAGAGTGCTGCCCGTCGGAATCCGCGGTAACAACACCGACAAGATTGTCATACTCATTGATGCAATGATTAAACGCCTCCTTGAGTGCCCTTCCCTTTCCCATATTAACGGCATTTCTCAAGGTCACAGCACCGAGCTTTCTGACCTCATCAAAAGTGTGCCCGTATTTTGCGGGATCTGAGCCGTCATCAACCACGATCACAGGCTCTGTCGTTGTTTCGACAAGCTCTTTTACCAATCTGATAAGTTCTTCTCCCGGCTCATATGCCGGAATGACAATAGGAACAGCACCTTTACTCAAGAGTTACTCCCCTTCCACTGTTTATTATTTTGTATATTTTACAACTTTCGAACTTACTTCCTTCTTTTAAAAGAGGTAAGAAAAGATCTTTTGAGATTTCATCATCATCTTCAATGTATAAATATGAAGCATGACTCGCAAGCAGTTTATCACCAATCGACGCCGTATCATCGGATTCAGTCATAAAACCGTCATAGACAAGGGCGACAGGTGATGCCTCCTTGTTAATATATGCATTGTGGACCCAGTACGAAGAATGTCCGTCGCGCATAACCAGAATTCTCTTGCCCTGCAATTCCTTATCCGCCGTCACGTTATCCACAAGGAGTTTTCCTTTTTCACCGATCATGTCCTCTATATAAACCCTGTTTTCCTCCGCCACATCTCTGTAGCCGTTTATATAAAAGAGAAATCCCTTGTAGTCCGCTGTCACAAAGACAAACACAAGAAATGCAAGCGCAAATATCTTTGATTTTTTAAATTTACCCGCACCATTATACAATACCCCGGCCAAAAGATACACCCCGCCAAGCATAAAAGGACAGCCGTATCTGGCAATCGAAAGCGACATCGCATAGGCATCAAGGTACTGATCTTCAGTCTGAAAGATTGATATATGTGCCAAAAAGATGATCCCGTAAGCCAAAAGTGCCGTAGTCGCGGTAAAAATCGCAAGCTTCACAATATCTTTTTTATCCGCTGCTTTTTTATAAAAAAGAAATGTCAAAAACAATCCCATCAAAGTCAGCATTGCGCCCGCCGAAACATCTATCGTAAGATTGCTGTCTCCATGCATCGGAAGAAGCCAGAAGCCCTTCATAAAAAAGCCTGCTTTGTCCATAGTATTCGCAGGAGCCACGTAATCGCCGGAAGTTGCAAGGCGTATTCCCGCTCCTGTCAACTTGGCAACTCTTCTGTTGATGAAACAAAATCCAAGCCAGGAGCCGTAGACTATAAAACTTGCGACTCCGGAAGCAATGTACTTTCGCATATTCTTTTGCCCAAAAACAATTCCGAACACGAACGCAAATGCCGCCCACTCTGCTCCGACCGATTTTGTCAAAAGAAGAACCGATGCGTACAAAAAAATCTTTATATAATAAAATTCTTCATTATTCAAATTCTCATTTCCGCGTCTGCCGCTCCAAAGTGTCAGAAGAAGCGCCCCGTAAATGATTCCCATCGTCACATCCGCAGGAGTTCCGTAGTAGATTATTCCGTTGAATATTCCGGGGAAAAGAATCATCGACGCAAAACAAAACACCGTAAGCGCATTCCTTTTTGCCCCAGAGAACTTATCCGCCGCTTTCTTCACAACTCCAAAAAGAGGCATCATGAATATTGTATTGGTCACGAAATATCCGAGAAACTGCAGGTTTTCTCTGTACTTACCAAGTCCCGTAAAAAGAAACAGGCACTTATACAATGAGCCCGCGGGCGGATAATCACCAAACTCAGGCGATACATTGCCATACTTTCCCGCAAATCCGTTCAGATAAAAAATCTGCTTGGCATCCTGTGACCAGAAATTAATGTCATCCCACCACGAAAAAGCAAGTCCCGACGTTAGAAAGCCCACTATCACAGAAGTCACGACAAGTCCGATAACTTCGGGAGATAAGATACTTTTCCCAAGTGCCTCAAGCCTTTTGCTCTCAGCGTTTTTCTTTTTATCCATAAAAAAAGAAATAACGCTCAGCACTATATACAGAGAAGCCTCAACAAACACGCCGCGCAGCGCGCCAATGATGGCAAGAACATACATGGTAAGCCCCAGAGCCGCATATGCTACAGGAAGCGTACTTGCCATATTCTCCTTATATCTGTATGAAAAATTTGCAGCCATTAGAATTACTGCGGCCGCGCACAGAATGAATCCGATAAGATCGACAGTCCACATACTATGTTTCCTATTCCCAAATTAGTATTTTCAGATAAAAAGAAAAACAAAATTATTATAGTATTAATATTCCATTAAATCATCGCTTTTCACTATTTTTTCACTAAAAAACGATTGACATTTGCACAATAATATATAAAATGTAAGTAACTAAAGGTGGCTAAGTATGCCCTCGTGCGTCTGATGTCAATGGAATGACAGAATCATTATACCGCACGTATATCAAGGAAGAAAGGAGGGGCATCGAATGGCAGGAATATCTCTAAATGGTGTTTACAACCATTTCATACAGGACTACGTGTCAAAAGATGTTACACAGGCCGACGCACATCGTAAGGATGAGCTTAGGGATGTGTATAAGTCGATTGCAAAAATAAACAAAAACTCCCCTCTTTATTTACTTTCAAATGATGACGATGTGCGTATTGACGCAATAGATATAAAAGAGCGTGCAAGACAGCTTCAGAACAGTATCTTTAACCTTAGCGATCAGGAAGATAAATCTTCCCTGAATCACACTTCCGCTTTCTCGACAGATCCGGATACGGTAGTTGCTTCATACATCGGCAAGACTCCGAACGAAGATGTCGGAACGGCAGGTTTTGATATCGAAGTATCACAGCTCGCTTCGCAGCAGGTAAATACGGGACTTATGCTTTCAACGGATTCATCAAGCGTACTTCCTCCCGACAATTATTCATTTGATGTAAAAGTCGGCGAGCAGGAATTTGAATTCCAGTTCAGCATTTACGGTGCCGACAAGAATATAGATGTACTACAGAAACTTGAAAAGCTGATAAATAAGGCCGACATAGGTCTTTCAGCCGAAATATTAGAGGGAACCAATAACCGCTCTGCGCTTCAGATCTCATCCAAACACACCGGTCTCCACCCCGGAGAACTCAGCCAGTTTGAGATATATGAGACTGACGGAGAACTCAAAAGCGGTGCTGTTGCCGCTCTCGGACTTGATATGGTTTCCGCTCCCGCTTCCAATGCGCACTTTGCGTTAAACGGCGACGAGAAAACAGCCATTTCAAATCACTTCACAGTCGGCTCCAAGTTTGACATCCACTTAAACGGTGTCACAGAGCCCGGAGATTCGATACATGTCGGTGTCAAAAAAGATAACGAGGCGCTTGTAAACCATATAACCGCCCTCATCAACAACTACAACAGTTTTGTAAACGACGCTGCACAGGAACACGACGCCAAGTACAAAGGCGACAAGCTCAGGTCTGAAGCAATATCGATTGCGCGCCAGCACATAAAAGATACCGAAGCACTCGGAATCAAGCTCGAAGGAGACGGTGTAATATCAATAGATACGGACACACTCAAGGAAGCTGTCACAACAAGCAATAACACCGACGCACTTGAGCCCATCAAGAAATTCTCGGAATCACTTCTTTCGATGGCAAAAGAGATCTCGGTAAATCCTATGAAGTACGTTGACAGGCCTGTCGTTAATTATAAGAACCCCGACAACAAAGAAAACGTGGCTTCACCGTACATCACAAGTGAGTATTCAGGCATGATGTTCAACAATTATTGTTGAAGCCTGTTTAATATAGAGAAGCAGCTCGCCAAACGGCGGGCTGCTTCTGCTTTACGCATTATTTATGCATTCTCTGCACTAAGGTTAAGCGCTTCCCTTATTACCTGATCCATATTGTAATACTTATACTGGCCAAGCCTTCCTCCAAAGAGGATATTGGGAAACTCTTTTGAAAGCTCGGTATATTTCTTAAAGAGCTCATTATTCTTATCATCATTCATCGGATAGTAAGGCTCATCGCCGTGCTTCCATTCTGCCGGATACTCCCTTGTGATAACCGTTCCTTTTCCCGTTCCGTATTCAAAATGCTTGTGCTCGATTATTCTGGTAAAAGGAATCTCACGCTCAGTATAGTTTACAACAGCATTTCCCTGATAATTATCAACATCGGGAAGTTCCTCTGTCTCAAATCTGAGCGACCTATACTCAAGAGTTCCAAGCTTGTATCCAAAGAATTCGTCTATCATTCCGGTAAAGAGGATCTTGTCAAAGCTGTCGCCTGTTACTGAAGCGTAAGGCTCAGCAGGAACATTTCCGCTCATATTCACAAAATCATAGTAATCAACGGATGTCTTTACCGTTATGGTTCCGGAAACCTTCTCAGAATCTGCGCTGAGAAGAAGGAGTTTGGAAACAAGTTCCGTATATCCGCCGATAGGAATACCCTGATATCTGTCATTAAAATAATTATTGTCGTAAATAAATCTCATTGGAAGTCGTCTTATAATGAACGCAGGAAGTTCCTTACAGTCTCTTCCCCACTGCTTCTCGGTATAGCCCTTAACAAGTTTCTCATAGATATCTCTTCCCGCAAGGCTGAGCGCCTGCTCTTCGAGATTATCGGCAGAAAAAGAATCTGTTCCCTTTTCCTTATTTATCCTTGCAATCTCTTCTTTTGCCTGCTTATCTATGATCTCTTTAGCTTCATCAGGAGTCTTTATCCCCCACATTTTGCTGAAAGTATTCATGTTAAAGGGAAGATTGTAGAGCTCATCTCCGTAAACAGCGACAGGACTGTTGATATAGTTATTGAACTCCGCAAATCTGTTCACATATTCCCAAACCTCTTTGTCCGATGTGTGGAAAATATGCGCTCCGTATTTATGCACATTTATTCCAAGTTTATTCTCTGTATAGATATTTCCGCCGATATGCTCTCTTCTGTCTATCACAAGCACATCTTTGCCCTTAGTCGCCATCTCATGTGCGAAAAACCGCACCAAAAAGTCCGGCCCCAACTACCAAATAATCGTATTTCATATCCCCGATTGCATGATATTCACTTAGCTCATGCTTTTCCTTTCTCTGATATTCCCCTATTATACCCTCTATCGGCTTTTGGCACAAATAAAGAGTTGATCTTCAACTCTTTTCTTTGAAAATGAAAAACGAGACAAAGAAGATTTTGTCTTCTCTGTCCCGCTTATTAATTTTTTGTTTAAGTCCGTATCAGTCAGCCTGATATTTGTCTAACTGTGAAAAATCACCCATCATATCAAGAATCTTCTTACGTCCCGCTTTGTTAAGCTTAACATACTGCTGCATTACACGGTTCTCAACGATCTTCTTTCCAAGATCTGCACCCTGCTCAAGTGTTGAAAAATCAACAGGGTTAAGATTCAAACGATCGCACATTTTGATAACTGTTCCGTATGCCATTCCCTCAATTCCTCTATCAAGTGCTGTAACCAATGTGCTGTATGGTATAGACATATCTATAGCAAACTGTCTTACGCTCTTATACTGCAGAAGAATTTCCTTCTTCAAAATTTCAGCTTTTGTCATGTTGCATAACCTCCTAAATCTTTTCTCTTTTGCGTCTCTTTTCTTTTGCATCCCCTAGTCTATCACATAGACGTTATTTCGTCATTCCCTTTTAAGAAAATTACCTGCTAAAATTTTCTTAAGAATAACGACACTTTTTCGGCAATTTAACGAAATTGTAGGAGGAAACATTTTTTTGCGAAAGTGTTCACACATTTATCACATTTTATTGTTAAAATATGAGACTTTTTCCCGTTCACCCCCTCCAAAATCTTCCGATATTGCCTAGGATTTCTATATATTATTATACGAAAAAACAAATAGTACGCAAGTACTATTTGTCGTAAATTTTTTAATGTTTTTCTGTTGTATAAAATAGCCGGAACCCTATATTCCACGCACATCTTCAATTCTATTGTTTAAAAATGACATAACCTCGTTGTATATATCTTTCGGAATACTGTATATTTTGTGAATATTTCCGTCACACAAAATATCAATCGTACCCATTTTCTTTTTCACCGAGACTATATTTTTAAAATCAATGACCTCCTTGGCCATATCATTATTCCCCTTGAATTCAAGGCGTTCCGAGTAGATACTGAGTATGCCTTCTTTAAAGCCTTCAGTAGCCTTTACCTCATATTCCGGGTCATCAACCCCAAGAACCGAATCAAAGCCGCGTGCGCCCGTCTCAGACTCCATAACAGGCGCCGTAAGATCGGCTTCTCTGATCCTTCTCTCGGATGTTTCCTCGTCATCGTCGTCAAATTTAACGACATTGGTCTCAATAAGCCCCGATACCGTATTGTAGGCCGCTTTTATCGCATATCCCGAGTTAACCAAAAGCGTGATATTCTTGCTCCTTATCTTTTGTCTGAACTTAAGCGCATGGAATCCCGCCTTAACCGCAAAACATATTGTTTCTCCCGCTTTCACCTCATACAGCTGTTTCTCGTCAAGAAAGACCATCATTACATTTCCGTCCGTGCTCCTGTGTCCAACGCACGCAATCTGTATCAGATAGTCCTTTCCGTCTTCAAAAAGCTTCTTTCCGCACATCGGGCAGAAATTTATTCTCAGGTTAATATTATCCGGCAAAACTCTTTTACAATTAGGGCAATTCATGCACACTCACCTCATAATCTTTTTTATCATAAAAGCCTGAACATCACTCGCTGAGCAATTTATCCAGACGTTCTGAATCAAATCCCGCATCCGCATTGGACTTTATGATATCCATCATCTCGTCGTTCCCGTTATTTATCTTCTCACTGAGGAAAAGACCGTCAGCCTTAAGGTATCTCATAATCTGACCGATGCAAACATGCTTTCTCTCGGCTATTACTATGTCAAAGGACCTCTCTGCCCACGGAAGCCTCATGGTATTCACATCTCCGAACGCAACGTCATCGGCGATAAGTCCCGCTATTCCGGCCTCAAATGAGTTAGCGCACACACCGGCTATAAAAGTATCGGGACAGCTGCTCTTTATGTATGATGCATTTGCTCCAAAACCGCAGGTAAAATCAAGAATTCTAAGGCCCTCTTTTTGCTTTGAATAAAGATCTATAACACTATCTGCTGCCTCAAACCACGGAAGCGAATAACCCCAGATATCAAATCCCCATTTATCTATAAACTTGTTCCTGCTCTCGGTCATGGCATTCTCATTCTGGGCAAAACCGGTTCCGCCATTGTGATAAATAAAAGCATTCTTGCAGACATACTGTATAAAACCTGCCCTGGCAAGTCTGATTCCAAGATCGTCGTCTTCGAAATATCCCGGAGAAAAACGCTCGTCAAAAACTTTATAATCCTCCGCAACGCACCTTACAGCCTCTCTTGACAGCATCATCGCAAATCCCGTAAGCCTGAACCTCTTGATATATGCCCTCTTCACGGGATAAGAATGCGCAGCGGCATAGCTTTCAAATATCTTGACACTTCTGTCAACTCCAAGTTTCCTGTGCCAGAGCTCGCCAAGTTCCTCTCCCGCATATCCGGACAGTTCCTCAGGAGTTACTTCCTGAAGTGACGCACTGTTTGAAAGTGCACTGACAGCACCGACATTTCTGTTGCCATAAAGCCCCATTCTCATGAAAAGCACTGCATTCTGTGTAAGGATAGCATCGTTATTAAGATAGAAAATGTCATTGTTCCTGTCACAACACACACTACCTATGTTGCAACCTTTTGGGAATCCTGCGTTCTCATCGTTGAGAATAAGCTTGAACCTGTAACTTACGCTCTTTGCCTTTTCTTTGAGATACTCCTTTACTCCGTCTTCCGTAGATGCGTTATCCACAACCACGATCTCATATGCCCCCTTAGGCACATGTTTTTCAATCGAGTCAATACATCTTTTCAAAAGATCCAGATCATTGTGCGACAATATCATAAAGCTGAGCTTCCTGACTCTGAGCGTACGGCTCTGCTCAAGCCCCCTCATTGCCTCCTTAATGACTTCACTGTCATTTTCATCATCGCAGTACATCAAAGCCGTTTCCAGAGTAAGGTACGACAGGTTGACATTGATGTCTGCATAATATAATCCGAGCATATAAAAAAGCTCGTAGTTGCCCCCGTCATAGGCAATTCCTCGAGCTATTGCATCATATTCAGCCGTTGAGTCTGCGAGCGCTTCCCATAGAGAAGCCTCCAAAAGACACAGCTTAGCTGCGTCCTTCGGCTCTTTTTCACCAATATGTAAATATTCTTCCTGAAATTCGTATAACGCTTCCTTATAGTCGCCTGTCGCTATAAGTTCCGTCAGCTTTTCATACATTTTATTCCCCACCCCTGCTACTTTTTGCGAACACCGCGGATCACCTTATACTTACATTTATGGTATCTTTTGCAAAAAATAATGTCAAGCGCGATGACGTTATAAAGTGTTTTGTCTATCGATAATATTTTATTGACTCTTCAAAGCTGACTTTAGGCTCCCAGCCCGTGTCTTTTTTTATCTTTTCACCTGAGACTTCAAGTGAAACAAAAGGATTGGCTCTGTTGCCGTAGCTAATTAGGCTCTCATCCGCTCCGACACACTTTGCGGCTCTTTTTACGAAATTCATTAATCTGTCACAGTCACCGTTTGCGATATTATAGACCTCTCCGGTCACTCCTTTTTCAAAAAGAGCTATTATCGCATCCGCGGCATCTCCCGCATCGAGATAATCCCAGTACTGCTCGCAGGAACTGAGACTTACTCCCTCTCCCGCCGCAAGTTTCCTTACAACATCGGGAAGCATTCTGCCTGAGGGTTCATATTTTCCGATAAGACTGAATATTCTTCCCCAGATAAAGTCGATTCCAAGGATCCTTGCTTTTGACTCAGTCAGATAATAAGCTGCTGCCTTGCAACTTCCGTAGGCTGTAAACGGCTCAAGCGGAAGATCTTCCGTTATGGGTCCGCTCTTAACTCCGTACTCAGCCTGTGACCCTATGCCGATTACCCTTATCGAAACGTCCATATTTTTGCTTTTAAGGCATTTATCTTTAATATCGCAGGCAGAATCAAGCAGAAGCAGAGATGCGTCTATATTCCGCCTCTGAGCATCAAAATCGTCTCTTGCCCCTCCCCATGACAGATGGAAAAGAGCTATCGCTTCCGCACCTCTTATATCATCGTCATCGATATAACCGCATATTTTGTCGTAGTCTTCCATATCGATGAGCACTTTTTTCAAAGACTCGCCCTCAGAAAACCTGTCATTGTGAGATGAGCCTTTTCTTCCTATCGCATAAACTTTATACCCATAATCTAACAGGTGCTCTGTCAGATTAGCTCCCGCAAATCCAAAGGCACCTGTCACTATGGCAATCTTACCATTATTTTTCATATTTATTACGCTTTCCCGCAAGCTTTCTTTATCACGTTTGCCATGAACTCGATCTTGTCATCGTTAAGTCCCGGATATACTCCGATCCAGAACGCATTGTTCATAACATAATCTGTCACGGACAGATCTCCGACAACTCTGTAATCGCCGGTATCATCCACACTCTTCTTGCAAACGAACTCATCGAAGCAAGGATGCTTTGTGACATTTCCGCTAAAGAGAAGTCTTGTCTGAATGTTGTTATCCTCAAGAGCCTTGGTAATGGCATTTCTTGTAAGTTCGTTGCCGTTTCCGTCCTTAGCTCCCTCTTTTACGCCCATGATAAATCCAAACCATGAAGGATTGCTGTTCTCAGCGGGCTCGGGAAGAATAAGAACGTCTTTAAGACACTCAAGCTTCTCATAAAGGCTCTTCCAGTTCTTTCTTCTGGCATCGGCAAAACCGATGAGTTTATCAAGCTGCGCGCATCCGACTGCCGCCTGCATATCTGTAGCCTTAAGGTTATATCCGAGATGGCTGTAAACATACTTGTGATCGTATCCGACGGGAAGTTCACCAAACTTACCATCAAATCTGTGACCGCAGAAATTATCTTTTCCGGGAGGACAGATACAATCGCGCCCCCAATCCCTGTAACTTCTAACAAGTCTGTGAAGAAGAGCATTGTCCGTATATACACATCCGCCTTCACCCATCGTGATGTGGTGCGGAGGATAGAAACTTGATGTTCCTATATCGCCCCATGTTCCCGTAAATGCTGTCTTTCCGTCAATAGTATACTCAGAACCGAGCGCATCACAGTTATCCTCAACAAGCCAGAGTCCGTGCTTATCGCAGAACTCTCTTACTGCCTTGAGATCAAACGGATTACCAAGTGTATGTGCGATCATTACTGCTTTTGTCTTAGGACTGAGCGCCTCTTCAAGCATCGTAACGTCAATATTGTACTGAGGAACGGTAACATCAACAAATACAGGTACTGCGCCGTACTGCATGATAGGTGCGACCGTTGTGGGGAATCCACAGGCAACGGTAATTACTTCGTCGCCTCTCTTTATCTGTCTGTCACCGAGTTCATGTGCCGTAAGTGCCATAAAAGCAATAAGATTGGCTGAAGATCCGCTGTTTACAAGGCTTGCGAATCTTACATTCAAAAGCTCCGCAAATCTCTTTTCAAATTCATCGGTGTATCTTCCTGCGGTAAGCCAAAAATCAAGTGAAGAATCCACAAGATTTATAACTTCCTTCTCATCAAAAAACCCTTCCCGAATAAGGAATTCTGTCTCCCTCGGTGAAACTGTCGTTATCTTTTTTCAAAAAGCGGTTATAATAATCCGCAACAAGGTTCAAAATCTGCTCCCTTGCCTGCTGCTCGCTGTTACTCATCTTTTACTCTTTTCTCCTATACCTGTTTATAATACTCTTTTATCTGGTCTGTCATGCACTCTACGGCTTCGCCCTTAAAATAAGCGCATGTCCACTCTGCTGTCTTTGCCACTGCGTCGTCAATATTCCATTTTGGCGACCACTTAAGTCTACTCTTTATCTTGGAACAGTCAAGTTTTAAGAAACTTGCTTCGTGAGGACCGCCGTCAGGCCTTATCACAATCTTTATGCCATGTCCCTTAAACGCCTTATTACCCGCATTTTCAGAAACAAGTTTGTTCCAGGAATCCACAAAAGCTCCCGCAAGTCTGCCCGCAGTCACCGCATCGTCATCGTTTGGTCCGACATTGTAGTAGCCCGCATAGGACTTATCTTCATACTGCTTCTGTGCAAGAAGGATATACGCCGAAAGCGCCTCGAGCACATGCTGGAAAGGTCTTGTGGAGTCGGGATTTCTGAGCACTATGTCATCACCCTTCTCCGCTGCTCTCACACAATCCGGAATAAGTCTGTCGTTGGCAAAATCACCTCCGCCTATGACATTTCCGGCTCTTGCGGTAGATACCGCTATTCCAAGCTCGTTAAAAAATGAATTTATATAAGAATGTGTTACCAGCTCAGAACACGACTTACTGTTCGAATACGGGTCGAATCCGTCGAGTTTCTCATCCTCTCTGTACCCCCATACCCACTCATTGTTCTCGTAAACCTTATCCGTGGTAACATTCAAAAAAGACTTAACGCTCGGGCAGTTCCTTACGCATTCACACACGTTTACGGTGCCCATCACGTTTGTTTCATATGTATATCGCGGATCCTTGTAGGAATCCCTTACAATCGGCTGAGCCGCAAGATGAAAAACAATCTCAGGCTTTGCTTTATCAAAATACTCTTTTAATTCATCAAAATTCCTAATATCGCCGATATGCGAGTCCATCTCATTCGCAATACCGGAAATCTCATACAGATTCTCTTTTCCCTCAGAAGGTGCAAGAGAATATCCGTATACATCGGCCCCGGCCATTATCATGATCTTGGAAAGCCAGCTTCCCTTAAATCCCGTGTGGCCCGTTATGAGCACTCTTTTCCCTTTGTAAAAATCTAACATCATTCACCTTTCTCTATCTCGGCAGCTTCCTTCTCATAGTCAGCCGCCTGTTCTTCGTTGCCAAGCGCCTTGTAGCACTTTGCAAGCGCAAGTCTCGGAATTTCCTTGCCGGTCTTGATATCAATTATGCTCGCGCACTCATACGCCGCGTTGTAGAACCAGACTATAGCTTCGTCATAGTCCTCTTTTCCGTAATAATATTCTCCGAGTTCGCAGCACATTTCACTGCACATCTCGGTTGCGGCATCCTTAAGCGAATACTTAAGAAGCGCTTCGGCGTCTTTTTGAAGAACGGCCACATGCGCAAGTACGCAGCTCGCCTCCTTTATTTCATCAACGCTTCTCGTACTGTCTTTTACAGCTTCCGCAAAAAAATCTTTTGCCAAAATAAAATCTTCATCTTTTCCCGCCATAAAAAGCTCTCTGGCGTACATTCCGTGAAGTCTTTTGGAGATGCGTCTTCCGCCGGCAACAGCCTTCCTGAACGAAGAAAGATCGCGCTCCGCATGGTTTTCTTTTGGCCGATGTATTATCTCAACCTCGCTGTTACAGATAACGGGATCGATGACCACCTGCTCGTGGATTGGATCCTCCCACCTGAAATTCCGCACTCTCTTAAAGAGCTTCGGGCGAAGTTCCCTGTCATAATTGTAGACCGTCCGAAATGACAACTGATTGCAATAATACATCTGAACAATATCTATATCAAGTTCTTCAATATCTTTCTTTAGCCTGATGAACCTCTGCCTGTTGTCCTCATCGAGCTCCTCATCTGCATCCGCAGAATAAATGTAATCGCAAGTTGCAAGTGAAAAAGAATAATTTCTGGCCTCGCTGAAATCTCCCGTCCACTTAAAATCATAAACCTTTGCGCCGAACTCTTTGGCAATATCAACGGTCCTATCCTCGGAGCCTGTATCCACAACAATCATCTCGTCAACAATTCCCTGAAGGCTCTTAAGGCATTTCCCAAGATTCTCTTCTTCATTCTTAACTATCATGCAAAGACTGACTGTTATCATATTCTCCTCCGCTTTTTATCCCCTTTTAAAAAGATACCTCTTGCTCCACTTAATAATTTTACCTTAAAAACATATGTCTTTCTATATTTTATTGCCCGCAAAAGTGTATTAATGTACAATTTAAGTTAATGGCTGCATGCAGGTATGTTGACTTTAGATCAATTATTTCGCAGATAATTTATCCGACCGTCACCGTTCCGGCACAGCGGATTTGGTGGAAGGATCGATGATACAAAAAAGTTTTTGCAAAAAAATAATCTATATATTTATTCTGGTATTTGCAGTTATGCCGGCGTCTTTTGGCTGTTCAAAACCAACAGAATCCGCAGAGGTAAGCGCGCAAAAAGCATTGGAAAATCCTGTGCCCGCGCCTACTCCCTATAACAGCGAAAGTTTC
Organism: Butyrivibrio sp. AE3003; assembly: GCF_000686065.1. NCBI lineage: Bacteria > Bacillati > Bacillota > Clostridia > Lachnospirales > Lachnospiraceae > Butyrivibrio > Butyrivibrio sp. AE3003. The sequence goes on from NZ_JMLX01000001.1 coordinate 1,872,313, forward strand.
ATCGAAGAATCCTCTCTTACAAGTGACGGCGAAGATCCCATCGCCGCTGCATCCGAATATACTCCCGGAAAAAATTACGATTCAAAACTAAGCGTTCCGACATACGTAACGAACATCGATGACACATGGTTTATTGTTGATTGTTACCACAACAGGGTGATCTATTCGGATTCGCTCGAAACACCTCTCAACGAGTGGAATATAATGACATCCGATGCCACAAGGCCTCATACGATCGCAAGTGACGGAAAAGTCTACATGATCGACGATACTGACAATAACAGAATTCTTATCTTTGAAAAAGTAGACGGTAAATTCATTCACACCCAGAGCTTCTACGACATAGGAATACGCCCGCACTACACAGTTTACGACGAAGATACGGATACATTTTATGTGTGGAGTTCAATGACGGGTGAGCTCTTTTGCTTTAGGACCGACTCATCCACAGGCAGAGTTTATCTGACGGATAAAAGAAAGATTGATTCCCTTGACGGTATCTACATCCGCTCATTTTCTGTAATAGACGGCGATATCTACCTTGTATCGGGCGTCTCAGAAGAAGGAGCCGAGGCAACCATTCTTCAATGCGATCTTGCAACATTTGAGGTTAAGCAGATTTACGCCGTTCCCGACGAGCTTGCAGGAATGGTTCAGATAACCAAAATACAGGACTTCTACTACATCTCTGTTTCAACAGATAAGACCGGCAATCAGGATGTTGCGACTATCGTGCGCACCAAGTCTCTTAACGATCTTGCCGCAGGTGAATATGAAGATATCTACTCAAAATATTTTATCGGAGGAGGCACTCCATACTATATTTCTTCAGTAGGTGATACATATTTTCTTACAGAACACCGCCTTAAAGACCATTCTGTCTGGTCTTTCAAAGTTGAAGACAACGAAATCGCAGATGTACAACCGATTTTCTAATGTTCATTTAAAATGTCATCAATTTTTATAAAAATTTAATTTTTTTCTTTATCTCTGAACAATTTCCTAGTAAAATTGAATTAGGAGATATGAAAATGAGAATATTCGCAAACGTCAAAACGTCAATCAATCGATACAAAGACTATCGCACTATGACCAAAGACGATTTAGCGGACTTCTATCAGTCAAAGTGCGACTACTACCAGGAATATGTATGGGTATGCCTGGTAGTCGGAACTATTCTTTCAGTCTTTTACATAGTTCCGGATTATATGCTTAACGGCAGTATTATCCCCACGCTCATACCAAGACTCACGGTATTGGGTATTCTTTTGTTGTTTCTTATAGTCCTTCATTTCTCACGCAGCAGGGCTGCCATAGTAACAGCGGACTATTTCCTTGTTCATTCCATAATTGTCACCACAATATGCGCAGCACACTTTCTGGGGCATAAGACTCTTGCAAGTGAATTTTTCCTGATAATGAATCTCATCTTTCTTATTGCCGGCTTTGTTGCAAGGATTAGGGAAATAACCGTTTCATATATCATTTTCTTCCTCGAGATCCTAATATCGCATTTCATCATCCGCTATGAGAATTTTCCAATCATTATGATACTTATAATCCCATGTGGTCTTGCAGTCATCTTCTCTCACGTTATCCTGACATTCTTATATCTTGACCATTACAGGCTAAGCCAAAAACTTGAACTTGCAATGATCACAGACCCTCTGACTCAGGTTTACAACAGACATCTTTTGGAAAAAATAGTTACCAAAAATGCTCTTATGAACATGGAAGAACCCATTGCGATCGCAATGCTCGACATAGACAATTTTAAAAAGATAAACGACGAACACGGTCACTACACAGGCGATCTGACTCTCCTTTACATAGGACAGAAACTTTCAAAAGAAACTCATTCGGACGACTACGTTATACGCTTCGGCGGCGAAGAGTTCATCGTGATTTTTAAAAAGTGTGATATAAACAATGCTTGCGCCCGCATGGAGCAGTTCAGACAAGACGTAGAAAAAGCGGAAGATTCACCCGTTCCGTTTACAATATCAGTCGGCGTCTCCAAATACACCGGCGACTTCTCCAAAACAATCCAGAACGTAAATCACGCACTTACCAAAGCCAAAGATTCAGGCCGCAACAGTGTGGTGGTGGTGTAGTGAAGATGTGACGTAACCAAACAGGCAGATGTATATAATCTTTTGCTCAGGTTGTGCTAAACACTCCAATGAGCCCAAAACAGTAATCGATTCGTGCAATGGCACTCACGATTACTTGGTCTCATTTCCGTAGCACAAATTCGCAAAAGATTATATACATCTGCACTTTCGATTACTGACTACGCATACCCACAATACAACAAGCTACATACATCGTCACGTACCCAGCCAAGCATACATTCCTCAGCTCGAATTAAGGTACATTCTTGCATCACTTATGCAGTATCAATAGAAACATCCGGGCGGAGGGAACGCGAATGCTGTAAGCCATTCGCCTTTCTACAACATAAAAAATCATAGTATATAAGAGTTGAACGGGCCTCTGAGCTCGTCGGTACTTATGCCACGTCTTTTGTGGCATTAGTACCGCTACGAAGCGAGGGGAGCGAAAGCGTCCCTGAAACTCTTATATACTATGATTTTGTATTCTATAGATGTGTAAATTCTTACTCCTCAGATGTGTCTCCAACCGGCTTTCCACCTGTTGCGAGCCACTTGAGGTATGCATTGATGAAAGGATCGAGTTCTCCGTCAAGTACGCCGTCTGCGTTTGATGCCTTAAAGCCTGTACGTGTGTCATTTACCATTGTATAAGGCTGAAGCACGTAAGAACGGATCTGGCTTCCCCAAGCATTGTCTTTTACCTCTCCACGGATTCCGTCAAGCTTAGCCTGATTCTCCTCCTGCTTCATGATAAAGAGCTTTGCTTTAAGCATCTGCATAGCCTTGTCCTTGTTCTGGAACTGTGAACGCTCATTCTGGCAGGCAACTACAACACCTGTAGGAATATGTGTGATACGAACAGCGGATGAAGTCTTGTTGATGTGCTGTCCGCCGGCACCACTTGAACGATATGTGTCAATCCTGAGGTCATCAGGGTTAATCTCGATATCAACGTCTTCTTCGATATCAGGCATTACGTCACATGATACAAAAGAAGTCTGTCTCTTAGCCTGCGCATTGAAAGGACTGATACGAACAAGTCTGTGAACACCGTGCTCAGACTTAAGAAGTCCGTACGCATTTGTTCCCGAAATCTGGAATGTAACAGATTTGATACCTGCTTCGTCTCCGTCAAGAAGATCGAGAACTTCGGTTGTGAAGCCTTTTCTTTCTGCCCATCTTGTATACATACGATAGAGCATGCTTGCCCAGTCGCAAGCCTCTGTTCCGCCTGCACCGGCGTTAAGTCTGAGAATTACATCATATTTGTCATAAGGCTGGTTAAGAAGATTGCTGATTCTGATATTCTCAAGAGTATTCTCAAACTCATCAAGCTCTGCTCTTATCTCGGCAGCCATATCATCATCATCGACGCCCTCTGCGTTCTGCATATCGATAAGGTCGATTATATCGCCGTACTGCTTGTTGAGCTTATCAATTCCCGCAACAAGATCCTGCATGTTCTTAAGATCTTTGGTCTTCTTGTTTGCCTTCTCTGCATTATCCCAAAATCCGGGCTCCTCCATTTCACGGCTGAGCTCTTCTATTATCTTTTTCTTATTATCCAGATCAAGAGAAGCCGTCACTTCTTCAAGTGTGCCTCTGAGATTCTGAATTTCAACTTTCATCTGATCAAGTATTACCATTATGTTCTCCTATGTCCTATTCGCGATACGTTAGATTATTCGGTATTTCTTTTGCCAAAACGTATCACTTATACCCTGCCGCAACAATTCTTGTATTTCTTGCCGCTTCCGCAAGGGCAGGGATCATTTGGATAAACTTTGGCTTCAACTCTCTTAACGGGAGCTTTCTGAGCTGTATCATCCTTATTTGTGCCTGTAACTTTGGCAACCTGCTCACGCTCTACCTTCTCTTCGATATGAACATGGAAAAGAAGTCTCACTGCATCTTCCTTAATTCCCTTTGTCATATCATCGAACATCTCATAACCGGCAAGCTTATACTCAAGCTTAGGATCTCTCTGTCCGTATGCCTGAAGACCGATTCCCTGACGAAGCTGATCCATATCGTCAATGTGATCCATCCACTTTCTGTCGATTACTTTCAAAAGAATTACTCGCTCAATCTCTCTTATTGTCTCGGGCTCAGGGAATTCTGCTTCCTTAGCCTCATAGAGTTTAACGGCCTCTTCCTTGAGCTGCTGGATAAGACCTGACTTTGTAAGATTATCAATACGTCCTCTGTTGATCTTCTTAAGAGGAATTGTAGGAAGCAGGATCTCATTGAGCTCGTTGAAATCCCAGTTATCCGAATCAGTCTCTTCACCTACAACAGTCTCAACAGACGATTCAACAATATCTGTGATCATCTTGTAGATGGCATCTCTCATTGATTCTCCGTTAAGAACTTTCTTACGCTCAGCATAAATAATCTCTCTCTGCTCATTGTTTACCTGATCGTACTCAAGAAGATTCTTTCGGATTCCGTAGTTGTTGGACTCAATCTTCTTCTGTGCGGTCTCAATGGCTTTAGAAAGTGATGAATGCTCGATTTCCTGACCATCGGGAATTTTGAGCGCATTAAACATAGCAATAAGTCTCTCTGAACCAAAGAGTCTCATGAGGTTATCTTCAAGTGAAAGATAGAACTTAGACTCACCGGGATCTCCCTGACGTCCTGAACGTCCGCGGAGCTGATTATCGATACGTCTGCTCTCATGTCTCTCTGTTCCGATTATCTTAAGTCCGCCTGCTGCCTTTGCTTCTTCATCAAGCTTAATATCGGTACCACGGCCGGCCATGTTTGTTGCGATTGTTACAGCGCCGTGCTTACCTGCCTCAGCGACAATCTCAGCTTCCATCTCATGGAACTTCGCATTAAGTACCTGATGCTGGATTCCTCTCTTTTTAAGGAGCTTGCTGAGTTCCTCAGATGCCTCGATCGTGATCGTACCTACAAGAACAGGCTGTCCTTTCTTGTGAGCCTCTTCTACAGCATCACAGATAGCCTTAAGCTTTTCTTTCTTGGTCTTGTACATTGCATCCTGAAGGTCCTTACGGATAACAGGCTCATTTGTAGGGATCTCTATAACGTCCATTCCGTAAATATCACGGAATTCTCTTTCTTCTGTGAGAGCAGTACCTGTCATACCACATTTCTTTTCAAACTTATTAAAGAAGTTCTGGAATGTGATTGTTGCAAGAGTCTTGGACTCTCTCTTAACTTTAACGTGCTCTTTTGCCTCTATTGCCTGGTGAAGTCCGTCTGAATAACGACGTCCCGGCATAACACGACCTGTGAATTCATCAACGATAAGAACTTCGTCATTCTGAACGATATAGTCGTGATCTCTCTGCATTAAGTTATTTGCTCTGAGAGCAAGGATAATGTTGTGCTGGATCTCAAGATTCTCGGGATCTGCAAGGTTTTCGATGTGGAAGAATTTCTCAACTTTGGCAACACCCTGCTCGGTAAGATTAACGATCTTATCCTTCTCATTTACGATGAAGTCACCGGTTTCTTCTCTCTCAATGCCCATGATGGCATCCATCTTGGAGAGTTCTTCCATGTCTTCACCTCTTGTCATCTGCTTTGCAAGGATATCGCATGCCTCGTAAAGCTTTGTAGACTTATCAGACTGACCTGAAATAATAAGAGGGGTTCTTGCTTCGTCGATAAGAATTGAGTCGATCTCATCGATAATCGCGTAATTAAGTCCGCGAAGAACGCACTGCTCTTTATAAATAGCCATGTTGTCACGAAGATAATCAAAACCGAGCTCATTGTTTGTAACATATGTGATATCACAAGCATAAGCAGCTCTTCTCTCCTCAGAATTCATGCTGTTAAGTACAACACCTACCGTAAGTCCGAGGAATTCATGTATCTTACCCATCCATTCAGCATCACGCTTTGCAAGGTAATCATTTACTGTAACAACGTTTACACCCTTTCCTTCAAGTGCATCCAGATAAGAAGGAAGTGTGGCAACAAGTGTCTTACCTTCACCTGTTCTCATCTCTGCAATACGACCCTGATGCAAGATAACACCACCAATGAGCTGTACTCTGAAGTGCTCCATTCCAAGCACTCGCTTACCGGCTTCACGAACTACCGCATATGCCTCAGGCATGATATCATCAAGTGTTGCGCCATCGGCAAGTCTCTTTTTGAATTCTTCAGTCTTTCCTCTAAGTTCCTCGTCTGACAAAGACTGCATTATAGGCCTCATAGCCTCTATAGAGTCAACCGTGCTACGGATTCTCTTAAGCTCCCTCTCACTATGTGTTCCTATTATTTTGTTAATAATACTCATCTCTTTATTTCTCCCTAAAAAAAGGGTATACTGACCCCTTTTATTTAGCAAAAGTCCGTTGTACATTGTAACAGATTTGCATAAACTATTCAACTTTCTACATATAAAAAGCAGCTACAGGAGTTCTGTAGCTGCATATCAACTAATTATCACTTATCCGTGGAAATTTGAGTTACTGTACAAAATGCTTTTTACCTGACCGCCTTTTATTGTGAAGCTAAAGCTATAACCGTCGCATTTGTATGCATATATTTCTTCTTTTTTAAGCTTAGTCCTCTCATTAGGATTGCCATAAGCTGCCTCTACCTCTTCTGCCTTGCTTCCTATACCGATTCCTTTTGAAGTCTTAAATTCGCCGCCGTTAACAAGCATTGAACCAATAATTTCATTTCCTTCATCGGCAGATGTCGATATAGACAAGTTATAGTTTTCTCCGTTTTTATCGAAATCATAAGTTTTTCCGCTTGACTCTGTGCCATCTACTTCATCAGCCAATTCCGCAACAGACTTTATAGCCTCCACAACAGTCTGCGGATCATCCGTAAATGAAACGGTCTTTCCGTTATATTCAAAAGACGGATCTGCCTGCGTTATTTCTGTCGATATTGCTCCTGCTGAGCCGTTTCCGCATCCCATAAGTGCAAGCACCATTGCCGAAGCCATAATAATTGTTGTAATTCTTTTCTGTCTCATTTCTCTTTCCTCACTTAAAAATATATTTCGCCATAGGCGTTTTTTGAACTGTACTAATCATTCTAATACACTTGTACACCCTCTTCTTATTTCTGTCAACAACCTGAATATTGTGGAGTGTTCTTTTCCAGCGACGATGGATTTGCTTGTATGCTACTTCTAATGCCTATGACTACGCTTATTTGCTTCTTTCAATGCTTCCGGATTCACCTATGACCGTGAATCCCCCTACGGCAATGCTACTCAAGTATCATCGAGAACTGTAAATTCACGCTTCTCTCTTATACTTTTCATTTATCGCTTTTAATCCGATATTTACACCATTTTCTCCGAAGCAATGTTACTATCCGTGCACTCCACTTTCCAAAGCACCTATGACCTGTTAGCTGCTTTTTGCTCAAATGGGTCATACATACTCTTGGTTCTGCATTTAATTTTCCACGGGACATATGACCTGTTCTACTCTTTTCCCCACTTTTTGCCCAGAAGGGTCATGTGTACTCTCTGTTATGCACTCAAATTCTAAAAAAAAAAGCTTGATGCAAGGCATCATGTAGAAGACAATTCGCTAAAATGTGAAAAATATGCCTTAAGAAAAGAAAATCCTTGTTGCGAGGCATACATCATAATGAAATCACTGCTCTGCAAAAAGAAAAATATGCCTCAGGGAAAGCAAATCCTTAATGTGAGGCATACATTGCGAAGAAATCACGGCTCTACACTAACCAAAATATGCCTCAGGAAAAGCAAATCCTTAATGTAAGGCATACATTGCGAAGAAACCACTGCTCTGCACTAACCAAAATATGCCTCAGGAAGAGCAAATCCTTAATGTAAGGCATACATTGTGAAGAAACCACTGCTCTGCACTAACCAAAATATGCCTCAGGAAGATCAAATCCTTAATGTAAGGCATACATCATGATGAAATCGCTGCTCTGTAAAAAGCGTAGAAAGAAAAAAGATGCTGAACTATAGAAAACATGCAAAAAACGGCCCGAAAGCCGTTTTGTATTATCCGTATTTAATGGTATTACCCTTATTTTTTATAAATCAAGTAGTATGTTCAAGTTCATATTTGAAGTCAGCTTCCGCAATAGCTTCCTGCTCGTGGGAGCTTATGATAACGGTACTTCCCTGCGTGCTGAAACGCTTTAGGAGTTGAAGAACCGCCCTGACGTTTTTGCGGTCAAGATTTGCGGTTGGTTCATCCATAATTATTAGCTCAGGCTTTGTAATAAGCGTTCTTGCAATTGCGGCGCGTTTTATCTCGCCGCTCGAAAGACTCGACGGATACTCGTTTCGGAGCTGACTTAACCCAAGGGCGTCAAGAAGCTCCGCCGAAAAGCTTGTAGGTTCCTCTCCCTCAGGCGACTCCTTGCCAGTTTTATTGCCTTTGCCAGTGTTATTACCATTGCTAATGTTTTCTCCATTACCGATATTATCGCTAGTGTCATCGCTATCTCCATTGCCATCACCAATAAGATTTTTATTCTTTCCACCTTTGGCACTTATATCATATGCAAGTTCGAGGTTCTCACCAAGCGTCAGATACGGAATAAGCTCGCAGTTCTGAGTCATAACACCCATAAATCCCATTCTGAGCTTCGCCAATTCTTCATCTCCGAGCGCCGTAATCTCCTTTTCCCCGTAATACACCTTGCCCTCCGTAGGTTTACTGAGACCTGCAACTATATTAAGGAGCGTGCTCTTCCCAACGCCGCTGTCTCCGCTTATAACCGTGAATTTACCCTGCGGCAATGTTACGTTGATATCATCGAGAACCGTAAATTCACGCTTATCTCTCTTATACTTTTTAATTATCGCATCCAATCTGATATCCATACTTATTTCTCCGAAACAATATTATTATCAGTGCACCTCACAAATAGACATTCTCAGGGCACAGCTTCTTTATGCTAAACAACGCGCACAGCGGCCCAAGCACCGTGGTAAGCAAAAATGTCACAGCCACAACCGCAACTTCTTCACCGATATACGGCGCGGTAAAAGGAATCTTCGTAGCCGCCTCAATAAGCTGCAGCATCACAACAAATGATAGGAATCCAAACGCTGTACCTATAAGCGCGCCGGGAAATGCCGTCCACCATACTTCGCGCATAAGGAACTCAGCTATCTTCTTCCTGCTGATTCCGATCGTTCTAAGTATCTCAACTTCTTTTTTCCTGTCATTTAATGTGATGTAATGGATTATGAACAGTAAAAAAATACTGATAATTACCATGAGCACGATCACAACCGCGTAGACGATGTATGTGTCCTTAAGGCCCGAAAAAAGCTTTGAAGACACGCTCTCCGCAGTGACAATATCCACATCATCTATCCTTGAAAGTCCCGCAACAACCCTTGAAACCTTATCTTTGTCCGCAACTTTCACACAGACCGCAGATACGTCTTTGGAATTGACTTCAGCGATAACGCCCTGCCCCGCATTTTGCGCATTTTCCATAATCTCGCCGATAAGATTTCTGCTTACAAAAACAGTCGCATCCATGGAAGATCCGCTCTCATCAAGCGTTGCCGCAACAGGGTACTCTTTTCCAAACATCTTAAATGTCCCGCTTGTCACATTCACCTTGCTTCCGGCAATAAGCGCACCTTCTTCAAGCGACCTTATATACTTCCTGTCGATCCACGGTGTCACGACAAAATCCGAATCCATATCGATTCCGATTATCTGAACAGGCTGATCGCAGCAAGATGACTCAAGTGTCATAAGAAATGTCTGCGGCGACGCCGTTTCTACGCCTTCAACCTCTCTGATGCCGTCAATGACAGAACTGTCCATATAGAAAAAACTCTTTTTCGTGGTCAAAAGAATCCCCTCCATATCATCGCCGTGTCCTTTGGGTGTCACGATTATATCCGCTCCCATGCGCTGTGCGGCATTCTGACTTCCGTGAGCCATACCGAACGCGGTAAGAGAAATAATCACCATTGCAAAGGACAGCACCAGCCCGATAAGAATCAGGCCGATGCTGCGATATAGTTTTGAGGATATGCTCTTGAAAACCAACTTATCTAATTTATCAAATCTTTGAAGGGTTCCCATTCTTTTTTCCCCTTATAATAAAATCAACAACCGCTACTCCGGCAAGTACAATGCCGACAATCACAAGAAAAGGTCTTGTGTAAACGTAGCAGTGCATGCTCTTCATATCGCACACAGGTGCTATAACTCCGGGAAGGAGTGCAATAAAGATTCCGCCCACAATCTGGATTACTGATATAACTTTTTCCACAAGCAGTTTCTTGGCAAAAATCTGTACCGCCGCCAGAATCGCAAGAACTATACTCGCCGCAATGGCGAGAGTTCTAGTCTTATGACACTTTGCTTCCATATCTCCCATATCACCGCAAACATGTGCAAACGTAAATAAACCAACTATCACAAATGCAAGAATAAGCACTCTTAAAATATTTACAATCACTTTTGATTTCATAGTAATCATCTCCCAGTCAATTTTTTTGAGTAAAACACTTAGCTGTTTTCAGTAAATTTCTTGCTTGAAGGGTCATAAGTAAATGACTCAGGAACTCCCTCAAGATCTGGGAAAACAGTCTTTGTAAATTCATCCGCATTGAGCGAAGCGTCAAGATCGCCCGTCTTCTGAAGATCGTCGAATGATGCCTTAAATGTCTCTCTTCCAAGCTTTACAGAAGGCTCATAGTTAAGGCTTGCAAGGATCTCGCCGTATCTTGCGATGTCCTCTTCGCTCTCTGAAGGCATATATCCGTTCTCAACCTGAAGTCTTGCCGCTTCCTCAGGAAGTGCCTGAACGAAAGCTGCTGCCTTCTGGATTGCTCTTGCATACGCAGTCGCACCCTTTGGATTCTTTGCTATAAGCTCCTGTGATACATAAGCCTGGCAGCAATATTCCTTTGAAAAGACCTCGTCCTCACCGATATCAAGTATCTTGATAAAGTCATAGTTCTTCTCTGCGTTGTATGCCACGGGATCGTGAATTCCGATCGCATCTACGGCACCGTTATCAAGCGCTGTCGGAAGGTCTGTCATCGCATATGTCACAAACTGGATATCAGCATCGCTTCCGTTTACCTTAAATCCAAGACTGAACAGCTTTCTCTTAAGCTGAATCGGCGCAGAATCCGACAATGACGCAACGCCTATTGTCTTGCCCTTAAGATCTTCAAGGGAATTTACTCCGGAGCCGTTCTTTGAATAGAACTTTGTACATCCTCTGTGAAGTCCTGTCACAAAAGAGATTGAAAGTCCGTTTGATATAGGCTGCATGAGCGTACCGGTAAGTCCGTAGCCTGCATTGATCTCACCACTTGTTATCTGCTCCGTGATCGTATCTATATTGGAAGTTACAACTTCATACTTCTGCCCGATTGCTTCGAATTCCTCGTCAAAATAGCCGTTTATGATAGCTATATGAACCGGTGCAAGACACAAGCTTTCTTTGTTATTAAGAATCTTTACGGTAAGTTCTTCTCCTCCTTCGCTCTTTTCTGATTTAGCACCGCAGCCTACAAGCAGTGCCGCTGTCATGGTCAAAGCCAAAACACTTGCAATTACCTTTTTCATTTCTTTTCTCCTTAAAAAATTACAAATAATACTCCGGCTCTTTGTTCTCTCCGGCATAGTTCAGAATTTCCAGAATCTTCGTTCTGTATTTGATAAAGTCCGTTCCTCCTCTCGCTCTTGGTCTTCCAAGTTCTATATCAAGCACCTGCTCGATCTTCGCAGGTCTTGGCGTCATTATGACAACTTTGTCAGACAGATAAACAGCCTCGTCAACATCGTGTGTCACCATGATCATCGTCATCTTCTGATCCTTCCATATCTTTAAGATCTCATCCTGCATATTCATTCTTGTGAATGCATCCAGCGCACCGAGCGGCTCATCAAGCAAAAGAACTTTCGGATGTCCCACAAGCGCTCTTGCAAGCGACGCTCTCTGGTTCATTCCACCCGACAGCTGGTGCGGATAGGAATTTTCAAAGCCCGTAAGCCCGACCATTTCTATATATTCTTTTACATCTTCTTTTTTCTCTTTATATATTCCTCTCGCCCTCAGGCCAAAAGCGATATTGTTTTCAATAGAAAGCCACGGATAAAGATTTGCCTGCTGAAAAGCAAATCCTCTCTCATGCCCCGGTGCCGTAACAGGCTCTCCGTCAAGAAATACCGTTCCTTCATCTGCAAGTCCAAGTCCCGCAATAGCTCGCAGGAGTGTTGTCTTTCCGCATCCCGACGGGCCTATAAGCGATATAAAAGATCCGGGTTCAATATCAAGGTTTACTCCGTTCAGAGCATTTACAACACTTCCGTCAGGATTTGTAAAACTCTTGGATACGTTTTCAATTTTTATCTCTCCTACCATTTAATTACTCCCTTCTGCCATCCAAGCAGTCTGTCCTTGATCCTGAATAAAAGAGTGATTATCAGGTTACACAATACCGCAAGAAGTATCAGTCCCGCGTAAACGTTGGCATACAGCATCATGCTCTTTTGCCAGTTAAGATACCAGCCGATTCCCGATTTACAACCGAACATCTCGGCTGTCACAAGTGTTACAAACGAGCCTGTCGTCGCATAAAAAAAGCCGAGGAACACGTTGGGAAGCGCCGCAGGAATTCCGACTTTGAAGATTTTATATAACTTATTTGCTCCCAAAGTATCCGCAACCTCAAAATAAGTCTGCTGAACATTCTGTATTCCGTTACTTGTCATGACAGTTATCGGAAACCACACCGACAGTGCTATCATGAATACCGCCGCCTGATAAGATGTGCTAAAAAGTGAAAGCACGAGCGGTGACCATGATGTTGCAGGAATAGGTCCGATTATCTTGGTCAAAGGATTGATCCAATAAGCAACATTCTTGTTGAATCCTATAAGTATTCCCGTTGTAAATCCAAGCGCCGCTCCGACCGCAAATCCTATTATCAACAGCTTTCCGGATGATACTATGCATTCAAGCATGAGTACCCTGTCATTTACGAATACCGCAAACACCCTGTCCAGAGACGGGAAAAAGAGAACCGGAAGAAGCGCAAATTTACTGCATATAAGATTTATGAAGTTTAGCAGCTGTGCTCCTCCTGCGAGTAGCGGCCCGCTTTTTAAAAGATATTCGTCTGTCTTTTTATTAAAGAAGGAAGCTACATATAAACCTATGAATAATGCTCCTACTATATAAAGAAAGTATGTAAAGAACGGCCCTTTTGCATCAGGCTGTTTTGCCGAGTTCGGCACCGCCTCCTGGATCAGCAACGTAAATATCACCGATATGATGGGGCCGATCTTCTTTAGTTGTTTTGTAACCAATTACTTTTTCCTCCTCAACTATTAATTGTTGTGCTCCCGTTATAGACAACGAAAGCCGGAGGCTTCATTTTATTGAAACCTCCGGCTTTCCGGTCAGCTCAGTGCTTTATGATGTTCAAATCTTATCATACAAAGCACAAGCTGCATAATTCATGAATGTTATAGTTTGCAATCAGTTATTCTTATCACTAAAAAAGTAGTCCAGTCCTCCGCTCGCATCGCCGTTTCCGATTATTCCGAACTCGGTGCTCTGTCCGGGGTTTAGAACAGCATTCCAGGAGAGAGGCGTAAATATGTAGTATTCGCCATCTTCATCCACATTTGTGCACCAGCTCTGAGCAACGTTAATGTATTTCTTTTTGATCTTTAATGTCCATCCCGAAGACTGCTCTTCAGATATATTGGTAATCTTGAAATTTATCTGATAACCGCCGTCCCAGATATCTCTTGAATATTTAAGTTCAAGCTTGCAGTCGCCCTGAATATCCGGCTGTTCGGGCTCTTCGGGAATCTCAGGTTGTTCCGGTTCTTCCGGATTTTCAGTTTTCTCCGGATCCTCAGGTATTTCAGGCTTATCCGGTTCCTCAGGTAATTCAGGTTTGTCCGGGATCTCCGGCAACTCAGGCTGCTCTTTTTCCGGATCGTCATTTTCTTCTCCGCCCGATATAGGCTCATTGCCCGGAACCGGCATCATCTTACTCATGACTGTCCATTTATCGATCATACAACTTCCGACTTTGCAAACAAAATAAAGGTCATGTATTCCCTCTATATTAGGAGCTTTGGTTCTATAATGCAGATATTCACCGTCTGTATTCTCAACCTTTATAACGCCGAGAAGTTCTCCGTCAACGCTTCCTTCTCTTACCTCAACAGCTGCCGGCTTTTCACTCTTTGCAACAATAACAACCGATGTAAGGCCATATCTAAAGTTTACTTTTTGGGCTGAGATATATCCGTTTTCCTTAATCGATACAACCTTGTTCCAGCTATCTTCAACTATCTCGGCATTTTCTCTCGGGAAATCAATCTCTGCTTCGACATAGCCGTACGGACTAATCTTTTCACCGGGTGTCGGAAGCGGCCTGTCGGTGTTTCTGGGTGCCGCGCTCCAGGTATCAATGTTGCATTTTCCTTTTTTCCCAACAAAATAAATCTTCTGCATTCCTTCAAGGTTCGCCATTTCTCCCTCAAATGGCTTGTAGGAATCATCCGTGTCGCGAAATTCTATCGTGCCGATAAGTTCACCCGCAGGAGAATCTTTTCTAACCTCGATTATTCCGTCATCTTCAGCTCTTGCCTCAATCGTAATGCTCTTTAGTCCCTTTTCGAAGTTGACATCCTTCATAAGGAAAAAATCATTTTCAGAAAAATCGGCTAAAACAATACGTCTTTTATCCTTAACTACCCCTACTCCCGATGTGCCGAAGTTAACTTCCGCCTCATTATCCTTATACGGATCGATCTGCGGAACATCGCCGCCTTCGTAGATCTTGCCCGGAAGTGCCTTCCATGTCGCAATATCTATCGGATTGTTCGCCTCAAAATATATATCGTGTACTCCCGAAACGTTCACTTTCGGAATCCCGGTACTTTGATTAAACGAATAAGCTCTGATAAGTATCCTTGCGATAGGCTCGCTCTTCGGATCATCTATATATACATAAATTTCTGAACCGCCCCATCTTGTCCTTGCCGTCACTTCTATGCCGACAAGCCCCTTTGAAAAATCCACATTCTCCGCTTTAAGTATCTTTGATCCGGAGATCGGCGAATATTGAATACCGTCCTCATAGAAACCGCCGCCGTTTTCCATTATCTCCGTCTGTACTAATTCATACGGGTTTAAAAGAGCTTTCTCATTATTGGGTTCTGCTGCCTTTATTGCCATGCCCTGCAAAATCAGCATGACTGCTACCGCCAAAAAACTTATTGATACTCTCACTTTCCTTTTCATATTTTTTACCCCCGATACACTTTAACGACACTGCTACATAATTTGTAGTCCGAACAGCTAGATTACAGATAACTCATCTTGTTTTCTATTTTCTTATCTGTGTTTTCTCACCTATTTTTCCCACGATGCATCCCTAAATACAGATAACTCATCTTATTTTCTCTCTTCTTATCTGTGTTTTTCATCAATTTATCCCTCTAAATCACAGATAATCGCTTCGTTTTCGCATTTCTTATCTGTGTTTTTATCAATTTTCTCCTGTTAAACCTCCGAAAATCACAGATAATCGCCTTATTTTCACTTTTTTTATCTGCATAAAGAAAACCCGGTGACCGTCAAAAGACAGCCACCGGATTTCTTACCTTCTTTTAAAGAAGGTCATTAACCGCCCCTTTCTCTCTTTTTTATCTTTCTCTCTTTTTTATCTTTCTCTCTTTTTTATCTTTCTCTCTTTTACTCAAATACATAATCAATCTGGCTCGGCTCTCCACTTCCGATAATTCCGAATGTGGTAGACTGTCCGTTTCCAAGCGTAGAATTCCATGACATAGGAGTAATTACATAGTAATCACCCTGCTGCTGAATATTTACGCACCAGCTCTGAGTAATATTGATACCGTTTCTCTTGATTTTGAGCTTCCATGTGTTAACTGTATTACCTGAACTGTTGGTAACAGTAAAGTTTGTCTGATAACCACCCTGCCATTTGCTTGTATTTTGAGTAAGCTTCATGCCTGTCTCAACTACAGGAGGCTCTACAACTTCCTTATAAGGATTTACCTTCCAGGAATCAAGAGTTACAGCGCTTCCGCCACTTGGAACTACGAAGTAAATGTCCTTCTTTCCTGTGATATTCTTGGAAGCTGTGATCTTAAACTCTCGTGTGCTGCCGCTTACAGTTGCATATCCAATGAGGTCTCCGCTTGCTGAGCCAACTCT
Source organism: Butyrivibrio sp. AE3003 (assembly GCF_000686065.1). Lineage (NCBI taxonomy): Bacteria > Bacillati > Bacillota > Clostridia > Lachnospirales > Lachnospiraceae > Butyrivibrio > Butyrivibrio sp. AE3003. The sequence goes on from NZ_JMLX01000001.1 coordinate 1,888,617, forward strand.
TACCTCAAATCTTGTAGAACCTGTTGCTCCGGCATTTACGATAAATTCTGAAATACCGTCAGAGAATACAACATTCTTTGCTACTGCATATCCGCCCGCACCAATGCTTACGCCCTGCTTATTAGGTGTAAGTCTTGCGTTGCTGAGATCTGTAGATGCCTCACCCTCAACAGTGTTGTAAGGATTGATATCTTCATAAACAGGAGGCTCAACTATCGTACCTGATGAAGGCATTGCCTGCCATGCATCAAATGTTGCGGCACCACCCTTTGCCTCAAAGTAAACATAATGCTTACCTGTGATATCTGTTGAAACTTTTACAAATGTTTCTTTTGTAATATCAGTACCAACGCTGATCGAGCCGATAGGTGTCTGCGCATCATCAATATAGATATTAAGCTTAACCTTAGGCTGTGATGCGCTTGCAAATACCTTGAATCCTGAAATGCCCTTCGAGAAGTCAATGTTCTGTACAAGGATATATCCGCCGTCACTGATAACTATCGACTGCTTGTTGGGTGAAAGCATTGCATTTGTAAGATCCTTTGATATTTCAGCTTCAACCTTATTGTAAGGATTTATTGTATCGCCTACAGGAGGTTCTACGATTGTTCCGTCAGAAGGTGTTACCTTCCATGAATCAAATGTTATGCTTCCGTCCATTATTGCTACAAAGTAAATATCATGTGTTCCTGTGATATTATTTGCAGCATTTACTGTTATATCTTTTGCATCTGTGCTAACTCTAAAGTTTGCGATAAGATCTCCGTCTGCCTTATCAAGTCTTGCTTCAAGTCTGTTTGCTCCGCTTGCTTTTGCATTAACTGTAAATTCCTTAATGCCCTTGGAGAAATCTACGTTCTTTGCTACTGCATATCCACCCTTCTGGATGCTTACAGCCTGCTTGTTAGGTGTAACCATTGCACTCTTAAGTTCTGCTGATGCTTCTGCTTCTACTGTGCTGTAAGGATTTACTGTATCACCTACAGGAGGTTCTACAATTGTTCCTGACTTAGCCATTGCATTCCAAGCATCGAATGTAACCGATCCGCCTGTTGCCTCGAAGTATACATCGTGTGTTCCTGTAAGGTCTGATGTAAGCTTAATGCCTGTTCCCGAAGCCATATTTGCGCCGACATTTGCTGTTCCAATCGCTGTCTTTGCATCATATCCGGACTTATCAATATAAACATTGAGTTTAACTCCGGGCTTTGATGACTGTGCATAAATCTGGAATCCGTTAAGTCCCTTTGCGAAATTAACGTTCTTAACTACTATATATCCGCCATCATTAACTACTACAGATGTCTTGCTTGGAGCAATCATTGCGCTGCTAAGCTCATCTGCTTTTTCTGCCTCTACCTTCTCATAAGGATCTACTGTGTCACCTACAGGAGGTTCTACGATTGTTCCGTCAGAAGGTGTTACCTTCCATGAATCAAACGTTATGCTTCCGTCCATAGTTGCTACAAAGTAGATGTCATGTGTTCCGGTAACATTCTTTGCTGCAGTTACTGTTATATCCTTTGCATCTGTGCTGACTCTGAAGTTTGCGATAAGATCTCCGTCTGCCTTATCAAGTCTTGCTTCAAGTCTGTTTGCTCCGCTTGCTTTCGCATTAACTGTAAATTCCTTAATTCCCTTTGAGAAATCTACGTTCTTTGCTACTGCATATCCACCCTTCTGGATGCTTACAGCCTGCTTGTTAGGCGTAACCATTGCACTCTTAAGCTCTGCTGATGCTTCTGCTTCTACTGTGCTGTAAGGATTTACTGTATCACCTACAGGAGGTTCTACAATTGTTCCTGACTTAGCCATTGCATTCCAAGCATCGAATGTAACCGATCCACCTGTTGCCTCAAAGTATACATCGTGTGTTCCTGTAAGGTCTGATGTAAGCTTAATGCCTGTTCCCGAAGCCATATTTGCGCCGACATTTGCTGTTCCAATCGCTGTCTTTGCATCATATCCGGACTTATCAATATAAACATTGAGTTTAACTCCGGGCTTTGATGACTGTGCATAAATCTGGAATCCGTTAAGTCCCTTTGCGAAATTAACGTTCTTAACTACTATATATCCGCCATCATTAACTACTACAGATGTCTTGTTTGGAGCAATCATTGCGCTGCTAAGCTCATCTGCTTTTTCTGCCTCTACCTTCTCATAAGGATCTACTGTATCGCCTACAGGAGGTGTTACGATTGTTCCGTCAGAAGGTGTTGCCTTCCAGTAATCAAATGTTGCAGTGCCATCCATCATAGCTACGAAATAAACGTCATGCGTTCCGGTAACACTTGCTGAAACATTTGCTGTTAATTCTTTAGCGTCTGTGCTGACCATATAGCTTGCAATGCGCTCTCCGGTAGGCTTATCAAGTCTGACTTCAAGTCTGTTTGCTCCGCTTGCTCCTGCCTTAACAAGAATTTCCTTAACTCCCTTAGAGAAGTCTACATTCTTTGCAACTGCAAATCCACCCTTCTGGATGCTTACAGCCTGCTTATTAGGTGTGATCATCGCATTGCTGAACTCTGCTGATGCTTCTGCCTCAACCTTCTCATAAGGATCTACCGTATCGCCTACAGGAGGCTCTACAACAGGAGGCTCTTCTGTTCCGTCTGAAGGTGTTACCTTCCAGGAATCGAAGGTCAGACTGCCATCCATAGTTGCTACAAAGTAGATGTCATGTGTTCCTGTGATATTCTTTGCGGCATTTACTGTTATATCTTTTGCATCTGTGCTGACTCTGAAGTTTGCGATAAGGTCTCCGTCTGCCTTATCAAGTCTTGCTTCAAGTCTGTTTGCTCCACTTGCTTTCGCATTAACTGTAAATTCCTTAATACCCTTTGAGAAATCTACACTCTTTGCTACTGCATATCCACCCTTCTGGATGCTTACTGCCTGCTTGTTAGGTGTAACCATTGCGCTCTTAAGCTCTGCAGATGCTTCTGCTTCAACCTTCTCATAAGGATTTACTGTATCGCCTACAGGAGGCTCTACAACAGGAGGTTCTTCTGTTCCACCTGATGATTCCACTGCACGCCATGCATCAAGTGTTATAGCGCCACCGTCTGCCTGAATGTATACATCATGAGTTCCCTTGAGCTCTGATGTAACATCCACAGTTGACTCCTTGGCAATATCTGTACCGACATTGATCGAAGCCATGGGTGACTTTGCACCATCAATATAGATGTTTAATTTAACCTTAGGAGCTGACGCTTTTGCAAGTACAGCAAATCCCGAAAGTCCCTTTGAGAAATCAACATTCTTGGTGATCACATAACCACCGTCTTTAACAACTACCGACTGCTTATTAGGTGATAACATAGCCTCAGCAAGCTCAGTTGCCGCCTCTGCTTCTACCTTACTATAAGGATTTACCGTATCGCCTACAGGTGGCTCAACTACAGGAGGTTCTTCCGTTCCGCCCTGTCCTTCCAGAGCCTGCCATGCATCAATCTGTACAGCTCCGCCATTTGCTTTGAAATACACATCATGTGAACCCTTGAGGTCCGATGATATCTTTACAAATGACTCACTTGACATATCAGTGCCAACGCTGATAGAACCTAACTGAGTATCGGTTCCGTCAACATATACATCAAGTTTAACCTTTGGTGCTGAAGTCTTGGCAAGTACCTTGAATCCCGAAACACCTTTTGACAGGTCAACATTCTTGGCTACAATATATCCGCCATCATTTATAAGTACCGACTGCTTGTTCGGAACAAGCTTTGCATTTTCCAATGTAGCTGCTGTCTCGGCCTCAACCTTCTCATACGGATTTACAGCTGTCGGATTTTCCGGCTGATCGGGGTTCTCTGGCTGTTCCGGAACCTCAGGCTGATCGGGGTTTTCCGGCTGCTCCGGATTTTCAGGCTGCTCCGGAACCTCAGGCTGATCGGGATTCTCCGGTTGGTCAGGGTTCTCCGGCTGATCGGGATTCTCCGGTTGGTCAGGTTCTTCTGTTGTTTCGCCGGCTTCAGCTGTCCAGCTGTCTACCAAGCTTGCGCCCATTGTCTGTACAAAGGCGATACTCTCAATTCCCTCCAGATTCTGTACATTAGCAGAGAATTCTTTATATTCTCCATCGGTTTTATTTATTCTTATAGTTCCTAAAACTTCTCCGTCCGCATCACCCTTCTTAACAGTGATAATGCCAGGAGAATCGGATTTAACCTTTACTCCTATCTTCGAAACTCCCTGTGAGAAGTTGACACTCTTCACAGTGAAGTAATTTCCGGATTCAAGGCTGACAACTGTCGCGCCTTCATCTTCACAAACTTCTTTTACATTACGTTCAAATTCAATCTCCGCCTGAACTGTACCGTACGGGTTAAGGCTTGGTGCCGCACTTACAGGTAAGCCTGGTGATAACAATCCTGTTGCTAAGAATACACTTAAAGCTACTGACAAATTTCGTTTCATCATAATAAAACCGTTCACCTCCTAGCCTAATAAAATTGTTTTGATTTTTACGTAAACGTTTTCGCGCCCGAGCACTTCCATTTTACCAGCGCATTATTTTTGTGCACAATGTGTAAAATTACCCAAATACCGCAAACTTTAATAGTGATAATGACTTAATCTCTCTGCGTTTTTAAGCTAGAATTAATGGTACAAAAGAGAAAACGTTAACTTAATAATCTATCGATATTTCAGTAATTTTCTCCTCGTATTCATCCGAACATTTTTCTCCTCATTTCAAACAAGAATGTATGACTTTTCGTAAAAGAAACATCAAAAAAAGTCATAAATTATATTTTACGAAAAAACGTCATATGACTTTTGGGGATAAAAATCGGCTAAAAAGTCATACATTTTTCTCAATATTTTTTGATAAAAAAAGGGTATATGACTTGTTTGTATAAAATACCCTCAAAAGGTCATGTACTCTGCGTTTGAGAAGTTCAAAAAGGGTAAAAAAACATGACTTTTTCGGACATAAATTTAGGATAAAGTCATACATCATTTTTTTCACCATGATCGACAAATAAAAAATGCATGACTTTTTGAAATAAAAACCTCCAAAAAAGTCATACATTTGCAGATTACTCTCATATGCCGGCAAGAAAACATTAAAAACCCATTTTGCGCCATATCGAATCGATGATTCTGTGAATCGGCGAAAAAGCAAATTAAAAAGCCGGCTAACCGGTCATACAGACTCGCCGACTTTTGCATAAATCTCACCGGTGTGCTGACACACTAGCAATTCCCCGTATAAACAATCTCAAGTTCTTCCCGCGCGACCTCGGCGAGTCGATAGACCTTTCTCACGTCGGTCGCGTCGCGGTCGGTCATCTTGAACCTTGGAAAAAATCTCGAAATATGAAGCGGTATGTTTTTTCCATTTGCCGCTTCAAGCCCATGTATCCATGCTGACATCTCGCGCATTTCTTCCTCGCTGTCATTCTCACCGGGAATTATCAGTGTTGTAAGCTCAACATGGCAATGCTTTACCGCTTCCTCAATAAACTCCATGACCTGCTTCCTGCTGCCCCCGAGAAGTCTATCATAATATTCATCCGTAAATCCCTTAAGATCGATATTCATCGCATCAATATACGGAGCTATCTCCGCAAGAACAGACAACTCGGCTGTTCCGTTAGATACAAGCACTGTTTTTAGGTCACGTTCTTTTGCAAGCTTCGCTGTATCAAGCACAAACTCATATCCGACAAGCGGCTCATTATAAGTAAAAGCAATTCCGATATTTCCCTGCGCCCTCATATCAAGCGCAACTTTCACAAGCTCCTGCGGCTTTACGGTCTCGGCATCTTCAGCATATCTCCTCGCTTCCTCTGACCACGAAATATCACTATTCTGGCAAAAAGGGCATCGCAGATTGCACCCGAAACTTCCTACCGACAGGATGTAACTTCCGGGAAAAAAATTGTTCAACGGCTTCTTCTCAATCGGATCAAGCGCAAGCCCCGACACTCTGCCATAGTTATATGCAATTACCTTCCCGTCCCTGACCGTTCTTGCGCCGCAAAATCCTATGTCACCTTCCGATAAGGAACAATGCCTGAAACACACTTGACATGCCGCCATAAAGCCTCCCGCTGCCATTATTCCACATTTCCTCAGAAATGCCTCACCACTTCAAACCTCTGCAATTTATACGGCTCATCCTCGAGTATTCCGCCCTTTTGCCTTGCTATATCGATCTGCTCCTCCACGGAATCTATACCGTCAAGATTTGGAAGCAGCAGCCCTCTCTTAACTCCGTGACTAACAATAACTCCATACTTCTTTACATCAAGCTTATCAGGTGAATCAATATCCTCAGTCTCCCCGAGTACATCAACACTTATATCAAGAAACTTAAGCTCGTCCTCAGTTATCGGATCAAAGCGCGGATCGTGCGTACTTGCACTTATCGCATTCTGAATTATCTCTTTTGCAATATTGTCCTGAGTTGCGGAGGTTGTACCTATACAGCCGCGAAGCTGTCCCATCTTGTGAATTGATACAAAAGTACCTGCAGCCCGTGTCAGAAGATCATCTGAAAGACCGTCAGGGACCTGAATCTGCCTGTGTTCCTTTACCCACGACTCAACACTTGCCCTCGCAAGCCTCACATATTCATCATTCGCGTCAGCTTTTTCCTTGCATTCTTTTTCAAGCTTTTTTTCATATTCTTGTAAAAAATGTCTACTCTCATCCGCTCCGTCCGGATAAAAAGTACAGATTCCGTAGCCCACTCCCGTTACATCCTCATGCGAAAGAGCCGTTGCCTTAACGCGAAGACCGTCAAAACTCCCAGCCATGATAACAAACGACCTGTGCCCACACTCTGCGGCAAGTTTACACAAGCTCTCATCAAATTCAAACAGCCTGCCAAACTCTGCTTTTCCACACACCTCCATTATGTTTTCATCATATTCGGGGCCCTCTTTTGAAAAACCGTAAGGTCCGTATTCCTGCAACTTATGCGAAAGATCGCCGCTTGCGATCAAAACGACTTTTTTTCCCGATTCATCGATAGCTTTCGCAATTATCTGCCCCAGCCTGTAATGATATGTCAAAGGAAGCCCCGAAAGCCCTATACGAATAATCTTTCCGCCACTATATTTTTTGCGTATGAACCACAAAGGAACCATGGTTCCGTGATCGAGGGAAGACTCCCTTTCCCCCATAGTTCCCGCGGGAAAATTCTCTTTTTCTGCAAGAAGCGCAATCGCATCTGCAAGTTCTGTGTCATACTCTTCGGAAAATCTGACTCCGGATGCGCCGAAATCTGCAAAACTTCCCGTTGCTCTGTGCCCCGGCGATATATGAAAGTAATCCGCATACATCACGGAATGCGGACTCGTTATGATGATAGTGTCAGGCTTTAAAGCCGCCACTTCTTCCGCGACCTTCTCATAAGCATTTGTTGTTGCAAGAATCTGTTTTTCTCCGCCTCTTCCGACTTCCGGAATTATAAGCGGTGGATGTGGAACCATAAAAGCTGCCGATACAGTCATTTTTGCCTCCTATCTGAAATTGCGGATTTCTGTAATTTCATTTAAAATGTCATGCATTAAAAAAATCTATGATCAATTATAAATGTGCATCACACCTACATTTCGACACATATATCATATTACGATAAATCAGCATTTGTCCACCTTAACGTTTATTAATATTCGTTATTTCCGTTAGTATAAAACATATTCCCACACACCACCGCATATATCATAATTCCCACACAATGCACAATCCCGCATATAACATGTTTTTAGTAAAAAATGCATGTAACAGGCGGCTATTCCTATAAATGTTTATGTATATTTATGCTTGATATTCTTTTTCATTCACCATATAATACAGACAAAATTAAAAAGAATGCAGAGTAGACTGTAAAGCGTCAAGTGCCGGGTGAACAGGGAGTTGTCATTCGGACGAAGGGTAATCCGCGGTTTTATGGTCGCATCCCGCTGCTACATAGTGAAGTGTATAACACCTCTCGTGTAGACAAAAGGAAGCTGCGAGGAGGTGTATTTTTTATGAAAAAATTACGTGACACAAACACACTTACTCTGGCCGCCATGTTAACGGCTCTGGGTATCGTACTGGGATTTCTCAAAATTCCCATCAACCAGATCATCGAGATCAGATTCGGCTCACTCCCGATCGGCATCGCAGGTATGTCGCTCGGCCCCGGTATTGCCGCTATCGTCGGAGCACTTACCGATATCGGAGGATATCTTGTAAAGCCTACCGGTCCTTTCTTTCCCGGATTTACTATTAGCGGAATCGTAAGCGGCCTGATCTTCGGCTTTATTCTTTACAACAAGAAACCTACGCTTGCCAGAATTATTGCGGCTGAAGCCGTTCACACACTTATCGTAGGCATCATCATGAATACCTACTGGCTCGACATGATGTATATCAAAAAAGGCTTCTTTGTGACACTTGTAGCAAGACTTCCCAAAGAACTTGTAATGCTCCCCATCAACATTTTGATGCTTTACATTGTTTTGGAAGCATTTGGCAGGATTAAGACTTATGCACGAGTATAATTATTCAGAGGCAATTTCTTTTTTTGAGAAATTGCCTCACTTTGAACCGCCTAAAACTAGTAATACCCCCGTAAAAGACATGTTTTCTCTGGACGCCGAGCTTGCTCTTCTCAGAAAACTGGGAAATCCCCAGATTGGGCAGCGCTATGTTCACGTCGCAGGCACAAACGGCAAAGGCTCGACTGCTGCCTATCTCACTTCAATCCTTATAGAATCGGGCTTAAGAGTCGGCACCTTCGCCTCACCCTTTTTATACCACTACAATGAACTCTTTAAGATAAACAATACTGCAATTTCGGATGAGGATTTTGCAAGGCTCTTTTCGCAGATAAAGCCCGCATATGACGAGCTTGCCGCCGAGAACATATTTCCCAGCGAATATGAGATTCTTACCGTCATGTCTTTTATTTATTTCAGCGAAAAAAACTGTGACATCGTCGTCATGGAAGTCAGCATGGGAGGCCGCGTTGATACAACAAACGTAATTCCCGCACCGCTCGTTACTCTCATTACTCCGATAAGCTACGATCACATGTCGATCCTTGGTAACACACTGACTGAGATTGCAACCGAGAAAGCCGGAATAATCAAGCACGGTACATCTGTCATCACTCCTTTTCAAGAACGCGAAGTCAGCAAAGTTCTTGAAGATTTTTGCGCAAAAAAAGCTGTTTCTTTGGCATACTTCACTGAGCCCGTCCCGATTGAACGAAGCTTGCATGGACAGCGTTTTGACGTAGACGGAACAACTTACAGCACAAAGCTTCTGGGAACCTACCAGATAGGCAACGCAGCCCAAGCAATCTACGCCGCAAGGAAACTTGCTCAGAAAGGATTTAGGATTTCCGAAACCGACATATCCCGAGGAATCGCAAATACCGAGTGGTTCGGACGTTTCACTGTTGTAAAAGAAAATCCGTATATCATAATAGACGGTGGCCACAACAGACAGGGCGCGGCAGTTCTTCGCTCATCCCTTGAAGAATACTTCCCGGGTAAAAAAATCACCTTCCTTCTTGGAATCCTCGCCGACAAAGAAGTTGATATCATCCTAGATGAGCTGATGCCGATTGCAGATAAGTGCTACGTCACAAGTGTTCCCAATCCAAGAACTATGGTTCCCGACGCCCTCGCCAAGATGATAGAAAGCCGCGGCGTTAAAGCAACTGTTTTGGAAAAAGATTATCCACTTGAAGACCTATGTAAAGACGAGACAGAAGTTCTCTGCATCGCAGGATCTCTCTATCTCATAAAAGATATTACATTGAAATTTTGAACAATCAGATACAGCGATTGACAACGCTCCCCCTGTGGCATACAGATTATATACTCTATTCCGATCATTCATCGGAATAGAGTTTTGCTATTTTGGCTTGTCTTCTGTTTAAGAAAATAAAAAGTACAACGATAACTACGCACATTACCTGCGTAGCTGTTATGACATGATAAAGATGCGCGTATCTGAGAAAATCTAAAGCAATCTTAGCTATAGCATATATGCTCGAAGCAACCAGCGGATTAAAACGCTTTTTGAAATATAAAACAATGGAAAATGCAAAAAGAAGCAGAAAAACTGCAGACTCTAACTTTTGAATCGGAAATAGATTTCCCTTGTCGGTATGGACACGCATAAATCCGTTATACGGAAGCCCTTCGCAACATCCCGCGAAAGCACATCCTATTTTTGCCACTCCGTACATCAACGGAAGGGCTACCACAAAGGATTCAAAAAATACTTCTTTATATTTGGGAGTTATCCTTGTAAATATATATGCTCCGTCTCCTTACGTTATTATGTCATCATTTTATTGCATATACACAATTCTTTCAAATGCCGATCGTGATATTGGCTATTTGTTATTCTTATGGCCATACAAATACGCACCAATGGCTGCAACACACGGAACGGTTGATATAATGCCAACAGAGCCTGCGATTGCTCTGATAAGCTCAACAGCCACAAAGTCTGTGTTTATTAACTGGATAAAAGACACTCCATAGGAATATATAAGTATCATCATATTAAGCGCACCGCCGACATAGGCAAGCACAAGTGTATTGGCCATTGTGCCCATGGCATCTCTTCCAATCTTCATGCCGGATTTAAAGAGTTCGCCGAAAGTAGCTTTTTCATTTGCAAGTTTGATTTCTTCTATAGCGGATGAGATTGACATCGCTATATCCATAACCGCGCCCATCGCGGCAATAAGTATCCCACTGATAAAAAGACCTGACATCTTTAGATTACTTGCTGATTTCACAAGAAGAAGCGCCTCTGCCTCATCTGTCTGAAATGTCGTAACTCCGCCAAGCTTTGCGGATACAGCTCCGAGTATGGCAGCTATAAGCACTCCCGCAAGCGAGCCCAAGGCCGCTGACACAGTCTTTTTACCGGTTCCGCCGATAAGAAGGAAGCATATCGCAGAGGTTACAAATATAACCGCGATTGTCACGGGGATTGCAGAAAATCCCTTGTAAACAAGCGGAAGGAGCACAAACAGAATAACAAGTACCGTGTAGGCAAGTCCTATAAATGCTTTTAATCCCTGCTTTCCTCCCATGAGAACAAGCACGGCAAAAAATACAGCTACAAGTCCGATTGTAAGCGGAATGCGGTTGTAATTATAGATGCTTACGGTATATGTATGCTCTGCCGATGTATCGATCCTTACACTGACAGTATCGCCTTCTTTTACATCCACGTTATAAAGGGCACTGAAATAGTTTGTGACTTTGCAAATGTCACCTTTATAGCGGCCTGTTAGGATTTTAACCTTAAGCTCGCTGCTGCCCTTCTTTTGATTTTCAACACTCTCATCAATAACAGTATTGTCCTCTATTACAGAAAGAACTCTGGCAGTCTCATATTCAACTCCGGAGTTCTCTGTGATAGTGTATTTAGGCCTATCCGCATTGGCATAGATAACTACGCCAATGCTTAAGGCTATGAATACAAGGACTGATACAGCTTTTATTATCAGCTCTTTTTTCATATTATTTTTTTCCAAATAAATGTCTTAATTTTGACAGAAGTCCTGCAAGTTTTCCACCTGATGCAGCGGCTGCACCTGCTGCGGCTGAAGCTCCTGCTGCAGCTCCCGCGGAAACGCCTGCTGCAATATGGCTTATCACAAAGATAACCAGCGCCACAACGCCAACCGCACCGGCTCCTATTGCCACAAACTTTTTAGGTATGTTGGGCAGCTCGGGGAGCTTAAACTCTTTTTTCTTGCCGTTATCTTCCTGTTTATCCTGCTCTGCACCGTTGTCGGTCTGAGAATCTGCAGTCTGTGCAGAATCCTTGTTATCCTCATTTTCGGTGCTGCTGTTATCTGCATCTGTAGACTTTGCCTCTGTGCTGTTATCCGAAGAATCCTTCTTGTTTGAATCTGCAGCTTTATTATCGGATTGCTTCTTTTTAGCTCCGAGTACAGAATTGTCTTTCTTCGTATTGTCTGATTTCTTTTTGCCGTTTACGGACTCTGACTTTTTGTTATCTGTCTTTTTGTTATCCGTATTCTTATTGTCTTTTACGGAGTCAGACTTCTTGTTATCGACCTTCTTATTGTCGCTTCCTTTGTTGTCTTTCACCGCTTCCGACTTTTTGTTATCGGATTTCTTGTTGTCCTTTGCGGAATCTTTCTTTTTATTATCGGTTGCCTTGTTGTCTTTTACCGCATCAGCCTTCTTGTTATCAGTCTTCTTATTGTCGCTTCCTCTATTATCCTTCACTGCGTCAGACTTCTTATTATTGTCCTTCTTATCGCCTGTTGCCTTACTGTCCTTTACAGAGTCAGACTTCTTATCATCAGTCTTTTTATCGCCGGCTTTATCACCCTTCTTTGTGTTATCTGCCTTATCTGCAAGTACAATATCGTCGCAATTGCGAACCCTGAGTACCGGTACGGATACATCCGATTTTCCTTCAGGATGCTTATAGAGCACACCTGCGGCGGTAACTTTGGCACCTTTCTTTACGAAATCTCCGACAGTATTCTTACCTGTTGAGCCGGATCTTATATATCCGTCGATGAAGATAGCCGCCTCGACTCCCGATGAATCTTTTAACCAGAACTCGGCAACCGTTCCGTCGGCGTTGTACTCAACTCTTGTCACATCACCTGTTGTCTTAAGGAGCTGACCTCCAAGCTTATCGTAATCCATTGCGGTCTTGGTATCAACTGCTTTAGGTTCCCATACTTTAGGATCTGCTTTGAGCTCTTTTGCAGAAAGAACTTTGAGCTCAAGATCGCCCTGATACTGTGCAAGGAAACCTACAATACGCATCTTGGTACCAATCTTAAGTCCGGGTGTAGCATAAGGGAATATGTCCATTCCACCTGTCTCATCCTGAATGTAGATGGTATCAAAAAATGTTGTATCCTGATTTTCTGTTCCCGATGTCACATAGCCTTCAACTGCGAAGACTTCGTTCATCTTGCCCTGTCTGGCTTTTGCGATAGTTGTAGTCTCAAGCTCAACCGTAGCGCCGTCAATAATGTTATTTACGATCGTATGGTTTGCATACGGAAGTGAATCATTGTTGTCCATTTCAGCTTTTACTTCAAAGTCTGAGAGGAATACACCACCCGAAACAATGATCTGACCGCCTGCTTTTGTCTTCTGACGTGCAATAAATGTTACCTTTCCGTCATTATCAAGCTTTGTGCCTTTAACGCCGTTAGGCAAAGCACCGCCATTAGAGTTTCCTGCTCCGTCTTTGCAATCAACTGAATATGTGGTTTCAAATCCGTTTACAAGCCACTCTGCCTCATCAACAAAGTTTGTAGCCTTTGCATTAGAAATATCCACAGAACATCCCGAATACTGGCTGTATTTCTGGCCTTCCTTTATTCCTGCAAGAAGAGCGGATTCTTTGTTGAATACGGTAGGATACATTCTGTAAACCTGTCCGCCGTTATTCTTATCATCGCACACTTCATCGGAGCCCATACGAATGGTTGCGCCGATTGCTTCAAGGATCTTGTTCTGCTCGGTTGCAGTCTGACAGTCTTTGGTATCGGAATAATCAGCAAGACCGCATACGATCACAGATCCGCCGCCTGCCACATATTCTTTTACCATCTTGATAAAGTCATCACTGTAATGTGAAACCTTGCTAGGTTCTTTATTATTCTTTCCCGGAGCTGACAAAACAAGTAACTTGCAGTCTTTTAACATGTCACTTGTGATATTGTCCTTAACCACAGTTGCTCGTATATTTTTCTTAGCACAAAGATTTATGAACGCATTCACATTTCCTGTGTAATAGCCCGAAACGTAATCATTATAGTGAGTACCGTCAATGATCACATTTGAGACCATCTTGGGAACCGCATAATTTACGGCAAACTTATCTTTATAAATCTTCTCAATACCACCAAGCATAGCATGAACGGTAACCTCATATGTCACCTGCCCCGCCTCGTTGTATACATAGCTTGTTTTATATGATGCGGTGCCGTTTGAAGCAACCTCTGATACCTTAGCCTCTGCACCTGTCACTTTGGAAACAGGTACTTTTTTGCCATCCACATCGCTGAGTTCAATCTCGATATCCTTGATCTCAAGAGGTGTCTTTTCGTTGTTGAAAAGGTCAACGTTGATATCAAGAGACTCTCCCGCTACGGGAAGTACCGTCTCTGTATATGCATTGTTGATTCCGCAAGCCTCGACACTGCCTACCCATACAGGAGCTGTTACCGCAATGTCTTTATCCTGCTCGGAAATCTTGAGGTAGTAGTAAGAATATGCAGAGGGAACTGTAAATGTAACCGTTGCCTCGCTCTTGTCAACGTTCTGTGAAGCGATCACCTGACCGCCGTTTACGACTACTTCTACCTTACCGATCGCAGAGTCCGTAGGATCCTTGATGTCAGCCTTGATCTCGACCGTTTCACCTACCGTATCCTTATCAAGGATACTTCCCATAACGTTGTTATCAAGTGTGTAGTAGATTGAAAGGTCATTGTCCTCAGTTGCATATATACGATAATTTCTCATTGCATCGTATATTGCTTCTTCGCTGTTGGTATCTGCAAGCATTACAGTACGTGCAGTGTTGGCATCGCCCCAAAGTCCCTTGTGGTTATCCTGGTTGTTTGTGGGAGCCACGTGCCAGCCCTTATCAAGAGCTCTGGTGTAATACTCGTATGAAGGGAAGTAACCTGAAGATCCTATCGCACCTTCACCGTTACCAACCTCTATCATTGTAATGAGCGCATCATTTTCTTCCGAGTAATATGCAAAATCCTGGAAATCACCGAAGGTCGTACCTGGGTGATTGAACTGGCTGATAGAATCAGGCGCAGTTCTAAGAGCTGCATAGTAGTTATTAAGCGCCGTTGAATATGTTGAAAAATCTTTCTGTGTACGACTCTGGAATCCCTTTGTGTTAAAGGTATTCATATGTCCGAGTCCGTTTGACCAGGTCATCTCATAGCCGTAAGCGCAAGTGAAATCATCTGTTGAATACTTCTTTACAAGATTATGAGCATAAGTCCACTCATCATTTTCGCTTGTATCAACGTTTTCCGTAATCTTTGAATTTCCTTCATTATCAATCGAGTTGGAGTGATCGGTGATAATGATGAAATCGAGGTTATCAACCTTTGATGCATGAGAAAGCGCATCCTCCAATGATCCAGCACCGTCTGAAATGTTGGTATGTGCATGGACCTGACCGAAGTATATATTTTCTCTCTCATTTGTACGCTTTGTATATTTAAGCGTTGAAACCACGCTGTCTGAGTATCCCTCTTTTACAGCCTTTACCTGAATCTGCGCAGGGAGCTCTTTTGCCTCAAACGGCTGTGTATATTCTATCCAGTCATCATGGGCTTCTTCTTGTGCTGCGTCGGGCTCACTGCCTTCTTCCGCATTCTGCTGTTCTACAGATTCAACAACATTTTTCTCGATTTCTTCGTCTGTCATGTATCTGTAGAAAATCTTTGCGTTTTCTGTCTTTGTAGACAATGTGATCTTCTGATTTGCCGCTATTGCTCCGCCGTTTGGAGTAGCCTTAACTGTGGCAACCTGTGCCTGAGTATACTGATAAACGCAGGTTACGCTGTCTTTTAATCCCTCTTTAACCGCACGGGCACGAATTATAGCGGGAAGCTCCGATACTGTGATCTTATTGCCGTCATCATACTTAACTTCTTCCGCACCGTTTATCGAATAATAAATGTCCGCACCTTCGGTTCCTGTCAAAAGAGCTATCTTAGCGCCTTTTTCAATTTCGCCGCTTGCAGGATCTGCGATAACATGGCCGCAGATCTTATCTGATACCACGGGATGTCCTGATACTATGACGGTATCAATTCTGTTTGTTCCGTCTTTTCCCGCATCTTTATCACCCTTTGCAGAAAGAGTGGTTGCAGGAACAAGTCTTACGTATATCTTTTCTTTGTTATTTGCACCTTCGGGAATCTTAAAGCTAAATTCCACATAGTTGGTAGGCGCAAGAGAAGTCTTGGCAATACCGTCAGAAATCTGCTTACTGCCACTTACCTCTGAAGGTTTGTTGTCTCTGTATGTTGTATATTTATATGAATATGAACCTTCACTGAAATTCTTGAAGCTTCCATCCTCACCTGTTGCAGAATACTGAAGCTGATAAGCTCCCACTGCCGTATTTGACGAACGCATACGGAAACTGAGCTTCATGTCTGCATATCCAAGAGTGGGGAATTCCATCTGGATGTAATCGGTATTGTTTACTACACCTGTAGCACCCATGTAATAGCTTGTTGAGCCTGTTGTGCTTGACTTTGCAGCTGTGTAAGGCTTAACTTTTTCGCCGCCCACAACAACACTGTACTTGGCGTTCTCATCAAGCATGTCATTGGTAGAATAAAGATCGCCGTTTATAACTTTTTTGTCCGCGATTCCCGCTTCATCGTAGTTGGCATTTCCTGCCCACTGCGCGACTATAAGTTCCGTATTCTTATCGCTCTCTGTCTTTTCAACCTTTTCACCTTCTTCGAGTGCGTAGAAATTTACTTCAAAAGCGGATGTATCAGAGCCGATACCGTAGCTTGTAAATGCATTTTTATAATATTCAAGTGCGACCTTGTAAGATCCGCTCTTGGCCTTGTCATTTACAAGGATGAACTTGCCGTCTGCTGCATCACCGACGTTTTGCAATGTCCATGTGCTGTATTCCTCGGCTGAATCTGCAAGTTTAAGAGCGCAGTTTGTCTTTGTGCCATTTTTCTCAACCGTTGCAGTCAGATATTTTCCATCTTCGGTCTTAAGTGTGCTCTTTCCGTTTTCATCAACGGAGACCTTGAGAACAAGCGCGTTCTTGTCCTTGATATCTATAGTTTTATTTTCTGAAGGAGTCGCATCTTCGCTGTCAAATTTGCCCGTTTTGGCGCCAAGAAGTGTGGTCACTTCTTTTGCAGTCATAAGTTTCTTATCAGCCGGGTAGTATATGACAACAACGTCTCCGTCATAGAACTCTCTTGTAAGGAGCTTTGCCACTGTGTTTTCTGTGGTCGTGCTTCCTTTTTTCACCGTATATGCAAAAGATACTTTCTCACTATCGGCATTGTCCTTAGTTGAATATGCGTAGATAGTGGTATCCTCTGTTATCTTGATGGGTTCCTTGTATTCAGAGAAATTCTCTGTTCCGTTTGTATTAAAATAGATCTTTGCTCCTGTTGTAGCGCATGAAAGCGCGATCTCAGTGCCGCTTTCAACAGTTTCGCCGCTCTTTACGGATGCTGTGGGAGCAAGGAGACCTTCTGCCGCTGCCTTATCCGTGAGCTTATAGAATGCAAGTGTCTGGCCTTTTATATTGTTATGAATCGCATTATTAGCCTTTTTGTATGACCTGAAATCTGTGCTGTTATAAACTCCGAAATATCTTACATCTCCGTTTGAATCAGCAGCGCAAAGATATCCGTCATCAATCTTCCACTTGGCACCGACATCATCCTTTGGCTTGGAATCATTGATCCTGACTCCGTTATTGTTTGCGGTGATATATAAGAATTTGTCACCTGCAGAAATTGTATAATACTCTTCTATTGCAGTCGTATTTTCCTTGATATCAGCATCGGAAGATTCTGTAGTCTTCTTTGGCTCTTCGCCCGTTTTTGCAATTGATGCGGGATTTTTATCTGTACTTGTTTTATCCGTACTTGTTTTATCCGCATTTTCAGTCACTGATGAAACAGTTTTGCCGTCACCGGAATTGTTGTCGATAGGTACCTGCTCTCCGCTTTTTACTTGCGCATCACCGTTTACCTGTACATCGCTTGACGGCTTGGTGTTGTCACCACCGGGATTTGCATTCTGCTCTTCGGCACCATTTGATTTTGCGGTCCCATTCTCACCGTTTCCGCTATTTGCTGCTTTGCCGGCCTCAGCCGAACCGTTTTTATCAGAATTCGCCCCGGATGTCTCAATCGCAACACCTTCCGCTTTTTCCAGTTCCGGCTCAGCGTCACTCTTTTCAATATCCTTTGACTGTACTTCAACAGTGTTTTTGGTAATCTTCCAGGCATAGTCACTGTCATTACCATCAGTAATGCTCAGAGTATCGCCATCCACATTGGCAGCCGTTGCCAATGGACCTGTTTTTGTAGACTGTGCATTAGGAAGCACGTATGTCACACCACCGGAAGTCATTGTAATTGCTATGGAATCATCAGCCGAAATATCCTCTAATTTGACTTTAGTCCATAAATGATTGGTTGCTTCTGATTTTTCCGCTGCATAAGATGCAATAGAAAGATCGGACGCACCAACAGATAGTGCCATGTAGAAAGACAGCACTAAAGAAAGCGCTTTGCGACCCGCTTTTCTCATCTCTTTTTTCCTCCAACAAAAAATTCCCCCGGTTATTAATTCATCCCCTACTTATAAGCCAATCGCACAACGACAGACTATCATTTATGGCACTGCCCGTCAACGTGTTTATTTCCCGATAATTTCCGTATTTATTTTCATTTTCAGATAGCAAAAAAGCTCATTTTACCAGTATTTTTTTCGCCGACTCAGTTACAGCCAATCCTCCCTTTCCCGTCTCTTTGACATCTGCAGGCATCTCATTTCCGATTCGTCTCATGCTGTCTATGACATCATCAGGCGAAATAGCGCTCTTTATCCCTGCAAGAGCAAGCTGTGCAGACGCAGCCGCATTTACAGCTCCGTGAGAGTTTCTTTTTATACAGGGAACTTCCACAAGTCCTCCCACAGGATCACAGGTAAGCCCCAGCATATTCTTAAGAGAAAACGCGGCTGCATTTGCAATGGCTTCATTATCGCCGCCTTGCAGGTAAACAAGCGCCCCCGATGCCATCGCCGAAGCCGTTCCGATCTCAGCCTGACATCCACCGTAAGCTCCCGAAATACTCGCGTTTTCACCGATAACTTTACCGATTCCCGCCGCAACATAGAGAGCGTGAATCAGTTTGTCTTTTGGCACGTCAAAATAATCTTTATAGCTTAGAAGCACAGCCGGCACAACTCCGCACGATCCCGCTGTCGGAGCGGCAACTATACGTCTCATGCACGCATTGGATTCGCCCATCTTGATCGCGCGCTCCATGACTTTTCCAAGAAAATCTCCGCATATGTTTTTACCCGAAAGATTATATTCTTCCAGCAGCTTTCCATCACCGCCGCTCATTTTGCTCTGCGACCTCAGATTACCGTCGTACTTTGAATCGGCGTCCTCCATTGCTTCAAGCATCTGCTCCATTGTCCGCATGGATTCCTCCATACTTACGCACCTGCTCTCCATGTCTGTTTCAAGGACAATTTCCCAGAATTCTTTATCTTTCTCTTTTGCCTGACATAATATATCTTCAATAGATTTATACATAACAATCTCCTTACGCACCTTCAAAATACGTCACTTTCAGAACTCCCTCTATCTTGGTGAGCCACTTTAAGCCGTCATCGGGAATTTTCTGATCGCACTCAACGACCATAACAGCCTTCCCGCCTCTAAACGAGCGGTAAAGTTGCATAGTTGCTATATTCACAAGCTTATGCGACAGCATCGAAGTTACTTCAGACACATGCCCCGGCTGATCGAGGTTATGAACGATAAGCGTCGGATATTCACCCGAAAAGTTCGTATCTATGCCGTCTATCTGTGCAATGTTGATCTTACCGCCGCCTATTGACTGTGCAACGATGTCTATAGATGCGCCGTTCACACCGTGAAGCACAAGCTCTACAGAATTGGGATGCGCATCAACAAGCCTCGCTTCGCCAAATGTTATCTTTATATTTTTCTCTTTTGCAATATTAAAGCTCTCAGATATCCGGTAATCATCCGGCCTCATTCCAAGAAGTCCCGCAACAAGCGCCTTATCAGTACCATGGCCTTTTCCGGTGTCTTTGAACGAACCGTATAGCAATATCTCTGCCTCTTTGATTTCCTCGCCAAGAAGCTTCCCCGCAACATACCCTATTCGCACCGCGCCCGCTGTGTGCGAACTTGAAGGTCCGACCATAACGGGACCTATAATGTCAAAAATTTCCATAAATGCACCTCATCCTAATGTTTCCAGCTCTTTTAACCACAAAGTCGCGCAAGCATCGCTCGGCATCCTGAGGTCTCCTCTTGGCGACACCGCAACGGAACCGACTTTAGGGCCGTCAGGCAGACAGCTCCTCTTAAAGTGCTGGGCAAAAAATCTTTTGTAAAAAACCTTCTCCCATTTCAAAATTTCTTCAGAAGTATAGCTTCCCGCAAAAGCTATGCCTGCAAGGCGGTATATCTTTGCAGGGCTCTGCACAAGCCTGAGCATATGGTACAAAAAGAAATCATGAAGCTCATAAGGACCCACAAGATCTTCCGTTTTCTGTGAGATTGTGCCATTCTCAGGCGGCAAAAGCTCGGGTGATACCGGCGTATCAAGAATGTCGCAAAGCACTTCGCTTAACTTCTCATCACTGCATGTATCAGCATAATAATCCACAAGATGGCGGACCAAAGTCTTTGGAACCGATGCATTTACCGCATACATGGACATGTGATCACCGTTATATGTCGCCCAGCCAAGGGCAAGCTCTGACAGATCTCCCGTTCCTATGACTATT
Source organism: Butyrivibrio sp. AE3003 (assembly GCF_000686065.1). NCBI lineage: Bacteria > Bacillati > Bacillota > Clostridia > Lachnospirales > Lachnospiraceae > Butyrivibrio > Butyrivibrio sp. AE3003. The sequence goes on from NZ_JMLX01000001.1 coordinate 1,909,199, forward strand.
CCGTTTACCTGATTGGCAATGTCCATAAGAATCTGCGTGCGCTCTCTCGCCTGACTGTTCTCGTAGGTAACGTCGTGGTTCTCGGGATCGTGAGCAATGTCTGCAAAATGTCTTTTGACCGCTTCTCCGATATTGATCTCTCTAAGTGTCGCTCCCGTCTCCTTTATGAGGCTGAGCGCATTGTCATAAGTCCTGTCCGTCGTTCCAAATCCCGGCATCGTGACTGCGACAATTCCATTATGATCAAGTTTGAGATAATCAAAAGCTTTTACAATTACAAGAAGCGCCAGCGTCGAATCAAGACCTCCCGAGATGCCGATGACGACCTTCTTGCATCCGATATGCTCAAGACGTTTTTTAAGTCCCATCGCCTGGATTGTCAGGATTTCCTCGCAGCGCTCGTTTCTCTCTGTTTTGGCCGAAGGTACAAATGGCTTTGGAGTGATGTATCTTGTGAAACCTGTCTTTTCACTTGTTATATTAAAAGAGATCTTCTTGTAATCATCCGTCTGTTTCGCACTGTACGTCGTCATACGCCTTCTGTCCGCTTCGATAGTTTTCATGTCAAACTCTGAAACTATCATCCCTTCGGAAAAGAGCTCCGACTCAGCAATGATGCTTCCGTTCTCAGACATGATGTTGTGTCCCGAAAATACCACATCCTGCGTCGATTCGCCAGGGCCTGCCGAAGCATAGACATACGCGCAGACAAGACTTGCGGCCCGGCTGCTGACAAGATTTCTTCTGTATCTGCACTTGCCAATTATTTCATTCGATGCCGACAGATTTACGATCATCGTCGCGCCGGCAAGACAGTGCTCTGTGCTTGGCGGATTCGGAACCCACAGATCCTCACAGATTTCCGCAGCAATTCTTAGTCCCAGCATTTCATCGCATGCAAAAATAAGCCTGCTGCCCGCAGGAACTTCGCTATCGCCGATACTTATCACTGTACTCAGCTCTTTTCCCGAATAAAAATGCCTTGCCTCATAGAATTCGTTGTAATTCGGAAGGTGTATCTTGGGCACAATTCCAAGAATCTTCCCCCTGTTTATTGCCGACGCGACGTTATAGAGCTTTCCTTCTATCGCGAGCGGAAGTCCGACGAAGACCATCGCATCAATATCTTCTGTGTACTTTGTTATATCTATGAGCGCAGATTTTGCCCCTTCCAACAATTCGTCCTGTAAAAAGAGATCCTGACAGCTGTACCCTGTTATGCACAGCTCCGGAAACACAATTATCTTTGCACTTTCTTTTTCAGCTTCTTTGATCCATTTCTTAATCTCTCCAATGTTATATTGAACATCGGCCACTCTCAAATTCGGCGTGATCGCCGCCACTTTAATAAATCCATCTTTCATGTATTCACCTGTATTTCATTAGTTCCGGCTCCATAGCGGAGCAATTTTTATCTGATAGGATTTCGTATCATCAAATGAAAAAGCATTTCGCTCGCGAAATGCTAGCGCGCGAGCGGATTGCGTAAGCAATATATTCCTTACCGCGAGCTGCGCATCCTTGCGGAGCGTTTTTATTGAATAGGGAATTTCAAAGAAATTTCCTATTCAATAAAAAAAATGCAGGCAACAGTGTTTTGTCTGACACCATTGTCTGCATTTAATTATAATTATAATTAACTTCTTCTATGCGTCAATGAAAATCATGAATTCTTCCCTTCAAAAAATCTTAAGAAAATTCGACGGTAAATCTTAAGATTTGTCTGCTAACATAGAAAAAGTCGGCAGTCTTTCTATGACAATTCTAAGACGACGTCTTGGTGAATCGCCAAAATCTACACTTTTCCAAGAAAGGAGTGCTAAGTTGAAAAAACGAAAAAAACCATTTATAGCAAATTTGTTATTGACTCTTATATCAAATTTGTTATAGCATTAAAGGAGACAATATGTTTGAAATCATTTTTTATGAAGACGAACACGGATATAGTGATGTAAAAGAATTCATCAATTATCTGCACAAAAATTCGGCAACAAGTAAAGATGCCCGTATTAATTTCAATAAATTAGTTGCATATCTTGATATCCTTGAAGAAATGGGAACACGAGTTGGAGCTCCTATTACCAAACATCTTGATGGCGATATCTGGGAATTGCGGCCTTTATCGAACCGAATATTATATGCATACTACAAAGACAACACGTTTCTACTTCTCCACCACTTCAAAAAGCAATCTCAAAAAACTCCTCCCCGAGAAATTGAGAAAGCAAAAAAAAGAGCTGAAAGATTATATGCGGAGGTACAATGCAAATGAGTAACTGGAAAGAATTTAGACAAGAACTTAATATCACTCCCGAAGAAGAAAAAATAATTGAACTTGAAAAAGACCTGCTTCGAACAATGGTCACTATACGCGAAGAGCAAGGCTTATCTCAATCAGAGCTTGCAGACAAATGTAACGTAAAACAACCTGTCATCGCTCGAATGGAAAAAGCTGTACACTCCCCTCAAGTCGACAGTCTACTTAAAGTATTGGTCCCATTGGGATACAAGCTCGCAATTGTCCCAATAAAAAAATAATTTCCTATTTATAGCACGAACCCCCGATGCCAATAAGCATCGGGGGCTCTTATTATAATTGCCAAAGCAAATGTTTTGATCAATATTTCTTTGCTTCCTCTTCGCCGTTCATAACACGGATAGCGCCCTGTGCAAGTGCAAGAAGCTCATCCTCTCCGGGATATACGGTTACAGGTGCAATCCAATCAACACGTTCTTTGATCTTGTCTGTGATAACCTGACCATATGCGATACCGCCTGTAAGGATGATCTGATCAACCTTACCCTTAAGAACTGTAGCGCAAGCGCCGATGTTCTTGCAGATCTGATAGATGAATGCGTCACGGATAAGATTAGCCTTCTCATCGCCCTCTTCGCACATCTTGTTTACTTCTCTCATATCGTTGGTTCCAAGATATGCGTTAAGTCCGCCGCCACCAACGATTTTCTTTTTCATCTCATCATATGTGAACTTGCCTGAGAAACAAAGATCAACGAGTGCCTTAGCAGGGATGCCGTTAGCTCTCTCAGGTGAGAATGCACCGTCACCGTTAAGTGCTGCGAATACGTCAACCATCTTGCCGTTCTTGTGAACTCCTGTTGATGTACCGCCACCCATGTGAACTACGATAACGCTGATCTCATCATATTTTTTACCGATCTCTTTTGCATATCTTCTTGCAACAGCCTTCTGGTTAAGAGGATGATCGATTGAAACACGCTCAACTTCAGGAATACCTGAGATACGTGCAACAGGCTCCATCTCGTCAACAACAACGGGGTCAACTATATATGAAGGAACACCGATCTCATCACCGATCTCTCTTGCAAGAATACCGCCGAGGTTAGATGCGTGCTGTCCCTGAACACCAACCTTGAGGTCTGCAAGAAGCGCATCTGTACACTCGTATGTGCCGCCCGGAATAGGTCTTAAGAGTCCTCCTCTTCCTACGATTACGTTGAAAGATTTGATGTCGATGTTTTCTTTTTTAAGGAAATCAAGAATGATGTTCTTACGAAAATCCTTCTGATCGATGATTGTAGCATACTGATTGATTTCTTCAGTGCTGTGTCTTAATGTTTCCTCTTTTACAAGTGTCTCATCCTCGAAGATGCCGACTTTTGTAGAAGTTGAACCGGGATTTATAATTAAACTCTTTATCATGTTTTTTTCCTTTCACATATTTTTTTATAAGGAACTTCCGCTCTCGGGCTTTGCCCTCGCCGGAAGACGTTCGAACTAGATTCGAAAAAAACTCATCAAGTTCTCTCAGCTTATTTATTGGCAACAACTGCTGCAAGTGCGATTGAGTTAACCTTAACCTCAACTGAATCCGATCTTGATGTAAGGATTACAGGAGCCTTTGTTCCTGTAAGGATGTTACCGTTCTTAACCTTTGCAAGACGAACGATTGTCTTGTATGTAAGGTTTCCTGCGTGGATATCAGGGAAAAGAAGGATATCGGCATCACCGACGATCTTTCTGTCAAGAGCGCCTGCCTTGTGCTGAGCAGCCTCGGGATCGATAGCAAGATCCATTGAAAGAGGTCCGTCAACGATGCAGTTCTTGATCTCGCCTGCTTCGTTCATCTTTGTAAGCTCTGCTGCCTCAACTGTAACGGGCATTTTAGGGTTAACTACTTCTACTGCTGCAAGAGGAGCAACCTTAGGGCAATCAACACCGCAAGCTCTTGCTACATCTACTGTATATTCAATGATGACTTTTTTATCCTCAAGTGTGGGATATGGCATAAATGCAACGTCTGTAAGGAAAAGAAGACGATCGATTCCGGGAATCTCAAACACGCAAACGTGTGAAAGAGGACGACCTGTGCGAAGACCAACTTCTTTATCAAGAACGCTCTTAAGGAAATCTCTTGACTCCAATGCACCCTTCATGTAAATGTCAGCCTTTCCGTCGTGTACAAGAGAAACTGCTGTACGAGCTGCCTCGATGGTATCCTTAACATCGATGATCTCGTAGTCTGCAAGGTTCATTCCAACCTCTGCTGCCTTCTTCTCGATCTCATCCTTGTCACCAACGAGGATAGAATCAACGATTCCTCTCTCCTTAGCAACCTTTACAGCCTCGAGTACGTGTGTGTCCTGCGCTACGGCAACAGACATCTTCTTTTTCTCAGCTGTCTTAAGCTTTGCCAAAATGTCATCAAAATTCTTACTCATTTTAAAAACCTCCAAAAAAATTTATCTTAGATTAAAATATCCAAAAGCCATATGATAAAATTTTAACACTCAGTATTCATAAATGCAAGAATACCATTTACAGTAGCTACCTATTATTCAAAAAAATCTTTTCTTTTCTGAAAAAAATCATAGAAGTACCTAACGTTCTCGAGATCGTACCACTTGCTGACTCTGTAATCACATGTATCAAGATTATATATCTTGGCATTAAGAGTACCCAAAAGAAACGGTGAATGCGTAGCGATGATAAACTGGCATCCAAGAAACCTTGCCATCTTGTTGATTTCTTCCGCCATCGTCACCTGGTTGGCGGGCGAAAGAGATACTTCAGGCTCATCAAGAAGAAACAACGCATCCGGGGTAATAAGATCATTTAATATCTGCAGCGCCGTCTCACCGTTTGAATATTTTTCCTGAGCAAATATTTTTTCAACCAAACGCTTTTTCCCTTCAGCTGAAGAAAGATACCGCTCTGCCTCCTTACGATTTTTTCCCTGCTTCATATTGTAATAGAGCATATCGCTTGACAGTACATCCCTTTGCTGAATCTTCTTGATCTCATAGAGAATATCTTCACTCTTTATATACATACTATTTCTTGGAATTTCATGAAAAGATAAGCCTGAATTCTCATCTACGCCAAGATCGTAAGCACACTCATTGTTATATTTCAATGTATAATCGATACGCCCCAAACCATTTGCAGTCACATGCTCCCTTCCTTTTAACTCGAGCTTGTTCGCAATGATATTGAGTATCGTCGACTTTCCCGAACCGTTATTTCCATACAGCACCGTAATATCCGAAAAGACAAACGGTTCCGGGTCCTTGCCTCTAAACACGCTGTACGGATAAATATGCGGACAGCTTTCTTCAAGCCGCTCACCGCTTAGTTTAAAACTCAAAAGATATTTCATTGTCCGTTAAACCTTTTTAATCTTGTCGACTTCGCCGCCGGTTCGCTCATAGCTATACTCACGGAGTATTCATCCTAATAGCTCCATAAAATCAGACTCTGTCATTTTTGAAATAATATTAGTCTCACCCGATAGTATTTCCTCTGCCAGGTCACTCTTACTGTTCTGGAGCTCAACTATTTTTTCCTCAATAGTTCCTTTTGCAATAAGTTTGTAAACTGTAACAGTTTTCTTTTGCCCAATTCTATGTGCTCTGTCCGTTGCCTGATTCTGCGCAGCAAGATTCCACCATGGATCGTAGTGAATTACCATATCTGCTCCGACAAGATTAAGTCCTGTTCCCCCTGCCTTCAAAGATATCAAAAATGCACTGTTCTCTCCGTCATTAAAGCGGTTAACAAGTTCTATCCTGTCTTCCTTCTTCGTAGCCCCTGTTATCTCAAAATAATTGATACCGGCCTTTCCAAGATCTTTCTTAAGAAGATCCAGCATAGTTGTAAACTGCGAAAAGATAAGGATTCTGTGCCCTGCTTCAATCGCTCTTTCCACAAGTTCCAGACAAGCCTGCCTCTTTGCCGATTCTCCCTCATAGTTTTCAACATACAACGAAGGATCACAACATATCTGCCTTAACCTTGTCATCTCGGCAAGAATCTTCATTTTGGCCTCATTGAATGATTTATCACGTTTTGCCGATTCTATCATAGTCTTTAGGTGCTGCACCTGCGCATTATAAAGAGTCTGCTGCGCACTCTCCATGACAACGGTCTGCTGCTTCTCAAGTTTATCCGGAAGCTCTTTTAATACATTTTCCTTAAGGCGCCTTAAAAGAAACGGTGCCACCATTTTCTTAAGCCTGTCCGAAGCGTCTTTATCTTCATACTTTACGATAGGTGTCTCAAATTGACGTTTAAACTGTTCATACTTATACAAAAATCCTGGCATCAGGAAGTCAAAAATGCTCCACAGCTCGCTGAGACGATTTTCAATAGGCGTACCCGTAAGCGCAAGGCGTCTTTTACTATTTATCACCTTAACCGCTTTTGCTGCTGCCGTAGTATGATTCTTTATATACTGAGCCTCATCAATTACCTCATAATAGAACTCTTTTTCCTCATACTGCGCCACATCTCTTTTCATCAGGTCATATGACGTTATAAGCACATCATATTTATCCGCATCGGAAATAGTACGCGTTCTCTCAGCAGCCCCGCCCGCTACCGTCACAACATTCATATCAGGTGCAAACTTGGCAAATTCATCCGCCCAGTTATAAACCAATGATGCGGGACAAACAACAAGTGAAGGAAGTTTTTCACCAATACTCTTATCCGTGTAATGTTTATACAAAAAACTTATGGTCTGCAAAGTTTTGCCAAGTCCCATATCATCGCACAAAATTCCGCCAAAACCATATTTTTCCAAAGTGCTTATCCACTTAAATCCTGTCTTCTGATAATTACGCATTATCTTGGAAAGATTTTTGGGCGCTTTAAAATCTGCATCCTTTATAGTCTTAAAGCCTTTTACAAGATTCTTAAATCTGCTGTCTCTATCTTCATAGATTTCCTCATTTTCCTCCAGAAGTTTATCAAGATAGAGCGTACGATATACAGGGACATGCATGTTTCCTTTAAGAAAATCTTTCTCCGAAATCTGCAAGGTTTTAAGCATATCATCAAGAGTTGCAAGCGCTTCGTCATTAAGATTTATGTAGCTGTTATCACGGAGCCTGTGATACTTCTTTTTGGCTCTGTAACTTGCAAGTATTTCCAGAAGTTCATCCTTTGATATCTCATCGGAAGAAACTTCGAGGTCAAGCATGCCCTTCGAAAGCGAAACTCCGACAGACAGATTTGCCTTTTTGAACACATTAACGTGTTGAAAAGAATCCGTAACTTTAATTTCTCCGAGTTTTGCAAGTTCTTCGACACCCAAAGTCACAAAATCATATATCCTGTCTTCATCCCTGTCACAATGAAACATGCCTCGATCCGTATCAATCTCCGGCAAAAATTGCATAACGCTCCCAAGAACTTCGTTCTCCTTTGAAAAAATACGCTCTTGGCCAAGTATACCTGATGTATTGGTATTTAATCCCTTGCAATCTATAACATTGTATTCATTATCGCCATACTCAGCGATTGCCTTGCAGGTAACATTTCCATTTTCCGCATCAAGATAAAAGCAGAATTCAACATCCGAGGAAAGATATTTTGATATAACTTCTTTGTCAGTTTCCTTAACTGTCACGAAATCCGCCAATTCAGGAAGAATTGAATGGTAAAAATCCGAAAGATAGTTACGGCCGATATCCATATGCACGCTTCCCATGTATCTATCCTCAATGAGCGGAATCATCTTCTTATAAACATCCTGAGGTATCCTGCACAAATTGTCACCATCAATATAATATCCGTAAGCTTCACCGTGAAAAAGCTGTGGAAGAATTATTTCTGCCTTCACTCCGGAAAATTTCTTTTTCTTTCCTTTACCGGTCAAAAAGGTGTAATCGTCATGCTAAGTTTAGGCTTCTTTTCCTTGAAATGGATAACGGACTTTTTCTTTTCAAAATCTTCATAATCTATTCCACAATTCTTAAAGCTGTCAAAAAAATCATCCAGTCCTCGCCCGCTAAGTGGAATGCTTTGTCTTATATGATCCTCGCTGCGTCCGTATCTTCTGTCAAAATAGCCTTCACTGTAAGAAAATCTGATTCCCTCCTCAATGCGACTTATTGACTCACCTATATAGTCCAAATATTCACAGGAAGTTTCATCAAAATAATCTCTGTTAAGCGGAAGAACAGTCGTTTTTCCAAATGTTTGTGACGCACCGTTTTTCACGTTTCTATGAAATTCAGACAGATTCTTTATTACAAAAAGTCTGCTTGCTCCAACTTTAAAAGACAGTTCCAAAGTGCCGTAATCATTCTTGAGCCTTGGCTGCAGAGTAAGTCGTTCATTAAAAGTCTCAACAGATTTTGCCGCAATCTTTCTTGCTCTGGAATTATGTATACTCTTAAACAAGTTGATGGTATTTTCATCGGTGAAGTCGATCAAACGCTGATTTCGCAGTTCCTTATAAGCGGCATAAAACAAAGCCCTTGCGTGCTTACAGGGTTTGTTATACCAATAGTAATCCGAATGTTTACACGACTTACAGCCGCAAAAAAATCCTGAAATATTATTTTCCGTAATAACGAACCCTACAGATTTATCGTACTTATCCGTATCGCTTTCCCTGGCCATTCCATATACATGAATAGTCCTTTCATCAAGCATATTCGCTCTGCCTGCCGTCATGTGACTAAACTTTACGAAATCTTTTTCAAGGAGCTGGAGTGCAATCTTTTTATCACGTTCTTTTTCAAAAAGTTTTTTTCTCAATCCCATCAAGATCTATGTAAGAATAGTCATCCTCCCCATCGGCCCCAACCCACTTATCACGTAGGCTAAGATTGATTTTCTCAAGTTCTGCATTCTCCGCCTCAAGAGCAATCTGACGCCTGAGCATATCTTTATATTCCAAAAGTGCCGCCACCTGATGCTTGCATTTGCCTCCTCCATAGGCATATTGGCAATTACAGTGCGTATCTTTAACCATGTCATTTTCTGTAATAATTTCTACCCTGTATAAATAATGCCCGGCGACTATTGCTTCATAGCCGCCGGTAATCTTATGCATTTCTCTTACATGACCGTTCTTATAATACTGCACGCCCCTTCTGTAAATTGTATCCGTAAACCAATTTCTCCAGTTATTATCCATTGTAGTCATTCTCCGTTGTTTTTGTTTATAGCTTTAACATTTTCATTCCTAAAATGAAAATATAATTATGACTAATTCCGATTCTAATTCGAAATTAGTCATAATGTAACTTTTTAAATGGTTCTTTTAAATTTTGCTGCACAATTCAGAATCCTTCGCCAACTTCACTGATTTTTGTTTTCAATACCTCTGCAAGCTTCCTAAATACAGGAATAAAGCTATCCCTAATCATAACTATAAGCTCATCTATCGCCTTATCATCATATATATGAATATTCTCATTTCTTTTACTCAACATCAAAAGCCAAACTTCAGAATCTTTAATAAATCCATTGGCATACCCCAACTTCAAAATTTCTCTGGGCGATCCGATTTCTGCACCACTGACACCATGAAGTCGCATTACTGCCTGTAATGCCTTCCACGAAAGCTCAAAAGTCAGATTAAACTGGCCAATCACTCCCATTCTATATATTTCATCATTATACGCATTACTAAAATTCGCTTTTTCCAGCACACTTAAACAATCGACGAAATTATCATACTTTTTCATATATTACCACTCCATCTTTTCTAAGTTCTTCCTTGAGTTCTTCTGTTATTCTATCATCATATTTCACTATATCAAAAGAAAGCAGTGAGTACGCCATTTCCTGAATATCTGATAAAAAGCCGTCAAAATCACCACCCTCAACAGCAAGATCAACATCACTTCGATCATAATGTGTCCCTCTCGCTCTTGAGCCAAACAGTATTATTTTTTCAACATTGTTTTTTATGGCAAAAGACCTTATATCCTTCATAAGTCTGCCCGGGATATTTATATTCTGCATAGTTTTCCCTCTATATCAAACATATTTCATAGCTATATGCAAATAATCATGAGTATTGTCAATTTTTTTATCCTCATTGATAATTCCGACCCCAAAATCTTTGCAATCATCAAAAGGCATATAATATCTTAAATTCACAGAAATATCTTCTTGTCTTCCAATCTCCAAAAGCCACTTGGCACAGTCTTCACCACAGCTGGTAGCATTAAACATAAGATCAGGTCTTTTATAAATACAAATAAGTGTCTGCAGGCTGCCCGATAATCTTTCCGGCGGAATCGGGCCAAGTACATCGCTCTCAATCAACTGCCCACCCTTATAATGCGATCTATCAATATCTTCCATCATCTCAGCAACAAGCGGATCTCCAAACCACTCTTCCCGAAAGTTGAATCTGAACCACGATGGCCCATGCATCGCTCCTTCTGTTTCTCCAAAATATATATTCAACATATTATTCGTCCTCAATAAAAATCTAATCTCCATAAGCCACATGCGCAGTTATTTGATTTATATCAAATAACGTCTACAGCTCTTTAATTACATAGTACGCTTTTTATTATATAATTAGCCTTATTCCTGTATCACAAGTTTTCATAATAAAAGAAAGAGTACAATGTAGAAATATTATTGTTTTCTTTTATCAATGCTTCTAAATCTTTTATAAAGTTGGTAGCACAATAATCTCCATTATAATTATAGTAAGTATTTTTGGGAAAAAAGTAATATCTATCTTAATTTCCTAAGCCAAACAAGTACTCTAAGCGTTAAAAGCATTATACTTCTCACAAGTTTTCTCCTTAAGTCAATCTTCTATTTTATATAAATTAGCATTGATAAACTTTTGTACTCCTCTAAAAATAACCAAACTCACAAAATAGCACACACATCCAATCATTATCTTAATAATCAAAACCAATATACTATTCGCAATTCCAAGCGTGTAATTCCAAAGCACTATTACCATTACTAAACCTGAAAGCAAGAATGGAATACTATCTAAGACACTCCTAGCAATATTTGCTTCTTTATAAACACATATTGCCTGAAAAACACAAACAACTATTTCGGCAACCAGCGTTCCTATTGCAGCCCCAATAGACTCATATCTCGGGATTAAAATTATATTTAGACAAACATTCGCAAAGGCTCCCGCAAATAAAGAAATCACAAATAATCTATCTTTTTTTCTAGGCAAAAGATATTGTGTTCTAATAACATTTGCAAAAGCTAAAAAAATACAACTCGGAAGAATTACATAAAAAAGATATACACACTTATCAAAACCACTACCATAATATATCGGGACAAACTCTTTTGCCACAGCCATAATCCCCATACAAGTGGATGTGGATATAAACATAGCAAATAAAATCGATTTATTAAACAACCGGTTAACACTATCCTTGTCAGCTCTTTTTGAAATCATGTTGGATACTCTTGGCAACATAACTGTCCCCAACGCATCTATTAGCGCCATAGGAACTCTAATTATATTTTCACAACTATGATAATACCCTAGCTCGATTTCATTTGTCATCGAGCCCAACATTATCTTATCCATAGCTTTATATATACTTGCAGCGACAGTTGGCAGAAACAAAATCATATTCGGTTTTATGTGTTTCAAAATATTCTTAAACTGTGGCATAACAAAGCGAATTTTTCTTACAACTACACTTAATGCAATAAGCTGATTCATAATAAATCCTAAACTGAAAATAAGCGCATATTTCCACACATCATTTTTACTTTTAACAAAAATAAAAATACAAATAGCTGTAATAATCTTAGTCAAAACATCTTTAGTGGAAGTAACCTTAAATTCTTCCAATCCATTTAATACCCATGTGAAGTCAATTCCCCCGGCAACAACTATCAATGAAAAAACCAACGCTAATCCTTCTTTAGGAGCCGCCAAAAAGCTGTACATGAAATATATTATTGATCCAAAAATTCCCATAAAAAATTGAAATGCATAAATTTCACAAAAAGTCTTTGATAATAATTCACTATCATCTTTTACATATGCAATAGTTCTATTACCATATGAATATAGTCCTAATCTTATAAACAAATAAAAATAGTAAGCTACTGTATGTGCATATGAATATTCACCTAATCCATCTGCTTTAAGTATCCTTGATAGATATGGCAATGTAACAAGTGGTACTAAAAAATTAGTTATTTGATATATAGAATTAAAAATAAGATTTAATCTAATGCTATTATCTTTTTTACCACTATTCATAATTACACCGTAATCCTAATGCGTACTTTTCTAACACTATCCTTTTTATTACCGGATATTCTATGATATATTGGATAAGACAATGTTAGCAAAAATAAGTTTTGAGCCATTGCATAAAAATTATTTTCCATTATTCCATATATTGCATAAAGACCCAAAATTGCTATCAACAAAAATTGCTGTGTCCTTTTTAAATAAACCATTGTACATATGTATAATGCAGAAAAAATAAAGAACACAATAACTCCATATCGTAGAATAAGAGAAACATATGCATTATCTAACCAGAAATGATATATTACTCCGGTTATATTTTTCTTTACTGTAAGCTTTATATCCTGTCCAAACAAATTTATTCCATAAAATCCTATAGTTCTATGACACTGTGAAAACCTATGAGACATGTAATCATCTACATGTTTTAGTATATTATGCTTTTTTACGTCTATTATTGATAAAAAAACGCTCACAGAATTTGAAACAATCGCTAAAACTATAAAAAAATTAGACCATGCGTTCATATTAAGTCGCATTCGAGTTGCCAACTCATATGCACAAATTATAATTGATAATAATATCATGCAATAAACTGAAGTCTGCGAATTCGTAACTACATTCAATACTATAGCAGCAATAAAAGTAACTATAGCATCTAATATATTCAATCTATCTTTTCTATGAAAACAACGGCATATAAAAATCAAAAAAACCTTTATTCCAAGCTGATTAGGATGCGTAAATCCAAGTGAATGTCTTAAAACTGTTCCTCTATAAAAAGAGTTTTCATTTACATAACCATTGAAAAACAACACCAAAACAACTATAACCATGATAAGTTGTACATAATATGCAATCCCAGTCAATTTTTTTAAATCTATATTCTTACTGGCAATAACAAAAATCCACGTAGATAGTAGCGTATTATAATTTGCTAGTGATGTAGCATAGATTATCGGAAGCGAAACAATCGCTATAATTACTAATTCCTTAATCTGGTAATCCTGAAAAAAAATAATTTGTATCATAAGCAATATCAATATAATAATAGCCATTGAACTATTTGCATCACTTTTTTTCCATATAAAAAACTGTTCAATATTGGAATTAAATAAAACCTCAGTTCCAAACCAAAGAACAAACACAAAACTTATATATTTTTTACCAAATTCAATCCTTTTTTCCATATCTAATCAACTTAGTTTATTATATTCATTTACAATATTCTTCATATCTATATATGCATTATACTTATCTAACGCTTCTTTTTGACCACTCATTACTACATCAAACAGTTTCTCTCTTTCTTCTACAACTTTTTCCATCAACAATGATAATTCATATGAATTATCATATTTATACAAAAAACCTGTTTCTCCATCTCTTACCAATTCCGGTGTGGCCCCTGAATCAGTTCCTAGCAACAAACATCCTCCCAACATTGCTTCTATTGTTGTTCTCCCAAACCCCTCTGCTTTTGAACTCATAATAAACACATCCGAGTTTTTAAATAACTCAAGTACATCTTCTCTGGCATCCATAAAAGATATATACTTCTTATGATTTGCTGCCATTGCCTTTAGCATCTTCTTCTTTTTACCATCACCAACAACCAGCAAATGAAAATCTTTTGTTCTCCGTGAGAGTTCTATAGCTGCTTCAATAACATATTCCTGCCCCTTATTGGAATTCATATTACCTATACTAAGAAATTTAACAATTCTATCAGAAAAAAGTTTGTTTCTCTCATTATAATAATCACGCACATCTATTCCGTCATAGATAACAGTCATTTTTTTTGAATCAAGCAAATTACAGAAATGATTATAAACATATTTTGATACACATATTATCTTATTTGCTTTATTAATCAGGTTATAACTGCCTTTGCAAAATAAGCGTTTATTATGATCCAAATCCACACATTCCCTTATATGCCAAATAAAAGGAATATTATTTGCAACAGCCACTTTTGCGCCTATATAAGTTCCACTCGTATTAATATGTATCAAAGATATATCATTCTTCCTCACATATTCATTTAACCTCATAATTGCAAAAAAATTCAGTGTTATTTTTATTATTCGTCTGCATAATACTAATAAACTGATATGATCAGTGATCCTCTCAACCCAATTAAATGATCTAATTATTTTATACTCAATACCTGCCTTTTTTAGTATTTCTTCCCCATTACCCTTTTTAGGCAATACTACTATGGGATAATACTCTCCTTCTGTCATAAGTAATTCACATAATTTTGACATGCACCTGAACGCACCGCTTGTGCATGAGCTATCAGACGAAACAAAAAGAACTTTTTTCATTACCAATCCCCAATATCATCATTTTTTATATAATATAATTTAAATAACTGCATATAAAACCGTTTCAATTGCGCCTCTGGAATGATGTCTTACATATAACTTATATTCAGGCACTAATGAATGAATATATTGCGGAATAGTTACCATATCCTCATTACTATGATATATACAAATAGCTAACTTAGGTCTATTACGTTGTATTATATTTTTAGCTCCTTGCAATGCACTCAACTCAGCTCCTTCTATATCCATTTTTATAAAAGTCGCATTTTGGCATTGCGAAATACTATCTAATGATGTTGTTTCAATATAGTTATCTTTTCCAATATTCTTATTCGTAATTCGTGATCTTGAGCCTCCTTCCTCAAAATAAACCTTTTTCTCACAATCTGATATTCCCTTATCAATTAAGACCAAATTATTATTATTCTTGAAAAACTTTTGAATTAATCTCACATTTCTCCTTGAAGGTTCAAAAGCAATTATTGAATAATCCGTTATTCTCTTCTTTCGCGCCAGATCAACAACTTGTTGAATAGTATCCCCGATAAAAGCGCCACAATCAACAAAGACTTCATTATTGGATAAAGATACTATTCCTTCCACAAAATACTGATCTGTTTCTGAAAAAAGATGATTAGGAATTCTTGTCCTGTAAGCACGATAATTCATGCAAGCATCAAATATATCTTTAGACCGTTCATCCGAAAAAAGCTCTTTTGTATCTTTAATTCTTTGACTATTTTTTTCAAGAAACACTCTATTCTTAGCCATTTCTTGCATAATATCCGTTTTACTTTTCCTAACTTCCGCAAACATAATGAACATTCTTTGAAGGATCCCCATTTTTTCTAACATAACAAGTATTCTAAAAGTCAAATAATGTTTCTGCATATACAAATATATTTTTCTCAAAAATATTTTTATTGTCTTTTTTATGCTCATATATGCTTCTGCGTTTTCCTTTCTCTTCTCTCAATCAAAAAATCCGGATTAGTATTTTCTTTAATTTCTGCTTCTACACTATATACTGCACTTGTTGATATTCCGACAGCATATCTAAATTTAATTCCTATTAACCTTAATAATTCACTTGGGTATCTTTGTGAATCGATGCGCTCACATATATCCGAATAATCTGTTCTATCCCTCGGATGAATCTTTAACACTGCAGGTGCAAATGAACTATATTTATCTATAAGCCCCCTGTAAATCTCTTTTTTCTCATTCTCCGATATATAACCGTCTTCTGAAAGCGGTTGGGTAAAGACTATCCCTATATTGGTATTTCTATATATTTTACATAGCTTCATATCCTCATCAAACACACTGATTATCTTATCTTTATTTTCTTTGGATAAAATTGAATAATCAATTGTAAGTTTTTTAATGTGGGATTTCAAATATGCGTTGTATCCATCCGGATTCTGCACATATATTCCTTTTATTTTTTTATCATTCCAGAAATTTGTACTATTGCCATATAGTTGCTTTAAAAACACAACTCCTCTGCTTTCTTTTGGTGACACATACTGAGTTGCACCTTCTTCAATAAAGATACTCTCCGATACTTTCTCATAAAATAAACATGCCGGATAACAAACAAATTGTTGATTCCAGCAAAAGTTAACCATTAGAATATTATTGTATCCCCCCAGCAACATAGCAACATCTCGAAATAACCTCTTATTTAAATAATCCGAATAGCCTATCAGCCTTCGAAATTTTGACTTTTTATCTATTGACCAACATCTAATACCAAGCTTTTCGATTCTATCAGCTAATATTTTGTGATTATATGCGTCAGCATGAGTAACTGTCGCCATCACTATAACAAAATCTCCTAAATCTCTTTTACTTGAATAAATAAGCATCAATGAATTAAATACATGAATCATCGAATGGCAAAAGAACGCTATCTTTTTTTCAGTATGTTTTATAATTTCAGAAATATAAAACACTATGTATCTCCTTTACATTCTAACTTCTCTGCCAAATATTTTTATAAGACCCTTATATGAACCAATAAAAAAACCAACCATTCCAACTCTATATGACAAGGCACATAATCTCAATGCCAATGCCTTTAAATTTATATTTTTTCCAAATAATCCCAAATATCTATTCGTTCTCCACCCTGGAATAGTATCATCCATATAACGAATAGTCTTTTTTATAAGTTCTTTTTTACCAGAGGAATTTCCAATACTAGTTCTAAACACTCCCCCACATGCAATTCTTATAAAAATTTGCGTTTCAAGTTCCTGTCTATAATACAAACCATCAATTGGATTATTACTTATTAATTCTCTAAAACCGGACATCATTGAGTCACATACACCGGCATCCATAATTCCAGTAAGAGAATCACTACGTACTCTATAATGATAGCCAACTTTATTGGTATATACCAACTTATTAACATACCTTAAAATTTCAAAAAAGTAGCAAGTATCCTCAGATCTTTTCATTTCTCTGAATATAGCCTTTTGCGCAATTTCAGTTCTGAATAACTTGTTATATAATGCTGGATTAATATAAGCTAACTCACAGATATTCTCACCATCAGCAACATTAACAGTTTTTCCATCTACAGCTTCAACACATATCTGCCTATTTGTCTTGTCATCAAAACGTTCAATTCCACAGATGGTCACATCTGCATCGCTCAACTCTGCACTTTTAACCAATTGTTCAAAAAAATCAGGTTCAATCCAATCATCTGAATCCAAAAAAGTAGTATATTTTGACGGATAATCCTTCGCAATTTCTAACGCTTTGTTCCTAGATTTACTTTGCTTGATGTTTTCTTCATTCTCAACCAGAACAATTTTCATATTGTTATTTTTCATATACTCTTTGATAATTGAAACCGAATTATCAGTTGAGCAATCATCAACAACCAAAACAAGAAAATCTTTATACGTTTGATTCAATATAGAATCAAACAGCATTGGAAGATACTGTTCTGCATTATATACCGGAACAATCACATTAATAGCACTCAATTATTATCCTCTTTCTTACTAACCACATCTTTTTATTTTATAGCTTCTACATACAAGCTCATCTCAGGAAATGTTTTGTCAAAATACATTTTATTTTTCATATATTCCGATATACTTCCGGCATACTTCGAGCGAATTATCTTAGTAAAATTCGAATCGATAAGCGTATCTTTAACTTTGGAAAATGTCCAATAATTTATATGATAACCGGCTTTTTTAGGATCATATGTCAATCCTTCAGTTATATACTCAAAAAAATTGTCCATATCCTTATTTAAAAAGGCTTCATTATAATCCTGACCGTTCCCGCTTATATAATCTAAAAATCTTTCCGTTGCAATTTCTCTGACAAGAAAATCTACTTGTCTCATATTTGCATAGTCCACATTTATCTGTTTTAATAATATTTTTCGCCAGATCCAGTATGAATTGTCTGTCTGACTGGCATTCCATAAAAATTCTGCATCAGGACAACATACTCTAAGTATTCCACCTTTTTTTAATACTCGGTGGCATTCAAGAAAAAAACTCTGTATATATTCATTCTCAATATGTTCAATTACGTGACTGCAATATATTGCATCAACCGTTTCATCAGCAAATGGTAATTTATCATTTCTAATATCATATTCAATGTATTGGCCACCTTTATGCATAGAAGCGTACCATGGCGACGAATAATCTAAACATATCCACCCACGGCATTTCCAATCCCCCGCTCCAACATTAATAAGCCGCTTTCCTCGTATATCACAATCTTTTTTAGCAGATCTCGAAAAAACAATTTCTATTCCCAGTATTCTTCCAAAACACTTAAAGATTTTATCAACAATTTTCTTCAATAATTTCCCTAACTGCACCATTTCCTCCACATCTTTTCGCAACATAGTCAGCAACATCCTTAACTTCAGAAGACGCATCTGCCGGACAAGCAGCTACTCCAACAATTTTCATTACTTCCACATCATTTATATCATCGCCAACATACAGAACCTCATCAAGCATTATTCCATATTCTTCACATATTCTTCTAAGTACAGCTGCTTTATCTTTGACACCCTCTTCAATGAAATTCATATTAAGCTTTTTTGCTCTACGTTTATTTAATTCTCTTATTTCTCCCGTAATAATTCCAACAATTATCCCTCTTTCTCTCAGTCGTGATAAAGCCATACCATCTCTGGTATTAAACTTTTTTAATTCATCTCCTTTTTCGGAATAGTACATTCCCCCATCAGTAAGACAGCCATCACAATCGGAAACGACCATCTTTATTTTCTTTCTATTACTAATGCTTTCCTTTTGTATTTTTTTCTGAAGAAGCTTTTCGATTACTATAAAATCATTCGGCTCATCTATTTCAATTGCTGTATTTTCCGGCATCTCATATGCCCTAATACGCCCAGAAATCCTATTTCTGGATTTTAAAAGCAGTTCTTTTGATGTAATATAATAAGCACCATTCTCCATAAGATATCCTTCAAATTCCTGACGTCTTGGCCTATTAAAGATGTCATAATTGACAGGTTCCGCAACATTGTATGAGTCAACTTTCCACAAGAAACGCTTTTGTCTTACAACCGAAATAACACTATCCGTTCCCTCAGTATTGAATAATAAAAAACCGCCTTCCAAATCAGCAACATCCAATAATGGAGATGTTGCTTGAATGAGTACTATATTGTCAAACTCATATTTCTCCGCAAATTCCAGCATAACAGATTCTGTTGTTGCAGTATCACTGGCGTTTTGCTTAGATCTATCAATAACTCTCAGTTTAGAGAACACTTCCTTTTCGCTATTACAAAATGTCTCTACAGCATCTCTTATTTCAAAACTATCTGTTGCTATATATACATTATCAATATATTTACATTCACATGCCACTTTAGCAGTCCAATATACAAGTGGTTTTCCACATAGTTCTTTTATATTTTTTAACGGAATTGATTTACTTCCACCTCTTACAGGAATGAGTGCAACATTCATAATAAAATTCTCCCAACAACTTACTCAACTCGCAGTTTCTTCCTTACAGCAAGTTCGTCTTCTTCAAGCTTCTTCTCTCCATCCCCCATCATCTTAATAATATCAATGCATCTATGATAGAGCATAAACATAGCATTAATCTCTAAACTGGCCTTTTGATCTGTTCCCCACATATTATGTGAAAGAGTTACATGTCTTTCAATTATATTCGCACCAAGAGTAACTGCTGCTACTGTAGGTTCAAGATTCTGTTCATGTCCACTGTAGCCAACAACGCAATTGTATCGTTCTTTTAATGTCGTTATATATCTAAGATTCAAATTATCAATCGGAGCAGGATAAACAGAATTTGTATGCATTAACGCATACTCTCCATTACTATAGTCTTCAAGAACCGATACTGCCTTATCTAACTCTTCTTGAGTGCACATACCTGTTGACATCAAAATAGGTTTTCCTGATTTACAAGCCGCTTTTATAAGCTCGATATTCCCATTTGCGGCGGACGCCAATTTGATAAAAGGGACATCATAATTTAAAAGGAATTCAAGACTGGGCATATCCCAAGGAGAAGCTGTCCATGAAATGGGTTTTTCCTTACAATAATCATCAATATAATCATACTCACTCTTTTCAAATTCAATACGTTTTTTATACTCCAGATATGTCATCTCTCCCCAAGGCGTAGATCTCATAACATTTTTTTGGCTATCAGGAACCGCAATATCCGGTGTTCTTTTTTGAAACTTTACGCAATCCCAACCTATGGCATAAGATGCATCAATAAGCCTTTTTGCAACATTTATATCTCCGTTATGGTTTATACCTATTTCAGCAATAAAATAAGGTTCTTCCCCATCTCCAACAATTTTAGAACCTAGTTTTATTTGATTACTCATGTTTTCTCCTTTATATGTTACCAATAATTAAATTCATGTCCTAATTATAATCTATATATAGTATTTTGTCATAGAAAAAGACGCAGATTTTGTGGCAATCTGCGCCTAAATTCTATCTATATTTACTTTATAAACCTAAGCAAGAAATCCGTTATACCAATAATCGTAAAACCGCGCTCGTCGCGAGTCTCCTTTATCGGTTTGTTTACCACAATAACTTTCTGAATCTGATCGTTGATCAAGATATACGGTCGTATCTCCCTTTCCTTTGTAGCATCATTAGAAATATCCGCCGTCACCTGAATATAATATGCCCGATTGCCTTTATGCGCATAGAAATCTACTTCATTATTCTTTCTGACAGATTTCCCCGCTTTATTCTTTTCAACTGTATCGAAAGTACCGACATTTACGGAATATCCGTTGTAGCGTAGCTCATTGTATACGATATTTTCCAACATCTGACCTTCATCGGGAAATGCAAAATTTAATCTGGCATTTCTAAGCCCCGTGTCTATAAAATAGTACTTTCTCAGTGCTCCGATTTCTTTTCTTCCCTTAATGTCAAACCTACGAGCCTCTCTAAGGAGAAATGCATCTATAAAGTAACCTATGTAGTTCTCGATTGTAGCCTTGTTTATTTTTGATTTCCGAACACTCAAAAATGTATTGGCTATCTTTTCGGAATTAAGCAGTTCACCTGTCAAAGAACTTATGATGTTGCAAAGTTCTTCCAGTTCCTCGCCTTTCTTTAATTTGTTTCTTTCAAGAATATCGCTAAAATATGTTGTTTCAAATAATCCCTTGAGATACTCTTTTTTTTCATCATCTTTTTTCAAAACAGCAAGCGGCATACCGCCATATTGCATATATGTATAGAGTGCTTCCGATTCATAACCTCCGACATAGCCAAAAAACTCATCAAATGATAGCGGCGCAAGACATATATTTGTTGCCTTATCTCTAAATTCGGTCACTATATCCGACGAAAGCATCTTTGAGTTTGATCCCGTCACATACAAATCTATATTTTTTTCACGAGACAGTCCCAAAACAACATCAACAAATGTCACAGTGTCATCGTCGTTTTTCTTTGCCGGAACGTGTTTACCATCTGTAAAATTCGGATTTTTAAGTGCATATACTTTTTGAATCTCATCAATAAAGACATAATACATATTATTGCCTGTACACAGTTTTCGAATATACTCTCCAAGCTTTAACGGATCCCTATATTCAATATTCCTGTCATCATCCAATTCCAAAATATGAATATGCGACGGATCAACTCCCTCATCAATAAGATATGCCCTGTATATCTCCTTTAGCAAATACGACTTTCCACATCTCCTGATTCCTGTAATAACCTTGGGAAATCCATTTTCTTTTGCCTCAATCAATTGTCTTAGATACTTATCTCTTTTTATCATCTTAATCTCCAAATATGTAGAATTCTACATTTTTTCTTACTAGATTTTACCATTTTGGTGTTTTTTAATCAACAAAAGTGTAGAATTCTACATTTTTTCTTATTAAAAAGCGCAGATTTTGTACCTTCCTTTGTACTTACCCTGCGTCCTTGATATTTCTTTTCTCATACTACAAAAAATCTTAAGATTTTTCGACGGTATTTCTTAAGATTTATCTGCTATCATAGGAAAAGTCGGCAGTCTTTCAACGACAATTCCATGCTGATTCATGGCAAATTGCCAATTCTATTTTTTCTATGAAAGGAAATTTCTAAATGTCTAAATCAAAAGACAACTCTCAAAAACTCACCTACGAAACTGCGACAGGCGAAATCGAATTTACGCTTATGAGCGACATGATGTTCCATTACGTCATGCAGCAATCCGAAAAAGCATTAACAGGTCTTGTTTGTGCCCTAAAAGGGCTTTCACCTAATAATGTACAAGACATCCATGTCGAAAATCCAATTGATCTTAACAGTGCAGGCAAGGAAACAATCATGGATATTAAACTCACTCTCAACAACAATGAGATTCTCAATATTGAGCTTCAGGTATATCCCGATAAATATTGGATCTCGCGCTCAATAATCTACCTATGCCGTGCATACGACAACATCGGTAGCGGCGACAATTATTCCCTTGTAAAGCCTACTACTTTATTCTGCATCACCGATCAGGAGCTCATCCCCCATGCAGAAGCAGAGTTCTATGCAAAATACCGCCTTACCAACCTCAAAAATCACCATCTGTATACTGATAAATTCGGCATAAATATGCTACAATTAAACCACACAGACCTTGCTACACAAGAAGATGTCCGTAACAATCTTGTATACTGGGCGAATCTTTTTAAAGCAACCACTTGGGAAGAATTTAAAAATCTTGCCAAGAATCATCCTGATATCGAGGAGGTGGGAAATTTGATCTTCGAACTTAATTATGACAATCAGGCCAAAGAGCTTCTTGAAGGCCAGCGCCGTTACAGAGAGCAGATGAATTCTCAGTATACCGCCGGCTATACTGATGCGGAAGAAAAATACGAAAATGAGATCGTAAAATTACAAGCAGAACTTAAAACATTACAAGAAGAGCTTGAAAAATACAAAAGCACAAATAAATAAAATTCCGGGCTGAATTGTTCTTTACAATTCAGTCCTTTTCATTTAAAAAAAGCGCAGATTTAGTACCTACTCCTGTACCAAATCCGCGCCCTTAATATTTCTTTTCCCCATCAATCTTCCGTAAACTCGAACAACTCCTCAACGGTAACGCCAAAGACCTTGGCGATATCCATCGCAAGCTTTAGCGACGGGTTATATTTGCCGTTTTCAAGGTGGACGATTGTTTCGCGTCTTGCGCCGACCATCTCGGCGAGCTCACTTTGCTTGTAACCTGCTTTTTCGCGATATTCTTTTACCTTAGTGATAAGTGCCATGGGCTTATTCTCCTTTTTTATCGATGGCAAAATACAGGATAACTCTCACGATTGAAACAACTACAAGTGAGATTACGAGGATCCAACCGATAACATCAGTTCCAAAAGCTTCGGTATGTCCTACTATTGCAGCCGTAAAAGCAAGTGCAACCATGATAACAGCCATAATCTTATAGCAAATAGCATTGCATTTGTTTAAGTTTCTCTCTGCAAGCTCGTCAAAGCATTCCTTCTTATACTTTCTTTCTCTTGAATAAAGCATGTAATAAAAAACTGCAAGAAAAGCGCCGACAGAACTTTGAATCATAGAGTACGACTCCTTATAATCTGTTCTTGCCCACATCCAGAAATATACCGCAATGGCAATATTTCTAACCACCTTTGAAACCAAAATATCTCTCAATGTTACTTTCCTGTTCTTGTTCATTTCATGCCTCCATAATACAAAAGTGATATATTTATAACTCGATTTGATGTTATAAATATATCACTCGCATTTTTTAAGTCAATACAAAAGTGAAAAATATTTCACATTAGTTTTCCAGCCACTATGCCGCGCACAAATCCAATCTATCAGAATCCTTCCATTCTGCGCTTCTTCCTCAGGATGATCCTCTTTTCCGCGCCTTCCCACTCAGCTCGTTCATTCTCCGTTTTGATATTTAATCCGTAAGGAACCAGAACCGGCGTGTCGTCATCGTCTATGCACACCTCTGTCAGATACGCTCTGTTAAGGACGTGCCGCATACCGTTTCGCCTGTCCTCAACGTAAGTATCAACCCGTATTTCCATCGAAGTCCTGCCAACATATGTTATCTTTCCGATTATAACGAGTATATCATCGAGCTTCGCGCCCTGCTTGAACTGCATGTTGTCGACAGCCGCTGTGATAACGGGATTACCGGAATGCCGCAATGCAACTGTTCGCGCAACTTCATCTATCCACGACATAAGTTTGCCGCCAAAAAGCCTTTTTTCGCTGTTAATATCACTGTATTCAACTACTTTGGTCCACTCTGTGACCGAATCTTCTACATTCTTCTTATCTATCTGATGATCTACATGAAAAACTTTACCCATACGCCCTTTCCTCCTAGATTTTTTGTTACTATTAATTTTACCTCAAATACACTGACGTTTCTATCACATTTTGACACGCACACTCAGTCGCTGATAAGATAGTTTGTAGAATTTAATTCAATTCAGAAGGGAAAAGAAATGTCACAGCCCAAGATCAGTGTAATCATCCCGGTTTATAACACCGCCAAATATATGGACGAATGCCTTGAAAGCGTACTCACACAGACTTTCAAGGAGTTTGAGGTAATCCTCGTTGACGACGGTTCCACAGACGGCGTAAGTCCTGCAAAGTGCGACGAATATGCCGCAAAAGACGATCGCGTCATCGCAGTCCACAAGGCTAACGGCGGCCTCATATCCGCCTGGACGGAAGGGGTAAAAAGAGCCTGCGCAGACTATCTTTGCTTCCTCGACAGCGACGACTGGGTTGATACCGATATGCTTGAGAAGCTCTATGCCCTCACCGATCCGTCTTTTTCCGACAGTGAGATAATCTCAGGAAACTATATCGTTGAAAAAAATAACGAAAGAAGGAAAGAAACTCAAGGACTTGCCCCCGGCGTATACACAGGAGACTCCCTTGATAAGATAAAAGAGAATCTTCTTGGAAACGAAGTCCGTCCCGTTACCATGTCAAGATGCATGAAGCTCACATCCAGAAAGCTTCTTCTTGATAACATCAAGTATTGCAACACCTCAATCGTAATGGCCGAAGACGTAAATATAATGCTTCCCACCATCTGCGATGCCAAAAGACTTGTTATAGCAAAAGACAGCTATTTTTACCACTATAGACTTATCAGCGATTCAATGGCACACGGCCACAGTCAAAAGCTCTTGTCAAACCTTGAGCTCAACGACAAGACTTTCAAAGAAATCCTTAGAGATAAAAAAATATCTACCGCGGAAATACAGGTAGACCGTGAATTTGTCATAATGCTCTTTGTTGCCATGAAGATTGAGCTTCGCCACAGAGCTCCGAATGTAACGGAAAGGGTACGCGCCATTTTCCTACGGGATGATATCCGCAAAAAAATAATGTCCACACATGTAGACATTTCTTCAAAAGCTAACAAGCTCTTATATTTTTGCATGAAGCACCCTGTTTTCCCTGTAGTATGGGCTACGCGCTTCATTCTTTTAACCTATGACAAAAGAACCAACTAAAACTCTTGGGATATGTACTAAATGCGACATAACCTCACAAGTGCTCACTTACGAAAAGAAAAGCTGCCACTTTAGTATCAGCTACTATAAATGACAGCTTTGATTTTTATTATTCTCTTTTGCCCGATAATCTCAATAAGCTCCGTCCTGTCCGAATACCGCAGGAAAGGTTCTGATGATAAGCTCTATATCCTTCTTTATACTCATGTCCTGAATATATTTAAGATCAAGCTCTACCCATTGCTCCCACTTAATCTTGGCTCTGCCGCACACCTGCCAATAACAGGTAAGACCGGGCTTAACGATGAGCCTCTGCTTCTCATAAGCGTTGCACTCTTCCATCTGTTCGTAAAGAATCGGCCTTGGGCCTACAACACTCATATCGCCCTTAATTATGTTAAACAGCTGAGGCAACTCATCGATCGAATATCTTCTTATGAATTTTCCAACGTGAGTTACTCTCGGATCGTCTTTGATCTTAAAAGCATGTCCCGTCTGCTCGTTCTGTTCCTGCATCTTCTCAAACAGATCTTCCGCATTCTTGTACATACTTCTAAATTTATAAATCGTAAAGCTCTTCATATCTTTACCCGCTCTTTGCTGGGTAAAGAAAATCGGACCTCCGTCTTCAACGAAAATAGCAATTGCAGTTAAAAGGAAAACCGGAGACAGTAAAATAAGCGCCACGCATGCAGCTACCACATCAAAAGCTCTTTTGACCCACTTATAGATATTTGCTTTGTGATCGTAAATCTCCCAATAGTTCAGTTCAATAATCTTTCTGCCTTTGAAATTTACGACTCTGTCAGCCGTAACTACATTCGTTCTCGCCATATCGTCCCCTCTCGTGACTATGTTTATAAGGAACAATTACCATCAGTATATGTACCCAATTGATGTATCGGCATTTAGGCATAATTATTTTATAGAAAATTAGTATATTTTTTAAATAATTTTAGCGCAAAGATTGTTGTTACCTTTATCATCAACAACTTTATTATAAACTAAATAATGCACATTGTCACAAGAAAGCGCAGAAATATCTGCTATTTTATAAAAGTTTAATCATATTATTACAGTATTTCGCTGATATTTGAATTGATATACCGGCGAAACCCTACGCATTTATCAGATTTTTTTGCAGATATAAAGAAGATGCGTAGAACTTCCAAGAAGTTCCCTTTTCTCCGAAAATGCAAGATACCACTTTTTAAGCGACTCAAAGTCTTCATCCGAGATCTGGAATTCAGGATTCATCTCCATAGAAAGAATAAATCCGTCAACTCCGGTTGTCGTGATATATTCTGTTTCCTTTCCGGTAAAAAGATCTTCAAACTCCGTAACGTCATAGCCCGTAAACATCTGCTCTTTGAAATGCCTTATCTTGTAGTCTTCCGTGAAGTTCTCTTTTTCCCCGTTCTTCCAGTTTCCGTCCAGATGGTTCGCATACATAAATGCAAAGACCGAAATGAAGGCAAACATTATAGTTCCGCCGGGCTTTGTTACCCTGATTGCCTCATCTATAGCTTTGTCGACATCTTCCCTGTCGTACAGATGATACATAGGTCCGAGAATCATCGTCACATCAAAGCTATCATCTTCAAGATCTGTAAGTTTAGTCGCATCGCCAAGCATAGGATGAATGTTTGTGATTCCCTCGCTGTTTTTCTTTAATATCTCAATGTTCTTTTCAACAAGATCTACAGCTGTAACGTCAAAGCCTTCTTTTGCAAGTGCTATTGAATATCTTCCCGTTGCCGCGCCGACTTCAAGAATCTTCGACTTTTTATCTAAATCCGCAAATCTGTGAATATAGTGCATTGTTGTTGCATACTCAAGCTGTCCGTGCCTTGATTCATCAAGCCTGCCATCCTCATCTGTCTGGTTGTAATAGTCACTTACAATTTTTTCCCTACTGTCAGACTCGCTTATCGCATTTATCCTTGTATAATACTCCTTATCATCCTCATGGTGGATATAAGCGCCATTGTTAAGCTGAACCTGTAAGCTTGCGGGATTGTCTTTGTTTACAGAAAGATAAGCCTCATGAATTCCGATTTCTCTGGCCTTTCCAAGTGTCATTTTAAGTCCTTCGGTAGCATATCCATGTCCCCTATACTTCTTGGATATGCCATAGCCGATGTGGCCCGGACCGTTTCTTAGGAAGTCATTCAGATAATGCCTTAAGTTAAAGACGCCGACATACTCCCCGTCAACCGAAAGCACAAAAGATGTATCAGGTACAAATCCCTCAGGAAGCTCTTTCCCAAGCGACCAGTTTCTTTTCATCTCGATCCATTCAAGAAATCTCTCATAATCATAGCCGTAAACGCTGTTGACAAAGCCGTTCTCATCTTCATCGAAAGTCATATACAGCTCATACGCCTTCCTGTAATCCGAATCCTGCACTCTTATTAGTTCCATAACAATTCTCCTCTCAATTTTTGGTATAGTAAAAGCCCCACCAAACTCTTATTGTTTGATGAGGCTCTTATTATCTCTGCATTTTCTTTTTTATTTCAGATATGACTTATCCGAAAAACCTCATCAAATATAACACTAATAGTCCCCTGATTTTTGGTCACGGGATTTGGGTTGGTATTAGTATTATTGTTGATGAGTATAAATTCTCTCATATCCATATCTTCTTTCTGAAAATTATTAGTACTGATTATAATTGTCGAATTTTTCTGTGTCAACAACAAATCTTCAATCCCGTAAAATTTCTAATTCGCTTTTTTTACAAAATAGACGGTAATATTCCCTCAAAGTCAGCATTTATCTAGGATTCACCATAGATTATATTTAATGCATAACAAATCAATCACGTACATCCGACAAACGAATATCGTTTAAAACAAAGGATGTACCTGCGACTGAGCATTCTCAGTCAGAATGGAGGAGAACTATGACAGCTATTATTGGCGCTTCTGTTACAGCTTTGGTTGTAATACTTATTTTTGCAATGGGTTATGTGAAGGCTCCTCCGGATCAGGCATTTATCATTTCCGGTCTTCGCAAAGAACCCAGAATCCTTATAGGAAGAGCCGGGGTTAAGATTCCTTTTTTTGAAAGAGTCGATAAACTCTACCTCGGACAGATGACCGTAGATATAAAAACCGAACAATCCGTTCCTACAAACGACTTTATCAACGTTGACGTGGACGCTGTTGCAAAGGTTCGTATCGCAACAGACAGGATCATCAACATCGGTACTGAGGACTCACCTGTAAAGGTAAAAGGAATCCTTCTTGCTTCAAAGAACTTCCTTAACAAGGCTCCCGCGCAGATCGCACAGGAACTTAAAGATTCCCTTCAGGGTAACATGCGTGAGATCATCGGTACTCTCGACCTTCGCACGATCAACACCGACAGAGATTCATTCTCAGATCAGGTTATGCTCAAAGCTTCAAAGGACATGGATAAGCTCGGTATCGAGATCATATCCTGCAACATCCAGAACGTAACAGATGAGAACGGCCTTATCAGAGATCTCGGTGCCGACAACACAGCAAGGATCAAAAAAGATGCTGCTATCGCGAAGGCACAGGCCGACAGAGACGTAGCAATCGCTCAGGCTGAAGCCGACAGAGCATCCAACGATGCAAAAGTTGCCGCTCAGACCGAGATTGCACAGAAGAACAACGAACTTGACATAAAGAAAGCCGCTCTTAAGAAGCAGGCTGACACAGCACAGGCTGAAGCCGATGCTGCATATGAGATTCAGAATCAGGAACAGCAAAAGACAATCCAGGCAGCCACAGTTAATGCTGAGATTGCCAAGGTTGAACGCGAAGCTGAACTTAAGCAGAAAGAAGTTCTTGTAAAGCAGCAGGAACTTGCCGCTGAGATTGAGAAAAAAGCCGATGCCGACAAGTATCGTGCAGAGAAAGACGCTGAGGCAAAGCTCATCCAGAGACAGCGCGAGGCTGAGGCTCGTAAGTACGAACAGGAAAAAGAAGCTGAGGCTCAGAAAGCAAGAGCTGAAGCAATGAAGTATGCTGCCGAGCAGGAAGCTGCAGGTATCAAGGCTAAGTACGACGCAGAAGCCGCAGGTATCGCCGCAAAAGGTAGAGCCGAAGCTGAAAGCATCAAAGCTCAAGGTCTTGCCGAAGCCGAAGCAATGGAGAAAAAGGCTGAAGCCTACAAGAAGTACAACGGCGCTGCTATGGCTGAAATGATGATCAAGATCATGCCTCAGATGGCTGCTGAAATTGCTAAGCCTCTTTCACAGATCGACAAGATCAACATCTACGGAACAGGCGACGGATCAAACGGCGCAAGCCAGATTTCCGGCAACATGCCCGTAGTAATGAAACAGGTCTTTGACACAATGTCAGAAGCAACAGGCGTTGATTTCTCAGAAATCATGAAGGCCGGCACATATGATGCCAAAGTCAACAAGAACGTAAACATCACCGGACTTAACGATGTCGAAATTAAGGCAACATCTAAGAAAGACAGCGATAAGTAATATAAATCAAAGAGTTGCTCAGCATATTTCCTATGATATAAAGTGGGCAGGTTATGTCATCTACATAATCTGCCCACAAATCTATTTAGCTATATGCTTTATTCCTCTTCTTCCTCTTTCACAGTCATAGGAACTCCGTCATTTTCAGCCCTGTACTCTTCATAAAAAGTATTCCAGTCATTATATGAAGCATCTCCCGCATGACTTTTGAGGTCATAATTACTCATAAGGTACTCACCTATATAATGAGTCAGCTTGGTTGCCCCTTGTATGTTCGCATGGTCTGCATCCGACAGATCTGTTGCATAATCAACCACAGAGTCTTTCATCACGGTAAAATCAATTAAAGGAATATTGTACTTCTCAGCCGTAACAGCTGCCGCATTTATCCTTGCCTGCTTTTCTTCGCTATTTACTTCAGGCGAATGAACAAATACGACCTGTATACCTTTTTCCTGAAGCTCCTCCACAGTTTTTTCCAGGTACATAACGCCTTCCGTCTTCGGAGCTGCTTCATCTATACGGAACTCATATTCCGGTCTCTCAAAAGCTGTATACTCATGACTTGTGGCATATCCCATCGATTTAGAATAATCTTTTGAAAAATCTGCCGGTGTCAACTCTTTCCATCTGTCATGATAAAGAATCATATCAAATAGAAGTTCATATCTCGGATCCGAAGGACTAAGTACATCATAAACCGCTTTAATTTTTGTTAAAGAAATCGGAAATCTGTCCCACGCAAGATGTACACTGTACATATCTTTATATTTTTCCTCTTGTCCATATTGGCTGATCTCAATGACAACCACTTTGGGACTTGTATATTCAAGCGCGTTCTTTATTGTCCAATACGTCACAGGTAATCTTTCGGAAGTATTTCCAAAATTGTACGAAGTAATACCGCACTCATTCCATAGCTGAAGCGGATTCACCATAAGCTGCATGTTACTGCTTCCAAAAAATAAAACATCAAAATCATTTTTCTCTCTGAAAAAAGCTTCATACTTTACATAAGCGTCTTTTCTCTCGAGAACCTTTGATGCATATAAGACCATCATCACAAATAGCAGTACTCCAACCACTACTTGTACAAAAGTCTTTAACGATTTTGATTTCATATTTTTAAAAACCTCCATAAATGAAGTCAGCAGCATTATATGATGATCCGTAAACTCCAAAGATCAGAGTTATCATTATAACACCTGCGGTGAGCAAATATCTGAAAAGCCAAGGCTGGGCAGCGATATGCTCACGTATCTGCATACCTTCTTCCTGCCTTACGCTGACTACATACCAAATGATCACGCCAATGCCAACCACAAAAAAGTCTTTGTAGGTAAGGCTGTACATCTCAATATCTGTGACGATCCTATACCAGTTAAAATTATGAAAAATCTGATAAACGAGCCTTAGGAATCCCGAGAATGAGCCGGTGATAGTAAACATCTCACCAATTGAGATTATTATCCAGGTACGAGCTCTTCCAAACAGCTTCATGGCATAGCTTTCTCTGTTCAAAGAAAAGCAACGATTCAAAAAGCTAAAAAACGGCTCAAAAATCTGCGCGCTCGCCATTACAAAACCATGCCAAAGTCCATATGCAATATAAGCAATACTGAATTCATGCCAAAGTCCGATCAACAAAAATGTAAATACGGAAACCATTCCCGCCGGAACTGTTTTTCCCAAATGCGTATTTCTTTTTGAAAGCTTTGAAGAAAAACTTGCATATCTTTTAGAAAGTGCTATCGGATAAAAAACATAATCTCTTATCCAGTTACTGAGAGATATATGCCATCTATGCCAATATTCACCAATTGTCGTAGCAAAAAAAGGTCTCTTAAAATTCTCTGCCAATGTTATTCCAAAGATTTCAGAGATACCGCGAACCATATCTATTCCACCCGAGAAATCGGCATATAATTCAATATTAAACAAAAATATCGCCGTAACCACGATGGAACCTGCCGGAGCATCGGTATGCTCAGTGACCATATTTACAAATAAAGCAAGCCTGTCCGCTATCACAAGTTTTTTAAAGAGTCCCCATAAAAAGAGCCACAGGCCCGATCTTATCTGTGCAAAATCAAAATCATGCCTCTCAAAAAACTGATGATGTAATTTATCAAATCTGTTAATTGGTCCCTGAATGATCTGTGGAAAATACGACACAAAAAGTGCGTAGTGCAAGAAGTTTCGCTCAGCTTTTACATCTCCCCTGTAGACATCGATCAGATAACCGATTGACTGGAATGTATAGAAAGACATACCAAGAGGAAGGATCAACCAACTGAAAGGAAGGAATTTTTTGCACTTAAACACCATCAGCATTCCAAAAGCAACGATGGCAATTAAGGTTAAAAGAAGTCTTTTCTTTTTTGAAACAGTTGCTTTAAAGGCCTTTTTCTCTTCCTTTGTCCATTTCTCTTTATTCTCTTTTATGCTACTCTTCTGAAAATCTGCAAGTTGTTCCAACTTTATTGCACCAAAAAAAGTCATAACGGTTGTAACAACCAGAAATACCGAAAAACGCAGGTCTGTATACAAATAAAAAGCCAGACTGCCTACCAGAAGTACAATCCACTGATGATTCCTAAATAAAAAATAGTATGCAAAAAAAAGCACGGTTACGAACAACAAAAAAGAAAAGGAATAAACCATTTTAAAAAATCTCCTGTTCCGCGAGTTTTTTTCTGTCAATCTTAGCATGCGCATTCAATGGAAGCTCATGCATATAAATGAACTTATTGGGAAGCATATAGGCAGGCAGGAACTTTCTGATCTGTTTGATTATGATATCATCGCATTCTGAATCGGCACTGTAAAAGAGACATATCATTTCCTTTTCCTCTTTGTATACAGCACACGCCATTTTAATCTCATCGATAGCATTAACCACTGTTTCTATCTCGCCCATTTCGATACGATGACCCATATGCTTGATCTGATGGTCTTTTCGACCGGCATAATAGAAATTACCGGATTCATCACAATATCCGATATCTCCCGTCCTGTACATCAAATCGCTGTATGCAGTCACTTCCGGGTCCCGGACAAAAGCTTTATCTGTTTGCTCAGGATTCCTATAATATCCCAGCGCAAGACAAGATCCCTTGACACATATCTCACCTTTTTCGCCTGCTTTGCGTATTCTTTGCATTGTATCGGGATCTATCAGGAACATCTCCGTATTGGCAAAGCTCTTTCCAATGGGAATACTGTCTGTATCTTCCAAACGGTCCTTTATTATATAGCTACTGCAGTTACAGGTAATCTCTGTGGGTCCGTACAAGTTTACAAAGGTTGCATCTTTCCAGTAATCCATCAGGTAATTGAGACATTTTACCGGCATAATCTCCCCTGAAAACATTACAAGAGAAATACTATCCGGCACGCATGCGTCGAACAGCTTAAAATTCTGAACAATTCTGAGTGCCGAAACCGCCCATATAAGAACATTAACCTTGTTCTCCTGTAAATAAGGGAACAAAGCCGCCGGCATAACAAAATAACTCTTAGGTACAATAACTACAGTACCGCCAAGATTCAGACTGTTATATATATCTTTTACAGAAACATCGAAATCAAACGGAGCCTGATTTGCCATAACCGGCTGATCAGGAAAAGGAAAACTTTCTGCAAATCTATGCACAAGATCAATGACACTTCTGTGACTTACAATAACACTTTTGGGAATTCCGGTTGTTCCGGATGTAAAAATCGCGTATACAGGATCTGTATCAATAACCTGTTCACGAACTCTTTTAACCGATTCACAATAAGATTCGTCTATCTGCTCTGCCTGTTCAAGCAAAGAATCAAAAGATTCCGCCTCAATCGGAAGTTTTCTTTTTGTAGCAGATATGCAACATACAGGATGAAGCGTATCCAACATAGCCTGCATTCTTTCAACAGGAAGTGTCGGATCGATAGGCACATAAAAATTTCCACTATATACAACTGAAAGAAAAAGCTGCAAACTCCTTATATTTCTGTCAATAAAAACAGCAACGGGTCTGTTCTTTTCAAACGGCTCCATATGCGCGTTTTTGCGTATAACAAAGGAAATCTTTTGAGTTCTTGACAAAAGATCGTTATAATTTATTGCTTCATCTTTATCCTTAAAAGCAACGCGTTCAGGATATTTTTCAGCACTGCTTTCCAAAAAGCTTAATACATTATACTCATTCATACGTATTATTCCTGCATATTCTGAATCATATCCCACATTGCTTGTGCACTGTTAAAATTCTCGGGTTTTAACTGAGATACATTTACCTCAATGTCAAACGCTTCATTTATAGCATTTACAATATAAATGATATCAAATGAAACCAGTATTCCATCATCAATCAGAGCTTCTTCGTTCTCAAAATCCACATCAGGTCTTGCACCTTTTAATATTTCCATTAATTCATCCATTTCAAATTTCTCCTCGTATTACTTTTTATATACTATTTATTCAGGCAATTCGTTTCATAAGTCGGATTACCGTTTCTGAGCATCTTGCATTGTCCGTCTTCTTCCTTAGCATACACCGCCGGAAGATCTCTGCTTAGGAAAAGATATATACCCTCTGTGATTGAATATGCACCAATATTCTTAAATATAAGCCTGTCGCCAATCTTTGGGCTCGGTATCATAACCGCTCTGGCGATCATATCGTTAAATGAACATAAAGATCCATAAAGGTCGCAAGGAACCTCGTCATTTTCACCCTTACGCTCTGACTCTATCAGAGGAGTTTTCATTACCATATTCTGTCCGTAATAGCTTATATGATTCCTACCGCCGTCAAGTATAAGAATCGGTGCATCAGGTGTACCTTTTACATCAGCAACAGATGTAACGTATTCACCACATGATGCAGCAAAAAATCTTCCCATTTCAAGGTTTACATGATAACTGTATTTTGCAGAAGCAATGTAGCTTACCATCTCTTCATACACAGAATAACAGTTATCAAAATCATCCCCAATAAAATAGGGCACTCCAAGTCCCGGTCCATACTCAAGCAATTCCGGCTCAAACCCATATTTGCTCTTTAATTCGGCAAAAAACTCTTCCAACAACTTAAGCTCAGACTCAATCTTACTGAACTTCTTTTTCTGTGTACCCGTAAAATAGTGGATGCCGATAATCTTAACACCCGCACGTATGGAACTATCGCTGATGATTTCCTCAATACAACTCTTATCCATTCCAAATTGTGCCCCATTGGATAACCTTGGAAGCAGTTGAATGTTGGTATTTGTCTCTTCGACCTGCTTCACAATCTCATTATATTGATTAACTGATTCAGCAGTAAAAAATCTTACTCCGTATTCAAGAGCATCTGCTATCATCCCCGGTTCTTTATTGACACCGGACAAAATAATTTTTTCCGGATTAACGTCGTACTGCCTGCATATCTTCAGCTCGCCCCAAGAGCAAACTTCAAAATAATCTACATCTTTATCTATATACGGAATAAGAAAGGAATTCGCTTTAATAGCATAACAAAAACGCAGATCATCACTCGAGTATTTCTCCCTTATTGCCTTCATCTCAGCAATGTGTCTGTGCAATATATTTGCATCAAAACAATAATATGGTGTTTTTAACTCGTTATTATGTGTCAATTTAACTCCTCAAAACCCTTTAAGTGTGTCGCAAATTCTACATCCTACTAAAAAAAATCGCCAAGCATAGTCCCTATCCTTGGCGCTCAAAACATTATATCATTATCGTATATTTTTGTCATTATATCCGCTCCATTAAGCCGCCATGAAAGTAGCATTCGTATACTTTGGCTATATATTTTGCCCCGATGTACAATCTTGTACACCGGGGCAGCCATACATCATATGTGCATTATTCTTTTATTAGTATCTAAATGTGAAACTATATGTTTCATTCGGCTCAACAACAGAACCGTCTGACTCAGTTACAGTAATTGCTCCCTCTAACGCAAAACAACTTATTTCTCCCTTCACTTTTCCATCTTCACTTGTAAACATGATATTTTCCAAAGCATCCGGATTTTCAGAAATAGTTCCCGTTCCACAAATCTCCTTTGAGTCATCTATATGTACAACAATATCATAGGTCCCTGATTCCATTCCCTCTGTGATACAAAGATAGCCGTCCTTCGTATAATCTCCATAATAACCGCAGGGAGAAGAATCCGGAAATGAAAAATCCACCTCTCCTTTAAGATCTGCAAGGGTACTTGCATAACTATATGCCATTTCCTTATAACGCATAGCTTCGTTGTATGAATATATAGTAGGGTAAATTGAGCCATCCTTGTATTTAGAACTCATTCTCTCAGCCATGGAAGGTACATATTTTTCCCATTCTTCATAACCGGCTACAAAATCGTCATAGTTCGCAGGATCTTTTTCCTTTAATTGATTCAAAAGCCTTAAAGTTTCATCTTTCCACACCAAAGTTCCCCACTGGCCTAAAAAATTCATCTCCAGCTGCGTCTTAGCATTCCTTCTTAGTTCATCGTATTTGTCGTAGATCTCGTTTGCTTTTACAAGCTCATCCGAAAGAGAATCTGCTGCAATTCCATCAATCTCTGCCTTAATCTGGTCAGTATAATCTTCAGTATTAGCTTCTTCAGCTACACTTTCTTCTTCCGATGCCTGCTCTTCACTAGATGCAATTACCTCTTCACCAATCTGCTCTTCCGTAGCCGCATCAGCGCCTTGGGTACATCCGCTCAAGATTACTGCAGTCATTACTATTGCCAAAACTAACTTATTTTTCAAACTTTTCTCCTCATTTCACAAAACATATCAAAATCATCTGTTACATACTCCCTTAATTGGAGCCTTCTATCATTATTATCCTTTCATTTTCCATCATATCGCAACATAGCAGAAAAGAGAAGCATCTCTGCTTCTCTCTTCATGCCGGCGACCGGGATCGAACTTCCGTTCATCTCGTAAAGCCACAAAGAAAGGAGCTTCGCCGCCACGCCATTTTTAATGGAACTCTTTATGGAACTCTTTCTAATTGGTAGTGTTATGCAGAAAAAATGAATAATCAACCCTATTATTTTATCCAAATGAAAAAGAGACCCTGTGTAATTCAGAATCTCTTTTGACTAACTATTTTATTAAAATAGCTTGGTAATATAAAGGCAACTATATTATTTAGTTATGCAAGACTATCAAATATAGGCTTGTCTTCCAAATAGTCCGGTAAATCTCTCAATTCTTTAATTTCTTTTTGAGCATTTTTTACAGCACTATTATAAATTGCATAAAATTCATCCTTTTTCTTCAATTCCGCAGGAGTCATCTGGTATCCCCATCCGACACTGTTTCCAACCATTAGTTTCACTCCGCCTCTTTCAATAACTGCTCCGTATCCACCTGTTGTCAGAATTGGACATGTAAGCGTAGCTCCACCTGCAAGTGAAAAACTTTTATCTGACAAATTTTGAGATTTGTCCGCATGCTCTAAAAAATAGAGTAATGACATTTCCCCAGCTCCATGCTTTATTCCTTTTGTATTTTTGCTCTGAGATTTAATAGCCTTCTCTGCTTGCTGATATAATCCCTTCCTATCAGGAGAAACTTCCGATACATAATCTGCTTGAAGCTTTATAACTGCTTGATTTAACTGTTCTGTTTCTTTTCCGTTATTAGCATGGGCTACTCTATTTGCAAGATCTTTTATTTCAGATACCAACTGTTCCTTTGTTTTTTTTGCATCTTCCTGCTGATGGAATATATGTCCAATTTGGAGTCCCATTACTCATTGTTATAGCCGTTTTATTATTAGAATTTCCAACTCCTAATAGTGAACTACTTCGCATATTTATCTCTCTTCTTATTTAGCTACTCCGATAGTATCCCCAATTCACAAAATACATCCTCTATTTTTTTCCATGAATTGATATAATTCAATAAATACTTTTTTCCGTCGCCTGTTATTTTATAGTACTTTCGCATCGGGCCTTTAGATATGTCACTATAATACATTTCAGTTAATTTTTCACTTGATAATCTTCTCATAATTGTATAAAAAGTGCTCTCATCAGTATCTTTAAAATATTTCCGCATAATTTTCACTATATCATATCCATATCTGTCTTCCTTTAATACTAATTGCAATATACATATTTTCAGAACGACTCTATTTAATTGTGAATCCACTTTTTCTACCTACCCAAAATATCGCTTGTAAGAGTAGCATCTCTACATAAATTAAAATATTTCCCCATAAAACTTTTGAATATTCTTCCAAATCCAAATAGAACATATGCTGTTGATTCATGGTGAATTCTATCATCACAGCTCCGCCAAACACAAGCAGTAAACAAACTATTAAATTTCCATTATTTGTACTTTTCAAAGCTGTGTATATTCCATACGCATAGAGAATAATTACAGCCAACGTCAAAATCGAATTGTAAACCCTGCCCACTTCCTGCAGCTTCGTACTTGAATTTATCATCCAAACAACAACAATAATAAACAAGACAGGAATAAACATACTTATTAGCCTTACTACTGAAAATACCTCCCCCGTCCTTTTATTCTTAAAAAAAGCCAAAAACATAATAACTGCTATAAAGAAATTAATTGCAAGTCCATAATATAAAAATGTACATCCCCATGTATTGCATTGCGTTAAAATGTAAAAGCAAAGCGACATATGTAATATAATCAATAAAAGAGTTTTTATTGTTACATTCTTCAATAAAACCAAAATTCTATCATCCTTATTCTCTGTCTCTTTATATATTTTCTTTGCTAATAATCGTGGTGATAACATTTCCTCACAGATTTTGTTTTCACTTCTTCCAATACTAATTTCGTTATTAAACCAATCCTCATAATCCGATATAATATCATCACATGCATCTTTAAAAAAATAAAATGATAAAAAAAAACTAAATTTTTCCAAATAAATTTTTTTTGTCATATTATAAACTCCATAAAAATATAGTGTAATAAGCTACTGTTCCTCAATCAGTAGTTTATCACATTATATTTTTATGTCAACTTTTTATCCCCTAATACATATTTGGAATATCATACATTTTTTGCTGTGTATTTTAGGGCTAATTCATTTATCTTAATAAAATATGCTAACAGCCTGTCATTTCGCTTATACTCATCATTATCAGGATTTTCTATAAGCACGCGTATATCCTGAAGCTGTATATCTATAAGCATCCTGTTTCTATACAGTATGTATGCCGCTTTTAAGACTTCACGTTTATCTCTGTTGACCGGATCAAGCATGTAGTCATTAAAAACTTCATCATCCTTGTTCATTTCCCGATGTTTAGGAGCTTTGACAATCTTTCTGTACATCTTACTTGGCAGTTCATCCATTAATAAAGAACGGACAGTCAGTTTATCACATAGTTAAAACCAATGAACTGAATATAAGCGAATCAACCTTAAGACGTATGATAAACAGCTGCGAGCTTGAAGCAAGGAATATCGATCTTAGAAATGCCGTAAAACGCCGTCAAAGGCAGAAAAGGCCCAAAGACTACAAATCAATGAAAGTCATAAAGGACGGGCATAAGTATGAGGACTACCTTAAGTTCAAGGAATGTAACCCTATAGAGATTCCACAGATGGATTGTATCGAGGGTTCGAAGGATTCTAAAGCTGTTCTTTTGACATTATTCTTTCCGATTACAAGGCTGCAGCTTGCTTTTATTCTTGAAGAACAGACCTCAGAAAACGTAGTTGCTTGTCTTGATATGCTCGAAGAGATCTTGGGGACAGAGCTGTTTAAAGAAATGTTCCCGTACATAATTACCGATAACAGTCATGAGTTTGCTGATATCGATGGTATGCAACGTTCTATAAATGGCGGCGATCGTTGCTTTATCTATTTTTGTGAGCCCAATCATCCCGAGCAGAAAGGCGGTTGTGAGAAAAACCATGAGTTTATCCGCTATGTGATAAAGAAGGAAACTTCCCTTGAGCCGTATTCTCAGGCTGATATAAGCCTTATGATGGATCACATCAACAGCTATAAACGAAAAGAACTGCATGGGAAATCTCCTTATGAACTGGCTAAGCTCATGTACCCAAAGGATTTTACTAATCTCTTAGGTCTTGAAGAGATTCCGCCAAACGATATAATCCTTCCCCCAAAGCTCCTTAAAAAGTCTGATTCTTCAAACTAAATGCAACACCCAAATATGTACGATTTACTCTGACAGATCCGGAAATGGATCTGTTAAGCATGTGCAAAACAGCGCAAATCTCCCCAAAAATCTATATTTTCGCATATAAAATCGGAGCATATTTAAGCACAAAATAGTGCAAAAATACGCTCCGTTATCATTATTTGCTATGTGTTGCATTTACCTTGAGAATTGACCAACAACTTCTGTTATTCATATATTTTTTGCCTTAACTATAATGCACCAATCGAATTGTTAACAAAAACGTCCCCAAATGTCCCCAAAAGTAACCCAAATGGCAACCATATGGCACCCAAATGGCAATTTCCAATCACAAACCAAAATGATATTCTTATAATGAGCCAAACAATAACTTATAAATCTATCGCTGATACATAAATTCACAGAATATAGCTGTCCTTATTTTGTCCGGTTTTGTCCCTAAATTGTCCCGGTTTTGTCCCGCTATTGTCCATTGATGTTATTTTTAGGGGTGGTAAAATAGTACTTGTAAGAGTATCAAATAAGTTTCATAAACAGAGCAATCAGGAAATTTTCTTGATTGCTTTTTTGTTGCAATTAAGAAAAACGCATTCAGAAAAAAATGCAAACCTAAGCGAATGCGCCGTCACGGATTTTTCCGTTGTGAGGGGTTTGGGGAAGTTCCCCTAACAAGCAAAAAATTGCATTTGTCCCACAAATGCACTGCTTGCCACTTCTTTTATAGCCCTCGTAGGGATTCTTGAGAAGCGGCGCCACTCCAGTATTTGAAGGAGGTTGAATAGAAATGAGCATTAAATCACCTAACTTTAAAAAAGAGTCTGTTTTTGACATTGTAAAATCAAATATCTCAGCCCGTCAGGTTGCCGATTGTTATGGAATTACAATTAATCACAACTGAATGTGTCTGTGTCCTTTCCATAATGACAAACATCCAAGCATGAAAATTGATAAACGCTTCTATTGTTTTGGATGTGGTAAAAAAGGAGATGCGATAGATTTTGTCTCCGACTATTTTCATCTTAATGCAAAAAATTCTGCAATTAAGATTTGTGAAGATTTTGGATTATCGTTTGATACAAATTATCATGCTTCTTCCAAAATCAAATCGCGATCAAAATCAGACGAACAGATTTTGTACGAAACAGAAAAACATATTTTTCTTGTTTTGACAGATTATCTACAGCTGTTAAAAAAATGGAAAACTGAATATGCACCAAAGGATGAAAACGACGAATGGCATCCTTACTTTTGCGAAGCTCTGGAAGAAATAGATCACGTTGAGTATTTGTTAGACACACTACTTTACGGAAATATTTCTGACAGGGCTTTTTTTATTACAAATTATGGAAGGAAGGTTATTACTATTGAAAAACGAATGGAACAACTTAGATGAAAATACAAAGAGAGCTCTGCTTGATGTTGCCAAACAATTTGAATTTACAAATGAAACTCCAAGCTGGTATGACAACAAAAATAATAAGATTGATGAAGTAGAATTTTGTACTTGGTTCATCAGCAAACATCCTCTTAAATATGTCGGAGGAATCTTTTATGACATTGACGGAATTATCAGCGAGGAAAAACTCAAAAAAGAAATCGTTGATGCCCTTAAGCCATATGTAAAAACAAATATTGTCAAAAGAGCCAAACAAATATTAGATGCGCTGAGATATGAATCCATGTGTGAGATTATTCCTAAACATACAGACAGGATTCATTTTAAAAATGGAACATATTTTATTGACGGTGGTTTTGTTCCCGAAAAAGAATTCTGCTCTAACAGATTACCGGTTAATTATAATTCAGACGCTGTCCCTCCAACCAGATGGTTACGTTTTCTTGACGAACTACTCTATCCTGAAGACATATATACTCTACAAGAATTTATGGGATATATCCTTATACCAACGACAAAAGCCCAAGCCATGTTGCTCTTAATCGGAAACGGTGGAGAAGGCAAATCAAGAGTCGGATTCGTATGCAGAAACCTTCTCGGAAACAACATGACTATATGCAGCATTAGCACTCTGGCAAATAACAGATTCAGTTTGGCAGATCAGGAAGGGATGCTCCTTATGATTGATGATGATATGAAAATGGAAGCTCTTACTGACACCGGA
This sequence comes from Butyrivibrio sp. AE3003, assembly GCF_000686065.1. Classification (NCBI taxonomy): domain Bacteria; kingdom Bacillati; phylum Bacillota; class Clostridia; order Lachnospirales; family Lachnospiraceae; genus Butyrivibrio; species Butyrivibrio sp. AE3003. The sequence goes on from NZ_JMLX01000001.1 coordinate 1,951,820, forward strand.
GTTATAAAAGCTGTAGTAACCATGGAAGATAAAATGAATCTTGAGCGCAAAGGAAAGCAAAGTTATCAAGGTTATCTAAATGTTAGAATTATGGCTTTCGGAAATGGTTCGCTCAGTTCTCTGTATGATAAATCCGACGGGTTCTATCGCAGACAAATAACCATCAGGGTAAAAGAAAAATCGCAAAAACAGAGTTGATGACAGAAATCTTTCTGCAAAATTATCCGAAGAAACTGAAGGAATAGCTCTATGGTGCCTTGAAGGCTTGAAAAGACTTATCAAAAATGAATTTCACTTCACTATAAGCGAACGAACTTTACAAAACCAAGCCGAGTTGCGCAGAGAGGAAGACAGCATTCTTGATTTCTTTGAATCTGAAGGATATATCACATTTGATAAAAATGCCATTGCGACTACCAAAGAGCTATATGAAGCATATTGCCTATGGGGCAATGACAATCTTATCAAGATTCGTTCCGAAAGCTCTTTTTCGAAAGAACTACGACAACGTGCAGATAAACTTGGGCTCAAATATTTAAAAAATGCGTCTATTGATAATAAAACAGCCCGTGGATATAAGGGAATATGCGCTATCCACACGTTAAAAGATATTCCCTTCAAAAACTAAAAGGCAGAAAGGCATCCGTTTTTAATCAATTTCTTTTTACCCATATAAAATCTTCATTGATTTCAAAAATCGTGCCTATGTGCCTAATTATTGATATTTCATGGCTTTAATCATGTTTTTCTCAGCCTTATATAAGGCCTATGTGACTTTTAAATAAAAACAATTATTTCTTAAGCTGATGAATAAAAAACTGATAAGGAGGTGCTTACAATTGAATAATGTCAATAAAGATGCAATTGCAAGTACTCCTCCATCTGTTTTTGCATCAAGTTATCACAATAATTTCAAAATTAAGAAACTTCAATGTATCGTAAATGAAGAAGATAAAGAAGAATCCAGAGATATTTCTCAATTGAATAAAATTTTAAAATCTGCTACTCTCGTTGCAGGCGATGGCGGCGAGATTTTAAATATGATCTCAAAGAAAAAAACTAAACTTGTTGAAAAAGTCTATAGAACTGCACATCCGCGCGCAAAGGAGGAATTATTTTATAAAGGCTCAGATGGAAGATGGAAAAGTAAAAATCCTACATTCAGTGCTAAAAGCCGAGAAGAATTAGTTGAAAAGCTTTATAACTTTTTCTTTTCTCATACTTTTGAAGAAGTTTATCTTGAATGGGTTGATATGCGTATAAGGCATGGTGTTAAATCCAATAAGACTATTCAGGAAGATCTTACATTACTAAAAAATGTCTTTAAAAATGAGCCAATTGCACAAATGCAGATTGCTGATATCAAGAAGAAAGACATAAAGTATATGTTTGAGCGATGGACTGGTCCAGGGCTAATTACCAGAAAAGCTTTTGTAAATCGAAAATCAGCATTAAATGGCGTTTTTATATATGCTGCTGAAAATGAATACATACCCTTAAACTTTATTCCATCCATAGGAACAACAGAACTTAAGTTTAAGGAGCCACGGCATATCAACAAGGCTTTCCACCTCGAAGACAGGGATGCTCTTTTAAAACACTTAAAATCAATTAAACAGGATGGATATACTTTAGCTATTCAACTTGCGCTTTACTCAACCTTCAGAGTTGGTGAGCTACGAGCAATCAGATATGAAGATATTCGTGGAAATATACTTACTATCAAACACCAGCTTGTTGAAGAATCAGTATACTCAATTGATACCAAAAAGATGAAAGTAACTAAAGCTCCCAGACATATAAATGAAAAACTTCCAAAAGGAAATTCTCATTTTTCTGTCAGGGAAATCTATCTGGTACCAGAAGCTTTAGCAATCATTGAAAAAGCACATGAACTTAATCCAGACGGAGAGTATCTTTTCATGTGCCATGGAAGAACAATCAACAATGATACTTTTAATGAGCGTCTTAGAAAGTATTGCGCTGATGCAGGTGTTCCTTATCTTTCAAGCCACAAATTACGCTTCACTGTTGCATCAACACTACGCGCCGCAGGTGTAGATATTGCCTATTTACAAAAAACTTTAGGACATTCAAATCGTGCCATGACAGAACATTATATCTATGAAACTGTTGCAGAACCTGAAGGTATTGAAAACCAACTAATGAATGCTCTAAGTATAGGTTAATATTCATGCAAAAACAATGCATAATATTGTACGCAATATATCTCGCTGAACCTCAGTATTTTCAATACGTGGAACCCTTTTGGAGCAAAATGGAACCATTGAATAAAACAAAGAAAAAAGCCGCAAACTCAGATAGCATCTAAGTTTACGACTCAACACATTACTGCCGGCGACCGGGATCGAACCGGTACGGGTATTACTACCCACGGGATTTTAAGTCCCGGGCGTCTGCCAGTTCCGCCACGCCGGCATACCATATTTATGATGGTAAAAAATTCGCGATATGCATAGCACATATCGCGAGTGGGGCCTACAGGGCTCGAACCTGTGACCCTCTGCTTGTAAGGCAGATGCTCTCCCAGCTGAGCTAAGACCCCTTATTTATCTGGGATGGTTCTAATATAAAACCGAGTGGAGCTTCAGGGACTTGAACCCGGGACCGACCGGTTATGAGCCGGTTGCTCTAACCAACTGAGCTAAAGCTCCTGAAAAAATAAAATGTTTGAACTGAATATAACAAGAACAAACAAGTGACTCCGACGAGAATCGAACTCGTGTTACCGCCGTGAAAGGGCGATGTCTTGACCGCTTGACCACGGAGCCATATTACAGACCGTAGTTACAGTCTTCATTAGTACCAAACTTCCTTCGCTTAGTACTTAGCTCCCCCTGTCGGACTCGAACCAACGACACTTCGGTTAACAGCCGAATGCTCTACCGACTGAGCTAAGGAGGATTATCGGTACATCTAAAAATAAAGAGCCGTTTTACGACTCTCATTGTACCTTCAAAACCGAACACTGAATTATCTCTTCCAGATTTATCTATACACCTATCTTTTGGATAAGCCCTCGACCTATTAGTACACATCAGCTGAACATGTTACCATGCTTACACCTTGTGCCTATCTAACCTCGTACTCTACAAGGGGTCTTACTGCTAAAGCAGGGATATCTCATCTTGAGGGGGGCTTCACGCTTAGATGCCTTCAGCGTTTATCCCGTCCGGACGTGGCTACCCAGCCTTATGCATCTGGCGATGCAGCTGATACACCAGCGGTCCGTCCATCCCGGTCCTCTCGTACTAAGGACAGCTCCTCTCAGATATCCTACGCCCGCGCCGGATAGGGACCGAACTGTCTCACGACGTTCTGAACCCAGCTCGCGTACCGCTTTAATGGGCGAACAGCCCAACCCTTGGGACCTGCTACAGCCCCAGGATGCGATGAGCCGACATCGAGGTGCCAAACCACTCCGTCGATGTGAACTCTTGGGAGTGATAAGCCTGTTATCCCCAGGGTAGCTTTTATCCGTTGAGCGATGGCAATCCCACTTTCATACCACCGGATCACTAAGTCCTACTTTCGTATCTGTTCCACCCGTCGGTGTCACAGTCAGGCTCCCTTCTGCCTTTGCACTCTACGAATGGTTTCCGTCCATTCTGAAGGAACCTTTGAGCGCCTCCGATACTCTTTCGGAGGCGACCGCCCCAGTCAAACTCCCCGGCAGACATTGTCCCCGGACCAGGTAATGGTCCTTGGTTAGAAGCCCAGCATCATAAGGGTGGTATCCCAACAGCGACTCATATGCAGCTGACGCCACATACTCATAGTCTCCCACCTATCCTGTACATATAATACCGGACCCCAGTATCAACCTGGAGTAAAGCTCCATGGGGTCTTTCCGTCCTGGCGCGGGTAACCAGCATCTTCACTGGTACTTCAATTTCACCGGGTGCATTGCCGAGACAGTGCTCAAATCATTACGCCTTTCGTGCGGGTCGGAACTTACCCGACAAGGAATTTCGCTACCTTAGGACCGTTATAGTTACGGCCGCCGTTTACTGGGGCTTAAATTCAAAGCTTCGATTGCTCTAACCTCTCCTCTTAACCTTCCAGCACCGGGCAGGCGTCAGCCCATATACCTCACCTTTCGGTTTCGCATAGACCTGTGTTTTTGCTAAACAGTTGCTTGAGCCTCTTCTCTGCGGCCTGATTGCTCAGGCTCCCCTTATCCCGAAGTTACGGGGACATTTTGCCGAGTTCCTTAACAATGCTTCTCCCGTCGGCCTTAGGATTCTCTCCTCATCCACCTGTGTCGGTTTACGGTACGGGTTGTATATACGCTATAGTGGCTTTTCTTGGCAGTCATATCTGATGCTTCACTACTAAAATTCGTTCCCCCTTGCGGGACCGGTTCTTCCTTCCCCGGCTCATCCCTTTTGCCTGCGTCCCCACAGTTCTGATATATACAAGTGCAGGAATATCAACCTGCTGTCCATCGCCTACGCCTCTTCGGCCTCAGCTTAGGTCCCGACTTCCCCAGGGCAGATCAGCTTTACCCTGGAATCCTTGGATATTCGGCCTGAAGGATTCTCACCTTCATCTCGCTACTCATTCCGGCATTCTCTCTTCACAGCGCTCCGCTGCTCCTTTCGGTACAGTTTCTACGCCCCTGTGAATGCTCCCCTACCGATCATATGTACCCGTAGATACATACCATCCCTAGGCTTCGGTGTCGTGTTTCAGCCCCGGTAATTTTCGGCGCAGGACCTCTCGGCTAGTGAGCTATTACGCACTCTTTGAATGTGTGGCTGCTTCTGAGCCAACATCCTAGCTGTCTATGAAATCCCACATCCTTTTCCACTTAACACGTACTTTGGGACCTTAGCCGTAGATCTGGGCTCTTTCCCTTTTGACTACCCAACTTATCTCGTGTAGTCTGACTCCTGTTCACCACCTTATTGGCATTCGGAGTTTGATAATCTTTGGTAAGCGGTGAAGCCCCCGCGGATATTCAGTGCTCTACCTCCAAAAGGTTTGATACAGGGCTAGCCCTAAAGCTATTTCGGGGAGAACCAGCTATCTCCGAGTTCGATTGGAATTTCTCCCCTATCCACAGCTCATCACCACCCTTTTCAACGGATGTGTGTTCGGACCTCCACAGCCTTTTACGGCCGCTTCATCCTGTCCATGGATAGATCACCCGGTTTCGGGTCTATGTATAAAGACTAGTCGCCCTATTCAGACTCGGTCTCCCTTCGGCTATTCACCTTAAGTGCTTAACCTCGCCTCCATACATAACTCGCCGGACCGTTCTACAAAAAGTACGCGATCACACTTCATTTAGATAGTGCTTTCGCAGCTTGCAGGCACAGGGTTTCAGGTTCTCTTTCACTCCCCTCCCGGGGTCCTTTTCACCTTTCCCTCACGGTACTATTCGCTATCGGTCACTAAGGAGTATTTAGCCTTACGGGGTGGTCCCCGCACGTTCAGACAAGGTTTCACGTGTCTCGTCCTACTCTGGATACTGTCTCGCTTCAGTCGCTTTCGTATACGAGGCTTTCACTCTCTCTGGCAGGGACTTTCCATTCCCTTTCTACTAGCAACTTCCATCGATTATACAGTCCGAACCCCAGGGAGCAAGCTCCCTGGTTTGGGCTCTTCCGCGTTCGCTCGCCGCTACTTACGGAATCACTTTTGTTTTCTCTTCCTCCGGCTACTTAGATGTTTCAGTTCACCGGGTTCCCTCTTTAAACCTATGGATTCAGTTTAAAGTGACAGAGGTCTTCTCTGCCGGGTTGCCCCATTCAGATATCTGCGGGTCATAGATTATTTGCATCTCACCGCAGCTTTTCGCAGCTTATCACGTCTTTCATCGGCTCTTAGTGCCAAGGCATCCGCCCTGCGCCCTACATAGCTTAACCATTTTTTACTTACCGTCTCCGGTAAGCGGTTAGCTGTATAGAATCAGTCGTATCTTTCGATAACTATTCTCTGATACTGATGATATAGCGTTATCATCTCGTATCGTATTACTAAAATCTTGATTGTTTCTGGATTTTCGATGTCTTTTAATCGTAGTTTCTGATTAAAATCTTTCATTCAGTATTCGGTTTTCAAGGTACAAATCGTCAGCTTTTGCTGACTAATGGAGATGGAGAGATTCGAACTCTTGACCCCCTGCTTGCAAGGCAGGTGCTCTCCCAACTGAGCTACACCCCCATTTAATCCGGCAGCCACCTAGCCTCCCATGCAGTTGCCCACATAGTACTTTCGGCCGCTATGGTCTTAACCGTCGTGTTCGGGATGGGAACGGGTGTTACCCCATAGCGCATCACCACCGGAAATTTCGTGAAGCTTTGGTAAGTGCAATCTGTATGATTGTGGCAGTTTCAAGCTTGCTTGATAATCTGACATAATCATGCAGATTATAAGCGGCCTTGCCGCGACCGAGGAACATTGTTCCGAGGCGTCACTTACTACTTGACCTCTAGACAGTAATACAACTCCTTACTTCGATTCCGCTTTTTCCTTAGAAAGGAGGTGATCCAGCCGCAGGTTCTCCTACGGCTACCTTGTTACGACTTCACCCCAGTTATCAGACCTGCCTTCGACGGCTCTCTCCTTACGGTTAAGTCACCGGCTTCGGGCATTTCCGACTCCCATGGTGTGACGGGCGGTGTGTACAAGACCCGGGAACGTATTCACCGCAGCATGCTGATCTGCGATTACTAGCGATTCCAGCTTCGTGCAGGCGGGTTGCAGCCTACAGTCCGAACTGGGTCGTTATTTTTGAGATTTGCTCACCCTCGCGGGGTCGCGTCCCTTTGTTACGACATTGTAGCACGTGTGTGGCCCAGATCATAAGGGGCATGATGATTTGACGTCATCCCCACCTTCCTCCAGGTTATCCCTGGCAGTCTCCATAGAGTTCCCATCTTACTGCTGGCTACTATGGACAAGGGTTGCGCTCGTTGCGGGACTTAACCCAACATCTCACGACACGAGCTGACGACAACCATGCACCACCTGTCTCGGATGCTCCGAAGAGCTACAGGCATTACCCTGTATTCATCCGGATCTCAAGATCTGGTAAGGTTCTTCGCGTTGCTTCGAATTAAACCACATGCTCCACCGCTTGTGCGGGTCCCCGTCAATTCCTTTGAGTTTCATTCTTGCGAACGTACTCCCCAGGTGGAATACTTATTGCGTTAGCGACGGCACTGAATGTCTATGACACCCAACACCTAGTATTCATCGTTTACCGCGTGGACTACCAGGGTATCTAATCCTGTTTGCTCCCCACGCCTTCGAGCCTCAACGTCAGTTGCTGTCCAGTAAGCCGCCTTCGCCACCGATGTTCCTCCTAATATCTACGCATTTCACCGCTACACTAGGAATTCCGCTTACCTCTCCAGTACTCTAGCCTAACAGTTTCCAAAGCAAGCCCACGGTTGAGCCGTGGGGTTTCACTTCAGACTTGCTAAGCCGTCTGCGCTCCCTTTACACCCAGTAAATCCGGATAACGCTTGCCCCCTACGTATTACCGCGGCTGCTGGCACGTAGTTAGCCGGGGCTTCTTAGTCAGGTACCGTCATCTCTCTTACGAGTCTTTCTTCCCTGCTGATAGAGCTTTACATACCGAAATACTTCTTCACTCACGCGGCGTCGCTGCATCAGAGTTTCCTCCATTGTGCAATATCCCCCACTGCTGCCTCCCGTAGGAGTTTGGGCCGTGTCTCAGTCCCAATGTGGCCGTCCGCCCTCTCAGGCCGGCTACAGATCGTCGCTTTGGTAGGCCGTTACCCTGCCAACTGGCTAATCTGACGCGGGCCCATCTCATACCACCGGAGTTTTTCACACTGTATCATGCGATACCGTGCGCTTATGCGGTATTAACAGTCGTTTCCAGCTGTTATCCCCCAGTATGAGGCAGGTTGCCCACGCGTTACTCACCCGTCCGCCACTAAGATTTAACAAGAATCTGCCGAAGCTTCATCAGCGTTAAATCTCCGTTCGACTTGCATGTGTTAGGCACGCCGCCAGCGTTCATCCTGAGCCAGGATCGAACTCTCACGTTTAAAAGTTTAATCCGGCTAAGAACTTAAGCTTGGCTTTTCGTTCTGTCCGTTAATTTACATTTTTTCTGAATTATTCTCTTGGAATCTTTCAGGGTTGCATTACTGTTTATTTGTCAAGGTACTTCTAATTATGATCCTTACTGATTGCGTAAGGCAACGCAGAAGGAGGGATTTGAACCCTCGCGCCGCTATTAACGACCTGCACCCTTTCCAGGGGTGTCTCTTCAACCACTTGAGTACTTCTGCAAAATAGTTGATTAACAACAAGTATGTTATTAACAGCGTGTTCATAATTAAAGCGGAGCGAAAGGGATTCGAACCCTTGTGGCGTTGCCGCCAAACGGTTTTCAAGACCGCCTCGTTATGACCGCTTCGATATCGCTCCGAGTAAAAACTTTATTACCTCAGATGAGATAACGCTCTGTTTGAGTTGCTGTCGCATCTCGCGCAGCGCAAGAATTATATTAACAAAGGGTACTTCTTATGTCAACCCTATTTTTCAATTTTTTTTCTAATTTTTTTCACTTTACGTCAAATCGAGTTTTTGTATTGCATAAAATTGTCTGAAATTTTCGTACAATTCCCATTTTTACTGGATTTTACGCCTGTCAATATGATTCACATTTTTTATACTACTCAGCACAAATTTCTATATATTTCGACCAGTTTTTGCAGATTTTTTTTCCAAAGAAAATTTTTCTTTTGCGGTTTTTATTCCGCCTCTCGATAATCTTTCCGCAAATTCTTTGTCGCCCGCAACACTCGCGATTGCATCCTTGAGTCCCTTAACATCCTTCGGTTTTATCAGAATTCCCGAGACTCCGTCCTCGATTGCCTCCGGAATACCGCCGACATCAGTTGAGATAACGGCGCATCCGTGGAGCATTCCCTCAATTACGGAAATCGGAAATCCCTCAAAATATGACGGAAGCACCATGATCCCGCACTTATCAAGCCATTCATCCTTAAGTGTTCCCATTACCCAGCCAAGTGTCTTCACGTATGAAGATCTCTTTTCCACTTCGCTTCTGTATTCGTCATCCTCATAGATGCCGCCCAGATACAACGTGATCTCAGGCCTCTTCTCGTGAATTTCGTCCATCGCCGCAAAAAGTTCGCTCATTCCCTTGTTTCTGCATATTCTTCCGAGGAAAAGAATCTTTGTATAGTCCTTTTCCGTCACATCAACATCCACATCCTGCGTGCTCACGCCGTTTGGAAGAATCCGGATCTTCGCCTTATCCACGATTGTTCCAAAAAAAGTCGTTCAGCTTATCCGTCAGCACCAGCAATACATCTGCCATTCCAAAGATACTTTTGACGCTCTCTTTTCCTTTTTCATCCAGCTTTTTATAGTATTCTTCTATGTTTCCGCCGTGCTGATGTATTACAATCTTCTTCCCACGGCGCTTTGCACATTTGATAAAAAGAGCTTTCCGCCAAAAACTGTTATCCGACGCGACATTCACATGAACAACATCGTATCTTCCCACGCACAGAAAAAAACGTGCATAAGCGAAACAAGCCACCAACAGCTTCTTAAGCTTGGTGCCTTCCTTCATTGTCCCTATATATTTCAGATTAACCTTTTCATCCAGTCCTACGTGATAATAACCGTTTACAAGTCCCGAAATACCGCCGTGAACGCTGCGGTCGGGACCGATCATCAATACTTTTATCTTATCTTTTTCCACTTCACTTTTTCCCCAGAATTGCCTCCGCCGCAGGAATATCCTCCGGTGTCGTGATCTTGATATTGTTGTACGAACCCTCAACAAGCTTGACCTTGCGGTCGGTAAAATACTCGACAACCATGGCATCATCGGTAATATTGACGCCCTTTGCGATGAGCTCTTCCTCCTCGCGGTCGAGCCTCATGTACAGATCTTTTATGAGTTTAAAAGAAAAAGTCTGCGGCGTCTGTATCATCCATGTCCTGTCTCTGTTTGGCGTGGAAACCGCAAATCCGTCCTCATCACAGATCTTAATGGTATCTTTTACAGGCATTCCGACAACGCACGCGCCGTAGTTTCTTGCTCCGTCGAGTGCTCTTAAGATAATATCCTTGGTCAAAAAAGGTCTTGCCCCATCGTGAATAAAAGCATAATCATAGTCATCCTCTGCTGCCATAAGCCCCAGACGAACACTGTGATAACGGTAAAGTCCGCCCTCAACGATAACCTTAACCTTATCAAATCCAAATTTTTCAACAATCTCACTGCGGACAAATTCAACATCTCCGCGTGATACAACAAGCACAATATCATCCACAGGGCTCTCTTCAAAAGCCTTCAATGAATAGTAAATAAGCGGCTTTCCGCCTATATCAAGATACTGCTTTTTAACATCACTTTTCATCCTGCTACCGCTACCGGCAGCAAGCACAACAGCCACAGTTTTCATGGCATCTCCAATCTTTATCTGTTCTTATCCGCGTGATACCTTCTCTCCCTGTCTCCAAGCGGAAGATTCGGTACAGCATTAAGGTCAAGCCCGAAAGTCTTGCCCTGTATGAATTCATAGTACCCCGCAGCTCCGATCATCGCCGCATTGTCCGTGCAAAGCACCGGTGAAGGCCTGCAGAATCTTATATTATTGGCCGCACATTCTTTTTCCAAGAGCTCCCTGAGCGCGGTATTTGATGCAACACCTCCCGCAATCGCAAGACAGTCCATGCCGTATTCCTTGCACGCTCTTATCGCATGCTCTGCGAGCACCTGTACAACGGCTTTCTGAAAAGAAGCCGCAACATCATTGGGATTAAGCTCCTGTCCCTGCATCTTGGCCTGATTAATATAATTAAGCACTGATGACTTAAGTCCGCTAAAAGAAAAATCGTAGTCTGCACCCGCGATCTTGGCCTGAGGGAATGTAAACGCATCCGGATTTCCCTCTTTTGCCGCCTTATCGATCTTGGGACCGCCGGGATATCCGAGTCCTATCGCCCTGGCGACCTTGTCAAAAGCTTCTCCGGCCGCATCATCCCTGGTCTGTCCGATTATCTCGTACTTGCCGTAATCTCTTACGATAACAAGGTGCGAGTGCCCTCCCGATACCACGAGACACGCAAATGGCGGCTTTAAATCCTTGTTTTCGATATAGTTCGCACAAATATGTCCTTCGATATGATGAACGCCTATAAGAGGCTTTTTCGTTGCATATGCGATAGCCTTTGCTTCAGAAACTCCTACCAAAAGAGCTCCCACAAGCCCGGGCCCGTAGGTAACGGCAACAGCATCTATATCGTTAAGCGACAGCCCCGACTCGGAAAGCGCAGCACGAACACAACCGTTGATCTTCTCAACATGCTTTCTCGAAGCAATCTCGGGCACAACTCCGCCATAGACCGTATGAAGCGCGATCTGGGAAGAAATGATATTCGACAGTACCTCTCTTCCGTTCCTCACAACAGCAGCCGCAGTCTCATCGCATGAGCTCTCAATCGCAAGGATGGTAACATCCCCCGCACCTCCGACAGCTTCCGCGTCGCCATCACCATTCTCTTTTATTGACATAAAGATGACACCGTCATCCTCTACATTCTTGTTAATTTCCATAACTTACCTTTTCGCAGATCATCTGCTAAGATTACTTCCAAATTTTTTAAGCGCTTCCGCCTCTTTCATCCTGTTCGGACTTGTGAGGAAATCATAATCATCCCTACTCGTAAGCCTCTCCACATCTGCAGGCACGGTTACATCACCCGGATGGAAAAGAATCTCCATCTCATCATTCCCTCTTTTCTCCAGGATATCCGCAGCGCTCTTAATACATGCCCTGACGTTGTCATAGAACATATGCCCCGAAAGCATTACGCCCATGAACAGCTTATTTTCCAAGCCCAGTCCTTTCAAAAAAGTCTTGTATTTCATCTTGTTCCTTACAACAAGCGCGTTCAGGATCATCACTTTAACAAGATTTACAAGCCTAAGCCCCTTGAGTTTCAGTATATTTCCGGAATAAACGGACACTTCCTCATACGGAAATCTTATGTATGAAACCTTAAATTTATTGCTCTTAACAACATCCATAAGCGCATCAAAGATAACGGGAATCATATGATAATGCACATGTCCGTCAATCCTGTACACGCCACCGTTCATATACTCACCGCATGCGCGAAGCTGCGTCTCAACTTCTCTTCTGATCTGCCTGTAATACGCCTTTCTCAAAAAAGGAATATAGCTCACCAAAAGAAGTTTGATAAAACCGCAGTCAAAATTTCCCCTCTCATTCACAAGCAGATCCGCCCTGTTTCCGCTGATAGGCCTGCCCTCAACAAAATTAAGGTGTACGGTGACAAAAAGCTTCTCTCTTATATCCGAGATCGCATCCATACACTCTTTTAAATACGGGCTGTTGGGCATGATACTTATGCCATTGAGCGCCCCCTTGTGATAACAATCCATAATATGACGACTCTGTTCGGGAAAAAGCCCGTAGTCGTCCGCATGATACTCTATCAAAAACCATCCTCCAAGTTATTGCTTTGTTTGTACATCCCAGCCAAGGATCTTCCATCTCTTCTCATCATCCTGGCGAAGAATAAACTGGTAGTAAGTGGCAACCGTAGACGTTCCTTTTCTAAGTGAAAAAAGACACTGCACATTGCACATCTTCTTTCCGGATACGGTAACAACATCAGGCTCCGTATTCTGCACCAGATAATTTGAAATCGAATAATCCCCTTCTTTCCTCTCCGCTATCTCATTTTTCATAGACTTGGAAAAATTCACCTGCTGCCCAAGAAGCTCATCATCCATGATTCCCTTAAGAACATAAAGCATCTTGTCCTGCTGCCCTTCAGTGTATTCCTCCTTATAAAGAACCTGCATGGTCTTTGCATACAGCTCAACCACCATCCTCGGATTCGCCGGATAGTTCTTTTCAAGATTGGTAGTAGTGATCTCATCAACCGCTGTCAGATTGTACTGTTCTTCCTCAGGACTCTTTTTGCTTCCCACGAACATAAAATACAATCCCACTACGACGACCGCTCCGAGCGCCAATAATACGATTGATTTCAGAATTGCTGACTTTACACTGTTGTTTTCCATGTCCCCTCCGTTTTGAAAAAAAGATTCAGTCTGCAGATTATTCTTCGAACCTAAGCGTCAGACTTCTGCCGTCCTTCGCCGCAACTGTATTTGCAAATATTTTTCTCGTCTCTCCTATGAACTCCTGCGGATTAACAAGTGACGGACTGTAATGTGTAAGCCACATTTCTTTTACCTCCGCATTCTTGGCAAGTCTCGCAGCCTCATAGAACGTCATGTGTTTGTGCTCTTTCGCCTTTACAAGCTTATCGGGCTCTCCGTACATACCCTCGCATATAAAAAGATCTGAATCCTTAGCGTTATTAACGATGCTGTCCGTAGGCCTTGTATCCGTGACGTAAGTAAGCTTAATACCTTTTCTCGCATCACCAAGCACCATATCCGGCGTATAGACCGTTCCGTCTTCGAGCTCTATCGTCTCGCCCTTCTGAAGACCGTTCCAGTAACGCCTGTCAATTCCTGCAGCCACAGCCGCATCAACATTAAACTTTCCCTGTCTTCTGAGATTCATGGTATATCCGTAGCAGGGAATATTGTGATTAACCTTAAACGCAGAAAGAGTAAATCCGGGCATTCCTTCGGGTTCAAAAGACATCTCACCTTCCGTTATCTCTTTAAACTTAATCTCAAACGGAAGCTCAGGCGCTATCACTCTGAGCGCATTCACAACCCTCTCAAGCCCCTTAGGTCCAACCATAAGTAGCGGCTCTGTCCTCTCAGCATTTCCCATCGTAAGAAGAAGTCCCGGAAGACCACTTATGTGATCCGCATGATAATGAGTAAAGCAGATAATATCTATCGGTTTGGAACTAAGTCCCTTTTTCTTAAGTGCGATCTGAGTCGCCTCACCCGAATCTATAAGTATACATTTTCCGTTATATCTCACGTACAAAGAAGTGAGCAAACGGTTGGGAAGCGGCATCATTCCGCCTGTTCCCAGCAAACAAACATCTATCATAAAACCTGTTTCCTTTTCCAGTAAATAACCGCATCATCCTTGGGCTCATCGTAAAATCCGGGTCTTACGCCCTCGCTCACAAAGCCAAGTCTCTCATAAAGCCCTATCGCAGGCGCATTTCCCGCACGAACTTCAAGAGTGTAGTCACTTATCCCTATTCCGTGGCCTCTCTCAAGGAGCTGCTTAAGCATCTTGTAAGCAACGCCCTCTCTCCTACAATCGCCCGAAACAGACACATTCGTAATCTCACCTTCGCCCGAGATATTCTGCACGCCGCACAGACCGACAACTCTTCCCGCCTTCTCGGCAACAAGATAGATCGTGTCGTCTCTTGTAAGTGCATCAAGAAGCTGTTTCTGCGTCCAAGCCTCTTTTCCCAGATTCGTCTTCTCAAGATTATAAGCATCCTCGATATCCTCAGCGCTCATCTCCCTGATCCTGATAATCCCGGGATTATTCCTGCTCGCAGCCTTCTTTTCGGCAAGCTTACCTTTAGACTCACCCCCGCTTTTATCCTGCTCAAGAGCTTCGCGCTCAGCCTGGGAGAGCCTAAGATAATCGGGAGCAAAATCATCGGCATTGACAATCCTTCCCTCAGCCGCATAAACTCCCGCAAGTGCCGCAACAGCCGCCGCATTCTGCCTGTTCTGGAAAAAAGGCGCTATCGAATACGGAACCTTCAAAAGCTCCTCCAGCTTGTCATGATAGACCGGAACACCGTCGCCCAAAAGCACAACCGGCTTCCCAATCTCGTTTATCCTGTTCGCTATATCCTCAACAGATGTCGCAAACTGCCCGTGGATAACCTGCATGTCAAAAGACCTCTCAAGACTTTTTCCCTCGTAGGTCTTTGGCACAAACGTATAAAGTCCCGTGTACACCTGATTTCTTCTGGCATCCATCATAGGACAAATTATCTTTTCAACTCCGTAGAGATTATAAGCAATCCCGTCAACAGTGGGTACCGGTATTATCGGCTTATTAAGAGCAAGCGCAAGTCCTTTTGCCGTCGCGCTTCCGATACGAAGTCCCGTAAAAGAGCCGGGTCCCTCAGCCACCGCTATGGCATCGATCGTAGACAGATCGAGATTTATCTTTTTGCATATGTCATCAAGCATAGGCATCAAGATCTCAGAATGTGTAGTTTTATATTGCACCGAGAACTGGGAAACAAGCATATCTCCGTCAGAAACCGCAACGGCTCCCACAAGTCCCGATGTATCGATAGAAAGTATTTTCATATAACTCACTTTTTATATCATTTATTTTTTTGTCATTGTAATAAGTCGATAATCAAAGCCTTTTTCAAGGTTCTTTTCTATGACTATCTCCGTATAATGCTCGGGAAGTATCTCCTCTATGAGGTTCGCCCACTCGATAAAGCAGATGCCGTCTCCGTAGAAATAATCCTCATACCCGATCTCATCCATCTCGCTGACATCACCGATACGATAAACATCGAAGTGGTAAAAAGGAATCCTTCCCTCGTCGTAAACCTGCAGGATAGTAAAAGTCGGGCTGCTCACAGGTCCCGTAATCCCAAGTCCCGCGGCAACTCCCTGCGTAAGAACGGTCTTTCCGACGCCAAGGTCGCCCACAAGAGTATACACCATTCCCGGCGTCGCGCTCTCGCCAATCCTTTTGCCAATCTCAAACGTCTCCTCGGCACTATTCGTCTCGTGTCTGGTAACTATATCCATACAAACCTCGCATATTTCAAACTTTGCCTCTTTAACTATATCACAAAAAGATAACCGCAAAAAGCGAATTGTCTTTTTACGGTTATCCGTTATCAGTGCTCGGCACTGCTTTTCTTTCTGTAATTTTTTGCGATAAAGATTACTTTATTGCATCTGGTAATAAACGTCCATGATAAAGAAATCGCTGTCCGCATTACCGTCTTGTAACTTGCTGTATACCTTTACATCATAATGTCCTATTCTGTTCTTATTGATCTCTTTGAGCAGATCCTCATATTCGCTAAAACTCCCCTCAAAGCGGACTCTCGCAGCCGGATCGATCTCAAGAACATACGGTGCATCCTGTTCCTGCTCCCGATCTGAGACACTAACCAACTTGGAATATAGCTGGTACGTCCCTTTATCAGGCTCAATGATCGCACCCTTTTTCAGATTCTTGATCCTTTTGCAGAATTCCTCACGATCTACGGTAACCCTATCCATGCACTCTTCCCTAAACTCTGTGTAAAGCTCGGTGTTATTCATACTTTCCTCCTGTTCTCAACAATAATGCTGTTTGACACTATATCTGTTAACAGTTAAAAAGCCTTTTATAACCAATCATGCCTGTTCAGTGTTAGCCTGTTCATTATCTGTCTTTTTTGTCTTTACCATCTTAGTATAATAGTAAGCATAAAATAGCTCAGATAAGCATTGTGTTCCAACAAGAAACATTATAACATGTCCTACTCCGCCTATCGAAAAAATTGCATCTTTTCCAAATATATACGGCGCAAATCCTTCCCAGCATATAAACCAAAACCACAAAGTCCATGATGAACCCGCCTGCGCTTTTGTCATAGCATCAAGAGCCTTTTCATCCCCCTTATGCTTTATAGAGTATACAGCCCTCCAAAGTATAGTTACCATCATCGCTACAGCCGCACTCACGATTACGATTAAAATTCTTTTCTGTTCTGACATTTTTAAATCCTCCTCGTATTATATAGTCATATCCATTCTTTACCTTCTCTATAGGTATAGGATATGCTGTTGAAGATGCTGTGGATTGGTTCGTTCCTCCTACCGCATAGACGGTTTCAAAAAGGCTCCAACCACAGCCTCTTTGTCACAATGTTAATCAGTTAGATACCGCATGACGGTTTATGTAGAACGAGGTTACATCGGCAGAGAGCCCTGTGGATCCAATACAGCGTCAAATACTTTTAAGGAGGATCACATGTATGATCTACGTTGGTATCGATGTTGCAAAGGATAAGCATGATTGCTGCATCCTGGGATCAGAAGCCGATAATCTCTATCCGGTGTTTACTATCCCGAATAACAAGACAGGCTTTGATGAGTTGTATGAAAAGATTTTCTCAGTGACTGATGATAGGACCGAAATAAAAGTAGGTCTTGAAGCTACCGGTCACTACTCACTCAATCTTCTCGGATCGCTCATTGATAAAGGTCTACCCACCTGTGTTATCAACCCGCTACACACAAATCTTTACAGAAAAGGTTTAAGCCTTAGAAAGACGAAAACGGATAAAGTCGATGCCGGTTCGATTGCTATGATGTTAATGACTGATAAGACTCTCAAGCCCTACTCAGACACATCATATCACAGCGAAGAACTCAAGTCATTAACCCGCTACCGTTTTGACAAGGTTCAAGAGCGAGCCAAGCTTAAATCGTCTGTGGCTCGGCTTATTAATATCCTGTTTCCGGAACTGGAAAAGCTCGTTCCTAATCTTCATATGGCTTCTGTGTACGCCTTACTTTCTGAGTTTCCCGGTGCTTCTTACATTGCTGAAAGTCACCTTACACATCTAAGAAATGTCCTTGAAACAGCTTCTAAGGGACGCTACGGACGAAATATGGCTGTCACCATAAGAGATGCTGCAAAGGATTCAATCGGTTCTGTTATGCCGGCAAAATCAATGGAGTTGAAGCACACCATCCATCTGATCGAGGTGATGACGGATGAGATTGATGAAATCGAAGCTTCAATCAAATCCATTATGGATACTTGCGACTCTCCGATTATGACAATCCCTGGTATTAGCTACCGTATGGGAGCCATGATTCTTGCAGAGATTGGCGATTTCAACCGCTTCAGCAATGCCGATCAGATACTTGCATTTGCAGGGTTATCGCCATCTACATACCAATCAGGACAACTTGATTCTTGCTTTTCCCACATGGAAAAACGGGGCTCTCGTTACCTACGGTATGCTTTGTTCAATGCCACAAAATATGTCTGCCACTGGGATGAGAGTTTCGGCGCTTACCTCTCTAAAAAGATAAGTGAAGGCAAGCACTACAATGTTGCTATCGGTCATGCGGCGAAAAAGCTGATACGCACCATCTATCGGATGGAACTTACAGGCGAAGCCTACCGAAAATAAAGAGTCTTTAACTTACATCCTTTTCTTAGAGCACCTGTTCAGATGCTCTGTTTGTCATGCAGTTTTCAAGGTACTGATTGAGGCTTAATCCTGCCTCCAGGCTATCTAAAACACTTAACGATGTTTTATTCAAAAATCTTCATTTTCTTGTTGACTTTTAATAGTTAGTCTTTTTTATAAAAAAATTTATTGTTCCCTCTTTTATTTCTGAATCTGCAAAGCCTTGAACTTAAACGTTGTCATGGCAAAAAAAGCTACTATGGTACCGCCGCATACCGACATCGCAAGTGTGCGGTCAATCGCTGTCATGCTTACAAATGCCTTAAGGTAGTACATCACTTCATATTTCGCTATCTGCGGACTTGCAGAACTCAAAATACATCCTATTACCAGTACAATTACCGCTATGCCTACCATCGAGCCGCTGTTTTTCACAAACAGTGAAACAAACAACACAACCATTGACCAGCCTGCAAGCGCAAAATAAGTTTCCGCATATATAACCGCATTTTGGAAAAAAGCCTCAACCACCGTATCACTTCCCCAGAACGCAACAGCTACGATATTTGACGTAATATACGTAACAGCCATAAGAGCCATCGCACCGATAAGAACCACTACCGCCTTAGCAGCTATCAGCTTTTCACGAGACTGCCCACATAAAAGCGGAAGCTTCAAACTGCCACTGTCTGCCTCATCGGTAACAAGAAAAGTCACAAAAAGAGTGGCAAATACCGGCAACACTATATCTGCTATCATGCCAAGAACCTGTGTGGGAAAATTGCCGCCTGTCATTGAATCAATCACGTCTTTTTCAAGAAGTCCCTTCATCTGAATCGAGCTGACAAGCACACCCATGGCTATACATGTAACAAACAGAATCAAAAGAAATATTCCAAGCCTTCTGCCTTTCCAGAGCTTATACAGTTCATTCTTTACATTCTTCATCACGCCTGCCTCCTATACATGCTGTAGTAACTGTCCTCAAGGCCTTCTCCCAGTTCACTGATATCACCGCTGAAAAGAATCTTTCCCGCATCGATCATGACCACCTTATTGCATATTTTTTCTATATCATGCAAAAGATGCGACGAGATAAGGATTGCTACGTTATCCACCCTTGCAAGCTTCTCAAGCATTTCATAAATATCTTTCATTCCATACGGATCCAGTCCGTTTGTAGGTTCATCAAGGATAAGAAGCTCAGGATCGTTAAGGAGCGCCCTTCCAAGCCCCAGTCTCTGGCGCATACCTGTCGAATACGATTTTACTTTTTTGCCGATATGTTCCGACAATCCCACAAAATCAACTATTTCTCTGACCTTTTCTTCAGATACATTGTCATATAACTTTGCAATAAGCATCAGATTGTCGTACCCCGACAGATACTCATAAAACGCCGATGATTCAGTTGCAAAGCCGATCTTCTCAACAAAGTTTGTTCCTTCACCAATCACTATCTCGCCGGAATCCTTGCTGATGAGATTCATTATCATCTTCATAGTTGTTGACTTACCGGCGCCATTTGGTCCGATCAATCCGACAATATCTCCCTTTTCCACATCAAGCGAGATATTATCAACAACTTTTCTGCCGTTGTAGCTTTTATTAAGGCCCGCGATATGTAACACATTGCTCATAAGCATCCCCCTTTTCCCATTCTTTATCCTGTCTCATCTTATCAGCAAATGTGCTTAGAATTTGCTTTTGGGAACCAACTATACAAAAAAGGGAACCAAGTGCACTTTTGTACATTTGATTCCTTTTATAGATCGTTAACAGAAATACCAATCTGATTGGTATTTTCCCAAATATTAGGTTCCTAAATCCAATCAATGTCACGCCATAAGCATCAGCGTCGCTCTGGCTGTAAACACACGGTTTTCGCAACTAAGTTTCAGATTGCCGCCGTATTTCTTAGCCACACGTTCAATGTTTAAGATTCCAAAACCGTGCGATTCCTTCTCTTCTTTTGTGGTCTCAATTCTGTTTTCTCTGATAACCACATCCTGTACGCATGAATTCTTTACCGATAAAATCCAGATATTCTTCTTAAGTATCGACTGTATCTCAATCTTTTTCTCACCTTCGACCTGCATTGCTGCTTCTATGGCATTATCGACAAGGTTAGAAATCAGAATTACAAGATTCACATCCTCAATCCTGTTCGCGGGGATGTTGCCTTCAACCGTCATAGTAATATCATTTTGTGCAGCGGTCTTAGCCTTGGATTCAAGAAGTGCATCCGCGATAAAATTGCCGGTATCGAATGCTTTACCCTTGTTTGCTTCTATTTTCTCCTGCATCTTGTCGATATATTCAATTGCCTGATCATTTTCTTTTTCCGCAACCAGGAATCGTAACGCCAGCAGAAGATTCTTCGTATCATGCCTAAATCTTCTAAGCTCAGTATTCTTCTCATTCATCTCGATATAAGAATCTGTAATCTGCTTCATAGGTTCTTTCAGATTACCTATCATGTCATTCATGGATGTGTTTTGTTCGCGAACCATTATGATATGTATGATAAGCGATATAAGCAGTATAAAAGTAATAGCACTTAGCACTCTAACCGAAGCGGTAACCTTATATAACTCAAAAATCCTCACTTCCATAAGTGAAAATGACATATTCACCATAAACAGAAGAATATATTCATAAGTAGTCAGTTTTGTAAAATAAACTCTTAAGATATTTGCTCGTTTTAACAACACCAACACTATGAGAACGCATAACACCAATATTTCTGTCAGCATCACAAAAATATCTGCTTCAAAAGCATAATAAAAGCCACCACTAATATTTTCCATGAACACAATTTGTATATTTTGAGAAATGCAATCTATCCAATTCCCATAGAACAACGCAAGTGCCATGTATGTCCAGTCAAACCCATATCCCGCCCATAAAAAAGGCACTATGCGCACAAGGTACAGCACCAAAACAACATAATACAGTGACAATGGCCCATAATGTATCATAGGTTCGTATAGATAATTAATTACAAAATAAACTCCAATTCCGATCCATTTAGCTTTCTTCTGTTTTAAACTTGGAAAAACAAAGAATTTTTCAAACGCCAGCCAATAATTTGCGAGTCCAACCACTCCCCGCACTGTATATATTGCCAGCATAATGCATATATTTTGAATCAAATCCCCATCCCCCCATTTATGCAAAAGACATCTTTTTTACATCAAAGACATGATAGCAGTCATAAAATTCATGCATCCGTGTAATATCCAACTTGGAATAATCGAACCGCCAAACTTCTTCTCATTCATCCATCCCATATACGCTCCAAAAAGCCCGGGTAACATTGTAAGTAATAAAAAAGCCCATACGCTCCCTGTTGCCAGCCCAAACGGAACTCCGTGCATAAGACCAAACAAAAATGCCTGCACCGTATTTCCCATAGCAAAGCCAAACTTTCGCTCAACACATTTCAAAATAAATCCTCTAAAAAGAATCTCTTCCGATAACGCCGTTCGAACAAACGCATAAATAAAAACCGCAGGAAGAGCTGAAGCCCCCATCCCTGCAAACTGAGCCCCGGCTGTTGTAACTCCATCAGGCAATATCCTCACACTCAAATTAGTAAGCATAATATATATGGCTGCCAAAACAACAGTAATAAAAACTGTCTTTAGCCATTTGCCCTGTGCAGGTCTCCTGAAACCAATCCAATAAAAAAATGTTTCTTTTTTCCGCGCCGTTATAAACCAAATAATCACCGGTATAAGTGCAAATATAACCACTTGTATCACAGCCCCAATCAGTTCATTTAGCATATTCCCCTCCCATAAGTCAAAAAATAAGTCAGCACGATATTTTTATGCCATAAGCATAAGCGTCGCTCTGGCTGTAAACACACGATTCTCACAGCTAAGTTTCAAATTTCCGCCGTATTTCTTAGCCACTCGTTCAATGTTTGAGATTCCAAAACCGTGCGATTCCTTCTCTTCTTTTGTGGTCTCAATTCTGTTTTCTCTGATAACCACATCCTGTACGCATGAATTCTTTACCGATAAAATCCAGATATTCTTCTTAAGTATCGACTGAATCTCAATCTTTTTCTCACCCTCAACCTGCTTCGCTGCTTCTATGGCATTGTCGACAAGGTTAGAAATCAGAATTACAAGATTCACATCCTCAATCCTGTTCGCGGGGATGTTGCCTTCAACAGTCATAATAATATCATTTTGTGCAGCGGTCTTTGCCTTGGATTCAAGAAGTGCATCCGCGATAAAATTACCGGTATCGAATGCTTTTACTCTGCTTGCATCCACCACATCCTGCATCTCATCGATGTAATTGACTACCTGCTCAGTCTTCCCCTCCATGGCAAGAGATCTTAATGCCAATAAGAGATTCTTTGTATCATGCCTGAATCTTCTAAGCTCAGTACTTTTCTCGTTCATCTCAATATATGAATCTGTAATCTGCTTCATAGGCCCACTCAGGTTACCTATCATATCATTCATGGATGTGTTTTGTTCTCGGACCATTATGACATGCATAATAAGAATCATAAGTAATGCATAGGTAATATATGACAATGTTCTCATTCCGCTAACCACCATCTTTTCTTTAAGGATAGCGCTTTGTAATATTCCTCCAAAAAAACAATTTAAGAACAAAATAATATATTCCGGTATAGTAAGCTCAGTAAAATACACCTTTAGGATATTTGCTTTTTTGAGTGCCACTAATAGTAACAAGAACAGCAAGACAACTACTTCTGTTAAAGCTATAGCGAAATCACTCTCTATCCCTTTATAGCCCTCAATGTTACTCTTGACCACGAATAAATACTCAACATTCAGTGCCAAGCAGTCTATCATATTTTCATAAAACAGCACCATTACCAGAAATTTCAGATCAAATCCATATTTTGCCCACAAAAAGGGAATAATCCTAATTAAGTGTATAATCAGCATTATCCTGCTAATCAGAAGTATCTCTGAGTTTAAAGCAAACCTATATAACAGCGAAATTGCTATATAGAAAATAATCCCAAACCAACTACCTATATCCCATTTTCTGCTACGATACGAAAAAAAGCGCTCAAAAATAATCCAAAAGCATGCAAAGACAGTAATCCCACGCAAAACGCTTATTCCCAGAATAATCAAGATATTTTGAATCAAATCCCCCATCTCCCTGTATTTTGCATTTTTATTGGCACACCCCCATCACGCCATAAGCATGAGCGTCGCTCTGGCTGTAAACACACGGTTTTCACAACTAAGCTTCAGATTACCGCCGTATTTCTTAGCAACACGCTCAATGTTTGAGATTCCAAATCCATGAGATTCCTTCTCTTCTTTGGTAGTTTCAATCCTATTTTCTCTGATAACCACGTCTTTAACGCACGAATTCTTTACAGAAAGAATCCAGATATTCTTCTTAAGTATCGACTGTATCTCAATCTTTTTCTCACCTTCGACCTGCATTGCTGCTTCTATGGCATTATCGACAAGGTTAGAAATCAGAATTACAAGATTCACATCCTCAATCCTGTTCGCGGGGATGTTGCCTTCAACCGTCATAGTAATATCATTTTGTGCAGCGGTCTTTGCCTTGGATTCAAGAAGTGCATCCGCGATAAAATTACCGGTATCGAATGCTTTACCCTTGTTTGCTTCTATTTCCTCCTGCATCTTGTCGATATATTCAATTGCCTGATCATTTTCTTTTTCCGCAACCAGGAATCGTAACGCCAGCAGAAGATTCTTCGTATCATGCCTAAATCTTCTAAGCTCAGTATTCTTCTCATTCATCTCGATATAAGAATCTGTGATCTGCTTCATAGGTTCTTTCAGATTACCTATCATGTCATTCATGGATGTGTTTTGTTCGCGAACCATTATGATATGTATGATAAGCGATATAAAAACTATAAATATAAAAACACTTAATCCTTTCATTGAATCTGTGTACGCCTCTGATCTAAATGTATTAGCTTGAAGTATTCCCAAAGACATCTCCAATAGGAAAAGTAAAATATACTCTGTAATCGCAAGCTCCGTAAAATGGACTTTTATAAAGCCCACTTTCTTAAGCAATAGCAATACCGACAAAAAGATAAGCACTAATACCTCTGTTATCATTATTGAAACATCGGCATTTAATGCAGCATATATATTACTTCTGGCATAGCCCCAAAATATATAATCTATATTTACAGATATAGAATCAATAATGCCTCCATAAAATAACGAGATAACCAAATATGACAATTTACATCCATACCTAGACCATAAAAACGGCACAATACGAAATAAATACAATAAAAGAAAAATCAAACGAAATGATCTTGGTCCATAATTTAATATTGGTCTATATAAGTAATTAATAGCGAGATATAATCCAAGCCATATCCAGTCCTTTTTCTTTCGCTCATTACTTTGAAAATAAAAAAAATGCTTAAAAGCAATCCTAAAATTGGCAAATACAACCACTCCCCGCACTGTATATATTGCCAGCATAATCCATATATTCTGAGCCAAATCTCCATCTCCCTATTTATGTAAAAGACATCTTTTTTTACATCAAAGACATAATCGCAGTCATAAAATTCATGCATCCGTGTAATATCCAACTTGGAATAATCGAACCGCCAAACTTCTTCTCATTCATCCATCCCATATACGCTCCAAAAAGCCCGGGTAACATTGTAAGTAATAAAAAAGCCCATACGCTCCCTGTTGCCAGCCCAAACGGAACTCCGTGCATAAGACCAAACAAAAATGCCTGCACCGTATTTCCCATAGCAAAGCCAAACTTTCGCTCAACACATTTCAAAATAAATCCTCTAAAAAGAATCTCTTCCGATAACGCCGTTCGAACAAACGCATAAATAAAAACCGCAGGAAGAGCTGAAGCCCCCATCCCTGCAAACTGAGCCCCGGCTGTTGTAACTCCATCAGGCAATATCCTCACACTCAAATTAGTAAGCATAATATATATGGCTGCCAAAACAACAGTAATAAAAACTGTCTTTAGCCATTTGCCCTGTGCAGGTCTCCTGAAACCAATCCAATAAAAAAATGTTTCTTTTTTCCGCGCCGTTATAAACCAAATAATCACCGGTATAAGTGCAAATATAACCACTTGTATCACAGCCCCAATCAGTTCATTTAGCATATTCCCCTCCCGTAAGTCAAAAAATAAGTCAGCACGATATTTTTATGCCATAAGCATAAGCGTCGCTCTGGCTGTAAATACTTGGTTCTCACAGCTAAGTTTCAAATTACCGCCGTACTTCTTAGCCACACGCTCAATGTTTGAGATTCCAAACCCATGCGACTCTTTCTCTTCTTTTGTAGTTTCAATTCTGTTTTCTCGTATTATCACATCCTGCACGCATGAATTCTTTACAGAAAGAATCCAAATGTTTTTCTTGAGTATCGACTGTATCTCAATCTTTTTCTCGCCTTCAACCTGCTTTGCAGCTTCTATGGCATTGTCTACTAGATTGGAAATCAGTATTACAAGATTTACATCTTCAATTCTGTTTGCGGGAATGTTGCCTTCAACCGTCATAGTAATTTCATTTTGTGCCGCAGTCTTTGCCTTGGATTCAAGAAGTGCATCCGCGATAAAATTACCTGTGTCGAATGCTTTCACTCTGCTTGTATCCACCACATCCTGCATCTCATCAATGTAATCTACCACCTGCTCAATCTTCCCCTCCATGGCAAGAGATTTTAATGCCAATAAGAGATTCTTTGTATCATGCCTGAATCTCCTGAGCTCAGTACTTTTCTCGTTCATCTCAATATATGAATCTGTAATCTGCTTCATAGGCCCACTCAGGTTACCTATCATATCATTCATGGATGTGTTTTGTTCTCGGACCATTATGACATATAGAACAACCACCATAAGCAATCCGAATGATACAACGCTTAGTTTTTTCATTAATGGAATATTTGCCCCCATATAGATTGCGTATTGCAATGTACAATTAGCCGCACATGTCAAAAATAAAACTACATATTCCGGAACGGTAAGAGTTGTAAAGTATACTCTAAGGATATTAACTCTTTTAAGCAACAACATAATCATCAAAAAACTGCATATAAGAACTTCTGTAATCAATTCAGAAATATCAGTTTCTATTCCAGCATAGCCTAATAAATTCATCTTATCTAAAAAAAGAAACCGAATATTTTGCGCAATGAAATCCACAACACTTTCATAAAACAGTACAATTACCATGAGGCTTGGCTTCCATCCATATCTGCACCACAAAAAAGGCACAATTCGAACGAAGTATATTCCTCCTATCACGACATAAATTATATGTACCCCTGAATTAGCTGCAAATCTATACGAAAGCGTACTTACAACATAAAAGATAATCCATATCCAATTTTTCTTTTCCCACTCCAGTTTGGGATAAGAATAGAAATTCTCAAAGACAATCCAAAAATTGGCAAATATAGCGATTCCTCCCACCATATATATTGCCAATATGATCCATATCGCCTGCCCTATACCGTCCATCCGATCACACTCCCACTCTCACAAGGTAATCCGCATAAATATCATTGAACTCTTTATACTTAAGTCTGCTGATAAGTAGCTTATCCCCTGTGCTCATGGTCACTTCGCTGTGATTATAGGAATCAACCTGAGCGAGATTGATCAGAAATGATTTATAACATCTGTAGAACTTTTTTGAGGAAAGACGTCCTTCGATGGCACCAAGAGTCTCATGGCACTCCATCTCATCGCGGCCGTCGCAGAAATGCAAGATACAGTTTTTACCCATACCTTCAACATATGAGATTATGCTCTCTTTAAAGAAATGATTTTCGCCGTCCAGACGTATCTTGAGAACATTGTCCTCTTTAAGCGTCTGCATGAAGGCATCAAGAACTTCACAGAATTTTTTATCATCGACAGGCTTTGTCAAAAACCTGAATGTACCTACTTCAAAAGTATCAAAAACAATAGACGGATAACTGCTTACAAACACAATGGTCGAATTCTTATCGGACTCGCGGATCTTCCTTGCGATATCAAGTCCGTTCGCTCCGTTATCTTCAAATTCATAGTCCATAAATATCAGGTCGTACTTTACGCCTGACTCCACAAGCTTTTCCCCCACATCATAGGTATCCAGAGAATACTCAAAATCTTTTTTCACAGAATAATCGAGTATCTTATTCCCTATTTCACTACGCATAAATTTCGAATCATCACAAACTGCTATCCTGATCATGCCCGTTCTCCTCGCCTTAAAGTTTGTAACTCTTATAAAATCAGCGTCCCCCAACTGCTTCTTTCTATTATGCCAAAAGAAGCTGTCTCTATCAAATAAAAAGGAGCATTCCGTTACGAACGCTCCTCTTTGTTTGATGTTTTATTTTGTTCTGTTGCTGTTTCCCTTAAGTATCGGGCTTATGTGCTTATATAGCGCAAATGTTATCACACTGTCCACAATGCCCTTCACGAGGTTGAACGGTGCTACCGCAAGCAAGCAGAAAGTTGTTATGTTCGTGATCGCGGGATTTATAGCTGCTCCCATCTCCACGAATGAACTTATATCGCAGCCGTAGATAACTGCATATGCAGGGAGAAGGAAAAATGCGTTAAGAAGTGAACCTACCAGTGTAATGAAGGCTGTTCCGACAATGCAGCTTATAAGCGCAACCTTTCTTGACTTATGAAGTCTGTAGATGATCGTTGCGGGAAGTACAAAAGAAGTACCGACAACGAAATTTGCTATCTCACCGACAAATCCCGAGCTTGTTCCCTTGATAACAAGCTTTAATAATATCTTGATGAACTCAACCATTACACCTGCAAAAGGACCTGCTGCAAAGCCTCCTACAAGTGCGGGCATATCACTAAAATCAAACTTATAAAAAGAAGGTGCGAACGGAAGCGGAAACTCCAGAAGCATGAGTACAAAAGAAACAGCGGAAAAGACTCCGATAATAGCCATCTTGCGGACACTCAAAAGTTTCTGATCCTGTTTACCCTCTTTTCTTACCGCAACCTTTTCAACCGCAAGTGTAATAACAAATGCAAACGCAACCAATATTACAAGCGCAGCAAAATACTGCCAGCTCTGCGCAATAGTTTCAAAAATACTCTGTTTCTCGTTCATTCGTACTGTTCCTTCCCAACTAACCTATAAAAATAGCGTATTTTGTATAAAAAAATTGTAAAAAATTCAAAATTATGGTATTCTCAATGCTCTTTCTTGTCAAGAATGTTTGACAAAAAAACAATTGCGTAACTATAATAAATTATCATTATTTTGATGTATTTTGTTTTTAATGAGGGGATAATGAAAAGAATTCTTACACGCAAGCTCGTACCCGGTATGGTGCTTGCAAATGATGTACACACTTATAATTCAAGTTTGAAGCTTCTTGACAAAGGTACAGTCCTGGAGGACAAAGACATTGCCAGGTTAGCTTTCTATTCAATCATCGATGTTCTTATCGAAGATGAACTCGTCGAACTCGAAAATGAGTTTGTCGACATAACCAACGATGAAGGACTCACTTATTCTGAGCGTATCAAACAATCACCTGAGTTTAAAGAATTTAAGCACAGTTTCGAGGAATGCGCCGAGAAATTCGAGCACACCATAAAGGACATCATCGAAAACAACAGAGATCTTGTATTCGATGATATGATGGCTCCCATTTATGGTCTTCTTGAAAAAGGAAGATCGTCAGCCAATATCTTCGATATGCTTCATAATCTGAGATCCTACGATGATGCCACATTTACGCACAGCATCAACGTTGCTCTTATATCAAACATCCTTGCCCAGTGGCTTAAATGGGATGAATCCGAAGTTGAGATTGCCACTCAGTCAGGTCTTTTCCATGATATAGGAAAGCTCCTTATTCCGGATGAGATCATCAGAAAGCCCGATAAGCTCACAGAAGACGAATATACGCTTATGCAGACTCATCCTCAGCGTGGATATGAGATAATAAAGAATCTTAACATCAGTCAGCATATCAAGAATGCAACGCTTATGCATCACGAAAGATGTGACGGCTCGGGATATCCGCTTAAGATCCGCGGACCTCAGATTGATAAATTCGGTAAGCTTGTCGCCATTGCGGACGTATATGATGCGATGACAAGTGCCCGCTACTACCGCGGACCTCTGTGTCCTTTCATCGCTATATCGATGTTCGAAGAGGAAGGATACCAGAAATACGATCCCGAGATGATAATTGCGTTCTTACAGAACATAGTTAATACATACCTTCTTAACACTGTTCGTCTCAGCACGGGTGAGATAGGTGAGATCATCTTCATAAACAAGATGCATCTCTCACGCCCCACAGTTAAAGTCGGTAATGATTATATCGACCTGACCAAGTGTCCGGACGTTTATATCAAGGAAATCATCTGACAACGTTTAATCCGATATGTTTAAAAAGACGGTCAATCACACGATCAATGTCATTAAGTTAAGATGACAGCCCAAAAGATCTCTATGTCAGAAATGACATAGGGGTCTTTTTTTCTTAAAAGGTATTGACAGATTATCGTAAATGTGTGGCCGCTTTCGCTACTGATGTTTTAAAGGTAGCGAAAGCGGCCCTTGTAATTAAGGAAAACTTGATTGCAAGGAGGTCACATATGAAACCAAAACACATTAAAAAGCTTTTATTATCTGAAATCACTACCACTACTCAAAACATGTTGGATTATGTTGTTAATCCCAAAGTAGATTTCACTAGGAATCGTAAGCTTCCATTCGAAAAAATAGTCAGAGCTATCATCGAGATGGAAAGCAAGAGTATAACCAATGAGATGATTGATATCTTCCATGATGTCAGTTCATTGCCATCTGCCTCGGCTTTTGTTCAGCAAAGACAAAAGATTAAGCCCGAATTTTTTAGAGACATCTTTAAAGGGTTTACAAATAAACTACAAAATCATTCGCATTCTGATTTAACTATTCTTGCAGTTGATGGTTCTGATATTCAAATTCCAACTAATTCTGAAGATAAAAAATCTTATTATCCCAGTGTTAATGGACAAAAGCCCTACAATTTGTTGCATTTAAATGCACTCTATAATCTAGAAAATCATTTATATACTGATGTAGTACTTCAAGGAAAGCATGATGCAAATGAGCACTCTGCATTGCAAGAGATGGTAGATAGATCGCCTATTCCCAAAGCATTAGTAATTGCTGATAGAGGATACGAATCTTATCACAGTATGGCACATATCCAAGAAAAAGGTTGGTATTATCTCATAAGGATTAAGGATGGTACACGAGGAATTAAGAATGGATTAGACCTACCTGATGAAGAAGAATTTGATGTAAATATTGATTTAAAACTTACGCGTAAACAAACAAAGGAAATGAAGGAATTATTTTTGAAGGACAAGAATCACTACAAATTGATTGCACATTCACATCCGTTTGATTATCTCCCAACAAAGCTAAGGAAAAAGGATTCAGTAGCCTTTTATGAGCTTAAATTTAGAATCGTACGATTCAAGATTACTGAAGACACATATGAAACCGTAATTACTAACTTGGACGCTAAGGAATATACGCCAACAAATTTAAAAAAGTTATATGCAGCCAGATGGGGGATAGAAACTTCATTTAGAGATTTAAAATATACTATTGGAATGCTAGATTTTCATTCAAAAAAGGTGATGTGTATTCAGCAAGAAATATACGCACATCTGATAATGTATAACTTTGCGGAAATGATTACCTCGCACGTAGTCATTGAAAAAAAGCAAAGAAAATATACATACAAAGCGAACTTTACCGTTGCTGCTCATGTCTGCAGACTATTCTTGCGTGAAAAAACGACATCACCTAATTTAGAAACTATAATAGCTAGAAATATAATTCCAGTTAGACCTAATAGGCATCGTAAACGAATACTGACAGGAAAAGTATTTCATAGTTTCTTATATAGAGTAGCATAAATAATCAAAATAAAACATGATTAGTAGGTGGATTTTAGATCCGCCTGTTTGTTATGCCTAAAAAGGAAGAAACGGGAATGAAGGTTATCATCTTCATTCCCGTTTCTCTCATCCAAAGCATTATCCCAATGTTAACTTAATGACATTGATCACACGATTGACCGTCTTAATTATTTTCAAAAAGAATTGTTTTCTTTATGCATTTCTAAGCCTAAATTTCTGCATATCTCTGTCGTTCTCGACTTTCTCGATGTGAGCTCCGAGTTCGCGAAGTTTCTGGTCGAAATCTTCATATCCTCGCTCGATATACTTAATATCTTCTATCGTAGAGATACCGTCTGCAGTAAGTGCCGCTATTACAAGCGCCGCACCTGCTCTTAAGTCAGGAGCCGAAACTGTTGCTCCCGTATATTTGCTGACTCCCTCAACTATTGCTGAGCTGCCTTCAACTTTAATGCTGGCGCCCATTCTTGTGAGTTCGTCTACATACTTGAATCTGTTCTCAAAAATGCTCTCCGTAACAACACTGATTCCACTTGCAAGTCCAAGTGCAACTGTCATCTGAGGTTGCATATCCGTAGGAAATCCCGGATAAGGAAGAGTCTTAACATGTGTATTCTGAAGTCTCTTTGTTGCAACTACTCTTACCGCATCATCTGATTCATGAACCTGGCATCCCATCTCAATAAGCTTGGCACTTATTGACTCAAGATGTTTGGGAATTACATTCTTTATAGTAATGTCGCCTCTTGTTGCGGCAGCGGCAAGCATGAATGTTCCCGCTTCAATCTGATCGGGAATAATAGCATACTCAGTGCCATGAAGCTTCTCAACGCCCTGAATTCTGATAACATCTGTACCGGCACCTTTTATATTGGCACCCATACTGTTAAGGAAGTTTGCAAAATCAACTACATGAGGTTCCTTGGCTGCATTTTCGACAACAGTCTGTCCCTCTGCCATAACAGCCGCCATCATGATGTTAATGGTAGCGCCTACGCTGACAACATCGAGATAAATATGATTTCCCACAAGTTTATCAGCATGTGCAGCGATAATCCCATGTTCAATATTTACTGATGCTCCGAGAGCGTTAAATCCTTTTATATGCTGGTCTATAGGTCTGAGACCGATATTACAACCTCCGGGAAGTGCAACTCCTGCCTGATTGTATTTACCTAAAAGGGCTCCCAAAAGGTAATATGATGCTCTTATTTTTTTGATGTAATCGTTCTCTATAACATAGTCATGAATCTGCGAAGCACATATCTTAACTGAATGTCTTCCGGTTCTCTTAACAATTGCTCCAATGCTCTCAATAGCCTGCAACATCACATTGGTATCCGACTCATCAGGCATATTCTCTATATGAACAACTTCATCCGTCATAGTTGAAGCTGCCAAAATCGCAAGCGCAGCGTTTTTGGCTCCTCCAATCTCCACCTCACCTACAAGCGGATTTCCGCCTTTTATAATATACTTTTCCATATATAACCTTTCCCTGCCGGGCAATCTCACCACACATGTAGCACCAACCTAATTACACTCGGCATCTAATATTAATAGCACAATACCAACACTGTGTCAAAACAAGCAGAGCCCCCATGGTACCGTGTTTTTTCTACAAAATGAGCAGGTTTTACATACATTTTGCTAATATTTTATTAATGATTATATCATTTTAATTAATATATTCCAATGGGTTAACCGGATTATCATTGACACGAATTTCAAAATGTACGTGAGGTCCCGATGAAACACCGGTATTTCCTGATAATGCGATCTTATCTCCCTGATTTACTTTCTGTCCTACCTGACACGTGATCTTAGAAAGATGTCCGTATCTCGTCTCTCTTCCGTCATTATGCTTAATGTATACGCAGTAACCGTATCCACTACCCCAACCGGCTCTTGTTACGGTTCCGGCTGAAGATGCTACAACAGTAGTTCCTACCGGCGTTGCCCAGTCCACACCTTTATGGACTTTGCTGGCACCCTTGGTAGGTCTTTTTCTCGGACCGAATCCCGAGGACAATCTTCCTCCGGATATAGGTTTGATATATGAAGGCGGCTCGATTGTTCCTTGTTCTATAACCATAGGAACAGCCTCTTTTATTTTATCAACCTTTTCGACCTTCGGAACGCCTTCCATTCGATTATCAACATAAGTAGTAAGAAGAACCGCATCACGTACTCCCGGAACCGCTTCCTGAATAACCTCAGACTCAGTTGTAAACCATTTTTTATTATCAATTTTTTGTGTGGGAGCTTGATAGCTCTCATGTTTACGGAACTCTCTCATGTCATATTTCACAGAAAGCTCATGTCTTGGAATCACAACCGTTAAGTTATCGTGATCTCTTATGGTAGAAGCTGCATCCTGAAGCTTATCACGGTTCATCTCAACAAGCTGATCGACAGTCAGATTATGATGAACAGCTATACTGTATAAGCTATCACCTGTCTGAACTTCATATGTTTCTTCTTTATTTTTATCTCCTGTAAGATCAGTAAAAGCCGTATCCGGATTTGCCAATTTGTTGGCAGGAAGATAACTTTCAACAATTTCAATCTTATCTTTGAAATCAATGCTAACCAGTCCGTATCTGAACTCATCAAACTCTTTATAATTGCCCTTTAAGTCCGCAGCATCCGCTGCATCTCTTATAGTCTTATTAACACCGATATTTGAAAGAAGAGGCTTAAGCGTTCCTTCTTCTTCCTGAATTTCTTCCTTACTCTGAACCTTTGGCATAAGTACGTTTACTTCTCTGGTAGGATCAAGTTCGAGGCTTACATCAAACATATCCTTTTCATCGTACATTGAAATAACTCGTTCCAAAAGATTCTGTACTTCATCAATACTTGCCAGATTTAA
Source organism: Butyrivibrio sp. AE3003 (assembly GCF_000686065.1). NCBI lineage: Bacteria > Bacillati > Bacillota > Clostridia > Lachnospirales > Lachnospiraceae > Butyrivibrio > Butyrivibrio sp. AE3003. The sequence goes on from NZ_JMLX01000001.1 coordinate 1,985,808, forward strand.
GGAAAACTTATTTATTTTTAATGAATATGTCTTCTGAACCGTATCAAACTTACTCTGATTGAGAACACTTGCCATCTTGGCAGCTATTCTCTCAGGGGATTCTACGACACCCCACATCCTGTTCTCACCTTCGATAGAAAGATCAGCCATTGTAAGAGTCAGTCCCTCATTACCCTTGGCTATTGCTCTTCTGGCATATCTGTAAGCTTCGTAAGCTTCATTTCGAGAACCCACGTTACCCACAACATTGCCATTTATCTTTATCGTAAAGTAGTTATTCTCATTCTTTTCGTAATTGGTCATGTTTGGCATGAACAATATCCACAAAAAGATAATTACCACAGCCGATTCCAAAAACCATATTTTAATCTTCTTTTTAAATACCGTATCTCTTAAATTCATCGCATTAAAGTCTTTCTATAAGCTGGTTAAAGTACTTCGAATATCTTTAGAACATTAAATAAAAGATCTGCAAAAACCATAAGCACTATAATTATCAACAACGGGCCAACCGCATTGTTCTTATATTCAACAATATCAAGTACCGTTTCCATCTTCTTATTGATCTCTGCCATCTCTTCCTCGATCTTCTCACGGTTTTTATCAACAATCGCCTGAACATTTCTGTATATCTGTACACCGACATCATGAGTCTTTGAATCACTCTCATGTATCCTATTGATAACTTTTTCAAACTCTTCAGTATAGTCCCTTGAAGCTTCCATCAATTCCTCAAGCTGTTCAAGTTGCTGGCTGTACTCTGCAGCATGCTTGCGCAATTCTTCGATTTCTCTTCTGTAATGCTCGGCTTCCTTCTTGATTCTCTGGGCTTCAGCCATCTCCGCTTGGGAATTGGCTTTTATTATGTCCTGTGGGCTAAACTTTTCAGCAAGTTTGTCCATAAAGTTTTCCATAACTTTCCCTCCTCATATATGCATTACTCCCCTAATCTGCATACAATATAGCTTATCATCCATTATGCAAATTAGACAAGATTGTAATATCAAAAAGTTTATTATTGTGTACTTTTACTATTTGTTCATGGGTCGTTCATATTTTATTCATATTTAACTTGTATAGTATTTTCAGAGCAAAAAAACGACGAACTTAATTTAAAATTTAGATAGATTTTTTCATAATAGGCCGGGCGCAGCGATGTGTCTGGCCACTCCTCATTAATACGGCTTTTTAAGGCATTTATCCCCAAAAATGCCTGTTACTGCCATCAATTATTGGCAGTATTCTCAATCGCCTGTATTTCATCATTAAGAGACAACATTCTCGCATCCAGATCTGCTACCATCTTGGCGCATTCATAGAGCTCGGTATTGATATGTACCGGTGCCTTCCCCTCAAATTTATATTGAATCTTGTGCTCCAGTGAAGCCCAAAAATCCATTGCAACAGTTCTTATCTGAATCTCAACTTTGACATTTACTATTCTGTCCGAAAGATAAACAGGAAGCGAAACAATCATATGATAGCTCCTGTATCCGCTATCCTTGGGATTCATGATATAGTCTTTGATAGTCAGCACCTGGATATCCTTCTGGCTGCTGATCATCTCGGCTATTCTGTATATATCTGATGTAAAAGAGCATATTATACGAATTCCGGCAATATCATTAACATAGCGCACCATGTTCTCGATTGTGGACTCGTATCCGTTTCTCTTAAGCTTTTTTACGATACTTTCAGGGCCTTTAACTCTGGCCTTGACGTGCTCAATAGGATTATATCTGTGAACCTCCTGAAATTCCTCGTTAAGGATTTCAATTTTGGTCTGTATCTGTTTGAGCGCAGCATTATAAAGGAGGTTTACTTCCTCCCATGTGTGTATGTCATCGGATATTTTTATATTGCTTCCTGAAAGATCTAATTCCATTATTTACACCCAATATTCCTTGTTCATCGAAAAAGCCGTTACCAAACTCTGTGGCAGTTTTTTGTAATTTCTGCCAAGCTTGTAACCCAGCCATCTGAAGCCGCACATAATTATATAATGCGGTATAAGGTAACCCTTTCCTATATGTCTGAAATGCTTAACGGTCTGTCCGACCATCTTCTTTCCCTCTGACTCGGAACTTATACTACCGAATATCTCAGGATGATCTGTCTGTGATACTCCAAGGTCAAAATTTCTGTGGAACTGCTGCATGCAGGTGTAGTTATGTGAATGAACCACTCCCGCCTCCGGAACATAGCATATAGCATATCCCTTCTGGCATGCATTTCCCGCATATACCATATCTTCATTGAAGATCGTCTTATGCGTGAATCCACCTATTTTATCGTATATATCGCGCCTGTACATGGCACATACATTTGAACAAAAATAAGTTTTTATTCCCAATCTGCTAACATCCGCCTGAGTCTTTCTGATAAACTCATTAGGATAGTTGAATTTTCTCGAATATCTCTCCGCAAGATTGCAATCAGGCTTCGGATACTGCCTTGCATATGCAGCGGCAACATCTTCATCAAGTGCCTTCGCAAGAGAAGCTATAAGCACCTTGTCTCTCGGAAAAGCATCCTGTGTCATCATAAGGAAAAAATCTGCGGAAGAAAGCTTCACCCCACGGTTTCTGGTCTCTCCGTGATCAAATTCTTTTTTGCTGACATGTTCAACGATAATATTGTCGTATTTATCCGCCGGATTCGCACCTGCTTTATCTATAAAATCATTCCAATACTTTTCTTCCGTATTCATTATGATAATATGCTCAGGTCTTATCGATTGCTTTTCAAGATCATCGATCAGTTCGAAAAGAGATTTATCCGGCTTATACGTTGGTATTATCACATCAACTTTATACATCTCTACCTCAATTATATTAAATAATCAGTCCCAATCATAGAGTTACTGATATTTCTAATGAACAAAAAGGGCTGAGCTCATACAGAACCCGGCCCTTCTATTTATATTCTGCTAAAAATCGCCTTACTTTCCTGTAACTGCGCTAGTCTTCTTACTTTACTATATTTCTTAATACCCGTAGGTTAATTATTTACCCGCACCGGTATCTGTACTGATCTTCTGACTGTACTTCTTAACATCATCAGATACAGCATACTCAGTATCATTAAAGAGGAATCCGTGAAGCCACTTAACGTTGCTCTCAAGATCCACTGGTGCTACAACACTCTTCTTTCCAACTCTGGCATTAGGATTTATCATGCCTTCGCTGGGGAATCCGGCCTGATCCACAATCTCATACTTAGGAACCTTCTTGAGGAGTTTGACTATCTCATCAAAATGAAGTGTTGTATATGATTCCTTAAATACTTTTTCTGCAATCTCTTCAAGTTCAGCAGGGCTCTTCTTCTTTGCCTCTTCAAGACATGCCTGAATAACTTCTCTCTGTCTTGCCGCACGGTCGATATCACCATTTGCCGTATATCTTACTCGGCAGTAAGCTGTAGCCTGAAGACCTGTAAGTCTCTGAAGTCCCGCTTTCTCTACAGGCTTATATTCCATCTTAAGATCCTGAGCCATTGTATTCTCGTAGTTATTAAGATGCTTAACAACGTTATCGGGAACATCAATCTCTACACCACCCAAAGCATCAACAACATCTGACAATCCTCTGAAACCGATTGTATAACAGTGCTTAATATCCATATCAAGGTTCATATTGAGCATCTTGATTGCCTGCTCAGGACCACCGTATACATATGCAGCATTACACTTATCATAAGAGTCATCACTAAGATTAAGCCATGTATCACGATATACGGAACAAAGTCTGATCTCACCGTTATCATTGTTGATAGAGCAGATTATGATCGAGTCTGTTCTTGTCTTCTTATCAAGCTGTCCCTTTCTTGAGTCAACACCAAAAAGAGCAATATTTGTATATCCCTTCATGTGTTCACTGTCTGCAGCTGCTTCACTGATACTATCATTGATCTCGGACTCATCAAGATTAACTCTTCCGACCTTTGTAGCTCCCATCTTAAAGAATATGTTATAAGCAGCAACCAAAAGTAACAACGCAACTGCGATCTCACTTATAAGTAGTATTAATGCTTTATTATTTTTCTTACCATTTCTGGGTGCACCGGGTCTTGATGACTGACCGCCTCTTCTGGGGTCATCGTATCTGGAGCCTCTTCCGTCAGGTTCTCTTCTTCTGACAGGACGCTCATCATAATCATCATAATCACGTCTAGATCTAGAGTCTCTTCCTCTTCCTGAGGATCTCATATCGTCTCTGTATCTATCATCTCTCTGAGAAGGTCTGCGACCGCCTCTGTCATAATATTCATCATCACGATTAGCCATATTACCTCTCCAATTCTCCATGTTGTCCCAACAAACTGGTCATAGATTATTAAAACTTCTGTGCAACACTTTTTAACATTTGCGTAAAAAAGTTAGCGTATACCCAATACATTTTGCCACAAAAGTGAAAAATATACAAGTCTATACGCTCAATATGCATTTTTATTGACAATTCCGTATCTTATGGTTCCGATTATTATTCTGAAATCAAACATCATCGACCAGTTTTCGATGTAATAGAGGTCATATTCAATTCTTTTTCTTATAGAAGTATCTCCTCTGTATCCGTTTATCTGAGCCCAGCCTGTGAGCCCGGGTCTTACCTGATGCTTAACCATATATCTGGGAATTTCTTCCTTGAACTTCTCAACAAACTGAGGTCTCTCGGGTCTTGGTCCGACAATACTCATCTGTCCGATCAATATATTGAAAAGCTGCGGAAGTTCATCAATACTTGTCTTTCTGATAAACTTACCTATCGTTGTAACTCTCGGATCGTCCTTTGTGGTCCAGCCCTTTTTCTCTTCAGATTCGGTCTGAACTCTCATGCTCCTGAATTTATACATATTGAATGTTTTGCCGTTAAGTCCCACTCTTTCCTGCTTAAAGAGTATAGGCCCGTTGTCCGTACTCTTTATAAGGAAAGCCACAACAAACATCACCGGCGAACACAAAATAATTCCGATCAAAGAACCGATTATATCCACCATCCTCTTTGCAAGCCTGTTAAATGAATTTGTAAGAGGCACGTATCTGATATTGATAACAGGTATTCCCTGCACATCTTCCGTATACGGATTACTTGGAAAAAGAGATGAATAATCGGGAATGAACTTTGTGTGAACTCCCGATTTTTCACACTGTGCAACAAATTCCTCAAGTCTGTCATAATCATTCAAAGGAAGCGTGATAGTAATCTCATCAAATTGATTATTTTCCAGATAACTTGCAAGCTTATCGGTATTTCCGATAACCTCAATTCCGTGATAGCTTGTTCCGATCGGCACAAAATCATCCAAAACACCCGCGATCACATAGCCCCACTGAGGATTGTCGAGGATTCTGCTGATATAACCTTCTGCTGCCCTCGAATATCCGACAAGCAAAATGTGCTTTATGTTATAGCCTTTTTTCCTGATAAACTGAAGAAACTTCCTCAGAAGTCCGTGCGCTATCGTCGTCGAAGCAACATTTATCGCAAAAAAGATAACAGTAAGCTTTCTGGAATAGTATTGCTTACTTATCCAGAACAAAAGTACATAAAGTCCCAGCACTCCAAGTACATTTGCCTCAAATATATCAATAAATTCATCCCATAATTTAAGTGCCCGTCTTGATGTATAGAGCTGCATCATGTAATACAGAAACAAATACGCGGGCACAACATAGTACAGATATCTAAAATATTCTTCCTGCGAATACTGTCCGATAGTGGGATCCTTGATTATAAAATAAGACGCAATATATGAACCGGCTATAATAAGCCCGTCCACAATGACATGCGCTCTATTTAAATGTATCTGATTGTCCTTGATCATACTCTTGTTGCCCCAAATCTTCTTGCAATATTAATCCACAGTTCAAGCTGAAGGCCTGCGCATGCAAGAAACTCCTTCTTTCCAAACTTCTGTCTTCTGTCCGCATTTTTCAAGATTTTGGAAAAACCGGCCATGATTCCCCTTACATGGCTCATTCCCAATCCTTTACGCACATAGAAGACATGCTTAATAATAATCCCGGCGATAATAAAAGGTAAATTTATAATTATCTGCAAAACCGGCATATTCTTATAAATAAAGTATAAGTTATTACCTGCTGTTAATTCAACCTTAAAAGAGTTGTATCTTGAGCCCGAAGTTCCGCTTCCCGCATGATAAACAAGAGCATCCGGGTCGCAGGCATTGATATATCCCTTGACTCTGGCCCTATATCCTATATCAACGTCCTCAAGATAGCAAAAATGTTTCTCGTCAAAATATCCGATTTCATCAAACAAAGCACGCCTGTATATCGCAGCACCTGCGCAAGCAGATGTTACGGCTGTCTGTTTCGTAAGAAAGCTGCTCTTTTTATCTCTTCCGGGTGAAAAAGCCCATCCGAGAGCACAATAATAATCCCCGCTGTCATCAATAAGCTCGGGATTCTTAAGCTGAAGAAGCTTAGCCTGAACACTGAAGAGTTTTTTTCCCCTGTTCATGGTTCTGACCAAAGACTCGACCGCCCTTTCATCGCATACCGTATCATCGTTGAGCAAAAAAACATACTCGGAATCCGATGCTTTTATTCCGACATTCACGGCATTTGCAAATCCGGTATTCTCGTTAAGAGCAATAACTTTGACATCGGGGTACTTATCCTTGATATATCCGGCACTTCCGTCTGTGGAGCCGTTATCCACAATGATAACTCGAAAATCGCTATACGTCTGCTTTTTAAGACTTCTAAGGCAGTCATCAAGATATTTTTTTCCGTTATAATTGGGTATTACCACCGTAACTTTTTCCATCTGGGTCATATCCTCTTAACAACCTGCGGATCCCACATGATCCTAAGGCCACGTTTTCTGACTTCATCGCACACACGTAAACTGAGCTCTATGATTTCTTCCTCAGATAACCCTGCAAATCTGTCATCTGCAGCATTGTCATTAAATGTATCTATATATTTCCGGCCCGTAATCTCTTCATAGGCGCCGATAAACTCAGGTCTTATCGCCATGCATCTTATATCAACCGCATAGCAATCCTGCTGAACTACAGCTCTGTGCTGAAGTCCTCCGCTATATCCGATCAAAAGCCCTTTATAAAGAGCTGTTTTGTCCTTTTCATATATTCCGCCCGCAATCTTCTTTTTATCATCTACGAGCTTTCCGCCCACACATCCTATATCTTTTCTGCATGTCAGGATATCGGGCTTGTAATCTACCCTGTAGAAGCCAAGATGCGGAAGATTGGAAACTTCTGCTTCTATCTTTGCATCGTTAAGTGCCGACTCAATCGCATGAAGACCTGCTTCGTAAGCGTACATCTTACTTGCCGGATTGGCCGCGGTAGATTCGCTGTGGCATCTCCAGTGATATAGAACCTTTCCTATGTGTGCCATCTGTCCCGAAGCCATGTCTATTGAAAGAGCCGCTTCGCAACTTGTTCTCAAAAATAAGTCAAAATCCTGCGCACCGTCAAACTTTGACCTTAGTTTCAATCTCTTTATTATATCCCCTCTCACAACCGTAAAGTGACAGATATAATTATTCGAAAAAAGATAGTCCATATTAAAAGAGGGCTTTGCATGATGCTCGTAAAAGCGCCTCTTACCATTATCGTCCTCAAACTTATCCTCATCTGAATATATAAGCCTTATAGGACAGTTTTTATATCCGGACAGATGATTTTGCTTCATGCTCTTTTTAATGACTCTAAAGACCTCATAAAGAGCATCGGGAGTAAGAAGATCGTCGTGGTCCAAAAGACCTATATAATCTCCTCTTGCAAATTCAATTGCCCTGTTTGTATTCTCGGAAATCCCTGCATTTTCCTCAAGACGGTGATACTTGATCCTCGGATCGTTCTTCGCATATTCTTCCGCAAGAGTCAGAGCTTCAGGCGAAGCATCTGCGAGCACGAGCTCCCAATTTGCATAGCTCTGCACTATAACAGATTCGATCATCTCCTTAAGGTACTCCGAAGGAGTGTTGTATATGGGCACAACAATGCTGAAGTTCACCGTCTCCCCTTCCTCGGCGAACCTTCTGTACTCAAGGTTCTGTTCCTTAAGAACATCTTCGGAAAGAGAATGAAATTCGTAATTTTCGGAAGCACGTAATGAAGATTTTTCAAGGGCAGCAAAAAAATGCGGCCTCAACACCATTGCGCTTAGCATATGTTATTGTTTTTATGACCGCATTTTTGATTCCCATAATTATTTATATCCTAACTATATATTATTTCAGCAAGTTTTCTCAGCTTAGCCTACCGCATTCTTAACAGCTTCGGTAAGTTCATTCTGAAGCTTTTCGGCATCTTCCAGGTTCTTACCTTTTACGCCCATGTAGAACTTGATCTTGGGCTCTGTTCCTGAAGGTCTTGCACAGCACCATGAATCATCGTTAAGTGCAAAATACAGAACGTTTGAAGAAGGAAGTCCTGTCTTGGACTCTTCACCTGTCTCCATGTTTATAACTTTATCTGTCTTATAATCTCTGAACTCTTCAACTTTCCAGTTTCCGAATGTCTTGGGAGGATTATTTCTGAGTTTCTCCATGATAGCTGCGATCTGCTCAGCACCTTCCTTACCCTTCATTGTGATAGAATACTGACCTTCTTTGTAATAGCCGTACTCTTCATACATATCGATCATTGCATCCCAAACGCTCTTGCCCTGCTTCTTATAGAAAGCTGCAAGCTCGCAAAGGCACATAACGGCAACGATAGCGTCCTTATCTCTTGCATGAGTTCCGGCAAGACATCCGTAAGACTCCTCAAGACCGAATACATAGTTATGAGACTGATTGTTCTCTTCATAGATCTTGATCTGCTCACCGATATACTTAAATCCTGTAAGAACCTCAGTATAATAAAGTCCGTACTTTTCAGCAACACGTTTTGCCATGTTTGTGGTAACGATTGTTGTTACAAAAGCAGGGTTAGCAGGCATAGTCTTTGTACTTGTACGTTCTCTCAAGATATACTCACCGATAAGCATACCTGACATATTTCCTGTAAATCCGACATATTCACCTGTCTTAAGATCCTTAGCGTAGATTCCGAGACGGTCTGCATCGGGATCGGTTGCAAGAACGATGTCCGCATCCTTTTCTTTTGCAAGTTCAAGCGCAAGCTTAAATGCCTTGGGATCCTCGGGATTGGGATATTCCAAAGTTGTGAAATCGGGGTCGGGAGCTTCCTGCTCGGGAACCACATACACATTCTTAAATCCAAGTTCTTTCAAAACCCTTCTTACAGGAAGGTTACCTGTTCCGTGGAAAGGTGTATATACAATTGTGAACTTATCAGCCATCTCATCGATAACATCCTGATGGATGATCTGCTTCTTAAGCTCAACCATGTACTTGTCATCTATCTCTGTTCCAAAAGAAACATAAAGTCCCTGTGCGATGGCATCCTCTTTGGACATTGTCTTAACTTCATGATAGTCCTTGATAGCCATAACCTCTGCGATAATTCCGTTGTCATGAGGTGGTGTGATCTGCGCGCCGTCTTCCCAATATACCTTGTATCCGTTGTATTCCGGAGGATTGTGAGAAGCTGTTACCATTACACCTGCGATACAACCAAACTCTCTGAGTGCAAAAGAAAGCTCGGGAGTGGGACGTAAGATATCACTTACATAAGCCTTGATTCCGTTTGCAGCAAGGCAAAGAGCCGTCTCATCGGCAAACTCGGGTGAAAATCTTCTGCAGTCAAAAGAGATAGCAACCCCTTTCTTAGCTGCGTCGGGTCCGCCGTTTTTCTTGATATAATTTGCAAGTCCCTGTGTTGCTTTTCTTACAACGTACTTGTTCATTCTGTTGGTTCCGGCACCGATAACACCTCTAAGTCCGCCGGTACCGAACTCAAGCTCTCTGTAAAATCTATCTTCAACTTCGGCCTCATCATTCCTGATAGCCATTAATTCCTTTTTAGTCTCGTCATCAAAATATGAATCATTGAGCCAATATTCAAGCTGTTTTGATGCTTCACTCATTTTTTCTTCCCTCCTTAGGATAAAACTACTGGTTTATTATAGCATGATTGTATCCGTCACGCTTTACTTGTCCCTTAAACTCGAATACCCCTCAACATTCAGACTGTAATCGCTTCTGTCCAGAGAAAAATTCGGATTATAATAAGGATCTCCCTTATCAAGAACTTCCTTCCACTTTGTTCTAAAGTGCTCCGACTCGTCTTCGTAGCGCTTTGCATTCTCTCCCTCAAGGTCAAGGCCTCTTGAAAGAGATTCATAATGAAACATCTCAGCAAAAGGAGTAAACACGTTAAGATACCCTTTTTCTCTGAGTTTAAGGCAAAAATCAACATCATTGAGGCTCACTTCAAAAGTTTCATCAAGTCCACCAACCTCATCGTACTTCTTTCGTGAAACCATAAGACACGCACCCGTAACGGCACTTACATCCTGAGCATAGCAAAGTCTGCCCATATATCCGAGGTTCATACCTGCCTGTCCGTAATGGGAATGCCCCGCTGTTCTGTGAGCACCGAGCTTAAGCACAACTCCGGCGTGCTGTATCTTTCTGTCAGGGAAGTAAAGCTTACCGCCTACCGCGCCGACATCCGCTCTCTGAGCGTACATCAAAAGTTCTTCTATCCAGTTTACGGTTATAACCTTGGTGTCGTTGTTAAGAAGAATGATATACTCTCCGTCCGACGCTTTAACACCGTAGTTTACAACCTTGGAATAATTAAATTTAGGTTTTGAACCGTCGGGATTTAGATTGCTCTTGTCCTCGTAGAAATCTACAACCTTGACAATATCCTTAAGCGCACCCGACTTAAGTTCATCGTAATAGCCCTTTATCTCGGAGCCCTTACTTCCGTTCTCGACAACTATTATCTCATAGTTATCATATACAGACTTTTCATATATTGAATCAATGCACCTTCTAAGGTCCTCTGCGTGCTCGCAGTTGGGAATAATAATGCTTACCTTCGGTGTTCCGACAACCTCATAACTAATCTTAAAGATTGTCTCAAAAGCTCTGGTGCTCGTAATCTTAAAGTGGTCGTATCCGTGGCGTCTTAAGTGGTCTGCCACAGCTCCTTTTGCAGCCTCAATCGCATAGGGCTTGGCGCTTATATCCGACGCAACACTTCCCGCATGAGATCTCCAGTAATATAAAAGCTTTGGAATATGCACAATATGCTCGGCTTTATCCGTGAGCCTCAATATCATGTCATGATCCTGGCTTCCGTCAAATTTAGTTCTAAAGAGCTCAGTTCCCTCGAGAAGAGTTCTTTTAAACACACTGAAATGACAAATATAATTGTTTGCCCTTAAGTTATCAATAGCATAGTCAGGCTTAAAATGCATTGTTATCATCTTGTTGATATCATCGCCCTTAAAGGTCGTCTCATCGCAATAGATGTAATCCGCATTCTCCTCATTTATAGCCTTGACATACCAGTAAAGAACTTCCGGATGAAGAATATCATCGTGATCGAAAAGACCGACATACTCACCCTTTGCAAGTTCAAGACAGTGATTTGTATTTCCCGAGATACCCTCGTTCTTCTCAAGCTTTTCGTAGGAAATCTTGCAATTTCCCTCTTTGTCCAAAGCCCTGTCTTCCTTCATATATTCGCTTACAATCTGCGATACAAGTCCAACATGCTCATCATCGGAACCGTCCGCAAGGCAAAGCTGCCAGTTTGAATATGTCTGTACAAGAACAGACTCGATCATGTCTCGAAGAAACTTTTCAGGAGTGTTATAAAGAGGCACCAGTATAGAGATCAAAGGCGCTTTCTCGAAAACAGTCTCTTCCTGCTCTTTTCTTACTTCGGGAGTTGGAAAGCTCTCCGTTCCGTAATGAGTCATGGCCTTTTTTTCTACCTGCTTGTACTTTATCTTGGCGATAACTCCCTTTACAGAGCCCTGATTTCTCACCCTGTCGATCTGCCTTATCGTAAAGTGCATGGCATTTCTCGCAGGCGTACTTGCCTTCCAGATAGGATTGTTCTTGATCCTTGAGAGCTTAAACTCAAGCTCGCTGTTCTTATCTTCAAGTTCCGCAATCCTTGACGCAAGATCTGCGCTCTTTAACTTTTCTTTTTCATATGCTGCTTTAAAATCAAAATCTTTTTCTGACATAAAAAACTTCCAATCAATTCCTTACATTCAATTCTTAACATGTAATATATTCGGTACCCAGTTAATGAGCTTAAGCCTGCTCGTTCTGTCTATCGCAAGCATTCCGATTTGATAGAATCCGGGTTTTAATTCACCCTTTTTAATCTTTAGCTTATATCCCGTAAGGTCCACATTGACCTGATCCTGGAGTCTTACCCTGATGTCCGGTCTGTACCAGATATAGGGCGTAAAACTGTAAACTTCAGGCCCAACAGGTCCTGCCCCATCCTCATACCTCTCTACAAGCCTCAAAAGAAGCTTTTTGTCATAGAGTGCATTGTCAGATCCTATAACAAAACTGTATCCCTTAAGGAAATATCCCTCAATATTATCTGCGGTATTAACGCCATACAGCCAGTTGTCCATAGAAGCGTTGTACTCGCATCCGACTCTCAGGCACTGATCTTCTCTCGCCCCCTTAATTCCCTTCTCATGAAGAACAGGCGACATATAAGGTATGTCTTCAACAGGCGTGTAGTCTTCTCTCGGAATGATCGCCGATATCGTCTCATCTTCCGTAAGATGCGGGCTGTAAAAAGGATCCTTGTTATACAGGTGCGCGTGCCTCTTCATAAGCACCTCGCCTTCTGCCGCAAGTCTGTCCATCTTCTTCGGATCAAGGTTATCAAGTCCCCTTGTAAGAGACTCATGATGCAAAAGATAAGTATGATTGCAGCAAACGTTGTAATAGCCCTTTTCAAAAACGCTGTAGCAGAAATCCACATCATTGAAAGCAACCTTAAGTTCCTCGGGGAAACCTCCCACGTCGTTGAACTTGCGTCTGCTTATGAGAAGGCAGGCCGCTGTCACGCCTATCATGTTGTGTATTCCTCTGTTGTAGCCAAAATAATGGCTCTTATTGTCATGCATCTTCTGAAGCTTGTGAACGGGGCCTCTTCTCACATTTGCAATTCCCGCATGCTGTATAAGGTCGGTCTTTGGATAGATAAGCTTTGCTCCGACAGCTCCCACATGCTTAAGCTGGGCCTGTGAAATAAGCTCCGTCAGCCACCCGTCTTTAACCGCCTCGATATCGTCATTGAGGAAAAGAAGATACTCTCCCGTGCAACTTCTCGCGCCCTGATTGCACATAGCCGAGAAATTAAAGTCCTGAAGCTTGTATATATAATTTATCTTGGTAAGTCCGTTTTTTCTGGGCGCTCTCGATGCATACACACCGTACTTAACCCTGTTTGACGCAGAACTTCCGTTGTCTATGACAACAATGTCATATGTTATTCCGGCATCCTTAGTTGTCTCGATTATCGAATTAAGACACTGCTGGAAAACCTCGGGATGATCCTTTGACGGGATGATAATGCTCACCGTCACGGGCTTAAGCAGCATATGTCTTGAGTTATGGAAACTTCTTCCGTAAAAGACATCCTGTCCTGCGTTTCTGTGAAACAGAACCTCTCTTATATGACCGATCGGAAGCTCTGTTCCCGTCCTCTTTGCAAACGCCCTCTCATGAATAGCCAGCATGCAAAAGAGAACATCGGCTGAAAGAAGCGACGCTTCAAGTCCGATCTGCTCGGGCGAATTTTTCTTGTTCGCTGTTCCGCCAAGCATCTTGACAGCATTGTCATATTCAGGAATCGCATCATGTACAGTCTTGGATCTGCAAGCAAAAAGACTGCCTATATAAAATGCATTTAAGTATGAATCCGGTGACCAGTCAGGCTTAAAGAAAGGATGAATAAACTTTCCGCCTCTTCCGATCTCATCCTCGTCCGCATAGACAACGTTATGCTCCGGATGCGCTATAAAATACTGTTTTATTACTTCTCCGGCTCTTTTCGTAAGTTTTCCCTTGGGACTTACAAAAATGTATACCGTGTTTTCATCGTCTTTGGCGTCAGTCATCTCCCATACTTTTGCATACGGAACAACCTTTACCTTAGGTTCCGGAAGCTTATGCGGTATGAGTTCTCCGTTCTCTCCCGTCTCATACTGAACGGGTGCTTCCGCCTGGATAACAGGGCTCTTCTCGATGTTCTTTTGCCATTTGTCATAAGCTGATGCCTTGGCATTGACCATCCTGTTGTATTTAGCTGTTCTTTTTGTTGCAAGAGTACTTTTAACTAACCCCTTAAGCATTCCCCGTTTTTACTCCTCGTCTCTGTAATAACGTGCCTCACGCTTTTCAACAATCTTTCTTCCGATTTTCTTTATTATCCCCACTTTTTCCTTTTGCTCAACACCAGGCTGAAGATCAACGGAATTGATAATAGCATCTGCGGCGTTTTTAGGAACCATCGTAGTAAGAAGTCTCACCGTGAGATGATTATTCTCCTTTACACTGAGTCCGCTTGCCGTAAGATCGAACTCAATATTCGGATCATCTGTATTAAACATGAAGGAATCATCTGTGATCCACTCGCCGTTTACAGGCTTAAGTGTAATATCCGCCGAGCCGTCCTCGATAGACAATCCGTTCCATGCAGCCTCTATCACGGTAACCATGCAGGGAGCAAATGCAGGATCGAGCCTTAGCACCTTGCACCTTGAATCTACCGGAATATCGAGACTTATCTCATTCTTGTCATCATACTGCTCCTCGGGGAATATCGAATCATCCTCCGAATATCCAAATCCCTCGTCAAAGTAAACCTGAACGCAGTCTGCAGCTCTTGCCGCATCCGCAGACTTTGAGAGTTCCTTTGGAACAATAACTTTTCTTCCTATATCTTTCCAGATCTCAACGAGAGACTTTCTGTTTCCCGTAACATATTTCTGGAATGCATATTCTTCATCAAGAAGAACCTTCATTTCTTTTTCTTTTAACCCAAGTCTCTCATATACAGGCTTTGGATCGAACTTCTCTCTCTTCCTGTCTTCGAGTCTGTAGCAGTAGAGTGCTCTCCACACCTGCTCCTTGGGCGGAATACATTTTCCGTAAGTCCACTCATAATCAATTATAGTCCAGATAGGTCCGTTTACCATTATGTTAGAAAAGATAAGGTCGTAATCGGACACCGGATAATCCGGCTTATAATTTAGTCTCTTAATATACTCATTTATAAGTGCATCGAAGGCTTCCATATCATCCCTGTCTATGCACTGATCAAGAAGCGACGCGAGAGGAACACCGTTTACAAAAGAAAAAACAGCACAGCCTTCCGTCTCGTCTATCTGGCAATCATTTATCTCAAAATCGCCGCCCCTGAACTTCTCCTGAAGTCCGAGATAAGCATCCCTTAGACCGAAAACATGCTCTCGTGCAGCCTCACTCAGCGGGAATTTCTTAATAACTTTTCTTCCCGTTCTGCTTATGGCGATATCTGTTCTTATCTTGAATTCATCAACTCTGTCGTTGCTGTACTTACTGTATACTGTATCAAATCCGGGTCCCAGTATTACTTCAAAAGAATTGGCAAAATCCGGATACATTCCGTCTTTGACAAGATCCTCATATGCATGTTTCTCGTTAAAGAGGATCATTCTGTCCCTGTCAAAGTTCCTGACATTGTCCTGAAGCTCTCCGAACTTAGGGAAATAAGAATCGGAGTGGATCATTGTCATGAGCTTGTAATCAGGATACGGATAGTAGAAATGATAATCATTCATTCCACACTTTTTAAATATATTGATAAGTCCGTTCCTTGTAAAAGTCTTGGCAACGCTGTCAGCCGTATAACCTTCGATTCCCTTAAAGTATGTTCCGAGATGATCTTCTGAACATCCTGCAAAATACTTAAGTCCAAGACGATTCTCGATGGCAATTACAATTCTTCCGCCCTTTTTAAGGTGTCTGTTAAGCATTCTGAGGAACTTCTCGTACGGGTTGTCCGTTCCGATATATCCCTGTCCGTACTCAAACACGCCGATAAGGAATATATAATCAAAATCTCTGTCAAGATCAGGCTCAATGTCCCTGAAGTTTCCCACGTGAATGGTCACGTTTCCGCATTCTTTGTTTCTGTAGGCATTGATCTCGGATCTTCTTCTGGAAAGATCGCACGAAACAACACTCGCTGCTTTCTTTGAAAGCATTCCCGTTATCGCTCCGCATCCTGATCCGACTTCAAGAACCTTCGCATTTGGATCCATGGGAATCCACTCAACGATATTGGCTCTCTGCTCAGAAAGATGGTAGAGAATAGGCCAGCTTGCTTTTTTCTCAATGATCTCCTGAAACTCTTCTTTTTTATGATTTTTTACAATCTCAAGAAGATCGTTCTCTACAGCACCGTCACTGTACAGATCGACCCCGGAATAATGTTTGAAATTAAGTGTGACATTGCCAATCTTAATCTGTTCCTGCATCTATATCTCTCACTTTACATGTTGTGTTCATATCATAATATCCAACCGTATTCTTATCTGATACGACCGTGATATTAAGGGCATCATACAGCCTGTGGTATACAGTAAAATCATTCTGCTCAAATCCTGTAACCCCAAAGCTTAAAAGATATTCTCCGCCCTGTAAAGACATATTCTGTGTGAAGGTTATCTCCTTCTCATCACCTGCTTTTACAGGTTCCAAAAAGGCTTTCTCAACCATGGAATTGGTACCTGTGATCTCAATTCCCATGATATTCTTGAAGGTAAGTGCAAAAATAGGTGCCGCAACATCCTTTTCGAACCTGACCTTCATGTGCACCGTAAATTCAGTGCCCTTGATTATTGAGTTCGACCTCACTCCGTTTGAATCGGTAGCAAAGTACTCATAAATCTTAGCCGATCCGTCGCCGTACTCAAGAGTATCGGGATTTGAACCCGCATCTTCCCCGGAAGCCCATTCACTAAAGGTTTCCTTTCCGTCTTTTCTTTTTCCTTTTTTACCGGCATTTGCGGAGCCTTCAGAACTACTCTTCTTTATCTTGGAATCAGCTTTTTTGTCTGCTTTGGCGGCAGCTTCCCTGATATCATCATCATAGAGAAGATTCTCGCCTTCGCTGCTCGGAAGAGGATATTGTCCCACAAGAACCTGCTTGTAGATATCAATCATCTTCTTAGGTGTTCCCTCTCCGATGAGCACGCCCTGATTCAAAAGAACTGCTCTGTCACAATACTTACTTATACTTGAAAGATCGTGTGACACAAAGAGGATCGTCTTACCTTTTTTCTTAAATTCCTCAAACTTATGATAGCACTTTGCCTGGAAAAATACGTCTCCTACAGAAAGTGCCTCATCTACTATAAGAATTTCGGGATCGATGTTTATCGCAACCGCAAAGGCAAGTCTTACAAACATACCGCTTGAATAAGTCTTAACCGGCTGATATACATAATCTCCGATATCTGCAAACTCAAGGATCGCATCCATTCTATTTTTTATCTCATCTTCGGAAAAGCCGATCATCATACCGTTTAAGTAGATGTTGTCGATTCCGTTATATTCCATGTTAAAACCGGCTCCAAGCTCCAAAAGAGCTGAAATATGGCCGTTTACGTTTACTTCGCCCGATGTCGGAGTAAGAACTCCTGTGATTATCTTAAGGATCGTAGATTTTCCTGAACCGTTTGTTCCGATGATACCTACAGTCTCACCCTTTTTAACCGTAAGATTTACGTTGTTAAGGGCAATCTTTTCCTTAAACTTTTTCTTCTTGGCAAGGCCGAGTGAATCTTTAATCCTATCCCCCGGCTTTTCGTAAAGCGTATATGATTTAGTGAGGTTTTTTACCTCAATAGCTATATCATTCTTCATGTAAATTTCTCCATGATCTATGGATTGTTTCAAAATTATGTATCAAAGCACATCCGCAAAGTGCGGTTTAAGGCGCTTGAATAATACTGTTCCTATACAGAAAAGCATTACAACACTCAGCCAAAAATATGTCGATGAATAAAAATGTTCATAAAACCAGGTTTCACCGTAAATTGAGCTTCTGTATCCTTCCACGATATATGTCATGGGGTTAAGCTTTACAAACACCTTTATCAGGTCTTCATACATTCTTATTTGCTCTATTGGCATATGTAAATCATCTATAAAATGCGCTCTGACACGAGCTATAATATCGTTGTTAAGATCCCAGAGAATAGGAGTATACCACTGTAAAAGCTGAATTATAATACTTATGATCTGAAGGAGATCCCTGAAAAAGACAACGAGCGCACAGGTTGCATAACTGATAGATAAAACCAGTATAAATTCGCAACCAATGTAATATATGAGCTGAATCCAGTAAATACTGGGTTCATATCCCATAATCCATGCCATTGCAAGGAGCACACCCAAAAAGAATATATGAATAAACATTGCTGCAATTATTTTGATAATAGGAAGAATGCTTATTTTAAAAAGAACTTTTTTTACAAGATAGTTATATTCAAGAAGTGCTGTTGTTCCGTTATTAAGCGCTTCTACAAAAAAGAACCACGGAACAAGACCTGCTGTGAGGTAAAGCAAATGAGGAACTTCCTTTCCATTAGGAAGAACATGAGGAGCAGTCTTAAAGAGTTTTCCAAAAATAATGCTGTAAAGAACAACCGTGACAACAGGCTGAACAGCGGCCCATAAAGCGCCCCATGAAGATCCTGCATATCTTTTTTTGAAATCATTGACGGAAAGTCTCACAATAAGTTTTCTGCTGTTCCAAAGTTCAACAGGAAGAACCGTAAGTTTGTCATACCAAAAATAGACCAGAATACATCCGACACCTAACAAAATACATCCGCATATTTTTTTAAGCATCTCTGTATGTTGGTCTGCAAGAGGATTGTTATGTAAAAAAATTATCAGCGCAACCATAAACGCCAATACATAGAAAACGCCCAAGAATTTTTTCTTGGGGGGTTTTCTGATTTTCACTCTTTTGTTCAAAACTCTTTAATTCCTCCCCATTTTTTGTCCTTATCGGAAAGGTTGAGTTCTACACCGTCTATAAGCGGCCATTCTACTCCAATATCGGGATCGTTCCATTTAAGACCGCCCTCATCATTGGGATGATAGAAATCAGAGCATTTATACGCAAATTCGGCATACTCGGAAAGAACATAGAATCCGTGCGCAAATCCCTTTGGAATAAAGAACTGCTTCTTGTTCTCGGCAGATAAAACAACACCGAACCACTTTCCAAATGTAGCAGAATTTCTTCTAAGATCAACCGCAACATCAAATACTTCTCCGTTAATGCAACGAACAAGCTTATCCTGAGGATAATTCTTCTGGAAGTGAAGGCCTCTTAAAACGCCCTGTTTACTTGCAGACTGATTGTCCTGAACGAATTCAACATCAATACCGGCTTCAACAAAATCATTTTTGTTATAAGTCTCAACAAAATAGCCTCTGGCATCTCCGAATACAGTGGGAGTTATAACCTTAAGCCCCTCTATTTCACATGTTTCAACGCTAATCTTACCCATTTCTTGTCTCCAATTTAGTTAGAGCCCACAACTGCTGCGGGTTCTATGTAATCATTATATTCTTCATCATCTGTAATATCAGTAGACGCTTCAGAAGCAGCAGTGCCTGCCTCGTCCTTTTTTGTAACCACTACCGAAGGTATTTCCTCATTTGCATCAAAAAAACCTTCTTCAAACAAAAAGGCTTGCGTATTATCACCTATCTGCTCTCCGTACATACCGATATCACTGCTTGAAGAGGTCGCGGCAGAAGCTCCTTCGCCGGAAGCTCCTCCCTTACCGAAAATCTCATTAATTTTGTCGGCATTTGTAGCATAGACTATGACCAGCACCAAAATTAGCGCACTGACAATAGCAAGCACCGCCGTCCTGAATACCTTATAGTCCATCTGCAACCTCAGATTCTTATATTAAAGCCCGATCAAAGTCCGTTAGCAACCTCAACCAGATATTTACCGTAGTCGGTCTTCATAAGAGGCTCAGCAAGCTTAAGAAGCTGCTCCTTGTCAATGAAGCCGCGCTTATAGGCAATCTCTTCGATACATGAAACATAAAGTCCCTGTCTCTTCTGGAATGCGCATACGAAATCAGCGGCATCAAGAAGTGAATCGTGATTGCCCGTATCAAGCCATGCAAATCCTCTTCCCATTGTCTCAACGTGAAGAGTTCCTCTTCTCAAATACTCATTGTTTATACTCGTGATCTCAATCTCACCACGAGCTGAAGGCTTAACATTTCTTGCTATATCAACAACATCGTTGTCATAGAAGTAAAGTCCCGGAACCGCATAGTTACTCTTAGGATTCTCAGGCTTTTCTTCAATGCTGATAGCCTTTCCGTTCTCATCAAACTCAACTACTCCGTAAGCTCTGGGATCTCTTACATAGTATCCGAAGATTGTGGCACCCTTTTCTCTTGCCGCAACATCACGAAGAAGTTTTGAAAAACTCTGTCCGTAGAAAATATTATCTCCAAGAACAAGTGCAACGGAGTCATCACCGATAAAGTCCGCACCGATGATAAATGCATCGGCAAGGCCTCTTGGCTGATCCTGAACAGCATAGCTGAAATTCATTCCGAGCTGCTCACCTGTTCCAAAAAGATCTTCAAATATGGGAAGGTCTCTCGGAGTCGAAATTATAAGTACATCCCTTATACCTGCAAGCATAAGAGTTGAAAGCGGATAGTAGATCATCGGCTTGTCATATACCGGCATTATCTGCTTTGAAATAGCTCTTGTAAGCGGATAAAGTCTTGTTCCCGATCCCCCCGCCAAAATTATACCTTTCATCGTGAATCTCCTCTTTTATCTTCCTGAATACATCTTTGTGTAGTATTTTTCGTAATCGCCGCTTGTAACATGCTCCATCCAGTCGTTGTGATCGAAGTACCATTTAATGGTCTTTCTGATACCTTCCTTGAACATGGTCTCAGGTTCCCAGCCGATTTCCTTCTTGATCTTATCGGGAGCAATGGCATATCTTCTGTCATGACCTTTTCTGTCTGTTACATACTTGATAAGGTCATAGCTGAGCTTAGCCTTTCTGGGATCGCTGTCATCAAGCTCTTCTCTGAGAACATCGATGATTGTCTTAACAATCTCGATATTCTGCTTCTCATTGTGTCCTCCGACATTGTATGTCTCAAAGAGTCTTCCCTTCTCCTGTACCATGTCGATTGCCTTTGCATGATCCTCAACAAAGAGCCAGTCACGAACGTTCTTACCATCTCCGTATACAGGAAGATCCTTACCTGCAAGTGCGTTGTTGATCACAAGAGGAATGAGCTTCTCAGGGAACTGATAAGGTCCGTAGTTATTAGAGCAGTTAGTAATGTTTGCAGGGAACTTATATGTGTCCATATAAGCCTTTACAAGCATATCTGAGCTTGCCTTGCTTGCTGAGTATGGGCTGTGCGGATCGTAAGGTGTTGTCTCATAGAAATAAGCATTCGGGTCATCATCGAGTGAACCGTAAACTTCGTCAGTTGAAACATGAAGGAATTTCTTGCCTTCTTTAAATGATCCATCGGGAAGCTCCCATGCCTTCTTAGCTGCGTTGAGCATAGTAGCTGTTCCGAGAACGTTAGTCTCAACGAAAATCTCGGGATTGACAATAGATCTGTCAACATGGCTCTCTGCCGCAAAGTGAACAACTCTGTCTATGTCATTTTCTTCAAAAATCTTATTGATGGCGTCTCTGTCGCAAATATTTGCTTTGACAAAAGTATAATTGTCACGCCCCTCGACATCCTTAAGATTCTCAAGATTTCCCGCATATGTAAGTGCATCAACATTTATGATGCGAATGTCGTCACCGTATTTTTTGAACATGTAGTGGATATAGTTAGAACCGATAAATCCGGCCCCTCCGGTTACAAGATAGGTTTTCATCAAAGTATACCTTTCCTTTTCATTTTTTCGTGGCTATTATATCACAAGTCAGTGCTAAGTAGAAGAGTCCCATACCGTAGCACATATATCTGGGCTGAGGGAATATCATGGATCCCGTAACCACAGAGTTTATCGCAATTCCCGAAAGCGCAAGAAACGCAAACAGCAAAAAATCAACCTTCACATCCTTTTCATTTCCCCGATTTCCAAAAACGCTGCTCAGGAACAAGAGCACAAACGAAGTCAAAAACAGCAGATACATAAAGAATGATATCGGAATAAGAATCTTCGGACTGATATTTGCAACAGATATTACAAACGCTTTAAGTACATTTGCGGTAAATACATATATTATTGCCTTGCCGTCGCCTTTTTTTATTCTCTCAAAGGCATGTTTTAAAAGAGTTTTAAAAAGAATTCCCTCTATCTCATCTTCTTTTAGCTGAGCATCACACAGTTCAAGTCCCGGAAAATGACTTGCAACATATTCATCACACTTAACCTGCACGATATCGAAACCTATGGCATCATAGCTCTCCGCATAATGAGATGCCATCGCTGCCCAGTCCGAATTAAATACATTTGCCTGATCTCTCTTTTCATAACCCGGAGCATATTCTATGTTAAGTTGCTGCTCATTACAGGCATTAAAAATATCCGTATATAACGCATCGAGATCCGGATAGCCCTCATAATCTTTAAAAAGTTCCGCATCCTCGCTTCTTGCCGTATATAAAACCGTATCAAGTCCGCCCTTGTTGTTTCCGATATGTTCAACAAACCTTCCGCGAAGAGCCGAATTATACATTCTGTCAATTCCTTTTATACTTGCAATAGCCGCAACTATCATAAGCATGGTTATAAAAAACTTATGTATGCCTTCCTGCCTGTTTATAAAAAGATAAATTACAAATGCCGAAAAGCCCCATAAAATAAGACAGATAAGCATCTGTTTTCTGATACTTGCAATAAGAATCGCGAGGACGAATACTCTCACGAGATTTCTCTGAAGATACACTCTGTGCAAATTCCACAGCTCTATTGTGAAAACAACAAAGAGAGGAATTGCAAGTGATTCGGTCATAATGCTCTCAGAATACATCGAGCCTCTTTTGGCTACAAATCTGTTAAGCGATGCAACCGCCATCTGCGAAAAGACACCCGCGTATCCAAGAAACAAAGCACCACCTGTCTTCAGATAATGGCTTGCAACATTGCAGACTTTATTTCCCAGTCGCCACGACGCATATACCCACAATAGACTTTGAATTATCACAGCACAGAAAAGATATGAAGGTTGTCCCTTATATTCGCCTGAGAACTTAAAAGTTTCAAATATCTTTCTGATAAGCGCCAAAAAAAGCGGGTAAACAGGCTCTCTTGAGAAATCCATGCTTACATAGCTCCGGGAATCAACGCACCATACAGGGCCGTCCAAAACCGCAATTCCGATATAAAAAATTAAAGGCAAAACAAAGGACAGAATCTTAAAAGATTCCAATCCTTTGTCCTTGTTGATGTTACTCATATATTGTACCTATATTCACATTTATTATCTGTACAAAATGTTAAGGTCAACATTTCCGGAAATACCGGACACTTTACCCTTTGATGTATGCTGCCACATATCAAATCTTGTAGCGTTATATGTAGGATTTGCAGCATACTGCGCAAGCCAGATCTTGTAGTTTGTAATCTGATTGGTCTTGATCTTGCTTGTAAACCATGTCTTGTTTGCGTATACGCCGGCCTTGTATCCCGCATTCTGGATTGTTCCGCAAAATGCCTTGATGTTGGCAGTTCTCTGCTCAGCACTGATAGTATCGCCTCGGCCGTTACTTCCCTCTACGTCAAGATACACAGGGAATGAAAGTCCATATCCCTTACAAAGCTCTATTACCATTGAAGCTTCTTCAACAGCTTCCGCTTCGTTTACAGCCTGTGTAAAGAAATAAACACCAACCTTAAGTCCCGCTGCCTGAGCGCCCTTAATATTAGTTCTGAAAGTAGGATCCTCGATAAGTGCACCCTGAGATGAACCTCTGTAACCGCATCTGATGATAGCGAATTCGATTCCTTCGTTTCTTACAGCCTTCCAGTCTATAGATCCGTTCCACTTACTTACGTCGATTCCTCTTGCTCCCGCAGAAGTTGTAAGGACACCGTCGCTTCCAAATACGTACTCAACACCCTGAATAACCTGCTTACCTGTTACGTACTCACAGTTCTTGTTGTAGTAATAAGTCTTTCCGTTTATTGTCTGCCAGCCTTTGTATTTGAAGTTACCCTCTCCCTTGTCCTTAAGGAAGAAATTCTCTTTGTTATAGTAATCGGCATATGTTGCCTCTCTGAAGCCACCTTCTGAGCTCTTTACATAAACCTGCTCACCATCGCGAGTCTTAAGAAGTGCCTTCTTATCTACTACAGTTACCTCAATATTAAACTCATTATAACCTGTTGCTGTATATGTAACCGTTGTCTTTCCGGCTTTCTTACCCTGAAGTTCTGTTCCTGAAACGCCTACGATAGAAGCATCTTTAGCTTTTCCTGAGAATCCCGGATAATCATTTGCATTTATTCCGATATTTGTCTTCTCATCCTGTACGAGTGTGATCTTCTTGAAATTGATAGGAAGATCTCCGGCTTTCTTGGCATTAACAGTTACAGTGATATATTCAGTTTGATAATTCTCTGCTGTAACAGTCAGTTTTGCTGTTCCCTTAGCCACGGCAGTAATTGTATTTCCACTACATGATACGCATCCTGTATTGTCAGAAGTAATCTGAATCACCAATCCGGATACTTTTGTTTCTATAGCCTTTTTATCACCTTCAGTAAGTGTTATCGCTGTCTCTTTTACAGGAACCTTGCCGTTTTTCTCAAGAAGTGCCTTCTTGTCAGCTTCCTGCTTAAGTCTTGAAGCCTCTGCCGCAGCAGCATCGTCTTTCGCTTTTTTATCTGCAGCTTCTTTGGCTAATCTGGAAGCTTCTGCCGCTGCATCCTGCCTCTCTTTTTCTTCTTTTTCTTTCTTAATTCTTGAAGCCTCCGCCTCTGCTGCTTCCCGCTTTTCTTTTTCTTCTTTCTCTTTAGCTAATTTGGCTGCATCTTCATCTTCAGATGAAGTCTTGTTACTTCCTCCGCCATTCAATCCTGTACTTGCTGCATCCTTATTAGCATTTTTGCTGTCATCACTTGAATCGTCGCCGCTTCTATTATCCGAGTCGGCATCCGGTAAAGTAGAACTATCAGTAGTAAACAACGCAACAGTCCTAAAGTTAGTAAAGTCAATTATAGATGACTGTGACATAGGATCAGCAATACTGTTTTTATCAATTTCCTTATATGTACCGTTTTTATCGGCAGCCGATCCGTCTGCAGGAATCTTCTCACTCTCAACATATTCAACAGTATCTTTAAGTGTTGATTCCACAACGTTCTTTACCGCTGTATCTTCTTTTGCAACGTTGATCTGTGATTCTTTCTTAACCTCGTTGCTGACATCAACCGGCTTCATCTCTACCTTGTCTTTTACGGTTACAGACTTTGTAGATGTATCAAGGCTGTACTGTGAAAACTCGGCAGGAAGCGCATTTGGTGTAACCTTATATGTGCCGGGTTTCATATCCTTTTTATAGATGATACCGTCTTTATCGTCATCCTCGTAATCAACTTTAGATCCGTCGGGAGTTTCAACAGTCACCTTAAAAGGAACTTTTGCAACGAGCTTCTTGTTACTTCCGATAAACTTTATCTTAAGGTCGCTTTTGATAGAAGAAACACTAAAGCTTACCTTTCCGCCGGTAACTTCTTCCTCTACCTTCTCTTCTACTACTTCTTCAACCTTTTCTTCTTTTGCTTCATCAATGATATTAGCGGTCATCTGCTTTGCTTTTTGAGCATCGGCAACCGCAACAAGTCCGCTCTGTCCAACAATCTGAACATCGCTCATAGTCGATCCGACATCTGCAAAAGCACTGATCTCATGACTTCTGCCAAGCGCTTTTGTATAGAAAACTCCTGTCGCGATCGCACCACCAAGAATCACAACAGCAACAACTGCTGCAGTTCTTTCTACCGCACTCAGACTCTTTCTTGTCTTTCCGGATCTGCGTGCACCCTTCTTAGATGCCTTATGTCCACGACCGAATTCTTCATTATCATATCTGTCATCATATCCGCCGTCATACTCATAATCACTGTCGCAATATCTTGTATCATACTCATTATCGCCATTAAATGCGCTTGCAAGATCGGTACTCTTAAATTGCCTGTCATCTTCCGCATAGTCGCGATCGTCATCCGCATAATCTCTGTCATAATTAGAATCATCATACTTTTCATCAATCATGCGCTCATACCCGCGAACTTCATCGTCATAACCACGGGCATCATTTGAATAATAGCGATCATCATCCGCATATCCGTGACCGTAATCATCTCCGTTTTCGTAGTCACGATCATCATCGGCATAATCCCTATCATAATCTTCTTTTTCATATCTTCTGTCGTAGTCATAGCCTGCATCACTGTATTTGCGGCTATCTACGTAATCTTTATTGTCTTCATAATCGCGGTCGCAATCGTAATCATCATAATCGCTCTCAACTTTGTAATCGCAATTATCATCAAAAACCTCATACTCCCTGTCATAGCGACGATCATCATATCCACGATCATCTACATAATCATCATATCCGTCGTACTCACGATCGTCACGAACATCTCTGTCGTATTCTTCCCTATATTCCCTGTTGTCTCGTCTTTTTCTGTCTTTAGAAGTTTTGCGGCCGACAAATAATCCGCGCTTAGTTATCTTTTTCATATACACTCCTCGTACGATTGATCAATTTACGTAACTAAATATATCCTCCCTCGATAACCCCCTATACCATATATAGCATTTTAACATTTTCGAAATACAATAACAACTTTTTGTTATCATTCGGATTTTTTATTTCTATATATCGTATATCGCAGATTCACGCCCCCAATCTGCATTTTCTTTTTTACATTGGTTTATTTAGGAAAAAGACTGCAATCCCACATATAATGAGACTCATACCCACAATCTTTCTCTTCGATATCTTTTCCTTAAAAACAATCCTCGACAGGATCAATACAAAAACATAGCTTATGGGCTCCATTACTACCGTTCCCATATATCCAAGTTTTTCTTTATTATAGCCAAAGACCACCGTAATGACCATTGACACCATAAGCAGCGAATACCCACCTATAACAAGGCAGTTAAGATACTCCCTTATGGCCGATGGATAGCTCTTTTTCGAACTCATCTTCAAAAAGATCTGAGAAGAGGATGCTATAAGCTCAGCCAAAAGCATCATTAAAAAATACTTATACACTTTCCGCTTCCTCCTCCGATGAACTGTTCATAACTATAACTCCGGCGATAACAATAAGAACGCCGATCACCATTCCGGGTGTAATGCTCTCCGAGAAAATAACAAAATTCCAGAGCATTGACCACATCAATGTTACTGCCTTATTGGAATAAGCTATAGAGAGCTGGAATTTCTTAATAACCTGCTGCCATATAACGGCATAAATTGCCAAAACAACAAATTCAAGTGCAAAAAAGCCAATCCATCCGAGAGATAATGTCGGATATTCGGAAGCGCATTTAGCAGCAACAGTCGAAAGAGAATAGACAATAACTGCTCCCTGCAACTGAAAAATACCGGCTATACTGTTCTTTTTCATTCTTCCGATTCCCCTTCTTCTCCCGTTCCTTTTTCTGTATCTACAATATTCTTAAAGACTTCCGCAAAATGCTCCGCTATATTCTTATTACATTCGGCATTTACATGAATATTGTCAACAAGAAGATCCTTACTGTTTTCTTCAGAAATATCTCCGTTATAATTGTCAACAACACTTACGCCGGGATTCTCAGCCTCTGAGCAAACCGTCATCATTCCAAGGTAATACTGGAAAAGATCACCGTTTCCAAGTTCAAGCTTATCTCCCGCAACTACATTTCCGTCCTTGTCAAAGCCGTAACAGAAAGTAACGGTCATACCTATAATCCTCATATAAGGATACTTTTCCTGAATCTTTTTAATTCCGGTAGCAAGCGCTCCGTTATATGTCACTTCGTCAAACTGGTTGTCAGGGTTTCTACCGATCCTTCCCTTAAGAAGATCCTGCGCATTGTAGTAGATAACCAGAGTATCAACCTTATCCATATCGACATCTTCAAGTGTTTTTATACTGTCTTCAAACATTGAAGAATTATCAACAGAACTTGTAGCCTCGTGAAGTTTGGAATAATCTCCGCTTGTGATCGCATCTATTACGCTCGGGAAACAGAAAGCATCAAGAGGATCGTTGCCGTTTGCTGAACGCGCAACGGTAGTCTCGGGAAATCCCGCAGCTATACATTTCGCACCTGAAGCCTTTTCAATCTGAGCGGCAATTCCCGTATCTCCCAGATCATGGGTAATAGCGTCATTTCCGACCATAAGTATCGTCTCTTCACCGTCATCCTTATGTCCTGCCTTCTGCTCGTCAGATCTATAGGTGATAAAATCCTGAAGCTCTGCAGAAATATTTTTTTCATCGGACTCTTTCAGCTCAATACTGCTGTGATCCCATTTCACGATCTGCAAAACAAAATATAAGACAATAGCTACAATTACACCTAATACAACAAAGTGAGCCCAACGCGGAATCTTACCTTTTTTCTCGTAGTCTCCGTCGTCATCATCCTCGGAGTATCCTCTCTTCCCGCTTCTCCTTGCGCTCCTGCTATCCTCATAATACTCTTCATCGTCATAATCATCTCTGTAACGTTTCGACCGACTATCCTTACGTCTGCTGCCTTTGTAATCTCTCATATACTCGTCCTCCTGCCCGTCATCCTCGTAGTCTTCAAAAAGCTCATCATCATGATCTTCATCTTCGTAGTCTGCAGGATAATCGTCTTCATATTCTTCATAATCGTCGGAACGGCCTCTTTTTCCCGACGATCTTACATTCTCTTTATCAAAATCATAGAAGTCATCCTTGAAGTCGTCTTCATAGCCTTCTTCAAAGCCCTCTGCGTAATCATCCTCATAGTCATCCCTATAGCCGTCGTCTTCATAATCATCTCTGTAATCGCCGTCATATCCGGCTTCATCTTCATAATCGTCGGCGTCTCTGAAGTCATCATCGTTTTCGAATTCTTCCATACTGTCTCCTGCGAAGATATCAAAATCATCATCGCTGTATATATCAAAATCTTCTCTTTTATTTCTCTTATTTCTCATTACTGCATCATTCCTCTCTTATATTGGATATAGAGCTCAATCCGTATACCTTTGCCACATCACTGTTGATCCTGCTGTCCGGATCGTCAAGCAAAAAGAAGGAATAAAAATCCCCGATAGTTTCAGGATTTGTCGGGACATCAACTTTAACATCCTTATCTTTCATATTTGCAAAGCTGTCTGTAAGTTTCTTTGTCTCAACATAATTTTTTTGAAGTTCACCACTATAAAGCTTCTTGTTAAGCATAACAACGCTATACTTTCCGGGTGAAAAAGGTGTCGCTATAAAGCACACGAAAATAATTGCATAAAGAACCGCAAGAACGGACATCTTCTTATGTCCTTTCAAAGCTCTTCCCATTAACCATCCGATAAACAATGCCAGATTATCAAATGCGGCAGTCGTAGCCATCACTGTGATAAAAAAGCATCCGTTCGGAATCTGCTCCATGCCATATCCCATTACCTGCGCAAAAGCCGTTACCATCGGAGAAGCAAAAAGCATAGCTCCGACCACTATCCAAGCTGTCTTGCAAAGCTTTATCCTGTCATAGATAAGATATCCGACAACCATAAGACTGATAACAAGAACAAGATAATTCCTGTTAAAAAAAAGCCACCTTACCACATACTTATAATGCTCTGCCGCATAACCGATTCCGGCTTTTACACCAACTGCGCCGCTGTTTTCAATTCCATGTCCCGTCAAATTCCCCGGCGCGATCATATTGATAACCGCCCCTGCAAGACATGTAATAAATACTATCATATTATCTTTTTCAAGTCTTCTTCTCTTAATCGCAAAATAGATAATAGTACACAAAAGAAAATACACAAATATCCCCGTTATTGCAAGGGATGCTCCGACCGTCACCGCTCCGAGTATTGCCGCAAGAACCAACGGTTCTCTTCCTGTCAGCGCAACTTCCTTGTTAAGGTTATAAATGATAAAAAGACCGATCGACGTAAGTCCAAATGAAATGGGAACCCCATACGCACAGGCTCCGGAAAACCAGTAAAACACTTCCCTGAACGAATCATACGCCGTAAGCGGAAACACTGCGATCACGATCACAAATAATACAACATGCACGCCAACATCCGCAGTTTTCTTCATTATGACACCGGTCAAAAATATAACCGCCGCAAAGACAAGCACCGCATTGATCACCATAGTGACCTTCATTGCAGAAAAGCCGCCGTAGATTATGGGATTAAAAAACGAACCTATAAATGAAGTGAAATATGCGCCCTGTTCATGCCTGTACGCCTCATGTGCAAACTTACATGCAGAAACAATTCGATCAAAGAATCCATCGACTCCGATTCCCGATCCCGCGTACCAATAATCATCCGATACCGGCACAACAAACATGGCTGTCCTTACGATCGTCTCTATCAAAAACGCGATAACCGGAACCGATACGATCACCATTCCCCAATTCAATACTCTTTGCGTTCTCTCGTGTTTCATATACCCGCAATCTTTCTTACCATTTCCTCGAAAAAAGGTCTGCATAATCAAAATCTGCCACCATTTTTCTGACAGTTAACAACCCCTTATCCATTTCCTCAACGGATTTAATTTCATATTTTCCATCCTTAAAGCATTCTACCATAAATTTGTTAATTGCGGGTTTATAATGTGAATAATCCGCATAATTACTAAGGTCCAGGGTTTCCTCCATAGTCTGGAAATAAAACAACCTCGCATTTTTATACCCAAGAAGCCTCTCGGCGACATATCTGTATTGCTTCATCGTCGCCTCAAATGTATTCTCGCGCTTCACATTGTTCCAATACAGGATACTGTAAGGAGGGAAAAAGAAATAAAACTCCGTATCCGGATTTGACTCCACAAAAGGAAGAATATTCCTTGAAAGATTTACTTCCGTTCTCTCGATCAGCCCATCTTTTTCAGTTTCCACAGGATTTATCTCAGGCTGCTCGTAATTGTGCATAACCCATTGAATATTGTAATACTCAGGTGTCCACCAGCTAAAATAGATTTCCGAAAGATCCGAACCTTTTCCCCTGATAACGGGACGAAAAATATATTCAAATAATACATCCTTGTTTATGAGATATTTTACATCATTAATGACACTCTTGTCATATAAATACATCGGAAGTGGATACTTTGTTTCATCCGGATCTGCCGTCATAGTCGGGATATCTACGGCAAAGTACACCTGCTTTACAGGCTTCTGTTTCCTCGCATAGGTATTTTTATCAAACACGAAAGAAAGGATATTGTAGTCATCCCTGGGATATGCCCCGCTGTAACTAAGTTTTACGGTATCCGTTCCAAGAATATCTTTAAAATCGTCCGTGTCAAAATTAACCGTCATGGACGATCCTATGATACATCCGTCATATGCCATATTCCTCGCCATTCCGGGATTCTGACTGAGCTGATTGTCTACAATATACGGAAATCCCGCAACAGGAGTATGGAAATGAAAAAAAGGATCCACATACACCACGATTCCCCCACAGATGATAAACACCGCAAGAACCATGCTTATTAAGATGAAAAAGTACTTTTTATAGCTTTTCATAATTTTCTCCGCCCCATGCCGTCCGTTCTTCCGACCGGCACAAATGTATTATCAACTTGAAAATACATTAAAAATTCATATAAAGAAATGTACTTACGCCCGAAAAGCTGATTATGCTCCAAACTAAAAGCACCGCAGTAAGTACAGTCGTGCCAAGATTTATCTTGCACTCCTTAGAATACGTAACAGCATTTTTTCCCAAAAAGATTAACACACCGCCCGCAATAAGAAAAAGCCATAGACAAAAATCCCACGCAAAGCTAAACTTCATAAGCGGTGTCATCTTTATCACATACCATATCTCATCGAGATTAAAGCCATCGGCAAACGTGCTGTAAAAAGGTCTTATTCCGCCGACAAACATTCTCTTAAAAAGAAGAAGCGCATCGGAAATGCTACTCGCCCTAAAGAACACCCATGCAGCAGTTACATAGACAAAGGTAAAAAAAGTTCCGCAAATCTTTTTACCCGCTGCGACAATCCGGTTTTCCTCACTCTTTTTCGATGTCTTTTTCGCTCTTTTCAACATTCTTGTGATGATACTCAGAACGCCATGCATGATTCCCCAGACAACAAACGTACTTCCGTTGCCATGCCAAATTCCGCTGAGCAAAAATATGAAAAAGATATTCAGATACGTCCTAAGCTGCCCTTTTCTGCTGCCTCCGAGAGGTATATATACGTATTTGGTAAAAAACTTAGTGAGTGTGATATGCCATCTGTCCCAGAAATCGCCTATATCAACAGCCTTATAAGGTGAATTGAAATTAAGCGAAAGCTCAAATCCCATCATCATGCAGACAGATGCCGCAATATCGCAGTAACCGCTGAAATCAAAATACAACTGGAAAGAATAGAACACAGCGGTAAGTATCGCCTCCATCCTTCCAAGATTGGGAATCGCAGAAAATCCGTACTCGACAGCCTTTGCAAAAGTATCCGCAAGGATTACCTTCTTAAACAATCCCATGGATAAAAGAAGCAATCCACGCATCAGTTTTTCCCAATCCATATCATCTTTATAAGCTTTTTTAAGCCCATCGTTAAATGCCGCAAAGCCCATCAAAGGCCCTTGCAGAATCTTTGGAAAAAACAAAATATAGATGAGATAGTCCATCAGATCATATTCTTTTATCTCACCCCGATATAAATCAACAATATAGGAAATCTGGTTGAATGTGTAGAAACTGATTGCAACAGGAAAGAACATTCCCGCATAAACCACGCTGTACTTAAAGAAAAACAATATCGCAATGTTTACCGCTACGCCCACGATCATCCAGATCTTCGTGTTCTTCTTTAACCTGATGCAATTTATGACATTTATGTTGAGAAAAATACTCATACATAAAATAACTGTGTTTTTAATCTCAAAAAGACTATAGAAAATAAGAGAGCCCAGAATCATCAACATATTCAAAAGGCTTTCTTTTTTCTTATAATCTTTGATCTTTGTCCTTATCAGAAGATACGCCGCAAGAAATATCGGCAGAAATAAAAGCATGAACTCATATGAATTAAAAAGCATTTTACTTCAACCATTCACTCCTTTTGCTCATGAGGAGCGCCTTAAAGATGTCAATATCGTCTACTGTCGTGAGTTTTATATTCTTCTCAGAGCCCTGTGAAAAATATACTTTCCTGCCAAGTTCTGTCATAAGCGTACAAGATGCGACAGAATTTGTTATTCCTTTTGAAAGAGCCTCTCTGTGAATATCACAGATCTCTCCGAGTCTGAATCCCTGCGGAGTCTGAGTTCTCTTAAGATTATCTCTGGGGTATGTCTTATCAGACATTTCGCCGTCCGTTGTGGTAAGCATAGCCTCCGCACAAGGAATAGCCGTGATGGCATTTCCGTACTGCTTGGTCTTCATGATGCAATCGGATATGATCTCCGCGGAAACCATCGGTCTTATCGCGTCATGGATAAGCACTATCGAATCGGCATCAAAATTCTTCTCAAGTTCATACACACCGTTTCGTATGGAACCCTGCCCGTTCTCTCCGCCCGGAACGACATGCTCAAGTTTTGAAATATTGAACTGGCGGGCATAAGCCATAAGCATCTGCTCCCAACCTTCAACACACACTACGGCGATAGAATCAATCTCGGGATGATTCTGAAACGCTTCAAGCGTATATACAATAACAGGCTTCTCATTTACCGTAAGAAACTGCTTGGGAATGTCCTGCTTCATTCTGGCTCCCGTACCGCCGGCAATTATAAGTGCTATTGTTTTCATAATTATAGGTCCTCGTTTTTCTTTATAACATTCACGTGCATGGGAACTCTTTTATCCTCAGGCGGAAGACTCATATAATCCTTATAAGTCTTCTTAAGCCACTTGTCGTGGTTCTTCGGAATTGGGAATTCCTTGTCTCTTATCTTTGCTGTATCAGGCCCGTATATAAGATGGTCTGCATCAAAATCAAGCCCCCAATATCTGGGATCGGGCTGCTCATTAGAGATGAAAAGAGTTGTTTCATCTCCGGCACCTCCCGCGCCCTCAGGCGCTCTCTTTGCAAGTCCGCCAAGTGTCTGAAGCTTAATATATTTATATGCGATAACCTTAAACGGTATGCACTTTCCTACAGTTGTAAGAAGGAACGAAACAACCTTCATAACGCCCTTAAATTTAGAATAATCGACATACGGTCTGTGCCCCATGGCAAGCGCATAGAGAAGCTTCATCCTGATAAGCTGCCACTTGTGATTATCCGCCTCTTTATCAAATACAAAAAGATCGAGCGTAGGATGAGAATACCTGTGATCGTAGAAATCTTCCGCTCCAAAAGAGGTCTCTTCATAAGTAAGATCGTAATCCGCGATCTTTGTTATAAAATCAAAAAACTGAGGATATCTCTCAAATCTAAGAAGTTTAAATCTCTTATCCGCCTCTTTCTCATATACGGCAATAAACCTCTCGTAATCTTCACGCAAAAAAAGAATATCCACATCATCATCCCACGGAATAAAATCCTGATGCCTTACAGCACCAAGGAACGTACCTCCGTGAAGATAATACTGTATATTATGTTTTTTACATATTCTGTCCACCTCCGAGAGCATGGCAAAATCCGACTCATGCACCCTGTCGAGGTATTGTTGCACTTCTTTATCCATTTAACTTATTTCCTTAGTTCCACTCTGCAGCTTTCTTTTCTTCAAGCTTTTTAACTACAACAGGATCTTCATAGACATAAAACTTACCGACTTTTTCAACAATCTTAAGACCAAATGTCGTAAGATCCTTACTCAGCTTCCTTTTCTCAGTATCCTCGGGCATGATGACATATCGGCACTCTTCTTCTCTTGTCGCATCGACAAGTGCATTTGCATCCACTATTTCAACGCCTTCGGCCGTGACCTCTGCATTTTTCATCGCATCATACACAGGATCCCAGTACATTCCCTTAGCTTCACCCTCAATAATATCTGCTCCGTAAGGCATAAGGATATGAGTATCATACTGCCTTACATACCATGTCAGTTCTTCGGGAAAAGCCGCCCTCGGATTATCTTCTCCTTCTGCAGGCTTTATAAGCTCACATATATCAATAACATCCTGGCGAAT
Source organism: Butyrivibrio sp. AE3003 (assembly GCF_000686065.1). NCBI lineage: Bacteria > Bacillati > Bacillota > Clostridia > Lachnospirales > Lachnospiraceae > Butyrivibrio > Butyrivibrio sp. AE3003. The sequence goes on from NZ_JMLX01000001.1 coordinate 2,021,078, forward strand.
ATGATAAATGTTCTCTGCCTTATACATGTATCTGTTTGTATATACAAGTTTGCCTGTAAGCATGATCGCAAGAACCGCAGCAACCATTACCACTCTTCTTATCGCATCGCTTTTCATTTTCATCATTATCAGACATGCAGCGTATGCAATAACAATATACATGGGTATCAACCACAATATTCTATAATACGTTTCCGGGCTGTCTTTATCAACATGACCGACATATATTATCCTTGTTATCGGCAAAAGAAATCCCACAATTATCACAAGTGGCATTATTCCAAAAAGTATCTTTTTTACTTTGTCTTTTTCCTTGATCATGATAAATATCGCCGAAGCAATAAAAACGATCATGTTAAGATATGCCCTGATATCTCCGGCCGATTCGCCTCCAAAATACTGTCTGAGCGCCACATAACATTCCATAAAAATTCCGTACATATTATGCTCCACCCCCCAGAATTAAATAAAAGGCAACATAAGCCAGATTGGGAATAACCGCCAAAAAAGCTCCTACAAGCACAGTCCATCTCTTTGATGCATATAACAAAACAATCGTAAGGATTGCAACAAGTACGCATCCAAGCGCAACACCAAGCTCAGTACAGATACATGAAAGTACATTTACAAGCGCAAGCATTATCCAGCAGGGTGCGGTGATCTTAAGTTTTTCTTTAGTTCCGGCCGCCTCGTTCACTGCGGATACATCTTCAAACATAAGTAAAAAAAGCCAAAAGATCATCGGAAGTGCAAGATTTGAAAAAAGAGCCTTCCCCTGCCAACTTCTCATTAGAAGGAATGTAGCAGGCGTACTCAGCGAAACATTTCCAAACATAAACAGTACATTTATAAAAATCATAAATACGGGAACGATTTCTTTTTTCTCCTTAAAAAGACTCTTCCCTATCTGATAATACACATAATAAACAAGCGGTAAAACAAAGAGTGGCATTACTACATGCGAAACTATAGTGGCATGTACAGATGAGCTCTTGGCTATAAAGGCAATCCACATTGTAACAGCTGCAAGCACATTTCTCGTTTTAAGGTCAATTGGGCCTCCAACATTAGGATCGATCCTGTTCATAGATCCCCACTGCTGCGCTATAAGTGAATTTGTCACATATTCGGCATCATCACCGTTGAACGGTGCATATATAAAGTTCATTACCACTTGAAAAAGAACAAGTGCTATAAAGATTCCATAATAAATTTTGGTCTCTGTATTAAGGTCACAGACAATCTTCCTCTTAAAGATCGACTTACTGAACCTAAAAGATCCGCCGATTGCCAAAAGCGATACGATCACCACATAAATCTGTCTGCAATGCGTAAACGACTCATAAACATAATTGATTATGCAGGGAATCGCGACCATTTCAAATATAGCAATGTAAATAAGAAATCCAAGAATAAATGTGATTCCTATTGTCTTTTTCCCCTCAGGTAATATAAAGTTGAAAAGCTGTCCGATAAGATATGGCACTATTAACATCCAATAGATCAGGCGCACTACGGACCATGCAACCATTAACATATGTCATTCTCCCAAAGCAATTTTCTTATACTTACAACCGCATCACGGCAAACCATGCTTATCATATAACAAGCATGCTCTTTATGTGCTGCTGTAAAATGTTGATTCCCGTAAGATTTTCGCCGCCTCTGGGAATAATAATATCTGCATATTTTTTACTGGGTTCAATGAACTGCTCATGCATAGGCTTTACAGTGTCTGCATATTGATTAAGTATCGACTCTATACTCCTTGCACGCTCCGCCATATCACGCCTTATCCTTCGCATAAGTCTTTCATCCGCATCCGTATCAACGAAAACCTTGATATCCATAAGATCTCTTAATTCTTTATTTTCAAGAACCAGGATTCCCTCAAGGATTATAACATTCTTAGGAACAATGTGTACCGTGGCATCCGCCCTGTTATGAACAGAAAAATCATAAACAGGAATATCAACTTCCTCGTTATTCTTAAGCTTTTTTACATCCTCGATCATCATCTGTGTATCAAATGAATCCGGATGATCGTAGTTAAGCTTGGACCTGTCCTCATATGAAAGGTCGTTGTGAGCTTTATAATATGAATCGTGGTTGATGACTACAATATCATCTCCGAAATTCTCTTTTATCTTTCTTACTATTGTCGTTTTGCCCGAAGCGGTACCACCTGCAATTCCGACAATACAGATCTTACCTTGCATATCTTCCTCCTTTTGAAGTGTAATACTCATGTTCCACCACTTCTCCGGTTTCTTTATCATATATTATTATCTGAATATCGGCACTCGCATGAGCGTCGTCATACAGATAGTTTGTATCCTGATCGTCCGCCTCATAAAAAAGCCTGAAATTCTGTTCAACAGGCTGATAATACATATGTCCCATCGCTGTCTCAACATTCTCAAGATTTCCGTCGCCGGAAGCTTCATATGTCTTGCCCGTCTTTGGATCCTTGATAAGTATATACGGCCCAGACGTAGTTTTGATCATATTTGAATCCGCTATTCCACTTATGACATGTTCCATTGATTTATCCGTAAAAACCTGAGAACCTTCATTGCAGTATAAAACAAAGCCATACTCTCCAAGAGACAAAAGACTCAATTTGGAAATAAGGTTGTCCTCATCGGTCGTATCCGATCTTATCGATTCATAGAAGTTATCACTCTTTTCATCCCAGTATGCATAAGCCTCGTCGCCTCTGTGATCAACAAGCTTTGAATTGCTCTTAAGCCACTTTCCTATCGCCTTGGTTGTCTTTGTAGATCCGACAGCATTCAGATGTCCGTGATCGTTTAAGTCTGAATATATATCAATAACATCCGAGTTGAGCATATTAAGATACGGCACTTTGCAGGCTTTTGCTATCGCACCCGCTGAATTTGCCGCAATAATATCTTTTGACTCGGGATTAAAAGGATCGAATGTCACAAGCACTCCGATTTTTCTCTTCTTACACTCTTCAATGATAGCCTTAAGATAGCGTTCTCCAACCGTTTCCTCGGGAAGAACTTCTCCCTTTTCAGGTTCCTTACAGAAAGTAAAAGAAGTCTCAACGTCATATCTCATCTCTGCGCCGAACAATTCGTTCTTTGACTCATCTCCGAATACCGATTTAAAATCATCCTCGGAAATGTATTCCCACCTGTTGTGATAAACAAGGAAATTAAAAAGGAATTCTCTTCGGATCGATTTATCCTGTATAAGATCGTTTACCGCCTCAACTTTGAGGTCGTTAAACGGCCACACATCCATATTGAGGTGAAGCTGCTCAACAGAAGTATTTACCTCATCCTCATCGGGATTTGCATCTCTGTCATCGAGGTAACGATAGTTCTTCTCAAGCATATAGGCATCAACAACAACCCACTTCGGAGTCGTGTACTGAAGCGCCTCCCTTAGTTCCCAATATGTTGATTGAAGGAGCGAACCGTGTCCTCCCATATTGTAAGAAGTATATCCGTACTCATTATAAAGAACCGTAGGGTTTATCGCATTTATTACGTGCGAAGATCCGATAAAAAGAACGTCTATCTGATCTTTTTTGGCAAGTTCAAAGAAATCGGCATACTTATACAAGCTGTCTTTTCTCTCCAAAACTATCGTCGTTGCATATAAAATAATGCCCACGGTTATAGTAAAAAAATATGCACTTTAAAGCTATGTTTATCTTTCTTTTCATAAATTCATGCCCTTGTCAGTGCCTTCAGCACTACGCTTAATATGTAACTTCACCGTCATGCTTAAGAAGTGATACGCTGTTTACTCCGTCAAGTCCCGAAAGGCTGCTGCAAAGCTTTCTTCCGTCTGATGTTCTGATCTCGAAAGCCAGACTTATCTGTCCGTTTGTTATTGTTCTGCTCTTCTCACTGTAATAGCTCTTGCTCTCTGTAAGAATCTTCTCAACACCGTCATTGGTCTCATCACTGTCTCTGAAGCTTATCAAAAGAATCTGAGGAGCCTTCGCCTGAGGAACCAGCTCAAGAACAAGAATGAGTATTGTGATCGATGCGGAAAGCACCAGTGCTATTCCAAACAATCCCGCGCCGCAGATGATTCCGACAGCAATTGACCAGAACAGGAACACAAGGTCCATGGGATCTTTTATTGCGGTACGAAATCTTACGATAGAAAGCGCACCCACCATACCAAGAGAAACCACAACGCTTGACTGGATAGTCAGAATAATTGCCGCAGTTATGATCGCAATCGATGCAAGAGAGATATTAAAGCTCTTTGAATAAAAGCTCTTTTTTGTAACAACTCTGTAAAAAAGATAAATATATACCGCAAATACACATGTAAGCGCGATCGCAATTACTATTGTCCTGATGCTCATTTCCGTCTGAGCGTAATTCTCCAAAAAAGATTTCTTTAAAATATCCTTAAAACTCATTTCTCATCCTCCGTTATAATGCTGTGCTTCGTATGCCATCCGTTCAAAATGCCTGCATTGGCATTCGACGGCACAATTCGTATTTAGAAAAAGAAGTATATCTCATATTATCAAGAATCATCACTTGTCTTAAGTGATCAGGCAAAAGCGTATCATACTTCACCTCCAGAAGATCAAGGTCCCTCGCCATAATAGGCCTTACCGGCAGATCTTCATCAAAAAATCGGTCAAACATCTCGCTCGAAGAAAGACATCTGTCAATCGTGACACGCACATTTGAAGGCCTCCAGATATACGGGATTCTCTCATATTGAACAATAGTCGCCGGTCTGAAGCCTTTTGTCATGACCTGCAATGCAAAATCATTCCATAAAGGTTCTCTGTTCTTATCCGGCTCAATATTTCCCGCCATTGCCGCTTCAACATCCGCTCTTGAAACAGTGATGCTGTCTTTATGTGTCATATTGCCCAGTTTTTCTTTACATTCAAGATGTATCACCTTGTCGCTGCAATTATATATTCTGATTCTCCACTTTCTTCGGAAAAAAAACTCCGTCTTCTTTCTCATGAAGACAGGAATTATTCGGATCGTCAAAATACACACTGCGAATCAGATAAGACGTGCCGTCACGCACATGCGGATCTTTTTCCATCATGGCATCAAGCCTCATCTTAAGGATAGCGACGTCAGATTTATTCAGAAGATACTTCTGTTCGTTTCTGTATCTGTTACCCATAAAATTCTGCTCTGTCCTTCCTAATGCTGTTTCTGCGTAAGTACCATGTCCTTTGTGACCACGGTTTCGGGAGTAAATAACTCCTTGCCATAGTACCAATCATTACTGTCCTTGTAAATCGGAAGCGAATCTTCGCCTATCGTATCTCCCTTTTTAACCGGAACCATCAGATCAATTCTGGCTTCATCCAAAACAAAAGTCACAATATAATAAGCATCTTCATTCTTATAATATGCATCAAGGAACTTAGTCCTGTCAGCAAAGACTCCGGTAATTTTCTTTACCGAATTTGCAAAAGAATCTGCCGGATCATTCGGATTATCAATATCTTCGACGGACCACCTGTAAGTATCTGCAATTGCCGATTTCTCAATTTCTTTTTCCCATACAGGCACATCTTCCGAAAGAATCTTTTTAAGTTGCGGCTCAGCCTTTTCAAAGAAAAATTTCTTCATTCCGTCATGGAAATCTTTGTGCGAATCAAACTGCCTAAGCCACATTACTCCCGAATTGTCTTTATCCTTTACTACTATTGAATTATTGTGAATCGATCTGATCATATAATTCAATCTTTCATTCTGAATAAAGGAAACATAATCGTTTATTGACTTATCAAAGTCCCAGGCCGGACCGCCGTATAACTTCCTATCGTTTTCTTTAATATGGAAAAACTCGCTGTTATACTCCGTATCATAATTTATCGATATCTCCTGAAACACATACTGGCGCATCCATGATTCGGGATCATAATAGTCAGACCATGTTTTCCCCGATTCGGTCTTTTCACCGTCAGAAAGATAAAGAGCCTGTTCCGCCTCATTAACAAGATCTGTCAAATACTTGTGCTGATCTTCTGTAAGATTGGACGGCGACTTTACTTCCATCCATCTGTTAGGTGTCTCTACAATAAGATTTTCAGGAGTATCCTGAAAAGCATCGGCCGCTCCAAGCTCAACGAGATATCCTCCGGTATTATTTTGGTTCATCTTCCTATCGCCGGCAACATTATTAACAACCTCAAGATTATTGAGATCAATATTTCCGCCATCGATATCAACCTTCTGCAAAAGCAGATAAAGTCCCTCATACTGCCCGTTCAGATAGACATTCACATAGCGAAACTCAGGAGAATACTTATCTCCAGTATTCTTAGAAAGCCTGTACATTATGGCATCTTTCATAAATGATCCATCAATAAACTCCGATATAAGGACCCACTTTCGCTGCGCCGGCATCCCAAGTATTCCCACATCAGATTCAAGATTGAACTGATACGAACTCTTATCGAAGAAAAAGGATGAATTTCCGTGAACACGAATATTGCAGTTTCCGCTATAATCTTTGGAATCATCTCCATTTAAAACTGTGCAAAAACCTGCAGCGGTATTTCCCTTTACTTCCTTCAAAAAATCTTTTGTATCATTATATGTTCCCAGATATACTGAAGGAATCCCACTTGCCGCTATAAATCTAAAATCAGCCGTTTCGGTGCCCACTCCGGGAACATTTATCTCACCGTTCAATCTTTCAAATAAAGGTACATTTAAAACATCTCCACCTGTATAAGTTTCATTACCGACAGTAACTTCAATACCTTCATCACAAACAAGTTCGATTTCTTCTCCCTCATCCACAGGAAGATATACGTCATAGCACAGCTTACCGTCACTGTCAAAATGCGCATTTATTCCGCTCGCCGTTTCAACAGGATTGCCGTAAGCCACAAATCCCACGCTCTCCCATATTGCGAAATCGGAATCTATGTACTTCTCTGCACTTCTTTCTTTATCCTTTATAAGAAAAACCGTTACCGACAATGCTGCAACAAGCATAGCCAGTATGAGCCATATGCTCTTTACTTTTCTTCCTCCGATCAACCGAAAACTACTCCTCTTTTCAAAATAGATCAAAACTGCTTATAGATGAAATCCGACACATCGTAGCCCGGGCCCCAGATTCCGCACACTACGGTAACTACGATTCCCAATATCATAATGATCCATCTAAGCCACAATCCCTGGCACAGTATCTTTTCCCTTATAACAATTCCCCTGCTGTTCACAAGATCAACGATGATCATAAGCAATATACCAAATACACCAAGGAGGAAGTTTCCTCTTGTAAGCCCGAACTGGTACATGCTTCCGTCAACATATTTCCACGGAGTGAATACAAAAGAATATCTGATGATCCTTACAGCCTGCATTATATCGTCCGCTCTAAAGAACACCCACGCATAAGCTACAAGAATAAAAGTTCCCGCCGTCTTTACAACTCTGTGTGAAAAACTTGCTCTTCCAATGTTAAATGTCTTTGTGATCTTGTCCCTGACAGGAGTAACTATACTTCCTATCACCTGATATACACCGTGAAGAAGTCCCCATACAAGGAAAGTAAAATCTGCGCCGTGCCAAAGGCCGCTCACAGTAAATACAATAAGTATATTGATAAACTTTCTGATTGTTCCTTTTCTGTTTCCACCAAGCGGAATATACAGATAATCTCTAAACCATGACGAAAGTGAAACGTGCCACCTTCTCCAGAACTCCGCGATCGACCTTGCAAGATAAGGGCACTCAAAGTTATTCATTACATCAATTCCAAGAATCCTTGCTATTCCGATCGAAATATGTGAATAGCCCGCAAAATCCGCGTAAATCTCAAATGTATAGAACAGGATCGCAACAAAAGATATCGTTCCCCTTATACCGTCTTCGGCATCAAATACAGCTTTTACAAAAATAGCAAGTCTGTCCGCAACAACAAGCTTAAGGAAATATCCCCAAAGCACCTGAAGAAAACCGTTTCTGAATCTGTCAAAATCAACGGGCTTGGGATTATCGAACTGTTCCAGCATATTCCCCGCTCTCTCGATAGGTCCGGCAAGAATCTGCGGGAAAAATGAAACAAAAAGAGCAAATTTAAGATAATTCTTTTCAGGGATAATATCTCCCCTGTAAACATCAATCAGATATCCTACGGACTTAAGTATGTAAAAAGACAGTCCGAGAGGAATGATCATATTATTCAGCTGAATATTTCCATAGGCTCCGTCTGTGGCAATACCCAGAATCTGCATGAAGAAATTGAAATATTTGAACACAAAAAGAATTCCGAGATTAAAGAGCAGGCACAAAACAAATACAAGCTTTGCCTTCTTCTTTTTTCCCAGGTAAATACCTGTTGCATACACCGACAGCATAGAAAGTACGAGGACAACCATCGCCCCTATGCCTGCAGTTGAATAAAATATCATACTTGCTATAAGAAGCCAGATATAGCGATACTTTATCGGAACTATGAAGTTGATCAAAACGGCGCATGGCAAAAATACCATGAATGCAAATGATATAAAGGTCATTGTTTCTCCCTGTGGTCTGTAAATCAGTGTAATGTCACATTATTTATCATTTTCAAAATTGATGCGCTTTTCCTCAACAACTATGGGACGGCCGATAACTCTGGTGTTGATGTTAAGGATATACTCTCCGGTAAGCCCTATAAAAAAGAGCTGTATTGCACCGATAAGGAACATTCCGATGATCATCGGTGCGTAACCCGCATGGAAGCTGTACCAGTGAGTAAGCTTAAGTACAAGATACACAAATGCAACGATCATATCTATAATTGCACAAGCAAATCCCGCTATAGTACAAAGACGCAATCCCACCTTTGTATATGATGTAATACTGAGCATTGCCGCATCATATAAGGTATAGAAATTGTTGTGTGTCTTGCCTGCTCTTCTCTTAGGCTGCTCATACTCAACCGTTGTCATATTGAAACCGGCTCCGTACTCGGCAACGATTCCTCTTATGAACGGAATCGGATCGTTAAGCTGTCTGAGAAGTGTTATAAAGGTCTTGTCATAAAGACCAAAACCTGTAAAGTGCTCTATCATCTGAACACTTGAAATGTTCTTTATAGTCTTATAGTAGACAGTTCTGAGGAAATAAATTAATCCGTTTTCCTTACTTGAAGATTTTACTCCGCTGACGATCTTGTGGCCCTCTTCCCACTTTTTTACAAATACGGGAATAAGCTCAACCGGATCCTGGAAATCGGCACACACGGGAATGACGCAGTCTCCGTCCAGAGAGCACATGCCATGAAAAGGCGAATTGAACTGTCCGAAATTTGTGACATTAAATATCGCCTTTATCTTATTATTTCCCTCGCAGATTTTCTCAATCTTATCTCTTGTTCCGTCTGTAGACGCATTGTCTATGAAAACGATCTCATAATCATAGTTTGAAAGATCTTTTTTCATGACATTTTCAATTGCGGAGGAAATACCCTCCACGTTCTCCACCTCATTAAAACAGGGGATCAAAACACTTATTTTTTTCATAATACTCCTAAAAAATGCGGTGCTGTATCATCATAAAGCACCGCATTAAAATTTAATGTATCGTCAATCTATTTCCACCTCATCTGCTTCATCTTCGGAAGTAGATGTTTCATGGTATTCCTCCTCAGTGTTAACGTTCCATATGTTGCTGCGGTCTGTCTCTCCACTTATGATATTCTTAACAGCCTCAAAGGATGTACACATTGAATGATCGATATTGTTATATCTATGCTGACCATTTCTGCCTACGCAATAGAGATTGTCGATAGTATCAAGATACTCGATGAGCTTGTCCATCTCATCATATGTATCAAAGTAAGCAGGATAAGCCTTTTTAACTTTCTCCATGTGATAGTCGATAACTTCATCTGCCTTGTCGATAAGTTTAAGCTTGACCATCTCATCAATTGCCATCTTGGCAAACTCATCCTCGGTCATATTCCACATGTTATCGCCTTCAAAGCAGAAATACTCAAGTCCGACCCATACTGTATTCTCAAGATCTTTTACCAGATAAGGAGACCAGTTGTTGTAAATCTGGAATCTTCCCATCTTAACATTTCTATCCTGAACATATACCCAGTTATCAGGCACGATATTTCCGATAGTCTTGATCTTGGTCTTATTCTCAAGATTAAGCTTGGGAACAAGTACACCGAGAGTCATATAATCACGGTAAGGAAGTCCTGCGGCAATTCTTGCGGGATCAGCGGGAACATCATTCATTCCTGCAACGAGATCCTTTATCGGCATTGAGCTGATAACTACATCGCCGTCAATCTCGATCTCTTTTCCATCAACAAGATAAGATACGCCTTTGATATGATTGCCGTCTTTCCTGATTCCGGTAACCTTTGCATTTACAATAATTGTACCACCGAGTTTCTTGATCTCCTCAGCAGTTACGTCCCAGAGCTGACCGGGGCCGAGCTTGGGATACTTGAACTCTTCTATGAGTGAAGTGTTAACCTTACGGTTCTTAACTTTAAAAAGTCTTCCAAGATAGTCCTTGATTATTCCGAAAATAGATAAGCCCTTGGTTCTCTGCTTGCCCCATGAAGCATCAATCTCGCTTGGATGTCTGCCCCAAAGGTTCTCGGTATAATACTCGAAGAACATTGAATAAAGCTTCTTGCCAAAGTTATTGATATAGAGATTCTCAAGATTGTCCTCAGGTCTCTTGTGGAAAACAGAAGCCATATATGAGAATCCAACCTGCATTGTAGTCAAAAAGCCAAAGTTCTTAAAAGTCTCACCCTTAAGTGAAATCGGGTAATCGTAAAACTTTGAATCAAAAAGAATACGTGAGACACGATGTCTCTTAAGCATTACTCTGTCTGTTTTCTCAGGATCAGGACCGCCCTCTGTCATCTTCATCGGTCTGTCGAGAACTATATCATCATAAGTGGGTTTTCCCTGTCCGGGAAGCATCTTATCCCACCATGCATTAACTTCGGGAACCTTGGTAAAAAATCTGTGACCGCCCATATCCATGCGGTTACCTTTATACTCTACAGTTCTTGATATTCCTCCAAACTGGTCGGTTTCCTCAAAGATTACTACCTGATAATCCTTTGACTTGGTCAAAAGCTCATAAGCAGCAGTAAGCCCCGCAGGACCCGCACCAATAATTAAGGCCTTCTTCATCACATTTACCCTCATTTTCTAAATAATCGTCCGTTCATTATCTTGGAGACGAACAATAATAGTAGTATACCCTACCCCATAACATTCTTCAAGATAGCACTCCATGCCACTCCACGTGCGACATTTTGGGGGTATTGGCGATATGCGTTCCATAAGTCAGGTTTGCACAGGGGTTATGTTCGTTGACATTCAAGGCATAAGCAAGCGGTAATCTTTATTCTTCGCTCCTAAACTCGCCCATAAATGGGCTCAAACAAACGGAGCGAGAACAGAATAAAGATTTCCGCTTGCTTATGCTCTTGAATGTTACAACTCACATAAATACTGTGAAAACCTGACTTATGGAACTGCGTAGTGGCGAATAGCCCACCTGTACGCCTTCATAAGTATACGCTACATTAACAAAGTATTAACATTTTATCACAATATTTGCTTTATAGCAATTACATTATTTATAGGATACGAAACGCACTCATTTACATCAATATGTGCCGAGCGGGATATGGTAAAACAACAGACCTATATAGCTATTTTTCGCAGACGGCAAAGACGGTATCAGTTTTGAAATGTGCAGTTCTCGGACGAGCAAGATGATTTTCAAATTAAATAAAACCCGAAAATGCCGACTTCCCTGAGCAACGTCGAAAGGAGGCATTTTCGGGTTTTATGAAATTATGAAAATCACTGCGCAGCCGAACACAAGCATTTCAAAACTGATACCGTCGCTACAGGCTGTGAAAAATGGCTATATAGGTCGTCCGTTTACATATACCCCCGGCGTTACTCAGCTCCTGCGCCGTGCTCTCTGGCAAGCGGATATGCTCCGGACTTGAGCTTCTCATAAGCCTCGGGATAATTATCTCTGAGCTTGTCATCCGAGATCATGAAATACTCATCGGGATCGAATTGGCCAATTTTGATAGTGTCATTCTCAAGATATGCGAATGGCTCATTTTCCTCATAGTAGTTGGGGATATGAGCAAGAAGCCTTGAAAATACCTGTCTTCCCTTTAATGTGAGGTGCGTTCCGTCCAAAAGATACTCTTCCGCCGTATCAAGGTAGAGATCGCACTTCTTGTCGTCGTTCATCGCATCAAAATCGATAAGATCAAGATCTTCCGCTACATTAAGTGCTTTTCTTGCATAATTTGCAAGAGTATCTATTCCGTAACTTACTACATAAGAATCGCCAAGGAACTTTCCATTGGTATCCTTATAAATTCCGTAGAAAGGAGTCATAAGGACAATTCTTGCATTGGGACTGATCTCCTTAAGAGTTCTCACGCCTTCTTCAAGAGCTTCATAATATGAATGAAGCGGATTGCCTTCAAACTGTGTTTTATCAAGCGGCATTTTATCAAAGAAATCGTTTGCACCATATTCTATAAAGTAATAATCAACCTTCTCAGGATTTATATTATTCATATTACTCAGAACGTGGGGATAATTCTGAAAAACTCTGTCTCTGTCAATCTTTCCCGCAAGACCGTAGGTTATTCCGTTAAAAGAAATAGAATCCCACTTAGACAATGATGAATCTGTAGTTGAATGCTCAAGTGCAGCGGTTGTTCCACCGATTCCGAGATTATATGCGACAGAATTCGGAACTCTTTCAGATACAAGAGAAGCAAGATCGTTGCCGCTGTCTCTTCCGTTCTCAATCTGGCTGTCGCCGATAAATACCATGACTACTTTGTCTTCGTCTTCCTGCGGCTGCTCTTCCTCTTTAGTATCTTCAACCGAAGTTGAAGCTTCAGCATTGGCTTCATCAAGTGTCGGCTTATAAATATCCTCTGCCAAAACCAACGTTCCGGCTTCTGAAGCCTGATCGCTTTTACCGCTCATGCTTGCGGCAAGATCGTCATTTATAAATTCCAGTGCAGTGTCTGCATTTTTATCAATTGCAGTACATCCGCAAGTCAGCATAGCTACCGTTGTTACCCCCACAATAAAACTAATTATTTTTCTCTTCTTCATTTTTCCTCCTCGCTGATACTTCACCAAGTCCTATTTTAACACCAATCTGTCAAAACGTTCCGACAGGAGTACAAAAATTAATGAAATCTACAATCAATCTTAAGAAAGTCTTAAGAAGTTGTCTTTTGTTCAACAACATACATGTGTAATATCAATAACTATTACTGTTCCGTCTCTTTCTTTTTTCCGAGTTTTACAACTCCAAGTATTATTACAGTAACGAATCTCACGATGTTCACCGCAACAAGGCCATAGGCAAATCCTACCATTCCCCACTTATACGTAACCGGGATCACTATGGTCACAAAAACAATTCCATAAATGAGATTGATAATAAACTGAAGTTTTTCTTCCGTAAACGCAAGAAGCACAACCATCAATGAACCCGAGATAAAATAAAGGAGCTGTCCGAGGTTTGCCAAAAAGAAAAATTTCGAAGCCCCATCATATACATCGGGAGTAAAAAACAGCTTTACATATATCATTGAAAAGCCGCTACACACAAGCGCTCCGAGGAACGTAAGTGCCAAAAAAGCCGATCCGATTGTGGCAAATATCTTTTTATTCATCTTAATCTTATAATTTGTAAGATAGCTTATGACTACACCGTTTAGCGGAGTCGTGAGCATTGCTACGATCTTACCGATAAGGCTGGCAGTATAAAAATCTGTAACCTGACCTGCCTCGGCAAAATGCTTTAAGAGAATTCTGTCTGAATTAAGTATCAGATTTGCCAGCACGTTTCCCATGGCTATGTACCATGCAGACTTCATATTCTCTTTAAACGCACCCGACAAATTAAAAAACGGCGCCCTGAATATTTTTCCGGTCATAACAGTGAAAATGATACCGAAAATCTCTCCGAGGAACATCACGAGAACCCAGTTCTTGGTAACCGGGTACAACATAAGTCCCAGCACATATCCCACAGATACAGATAAGAAGAAAAAGAAATATTCTTTAAATCTTATGTTCATCCTGTACTGAACGTCCGAATAGTACCTGAAAACCGTAACTATCATGAGAACAAGTACGGGAACAAAGAGTTTTAGCGATATTCCCTCCGCCAGATAAATAGCTCCGAAAGTAACAGGAATAGAAAGAACGGCAATCATCAAAAGAAATACATTGTAATCTCCGTTTGTTTCCTCTCTGTCTTTTTTTGCCATCATTCTCGAGTAACTGGCTGCAGTTCCAAATCCCGCACCCATTACAGAAATGATGGAAATTAAATAAAGAACGGTGTCAAATCCGCTCCTTCCAATGCTTTTTTCAATATTGGAATAAACAAGAAGCTGTAGAACACCGTTATAGATAATCAGCGCCAAAACACTGAATATAAAGTCTTTGGAGGCTTTTTTTACAAGCCCCGACTTATTTTTTGTATTACTATCTTCCATTTGATCGCTAATCCTTATTTCATCATGTCTGTTTCTTTGTGACGCTGAAGCATGTTAAGCTGCATCTCAAATTCACGTCTGTTATTAACCGCAAGTGTGGACAGTATAACTCCCGCAAAAAAGCTCTGAACCGCAGAAAGCATGATAAAGCAGCAAACTATCAATGTAGGAAATCTGGGTACAAGCCCCGTACGCCAATACTCTGTGACGATCGGCACCAAAAAGAATATCGATATAAGTGCAAGTACCATCGAAAATATGAGAAAGAATCCAAAAGGCTTATAGTTCCTGTAAAGCTTTGCAATAGTCTTAAGAACCTTCATTCCGTCTTCATAAGTATTGAGCTTACTCTCAGATCCTTCCGGTCTGTCTCTGTATTCGATAACAACATTGTCGATCTGCATGTTGTTGTAAACAGCATGAATGGTCATCTCTGTCTCTATCTCAAATCCCTTTGAAAGAACGGGGAATGTCTTTACAAACTCATAGCTGAAAGCTCTGAATCCTGTCATGATATCTCTGATATTGCATCCGAACAACTTGTTGATACTTCCTCTTACGAGGTTATTTCCAAAGTTATGGAAAGGTCTTTTGTTCTCCTGATAATATGTTGATGAAAGTCTGTCTCCGACTACCATATCCGAATTATGATTAAGAACAAGGTCAACCATCTCGGGAGCCGAATCCATGGGATATGTATCGTCTCCATCAACCATTACATATACAAGCGCGTCAATCTCGCGGAACATGCGTCTTATAACATTGCCTTTTCCCTGCATAAATTCATTGCGAACAACAGCGCCTTCAGCTGCTGCGATCTCTGCAGTGCGGTCTTTCGAATTATTGTTATATACATAAATAACTGCCTCGGGAAGCGCCGCCTTGGCATCTCTTATAACCTTCGCTATAGTCTTTTCTTCATTGTAACAAGGTATCAGTACTGCAATCTTATCCATAAATATCCTCTTCAAGTAAATAATTTCAGTAATGTATCAATATGTCTTTCCTTTTGCATAGGCGCTTACAGCGCTGTTAAACATTTTCTTTTTTCCGTTGATCCAGGCATTGGTCTGAGCCTTAACCGTTATTCTGACATCATATTCGCCCTGTCCGGTATATGTATAATTGGGCGCATTGGTATAAGTAACCTCTTTAAGATCATACTCAGATTCAGCCTTCTTCTTGTGCTCGACCACCACTTCATAGTGCTCGGCGCCGTCAACGGGCTCCCAAGCAAAATAAACTTCCGTGCCGGTTGCACCTTTGCGGGTAACTCCGTCTTTTACTTTTGGAGCTGTAAGAGCGTCTTCGCAGGTATTTCCGTATGCAAATTCACTAAAGTCGCCGCAGATGGCTTTCTTCGCATCGCCTTTATATGCCCTTACTTTAATCCTGATGTCATAATTGATCTTATCTTTGTATGTATAACTCGGCTCATCAGAATACACATCCTCAATATGAGAATATGATGTGCTTTCATGAGGTTTTCCTTCGACAGAAATTTCATACCTGTCTACGTTCTCATCAGGTTCCCATTTGAAAGTTACTTCCACTCCTCTGTCACCTATCTTGGTAACTCCGTCCTCAATCTCAGGTATTATAATTCCGTTCTTGGATTTCTTCTTTTCCTTTGGCTTTTCATCGGAATTCTTTCCGTCTGCTTTCTTGTCGTCCGCAGATTTTCCTTTAGAAGCGCTGTCACTTGCAGACTTACTCACCGCCGAACCTGTTGATGCGCTACCAGCCGCTGCGCTGCTTTCCGAGCCTTTCTTTACATCCTTACTTACATCACTAATCTTTGAAGTAACATCATCCGAAGATAACTTTGATGATGCTTCTGATGCCGCCGTCGCTGCCTCAACCGGCTCATCGGATGACTCCTTTGATGACGCTTCCGATGAGCCTATAGATGCTCCGTCTGAAAACCCTTCGATAGCGGCAGAAGAACCCTCACTATAAGAAGTGCAACCGCTCATAAGACCGATTGTCATGCACAATGCTGCAACAAATTCTATTTTTTTTGACATTGTATAAATCTCCCTTTGTCAAAACACCCAAAAGGTAAACCACTTAACAATTAATAAATCCATAGCATTATAACATAATTCACATCATTATTCAGCATTTCCTTTGTTTCGAACCTATCCTCACTCTAATCCGTAAACATAGATATTGTAAGGTGAACCGTGTCCGCTATACTCGCCGATCGGCGCAAGTCCCTCTTCAAGCGCATTGGATATATCAATTCGTGAAAAGAGATATTTGCACCCAAGTTTCTTAAGTTCCCCCGCATCAATATAAATATTGTTATCGGTAACGCCATACATACTCTTTGTTGCCATTACTATCGTCGCATCGGTACCGGAATAGAGATAACACCTCGCTCCCCACTCATCAAAATAGGCTGCTGAAGCCGGATTTTTGGAAAGTGCCGGCGCGATTACTTTTCTAAATTCTTCTTTATAGCTCTGAGGATAAAAGCCCAGATATCCGTCAAGCGTTGCAATCCCGTTATATTCAAGAATGGCGGGATGCATTCCGTAAGCAACGCTCCATTCACCTTCTTTGTAGCCAATCTCCTTTTTCACATCCGAAAAAAGTTCCTCAGAATAGAACTCTCTGTAATTGAGGTCATCGAGCTTATTCCCCATGACATTTTCTTTTACTATATGATAGAGCGTGCCCCTAAGATCATTGTATCTTGTCGGTGTAATGATGACGAACACCACCGCCGTCGCAATGACCGCATATGACAAAACGCCCTTAAAAATTTCTTTCTTGCGCATTCTGTATGCAATAATAAACAGCATTGCGCACCAGATAAACGGGCTGAAAAAGACCGTTCTGTTAAACTGAAATCCTTTTAAAGGCGGAACCACTGTCGCAAAAACATCGTCAACTTCTCTGATAAAATAAATACCGTAAACAACCGCGTTAAACACAAGGATCAACGCACAGAGATTATATGCATCCGTAAAAATTCTCCTGAAATTCTTTTTGTAAACATATCTTCCGTTCAAAAAGATCAGATACAAAAGACACACAGGCATAACGAAATACTTGTGACAATCCTCCGCATGCATCATGCCGTTTACAAATACATCTCCCACAAGCGCAGGCACCTCAGATACCTGCACATAGCTTTGAACCATCGTATCCCTTATAGTAGTAACATCGGAAAAAAGCATCATTCCAAATAATCTGTATTCGAAGACCACGAATCCCACTGAAAGCGCCACAAGCCCCGCGATAAGCCCGAAGCTCGGCCTTTTGTCCCGAATCCACATCCAAATTATTGCTATGAAAAGATATCCCAGAATAAAGAAACCAAAGTATGAAAAGTACGAAACAAAAGGATAGCAGAAAATAAGCACAACATACCCTGCCATTCTCCGAACCCTCTTAGGATCGTCACTTTTTTCCGTCAAATATATTCTTCTGAGAAGATAGACTATAAGCGGGATTGAGGCAAAAGAAATCCCAAACGCCGGAAAAAGATTTAAGACTCCGTACAGAAATCCCGCGCCCACGGCCAGATTTAGTTCCGGCGCATATTCTTCTTTCAGACAAAATCTTGCACGCTCAAAGAATGAATCTATTTTTTCACCCGAAGGAATCGTGCAATCAACAAATAACAACACGCAGGAAAAGACCGCAATGACAATCTTTAATACATATCCCACTATATAAGCCGTAAAAGGTGAAAAGATCATATACAGAACTGTATACAAAGAAGCTTCACCCGGAAGCACATCTCTTGACACTCCGCCAAGAAACGGTGCGCTGACTCCGTGCGAAAAAAAAGTGCCGGTGTTTCTCAGCATCGCAAACTGAGCGATAAAGAGGTCCATGTTGTCATGAACCCCTATATAGCTGTTCTCACCAATGGCACAATAAAATACTGAAATAATCAGAATAAACAAAAGAACTGCAAATATAACAAAACGCCTTTTCAAGAGTTTCATTTTGTCAAATTCCCCTCAACGCCGACGATCATTTAATGTTGTCATCCTCGTTATTCTTATTGCCGATCTTCATTCTCTCATGACCGCCGAGCTTGTTTGCAGCGTCCTGGTCACCTCTTAAAATCGCATTGACAATCTGCATACGGAAGCCCGCATCAATAAAGTCACAGTGCTTACAGAACGGATAGTTCTGTCTTCCCTCTGCAATCTTCTTTCTTACTGCCTGGAACTGAGGACTTCCCCATGCTTCCTTAAGACTCATCTTGGTAAGATCGCCAAAATCGGTAGTCTCAAAGTTATCGCAGCAGCAAAGTCCCATCTTGCCGTTGGGCATGATCCACATATCTGTGAAAGGAAGAAGACAAGTCTCCTTAATAACCTTCTCGGTTGCCTTCTTATTGGGCGCACTTCCCGCTCTGTTTGTAAGAACTTCCTGAAGATATCTCATCTGAATCTGGATATCAAGGTCCTTAAACTCATCGGGATGGGCTTTTACATAATCATAGAGTTCCTGAATATTCTTATGAAGCTTCATCTCCATCGAATAGTTGTTGATGATAAGCTGATTGATATATGGTGCAACCTCTTTTACCTTATCGATAGTAAGGATAAGTCCGTTGGTAGACATGAAAATAAAGCTGTCCGGAAGTTTCTCCCTCGCGTACTTGTGCCTCTCAACAATCTTGGTATCCAAAAGGGGCTCATTATTTCCGTAAAGTGTAAGATGTCCCTTATATCCCCAGTCTGCAAGCTGATCGATGATATTCTTATAAACATCGTCGTCAATCTTTGCAAGAGGTCTGCACTCCGCATGAACATTGGCTGTACAAAACGCACATGTGGAATTACATCTGTTGATAGTCTCGATATTTACAACATTGGGCATCGGAACTTCCTTGGAATTAAGGAAGTAATCACAATAAGCCTTCTGAGACTTACTTCTTGTAAAAAACTGTAATTTAAGGTATGCGTTACTTGCAAGCATCGGAAAATGCTTTCTCGCAAACCAGCCAAATTTTCCCATAAAACTGTTTACTCTTATAGGCATTAAAAAATCTCCTTACCACTCAGCCGATCACTCAGCTTTTTTCTGATACAAATAGTATGTAGCGGTCTGATTCGGATCCCATGGATCGATAAAGTCTTCCTGCAGAACAAGATCATAATCATCTACACCCTCCGCAGGTTTATTGACAGATATCACAAAATCAACAATCTTTTCATGAGTGAACCTTTTTTGTTCCTCAAGAACCTTCTGCATATGCTCTTCATTCACGGTCTGCGTCTGGAAGTAATAGCATACGGGCAATGTATCCGTCACCGTGTAGAGTCCCGCATCAAAACCGTTCTCATTTATGATCTTCGGATTCTCTATTCCGCTTGAAAGCACATGATCACGGAAATGATAGAGCCAAAGGTCATTTTTCGCAATTTTCATATACGAAACATTTGGTGAGATATTATACGCAGTAATTCCCGCTACAAGCAGCATCAATACCATAACCGCACTTGTAAGCCCGGTAAGTTCGTCTTTGAAGCCGTCGCGATTTAGCTTAAGATACAACCCTTCAAGTAAATATCCTATCGCGGTAACCCCAAACACCGTAAATCCATTTATTGGAAACGGGTAATATGTTATGCTGACTCCCCCGATGAAAATGATCAGCGTAAGGAATCCCAAAAGCATGGCTATGTTGACATATTCCGCAACTTTGACCGGAATTACAACTATATCTCTTTTTATAAGCTTGTATTTGTCTTCCGGAATAAAAGAAAATACAAGAGCCACAGTAAAGTATAACGCACCGATAAAAATAGTCAAATACACTAATTTATTATCGTAAATATGATCGGTCATCTTATCGTAGATAACGGCCATTCTCTCGGCAAAAGACAGTTTTTTCGAATACCCGAAAACATTTTCGTAGATGTACACACGTCCCCAGTCGACGATCGCATTATTCATTCCGAAATATACAAGTCCCGGTATAAATGTGATTGCCATTCCTCCAAGAAATACAACGCAGCTGACAAATGCTTTTTTTACAGCCTTAGCCCCTATGATATCCGCAAAGAATACCATCGCCATCCATGCAAAGAAAAATCCCAGTGAATTGAACTTGATATGAAAAACGCATCCCGCAAGAATTCCGCCAACAAGAACTCTTTTGTATCTCATGGGTTCCGGATAGTTCTCTTTAAAGTGCCTTATCGAAATATACATTCCCCACATAATAAACGGGAAAAGAAACTCCTCAGCACTTCCGCCCCAGTAAAAGCATCTTGATGTATATACGATCATTCCCACAACCGGCGTTAGGATGTATGGCATGGAAACAGATCTTAAGTACACCTGCATGATCCTGAATGCCGCTTTGAGAGCCATTGTACATGCCAATATCTCAATTATGTACACACCCAGAAACGTTGTTCTAGAGATAAGAGAAGCCAACATATATATGCTGTACTGAAAGATTCCCTTCTGATCGAAAAGATCCCTGTACGGCACCATACCGCTCAGCATACTTTTTCCGACTGTAAAATAACTGTTCGAATCATCCCATATATTAAAAGCATACAGGAAAGAAGATCTTGAGCATATTGTCATTATCACGGCACCCGTTATAAGGCACCAGACAAATGAAAACAGCCCGTCCCTCCTTTCATCCGGAGTATCATATTTTTTTGAGTTTATGTTCATGAATAAGTCCAAGTAGCACCTTTAATCCGCACGCAGCAAAAGGAAGCTGATAAATGTAATATCTCATTGCATAGCGTGAGGACCCTTCCCAAAATTCGTGGAAAACCATTCCACCAAAGATTAACAGTAACATCAGCATCTCGTAATCCGAAACATGCCTTTTCCTCAGAACTCCCACAAGATATACCACTACGCCCAAATAACAGAGCGTCATAAAAACATTCATGATCCATGCTAAAACCGTACTTCCGACGCCAAATACAATACTATTTCCCAAAGCCGATATTTCATGATGCCTGCTCACATAATCAAGATTTTGCGTTGATATACAAACAGGATCGGCCCACTGGGTTATATATTTCCTTGTAAAAAATCTTGCGGCATAAAAAGGATGGTGTGCAAAAAGATCCACCCTCTCCCCGATCTTCGCTGTAGCCGCTTTTTTCGTAAGTTCCGTATCATAATCGTTTTCAGAAAAAACGCGATAATTATATCCATTGTACCATCCCGGCTCCAGTCCGCCGTCTTCCTGAAGGCCCATTGCTATATGCGCCACGGAAGGATTGCCTTTGGGTATTTCTTCAAGCCCCGTAACCTTCATGTAGTGGTTATTTATGTATGTCTTTTGACCGAACACAAAAACCAGCATACATAGCGCGACAATCACTCTGTTTTTAAACTTTACTTTTGCATCATCGCTTTTTGAACCGATACCATTAATAAACAGTATCATTATAAGCGCAATTACAGTAATTTCACAATTGGTTTTCAACATGACACCGATAGCAATGGCCAAGCCCGATCCAAGCCCGTATCTCTGCTCTCCGGTCTTCATGTACCTGATCATCAGATACAGCGCCAACGTCTGCGGTCCCATGCTGAGAATATCGCCGTAAATATAAGTCACATAATTGTAAAAAAAACAATGCTCCCATAGATAAAAGCGACATAATGCCGCATATTTCCGCATCTTCAAAACACTCCATGCATATTTTATCCAGAAAATACATTGTAAAAAGAATCGATATCAGCTGCGCAATATCCCACGCAAGATAATTTCCGGAGCCAAAAATCTTAGTCATAAACTCGCCGAAAAAGACATATCCCAGCTGGAAAGGCCAGATATAAAGATAGCCGCCTTTTTCCGTAAGCTGCGAATAATCACCTCTTACAAAGCTGTTTATATGTTCATCCAACGTATCTGAGTCATTGACCGGCATCGGCTTTATTGAAAAGATCAGCGTCAGGCAATACAAAACGCAGAACACAAGCCCTATTACCACAAGCTTTTTGTTCTTTGCAAAAATCTCTTTTTTCTTGAGAATGTAAAAGATAAACAGACTAAGCCCGACAGATATAACAAGAAGCGGGATATTTTCCATTTTAAAGTACAGCTTATCATTCTCCTGATGCATCTTGTAATAAATTGTTGTAAAAAAAACTGCACCCAAGGATCAGCACCGCACCGAGAAGAAGACATGCGCAAATTGCCATATTAAAGGCTTTTTTAAGCTTCACTTTTCTCATTACCTCCGTTCAAAAGGCCAATGATATCAGCGGTAACAAACAAATATGAAGCGACATAAAATACCGAAATGAAAGCAATATCAATTATTTCCGCCCCAAACAGTGTAATTCCGTAAACTATCAACGAGCATATATTTGCAACTATCATAAAAGGCATTATCTTCTTTCTCACCATCATCGCAAAAGGAGTAAGAAGGATAAGCATCGCATAATCATATCTCTCATGCATTCCCGGAAGAAGGATCACGCAAGTCCAGGATGTCCATATCGCAAGGTAAAGAACAAGATTTCTGTCTATCTTTTCCCTGAATCTGTAACAAAAAAACGCGATAACAACAAGTACAGCAGCAAGTACCATTACAGCCGCCGTCGAAAGAAGCTTGTAATGATCGTCGAACCCCCAGTTATAAATATTGGGGCAATAAGATACCATTCCGTATCCTTCCGAATCAAGCTCCCCCGTCTGTTCCAAATAAGCGAAATAAGTTGCTCTTAGTCCGTGCTTTGCAAGAACTTCCGGAAGTCCGGCAACAAGATAGACAAACGGAATCCACAAAAACTCAAGAATACTGAAAGCCGTCTTTTTAGAAAGCTCTTTTCCCTCATTCTCAGCACCGTTAAATCCGCCTGTAATGTAAATTATCAGGTAAAGAGGAAGGAAAAGTATCGCCTGAAGCTTAAACGCAAAAGCAACGGAATACCAGATCATTGAGCCCCTGTATTGCTGCTTTAAAAGCTTGTACATCGCGATCATCAAAAAGCATGTATATACCGCATCAACCTGCTTCCAAAGTGCTCCGTCAAAAATCACGAACGGAAGGTACAGCGTCATAACACCGATAAAAACAGAGCAGCGCTTTTTTTCCGTAAGAAGATAAAAAATCTTGTAGATAAAAAACGCTGATATAAATTCACATATTGCAGGAACGATGCTGAGCGGCACCCATGCTTCGCAAGGAAAAAGCGAAGACAGTGCATAGATCACGTTAAACGGAACATAGTAATCCCCGGGAGCGTTTGAAAGTCCCTTGATGATTCCGTTTTGTCTGTAAAACTCAACCCATTCTTTATAATAAAAATTATAATCCGGAGAAAGCTCTGTATTGGGCGCCAGTTTGAACCTTATGAATACAGAAATAAGAATAAGTAATCCGATAGCTATCTCGAATAAATACTTATCTATAAGGTTTCTTATGAGTTTGTCCAATGCAAGTTCTTTCTTCATGTATATTATTCTCCGTCATTTAAAAGAATTTACGCAGGCGATAACTCTGTCCTGCTCATCTCTTGTAAGTCCCGTATACATCGGAAGCGATATTACTTCCGAAGCAAAGCGCTCAGTGATCGGAAGACTTCCCGCGGGCACACCCAGATATTCATACGCCTGTGCCATGTGAGGCGGGATCGGATAATGGATCAAAGTCATGATGCCGTTATCTTCAAGATATTGTCTTAATCTGTCGCGCTCCGAAGATGCTTCCTTACCGTTTTCTTCGGCACCTTCCGTCGGAACTCTAAGTACAAACTGATGCCATACACAGGTTGCATTATCGGCAACAGACGGCTTTATCACCTTTGGATTATCAATTCCTACTGTGTAGTAGTTTGCAAGTTCTTCTCTTTCTTTTGTTATCTCGTCCATGTGAGTAAGCTTAACCCTAAGAAGTCCAGCCTGAAGTTCATCAAGCCTTGAATTTGCACCGACCACCATATTGTAGTAGCGCTTCTCACTTCCGTAGTTTCTGTATATTTTAACAAGTCTTGCAAGCTCCGGATCGTCAGTGGTTATAGCGCCTGCATCTCCGTAAGCCCCCATGTTTTTGGACGGGTAAAAAGAAAAGCATCCGATGTCACCAAAAGATCCCGTCATCTTGCCGTTATATTTTGCTCCGTGAGACTGTGCACAGTCTTCAACAAGCTTTAAGTTGTGTTTCTTGCAGATAGCACAGATCTTGTCCATGTTTGCAGCATGACCGTAGAGATGGACAACAAGGATTGCCTTAGTCTTGTCCGTTATCTTCTCTTCAATCTTATCTGCATCTATCTGATAGTATTCATCAGGCTCAACAAATACAGGTGTCGCGTCATTTATGGTTATTCCCATTACGCTTGCGATGTAGGTGTTGCCCTGAACAATGACTTCATCGCCCTTGCCGATTCCAAGTACTCTAAAGGCAAGCCAGAGAGCATCAAGTCCGTTTGCAACTCCGACCGAATGCTTCGTTCCTACATAAGAAGCAAACTCTTCCTCGAATTTCTCGACTTCTTTTCCAAGGATGTACCATCCCGAGCGAAGAACCTCGAGAGCCTTCTCCTCATATTCTTTCTGATACCTGAAATATCCGCGGTCCATACGGCCCTGCATGATTTTTTCCATACTTTGATGGTGCCTTTCCGTTACTGAGTTCAAATATTGAAACCATATATATGTAAATGTTTCCTCGTTGTGTTTTCCATGGATTCATATCAGAAAAAAGTCTCATTTCATGGTCATTCAAAGCATTCGACTTTTTTTCTGATATTTCATCCCGGAAATCATCAACTCGTGCAAATATTTACATATATATGGTTTCAACATATTCACTTAGTAACTACATTCCATTTGTTCTTAATTTTTTCATGCGCAAAAATCACTTCTCACCCTTATCGTCTTGTGAGCGGTGTACTTCGTCGATGATGAACGGAGGGCGTTTACGTGATTCCTCAAGTGTACGCCAGATGTATTCACCAAGCATTGAGAGCATGATAAAAATAAGTCCGAATCCGAAAAGGACAACGCTCATAAGAGATGCGTATCCAAGTATCGGGGTTCCTGTTGTAAGCTTTTCTTTTATGGTAAGTATGATACCTATCAGCGATAACAACGCAAATACAAATCCTACCGTCGCCATGCATCTTATCGGGAAATATGAGAAGCTCATCATTGAATCGACAACGAGCTTTATCTTCTTTCCGAGTGTCCAGCGTGATTTTCCGACTTCTCTGTCTTTTCTGTGGAAGTAGATTTTCTCTGTCTTAAAGCCTACCCACATAACCTGAAGTGTAAGAGATGAATTTTTTTCATCCATCATCTCAAGCACCTTGATTACCTGTCTGTCTACAAGATAGCAGTCGCATCCGCCCTGAGGCATGTCTTTGTTGATAGTCTTTCTTACAAGCCAATAATAGCAGCCTGCAAAAAACTTCTTAACGGCATTTTCATCCCTTGAACCTCTGATAGCCAAAACGACCTTATTGCCGCGTTTCCAGCTCTCGTACATCTCAAGGATAAGCGTTGAATCTTCCTGAAGATCGGCCTGCTTGGTAACGGCACAGTCACCGGTACATACGGAGAGTCCCGCAAGAAGCGCCGCATGCTCACCAAAGTTCCTCGAAAGCTTTGTCGCAACAACATTTTTGTCCATAGCGGCAATCTTGTTGATGATTTCCCAGGAATTGTCTCCCGATCCGTCATCGACAAAGACTATCTCATATTCCTCAAGCTTACCGAGAACTTTTTCCTTGAGATCGTCATATAAAAGCTCCAGTGTATCCGAGTTGTAATAAACCGGAATAACAATAGAAAGTTTACTCATAATATCTTTTACCCATTAATTTCTTTTATAAATTCATCATAGTCGCGAATGTACTCGCTCTCGATGTAATGTTCGCTTGCAAGACAAAGAAGAACCGAATCGGGTGAAAAATCATACATTTCCTTCCACACCATTGGTCCCAGATAAAGTCCCATTCTTGGCTTATCAAGCGCCACAACTTCTCTCTTCTTGCCGTCATCGATAAGGACCTTACTGCTTCCGCTTACATTTATAAGCACAAACCTTGTATATCTGTTGGCGTGATTGCCTCTCTTGATATCCCTCTCAGATCCGTATATATAGAAAACCCTTCTGATATCAAAAGGGATGTCAAATCCCGATCCTTCAGCAACTACAAGGTTTCCCTTCTCATCTCCGAACTCTTTAAATTCAAGAACTTTATAGTTCTCGTCAAAGTCACTTCTCATTTTTTACCTTTCTATCTTCTCAATTACAATTTCGTCTTTGTCGTAATACCCCAGTGTAAAACTATATGCCCAATCTACAGGGCCATCCCCTATATCGAAATGATACAGTATCTCAGGTTTATATTGATGTTCTTTAAAAACAACTTTCTTTATCGAAGAATCATGTAACACTTTAAGTCTTTCTTTGTTCTCAGCCTTATATCCCGCAGCCGTTCCGGATGCAAGATCATATAGACATGATGTCACCGAATAATAATGATAATCAGGCTTAATACAAAGAACCGATCCAAATACAAAAAGAAGCAGCAATGTCATAACAACAGACACTGAAGCTCCGGAAAAATCATCCTCAGAACCTTTTGACTTCAGGCCGTAATTTTCCTCAAGATACTGCCTTATCCAGATTGTAACATAAAAAATATTTAGAGCCGCAAGTATTACAAATTCCATCCACGGAAGCGCACGCACTCTTCCGGATCCCATATCACCCGTTCCAAAATATACCGGTGTCATATTAGCCGATATCATTGCATAAGCAAAAACCGTAAATACAAAAGGATGCCTGAATCTGTATTTGATGTTTTTTCCCATCTTCCAAAATATGGGAACCAATAAGAGCAGGAACACCAATGTTTCCCACCTCATCATTTTATTAATAATAACATCAAACGTTGAATATAGCGATATGAGCACTGCCTTCACCGGCGGATATCCATTGGTACTTTCCTTTCTCACGTAATTACCGGGTGCGATCAAAAGTATTACAAAACCGACAAGATTGCATATTGCAGGAATATACAGCTGCCTAAAGCTCTTACTCATTCTGTCATCTGCATCATATAATTTTATAGCATTCTTTTTTTCCAAAAAAATTATTATCAAAAGAAGCACGGAACATATCGCAAGCTCGAGAGCAGTCATGAAATTTGCTCCCCCCATGCAAACGCCCCATATGCACGCCCATATAAACATGCGCTTTCTCTTCCCGGCATCTTCATCATATACGCATCCGATCAGAAGCCCTAACCAGAAAAATGCCATTCCGAAAGTAAATGTGTAATTTATTGCACCACTGTACCAGTAAAAAGCCTCGACTCTGGTTTCAGTATCGCCAATGAACTGAGTGCACATAATAAGCGTTATCATCGCCGCCGTATTAGCAAGATATTTATCTGCCTTAAGTACTTTTACAAAAAGAGCATTGAAAAAAAAGCACACTCCGAATGTCAGCATTCCCAGAACCAAAAAAGTTCCGATAAAATAAAACTGTTCACCATATGCCGCAGGAGCAAGTGTTGTCAATAAAATTGAGAAAAAATACCCTTCATCAACCTGATATACATAACCGACCTTCTCAACGGCTTTTATTATGGACAAAAATACATTTCCCGTTTCTACAAAGCAACGATGCGGCCAATTCGGCATAGAAAAATCATCTGCACTGGGAAAGTTATAGAACGCCATAATCAGCATGGGAACCACACACAAAATATACGCAACCGTAAAAAAGATGCTTAACTTTTTTGCGGATATCTCTTTTTTCCAAACAGGAAGTTTGTATTCAAACATCTACGTTATACTCCTTAGCCGTAGTACTCTTTATACCACTTTGCGAATTTTCTAAGTCCCTCCGTAAGCGAAGTTGAAGGCTTAAATCCAAAATCATTTTCAAGAGCCGTCACATCGGCATATGTAATCTCAACGTCGCCCGGCTGCATAGGTACAAGCTCTTTGTGTACCTCGAAATCATAATCACTTGGAAGAACTCCCGCAGATATAAGTTCTTTTTGAAGGATATCGACGAAGTCCAAAAGATTGACGGGATCGTTGTTTCCAATGTTATAAACTTTATACTTTACACCGTTCTCATTTTCATCGGGAGACTTCTTCATAACGTTCACGATACCTTCAACGATGTCGTCAACATATGTGAAATCTCTTTTACAATTGCCGAAGTTAAAGATCCTTATAGTCTCGCCCTTTACAAGCTTATTGGTAAATCCAAAGTAAGCCATGTCCGGTCTTCCCGCAGGTCCGTAAACCGTAAAAAATCTAAGTCCCGTTGAAGGAATTCCGTACAGCTTTGAATAAGCGTGGGCAAGAAGCTCATTTGATTTTTTAGTCGCAGCATAAAGAGATACCGGGTTGTCGACCTGATCCTCAACGCTGTAAGGAATCTTCTTGTTGCTTCCGTAAACACTCGAACTTGAAGCATATACAAGATGAAGAACGCCCTTATATGAGTCATCTGTTACATCCTCATCATAGGAATGTCTGCACGCTTCAAGAATATTGTAGAATCCGATAATATTGGAATCGATATACGCATCGGGATTTTCAATCGAATATCTGACACCCGCCTGAGCCGCAAGATTTACGACAACTTCAGGTTTAAACTCTTTAAAGGTCTTATCGATAACACTTCTGTCGGAAATACTTCCTCTTACAAGTGTAAAAAGCTTAGAATCTCCGCCTGTGCGCTCATCAATCTTCTTAAGTCTGTCCTCTTTGATCCCTACATCGTAGTAATCGTTCATATTGTCTATTCCAAGAATAGAAATACCTGTATCTTTATATTTTCTTATAAGTTCAAGCACGAGATTCGATCCGATAAAACCGGCTGCTCCCGTTACAAAAACTCTTTTTCCGCTAAGATCTATATTACTTGCTAACATTTTTAACCTCTTATTCGGCTCCTCTTCCAAAGAGCACGACATAAACAGTCTTCAAAATTATCCTGATATCCTCAGTAAGGCTCCAGTTATCTATATACTCAAGATCAAGCTTAACCACTTCATCGAAGTCAGTGATATCACTTCTTCCGCTTATCTGCCAAAGCCCGGTAAGCCCCGGAGTCATGGAAAGCCTTCTTCTGTAATGCTCGTTGTAATTTTTGAACTCTTCTTCCGTAGGCGGCCTTGTACCGACAAGGCTCATCTCACCTTTTAAGATATTGAGAAACTGCGGAAGCTCGTCAAGGCTTGTCTTTCTGATAAAGGCTCCGACCTTGGTAATTCTGGGGTCATCCTTCATCTTGAACATAAGTCCGCTCATCTCGTTCTTATCGGCAAGTTCCTTCTTGCGCTCCTCGGCATCTATATACATCGATCTAAACTTGTATATCTTGAAACGCCTTCCATTCTTTCCAATTCTGGTCTGAGAAAAGAAAACAGGCCCCTTTGAATCGATCATTATTGCAGGTGCAAGAAAAAGTGTCACGATGCCTGTAATGATAAGTCCTACGATGCCGCCGAGTATATCAAGTCCTCTCTTTATAAAAAGACGCTTATAGCTTGTTCTGTTCATCGAATACGTAAGAACCGAATAATCAAGGAAATCGTCAAACTGTGTATTTGCCTTGCCAAATCCGGGAAGTTCAAGATTATAGTGAGTCGTGATTCCCATTTCCTCAAATCCCAGAATGATATCTTTCATATCCTTCTGCGGAATATTGGGTGTATTGATAAAAACTTCATCGAAAGGATCCGTTATAAGACGCGATGTCAGATTATTTATCCCGTCATGAACATGTATACCGTCTATGTACCACGGCTCATTCGATGTTTTCTGCGTATCTGAATTCTCTTTACTTATACCGCCCGTGCTTTTCTCTTTTGCATCCGCTGCATAAGCTCTTACAATCTTATAGCCAAGATTACCGGCATTACCGATCAATTTGCGGACGGTATCTTCCATAAGATTCCTCTCGGCTACGACAACCACACGAACCGCATTGTTATCACTCGAAATGTATTTCCTAAATATATCCTTAAAGATTATTCGCGCAAAATAAGTCAGAAGAATATCTAAAAATACGAATATGACAACAAAAAGTCTCGATACACTCTTTCCCCAGGTAAAGAAGAATATAACAACAGAAGACGCAACCAGCATCACTGTCATAAATCTCACAATAGAAAAGAACTCTCTGATGTATCCTCTTACAGCAAAGTCTCTGTTCCAGTCCGCAAGAAAAGAGTAGACAACACAAAACAGGAGAAAGACAACACATACAAGATAATGCTCTGTCTTATCTCCGTAACCTTCAAGATTCGTGAATCTGCCCCAAAATACTTTCATCATAAAATCGCTGTATCTAAGCCATGATGCAAGCACATATGAAATTATGATACATGCCATATCTATCAGCCAAAGCATGTACGTTTGAAATGTTTTATTTTTATTACTCATACTGAACCATTATAGCATGATTTCATAATAATCACTCTATTTTATGTTCATTCACTCATGCTATGGCGTATCACCCGATATTGTCTTTTTTCTTTCGAACCGCGCCAACTCCGCAACATGCAGAAAAAGCGAGTATTCCGGTCCAAACGCCGACGCTCATGATCTTCTTCCTGTACTCTCCCACAGCAAGCGACTCATCATATTTGTACATCGGCTTGTCTTCGCCCGCATAGTCAATGACAATATCACCGTTTTTCTTAAAATCATTTATCTCTTCGGATGTATAGTACTCCGGCGTCATGCCAAGGCTCTTATTGCTTTCATCTCTTTCTCTTGCGCCATATAAAGCGGTGGGTTCATTGGTAAGAGCAACATAGATAACCGCCATAGCAGCTCCTGCCAAAGCCCCTATCGCGATACGTTTTATCAAAGCTACGACATAAGGTTTGTCAGTCACGCCTCCGGCCACACAATCATCCTCTTTAGCCGCATCGGCACGGCTTAAGAATTCATATATCGCACTTCCCATGAACACATATGTGAAGTTCTTTGCAGAAAGATTATATAAAAGAGGTTCCCAAATTCCGATAAACAGCATTGCCATCATGATCGCAATCTCTGCTCTTCTGTCATTTGCAATGCACCTGTTCATAAGAAATGTCGTGAGCACAAACATGACAACAAAAGCAACTATTCCAAGCTGCAAAAACAGATATAACTGTGACATATCAATCCCGTAGGTTCTGTAACTCTCATCAGGATTTATCAGCCTTGTTCCAAACAGCGATAAACTGTTATTACTCCAAAAATATTTTGCGAGCGCAAATCTTGTATTAAATATTTTTCCGTTAAAAAAATCAAATAGCTTTTCGGGAAGTACGTGCGGAAGCACGATAGATATAAACGCAGTCACAGGAAAAGTCGCATAACTTACTACCTTTTCCAAAAGTCTCATTTTCTTTACAGAAAAAAGATAGTAATTTACCACGACATAAAGAACGCATGCAAGCACGCCCGTCCTGCTGCCCGAATACTGAAAGATGTACAGATTAAACATAATCCCCGCCAGCGAAGCCATGAAAAGAAGGCGTTTTGCATTTTCTTTTCCCTTAAGCCAAACTGTGACAAGATATATGCTCATCATTGTGAGCATTATCGCATTCATATGAAGTGTATTGGGATGAGCGTATCCGAAAGCATGCCTAAACATCGTTCCCGCTCCGTCCCTTGTCTGGGGATAGTATTTCTCAGCCGCAAGTCCGAATGCACCCGTAAAGATCCTGAAAAGAATAAGAGGCCCCGCAACCAGCGTCCCACATCCGATCACTTTTTTGGTCTCAACTTTTTTCATTCCGAGCATCATCATGAAACACTCTATAAGACCTTTGTGCCCCGTATGATAATATACAAGCCCCGCAACAAGCATAAGCGTCCCAATAACCGCATATTCCTTGGCAGTATGTTCGGTAACCAATAGTTTGCACAAAAATAAGAATGCACATATAACGAAAACTGCCTTGATCTGCAACATTCCGTCATACCATCCGAAAGCTCTCGAGCCTACCGCTATAGCAAAGAAAAGTAAGTATATCCTCTCCCCTATCTCTTCCTTGCCATGTAACGCCCAAAGCATTCTCTGCATTCTTATCTTTAATTCAGTCATATACTTTATCCTTATTATTTTTTCTTTTTGCTAAAAGAATCCTTTATCAAATAGCAGATAAACTTTGTGTTGGTCACAAAGTAGCGCTTAAAAAGCCTCTCCGGATCCTGAAAAAGTCTGTAAAGCCATTCAAATCCAATCTTCCTGATCCAGACAGGAGCTCTTTTAATTGTTCCTCCGTGGAAATCAAAGCCTGCACCGACGCCCATCATAACGCCGTTTATTTTATCCTTATGCGCAAGCATCCATTTTTCCTGCTTGGGCGCGCCAAGTCCTATCCAGACTATATCTGCGCCCGATGAATTAATCATCTCAATATCCGCTTTATCTTCCTCTTCGGAAAGAGCCCTGAATGGCGGCGAATACATTCCGGCAATATTTATCCCGGGATATCTTTCAAGAAGGTTCTTGCGAAGTTCCTTAATTGTTTCTTCTGACGATCCGTAGAAATAATGTGACACGCTTCCATCCGTCGTATCTCTGAACATATGCTCCATGAAATCAGGCCCCGCAACTCTTTCAGCTCCGATATATCCTTCTTTTTGCTGAAGCTTTGCTATAGGATTACCGTCCGCAAAAGTAAATGCCGAGCTGTTAAGAACCTCTTTGTACTCAGGATTCTCCCTTCCCATAACGGAAGTATGCACATTGGAAAAACAGATATATTTTCCCGAAAGTTCTTCTAAATGAGTAAGCACATGAAAGACTGCTTCTTCCGTCCTTGCAACCGCATATTTTATCCCAAACACATCAAAACGTTCGCTTCGCACAGATGCAGGAATTGATGCATAGTCATCTACATCGGTTACTATTCCGGATCGTACATTATACTTATTTAAGTCAAGAGCGATATATGTACGTATTCTGCGCCTTTCCGCCTCCTTCAGAAGCTCTTTTGCCGACTCATCATTTTTTTCAGCTCCGATAAGCAGCATATCATCACAGCCGGATACATAATATTTCTCAATGATATCAACAATATCCGTAACAGGAAGCGTAACTTTGAAAGTCTTTCTGTCTCCCATAGAAAGAAATCTTTCCTTGTTCTTTTTCCTGTATAACATCCTGAAAATATAGGAATAAAAGATGCCAAGAGCAAAAACCAAACCTATAACAATTCTTGAAGAGTCGCTTTTCATGGCATACAGATACATCAGTAAAAATATAATGATCGCACATTTTCCTGTAAGGACCGACATCAGATTCTCAAACGGATCCTGCAAGAATATATGATCTTTTCTGCAGTCATATAACAAAAACACGATCACCTGTAAGATACAGCAAATAACAACAACCGAAACGTACAGTCCGTCGAACATTTCATACCATTTTGTAGCCTGCTCGCCATATCTTATTATGAATGCCGAAAACCAGGACAGTAAAAGAGCTGTCTCGTCCAAAATAAATATTCTTTTTACAGGAAACCTTTGTTTTTTTATAATTATTCATTATATATGTGTGAATCTCCTAAGCTATTATTTATCGCAACCACATCCGCCGCAATCCTTAAGTCCGTTATTGGCAACCGCATTAAAGTCACAAGTACTGCACTTATCGAGTTCCTCCTTGGACACCTTGCCATCCCTGTAATCGCGCACGACTTTAAGTTCATACATCGAGTAAGGCTTCTTCATAAACAGCGCCTTGATCTTGTGGCGTATTACCCACCATGCGGGAACCCAGATATATTTGTGCATAGCGGGAGAAACAGATCCTATCATCCAGCAGTCCCTGTCACAACATCTCACAACTTTTCTCACACGCTCAGCCTGCTCGCTGTTCCATAATTCATCCCAAGTCTGATCATTCAGATTACCCATAACTTCTTTATCCTTTGTTCCGTTACACGGCATAACATCGCCGTAGGGATCGATAAAGAATGTATCAAAACTCATATCGCAGGGCAGAAGCCTCTTTTGCCCGTAAATATAGTTTATAAGCCCATGATTAAAGTATGCTCTGAACCACTTCTTGGGACTGTTTGATTTAAGGAGCATATTGACCAGATTTTCAAAATTCTGCGCAACCATCGGTCTGTCCTTGATTATATTCTTGGCTTCAACGAAATAGAAACTGTTATGAAGTGACGCTGTCGCAAACTCCATGTCAAGTTCATCGGAAAGCTTATAAAGCTCGCAAAGATCGGGTGCGTTCCTGTCCTGCACCGTCATACCGAATCCCACGTCCTTCATTCCCATCTCGCGGAGCTTCTTAAGTGTCGTATAGCCTCTGTTAAAGCCATCCGGAAGTCCTCTGATCTCATTATTCGTCTGCTCAAGTCCCTCGATTGAAATGCGGATACCGATATCGGGAAACTCCTTGCACAAGTCAATTATCTTGTCGGTAAAAAAGCCGTTGGTCGATATAACTATTCTGTCACTCTTTTTCCTAAGCTCTCTTACTATATCCTTTATATCTTCACGAATAAAAGGCTCTCCGCCTGTAATATTGGTAAAATACATCTCCGGGAGCTTCTTTATCGTCTCAATTGATATCTCATCCTCAGGCCTCGACGGCGCCTTGAACCTGTTGCACATGTTGCAACGCGCATTGCATCTGTATGTAACTATAACCGTTCCGTTTAATTTCTTTGACATTTTTATTACCTTTGTTTCAGTATGATTTCACCATTTTATCTTACAGTGTATGCTTAACTTTGTCATGCTCAATCTATAGAACAAAATTGCCCTATAAGAATTTAAGATAATCTTCAACCTTCAGATATTTGACTTCACCGCATGACATAGCTTCTCCACGATAAATAACGTACTTCCCACGTATATCTCCATATCTGTGAGCGGTCATAGCACATTTCTCTTCATCAACCAAATGCCGATACTGCTCAGCGACCGCTTCTGTGCTATACTTAACTTCATATATCTCACAGCATAATTCCTTCGGATCATACACAACCATGTCAAACTCACCAACCGGAAATTGCAATTTAAATACCTTTTTATCCGGGCACGCAAGCTTGGTTTCCAAAAGAATTATATCTTCCATCATTCTACCGCGTATCTCAGAAAGAAGTCTATCCAAAATGCGCCGTCTTTCTTTAGCCGACAACTCAAGAAATTCCGGATCAAGAAGCATATTCTCAACGATAGCTTCAGCCTGAGCATACCTCATCCCCGGTTGAGTAATTATTGTAACGATTCCTTTTTTATTTACCTCCGGTAGCGACTCCAAGTCTATCTCCATGACAAGATCAAGCATAGACAGATACTCTTTAATCTGAAGCATATGATCAGCATCCACATCTATACTTTGTTCTTCTTTATTCAGGATATCCAACATCTTCATGATTCCTGCGGTTATACTGTCTATATCCATATGCTCTTTAATATTTATTGGATTTTTCCTATCTCTAAGAAGATTTGCCGCTGTCACTGCAATATCATGAGACTTGAACGTCTTCTCTATTACATCTTTTGTGAAACTATGATTAATATTTTCCACCACGCGATTTATCACATTAGTCAATTCACCACGCTCGTATAGATCAAGCAACAATCTGAAATGCCTACCGTATTGATACGCCTTGAGCGAATGTTGAATGTTTCTGGCTATAGCAGTGTCAATATATTCTTCCGCATGTTTAGAATCCGAAAAAGGTGTCTCTGCATTATAATTTATTCCACCCAAACTCATGGTTCCGCCATAACAAATATATTCATCGATTCCTTGTATTCCCAATACATCTTCAAATTCACGATACGGAATAAAGGTTGTATGTAACAAAATACATCTGTCATAAAGTTGTTCTTCTTTGGTAAACGCAAATCCAAGAGAATCTGTTCCGGACAGAACTATCTTCATACCACTACTTGCATAAATATCAGAAAAAAGAGCCGCTCCCTCCACAAAGTCTTCCATCAAAGTAACTTCGTCAATAAAAACATATTTATATCCCTCTTCCTCCAACAATCTCAAATCTGCATCTACATCAGCAAGTGTATCCCTTGTTGTCACCTGGATAAACGCTGCCTTCATAAACTCCTCATCAGGCAATTCCGAAAGAATTTGTCTGATCATTGTTGTCTTTCCTGTTCTTCTAAGGCCATAAATAATCAGAACTTTATCCCGTCTTGGACCAAACACATAATCTCTAAGCAGACTTATGCATTCTCTTTTTTTATAATCCCCGACAAGTGCAATCTGTGCTTCAAGTTGATTTCCAATCCTTACCGTTGTCTTAAAATTATAATTTTGTCTCCCCGGTTGTTTTTCCTTGGGCACCAACTGCTTAAGTTCCTTAAGCCTTTTCTCTAAAGTGCGCCGCTTATCAATCATATCCTTTAGTGCAGTGACATCCTCAAAACTAACGTAATTATCCACCCTCTTACCGTCACGTGAAACTCTGTGATAAAAATATTCTTTCCCTTTTATTTTTTTCTTCGTAATACTACCACTCGGCAACATTGCAATTTCACGCTCTATATCTGCAATTTGATTATAAATATCTCTATTATTCATAATATTTTGCTCCTTAACAGTTATACCCATTATACCCCTTTATCCATCAAAGTAAAAGGGTATAACGGATATATATTGTTACCCACATACGCATCTTCATTTACAACAATACAACCTGTAGTGTATTTCTTGTTATTGGTTGCTACTTAATTGGCATATACAAAACAAAGAATATTTTTTATGATATAAAAAATT
The DNA here is from genome assembly GCF_000686065.1 of Butyrivibrio sp. AE3003. Lineage (NCBI taxonomy): Bacteria > Bacillati > Bacillota > Clostridia > Lachnospirales > Lachnospiraceae > Butyrivibrio > Butyrivibrio sp. AE3003. Next base: position 2,058,325 of record NZ_JMLX01000001.1, read on the forward strand.
ATCTCTTAACTACAGTCCCATGCTTTATGTGGATTATTTCATATCTTTTTATAGGGCACTGGGACGGAAGCGGAGCCTTTGAAATCAACTCAAGCTACATAAGATACAAGCTGATGTCTCTTTTTCTCATCAATTTCAACTGGTTATTGATAATCATATTACTCGTTGCCGTTTTCACCTTTACAGCTCTCAAGAAGAAAAGAAACAATCATGAAATATCCATGTTTCCAATGATACTTTCAATGATTGCTTATGTTATCTTCTCTGTATCGTTTAAGACTGTAAATCACGCAAGATACACAGATGCACTTATTGCACAGATTTACCTTTTAACAGCTTTTGTTCTGATGAATTATATAGAAAAAAAATCGATTCAGACAACACTTTCAATTACTTTGACCGTGCTATTATTCTTCCAGTCCTTTATCACCATAGACCCTGTCATGTTAAAATCATTTCCACGCTTAAATATCGGAAACGCAACCATGATAACAACCAACGAAATCTTATCCGACGGAATGACCTACAACAGACAATACCAGGGATGGGGAAAAGTTGTCGATGCGGCACTGGAAGATATTGTTACAGACAAATCCTCTATAATCTTTTTACCATCAATAAGCAATGTAACATGGCATTTCGATGCAATGGCATATATGATAACTCTTGACGAAAACGGCGAAGCAACATATACCGCGTACTGGGACACATACAGAAAAACGCGAATGGCCGACTACCATACCGGAATAGAATACAACGTACATGTAATCAACAACAATTATTCTTTTTCCCTTAACCCTGCTCAAAAGGGCTATTATCTATACAGCCCTATATGCGGAAAAGAAATTGCCGATAAGATCAAAACCGAATACAACTGCATAGAAGATACATTCAGCTATAAAGGTTGGATAGTAAACAGAGTCACGTTTTGGGAATAAAAAGTCATTGAGCCATCATATCTCGAAATAGTTATCCAATATCTTCTTAACTATTACATCAGACAAGTAATTTGAATTAATATGGTTCTTTTGATATGCCAAGTACGTTCCATTTGATAGTCTTATGAGCTCCTTTGTAAAGAATTGCTCCCAACTGAAATATAATCTTGAATCAATAAAATCATATGGAGCCCTCAGCATATCGGGAACATAACTGTCCTTGATAATACCTGAATTAAGAATAAGCCATTCAAACGATTCCGGCAGAAAAAGCTTATTCCCTTCTCTATTTTTAATAAGATAATTAACACGATCCATTTCCGGACCAAAAGCAGCGCCATCTGCAATAGCTAACACTTTTTTTTCGCCTGATGTTTCTTTAATCGCCTCTGCCATGCCTGATTTTCCACCGGATGAAATACACTCATTTTTTAATCTTTTAGATATATTCAAGAAAAATTCATATCCAGAATTTGAATCTTCAACAATAATTCTATCAATATTCTTCAAATCAATGGATTCATCTCTCAACATATCTCCATAAATACGCCTAAGATGATTATATGTCTGTTTTAATCTTCCATATTTACCTGATTTTTTTATCTCATAAATTGCATCAACACTATAAGGTAAATTATATAAATTGTTTCTTGATACAATCACATAATAGTTATCAGTGTTCTTTATAGCATCCGCAAACGAAATACTGGATATGTATTTCTCGCCTTCATCAATAAAGACTATACTATCCTCTGTTTTATTGATTACATCCAGCCAATCATTGCCGGCACCAACAAGCGCAATACATTTCTTATCACAGCCAAGCTCAATTCCACTACTTCGCCCCTCAACCTGATAGCTTCTGATCATATTAACAAGAGTTGTTTTGCCGGTTCCGCTATCACCACGAATTACACTAATATTATGATCAAGCTCAAATTTATATTTTACAAAATTATTGAAAATGATAATACTATGTTTGCCTTTCATTGATTTCCTCTACAATACATTTCCTCAGCAACATATAACTCATCAAGTGAATGTGCTATTGTTCCGTTATTGACAATATAAGCCTGAAATCCATGATTTGAAAACTTCATAACATGTTGCAAATTTATGATAAAGTCTTTCTCCTTAGAAAACTTTGTAATCCATCTTGCGCAATTATCGCCACAAGTCGATGCATTAAAAATCATATCCGGCTTATTGTAAATAAGCATCAATGTTTTCGCTCCACCTGAAAGCTTTGTAGGCGGTATAATTCCAAATACAGGACTGTTAATGCTGTTTGCATTTATAACCTCTGATTTATCAACACTCTTAATCATCCTCTGTATTTCAGGATTTTCAAACCAAGCATTTTCATATTTATTATTAAAATACATATCCGTATTATAAATACTTTCGTCAATAAAATTCCCAAAAACAATATTCAGATTAGAAAGAGGAATCCTTTTTGCCTTACAATAATTTCTAAGAAAACCCAGCAAATAAGAGAATCGCTCATCATTCTGCTTACCAATGAGCCACACTTTAAATCCCTCAATCCCCAATACATCCGTATAGTCGTCTCTATTCTTTCCACTATAAATACGAATATATTTTTGGGAACTATCAGCGCGCTCCAATCCACGGAAAAAAACAAGCATTTCATCAGATAAATCCTTTACCGATTTACTATCATCTTCACGCATATCTCTTCGCACCGCAGATAACAACTCTGACAAATTCACTTCAAAAGTATTTAATTTTTCATCCGCAATCTTCCCATATTTCATATAAAGCCCCTAAAATACTATATATTTATCTATATTTCCCTTCGTTTACAAAACGTCAATTACACGTATATTATAGATAAAATTCGGAACAAAAACAAAATTTATTGATTTTGTTCCGAATCTCCAGCTATTACATCATTTCATCATTTGCGCAAACTGCCTTGCAATTTCTTTCGGTGCATACTGCATCAGCAGCTCTGAAATATCAACTTCAGAATATGCTCCTTTTTCTAAGGCTTCCTTCCACTCATCTGCACTCAACGGATTCTCAACATAACTGCATATTCCGCCTGTAACCTCATAAAGACTGCTTTCCTTAGTCGTTATTACGGGTGCACCAAAGGCCATAGCCTCAATCGGAGGCATACCAAAGCCTTCAAAGATACTTGGAAAAAGAAATACTTTGCAATTCTTGTAAAGCGCATTTCGCACCGAATCATCCACAAATCCGGTCATATGCACGTCTTCGGTCAAATTATGCTCTTTAAGAAGCTGCTCAAGCTCCTGCTTCTGATGTCCTCCGACTCCCGATACCAGAAGAGGCAAAAATGCTTTAGAACCGGATTCTTTCAACTTGGCTAAAGCAAGAATGATTGTCTTAAGATTCTTATGCGGAAGAAGTGATGATACAGAATAATAAAACTCACCTTTCTCAACACAGTACTTATCCAACACCTCATTTCCGGCTGCATCCTCCGTATCAATACTTATCGCATCATAGATTCGCACTATCCTATCTTCATTTACATGGTATGTCGCAACAATATCATCTTTAACATAGTCCGATATCGCCACAACGCGATGAGCCTTTCTAACCGTATTCTTCCATGCTTTTTTCATAAAGGAAACACGAAATGTCGAAAAATACTCAGGATAATGCATTGCCTGAAGATCATGAATAATCGCATAAAACCTTATCCCCATAAGCGGCGTAAACGGCATCAAATAAATAGGCTCAATACAATCATATATCCCATTTTTTCTAAGAAGCCTGCACAATCCGAAATTCTGCCATAATACACGCTTTTTCTGATTATCTGCTATTGTATTACCAACAAGTAATTTAAAGTATCCACGTGAAATAAAATCTTGAAAAAGCTCAGTGTTATCCTTTGCAGTGATCAAATAGAACTCTGATTCTTCATCATGCAATTGTTCCAGACCTTTCAGCAGGTTGGTAACGCTTGACTCCGTTCCTCCAACCTTGCCGTGCCTTACCCACGTCAAATCTATTGCTATCTTCTTCATAATCTCACCAATGTAACTTTAGATTCTATCCCTGAAATCCTGTATATCTTTCCTTCAACTATTTGAGAAGGATCCTCAAAGACTTCGGAATATTTATTTATGAACTCCTCATCCAATCCGCTAAAATAGATGTAGTCGTAATCTCTAAGTGCATAAATAAGCTCTTCCGTCGTAGCATCCCATGACCAAATATCTTCTTCATCGATTGCCGGTCCAATGCTTCCTCCGCCTATAATCCTTGGGCTACAATAATATCTTTCATGCCATATATAATTTCCGTTATCACCTCTCTTGATTATAAAGATTCTGTCATCTTCTCCGGTATTGTTCATTATAAATGATGCACTGCTTGTATATTCCTGAACATATGCAGCATCTCCTGATATGTTTCCCGGTAATATCTGGTCAAAAGCATTAGCATGGAAAAAGCCCAATCCCACTGACAAAAATATCAATATCCTGTAATATCCCTTGATATATCTTTTCCATATTTCCGAATCATAGTAAACTGCTATGAGAAGAAACAGCGCTGCGATAACAAAAGAATTCATATACCGCTCATAGCTTGCTAATTGCACTGCTTCATGTTCAGAAAAAGATGTGGCATACAGAAAATAAAACAATACTGCATAAAAAATTCCGGATGCCAATGTCCACAATCCAAGAAGCCTCATCAGTCGCCTCTTTAAAATATCATTTGTATAAAAAGAAATGACCAAAAATGTAATCGCCATAAAAATAATGGCAGCACAATACGATCCGTGGAGAAGTATATCTCTATAAAGAAGTGCCTCAAAAAATTTAAACTTTACTTTTTCAAGATATGGAATGGCACCATTGTCGGGATGCAAAAAAACATCTTTAAGCGAAGAAACCTGCATTCCGCTGTAAGTCTGTGTTCCTCCTATTTTACCCGCATAAATTTCAGCAAATTTATTAAACCATCCCCATAATCCAACAGGCAAAACCACAGGAAGAAGCATTAAAATATTCTCTTTTCCTTTAGTCTTTTTATCGGAGAAGAAATACACTCTTATCACAAAAAATACAACCACAAGCGGCAATAACGCCATGGCAATCATTTTTGACAAAACAAGTACCGAAACGCCTATCGCTATCACCATACATTGATATGACAGATTATCATGTTTTCTATATGCTTCGAACATACACCAGTAAAACACTATTGCAACCGCAACATCACAATATATTGAATGATAAAACAAAAAAGCGTTAGCTGTATTAAAAATTAGCGGAATCAAAAGAACAATCGCAACAGGGCTTAATCTGAAAAGTATCTTTTTGCTATATGCATCAAAACTCTCAAACATCGGCATAAGTAAAGAGAACATAAAAATCTGTATTGCCCTGTATGCATCAGGTTCAGCAAACCTAAAATTCAATTTACACCATATTGTTTCAAATAGTGTTATCGCAGGAACATAATCTTTATGTGCAAATTCAAGCGGTGACATACAATACAATCCATCAAGCCTGAGACTTTCCTTCAGAAACATTCCCCAATGTGAGAATTCATCCCAAAACTCAAAACACTTTTGTGAATTCATAAAATAACAAAGAATATAAAAGACACAAAAAGTAAACAATCCCCCATTCCACAGTTCATTCAAATATTCTAAAGCCCTTCCCCGAACTGTAGTATATTGTTTCTTATCCTTTACCACATATAGCACCAATAAACCGAGTGCAGCAAAAATACCTCCATAGATACCTATAGTAAGCCGCTTAAATACTAAGCCACTCAAAAGAACAACCAATACATGTAACATATAAGCGGGCGCCACAGAACTTGAAAACTTTTTACGTGACCATAAACTCCACGCCCCTCCGATCATCACAGAATAGATAAGTGGAACAAAGAATCGAACCAGTATCATTTTTACCTCCGCCATATTATTATTAATATCCTGCACATATACTGATAAATATATCATATATGTGCTATTATTATTTATGATTTTTTGTCTGAGCTCTTATTTTTCCAATAAAACGAAAGGAACTTATTTCCCAACACATATGAATACTATCCTAAAAAAGTTCGATGAAAAAAATATTGAAATAATTCAACTTTTTCTCTCATCTATGTCTTTTGTCATGTTTTTCCTTGCACTCTTTTCTTCATTCAAATATGAACAAAGCGGTGACATGCGGTTTTCCCGCTTCGTATTTTGGGGAATCGGACTAGTATTCTTCTTTGGTGCATATGTTATTCATTCAGAAGAAGTCAAAGATCAGCTCCGCATAATTTTGGGTATTGTATCAATTATTGAGCTGCTACTCATTCCATCATTTGGTATTTTAATAAAAGAATCTGCCGTATTTGCTCTGTTTTCATATGCAGGGACCTTCTTTTTATCCATAATACTTTTCTATATAGATCGTTCTTTTTGGAAAACAGTGTTAATCAGAAAAAAAAACTCTGTGTATCATTGCCGCCGCAATCCTCATCTCATTGGCAAGCATCCGATACATAAGCCACAATACTGTTTATTTTTTGTGGGATTCTCACGACATGTTTGAACTTGTAAGCGCAAACGATATTTATTCACTTTGGGATTTTTCAAGACTTGCCCTTTCAGATCATGTCTCTTATTCATATGCTGCAATGTGTACAGTTTTCAAGCTCCTTATCGGCGATACCATGGTTGGACAGGCTTTATTCGGATTTATTCTGTATGCTATCGGAGTATACGGATTCTATAAATGCGTAGCTTTATTTTGCAGTAGTGCAAGCAAAGATGATATCGCATTACAGATAGTATTAACTGCCTTATTTGCATGTTCGCCTTATATGCTCGGTATGATAACCTACAGCTACCCTGATTATGCCATGTGGTGCGTGATGCCCATATTGGTCTATGTATTATATACAAAAAAATATCTGTTAGCTGTATTTATTGGATATTTCTTTATCTTCTGCAAAGAAACTGCATTGATCTCATATGTGCTGTTTATTTTCGGCTTCTACATTGTTGACCTTATCAAAAGCAAAAAACTCTTTTATGAAGTCCATAAATATATTATCATGGCCATTCCCTGCTTTATGTGGCTGATCGCATATTATCTCGTGGGACACTGGGAAGGAAACGGGGCTTTTGAAATCGACCTTAATTACATTAAAGCCAAACTGCTGTCACTTTTGGCAATCAACTTTAATTGGCTATTGATTGCACTTGCTTTAATAGTATTTATCATCGGTGTTTTAAAGAAAACCCAAATAAATAAAAGCATATCATTGATTCCTATGTTATTCTCAATGATCGCATTCCTTATCTTCTCGGTATTATTTAAGACAATCAATCATCCCAGATATATAGATGCACTGGTCGCTCAGATATATTTAGTGATGGCATACATATTGATAAATTACATTGACAAAAAAGCTATAAAAATCTTCATATCATCCGCATTAATACTACTTCTTTTCATACAATCATTTGCAACTATAGATCCGCTCATGCTAAAACTCTTTCCGAACATCAACATCGGAAATAAAACACTTATTACTACCAGTGAAATTTTATCTGATGGAATGGCCTACAACAGGCAGTATCAGGGGTGGGGAAAAGTTGTAGATATGGCACTTGAAGACGTCATGAATGACGATTCAGCCAAATTATATTTACCTGCAGTTGCAAATGCAACCTGGCATTTCGATGCAATGGGCTGGTACGAAAATCTAAATAATAGAACCGAAATCAAATATACCGATTATTGGAACTCCAAACGCAAAACCCGCATGGCTGATTGTGATAACGGACAAGAATATTCCGTACATGTAATCAGCGAGGATCACATATTTGATTTGGGTCCGGACCGAACCGGTTATTACTTGTACAGCCCATTATATGGCAACGAAATTGCTGAATCAATTAAGAACAACTATACCTTTGAAGAAACTGCATTCAATTATAAAGGATGGTTAGTGTATCGAATAAAATTCAAGTAATTTCCGAATAGATGGAGCATCATGTAGCAATGAACACGATTGAAACAATACAGAATGATGAACAAACTGTAAGAAACAAGGTAAGCGCGCAATAATTAACAAGAGATTATCTCTCCTCGGGATAATCTCCCTCTCTACTCTTTCATATATTTATTGAATTGAAAACGTTGATAATCCCCCAACATATCTTTCAACTGTTTCGTAAACAAAAATATCTGGATTGCACGAAACAAAATCTTCATAAGAATAAGAACCTCTATTTCTAAGATAGCTATCAGCAAACTGACTTCCTATGTAGCCAGCCATATGTGTAGAAAATGAATCTCTACAAACATAAATACTTCGAGGATCTGCATTGGTTGCGTGATACCTTACCATTCCTGAAAAATCCCACTCGATATTTTCAACATCATGCAAATCATATCCATCTACACTATACTCAACATCTGCAAAGCGCAATTGTTTACTGAGATTAAGCATGCTTGCTAAGTCTCCAGAAGTCTCGCTATTTGTAGTAATTGTTATCACATCATCATATATCTTTGGCATGTTTATCCCAAGCTCCTTCATCAAGGCTGAAGCCCCTACATAACCACCGATATAATTCCAATGCGTATCTGTTTTGTACCAGATATTTTGATCTACATTTGATTTAGCATCCATTAATTCAGCATAAGGATATACAACTCTTAAATCCGTATTTCCCTTTAAGTAATTATACACCTGTAATGCCGCATAATTTTCTGCTGGCTGACCATACCTTTCTGGCATGTATTCAGAATAAACACGCTCCTTGTTTGGGGCAATAAAAATTACAAATTCTTTACCTTGTGATAATAAAAAATCTCTTTGCGTAATACAGTTCTGTGCTATCGCCTGTAGTTCCTCATCTGTATATAAGTTTGTGCCCTGATAGCAGCTAATTGGGTTACCGTCGTCTGGTCTAGAATAGAATAGCCAATTATCTTCTCCTGCTATTACATAATCACTTGATGATTTACCAAAACAAAAATAATCTATTCCTGAATTAAGAGAAATTAAATTGTTCCTGAACTGCAAATTATCATTAAAATATGATGCATAATCCTCAGAAAAAGTGTCATAACTATCAAGCGTTAATCTTGGCCGTGTAGCCATTTGCCTATTCTCGTAATTTGCCGAATCCAAGAACTTCTCTGCAAAAAACCATATACCTTTTGACAAGCATATTATTATGATAAATGCAATTAAAATAATAGCTTGCCCTATCTTCTTCTCTTTCATTATTTTCTCCTAGAACTGAAAATATATAAACGGATTGTATGTATCGCTAGCAACAGATGCTAAACATAAAAGCAAGAGAATAACACAATAAGCTGCCTCAATAACAGAATTATTCCAATAGTCTTTGATTTGCTTAGGTGTTATGCTCTTAATCAGCCCCATACCAAGCACTGCACATCCAAAGACAAATACTGTCTTGATATCCATATAATTCCACGTTTCTATATTTAAGTCTTGATGTCTCCATGGCAACATCATTCTAGCCACGAATCTTACCCCTGTAAGAGTATCTTCCGCCCTGAACAGAACCCATCCCATGTTAACAATGAAAAAAGTATATACAGTAGAAATCACTTTAGTTTTATCTAGAGCCTTTTTTAAACCGGCACGTTCTATTATTGAAAAGAATCCGTGGAATAATCCCCAAATAACAAATGATAAATCAGCACCGTGCCACAAACCTGTCAAAAAGAATACTAATATCAGATTTATATATGTACGTACAGATCCCTTTCTGTTTCCACCAAGAGGAATATATACATATTCTCTAAACCATGATCCGAGCGAAATATGCCATCTTCTCCAAAACTCTGATATAGAGCGTGATAAATATGGATACTGAAAGTTTTCTAAAATATGAAATCCAAACATTTTCCCTAGGCCTATCGCCATATCAGAATAGCCTGAGAAATCATAATAAATTTGAAATGTATATGCCAATGCCCCTATCCATGCTGCTTTACAATCAATCACCGTAATATCGTAGGCATAAATTGTATCAACACATAGTCCTAGCGTATTTGCTATTAAAACCTTCTTTCCCAGTCCATATATAAAACGTTTGAAGCCATCAGAAACATCCATCCATGTAGCAGAGCGATTCTCAATCTGTTTGTTGATATCTCTGTATTTAACAATAGGCCCTGCTATCAACTGGGGAAAAAAGGAAATGTACAACGCAACATTAACCAGATTATATGAAGCTTCCGTATCCCCTCTATATACATCGACGATGTATGAAATCGCCTGAAACGTAAAGAACGATATTCCTATCGGTAATGCTATTTCAAGAACAGGAATGACTTCTCTCTTCAGAAGATAATTAACTGTTTCAGCAAAGAATCCAGCATATTTATAATATCCTAATATTCCCAAATCACAGATTATGCCTAATACAAGAAATAAGCTCCTCGTCCTTCCAGTGGTCTTAGATAATGCCAATCCGACTAACCAATTCACAAAAACCGATATAATCATTAGTATAACCAAATATGGCTCTCCCCATGCATAAAAAATCAAACTTGCTAATAGGAGAAAATAATTGGAAAACTCCTTCTTTATCAATGTATTGCCGACAAATACTAATGGCAAAAACATCAACAAAAACACTGCTGAACTAAATACCATTTACACTACCTCACTCACTGTTTTAACTTAAACTCCCGTCATTTTATACCAAGGTTTGATCATGTCGGGACATTTACCCCCATGAACTCATAGAGTTCACATTGCTTTGCTGTTATCTCAGATAGATGATGTGCCTTTCCGGGCTGCTGATAATACTCAATGGTATCCAGTTCATCAAGTAATGACTGGATTGTGTACCTGCTAAACAGACCGTAGTTCTTCTCAGCCTTTCGGATAGCTTCCTCTTTGAAGCTGTAGGTTTTACCTCTTACAGGTGTCTCGTGTATCGTAAAGTACTTCTGATAGAGCTTTTCATCAGCTGGATCAAGAGTACCGTTTACCAGATTGTTTTCAACCTAAGCTCCCGTGAATTTATACCAAGGATTCGGTATAAATTCACGGGAGCTTAAGTTGTAATCCAGAAAAAACTCAGTATTGTCCTTCGCCGTTATCAAATAAAACTCTATTTCCTCATCATGAAGTTGTTCAAAACCTTTAAGCAAATTGGTAATACTTGACTCTGTCCCTATATCGTTTCATTCCGCAACTGAAGAAACCTTCGAAGGTAAGCTCTTTGCGCAGTTCCTCTCATCACATCAGCACCTGACATCCAAAAGTTCCATAACACCGTTAAGCACAAGTTCCACGGAATTAGCAGGTACGAAAATACAATCACCTTTATAGACATTTATGTATTCTTTTTTGCCATCATTCGTGCAATAGCTGATATCTCCACATCCGTCATAACACAAAAGAACTCTGAAGGAAAGTTCATCGGAGCTGTAAGTAACATTCTGTCTTCTCTCAGTGTTTATAAGCATTCTATACACTTCAAAATACTTGCATCTACTGAGAAGCTCATTCGCAACTCCGGGCCTGTACTTAAGCACTCTCATTTCCTGTCTTGGTTCGCTCGAACTCTTTAAATCCGAAACATCAAGTGCCTTATCCACATGAAGTTCTCGCTTATTGCCATTCTTATCCACGCGGTCGTAATCGTACAGCCTGTATGTTAGATTACTATTTTCCTGTATTTCAGCAATAAGCGCGCCTGCACCTATAGCATGTATCGTTCCTGCTTTGATAAAGAAAACATCATTCTTTTTAATCGGAACATTACAGAGATACTTCTCAAGTTCTCCCTTTTCTATAGCTTCCCTGATAGCAACTTTACTACAATCATGTTTAAGTCCGTAAACCAGCTTGGAGCCTGCCATAGCATCAAGAACATACCACATCTCTGTCTTTCCGAGCTGCCCGTTCTCAAACTCTCTTGCATAGTCATCACTCGGATGCACCTGAACAGACAAATTAGATTTCGCATCAATGAACTTTATGAGTATGGGAAGCTCACCAAGCTCCTCGCAATGCTTTCCCAGATATTCGGAATGCTCTTTTAAAACGTCGATAAGGAGTCTTCCATCAAACTCACCGTCCGCAACAACACTCGGTCCGTCGGGATGCGTACTGCATTCCCATGTTTCCGCCAAGGGATCCATATCTATATTTTTACCAAAATCATCGTTAAGTCTCTGACCGCCCCAAAGATAATCCTTCGCGGCAGGCTTTAACATAAAAGGAAAATTCTTCATAGTCTTATTATTCAAGGACAAATTTCTGTTTATCCTCTACGGTAATATCCTTTCCCAGCTGTACCTCGATAAGCTTAAGTTCTGTATCCGCAAAAACAGTATGTCTGCATCCGGCACTCATGGTGACAACATCTCCGGTCTTGATATTCTGCTCCATACCATCAACCACACATCTGCCCTCACCCGACAGAACAACCCATACTTCATCTCTGTTTTTGTGGCTGTGATAATTCATGCAATGTCCGGGATTAAGCACAACCTTTATTGTCATTGCCTCAGATTCAACGTCCATTACCTGATATTTTCCCCATGACTTCTCAGCAAACATGATCTGCTGATCAAATTCGTCTACATAAGGCTTGATGTAGCTGGACTGCTCTTTGTCAGAAACAAGGATTCCTTCGGGAGAAGCTGACACCACAACATCCTTAAGTCCCATGCACAGTACCGGAACATCAAGGTCATTTAACACATGCACATTCTCACACTTTTCATTGAGAACGCCTTTTCCTATAACATTCTCATTCATAGCTTCTGTAAGCGTATTCCAAGTACCAAGATCCTTCCAGATTCCTGAATACTTCATAACGCCGATGCTGCTTTCTTTTTCAACGACAGCGTAGTCGAAGCTTATCTTATTACTGTCCTCATATCTATCAAAAAAGTCCTGGTAATCCTTAAAGTCAATAAGCTCATGCGCCTTGTTAAGCACGTATCCAAGCTTAAATGCAAAAACACCGCCGTTCCAAAGAGCACCTTTTTCAATATAGCTCTTTGCTGTAGCAACATCGGGTTTTTCCTTAAACTCAAGAACCTCGCTGACATCAGCGGCTTCCTTAGGAATAATATATCCATACTTTTCACTTGGATAAGTAGGCTCTATTCCCATGAGATTAAGGTTATATTCCCCCTTTTCTGCCATATCTGAAAGATCAGAAAGAGCCTTGAAGTAATTGTCATCTACGTAAGGATCGACAGGGCACACAACAACAGGTTCATCGCCGCCAACCCCCTTAACATCATGAAGGAAACTGCACGCAAGTGCGATTGCAGGAAATGTATCTCTTCTGCAAGGCTCGATTGAAAGATTTACAACCTCTCCAAGCTGATTATTGATAGCAGAAGCCTGGCTCTTTGATGTCGCTATAGTAACATTGGCATCACTATCAACCTTTCTGATTCCTCTATACATACGCTGAAGCATGGATTCATATTCACCATCATCAGTCTTGAATATTCTAATAAACTGCTTACTTCTTACATCATTTGACAAAGGCCAAAGACGTTTTCCGGACCCACCGGATAATAAAACTATGTTCATAATTAAAACCCCTTTTTCTTCTTACCAATAATTGAAAACGCGAAGAATATCCTTCGCGTTTTTCAATATATTAAAAGACACTTTATTACTTATCAATTCCTTTTTCAAGGAACTCTGCGAGATTAAATTCAACATGCTCGTTAGCTCTTTCGACAGCAACCTTAGCCATGTCGTGCTCGACCATAATCTTAACGAGCTCTTCGAAAGATGTTGTCTGAGGATTCCAGTGGAGTTTCTCTTTTGCCTTGGAGGGATCTCCCCAAAGATTAACAACGTCTGTAGGTCTGTAGAAGTCAGGTGATACTTCGATGAGTACCTTGCCTGTTGCCTTGTCATAACCCTTCTCATCAGCGCCTTCACCCTTGAATTCAAGCTCAATTCCGGCATAGTGGAAAGCAAGCTGTGCAAACTCACGAACTGAATGCTGTACACCTGTTGCGATAACGAAATCTTCAGGCTTATCGTTCTGAAGGATGAGCCACATACATTCTACATAATCTTTTGCATAACCCCAGTCACGAAGACTTGAGAGATTACCGAGATAGAGCTTGTCCTGTTTGCCCTGGGCGATTCTTGATGCGGCAAGAGTAATCTTACGAGTAACGAATGTCTCTCCGCGTCGCTCTGACTCGTGGTTGAAAAGAATACCCGAACAGCAGAACATATTGTAGGCTTCTCTGTACTCTTTGACGATCCAGTATCCATATAGCTTGGCAACAGCATAAGGGCTGTAAGGATGGAAAGGAGTTTTCTCATTCTGAGGAACTTCTTCAACCTTTCCGTATAGCTCGGATGTGGATGCCTGATATATTCTACAAGTATCTGCAAGCCCACACTGGCGAACAGCTTCCAATATTCTAAGAACACCTGTAGCGTCTACATCTGCAGTAAACTCCGGTGAATCAAACGAAACCTGTACATGCGACTGTGCAGCAAGATTATATATCTCATCCGGACGAACCTTACTTACAACTCCTAAAATACTCATAGAATCGCCTAAATCACCATAATGAAGATGAAAATTAGGTTTGCCCTCAAGATGTGCAATTCGTTCCCTATAATCTACAGAAGATCTTCTAATTATTCCATGAACATCATATCCCTTCTCTAAAAGAAACTCTGCAAGATATGATCCATCTTGTCCTGTTATACCTGTAATTAAAGCTTTTTTCGTCATATTTTTTCCTTTCAAAAATAAAATTCTACCCCATCAAATTTATATTTTCAAAAACCAAAAGGCCTTTGCAAATAACAAAAAGTATGCTACCAATACTGTAAAGATGTAAAAAACATTCTTTTTTCTATTATTATTGATTATTTTATTAAACATAAATCTATAAATTGCCAATCCTATTGCACAAGCAAATGTTATTGCAAATGAGAATATTATCCTTTTTAATCCTGCATATCTGTCCCAGAAAAAAGTAGCCATAAGATAGGAAGAAAAGAAAGTACCAACCCATAATTCCATACTATATTTGGCTAATGTACTTATAACCAAATTATCATTTATGATATCGACTATCTTTCCTTCACTCAATGAACAGGACAGAATAACAATAGAACCTGCAATAACATTAAAACCAGCTAACCATGTATGGTTCCCTCCTCTTACTAAGACAATTCCATGTAAATAATTGATTGCAACAAAAGTTGAAATAATTAGCACACAGGAAACGATTAGCATAAATACGGAATTAATATTATAAAGCTTATACAATTCTCTTTTTAAATATAATCTTGCCAGCATTATTCCAATACAGAACTCAATAATTCTTATAAACATACTTCCATACGTATTAACCGGCCAAAACGCTGCCAATGCAAGAAACGCCACTAACAATCCCGACACAAAAATTGCGCATTTCTTTGATATAGACTTAATAATATATATCAAAAACGGGCTAAGTATATAGCAAAAAAATAAAAGAGAAAAAAACCAAGCCCCCCAATTTATCAAATGCCCAAAAAACTCAAATCCGAACGTAAGCGATAACTGAAATGGCATAACATAAAAATCTTGAAAAACAGTAGAGTTGGCTCTTTGTATAACATAAAATAACAAAAACACAAGAATATAAGTTGGATAAATTCCCCAAAATCTCTTATACCAGTATTTTTTTATAACTTCAAAATCACTAAAAAAATCCACATTCCAATGCGAATAGCCGATAGAAAAACCGGACAGTATAAAAAAACCTGTCATATAAAAAGTACTTTGACTTACAACGTTATTTATCTTGCCATATGTGCATCCAAAATTCCAATAAGTATGATACATCAAAACGCCAAAAGCAAAAATAACTCTAATTATATTAAAGGAATTTATCCTCTTCATCTAGTCTTCTCCGCTATTGAATAGTTTTCTAACATCTCGCGCAACACATCTTCCAGTGATTTGCATTCATATCTTCCCTTAACAAATTCATTTAGTTTGGTCTTATCTCCAACCAATCTCCAAATTTCATTTGTCCTGATAAACTCAGTAGTTGAATTGATATTTGGATGAAATCCTGTCAAACTGATCAATTTATCTATAACATCTGAACAAGAGTACTCTTCTCCAGAACATATATTCATTATTCCTTTAGGAAATGAATCTGAAGTAGCTATATCATAAATAACCTTAGCGCAATAATCTACATGAACATAATCTCGAACAGCTTCCAAATTTCCAACATTAATCTCTTTATTTTCTTCAGCAAACATTTTCACAAGCTTAGGCACAAAAAACCTCGGTGTCTGCCCCGCTCCCACAACTGTAAAAGGTCGCACAATACATGTATCTAAATAATCACTTTTATGCTTAGTCAAAACCTCTGTAATCATCTTACTGAATGAATAATGATTCACAGGATCCGGTGCAAGAGATTCATTAAGAAACTTTTCTTCCTGATTTCCATATACTCCGGCAGTACTTGTAACAACAAACCTAGTGTGTTCATCCAAAGTTTCTGACATAACATCAAGCATATATTCTGTTCCAAGAACATTAACCTGATACAACTGTGAAAAATCAAAATTCACAGGTGCAGCAATTCCAGCTAAATGGATCACTGCATCCGGTCTATAATCAGAAACAATTTTTCTTATACTATCTTTATCTAATATATCTGCAGAAATGCATTTATATGGAAACGGAACATTTTGATCGTTTTTTCCAACGACAAGAAAATCATCTCCATTTTTATTACATTCCTCACAAATTCTACGGCCTATAAATCCATTTCCACCGGTTATAAGTATTTTTCTCTTAGACATTTATACCCCCTTTATAATAATTCTTCTATATTTTTAGCAACTTCTTCAGCACAATCCTGCCACGAGACATCTTTCCACTTTGACTTTATTGCCTTCTCTTTTGCTTCCAATACGTCAGAATGATTATAATAATACTTAATCTTTTCTGCCCAACGTACTTCATCCCATCTCTCAACATAATCAGACAAATCGCCTGCAATTTCTCTAAGCGCAGGAGTATCGCAACATAAGCAAAACTTACCATAATGTAAGCTCTCAGGTAAAGTCAAACTCCAGCCTTCATATAGACTGGCCAAAACTGTAAATTTACAACTTCTATAGAGAATATCAAGTTCAAAATCTGAAGGTTCAATAATTATCATTTTCTTATGAACTCTCGTATCTTGCTTAAACATCTCCAAAAATTCTCTTGTATTCCATCCGGGATGGCCACAAACAACCAACTGTGGAAATTCCTCATCTTCACAATTCTCTACCAAACGAACATATGCCCTATAGAGCGTTTCATAATTCTTCCTCTGTTCAATGGTTCCAACCGCTAAAATATAATCCCCTTTTACTCCCAATTTTCTCAATATTTTTCCTTCTTCTTCAGGAGTATACTCTGTTTCAACCTTTCTTGAAATATTACTACCAAATTTTATATATGTAGATTTCACTTCAGGTAATTTATTCTTTTCCTGATATTCTTTGCCGTCATTCTGAGCTGTATTTCCACCATACAAAATTAAAGCTGCATTCTTATATACATATTTCAAATATGCCTCATAACTAACTACCGTTTCCAGCTTATGTGTTTGAGGAACAATAATCGTAGTAAAGTCATAAACTATACAGCATAGCTTCATATCATTCTTCTCGATATTCTTGCAAATACATGCCCTATATGCATCAACTCCAATAGGGGCACACTGAAAAAGAATACTCTTTTTTTCAAAATCACTTACATCCACCGCATATTCTTTTTGTGGCTGCTTGTCTTCAACTTGAGGCTTCTTAGCTTCAATCAATAACTGTTTATTATGTTTATCCCACTTTTTTCTCCAAAGAAAATTTACAACTCTTCTAGGAATAACAGATGTAATAATTAACCATTTTGCAGAAACTCCAGGTTTAACAACTTGTTCACCGAAAACCTGACAAATTCTATCTCTGCATTTTACATAATCTTCATCCAAGGATTCGCCGTTTATAATATACTCAAAACATGACTTACTGATTTCAATCAATTTTCCATTTTTATACACTATAAATACTATATTACCTAACTTAGATCCAAGATATTTTATCATCATCAATTCTGTACGAAGAATTCCAGAAATCTTACAATCTTCATAAGTAGCAATAGCACAAGTAAGTGTAACATCAAAATATATTATCTTTCTATTATGCACCTCCTTTTTTTCTTCTGTTTCTAATGCATTCAACACCATCTTAGCAGAATCATTCCATGTTACCCTATCATAACAATCTTTAATATGATTTTGCTTTTTATTTATCTCTTCGATGTGTTTTACATAATATTCTATCTTTTCTGCCCACGCATATGGATCAAATGTATCAACATAATCACAAAAATCTCCTCCACACTCTCTTAATGGTTCATTATCCGCTGCCAAAACAAATTTACCATAATTAAGTGACTCTGGAAGTGTTAAGCTCCACCCTTCATATGCGCTTGCCAATAATGAAAACATGCAGTTTTCATACAACCATTTCAAAATTGTATCATCAGGAGAAACTATTCTGATATTCTTATTAGTGTTAGGATTTCTGGTTATAGATTCATACAAATCTCCTCCTTCCATCTTCCCGCCTACTATAACCAGCGAAGGACAATCTGCCCCCATTCTTTTTGATAATATATCCATAGCACGATATAAAGTAGAATAATTTTTTCTTCCTCCAAATGAACCGACACTTAAAATATAATTATCGCTAATATCATGCTGCTTCAAAAAAGCTCTGCCATCTTCATCCTTGGTATCTAAACCTATAATATCCGATCCAAATTTAACAGGAATCCTATCAATAATTGAAATACCATGTTTTTCACAATATCGTACTATATCTTTAGATGCAGTCTCTCCACCTGTTATAAGCATATCACAGTTGTGTAATGCCCACTCAAAATATACCCTAAAATCATCTCTCGAACATTTATCATAAAAATAACAAACATCCTCTTTAACCAAAATAAGATCATAAATCAAATAGACAATCTTTATCTCTTTTTCAACTTTGACTTTCTCTAAAAATTCTTCCTTTCCTGACCCAAACCATCCACAAGAAAAAATAATATCGCCATCGTTAAATGGATATTTTAAAACGCCAATATTTTCTTTAGCTTTTTGGGTTTCCTTAAAGATTCTCTTTACAAAATTCAGATATTTTTTTGCAAATCCTCTCCACACAATAGCGTATAGCAATGCTGGAAGAAAAGCCAAAAGCACAAACAAGGTTTTTATAAAAAATGTAATCGCTTTGGGAAATTTATTTAAATACATGAAAACAGCCAATAAAAAACGCTCTACTCTTATTGAAGACGTCCCCATCGCCATTTTCCACTGACTAGTTTCAGAAATTGAGGTTACTACTCTTGAAACATCTTTTTTCTTACTATTTCGTCCAAATCTATTAATATATCCACTAGTCACTGACTCATTTTCCATCAGCCATGATAATTCTTCATCACTAACTTCTTTATATTGACCATCTTGATATTTGCAAAACTTTATATTAGGGTTTTCTTTGCGCATATTTTTGGCAATTTCAAGCTCTGCCCTAATTATTCCAACAACTCCACCTTTCCAAGTAACTAAACTGTTAGTTAAATCCATCCAAATTTTCATAGTCTCTATTCCTTATGCCCTATTCATGTATTCTAAATACTCTCTGGTAACTTCTTCCGGTTTTCCCTGCTTGGCAATTAGTCCACCATCCAGCCATATTGCTTCATCACAGAATCCATTAACCGTATTCATATCGTGAGTAACAATAACAATTGTAAGTCCCTGCCTCTTTAATTCTTCCAACTTTCTAAAGCACTTCTGCTGAAATGTTGCATCTCCAACTGCAAGAATCTCATCCACAAGCAAAATATCCGCCTTTACATTTATTGCCACTGCAAAAGCGAGTCTCATATACATTCCGGATGAATACACCCTAACAGGAGAATCAATATACTCTCCTATTTCTGCAAAATCCAATATTTCATCTAATCTATTATCAATTTCCTTTTTGGTCAATCCAAAAATCGCTGCATTAATATATACATTCTCTCTTCCGGACATATCGGGATGAAAGCCTGCTCCCAATTCCAACAAACTGGACACACGTCCATTCATAACTATTTCACCTTGATCAGGATAGATAATCTTGGTCAACAGCTTCAATGTCGTACTCTTTCCACATCCGTTCTTACCTATAATCGCAAGTGCTTTTCCTCTTTCAACTTGAAAACTTACATCCTTAATAACTTCTCTTTTATCATATTTTCTTCTACTGCTAAACAATGAAAGTTCCTTCAATGTCTTTCCATGATCGCGGTAGATTTTAAAACTTTTACTTATTTTATTTACCTTTATTGCAATATTATCACTCATATTATAAAACCCTTTACATTTCTTCGGAAAATTTCTTTTTCAATTTTTCAAACAGCAAAAAACCAAACACCAAAAAAAACACCCCTAAAAGAAACGCTTCTGTAAGAGTCTTTAATTCAGGTACTCGCTTATAGTAAAAAATATCTCTATAAGCCACCAATATAGATGACATGGGATTAAGATTAAAAATAGTTTTATACTTATCAGGCACCATATCTACATCATACATTACCGGGCTTAAAAACTGCCATGCCATCATAACAATTCCTAAAATATATTCGATATCTCTCATATAAACAGTTACTGCCGATGTTATAAAAGTGAGTCCCAAAGCAAGCATAGTCTCTAGCAATACAATTAACGGGAAATATAGAATTGCTTCAATATTAAATCCATGACGGCTAAAAATAATAACTGCCAAAACCACAACCATGGAAAGCATCATATTAACAAGCTGCCCCAGAACATGGGCTATAGGAAGAACCTCTCTTGGAAAATATATTTTATTGACCAAATTTTTCTGACTCGAAATACAACCTGCCCCTCCAAGAAGACTGGTATTAAAATAAATCCATGGTATCAAAGCAATAAACAAAAAAAAGATAGTATTTCTCATATGACGTTCTCATAATAATTGAAAAAACTATTGTATATACCATAATCTGAAATAACGGATTCAAAAAGCTCCACAAAAAGCCTAATGCCGTACCTTTATATCTACCTCTGAGCTCACGATGAACGAGGCTAAAAATCATCTGTCTATACTCATATATTTCTTTAAAAATTTCCATTTCCTTTTATTCCTTTGTAATTATTTCTATAATATCTGATGCGCAGGAATCCCACGAAAAAGCAAGAAGCTGCTTTTCCATCTTTAATTTATAATTATCCTTTTCCCCATCTGACAAATCAATAACTTTATTCATGCAATCCGCCAATTCCTTATAGTCATTGGGAGAATGAATATATAAACAGGCATCTCCACCAACTTCCGGAATAGATGAATTATAACTGGTGATTACCTGCGTTCCATGCTGATAGGCTTCCAATATAGGTAGTCCAAATCCCTCATATAATGATGGATATAGCAAACACTCAGCAGAATCAAGGAGCTTCTCTTTTAAATCATCATCAACATATTCATAAACATGTATATACGGCTTATACTTTGATTCTTCAATACGTTTTTTAAATCCTTCAAATTTCCATCCCCATTTTCCGGCAAATATCAAATGAATATCATTTGTATCTTCCTTCTTAAACTCATCAAACGCTTCAACGATTGTTTCAATATTTTTTCTAGGTTCAATAGTTCCCAATACCAAAAAAAAACCTTTTCCCGATGTCATCAACACCATTGGAAATATGCTCACTTACAGGTGCTCCCCAATAAACTGTTTTCACCTTTGATTTATCAATATGATATTGCCTAACTATATCATTAGCAGTAGATTCTGACACGGCATGAATATAATCTGCTTGTTTACATGCTCTCTTACAAAAAATTCTTAAGATCAAATTAGTCTTCCAACTAACAACTTCCGGCATAACTTCAAATGCTAGGTCATGAATAGTCAACAAATATTTACAATTTCTGACCTTTTTGGCCGGAAGCATAAAATTAGTTCCCCAAAAAACATCAATCCCCAGCCTCCTTATTATATTGGCCAGCCTAAATATCTGCCACAATGTCCCACTTCCGGTAAATGCAGGTACTATAACGATTTTCCAATTACTTGGAAGCTCCAACGGAAAACACACTTCAGTATTAGAAATCAAATAATATTCATTTTCCGTATTATTTATCCACCGCTTTAAGACTTCAAAAATCGCCTTCGGGATCCCGCTATATTCCTTATATTTAAAAATTCTTGCATCAATACCTATTTTCATTAAAATAATTCTCCCAGGATAACTCTAGGTCAAAATATACTTTTCCCTATATAATATCCCTATCATCAACAAAAATCCACTATGAATGCTAACTCATCAAAGCGGATATGTCAATAAAACTACTAGCATCAAAAAAAATATACACGATATTAAAGCAACACTCTATAAATATATATATTCATAAAACTGATACCACACATAAGACACAGAATAAAAGCAACGAATAATCCTATTTAGTGCTTCCGTACCCGCATTATTCATTTTAGAAAAAAAGCATCTTCTGTATACATTTCATAAAATTCCGCATCGTTATAAACCATAATAACAATATCCGGTTTCATATTCTTAATATACTCAATAATACTTCCTGTAAAGCTGGCATTATGAATTATTGTTACGTCTTCACATGCTAAAGATAAATAAGATCCTACCGGCCAATTAAAAGAATCACCAATCATCAAAACCCTTTTTCCGGCCAACGCAGATTCATTATGAATACTATTAATCAACGAATTGGTAATAGTAAAAACGTTATGATATACACCGCCTTCCAAACTCCAATTAGATACAGGAGTAAATATTATATCTCTAAAAGTTCCTATATTAGGTTCTCCCTCAGCATAAATATGACTTATTTCAGGATTGCTGTATGGACAAGGCACCTTAAAATCATATCCACAATTATCAAAGATTTTTTTCTTAATCTTAGGATATCGTGAAACTAAATCATAATAGTTTCCTTCTTCAAACAACTGTAAATCAATATCAAAGCCATAATCATTGCGCAACTTTTCAGCAATTATTTTAGTACAATCAAGTCCGTCGGATGCTTTCCAATGTGACAACGATTCAAACGAAATTGTTCCCGGATAGTCCCTGGCAATATTTATAATATCCACACCTTCTTTTTCCAACGAAGACGTAAAACAGTAACTTCGCTCAGCTATGTTAAGATCATCTTCCTCCAATGTCTTGTCTTTATAATACTGGATACTCGCATCTAAGGGTGTCTGAACATAAAAGAAAGGCACTCCGAGCATATTTATCTCTTTTTTTAGTTCAACTACATTATCAACACATTTTGCAACATAATTCCAATTATCCCCTATACTTGAAATACTTGTAATATGATAATGCATTAACCTATCCTTATATATGGAAACTACCGCATTTATTTTTTCACTTTTAGGAAATGACAAAGTGCAATAATTTGAAATAGATTTTTCGACTTTCTTCACCCATAATACATAATAATCTATCCATCCCTCATCAAAAGGATACTCCTCGCGCCATTTATCATCTTCAATCATCGTCTGAATAGTTACATTCTCAAGCAAAAATCCAGCAAGTTTGCTTTGTGAATTACCATTTGGATATATTATTGTTACACCTATCACACATAGCACAACAATGCAGCAAATGAATATTTGTGCCCACACAATAATTGTTCCTATTTTCTTAAACATATTTCACCTCAAAAATTGAAATAAATGAATGGACTATATGAACCATTTATTATTACAAGCAAACAAAATCCCAATAATACTACAGATAGTGGTAGCCAAACTAATTCTTTTATCACTTTAATTTCAGGATTCAAAAACTTTCCTTCAATAGTTTCAACGATTGGAAAAGAACCAATAAATGAGATGCTAAGTATAATCACCGAGCTCTTAAAATACAGTAAGGTACTGCTATCTATAATCCCGTCTCCGTATCCAAACATTGCCGCCAAAAAAGAGGCCAAATTTATAAGATTTTTTGCCTTGAAAATTGTCCACCCAATAGTAACAATAATCATAGTAATAACATATCCTAAAACTTTAGGTATTCTATCCATTATCTTTGTTTTCTTTTCAAATAATTGTATAATAAAGTACATCATCCCCCAAAGAATGAACGTCCAATTTGCACCGTGCCATACACCGGTCAATAACCACACTATAAAAAGATTAAAAATATGTCTTTTGGAGCTAACTCTATTTCCGCCAAGTGGAATATACACATAATCTCTAAACCAATCAGTCAATGAAATATGCCATCTTCTCCAAAACTCTGTTATTGAACAAGAAATATATGGGTAATTAAAGTTTTCTTTAAAATGAAAACCAAAGCATTTCCCCAACCCAATCGCCATATCTGAATATCCGGAAAAATCATAGTATATTTCAAATGTATAAGATATTGCTCCAATCCAAGCAGTCAGCATTGGAATATCCGAATATTCAGCAGTAATAAAAATTTTATCTGCTATCCCACCTAAAAAGTCAGCGACTAAAACTTTTTTGGCCAGTCCTATGATAAATCTTTGCGTCCCTTGGTAGAACAACTCACTATTTTCTGATCTCTCATTAATTTCTTTTTCTATATCGCTATATCTTACAATAGGTCCGGCAACCAATTGAGGAAACATACTTATATATAGAGCCAGATTTAATATATTTTTCTGCGCAGGAACTTTTTCATAATATACATCAAAGATATAACTCATTATCTGAAATGAATAGAATGAAATACCTATAGGCAATGCTATACTCACTACTTTTATAGGAATAATCTTATATAATTCCCTTGTTACAAAAGATAAGTATTTAAAGATAAACAGGTTTCCTAAGTTGAAGATTAATGAAAAAGCCAAAAATGCTTTTTTGTGCCTTCCCCTTTCAATTTCAATGCCCAAATAATAATTTATACATATCCCAAAAATCAGGACAAAAATATAAAGTGGTTCACCCCATGCATAAAATATCATACTAAATATCAACAATATGATATTCTTAAATCCATGACCCAAAAAACTCCCACCACATTTATAAATTCCAATGGTTATAGGTAGAAACAGCATAAGAAATACTCCAGATGAAAACTGCATTTTCTCCTCCCAACTATATGTTCATCCCTGTTTTTCTATATCAACAATGTAAAAACACGTAAAGCTTACAGATTAAAATTGCTGCTAATTTACCCAATGTTTTATTAAAGCACCAAGATAACGTAACAATAATGACCACTGCTATAAAGAATCCGCACAAGTACGCTTCTACCAAACCAATTCTATTTGATTCATTCACTAACCACAGAGCTCCAAATGAGCAGACTATTGGCCAATGAAAGCTATATATTTCCCAACTTATGCTTCCAAGAAACCTACACAGCTTTCTGCAAAAAAAGTCATTAATAACTTTTACTCTTGGAGTTAATACTACCAATATGGCAAACGACACAGAAGCTAATATCTTATCAGGTAATATAACTATAAGCATAGCTGTGATTATCACCCAAAACAAATAACTTGATTGGCAATTAAAATCATGTTTTTCATAAAAAGCTGCCAGCATGCCTATCAAATGAGCTGAAATAATAGGAAAAATAAAAGATAATGAGATGACAGCAATCAATAAAACACAAACAAATATTTCTCTTTGCCAAAAATCCCACTTCATGAAACAAAAGACAATTAGATATATAACTATTGAAGAAAAAAAACATCATTTGCAAAACCCAATATGGTTTATTCATATCGCTGTTCCCAAATATAAGTACACTAAACGGAGATATCAACACATCTTTTATCGTAAAATCGCGCGTATAAAAAATTTGTTGAAACCATTCACACTGAAAAAGAGTTGTTGTCTCACCATTATGAAATCCAACCGTCCTATATATGAAATATATTATAAAATGTGAAAATAAGATTGGACACGCCAATCTAAAAAAGCGTATGACAATTCTACAGAGTAATTCCTTTATATTATATATATTACTTCTAGAAACTAAATACCCACTTATTACAAAGAATAAATATAACCAATATCCTTCATCCAAAAATATTGCAAAATGAGAATCATTAATAATATCAAAGCAACAAATAGAAGGTATAAATGACTGTGAGTATTTATATATACCCAAATAATGCCCAACCAACACAAAAAAACATGCAATTCCCTTCATCCCATTTAGATGATGATAAGTCTGTCTATCACTTGCGTAATTTGCATTCATTAAGTCGCCCGGCTCCTCACAAAAATTTTTTTCATTTATTGATTTTACAATTAACTTTTTTAATCTGTCGTTCTATAAACAAAAACAAATAAGAGAATATTGAGCCAATACTTATCCCTACAACTACATTAAACAATAATGCCACAGGTAATATTGTTTTCCATGAATATTTTTCAACTATATGCGGATTATTTTGAACATACATATATGGAACAGAACACGCAATCCCTTGTGAAAAATAAAATGATAATGAATTTCTTCCAATAAATCTTATTGGCTTTAATTTTTCCACAATAGAATTCATTCTTCCATGTAATGAAATACAAACAATCACACAAATCAATGAAGCAAACAAGTACATAATATGTGGTGGAAACTTAACAGAGACTAAATCTTTTGCAGCTATTCCGAATAACTTCCCGGATAAAAACCAGCATAATAAATCTATTAACAATACAACAAGATAGAAACGAAATTTTTTATTTATTAAATCATTTGATAAGTACCCAACAAGGTACATAATTCCATAAAAACACATATTTCGTGATAACAAAAACCATGAATCCCCATTTATAAGGTTTAAATAGCTTAAGCCTATCATCAAAAACAATATGACGTAATAAATATTTCTATCCTCTATGTTTAATCTGTCCTTAAACATAAGAAAACATGATCCAAGCAGTTCCAAAGCAATAAACATAGGCATAAACCACATTGATGCAGGTAATACCGGTAACAGCGGTATCCAACTGGCATCTGTATAATAATAGCATTGGTAAACCCACTGTATCGGAGATGTTATATTTATACTTTTAATAACAACAAAATATATCAAATCTGTTAATGAAATAAATAAGATCCATTTCAACCATATCTTTATCAAGTTCATAAACACCTTATCTAAACGGTGACTATATTTGGCACTCCATCCGGCCAAGTAGACAAATAACGGTACTTCTAATAATCTTGAAACATTCCTAAGTAAATTTGGCGACGGTACAATATCCCCCGTCCAAAATACCGTATGATGCAATAATATCGCCAATACTGCACCCCCCCTAAAAAAATCTATGTACAGATCCCTGGTCTTTACTGATATCTTGTCATTCATATCGCGCTCGCCATGAAGTGATTTCCTGCCAAAATAAATTTCGAGAAAATCACAACATATTCCCCTCTCTATTTTCTTTTGTTGATGTTTAACAAAAAAACTAGTAAATACGGCATTTGTTAAACGGTTTACGAGTTACATATATATCCCAAAGTAGGGTTATCTGGATATGAAGTGGCTTCTATGAGCCCATTTCTGATGATAAATGGTACAAAAAGAAGAACGTCATTGTTTTTTCTTTATGATGGCCTTCTTTTCTCCCTCTTCACCTACAGTAACTAACCTCTCATGTCTACCAGGATCATCGTCCTCTGACGAGTCCTAAATTCCTTCGTTCTGTTTATCCATAGTCGGGTGCTGCTCATGCTCCCACCTCAGGGTCATAGCCCTATAAAAAATGTCAACGCAGCTACTGGCTCTACTCTGTTGTATATACTTTTGCATTCCTGTTTCACAGCACCAATCATGGCGGACGCTTACCTGCTTACAGTACTAGTTGTTACTTAAGCGGCTATAAGCTCGCTATTACGATGGATATCTGACATCATCTTGAACCTGTCATAATCCATACCTTTTGTTAATACCGCATAGAATACACGGATCAACTTGCAGCTCACGGCAATCATTGCCTGTCTACGCTTTAGCGGATTCTTAACTCTGGTAACGTAGTAATCATAGATTCCTCTGAACTCTTTGTTACTGGCAAGTAATGGAATCATTACCTGATACAGTATTCTTCTGAGCTTTCGTCTTCCTCGCTTGCTGATCCTAGATCTTCCTTTATGCTTTCCTGAGCTGTTTTCTACAAGCTCAAGTCCTGCATATTTCTGTATCTGTTTAGGTGACTTAAAACGTCTGATATCACCTACCTCAGCAATGAATCCTGCTATTGTAATTACCCCTACTCCTTTAATGGCGAGTAACTTCTCCACGTGATCCACTTTTAGGACTGTTTGTACAATTGCCTTTTCAACAGCCTCTAACTGTGAAATCCAAAGCCTGTGCTCTTCAAGCAGCATGTATAATTCGCTTCTTGTTCCGGCTCCACCATCAAGTCCGACACTATTGTGCGCAGCTTCTACCAGGGTCTTTGCCCTATCTTCAGTTACACCACGGCCACGCATCTTTTTATCATGCCAGATCTTTCTGATCCCACTTACTCCAAGCGCTATTACATCTTTAGGCAAAGGTGCTTTTTCAAGCACCGCCAGACCACTTGTAGCATCAAACCTTGTGTAAATCCCTAAGTACTCAGGGAAGTGTATTGCAAGCCATCTCTGGATTCTGTTAGCAGATATGTTATGCTGCTTAACTATCCTGTCACGGCTGTATACCAAATCTCTTATCTCAGCATAAATGCCTTCTGGCATGTATGGAATTGAATACCTTCCATCTATTACCAGCTTTGCTATTGTCTTTGGATCCTTAGCATCTGTTTTCTTAGGGCTGTTATCATCCAGTTCTTTGATCTTCTTGACGGAGAAAGGGTTGACCATTACTAATGTCTTATCATGTTCACCTACATACTTCGCAAAAGCAAACCAGTAGTGACCCGTAGGCTCACAGCCTATCATAACTTTGGTCTTATTCTTTTCTGTCTTTATATTTTCAGCCCACTGATTAAATGTGTTGAATCCTTCAATGTCATTCCCGAATGAGAAAACCTTTCTTGTAAGCTCTCGGCCTCTGTTATCAAAAGCTCTGGCATAATGTGTCTGGCTTCCGATATCAATACCGATTACTAATGTTGAATCTGTTACTTGTTCGATTTTTTCATTCTGTGTATAATTCATGTGGAACCTCCGGTGTCTGATTGTTTTGTTACATCCGCCAAGATGCATCTCAATCTTACCTTGAGGTTCTTTTTTATTCAATTGGCGCTATTTATGAATTACAGGAATGCTCCCATATAATTATTTATATTTACTGTTGTTAATTTCTTTTTTCCCTTAACAGAAATGCTTCCTTATGATTATATTTATAAGTAGCGCTATCAACAAGCTTCTTTGTTTTTGTATCATATACAACAATATTTATTCCGCTTTCTCCCTCGGAATATTCTTCATCATTAACTACTATCGAAGAATAATACCCGAAATCACGTCCTGCATTTTTAATTTCAAATAAAGTGCCTTTATACTCTCCTGTATAGGATAATTCTTCGCCCCCACAATCTTCAAGAACTTCCTCAGGTGTGATCACTGAATAATATGCTTCATGTTCACCAATATCCCAAAGCCTCTTTATGCCATACTTACCCAAAATCTGTAATTCTTCCTCATCTTCAGCAAGCCGCATATCATCCTTTACACTCATTAGGATAATTGTGTCGTCCAATCTTCTTACATATGACATATAGTCGGATAAGTCCTCTTTTAATAAATTAAGATTTCCTTCCCAATCAAGATAATTATGTTTCATACCATTTTTTCCCTGACACGTAATCTCAATATAGGCATCTGTGATATCATAATCCGCCATATTTACTTCCGCTGAATATGTATAATCACCATCCGGTCCCATACCTATTTCAATAGGATTGTCATAATGCTCTTTATCCCAGATTCGTGCTTGGACAGCCCACATTTCTATATTGTCCATATCCCGGACTTTTAATTTCATTTGTCCGTCTCCGGAAAACTGCGCATCTACTGCTGCCGACAGATTAACAGCCCTGTTACGGTTAAGGTCAAAACTTGCTGCATCTATAACCTTTCCAAGATCATAATCATATACTACAAAATTAAGCCCCTTTCTGTTTAAGGCATACTCATCGCCGTCAATAACTATACTGCATTTTCCACTGTTTTCAACTGCATCGCTTTCAATGTGATACTGTATATCATTTCTAACAAGCGCACCATCATACTCTTTCCTTTCATCTCCGGAGCCATACACTATACTGGGAGAATCTACAACCGCATAGAAGCTTATGCTTTCATCCCCCGCAAGGTAATCATTAATTCCTAGCTTTCTGAGTTCATTAAGATCTTTTTCATATGCGCTTGTCATAAAATCCCCACACGCAGCTATGAATATCGCAATATTATCTCTTTTTACAAGAAGATCTATATATTTTCCAAAGTCTTCATGTGCCTGTAAGCTTAATTCCCCTGATACTTCATCAATCTTGCATACAGAATTTTCTAATGCATTAGTAATAAATGCCCCCAATCGGTTATTTTTCTTTGAATCATCTATCGTCTCTACAACGATAGTACCATTCCTATCCTTAAGGTTACTTATGTCTATTTCGCATGTATAGCTTCTATCATCATTTTGCTCCATATCAAAAGAATCAAGCTTTTTCATTTCATCATCATACAGCGTAGCTCTTACACTGCTGTACTTATCAACATTTATTATATTATCTGCTTTCAGCGTAATTATCCCCTGCCCCTTGTCGTAATCTATAACATTGACTTCAGCATCGGGAAGAAGCCGCTTCTCTTCTTTGTCCTCCTCATCACTTATTCCGGATAATTTATCCATAAACTCCGAATGCTTTGCCAGTTGAATATCAACTTTTTCGCGTCCAAACTTCTCTAGAATCGTCCTTTCCTTAGAAAACAGGTTAGTTCCAAGACCAAGCCTATTTCCATCTATCTGTGCGCCGATTGCAGCCAGCGTTGTCGGGAACATGTCCATTGTAGAATATTCTATGGAATCTCCGCGTCTCTTCTCTATATCAGAATTAAGGATGGTCATATATGTTTTCCTTACATATTCACCGTCAACATCTTTGCAAAATTCACCATTCATAGTTGCATGATCACCGCATATAACCACAACGGTATCCTTATAGAAGTCCTGCTCCTTTATCCAATCAACAAATTCTGACACTTGCTTACTCGAACATGCTATAACATTGGCATATTGATTACCTTCAAATTTATCCTCACACTTATCACACACATACCCCTCGGGATGATGCGTATCAACAGTAAGCATGGTCAAATTGAATGGCTGCTCGCCTTTGCTTAATTCAATCAAATCTTTTTTGGCATTTTCAAAGAGCTTTGTATCTTCATATCCCCAGAACACCATATAATCTTTGGGAATAACATTATTATTCTTGGCATATACATAGTCATGAAATGTATAATTGCCATGTATGGAATAAAAAAGCTTTCTCCCCCCAAATACAGCATCAGAGCCAATGAGAAGTTCCTGATTATACCCCTGTGCAGACAGAATATCCCCTATACATGTAACTCCAGGGAAAAAAGTCTTTTCCTCAGACATTGAATTTCCTTCAACAAAGACCTTTAACGGCAATCCAGATGACTGGGCAAACATTGCTCCTATTGTCCATGTTGCACCGCATGCAGGATAAGGACCGTTTAATTTATCATCTCCGGAAAAGCATTCATTTTCTTCTGCAAGTTTAGTAAGTTCAGGAATAAGATTATATGTAAATCCGCCACCGTTCTCTAAATCACTGTAGGTCATTTCCATTGACTCAAGGTAGATATATATCAGATTTTTCTTTTTATCGGGAAATGTAATCTTTACTTCACTCGGATCAACATAATTTTCTTCGATAAATGTTGATTCATCTCCTGAATTCACCAAATATTCATATACATTTAGCTTTTTGAAAAATACTGCCAACGAAGATACGGCTAAGACAATTGAGGTAATAACCCCTCCAATGATAGCAAGATCTTTTTTCCTAATCATGCCAAAATAGATAACTATAGCTGTAACAATAAGTGTGGGAACCAGCGCTCCTACTGTATAACGTAACAGCATATCGCTTCCTGTTCCTTCAAGCGGCGCAGAAAGCTCATATACGAGTTCTTCCATGCTAAGACGCCCAAATGTCCTTAAGCACCACATAATTGAAAATCCAAGTAAACTCATTAAAGTAATAATCAAAGTAGCAAGACATTTCTTTATGGATATTCTCATCAATGCTGACTCCCTCAAACGAAAAATGTAAAAAATTCATTCAGATTCCTGATTCAAAACCAAAAGCACTTCACCAAAATCCATCTTAATGAAGTGCTTTTTCTATACATCTTTTTATTCGTGCATTTCTTCCTGTTTTTCCTTAGAGAATCCTTCTGTACTCTCTTTCTGCACAAGTATCTTAACCGTCTCAAATATAATCTGTAAGTCCAAGAGAAGCGAATAGTTGGTTATGTAATACAGATCCATCTTAAGCTTATTTAGCGGACTGGTATTATACTTACCAAACACCTGTGCAACTCCGGTAAGTCCACCCTTTACCTTAAGTCTGAACGCAAACTCAGGGATATCCTGAGTATATTTCTCAACATGCTCAACTCTCTCAGGTCTTGGGCCCACAATTGACATATCACCCACAATAATATTTATAAGCTGCGGAAGTTCATCTATTCTTGTCGCTCTGATAAAACGTCCGACTTTTGTAATACGATTGTCATCTTCTCCTGCCGGGATTGGCTTACCATCCTTCTCGGCATCTTCTATCATAGATCTGAACTTTACTATTCCGAATACCTTACCTCCTATGGTAACTCTGTCCTGCTTATAAAAGACCGGCCCTCTGTCTTCAAGCTTTATTGCAACAGCAACAAGTACAAAAATCGGACTAAGTACAATAAGCGCAAGTATCGAAAAGAACAGGTCAAACACCCGCTTTAAAATACGCTGCCCACCGCTTATCCCACTATTTCTGCACAAAAAAAAGCGGTGTATCAAACAAATTGATATCTTCGGAGTTTTTCCCGATGATATCCGAGATTTTCGGTGTAAAATATACTCTTTTACCTATTCTGAAACATTCCTTGAGTATATCGTTCTTGTCCTCCGATGGAATATCATTAAGGAGTATAGCTTCATACTTGTTAAGCATTGACACAATCTCTTCCAAACCGACATCA
Source organism: Butyrivibrio sp. AE3003 (assembly GCF_000686065.1). Classification (NCBI taxonomy): domain Bacteria; kingdom Bacillati; phylum Bacillota; class Clostridia; order Lachnospirales; family Lachnospiraceae; genus Butyrivibrio; species Butyrivibrio sp. AE3003. Next base: position 2,091,584 of record NZ_JMLX01000001.1, read on the forward strand.
ACACTTATAGAATCTACTATATGATACTTATCCGGCCTGGTATTCATGAACTCCGTATTCTCACAGGAATCGCCCCCGTAGACCTCAAGTATCTGCTGAGGCTTAAATAATTTCCTATACAGATCAACGAGAAAGATGATAAGAAAAATTATAACTACGCTCTGTACAATTCCAAGCAAAAGGTATCTCCACAAGAACTGCGGAAAGAATCTGAACTGCCCTGTTATGGCACATGAAATAAAAAGTTCAATAACATCCACGACAAAAATAGTCATTACCTGCGATGCCAGAAGATTGGCTTTTCTGTAAACACCGATACCGTATGCCTTAAGCGCTCTGCCGATTATGTAATACAACACAATGTATATACCTGCTGCCATCCCCAGGTTCCCCCAACCAGTGAGGTTAGATGTCTGGTTATGGTCAATAACAAATTCGAGCCAAACGGCAAAAAAACATCACTGTTGCAAGAAAACACAACAATACGGTGCAAAGCCATCTATATATATATCTGTTCTGAATCTTTGCCTTTTTCATACCTTCCTCAAGTCTTTCCCAATATCATTTTCGCAATCTCGATCACGGCAGCGTCTATTACATATAATGATGAATATCCGTTATTCCTGTAAATATCCCCTTTTGTCCTTATTCTTTTTATTACTTCACCGAGACGCTTTTCATTATTGCTGGCTCCTCCCATTGTAAAATTGGCCAGCACTCTGTTCACCGTAGAAATCTTATAATTATTTTTATGAATCCATAACAGCATATCAAGATCATCAAAAACAGTCTCGTTCTTGTACAACTTCCTGCTATATATTTCAGAACTCACGAACTGAGTCGGATGATTCCAGGTTCTTGACGTCACTATCTTTGGATTTGAAGCTCTTTTTATAAATGTCCCATCTCCGTTATGCATCCTTATATCCGCATAAGCCATATCAAAATGTTCTTTATCATAGAGCTCTGCCATAACTTCTATAGCATCTGTTTCATACCAGTCATCTGAATTGATTATTCCTATGAAATCCCCGGAACAACGCTTTATGCCCTTATTCATTGCATCATATATGCCGTTGTCCTTTTCAGAAACTATTTCGTAATAAATCCCCTTTTCCTCAAAGCTCTTGGCATAGCTCCTTGCAATTTCAAGCGTTCCGTCACTGCTGTCACCGTCTATCACAAAATATTCACTCGGAGCAACACTTTGACCAAGCACAGATTCGATTGTCCTTGCTACAGTTTTAGCCCCGTTATAAACAGGGGTAACGATACTGAATTTTATATCCATCTATCCTGAAATATCCTACAATTTATTATACTGCTCATTTTACAATATGTGACGCCGTAAAACAAATGCCTGATAATGCAAGTAAAATTGTTATTATCAAGATAACTGCTGCAATTCTTTAAGCGCCGCACAGAGCCTATCATTATCTTCTTTATTCCTTATGGCTATACGAATGTATTTATCTCCAACTTTCGCCGTAAGATCCTTAATAAGGATTCCGTATCTGTCAGCAAATATATTGGTAAGTTCCTGAGCATTGTACTTATCTTTTATCTTTATCATAAAATAATTGGCCTGTGTAGGTATTACTTCTATGAAATCTATCTTCGAAAGTTCGCTTAAAAAGCGCTTTCTCTCTGCCTTAAACTGCTCAAGCGCAAGAGCATAGTCTTTCTTATATTTCTCCTGAATCTGCATGTAGAACTCAGCAAAAGAGTTTATGTTCCAAATAGAAACCGCTTTCTTAATACTATCAATTATTTCGTTATCTCCCGAAGCAAGAACTCCGAGCCTTAATCCCGGAACTCCGTAAGACTTTGATATACTCTTTACCACAAAGAGATGCTTATTGTTCACAAGAATATTCTGATCGATATAGGTTGTACTGTCATCCGCAAAATCAACGAATGACTCATCAAGAACAAATCTTATTCCTTTCTTCGCCGTCCATTCGATCAACTTCTTTATTCCGTCTTCATCAATATAATTTCCCGAAGGGTTATCGGGATTGATCAGTATAAGAGTTGATATATCCTTGTCACCAAAGAACTCCACAAGGTCATCTGCCGAATATCTGAATTCACCATTCTCAGGCCTATATGCTACAACTTCATTCTTGTCATATCTGTTTGGATACTCTTCAAAGGTCGGGCGGATTATTCCTATCTTACCCTCAATTGATTCCATAAGTGCCTTAATAAGCTCAGCTGCTCCGTTTCCAACAACAATATTCTCTCTGTGGACACCGAAGTTCTTGGCAGCAAGCAAAGAATTTACTCGCATTCCCGAAGGATACTGAGTAAGCAATACGTCAAACGAAGCTTTGAGCTCATCACGCATCTTCTTTGGCGGATAGTAAGGGTTAACAAGATAACAGAAATCCACAAGTTCAGGGAATCTCCAATATCCGCCGTAGCGCTCTTCAAGTCTCATTACTCTATCGGCGGGATCCCTGTCAAACAACGTCTCTGCTATATCAAGATCCTGCTCATCATCAATCTCATACCACTTCTCGCCTTCAAGTCTCTTACCTACGATCTCTGCTCCATCCAGCATGGTTATTACTCTGAGTACCTGTTCATAATACTCATTTACGCCAAGCGCTTCCTGATATGCATCCAGAAAAGGAATGTACTGCTTATCAGCAAAATGCTTGCTGAATTTGTATATGTTTACAGTCTTATAGCAACCTTTAGTATTTGTGAAATCAAATTTTTTGCCCGAGATAAAATCAATTATCTTGTCATTCTCATCAAGCCTAAGGCACGTTCCGTCCATCCAAGGCTTATATTCATCAACAAGAGCAAGTGTCTCTCTTTGATCTTCCATAAGGCTTGTAAGGATCCTATCTTCAAAAATGATATCCGACTCAAACAAAAGGGTATCATCTTCTCTCATATAATCTTTTGCAAGAGAAAGAGAATAAATATTGTTAGTCTTATCATATATCGGATTATCCACAAATGTGATAGGCGTTGTTATGCCAAGGGTATTTATATATTCGATAAGTTTCTGTCCTTTATAGCCGACAACAATTATTACACGGGATAAATTAACTTTATCAAGTTGGTGAAGCAATCTCTCAATCAGTGTCTCTCCATTGACTTTTACCATACACTTGGTATTGTTTTGTGTAAGTTCCTTGAGTCTTTTTCCCATTCCTGCCGCTAATATTATTGCCTGCATCTATCTTCCTCCAAATCAGCCAACATTCTCATTAAGTTCTTTGCGTTTTTCTATCATATAATCCACGATACTTCCTACGGATTTACCCATATTTGCCCATGACTCGGCTCTTGCCTTATCACGTCCCTCTTTAAGCTTTGTATCAGTAAGAGCCTTTTCAACAAGCTCTTTTATATTGTCCATATTATCAGGTGTGAGCTTTACTCCGATCTTATCCAGAGTTTCAAAGATCCATTCCCTTTCACCGAGCCACCATGAATCATAGATTCCATTGTCAAAAGAAGTCTCGGCGCAGATCACCGGCCTGTCAAATACAAGAGCATAGTCAAGCACAACTCCCGAGAAATCCGATATCAGAATATCCGACTGATTAAGTGTATCAAAATTATCGATGTTTCTGTCCCATACAAGTTTATCTGTCTCCGGATATGCCTTCATCAAAGGCTCTATCATATCCTTCTCGGAAACAAATGTCTGAGGATGTGGTCTAATTATTACCTTATAACCTGTAGCGATAAGCTCGTCAATCATCTTCTTGCCGTATTTATTCAATATTGAGCTTGGTCCCCATGAGGGCGCAAGAAGAATTGTAGTCTCATGATCCGGCGCAGATCCCGCCTGCAATAATCTCTCTCTGAGTGCATCCATATGAGGAATGCCCACAAGCTTCGCTTCCTTCTCAGGTAATCCGCGCAAAGCTTCAAGGTCTCGCACCTGCTTGATCTGAAATTCACCACTAAGAAGCATTGCATCATAGTAATCAATTCCAAACATACGGTACATGGTAACATCGCCTGCCGCATGAAGAACATGAGCATACCACTTTACATCTCTCGATCTCTTCCACTGATATACATCAAGTCCCGGTGTTGTGGATAATACCACATCAGCCTTAAGCATATTCATTCTTGCATAAGCCCTGTTGCCTTCACCAAGAAATTCGGTACGAACATTCTCATAGTTTTCTTTTAGAAGCGGATCGTCCTCTTCGGCAGTAAGATATACAAGCTTCTCTCCGCGCTTTTCCATCTCATCACAGATTGGCTTAAATATAGTCAGATATCTCTTACTGTCAGTAAAAATTGCATACGGTATATGACTTTCATCCTGTTCCTTCACTTTTCCGCCTGAAAAAACGAACTTCATCTTCATAAGTAGATTTCGAAGAAAATAGTATCCGGCACTCAACACGCCGATTAGTATTGTAAAAAGCATGCTCCCCGTTCCGGGGTCAATATACATAAATAAAAGCATGTCTGTTTCTCTCTTTCTTTATTGCAACTCCAATCCGTTATTTATTAAATGACCAGTTGTTTTCATCAAACATATACTTGTTTTTCAATGTAAACCAGATTGGATCTTTAAATATATTTCCATGATTCTTGTCTATATCCCATTCAGAAAGCATGCAATATATCTCATCTGCTTCTTTTCCCGATTCATCTATAGGCTTTCCCGTAAACGGATTGACAGGATTGTCTATGATTCCCTTAAAAGCTTCTGACGGAACATCCGCATTTGTCATGAAGGTATCACTTACAGAATACTCATTACTTCCAAAATCCTTGATCATAAGAAGCGGATTGACAGCCGTTGCATCTTCATACTCTTCAGCCGGTTTTACTTCGTCACCTTGATCCATCAATACTTTCTCAAGTCCTATAGGATATCCGTGATCTGCCACAATAATAATCCTTGTATTGTCCCAAACACCGTTCTCCCTTAAATAGTCAAACCAGTTACCAAGCTGTATAAATGCAGCCATATCGCACTGATAATGCTCCATCTGTGCTACCGATGTCATTTGCAGATCTTTGCGCCCCGGTGCTGTTCTTACGCCATATTCCGCTTCATACCCGGTATTGTCAACAACATTTCTTGCCTCATACTCAGGTTCCTGAAGCATCATTACTTCGTGTGTTGTAGTATTATAAAAAGATAAAAATGTATTCTCGTCAGAATCACTGACATTAGTCATAACAGGCATGTTCTTAAGTACATTGTAAGCCTTTAAGAAATCACCTCTCACACCTGTACTTCTATACTGATCTTCCGGAATATAATTATAACTAAGTTCCTCATCATTGCCTTTATCGGCATAATGATCGGCGTAGTTGTAATTTCCGTCATCGTAAACCTCTTTATGCAGGAATACGGGAGTTATCCTAAACAGAGAATAACAAAAGAGATTCCTGTTTATAACTTGCTCCTTATTCTCTATTCTTTCCGTCTCTTCATCATCAAAGTACCCAAAAGTATCAAAAACATTCAGGCCTTCATATTTATCAAACATACTAAGATCCGATACCCACTGATAATTAGCATACGGCGGATCACAGATTGTAACTTTGTATCCGTTATTGCAAAAAATCTCAGGCATCACCAAAAGAGCTTCGTTGTGCTTGTCCTTCAGTGGCTCATCTGCTCTGTTCTGCATTTCCTTAGGAGTATATTCATATCCTCCGTAAATCGGCGGTGCACCTGCATTGGTACACATACCAAAAGATAAAGAATTGGGATAATATGTAAATCCTGCAAATTGCTCCTGCAGCTCAGGCTTTTCTGCAAGCATATAAGGCACATATGCGCTTATTGCTCTATCAATCAGAAGCACAACTACATTCTTGCCATTCTTGCTGAGTGTAAACTCAGGAATCTTACTGTTATCTTTCTCCTTATTCTGCATAGCAAGTTTCTCAAGTTCTGCAGAGGTTGTACGTATCTTATTAATATTCATTACAGACATGGCAGTTATGGCAAGACAGCCGATAATGCAAATCGCTTTGATCAGCTCTCCTTTGCCCTTTTTCCATATCATGTATCCGATAGCAGCCACAACCGCAAGTACAGCAAGATTGATCAGATACTCTTTTGGCATGATCTCGATAGTAACATCGTATCTAAGTAGCGGTGATATGTTACCGTAGCCTTTGCCAAAGAACATGTACTCTACAACAGCACACAGCATCACGATCACAAAAGCCATACCAAATTTCTTCTGAGCCTTCTCCGATGCAAGCTTATAGAAGATCACAACCCAGACCAGAAACAGCCCGACTGACATAGCTGCAGCACGAACAAGATAAGTGAGCGGCGAATGATATGCTTTCATCTCAACAAATTCCGCAGTTGACGTACTCAATATCGCAGATGGAATCAGAACTCCCACCAATAAAGCCATAAATACACTGCATGCAAAGAAAATTGTTTTAGCAGTATCTGCAGATATATTATCAGTCTTCTCACCGGATTCTTTATTTAATATCTTTATGCGTTTCTTAAACAAAGGAAGCTGCAATGCGGCTGCTACAAGCACAGTAAGCACCTTTCTTCTGATGCCGGTAAAATAAATCAATCCCGAGATCAGTATTGCAATTCCAACGATTGAGCAAAGAATCCCTATAACTTTCTTGGGATTGGTCAACTTGTAGAAAATATTTTTTATAAGAGAAAACAAGTTATTAAGTGTCCAATAGAATACCAGTCCTGCCGGTGAATCATACAGAAGCACCAAAAAAATCAAAGCCATACCATACAATTGTATCTTGCTCTTAAGTGGCATTCCTTTTGTGTAGATTGCACCCGACACAATATTGATAAGAGTCATAAGTACGGGTAGCAGATGTATGCTAATGCCTCCCAGTACTATCAGATTATCCGGTGCTCCCAAGTCACCTATGGGACCAAATTTTGCTCCCTGTAACACGTTTAAATGTGAAAGATAGTGATACGCCGCTATAAAGAACGGTATCTCCAAAAGAAGTGAGAGTGATCCTTTAAGAGCGTAATAAGGCTTGTAATTATTCTGGCGATAATACGTCTGTAAGATCATAAAACGTTCATCACCCTTAAACGCCTTTCTTATCTGATCGATTCCGGGTTTTAACTTTATAGACTGCTGCCTCTCTTCTTCCTGCATTGCATCCGCTCTTCTATAAAGCGGAAGCACCAACAGGTTGATCGTAAGACTTAAGAATATCAAAGACAGCCCCGGATTATGTGTGGTACCTACCGCTATTGCATAAACAGTATCAAATAATAGTTCAAGAGGCCCCAATATTACTGTGTAAATAATCTGTGATATAGTCATAGCTTAACTTCCTTCATTCTCCTTCACTTTGTGGACTTATTCCTCCTGCCACAAATATCGCCATTAAAACAGCGACCATAAGCCACATCTGTGCCTCATAGAAGAACAACGGAAAAACACATGAAACAACTGCATACGCACACGATACGGCTATATTTCTTTTTTTATCCTTAGCAGCCTTAATTATATGCTTAAAAATAAATATGTCTATAACAATCACTGCTACTATAGCTAAAATTCCCCACTCGTAGAGCATTGATAGATATCCGTTATCGCAGATATTATACGGTTCAACATAGCAAGGAGATTCCGCTATCATTTTTCTGCAACTTCCGGATCCATGTCCAAATAGTATCCTGAGCACACTGCTTTCCGCAACACTCTCAAGGGTATACCTAAAATAACTTGACCTGACAACATAAGCCTGTGCTTTCGAAAAATTCGAAAATCTTGGTGCAACCGACTTAATGGCAAACGGTATTCCAAGACCTGCAACCAAAGCAGCAAGCACAGATAAACCAATCCTGATATTCTTTGATAAAAGCTTCCAATCAGCCAAGAGTTCTTCTCTGCAAACCGCCATCCAAGCAAGCACAGAAAAAATCAATCCCATCCACACACTCCTGGATCCTGTTGCCACTATAAACGGCACATAGACTACAGCTCTTATAACCGCATCTATTGTTTTTTTCTTTTTACTAAGTTCATTATATTTAAATGAAAAAGGTATCCATAAAAACATAAGAACTATATGTCCCGCAGGAATGGGATTCTGATATATCGAAGATATCCTCCACTCTCTGGTCGCAAGATCATCATATGTCGGATTATACATAATAAACCTGATTATATAGTCTATGTTTCCCCATACTCCTGTCGCCAGAACAAACATAGACGATATTCTCAAACCAAATTCAAATTTATCTCTCCTGCAGGCATAAAGAAGCATTGATATCAAAAATACTACTGCATCAACATATACAAAATATATCCATTCGGTATCATACATCTCATCTTTTAGAATAAGGATAAATGTGCTTATCGTACTTGTACTCACAATGATCAGCATTACCGCCGATATAAACTTACTAATCTTAGGGATTGAAATATTTTTCCTTTTTCTAATGCATTCAGTCAGCCAAATCACTGTAAAAAACAGAAGCGAAAACTTAAATAATTTATGGAACATTCCGTAATTCCACAAGATACTTAATATAAAAATATACGGAATCGTAATGGCTGCCAATACGTCCACAAATCTATTGAATTTATCCGTCTCCATAATACCTTTTATCATCTTACTTACTCCTCAGATGAAGTTTACTTTCTACTATATCTATAAAAATATCATTTCTCATTGCGAACAGCACAAATGCATATCCAACAACCGACATCGCTATTCCGATTATCATCCTGACAAGATAGAACGCCTCTATCCTGCCTACTATTACATATGTCGCGCATATCCACACACATCCGATAATTGCATCTCTTATGTGTTTGAGATTAATAAGTCCCGGTAATTTTACATGTTCCTTTTTTAGCTTTAAAGCACACAAAAAGAGTACCGTAAACTCCGCAAGCGCTGTTGTAAATGCCGCACCTCTTTCTGCAAAGATAATAATAAAAGGAATATTGAGAAGTACATTTTCTATTGCCACTATCAGCGTCACCTTGGTATTAACGACCTCGTATCCGAGAGGAACGTTTATACATCTTGTGGCAATTCCGCCAAATACCGCAAACAAAAGTGCTATTGCCAAGAGCCTGAGCGACGGAGCCGCCTCCAGGTATTTTCCGTTTCCAAATATCATACATATGTAATCGGCATAAACTATCATCCCTGTCACTGCAGGAAATGCAAGTAAAATAAAATACGAAGTCACTCCATTTAATACTTTATAATATTCGTCATAATTTTTCTTTGCAATACAAGCAGTAAGCCTATATACGGTAACTGAGAATATAGCAACAAATACATTTTTTACAACAGTATATATCTTTACCGCAACCGAATATATTCCGTTGCAGTAATCATTCTTATCTCCGGTAAGAAATCCGATCATCGTCGTATCAGCCCCTATATAAATAGCGACACTGAGATCGTTTATAAAAAAGGGCAGTGCTTTGCGTACGTGGCCCATAAAATCAAGATCTTTTTTGACCTTTAGATCCACATATCTCCTACAATACAGCATATTGGTAACAGACATACAAATATAAGTATTGATAGTTATAAATGCATAAATGTAATAATCAGAGGATTTTTTGACAAAAAGAAAAAGAATGAGCAGGTTGATAATATCAATAATAAGAAACCTGATCGTAGTATACTTGTAATCTTCGTATACTACGTTGACCCATTCCACACTGATCACGCTGAAAATAATCTGCAGCGACTGAATAAGAAGAAGTAATGTATAGGAATGAAACTTTTTGACAAAAAGCATGGCAAGCAATAGTAGCACAAAGGAAATAGCTGCCGTAATCATGTTAAATGTAAAAAACTCGGATGCTCTTTCATTTATAGCTTTCTTATTACCACTGAGAGGAGCACACTCTTTGATTGCGTATGTTCCCATTCCAAAAACCGCAAGTAACATAAAATACGATACTACCGATATTGAAAAAGTCACCTTTCCAAGATCGTCCGGTATCAAAATAGTAGTGATGTACGGATATGTTATCAGTGGAAATATAAAAGATAACATACTCCTTATAATATTGTAAAAAGCATTCTTCTTAAGTGATTTATTGCCCATCAAACCAATCTACATCCTATCTTAATCTATCTCTTCCTCTTAATCCGTCCGCATAATACGGAAAATAGCTAAAGAACACTCTGTCTCTCAATATTCCTTTCGCAAAAGCTTCCATATAGACCCTTATGATTGCGCCGATTTTCCTAAATACGTTCTTGTCATTCCTAAGCGAAAACATCACTCTGTTTCTCTCAAAATAGTAGGATTCGAGGCCTTTAACCTTGCGTATCGTGACCGAACCTTTGTGATTCACACATCCATCGAATGTACAAATACATTTGTATCCCATATTGCGGGCCTTGGCGCACCACTCGGTCTCTTCCCAGAAAAGGAAATAATCTTCCGGTATATATCCAAGTACATCTATTATTTCCGCCCTAAAGAGCATACATGCTCCGCCTACATAGTCGCATTCCACAATATCTGCGGATTTATGATACTCAAGGCCTTCATTAAGATGCGGAGTAAGGAGCTTCCAAAAATCAATATTGCCGCCTGTGTACTGTATCTTACCTGTACCATATTGTAAAATTGCCGGTCCCGCAAAAGCAACTTTCTTATCATTTAGTATATCAATACTCGCTGTAAAAGAATCCTCATTTACAACCACATCGTTATTAACTATTGCCAGATACTCTGCCCCCCTGCCTATGGCTTCTTTTATTCCGATATTATTACCGGCCGCATAGCCAAGGTTCTCAGTATTCTTAATAAAAGTGATACCATTCTTTTCGGAAACAAATCTATCGAGCTTTTCCACACATTCTTTTTCCGAAGCATTATCAACAAGTATGATTTTAACGTCAAACGCCGTTATAGCATCAAAGCTGTTTATACAATTAACCGTATCATCATAATTGTTATAGTTTAGAATTATGGTATATATACTTTTCTTATTCTCGTTCACTTTTTAATTCCTCAAGGAGTTCCCTTATAGTATCCGTTGCGGCTTCATACGAGTAGTAACGCTCGTAGAGCTGTCTCTGTTCTTCGTAGTATTTCTTGTGCGGTCCGGCTATATGCGAGGCTATCCTGCTCTCGAATTCATCCGGTGTATTGCACTCACATCCCTTAATCATGTCATATCCGATAAGCGCTTCTGTTGTTCCGATAAAGAACTTGCCATACATAAGCGCCTCTGCGGTCTTGGTCTTCATGCCGTCACCACGAAGAATGGGGCCTATAACAATATCCGCAGCCTTATACCACGGAGCAAGGTCGTCAACGGTTCCTACTATAGTTATGCTTTCTCCTGAAAAATCCGGATCATTTGCATATTCTTCCATGCCAAATCCTACAACATAAAGATGACATTTTTCCTTAATCCGCGGCATCACGTTAGTTGCAAACCACTTTGCCCCCTCCACATTCGGAAGGTAATGGCTTCCCACAAACAAAAGCGCCGTCTTGTCATCCTCAAGTTCCGCTACAGTATCCGTAGCCTTGGATGTATCTATATATCCGATGGGCAAAAGAGCTTTCGCCTTAACACCGTTATATTTGAAAAAATTGTCTGCATCACGATTGTTGAGCATGATATTGGCATCAACAATACCGGCCTGTCTCCGCTCTGAGCGAATGAGAGCATTGTACTGGTAGAACCTTAACCTGTTCTTTATTGAAGCACTGTACATACTCTTAGCAAACTGCTTCTCCACTCCGTGGTACAGAGCAATCTGAATAATATCGGGATACTTCTTCTTTATGCAGCCCGAAAGTTTACCAAAAGCCGCATCATCATAAACAACAAGCTCGTATCCGTTCTGTTCTATCATTTCAAGAACTCTTTTATTATATGCATCACTAATAAAATGTACATTTCCGTGTGCAAGATTCATTAACTGCTGAGGCATATTCTTGAATGTACATTCATAGTACACGTCAGTTTCATGCGTAGTCTCATTATTCTTCCAATATGCAACCAATACGTCAACCTCATTCTCGCCGCAAACGTTCTTAAAAACGTCACGTCTGAATCTGGTCAGAAACTTGGCTCCGCACATCTCCGGAAGCGCCCATGCAGTTGAAAGAAACAATGTTTTCTTCATAAATAATAGTTCCTTAAAACGTTTTAGCAACACTCTATTCAGCTGTTCTATTATACACAACAAAAGGGCATGCTACAAATGCCCTTACATAAATACGATATTTACAAACTTTTTCTTACATTTTTTCCAAAAAAAAACTCTATTTCCTTTGCCATTGTACATTCATTACTTATATTCTTCACATACTCGGCAGCCTTTTTACCAATCTCATTACGCATAAGACCATTTGAGTTTACACGCTTGATAGTATCAGCAAGCTCTTCCGCATTCTCCGGCTCATAAGAAATCGCAGTTACACCTTCCTCATAGTAATCCACAAGACTCGGCACACGAGATGCAATCACGCACTTTCCCATAGCCATCTGCTGAAGAAGTGTCATTTGTCCGTATGAATAATTATATGACTTTAACGGAAGGATGCCAAACCTTGCACCTATAATCAGTTTTTTTAGCTCACTAATTGAAACAAAACCCATTTGTTCAACATTAGCTATATCTTTATATCTTTCTTCAACATGCCCTACAAGCAGAAGCTTGAGATTAGCAGGATTGCTAAGCTCAAATGCCTTGATTACCGTATCCCAGTCTCTCTTGGAATAGCCGACACAGATACAGTATGGTACTCCGTCCAAACCTTTATCTTCTTCTCTTGATGCATTAGTCTCTATCAACTCACTTTTTTCTTCGGAAAAATATTCAGCATCAGTACCGAACCTTATAAACTGCGCCTTATCAACAATCCACGGAAAAAACTTCTCGTAGTATCTTATCTGGCTACTTGTATGATAAATAAAGCCGTCGATTGACCTGCTGGCAAATTGCATAAGCTTAAGCGCAGCGCCACTCTCTGCTGCACTATTAAATGCACCTATATCAAAAACAATGTGCTTTGATTTTGTCCTAAACAGCCTTCTCCAGAGGCTTATAACGACACCACTCTGCATCCCATGTGAAATAATAAGATCATACTTATTAAGCCTGGGAATAGCCTTTAATGCTTGAATCACATAAAATCTTATCTTGTTTTTTTCTATATTCTGTATCCACTTTGCTGATGAAACATCAATAATATCCACTTCAGGTTTTTTCTCAAAATATCTAAAAAACCAGTATTCTTTGCCCTTTTCATAATAATCGGGTGGTTGCTTATCTTTTGGTGCCTCATTACACCTCATAACCTCCCAGTTTGGAAGAAATAATACTTTCATAAACTGTTATTCTCCATATTTATCAATCATTTTAAGCGCATATTCATCAGCATCAAGCCGCTTTAACTTTCTGAGGTTTTCTCTATATTTATTCAATTCCTCAGGCGTTTCCCATAGTTTTCTTATGACATCAGCAAGTTCTTTGGCATTTCCGCTTGTAAACAGCTTTCCCGTCTTTTCATCCTCTACAAGCTCCGGAATGCCTCCTATATTTGCACCGACTACGGGTACCAGCCGTTCCTGACTCTCCATCACAGAAAACGGACAATTTTCATACCATTCCGATGGATATACCGTAAATTCCGCGTTTCTTATCAGTTCATCGAGCTCTTCCCCTGTCTTAAATCCTAAATTTCTACCATTGGGAAGCTTCTCAATATCATCCGCGTATTCACCGCTTCCGGCAAAAATAAAGTTTATATCTGAAAGATCCTCGCAAGCTTTTATAAGCGTTTTAATGCCTTTTTCCATGGAAAATCTTCCAAAATAGAGTACATATCTGTCTTCTATCACTTTATCGGTCACTACTGTCTTTTCTGCATGTGTTATGAAATTATGCATAGCAACAGTCTTCCCTGCAAATACCGGGTTGGTGTCCATCTTTATCTTCATAAACTCCGAGCAACAGATTATCTTATCGATATACTTATATGTCCCCTTATATTTCCAGAAATACGCTTCCATTGCTCCCACTACAGACTTTACTGCAGAGCCGTGAATACATCTTCCTTTTATGCAATTTGAAAAATGTCCCCCAACACATTTCTCACAATTTTCGTGAGTTTGCGGATTATTAAACATATGATTCGGGCAAAGGAGTTGATAATCATGAGCTGTAAAGATAATCTTACATTCCTTTGAGTTTTCTTTTCTCCACTTAACAACTTCAAGAATTACCGATGGTGTAAGCTGATAATTAAAGTTGTTCAGATGTACAACATCCGGCTTGAAATCGTCAAGAACAAGCCTTATCTTTTTTCTCGCTTCTGTGCTGTATATTGTCTTGATAGGATACGTAAGTTTGCTGAGTTTACTGCCTCCATGGAAGTCCATATCAGAAGTATAGGCATTTACCGCATTTCCTACACATCTTCCTTCATGCTCCATACCAAAGTACTGGACTTCATGCCCCATCTTGACAAGTGCTTCGCCAAGCTTAAATATATATGTTTCAGATCCTCCGTTTGGATGAAGGAATTTATTGACCATAAGTATTTTGGTCCTAGGGGACGGGGTTTGTGGTCCATTTTTCAAATACATATTGTAATTTCCTCTCAATAAATATATAATCTCAAAGTCAAATATTTTGAAATTCTTTTATTTAATCTTATAGGAGTATTTTATGCCAAGAAAACCCAGAATCTTGAGTTCAACTGGCATATATCATATCATACTTCGTTCTGTCAATCAGCATATTATATTCGAAGAAAATTCCGATTACCAAAAATTTCTTTTCGTTTTATCAGATTGTAAAAAGAAATACGATATTGATATATATGCCTACTGCATCATGGATAATCATATCCATATATTACTTTCCGCTCCCAACGACAAACTTGCCGGTTTCTTCCAGAGTCTTGGATCCAGATTTGTCCGTTGGTACAATAACAAATATTCTCGTAGCGGTCATCTTTTCCAAGAACGTTTCTATAGCTCGGTGATTCCAAACGAAAGAGCTTTTCTATCTGCACTTATCTACATACACAACAATCCTGTCAAAGCAAATATGTGCCGTTACGCCTCAGAATACCGTTGGAGCAGTATTAATGCCTTTTATGGTGAAAAAAATCCTTTGGTCAACGTGTCATTCGCTTATAACATCGCCGGCTCAAAGGATTTTTTACTTCATTATTTTGCAAAAGAAACTGCAGCTCCCGATAATACTCTATTCTCAAATGATCATCGTGAAATAAATCATTATCTTACAGATGAAAAGGCATTAGATATATTTAAGTCAGTGACCAACCTTTCATCAACATCTGCTGTAGCTAACCTTGAGAAAGTAAAAAGAAATGAATATATCCGTAAATTAAGGCAAAACGGACTTACAATCAAGCAAGTTGCCCGAATCATGGATGTCTCAGGAACTACCGTAAAACGAATCTGCAAAATGGTCCACTAACCCCGTCCCTAGAAGACCACTTTGTTGTATCTCTCCGAAACCTTACTCCAATCAAGAATCTCGAAGAATGCCTTGATATAATCAGGTCTCAAATTCTTGTACTTAAGATAGTAAGCATGCTCCCAGACATCAAGCGCCACAATGGGGATAAGTCCCTTGCCCTCGCTTATAGGATTGTCCTGGTTAGGCGAAGCAGAAACTGTAAGCTTTCCGCTCTTATCGGTTGAAAGCCATGCCCAGCCTGATCCGAACTGTCCTGCTGCCGCCTTTGAAAGCTCTTCTTTAAGCGCATCGAGGCTACCGAAAGTCTTGTCGATTTCCTCTGCAAGTTTTCCTGAAGGAGCTTTGGCAGGGCTTGGTGAGAACATCTCAAAATAAAGGTTATGATTATAATAACCGCCGCCCTGATTTCTGAGGCCTTTTCTTAAAGTTTCATCCGAAACTTTATCGAGTGATGCAAGGAGCTCCTCCGCACTGAGATTACTCATGCCTGCTTTTTCCGCAAGTTCATTAAAAGTCTTGGTATAAGTAGCGTGGTGCTTACCGTGATGAGTCTCAACGGTAAGTTGGTCAATGAAAGGTTCAAGAGCATTTGTAGCATAGGGTAATTTAATCTGTTCGTACATGGTGGTTCTCCTTTCTGCATATGCATATATATACGAGGAAACACCGGTAAGATCGGTATTTCCTAAGTTATTATTTGAAAGCCTCTCAATGATCTACAGCTTCCGGAAGTCTTCTTCTAATCTCGTCAACAGACATCCACTCTGTGTTATTTCCCGAGCTGTAGTAGAAACCGTCTGCAACTTTCTTTCCTGAAAGGTCGGGTACCTGTCTCTCGTTAAATACAACCTGAGGATATACGATGAAGTGCTTGTCGTACTCATAAGTGAAAGGTGCATCCTCTGTTGTAACCATTATCTCATCAAGCTTCTCGCCGGGTCTGATTCCGACTTCAACAGTCTTGATTCCGGGGCACATAGCTTCAGCAAGATCTTTTACGTTAAATGAAGGAATCTTACTGATGAATGTCTCGCCACCCTTAGCCTCTGCAAGTGCCTTGAGAACAAGCTCAACACCCTCGGGAAGGCTGATCCAGAAACGTGTCATTCTGTAATCCGTGATAGGAAGCTCTTTTTCTCCCTTTGCAATGAGCTCTTTGAAGAAAGGAATGATAGAACCTCTGCTTCCTGCAACATTACCGTATCTTACGATTGAGAAGTTGACATCCTTAGCTCCCGAATATGCATTTGCTGCGATAAAGAGCTTATCTGATACCATCTTGGTCGCACCGTAAAGATTTACGGGGTTAACAGCCTTGTCTGTAGAAAGAGCCACAACTCTTTTTACACCTGTATTAAGTGCCGCATTTATAACGCTCTGCGCGCCGGCGATATTTGTCTTGATAGCTTCATCAGGGTTGTACTCGCAAGCGGGAACCTGCTTAAGAGCTGCCGCATGGATAACATAATCAACGTTCTCGCATGCTCTCTCGAATCTGGCTCCGTCCCTGATATCACCGATGAAAAATCTCATCTTGTCGGCGTTCTCTTTGTACACGCGCTCGTTTGCCATTGTGAACTGCTTGTACTCATCGCGTGAGTAGATGATGATCTTCTTGGGATTGTAATTTTCAAGAAGGTACTGTGTGAAGCAGTGTCCAAAAGAACCTGTTCCTCCGGTAACCAATATCGTCTTATTATCTAATATAGAACTTTTCATAAACATCTCCGTTTATCACTGTTTTTTATAATTATAGATATCAAAATTTCTTTTAACATCTACCTCATTTTAATTCATTATATAAAAGCTTGTCCACATTTTTACGTTACTTTCTTATGCGGACATTTCCGTTATTATTTTTTATACCCCTCAACAACTTTCTTAACTGCGGTGATAACGTCATCCACATCGCTGTCAGTCATAAGAGGATAAAGAGGTATGCTCATCATTCCGTTGTAGAGCTTCTCAGCCTCGGGGCAAAGACCTTTCTCATATCCCCTCTTCTCATAAAACGGGAAGAAATAAACCGGCACATAATGAACCTGCGGCTGAACGTTCTCAGCAGAAAGAGCATCAAAGAACTCTCTTCTTGTGCACTTTAGCTTATCAAGATCAAGCTGTATCACATAAAGATGCCTTGTCGTATCGGATTCGGGAATTTCCTTCTGCACGATTATCTCGGGTACATCCTTGAATGCTTCGTTGTACTTATTTACTATCTCTTTTCTTCTGTCAGAGAACTTCTTCAATTTAGCAAGCTGACTGATAAGAAGTGCCGACTGAATATCCGTAAGTCTGTAGTTAAAGCCAAGCTCCTGCATCTCGTAGTACCATGCTCCGTCAGATTCATGTACAAGGTCATCCGGATTTCTTACGATTCCGTGCTGCGAAGCAAGTCTCAGTTTCTTATATAATTCAGGATCGTTGGTTGTTATTGCTCCGCCCTCACCCGATGTTACTGTCTTAACGGGATGGAAGCTAAAGCAGGTCATGTCGCCTATAGAACCTACAGGCTGTCCGTTGTACTTAGTTCCGATCGCATGAGCCGCATCTGTTATAAGAATAAGTCCGTGCTTGTCGCAGATTTTCTGTATTCTGTCATACTCGACAGACTGTCCCGTATAAGCAACCGCAACCACAGCCTTGGTCTTATCCGTTATATGAGCTTCTATGCTGTCGGGATCTATGTTATAAGTCTCGGGATCAATATCTGCAAATACAGGTGTTGCGCCTACGTATACCGCACAGTTTGCAGATGCCGCAAATGTGATAGGTGATGTTATAACTTCATCTCCCGCGCCAATTCCTGCAGCGATGCATGCACAGTGAAGCGCCGCTGTTCCGTTGCTGACTGCTACAGCATATTTTGCCCCCGTAACTTCGCAGAGTTTTTTCTCAAGTGCCGCAACGCGCGGGCCGCATGTTATCAGGTCATCTGTAAGCGCTTCTGCCACAGCCTTTACATCATCTTCATCTATCCACTGTTTTCCGTAATATAATTTTTCTTTTCTTACCGGAGTTCCTCCGTTTATCGCAAGTTTCTCCATTATGTTCCTTCTTTCTTTATAAGCGCACATCTAAGCACGTTATTTCTATATATTCAGTCCTCTGTAAACCTTTATGGTCTCATCGACTATTTTATCCCAATTATAATGTTCGCAGACATATTCCGACGCTTCAATGCGATATTTCTTAACCATATCCTCATTATCAATAAGCATCTTTAACTTATCCCTAAGATCCTTTATATCGCTTTTTCTAAAAGAAACAGCCTTATCGCCGCACACTTCAATACATTCCGGAATATCTGATGTAAGGCAGCAATTTCCATAGCTCATAGCCTCAAGGAGCGTAAGCGGCATTCCCTCAAGATCAGACGGAATTACATAAACATAGCTGTTACTAAAAAGCTCGGATAACACTCTACCCTGAACAAATCCGGTAAATATTATCCTATCATCTTTGCTCGCAAGTTCATGTATTCTGTCAACAAATTCCTGCGTATCACTGCTGCTTCCGGCAACTACAAGTTTTTTGTCCGTATCAAGCTTCATAAATGCTTTTATCAGATACTCTATTCCCTTCTCAGGAACCAAACGTCCCAAAAAGAGGATATATTCATCTTTACTTATGCCAAACTTTTTCTTTATATTATTAGGTTCGGTAATAACAGACCTGTTCACTCCATTAGGAATGTATAAAGTATTTCTGCCATATCTGTCAAGAAAATACTTCTGCACATTTCTGCTGAGGACTATTATCTCATCTGCATATTTCACAGCATTCTTTTCCCCCATCATTATATAAGCACTGGCAAATCTGCTCCACTTCTGTCTTTGATGGTCAAGTCCGTGAACGGTTGCCACACACCTTTTCCCCATAAGCTTCGGAATCCACATTGTTGCACACGGCCCCTCTGCATGGAAATGAATTACATCATACTTTCCAAAAGCTACTTTAATAGCGCCAAATAGCGAAGACGTCGCCGCGGCAAGTCCTTTTCTGTTGATTGTAGGGACATTGATAAGCCTTACTCCCTCATATGTATCGCCTGTAAAAGAGTCATATTCTTCACCTGCGACGTGATGTCCCAGTCTGTTGTAGCAAGTCACTTTATGCCCCAGCTTTGCCATCCTCGTAGAAAGTTCGGTTACAACAACTTCTACTCCACCTTCTCTTGAAGGGACTCTCTTATGCCCTAACATGGCAATATTAAGTTTCTGCTTATCTGAAATATTTTTTTTGCCCAAATGTTTGTCCTTCCAAGATTACACTTTAACCCTATTATAATACCATGTTTTGCACAAAAGAAAACAGACGAAAAACCGTAGCTTCCCGTCTGCGATCAATTATCTGTTATACTTGTTACTTCGCCTTACTATCAGAGGTCGAAACATCCGTTGTCACTTCCGTTTACAACAAAATATCCCATCTTCTCCTCGGGCTTAACGTAAATGTTGAGGTCCTTAATGTCTTTTTTTCCATAGGCTTTCTTAGCCTTTGAAACAAGCTGATCATCGGTAATCGTCAAATCTGAGTACTGAATTTCTACCTTAGTTTTGATACTTGTAGCCGCCATTTTATTCCCTCCCTCAATAAAAAGTATTCTTAATTACGTATTATTTTACACCCAATATGATAAAAAAGAAATACGAAAGGTTACATACTTTTACATAATATGGCACATACAATCGCGATGAGCGCTAATATCGCCCCGAATATCCTCATCCACTTATAGGTCTCGGGCTCATCCTCGCTGTTCTTATTGAGCTCGCCGTGAGTAAAAACGATAACGCCGGCGATAAAGGTAAGCGCCGCAAAAACCGCAAATAGCTTGTTCATTACAACCTCCGGAAGATTTATTTATTATTCGCAAGATGCTCCGCAATCTTTTCTTTTATGATCTTTTCAACCATGGCCGCAATTTCGTGACTGCGCATGTCCTTGTATTCGTCATAATAGATCGGATCAAGGTAATAGACATATGTTGTGACAGGCCCAACGTGATCGCTGTTGTACACTTTGTATGAATCAACAAGCGCCACGGGCACAATCGGAACTTTCGCCATCAACGCGACCTTAAAGCTTCCCGCTTTGAATGGCTCCACTACATTGCCGTTGTTTTCCTTGTATCCGCCTTCCGGAAAAAGAATGAACTTCCTGCCCTGCTTAAGTTCTTCCGCCATCTCGTTAAAAACTGTTATTGTGTGCCTCGGATCGTTAAGCTCAATCGTCTTACCTTCAACGAGCCTTAAAAACTCCGAGACCAATATCAGATGCGATCTCTTTTCATCCATCACAAATGAGACCGGTCTCTTATGAGTATTAAAAATTCCAAGTACGTCGTACTTCCCCTGATGATTCGGATAGAGCATGTACCCGCCTTCTTTCGGAAGATTCTCGTATCCGTAAGCAATCGTCTTGTACCCCGATGACTTATTCGACCGGGTGACCATCTCGTTCGCAAGAGCATATCGCTCTTCTGCTGAATGTCTCTCGATATGCCTAAGCCATATATTTGACTTAATAAGATAAAAAATAATTCTGTGAATATTGATTATGATTGTGTGATAAAAATTCCGCATCAGTGTGTTCTTTTCCTGTAAATTTTTAAGACTAGATCTTTTACCAAATTCCATGAATTACTGCGCTGTATCTTATATCATGATATTCATTGTATCATATAATCTTATCTATTAACGACTTAAACCCATACTTTTCAAACTCATTCTTCGCTTTGTCTGCATCTATATTTATCTTGAAATCATCAAGAGACTTTCCAAACTCATAGTCTCTTCTGATTGTAGCCAGATCCTTGGACAAAAGAGCCATCTCTTTGTACTGGATCATTGCTTTCAGAGGGCTCCTTGTGATTCCAAGCTCTTCTTTCCACATTGCGTTAAGCGCCTTCTGTTCCTTGGCATCCTTGCACTCCTCGATCGCTTCATAGATTTTTTCCATCGTTCCGTATCTTGCAAGGAGCGGCATTGCCGCGCTGCTGACGCCCTTAACTCCCGGGATGTTGTCACTTGTATCACCCTGAATGCCCTTAAGATCGGGAATCTGCTCAGGACGAACTCCATATTCCGAAAGGCAAAGAGGCGGTGTCACTTCAAACGCCTTATCGGGGATTGACACCATCTTACTGTTAAATCCGTATTCCGCACCATACTTATTAAGGAGCTCATCAGCTGTTTCCTGCTTGGTCTGAATAAGCCACACTCTTGTGTAGTCATTTACAAGCTGAAGATAATCGTGATCCTTGGTGATGATATATGAAGGTATCTCCTTCTCAAACTTTGCGGCAACGCTACCGACAATGTCATCGGCCTCATACTGCATGTCATACATAACCTGGAATCCCATATCTTCAAGCAGCTTTTCCATATTCACAAACTGCTCCTTAAGTGGCTCCGGCGTCTCACTGCGATTTCCTTTATAATCCGGGTACTTTTCCCTTCTGAACGTATCCCTCGTCATATCAAAGGCAAACATCATATGCGTCGGTTTCTGCTCCTTGATTATCTTAAGGATTGCACGCATCATTCCGTACATAGCGTTTGTGTACTGCCCTGCGTCATTATGCATTATCTGTGAAAAGAGCTTTTCCTTTTTCAAAGGATCTTTTTCAAATAAAAGAGCCTTCGGAAGGTTGCCGTAATAGTTTGTAACCAGCATGGAACTTCCGTCTATAAGAATAAATTTTTGGTTATCACTCATACTATCTTTTTCCCCGCTTAATCCTTTTTAGTCTTCATATATTCTCGCACGATAAAGACTAATGTTGCAAGTGTGATGAGTTCCGATAATCTCCACAAAAGCGGTTCCCTGAACCATATCTTTACTTTTCCGCTGTATCCTGCAGGAATTTCTACCCAAAGCTTCTTGTTATCTCCAATAAATGCTTTGAGCTTTTTTCCGCCCGCTTTAGCGGCATAGTGTCTGTATCCCCAGAGAGGTGCTTCCGTCACAACCGCATTTTCCGTAGGATTATCCACCTGCGCATAAATGGTCGTTCCGTTTTTCTTAAGTATCTGTGCAGTCGCGCCAACGTCTCCCCTTATTATCATATCTTTGTCAGTGTACGGAATAGATTTTTCTATATCCGGAATACTAAACTCAGCAGTTGTAACTCTGTCCAGCTCAGCTTCATCGTACATTGTGATGGGATGCGCCGTCTTCACAACATCCTCCAGAAGTGTGTTGCCCTGAATAACGCAGGCAAAGCATATGACTGTCATCGCAACATATGTCGCATTCTTTATATTAGGTTTGCATACCGCATTCTTCGCAGTTACCGCAAACCAGAAAACAACCATACCACAGGAAACATCCAAAAAGTGCCATGGAAACTGCATATTTGCAAGGAGTTTGTAAAGAATCGGAACATCCTGATAAAGCGCAAAATAAAACATCGAGTTGGTACTAAGAAGCACAAAAACAATGCTCAAAGCAAATACTCTTGCATATATCAGGCTTTTCCCTTCAAACTTTCCTGCAATAATAAAACCAAATGCAATTGTAAGTACTGCTATCGAAAAAATTCCAAGCCCCAAAAACCCGCTCGTGTCAAGGTCTTTTGCCTGCGAATAGCCAAAGAACGTAACAAGATCTCTGCCTCTTGCCCAGATCATATCCGTTATACTGTTTCCACTCACATTTTTAGATACCATATAATCTACGAGCGGAACCACAAAATGCAGATTTAAAAGTATAATAGCTGCAGCTGCCTTTAACAGAGGAATCAGAATATCTTTTTGTAATGTCTTTTCCACAAGAACCAGACAAAAAACCGGTATCACAAGTGCAAGTATAAATGTCGAAAGCACGTGACACGACAATGTAAGCGTAACTCCAAAAGCAAGATAGATATAAGCGTTCTTACTCTTCTTTGCATATATTTCCCACAAGCCAAGTGCGACAAGCGGCAAGAAAGTAAACGCACCAAACTCACCAACCGTTGCCCCTGTGTAAACGCTGTGAAGTCTGAATCCAATAAGTGTGAAAAGGACCGACGAAGCAAGTCCCACATTCTTATCATCGGCTATTTTTCCAAACGAATAATATGAAACAAGTGTAGTCAACACGTTTGTCAAAAAAATATAGAACTTATAGCCCGCCTGCAGCGTAAAACCAAGATTCACCAATATCGCCGAAGGATAAAGAAGCAGATCCCCGTAGCCAACACCTGCAGCATAACCGTAGCCCCTATCCCATCCGGGATATATGTGCACAGGGAACTGACCACACTTAAGTCCTTCACCAAGATATACAATTCGCCTAAGATGGTAAAAAATGTCATCACCAAAATAAAGCTTATCGCTAAGAAGCGGATAGCTTGCAAAAAGAACAGTAAAAAGAAGCACTCCGACAGTAAACGCTTTATCTTCCAAAAAACGCTTTGTCTCTTCTTTTTTTGCCAAAATAAGGTAAAGCACAATATCAAGAGTCATGAACAGTAATAAGAGCTTAGCCGTCTCATAGATTATTGTTCTGCCCCTTAAATACGTGATGCGTACTTCATTTGCAAGGACAAAGAAACCGTCTCCGGTTTCATCTCTCTCGGGTCCCATTCTCACTTCAAAATCTGTTCCGTATCTGACCCATGAATCATAGCTGACTTCAGTCATTTCCATAGGTAGTGCTATATGATCGCAATAAGCAAGATGTGCAGCCTTATCCTTTGATACATCAAGACATGCCTGAAGCGTTGTATAACATAAATGCCAGTTATCATCAGCATTCGAACTATAACTCACATAGATGTTATATATACCCTTTCCCAGGCGCAGCGGCTTAGTTACAACATATGACTGCTCCTTGTCGGTGTGATCCGCATAAGCTCCGCTTTCACGTTCATATTCATTTGTTTCGCGATTCAAATAATCAACCAGAAAATCATCCTGCGTAAAAGAATAACTCTCACTTCTGTTGAATCTGAAAGCATTTAAAACAAGTAAGATAAGTTCTGCAAGGACTATAGTTATTACAATGTTCTTCTTATTAACAAAAAATTTCTTCATAAACACTACCTGAAAATCTATTTACTCATCCTTTCCTTGCACCTTTTCTCTCGCTCCGGTCACCGGAACGCTCAATAAGGCAAAAACAGTTATTCCCCAGTTTCTATAAACCAATCTGGGATGTATGTAACTGTGATTGGCAGTAAACATGAACCAAACTATTGGTATAATAGAAATCGCCAGTAATGCGATTGTTGCCGGATTCAATTTAAATTTTTTATAGTTTTTGATAAAAAGATATACTACAACTCCAAGTAACATCAAGACATACGTCCACTTAAAAAATGCTGCATCGGTGAGCCTTATAACCGCACCAATCCTGGTGATATTCTCGCCATCAACAGCTATTGACGTTCTTGATTCAATATTGGAAAACGCATCAGAAATGATATTTTCATGACTAATGGTTGTACCTATTATCCATTTTGAAGCCCACATGCCAACATATCCGATAGCCCAATGTACTCCGTTAACCAAAATTCTCTCAATCGGTTTTTCAAGATTCTCAGCTTTTTTTATTATCAGGAATATCATCGGAATGCCAAATGTCACTATAGGATATGTCAAAAAATCCAAATATGAAGTAGCAACTCCCAGCCCAAAAAATAGCAACCAGTCCTTCTTTGTTTCCCTGCAAAGCACAATTATGCTTCCAATCATCGAAACATAAAAACATGCTGCATACTGAAGACTAACTCCCATTGTGGCAGGATTCCATATAACGAGCATGGGTAAAAATGCAACAATATATTTTTCCAGCCCCTTTTTCATCATCAAAACCAACACTGTTGAAATAATCGTCAATTGTATAGCCTGATTTATGATCTTAAAATCCGAATAATCAAACATGCAAAACAACGGCTTTAATATCGTCAAATATCCATGCCAGTATCTTGGATAATTTAGTATTGTCACATCTGACAAATCATCATGATTAAGAAAAGCCATCAGTGAAAAAACCTGAGACTCCTTATCAGCATAAACATAATGAGGAACCAATGCCGCGCCTTCCACGCATGACTCACTTGGAAACAGCGCTTCACTTAACATAATAGCATCTGTCTCATTATCCAAAATGCTCTCGGTATAATCCTCTGCATAATTGTATTCTGCACCTTGATGAACCAGCGATTCAGCACCTCTCCCAATATTAAGAGCAATAACTTCTGTCGGAAGGCAGTACGCCATTATAAGCAACAACTGGCCAATAACTCCGCACGCTACCAACATTGAAAAAAGAATAAGAGTTCTTTTTATAATTATCTGTATCCGTTCCATAAAGCATCCCCAAATCTTTTCATTTTGACATCATCAGACATTATACTACATTCCCCAAAAAGCGCACAAAAACTCCACATATTTCGTGGAGTTTTTATCATCTGTAAAACTATATTATATTTCCCCAAATCTTACTTTGGCATAAGCCTTTATAGCCTCAACGCATTTCTCAAAGCCAAGCTTACTACTGTCAAGACAAAGATCGTAGTTCATGGCATCTGTCCACTTACATCCCGTGTGATGTTCGTAGTAGTCAGCCCTGTACTTATCTTCTCTGGCAATGAACTTCTCAAGTTCTTCGCCTTCAAGACTCTGTACCTTTCCGGCCTGCTCCATAAGGAAATCCTGCGGAGCATGGACGAATACGCTTATTACATTATCATAATCTTTGAGCACAAAATTGGCAGCTCTTCCGATTATTACACCGCCTGTAGTTGCAGCAATCTTCTTGATAGTCGCTGCCTGAAAGTTAAAGAGATTATCAAACGAAGTAAAATCCTTGCTGTCAGGCCCAAGTATTTCGCCCGTATAAACATTTGCCGGCATCTTAAAAAAGCCTATAGTTCTGCAACGTTCATCGGCATCCAAAAAGAGATCCTCATTTATTCCGCTCTCTTCGGAAGCAAGACGCAAAAGTTCTTTGTTATAGTAATTGATTCCAAGCTCTTTTGCCAGCATCTTGCCGACTGTCCTTCCGCCGCTTCCATACTGTCTTGCAATAGTGATAGTAATGTTCTTCATACGATACCCCCTACACTAAGCTGAATGAAGTCATGCTCTCGCTTCGCTCGCCATGACACGTTCGCACTAGACTCGATAAAATCTCGCCAAGTGCTCTACTCACCAAGGTAAGCCTTCTTTATCGATTCATCATTTAAAAGATCGGCTGCATTTCCTTCTTTTACGATCTTGCCTGTCTCAAGGACATATGCCCTGTTCGCGATTGAAAGAG
This sequence comes from Butyrivibrio sp. AE3003, assembly GCF_000686065.1. Classification (NCBI taxonomy): domain Bacteria; kingdom Bacillati; phylum Bacillota; class Clostridia; order Lachnospirales; family Lachnospiraceae; genus Butyrivibrio; species Butyrivibrio sp. AE3003. The sequence continues at coordinate 2,118,266 of NZ_JMLX01000001.1, forward strand.
CTTTCTTTGCATTCTGCTCAACCAAAAGAACTGTCACGCCGTCTTTGTTTACGTCTCTGATGATATTAAAAATCTCATTTACAAATATGGGAGAAAGTCCCATTGAAGGCTCATCCATAAGGATAATGTCGGGATGAGACATAAGTGCTCTTCCCATAGCAAGCATCTGCTGCTCACCACCTGAAAGTGTTCCGGCAAGCTGACCGGATCTCTCTTTAAGTCTTGGGAAACGTGTGTAGATTTTCTCAAGTGTTTCCTGAAACTCTGCGCTGTTATCCCTGGTATAAGCTCCCATCTTAAGGTTCTGTAGAACCGTCATCTCAGCAAATACTCGTCTTCCCTCGGGAACCTGAGCCATTCCCATAGACACGATCTTATGTCCGGGAACTTTGGTTATCTCCTCTCCCTTATATTTTATCAGACCTGCATCCGCTTTGATAAGCCCTGACAACGTATGAAGTATTGTAGTTTTTCCCGCACCGTTTGCACCGATAAGTGCTACAACTTCACCCTTATTTACTTTGAAGGAGATACCCTTGAGAGCCTGGATAACTCCGTAATATACGCTTAGATCGTTTACTTCTAAAATTGATTCCATATAATACCTCTAATTGTTTATTCACCCAAATACGCTTTTACAACCTCAGGATTGGAAAGAACCTCTTTTGTCTCGCCCTGGCAGAGAACCTTACCGAAGTTCAGAACCGTAAGCTTCTCACAGATTCCTGAAACAAGCTTCATATCATGCTCGATAAGAAGAATCGTCATCTCAAATTCTTTTCTGACAAGCGCGATAGTTTCCATGAGTTCTTTTGTCTCGTTGGGATTCATTCCGGCAGCGGGCTCATCAAGAAGAAGGAGCTTGGGATCTGTCGCCATAGCTCTTACGATCTCGAGCTTTCTCTGCTTTCCGTAAGGAAGGTTCGATGCAAGAGTATCTCTTTCACCGTCAAGATCAAAAACTTTCAGAAGTCGCATAGCTTCATCATCAATCTGCTTCTCGACTTTTTTATATCTTCCCACATGAAGAATCCCTTCAAGTGTGCTGTATTTAAATCTCTCGGAAAGTCCGACCTTAACATTGTCGATAACAGACATCTGCTTAAAAAGTCTGATGTTCTGGAATGTTCTGGCTATTCCCGCATGATTAATTTCTATTGTGTTTTTTCTTGTTATGTCTTCGCCGTCAAGCTTTATCTTGCCTTCGTTTGGCTTATATACGCCTGTAAGAAGATTGAACACCGTAGTTTTACCGGCACCGTTTGGTCCGATAAGTCCGTAGAGCTCACCCTTTTCGATCGTCATATTAAAATCGTCAACCGCGCGCAATCCGCCGAAGGAAATGCTCAGATTGGTTACATCTAAAAGTGCCATTATTTCACCACCTTAAACCTTTTTCTTAATCCCAAAATTTGCAAATGTTTTCTTTCTCCACTCAATTACCTTCGGTGACCAGTTCACGATCATCATTACAATGAGAACGATTGAATAAATAAGCATTCTGTACTTGTTAAGGCCTCTGAGCAGCTCGGGAAGAAGGTACAATATGCAGGCAGCAACAACGCTTCCTCTGATGTTTCCTATTCCTCCGAGAACCACATATACAAGGATCATAATAGATGCATTGTATCCGAAGTACTGTGATGAAGCAGTAAGTGTCGTAATGTTATGTGAATAAAGAACTCCTGCAGCACCTGCGATCGCAGCTGAAATGGTAAATGCGAGCATCTTATATCTTGTCACATTAATACCCGATGCCTCTGCAGCAATGTAATTATCCCTGATTGCCATGATCGCACGGCCGTCTCTTGAATTGATGAGATTAAGCACTACCACAAGTGAAACAAGAAGCATTACTATTCCTATGGTAAAACTTGCATCATGTGGAGTTCCCGTAATTCCCATCGCTCCGTTTACAACCATCAGCCCATCCGGCTCAAGTCCGAGAGCCATCTGGTTTTCCATGGAAAAATGCATTCCCTTGCTGTCTATTCCGATATAAAAAGCATTGATCACGTTCTTTATAATCTCACCGAAAGCAAGTGTAACAATTGCAAGATAGTCGCCTTTAAGTCTGAGTACAGGAATACCGATAAGGAATCCGAACAATGCCGCAAATGCTATTCCTATAACAAATGCGATAAGAAATCTCGGACCTGAAGGTATCTTCTCCGCAGTAATCTTAGAAAAAGCGGCACTTGTAAAAGCACCGATGCACATAAATCCACAGTGTCCGATACTGAGCTCTCCGAGAATTCCAACGCAGAGATTAAGCGCAACTGCGATTATCGCATAATATGTCATCGGAACAAGAAGTCCCTTGATATGATTTGTAAGATGTCCCGTTGAAGCAAGTGCCTGTACAATAAGGAAAGTTGCAACAACGATTCCGTAAGTTATCAGATTGTCTTTTGTCTTTTTGTCTATACGCATAGTCGTCACCTCTTTAAACCTTTTCCTGAATGACTTTACCGAGAATTCCTGTCGGCTTAACAATAAGCACGATTACAAGTATTCCGAAAACTATGGCATCAGACAGCTGTGAAGAAATATATGTCTTACTGAGAATCTCTACGATTCCGAGCACAATTCCGCCGATCATCGCTCCGGGAATAGAACCTATTCCTCCAAGAACTGCCGCAACGAATGCCTTAATACCGGGCATAGCTCCGACATAAGGAGACAGATTCGGATAAGCCGAACACAAAAGCGCACCGGCTACAGCTGCAAGAGCAGAACCAATCGCAAATGTAAGCATGATAGTCTTATTTACATTTATTCCCATTAAAGTTGCAGCGCCCTTATCCTCTGCAACAGCAAGCATTGCCTGTCCCTGCTTTGTCTTATTGATAAAAAGCTGAAGGCATACAAGAATAATGATACTAACCGCAATAGTAACGATGGTAACCCCCTGGATCTTGAGTTCTCCGTTTGCAAAAGAAATTCCTTTCCATGTTATTACAGATGAAAAAGACTTAACGTCAGCACCAAAAATAATAAGCGCAAGATTCTCAAGGAAATAGCTGACACCTATAGCGGTAATAAGAACTGCCAGCGGAGATGCTGCTCCTCTGAGCGGTCTGTACGCGATAAATTCAGTTGTGATTCCGAGAAGAGAACACAAAATTATGGAAACCACCACAGCAATGATAACTCCCGTTGTAGAATTGCCGCCCATTGCTCCGATCACAGAGAATATCACGTAACATCCTACCATGATGAAATCACCGTGAGCAAAATTGAGCATCTTGGCTATTCCGTAAACCATGGTATATCCAAGTGCAATGATGGCATAAATACTACCAAGACTAAGTCCGTTGATGAGATAAGTAAGAAAGCTCATCGTATACCTCCAAAAATAATTCCTAATATTTCTTATGTTATAAATAATACCACACAAACAGGACTTTTATCCTATTCCGTGATATGAAAACGCAGGACACCTTTTGAGGGTATCCTGCGTAGCACTTCACTGTGCAGTTACGCGGATTACGCGTTAAACACTTTAATAAGCGTTGATTAGCCGATTACTCTGCTGAAACGTAAGCACCTTCCTTGATAACAACAGCCTTAGGCTCTTTGTTAGGCTCACCTGAAGCATCCCAAGTCATCTTCGCAGATGTAAGACCGGATGCCTCGATCTCTGTCATAGCTGCCTTAACAGCTTCGCAGATATCTGATGTGCTCATATCGGGAGTTGCGTTTTTAGCTTCAAGTGCCTGCTTAATGATATATACTGCATCATAAGCATCAGCTGCAAACTGGTTAGGAACTTCACCATATTTCTCCTGATACTTCTTAACGAAGTTCACTGTAAGATCATCCTTAGCATCAGCTGCGAAAGGTGTAAGAAGCATTACGCCCTCAGCAAGCTTTGTATCGAAGTTCTCAACAGAAAGAATTCCGTCCATACCGTCAACACCGAAGAATATAGGTGAATATCCCATTGTGTTAGCCTGTGTAAGGATAAGTGATGCTGCCTGATAGTAGATAGGAAGGAATACAAGGTCTGCGCCTGCATCCTTTGCCTTCTGAAGCTGAACTGAGAAATCAGTTGCATTGTCCGCTGTGAAAGCCTCTTCTGAAACAATCTCAAAGTTCTTTCCTGCTGCCTCTTCCTTGAACTTCTGATAAATACCGTTTGAATATACGTCTGAGTTGTCGTAGATTATACCAACCTTAGTTGCAAGATTGTGATCTGCAATGTACTGCGCTGAAGCAATACCCTGGTTAGGATCTGAGAAGCATACGCGGAATACGTTGTCATACTTAACGCATTCTTCAGCCGATCCTGAAGGTGTAAGCTGGAACATATTGTCAGCTTTTGTATTTTCTGAAACTGCGATTGAACATGCACTTGTTGTTGATCCTACAAGAATCTGCATGCCCCAGTCTTTAAGAGTATTGTACGCATTTACTGACTTCTCTGCATTGAGCTCGTCATCTTCCTTGCTATACTCTACCTGATATCCGTTGATACCGCCTGCCTCGTTGATCTCCTCAACTGCAAGCTCCGCTGCGTTACATACAGCATTACCATATACTGCTGCTGCACCTGTAAGAGGTCCAATAGCACCAATCTTGAATGTAGCTCCGCCATTTGCCGAGCTCTCTGTTCCCTGTGCCTGCGCCTGAGTGTCAGGTGTCTCTGTGCTTGCTGCATCTGTGCAGCCTGCAAGCATTGATGCTGCCATTACGGAAGCCATAAGCGCACTAACTGCTTTGCTAAACTTCTTCATAATTTTTTCCTCCTAATCACAATACCAAAACCAAAATGTATATTTGTATACAATCTTGTTTTTATTTTAAAAGGTTAAATTATCATAGGGAAAAAGTCAACACTTTGTTTAATTAAAATCTATTCTGTATTCTCTCTTAAGATTCATCTTTTCGCCGAATCCTTCATAAAACAGCGAAACAATAAACGGCTCCTTATCATCGGTATAAGCATCATAGCAAGCCACTCCGTCAAGATACACGGTATATCCCGCGTCTTCATCCAGGTAATCGCGCTCGGCTCCTTGCTTTAGTACAAGCTTATGACCTTCGACAGTTGTCTCGACCGGCTTATCACAAGGAGAAGTTTCTTCTGCAAAATCTTCGAGATATATAACATCTTCTCCGGGAATCTTGATCACATACTTTACATCTTCGTCTATCTTTTCAACATCTATACCGCCGATTCTGTTCAAAAGTGCCACATAAGCGCTGTTGCCGAGAAACTCTCTGTCATTTATCTCAATAACAAAGCTTGAATCATCAAAATACTTATACTGCGCCGCTCTTCTGATAAAGATATCCTCTGCGGCAAGCGTCTTCAATCGGGCATAATATTCATCAGCCTCCGAAAGTCTCTGAGCCACATATTTCCTGAATCTGTCAAAATTATCGGGCTCATCGTCAGCTCTGTAGCTTCCGCCGCTCCAACGCTCTTTATCTCTGATATATGCACCGGAAAAGCATACATCCTTTTCATATTCATCGAGCATACTTTGGATTGTATCATCGGACCAGGCATTTTTCCTGAGTTCCGCAAATCTGTCACAACTCTTTTCCACAATGTCACTACTGTTCCCCGCCATTATCTGCCCCAAATAAAGGTCCTCGAAAAGAAGATTGTAATAAGGTTTGTGACCATACTGCAGATAGCCGTTCTCAGCATTCGGAACCCACATATTTCCCCATGTAACATCAAGATCCCACGGGCAAAAATATGAATAATATCCGCCCGGTGTTTCTTTTACACAAAGATAAAAATTCTTCAAAAGATTATCATCACCCTGAACCAGATTGGTAAAAAGCGTATAATCAATCGCATTGTCTATATCAATGCTCTTTTTAAGTTCCTCCACATTCTCTGAATTAGCCTGAAGATTTTCAAGATAATCCCTCAGAAGTTTCCATCTTTTTTCCGCATAGCTTTCAGCATCGGCGCCTGCAGGCACATTTTCGGCGCGCCATCCGAATATCCCGCCGTATTGGTCATATATTATATTTGATGAATCAATACCTACAACTTTTTTAAAGAACCCCGTATGCTCATCATCTTTGGAAATACCGACCATCTTCTCATCCGGAGTGTATCCGAGTGCATAAAGTCCACTGTACTCCCCGTTTATAAAAAGCTCTAAAAATCTGTATTCCACTCCTGTCGTGATTCCGTAGCGATTATTCTTTCTGCAGCTGTTGTACCAAAGATTCTGGCTGAAAACATTTCTCACTTTCTCGGCATCGTTATATGCAGGATAAAGAATATAATCGTCATCCTTGCGCATCCCAAGAAGCGACATGTTATTCTTCTGATAATTGTTGCCTTCCTTCCTGTGTATCAATGTTATTTTCAAAGGCATTTTGGGAAAAGATCTCGTATTGCCGCCTCGAATCCTAATCATACCGTCAGATGAGACATCCCTTGTCTCACACTGCTCCCCATTATCATAAAGTTGCATGCTCATCTCTGTATCGAATTCTGTTATCTTACCATCGAAATCTATATTCATAATTGGCAAAAAGGTACAGAAAATCTTGCGGACACAATAACTGTTATTGTCATAAAAAATACATGTAAGAGGAATATTATTCGCGATCGCATCATCTGTGATCCCAAAGTTAAGAAAGGCGAATCGCACATTTGAATCGCCCGCTACATCAACAGACGGGTTATAAGCCGTTTTATCATCATCTATAAGAGAATAGAAAAAAGCTCCTGCTGCCCTATCATAGAAAAGTTTCTGTTCATCAAAGACCGGCTGAATGTTCATATCATCCGAAAGAGTCCTTGATTTCTTTATTTTTTCGAACTTGTTGCTGTCAATTATATGATCAGAGAGGTAATCTTCACTTCCTATGCACAAAAAGACCAGTGCTACCAGAAATACAAAATTAACCGCAAATAAAATGGCTTTTATTCTAGTCATCACGTGTACCGAACCCCCAAAACAATACATATAAAGTACATCAAACTAATTAATAATGCAATATTAGCTCTATTTACGTTGCATTAATCACTTATGCTTGCTACAATTAGCTAAAGGGGGAATAAAATTATGCTTCAGTTGTCTTACTTGGGGATTGCTTTTGCATTTGTCTTCTACTTAATCTTCGGTATTACCGTTAAATTTATGACTCTGACTGTCTATGAACAGAACAAAGCAAGGCTTGGGATTGTACTCACATCACTGCTTGTTTTCGCAGTGTCCAGCTTTTCTTCGGGATTCATACATATTCAATCAGCCAAATATATCTATGGCATTTTATTCTTTCTTTTTTCGGGAATATCAATGTTTATATTTGTTTCGATTGTAGTTGAGCTACATCAGATAAGTACACGGGCAAAAATGCGCCGTTTCATGCTTCTCTTTGATATAGTCGATCATTATTTGAGTGAGGGCAAGACGAACGAGGAAATCCTCGATTATCTTATAGGTATACAGAATCTCTCGGTAAAAGAAGCAACCGATTTTCTCACCTTCATCACAGATCCCACAAATCACGAGTTTTTATCGGACGTAAATGAACAGATCCGTGAAGCACAGTTACTAAAGACCTGATTAATTTAATCTCTATATAAAGTAAAAATAAAGACCTAAGCATCTTATATAGTGCTTAGGTCTTTTGTTTTGTCTTATTTATCAGGTCGATATGATTCTAAACTCATCAAACTGTGGGTCTTCCACAAAATCCATAATGAGATTCAAAGGTGTAAGCCCTATTGCCTCATGATGAATCTGCTCTCTTATGACCATCTTCTCATATGCAGAAAGATCATGAAACTCCGGATGACTCTTCTCATACTTCTCATTGAGCTGGTCAAAAAGATTATACTCCGGATCGCCCCACGCAAATACTTCGGCTGTCTTCAAATTCGGTTTGAACGGAGAATATTGAAGCCGGCTGTTTTCCATAGGAAGTCGCTCCTTTCTCGTCAAAAAACACGGTTGAATACGCTAAGTACATCTTCTACTAAATAATATCATATTTTAGACAAAATTTCATAAATTATTAGATTTTTTTTATTTTTCACTTAAAGTTATTACTTAAAAGCAATCTGTGCAAAATTGTAGAATCCAAGGTACCAGATATTGAAATCATGTGAACCGTTGAGTTCCTGCCATGTAAAGTTCTTTCCTGAAACAAACTGGTTACATGCTGAAGGAAGATTCTTTGCAGCAGCAGATGCACTTTGATAAGCTGTTCCGTCCTGAAGTCCACAGATATTGTAGAAATAGTGGATCGGATACTTGTTATCCTTCAAAAGAGATGCTGTCTTATCCGCAGTATTACTCGTAGGCGCAGCTGAGAATGCTCCGAAGTATCCAAATAAATCCACACACTCTCCAAGACCAATGTTAATAGTCTGCATTCCGCCCATTGAAAGGCCGGCGATAGCTCTGTGATCTCTGTCAGCGTATGTGCTGTAGTTAGAATCAATATACGGAATCAGATCGTTTCTAAGCTCTTTTCCGAAAGAATAGAAAGAATCTGTCGATCCGCTCTGTGAAGCTTTTCCGTTAGGAGTTACCACGATGAATGAATCAATGTCACCATAGTATGAAAGGTTATCCATAATAGCCTTTACCTGGGAATTATTTCCTGTCATTCCCCACTCATTTTCATTTCCGCCGATTCCGTGAAGAAGATAAAGTACACTATACTTCTTGTCAGAGCTGTAATTAGCGGGAAGGTAGATATTTGCCTTCTTTGTATATGTATGTCCGTTCGAAGCATCATGGGCTGTATAAGAAATGTTCTTAACAGTTCCCGAACCTTCACCGTTTCTTATTGCCGAATACTTTGAAGGAATGCTGTTTGCTATCGTTGCAGTAGGATTGGCATGTGAGTTACCTGTCTGGTTGTTCTGCTTGTTATCTGCCTGTTTCTGATTATCTGACTGCTTATTGTTGTCGGCCTGTTTATTATTATCATTCTGCTTCTGATCGTTTGTCTGCTTATTATTGTCAGCCTGCTTTCTGTTATCCTGCTGACCTGAAGAATTGACAGGCTCAAATTTCCACTGCTGGTTCTTCTTTCCGTTAGCTTTCCATTGACATACATTCGCGCCGTCATTGGTCTTATGCTGATACACATCAAGCACTTTTGTACCGCCTGATGACTTTGTTCCTACCGTATAAACACCACTTGTCTTTGTAGGCTTTATAATAAACTGCTGAGCATCGTGACCAACTGCATCATAAATCTGAACATTTGTGCCGTCTTTATTTTCTCCGTAAGCTACATCGAGCATGAACTCTCCGAGTGCAGACTTAAGAGTTACATAACCGTCGCCCTTGTTCTGAACATACCACTTCTGTCCCTTTACGCCTGTACCCTTGCTGACAATAACATTTGTAACCTTCTTTGCATTATCATCCTTTACAGTAAGGTATTTCTGTGAATTAATATCCTTCAGATAATACCATCCATCCTGAACCTCTCCCGTTACAGTATTGTTCTTTGACTGATCGTTGCTCGGCTGAGGCTGAGGAGTCGGCTGTGGCTGTGGCTGAGGTGTAGGCTGAGGCTGTGGCTGAGAATTATTCTGTCCGTTGTTATTCTTGTTATCCTTATTGTCTTTATTATCCTTCTTGCTGTTATCTCCGTTCACAGGCTGTGGCTGAGGATTGGTATTTCCACCGGCATTTCCGTTATTTGCCTTCCAACGGTCAAAAGAGAATGAGCCTTTAAATACAAGACAGATATCTTTTGAACCTGATACGCTCTTCACATCACCTGTGAAATCCTTAAACGATCCGCCTGTACCCGAAACATTGATTGTTCCAAGCAGATTGCCCGAAGGAGATCCTTCTCTTACTTCAATACTTCCGTTTCCGTTACTCTGAACAGTTGCTGTAATTGAAGATACACCATTAGAGAAGTTTACACCCTTGATCTTTGTATAATCGCCGTTATCTATATTAGAAACAAAAGCTGTTCCGTTTGAATTACCCTTTACGGAAATTCCTGCCTGAGTGAACATTGTCTCTGCTTCAACCCAGTTATACGGATCAACATTTGGCTTCATCTGAACGCCGTTAAGTGACTGCTGAACAGCGTTGATCCTGCCGTTTGATACATTAACCTTATCAATGTGAGTTGTTCTGTATCCGAGGTTATTGCCTACTACTTTGGATTCTACCGTATGAGTATGATATGCCATATAGTAGTTGCCTCTGAACTCAAAAATCTGATGATGGTTATTTCCGTCAGATCCTCTGAATGTTGATGCAGGATTTGCCATGATCTCGCCCTGATGGTTAAAAGGTCCCATAGGGTTATTACTTGTCATAACCTGAATTGTCGCATTTCTGAATCCATTTCCACAATTCCAGTTAGAGCAATATGAATAATAATATGTATTACCGATCTTATTGATTCCCGAATCTTCGAAAAGATAAGGAGCATCAATTGTAGCTGCAGTTCCGGATGTACTTACCATGTCTGCGCCGAGTTTTATTACTCTTGCAGTCTTTGGATGAGCGTCCTGTCCCTGAGGTACTCCGCCACCAAAATACAGATATCCTGTTCCGTCGCTGTCTACAAGTACAGCGGGATCGAATAACCACTCCACGTTACAGTTGGGAGTTGATTTAGTTATAAGAGCGTGTCCGATAGGATCTTTCCAGGGGCCTGTAGGGCTGTCCGCTGTAAGAACACCGATTCCGCTTGCATTATTTGCAAAATATAAAAAGAACTTATCTTTTCCGTTGATCTTCTTTGAACAGATCGTCGGTGCCCATGAATTGCTTGCCCATCTGGCTGCACCGTTTCCTCCTGCGATGTTAAATGCTCCGTGATCTGTCCAGTTTACGAGATCCTTAGAAGAATAGCAGTTGAGCTGATTTATCTTCTGATATGTATTCTTATTGTTTCCCGCAAACTCCTGTGAGTCATTGGTTGTATATATATATACCGTATCGTTATAAACGAGTACGCCGGGATCCGCACCGTAACTCTGTGTTACAAGCGGGTTATTTTCATTATCGCCTTTGACATAGCTTCCTTTCTCAACACCTGCAGCTTCTGTCGTCACAACAGAGCCTGCAACCAGCGTGCACGCCATTGCTACGCCAAGCATTCTTTTAATTGACTTAACCATAAAACCTCTCAATACCTTTTTGAAAAAATCTATAATCATTACTGTGCAGGTTCAAAAGCCCACTGCTGGTTTGCATTGCCGTTATGCTTCCACTGGCATACATTTGTGCCATCGGATGTCTTATGCTGATATACATCAAGATTCTTTGTTCCCTTTGATGCTTTTGTAGCGACTATATAAACGCCACTCTTCTTTGTAGGCTTAAGCATAAACTGCTGCGCATCATGTCCTACCGCATCATAAATCTGAACATTTGTACCGTTCTTATCTTCTCCGTATACAACATCAAGCATGAACTCACCAAGTCCTGACTTAAGTGTGATATAACCGTCACCCTTATTCTGAACGTACCACTTCTGGCCCTTGGCTCCTGTACCCTTTTCAATCTGTACATTAGTAGTCTTCTTTGCCTTGTCATTCTTTACCGTGAGATACTTCTGAGAATTAACATCCTTCAGATAATACCATCCATCCTGAACACCTGATGCCGCATTGTTGTTTGTCTGATTGCCGCTCGGCTGAGGTGTGGGCTGCGGCTGAGGCTGAGGTGTGGGCTGTGGCTGCGGATTTGTCTGTCCGTTATTGTTGTTATTGCCATTATTGTTTTTGTTATCCGGCTGAGGCTGTGGCTGTGGTTGAGGCTGTGGCTGTGGATTGATCTGTCCGCTGCCGGGCTGACCGATAACATCCGTATATGCCTGAATAACCTTGTTATAAGCCTGCTTAGGCTGTCCGGGTGAAGAGAACAACAAAGGCTTTGAGTTGTTGATCCATGTTGTCTGATCTGACAATCCCCACCATGTAATACCTGTAACGTTTCCGCCGTTCTTCTTTATCTGGTTGATCTTCTTGAAGAGATCGTAAGAGTAGTTGGCCATATCGCCATCACCCTTATTTGTAATATCAAGCTCTGTTACCTGTACTTCAAATCCTGACTTAAGGAATGAATTCATAGCATTGATATATGTATCAACCGAAGGGTAATTTGTTCCGAGGTGAGACTGCATACCAACACCTGCGCAAACCTTTTTGCCCTGATTTATATAATTAACAAGAGTAGTAACCTTCTGTACTTCCTGATAAGTGTTGAAATCGTTGTAGAAAAGCTTAACTGAATTTGTAAGCTTATATTTTTCAAGAGTTTCATAAGCATAGTTAAATGCCTTCTTTACATAAGAAGCATTGGTTCTGTTATTTCCATAAACAGCTTCCCAACCTGAGTTGTTCGCATGAATTACTTCATTTGCAACGTCCCAAGCGTAAACGCATCCGCCATACTGGCTTGAATATACGTGATTCATAACTGTCTTTACATACATCTCAAGACGGGCATCCATTGTCTGCTGATTTACGAATCCGCTATTTCCTGAGTAATTGCTTCTGAAGAACCATGACGGTGTCTGAGAATGCCATACAAGCGTGTGCGCTCTCATGCCAAGACCGTTCTGGCTACAGATCTTCATTACTTCATCTACTGTTCCGAAATTAATCTGGGGTACATTTGATTCACGATAACCGTCGGGGATATAGTATCCTCTGTTCTTTGCCTCTGATACTGAGATCAGTTTAGGTGAACCTCCAAGCAAAGCATCCGGCTTCATCTCGTTTTCAAGTGTGATAGAATTATAATGTTTCTTTAGAATGTTTAACTGATTTGAATCTCTTAACTGATACAAATTAATACATGTTCCTGAACGTCCATATGTACTGCCATATGTATTCAGAAGTGTTGCATCTGCAGCCTGTGCATCTACTGTTGATGCAGATACACACATTGAAAATGCACACATAAACGCCATAACTTTGGCAACTACGCCATTAATACTTTTTACCTTCATAGCATCCTCCCGTTAATAATATGTTAAACCCATTCCCCATTGGGTAAAAATATTGTAACATATTATTTTACAAAGAGGTATCCAAAAATTGCTAATTATTTATCACTAAGTGCTGTTAATTGTGCACAACTCGCTATTTCGACTTTAATTCAACTCATAAAACGTAAATACTGATGTAACATTTTATTTTCTATTCAATTCGTTTATTTCCTGTTCCAGATTTTCAATCACATCTACCGAATTTTCCTTGGTAACAAGGCGCCCAAACTCCACTAGGCTCATATCATTCTTTGCTTTTTCAACTGCCATATTCCTTACATCCTCGTCGCCAAACATGACCTTTTCCATCTCAAGACCGACAACGGGTCTGAAATGAGAAGCATCAAAATAATATTCAGGACCTACTGTGTATGTATTTATTCCCGAAAACAGATAATAATCCGTAACCTGTGCCACATCATAAAGAAAATCCAGATATCCGTTTGAGATCGCCATTTCATATGTAGACTCCAAAATCGGGGATGTTACCACAATAAGCCTAATGTTCTGCTCTTTGCACAACTCAGAAAGGTCTTTGATTGCCCCAACTGCTCCCGAACCACCATCGTATTCAAGAGAATTCTCAGGTTCAGGCATATCTCCTGCACTTCCGATCTCCATATTTGTATTGTTAACATCCACGCCATAGCTGTAAAAAAGCTTTTTTCCCTCGTTGTTCTCTCCTAGCCTGTACTCAAAAAATATCTGCGGTACAATTCTCCATACAGGTTTTAGCTTAAGATACGAATAGTAAAACCTTATCGGTGACTCTTCATACGTCTGATATGTTGTAAAGATCGGTTTGTCTAAGCCTTTGGTAACTCCCTTCCACATAGATATATCGTCGATAAGAATGATCAATTCATCGAGTTTCACTCCGCCGTCAATCAGCGTTTTAACAGTATCATAGTTTTCTGAAGGACTCCCCATGGCATAAGTCATGTTGTACCAGTTAAGCTCCCTGCCATCATCCGTCTTTTCCGGAAGTCCTTCTTTCGGAAGATTTGCCACTCTTGATGAGCCAAGCAAAAGCGCATTAAATTTCCCTTTATTTTGCAAAAGATACTTTGTCTTAATAAAATTCTGATTCGGCGTAATATCTGTCAGTCTCACATTATCCACATGAAAGACATTGTACGCATCGACAAATACACATGCGCCGGCATATATCATCACCGGAATTATAAAAAAGCAAAGACGAATCACCAACTTTTTCATTCTCATCACCTAAAACCTGTTATATACAAACTCTTCTACACCTGCCTGCCCAAGGAAAAGAATTATCAGGATCAGGGCAAAATATGCACTCCACCTCACCACGGATTTCTTTTCCCTGAGAATGTCTATTCCCGGTCTCTTATATGTGATCACGCTTATCACCATATATATAACGATTCCGGCAAGCATAACCGACATACTAAAACTCGCGGGAACCATTAACAGTTCTCTTAACGCCATGCTTATCGTAAGTCCGCTTCCCAAGAGCTTTGGCATAACACCGAACAGCTCATTGGGAATACGCGAAAATGATGCAATAATACTTACAGCCTCACCAAGCGTATCGACGGAAAAAATAATCCATCCGAAAGTCACAAGTATAAATGTCGTAACTACAGAAAATGCAGACTTTTCTTTGTTTTTACTTCCAAATGCCCTCTCGAAGCATAGACATATTCCGTGAAACAATCCCCACAAGATCCATGTAATTCCAGCTCCGTGCCAAATTCCGCTTATCGCAAAAGTTATAATGAGATTTCTGTAAATCTTCCACTCCCGTGTTCTGCTTCCTCCAAGCGGTATGTAAACATAGTCTCTTAGCCAACTGCTAAGTGATATATGCCATCTTCGCCAAAACTCTCCAACAGAATGCGAAAGATAAGGATGATCGAAGTTTTTGCCAAGATCGTATCCAATAGCCTTTGCACAACCTGTAACAATATCTGAGTATCCCGAAAAATCAAAGTAAAGTCTGAATGAATATAGAACTACCGTAAGTAAAAGAGCCGTTCCATATTTTTCGCCCTCGGCTCCCCTCACGGAATCGATATACAATGCCAGATTATCCGCAAGCACCAGCTTTTTCATAAAGCCCCAGGCCATCAATATCAGACCTCTAACCGCTCTTTCATAATCAAAAGCTTTTTCTTTTTTTATCTGAGGAATAAGATTCTCTGCCCTTTGAATCGGGCCGCTGGAAACACATGGAAAAAAACAGACAAACAAGAGAATATTCAAAATATCTTTTTCTGCGGGAATTTTCTTTTTATAAACTCCCACCGTATAAGTCACGATCTGTAGAGAAAAAAATGAAAGACCAAAAGGAATCAGCATTTCTTTGTGATTTGAATATCTAAATATTACCCCCAACACTCTTACAATACAGATAGGTAACAGTTCAACAGCCACAAAGACAATCATGACCGCTTTTCTTATAGAATCATATTTTGAATCCGCTCCAAGTTTTTCTATTATAAAACCTGAAGCGGATGTCACAAGCCCAAAGCCTATTATCACAGGAACAAATACAACTCCGCTCCACGCATAAAAAATAAGACTTGCCAATAATAACAATACATTGGAAAGCCTTATCGATAAGTGTTTTATATAATTAATAAAGAATATTGCCAGAAAAAAAGCGACAAATAATTTTGTATAAACAGGCATTTGTGTTATCACCTTTTCAAGTTATTAATAACATTATAATGATAACACATATTTTTTGCCATACCTTTTTTAAAACAGACCATCAAGTCCCTGAGTCTTGTATATTTCCTTATAATACTTGACTTCATCCTTAATTATCGAGTCAATCTGCCTCATTCCTAGAAGCTCCACAGGCGCCTTGTCATCTGTCATTATGTTGTTGCCCGCATCGTAAGGAACACAGTTTGCTTCAACAATATCCATCATCTCACGAAGCTTTTCATCGCCTTCACGCTTACTGTTTTCGGCAAATCTATTCATAAACTCCGCATTATCCGTAGCAAAGAGCTCTTTATTTGTAGAATTCTGAACCTTTACCGTAACAACATTGTCAAACACAGATGAAATGGTATCTGCGAGATATCTGTTAATTGTAGACTCGTTATCATCGCTGTACATATTCATATTAACGACCATAACTCCGCCCGGATTAAGGTGCTCTTTTACCATGTTAAAAAACTCAGTCGATGACATCTGAAAAGGAATAGTAATATCCTGATATGCATCAACCATAATGACATCGTACTTCTTGTCGATTGCCGCAAGATAAGCTCTTCCGTCATATGTCGTAACTTTGGCTTTTTCAGGAAGTTCAAAATATTTATGCGCAAGATCCGTGATCTTATCATCAATCTCAACGCCTTCAACATTCACGTTATCAAAGTATTTAAGTACCTGAGTCGCATATGTTCCCGTTCCCATTCCGAGAATCAGAACTTCAGCATTTTCTCCCGCTTCGGCTTTTTCTTTTATACCGCTCATATATGGCGCAGCCATCGCATAATCATAGTACATTCCGGTAAGCTCGCCGCTCTTGATGCGGATAGACTGAACTCCGAACAAAACGTTTGTCGACAAGATCACGCTGTACGGATCTTCTTTTACCTGAAGATAGTTATAAACAGACTCACCCTCATAAGTCAGGTCATTTTCCCAAAAAGCAAATGAGGTGCTGTGCCCGAAAAAAACAGCATACTATAAAAATGATAAGTCCCGACACCGCTTTTACAGTCACTTTTTTACCCGTACTGACAAAAAAAGCGATGCAAAGCGCAATCAATATTCCCGCAAAGATAAGAAATGTTATGGTCGTTCCTACCGCAGGAATCGTAACGAATGTCGGTACAAAAGTGCCTATAATGCTTCCGACTGTGTTAAATGCCCCGAGAGTTCCGATTATCTTGCCGTTGTCATCAAGTGACTCCGTCGTATACTTGGCAAGTGAAGGTGTTACTGTTCCCAGAAGAAAAAGAGGGAACACGAACACGATCATACATGTCGCGAATGCCGCTATTACAAGGAAATTACTGTTAACCGCAAATATAACCGCCGCAGAAATTGCAATTATTATGTATTTACCGAGAACGGGAATCGCAGCGATCCAGATAGCTGCAATAAGAATTCTCTTATAAAGTTTTCCCGGATCGGGGTCTTTGTCTGCTGCCTTGCCGCCGTAGATATTTCCAAGCGCCATGGCTATCATTATGGTTCCGATTATGATCGTCCACACAATCTGTGAAGAACTAAAATAAGGAGCAAGAAGTCTGCTGGCTCCAAGCTCGACCGCCATAACAGACATTCCCGCAAAAAACTCTGTCATGTACAAAAACATTTTGTTATTTAAGATTGATTTTTTATCCATTTTCTTACATCCGTTTTTCTGTTTTGTATAAAATACGTCATTTTCGTAAATTATCATCCGTATTGGAGTATACCATTATCGCAGCTTCACGAAAATATATATGACAAAATAAATTATTACAAAAAGAGCTGTCGTCATATTCATAAGAAGTATGCTGCGTTTTATGTCTTCAGACTCAATCGGTCTGTGCTCATCTCCTATAAACTTCTTGTCATGAAGTTTACCGAAATAACTCGCAGGTCCCGCAAGTTTAAGCCCAAGAGCACCCGCGCATACGCTCTCACACTGCGCCGAATTGGGACTGGCATGATTATACCTGTCTCTTACAAAAATCCCGGCTGCATTCTTTGTACTGTAATTAAATGAATTATTTTTTCCAAACAATGCTCCGCACACTTCCAAAAGAGCCGTTCCCGCAATCATAAAGACAGCGCTGAGTCTTGCAGGTACATAAGCAAACACGTCATCTGTCTTAGCCGCAGCTCTTCCGAAATACATATATCTGTCATTCTTGTACCCAATCATTGAATCCATCGTACTTACCGCTTTATACACATAAGAAAGTACAGGTCCTCCAAGCATCTGGTAAAAAAGAGGACAGATAACGCCGTCATTCGTATTCTCCGCAACAGTCTCAACCGCAGCCTTTGCAATCCCTTTATCATCAAGGCTCTGCGTATCTCTTCCGACAATCATCGATACCGCTTTTCTTGCGCCTTCGACATCCCCTTTTGAAAGCGGAACATATACCGCAATTGCCGCATCGCGAAGACTCCTTGCCGCGATGCACTGCCAGCACATCACACTCATTACCGCAAGCAAAAGATATGTATGTATCCTATATGCAAGATAGCAGATTCCAAAAGAAACACCGCCCGTAACCGCTACAACAACCATAACCTCTATCACGCCAAGCACAAAATCTTTTAAATCACTACCTACTTTACCGCTTTCCCCGGCATCTTCGCCTGTTTCGGTCACTTTTTTCCCGCGCAAAAGTTTCTCCAAGATTTCTATCAGCTTTCCAATAATCTGCACAGGATGCAGCAAAAAAGCAGGGTCTCCGACAATAATATCGATTATGACCCCTGCTAAAATTGCAACAGATATGTACTTACAATACTCCGCCCAAAATTCCATCATATCTGCATCATATCATCTTCTTTTCACTCAGCATAGCCTCAAATTCATTAAGCGGCACAGGTTTTGAGAAATAATACCCTTGGAAAAGATTGCACCCAAGATTGTTCAGCTGATTAAATACTTCCTTAGTTTCCACGCCTTCGGCAAGTGAAACAATACTAAGATCTTCCGAAAGTCTGATAACATTCTTTATAACTATATCCGCACGTTGTTCATCGCTTGATTTTCCAAGGAACTTCATATCAATCTTAAGCACATCCACAGGCATATCCTTGAGCATATTAAGTGATGAATAACCGCTTCCGAAATCATCCATCTCAACAATGAATCCCTGTTTTCTGAATTCTTCAAGAGTCCTCATCCTGTCGTCAGTATCTCTCATCATACTGCTCTCTGTGACCTCAATACGAAGACTCTTGGGCTCTATCTCATATTCCTTGACGAAACCTACTATATCCGAAAGAACATCCGTCAGATAGAAGTCTTTCGGAGATACATTAACGGAAATAAAAAGATCGGGATATTTTTCTTTCCATTCCTTCAATATCCGACAAGCCAATTTCCAGATATGTTTGTCCAGATCCACGATGATACCGTTTTCTTCGAACAGAGGAATAAAATCTGCAGGGGACATAAATCCATGAAGCGGATGGATCCATCTGGCAAGCGCTTCCGCTCCGACAATTTTGCCTGTATTGTCTGCTATAGGCTGCAGATAAGGAACTATCTGTTCCTGCGCTATGGCATCATCAAGCTGGGCAGATATTTCCTGATTCCAGACCATCCTATCCCTGATCTTCCTGTCAAAAAATACAACATGTTTTTTATAATCATCCTTTATTGAATCAAGAGCCACACTTGCTCTGTCAAACAAAACAGATACATCCTGATCGTCATCGCCTATCTCGCAAAATCCCAGATGCACCATAAGATTCTGTTCAATATCCCCAAGACGTACGGTAAAACGCGCCAGATCACTCTCAAGCACTTCCTCTATAAACTCACTCTTTGGAAGACAAGATCCAAAGCTGTCTCCACTTATACGACCGTATATACATCTTTCATCCGAATACTTCCTTATCCAGTCAGCAACCTGCTTAAGAGCCGCATCACCGAATGCTTTTCCAAAAACATCATTGAACACCTTAAAATCGCACACATTAATTCGTACAATATAGTAATCATTAAGTGCATGTTGTTTAAGCTGATCTGAAATCTTCTTGTATGTATATTCCTTGTTGTACAGGCCGGTAAGCTCATCATGATTGGAAGCGAACATCTCTGCCTCGATGCGTTGTTTCTCTTCCGTTATATCTCTGACCCTCACATATGATCCCAGTTTTTTTCCCACTTCCGTCAAAAAAGCTGTTTCTGGCTATCATAAAACTCAACTCGTCTTCATTTATTTGCCGGATTATCTCAGTCTCAGTCTCATTCATCTCCAAAATATTGGCCGTTTCACCAATAAGATCTCTTAGCGCCATTGATGCACCTTCAAGATCATTACCTTTTATACCTGTAAGCTTTTTCGCAGACTCATTTATCCAGATACATTTTCCCTCAGGTTCATACAAAAAAACCGCTACCGTCGTATCATTTACAATATCCGCAAGCATGCTGTCCAGCAAGCGAAGCGGTCTGTAGTGGATTGAAAAATAGAATATCAGAAATCCTAATACAGCAAATCCTATCATAGATCTGTCGATCGGAGTCCGGGAAAAGATATAGTATGTCTGCCAAAAAGTTCCGATCATCATGCTGATGAGTATAACAATATAGCGCTCTCTGTGGAGCCTTGAAGCCTGTATGCTCCTGATGATAAAAACTATCATTATCATAGCCATAGCGCCGTAGCAAACAACTCTATGAACAATCTGACCGGGTAATGCCTCCATAATAAAATAAGGCTTTCCGTACGCTTCAATTTCCTGCAAGACAAAAGCGTGTTTAAACACTATGTTCATAAAGACCTGTACCGCATCTATTACAAGTATGTATTTAATCCAATCAGGCACAATTCCGGCTTTTTTGTCCGTATCATTTTGCCTGATACAATATTTATTTGTGAAATTTATCAAAGTGTACATCACAAGATTCATGCCGATGTAGTAAATATAGCAACCGACAGAAGCCATATTTTCAGTGGTTGCACCGACAATTATCATGTTTCCGAGAACCGGAGGAATAAGAGAAAAACAGAACAAACCTACAGATCTGCCTATAGTCTTTTCAGAGCGCCATGAAGCAATACCACATAGCATTAATATGGCAATAAGTAAGACAAATATAACGATAAATACGCTTCTTATCATTCTGCCTCACTCCTCCAAAGTCCTCTTCAAAGGCTTTCATTTCCACAACTTACAAAAACGACGCATATATTCGGTGTATGCCTATATTATAAGCAATTATTCTGCTGTTTTATATAAAAAAAAAATTAAATATTTTCACAAAATTACGTTTATCAAATACAAATATCACTCTATACTCCCAAAAATCCTCCCAAAAGCACGTATGCACATATCGCTACCGCAATTGCAGTTTCGGCAAGACACAAAAACCATCCCGCCGCATCACCGGTAATTCCGCCAAGTTCTCTGCCGGTCTTATATTTGTAATACGCAAATACCAAAAGCGCCGCGCAGACCGCGCAAACTCCGCAAATACCCCCTACCAGTATCATCGCTATCGAAACCACCAGCGCTTCTTTTACCAATATGGAAAGACATCTCTTCTTATCTGCACCTTCAGCAAAGCTGTAGAGAGTTCCTTCACTCTTTGCACATGGAAAACTCACAACAGATATTCCGCTTAGCGCCCTCGATAAGATAAATCCAAACCCAAGGATAATCGAAGCTTCTCCCGAAAAAAACAATGACACATCCGAAAGAATCTCTTTATCCAGAATAATACTTATGCTTGCAAGATAAACCGCCGAAAGCGCAAGCACTCTGATAACCGCAAACGCACCTATATGAGGATCCTTTAAGATCTCAAGTTTTTTCTCCCTGTCTGCATAGGAAGAGAAAGCATCGCTGCAATCCATGTACCCGTCAACGTGAATTCCGCCTGTGACAAGAACAATTGCCGCCATCATAAAAAGCCCGGTGGGAATACTTCCCATGTCAAGAATCGCCCCAAGACACCTTATCCCGCCTATAACCGCAAACAAAACAGCGCCGATAAACGGAAAAAAGACAATGCTGTACTTCATATCCTCTTTTTCCCAAGTAAACTGAGGCATCGGAATCTTGGAGTACATTGAAAACGCTATGGCAAAAGACCTGAATAAACTTTTCATCCTATTTTTTCCCCTATTCCACAGATTACTCTGTAAACATCCCTGTTCTTCGCAAGCGCCTGCATAAATCTTCCCGCATCTTCGCGCCATTTCCTGTCTGTGTCATCCACAGGAACAATCCCGCAGGTGATATCTTCACATATAACTATCGCATCTTTGGAAAAAAGCTCCGAAAGTTCCTCTATGCTTACATCCGTTCCGCGCACAAGACGCTCTGCATGGTAATAGATCTTGCAGCCACCGGGAACAACCTCGGCTATATCATCAAGGCTCTTATTCATGCCGCATTCTTTATGTTCAAAAGTATAAATATCTTTATCGCTGATATCTTCACTTTCTCTGATAAGCAGCTTTGCAAATTCAAGCTTTCCCTGACCTGCACCGCCCACTACAAGAATTCCGCGATTATCCTTGTTGCTCATTTCAACAATTCCCTTCTTATGCAAAAACTTATGCAAAACAGCTTCTCCCGCGCACATCTCAATAACTTCATCCGCATATCCCGCAACTTCTCTCTCAATAAGAGCCAGTCCCTCACGATATGCCTCTGTGCTCATATCGTAAACCGCAGCATCGCTGTAAATTCCGTCACTTACAAAGATAAGATTATAATCCTTCTCCCTGCATAAGATACTGAGATCATCGCAAACCCTCTTTGCCGAAAAGGGATCCTCCGTGAAATTTCCGTCTTTGTCCACACGAAACATCTCATTTGCAAGAAGCGCTGTCAGGCTGTCCACAAGAAATGTATTTGTTTTGCATTCATCCGCCATTTTAAGAAACTTCTCTTTTTCCGTGCTGAGTCTCTTAATATCCCTTGCGATCTCTATAGTCTCAAAGCCAAGCCCTGCTCTGTTTTCCACATGCTTTCTGATACGCTCATCGTCCTCTATACCTGTGGATTCCATAGTCGCAACGTAGTAAAGCCCTCCACCGGTCTTTTTCCTGAGACCGCAGGCAATGTCCTGAGCAGTATTCGATTTGCCGTTTTTACAGCCTCCCGTCAAGAGAACTATCATCTTTACCTGATTCCTTCCAGATACGAATCGTCAATTCCGCCGCCTTCAAATGTGGCCATATCATTCATCATTGCGCACGCGCCTTCGATAACACCAAACGCAAGAACGCATCCGCTTCCCTCGCCGAGCCCCATATTAAGGTCAAGGTACGGCCTAAGTCCCAGCTCTTTAATCGCAAGCATATAGCCAGGTTCCGTAGATACATGTGAGGGAAAAAGATAATCCGACACCGCAGGACACAGCTTTACCGCAAGAAGAGCCGCCACTGCCGAAATATATCCGTCTATCACGGCTCCTTTTCCCGAGTACGCTGCTCCGATAAACGCTCCGCACATAGCCGCGATATCAAGTCCTCCTACTTTGGACAAAATATCCGTAACCGCCCCAAAATCATCGACATACTTATCGACCGCATCCGTAAGCCCATGCAAAGAAAGAGCCTTGTTTATAACTTTCTTTTTATTGTCATATGCCTCATCGGAGATTCCCGCTCCTCGCCCCGTAAGACCGTCGCTGCAAACTCCCGTGATCGCAGAAAGAACTGCTGCCGAAGTTGTGGTATTTCCTATTCCCATCTCACCGATTCCGACAAGATCGATATAGCCCGGCTCCGCGCCATCATCATTCCCAACCGCGATCTCAATTCCCGTCAATATGGCGCACAAACACTCGTCCATGCTCATAGCAGGCTCGCATACGATATTTCCGGTACCTTTTCTGATCTTTTTATCTATTATAGGTGCCTTTTTCCCATCAAATGTAAGCGGAAACTCAGTCGCAACCCCAACGTCAACAACCACAACTTCCGCGCCGAAATTCTTTGCAAGCGCAGACATTCCCGTTATTCCCGAAGTCATGTTGACAGCCTGGCTTGCCGTTACGGAAACGGGCGCAGAAGCGACTCCTTCAGCCGTTACACCGTTGTCGGCACAAAAAACCAGAATCTTTTTGCATCCGATCCTGTTCTTAACATGTCCTGTTATTCCTGCGAGCTTAACCGCAATATCTTCAAGCTTTCCCAAGCTGCGAGGCGGCTTTATCAGCGCATCGTCATACTCTCTTGCCCTGATCTTCGCATCAGCGTCAGCTCTTCCGACACCTTCTATGTATTTTTTTATTATTTTCTCAGTATTCCCTGTCATACGTTTATTTTACACACATAAGTAATGTTGTAAAAGTATCAAAAGAACCTTTATACTTAATCTTGGAGGAATGAAAATGACCTACACCACATATGAACACGGCGGAATTTATGATAAGAGCTATAAGATAAAATATGATTTCAGCGTGAACGTCAATCCACTCGGAATGCCTGAGAAAGTCAGACGCGACATCGCTGAAAACATATCCCTTTTGGAAAAATATCCCAACATGAATGACTGCGCACTTCTTGCCAAGTTGTCCGCATATCACAACCTTCCGGAAGAATACTTTGTCCTTGGAAACGGTGCTTCTGAGATAATAACGCTTCTTACACAGGCTATCATTCCGCGTGGTGCTATGATTCCCGCTCCAACTTTTTCAGGGTATAAAAAAGCTCTCACAGCAAGAAACTGCCGTGTAACCGAACACATTCTAAGAAGCGATAACGATTTCAGACTCACGGAAGATTTTTTTACAGATGTAAAAAGAGCAAGTACCGTAGATGCAATCTTTATCTGCAATCCGAACAATCCCACCGGAGCACTCATCTCCCACGATTTTGTAAAAAAGATCGCCGATTTCTGTGAAAGCTTCGGCATCTACCTTGTTATTGACGAATGCTTTATGGGCTTTGTTCCCGATGAAAAAAAGACAAGCGCGGTCTCGCTTATAAAAGACCACCCTCATCTTATAATAATAGATGCTTTCACCAAGCTTTATTGCCTCCCGGGACTTAGGCTTGGTTACTGCATATGCTCAAACCAGCGCATATTATCGGAGCTGAACGCACTTAAACCGGAATGGAATATATCAAGCCTTGCACTTCTTGCAGGGGAAGAGTCCATACCGGAAAAAAAAATACGTACAAGAAACAATAGAACTAGTTGCAAAAGAAAGAGCTTTTCTCACAAAAGAGCTCCGTTCTCTTGGCTTTACCGTTTTCGGCAGCGATACAAACTTCATCCTGGCAAGACTCCCGCTAACATTGCTCACCACATCGAAATCACATCTTGTCGGAAGTTCTCTTACAGACCGCCTTGCCAAAGAGCACGGAATCCTTTTACGTAACTGTGCAAACTTCAGCGGCCTCGACAACTCCTATTTCCGCATCGCAGTAAGAAATCATGCCGAAAACATTGCGCTTATTGACGCACTGAAAAAAGTGCCATAACCTTTATCAGGGCTATGGCACTGCATCTTATTATATTATCATTCGGCAATCTGTTCTTTCACCTTGGGAAAAACAGTCTCTCCGACAACCCAGAGGTTATCGCCTTTTCTCTTTTTTCCAAGCAAAACGATCACAACTATTCCGACAGCGAGAACAACCGATGAAAGAACTGTTCCCTCAATTCCGAATCCAACATTATATGCAAAGCTGTTTGTTGCGGAAGCTACGTCCAGTTTAAAGATTGAAAAATCAAAGACAAGTCCGCTGTTGGGAAGCCCCAAAACTATACTCTGCATGTAGTTCCATCCGGTATGAACCGCGATCGCCATCCACATACTCTCGTAATAATAGATCATAAGAGCCATGAATACACCGAACAAAACAATATTCAAAAATCCAAGGAACGATACGTCCGGATTAAGAAGATGCAGAGCACCGAAAACCAGCGCATTTCCTATAATGGCAACCCAAGGTGATCTAAACGACCTTCGAAGCCTCTGATACAGAAATCCTCTGCACAGAATTTCTTCGCTTCCTGATTGGAAAAAAACCATCACAAACACAACAAATACTTTGAAAAACTGAAATCTGTTGAAATAAACGGCTATATCTTTGTTGAGCATAGCTACTATCGCACAAAAGACATTCATTCCGCCGCCTACAAGAAGTCCCAGTAGAAAAAACAGTACCGTATTTCCTTTATATTTTTTCCAAAATGTTTTAAGAACAGGTCTGTCGGGTTTTATTATCAAAAGAAAAACAATAAGTACGATCCATGATCCGATAGTCTGACCATATCTCGTAACCGCTGTATTAAACGCCAGATCGTCAAGTCCCATATTGGGAATGATCAATAAGTTGAATAATAATTGTCCTGCAATCTCGCCCGCAAGCAAAAGAACAAAGAATACCACCGGCAGAATAAGCAGAAAATCATACCATCTGTAGTAATCATTGTGAATCTTATAGAATAACGCCTTAAACTTCTCCATGTTGCCCCTCCATTTTTTGTTTTCTTCATCCAAATAAACATAATATGATAGCAGAGGCACGTCAACAATAACATTTTACCTTATAACGTTTATATCCATATCCGAGTATTCGGGGCTCAGAGAAAAGATTGTATTTACGCCTTCTGTGACATATACTTTTCTGTCATCCGTAACCATGATAAGGTCAAATGCCGCTATGCCCTTATCGCCTGTCGAATACTCCTTATAAAATTTCTCGGCTCTTTCTTCTCCCATTACAAAAAGAGCTGTTGAAAGGCCGTCGCATACAGTTCCGTTCCTTCCCACAACAGTAACCGAAGCAAGACCGCTCTTTGCAGGCTTTCCTGTCTTGGGATCAAGAATATGCCAGTATTTCTCTCCGTTTTCTTCAAAAAATCTCTCATATCCTCCGGAAGTTATAACGGCCATATCGCTTGTCTCTATAACACCAAGCACTCCGCTCTTGCTGTCTTCAAACGGGCTCTTGATCGCAACACGCCACAGCCCTCCGTCAGGCTTTGTTCCAATGCACTCAACATTGCCTCCAAGATTTATAAGCCCCGATGTCACTCCTTTTTCCCTGAAAAATTCCGCAAGATATGATCCCGTATAGCCCTTAACCACACTTCCAAGATCAATCTGCATGTTGTCTTCTAATTTTACATTGCACTCTTTATCGCCTGCGTATTCCACATCAATCCTGTCATAACCTACATTTGAAACAAGGGCTTTCAGTTCATCATCCGAAGGCACCCTGAACTCGCCCGTAGTAAATCCCCATGTCTTAAGAACCGGATAAACCGATATATCAAGACTTCCTTCTGTAGCTTCACATATCTTAAGCGCTTCCTGAAGGATCTTAGTTCCGTCTTCAGACAGCTTTCCGTTTTTATCACTGTTGATCTTCCCTATTTCACTGTCCTCATCCGTCACGGAAAGTGTACCTTCTATATCTCTGATTTTTTTCTCCGCTTCCGCAAGGAGCTTGTCGTCTCCCTCTATCTCAAGCTGCATCACGGTATCCATCGCAAAGATCGTTGATGTATTTTCTTTATTCTTTGCGCCGCACCCCACAATAAAAAGCGAAGCCGCACAGACTGTCGCTACAGTTTTTACGATCATTTTCTTTGTTGTATTCAATCTCATCCTTCCGACCATTCTTATGATTATTCTTGCTTAGTGTTAACATCATAAATAATCTTGTCATCTCAGTCAAATTCAAATACCGTAGCGATAACTTTCAATCAACATTATCCGCAAAATAAACTGTCATTGTGCGCGGTAGCGGAAACCTTGCCAAAACGCCTTCCATAAATTTTATGGCCTAAAGCTGAAAAAACTTTTGTTTAGGTCATAATCTTACCCTCTGTTCGCTACTTTTCTTCACGAATTGTATGACCCAAAACAGCATAATTCTTCATTTAGGTCATACAATCAACATCTTACCTGCACGTAAAGTTAAATTTTAACCATATTACCCGCAGCACATATGAAGCAATAAAGGCAATAATCCTCATATAATTTTCCCTTTTCACTGCTGATAAATTTTATTTATTTCCCAAATCGAGTTTTAATCTTGTATAATGCATTCATACCGCTCAAGGAAATTGCTGCAGACTTGAATCTTGATCATACAGCACACTGTATAGCGTACTAGTATCTTGCAGCATCGGTATGAATTAAGCCATTGTTTACAATGGTATCGAGGAGGAAATGAAGCATTATGAAAAAGAGAGTAATTACAAGTTTGGTCTTAACAGCAGCACTTGCTTTCGGAGCACTTACAGGCTGCGGATCAAAAGCAGAGTCACAGACTACAGAGGCTCCTGCAACAGAAGAAGCTACACAGGCTGAAGCTGATTCAGCATCTGACACAGACAAGAAGATCACTGTAGGAGCAACACCCGTTCCTCACGCTGAGATTCTTGATAATATCGTAAAGGAAGTTCTTGCAAAAGACGGATGGACTCTTGAGACAGTTGTCTTCCAGGATTATGTACTTCCCAACACATCACTTGAAGCAGGCGAGATTGACGCCAACTACTTCCAGACACTCGGATATCTTGACCAGCAGAACAAAGACGCAGGTCTTCATCTTTCAGCAGTAGCAGGCATCCACATCGAGCCGATGGGTATCTACTCAGAAAAATATACTAAGCTTGAAGAGATTCCCGATGGTGCAGAGATCGGTATTCCAAACGATCCCGACAACGGTGCAAGGGCACTTGACCTTCTTGTTCAGAAGGGACTTCTTACATCAAAGGGTGCTTTTGGTGAAGATGCAAGCTATACAGAGGATTCTCTTTCAAAAGATAAGGACGCTAACCCTCACGGATATAAGATCACTCCTCTTGAGGCAGCTAACCTTCCTCTTTCACTTCCCGATCTTGATGCAGCAGCGATCAACGGAAACTATGCACTTGAAGCAGACCTTCCGGCTAAGCATCCCGCACTTGATATCGAGGAATTTGACGATGAGACAACAGTAAAGAGAACTAACTTCCTTGTAGTTAAGGACGGTTCTCAGGATTCTGAAAAGATCAAAGCTCTTGTAGCAGCTCTTAAATCAGACGAAGTTAAATCATATATTGAAGAGACATACAAGGGAGCAGTAATTCCTTCATTTATTGATCCGCAGTAAACCATTTTAAAAGCCAATAACGTATATGATATACGAAGTGCTCCGTTTCTTCGAAACTCTCGCACTTCTACAAACATTCGGAAAACGCTAATTTACTACGTAAATTGCTAATTCCTCATGTTTGTTAGGGCCGTTAGGTCAAAAAGCTTAACATGCAAGCATGTACGCTTTTTGACTTTCCGCCCCCATATCATACAAATCCTACCTTTCATATTACATACTACAAAAAATATGACACGTCTCCTTGCCAGTGACGTGTCATATTTGATATTTAAAAGCAGTAATGTAATAATAGATTAGCGTCGGGAACGCTTATAGAATTTTCCTAATATAATAAGACAGGTGGTCTTACTATCTATGATACAAATTAAAAATGTCAAAAAAACTTTCAACAAAACCGAGGTACTTAAAGGAGTAAATATCGACATCGAAAAAGGTGAGATATTCGGAATCATCGGACAAAGCGGTGCCGGTAAATCCACTCTTCTTCGTTGCATAAACGGCCTTGAATCTTATGATGAAGGTGCGATCGTCGTAGACGATGTAACCGTCGACATCAAGAACAAAAAAGTTCTTCGAAATCTTCAAAAGAGAATGGGCATGATATTTCAGGGCTTTAACCTACTTGAAAGGCTCGACGTATATCACAACGTTGCTCTTCCCATGAAATTCTGGGGAATTCCCACAAACACTCCGGAAGCCAAAGAAAAAATCCTTAATCTTATAAAACTCGTCGGCCTTGAAGAAAAAGTACATTCAAAGCCAAAGGAACTCTCAGGCGGTCAGAAGCAGCGTGTCGCAATAGCAAGGGCACTTGCGCTCGATCCCGATTTTCTTTTGTGCGATGAAGCAACAAGCGCACTCGATCCCGAGATTACAAAGGGTATCTTAGCTCTTTTACAAAAGATCAATAAAGAAATGGGCATTACCATCATAATCGTCACTCATCAGATGGAAGTCGTTAAGCAGATCTGCCAGAAGGTTGCATTTCTTAGCGGCGGCAAAGTGCTTGCAATAGGTAAACCTGAACAGCTCTTTGTATGGCCCAAGGAACAGGAAATGCGTGAGTTCCTCCGCGAAGAAAGTGACAAGCTTCCCTCAACGGGAGTCAATTTGAAGCTCTTTTTCTTCGGCGAAGGCAATCAGCGCCCTATCGTAACCGAGATGGCAAGGGAGCTTCAAACAAACTTCAACATTTGTTGGGCCAAGCTTGAAGACTTCAGAGAGGACGTCTACGGAAGCCTCGTCCTTAATATGGATGAAAAAGATCTTGAGAAAGCATGCGCTTTTCTTGACAGCAAAAACGTAACCTGGGAGGTAATCAAATAATGTCGGGAATTTTATCTGATGCAGGCATGAGCTCTGTTATAATGACTGCCTTTAAACAAACTTTATACATGGTATTCTGGTCAACACTTTTTTCAGTGATAATAGGATTTATTCCCGCCATAATACTGACGCTTACAGCTCCTGACGGACTTAAGCCAAACAAAATCGTTTATGAGATTCTTAGCTTTCTGGTAAACGTATTCAGAAGCTTTCCGTTCATCATCCTTCTTGTAATACTTATCCCTTTTACAAGAGCGGTTGTCGGAAAATCTATCGGAACAACAGCTTCTATCGTGCCTCTTACGGTATCGGCAATTCCCTATATCGCAAGAGTGTTTGAGACGAGCCTTCGTGAGACCAATCCCGGAGTCATTGAAGCCGCAAGATCTTTCGGAGCTTCAAACTTCCAGATTCTGATGCGTGTCTATGTAAAAGAATCTATTCCGAGAATGCTAAACGGTGTGATACTTCTTGTAATCTCACTTATCGGCTACTCCGCAATGGCAGGAACTGTCGGAGGCGGCGGTATCGGCGACATCGCAATCCGCTACGGCTACCAGCAATACAAAACCGAATACCTCATCATATGCTCCGTCATCCTAATAGCCTTCGTCCAGATCATCCAAATGATCGGAAACAGCCTATACAAGCACATGAGTTGAATATTTATCCGTACGCACCGCCCCAAGGTATACATTCAGAAATGCTTGTTTTACGTCTGCGGTGTGTTTTTCTAAAACTAATAAAGCAGCAAATGCCTCATTTCGACGTTGCTCAGAGAAATCGGCATTTGCTGCTTTATTAGTTTTGAAAAACATCATCCTCGTACGTAGACGGCGCATTTCTGAATGTATACCTTGGGGCGGGGCTGTCTATGGAAAAAATAGGTAAAGAACAAAGAGTCGCAAGCGGCACTTTGGCAGCTCTCCTTCTTCCTACAAAGGAATAAAATACGATATGGGACATGAAATGGTAAAGCGTACATAAAGCTTTGCATTTGCTAATTTTTTTATTTATACTGCTGAAGCTTCTCAATAAAAGTCTTTGCCATATCGCTAAGGTCACTGCCTTTACGGATGATATATCCGAGAGTCAGCGTTTCTTCTTCCTTGAGCTTAACGTGATGAATCTCGGAAGTGTTGAGGCTTTCGCCGAGCATTGCCGCACCTACAGCGTAGCCGTTAAGACCGAGCATAAGCTCTACGGATGTTGCTCTTTCGTTTGTACTTATGACCTTTTTATAATCATAGGTTGCAAGCGCTTCCTCTCTGTAATAGAAGGATGTGTTGTCGCCCTGATCGAATACCATGCACGGATAATCCTGCAGATCTTTAAGCGAAATTTCTTCTCTGTCTGCAAGAGGGTGATCCTTTCTAAGATATACGTAAGTCTCTCTTGTAAAGAGCTCATGGAACTCAAGAGAAGCGTCCGCAAAAATCTTTTTGAACATGTTCCTGTTAAACTCGCTAAGAGCAATAACTCCGACTTCACTTCTAAGGCTCTTAAGGTCGTCTATTACTTCACTTGTCTGAGTCTCTCTGATAGAGAACTGGTACTCTTCAAGGTCGTATTCCTTGACTGTTTCTATAAAAGCATTTACAGCTACTGTATAATGTTGCATCGATACTGAGAAAGTGGGCTTGTCAGTCTTGGCATTGATATATTTGTCCTCAATCTTCTCAAACTGCTCAACCGCGCTTCTTGCATAAGCGATAAAAGCGCCGCCTGCAACTGTTGTCACAACGCCGTTATGAACACGCTGGAATATCTGGATTCCAAGCTCATTCTCAAGATCTCTTACCGCACTCGAAAGCCCGGGCTGTGACACGTAAAGCCTGTCAGCCGCCTTTCTCATTGAGCATTCCTCGTCAATGGCTATTACATATTTAAGCTGCAAAATTGTCATATGTATAATCTCCAAATAAATTTTTATACATAATAACACATTGCCATATATTTAGTACATATTTTATACTCTGTCCCTGTCAGATCACATATGCATCCTGAGGGATGATCCTTGAAAGGAACTGCCTTGTACGCTCTTCCTTTGGTTTATAGAATATTTCTCCGGGCTTTCCTTCTTCCACTACAACTCCGCCATCCATAAAGATAACCCTGTCAGCCACATCCTCGGCAAAAGACATCTCATGGGTCACTACGATCATGGTTATTCCCGTCTTTGCAACCTTCTTTATTACTTCCAAGGTTTCTCCCACAAGCTCAGGATCAAGGGCAGATGTGGGCTCATCAAAAAGGATCACTTCAGGCTTTAGAGCCACAGCCCTTGCTATTCCTACTCTCTGCTGCTGTCCGCCGGATAGCTGTGATGGATAAGAATCTTTCTTTTCAAGCATCCCAACATTTTGAAGGACTTCCTCTGCAATCTGCTGCGCTTCGTGCTTACTCTTTTTCTGAACCTGAACAAGTCCTTCCATTACATTCTGAAGAACCGTCTTGTGAGCAAACAGTCCGTAGTTCTGGAACACAAAGCCTGTATGTCTTCTCATGTACAGAATATCTTTTTTCTTGGGGTTCTTAAAATTTATTATCTTATCGGAAAACTTCATGGTTCCGCTGTCGGCCTTCTCAAGAAAATTTATACTCCGAAGAAGCGTAGTCTTTCCGGAGCCGCTTGGCCCCAGTATTACTACCACTTCTCCGTCATCTACTTTTATCGAAACATCCTTAAGAACTTCCTGTTTCCCAAAGGATTTTTTTACACCTGTAAGTTCTATCATCGCCGCACCTCCTCTGTTCCAAACACAATGTCATTGTGTGCATTAATATGCTCATATTTCCTATGTTTTCAGCCTGTCGCCACTTGCTTTAAATATTTTCCGCTGTTTTTCTCAGACAAGTATCCTATCACCTCTATACCGATTCCTATAAGCCAGTATACAAGCGCTGCTGCCACATATCCTTCAAGATAACTGTAGTACAAAAGGTTTGGCAAAAGAGCTCCTGTCATGATCTCAATGACTGAGATAGCGCTCACAAGATTGGATGCCTTCAATAGTCCTATCAGAGAATTCTGTAAACCCGGAAGTAATATTGGCACCATTTGAGGATAGATAACTCTTGTAAGTGTCTTGAACTTGCCAAGACCTATACTGTAGCCCGCTTCAAATTGCACCTTGTCTATTCCTCTGAAAGCACCTCTTACGCTCTCACTTACAGAACAGCTTGTCCCAAGGATAAGTACAAAATAACCTATTATGATCGGATCAACTTCGCTGATGGGCACTGTAATGTGAAGTACATTTGCCACATCTGCATAACATGTCATAAATATGATGTTATACAAAAGAATTGCCACCATAGTGGGTAGTCCCAGATATACAGTCACAAACACCGCAAAGATCTGTGAAAGAACAGGTACCTTGTAATACCTTATCGTCGCTATGATTGTTCCAAGAACCAGACTTACAACAAAGGTGATCGCAGTAAGTTTGATGGTTACCGGAGCATAGGCTAGTGCTGACACAAGAGACTCCCAAAAACTTGATACACTAAAACTCATATCCCAACTCCTTAAACAAGTTTAACCTCTCCACCGCTCAGTTTCTTTTCTATTAGAAGAAAAGCTCCTTTTAACAGTAAGCTAAACGCAATATATATAAGTGCTGCCGCAACATACCCTTCAATAGTGTGGCCGGACGCCGCACCAATTGTCTTAGCTCTTCCCAAAAGATCTACGACTCCAAGCATAAATACAAGTGATGTATTCTGAAAAACTCCTATGAGGTCAACGCCATAATGCGGAATTGCCACCTTAAAAGCTTGCGGGAGCACAATCCTTACAAAGGTTTGTGCCCCCGTCATTCCTATAGAATATCCTGCTTCCGACTGAACCGCAGGTACAGATGTTATGGCTCCTCTAAATATCTCTCCAAGGAAAGCCCCCTCATTCAGAATAATCGCTATTTCTACAAATATCACGGGTTCAAGTCTGTTTAGATTGATCCCGAAAAGATTTAAAAATACTGTGCCGAGTACTATTGGGATTCCGTAAAACGCGATCATCATCTGCACCAGGAGCGGCGTACCCCTCATAAAGGATATATACAATCCCAGTAAACCGCTTACCACAGGTACTCTATGTAATCTAAGCACTGCTACAAATACGGCCAGTAAAGTGCCAAGAAGCATTGACCAAAAAACAATGTGAAGATTAACAGGTAAACTTGAAATCACTTTAGGAAAGACATGTATAAATCTTTCAATACTAAAATAATTTCCCATATCTATTTATTCCTCTTCTGTAACGTCGTATCCAACCCACTTAATTGCAAGCTCAGAAAGCTTTCCGTTTTCCTTAAGTGTCTTAAGAGCTCCGTCTACCGCATCTCTAAGTTCTGTCTCATCCTTGCGATACAGATAATAAGTCTTTGAATTGTTGATGGGTTCGCCTACAGACTTAAGCCATTCTTTTCCGTCATCGCTGAAGTTAGTATTCATCTTGATAACATCGCTCTTCTTAAGTACGGATGCTCTTGCTGCTCCTGACTTAAGTGCAGCAGCTGCTTCTTCATCTGAGCTACCCTCTGAGGTTACAAGAACAACTTCCTGCCCCGGATGCTCCTCGTTCCACTTTGTAAGGATCTGAGTTGTGGCACTTGTTGAACCACCGGTTCTGATCTTCTCACCTGTAAGGTCTTCAAGGCTTTTAGCGTTATCATCTATAAGAACTGCAAGGTAAGTGATATATGATGTGTAAGACTCTCCTGAGAAAAGATATTTCTCTTCCCTCTCAGGTGTGTACTCATACTGATGTGCTGCAAGATCAATCTTTCCTGATTCAAGTGAAAGAACCAGCTGATCGAATGCCATTGACTGATACTCAAATTCATACTGAGGAAGTAGCTCGTCGATTTCCTTTAGTACGTCATACTCATAACCAACAGCATCTCCGTTTTCATCTATATAGCAGTAAGGATTGTAATTGGTTCCCGATCCTATAACTATCTTCTGCACCTGCCCGCTTCCTTCGCTCTGTGCTTCGCCTTCTATATTATCTTCTGCTGCCTTTACTTCAGTATCAGCTCCCTGTGATGCCTTTCCGCATCCTACTGCAGATAACATCATTGCGCCTACAAGCACTCCCGATAACAGAATATTTTTAATTGTTCTTTTTTTCATAATCGTCTCCTCTAGCTAACCTGAAATCAAAAGTTCACATGAGAAAACCGGAGATTACTGGTCCGCCTAATGGTGACGAACCACTAACCTCCGGTTGTCCGGTCAGTAAACAAATGAGTTTGCTTTATGTATTCGCTTTTGTTGAACTTAATATACAATAGCCTCCCTATTAGCACAATTACGCTAAACTTTAGGGAGGCTATAACTAAAAGTTATTATCGGAATGTTACTTCTTTATTTATCCCAACCAAGGGCTGCTCTCTTGTCTTTCATATCCTGCACGATCTGTTTTTGCAAGTGCGACTGGATCTGTGTTTACATTCATTGTTGAACCAAGGAGTTCCTTTGTACCATGTTTCAAGAACTCAATTACATTTTTGGATCCGAAAATAGGTGCTTCAACGCAATGATACGAACTTATACCGTTAAGTCTGAAACCTAACGCTGCGTCGATTCCCTTTTCATTGCCCCACTCGGGAGATGAGAATGCAAACGGAAGCTCATAGAGGTTCTTTCCAAGCACACCTGCAATTCCCGCAAATATACCTGTAGAACGTGTATTATCGATACACTCTCCGACATGCCATACGGGCGGAAGGTCGGGTTCAAGGAATTCTCTTAAGGATTCTCCTGCCTTTTCTTTTCCCGAAACCGCACAATATCCTAGTTTCATAAGAGGGAACGATGCGCATCCGTTGGTGATAATAAGAACGTTGTTCTTAAGAAGTTCATCGGCCACATCAATAATGCACTTCTCATAAAGGACCTTAGGATTATTACATCCGACCATATTTACAACACCGAGAATCTGTCCCGATTTAATTGCTTCAGCAAGAGGCTTCATGCTTCCGAATCTCTTGTGAACATACTCAACAGAGAATCCGACTTCTGCCTCAACCTCATACGGAGGAATGTAGACAGGCATTCCCTTTCTGATCTCAAAACTCTCGATCGCGCGCCGTACTATCTTCTCTGCAAGTTCCTTGGTCTGACCTATATTGCTGTGATGATGATCGTATTCATATCTCTCGGCACCGGGAAGCCTTGCGGAATCACTTGTTGTAACCACAACAGTCTTAAAGCACTTTGCAACATCCATGATTGAAGGAAATACGTCCTGAACATCCGCAACCCACAGATCAAGCGCTCCGGTAGCAAGTACAAGTTCCGCGGATACCGCATTTGAAAGCGGAATAACACCGCTGTCTCTGTACATCGCAGAAAGTCCCGAACAGCAGATACCGTAGAAGCGAATACCCTTTGCGCCTTTGGATTTGGCAAGCTCTATCAAATCTTCTCTTTTTCCTGCCGCAACAATCTGGCTTACAAGTGTTGGCAGATGTCCGTGTACCGCAACATTCACATAGCCTTTCTCAAGCGCACCGATATTGACCTTGGACGTAACTCTGTCGCCGACACCAAACAGTGCGTCGGTCGCAATTCCCGCTCCGACAACGCCGGAAAAAGTAAATGCAAGACCGCAGCGAAGGAACTGCTGCATGATGCTCTTCCAGTCACCGTCCGTTGCGCATCCCGACTTATGGTATGCTTCAAAGACCTCGTGATATGCACTGATAGGAAGAATATCTAACTCTTCCCATACCTTTTGCCTCTCGGGAAGCGCACAGGCTTTGATTGTCTTATAATCATCGGGGACACTTCTGGACATATCTTCAAGCAAAGCATCCGCAAGATCTTTTGCAACATTCTTAAGCTGTCTGTTCTTTTGCTTTATTCCAAAAGCTTCCGCCGTGCTCCTTATCTTTTGCTCGCCAAGGATAGGGATATCAAGTTCTCCCTCAGCCACTTTCTTGAGTGTAAGCATCACCTCACGAGCATGCATACCGTGCTGAGCCGCACCTGAAGCTGCCGAACGCAAAAGATTTCTTGCAACTATCAGATCCGCATCCGCACCGCAGACACCTCTCTGCGCCTTCGCTGTAATATGACAAGGTCCCATGTTGCAGATCTTACAACATGTTCCGCTAAGTCCGAACGCACACTGAGGCTTCTGAGCATCAAACCTGTCAAAAGCCGTATCTATTCCAATCTGCTCCATTCTAAGGATCATCTCTCTTACGGCCGGATCGGGTGTATTATCGATTACGTCCTGCTTTGACGGAAATGTCTTTCTGTATTCCGCAACAGCGTTCATATAATCTTTAGTAAAGTCCTCGGGACTGCTCTCTCCGCCGTGGTCGCTTGCCTTAAGTGTAACTGTCGGAATACCGTGCTCATCAAAACCGATCAGATTTCTGTGTGAATGAATATGCTCTAATCCGTTTTTGCCATGATGGTAATGATGTTCATGTGAATGTGTGTGACTCATTTTTCCCCTACCTTAAATCGTATATTCAATATCTTCCTCTATCTTCATCTGAAGCAGATCGAAGATCTTGTCTCTTATAAGCAAAAAGTCTCCGCTTGTCCTATCTCTGAAATGGTGAATCGGAACTGTTATAACACCTTTTACTTTGCCGGGGTTGGGTGTCATTACAACAATCCTGTCCGCCAGATAAACAGCTTCTTCTATGTCATGAGTTACAAAGATTATTGTTTTCTTTTGCTTTTTGCAGATATCCAAAATATCATCCTGAAGCTTCATTCTGGTAATCGCATCAAGTGCTCCGAAAGGCTCATCCATAAAAATAATATCGGGTTCTACCGCAAGCGCCCTTGCTATTGCAACTCTCTGTTTCATTCCGCCTGAAAGCTGCCCCGGAAAGCTATTTGCAAAATTCTCAAGCTTAACCAGTTTAAGATACTCTTTTGCAATCTCTTTTCTCTTATCTTTCTCAATACCTTTTGATTCGAGACCAAGCTCTACGTTCTTGATAACAGTGCGCCACGGAAGAAGACCATAGTTCTGGAAGATAGTTACATTCTTTGTGCTTGGCGCCTTTACCTCGTTTCCGTCAATCTTAACGCTTCCTAGATTTACCGGATCAAAGCCTGCAATAGCATTTAAAAGAGTACTTTTTCCGCATCCCGACGGTCCCAGGAGGCAGATAAACTCACCTTTTTCAATATCGAGATTTACATCCGACAAAGCTGTGAACTGCGTGCCATTTTGTATGAAGGTTTTTCCTGCATTTTCTATATGAATATATGACATTACTGCTCTCCTCCCCAGGCCTTAAGAATTCTTTTTTCCAACAATCCGATAAGGAAATCAAGCAATAGTCCTATAAGTCCGATCACAAGTATTGTTGCCAAAAGAATATCCGCTCTGATATTGTTTCTCGCATCAATAATCTGGAAGCCAAGTCCCGACTGTGCTCCTACCATCTCACCCGCAACAAGGAATATCCATGCGCTTCCGAGAGCAAGATGAACGGCATTGGCGATCTGAGGGAACGCCGCAGGAAGGATAACTTTCCACATAAGCTGAGGCTGCTTTATTCCGAAATTATCTGCAACTCTGAAATACATATCATCGATCTTACTTACCGCTGATACTGTAGACAGCAGTACGGGGAAAAAAGCTGCTATAAAAATGATGACAATGGCAGGAAGATCCCCTATTCCAAACAGGAGCACAACAAAAGGCATCCACGCTGTCGGTGATATCGGTCTTAGCAGCTGCAGTGAAGGATTCACATATTTAAACACCTTAGGAAGACTTCCGAGGATAAGCCCCAGAAAGACTGCTATCAGAACCGATAATCCGTATCCAATTACAAATCTGTACATACTTGCGCCTATTGACGCAAATAGCGTGCCGTCTGCAATCATCTCAAAAAGAGCTTCGATTGCCATTAAAGGAGACGGAAACAACGCCGGGCTATAGTCGCTTATCATAAATGCCAACTGCCAGATTCCAAGTAAGATAAGTATTGATACGATAACGTATTTTAGAGAGAGTATTTTTTTCATCATGTCCCCTTAATTTATTACTGTCATCAAATGTAGAAAATAATAAGTAATTATATTAAAAATCAGTCTTTACAAAATCAGCATATGCGGGTGGATTGTCTGAAAGCCCATATTCTTTAACCTTCTCGGTC
The DNA here is from genome assembly GCF_000686065.1 of Butyrivibrio sp. AE3003. Classification (NCBI taxonomy): domain Bacteria; kingdom Bacillati; phylum Bacillota; class Clostridia; order Lachnospirales; family Lachnospiraceae; genus Butyrivibrio; species Butyrivibrio sp. AE3003. The sequence continues at coordinate 2,157,468 of NZ_JMLX01000001.1, forward strand.
AGCTTGTTATATTGCTCCTCTGTGATATCCAGATCATCATAAGAAATCCATTTCAAAGATGTTTCAAGTACATCATCTTTCTGCTTCAGGTACTTTTCTGCAACAGTTTGGGCTGTTTCAGCATCAAGATTATTTCCCGCTGTTTTGTATCCCTCGACAAATGCCTTGGCTGTGTCCGCATGCTTGTCTATAAAATCATCTGTCAAAACAAGTGCGCAGCAAACCGAATCCTCCCACAATTCTTCGGAGGTATACAGAACTTTTCCTTTTCCCGTAGAAACACCTACCGCACCGAAAGGCTCTGCAACGCAATAACCGTCTATTGTTCCTGTGACAAGTGCCGAAGGCATCTCTGTAGGTGCGAGTTCCACGACATTTATGTCATCGATCGTAAGTCCATTCTTTGCAAGTGCATCATTTACCAGGATGTTATGCGATGACTGACGATGAGGAATAGCTATTGTTCTTCCTTTAAGATCGGCGCCGTCTTTAACATCATTTGAAACGATGAGAACATTTCCGTCCTTATGTCCCAGTGCAACAGCTTTTATTCCTACGCCCTCAGCTTTTGACTTCATTGCAAGCTCTATAAGAACCGATGCTCCGTCTACATTTCCCGAATTAAGAGCATCCAGCAGTTCCGGCCAGGAACCGTACTTAACAAGCTCAACATTCACTTTTTCATTATTTGCAAGCTCCTCAGCCTCCTCCAATACAGCGAGTGAATGTGTTATGGGAAGATATGCTATCTTCACGGTTTCTCCGGCATTGGCACTGCCTGCTGCTTTGGCACTTGCGCCATTGGAACTTCCGCATCCTGCCAGCGTCAGCACTGCTCCAATCAGTATTGTCAGTAATAATTGTTTTTTCATAATAACTATCCTCCACTATAATGTCTTTTCACCCACTAGGTCAATAGGTAATTTTATTATATTGAATAATATCACACGCAAATATAAGTGAAAATTAAGAAACACTTATAGTGAAGTATAAACTTTGCTTATTCCCAAGCACTGCTGTCCCATAGGTTCTTTATTATATGAATTTTCCAATACGGAAAAAAATATAGTGTCCGGATTGTGCAAATGATATATTATAATTCTTTTGGATTCCCAATAAAATATAACCAATGCAGATAAAAAGCATTTTTTAAAATAATCGATTATTGGGAGAACAAAGCATGAAAGCAACGCTAAAAACAGCAAAAAAAATTTTGATAGTTCTGGCAACAATGATAATAATCTTAGCTGTTGTCAGATCTGTCGGAATGGGAATAAATAAGAGAACACCGAAAGGCGGGATAAATGAATCTTTTTACGTTGATATAAACGGAAGCAGGCAATGGATAAACATTTATGGACAAAACATAAACAATCCCGTTCTTTTGTATCTGCACGGAGGGCCGGGATCTGCGACAAGTCCCGTAGATTATTCTTTTACCCGAAAGTGGAGTGACGTATATACTGTCGTTACGTGGGATCAGAGGAATGTTGGAAAGAGCTTTGATAAGAAAAACATTTCGGATAAGATAACCAAGGATATTATGATGGCTGACGGCAAGGCAATGACTGAGTTTCTTTTATCCTATATGAGAAAAGAAAAAATAACTTTGCTTGGGCATTCATGGGGATCTATGTTCGGCGCAAATCTGTCATTGGAATACCCGCAGTACTACGACGCTTTTATCGGAACAGGACAATGTATAGACATTTATGAGAATGAATTAAGACTCTATGCGGCAGCAAAAGAGTGGACGAATGGTGATGCGCAAGGAGAGGCTCTTCTTGAAAAATGGTCGCCTGATAACGCTGATAGCCTTGAAGCCATGGCCGCCAGAAGTAAAATAATGGACAGGTACGGTTATGGGATGATGAAAGATGGTCGAGATTACAATATAGTTGCGACGATTCTTTTTAATCCAAATTACATGGTAAAAGACTATATCGGCTATGTAAAAAATATTGCAATCTCGATGGATCCATATATACCTTTTTTTTGCACATGGTCTTTATGAGTGCTCGCTTAGCGGAAAATATGACTACAAAGTGCCGTATTACAATATAAACGGCGACATGGATTACCAGACTAATTACGATATGGCTTGTGAGTATTTTGAAAAGGTAAATGCTCCCGATAAGAAAATGTACGTTATGAAAAATGCCACACACGGACTTCTTGAATCAAGATCCGAGGAATTTTCTGAATATGTTCACGATATCGCAAATCGAATGGGAAAGAAGTAATCTTCACTTTCGGAAAGCGACTCCTAAACTCACTTATCCGTCAATCATCCTCTTCTAAGGCTCACGTGATTATCGATCTTATCAAAATAAGTTGCGATCTTGGTGAGAGCTTCATCGACACTGCACTCTACATCAAAACCTGCGATAGCTTTCTTTTCAAGTTGTTTCTGAGCCTGAAAACCGATTTTCTTGCAGACAAGGCTTCGGCAATCTGCGATGAGATTGACTTTTCTGAGAGCTCCGTCGCTTCCGCCGCAGCCACTCCGTGAACCGGCGCCGCAGCCGTCGTGACCCCCGGTTCCGCCGCAACCTCCACTCGGACTTCCACAATTGCTCGTGTCACCGCATCCGGAAGTCTGTCCGCCACAACCGCTTTGCACATCGGAACTTATCTCTTCTTCCGCAAACTCTCTGTATTCTTTTTCTTTATATTCGGTTCCTTCCACCTCGTAGATATGGAACCCCTTAGCAGCACCAAAGCCAAGGTCAACGACCTTGGCATCTGATGTTGCGACAGCAATCAAATATGACATCGCTTTTTTCCTCTTATTATTTATAAACACGAACTTTAGGCAGATTAGTTAGATCAAAAGCTGTGTTGTCGCTGTGATTATTTATTGGAGAAACACTGACCGGATCAATATTTCTTTAGTTGAACCTCTGTGAAGCTACCGTGTAGATATCCTCAATAAGTCTGATACCGCCATCGTATCCAACAATTGCATCATTAAGAACAATCTTGTCCTTAACGGGCCATGAGATATTGAGGAAGTTACCCTTTAAGTCTTCCGTCACTTCTTTGTCATAGTAACCACCGAGAACCAGCGGATATCCGTGATAGTCATGACTCTTTATCTGCTCATGAACCTTGTAGCTGTCTGTCTCAAATACAACTTCAGCTTCAAGTCCGTAGTTGAGCTTCTTGAATTCTTCGGTAATAGCTTCCCTGTATTCCTTCGGCGTATCATCGGTGATAAACTGCTTTGCTGGAACAAGTCCGAGATCGTTTGTAAGGAACTTGGTAATTCCGAGAGCGTACTGTGCATCCGCTACAACAGAGAACTGCTTGTTGATTACACGGTTCTCAAGGAAAAGATCCGCAAATCTCTCGATGAGGTAGTAGTAATAATTCTCATGCTCTGTTATTACGTCTTCGACCTTCTTTTCATCCACTCCCGCAAACTTTCCGACTTCCCTTAAGAACTTACTTGTCTCGAAAGCTCCGATAGGAAGTGTGCTGTAATGAAGATAAGGAATACCGAGCTTTTTCTCCATCTTCTTTACGTTCTTAACAGAAACCCAAGGAGAAATAAGAAGGTTAAACTCAGCCGAAGCAATCTTGTCTATATTCTTGATTCCTCTTTGATATCCGAAGATAGTGTTGGGTGTAAGCCCGATCTCTTTTAACAGCTTCTCAAGCTCTCTTAAATTTCCGAGCCAGTAAAGATCCTGATAAGGAACGTCGGCCCAGATATTTACAAGACCCTTCTCCTTCTTATCAGTCTTTTTTGTATACTGATCTATGATCGCATCGATTATCTGCTCGTGTCCCTTATAATTGTTTCCCTTAAATCCCGCTGTCGGAGCATAAATTACAGGCTTGTCCGCATCTGCAAATTCAGATACGACTTCACCCGAATCATCACCTACGATCTCAGGAATACAACCTGTAAGAACCACATAGAGGTCTGCATCAATGACCTTAAGCGAATTCTCGATTGTTGAATGAAGCTTTTTTTACACCGCCGAATACAACGTCTTTTTCGTTGATACTGGTACAGGGGAAAATATTTGGTGAAAAATATCCGCTGCTTCCGTTTCCGTCGGAAAGCTTCTGCGCACATCCCGGACCCGAATGAAGGATCGGAATGGCTCTCTCTATTGCCTGCACTGTCTGCATCGCGCCAAGTGCACACTTATATCTTTGTTTATCAAGTAACTTTGCCATTTATATCAGCCTCCGTGAATCATTTTTTGTCCTTTTCCTGCACAAGGAAAGCTCCTACGTTCTGCTTGTACCACCAATCCGTGTAAGGAAGCTTTGTTCTCTTTGCGAGGTTTTTTTCAAAGCTTCTGTTCCTGATGCTATCGAGTATGGAATATGCAAATTCCAATGTGTGCTTGTAACCGAAAATCATATACTCATCGGCAACATACACTGAAGGTGTTCCGTTCTTGATAGCCCATACGGTTGAACCCGGATGTCTTGAAAGATACAGATCGGGCTGATATTTGTTGAGGATATTCATAACCTCGAAATTCTGCTGATCGGCAACACTGGCCTCGAAATCAATATTGTTATCCAAAAGATATTTCATTGAAGGCGGAACGTCTCCGTTCTCATACTTCTTGTCATAGTGCCATGCAAGTGCCCATACAACCTCAATTCCAAGTTCATTAAGAACACGGGATACTTCGAAAGTATAACCGGGTCCCATGCCGAGTACTGCTCTAAGTCCCTTGAGTTCTTTCTTGACTTCTTCAATCTTGGGAAGATAGATTGCACGCTGCTCTTCAATGTACTTCTCGATCTTCTCACTTCTTCCGGTAACTTTACCGATCTCACGAAGCCATGCTTCGAATCCTACGATACCGCACTGGTTGATGCTTCTTACATAAGGAACACCAAACTTTTCTTCAAGTACGTTTCCTAGATAGTTTCCGAGTGTTCCGCAGATACATGTTGTGGCAACAGCTTCCGAAATATGTGAAAGCTCTTCAACAGTTGAGTTACAGTAAAGGAATGTAGGCTCGAGATCAAAGTTCTTGAACATCTCTATGATTTCAGGTCTTGCACTCTCATAGAAATTCTTGAAGTTGATCTTGTTGCTCTTTACACCTTCTCTCGGAGGCTGAACAATTGACTGAAGTACCGCGTGATCTGCGATATCAAAACCTGTAGCCCAGATTCTTGACTTGAATCCTTCGCAGTGAACCGCAACGATAGGCACATCGATCTCTTCTTTTAACTCATCGACGATACTATCGATATCCTCACCAATGATACCTGTTGCACAGGAACTTGAAACAAAAATTGCCTTTGGGCTATATCTTTTGTTTACTTCAACGATGATGTTGCGAAGCGTAGATGTAGAGCCAAATATCGTATCATTCTCGTTCATATCGGTTCCGACGTAAACAGTGTTATTTGTTACACCACGTTTTTTGGCCATAACCTTATCAAGGTAATATGTACCTGCTGCCGCAACGGAACATCCCGCAGGACCGTGATGAATAATAGCAATATCTCTTATGGCAGAGAGCTGACCAAGTGCACAGCTTGAAAGACATGAGCTAGACTGCGAAAAGCATCTTGAACACCCTTTCAAAGTTCCACATTCACTCTGGCTTGCAAGATCCTTGAGTGAACCGATGTAGCCTGTAATAGATCCGATACGGTTCTCTCTTGTAGCTACATTGGAGTTATTTAAATTTGTTGCCATTTTATCTTTTTCTCCTATTTAAAGTATGGATTAATCATCATTCCTTAATTTTCTGTTGCAAAAAGATTTGTTGAAAGATATCTGAGTCCTGTATCAGGGAAAATTGCAACAATCTTCTTTCCTGCATTTTCAGGTCTCTGCGCAAGCTTCTTTGCTGCATAAAGAGCTGCTCCCGATGATGTACCTATAAGGATACCGTCGTTTGCCGCAACTTCTCTTGCTGCTTCAAATGCTTCAAGAGCCTCAACTTCGATGTATTCGTCATAAATCTTTCTGTCAAGTGTTGAAGGAATGAGATTTTCAGCAACACCTTCAAAAGGATGTACTCCCGTGATCTCTTCTTCAGGCTGATTCTTATCCTTATCGGGAAGTGAATTGGGTCCGGGCTGAACACCTACAACCTTTACGTTAGGATTCTTTTCCTTGAGGTAAGCACCTGTTCCTGAGATTGTTCCGCCTGTTCCTACGCATGCAACGAGGATATCAACCTCTCCGTCTGTATCTTCCCAGATCTCAGGTCCTGTTGTTCTCTTATGTACTGCAGGATTTGCAGGGTTAGAACACTGATCGAGGAATACAACATTCTCTTCCTTATCAAGAACCTGTTCCTTGAGTGCCTTGATCGCAGCAACGAAGTCACCGCCTGTCTCCTCAAGAACCTTAGCGATAACAGGCTCATCACCAAGCTTAATTGTCTTTCCGCCAAATGCCTGGATTACCTGGAATCTCTCCTTACTAACCTGATCCTGAATATAAACTCTGAAAGGATATCCCTTTGCAGCCGCTATTGCTGCAAGTCCGATACCTGTATTTCCGCTTGTTGTCTCAACAACAGTGTCGCCGGGCTTAAGTTTTCCGCTCTTCTCAGCTTCTTCAATCATTGAAAGGGCAATTCTGTCCTTTACGCTCTGATTGGGATTAAAATATTCAAGCTTACCGATAACCGTTGCCTTTAAATCGTGATGTTTTTCGAATCCTGAAAGCTCAAGAAGAGGTGTTCTTCCAACGAGCTCTGTAATTGACTTATATACGTTTGACATACCATAATCCTCCTAGTGATCAAATTTTGTAGTCGTCTGAAAGTTCCATCATTCCGTACTCCATGAGGATTTCCTCAAGTCTTTCCTGAGTCATGGGTGTGGGAATTACGAAATCTTTATTCTCAATAACTGCCTGTGCCAGGTTTCTGTACTCCTGAGCCTGGTTTGAATCGGGCTTGTACTCGATAACTGTCTTCTTGTTGATCTCAGCGTGCTGAACTACGTTATCTCTGGGGACGAAGTAAAGAAGCTTAGTTCCGAGCTCTTTTGAAAATGCTCTTAAGAGGTCAAGCTCTCTGTCAACGTTTCTTGAGTTACAGATGATACCGCCAAGTCTTACTCCACCTGTTCTTGCATATCTCTGAATACCCTTTGAGATGTTGTTTGCGGCATAAAGAGCCATCATCTCACCACTTGCTACGATATAGATTTCTTTTGCCTTACCTTCACGGATGGGCATTGCGAAACCACCGCAGACAACGTCACCGAGTACATCATAGAATACATAATCAAGGTCCTCTGTATATGCGCCGAGGTTCTCAAGCATGTTGATTGAAGTGATGATACCTCTTCCGGCACATCCTACGCCGGGCTCAGGTCCGCCTGACTCAACGCACTTTGTACCGCCAAAGCCTTCCTTCATGATACGATCAAGTGAGATGTCCTCACCTTCTTCTCTGATAGTGTCAAGAACCGTCTTCTGAGCAAGTCCTCCAAGAAGAAGTCTTGTTGAATCCGCTTTGGGATCGCAACCAACAACCATTACTTTCTTACCGTGCTCAACAAGTCCTGCTGTAAGATTCTGTGTTGTTGTAGACTTTCCGATTCCTCCTTTTCCGTAAATTGCAATCTGCCTAAGTTCTGCCATTTTTTCTTTCTCCTCATTTCTTCTTATTTTTTACCCGTAAAACAGGCAATAAAAAAAGGCATGCGAAAAATGATCAAATAGATCAAATTCACAAAACCTCCGGTTGTCCGGTCAGCTTCATTACTGTCCTTTTATGTTGTTGTTCATTTCCTGAAGTAGTTTAAGATATCCGTCAAGTTTCCTTATCGCTTCCGAAACCGGCCCAGGCATTTCAAATGCCGCAATACCTCGTTCTTCAAGCTCTCCTCTTGCTCCGTCTCCAATTCTGGCTGCCAGAACAAAATTACAATCGGAAACTCCGTCTACTCCTCTTTTTAATTCAGCAGCATCATGATGTCCGCCCATACAAACGGGGTTCACAAATCGCTGTTCAATCTCTTCATAATCACCGTTTTCATCGACATCTACTATAAGGAAGCTCTCAGCTCTTCCAAAGTGCTGGTCCACAAATCGGTTGTCCGTAGATGCGAGTGCAACTCTGTAAACTGCTTTATCCATGTGAAAAAGTGTTCCTTACATTTAATCTGCTCTGATATACGAGCTTACTGTACTCTGATACGCCGGGTACTCCTACTGCGTCGGCTCTGCAGTGTGCGCAGTGTCTGAATACCTTGATATACTGTTCCGCATCGCTCCTTGCTTTTTCTATCTGCTCGCAAGTGGGCTTTGGTATATCTTTAAGCTGATGCTGCGGTATGAGCGGAATTATGTTGTAGATTATCGCTCCCAATTCTCTTACCGTCTTCGCGATGGTAGCTATATGCTCATCGTTTATTCCGGGTACGAGAACCGTGTTTATCTTGACCGTAACACCTGCATCTGCTACCTTTTTGATTCCCTTTAGCTGGTTCTCAATAAGTATCTTGGCGCCTTCTTCTCCGTAGATCTTCTCGCCGTGCCAAATGACATATTCATTGAGTTTTGCCTCAATCGCCGGATCTACGGCATTAACGGTAACCGTAAGTGTATCTATTCCTATTTCTATGAGTTCATCGGCTCTTTCATAAAGAAGAAGTCCGTTGGTACTCATACACTTAAGCAGTTCCGGATGACTCTCACCGATTTTTTTAAAAGTCTCAAACGCATAGTCTGTTGCCAGAGTATCTCCCGGGCCTGCGATTCCCGCAACCTTAATATTAGGTACAAACTCAAGAGCCTTATCAATAAACGTATTTGCTTCATCGGGAGTTATTATCTTGGACGTTACTCCGGGGCGCTGTTCAACGTCATTTATCGTTCTGTCGCAGAATCTGCACGCGATATTGCATCCTGGGCTCACCGGAAGGTGAATTCTGCCTGCGTTGAACTTGCATCCGCCAAAGCACGGATGATTCTTTTCAAGTTCTTCATACGTTTTAGCCATTCTCTTTTTCTCCTACAAAAATATAAAACGCGAAACTTCCGCTATCACCTCGTTCGCCAAAAGACATTCAAACCGACCTCGACAAAACTGCGGTAGTTTCTCTTAACTGAATCTCTGTTTACGACTGGTCTCAATCTGAGTTACTTTGCCATCATGAACCGTGATCGTGACCGTGCCATATTGTAAACTTTTGATGCTATCAATTATCCCTTCCAAAACAGCAGCATCAACTTCTTTTGTCAGGGGTACTTCTACCTTTGCCATAAGTTTATCTCCTCGCTGTTTAACAGATTATTTAATACTATGTGTTTTGCCTTACACATTGATGTTATTAGCATTATGCTTTAGCGTAGCGTTGTTGTAAAACACTAAAAATTTATAGCAGGGTATAAAAAATTCTTAACCCTCTATTTTTGAGTATTCTTTTCTGACACTTCAAATACTCTTTCAAATTCACTTATAAGATCTTCCGTTCCTTCTATTCCTACAGAAAGCCTGAGAATTCGATCGTTGATGCCGTTTTTTTCAAGCACGTCTGCGGGAACATCCGCATGTGTCTGCGTGATCGGATATGTTATAAGTGTCTCCGTTCCGCCAAGACTCTCCGCAAAATAGATAAGATCTACATTTGCAAGGATCTCTTTTGCAAACTCGGCAGAATCAACTTCAAAAGTAAGCATCGCGCCAAAGCCTCTTGCCTGCTTCTTCATGATCTCATACCCCGGATGCTCTTTAAGCCCCGGATAAATTACTTTCGTTACATGCTTGTTTTTCTTAAGATACTCCGCGATCGCAAAAGCATTCTCCTGAGCCTTGTTAAGTCTTACCGACAACGTCCTGATTCCTCTTAGGATAAGCCAGCTGTCAAAAGGGCTTAGTCCCGCGCCTGTCGTCTTGTAAATGAAACGAAGCCTCTCATCGATCTCATCATCCTTGACGATTGCGAAACCGCCTATGGTATCGTGGTGCCCTCCGAGGAACTTTGTTCCCGAATGAAGCACTATGTCCGCGCCCAGGTCGAGCGGGTTCTGATAATAAGGTGACAAAAAAGTATTATCCACAATGAGGATGAGTCCTCTCTCATGGACTTTTTTCGCCAGCTCCTCTATATCCGTGACATTCATCATAGGATTGGTCGGTGTCTCAAGATACACAGCCTTCGTGTTCTCTTTTATAAGAGGGATCACATCTTCGCTGCTTAAATCGGTCGTCGTGTATGTCAGACCGTTCTTTTTGCTGATCTCATTAAATAGTCTTACGCTTCCTCCGTAGAGATCCGAATCGATTATGAAATGATCTCCCGGTGAAAAGAGCTCCATCACAGCCGCAACCGCAGCCATTCCGCTTGCAAAAGCTATCGCATCTTTTCCGTTTTCCAAAAGAGCTACAACAGCTTCAAGCTGCTGCCTTGTGGGATTCTGCATTCTCGTATAATCAAATCCCGTGCTCTCACCAAGTCCCTTATGCGCAAATGTAGCCGTCTGATAAATCGGATAGCTGACAGCTCCCCAGATATCTTTTAGCCGCGCATCATTTAACTGACACTTTGTATCCACGCTGTATTCTTCTTGTTTCTTACAGTCATTCTCCGTACTCACAAAAACTCCTCCTGATGTATATATTTAAGAAAAAACTAATCAGATCAGCCAAATCTTCTACTGTATGCATCATAGAGCTGTTCCATTGCCTGCTCAATAATGCTTCGAGGGCTCGCTATATTAATTCTTTCAAAAAGAACCGTCTCTCTTCCAAATATCACTCCTCCGTCAAGCCAGAGCTTCGCCTCATCTTCTATAAATTTTCTAAGTTCTCTGTAGTTATCAAAAGCACCTGCAAAATCAAGCCAGATAAGATATGTCCCTTCAGGCTCTATCAACTTTATCTTCGGTAGTTTCTCTTTTACAAAAGACCTGATGTAATCAAGATTTCCTTCAAGATAAGCGATTAATTCATCAACCCACTCGCCGCCTTTTTCATAGCATGACTTCGTTGCCGTAAGTCCTATGACATTACACTGACTGTATCCTCCGGCATCATTTTCATTTCTGAATTTGTATCTTACAGATTCATTCGGAATTATTATATTTGCGATTTGCAGTCCCGCAATATTAAAAGTCTTACTCGGTGAAGTTCCGAGAATCAGATTCTTCGTGTACTTCTCTCCGAGTGTGATAAACGATGTGTGTTCATATCCTTTGAATACAAAATCGGAATGAATCTCATCCGCAAATATCGTGACGTTATTCCTTTCGCAGATATCACCGAGTTTTATGAGTTCCTCTTTTGTCCAAACACGTCCCGCGGGATTGTGAGGGCTGCAAAGTAAGAACAACTTTACGTTTTCATCAACAATTTTTTTCTCAAAATCTTCAAAATCAATCTCGTAATGTCCGTCTTTATATACAAGCTGGTTGTTCACAACTTTTCTTTTATTAAGATCGATTGTCTCTCTGAACGGATAGTATACGGGTTCCTGAATTATCACGCTCTCACCGGGCTGTGTAAAAGCTCTGACCGCTATCGCGATGGCGTACACGATTCCCGGCACTACAGTATTCCAATCTCCTTCTATCTCAAAGCCGTGTCTTTTGCTGTACCAGCTTGATACTGCTTTCTGATAGTCTTCCTTTGGATCGGTATATCCGAATATGCCGTGATCTACTCTCGCCTTTATATCATTAAGAATTTCGTCGGGGAGCCTGAAGTCCATGTCCGCAACCCAGAGCGGAAGCAGATCGTCGCGCCTCCTTCTTTCCATTCCAAAATCATATTTAAGGCTGCTTGTTCCATGCCTGTCTGTCACTTTATCAAAATCGTATTTACTCACGATAATTACCTCTTTTTAAATTGAGACCGCTCATCATGTATGATGACAAGCGGTCTCATATTAGTCAGTTCAATAATATAATTGTATGTTGATCGCTTTGTGGAAATGACCACCGGCGGTCTGCTAGTGTAGTTGTTTTTATAATGTGAATGATATACGAAGTCAATGAATGCTTAACATGCAAGCATGTACGCATTATTGACTTATGACGCCTATATCATTCAGTTCGCAAAAAGAGGTGTTGAAAGATATCTGTCACCTGAATCGGGAAGAAGTACAACAATGTTCTTTCCCTTGTTCTCTTCTCTTGCCGCAACGATTGTAGCTGCCTTAAGAGCTGCACCTGATGAGATACCTACAAGGATACCCTCTGATACTGCGAAGTTCTTGCCTTCTGCAAATGCATCATCGTTCTCAATTGCGATAACTTCATCATAAACTTTTGTATTAAGTGTCTCAGGAACGAAACCTGCACCGATTCCTTGAATCTTGTGAGGTCCTGCTTCACCCTTTGAAAGAACGGGGCTTGTAGCGGGCTCAACTGCAATAACCTTAACGTTAGGATTCTGCTCTTTGAGATACTCGCCTACACCTGTAATTGTTCCGCCTGTACCGATACCTGCGATGAAGATGTCAACCTTTCCGTCTGTCTGATCCCAGATCTCAGGACCTGTTGTTGCTTTGTGGATTGCAGGGTTTGCAGGGTTAACGAACTGTCCGAGAATTACTGAACCTTCAATCTCTTTTTCAAGTTCTTCTGCCTTGGCAATCGCTCCCTTCATACCCTTTGCGCCTTCTGTAAGAACGATCTCAGCGCCGTATGCCTTAAGAAGATTTCTTCTCTCAACACTCATCGTGTCGGGAAGTGTAAGGATTGCTTTATATCCCTTAGCTGCTGCTACTGCTGCAAGTCCGATACCTGTATTTCCGCTTGTAGGCTCGATGATTGTTGCTCCGGGCTTGATCTTTCCGCTCTTCTCAGCATCTTCGATCATGCTAAGTGCTACTCTGTCTTTTACAGATCCTGCGGGATTCAAGTACTCAAGCTTTGCAAGGATATTTGCATTTGTTGCTCCAACCTTCTTGCTATATCCGTTAAGTTTAAGAAGAGGTGTTCCTCCGATAAGTTCCAATGCGCTTTCTTTGATGTCTGCCATGATTCATTTCTCCTTTATATTTCATTTTTATTTTGGTTCGTGTTTGTTTTGATGATTGAATCATAGCATAAGGGTACTTAGGTGAAAATTAAGGAATACTTATAGCGGAGTATAAACTTTGCTTATTACAATACATAATCTAATTGAAAAACAGCCAAGATGCGCATGGATACTGATGTGAGCATTTTGTCTATTTGTATACATGTTTATTTTTTCATTAACATATCTTGGCTTAATGGTTTAAACCCCAGTATTTATGCCGTTTCTCGTTATAAAAAAATTGACAACGCCCGCCAATTGTATTATTATTCCTTAGTCACGACGTTTCTTAAGTGATTTTAGTGATGGAAAAAGCATTAAGGAGGTTCAAAAGTATGAACAGAGAAGAACTTATTGAGGCAATCTCTACGGAGGCCGATCTTACAAAAGTAGCATCAGAGAAGGCAGTTAAAGCTTTTATCGAAGTAGTTTCAAATGAGCTTGCAAACAAAGGTAAAGTTCAGATCGTTGGATTTGGAACATTTGAGACAACAGAAAGAGCTGCAAGAGTTGGACAGAACCCCCAGACAGGTGAAAAGATTGATATCCCTGCTTCTACAGCACCTAAATTCAAAGCAGGTAAAGCTCTGAAGGATATTGTAAACGAATAATAAGTAATGCTTATAAAGCCGGAAATCGTGATGATTTCCGGCTTTAATCTTATTCCCTTACTTTCTTTATTGTATATATACCGCAGCCTGTAATAGTTACAAGTATACCGGCACATGCTGCAATGAACGAACCGACTCCGGGCTTAGACTTAGATTCATTCATAGTTTCTACAATAGAATCTTCACTGCAGTTCCATTCTACTTCTCTGCCATTATATGCGTATGATGAGGCGTATGATGAGTGTGTGATTTATTATTGCTACTATAATGTCAATTTATTGAGGTTTTCGCTATAAAATGCTATAATAATAGCAAAAAAGTGTGGTCATATAAAACGAGGATACCATTATGGATTATACAAATTATTTATGGGATACGCCGTCTGATGTTGCCCTTAGATTGGCAAATAAGATCAAAAGCGTTAGAAAAAGGAAAAAGATTACACAAAAACAACTTGCCGGAAGAAGCAATGTAAGTTATGCCACTTTGCGCAAGTTTGAGAAAACCGGACAGATTTCGCTTGAATCTTTTATAAAACTGACTATGGAGCTTGGACTGATACAAGAAATAAACAATTTATTTTCCGAACCTGTTTACACCAGCATTGAGGAGGTAATAAATGCAAGTAAATAAGACTCTGGATGTTTATTATCATAGTCAACATGTTGGCACTCTTGCCGAAACTCCCGATAAAAGAATTGCATTCCAGTATGACAGCGAATGGCAAAAAAATGGCTTTTCCATCAGTCCTTTTTCGCTTCCGCTTCGAAATGATGTCTTTGTACCCAATGAAAGATCACTGGATCGTTTTGGTGGACTGTTCGGTGTCTTTGCTGACAGTCTCCCCGATAGTTGGGGGCACTTACTTTTAGATAGGTACCTGGAATCAATTGGCATAAAAAGAGGCGAAATAACCACGTTGGAAAGACTTGCATATGTCGGAAAAAGTGGTATGGGCGCCCTTGAATATATGCCGTCAAAAGAGGCCGATTTTGATTACAAGAATACAGGTTTAGACTTCGATACAATAGCAAAGGAATGTGCAAATATTCTATCGTCCAAAAATTCCGACCAATTAGATATTCTGTATAAAATGGGGGGATCAAGCGGAGGAACCCGCCCAAAAATACTTCTTTCCGAAGACAACAGGGAATGGATAGTGAAATTTCCTTCAAAAAACGATCCCGAAACAAGCGGTAAATGCGAATATGATTATTCTTTATGTGCAAAAGACTGTGGAATATCCATGTCAGAAACAGCGCTTATTTCTTCATCGGTATGTGACGGATATTTTAAAACAGAGAGATTTGACAGAAAAGCCGGAGAAAAAATTTTTACAATCACATTTGCAGCCCTCTTGGAAGCGGATTTTCGTGCTCCTTCTTGCGATTATGAAACTTATTTCAAATTAGCAAGAGCACTTACAAAAGATACAGCTTTTGATAAAGAACAGCTATACAGAATTATGTGCTTTAATGTTGCCACGCATAATAGAGACGATCATACCAAAAACTTTTCATTTATACATACCGATTTACATAGCTGGAAACTGGCCCCTGCATACGACCTTACATATAGCGATACCTATTGGGGCGAGCATACAACATCTGTAAACGGCAAAGGCCGTGAAATAGCTAAATCCGATATCGTCAAAGTGGGTTCAGACGCCGGATTACCCAAGAAATTCTGTACAGCTTGTTATGATGAAATAAACTCCAAAGTAAAAGTTTTGGACAAATACCTTGCTCAAAGTCAGAACAACAAGGAACATATACCTTTTAGAGAACGTATCTCTGAAATATCTGTCTCAAAATAAATCAGGTACACATATAATAATTGCTTGCAAAAAAAAGCTGTCGTTCTAGGTGATTTGATCAATCATCTGAAACGACAGCCAATTTTTATTATATATTTCAATCTTCGATACTACTGTGAAATCTTTGTGATAATAGTTGCAATAAATTATGACTATACTGTATTTTATGATTACTTGGAATGGATTGGAGATATATGAGAACCAGATTTTTTGCAATACTTTTATGCTTAGTAACTGTTACGGCGTGCGCTAAAGAGGATACAAAACAAAATGATGCGAGTGTTACAACCGCTTCTAAAACTAATGATGAAGTTATAGTAGAATCTATGATAGATGCTACTGTAGAGGATGAATATGAATCAGCGACAAGCTCTTCAACGGAAGATTTATATACAGGCCAAGAACTTGCCCAAATTTATGCCAGCTTTCTTCAAGGCGAGACAAAAGTTCATATAGATCCTGAAAATGACTTTGTAAATCCATGGGCTCCGGATGACGATTATAAAATTACAAGTACGAAAAAAGATTTTACATTAGATGAGCTCGTAAACTCTATACTGGATAAACTGTCAGAATCAGGTTTTACAGGTACAGAATTTGACTCAATCGAATATGCATCAATAGACTGCGGTAATGACGGTCAAAAAGAACTGCTGTTAAAAATATGTATGCCTAATCAGGTTGACTCTAATACTGAAATACTAATTCTCAAAGATTTTAATGGATCTTTGAAGACTATTTACTCTACTGTTGCAACATGCAGACGTAATCTGTTTATAAATGAGTTTGGATATATTTGTTCCGGCGGTGGTTCCGGTACATCAGAATATTATGACAAAAGCTTTGTTGGGAGCGATTCTAAATGGCATTTTCTTTATACTGTTGAATATAAAGATGAACCTTATTATGACAGCGATAAAAGTTATGTAGTTCTGATTCAATTTACTGAGGACGATATTGGTTTTTCTGAAGATGCTGTATATACACTGGCAAAAGACAACTATGATACATCTGACATTGATTATGAAAATGGATATCCAGATTATAGATATGACAAATTTCCGCGTGGTGAATCTGACGATGTGTTCAAAAAATATCTCGATGAATTCAAGGATAACGATTGGCCCACACTTCCATTAAGTGACGCTGATAAAATAATCTCTGACAGAGAAAAATCGGAAGGCCTTACAGCCGAAATAAAAAATGGCAAAACAGCGGATTGGAAAAAGCTTGATTATGAACTGACTCAATAGAGTAGGAGGCGGTGACTAACCGCCGTCCTCTCGCAACACCGTACGTACCGTTCGGTATACGGCGCTTTCAATAGTTGACGTGCACAGACTGATAGGCTGTGGCTAAATCATAGAAGCCACTGTTTATCAGTCTTTCTTTTGTCATTGCCATGTTGACTGCAACTGTATGTGTGGTAAACCAATGTCCGCGCCGACTGTTACCAGCCATAAGCGCCAAGTCCTTGGGCACGCCCATCTTTATGAGATTGCGTACTTTAGTTTTTGGCTTCTTCCACTGTTTCCATATACACATACGTATTCTGTGATAGAGCCATCCATTGATTTCGTCTATGTTGTACTTCATGCTTGCTATACCGTAGTAGTTAAGCCATCCTCTCGCATATACCTTGATTTTCTCAAGACTAGGTTTGATGGACTGCACAGACTTACGGGAAGATAAATCTTTCAGCTTTGACTTGAACTTCTTCAATGACTTTGGATGAACCCTGACGAAAACGCCACTTCCGTTCCTTCCCAATGCAAAGCCAAGGAATTTAAAATTTTGAATTGCAAACACGCTGACCGTACGACTTTTCTCTCGATTTACTGTTAACTTCAGTTTCTCTTCGAGATATTTTGTACTGCTTTCCAAGAGTCTCTCTGATGCTCTTTTGCTTTTCGCTAGAAGAACGATGTCATCTGCATATCTTATGCAGGGCACACCCCTTTTCAGAAACTCTTGGTCGAACTCATTGAGGTAGATATTCGCAAGAAGTGGAGATAAATTCCCACCTTGCGGCGAACCTTCTTCAGTATCAATGACCACTCCATTTTCCATTACCCCACTTTTCAGATAACGCTTTATTAGTTGAACTACACGTTCATCCTTCACATTCCTTCTGAGGAGATTGATAAGAATTTCATGATTCAAGGTGTCGAAATACTTTGATAAATCCAAGACTACTGCAAAAGTGTAACCTTGTTCTGCGTATTCTTTTGCCTTCTGTATAGCGTCCTTTGCGCTTCTGTTTGGGCGATAGCCGTAGCTTCCTTCCACAAACAATGGTTCATAGATTGGCACTAACTGTTGAGTTATTGCCTGTTGGAGTGTTCGGTCTATCACGGTAGGTATGCCAAGCTTACGCACACCTCCATCTGGTTTTGGAATCTCAACTCGCCTGACTGGCGATGAAGTATACTTGCCGCGGTATATGCGGTCAGTTAACTCCTGCTGATGTTCCTTAAGGTACGGAAGTGCCTTTTCGATGGTCATACCATCAATACCTGGCGCTCCCTTGTTTGCCTTAACTCTTTTATACGCTCTGTTAAAGTTATCCTTATACAGTATCGCTTCCAAGAGCTTCGGCTGTGCACTGTCTCTTTCTTTCCATATCCGATTGAACGACCTAGACGCTTTCGCATACCCTTCGTGTTCCGCACTATCTCTTTGCGAACAGCCATTATTATCAATGTTTTCTGCCATTAAAGGTCATTCCTCCTTTCTCGGTCATACTTAAGACTCCTACTGATTCGGTCCTTCGGTTAACATGTCCATGTTTCCATATCCATGTCCCTACTATGACCTCTGCTGACTTCTGCATGTTCAGCACCGCCTCGTTGCCTTGTGCGGTGGTTACTCCTTTCGGAGCATTTCATGCAGACCTCCCTAGGTACCACACGTTTCTTCCACTCCATCCATCTGCCTCATTTATCATGCATGATTCCGTGTAGTTATTGGGCTTCGACTTGCTAAGCAGCCTTACCCTCATGCATAACCTCGTATGAGATTTCTGTTCGTCAGACCAGAGATTTGCCCATGAGTTAGTATGTTCCTCACATCCAGCTTCCTTCAGATTCCGCCTCACGACGGACACCCTTGCTTTCGGCTATATCCTTCCCACTACCGGGCGGATTCGGGACTTTAACCCGTTAGAAACGTGCGCCGCTAGGCGCACTTAACGAAGGACCGACGTACCCATGTAGATACGTCGGTCCTTCTGTATATATGTTACTTTTTCATATTTGGCTTACGCCAAAAAATCCCTAAAATTCCCAAACGCGAATACGCCATTAATCATTTCAAATTTTCCAACATGTTAATGAAAGTTCTGCTTTCTTCAGATCCGCTGTCAAAAAATAACCATTCAGGCTTTGAGATCTGTCCTTCTTTTTCAGGCATTTTGGAATAGATCATCTTGTAAATATACGAATCAAGTGATGAAGATTTTTCTTCTCCTCTTTCCTTCCAACGGCGCAAATACCAACCTTCGCCACTGTCGCCTTTATTCCATTCGATTACCTGTTTTTCTCCGTCGATATCCACAAAGAAATACACGTTTAATTCTTCCAAAAATCCTTCTGTCTTTAACCAGAAATAATTGCCGGTAAACGTCACTTTGTTTCCACCGTCTGTCTGAATCTCCCTTCCGTCAATTCTTGTGTCGTAAATAATTTCCTTGCTTCTTACTGCCATACCCATAATGCCTGATCATACCTCTCATCATCTTAGTGCTACTGTCACCAAATAAGT
Organism: Butyrivibrio sp. AE3003; assembly: GCF_000686065.1. Lineage (NCBI taxonomy): Bacteria > Bacillati > Bacillota > Clostridia > Lachnospirales > Lachnospiraceae > Butyrivibrio > Butyrivibrio sp. AE3003. The sequence continues at coordinate 2,176,637 of NZ_JMLX01000001.1, forward strand.
CGAGTTATTTGATGACAGCAGCACTAGTAATATTCTTTTCCTAACATTCGATAGTTCTTAAAATGACGGAAAAGCAAGAATATAATAACTTTATGATATGCATATGGAATTTTATTATACAAGGAAAAAGCTGTACTGTTTCTTTATCATCTTGTTCAATTGCATGTTATTTCGGCAAAATAACTCTTTTCTCCCAGACATCCGCCCACGTCATAAGGCTCTGATTCCGCAGTTAAAGACTTTTCTCCCGTAGCCATTTCTCCTTCAGTTACGTCTTTTGCTTCTTTTTTGCCCCCTGTTAATACAATCACCAATAGCATTAATATCTATCCTGCGTTTTCCGACTTCTATCATGAGTTTTCCAGATAAATAGTTTCATATCGCAATTCTTATCTGGGTCATCCTTTAAATCTTTCTATATATTTTTTCTTCAGAGATATAGCTTAGTAATCAAAAATATGCTCTTTCCCCCTACGTTACTCAGATTCAATTACAACCTTTATGTCCGTAAACTTTTTCTCACATTCAGCTATTTATACGTGAGCAAGTCAAATTTCGGGATTCTATACCCGTAGAACTCTTCCCAAAATCGATTATTTCTACGGACACAAATCGATTTCCAGACTCCATGCCCGTAGAGTTCTTCCCAGAATCTCTTATTTCTACGGACACAAAACGATTCCTGGGACTCTATACCCGTAGAACTCTTCCCAGAATCTCTTATTTCTACGGACACAAATCGATTTCCAGACTCCATGCCCGTAGAGCCATTCCAACAATCACATCTTCAACATCAGGTGGTTCGCCTCAAGGTTGTAGTAGAGCATGCAACCTGAATCGCTCAAGTCATAGACACTCACAACATTTGAATCGCCGGCAACTCCCAAATCATCACAGAACTCTGCCGTAATATCCTTAAACCTCGCAAACTTCTCAGGTGCAAAAACAACCGTCTTCTCACCGCTAAACACAGCAGTATAGAGTATATCCGCCTCAACAAGATCCTGAAAAATATGACTTCCGTAGGATAGCTCGGGATTGTAGCCGGCTTCTTTTTCTTCAACTTCACACACTGCTTCAAACTCGCTTATGTCCGCAAACGTAGTGGGCACGCCAAGCTCAGGCGACGATGTTCCGATGCGCCCGGGGACTATCAGCATCATATGTCTTCCCTTGTCTCTGTATGTCCAATTGACCTTGCCAATAATGCTCGCGATATTAGGCTTATCCGCGTAAGGCAGGTTGTAATAAGCCTTTGGATCGACATATACGATCAGATCGATCGGAACGCTCCTTGAAAGTCCCATTGATGAATCCACATTTTCGAGCAAAATCTCGTCTTTATCCACATTTTGAGGAACAGTAACACTACCCGTATCCTTCGAAACCTGAAGTGGCCTGCACTGCAGAAGGTTTATCGAATACTCTCCCGTCTCCGACAGATTTATCGTAAACTCGATATCCACGGGATGCTCATACTCATCCTGAATACACTTCATTAGCTTCTGCATCCGTGCCATTATCTCTTCTTTCCTGACAAGTCCTCTGCAGGAAATAAATCTTACATCGCGAAGGATTCCTCTTTCCTTCAGCGAACCTTCAACTTCATAATCATGCTCAAGTAAAGTATTGATCAAATACATCGGAAGTTTCTTCTCAATATCCCGAAGCTCCAGCCTCTTGAGCTCATGCTCCGTCACATCAACAGCTTCCACAGCTCTCTGTGAGAGCTGATGCCTCTCCGCAACCGTCACACAAGATGTCGCCTCAGGCATATCAAGACTTACAAGGCGTGGGTACGAGCCCATTGTCCTGTCGACTGCGGATGTTCCAAGCCCCATTACAAGCCTTAGCATTCCCGCCTGAGGATCGATATCCGCAAGGAACTTGTACGGGCTGTAGGAATACCCAACTCCCGCAGCGCACGGCATATAGTACTGCCCGTAATACGAGCCAGAAACTCTCTGCACAAGAAGCGCCATCTGCTCATCTCTTTTATCAAGTCCGCGCCTCTTACGGTAGTCAAGCGCCGATAAGCTCATGGTACTTGCATAAACCGCCCTAATCGCATTTTCAAATTCTTCAAGCCTCTCCTCCAGTGTTCCTCTGTTCACACAAAAAACTGATTCATACTTGCCAGCAAAAGCATTACCGAATCCATCTTCAAGAATACTGCTCGATCGCACGATAAAAGGATCCTGACCGTAGTATTCCAGGATATGCCTAAGCTGCGTCCGTAAGTCCTCTGCAAACGTGCCTGTCCGTAGCTTCTCCGCGAACTCATCCGCAAGTGAGAAATACTCTTCATCAGTCCTCTGGCGAACTCTGATATCCCAGAAATCATTATCCACAATATACGTATAATAAATATCCGATCCTATAAAGAATGAATCATGCGGCTCAAGCACTTCGTCAACATCAGGCGCCATATTCCTTATAATGGCACGCGCAAGCAACATTCCGCACGCTTTTCCTCCGATAAGTCCGGTGCCTATCATATGACTTCGCACATTAAAATAATCCTCAGGCTTAAAGTGCTTTTTTACCATAAGTCTCATCTTCTCATCGCGCGTCATCATTACCTTGCACATGATATCGCAGGACTCATCCATGTTCATCCGGCTCTCATATTGAAACTTTGCCGTGTTAAAAAACTTATCCCAGAAATCAATATACTGATCCTCTCCGGGGCGCTGGAAATTTTCAAGAAGCTGATAAAAACGACTACTCTGCACACCGTCCAGAATCGGCCTGAAATATCCGTCCTCCTTCCTGTAAATATGCGGAAGAAACATGGTATCGGAATCGCGGTTCCATACCTTCTCGGGACGTACATATACATTTTTTGAATCGGAATACACATCAAGAAAAAGCTGTGTTGTATTAAGAATCTTGTTAATGGAATAAAATGAATGTTTCCCTCTGATTATGGGGAAAAAAGCTACTGTATCAAGAATAAACAGAAACGGGCATGTCACCCTGAAAAAATTGCCCATCATAAGGTCTGTCGCCCATGCTATCTGAAGTTCCGACAGGCAATCAAAAACATAGAAGGCATCTTTACCCTCTTTTTCTATAATGTTGTGAATCTCGACCGTGAATGTCTCGAACCTGTGCGAAAGAGGAACCTTCACAGTCTTAACTTCCGAACAGTCCTCCACAAGCGGCTCATGCGTTGCAAATCTAAAATAGATAATGTTCCGCTTATCCTTTTTTGCCTGCTCAACATAAGGATCCACAAAAAGTTTAAACTCCGATAGTTCGGAAACTCTGAAAACGACGTTGTCGCCAAGCCTGATATTATCAAGCGCTTCGTCCATCTCGGGTATACCGGACAATACTCTGTCAAATGCCGCCATAGATAGTACCTCCGCTCAAAGATAAACCAACAAGCTCCAATAAGCTCGCTAAAACCTTGTTAAGTAGCAATCAAAAGAAAAAGGCAAAGACCACCAATTTCTTTGGCGCCTTTGCCTCTGTAAATTAATAATACCACACGAGATACTTTTTATGTATTACATTTTCGAATTGAAAAACAACCTGCGCATCTTCCGCACCATCTCATCGCAGGACGAATATTTATAATCCGCTTTATTTCTTTCATTGTCACTAAGAGTCACGACCTTCTTAAATTCTTCCGCATTCATCAGATAATCTCTCATGTTCTTAACGGAAGCATTTTTGTTATAGATTTTTATGTAAGAGTAACCTCTATATTCACGCGAAGGATATGACAAAATCTTAAGTTCATCATATACGTCGCTCTCTTTTATTTCGCCTACAAGCTTCTCTATCTTTTCCGTCTTGTCTATGCTCATCATATAAACAACGGCGTGATCGTCGGGACGTTGTTTATTAAGATAATTTCTGTAAGGCGACTTGTGCATCTTCTCATAAATATCTTTTTCCGCATCATTAACAAGCTCGCTATGATAGATAATAAGGACATCTTCGAGTATAACTGTCGTAAAAATATTAAACCCACGCTCAGTGATAAACTTCTCAATCTCGCCTGCATGCTCGGCTGAAATAATGTACACCTTGGGATATCTGTTCTCTTTTACATCATATAATATCGCTCCGTCCATCGCGATTATCGGAAGTGCAGGTTTTATATCAGGCATCCCTTCAAGGAATCCCGCGGGAGTTCTGAGCGTCATAAACGTAAGGTTCATCCCTTTTTCCAGCATTCCGTTCATAATGACCTTGCTGTAAGGAGTTACTCCGCCCGCCAATCCGTCCATTGAGTTGTCCATGTTTACAACGAACAGCGTTTCTTTATCAAGTTTTCCGTGCAAAGAAATTGAGTTAAGGATCAGCCCCACAAATATTCCGATCAGGGTATCGAGCGATCTGTTCAGTACAAATATATAAGGATTTTCATCAAGCAAATGATTCACAACTATACTTAAGAATACTACACAGGAAAAATACGACGCCTTCTTTTGCTTTATAACAACAGTGGTGTAGATGATAGGTATCAGTGCCAGTGATATGATACAGTAGTGTAAAAAACTGTCTCCGAAATTGAATACGTTCTGCTTAAGCAATATGTAAATAAGTCCGTACACCGCTCCTATAAATGTGCCTATAGTGCGCTGGATTGCATTATTTACAGTATTCTTTGTCTGGTTCTGTATACACCAAAGTACCGCAAGTGCAGAATAAAACGGTGTTCCCTGCTTACCTCGCAAAAAATATATCACAAAGCAGATAAGCACTCCCACCGCTGATTTTATTATCCTCAGCCCTATGTGCGGAAGATGTACTCTCTCAATTTTCATTTTTTATTTAAAAACACTCCTTGCTATGCCGCATAGAATCTTGGCTGTAGCTTCAGCTCCGAATTTACTCGAATCTATACATATATCTCTGTTGTCAAAGACACCCGCCATATCTTTACAGTATTTTTTCCTGTAATTGTCGCGCGCCTTATCCACATCTTTTATCATATCACGTGCGGTCTTTTCATCCATCCCCAGAATCGATGTACAATTCTCAAGCCTCTTTTCATAGGGAGAATAAACATATACATGTAGCGCCCTGTCTGCATTTCTGAGGCAATAATCTCCGCATCTTCCTACAATTATACATGATTGCATCGCCGCAAAGTCTTTGATTATATTGCTCTGGATAAGAAAAAGTTCTTCCTGCATACTCACAGGTCCCATGCCGAGAGGATATCTTTTTTCTGCAAAAAAACCTCCCGCGCGCTCCTCTTCCTTGCTTATCTCCGAGACGGGAAGCCCCATGCGCAGCGCTGTCTCCTCGACAATGTCCCTGTCAAAATAATCTATTCCCAGTTCCATCGCCATGTGCTGGGCTATTGTTCTTCCGAGTGCACCAAATTGCCTTGAAATTGTAATAACATATTTATCCATAATCATCTTACCTTGCTTTCTGCATGTTCCTTACCGTCATGGAAATACTGAAATTTATAACAAAATAAATAGCTGCCGCAACTCCGAACAGGACAAATACATCCGAGACATTGATCGCGTTTAGGCCGTTGTATCTATTTGCCGATGACAGCACCTGTTTTGTCCTTGCCATAAGTTCTATGACCGCCACATTTGCAAGGAATGAGCTGTCTTTAATGGTGGTTATGACCTGGCTTAAAAGCGTCGGAATGATCGATCTGAAAGTCTGAGGAAGCACTATATACCACAATATCTGAATCATCGAAAATCCCTGTGAATACCCGGCTTCAACCTGTCCGCTTGCAACCGAGTTAAGACCTCCTCTTACAATCTCCGCAATAACACCCGACGTATACAAAATAAGCGCCACGGTAGCTTTGAACAAAAGCTTGTTATTTACCGACGAAAGCCCAAACATCTGCTTATTTGCAAATCCGGGAACAGGGCAAAAGACAACGCATATAAATATCCAGAACAAAAGCGGAGTATTTCTGAACAGCTCAATGTATATGACAGAAAGCACCTTAAGTATTCCTGTCTTTTTATTTGTGCAATAGTTTCTAAGAAGTGCCAGTCCCGTTCCGATAACTATGCTGAAAAGGACCGCAGCTACCGAGATGATCATGGTAAAGAGCACGCCTTGCATTATGAATTTTAATATTGCAGGATTTTTTAGCATTGAAAAACTGTTTCCTAATGTATCCATGTCATGCCTCCTTCGGTCTGCCGTTTTGGAATACTTTGCTGTCTCTCTTTTTAAGCGATGTTTCCCACATTGATGCAAAAGATGACAATGGGAAGCAGATTAAAAAGAAAATCGCGCCGCATACAATATATGCGGGAGCATATGAACCGCCTGTGTTTTCTCCCGTAACAAAACTGTATGTAAGAGAAAGAAGATCTGCACCGCCGACTATGTAAAGACAAGACGTATTCTTTATCATATTTACAACTACGTTTGTCATCGGAGGCAAGATCACCTTTATACTCTGAGGAATTATAATGTAAAACATCTGGGCAGCATATCCGAATCCCTGCGCCTGTGCAGCTTCAAACTGTCCTTTAGGTACAGATTCTATTCCCGTCCTTATAACTTCTGCCATATACGCACCTGTGTATATACCAAGTGCAAGGAAACCGGTCACAATTATTCCGGGGCTGTGTCCCGAAAATGCAAGAGCGTAGTACAAAAAGCACATCTGTAACAGAACCGGTGTGTTCTGAATCACCTCCACATACATCCTGCTTATTGCCTTTAGTATCTTCTTTCCGCTCGTTGCCATGAGTCCAAAGACAATACCAAGTGCAAGCGCGATCAAAAGTGCAACAAATGCTGTTTTTATAGTATTTAAAAATCCAAGCATGAATGTATCTTTATAAAGCCATATTTTGCTCCATGCTCTCGGAGAAAATAATCCTGACATACCGGTCCTCCAATGTTTCTTACTTTAGTCGGTTCTTTTAATCAAGTCCGTTCTCGGAAATGAGCTTATCGATAGTTCCGTCCGCTAATTTCTCAGTAATAAGTTCCTCTGCTGTCTTTGACAATCCCGAACCTTTTGTTGTGGCAATGCCGTATTCCTGAGGTGCAAATTCCGCATCGATATACGATCTTCCTTCTGTCTTATAAATAGCAAGAATGGACTTATCTACGCAGAACGCATCAATTTCACCTGCGCTAAGTGCTGTTGAAATAGTCGGATAGTCATCATACTGCTGGAACTTAACTCCCGTTGTCCATGTCGCGGGATCAAAACTCTCTTCATCAAATCCGTCGCCGCTTATAAGACCTTTTTCGATCATTGCTTTTACAAGTGATTTTGCTGATGTTGAACCGGATGATACGCCTACTTTTTTGTCCATAAGATCGTCAAGTGTCTTTATTCCCTTTGCATCCTCGACAAGCACGGTTACATGATCCGTATAATAAGGTGTTGTGAAATCCCAGCTCTCTTTTCTCTCATCGGTGATGGTAAATGTAGCAAGTACACAATCAATATCTCCCGAATCAAGAAGCTCTGTTCTTGTAGCCGCCGTAACTGCCGTAAACTCAACCTCTACCCCAAGCTTATCGGCAAGTGCTTTAGCAAGTTCTATCTCAAGTCCCGAATACTCGCCTGTAAGCGGATCCTCAAAACCAAATCCCATTACCGCGTTCTTTACTCCGACTTTCAAAACTCCTCTGTCAATAATTGCCTGTACATCTTCCGAAGCACTCTCACCGGATGAACTGTCTGATGCAGGAGACGCCGTGGTATCACTTGATGTCTCACTTGTTTCACCTGTACTCTCGCCTCCGCATGCAACGAGCATCAAGCTCATAATACCTGCAAATACAATGCTCAAAATTTTTCTTTTCATAACTGCTTCCTCCTGATATTACCTGATTATCTTTCCCAAAAACTGTTTTACTCTGTCGCTTTCGGGATTATTGAAAAAGTGCTCCGGAGTTCCGGACTCTATAATCTGTCCGTCTTCCATGAATATCACTCTGTCAGCTACCTGTCTTGCAAATCCCATTTCATGGGTTACAACTACCATCGTTATATTTTCTTTTGCCAGCTTTATCATTACATCCAATACTTCCTGAATTGTCTCAGGATCAAGCGCCGATGTGGGTTCGTCAAAAAGAATGATTTTACTCTGTGAACACAAAGCCCTTGCTATTGCTATTCTCTGCTGCTGCCCGCCGGAAAGTGTTGTAGGATAAACATCCGCCTTATCTTTAAGTCCGACTATATCAAGGTAATGATAAGCAAGTTCCTCGGCCTCTTTCCTTGACTTATGCTGAAGCTTTATGGGCGCAAGTGTCAGATTCTTCAGAACCGTCATATGCGGATAAAGATTGAACTGCTGAAACACCATCGAAGTGTTGTCCCTTACAACCTTTGTCTTATTCTTGGTCGTAAGCTCCGTTCCGTTTATGTAAACATGTCCGCTGCTTGGAACCTCAAGAAAATTCATACAGCGTACCGTTGTCGATTTTCCCGAGCCGGAAGGTCCTATGATTACCAGCTTTTCGCCCTCCGCAACTTCGAGATTCACATTCTTAAGAACATGAAGATCGCCAAAATTTTTATTTACATTTTCCAGTTTGATCATTGCCATTGCTTGTTACCTTTCTAAGCCCATCTCTGAGCGTTTTCAGCTCCCCTTTTAGGGAAAGATATAAGAGTAAAGAGTCGCATGCGACTCTTTCGTGCCTGAGCGGAATTGCAACGCAATTATATTCCAAACCGCGAGGTGCGCATCCACAGCGGAGCGATCTTTTATATCATAGAAAAATTTTTTCTATGATATAAAAGAACGGCGCTTCGGAAATAAAAATACCGAAACACCGTTGTCTCTTATATCTTTGCAGAAAAATTGTTATGAAGAAAGGCGCTCTGAAACACTAAGTGAATCAAAACGCCCTTGTTTGTATACAAGTATACAGATTATTTTTTGTTTAGCAACTGTCAATTTTTACAAAAAAATCCTGTCGCCTTAAAAATACTATAATGACATTTGCCAAATATTTTTTTCAATCGATTATGTCATTCTGAAACCTCGAAAGATGCTCAAACGGCAAGATGAGTCTACCTCTGTACAGGCCACAACCGTCGTTTACAAGCTGATTATTAACTGCCCCGAACATATTCACATCAACTTTTGAAAGATCAAGCTCCTGCAGTTTCATTCCCCTTTCATAGGCTTCATCAAAATATACACACTCTCCCATAGGAATCTTGTATCTTCTGCTTCGCTCCTTATCCTGCCTCTTTTCATATCCAAGATGATGCGCGGGTCCTATCTCAGCGTAATCGTCCATCTGCTTTGTACGAAGCTGGACTTCAAGATACGACCTCGACTGATTATCATAAAAAGTAATGTGCAAAGACTTGTAACCATAGGGGCTTGGATTCTTGATATAGTCCCTATAATACGGCCTGAGCGATTCCTCAATCAGCTCTGACGGCTCACATCCCGGTATTCCGTATATCTCTGCCGTAAATCCATTTTCTTCCAAAAATCCGGGTAGCTCATTTGCAATCTTATACAGATACTTTAACTCCACCTCTTCCCTGTCTTCGCCTTCATCCAGATGACATGAAGGCATGGATATAACTATGCGGTACGCGATAAGATCCCTTATTGCCCCCATATGCTGCTTAACCTCGCAAACATTTGGAAATTTTCCATTCTTGTTGTAATAGTCACATACAGTCTCAACAATATTTCCGTTGAATTTCTGCTCGGCCCTTATTATGGACTTGATCCTACCCTTAAACGTAAACGCAAGATAAGGATATTCAACAGACATATATTTATAGAACTCTCTCAGCCTCTGCGACTGCGATGTCAGGAAATCGTTATGCTGCAAAAGTTCAAGCTGACGCAAAAGAAAATTGCAATGAATCTTATCCATATTGTTCTGAGTATGTTTCGCATCCTCTTTCAGATCCACATAGTATCGCTGCAAGATCTTTAGTACCGTATCCCCTGAATATAAGTAATCATTTAATGTGATCATTTCCCCATCCTCTTTTAATGCTCTTCTCCAAAAAAAAAGCAAAGTCACCTACGAAATTGTAAGCGCCTTTGCTTTCTTTTATATAATAACATATTCTATCTGCTATTACATAATTATTTACAACCTCAATACTATAACTTACCAAAGACTGTTGAAATACTTTTGTATTATCGTAATAATATAATGGTTAAGAAACTGTTAAGAAAGGAATTTGAACTATGCCGGAAAACATTGGCAATATTTTTTATATGAATTGGGAATTAGAATTCCTGCACCATTTACAAACTATGCACACTCCGGAATTGGACAAAAAAATGCTTTTTTTCACCGGTTTGGGTGATAAAACTATACTTATCGCATTGTTTTTACTTGCTCTTATTATTATTCCAAAGACCAGAAAATATGGCATTCAAATGGCAATTGCCGTAGTTATCTCTGTACTGATCGTAAACGTAGGTATAAAACCTTTTGTCAAGAGATGCAGACCTTGTTGGCTGGAACCGAACGTGCCACTGCTCATACCTGTTCCGCACGATTATTCCTTCCCATCGGGACATACAAATGCTTTTTTTGCAATGGCGACAGCACTGTATCTGAAAGACAAGAAACTCGGACTTCCGGCTCTTGCGCTTGCTTCAATCGTCGCGTTCAGTCGTATGTACTTATTTGTTCACTGGCCGACGGATGTTGTCGGCGGAATCATCACAGGTTTTGTCAGCGGCAAGATCAGCTATAAGATTACCAATCCTTTCGCAGGATTATTCAAAAAGAAAAAACGAAGAAGATAATTAAATAATTTCACAATCGAGTAGAAGGCGGTGACTAACCGCCGTCCTCTCACAACACCGTACGTACCGTTCGGTATACGGCGCTTTCAATAGTTGATGTGCACAGACTGATAGGCTGTGGCTAAATCAAAGAAGCCACTGTTTATCAGTCTTTCTTTATTTAACGCCCAAATCACAGCCTTATTGTTACTAACGTACCAATACTTCCTGCGACTGTTCGCAATAGTTGCCGCATAGTGTTCTGGAATTCCGAGCTTTACGAGATTTCTAAATTTAGTCCTCGGTAGTTTCCATTGCTTCCATATACACATGCGAATTCTGTGATAGAGCCATCCGTTGATGTCATCTATGTTGTTCTTCATACTGGCAATCCCATAGTAGTTAAGCCAACCTCTGGCGTATACCTTGATTTTCTCGAGACTCGGCTTGATGGACTGTGCGGACTTACGGGAAGATAAATCCCTCAGCCTTGACTTGAACTTTTTCCATGACTTTGTATGAACTCGGACATATATGCCACCTCCGTTCCTTCCCAATGCAAAGCCGAGAAATTTAAAATTTCGGATTGCAAACACACTTACAGTACGGCTTTTCTCGCGGTTAACCGTGAGTTTCAGTTTCTCTTCAAGATATCTCGTACTGCTCTCTAAGAGTCTTTCGGACGCTCTTTTGCTTCTGGCAAGGAGCACGATGTCATCCGCATATCTGATGCAGGGAACACCTCTCTTTAGAAACTCTTGGTCGAACTCGTTGAGGTAGATGTTCGCAAGTAGTGGTGATAAATTGCCCCCCTGCGGCGAACCTTCCTCTGTTTCGATGACCACTCCGTTTTCCATTACTCCACTTTTCAGATAGCGCTTTATGAGCTGTACAACACGCTCATCCTTTACATTCTTTCGAAGAAGATTTATAAGGATTTCATGATTCAGGGTGTCGAAGTACTTTGATAAGTCAAGCACCACAGCGAATGTGTATCCTTGTTCTGCGTACTCCTTAATTTTTAGTATAGCTCCCTTTGCATCTCTGTTAGGACGGTAGCCATAGCTTCCATCTGCAAACAGTGGTTCATAGATTGGCACTAACTGTTGAGTTATTGCCTGTTGAAGCGTGCGGTCTATCACGGTAGGTATGCCAAGCTTGCGCACACCACCATCTGGTTTTGGAATCTCAACTCGCCTAACTGGCGACGGAGTGTACTTTCCACGATATATGCGGTCAGTTAGCTCCTGCTGGTGTTCCTTAAGATAAGGAAGAGCCGCTTCGATAGTCATGCCATCGATTCCTGGCGCTCCTTTGTTTGCCTTTACTCTCTTATACGCTCTGTTAAAGTTGTCTTTATACAGTATCGCTTCCAAGAGTTTCGGCTGTGCACTGTCTCTTTCTTTCCATATCCGATTGAATGACCTACGCGCTTTCGCATACCCTTCATGTTCCGCACTATCTCTTTGCGAACAGCCATTGATTTCAATGTTTTCTGCCATTAATGGTCATTCCTCCTTTCTCGGTCATACTTAAGACTCCTATTGATTCGGTCCTTCACCTCTCGGCTACTATGACCTCTGCTGACTTCTGTGCGTTCAGCATTACCTTTGGTAATGGTTACCTCTTTCAAGGCATATCGCAACAGATCTCCCTAGGTACCACACGTTTCTTCCTCTCCATCTATCTGCCTCATTTATCATGCATGATTCCGTGTAGTTATTGGGCTTCGACTTGTGGAGCAGCCTCACCCTCATGCATAACCTTATATGAGATTTCTGTTCGTCAGACCAGAGATTTGCCCATGAGTTAGTATGTTCCTCATATCCAGCTTCCTTCAGATTCCATCTCACGATGGACACCCTTGCCTTCGGCTATATCCTTCCCACTACCGGGTGGATTCGGGACTTTAACCCGTTAGAAACGTGCGCCGCTAGGCGCACTCCATAAAAGCAAAGGTAGCAAATCTGCACCTTTGCTTTTTTCTATGATATGAACTATTAAAAATAGCTGTTGACATACTTTGACTGTTGTAGTATATTACTATTCATATTGAATACCACGTCAAACGTAGTACGATAATAATAGTATGACAGTCATAGCATTTAAAGGAGACAGAATATGCCACAGGATTTAGGTACAGTTTTTTATTTTGATTGGGAACTTAGATTCCTACACTTTTTGCAAAGCATTCATAATCCGATATTAGATTCGATTATGTTATTTTTCACTAATTCAGGTCCCATAATTACGATTTTGATACTTATATCGATTGTCTTTCCAAAAACAAGACGAATCGGATTTCAAATGCTTCTTGCTTCTTTCATTTCACAAATACTCATAAACAATGAATTAAAGCATCTTATCACAAGATGCAGGCCATGCTGGCTGGAACCGGGCGTGAAATTATTAGTTGACTGCCCAAACAGTTATTCTTTTCCGTCAGGACATACAAGCGGGTTCTTTGCATTAGCGACAGCAATATTCTTAAGTAATAAGAAATTCGGAATTCCAGCTCTTGTCTTTGCTTCTCTCGGTGCTTTCAGCCGTTTGTATCTTTTTGTTCACTGGCCGACGGATGTTTTGAGCGGAATTCTTTCAGGTGCTCTATGCGGTGTGCTGAGCTTTTTGATAATTGACGCACTCATCAATATTTTTAGAAAAAAAAATAAAGGATAAATAATATGAAAACAAGTTTAAGATTGACAAAGTATTTAGGTGGCATCGTTTTTGCACTCATACTGATATCTACTCTTCCCGGAATAATTGTTCAGCGAGCAAATATTACTAACAATTCTGATTCTCATTGTATCGGTATTGCTTGGACTTTACCTCATCAGAGACAGTAAGATGAAAGATGTTTATCAGACTGTAGAAAACTAAGTTTCCCAAAAACAAAGAGTACTTCTTGGAAATATCGCATAATCAAGAAGTACTCTCTTTTTTCAATTATTTCTTATCTTTCGAATGTCTCTCACCGATCTGGAAGTCATCACTGTGAGCGAACATGAAATCTACAGTAATGGGATCGTCCCCTGTAAGTTTCTTGAAGTCATCGGTATGAACGGCCATCTTGCCTTCTCTTATAGCCTGCGCAAATGTTACCATACCATCGCTTGAGAAGGGCGCTTCGCTTCCTTTTTTGAAAAGACCGTCTGTAGTTCTCGGAACTCCCATAGCATCAAAGATCTTGTAATTCTCTTCATCTGTAACAGCCTTGTAGCTTATGTTGTTGCCGGTTTCTTTGTTTCCAATCTCGACAAACTTAGTGATCGTCATCAGCTCTTTTCCATTGATATTGAGAGTTGCATGATCATATTCGGATGCACGGTGAAGAGCGTAAGCAACGGCTTTAGCACAGTCTTTTCTTGAAATGTATGCCATAAGTCCGTCGCCCTGGCTGTTTGTAAGAGGCGCATTCGCATGTACATATGTAAAGTAATTGGTGATCATAGCCTCTGCGTACTGGGAATTACGAAGGAATATATAATCAAGGCCTTCACCCTTAATGTAGTTCTCAGTGTAGATATGATCAAGCTTTTCAATCGAAGGATTGGTCTCATCACCGGCATTTACAAGGGATGTGTAGATAATCTTTTTTACACCCGCTTTTTTTGCCGCATCGACAGCATTTTTATGGGCGCTCTGCCTCTTCTCACCGACAAAAGGCATAGAGATAAGAGCAAGAACATCTGCACCCTTAAATGCTTCCGCAAGCCCGTCCGGATAGTTAAAGTCCGTCACATGTGTCTCAACTCCCTGAGCTGCAAATCCCTTAAGTGAATCTTCACTGTAGCCGCAGAATATAAGATTACTCTTATCTTCCAATGTCAGCAGCACTCTCGCTGCCTCAGCGCCAAGATTTCCATCAACACCTGTAAGTAACAGTTTACCCATGAAAATACCTCCTTCTATGAAATTGTTATGATATAGGCGTTTTGAATTTTTGCCTTTATATACCCTTATATTATATCACTTAAACTTTCTAAGTTCCGAATATGCAAACGGAACCGCAATAAGCGTAGAAAGTACATCGGCACATGGCTGCGCAATCTCTACTCCTGTGATTCCAAAGAACCTTGGAAGAAGCAGTATCATTGGAAGGAAACAGATACCGTTTCTCGCAGATGCCGTAATTGAAGCCTTAACTCCCTTTCCTATAGACTGAAGCATCATATTACTCATTACAATAGGGCCTGATAAGAACAGCGTCGCGCACTGGAATCTGAGCGCCTTTACACCAACCTCCACGGCAGCTGCGTCCTTGGAGAAAAGAGATATCAGATTCGGTGCAAAATAGAAACATACCGCTCCGAGTCCCAAAAGGAAGATTGATGCATATTTAAGGCAGAAAAAGAATCCCTCTTTTACCCTTGCCGTAAGTCCTGCGCCGTAGTTAAACGAGCATACGGGCTGATATCCCTGGCCAAATCCTATAAGTGCCGAAACCATAAGCATGAGGATTCTTGTTGCAACAGACATTCCGGCAATTGCCGCATCAGCACCTATGCTTCCCGCAGTTCTGTTAAGAACGAGAGTTGCTATAGCCGCAAGTCCCTGTCTTGCAAGTGAAGGTCCGCCTCCGTTTGCTATCTCAAAGAGGTAATGCCCGTTAAGTCTGACCTTCTTAATATTAAGCTTTATATTTTCACCCTTGGTCGTTCCGATTAGAAGGACAAAAAAGCTTGTAATCTGTCCCATAACCGTTGCGATCGCAGCTCCCGTAACTTCCATGTGAAATACCATGATAAGAAGCGGATCGAGTATCATATTCATCGCAGCACCGCTCATAAGACCGATCATTGCGTAATATGCGCTTCCCTGGAATCTGAGCTGATTGTTTATAACAAACTGCGCCATCATAAACGGAGCGCCAAGCAATATGATCCTCATATACTGCTTTGTAAATGTCAAAGTCTGCGCACTCTTTGCACCAAGCGCACCGGCAATATCGGTCAGAAAAATATTTCCGATAAGAGCAAAAGCAATTCCGAGAATGATCGACAGTGCAAAACCTGTAGATGCCATCTCATCTGCTTCTTCATACTTTTCGGCGCCAAGCATTCTTGACAGATAGTTTCCCGATCCGTGTCCGCAAAAGAATCCTGCTGCCTGAATAATCGCCATAACGGTAAAAACAAGTCCTACAGACGCGGTAGCTGCGGTATTTACTTCAGGATTGCTTGAAACTCTCGATACAAAGAACGTATCAGCCGTGTTATAAATTCCCGTAACCAGCATGCTTATTATGGTTGGAAAAGATAATGTCATAATAAGCTTCGGTATAGGTGTTGTGGTAAAGTATTCTCTTCTGTTTTGAGTAGACATTTAAATTAGCTCCGATATAAATTATTTCCTGCAATAAGTGCAGCAAAAAACATTATAGCACACCTTTTGCTTCTTCGAACTTCGCCTTCATGGTCGGATTGCCTCGCGTAAGCTTCTTTACGCTGACATCATCAACCTTGCTGTTTGCAATCCTGAGCTGATTGTCGGAACCGAGAAGTTCTTTTTTCACCTTCTCAAGGTGCTGAATAGTCTTATCTATTTCATCGATAGCCTTGTCAAAATGATTGTGTGCTATCTCATAATTTCTTGAAAAATCATTTTTGAACTTCATCAGACTGTCTTCAAAGTTTGAAATATCAATATCCTGATTGCGGACAAGCTGAAGCTCCTGCTTGTATTCAAGCGCTGTGAACGCGGCATTCCTAAGAAGCGTAATGATAGGAATAAAGCACTGCGGCCTTACAACGTACATCTTGTCATATTTGTATGAAACATCAACAATTCCGGCATTGTAGAGTTCACTGTCACTCTCAAGAAGAGATACCAGAACAGCATACTCGCAGTTTTTCTCCTTGCGGTCCTTATCAAGTTCTTTAAAAAAGTCCTCGTTCTTATGCTTAGTCGCGGTCTCATCCATCTCGTTCTTCATCTCGAACATTATAGAGATTATCTCAACGCCGTTCTCATCACACTCTCTGTAGATATAATCGCCCTTACTTCCGCTTCTTGCATCATTATCTTTTTCAAAATATGCATTTCTGAAAGCAGTCGCACGAAGCTGGTTAAACTGTATCTCGCAGTGCTGCTCAAGCGTCTCGCCGACCATCTTTGTTGACATCTTGGTCTTTAAATCTTTATAGAACTCAACTTCTTTCTCTTTCTGCTCAAGAAGGATCTTGCCCTTTTCTTTTTCCTGATTAAGGGCATTTTCAAGTTCATGTTTCTCATCGTTAAGAGCATTGGCAAGCTCGTTCTTCTCTGTTTCCACTTTTCTTACGGCTTCAAGAACGGCAAGTTTTGTCTTGTCCTCAGCGCCTTTAACTTCCATGGAAAGAAGACTCTTCTCTTCAAGAGCCTTATTAAGCTGCGCTCTAAGGTCATCAAGTTCCTTTTGATGATCCTCTTTTTCCTTCTCATACTGAGCTTTGCTCTTTAAGATGATCTCGTTCTCTTTTGCCGCAAGCTCAAGCTCATGCTTCTCTCTATAATGTCTTTCAAGCTCGGAAACACGGCTCGAAAGATCTTTTTCAAATTCTTTATCTCTTATCTGCTTCATAATGGAACCAAGTTCCGTATCGTCAACCGTAAAAGCCTGTCCGCAATGCGGGCACTTAAGTTCTGCCATTTCTGCTCCTCTCCGGAAGATGCACCTGTAGAATGCTCTTCCCCCAAAAACGTATATATCAATAATAAAATGCGAAATTAAAAAGGTCAAAGTTATTAAGGAAATGTGCTATTATAGAGGCATTAGAAAAAAAGTGAGGTTTCTATGCGAAGATTAAGAATTACATTTAATTCCCCGGTAGTTTTGGGATTTATGTTGCTAAGTTTTGGCGTATTGGAGCTGAGCGCCTTTACAAACGGCTTTTCTGACCAGCTCCTGTTTATGACCTACAGGTCACCACTTACCGATCCGCTTACTTACATCAGATTTTTTACACACGTACTTGGACACAGCGGTTGGGAACATTACATCAGTAACGCCTCCTATCTATTATTGCTCGGTCCCTTGCTTGAGGAAAAATACGGATCTAAGCCAATACTTCAGATAATTGTAATAACCGCACTCTTTACAGGAATAGTAAACTACATCCTATTTGAAAATGTAGCTTTGTGCGGCGCCAGCGGAGTTGTATTTGCCTTTATCCTCCTTACGTCATTTACAAATTTCAGACAAGGAGACATTCCGCTGACATTTATACTGGTTACTGTCGTTTTCCTCGGGCAACAGATTCATGACGGATTGTTTCTTCAGGACGATATATCAAACCTGTCACATATCATAGGTGGTGTCATCGGTGCCATCATCGGATATCATCTTAACAGAGACGATTATTATTAAAAAAGGCTCAATGCTGTAAAAAGGGAAACGCCGTTTTGAAACGTTTCCCTTTTTATTATCCACTTTTTTTCTTTGAATGCTTCACGGAATTGTTATCCTGAGATTCCGGATTGCCTTCTTTTTTCCCCCCGCTATGAGCTCCCATAGCGCTGACATCAATTTCAGAACCGTCGATAAGTGCAGCTGAATCTTGCTTCTGCTCTTCATCCGTAGAAGGTATCGTTCCGTCAAGCTGCCCCTTGATGCTTTCAGCTCTTAGCTTCACCGCTTTATACAATGTTTCACATGCCGTCTTATACTCATCATAGCTGTAAAACGCTGTCGGATCTTCTTTAACAAGTGCATCTATTTGGCTTCCTATCCTGTTATAGGTTTCTTCGAATCTTCCTCCGTCAACATATTCTTCTGTTAGTTTTCTCAGATACTCGTGATACTTTTCAAGATATTCCTCATTTTCCAATAATGTATCAAAAAAGTCGGTTCCCGAAAATGGAGTATCTATCGCATCATTTACCATCTCAGTTCCTTTATCGCTGTCTTCTCCGCCTCTTCCCATGGCTGACATTCCTCCAAACGAGAGATTATAATCCCACGGGAAAAGATTAAGTTGTCCGTCATGCTCATAAAGGTAATAGTTATGCGCCATATTTCCTGACAGACTGTCCATATTTACCACAAAAGTGTGCACAGCCATATATTTAAGGATATTGTCTACATCAAGATATTTCTCTATGTCATTTCCTTCGCTTATATTCTTAAGTGCCTTAACCACTCTTCTGTGATCGTTGTCTGCCGTATCTGTTATCTCGCCGTCCCATATTGTAGAATAACTGTCAAGATCGTCATCAATATAATTCAGATTAGCGCCGCCATTGCCCATCATAGGACCGCCACCTTCCATACCGTCAGGTGGTGTTGGATGATTGTCGGAATTATCACCTTCCATACCGGGAGGTGATGGCATATTGGCAGGATCAAAGCCTTCCATGTCAGGCATTTGTGGAGGTGCTCCGGGGGTATCGCCCTCCATGTCAGGCTTATCCTGCGGATTAAAATCGCCATGATCCGGCTTGCCGTCTACACCAAACGGTGGCTTTCCGCCTCCCGAACCTTGCTGCGATTTTGCTCCCTGTTCAGATTTGGGTTTATTATCGCTTCCGCCGCCCATTCCCATACTTTCGGGCTTATATAGCTCTCCGTTACGGGTTCCGTAGTTTCTTAGCAAAAAGCTCTCTTCAACTGCTTCCAATGCAAGATATACGCCCTTGTACTCACCGTTTAGTGATATCGATGCGTAATTGTACAGCGGTGATGCTGCTCCGATAAAGTTGAACATGTCATATACGATCGCCTCTTTCATATTGGTGGCGTCAGCGTAGTTATTATTGAGAATAAGCTTATCAAGTCCAAAGCATGTCTGCCCTTCCATAAAATGACCAAATTCCAGCTTAAAACTGTATCTGTCGGTATCAGGATCCCTTGCTACCGATGAAAGAGATGTATTTCCTTTTGGACGTATAGCAACATTCTTAAATGTCGTTCCACATATCTCGACATCACAGGAGTAATATTCCTCGGACATTGCATTTTCCAACATCTCATTCCATTCTTCTTCGTCCATCTTGATGTTTACGCTTATAACTTCATTTGTATCAAAAAGCTTGCTTGGGTATTCCATTAAAATGTTTGCATTTGCAGTATATTTATCACTTCGTCCCATGACTATTCCGGCAAGCACGCATATCACTACAGCCATGGCCATGATGATCACCACAATCTTATTAATATGCTTGTTTGTAACCATAACAGGATCCTCCTATCGATCTTTAACTCATGTACTCGCCGTTAAATGCAACAAGCGTAGCACTCGATACACCATCAACATCATTTACCCGATTAACAAAACCTGTTGCCGCATCTTTTGTACGTATCTCGACTGTAAACTCGATTCCATCGTCGGTAACGGTCTTAGATTTAACGATATACTTACTCGTTTCTTTTTTTATAATGCCGTATGCCTTTTCTTCAGCCCTCTCATCGTAACAATCTACGATAAGTATGTATGGCACATTTGAAACCTTTTTATTTGCAAACAAAGCAAGAATAATCCCGATTATTGCGGATCCGACCACTGCAAGGGGAATCATTCCGGCTCCGACCACTATACCTGCCGCAAGCGCCCAAAACAAAAATACTATTTCCATGGGCTCTTTTATTGCTGTACGGAAACGCACGATTGAAAGTGCTCCGACCATGCCGAGTGAAAGAACAACATTTGATGTAACCGCCATGATCACAAGGTTGGTCACAAGCGCAAGTCCTACAAGAGTCATTGCAAAGCCCGTGGAATACATAACTCCGCTAAATGTCTTTTTATAGATTAAAAAGATGAACAATCCAATCGCCAGTGCAAAGGCCATTCCCATCAATGTATCTACAACGGAAAACTGTGTTACGCTCTCCAAAAAGTTTGATTTAAAAATATCGTTAAATGACATTATTTCTTCCTCCTTCAAATGAACAGATTATTGTATCTCAATTTTTTATCCGAATCTCCGGCATACGCCGTATTTTGAAAATGCCTGTCTGGTTATGTTATTAACCTGTATCAGGTCTTGTATCACCGACGGCAAGAACGCATCGTATTTTACTTCCAGTATCATATCCTCCGGGTTATCCGTCGCACTTATGTCTTTGACATCCTTTATAAGAAATTCTCGATTATATAGAGATGTTCTTATCTTCGAATCAAATGTAACCCTGACATTTCCTGCCTTGTATATATACGGTTCACGTACATATGACACCAGAACCCTCGGAACGAGCCTTTGATATCGCATCTTTGCATATAGTTCTTTTACCAGCTCATGTGGGCTGTCTTTCATAAATTCAAGGTCACCTTCAAGTATCTTTCTGCACTCGCTCTCAGCAATCCTCGCGTCATATTTAAGGCACAGGTCATTAATCTTCATTTTCTTTTCAAGTGTTATAAAAGAAAAATCATCATTGTAATACCTGATACGAAATTTCTCACGTTTCTGTATGCCGTCTATCTTCTCCCGCAGCGCTTTGTCATCGCTGTTATCAAAATAAATGCTCCTTATCTGATAAAGGCCTGTTGAATCCGTATGCGGATCGGAGATCATTATATTTCTGAGACGGTTTCGCATCGCTATGTACTCAGAATAAGAAATACTGTACTTGAGCTCATGTCTGTAATGCTTTTCCACTATCCTTTTTCTCCCTTCCTTATCGTCTTGAAGCCATAATAAATTCCCAACCTGAAATGAACCTGAAAAACAATAAAAAAAGAGAAGTCCTTTTTCGACTTCTCTTTTTCAAGTAGATCAGATTATAACTTTTATTGTCATTGTTTTGCCGCTCGGACACTCTGCACTTATTGTGCCGCCATGAACTTCTGCCGCCGCCTTAGCAATCGCAAGTCCGACACCTGTACCTCCCGTCTCAGTACTTCTTGACAAGTCGGGTCTGTAAAAACGGTCAAACAGTTTTTCAGTATCCGGTATCGTACTAAGTTCACAGGTGTTAAAAACCTCGATCACCGCTCTGTTTTTCTTTTTGTAAACACTTAACCTAATATCTCCGTTTGCATCGGAATACCTTATCGCGTTATCTAAAAGCACCGACAGCATCTGATGAATCGCCGACTTATCTCCGTAAATATTCACATCATCCTGAATATCCACAGAAAAATTCTTTTCACTTGCCTTGGACTGAACTTCAAACACCTCAGCTATCTCCCATGCGGCCGAACTTAAGGACAGATGTTCCTTGTCGGGAAGCGGAATATCTTCATCAAGCCTGGAGAGCTGTACAAGTTCGCTCACAAGCTTACTCATTCTCCCCGTCTGCTTCCTTATATTATCTATCCACTCATCTCCTTCATGTTCCATGCTAAGGACATCCAGACTTGTACTTATGGACGTAAGCGGAGTTTTCAGTTCATGGCTTGCATCCGTAATAAACTGCTTCTGCCTTCTGATATTGTTTGCAATAGGGCGTATCGCCCTGTTTGAGAAAAGAACTACCAATATAAATACAAGTAAGAGACTTACACCGGAAACCGCAATCGTCAGTGTCCTTAAAGTATGCATAAATTGCAGCTCTCGCGTGGAATTAAGAAAAACGATTACTGTAGAATCTCTATACTTTACTTTTCCAAATCTGAATTCATTTTTATATCCACGTTCTTTTTTATCCAAATAGACTTGTTCTGCAAGCTGCTTTGCTCCCGAAGCATCGACTGAAGCGACAAAATCAAGCGATGTGGACATGACATTGCCGTTACCGTCAAGTCGCGCAATAAAAAAAACGCGTCATATAACCGGCTTCCGCATCGGGTGAACCTCTAAAAGGGCCATCCGGCGGCGGTCCCGGTGGATTCCCATCAGGGCTTGGTGGATTTCCGCCAGGCACCGGTTGCCCGTTATTCATTCCGGAATCCGGTACCGGCGACTTTCCGGCCTCAAATTCATGAATGGCCAAAATTGTTTCATCAAGCCTTTTTGTAACAACAGTGTAATTAATCAGATTAACAAGAAAGGCAACCATAAGTATTACTGCAAAAAAAGCAGCCATTGCTGCAATTATCACGCGGTAACGCATTCTTTTCAGCATGAGGTCACCTCCAGTGCATATCCGATGCCACGCATTGTCTTTATTTCCACATTTGCCTTGATCTGCCTTAACTTCTTTCGAACATATCCTATGGTAGTCCATACCACATCTACGTCAGATTCCGTATCATAGCCCCATATCTTTTCCATCAAATGCTCCGTTGAAAAGACCTGTCCCGGATGAAGAATAAAAAGTTCAATAAGTTGAAACTCCTTGTTTGTAAGCTTGATGCTCTTTTTTCCTACACTTATTTCGTACTTATTACTGTCAAGAATTATGTTTCCTATACTCTGAACAGAATCGTTGTAGTTCTCACTGCGGCGCCCCAGCGCCTTAACCCTTGCAATCAGTTCACTCGTAGCAAATGGTTTAGGCAGGTAATCATCGGCTCCCGCTTCAAGCCCTGCCACTCTGTCTTCAATCTCAGCCTTTGATGTAAGGAGCAGGACAGGCGTCCTGATTCCGTTCTGCCTTATGAGCGACAGAACTTCAAGCCCGCTTTTTCCCGGCATCATAATATCAAGCACGATCACTTCATACGAACCCTCTTGTATGTAATCCCACGCATCATCTCCGTTATGCACAATATCCACGGAGTACATCGCTTTCTCCATCAGGAGTTTAAGCGCTTTCGCCGTTGCAACCTCATCCTCTGCAATCAAAATTCTCATATACGCCCTCATTAAACGTTTTTACATCTTTAAAACATCTATAAATTAATAATATGATGCAAATGGAAAAAGGTCAAAGATACGAGACATCACTCACTAACCGTTTCAGGTACATCTTCTCCGGTATATGCGGAATCGTTTGTATATAGCTTGTCGCAAGTGCCATAGACCTTAAGCTTCAAATATATCTTTCCGTTATCCATAAGCACAGCAGCATACTCCGTACCATAGGTCGGAACAAGGCAATCTACAAATCTGCATTTCTCACCGGATTTAGTCTCGGTATCCTTATAACCGACCGCCCCGATTTCCGTTCCAAACTTAAAGTAATCCTCATACAACTCGTCGTCTCCAATAAGCTTTTTGATCTCAGATAATTGCGACTCTGTATAAGCTTTATTCAGTATGTCATCATTTATAAATGCTTTCTTATCTCGTGTATAATCTCTGCCGGCCCACACGTTCATCCCCAAACCGAGTAATCCTACCTGCTTGACATGCACGGTATCACCGTCCATTTCAAAGCTCAGATATTCATCTTCCGCTTCGGTATACTTGTAGACCGCAACATTATCTTTTACAAAAAGCGCGTCTCCTTCTATCTCCCCTGTGTGAAGGTAATAATAAAAGAAACCCGAAAAGTGAAATCCTTTTTCGCTCTGATCTGTTATTGTAATCTCCCCGCTATAAGACGAGTGCTCTCCGCCATACCATTTTCCTTCAAAATTAGCGGCATTAGGGCATTCTTTTGCCTCACTGTAAAGCTTGGACCAATAATCTTCTGAACTATCCAAAACGCTTGCACTGTCTTCTTCTGCCGAATCGACAGAAGCACCGGATACAACTTCCACCGAGGCTTCTGAACTTGTGCTTTCCTCACCGGACTCGATATTTACCTCATCCTTTCCACACCCGGCTGCAGAAGCCATGAGCAAAACAATCATCAGCGCCAAAATTCTTCTCTTATTCATCAGTACTCCAATCTCTAGCTCGTTAAACATCTATAGACAATAATATGGCGTATTGCAGAAATGGTCAAAATGATTCAGAACGTTCATATCCCCCCTGGCATACTTCTCAACTACAAATTTCACGGATTCGCAAAATCAAAGAAGCCTTCTGTACCATGAAAGAAAAGCCGAGAGGCCTCGTTAAACCGGTTGTGTATATTGAAGAATAAGCTAATACTATGATATAAATAGGAATAAAAAATGACCTATCAGAAGTTATGGGATGAATCTGATAGGTCTGCTTTATTAATGATATTTATCCTTTGCTCTTTTTCAAGTTATTCTCAGAAATATTATTTCATTCCAATCAGCAAA
This sequence comes from Butyrivibrio sp. AE3003, assembly GCF_000686065.1. Taxonomy (NCBI): domain Bacteria; kingdom Bacillati; phylum Bacillota; class Clostridia; order Lachnospirales; family Lachnospiraceae; genus Butyrivibrio; species Butyrivibrio sp. AE3003. The sequence continues at coordinate 2,201,322 of NZ_JMLX01000001.1, forward strand.
TTGTCCAAAAAGAAATCACAAATCCCATTAACTAATTAGTTCATTTGTGGAAAAATTGAAAGTTTTATTAATTCGATTTCTTTATGATTAATCGTGTGATATAAATATATCGATTGGTTTTTTTGTTTTAAATTTGAGAAAAGAGGGATTGGAATGGCAGAAGTAAGTAATAGTTCTACTATGTTATCACAAGAAGAAATAGATAAGCTTATTAAAAAACTCGAAGAAGAAAAAGAGAATAACGCATAATATAAGGGGCTGTTTCAGCCCCTTTTGTGTTATATAGAGTTATCATAGCCAGCCCGAAATCAAAGTCATATGTTCGGAAAGTTTTACAGCTTTAGGCTTCATCGTATGGCTATAAGGCGGATTTTCTTGTTGTTGCATATGTTGATATTCAAGGCAAAAAAAACTAAGTTTTTCATTCTTCGCTCCAAAACTCGCCCAAGAATGGGCTCAAACAGTTGGAGCGAAAACAGAATGAAAAGCTTAGTCTTTTTATTGCTCTTGAATATAGCAACATACGCAAATACTGCGAAAATCCGCCTTATAGCCATACGATGAAATTAAACCTAGAACTTTCCGAACATATGACTTTGATTCCGAGCGTTATAAAAGGCTGCAACACATAGTGCTACAGCCAGTTTTATTACAGCGTTGAATATCCAAATCCGTTGCAGATGGCATCGACGGGAACTCCGTTTTTGCACAACGGACATGAATCCTGCGATGCAGTTGAGTAATCGGGAAGATCGCGCATCGTGAATAATGCGCGGATCGGAATATTCTCTATCTGGGTAGCTACAGAGAAAATTGCTGATATACCCACAATTTCCCCTTTATAAAATCTAATGGACTCCAGTGCGCTCTTTAAAGTTTTTCCTGTAGTTGCTGAATCGATCAGGATAAGCACCTTTTTTTCATTTATCATGTGCTGATTATTCTCACGGAACATCATCTGACCGTTGACATTATATTCGGGTGCCGTAATGTACATGGACTTATGGGAATTCATGGATAATATTCCTGCCTCGGTAAGCTTATTGGCCATGTATGAGCCAACCACTTCCATTCCGTCAAGACACAGGATCGTATCGATAACATCGGAAGACATGTACATCTCAGCAAGCGATTCACCGGCCGCACGAGCCTCTTTCATTCTTGCTTTGGTATCACAAAGATCGATATAGTAATTAACATGGGAATTAGGGGTTATGAAATGTCCCTTTGTATAACGAAGAATTACGTCAGTATTTCCGGTGTATTCAAGTTTTTTGTATCCTTGCATGCGTACCCTCCTATGAGCCCATCGGCAAACAACAAAACAACCTAAATCTTATTACCATATTTACTTACAATACCATTATAATTTATATCTTATATCAGATGCAATTATAGCCTCTATTAATAAGGATGTTTTCAACCTGTGCAATGTCGTCTGTATGGATCACCATAATAGGAAGACCTGAATCACGGTTAAAAGAAAGATATGTGTAATTTACGTTTATATTGCTGTCAAATAAGGTCTTTAAGATCTTGTCCAAAGATCCGACTTCATCCTGACACTCAACGGCAAGAACAGGAGTTGTCTTGCAAATGTAGCCTGCGCTGCTGAGTACTTCGATGCTCTTTTCGGGATCTGAAACAACCATTCTTATTATTCCATATTCTGCAGAATCATTGGTTACCGATCCAAGAATATTGATTCCGTTTCTGCAAAGAATACCTGTAACATTCTGTAAGCATCCTTTTTTATTTTCTGCATAGATAGATATTTGCTTTAACATATAATTGCTCCTCTTCTGCTTGATTATGCATGTATTCTAACATTGCACTTTATTATTGTCCAGTGTAAAAGAACTCCTTCACTCCTCGTATTCACTGAAAAAACATTTCGCTATCATATAATAAGAAAAGCGAGGCTACAAGCATTATATAGCCTCGCTTATCGTAAATTTATTAACCTTCGCCCTCTTCAAAAGCTTTGTTCACCGCTCTCAAAACATCCGAAGTATTAAACGGCTTAACGATAAAGTCTTTTGCTCCCTTTTTTATTGCCAGGACTATCATTCCTTCATATTTCTGATCGGAACACATGATAACACGTGCTTTTGGATCGTATTCCCTCACAGCGACCAATGCATCTATCCCGTTCATCTTAGGCATGTTTATGTCAAGAACCATAAGATCGGGATTCTTTTCTTTATACATATCGACTGCTTCGTCCCCGGTAACGGCTTCGCCTACAATATGATATTCTTCGGAGCTAAGCGCATTCTTTATCATCTCTCTGAATAATGCTGTATCATCTGCTATCAATACCTTCTTCATAACGTGGTCTCCTTATTTGAAACATCAACGAATTGGCACGATTTGACTTTTGACACCTATATCATATGATATACGGATTGCTCCATGACTTTCGTCACCTATATCATATATATATTATGTCTACAAAAACGTATATATTTCAAATAAAATATTGATAAATATAGCACGATTTTTCAGCTTATTTTTTGTTGAGTCTGGCTAAATCCGCCTGTCTTATGCGGGCTCTGCTTATCTTTCCGCTGCTTGTTCTCGGTAATTCGTCTACGAATTTGATTATCCTGGGATACTTGTATATCGCAACACGCTTTTTTACGAATTCCTGAATCTCAGTTCCGAGCTTGCCTGTATCTTCAACGCCATCTTTGAGGATAATGCTCGCTTTTACAACGGCGCCTCTGTTCTTTGAAGGAAATCCCGTAACAGCGCACTCAAATACCGCAGGGTGGCACATTATAACGTCCTCTACTTCGGAAGGTCCTATACGGTAGCCGCTTGATTTAATGACATCGTCATTTCTTCCCAGGAAAAAGAAATGTCCGCTTTCATCCATGATAGCTTTATCCTTTGTATGATAAACGCCACCGTGCCAAACTTCCTTATATAATGCCTCATCACCGAGGTATCCCTTAAAAATGCCTATAGGTCTTTTGTCCCCTTCGGGAATTATGACTATCTCGCCCTCTTCACCTGCAGCAACAGGTTTATTATCCTCATCGACCAAAGTTACCTTATATAAAGGAGACGATACACCGATGGAGCCCTTTATCTGCTCTTTGCCTACAGGTGTGCATATCTGTAGCGCGGTTTCAGTCTGGCCGAACCCTTCGCGAATGCGGATTCCCGTCATGTCAAAAAACTTTTCCGCTACTTCTTCAGGCATCGGCTCGCCGGCAGTTGTCGCATTTTTTAAATTGCTAAGATCGTACCTGGAAATATCTTCCAGAATAAGATACTTATAAATAGTAGGCGGAGCACAGAACGTGCATATCTTTTCCTCAGCGATAAGCTTCAGCAGATCTGCGGCATAGAACTGCTCATAGTCATAGACCATTATGGCTGTTCCTATAAACCACTGGCCATACAGCTTGCCCCATGCAGACTTAGCCCACCCTGAATCGGCAACCGTAAGGTGCAGTCCGTCATATTCCACACCGTGCCAGCATTTAGCCGTGTAGATATGTGCTATCGGATATGAAAAGTCATGTATTACCGCCTTTGGCGCACCGCTTGTACCTGACGTAAAATAGTAAAGCATATTGTCATTTACATCGGTACTTATTCTGTCAAGTTCCTCAGAAGCTTCTTCCATGATTCCCGCAAAAGAGATTGTATCCTTATAGCTGTCTCCAACTACAATCTGAATGACATCATGCCCTGAAACGGCGCGTTCCACTTTATCACAGATCTGCTCTGAATTAACACAGATCACGGCCTTTGCTCCAGAGATATTAATTCTCTCTTTAATATCCTCGGAAGATACCATATGTGACGTAGGTATAGCTATTGCTCCAAGCTTATGAATCGCAAGAATGCTGATCCAGAACTCATATCTTCTTTTTAGAAGGAGCATTACAGGATCCCCTCGCTTTATTCCAAGCGATTTAAGAGCATTTGCAGCTTTATTGGTAAGTCTTTTAAGATCACCGAAAGTAAATCTCGTATCCCTGCCATCCATGCTTCTGTGCACCATAGCAAGTTTATCCGGACATTCTTCGGCAAATTTGTCTATCACATCATAAGCGAAATTGAAATTGTCATCAAAACTTGTTTCAATACTTACTATATTTCCGTCTTTATCGCATTTTTCCTTATAGTATTTTTGATATATGTTAATCATCTTTGCCTCTAATATCCGACTCTTCTGAATTTTTCATATCTTTCATCGGTAAGTGTATCAATATCCGTAGCCAACAATTTCTTAAGCTCCGAATATATATCGTTTTCTAAGTTCTCAAAAGAATCATTGCTACAAATCTTATCTATAAGTCCCAGTTTGTACAGCTTCTCGGCCGTAAGATAAAGCGCATCCGCGACCACATCTGCTTTTTCCGTACTTTTCCATAAGATATTCGCGCAACTCTCAGGTGATACCACGCTAAAATACGCATCCTCCAGCATCCATATTCTGTCCGCATGTGAAAGAGCAAGTGCGCCTCCGCTTCCACCTTCTCCGATAACTACCGATAAGATTGGTGTACGCAGGTCAGACATTTCATACAGATTCTCGGCAATTGCTCTTCCCTGGCCGCGTTCTTCCGCATCTACGCCGCAAAAAGCACCGGCAGTATCTATAAAGCACACTATCGGTCTGTGAAACTTTTCCGCCTGCTTCATGAGTCTCAAGGCCTTTCTGTAGCCTTCGGGATGAGCGCTTCCAAAGTTATGAGCTATCCTGTCTTCGGTATTCTTACCTTTTTCAATTCCGATAACTGTCACAGGCATGTCTTTTATCATTCCTATACCTGCGATAACGGCTCCGTCATCACCAAAGTATCTGTCACCGTGAAATTCAATAAAATCACCGATAACGGCGTTCATATAATCAACCGCCGTGTACCGGTTGTCACTTCGTGCACCGAGCACGATATCATAATCTCTCATATCTGCCCTCTTGTATTCTTCTTTAGCAGTTGTGAATCTTAAGTATCTTTTCAAGGTAATCCCTTTGCTTATCTCTTGTTACAATGTCATCTATAAATCCGCATTCCAGAACTCTTTCTGCTTTCTGGAAGCCCTTGGGAAGCGCTCTGTTAAGAGTCTTCTCAATAACACGGGGGCCTGCAAATCCTATCCTTGCTCCGGGCTCTGCAAGCGTTATGTCCGCAAGCATCGCAAAGCTCGCATCCACTCCTCCCGTCGTAGGATTGGTCAAAAGATTTATATACAGATTTCCCGCATTGTTATGTCTTTTAACCGCCGCGGAAACCTTAGACATCTGCATAAGAGAAAGCATTCCTTCCTGCATTCTTGCTCCGCCGGAGACTGTAACTCCAATAACGGGAAGGCTCTTTTCGGTAGCATATTCAAAAAGACTTGTAATGCGCTCTCCGACAACCGCTCCCATTGACCCCATCATGAAGTTTGCATCCATTGCAAAAATGCATGTTCTGTAGCCGCCAATCGTTGCAACACCGCAGATAACGCCTTCATTTTCACGGCTCTTTTCCCTGGCTGCCTGCAACTTACTGTCATACTCGGGGAAATCAAGAATATTCTTTGACTCAAGATCTCCGAATAATTCCACAAAACTTCTTTTATCCGCGAGCATCAGTATTCTGCGCCTTGCTCTTACGGGAAAGTAGTGCCCGCAGTTCGGACATACGAAATTGTTTTTTCTAATCTTGGCTACGGCTGTCTCTTTCTGGCATCTCTTACAGGTTACTTTTCTGCTTTTCGGCTTAACATCGCCATATTCAAGCTCATTATTTGCTTTTAAAAAAAGACTTTTTAATTCCATAGTTTACAAAACCTTCTGACATATCCCCGTGTCGTAATTGCCGATCACAAATTTGTTGTTGTCCATGAACTTCATATGCATCTCTCTGTTGTTATCAACACCGACAAGCACAAACTCTGAGAGTGCACTTTTCATCTTACGGATCGCACCGTCCCTTGTATCCGCACAAACTATGAGTTTACCAAGCATGGAATCATAGAACGGAGTCACCTCATAGCTCTGATAGAGCGCCGAATCAAATCTCACGTCTACTCCTCCGGGTATATGCAAAAGCTCAACCTTTCCGGTAGACGGCCTAAAGTCTACTGAATTTTCCGCACAGATCCTACATTCAATTGCATGCTTATTGTGCGCGATATCTTCCTGATTAAAAGGAATATCTATTCCTGCCGCAGTCCTTATCTGCCACTCAACTATGTCTATGCCGCATACCATCTCAGTCACGGAGTGCTCAACCTGAAGACGGGTATTCATTTCCATAAAATAGAAGGAATCCCCTTTAACAAGAAACTCCACGGTTCCAACGGTTACATAGCCAACCGTTTTGGCAAGATCTGAAGCAGCTTTGTACATCTTTTCACGTGTTTCATCAGATAAAACAGGAGCAGGACACTCCTCTATAAGTTTCTGGTTTTTGCGCTGAACGGAGCAGTCTCTGTCGCCAAGGACAATTACTTTTCCTCTCTGGTCCGCAAGAATCTGAACCTCAACATGCTTTACGTTCTCGAGATACTTCTCCATAAAGATGGCATCATCTGCAAAAGAGCTCTTTGCTTCCTTTTTTACCTGCTCAAAAGCCGGTATTAATTCGCTTTCCTCTCTTACAACACGGATTCCCTTTCCGCCACCGCCGGCTCTCGCCTTGAGTATTACCGGATATCCTATCTCTTTTGCCCATCTGATCGCAGCCTTGTTGCTCTCTAAGATGTCGCTTCCGGGTGTGACGGGAACTCCGGTACTGACAGCAATCTGTCTCGCAATCTCTTTTTGTCCCATCTTCTCCATGACTTCGGAGCCCGGGCCGATAAGCGCGATGTCGTTTTCTTCACACTTCCTTGCAAACTCAGGATTCTCGGAAAGCATACCGTATCCGGGGTGGATTGCTTCAGCTCCGACAGCCTGAGCCAACGTAATTATGACGTTAATATTCAAATAGCTGTCGTTTACTAAAGGTCCGCCGATGCAGTAGCTCTCATCAGCCATCTCTACATGAAGTGCGTCCTTATCTGCATCGGAATAAACCGCAACGGTCTCTATTCCCATTTCCTTGCATGCTCTGATAACACGTACGGCAACTTCACCACGGTTTGCTATAAGAATCTTAGAAAACATGTCACGCTTCCTCTCTTTCTCCTACTTCCGTAATGGCAAAAGAAAAATCTCCGCTCATACATTTTTTCCCATCTACAGTCAGTTCCCCATGAAGTACATACATGGGGTGAAAAGACCTTATGACCTTAGTGTCGACTCTGATCCTGTCTCCGGGCTTAACCATGTTTCTGAAACGAACTTTATCAAGTCCCGTATAAACAGGAATAACTCCGCCATTCGCCATCTTATCCGCAAAAAGAACGCAGGCTGACTGTGCCATTATCTCGCACTGTATTACTCCGGGCACGATGGGATTACCGGGGAAATGTCCCTGTAAAAAATACTCATCGCCGCGCACGTTGTAATAACCTGTTGCCGTTCCGTCCTCATTGAGATACGCCTCATCAACAAGAAGCATCGGCTCTCTGTGCGGAAGTATCTTTTTCAATTCTTCTCTATTCATAAATTCCTCTTACTCAATAACAAAAAGTGTCTGTTTATACTCAACAAGCGCGCCGTCTGTAACACAGACTTTCTTGACAACCCCGCTCACGGGAGCTTTTACTTCATTCATCATTTTCATTGCCTCGATGGTGCAAAGTACGTCTCCTTCGGATACTTTGTCGCCTTCCTTGAGAGCTTTCTTTTCACCGACAGATGCATAGAAGATTCCAAGAAGCGGTGCGTTTACTGCAGTTCCGGAAATGCTTTCTTCCGCTCCCTGCGCGCTTTGAACGTCCGGAGCACTCTCCTTTTGTACCGGCGTAGCTTCTACTACCTTTACGCTCTCGGTCTTACAGGAGTTCTCTCTTTTCATTTGAATCTTAAAGTCTCCTTCTTCGACAGAAAGCTCTGTTAAATTCAATCTTAAAAAAAGATCACCGTACTCTTTTAATGAACTCATAATTGCCCTTTCTCAATTAACTTTCTTAAATGCTATACATGCGTTGTGTCCGCCAAATCCGAGTGATGTGCTGATCGCATAATCAACAGCAACTTCCTCAGCTTTGTTTACCGTATAGTTAAGATCGCACTCTTCATCTTTTTCTTTGTAATTGATTGTCGGAGGTATGATTCCGTCATTAAGTGCAAGAACGGAAGCAATCGCTTCAACCGCACCTGTTGCACCCATCATGTGTCCTGTCATAGACTTTGTTGAACTGATGTGGATGTCATATGCTTTCTTACCAAAGACTTTCTTTATTGCCTTTGTCTCCATCGCATCGTTAAGGTGTGTTCCTGTTCCGTGTGCATTGAAATAAATCTCGTCGCTGTCGCTTACTTTTGCTTCATTTACAGCAGCCTGGATTGCTCTTACTGCGCCGTCTCCTTCCGGATCGGGAGCTGTGATGTGATAAGCGTCAGATGTGTTTCCGTATCCTACAACCTCAGCGTAGATCTTTGCTCCGCGCTTCTTTGCATGTTCGTATTCTTCAAGGATAAGGATTCCTGCGCCCTCACCCATCACGAAGCCGCCTCTTCTCTTATCAAAAGGAATACTTCCCTCTGAAGGATCTTCTGAAAGATTGAGCGCCTGACAGTTGATGAATCCTGCCATGGCAAGTTCATTGATTGAAGCTTCACTTCCGCCTGCGATGATCGCATCTGCATATCCGTGCTTGATAACTCTGTAAGCTTCACCGATTGTATGTGTTGAAGTAGCACATGCGGTAACGATAGGAAGTGTGGGGCCTTTGGCACCAAACTTGATCGATACGGCACCTGCTGCCATATTGCTGATCATCATGGGAACGAAGAACGGAGAAACCATCTCAGGTCCCTTTTCATCAAGCTTTCTTGTCTCGCGGATTGTTGTGTTTATTCCGCCGATTCCGGATCCTATATATACACCGAAGCGCTCTTTATCAAGCTCGCTATCAAGGATTCCGCTCTGCTCAACAGCCTGTCTTGCCGCAGCCATTGCATACTGCATGAAAAGATCTGACTTACGGATTTCCTGAACGGTGTCATAATATTTTTTAGGCTCAAATTCTTTTACTTCTGCATCAAGGCTAACCTTAAGTCCCGAAGCATCAAATCTCTTGATCTTGTCAATGCCGCATTTTCCGGACTTTAAGCTCTCCCAAAAAGTATCAATATCATTTCCAACCGGTGAGATTACTCCCATTCCTGTAACAACTACTCTACACATACATTCCTCCATCTACTTTTATAACTTCGCCTGTGATATATGAAGATTTCTCACTTGCAAGGAAAAGTGCAAGTTCTGCGATATCTTCCGGCATTCCGAGTCTTGCAAGCGGAAGCTGCTTCTTAAGCTCATCTGTCTGAGCTTCGGATAGCTGAGCTGTCATCTCGGTAGCTATATATCCGGGTGCGATGGCATTGCATCTTATATTCTTTCTGCCATATTCTTTAGCTACAGTCTTTGTAAAACCTACTATTCCTGCTTTTGATGCAGCATAGTTTGCCTGGCCTTTATTTCCCATCAGTCCTACAACAGAACTGATATTTATGATGTTTCCACCTTTTCTCTTTATAAAATTACGGATAAAAGAGCGTGTTACATACATTGTTCCTTTTAAGTTAATGTCAATAACATCGTCTATATCCGCAATACTCAGTCCCGGAAGCAAGTTGTCTCTTGTTATTCCGGCATTATTTACTACTATGTCCACTCCGCCGAAGTCTGCCAGGATTTCCTCTGATACAGAAGTTACCTGATCGGCGTTCTTTATATCACACAGATATAACTTTACATCTGTACCGTTCTTCTTAAGTTCTTCGATAGCGGCCTGCGCCTTTTCATTGTCTTTTGTTGCGATTATCGCAAGGTTCGCACCGTTCTCTGCGTATTTCTTCGCAATGGCGTTGCCTATTCCTCTTGTTCCGCCTGTGATTACAGCAACTTTTCCCTTTAACATTATTTTTTCAGCTCCTCCACAACTTTATTCAATGAATCAATATCGCTCACGTTATAAATGTTTGCTCCGGGAACAGTTCTTTTTACAAATCCGGAAAGAGTTTTTCCGGGGCCACATTCTATGAATGTGTCAATTCCTGCTGCCGCCATATTGTTAAGTGTCTCTTCCCACTTAACACTGTTTGATATCTGATTCGAAATCGTATCGATTATGCCTTCTTTATCATCGGGATACGGCTTTGCAGTCATATTCGCATATACCGGAGTCTTGGGATCGTTTATGGAATACAGATTTTCGTTTCCTATCTCTTCCTGTAGTCCCAAAGACGCTTCCTTCATATACGGTGTATGGAAAGGACCGCCCACCGCGAGTGCCACGAATCTCACTCCTTTTTCGGAAAGAGCTTCTTTTAACTTCTCAATCCTGTCTTCCTCCCCGGAAACAACAATCTGTCCCGGGCAGTTATAATTGACAGGATATACTCCGAATTCATCGCATAATGATTCAAGCTCACTCTTATCCATTCGCATAACAGCTATCATGCTGCCTTTCTGCGCATCTGCAGCTGCCTGCATAAGCTTTCCTCTTTTACATACCAGTCTGAACGCATCATCTTTGGCGAGCGTTCCGGACATTCCCATAGCAACGACTTCTCCAAGTGAAAAGCCGGCGATTGCATCAGGTTCAACCCCACTGTTTACCAATGCTATCGCACTTGCAATATCAGCCAGAAAAAGACAAGGCTGTGTGTTCTCTGTTCTTTTCAGCTCCTCTTCCGTTCCCGAAAACATCTGATCAAGCGTTCCGGGCCTTACAGTTTCGGCAGTGTCAAAAAACTCCTTCACTTCAGTTACATTCTCATATAGGTCTTTTCCCATTCCGGCGTACTGACTCCCCTGACCGGCAAATAAAAATGCGATTTTATTCATATCTTCTCCACTTTTCTACCACTTTTCAGGCACCCATAAGTGCCATCGCTTCATTGTATATGCCCTTGATGATCTCCTCACAGGTTCCTTCGCTCTTAACGAGTCCGGCAATCTGTCCGCACATACATGAACCGTACTTTACGTCTCCGTCTATAGCTGCTTTTCTAAGTGCGCCTGCGCCCATTGCTTCAAGCTCTTCACTTGTAGTATTGGGATCAAGCTCTTTTGCCTGAAAATCTCTTGTCATTCTGTTCTTCAAAGCTCTTACGGGATGACCGAGAGACTTTCCTGTTACTATCGTGTCTCTGTCTTTTGCACTAAGGACTTTCTCCTTATAGTTTTCATGCACACCACACTCTTTTGCTGTAAGGAATCTTGTTCCCATCTGTACAGCCTTTGCTCCAAGCATATATGCTGCAGCCATTCCTCTTCCGTCGGCAATTCCGCCTGCAGCGATAACAGGGATGTTTACTGCATCTACAACCTGAGGTACAAGTGCCATGGTCGTTGTCTCTCCGACGTGTCCGCCTGATTCGCATCCTTCCGCGATAACAGCGCTTGCGCCCATACGTTCAACCATTACGGCAAGTGCAACACTGGCAACAACACAGATGACCTTTATATTTGCGCCTTTAAGCTTTTCCATGTATTTCGAAGGATTTCCTGCTCCTGTGGTAACAACTGAAATACCTTCTTCACATACAACATCCACAGCCTCTTCAATAAATGGGCTCATCAGCATCAGATTTACTCCAAAGGGCTTATCTGTAAGCTTTTTGGCCTCTTTTATCTGAGCCCTTAACTGTTCGCCGTTTGAGTTCATCGCAGCGATAAGTCCAAGCCCACCGGCATTCGAAACTGCTGCGGCAAGCTTTGCATCGGCAATCCAAGCCATTCCACCTTGTATTACTGGGTATTCAATCCCAAGCATTTCGCAAACAGGATTTTTTTCCATCTTCTTAGTCCTCCAAGCGGATCACTGCTTTTCAATAAGCTCCGCAAGCTTGTCAATTGTTGTGATTTCCTGAGAAAGCTCGATCTTGCAATCAAGTTCTTCCTGCATCTGCATTACAAGTTCCATGATGTCGAGTGAATCAAGTCCGATTTCTGTAAAAGTATCAGTTGTCTTGATCTCTGACTCCTCCTTATCAAGGTACTCTGCGATTATACGTACAATTGTTGCTTTTACATCTTTCATGTTTTTTTCTCCCTTTTCCTAATTATTTTTCCTATTTTCTGAAAATAGGATTGTGAAAACTTAATTCTCTGTTACAATAAACTTGGGTGTTACCCCCAGGTCAAGTGTCTTTTTGATATTTTTTTATCATTTTTAAGGAGGTTTCTATGACAAGATTTAGTGACTTCAAAGAAGAAGACATAGAGTATTCACTGAGCGTAAGCTCGTTTGCAAAACTATGTGGTACCACAAGAGATACCCTCAGATATTATTACGAACAAAATATTTTGACTCCGCGAGTTGATCCAAACAATGGCTATCACTACTATTCGGCATCACAGATCAGTTCATTCTTTTTTATAAATACAATGCGAAAAGCCGGTTGTTCGATAAAAGAAATAAGCACTACCATTCACAATTCCAGTAAAGAAAGTATCTCAAAATTGGTAAATTCAAAAATACTGGATATGCAACGTGAGTTATTTCTTATCAATAAAAAGATAAGTTCTCTTCACCTTGGACTTTGGATCTTGGAAAAATATGACGGTTGCAAACCCGGTGTTCCGTTCCTTGACACTATTCCTGATATGAGTTTTTCATCGACAAAAGTAAAAGATAAATCTTCTTCCTATCACGCCGCCGATGTTGCCAAGGATATCTCCGCCCATTTGGCAAAAGCCAGTTCAGACTCTTCTTTTGCCGCATTTCCTTCGGGAGTAACTATCGATTATAAAGATCTTTTAAAAGGGGATTACGTATATAACAATATAATAACTTTGTCTTTTTTGCCTGCGGATAATGTTGATTCGTTCCCTCTTCCGAGCAGAAGAGTGATAAGTTGTTATCACGATCACAACACTTCCGGAATAGACAAGACATATAAGAAAATGGTTACATTCATAAAAAGGAACAAGCTGACCGCCTGCTCCGATCTTTTTTCCGTGAGTCTTATAAATATATATAATAAAGAAGCAGACCACACGTATTTTAAGTATTTGTTCATCTGCGTCGAGTAATCTTACCTAAATAATGCAACTTTTAGACACATCATTATTTTATTTCGTTAATTACTCTGACATTAAGGCCTCACCCTCATTTTAAACCATTTAATCATGCGTCTTTTCAGAATTATGCACTAAAAAATACTATAATTTTTGGCGTTTTTTCGATTCAAAACTCTTGTAAGGCGCATAAAAACATTGTAAAATCTTGATTAGTAGTTAAAATACTCATTTTGAGGGAGGTATTATCATGAATAAGACAGAACTCGTTGATGCTATTGCAAAAGAGACCGGTCTTTCTAAGAAGGATTCTGAGAAGGCTGTAAAGGCTTTCACAGAGGCAGTTTCTAAGGAACTCAAGAAAAAGGGCAAAGTTCAGCTTGTTGGATTTGGTACTTTCGAGACAGCTAAGAGAGCTGCCAGAACAGGTAAGAATCCTCAGACTGGCGCAGCTATTAAGATTCCTGCAGCTACTGTTCCTAAGTTCAAGGCTGGTAAGGCTCTTAAGGATGCTGTTAACGGTAAGAAGAAATAATAATTTCAATTCCCCTGCTTATCAGTGTTGATTTGCAGGGGATTGTTTTTGCTTAATTAATCGTAATATCAATATTCATATCTTCTGATCTCGCAATTATTTATCCCAAATCTTGAGAATTCTTCGTTATCCATTTCCCTGAAATAAGATTCTACGATCCTTACGATTCCGTTATGTGCAACAAGTATATACTCTTTATCGTCTTTCTTAATATCATCAAGAAGGTTATATATTCTCTGAGCCAGTTGCATCATTGATTCACCGGTTTTGAAACGGCTTGCCATGTGCTTTTTAGCTTCATGAAACTCAAGTCCGTCTCTGGCCGTCGATTCGTATATTCCAAAATTCTGTTCTATAAGCCTCTGCTCAACTCTTACCGGAATACCGGTGACTTCCGAGATATGTTTTGCCGTATCGTATGCTCGCATCAATGGGGAAGTAAGTATCTCATCCGCCTTGATATTCTTTTCCTTGATCATGCGTCCAACCTCGATTGCCTGTTCATGCCCTCTTTCGGTCAGTGCGATGTCAGTTGCTCCACAGATCTTGTTTTCAACGTTCCAGATGGTTTCCCCATGTCGTACAAAATAAAAATGATCCATTTGTAATTATCCTTCCAAAAATAAATGTGATATTTTATTATTTTCGTTTTTTCGAAAACTTAAATTAAGTTTCACCTTTAATTATATTCACATAATGAACACAACTTTTTCACATAAATAACACACGAAAAAGCGAAAATAGCTATTGCGATTTGCAGGAATCGACAATCCGGTTTTCGATTATATATTTTAAGAAAGAATATATTCTACACTAAACATCTTTCAGTTTCGGCTACAAATTCCAATGTGTTTTTTTATTTCTTTCTAGCTAAAAAATCTTATTCGCTATTTTAGGAATAAGCGTCTTTAATTGAAATGATTTTTCTTTTCTGTTATCTTTGGCTCCTTCGAGACTTGTCCGTCATGATCCTGCAGTCACCGGCACTATGTCACGAAGGAGTATCCTTATTATATCAAAAGACAACCGTTCGGGGCACCGCCATTTGCGCACTTTTACGATATGCCTTATTTATACTTGACTTGTCAGGACGATACTGCAATAATATGTTAGATACATACCAAAATACTTGTATACAATTTGCAGGGGATTGATTTATGAAAAAATACAGTGAACTGTCACAAGATGAATTAATTAAAGAGAAAGAAGTTCTTTCAAACGAGTACAAAAAGTGGCAAGCCAAAGGCCTCAAGCTCGATATGAGCCGCGGAAAGCCTTCTGTTGAGCAGCTCAATCTTTCTATGCCTATTTTTGATATCTTAGACGGTAAGTCTTTAATGAGATGCATGAATGGTGTTGAAACAAGAAACTATGGTTGTTTGGAAGGTATCGTTGAGGCTCAGCATCTGATGGCCGAAATAATGGACTGTCAGCCCGAGCAGGTTATCGTTTGCGGTAACTCTTCCTTAAATATAATGTTTGATACCGTTGCACGCGGATATATGTTTGGTTTTGGCGGCTGCACACCTTGGTGCAAGCTTGATAAAGTTAAGTGGCTCTGCCCTGTACCGGGATATGACAGACACTTTGCCATAACACAGCATTTCGGATTTGAGATGATAAATATCCCCATGAACGAAGACGGTCCTGATATGGATATGATCGAAGATCTCGTATCAAAGGATGACTCGATCAAGGGAATCTGGTGCGTTCCGAAATATTCAAACCCTCAGGGAATTGTTTATTCGGATGAAGTTGTTCGTCGCATGGCTAACCTTAAGCCTGCAGCAAAAGATTTCAGAATCTTCTGGGACAACGCTTACGCAGTACATCACTTATATAAAGAAAAATGCAAGATCTTAAATATCCTTCATGAATGTGAAGAAGCAGATAATCCAAGCCTTGCCTTTGAATTCGCTTCAACTTCAAAAATCACATTTGCAGGTGGCGGAATCGCTGCCATTGCCTGCAACAACGCAAACAGACAGGAACTTAAGAAAACTCTCACTGTTCAGACTATTGGATTCGATAAGATCAACATGCTTCGTCATGCAAGATACTTCATGGATGTTGAATCCGTAGATGAGCACATGAAAAAGCATGCCAAGATCTTAAGACCTAAATTCGAGATGGTCATCAAGACTATGGAACGAGATCTCGGTGATACAGGTTGCGGAACATGGACTTCTCCAAAGGGTGGTTATTTTATCACTTATGAAGCTCCAAAGGGTACTGCTTCACGTATCGTTGAGCTTGCAAAAGAAGCAGGTGTCATCTTAACTCCTGCAGGAGCACCTTTCCCTTATCACATGGATCCTATGGATTCCGTAATAAGATTTGCGCCTTCACTTCCGCCTCTTGAAGAACTTGAGCAGGCTGCAGACATCTTTACAGTATGTGCAAGGATCGCATACTTAGAAAAACTGATATTAGCCAAAGCATAATTTCACACCATACGGAAAAGCTCGGACATTTACCATAAAATGTCCGAGCTTTTTTATTTTCTTTTATTCACGATACTTTTTAATTTAGTAAGATACTCCATCTTCTTTGCAATATCAAAAAAATTACTCATACCAAGAATTCCGGTAATGACATATATCGGAGCAAAAACAATCAGATACCTCGGCTGCGCCTCAAACAACATAACAAAGGCAGATAAGCCTATAATACTCAGCATAATAAAACGATAATTCCATTCATTTTTTATAAACAGACTAAAGAAAAGAATTCCAAGCCACATAAGCTGCGTAAGATTCAGATAAACCGGAAAGCCTTTATGATCCGGTCTGTAAAAAAATCTGATTCCTGAATTCGCCGGTGTATCCTCCGAAAACTTATCGGTAATAAATCCTTCTCCGTCAAGGCCGTTTCCGAAAGAACCGTCATTGTAATTTAAAATAAGTTTATGGATCATCAATTCACAAAATCCGCCGGGACCCATTTCTTTCAAACGTTTCTTTATAACCTTTTTATTTTGTGACACACGCTCTTCTCTATCGGAAATATAATGTGAAAAGTTATCATCCTCGCCGTTAAACGTACCGTCAGAATCAACATTCATACCGATCATCAGCCAATGAAACATTGAAAAGCTCTTTTCCCGATCATGTTCCATTCCCGTTTCACTTTCAAAAGTCTTGATCACTGAATAACTTCCCAGTTTAAATGCCGGCACCAGAAGTACCAATATAAGTATTATCGGAACAAGCTTTTTAACAATTTCCACTCCCTTATTTTCAACAAGCACATAAACGGAATGTGCTATAACAATTGCAATCAGCATTATCAGCGATTCCGCTTTGATATGAAAACCGATTATCGAGACAAGAAGCAGCACTATCCACTTTATGATTGTTTTTTTTACAGAGTTCTCATTAATAGATAGGTATATCCACAACACAAGCACCGGGAAGATAATCCCCAATGAGTCCGTATATAATACAAAATTCCAAGGTGAGATACATACGAATACATAACATACCAAGAATCCCAACGACCGCATTTTCTTATCGCCTGTCAGCTTGTATATACTATCGGCAAGAAGCAGTCCCACACAGTAATAAACAATGCAATTAAATACCACACAAAATCCGTAAGCGGATATATAAGAAGATAATCCGATATGCGTAGCTAATGAAAACAGTTTGGCATATAAAACCAGT
Organism: Butyrivibrio sp. AE3003; assembly: GCF_000686065.1. Lineage (NCBI taxonomy): Bacteria > Bacillati > Bacillota > Clostridia > Lachnospirales > Lachnospiraceae > Butyrivibrio > Butyrivibrio sp. AE3003. Next base: position 2,218,613 of record NZ_JMLX01000001.1, read on the forward strand.
GAAAGCATGTTGTTGGTGTAATGCGAGTAATATCCCGGCTCAAAAGAATTTCCAACCGCCAGATTATATGCATCTTCGGTAAGCGTTCCCGCATCCCATCCGGTTCCATACATCGAACATAGAGCGATTATCACCTGAACAACAAAAAGAACTATAAGAATGACGCCGCTTTTAATTTTGAATCTTTGAAAATCAAAACACTCAAAGCACCAATATAATAAAGAAAAAAATATGATTCCAAATAGCATCAAAATGGCGTTCCCCAAAACAAGATTTCTTTTAAAATATTCATTGTAAGGGATAAACGTTGATATCAGGATAAAAAACAATGCTACTATAATAAGAATTCGAAAAAGTACAGAAATACTGCTGTTTAATATTTTTTTTAACTGCAACATAAGGGCCGCTCTTTTCTCTTAAGATATTATTCCTTCAAATTTTCGCTTAATTCTAACATTGCCAAAATAAGCGGTCAACCTACGCAGAACATAATTTGAATATCGTATAATCTTTTGTTATCATACGTATATCAAATACTTTTTTTATATAATCGGAGCGTTATTATGAATAATACATTTATTGAAGCAATCGGATATTTAGGATCGACATTGGTTCTTGTTTCTTTCCTTATGGCCTCTGTGGCAAAATTAAGAATCGTAAATTCGATAGGTAGTGCGATATTCACATTATATGCGTTTATCATTCACTCTTATCCCACTGCGATAATGAATATATGCCTTGTTTTGATAAACATATATTATCTTGTAAAGCTGAATAATACATCTGTTGAATACACTTGTATAAAAATATCAAAGGATGATTCTGTAATAAAGCATTTCCTTGATCACTACAAGGAAGATATTTCCAAGTGTTTTCCGGGCATAAATACCGACTTTGAATCGGCAGATGTCGGATATGCGATTCTACACGAAGGAACTCCTGCCGGAGTATTTCTTGGAAAAAGACAAGCCGATGACAATATAGACATTCTTTTAGACTATTCTATTCCTCAATTCAGAGACTTCTCTATAGGTAAGTTCTTGTATTCAAAGCTTCCCGCTGACGGAATAAAAACCCTTACCTATAGCGGTCCCGATAAGCATCACATGAAATATCTTGCAAAGCTTGGTTTTGAGAAATATGAAAGCTGTTACAAAAAAAGATTTTGATCACCTGTTTTTGGCGATATCCATTATCTGCTGAAAAGTTGTTATATCATTGGCGGTTATCTTAATGTTTGACTCAATCTCTTTTCCGTCAGGTGTAGTCACTTTCACGGCAATAATTGTTCCTTCTTTCATTGAATCATTTCCGATTGCTTTGAAAAAAGCGATGATCTTGGGATGTTCCTGTTGGAATATCTGAAAGCGCTGTTGTAATTGCATTAAACTCATTGGATTCATATTTTTAAAATTTCTCCTGTTTTTCTTTTTATACTAATGTAAAACTTGAGCGAAATCAAATTATTTTCCCGACAATAGGTCTAGAATATGTATGCGCTTACATATTAAAGAAATACCTGATATATAAAAGGAGGATAATAAATGTACGGATTTGGTGATATGATACAGAAACTTAAGGCAAACCCGAAGACCATCGTTTTTCCCGAAGGATCAGATCCCAGAATCTTGGAGGCTGCTTCACGTCTTCTTGCCGGAAACTTTTTGAAACCTATATTGCTTGGAAATGTTGACGAGATCAATCGTTCTGCCGAAGATGCCGGATATAACATCAGAGGCGCTCAGATAATCGATCCCGAGAACTATGATAGATTTGATGAAATGGTAGAGACTTTCTGCGAACTTCGTAAGAGCAAGGGAATGACTCCCGAGAAAGCTATCCCGATTCTCAAGCAGACAAACTATTTTGGAACAATGCTTGTAAAGATGGGACTTGGTGACTGTCTTCTCGGTGGTGCAACATACTCTACTGCAGATACAGTAAGACCTGCACTCCAGATCATTAAGACAAAACCTGAAAACACTATTGTTTCATCATGCTTTATTCTTGTTCGTCCTTCAGCTACAGGGGAGAACGAAGTGATAGCAATGGCAGATTGCGGTATCAACATCAACCCCAACGAAGACGAGCTTGTTGAGATTTGCGGCGAGACTGTAAACTGCGCTCAGAGATTTGGTGTTAATCCCAAAGTTGCTTTCCTTTCATTCTCTACAAAGGGCTCTGCAAAAGATGAGACAGTTACAAAGATGCAGAACGCAACAAAGAAAGCTCAGGCAAAATATCCTGATGTTCCGATTGACGGAGAGCTTCAGTTTGACGCTGCGGTAGCTCCCAATGTTGCAAAGCAGAAGGCTCCCGGTTCACCTGTTGCAGGATATGCAAACACATTCATATTCCCTGACATCAACGCAGGAAACCTTGGATACAAGATTGCTCAGCGTATGGGCAACTTCGAAGCATACGGACCTATTCTTCTTGGTCTTAACGCTCCGATCAACGACCTTTCTCGTGGCTGTAATGCAATCGAAGTTTACTCAATGTCTATCATTACAGCTTCTCTTGCATAAAGCGGTTTCTTTGTAAAATATAAACGAACATAAAACACCCCATAGAAATCAGATATCCTGACTTTTATGGGGCTATTTTTTACTCATCTTTATTTAGTTCGTGCTTTCCTCTGCGTTCGTGTTCTTTATCTTTGTAATAAGCAGCCTTATCTTCATACATACGCTCATCTGCTTTTTTAACAGCTTTATTGATTTCCCTTGAATCTTCAAGCCATATATAGCCTGTCGCAGCAGATACTTTTTCCAGTTTAGTGCGAAGTTTTTTCACAAGCTCTGTAAACTTCTCTTCGGTTATCTCGGGGATGATGGCTATAAACTCATCTCCGCCTATCCTGTAACAATACTTCCTCTTAAATACCGAAGCAACGATTGACGATGTCTCTCTTATCTTTTCATCTCCGGCATCATGTCCTTCAGTTGCATTGATTGCTTTAAGTCCGTTTATATCTATGTAGCACACGCCTACTACAGAAGACATTCCTGACAAAACAAGCAGCGCCTGATTCAGAGAGTTTCTGTTTCCAAGCCCCGTCAGCGCATCGTGGCTTCCAAGATACATCATCTCTTTTGTCAGAGCTCTGTTTCTCATATCGTAGGAAATAAAGATTGCTACCGACTCCATTACTTCTGCGACATTTATCGGCAACGAATTTTCATAATTATCGGCAACAAGGTATCCGATGATCTCATCGTTATCATGAAGCGTTGTCACTATATATCTCGAAACACTTCCCGCAAGAAGTCCGTTATAAACCTCTTCTTCATACTGCTGGATAATAGAAGTGTCATTTATAACTATAGTGTTCTTTCCCTTAAGCTGTCTGTCCCACATATCAACTATGTTCATCCGCTCAAAATCTTTTCGACTCGGAAGATTAGAAGCATGTGCATCATTAAGCCACTCTCTTACATCTACAACCTTTTTGTCTTTTACCTCAACGATTCCTACACGGTCAGCTTTTATCGCCTGTCCGAGTAGCTTCAGTACTTTACGTATTCCTTTGCCAAACTCTGCGGATGACAAGGCTGTAGCGCAATCAATAACAAGCTTACTGGTATTGGAAGCAAGCTCGCGATTATCCTCACTCTTTTTTGCAATTGTTATGTCATGGATTATAAATGCACAAAAGCCCTTCTGATAAACAGGAACAGCGCAGTATTCAAGCCACTTGTCATGTTGTGTGTTATAAGTCCTTATTGTCGAAGACTGTCTTAAGATCGCAGCCTGATAACTATATTTGATCCAGTCCTCATCTCTGTTCATAACAGTCTTTAAATATGTATTGCCAACAAGCTCAGCCGAAGGCTTTCCGACAAGCTGAGAATACTTCTCATTTGCGAACAAAAAAAGCATATCCTTCACTGTTCCGAAAGGATCTGTCATAACTTTAAAAATACAATATGCATCCGGCAGATCTTTTAGCATATACAAAATATCACTCGGCGCAAAATTAGAAGATGATGAGTATCCAATTTTTCCGTCATTCTGATTGTCCGGCATCTGCATTCTCCTTAATTAAGTATATTCATTTACTTCCTTTCGTAAATTATACTATAAAACAGTACACTTTGCACCTATACCGATGGCTCCCCCACATATTTTACCAATTCCGCGCGGTCAAGATTTTCTCCGATTATTATAAGTACCGCCCTGTCTGTGTTTACGCGCTTTGTATCATACCTTTTCCTTGTAACATTAAGTTCAATCTTTTCGGTATCGCCTACTTGGATAAATCCCTTTATCCTGTGCACATTCCCGCATTTCTCATCCTCAAATATCTTAGTTACCGTTTCATGCAACAATTCTTCATCTATTGTAAAATCAAAATAAAACAACGTTTGATATCCGGAATCTCCTACGTGCATTCGCTTGGGATAATCAGCTTTTTTATATCCCGAACCGATCATCTTGTTATAATCCGCATCTGAAAATTCATCCCAGTTTTTCGCGATTATATCTTCAGGTCTTATTACTCTCGAGCACTCAAATTCATCCATGACTGACTCGATATGCGAAAGAATCTCATCTCTTTTTTTCTCATTTTCTTCGTCCAACTTACTTACGACAACCACTCCTGCCGACGCAATCTCAGACATCAGCATATAACGGGACTCCTGTGACAGATCCGCCACGTGCTCCGCATCGTATATACATATGACGCTTCCCATCTCATACCACATATCTATCGGCGACTCATACAATATGTCAAATAACTCATCCGGATCAAAAACGCCTGACGGCTCGATTATTACCCTGTCATATCCAAGCATTCCCATCGCTATAAGCTTTGTCTTTAGCCTTCGCTGATGCGCCACCTCTCCGTCTCCGCCGACTATCATCTCAATATTACAGTTTTCACCGAGCAGCTCCTGCAAAAGGACCATATCTACATTTATGGCTCCGAAATCATTTTCGATGATGCATATTTTTTCACCTTTTTCCATGAGCTTTTTTGCATATTTTTTTAAAAAGGTGGTCTTTCCCGATCCGAGAAATCCTGTTATAAGATCGACTTTGGTCATTCTTTCTCCATCCCAAAAAAGAGGCCCATAAGACCTCTCTTTTCTTAATCTTCAACTGTTATACTCTCTATCACTATGTCCTTGCCCTCTATTATCTTTGCCTTTTTCCCGCCGCAATTAGGGCATAAATATCTGTTGCTCTTATCGGGAAAATACTCTTTTCCGCACTCCTCGCACAGCGCTTTTACGGGAACCTCTTCGCATATCAGCTCGGTTCCGTCAAGCGGCGTACCTTCCACGACTTTTGTATAATACTTATTTAGATAATAGGGCAACACTCCGCTTGTCTTACCAACAAGAACATGAATACTCTTTATCTTGCTGTCTTTTGCAGAATCCATCGCCATCGCTACTATCTTCGTAACGTAACTCATCTCATGCATATTATTCACCGTACATCATATTTTAATTATCATTTTATAGCATTTTAATTGAATAAATCCTGCTTAGAAAAGATAATATTAATACTTAAAGGAGGGTTTGCCATGTCACATAATGCCATAAAAATATGCATAGGCTGCGGTCGTACATTTAATGCCCGCAACAGTAACATGCCCTTTTGCTGTAAATTCTGTAAAAAGAGATACTCCTATCACTACACTTTCAAATGCAGTGATTGCAGAAACGCAGCATGTGAAGTAAGAAACAACTATTTAAGCGGCTGTGCAATAGGCTGTCCCAATCTTAAATGGGTTCCGTAAGTCTCTTGTTATCACATGCCAAGCAAATGGTTAATAAACTGCTGCGCAACACGACCGGAGATGCCGCCGTGGTTCATTTCCCATCTGTCTGCCTCTCTAAACAATTCTTCTTCCTTCATATCTATTTTATTCCTGATTGCCAATTTTTTGACAATATCGTAATATTCCTGTCTTGAAGGCTTATAATAGCCGATCGTCACACCAAATCTGTTTGCAAGCGAAAGCTTCTCTTCCATTGTATCCGAGTGATGAATATCAGCATTCTGTTCAACATCATGCCTGTCTCTCCAAGTCTCGCGGATGAGATGCCTTCTGTTTGACGTCGCATAAATAAGGATATTATCGGGTCTTGTCTCAACGCCACCTTCGATAACCGCTTTGAGGAACTTATAATCGGATTCATCTTCTTCAAAAGAAAGATCGTCCATATAAATAATAAACTTATAGTTTCTGTTCTTGATCTGCGAAATAAGTCCGGATAACAGCCTGAACTGATACTTATATATCTCGATCATTCTAAGCCCGTCGCTGTAAAACTCATTTACTATAGCTTTTATACTTGTCGATTTTCCCGTACCGCTGTCACCAAAAAGAAGTACGTTGTTCGCTTTCTTTCCCTCAACAAATGCCTTGGTATTTTCAACAAGTTTCTTCTTCTGGATTTCATATCCCACAAGGTCGTCAAGCACAACACTGTCCATGTTGTTTATTGATGAGAAAAGAATCTTTCCGTCGTTTCCCTCATTTAATCTGAACGCCTTATTAAGACCGAATGCGCCAACACCGATTTCCTTGTAAAAATTCGTTACGGTATCAAAAAAAGCATTTTCATCCTTAGCATTTTCAAGCTTTTCAGAAAGGCTTCTCACCTTTTCGCTTACGTTGTGATTGTACATAAGCTCAGGCTTCTCAATTGCCTTATAATCCGTTATGCATGAAAAACAATCTATCTCAAGCGCATCTTCTATTTCTGAGAAATCATATTCAAAAAGTTTTTTGAAAACGCCAAAATCACTCTTTGCAAAATGATTTACGCTTCCGTCCTTGCTTCCAACTTTTTCACATGTCAAAGAAAAAGGATTTTCCTGCATGATCAGAAGATATGTCAGATAGTTATGCCATAAGTTTTTATCAAAAGCATAATCTGTTCCCAACTCAAGAATTCTTTTTATCTGTTTATATATTCTTGTCGTCAGGTCTGTCTTATCATAATCATTTGAGTGAAAATCCTTAAAAACAGACGCAAGCTGCATTAATATTGAGTTTTGAGGCTGATCGCCGTAAATCAGCAAATTTGATACCAATTGTTCCATAATATTCTCCGATAATAATTTCTATGATGATATACAAATTCTTTTTTGTACCTACATCATGTATGATAGGTAAATTATATATCAGTTATCTGAACTTGGCACCATTTTGCATTTATTTTATTCGGTATTTCCTTAGATCTGCATAGCTTTGATCTTACTTGATATAGCGGTAGCAAGCGCCTCATGACCTTTTTCATCAAGGTGCTCATCGTCGCGCTTACTGGGTGAAGCATATGAAGAAGCCGCAAGGAAAGTGTTTCCTCTTTTTTCCGCAATCTTCTTGTAAGTTTTTGCGAGTTCTTTACTGCGGTTCACAGAATCCGTGTCAAACTCCGGATCCTTTGTGGGCTGCCACACATCGTCGCCGAGGTGAATGGGCGATACGACCAAAACTTTCTCAGGCGATACATATTTTTCAATCTCCTCTATGCAACGCTCGAGGCCTTTTCCTATCACATGTGGGTTGGCATGGTAGTATGTTTTGCAGTCATTTGTTCCGAGCATGATTATTACTCCGTCTAAAGGAGAAGCACTCTCAAGAATAAGGGGAAGTGTATCGACACCTTTTCTGAAAGGTCTTATCTCATCTTCAAATACGGTTGTTCTTCCGCAAAGTCCCTCTTCTATTATTTTTGTATCATTAAGTTTGTTCTGAACAAGTCCCGTCCATCTGATCTCATCGGGATATCTTTCCTTTGTTCCGGGGATAAGCCCCCATGTATTCGAATCACCAAACGCAAGTATGTTTTTCATAGTTTTTTGTACTCCTTTGATAATTCCATTATGCTATTCAAACTTTATTTTGTATAATATTGACATCTTATAGGCAGACATAAGCATTTCATATTACAATATTTAAAAGTCATTACTTATGAAAGGAAAGATATTTATGAGAGACAAGCAGAAACTTATTCAAGAGTGCATGGACAGAGCAGTTGAGAATCAGGAAGTAGCAGGAGTTATCGCACTTGAGATAAAGGATGGAAAAGAAATCTTTTTTGCAAAAAGCGGCTATGCCGATATAAAAAACAATATTCCGATCGGTCGCGACAATATCTTCAGATTATATTCACAGTCAAAGCCGATAACAGCGACTGCCGCCATGATGCTCATAGAAGACGGAATCCTTGACCTTGGCGAGCCCGTCGGCAACTATATCGAAAGCTATAACAAGCAGACTTATCTTTCCAAAGACAAGGTTCATAAAGTACCGGAAGAAAATAAAATGAGAATACGCGAGCTCCTTAACATGACTTCAGGGCTCGTATATCCAGGACTCAATACCGCTTCCGAAGTTGAAGTCGGCCGTCTCATGAACAAGATGGAGAAAAAACTCGGATCGGATAAGATGATGACTACAATGGAATTTGCGGAAGAACTTGGAAAGATCCCTCTTAATTTCATACCCGGAAGTCATTTCCAATATGGCACAAGTGCGGACGTTCTCGGTGCCGTTATAGAGAAAGCTTCGGGAATGAGCTTTGGAGACTTTGTAAGATCAAGAATCCTTGAGCCACTTGATATGAAAGACACTGATTTCTATGTTCCCGATAGCAAGAAGGACCGCCTTGTAAAAGCATACAGATTCACAAAAGGAAAGCTTTGCAAGTACTCCGGTGACCATCTTGCCATTAGAAACAACGGTGATCCCAATCCGTTTGAATCAGGCGGAGCAGGTCTTTTCTCAACAATAGATGATTACGCACATTTCGGACAGATGCTCCTAAACGGCGGAACATATGAAGGCAAGCAGCTCCTTACCCCTAACAGTGTAAAGTATCTGACTTCCGGAAAACTAAACGGGACTCAGCAACTCGACCTTCAGAAATGGCAGGGACTCGAGGGCTACACCTACGGAAATCTCATGCGCGTTTTGGATGATCCGAGGCAGGCTTCTCTCATTGCCAACAAAGGAGAATACGGATGGGACGGATGGCTTGGTGCACACTTCTCAAACGATCCCGAGACCAACACTACCTTCATCATGATGGTTCAACGCTACGATTACGGTACAGGCCCGCTCACAAGGAAGATTAAAAATATTATCTTTTCATAAATAAAAAACTTATTATAAGTAGGAACATTTCATGCCGTTTAGTGAAAAGATCTGCTCCAAAGCTGCCGGCGCAACAACTCCGCTTATTTAAGAACCTTCTTAAATGCGGGTATTATCTGGGCTGCCACGACTGCTTTGACAATGTCGAGAACTATAAATGGTGCAAATCCCATTGTGAAGCCTGTCAGCAAATCATAATGCGACATTGCCATAAGATAGATCATTCCGATAATATCTATGACCACAACGCCAATGACCGCGCTTACGGTATATCTGATTCGATTGTAGGCTTTTCCGCGGATAAGTGGAATAAGTACCGCTACAACAATAAACGCCCATGTATAAGCTCCCCATGGCTGAATGAGATAGCCTATGCCACCCTTTCCTCCTATGAACACAGGGATACCTACAATTCCCAATAGCATCCATACCGCAACAATGAGAAATGACTCTCCGACATTAAATAACAACGCGATAAGCAAAAGCACAAAGTTTATCATAGTTATATGCGGTGCTCCGGGAATCGGAAGCGGAACACTGATATATGCGCCTATACATAAAAGTGCTGCAAAAAGCGCACTTACTACAAGTCTTTTGGTCTTATTACTCTGCTCGTTCATGATTTGTCCTTCTTTCATTCTGTCTGATATTGTTTTTTCCTATGATTTATCTTTTTCAAAAAATACATTTATAAACACGTACCTTAGGAAGTATATATTCCTGTATTCTCATTGTCAACCTCTTTAAATTAATTGGTTGACAATATCTTTTTATCGCTTATACTAAAATTCAATTGGTAAGCATAACCACAATGGCATAATGCTTTCATGACATTTGCAATTATTCGCAACACTAACGGGAGAGATAAACTATGACTGTAAATGAATTAAAAGAGAAAGTATTAAACGATAAAAGCATTACAAAAGAAGAGGCTCTTTTTCTTGTAGACGCAAACCTCGAAGAACTCGCTTCTGCCGCAGATGAGATAAGAAAAAAGAATAACGGAAACAATTTTGATATGTGCGCCATCATGAGTGTAAAAGGCGGACGTTGTCCAGAGAACTGCAAATTCTGCGCTCAGTCGAGCTGTTCAAATGCAGATATCCCCGAATATAAAGTCAGGGATACAGATTACGTTGTCGCTGACGCAAAGAAACGTAACAAAACCGGAATAACACACTACTGCCAGGTTTCATCGGGAAGAAAAGTAAGCCGTGAAGAACTTGCGCAAATATGTGAAAACGTAAGAGGAATAGTATCGGAGACAAACCTTATCCCCTGCGTATCTCTGGGGCTTTTATCAAAAGAAGATTTGGAAGAATTAAAGAAAGCCGGCGTTAAACGCGTGCATAACAATATTGAAACAAGCCCCTCATACTTTGGAAAGTTATGTACTACGCATACTACCGATGAAAAAATAAAAGTAATGAAACTTGTCCATGAAGCAGGACTTGAACTTTGCAGCGGAGGAATCTTCGGCGTCGGAGAAAGCTGGGAAGACAGGATTGACATGGCACTTGCTTTAAGAGAAGTAAATCCCGAATCCGTGCCTATCAACATGTTAAAGCCCATCAAAGGAACTCCGCTGGAATCCTATCCTTATCTGTCCGAAGATGAACTAAGAAGAATCATAGCCGTCTTCAAATTCATCCTTCCACACTCCGAGATCCGCTTTGCGGCAGGAAGAGACATAATTGAAGATGCGGGAATATCATTTTTCAGATCAGGCTCCAATGCCACAATCTCAGGGGACATGCTGACCGTAAAGGGTGTCTCTTTGGAAAAAGACCTTGAGAACATCCGCGCGCTCGGATATGAAATCGCAGAATAAAACATAGATTTTTTTTGATTGTATACATCTAAAATCCTTGCATCATGACTTTTTTGAACAAAACGCTTCTAAAAAGTCATATGATTTTCAATCAGTCTGTTGTTAAACTCCATCTTGATTTCATCCGTATTCGCGTTCGCAAGCGCAAACAGATTATAAATAATCCTCGCGATGAGCCCGTTCTTTGTCACCGTAGATTTTCCGGGCTCAAAAAGCGCTCCCGCTATGCTTTGCAAGTCTTTTGGAAATTGACTCATATCGGAATCAAAGTTTATACCGATCCCGATAACGATCCACTGCACCGTTCCCGTATCAAACTCGGCTCCCGACTCTGTAAGGATTCCGCAGATTTTTTTACCATCGACGAATAGATCGTTCACGGGCTTTATCTTCGCCATAATCCCGCATAAATCCTGCACCGCTTTGCAAACAGAAACACCCGCAAGCGCTGTAATAACGTCGGGTTCAAGACTTGGAAGCATTTCGGGAGTCAGAATGATACTCATATAAATTCCGCCCTCGGGAGAAAAGAACTCGTGCTCTCTCCTTCCTTTTCCCAAGGTCTGACTCTTGGCAATGACCACCGTTCCGCCGGCCGCTCCCGCTATTGCCAGCTCCTTTGCGGTTCTGTTGGTTGAATCAAGCGTTTCATGTATATGTATCATGCCATGTGATGAAACGATCGTGCTATAAATCTTTTCTTTTTTCCCTGTAGGAACTTTTTCAGAATATGCCGAAAGCTCAGCAATAATCCCCGACTCAGAGATTATATCGTTCGATGTTCCCAGAATATATCCTTTTTTGCTGGACGCCTCAATCACGTATCCCTGATTTCTAAGCTCCTTTATTGCCTTCCACACAGCGGTTCTGGACAGTCCGAGGCTCTCCGCCATGAATTCTCCCGAGATAAAATCCTCTTTATTTTTTTCCAAAAAATCCAGCACTCTGTCTTTCGAACTCATGCATATTCTCCTTCAGCCAGTCTAAATCAAATAAACTATGTACATATTAACATACTTTTTACCTTTCTTTTGAATCCTGACAAAAAAGTGATATAATACCCAAAACGAAATACCAAGAGGAAATGAAATGATAAATATTGGAATTGTGTTCGGATGTTTCATACCGATGCACAAAGGGCACGAGTCCTTGATAAAAAGAGCTCTTGATGAAAATGACAAGATCATTCTCGCCGTCTGCGGTTATCAGACTGACAGAGGCCGCGACTTTATCGACTTCGAGACAAGAATACGCCTTGTTGAAAAGATGTATGAAAATGAGAAAGACCGCGTCATTGTAATTAAGATTGATGACAAAAAACTCGGTCTCGACGGAACTTTTACCCATGAAAACTGGGTGCTCTGGGGCGACGAACTTTTTACCAATGCAGGCATAAGTCCTGACAGCGCACACTTTACCTGGTATACGGGCGAGCCTTCATACGTCGACAAATTGGGAGAAATATATCCCAATCACACTTTTACTCTTGTTGACAGGCAGGTGATCAAGACCTCCGGAACAGAGATAAGAAACAATCCAAACGTACATGAAAGCGAAATAAACAGCGTTTTTCTCGAATACCTAAGATCAGCGGGAAAACTCAAATAATGTATTAGAATACAAAAAAGGAGCCAATTATGGAAAATATTATTCAAAGCCTTCTGGAAACAGACCTTTACAAGTTTTCAATGGGCCAGGCAATTTATCACAACTTCCCTGACTACACTACAACATGGACATTCAAGTGTAGGAACAAGGATGTAAAATTCACCAAGGAGATGGTGGATGAGGTCAAGAATCAGATTCTTGCTTACTGTAATCTCACATTCAAGGAAGACGAACTCACTTACCTTTCCAAAGTCACATGGATAAAAAAATCTTACGTAGACTTCCTTCGTCTCTGGCACCCCAGATATGAAGACTTCACAATAGGCACCGATGCAGAATGCGGACTTACCATCGAAACAAACGGCACATGGCTTAACACATCCATGTACGAGATTCCAACTCTTGCCATCGTAAACGAAGTTTATTTCAGAATGGCTTATGATTACAAGGAGCTCATGGCTTCTTTCGAAGAGAAACTTGATGAAAAGATTAAGCTTCTTTCGGATAACACATACAATATCGGCGCTTTCAGCGAATTCGGATTAAGAAGAAGACTTTCAGCCGAAGCACAGGAGCTTGCTGTTAAAAAACTCAAAGATTCCAAACTCGGCAATTCAATATTTGTCGGTTCTTCAAATGTCTTTTTAGCAAAAAAACTCGACGTAAATCCCGTAGGAACAATGGCTCACGAGTGGATCATGTGCGTAGGCCAGGGCAATCACAAACACAATCCCGCATACTCCAACTGGTATGCTCTCGACTACTGGGTAAAAGAATACGGAATCCTCAACGGAACAGCTCTTACCGATGCGATCACAACAGACTGCTTCCTTCGCGACTTCCAGCTAACTTATTCAACTCTTTTCTCAGGTGTTCGTCACGACAGCGGAGACCCGATCGAATGGGGTGAAAAGATGATAAATCACTACAAGAGTCTCGGAATCGATCCTGCAACAAAGACTCTCCTGTTCAGTGACAGCCTTGATTTCAAGCGTGCAAACGACATCAACGCTCACTTCAAAGGAAAAGCAAAAGTTGCTTTCGGTATCGGAACATACATCGCAAACGACACAAAGGTTCCCGCGCTCAACATCGTTATGAAGACAACCGCATGTAACGGACAGGATGTTGCAAAGATCTCTGACGTTGAAGGTAAAGGAATGTGCAAGAACCCCGATTATGTTGATTATCTTCAGAGATGTATCGACTGGAGAATGACTCACGAGAAGGTATGAATTATGGAAAACTTAGTTAAGATAGATCCGAACGAACAGATTGAAAAGATCACAAAATGGATATGCGAATGGTTTGACGAAAACGGAAAGACCGCAAGTGCCGTTATCGGACTCTCAGGCGGTAAAGACTCTACAATCGTTGCCGCACTCCTTGTTAAAGCCCTCGGCAAAGACAGAGTTGTAGGCGTTATGATGCCAAACGTTGAACAGAAAGATATCGCCGATTCCCGTAAAATCGCCGAGCTTCTCGATATCAAGACATACACGGTAAACATCGCTCCCGCTGTCGACGGAGAGAAAAAAGCTCTCGAAGAAGCCGGAGTAACCCTGTCAAATGATGCAAACATCAACACACCTCCGAGAATCCGTATGACAACACTGTATGCTATCGCACAGTCACTTCCAAACGGTGGCCGCGTTGCAAATACATGCAATAAGTCTGAGGACTACGTCGGATATTCAACAAAGTACGGTGATGCCGCAGGTGATTTCAGCCCCTGCTCAGATTTTCTTGTATCAGAAATGCGCATGATCGGAGATGCATTGGGACTTCCAAAGGAACTCATTCACAAGACTCCTTCGGACGGATTATGCGGACTCTCTGATGAAGACAAGCTTGGATTTACTTATGATACTCTTGATAAATACATAATTACGGGAGTTTGCGAAGACGACGCAGTCAGAGAAAAGATTGACCGCCTCCACAACATAAACCTTCACAAGCTTAAGACTATTCCTATGTACAAAAAATAAAATGAAATAATATAAAAAGTAAGGACATTTCATTCTTCTCTAATCGTCTGTACAGACTTTGAAAAAAGAATGAAATGTCCTTATTATTATTCTTCAGAATCTTCAGAATCGTCGTACTCTGCAACGATTGTTGACTCAGCCTCAGAAGCTTTTGAATTGTCACGCTCTTTTACCAAAACAATAAGTCTTTTCGGCTTTTCAGGTGCTTTTCTTTCTGAAACAAGGCTGATCCTGCCGCATCCGGTCAGGCATAATGAAAGTACTATTACTAATGGTAAAACTCTTTTAATCATATTCGTATCCCTGTCAAATCTGAAATCGTGAATTTGTCCCCTTGTGTGCTGTCTTGTTGATTTTTAATGATAAATCAATAAAAATTCTAAATCCCAACAAGACAACACACTTAAAAAACCGCATGTACACTGGCTTCGTACAATAATATGGTACCATAATCGCATGGTTGCTTCAATTTTAAAGATATTTTCACATAATTTACAAACTGGTTTCATGTGGTTTAATCGCAAACACGACTTTATTGTGGTAATATATATGGTGATTTTATTTTGAACATTTTCAGGAGGATATTATGGACCAGCAAAAGATCGGAACCAGATGCGTACAGGCAGGCTATACCCCGGGCAACGGAGAGCCCCGTCAGATACCTATTATTCAGTCTACAACCTTTAAATATGATACAAGTGAGGACATGGGTAAGCTCTTTGACCTTGAAGCTTCGGGCTACTTCTATACAAGACTCCAGAACCCCACAAATGACCATGTTGCGGCAAAAATCGCAGCTCTTGAAGGCGGATGTGCCGCAATGCTCACATCTTCAGGCCAGGCCGCTAACTTCTTTGCGTTATTTAATATATGTGAATGTGGAAGTCACATTGTTGCCTCATCTTCCATCTACGGCGGAACATTTAATCTCATCGCCGTGACTATGGCTAAGATGGGAATCGAAGTTACTTTCGTATCTCCCGATGCAAGCGATGAAGAACTTGATGCAGCATTTAAGGACAACACAAGAGCCGTATTTGGCGAAACAATCGCTAACCCCGCTCTTACCGTTCTTGATATTGAGAAATTTGCAAACGCAGCACACAGACACGGTGTTCCTCTTGTTGTAGACAATACATTCCCGACTCCTGTTAATTGCAGACCCATTGAGTGGGGTGCAGATATCGTAACTCATTCAACAACAAAATATATGGACGGACACGGAGCAGCCGTTGGTGGTGCTATCGTTGATTCAGGTAAGTTCGACTGGATGGCTCATGCCGACAAATTCCCCGGACTTACACAGCCCGATGATTCATATCACGGAATTGTATATGCTGAGAAATTCGGACAGGAAGGTGCTTTCATAACAAAGTGTACAGCACAGCTCATGCGTGACTTTGGTTGCATCCAGTCACCTCAGAATGCATTCATTCTTAACCTCGGACTTGAATCACTTCACGTTCGTATGCCTAAGCACGTAGAGAACGGACTTGCTGTTGCAAAATTCCTTCAGGAGCAGCCTCAGGTAGAAAAAGTAAGCTATCCCGGACTTGAAACTGACAAGTACTACGAACTCGCAAAGAAATATCTTCCAAACGGCGGATGCGGTGTCGTATCATTCGAGCTCAAAGGCGGAAGAGCCGCTGCTGAGAGCTTCATGAAAAAACTTAAACTTGCAGCTATCGAGACTCACGTTGCCGATGCACGCACTTGTTGCCTCAATCCCGCAACATCAACACACAGACAGCTCACAGACGAGCAGCTTGAAGCAGCAGGAATCCCTGCAGGTCTCGTACGTATGTCTTGCGGTCTTGAAGATAAAGAAGATCTTATCGCCGACATCAAGAATGCACTTGCGTAAGTAAAACTAACCACGCCCGGTACATTGTCTCAACATGATTCATAAGAATCGAAAAACCCTGCCCGAAAATCGGACAGGGTTCATTAAATATTAAAATGCTAAAAAATACTTTGTATTACTTTGATGTAGATACGTTTGGTTTATATGCACCTTTCATATTAGGCTTATATGCACCCTTCACATTAGGCTTTGAAGCGCCCTTAACCTCGGGTGTGTCATTGACAGGCTGAGGCTGTGGCTGTGGTGTTACAACCGGTGCGGGTGTAGGCTCCGGTGTAGAATCTGAATCATTATCATGATTATCATTGTCTTCATGATGTTCAGGTTCAGGTGTTGGCTCCGGTGCAGGCGCAGGTGTAGGTTCACAAACCGGCGCAGGAGCTGGTGTAGGTGCAGGTGTAGGCTCGCATACCGGTGCGGGTGTAGGCTCCGGTGTAGGTGTGGGCGTACAAACTGGTGTGGGTGTGCACTCAGGCTTAGGTGTGCACTCAGGCTTCGGTGTACATTCCGGCTTAGGCGTACACTCAGGCTTTGGTGTACATTCCGGCTTAGGTGTGCACTCAGGCTTCGGTGTACATTCCGGTTTAGGTGTGCACTCAGGCTTCGGTGTACATTCCGGCTTTACCGGTGGCTGGAAATTCCACCAATCAAATCCTCCACAATATGATGACTCCATTTTAACAGAATCCGAATACTCTGATACCACTTCAAGGTCATCAGTGTTTTTGTCGGTTTTATCTACGAAATAAGAACCGAAACAATAAACTAACGGAACTGTCACTAAAGCAGTGATGGCCATCGCACCTGTAGATAATAATCTTTTCTTCATGTTTTTATACCCCCATGAGCAGTATGATAATGCATTTTTAATATTTTTGTCGCATTAATTACTTTATCATTAACCTTTAGGGTATTCAATACATATACAAAATATATCGCATCTAATGCAATACATATAAAAAGATTCAGCAACCGGCTGAATCTTCTCAATATTAGTCACCATAAAAAAACATTACAATTCTTCTACATTAGATTAATCTATATTTCACTTAAACCCGATAAACAGGCCATATCACACAGCACTACATCAGGAAGTTCGGTCATATCCTTAATCGGATAAGTCACCTGTGGATGAGTTGATGCCTCACCTATTCCGATACATTTAAAACCTCCCGCAAGTGCCGCATCTATGCCCGAAAGAGCGTCTTCCACAACTATCGCATCCGATGGTTCTACTCCGAGCATCTCTGCCGCCTTTAAAAAGACTTCCGGATCGGGCTTTGATTTTGTTATATTTGTTCCGTCGGAAACAGCGTCAAAATAGTCTTTAAGCCCAAGCTTCTCAAGTATTTTCTTGGTATTCTTACTGCTTGAACCTATTGCAAGAAGCGTTCCTCTCGACCTTAATGTATCAAGCGCATTCTTGACCGAGACATCAAGATCTTTTTCACTCATGGTATCAAGAAGTGACACATAGATATTATTCTTCTCTTCTGCAATTTTTTCTTTTTCAATAGCAGAATACGTTCTGCCTGCCTTCTCCAAGATAATATCAAGCGAAGCCATTCTGCTGACTCCGCGTAATCTGTCATTTATCTTCTCATCAAAATATATCCCCTGCTCATCGGCAACGGTTTTCCACGCCTTGTAGTGGAGCTTATCGGTAAAACAGATTACTCCGTCAAGGTCAAAAATTACTGCTTTCATTTTTCATACCTCATTTCTTTTACGCCTTTTACCTCGATCTTTTCTCCCCTTAATACTTCGCAGACTGCTCCGCTCTTGGTGACGGTAAATTTCAAAAGGCTCTTTCTGTACTTAATCTTGAAGCTGTACTTCTTCCAGCCCGTCGGCAGGAACGGATCGACCGAAATCCCTTCCGCGTTTATCCGTAGCCCCGCAAAGCCGTTTACTATCGCCATGTAGCTTCCGCCCATATTTGCCGTATGAACGCCGTCTCCGGAGTTGTTGTGCGTATTCAACAGATCGAGTTTTATCGAGTCTCCGAAATAATCCACAGCTTTTTTGTGCATGCCAAGTCTTGACGCAACAATACTGAACACACAAGTTGAAAGAGAAGAATCATGAGTCGTGATCTTCTCATAATATTCAAAGCTCTTTTTCATAACCTCCTTAGGCTGCCTATCCTCAAACAGAAAGTAAGAAAGTACGGTGTCAGCCTGCTTGCAGACCTGATATCTGTACAAATGAAGAGGATGATAGTGAAGAAGTAACGGAAATTCCTCTTTAGGCGTGTTCTTAAGATTCCACACAGGCTTTTGCAAAAATGAATCATCCTGAGGATTAATGCCAAGTTCCTCATCATAAGGAAAGTACATCTTTTCCGCTGCTGCCTTTATCTCCTTAAGCTCCTTGGTTGTCACACCGAGTTTATTAAGAAGCTCTTTTAACCTCTTACTTGACGCGTGCTTCTCGGCAAAAGAAACCGCCATACTCATGTTGTAAGCCGCGCAACAATTGGTGTAATAATTGTTGTCAGTCATACACGTATATTCATCGGGCCCCGTCACTTCATTGATCACAAAGCGCCCCTGTCTGTCATAATTTCCGACATCAAGCCAGAGCCTTGCCGTCTCAAGAAGCATCTCTTCGCCCTGATCAAGCATGAAATCAAGGTCTCCAGTCGTGAGATAATACTGCACAATCGTATAAGCTATCGCACCGTTAATGTGATACGCAGCGGTTCCTGACGGAAAATATCCCGAGCACTCTTCTCCCGTGATCGTTCTCCAGGGATAAAGAGCTCCCTTCTTATGTCCCAAAAGAGCCGCATTTTCCCTTGCTTTATCAAGAATTCCGTACCTATACTGCAATATATTTTTGGCAAGTTCAGGATTGGTCAGTATGAAAAAAGGTGCTACATACATCTCTGTATCCCAGAAATAATGACCTTCGTAGCCTTCACCCGAAAGCCCCTTCGCCGCTATACTGCAATGTTTGTCACGCGTCGCCGACTGAAAAAGCTCATACATATTGAAATTTACGGCCTGTCCAAGCTCTTCATCTCCGTCAATTTCCATTTCAGAATTGTCAAAGAACTCTGTGACATACTCTTTTTGCCTCTCATAAATATCCGCAAGATTTCCTCTCATCGCTTCCTTAAGAGTTTCCCTTGCAAACTCCTCGGGATCGTCTTCGCGGACAGAATCCGAGAACGTTGAATATTTTATAAGCGAAAGTTCCTCTCCCTGCTTAACTTCAGCCTTAACATGGTAAAGAGTCCTTCCCTCTTCTTTGCCGTAACTAATCTCCGCTTTGCCGGGAAGCCTTAACCTGTGCGAAACTGCTGACGCCACTGTTATTCCGCTGACATCTGTCGCGCTTACCGCAACGCTCATATCCTCGCGCCACTTCACAACCTCAACATTAAGAAGTGCTCCGCTGTCATCGGCAAGCCTCGGATCGTCAGGGTTTGAGTAGTTCCTTACATCCGCAATATGATATGACTCTATCTCTATTTCCCCGTCAAAATTTAACGCCTTCACGTTGTACTCAATTGTGAAAAGAGAAGGAATCAGAAATGATGTCATCCTTGTAACCGAAAGTTCTATTTCTTTTCCGTCAGGGGAAATCCAGATTACATGGCGCCTCGTGACGCCCTGCTCCATATCAAGGATTCTCTCGTTCGTACATACTTTTCCTGTAGTTAAGTCGAACCTGTCACCGTCCGCTATAAGGCATATTGTCTGAGTGTCTGCAACATTTAGCATCGTCTGTTTCTTCTCTATAAGGTTGCACAGACTCTCTGCCTGTTTCATCGGGATAATCTCGTACACACCGTTTATGTACGTTCCGCGCATGGTATTCCAGCTACAAGGAACACCTTCTTCGACATTACCCCTCACGCCTATATATCCGTTTGCATTGGAAAAAAGAGCCTCATGAAGATTGACTTCTTTTTCCTCAAATTTTTCCTGTCTTGTAATGATACGCTTCATATACTTTTCCCTGCTTTTTATCCCTTTACAGCTCCTGCTGCCACGCCTTTTACAATATATTTCTGTGCCGCAAGATAGAAAATCGCAACAGGAATAATTGTTATAACAAGAGCCGCCATAGCTTCATTCCAGCTGATCGTATACTGCCCGAAAAACTTTGCAGTTGAGATCGGTATTGTTCTGTTTGCCGTAGACTTAAGAGTAAGCGAAGGCAAAAGATAATCATTCCATATCCAGATAACATCAAGAATAATAAGTGTCATCGTAGTAGGTTTGAGAATCGGGAAAACAATCCTCCAGAACAATGTCCAAACGCTGCATCCGTCAATAATTGCCGCTTCTTCCAAAGATACGGGAATCGACGATATAAAACCGTGATAAAGAAATACGCCCATTCCTGCGCCAAAACCGATATACATAAATATCAGTCCGCCGACGGAGTCTGTCATCTGAAGGCCTGTAACCTTACTAATCTTGTTCATCTCCTGCATAAGAGGCATCATTATAGTCTGGAAGGGAATCAGCATAGTTGCCACAAGAATTGAGAAAAGCGCTATACTCAGCTTGTTTGCACTTCTCACAAACATCCATGCAGTCATCGCAGACAAAACAACAATGATAGTTATCGAAACAATCGTAATGACAATCGAATTAAACAAAGATATGGTGAAATTCATCTTTCCGATTGCGGAAGCATAGTACTTAAACGAGAACTTCCCAGGAAGCGCCACCATGTTTTTGTACATCTCGGCTCTGCTCTTAAATGAATTCGTAAGTATCAGATAAATCGGGAACAGGTACAGTAAACACATAAGTGCAACAAGTACGTTCGGAATAATCTTTTTTACACTTTTAGCCATTTACATTGCCACCTCCCTTTTCTTTGTTATCGATACCTGAACAAAGGTAACTATCGCAATGATCAGGAAAAAGATAATTGCCTTAGCCTGACCGTATCCGAAATTACTGAGACTGAAAATCTCGTTGTAGATATTAAGCGAGAACATCTCAGACTGGAAATTTGCACCTTCGCCCGTAAGAGATACGTTGACATCGTAGATCTTGAAACAGTTTGAAAGAGCAAGGAACAGGCATATCGTAAATGACGGCATAAGAAGCGGGAACTTGATCGAGAACAGAGTCTGAAAATAGTTCGCTCCGTCAATTGCCGCAGCCTCCATAACATCATCCGGAATTGCCATGATTCCCGTTATGTACACGATCATCACATAACCTGCAAGCTGCCATGTTGTTACAACGATCATCGCGATTATTGATTTTGTTGAATCCGTAAGCCAGTTACCAAAACCCACGCTAAGGAAGAACTCACTGAACACGCTCTTCCAGATATATCCCAAGATAAGTCCACCGATAAGATATGGTAAAAAAAGCATGGTTCTGGCAAAGTTCTTTACCTTGAGCCCCGTAGTTACGAGAAGGGCAAAAAACAATCCCAGGACATTTACGGTTATTACACTTATGACTGTAAAAATCGTTGTCCTTGCTGCTGCGTTTATAAACTGTCTGTCTCCGAATACCGCTTTATAGTTACTCATTCCTACAAAGTTTGCGGCGTGTTTGGCAAATCCGTCCCATTCCACAAATGAATATCCGATTCCTATAAAAAACGGAATGATCACAACCACAAAGAATGTGAACATAAGCGGCGCCGTAAACAATGCGTACCATCTTTTTTTAATCTTCATACCTTTATCTCCATAATAGGTGCTGCAACATATGCTGTTACAGCACCCTCATACCGTTAAAAACCTTATTTTGCATTTACAAATGCTTCGTTAAGCTTGTCTATAAGTTCCTCACCCGTCATTGAAGGATTTGTAAAGAATTCCTGTGTGATAGGTGAAAGACTTGTTGTAATGATTCCTGCAGGCCAGTTGCTCATCACCCACGGAATGCTGTCCTTTGATGCCTCTGAGATTGACTTTGAAAGAGGATCGAGTTTGTCTGAAGTCATTCCGTCTACAACAGGAACGAACCCAAACTGATTCATAAGATAATCTGTTCCTTTATCGCTTGTGTAAAGCCACTCAAGAAAATCTTTTGCCATAGTCTTCTCTTCATCCGAAGCATCAACATTGATGTACCATGCTGCGGGAACAGAAACTGCTACTTTCTTATTGCCCTTGATCGGCACGGGAGCGATACCCATGTCAAAATCCACATCGTAATCTTTGAACATTCCGTATGCCCAGTTACCCTGGTGGATCATTGCGGCCTTACCTGTTGCGAAATCACCGCAGTTGTTGTCGTATGTAACATCTACAGGGTTTGTGCAATTCTCACGGATTGCTTCCATAAGTTTTGCAAACTCTTTGAATGCATCGTTGTCTTTCATTTTTACTTCGCCGTTTAATACCTGCTGAAGGTATGCATCAGGATCGTCCTGAACCGCAAACGGTGTATTCAATATATGTGCTATAAGGAAATAATCTTCCTGTGAAAGTCCAAGTCCGTTTATTCCCTTACCCTTTGCTTCTTTAAGAAAATCAATAAGTGCGTCGGTTGAACCTATCTTTGATGTATCTACAAGATTGCCGTCATATACAAGTCCAAATCCCTCGATCGTATAAGGAACCCCCACAACTTTTCCGTCTACAGAATCTTTGAGATTATCGCTTATCTTGCTCATAAAAGAGAGGTCGCTTACATCTTCGAGATAATCTTTCATCTCAACAGACTCAGAACCGGGTGCAAGTGAAAACAGTACAGGGCCTGACTCTGTAGAAATACCTGTTTTAAGATCCTTGTAGTAGTTGTCACCACTTGTCTCCCATACCTCGATTTCAACACCGGTTTCATCCTTGTAATCTTTGGCAAGCTGATTAAGCTGATCCATAATCTCAGTCTTTGACTGGAAAATTGTAAATTTACCCCCTGCGCCGGCACTTTTTGTTCCTGCACCGCCGGCAGAATCTCCACCTGCTGCCTGTGAAGACGATGCTCCACAACCGGTAAGTACGGAACCTGCAAGCATAGCCGTTGCCAAAAGTGCTGCAAACAATCTGTTATTCCTCATAGTTAATTACTACTCCTTTCCCATAACTCCCCTTAAATAAGGTAAAAAGGTTATCTTCTTAACTACATAATCCTATTTTTTACTAAAAAAAGACAATACCCCATCTGTTTTTTTAGAGGTATTGTCAGTTTGAACCTTGTATTATTATGTAAAATCAATATAAAAAGAGGCGATTTTAGTAAAATCCACCTCTTTTTTAGTAAAACATTATTGATTTAACTTGTTTTAACTAAAGCGGAATTCCTCCACTTTATCCTCGCACCGATCTTGAGAGATTCGTAGCTTCCCGTCCCTTCAATAAGCTCAACCAGAGACTGGGCTGCAAGGAAACCTCTCTCGTAATTCGGAACCTCTACGGTAGTAAGTCCCATGTACTTGGAAACAAAAGCATCATCAAAACCGCAGACCGCTATGTCTTCAGGAACGCGCAGTCCCGCTTCCTTAAACTTTCTCATAGCGCCAATAGCCATCATATCGTTTGCACACAAAAGAACCTGTGGCATGTGCTCCGAAAGCATCAACAATCTTGCCGCCTGCGTTCCGCTCTTTTCCCTCCAGTTTCCCTCATAATAATCTCTTCTGTGAAAAGTTATCCCGTGGGCCGAAAGAGCATCGCGAAATGCACGGTATCTCTCCTTGTTATCATCCGTATCCATACCGGACAGATAAGCAAAGCGCTCATATCCCGACTTGATAAGTGTCTCAACCATCTCTTTTTCTGCATCATAGTTATTTACTATCACGCTCTTTATTCCCGAATGATTTATCTCCCTATCAAGAACTATTATCGGATAGTTGTTCTCCGCTGCCTTTATCAGCATGGAATCCTCACATCTGTAATCGATGTTGATGCATCCCGCGGAGTACGCATCAGACATATATTTTTCGGCATTTCTGCTTGTGCACACCATAATGTCATAATCCTTGGAATATGCATAATCGCTTATACCATGGAGTATATTCAGATAAAAATTGGTATCGAAGTCACTGAAATTAACTACTATAGTTTTGTTTTCGCTACTTTTTTCCTTTATTCGGATTTTTGGCAGTTCGTAGCCCAGTTCCTTGGCAATTGCAAGAATCTTCTCTCTTGTCTTATCACTCATGTTCCGCTTACCATGCAGAACATTTGAGACAGTTGCTATGGATACTCCGGCTTCTCTAGCTATGTCCTTAATTCCTACCATACCTTATGTCTTTCTGTGCAAAGTAAACAATCTGTCTTACAGTAAGTGTGCTCTAAGCTCCTCACCGCTCTTATCTGATAAATAAGAAGGAGCAATATCAAGCATAGTCTTGCATCCCTTCTGTCCTTCATTGTACATACGGAAAGCAGCACGTGCAACCGCTGTAAGAACGCTGGTTGTAAATTCAGGGTTTGAATCAAGCTTTAAGCTGTACTCAATAACATGGTTGTGTTCTTTGTCTGCACCTGTCTTGCCGCTTCTGAATACGAATCCGCCGTGAGCCATTCCGCTGTGATTCTTTAAAAGTTCCTCTTCACTGATGAAGTGAACTGTTGTGTCATAATCAGCAAAGTAGTTGGGCATTTCCTTGATTTCTTTTTCTACAGCTGCTGCGTCAGCACCCTCTTCAAGTACAACAAAGCATTCTCTTGTATGCTTCTGACGTGTTGTAAGCTTAGGATTCTGACCGCTTCTTACTGCCTCAAGTGCACTCTCAACAGGGATTGTATACTGTTTTGCATTCTTAACGCCTTTTACGCGACGGATAGCATCCGAATGTCCCTGAGAAACACCCTTGCCCCAGAATGTGTAATCATTTCCTTCGGGAAGGATCGCATTTGAATAAACTCTTGCAAGAGAGAACATTCCGGGATCCCATCCGCATGAAATAACGGCAACTTTTCCTGACTCTTTTGCGGCAGCATCAACGTTTGCAAAATGCTCGGGAATTCTTGCATGTGTATCAAAACTATCAACAACGTTGAACATCTTTGCATACTGAGGAGTCTGCACGGGAAGATCTGTTGCACTTCCTCCGCAAAGGATCATAACGTCAACTTTATCTTTCCAACTCTCTATATCATTTGTAGAAACAACAGGAACGCCCTGTGTTTTAATCTGAAGTGTCTTGGGATCTCTTCTTGTGAACACTGCCACGAGTTCCATATCGGGAGCTGCCTTAACTGCAAGTTCAACTCCTTTTCCGAGATTTCCATATCCTAAAATTCCTATTCTTATGCTCATAAATAATGCCTCCTTTACTCTCGTAAAGTATATCATATAAACGATAACTTTTAGCATTTTTCTTTCCTTCTAGGACTTTTTTAACTTTTCTGTAACATTCTATTGACCCAAGACTATCCTAGTAGTATAAGTGTATTAGAACCAATAATACACTCGATGCTTATTTTAGGAGACACGATATGAACAGAAAAAGTATCGCCGCTATTACATCTGTGCTGATACTCATACTTATAGGATGCAGCGGAAAAGAATCCAATGACGCTGATTCCCAAAGCAACGAGGTCTCAAAAACAAATGTTAATATAGATAGCTCAGATGCAAAGGCAGAAGATGATGATGCAAAAACAGACAATGTACTACAGATTTCATCCGAAAAAAATACTTCATCAAAGAATCCCGATTCTTTGGTTAAATACAATGGAAAAGACTTATCAGTTTTAAATGATGCAGAGGCAGTTCTTGCAGAACTAGGTGATTACGACCCAAAACTTTCTTGTATAGATGATGAATATAAAAATTACGTCTTTTCTACCGCAAAAATACAGTTCGATACAGCAATTATCGACGGAAAGGAGGCTTCAGTACTTCTCTACATCTACAACCCCGATATAAAGACATCCAAAAATGTCGGTCTTGGAAATTCAGAGCAAGATGTGCTTGATGCATACGGATTTCCGGACGCCACGGACTCAAACGACCCTTCCTATTCTTTTGAATATCATTTTCCTTCATTCGATCTGATATTTGATTTTGAGACCGATAGCCAGACTGTAGAGATGATACGCTACAAAAATACCAATAACCACTCAAAGGCCGCACCATGAAAATCCGAAGCACTTGCTTACCGATACGGAAGTTGCTAATATATAACGCATCAATGCTAATGAAAGGACAATTTTTATATGGATAAAAAACAGAAACTTTTGGATCTTATAGATAAAGCCGGCCGCGGAAGTATAGAAGCAGCAGAAGCAATTGCAGAAGGTTATTTTAAAGGAGATTTCGGAGAACCCAATCCGGAAAAAGCAAAAAAATGGGCATCCTACGCCGCAAAGCACGGCAGTGAAAATGCCCAAAAGTTATTAAATCAATTATGAAAAAACCTATTTTGAAAAAATCTATCTAATTAAGTGTTTATGAAATCCTCCACGTTTTTCATTATACATGCTAAATTGCCAATGTCAGTCTGCACTGAATCAGTTTCAAGTGAATGATTGGCGTTGGCAATTTTTATGCAATCAATACCAAGTTCTTTGCACTTCTCATCTGCAAATGGCGTATCGCACCACGGATCGCTCGTTCCGTGAACAACAACTCCGCATTCTTTTCTAAGATATTTAAAGGTCTGTGCCACCGGTGTAAAGACAATATGCTCGGCATTCACATTCTCCTGCCTGTCATACTCGGCCGCTATCGCTGTTCCGATACTCTTTCCCGCAAAAATAATTCTGTCATATGCAGAATATTCAATATCCTTAAGCTGCTCTTTTGCCTGTGAAAGAGCGATGTTAAACGCCTCAAGCATCTTTTCCGGATTTCCCTTTACAGCAGATGCTTTCTCGGGAAGTTCAAAACTTACTTCGCGTATCTCATAACCGTACTTCTGCGCCAGTTTCCTCGTATAGTAGAGAATGGGTCTTGATGAGTTGTAACCCATTCCCGGGAATATTACCATTAAATTCTTTTTACTCATTACAACAAACTCCTCTTACATTATAACTTTTCAAAATACCGGACAACCGCGCTAAGGTCATCACATACCACTTCCGAAAGATCACGCATCTCATCATCGGGGCCAATTATATCCGGTACCATTATGGGGCGCATTCCTGCTGCCTCTGCTGCTCTTATCCCGTTATAGGAATCTTCTATCGCAAAGGTCTCACTTGGATTCACTCCGAGTTCTCTGCATGCGATTGTATATATCTCAGGATTAGGTTTACTTATCTTTACGGCATCTCCTCCGACAACCATATCGAAATAGCCTATGAATCCCGCATCTGTAAGTTCGCTTATGACAAGCGCTTTCCTTGTGGATGAAGCAACACCTACCTTAACGCCTTTATCTTTAAGATATTCCAGTATCTCTTTTACTCCATTCTTAACGGGAAGCCTTCCACCGTCGAATTTCTCATGGAACAGTTTTGAGCTCTCCGCAAGCAGCTTATCCGCTATGCCCGCTCCTAACTTGTCCGCATATGCATTCTCAACAATATCGTGTGTCTGTGCGTTATTGGTACCTATGCACCTCTTAAAGACAGGCTCCACATCTCCGAGCCCGAATCTTTCCCCAAGCTCATACCAGCATGAAAGGCAGGCTCTCTCGGAATCAAATATAACTCCGTCCATATCAAATATCACGTTGTAAGAACATGCCATTTGTCTTTCCTCCGAACTAATAATATAGGCGAAAGTATATCATAAGATACAGAAAAGAACAAAAAAGCACCCCGTTTTACCAGGCAATGTCATTAAGTTAGCATTGTAACATGAGGGAAAAGTTTTAAAGAGGATGTTGGAATTGTTCCAGCATCCTCTTTTTCCATGGTTATTTACACAACAAATAGACGGATGGAAATCCGCCTGCTGAGCACGTGTAAAATCTATAGCTTTATGCTACTCTATATAGGAAACCTCTGAAGATTCTTGCAGACTGGTATCTATCTCGATGCCGATCTGGTCTAATGGGTACAAGATTTCTTGATATGATGGTTTCCAAATCAGGTGGCGATGTAATACCGCGGTAAAATTTTCTGCACATGTGAGCTGCAACCGAGAAGTTAGCTCTGTATATATATTTTCTTTGCTTTTTCTTAATGACTACGTGCGAGGTAATCATTTCTGCAAAGTTATACATTGTAAGATGTGCATAGATTTCTTGCTGTATGCATTCCACCTTTTTTGAATGAAAATCAAGCATTCCCATGGTGTATTTCAAATCCCTGAAAGATGTTTCAATTCCCCATCTTGAAGCATAGAGTTTCTTTATTTCCCCAGGAGGATATTTTTCGGAAGGAAGATTGGTTATGATTGTTTCGTAGGTATCTTCCGACAGAGGAAATCTCACGATTCTGAATGATAGCTTGTAAAAACTTGTCGGTTCCGATTTCCTGTTTTTTTATTGGGAGATAATCAAAAACTCTAGTTGTAGATATAAACTTATAGTGATTTTTATCTTTTAATAGTTCCTTAACCTCATTTGTCTGTTTTCTAGTTAGATTCAATTCAATATTCACATCATAGGAACTGGCATCTGGTAATATTAACCCTTGTTTTATACCGGTGGGGCCATCTTTTATTCTGAAAAGAAAGTACCATCCTTTTTCCTGGATGTGCGAAAGATTGTTGTAACTCTCATATCCCCTATCTGCCATCAAGAGAGCATTATGTAATGGCGATCTGTCTACCATCTCTGTAAGAGCCACATCCTCATTTTCAAATTTTGCTTTTTGTATAACCGCATCCAGATAAAGTTGATGTTTAATGTCATATAGGGCGTTTAAATGAACCATGTTGTATGGCTTCTGCCCATTTGTCCCAGGAAAAAACGAATCAGCATCGGTAGGGTCTGTTGGAATCTGAATCTTTGATCCATCGACCGCCAAAATAGGTAAATCAGCCTTGAAAGAATCAAAAAGTTTCTTTGAAAAGAGGCGGAATACAGTCTCAAAAGCCTCAACAGATACCTTGCACCGTTGCTGACAAAATGCTGATGATGTCGGCGTTTCTGAACTGTCGTTAAAGAAATCCACCAATTCATTTGTGAGACTCCCACTTCCCATGCCAATAATTCCAGCAATAATTTTTTCCATAGTTAGCTTTCTTTTTCTTGAAAAGTTCTTCTCGGAATCGACACAGAATGACTTGGCATTAGCTGAAACTAGCTTTATTTGTGCAACCAATAGATTCTTTACTTGTTTTGGGTTCATGTGCACCTCCTTGAAATTGAGAATTATGCTTACAATTTCAAGGGCCGCTTTCGCTACCTCTAAATATAATCAGTAGCGAAAGCGGCCGCACTTTTCAGCCCTACTGTCAACTGTTTTTTTCAGAAAAAAAGACCCATATACCATTTCTGGTATAAGAGTCTTATTGTCGTCGCCCTTAACTTAATGACATTGGTTTTACCAGGGTGCCGATCTTACAGTATCAAGCCTTTCCGGATTGTTCAAATATTCGCAGTCCGGCGGCGAATTTACAAGTGAATTGTTTCGTACTTTGCATGAAGCATTCCTACATTCTTTACATCTGAAACTAATGTGATTGTTATATAGTCTCTTACAACCGACCGAGCAAAAAGCCCAATTACCGTTACGTGCCACAAATGTCCTTCCGCAATTCAGACATATCCTCTTTACATTATGTGCCATAATCCTATACTTCCCAAGAAAAAAAATAAAAAAAAATATTACTACTATTTTGTAAAAATAAATTTGCTATAAAGTTATTATAAACTAAAGTGCACGTCCGTAAAAGAGGGACGTGCACAAGTTCAAACATTGTTCACAGTAAGTTCAATCTTTCTGAATTCACTATACTGTTTATTCAATTACACATATTATTTAATTCAATCATCAGCGATATATTATATATATCAAAAAATATCTGAAAACTTTTTTACGCTACTGCCTTCTTGTCATCATGAGCATAGATTGCTTTCAAAATAACAGGCGTCAATATAGAACTGATAACGATAAGCAGGATTACCGCAGTAAAATACCTGCTGTCGATGATCCCCGCCTTAAGTCCTCTTTGCGCAACGATAAGCGCAACCTCTCCTCTTGTCATCATTCCGACACCGATCTTAAGACTGTCGGAGCCGTTATATCCAAGGACTTTGGCCATAAGTCCGCAACCCACTATCTTACCGAGAAGGCCGACTATAACAAATGCAAGAGAAAATACAATAACCGTTGTATCAACGGATCTTAAATTAGTCTGAAGTCCTACACTTGCAAAGAAAACAGGTCCGAATATCATATATGAGTTTATATCCATTTTTCTGTCGATATACTCGGAATCATCAAGCGAGCTTAATATAATTCCCGCAACAAATGCACCTGTGATGTCCGCAACTCCAAAATACTTATCCGCAATATAGGAAAATACAAGAGCGAGCGCAAGTCCCATAATGGGAATACGTCTTGTATGACGCCACTTTGTATCAAGCTTCTGCATTATCTTAAAGATAATAATTCCCACAACCAAAGAGAACGCAAAGAAAAGAACAGTCTTAACGCACACCATTCCGATATTTGCACTTGGATCTTTCATACCGATAACGGCTGTAAGCACAACGATACCGATAACGTCATCTATTATCGCAGCACTCATTATTGTAGTTCCTACCTCAGTTGAGATCTTTCCAAGCTCTCTGAGTGCCTGAACGGTTATACTTACAGAAGTTGCCGTAAGAATTGTTCCGATGAAAAGAGCTCTCATAAACTCGACACTTCCCGGAGCCGCAAATCCGTAGAAGCACATATAAAGAACAGTTCCGAAAGCAAGCGGAATTCCAACTCCCGCGCACGCAAGTATTGTAGCTTTTATACCTGACTTTTTGAGATTATCGATATTAGTCTCAAGTCCGGCACTGAACATAAGAAGAATAACGCCGATTTCCGCCATCTGGGAAAAGAAATCACTCTCAGATACGATATTAAGTATTGTAGGTCCTATGATAAGGCCTGCAATAATCTCTCCCGCCACCTGAGGCGCCTTGAGTTTCCTTGCTCCAAGTCCGCAAAACTTAGCCGCAATAACTATGATCGCAAGATTACGCAAAATTTCTAAACTGTCCACTTTTCATCCCTCATTTCTGTTATAAAAAAACCTGATTACATCGGCCATATTTTTACCCGAATGCAATCATAATTATAATACAACTTAGATTTTTCGCAATCCAATAAACAAAAGTTCGGACAGCGACTCTATATCTGCTATCCGAACTATTTTTTTAATTCACTAATTGTTTATTGGCACCTGCATCATACTATATTCTTAATACCTTCGCAGATTCTCCTTGCCACTACGGGATTGTTCATCGTATACAGATGTATTCCGTCGATGTCACTCACAAGAAGGTCTATGATCTGGCTGAGCGCATATGACATTCCCGCATCAAAAAGAGCTTCCTTGTTGTTCTCGTACCTTTCCGTGATCTTCTTAAATTTCTCGGGGAAAGTAGCGTTGCACATCGTGAGCATTCTCTTTATCTGTGCGGCGTTGATAACAGGCATAACTCCCGGAATCATCGGAACCTCTATGCCCTTAGCCTTACTCTTTTCCCTGAAGTTCATGAACTTGTCATTGTCGAAAAAGAGCTGCGAAAGAAGCACCTCCGCTCCGCTGTCCACCTTGATCTTGAGATTCTTAAGCTCATCCTCTTCAGTTGCAGTCTCCGGATGCATTTCGGGATAGCATGCGCCGAGTACACAAAAATCATACTTATCCTTCATATATGAAATTACATCCGAAGCGTACCGGAAATCATCTTTTTCAGGGATATTCGCATTTCTGTCGCCCCTTAGTGCAAGGATGTTTTCAATTCCTTCACTTTGAAGGGCCTTTGCAAACTCATCAATCTCACTCTTATCGTAATGCAGGCTCGTCAGGTGAACCACAGGCTCAACGCAGTAATTATGCTTTATCTTTTTGGCAATCTCAATCGTATTGTTTGAACCTACGCTTCCGCCCGCTCCGAAAGTTACACTTATAAAATCAGGCTTAAGCTCACAGAGAACATCAAGTGTCTCATCTATCGCCTCAAGCGCCTTATCTTTTTTCGGAGGAAAAATCTCAAATGACAGAGTTTTTCTGCCTTCTTTATATAAATCCGATACTTTCAACTTCTTACTTATCCTCTCACTGTCTTTGCTGCCTTAACAAGATTTATAAGACTCTCTTTGGTCTCGGGAATTCCCCTTGTCTTAAGTCCGCAGTCGGGGTTTACCCAGAGTTTGTGGTCATCGATCCTGCCGCGCATCTTACCAAGTGCATCCACAATCTCCTGAACGGAAGGAACACGGGGACTGTGAATGTCATAGACACCGGGACCTACTTCCGTCTTAAAGTTATTAGCCTTTAATGAATCAAGAATCTGAAGATCGGATCTTGAAGCCTCAAAAGTAATAACGTCCGCATCCATCGCATCGATCACAGGAATGATATCCGTAAACTCGCTGTAGCACATATGAGTGTGAATCTGAGTTTCAGGCTTTACTCCGCTGTGCACAAGTCTGAATGCAGGAATCGCAAAATCAAGATACTCGCTGTACCAGTCTGACTTTCTAAGAGGGAGCTTTTCCCTAAGCGCCGCCTCATCGATCTGGATGATCTCTATTCCCGCTTTCTCAAGATCGAGGACCTCATCTCTTATCGCAAGCG
The DNA here is from genome assembly GCF_000686065.1 of Butyrivibrio sp. AE3003. NCBI lineage: Bacteria > Bacillati > Bacillota > Clostridia > Lachnospirales > Lachnospiraceae > Butyrivibrio > Butyrivibrio sp. AE3003. Next base: position 2,251,617 of record NZ_JMLX01000001.1, read on the forward strand.
CAAGCTGCAAAATGCTCTCCTTAATCGAAATGTCTTCTCTGGGGAAAGACCAGTTAAGGATTGTAACGGGGCCTGTGAGCATTCCCTTCATAGGCTTATTTGAGCAGCTCTTTGCGTATTTTGACCACTCTACGGTGATAGGGCTCTTTCTTGATACGTCGCCCCAGATGATCGGAGGTTTAACGCATCTTGTACCGTAGGACTGAACCCACGCCTTCTCAGTGAACACGTATCCCGAGAGGTGCTCTCCGAAATACTCGACCATGTCATTTCTTTCGTATTCACCGTGAACAAGTACGTCGAGCCCTATCTCCTCCTGGAACTCTATACACTTTTTGATCTTCTCTTTGTTAAAGGCAATATACTGTTCTTTGCTGATATTTCCTTTTCTGTAGTCCTGTCTGTTCCTTCTTACATCCGTAGTCTGAGGGAACGAACCTATTGTAGTAGTAGGGAAAAGAGGGAGTTTCAATTTATCTTTTTGTATCTTTTCTCTCTCATTAAACTCAGGACTTCTCTCGTAGTCGCTCTCTTTTATATTTGAAACTCTCTCTCTTACCGCCTCATCTACGCTATCAACTCTGTTCTTAAAAAGCTCTGCGTTTGCCGCAAACTTTACAGAGGCTGATACCTTCTTTACATCCTTCTCATCCGCAAGCTCCGCTATATCCTTAAGCTCTGACAATTTCTCTTTTGCGAACGCGAAATGCTTCTTGTACTCATCGGAAATCTTGTGCTCACTCTCAAGTGTGTACGGCACATGAAGAAGCGAACAGGATGTATTTACAACAATGTTGTCCGCACCTGTAACACCTTGAAGCTTTCTTATTATTTCAAGAGACTTACCGTAATTATTCTTCCAGATATTTTTGCCGTTAACCACTCCCGCAAAAAGGAGCTTATCTGCAGGGAAGCCGTTCTTTTTGACAAGCTCAAGAGATTCTTTCCCCTCAATGAAATCCAGACCAACCGCATCAAAATCAAGCTGTGTAAGTAAGTTGTAAATATCTCGCACATCTCCGAAGTATGTCTGAAGAAGAACCTTGGTGTTTCCCTTTCCGGCAAGAATACTACGATACAGTCTCTCGAAAAGCTTAATGTCATCAAGCGAAAGATCTCTCACAAGATAAGGCTCGTCAAACTCAGCCCACTTTGCGCCGATCTCTCCAAGCTTTGAAAGATATGTCACATACTCTTTTGCAAGAACCTGCTCAAAATCTGAAATGTTCTTTTTTCCTGTAAATCTTGCAAGCTTCAAAAATGTAAAAGGTCCGATAATGCTGACCTTAAGATTATCTGCATACTCAGATGCCTCCTTGAACTCGTCAAAAGGCTTTGTTCCGACGAGCTTGATCTGCGTGTTGTCGTCAATCTCAGGAACAAGGTAGTGATAGTTTGTGTTAAACCACTTCTTCATTGCAAATGCTTTGACGTTTCCCTTTTCTCCCTGATAGCCCCTGGCCATGGCAAAAAAAGTATCTATATCAGAAAGTCCGAGCTCTCTGTATCTGTCCGGTATGATATTGAAAAGCACAGCAACATCAAGCATATTGTCATAAAAAGAAAAATCGTTTACAGAAATAAAATCTATTCCGCTTGCTTTCTGAAGCTCCAAGTTCTCTTTTCTTAATTTTAGTGCTGTAGTTTTGAGCTCTTTTTCGTCTATTTCATTCTTAAAGTATTTCTCAGATGCAAATTTAAGTTCTCTGTCTTTTCCCACTCTTGGGTATCCGATAACCGCTGTTCTCATACGCTTTCCTCTCTTATAAATGTGTATTTATGCAACGCCAATAAGCATTGTTCTTTATCTCTTGTTCTTCGGCACACTGCGCCTGTTTCACTGTGGTAAATAGAAGTATAACCAGTTTTTATCCATAGGTAAAATATGTTTTTTATACCTTATATCATAGATTTAACCTATAATAGATGATATACTTACTTCATGACACTAAAACAATTAAATTACGTGGTAACCGTGGCTGAAACAGGCAACATCACAGAAGCTGCCAAAAAGCTCTTTATCGCCCAGCCAAGTCTTACCAGCGCTATTCAGGAAATTGAAAAAGAATATAAAATAACAATCTTCAACAGAACAAAGAGGGGAATCAGTATAACCACCGAAGGAACCGAGTTTCTTGGCTACGCCCGTCAGCTTCTTGAGCAGGCAAATCTTATCGAAGAACGATACACGGGAAAGCCTGTCGGAAAGACAAAGTTCTACATCTCTTCCCAGCACTACTCTTTTGTCGTTGAAGCATTTGTCGAGCTGTTAAAAAAACACGGCGGTGAAAAGTATGAGTTTCACATGAGGGAAACCCAGACCTACGACATCATCGAGGACGTCGCGCGCCTTAGAAGCGAGATAGGCGTGTTGTATATGAATAAGTTCAACGAGACGGTCATAAAAAAAGAACTTCGCGATAATGACTTGTCTTTTACTCCGTTATTCAAGGCAAAGCCTCATGTGTTCATCGGAAAGAATTCTCCTCTTGCCAAGAAAAAAAATCTTACGCTTGATGATTTAAAACCTTACCCAAGGCTATCTTACGAGCAGGGAACACATAACTCTTTTTACTTCTCAGAAGAGATACTCAGTACGCAAGACTCCGACAAAGATCTTGTTGTCTGCGACAGAGCGACCCTTTTTAACCTTCTGATAGGTCTTAACGGATACACAATCTGTAGCGGTGTGATAAATGAAAATCTTAACGGAGCAAACATTGTCGCGCGCCCGCTTAAAGTTGATGATTACATGGAAGTCGGATATATCCTCAAAAATTCTGTGGGGGTATCGCCGCTGACTCAGAGCTATATCGAGATAATAAAGAAACTTGTGAAAAAGAAATAGAAAACATGACACAAAAATAAGTGATAACTTGGGCAAATGAGCTCTCGTTATCACTTGTTTTATCTGTGCGAATGGGCACTATAAATATATAAAGTTTGTTATGAAGAAGCTATGTTATGAGCAAAAACGCTATAAACCGTGTTTCTCTTAATTACTTTGCAGCAGCAAATCCTTTCTCAAGATCCTCGATGATATCATCGATGTGCTCTGTACCGATTGAGAGTCTGATTGTGCTCTGTGAAATTCCCTGATCCTTGAGCTCATCATCGTTAAGCTGAGAATGAGTTGTTGTTGCAGGATGAATAACAAGGCTCTTTACATCGGCAACGTTTGCAAGAAGTGAGAAAATCTCAAGGTTATCGATGAACTTCCAAGCAGCCTCTTTTCCGCCCTTGATCTCAAATGTGAAGATTGAAGCTCCGCCGTTGGGGAAGTACTTCTCATAGAGAGCGTGATCGGGATGATCTGCAAGTGAAGGATGGTTAACCTTCTCAACCTGAGGATGCTTTGAAAGGAACTCAACTACCTTTTTGGTGTTCTCCGCATGTCTCTCGAGACGAAGTGAAAGTGTCTCAAGTCCCTGAAGAAGCAGGAATGCGTTAAACGGAGAAATTGTTGCTCCTGTATCTCTGAGAAGGATAGCTCTTATAAATGTAACGAATGCAGCAGGTCCTACGGCATCATAGAATGATACGCCGTGGTAGCTGGGATTGGGAGCTGCGATGTTAGGATACTTGCCGCTCTTTTTCCAATCGAACTTACCTGACTCAACGATCACACCGCCAAGAGTTGTTCCGTGACCACCGATGAACTTTGTTGCTGAATGTACAACAATGTCAGCACCGTGCTCGATAGGTCTGATAAGGTAAGGTGTTCCGAATGTATTGTCGATAACAAGAGGAAGTCCGTGCTTGTGTGCTATCTCTGCAACTGCGTCGATATCAGGAATATCACTGTTGGGATTTCCAAGTGTCTCAAGGTAGATTGCTCTTGTATCTTCCTCGATCGCACCCTCGATCTCTGCAAGGTTATGTGCGTCAACAAATGTTGTTCTTACTCCGTACTGAGGAAGTGTATGTGCAAGGAGGTTGTAACTTCCACCATAGATTGTCTTCTGTGCTACTATGTGTCCTCCGTTAGCTGCAAGTGCCTGGATTGTATATGTTATTGCTGCTGCGCCGGATGCAACTGCAAGTGCTGCGCTTCCGCCTTCCAAAGCTGCGATTCTTTTTTCAAATACATCCTGTGTGGAATTTGTAAGTCTTCCGTAGATGTTACCTGCATCAGCAAGTCCAAATCTGTCAGCAGCGTGCTGGCTGTTTCTAAATACATATGATGTAGTCTGATAAATCGGAACCGCTCTTGCGTCTGTAGCGGGATCAGGCTGTTCCTGTCCAACGTGTAACTGTAATGTTTCAAATCTGTAATTACTCATAATCTATCTCCTTCATTTGCATTTATTTTTCGTGTGTGTTATGTTGTGTTAATGTTATTCCTATTTACCTATTACGTCAATAGGTTTTATGATAACTAAATCAGCATGCCACTAATAAGTTTTTGTTATATCTCATTAATATGGGGTACAATGTCAGTATAAATAGGAGGTTCACATGTTTACTACCAAAGGACGCTATGCCCTGCGCGTTATGATCGATCTTGCGCAGCACACAGAAAATGAATACATCCCTCTCAAGGATATCGCCACAAGGCAGGACATCTCCAAGAAGTATCTTGAGATTATTGCAAAAGAACTTGTAAAAGGCGGTCTTATCGAAGGCGCCAGCGGAAAGCACGGCGGCTACAAACTCTTAAGAAGCCCCGAAGAATACAGTGTCGGAGAAATAATAGAACTTATGGAAGGCACGATCGCGCCCGTAGCCTGTCTCGAAACAGGAGCTCCCGAATGCACACGTGCCTGCAAGTGTAACACCATATCCATGTGGACAGAATTCTACGAACTTGAACGCAACTTCTTTTTCGGAAAGAAGCTCAGCGATCTGTGCAATTAGTTTGTAGATTTTCCGTACGCCCGACCATAAAGGTATATATTCGGAAATATGCTGTGTACGGCTGCGCAGTGATTTTCATACTTTAATAAAACCTGAAGATGCTTCCTTTCACGTTGTTCAGAGAAGTCAGCATCTTCGGGTTTTATTAAAGCTGAAAATCATATTCTTTCTATTATTCCTCCTGCAGCGGGTTTAGAAAATAATTCTGTCATATTGCTTACTCCTCCATAGATGAATTTCCATTTTGGCAGTTGTAACTGCCAAATAGATTCCATCAATATCTCTATATATCCTTTTATACACATTGACTTGATACTTATCCCAAATACTTCTTCTCCAATTCATCAAAAGCTGTCTTTGCGTCTATCGCCTCACCTGTTAATTCAAACTCAGCCTCTGCTTCGGTTATTGCCTGATCAATACGATTATTCGCTGCAAATTGATCGTATAATTCAGCACTCATAACAACACCTCCTTTATACAAATACGGTGTAACATAATTATGCTACACCGTAAATATAAAACTATTCCTATATCAATCATGCAAGAACTCTATCGACAAGAGACTACTGTTTCCTGTACCTGTATATCTAAGATACAATGCATGCGTTCCGGAAACCGCACCGAATCTGCATTCATCGGCAGTCCAGATATTTGAGCCTATAGCATGAATCTTGCCAAGAGGCTCACCGTCTAGATCTGTGAGGATCTCAAAGTCTCCGTTGAAGTAAGCTCTTGTCTTAATTCTAAGTCCCGTAAGCTTTTCGAAGTCAAAGTACTTGAAACCGATTGTCGTTCCGTCAACAATATCTTTGATATAACTTTCTCCGTATGATTCGTCACCACCGACCTGAACAACTCTGGGAGCGCCCGGCTCAACATACATCTTGTGCTCTTTTGTAAAGATGTTGCAGGCAATGTATGCGGGATATTCTCCCTTGTCGGAAAGAGGTCCGCCGTTCAGACCGCACGAAGTAAGCTCAACCTGAGGAATACTTCCGTCTTGGGCAAAAGAAATCTTCTCTGCGCATCCCTGTCTGCTAAACCACGTTCCGTTTGTATGCCTGTGGTAAAAGATATACCAATCGCCGCCGATCTCAACTATACTTCCGTGGTTGTTGGCGCCGTAAGCTGTCGGCTCATCCGCTTTCTTGTATGTATCAATGTGCATATCGCAGTTACTTACGATAACTCCGCCGTACTCAAAAGGTCCTTCGGGGCTCTTTGATGTAGCATAGCAAAGCTCGTGCATAACTTCGGATGAATATACAAAATAGTAAATATCTCCGCGCTTTCTTATAGATGATGCTTCAAAGAACGCGTGTCCTTCAAACGATGTTCCCTTGCTGTATTCAGAGCCGGGTGCGATTATCTTCGGAGCTTTTTTGACCGTAAGCATATCCTTATCAAGGACTGTAAACATCGCTCCGCTCCTTGACTTATCGCCCTGCCCGCAAAAGCCCGTGTACATGTAGACTTCATCGCCTTCCGTCATGACTCCGGGATCGAACTGAGGCTCATCGCCCTCTTTGTCACCGAGCTTAACTCCGTCTTCATAGTGAACATACCCGTAGAACTCGTAAGGGCCTGCAGGTCTGTCACTTACCGCAACAGAAACAACGCTCACCTTATCAAGCACATAGTAAAGATAATATCTACCGTCGGGACCAACCGTAACATCAGGCGCATAGAGGCACATATGTCCGTCAGGATTAAGTGGATCCTGTGTCTTTTTGAAAATTACGCCCTCATACTTCCAGTTTCCAAGGTCATCTACAGGTGCTGACCAGCAAACGTAATCGCCGAGGCAAAATGTCTCGCCGCCGTATATATCATGCGATCCGTATACATATACTCTGTCTCCGAACACATAGGGCTCGCCATCGGGAATGTACTCCCAGTTCGGAAGATAGGGATTGATTCCCTGCCGCCTTGTGTTCTGTCTTATGCCGCCTTCCTTCTTAGGAACTGCTCCGCGGGATGTGAATTCCATCTCGTTTGGATTTTCGGAAGTGTATGTTCCCCAGTTCGGAAGCTCTTTTCCACCCTTACCTGTTCCGTTAGGATTGCCTGTCTTAACAAAGTTGGCGAAATAATCGCACATCTGCGCCGCCAGATCGTAATGTCTTCCCTCGTAAGCTCTGTGGCTCTTTCCCAGAGTCTCAAAGAAAAACCACAGATCAACAGAGTGAAAACATCCCGGATATGCCTCATCTCCTGCACCGTCTCCCGGAATATCGGGACAGAATCTGTAGTAATAGAAATCTCTGTCGGGGTTATTTTTCTTAGCTCCGGCCAAAACCTCTTTTACAGATTTCTCGACCATGTTTATATTGTCTTCTATAAATTCATCCGTTGTATTTCCCGTAAGAACCGGTACATCGGGATACTTTCCTTCTACAAAGGCATCTGTGGTATTCTGCTTGCAGAACACTCCGTCCATTATCGGAACCATCATTGGATTATTCAAAAGATATTTATTATAACCCTCAAGAATAGTTTTTGAATTAAGTCTTCTTGCTCCCTCAATTCCATCCACGCCAAGCGTCTCCATAAACTTTGCGCCAAGCTCTTCCGCCTCTGAAAGCGGCTTTGGTGTAAAGAGCTTATCCTCGGGTTTATCAAGCTTTATAATTCCGCTAAATATAACGGCGCCTTTTATTATCTTGCTGTTGTCTTCGCAAACAAGCTGATTCATTACCGACGCTCCGCCTGCAGACTGGCCGGCGATCTTGATATTATCCGGATCTCCGCCAAATGCCGCAATATTTCTATATACCCAGTGAAGTCCCGCCTTCTGATCGAGAAGACTGAAATTACCGGGCGCATCGGGTGATTCCTCAGTAAGTTCCTTATGCGCAAGATTTCCAAAACAGCCAAGTCTGTATGCTACAGAGACAACGACAATACCCCTTTTTGCCAGTGCCTCTCCGTCAAGCTCCATCTCTGCCGTATACCCCCACTGGAAAGAGCCTCCGTAGTACCACACAAGTACAGGAAGTTTTTCATCTTTGCTCTTTGCAGGAGTCCATATATTAAGATAGAGACAGTCCTCACTCATCGGTATTTCAGGATCGACATGCCATTCTCTGCAATAAATATCAGTACCTAATCCCGGTGTGTCCTGATAAGGAATTGGTGCAAACTGGTTCGCCTCATAGATTCCGTCCCAGTCAGTACAAGGCTTTGGAGCCTTCCATCTATTCATTCCGACAGGCGGTGCCGCATAAGGTACTCCCTTAAATACCGTTACACGCGGATCATCTCCCGCAACACCTCTGATCCTGCCGTTTTCTACTTCAGTTAATCTAAGCAACCTCCTTTTACCTCCTCTAAAAACATTAAACGATATAAGAATTGCATAATAACTTTTATCACCTATATCATTATTATATTTAAGTTATACCATAATATTTTAGATTTTGGTAAAATATTTATTTCACAATCTAGTGTCTTGGCAAGATGACTTTTGATCAATTACGAAGTGAAATAATTCAAGTATAAGGCGGAGGATTGAGTCGATGCAAGTTACTCAGATTCGATTACAAAATTTATGCCCGTATAATTGGTCCGGAATTCGCTTACTTCTACGTGTATATATCAATTTTCGGATTCTATACCCGTAAAATCGGTCCGGAATTTGCTTACTTCTACGTGCAATATATCAATTTCCGGATTCTATGCCCGTATAATTGGTCCGGAATTCGCTTACTTCTACGTGTATATATCAATTTCCGGATTCTATGCCCGTATAATTGGTCCGGAATTCGCTTACTTCTACGTGTATATATCAATTTTCGGATTCTATACCCGTAAAATCGGTCACTCATTGCTCTATAGTTTTATGCATTTTGCGTGTAGCAAATCATTTTCCGGATTCTATACCCGTAGAGCCATTCCCACTTTCACTTATTTCTATGTATACAAATCGATCATCAGATTCCATGCCAGCAGAATCATTATTCCCTCATTTTGAGTCATGTATTTCAGCTTAATTCCTCAATTCCTTGCCTCAATTCCTTGACGCAGCGTAACAAATGCCAATTTTGACAGGTAATAAAGCGACATATTGGGTGTATTCAACTCTAGTGTGGTGTCTCCGTTGATATTCAAGGCAAAAAAATAAAGACTTTTCGTTTTTCGCTCCATAAATAGCCACAAACAGATGAAACAAAAACATAACGAAAAGTCCTTACTTTTACTCTTAAATATAACAAAACCTTCTAAATAACATGAGATACAGCCTTATGCACCTGTACTCTCTGTGAACCTCTCTCATAAAATATTCAATACACTCTTTCTCTGTAAAGTTCTCTCATAAAATGTACAATGCACATTTTCTCTATGTCCTTACCCTTAAGCTTCTATTGCCCTGTCAGTGTCGCCAAGGAGTTTATTCCACTGCTCATCGGTAAGGTCTGACAGCCCTTTATTTTTTCCTTTGGTCGCGAGTAAAAGAGCTGTCTCCTTGAGCATCTTTATAAGGACGGAGGCATCGAGTACTTCGCCGGTCATCTTTTTGGTGAGAGTTGTACTTGAAGAGGAGATAGTGCTTTCCCAATTGCTCTTTTTATTTATGGCCTCCTCCATCGAGGAATACTCTTTTCCACCCAGAGGATCCGTGACTCCCTTAAGTGCGTTGAAACTTCCAAAGGTACTACCGGTTCCTGTGCCATGTGCATCTGCGTACTGGCAATATGCGAACATCTCGATAATGGTGGCATTCTTTGGATCGACTTCCGAGATATTTACGTCAATGTCACGCCCGCCCATATGCACTCTCACAATCGGATTGCCGCAGCCTTCCCTTGTCACTTCGGAAGCCATCACCATATGGCTTGTATTGTTTCCCACAGGAATAGAGCCTATACCACGTAGCGGAGTTACGTGTTCTCTTGGTTTGTCGGCGTTATCACTTACTTCCGCCGGCTTACATTCATCAACGGATTCTTGCGGAATTACAGGCCTCATATCAATAAAACTTGTCTTCAATTCACTTGCTGAAATAATGCGGGTAAACTCTCTCTGAACAGAAACGTTCTGCTTTTTAGTACAAGTTGCATCATCTGATTTCTGTTCGCCGCTCTCGGATAGAGCACTCAAAAAATCCGCTTCTCCGAGACTTTGATCTGCGCTACGATAAGAACTCTGTACAAATGTGCTCTGTCTAAACCAATAACTTCCGGTAGTAATCATATTTGACATATATGTTCCTTTCTGCGACTCTTCAGTCATTCACAGTCGCTCCACTCTCCTGAAAGGACCGAGTGGATAAGTGCACGGTCAACAGTTACGCATAACTTCGTCTCAGTATCACCCCCTTCTGGCAAAATAAAAAGCATCTTCTTCAGCCATTCCTTTGAACGTTGAAAAAGATGCTATCCATAGCAAAAATATTAAACTTACTGCTTTCTGTATATATCGGCAGACTATGCTATCGACTTTAGCATTCCAGATACTTTTTTTATATTAAATCCAATAACAAAGAGTTGCTTTGCAACTCTTTGCGCGCCGATGCGCGCAAGCTTTAGCTTGCATAATACTTCTGCGCATCGGTCGCATCCTTAGCGGAGCGTTTTTTTTTATTTGATAGGAATTCCTATCAAATAAAAAAAGAGCCTAACTGCGTACGCAAAATAGACTCATACAATCAGACCCACTATTACAAATAGGCTTATAGCGCAGCACAGCCGCACTTGAAATGCATGATAATCCGGATTAAGCGCACACAAAAAAACTGCAATAGCCGCTTCAAAAAACTGTGTTCACCAAAACCAAATTATCTTATTTCCATTTCATCACCTATACGCTAAGCGCTCTTTCTTTATTTCTTATTTTTCATAATAATACTACAAATATGATTATTTTGTATAACCATTTTTCAAATTTCATCACAATTGTTTAATCATTTAATTTTTTCATCATCCAAAGTGCATCGGCATAAGTCCCATCGGAATATTTCATATTATCAGGAAAACGGCCGTATTCCTTGAATCCAAGTTTCTCATAAAGAGCTATTGCGCCCTCATTGGTTGCGATAACTTCAAGTTCCGCCTGCTCATAACCACACTTTTTTGCCACATCAAGAATTGTCTCAAGCATGATCTTTCCTATGCCCGCTCCGCAATACTCCTTATAAAGCGCAATCGCAATATCACATCTGTGGCTGTATCTCTTATAATTTCCCATCCTCATAAGTGAACAGTTTCCGATATGCTTGCCTTCAATTGTTGCAACGAGCATAAGCTCTTTATCATCTTCTATCTTGGACTGCAAGAAGCTCTCTTCCTGCTCCGGTGTAAGTGTTACTTCCTCAGGCTCTCTTATAAGAAACGGTGTCTCCGCCGTTGTCACCTTCATATATTCAATCAGCGCCTCGCCATCGGATGCCTCCGCATTTCTAAGAACAACCTCACGCCCCAATTTGTCTTTCCTAATTATCGGTCCAAACTTCATTTCTAAATCTCCTCCGTGCCTTATAAAACTTTTTTCAACACATCACCCTTCTTTTACTTCAGGCTAAGCCGTAATATCCGCAAGTGTACAACGGACCACAGACATAAGATCGTCAGGTGCAAGTTCAATCTGGCATCCAACCTTCCCTGCGCTTACAAATATCTTTTCACCGTCCTTCGCGGTTTGGTGTATAAAAGTCGGGAAGGCTTTCTTCATGCCGATGGGCGAACATCCGCCGTGGATGTATCCTGTGAGCGGAAGGAGCTCTTTCTGCTTGATCATCTCGACTGACTTTTCGCCTGCTGCCTTTGCGGCTTTCTTGAGGTCAAGTTCTGCTTCGACGGGAACTACGAAGACATAATACTGCCCGGTCTTTCCTCTTGTTACAAGAGTCTTAAAAACTCTTGAAGGATCTTCACCAAGTATTCCCGCAATCTCAGCACCTGTAAGCGACTGGTCGGGCTCATAAGAATGGCTCTCGTAGGCAATCTTCTTGCCATCCAAAACTCTCATTACATTTGTTTTTTCATTGTTCTTCATTATCTTTTCCTCAGTCTAAACTTGTTGTCATCTTCTCACTTATTTTTGCACGCGCTGAATTTTTATGTTATGACCTATTCGAGCAAAAGGCCACCATCAAACTACAGCATGCACGCTGCTTGCTCTAAGCACCGCAACCTCTTATCTGATAAAGTTTGTAAACACTTTATCTTCCGCTACAGGCTGCTCAACGCCTGCATTCTTGCCGGCTTCGATACTCTTAAGTACCCATGCCATGTTCTTTCCGAGGGTGCGCATGATCTGAAGTCCCTCTGAATCGCGCATAACATCCTCCGGCTTTCCGCCGTGAACCATGTTCCAGTATCTTGATGCAACAAGAGGCATCTGCGCATAAAGAGGATATTTATTGAGAACATCAAGAGTCGCTGTAGTTCCCGCTCTTCTTGCAGATGCAATCGTTGCGGCCGGCTTGAATCTGAGATAATCTTCCGCTGACCAGAACAATCTGTCGAGGAACATAAGAATCTCGCCTGTAGGACTTGCATAATAAACAGGTGAACCGATGACGATTCCGTCAACGCCCTTGATTATCTCTGTTGCTTCCTGAACAGCAAGCTCTACTTCTCCCTTAAAAACTTTATATCCTGCATTATAGATTTCTGTCTCAATGTCTCTTTTATTGAGCTCTTTTTCAATCTCCGATAATGCCGTAAATGTGCATCCTTTGCTTCTTCTGCTACCGTTTATAAGTAATACTTTCATTATGTGATCCTCCTCTTCCTATGAAATAAGTGACTAAATACATGGGAAATTCGCATTTTAGTCACACATCAAACTTACGATTACAGACAAAAAAGTAATATATGCTTCAGTTATCTGTGAAATTTCGCCTTTTTGCTTGTAAATCGCCATTATCTCACAGATAAATTTTGCCACCCATGAAACATTATCTGTGTTTCAACACATATCATGCCATAAAATCACAGATAAACCATTTCTTTTCACAAATCTTATCTGTGTCCCTGCCAAACTACTACCCTATGGATTGGACACATGGCTTTTAATTTTGGTTAGCACGTAGATAAGTGACCGTAGTTTCAAAGTATGGTAGGAATTTCCTACCATATAATAATGAGCGGCACCGAACTTTGGCTACCGCTCATTACTATTCTATATTATCTTTTTCATAATGTCATTCGGAAATCTTGAATACATCGATATCTTTCTTAACTCCGTCCGCAATATCCGAAATCTGCGTAGCGATAGTCGATACTTCTTCCATCATATTGCTTACAACAGATGTCGATGCGCTTGTTTCCTGCGTCGTTGCCGCATTTGTCTCAGCAATGGTTGAAAGAGATTCTACTACATTTACAACGCTGCTGCGGACATCATCAAGCCTCTGTACCGTCGAAGAAATCTCATCGATACTGTCAAGGTTATTGGCAATCTCGCCCTCAACGGAACCAAAGATTTCTTTCGTCTGCTGAACATACTCGTTCTGCATATCTATTATCTTCTTAACTTCATCCATAGCTTCTATCGATCTCTTTGAATTATCGATCAGCTGCTGGATAATGTCATTAATCTCCTTGGTCGTATCGGCAGTCTGTGAAGCAAGGGATCCAATCTCGCCTGCAACAACCGCAAATCCTCTTCCGGCATCTCCTGCTCTTGCAGCCTCTATAGAAGCATTAAGGGACAAAAGATTGGTCTGGGTAGCGATAGATGCAATAAGTTCGGAAGCTTTCGAGATCTGGTCTGCTGAATGACTAGTCTGTGCAGTCTGCTCATACATCGCATCAACCGCAGTCTTTGTCTTTTCATTGACTTCACCAAGCTCTTTGAGAATCTCTCCCGCTTTCTTGGAAGAATCCTGCATGGACTGCGAAGCTTCTTTAAGCTGCATTGTCTTTTCTTTGGTCTCTTCAACCATAACTCCGATTTCTTTTACAGAATCGGTTGCATTCTTTGTTTCATCAGACTGCTCTGTCGCACTCTGGGCAATATCGTGAACCGCGATATCCACCTGTCCGATGGATTCAAGCGTTGATTCAGAATTCTCACGAAGCTTTCCCGAACCGTTCTGAAGATCTCCGGAATGCCGGCGAAGCGATTTGATCGTCCTTTCAACCGCGCTCGAAAGTTTCTTGGTGGCATCCGCGATAAGTCCTACTTCGTCATTTCTTCCTTTGTATTTTTCAAGTGCCTGAGTCTTGGTAATATCAAGTGTTCCGAGATCTGTGATTACCTCCGTTACACCCTCAATATCCTTTGATATAGCCTTTGAGATCAGAACAACTCCTACAAGCGAAACGCAGAATACAAGTATTACAAGGAAAAGAATGAAATTACTGAGGGAATTGATATCCTTCAAAAAATCTTTTTCCGAATCAGTAACAATGAATGTAGCAGCCACGCTCGGAATATTGCGATATGACAGTATAGAGCGTCCCAATGTCTTATCACGATATGTAAAAAAGCTTGTCGGAACATCCGCCATCTGCTGAAGAGCTTGAACCTGAGCTTCATCTTCAACAGGTGCTCCAAGCATCGCGGGATCGGGTGCAAAAATGTATGTTGCCGCAGTAATATCACTGCTTCCGATAAGATACATCTGAGCTGCATCCAGTCCCTGTGTACTCATTCCTGTAATTGTGCTCTGAAGCTCATCTACATATGTTGCACCTCCGACGAAGCCTATAGGCTTACCCGATGCATCATGTACATTTGCAAATACTATCGCAACATTACTGTTACTTGCCGGAGAAAGAACGATTCCGGCACACATTGCACCTCCTGCGCTTTCGATATTTGCCGTAAATCCCGCCATTTCAGCATTTGCGACCTGACCTATAAATGACGGATCGGTATGCGCATAAACAAGCGTTGCATCATCAGCAAGATACATACTCTCAATATCCGATCTTGTGGATGTATAGCTCAAAAGAGTTTCCTGAACATTGTTCGCTGCAGTTTTATCACTTGTATTTTGCATATAAGATACTACAGCAGGAAGTTTTGCAAAATTCACAACATAATTTTGCAGATCTGAAAAATATTTCTCGATAACAACCGAGCGGCTTTCAGTAATCTCCGATAACCTTATCTCAGTCTGTCTTCTCATAATAGATCTGGTTCGTGAATTTATTATGCCATATATACTTCCGAGTCCAATCATGATCACAAGACCTATTACAAGGCTCATTTTGATATAGATCTTCAAGTCGTTGATCTTTTTCATCTACGGGCCTCCTTATTACAAAGAAAGAGCATGTATCATGTTGTAACTGAATATACAATAATCATAACATTTTTGAACGTAAAAATATTCCATGTTTTATCGTAAAGTCATTAACTTTTTCTAAATTTTTACTGCCTTAGCAGCTTATCATATTTTTGAAATTATTCATTTTTATGTTAACCGCCCTGATAATTTCAATATGATGCACTGATATCCAATGCGCCTGTGAAAAGAATCATAAGAACTGTTATCGTCACCATCGAAACAATTGTTGTAACCGTGATGGCTCCTGAGAGTATCCGCGTATCCTCCCCGATCTTTTCAGACTGAATAAGAGGAAGATTTCCGACAGGCATTGTTGCCATCAGACAAAATCCAAGTACTGCCACATCGTCACATCCGATTGCTCTCAATATGTAGAACATAGCCACAGGGAGAAGTACCATCCTGATAGCAATATATCCCCAGATTCTGAGATCCTTGAACCCGCTTTTGACTCCGGATCTTGCTATGGAAACACCAAGAAGCGTCATAGACAAAAAGACCGTCGCATTGCCGATATAACTTACGCTGTTTGTCACGATCGGCGGCGGTGTAATCTTAAACCAGCACACAACAAGGCTAAGGAGCGCCATTATAGTTCCCGGGCTCATAGCTTTTTTCAAGCTCATCTTCTCTTTTCCATTGCTGAGGACAGAGATTCCATGGGTGTAAAAGAGAAGGCTGTACATGATATTGCATACGATAACGTAGATGATGGCTTTGTCCGGAAGTATTGCCTTAGCAACGGGAATTCCGATGAACCCTACATTTGTATAAACAACCATGAGATTGTAAAATCTTCTTTTTTCCCTAACAACTCCGAGTATCGCGGGAAAAAGAGCTCCGAATATCATAAGAAATGCATAAAATAAAACGCCGAGGATAACCGCTTCCAAAAGAACCTGATGACTTATATCGACATTTCCCGTAAGAATCGACGCCAGTATTAGCGCGGGATTGCATATATCCATGACAATCACCGACAGCTGCTTTGAAACCGTATTGTCTACGACACCTTTCTTATAAAGATAAATTCCGACAGAAACAAGAATGACTATCATCCCCATTTGCTGCATTACTATAAAAGCACTCATTTTACTTAACTTCCCTTTTTTCCTATCATATTCATATATTTTTGCAAAGCTACCAATCACTTACCGGGTAACCTCAAATTTCCAACCGCATCATTTTAACTCAAACTTTGATGAGCCACAAGCACATTACCTTATACCCAATACTGACAATTTTGCTGTCACTGTATCTTTTGGTCACTAAATGATAAAATTGAATTGCATATTTTCTTTTTGGCCGCTCTTTGCGAACAGATGCCCGCATGCTTTTTCTTGCATGACTTTTCTGCGCATCGGCTGAAGATGCAATATAACGGAGGTTTACGTATGGATTTTTTCAAAAAAAATAAAAACTACCTATACATAGCTGTTATCCTGGTTGCCGTGATCGCTATGCTGGTTCTTTTGACCGATTACAAGAAAAACGCTAACTCCGAGCCAAGTCTCGCTGATATAGCCGCAACGGAAAGCACTGTAAAAAAGAGCCCCGCCAAGGTCATCGTAACGGTGAATACCGAGACGATCCGCGAAGGAATTGCGAACATGGGAACTCTCATAACGCAGGAATATTACTTCACTCAGGTTGAAAAATATACCAAAGAAAAAACAATAATGAAGTTCATCACTTCTTCGTCCGAGTTTTTATACAGTTATGACGGTGCTGTCACAGCAGGAGTCGACTTCGAGAAGATAGCAATCAGCAAGGATGACGACGCAAAGACTATCACGATCGACATTCCCGACTCTGAGATTTTTTCCGTAAACATCGACAAAGATACCTTTAAGATCTATTCGGAAAAAGACTCTTTGTGGAACCCTTTAAAGCTTGAGGATTACAACACTTCGCTCGCCAAATTCGAAGCTGCCGCAAAAGAAAAAGCGCTGGCAAACGGGATTCTCGAAAAGTCCGATGCACAGGCAAAGACCATCATAGAAAACTTTGTAAACAGCTTACCCGAGGCATCAAAGTACCAGATTGAAATAAAATAAAGGGGATGAAACGGATGAATTTAAAAAAGATAACAACAATAGTAATACTGCTTCTCATCGCAGTTATATCGCTTACAAAGATTGCTCCTACAGCGGCTAATCCCGCAAATCACAAGCATTCAATCGAGCAGACCGACGCAAAGATTGCGACAGTCATGAAGCTCTCAGGAGGAGCCGCTGCGGCATCCGCAACTTTGTCACTCCTTCCGGGCGATCTGTGTACACCCATTTCAGAGCAGCTCGCAGATCTCGCTTCATATTTTCTCTTGATACTTAGTGCTCTGTACCTTGAGAAGTTCATGATAACGCTGACCGGTTATGTTTCATTTTCCGTGCTTATTCCGGCTGCGTGCCTGCTTTTAAGCGGAGCTATATTACTTAAGAAAAAGAGCTTGTCGGACATGGCCGCAAGAATCGGAATCGTTGGAATCG
Organism: Butyrivibrio sp. AE3003; assembly: GCF_000686065.1. Lineage (NCBI taxonomy): Bacteria > Bacillati > Bacillota > Clostridia > Lachnospirales > Lachnospiraceae > Butyrivibrio > Butyrivibrio sp. AE3003. The sequence goes on from NZ_JMLX01000001.1 coordinate 2,269,209, forward strand.
TCATATTCCTTCTTGTTCCTTCAAGCATCTGGCTTTCCGACAAAGTTTATCAGACTCAGTCAGCAAAGGTTGAGTCCACGATTGAAGAATACAGCGACCTCAATCTTGAAGGCGAATCCGATTCAGGGCTCCTTAGCGAACTCAGTACGATAACCACCGACACGATCGACAAGGTTTCAAATTTCTTAAAGAACATGCTTGAATCACTCGCAGTAATGATTGTAACGGCATGCGTGATTCCTTTGCTTGTATTCGTGCTTCTTGTGTGGATCGTTAAGACTGTATTTTCGTCAAGCGCACTCAATATTGACAAACTTGTCATAAAAAATGACACAGACTCACAAGCCACCGCTGAATAAACCTGCTGAATAAACAGGCCTTCCGTTAATCCGGAAGGTCTATTTTTTTGCCGTCTCTATGCATCGAGAATTTATCCATAGGATATTTCTTGAGATTATCTAATACTTTTCTGTCATCAGCTTTTGAAAGAAGCGATTCTCTTGCCTTTGTAATCTCGACTTCCGTCTTGTGTTTTGACGGGCCACCTACACAGCCTCCGGGACATACCATTCCTTCGATGAAGTCCTCGGGAAGTCGTCCCGCTTTAAGAAGTAAGAGAGCTTTTTTACACTCATTGCCACCGGCAACGCGGTGAAGCTTGATATTACTTACGTCTTCGCCTCTCTCTTTCATGCACTCGATAACCGCATTGGCAACGCCTCCGCTTGTCGCAAAACGTTTGCCCCAGATGGAAGATTCCTGATATTCATCTGTTACAGGCTCGAAATCTATATCTTTTGACCTCATAAGAGCGCGCAGCTCTCCGTAGGTTACTACATAATCTGCATTATCCGGAACGCTCTCATCAATTGCCTCAGACTTCTTGGCAATGCAAGGTCCGACAAATACTGTGACGCATCCCGGACGTGTTGCCTTGAGATACCTTGAAATCGCACACATAGGCGAAACGGTTGATGACATGTTGTTTTTCAAACTGCTCGGGGAAGTGTTTTTTTCAGCATGTTGATAAACGCAGGACAGCATGAAGTCGTCATTTTTTTGCCCTCTGCATAGGCTTCGGCCCACTCTTTTGACTCATAAGCGGCTGTCATATCGCCTCCGAGGCCAACCTCAACCATATCTGCAAAGCCAAGTTTTATCAGCGCATTTTTAACGGCAGCCATAGAGATGTCTTCGCCAAACTGCCCTTCGGTAGCGGGTGCACACATTGCTATGACTTCTTTTCCCGACTTAATTGCTTCTATTATCTGAACAAGGAATGTCTTGGAGCCGATTGCTCCGAACGGACAGCTGTGGATACAATGACCGCACTGAATGCACTTGCTCTCGTCAATCTTGCAATAGCCATTCTCATCATAAGTGATAGCGCCGACAGGGCAAGCCTTGTAGCATGGGCGCTCGAGATGAACGATAGCCCCGTACGGGCAGGCACCTGCGCACATTCCGCACTCTTTACACTTTGCGGAATCAATGTGCATCCTGACATCTCCGGGATGTATCGCATCAAATTTACATGAGTTAAGACAGGCTTTTCCCATACAAAAACGGCAATTATCAGTTACGGAAAAAGCATGAATAGGACACTCGTCACATGCCGGGTCAATTACCTGCACGATATTTTTTGATCCCTCATTGTATGTTGTGCTAAGGCCGCAAGCAAGACGTATTCTCTGGCGCACGATCTCACGCTCTTTGTACACGCAGCACCTGTATACAGGCTTTGGCCCCGGTGCAAGCTTATAAACAAGCTGCTCTTTGTGCTCCTCGTCGAGTTCATCGCTCCACGCAAGTCTGCAGACTTCTTCCATGATCTTGTGTTTAAATCCTACCAGTCCCTTATCGTTCGTAATCATAATAATCCGTCTCCTACCCTGTTTAAGATACTGCTGCTATTAGTTACCAAACTGATAATCCCGTGTTTTTGCCGTAACACGGGCTGTGATTTCTGCTAATACTATTCTACTCATTTTTTTGTCTATTTGCACGTCTTCCGACAAAATCAGTTTTTCTTTGTTGCAATGAAATATGTGATATATCTGATTATCATCATGAAAGCAAATGTACAGGATAGATAGCGGTTGAGCTCATCTTGTTTAAGTATGAATGCGATGATTGATCCGACTGCTGCAATGATGATTGCGGCGTATCCGGTATAAGACCAGCTGAGCATGCTGCCTACATGCATAGAATCTAGCTCACACTAATTATTTAAAGATCTTTTTTTAGTGTGGTATATTAGATATTGGTTACTTTTACAAATTTACAACGATTACAAATGGGGATTAGAAATTATGGGTAAGAAAATAGCATTAACTTTTGATGACGGCCCGAGCACCGTCACAACGCCACAGGTTCTTGAAAAGCTCAAGAAGTATAATGTTGTCGCATCTTTTTTCCTGATTGCGGACAACATAACCGATGAATCGGAAAAGATTGTCAGAGAGTGCATCGCGCACGGTTGCGAGATCTGCAATCACTCAAAGACGCATTCTCACATGCAGACATTTACGGCAGACGAAGTACGTGCAGAGCTTGAATATACCGACAAGGAACTTGAGAGAATTGCCGGATATAAGCCGCGTTTTTTCAGACCTCCGTTCATAGATGTGAGCCGGACCATGTACGACTGCATAGATCTTCCGTTTATATGCGGAATTCACGGCGAAGACTGGGAAGACAGCATTCTTGCCAAAGAGCGTGCTGAAAAGATATTGTCTCAGGCCTGTGACGGCTCGATCATCCTTATGCATGATTACACAGGAAACGTTGAAACCGTCAAAGCCCTCGACATTGTTATCCCGGAGCTTCTTGCGCAGGGTTATGAATTTGTAAATATAAGCGACCTCTTCACAGACGGAGGCGTTGAGCCCACCGTGCACAGCGGTATCGTCTATTCAAACATACACGACACCGAGCCAAGAGAACCGCTTTGCTGAAATTGAATCTGTAATGCATTGAAGCATTTCACTTACAGCATAAACAACGCGCCAAATATCGGCGACAGGATTATCATGACCACAGAGAACATGAAGGAGTTCACGGACATGAGTGTTGCGCGCTGTTCGGAGGGAATCATATTGTTGATCATGACGTCGGTTCGCACTTCAATATAATTGTCTCCGAAAGCGCCGACAAATCCACCGATAACGGCTAAAATAATGTTTCCGGAAAATGCCATTGCGAATGCAAAACAAACACACAACAAGCTTATAACTCCAATATATCTGTATCGCGAAGGCTTTATGTACTCGACAGTCTTCGCTCCCACAGCGGCGCCAAGGCCCATGGCAAAAAGTGCCGGACCAAGAAACACATTTGAAATTCCCATCTCGGGAAGTCTTGCCTGCAGGAAGAAAAGAACAAGTATCGAAACCGCTCCTATAGCCGCATTAAAGATAATAATAAGCCTGACTCTCGAATTATTCTTAAGAAAAAGAAAGCTCTCTCTTGCAACTTCCGCAAAGCGTTTCTTAACGCTCTTCTCTTCACTAAGTTCAGTTCGAACCTCCCGCAGAGACGCCGCAATTCCGATCGCGATCAATCCCACAATAACATCCACCGCGTACGCTTTTCTATATCCAAGCGCCAGCGCCGCTCCCGCAAGAATCTTTGCAAGCGAGCTTGTGACCTGATATATGACAAGATCGTTAGATGCAAACTTATCGTACTCGCCCTCAATCCCCGCCTCTTTCAGCGAGTCATAAGCAAGTGCTTCTCTGGTTCCCGACGCAAGATTATAACTGAGCGCACTCACAACCATCGCAACAGCAATAAATAAAAATGAATTTGAAAAGATCATCATGAGAGCCGCAAGTACAGACACTACGCTGCTCGCGATCATCGTCTTCTTCCTTCCGAACACATCTGCCACAGCCCCCGACGGAACTTCGAAGATCATACTTGCAACATGAAATATACTCTCGAACAAGCCGATTTCCGCAGTCGTAAATCCTCTCGCCGCAAGAAGCGCAACCCACGACGCTCCGGCAATCATGAGACTTCCCACACTGTCTAATAAATACAATTTCCCTATCTGTCTTTTTGCTGTCTTTATACTAAATTTATTCATAAAAAAATCTCCTCATCTTTTTTGGTAAGTAAAAAGAATACGGAGATAACACGTTCTCATTTTGCAGTTAAAGCCTTTCAAACTTTGCAAATTCACCTAAAAAAGAGCGCACTATCCCCGTAAACAGCAAAAATGCATCCATTCATCAATTGAATATTAACTGTTTTCCAGGACATTCGTTCGCTCCTTCCAAATTTTTTCATTTATAATCCACTTGGATAGATCATAATCTTGCAATAATCTTCCGTCTTATTGCGCATAATGTCAAGCCCTTTATCAAGCTCTTCCAACGAAAGTCTGTGCGTAATAAGCTTAGAAGGCTTGATTCCGCCTGCTTCCAATCTGCTAAGCACATAGTGCCAATCGTCAATCTGTGCTATATCCACACCACATTCAGCCGCATCTTTTCTATATGAAGAATTCCATATTCCCATAAGACGCATCTGCTTTCTCAAGATTTCCCAATAAGTATTTCTGGAAAAAGACATATCACCCCTTGGGTTACCGACCAGAACCTGTCTGGATTTCGGCGCTCCCGCTTCAAGTCCGTATCTGATACTTTCGTTACTTCCGACGCACTCAAAATAAACAGAAACTCCTCTTGTCTTCTCTTTAAGCCATGCGACAGGGTCTGAAGTTCTGACATCGCAGTAATGCTCCGAAGCGATTCCAAGATCAAGCGCCTTCTCCCTGTGACTGTCCTTGTTTCCGATAACATAGAGATTCGAAAATCCCATATCCATCAAAAGCATAACAACCATGAGCCCTATTGTTCCCATTCCGCAAACCGCGATCTTAACTTCGCAATCTGAAGGATCAATTCCGACGCAGCCCGTTCTCACCGCATTGGCAGCAACGGCGAGCGGTTCTATCATAGCTCCCTCTTCAAAAGAGATGTTATCCACAAGCTCTATAAGGTTATCCACAGGAACGCACACATATTCCGCAAAGGCACCGTCGCGTCTTGAGCCGGTATAGTCATAGTTAAGGCACAGATCCGTCTCTCCCTTCACGCACATCTCGCATTTCCTGCATGGAATCTTGGGCGAAACGGCAGTCCGCATTCCTTTAAGCTCAGGAGAAACATTCGCACCTGTCTTTACGACAACTCCCGAAAACTCATGCCCCGGAATAAGCGGCATCTTGTGCGCCCCGGTCTCATAGACACGCGGCACGTCCGATCCACATATTCCAACAGCCATGACTTTAACAAGAACTTCGTTATCGCCGGGAGAAGATATCTCCACCTCCTCATACCTTATATCTCCTATGTCATGCAGTACCCATGCCTTCGACATTACTGCTTTTCCTCCTTAAGCTGCTTAAACCTGTCAAGATCTGACGCCGTTGTCACTTTGAAATTTGCTTCGTTTCCGTTAATCATCGCAATATCCATTCCCGCAATGATCGCCGGTTCCGTCGCACCATTTATGGAAAAGATCTTATCGGGCAAAAGAATCACATTTGCCTCATAGTATTTTTTATATTTAAAAAGCTCAGGCGCCTGGCCTGCATATACTTTCTGCCTGTCAAGAAGCTTTGAGACCGTCTTACCGTTCTCACTAAGATAGACAGTATCCTTCATGGAAATAACAGGCATAACACCGTCATGACCTGAAATTGCTCCATAGCAGTCATTTAAAAGTTTCACATCAAGAAAAGGTCTTGCTGCATCATGAACAAGCACCGTATCCTTGTCGGAAACATCCTCAATATTCTCCTTCTTTGAGATATCGCGAAGAATTGCAGTCATTCCGCTTAATATCGACGCCTGCCTGTTTACCCCCGGCATGGCAAAGCCTTTTATCTTCTTCACATTAAGACCGGCCTTCTCGGCATCTGCCACAATCTCTTTTGTCCAATCATCGCCTGCAACCACATATACGCCATCGATGTGCTTGCACTCAAGAAGCGGCTTTATAGCATAAGTTGCCATCATATATCCGCCCGCACGCACATACTGCTTTGGTACATCTGATTCAGTCCTGGTACCGGTCCCCCCGGCCAAAAAAATCGCATAATTCATAATTTAAACCGCTTCCCTTTTACATATAATGTTAGTGGCCATAGCAAATAAGCCACGACCACGAAAAATGATTATTTAGAACAGCTTTCTTCCGCCCCAAATGCAGATGCAAGCACCTACAACTGATATCAAAAGTCTTCCGATGAGACCGTTCGCATTTAAATCAAGAAGTCCGAATACGAATCCTCCGACAAATCCACCGACAACTCCAAGAATTATGTTCTTAAGAGTTCCCGAAGATTCATTCATGATCTTGCTCGCAATAAAACCTGCAACAGCTCCCAATATAAGACTACCGATCAATCCCATTTTTTCCTCCATTCAAAAAACAAAACGTTAACTATCATTTTATATGATACCGCATTTTTAGAAATTTCGGTACTTGATATTTTTTACGTAAAATGTAGAATATCCATATCAGAAAAAGGAGATTTCTATTATGCAGAATTATTCATACCAGACCCGCGGTGTCTGTGCAAAAAAGGTCGATTTTGATATCGAAGACGGCAAACTTCACAATGTGAAATTCACAGGCGGATGTCCCGGCAACACCGCTGCCGTTGGCAAACTTCTTGAAGGAATGAATGCAGAAAAAGCTGTTGCCATCTTAAAAGGAAACGATTGCAACGGAAAAGGCACTTCATGCGCCGACCAGCTCGCAATCGCTGTAGAACAGGCACTTGCAAACTAAATTATAATTTCCTATTGAAAAAATAGCTGTTTCCAAGCGACTAAGTCTTGAAAACAGCTATTTTAAATTTTCATCAGAACTTCAGTGTTACGGGAGCCTCTGTAAATGATGTAATTGTTGCTGTCGCATTTTTGAAATACAACATCTGCATATTGTCATCATCTGCGCTGTACATTCCGTTAAGCTGAGGCATCTTCTCAAGCATTGCAACCTTAACATCGTGAGAATCATCATTGATAAGCTCTCCGGCTACACGGATCCATCTGCCATCCTTAAATGCACAGATCTCAGCCTTAGGATTTGCTGCAAGCTGCTTAGAAACGTCTTTAACTTTACCTGTCTGAATATAGAGCTTGTCACCTGACAATAGAACTGTGCCGAAAGGTCTTACTCTCGGCTGATCTCCGTCTACAGTAGCGAGATAATAAGTCCCTGCATCATTTAAAAAATCATATACTTTCTTAATATCTGACATTTATCTACCCTCCAAATGTACATCATTTTATTTCACAAAGTTCATGTTAGTATAAAAAAAAAGATGTGTAAATATACAAACTTGATTAAATTATGTAAGAATTTCCTTATAAATTGCTATACGCAGAAAACTCCTCTCACTGTTTTTCACAGTAGAGAGGAGCTTCCGGTTTCGTATCAGCTTTTTACTTTCTATTTCAATTCAATTATCTTTATTAAACTTCTTAAATTATTTTACAAACTCATATGTTATTGTTCTGGGTGCTGTGCCCTGTCCAATAATACCGAATGAGATGAAGTTACCGTTCTCGATGTATGCATTCCAGAAGAAAGGAGTAATTACATAATAATCGCCTTCTTCCTTGACTTCCATGCACCAGCTCTGGTTGATCTTGATTCCATCCTTCTTGATTCTGAGCTTCCAGCCGTTTACTGTCTCACCTGAGTTATTGCTTACTCTGAAATCTACGAGATATCCTGAACCCCAGTCATTTACAGTGTGAGAAAGTGTAAGGTTTGACTTAGCGGGTGTAGGTGTCTCTGTGCTTCCACCGTTTCCGTTATCGGGTGCCGGTGTAGGTGTAGGTGTTGGAGTGGGTGTTGGTGTTGGTGTAGGTGTGGGTGTAGGTGTGGGAGTAGGTGTAGGTGTGGGAGTAGGTGTGCTTCCGTTACCCTGATCATCTACGCTTGCCTTCCAGCTTGCAATACTTACATCACCAACTTTACCAACAAATGCAAGTGTATGTCTTCCTGTAATATTATCAAACTTCAATGTATAAGTTGCATATTTACCGTTTGTATTGGCAATCTTGATATTTCCAAGTGCCTTTCCGTCAACGCCACCGTCTCTGATCTCGACAACAGCGGGCTTATCTGCCTTTGCACTGATAGTGATTGATGTTGCGCCCTTCTTGAAATCTACATCAGTTACTGTGAAGTAATCATCTGCTCCAAGGCTTGAAACAACTTTCTTTCCATCGTAATCTACATACTCAATGCCCTTTGTCTCACCATAGTTAACGCCTGTTGAGATCTCGTTGTAAGGGAAAAGAGTTGATCCTGAACCACTCTTTGTATCCTCTGTCTTCTCAGGTGTAGGAGTAGGTGTTGGAGTAGGAGTAGGTGTTACATCATCCTTCTTCTCAGGTGCGCTCATTGCCTTCCAGCTTGCAATGCTTGTATTTCCAAGCTTTCCTACGAATGCGATTGTATGCTTTCCTGTAAGTCCATCAACCTGTACGCCGAATGTCTCATATTTTCCGTCTGTAGAATTGATCTTAAATGTTCCGAGCACTTTTCCGTCTGCGCCACCTTCTCTAAGCTCTACCATAGCAGGCTTGTCAGACTTTGCATTTATGAACATTGTAGCAACGCCCTTCTTGAAATCTACATCCTTTATTGTGAAGTAGTCACCGGAACCAAGGCTTGAAACTACCTTCTTTCCGTTGTAATCTACATATTCAATGCCCTTTGTCTCACCGTAATTTACATCTGTTGAGATTTCATTGTAAGGGAAAAGAGTTGCTCCTGTTCCTGTCTTTCCTGTTGTATCCTCCGGCTTATCCGGTGTAGGTGTTGGAGTAGGTGTAGGTGTTACATCATCCTTCTTCTCAGGTGCGCTCATTGCCTTCCAGCTTGCAATGCTTGTATTTCCAAGCTTTCCTACGAATGCGATTGTATGCTTTCCTGTAAGTCCATCAACCTGTACGCTGAATGTCTCATATTTTCCGTCTGTAGAATTGATCTTAAATGTTCCGAGCACTTTTCCGTCTGCGCCGCCTTCTCTAAGCTCTACCATAGCAGGCTTGTCAGACTTTGCATTTATGAACATTGTAGCAACGCCCTTCTTGAAATCTACATCCTTTATTGTGAAGTAGTCACCGGAACCAAGGCTTGAAACTACCTTCTTTCCGTTGTAATCTACATATTCAATGCCCTTTGTCTCACCATAATTTACATCTGTTGAAATTTCATTGTAAGGGAAAAGAGTTGCTCCTGTTCCTGTCTTTCCTGTTGTATCTTCAACCTTCTCAGGCTCTTTGTTATTGTCTCCCTGTGTATCCTTATCAGGAGTCTTTGTCTTATCATCTGTCTTAGCGCCGGGTGCATGTAATGCCTTCCAGCTCTCAATGCTTACGTTACCTGCCTTACCTACGAATACAACGGCATGAGTTCCTGTAATATCGTTCTCCTCTGCCTTTACTGTTACTGTCTTGTACTCGCCGTCTGTAGAAGTAACTTTAACCTTACCAAGTACTGTTCCTTCAACGCCGTCAGCTCTGATTTCTAATGCTGAAGGCTCATCAGACTTAAGTGAAATATTAAATGCAGCTACACCCTTATCAAAAGTAAGGTTGTGTACTACATAGTAGTCGTCCTTCTCAAGGCTTGTAAGAACCTTTGTGTCCTTATTATCCTGCTGCTCGATTCCCTTAGAGTCCTTAGAAACCTCTTCTGTCTTGATTACATCATAAGGTGAAACAAAATCTCCTTCACCTGTCTTTCCTGTCTCAGAATCAACAGGGAACTCTGTCTTAGCTTCATCCTCTGAAGATGCCTCTACAGCTGACCATTTATCAATAGCTATAGTTCCCATCTTTCCAACAAAAGCAATGGTCTTCTTACCATCAATCTTCACTGATGAATCGATCACGAACTCTTTATATTCGCCCTTTGTTGCACCAATTTTAATATTTGCGATGACGTCACCGTCAGCACCGCCTTCTCTGATTTCAAGAAGTGAAGCTGAATCAGCCTTTGCATTTACCTTGAACTTTGATACTCCCTTAGAAAAGTTAACATCCTTTACTATAAAATAATCACCGGAATCAATACTTGATACCGCCTTGACATCCCCATCAGTAACAACCTTTGTTCCTGACTGTCCGAAATTAACTTCTGCTTCTACCCCGTTATAAGGATTAAGCGCAGGTGCCGCATTAACATCTACGCTGTTGTTAAGTACCAGTAAGCCCCCCATGGCAATACTTGATAAAACCGTCATTTGTCTTTTCATACATGTACCTCCACATTTTGTAAACTTATTCCTTACAAATATTTTTATATATTAAATATTCTTTAATATTTGTTAGGATAAGACAAATTATAGCAGTAAACGTTTAAGACGACTTGTCAAATATTGCTTTCGCCTGCCCAATTATTGCTTTTTGGTGAAAATTTGTTACTTTTCTTTTAACGTCGGATTGTATCAAATAAAGTTGTTATTAATATAGTATTCAATACGAGAATGTCTGCAAAAATTGCTTCAATCTATCCGACTTCGGATTTTCAAAAAACTCTTCGGGGCTTCCTTCTTCAACAATTCTTCCATTATCAATGAACACCATTCGGTCCGCAACAGCTCTTGCAAACTGCATTTCATGCGTCACGATTATCATTGTCCGCCCTTCTTTTGCCAGTGAAAGAACAACTTCGAGGACCTCGTGTACCATCTCAGGATCGAGCGCGGCCGTTATCTCATCGAGAAGAAGTATCTCAGGATGCATGATAAGCGCCCTTACTATCGCAACTCTCTGCTTCTGTCCGCCTGACAACTGCCTGGGGAAACTGTCTTTTTTGGTCAAAAGACCTACTCTCTCAAGTAAAGTCAGCGCCTCCTTTTCAACTTCCTTCTTATCTCTCTTCTTAACCTTTACAGGTGCAAGCATAAGATTCTGAAGTACCGTAAGATGCGGGAAAAGATCGTAGCTCTGAAATACCATCCCCGCTTTTTCCCTGATATTTCCGATATTCTTGCTCGCAGCATAAACCTTCTCACCGTCCAGCAAAATCTCTCCGTCCTGTATATTTTCAAGAGCGTTAAGGCATCTCAGAAACGTACTTTTTCCGCAGCCCGAAGGGCCGACGATAACCACAACTTCGCCTCTTTTTACCGTAAGATTCATATTCTCGAAAACTGTTATGTCTTCATATCTTTTGCATACATTATTTACTTTGAGTATCTCTTCCATATCAGTTCTCCCATTTCTTCTCTAAATATCTTGAAAGCATACTGATCGGCCAGCATGCCATAAAGTATAGCAAAAATATTACAAGGAATATTCCAAACGCCGCCGTGGGCGATGCTTTCCTGTTTGCCTCGATTATCTGCTGTCCAACTTTGAGCACCTCTACGATTCCTATCATCATAACAAGGCTAGTAGTCTTTATCATTCTCGTGATCAGGTTTATCGACAGCGGTATCATGCACCTTATGATCTGCGGCACGATAACATATCTGTACGTCTGAAATCTGTTAAGTCCAAGCGATATGCTGCTTTCGTACTGGATCACAGGTATGCTCAGAAGTGCGCCTCGAACAAGGTCCGCCATCTCAGCCGTTCCCCAGAACGAGAACACGATGACGGCAGCCGTCTCTGCCTCCAGATTGATTCCCAGTGCTTTCGTGGTCCCGAAGTACACGATGAAAAGAAGCACCATCTGCGGCATTATCCTTACAATCTCAAGATACACTCTCGAAACCGCATTGATCACCGGATTCTTGAATGTCATCAATATTCCCAGAACGGCGCCAAGCGCGATACTTATCGCAACGGATATAAAACTTATCTTCAGCGAAACTGCAAGTCCCGTCAGGAGCCTTATCATATTATTTCCTTTTAATAAAACTTCAAATCCCATATGCTCACACTCCTAACGTCCTAAATCTTGCCTTTTTCTCAATAAAGCTTCCTATCACCGAAACGGGAAGCAGCATTATTATATAGAAAATAACCAGCAGGAACAGCGCTTCCTTCGTATCGTAGTAAAGTCCTATCAGGTCTTTTGCCGTAAACATAAGATCCATAAGGCTTATCGCAGAAAAGACACTTGTCTCTTTGAGAAGGAAAATGACATTTGCCAGTATTCCCGGAACGCTCTGCGAGATTGCCTGCGGCAGTATTACCGATAAAAAGAGCTGTTTCCTTGATAATCCAAGTGCGAGCGCGCTCTCTGTCTGTGAATTCGGCACGCTCTCAAGTCCGCTCCTAAATACTTCAGCCATGTAACTTCCGCCAAGAAGCCCAATCCCGACAAATCCGCACGCCTCCGCAGATATCGACAGCCCTACTTTCGGAAGTCCGAAGTATATGAAAAAAAGCTGCACAAGAAGCGGTGTATTTCTGAAAAGCTCGATATACACAAGCGCTATCCCAGACAGAAACGGAATCTTAAAGTGCGTGATAAATGCGACAACAAGTCCTATGGCCAACGCAAACAATATACCAAGCCATCCGATCCTTATCGTTAAGAAAAATGCTTCTATATATAGTGGAATATAGGAAATAATAACGTCTAAGTTCATGTTGTGTTTCCTTTTAAAAACAAGTATTGGGAGAGCCCGCAAGCTCTCCCTCCTTTATGTTACCGGTTATGATATCTTGAATCATGTTCTTACAAAATCCGCAACCGGTGCGGATTTCTGCAATTTAATTCATGTACTTTACTGTGCAGATGAAGCCTCTGTTGAAGCTTCTGCATCTGAAGCTGCTGTGCCTGCATCCTCTGAAGAAGCTGATGAAGCGTCAGATGAAGCTTCTGCGGCATCGGCGACCTTTCCGCCCTCAACTACGAGTGTTTCCTCATAATCTTTGCCGTATGTATCAATAAGAGTTGCCTCATAATCTGCATGGAAGAAGTTCTCTTTTCCAAGTGTCTCGATCTCACCGTTGATCCAGTCAAGAAGTGTTGTGTTGCCCTTAGATACTGCAGGTGCGATAGTATCCTGGCTTCCGAGTGAAGGAATACCTACTTCATATCCCTCATTCTCGATCGCATATGCAATAACCTCTGTGTTGTCATTTGCCCAAGCTACGCCTGTTCCGTTTTCAAAAGAAGTCTTTGCTGTTGCATATGTATCAAACTTCTGGAGCTTGATGTCGGGATAGTTCTTTTCAAGATATGTCTCTGCTGTTGTTCCTGAGATAACGATAACCTGATCGTCAGGCTTGATCTCACTGAGGTCCTTAATTACATTTGCTTTGGGCGATACAACTCCGAGAGCTACATTCATATAAGGAAGCGCGAAGTCAACTTTTTCTGCTCTTTCTTCTGTAACCGTGAAGTTTGCAAGTACGATATCAACCTTACCTGTCTCAAGGTATTCAACTCTGCTTGCTGCCTCTGTTGATACGAAGTTGATCTTTACACCGAGATCCTCACCGAGCTTATTTGCGAAGTAAACATCATATCCCTGATATTCACCGTTCTCATCAACATATCCAAAGGGGTTCTTATCTGAGAAAACTCCGATGTTGATCTCGCCACTCTCCTTGATCTCATCAAGTGTTCTGTATACTTTGTCTGTGCTCTGTTCCTGTGCTGCAGGAGCTTCGCTGCTTGTCTGCTCTGCAGAACCATCTTTAGCAGAAGCGGAACCGCATCCTGTAAGTGTTGCTGCTCCAAGTGCAAGTGTAAGTGTTGCAACTAATAATTTTTTCAAATTGTTCTTTTTCATAATGTTACTCTCCTCAAAACTTAAATTTTCCAATTGAACTTTACTGTCAGATTTTTTAACGGGTCCGTTTCGTAATCACTGAACAAATATTACTTCCAATTACCTATTAGGTCAATAGGTTTTTCGATAGCTAATCTTTATATCTCCTGATAGGTTACGGTTATATCCGGACAATTAGTGCTGGAATATGCAACTCATGTCTGATATAGTTACATCGAAGCCCTAAAACAATGAGACCTTGAACGATCAAGGCTTGTATGGAAAAGAGGTAAAAAAATGAAGAAGACAGTAACGACGTTACAACAACAAAAGTTGGAAGGCCGTAGAATCAGCATGCTCACATGCTACGACTACACTACCGCATGCCTTATGGAGGCGGCAGGCGTAGACACAGTGCTGATAGGCGACTCTCTCGGAATGACCATGCTCGGTTATGACGACACTCTTCCCGTCACCATGGAAGACATGATCCATCATACCGCAGCCGTTTCAAGAGGTTTAAAGAACACCTTCCTAATCGCTGATATGCCCTTTATGTCATATCAGACATCAATCTATGATGCCGTCGCAAATGCCGGCAGACTCATGAAAGAAGGCCACGCGCAGGCTGTTAAACTTGAAGGCGGAGCTAAGGTCTGTGAACAGATTGAAGCAATCACCAAAGCGGACATTCCCGTGGTCGCACATCTTGGACTGACTCCTCAGTCCGTCAATGCCTTCGGCGGTTTCAAAGTACAAGGCAAAAACGAAGCGCAGGCAAAGCAAATTCTCGAAGATGCACTCGCAGTAGAGAAAGCCGGCGCATTCATGGTAGTTCTCGAATGTATTCCCGAAAAACTTGCAACACTTATAACAAAACGTCTGACCATTCCTACGATCGGAATAGGCGCAGGTGCCGGATGCGACGGACAGGTACTTGTTTATCAGGATATGCTTGGCATGTTCGAAGGTATCAAGCCCAAGTTCGTAAAGCAGTTCGCACAGATTGGAAAAGAAATGAAGGAAGCTTTCAGTGCTTACGATGAAGCTGTGAAAGCGGGCGAATACCCTTCAAAAGAACATTCTTTTGCAATTGATGATGATGTTATAAGCGCTATCGCTCCTGATTTCGCAATACATGATGAAGCACGTGCAATCTGATTATTTATCAAAAACACATAAAGCATCATAGAGAGGACAATCAAATGATAATTACAGAAACAATAGATGAAGTAAAAGAACATGTAAAAGAATGGAAGAAAGCAGGCTACTCCATAGGACTTGTTCCTACAATGGGCTATCTTCATGAAGGTCACGCAAGCCTTATAAAAAAAGCCGTTGCAGAAAATGACAAGGTAATCGTAAGTGACTTCGTAAACCCGATCCAGTTCGGTGCAAATGAAGATCTTGCAACTTATCCCAGAGACTTCGAAGCCGATTGCAAGCTATGCGACAGACTTGGCGCCGATCTTATCTTCCATCCCGAACCGACTGAGATGTATGGCGATACGTTCTTCTCACATGTCGGCGTAGATACACTTTCCAAGGGGCTCTGCGGAAAGAGCCGCCCCACGCACTTTAACGGTGTATGCACAGTCGTGACCAAGCTTTTCAACATTGCAGAGGCAGACAGAGCATACTTTGGAGAAAAAGATTTCCAACAGCTTGCAATTGTTCGTAAGATGGTTTCCGATCTCAACTACAACATAGAGATAATCGGATGCCCTATCATAAGGGAAAAAGACGGACTTGCCAAAAGCTCAAGGAACACATATCTGAATCAGGCAGAAAGAAGCGCTGCTCTAATCCTTCACAAGGCACTTACAAAGGGCGAAGAAATGGTCCGAAGCGGTGAAAAAAGCGCAAAGAAAGTTATCGCTGCTATCAAAGAGATAATCGAATCCGAGCCTCTTGCCAAGATTGATTATGTAGAACTTGTAGATTCTGAAAAACTTCAGCCCGTTGAAACGATCGAAGGTCCTATCCTTACAGCACTTGCTGTTTATATAGGAAAGACAAGACTCATCGACAATTTCTTCGTTGACTCTTTGGCCTGATGAGGAAGGATGTGCATATGAATATAACCATGTTAAAAGGAAAAATTCATCGTGCGACCGTAACTCATGCCGAGCTTGATTATATAGGAAGTATCACCATCGACAGCTCTCTTATGGAAGCTGCGGGAATCCTTGAATACGAGCAGGTTCAGATTGTCGATGTGCAGAACGGGAACCGCTTCGAGACATACACCATTGCAGGAGAAGCGGGAAGCGGAATGATCTGCCTTAACGGCGCGGCCGCCAGGCAAGTGTGCGTCGGCGACAATGTGATAATCATGTCCTACTGCACAATTGATTCACAGGAAGCAAAGACTCACAAACCTACCGTAGTATTTGTGGATGAGTCCAACAAACCGGCGCGCATCACAAGATATGAGAAACACGGAAAACTCACAGATATGACATAAATATCTACTTAGACAAACAGGGCTGCCGCTATAGCGACAGCCCTGTGATCATCTAAAATTCTTTATTCAGCATCGGCATACTTTGCTGCAAACTCTGAAATTGTTCCGTCAGCGAGCATCTTATCGATTGCTTCGTTGATAGTATTAAGAAGCTCTGTGTTACCCTTCTTAACTGCGATAGCATATTCCTCAGACTCAAAAGCACTCGGATCTTCAACGATAACAAGACCTTCGTTGTCTCCGACATAATCTTTTGCAGTTGCGGAATCAATAACAACCACATCACATTTACCGTTTACAAGCTCAAGGATGCACTCTGTTCCTTTCTTGAATGCTTCGTACTGATATCCGAGATCTTTTACAACAGTCTCACCTGTATATCCCTGAACAACCGCAATTGATTTACCTTCCATATCTGCGGCAGTCTTGATATCAGAACCCTCTTTTACAACCATAACCTGTGTTGCTGTATAGTAAGGAGTTGAGAAATCAACTGTCTTGGCTCTCTCTTCCGTAGCAGTCATACCTGCAATTGCAGCGTCAATCTGACCGTTCTGAATGGCAACAAGAAGTGAATCGAATTCCATGTTGGCAATCTCAACTTCTTTTCCTGCATTCTCACCGATCTTAGCTGCGATAGCCATGTCGATTCCGTCATAACCATCAATAACACCGTTTGTTGATTTGAACTCAAAAGGCGGGAATTCCGCATTTGTTCCAAACACGATCTTGTCTGAAGACGAAGAACCGCATCCTGTAAGTGCAAGGATACCCATTACCAAAATAAGTGCAACTGACAATATTCTCTTTTTCATTTTTATCTCCCTTTTTGCCTTTGTATTTATAAGACCTTGCTCAAGAACAACTTTGCTCTGTCGCAGGTCGGGTGGCTGAATATCTGTTCCGGAGTTCCTTCCTCCATGATGACTCCCTCATCCATGAAAAGAACTCTGTTCGCAACTTCCCTTGCAAATCCCATCTCGTGAGTAACGATAACCATCGTCATTCCTGTCTCTGCAAGTCTCTTCATAACATCGAGAACTTCTCCTACCATCTCAGGATCAAGTGCCGATGTGGGTTCGTCAAAAAGCATTACTTCCGGTTCCATCGCAAGCGCCCTTGCTATAGCAACACGCTGTTTCTGTCCACCGGAAAGCTGAATGGGATAATTGTCGGCTTTTTCCGAAAGGCCAACTCTCTCAAGTAGCTCTTTAGCCTTCTTCTCTGCATCAGGCTTAGTCATCTTACCGAGCTTGACCGGTGCATAGGTGATATTGTCCATGATAGTCATATGTGGAAAAAGATTGAAATGCTGGAATACCATTCCCATCTTCTGGCGGATCTTGTTGATATCCGTCGCCGGATCGTTTATCTTTTGCCCATCAAGGAAAACCTCACCGTCTGTGATCTCCTCAAGTCTGTTAAGACAACGCAAAAATGTGCTCTTACCTGAGCCCGAGGGACCTATGACAACTACCACTTCGCCCTGTTTAATGGAAGTGGTGATGCCGTTTAAAACTTCCAAGTTTTCAAATTTCTTTTTAAGATTCTTTACTTCAATCATATCACTCATGGCATTCTCCTCATCGTACATCAGACTTACGAAGAGTATTCTCAACTCTCTTAAGTGCAAGTGTCAGCAGCTTGATCAGTACATAATATATTACTGCTGTGCCGATCAAAGGCATAAATGCCAGGAATGTAGAACTCTTTATGAAATCGCCCGCCTTCTGAATATCCATAAGGCCAACGTATCCGACGATAGCAGTTTCTTTTATAAGAACGATAAACTCATTGCAAAGTGCGGGAAAAATATTCTTGATAGCCTGTGGAACAACGATTCCCATCAGTGTCTGTCTTGCGTTGAGACCAAGCGATCTGCCCGCTTCGGTCTGTCCTTTATCGATCGACTGAATACCTGCACGGACAATCTCCGAAACATACGCACCCGAATTTATTCCGAATGCGATCGCCGCGATGATCCACTTGGGCCAGCGAACGCTTGCAAATACAACGAAATAGATAATCATAAGCTGTGTAACGGAAGGTGTTCCTCTTATGACATCCGTATATATTGTGCCGATAGTCTTCAGTATTTTATTAAAAGACATGTTGCACATCGCGATCAAAAAACCTATTACAATACCTATCGCAACGGCAACGAGCGAAACCTTAACAGTCACTCCGATACCGTCTATCAGCATCATGTATCTGTTCTCTTCAATGAAACAACGGCTGAAATCCTCAGCCAGTTTAGCAAACCATTCTTTCATACAATCAACTTCTCCCAGTAAATTCCTAATGAAAAATACCATATAATCATCAATTTTACAATATTTACAACCAATATCGCAATTATCGGGAAGTTTGCAAAATCCTTTACCGACACCTTATTACGTGTTACCATTGTAAATTATGGAGGTAGACATAAATTGAAATACGACATCGTAGGGAAGACAATCGGCCTCAGGAAAATGAAAATCGATGATTGTGAAAAAATCGTTGAATGGAGAAATAACGAAAGAGTGAGAGAACGCTATGTTTACCGCGAAAAATTCTCTCTCGAAGCTCAGCAGAAATACTACAAAGAGCAAGTACAGACCAAAAACGTATTCCAATACATGATATGCGAACTTAACAACAATGACCGCGCTATCGGTTCCGTTGTTTTTAAAGATTACAAGCTTTCCGACAGACAGATTGAATACGGCCTGTTCATCGGCGAAGATGATACCATCGGAAAAGGATACGGAAAAGAAACCGCGCAGCTTAGTATGGAACTCGGCTTTGAAAAATTCGAAGTCGACAGGATAATCAGCAGTATCTTTTGTGACAATATTCCCTCACTTGTTATTCACATAAAAGCAGGAATGCTCCCATGCATGATTTTACATGACGTCGAATGTACAGACGGCGAACGGAAAGATATGATAATTCTCGAGGCAAAACGAAAAAACACTTAAGGAAAAAGAGTGATTACCCTTTATCGGATGATCACTCTTTCTTTTTCAATTACTGTTTCCTTTAAAAACTACATTCTAATAAACTACTTAAATTGCATTCCGGAAAGTTCCGCATCCAGGTTCGCATAGAACTTGGATATATGCAAACCGTCAATAATCGCATGATTTACAAAAACAACTACAGGTATGGTTATCTTTTCTTTTTCTGTAACTTTGCCATCTTCAAGTGCAAGATACTTCTCCGTCTTGTATTTGCCCCAGACAACATTCGGTATTGAGAATTTCGAATCGGGATAAGGCATAGTTCCCCCTGTAAAATCCTGCCACGGAACACAAGATGTAAACAGGTGGCTTCGAGCTTCTCCCTCTTCCTCCAAATGTTCCGCATTAAGGGCTTTCTCCTGCTTTATCTTTGCTTCTGCCAGATAGTCATTAAGAGGCTGATTGGTGTTAACCATGCAATATCTGTACGTTTCATCAGGAAGCGCCACTGTATAAGAAGGATTGCAATAGTCGTATTCTATGATCCCGTCTCCCTCTATTCTCTGCCTGAACTCCGGAACGCTGTTGGCCGCGCGCGCAACCGCATACTGGAAACAAAGGAAAAGAGAATATTTCGCTTCTTTAAGCCTTTTTATCCAATCCGAGATATCAACCTGAACCGTCATCGTCACAAAAGGATATTCCATATTGCGAAAATGGTCAAAATGCTCCTTCCTCGGATATGTTGTCATGTCAATATTCTTATACATTATCTTTATCCTTTTCCTCAATCTACAGGTGTAAAATCTATAGGCGTTGCAGATAAATAGTTTTCATAGTATTTCTTATACTCTTTTTCTCCCTATTTCAGGCCCATTGTCTCTCCATAGATCATAACCGCATTTCTCACGCAGTCTTCGCAGGGGCACAGCGGTTTACCGTCTGTGACGGTCTTTAGCTCTTTGCATTTTAATGCGCCACATCTTTTGCCAAACTCTTCCTGAATCTGCTTGGTAACTCCAAGAGTCCCTTTGCCTTCTGTCTTGAGGCCTGCTATCATTCCTGCACCAATCAAGGCTCCACAGGTTGCTTCAAGATTGCCCATTCCAGCACAGAATCCGGCAGATACCTGTTTGAGCTGTTCCTCCGTAAGTCCTGTCTGATCTGCCAAAGCCGCAGTCACTGCCTGTGCACAGTTATACATTCCGGAATTTTTAAGCTCCACAGCCCTCTCAGCTCTTTCTTCTAATGTCATAAATTCTCCCTACCTTTCTTTGCCTTTATCTTGCAAATGCCCTGTGTCATTGTTCCCATTGGACAGAAAGAACACCAGGTTCTCTCTTTGTACATTGCCATCACTATCAGTCCTATCAGAGTGGATGTCAGCATAAGGCTGTAAAAGCCAAATCCGAACTGCGCCACCCAATCGGGGAAGACACTTCCATTATACGCCCATTTCCATGGTACTTTAAATGTCCAAAAGAGCTTTACTACTTTCTTAAGCGACTCCGCTCCCGAGAACACAAGATAGGTCTGAAATATCATAGTTCCAAACATTGTCATAAAAAATGTGAGGAATCCATATCTGAACCACTTTGAGGAAATCCACTTAGGCGCCGGCTTTTTTCGTGAGCACTTAAGATTCCTTCCAAGTACCCAGAAAAGCTGACCTCTGCCGCACATGTGATTACAAAACCATTTATTTCCACCGACTATCGCAAAGATAAGAGGAAGTATGAAATCTATCATTCCAAGCCAGGCAAATAAGATATTAAAGAATCCGAGTGCAAAATAAATGATCGTCCATATCCAAAGATAGTCGTACCATTGCTTTTTCTTATTTAATACCATCTTGCACCTCCACTACTTTTACAGATCCTGCCGGACAAGCTTTTTCGCATATACCGCATCCCACGCATTTAGAAACATCAACAACCGCATAAATACCTCTATAAATGTCAATCGCTTCCCTCGGACATTGCAACGCGCATACTCCGCAGGCTACACATCTGTTTGTATCAACAGCAGCCTTTCTCATAATAAATCTCCTTATCTCAAAATCTACTTGTTTTTCCTGCTCGATGCTTTTATTATATGTGGTATAATTTTTATATCAAGTACGCAGTTATTAGTTATCTGGTAAGGAAAAGTATACTATGAGAAAAAAAGAGAATCATGAGCTATTATGTGAAGATATCGCAGGAAAAGGTTGCGGATTAAAAAAGGTTATTGATACCGTCGGCGGTAAGTGGAAAATTATGATCTTATGCGTCATCGACAAGAATGAAGTTGTCAGATACGGAGAATTGAGCCGTTCAATACACGGAATCACCAATACGATGCTGGCCAATTCATTAAAAGAACTTGAAGCGGACGGCCTAGTTGAGAGAAAGCAGTATGATGAGATGCCTGTGAGGGTTGAATATAGTCTTACTAAAAAAACCAAGAACCTAATCCCTATTCTTCTCGAATTAAAAAGATGGGGCGAGAATAATCTGTAAATTTATAAAACAATATAAAATACGCAGATAGAACACAAATGTGTGATATTATTTATTTGCCATTTTACAATATTTACATTTTTTTAACAGAGAAGAGGAGTAAAAAGAAATGAAAAAAAGAATTGCTTATTTAGTTATGGCAGGAATGCTGACATTTACGGGATGCGCGGGGATTGGCACATCCGAAGACGCAGGGGAGCCGGCAGAGACAGCAGAGGTAGCCGAGCCTGAAGCAGATGAACCTGAAACAGCGGATGCTGAAACAGGATCGGATGATGAGGCATCGGCTGACGAGATAGCGGAGGATAATGCTGCAGACGATGATTTTATGCCAAGCTCATTTGTTGAGGAAGCGTCAAAAAAGGATAAGTTTAAGAGTTATGATGAGATAATTTCTTATCTTACAAAAGGCCAGGGATATACAAAGATAAAGATTAAAGGTTACAACGGCGAGGTTCTTGCAATTACAGATTCAGTTGACGCTGAGAAGCATGGAGTAGAGGTAGCTTTTTATGGCGAAGTAAATGGCATAGTTAAGAATATCGGTAATGCTTTTTCCTGTGAAAAAGAGTATCCGATAGCGACAGGAAACGATATGGTATATGCGTGCTATACGGATTGCTACGAGTCACTTTTCTTAAATCCTGACGGCGACGGTCTTATGATAAAGGATCACATCACTAAAGACGGTGATACATATTTAGGATTTTTAAGAGAGACCAACAGTCTTGATGAAGCTGATACAAAAGATTTCACAGGCGGCGAAAAAGAATTCAAAGAATATTGGAAGAATTATGAAGCTGCAACACCGATCAGCTTCACAGTTGTAGAGTAATTATAAAAAACGTGTGCGTTTTTGAAACATTATCAAAACCGCACACTTTTTTATGAAAGCGTTATCCCCACACTTCTTCTGCAATCTCTTTAACAAGCTTGAGCTTTGCCCACTGCTCTTCTTCCGTAAGCTTATTGCCTATCTCACAGGAAGCAAAACCGCACTGCGGGCTCAGGCAAAGTCTGTCGAGAGGAACATATTTTGCAGCCTCATGAATTCTGTTTATAACTTTCTGCTTATCTTCAAGCGCAGGTGTCTTTGTTGTGATAAGACCAAGAACAACTTTCTTATCATCGGAAACCTTGGAAAGCGGAGCAAATCCACCCGATCTCTCATCATCGTACTCAAGGAAAAGCGCATTCACATTCTCTTTTGCAAACACATAATCAGCAACGGTATCATAAGGTCCGCTGGTGAAATAGGTTGAGTGGTAATTGCCTCTGCAGATATGTGAATTGATCACCATGTCGGCAGGCTTTCCTTCGAGCGAAAGATTGTTCACTCTAAGGAGCTGCTCTTTTACCTCCTCAAGGTCTATTCCAAGCGACTTATAGCGCTGCTTAGCCGCATCACCGACAATCGCGCCCCATGTGCAGTCATCAAGCTGAAGATTACGGCATCCCGCATCGTAGAACTGCTTTATAACATCACGATATGCCTTTGCGATATCTTCAATAAGTTCATCGTTTGTAGGATAGAACTTCCTTGTGGTCTCAAAGTTCGCAGGCACGATCATCTGCTGGAAAGTCTGCGCAGGTGCAGGAATTGTATACTTCGCGACAGTGTTCTCATCCTCGAACTGCTTAAGGAACTTGTAATATTCCACAAAAGGATGCGCCTTTGCTTTGATCTTACCAACAAGATATGTATCATCAAGAACAGCCAGCTCACCGTTAAACTCAACTCCTTTGCCGGTAGCCTTATGCTCTACGCCTTCAAAGCCCCACATAAAGTCAAGATGCCAGAAGGTTCTTCTGAACTCTCCGTCTGTTATCACCTGAAATCCAAGCTCTTTCTGCTTTGCAACTACCTTAGTGATCTCATCATTGATAACTTTATCAAGTTCTTCCTTGCCAATATTACCTTCAGCAAACGCTGCCTTAGCATCCTTAAGCGCCTTAGGCCTCAAAAAGCTTCCAACAAAATCATATCTGAACGGTGTCTGTAAACTACTCATCTTATATCTCCTCTTCAAGCTAGTATTATAGGCAAAATAATATACCTACCATGGTGATAGGTATAATATATTTTTCATTGAGTTATCGATAGATTTTATCTATGGAAAGGAGATGTTAGGAGTTAAATTCTATAATGCTTCTTTGATTGCATCAATCAATGTAATGTCCGCCGGAAGCCAATCAACGTCCCCAAGTTGTTCCTTTGTAAGCCATCTTGATGCTTCGTGTTCATTTAGAACCAAATTTCCCTTCAGAATGTCTGACCAAAAACAATCCATTGATAAGTGAAAAGCCGGATAATCATATTCGATGGTATCAATTAACTCACCAACACTTATTTCTGTATCAAGTTCCTCACGAATTTCTCGTTTTAGAGCCTCCTGTGGTGTCTCACCTTCTTCAATCTTTCCACCTGGAAATTCCCATCCATCCTTATATTCGCCATATCCCCTCTGGGTTGCAAATATTATTGGCTGTCCTTCTTCATTTTCTGCTTTTATTACTGCCGCAACTACACGTATGGTTTTCATTTTTGCTCCCTTCAACTACTTTGATAAATACTCGTACAAATCCTCTCTGACAGATTGCTTTAATTGCAAATGAAAATTCATTATTGGCAATGCTTCACCCTCATCATTTTTAATGCTCGTCTGCTGCCAGAATACAGGTGTTACTTCTCCCATATAGTAAAAATCCGTGCCTTCATCATCACTCTTCTTTATAAATAAGAATAGTTTTTCCCCATTTTCATTTGCATGAATAATCTGCTGAGTTTCTTTACTTTCCAAAGACACTCTGCTTCGAGTCATCCAATTAAATAACTGCTCATTTATAAAATGATCAGGATAATTCGTAGAGCTTGATATGTCTTCATTCTTATTATATGTAACAAAAATCGGACAAGTACCATATTTATATCTATAGCCGTAAACAGTTGAACTGTCATCCTTTTCCCAATTCAAGATTCTGCATACATCTTTCCTTGAGTATTTTCTGTAAAGGACAAGATTATTTTCATCTGCTTCCTTGTAATTATCTTTATACCTAAGTAATCCAAATTCAATTGTTTCTTTTAATTGCTTTTCAAATTGTTTATCTACAAGTGCCTGTGCATAAGCTTTTGCTCTTTTAAGCCTTCTCTCTTTTGCCTCTTCTTCATCAATCCACTCCACAAGGTCATACTTAGTTTTATCTGCCTTTGAGTTAAGCCATGATAAGCTAATTATATTCATTGCAGAATCATAATCTTCTTCCCTATATGTTCCTCCGACAGCTTCCAAAGACTCTTTGAACCTCATGTTGTCAATAACACCTTGGTTTCCTTCCAGCAACGACTTGAGAATTATTAACTCATGCGGTCTTTTTCCATTCATAAGAAACTGCGAGACAAAGGCAAGCATCTCTTCTTGTTCCTTTGAAAAAAGAATCTTGTAATAAGGTTCAATCCTTTTTAAAAATGAGTGATATGATTCTTTTGTATATTCGATAAACAGCATCGGATCAATTTCACCATAATTATAAAAATCTATGATAGATGGTATTCTTCCCAATCTATCTTTTAACAGCTCATATTTTTCCTTAAGCATCGTAAGACGTAAAGTAGACTTATCGATAGACTCAAAAATTCTTTGTTTGCTTACCTTATCAAAATGCACTGTTGATGCACCCGGAATAATCTTACCGCCTTCCATAACATATCTACGAATATTGTCTTTGTTATATGTTCTATCACCAGACAATGCTATGGGTATCATAAAATTATTGTTATAATTGCCGATAAAATCCAGTATTACCGCAAATTCTTTTCCATCAGCCTTACGAAGACCTCTTCCAAGTTGCTGAATAAATACTATCGGAGACTGTGTAGGTCTAAGCATTATAACCTGATTAACTTCTACTATATCCACACCTTCATTGAGAATTTCCACAGACAAAATATAGTCAAGCGGTCCATTATCGTTTGTGTATGAATCACTTTCATTTTCATACATTGCTAATCTTTCAAACGCTTCTTCTCGCTCTGAGTCTGATGCACTTCCGTTAAGCGCTATTGTTCTGTAATACTTGCCTGTAGCCGGATTGATGGTATGATTCATCTTCTCTGAAAGAACCTCAGACTCTTTTATAGAACTACAGAATATCAATCCTTTTACTCTGTCCCCGCTATATCCGTAATAATTGGCCTGTTCAACAATGTGCTTTACTCGCTCATCGCAAGTTAATACAGAAAAATCACGGTTTTTGTCATCGCCAATAATAGAAATATCCGTTATGCCAAAATAATGAAACGGGCATAACAAATCTTCTTCCATAGCCTGCTGTAACCTTATCTCATACGCAATCTGATGATTAAACAGCTCATATACATTTCGTCCCTCAACATTATCATCACGTTTATCGGGTGTAGCAGTCATTCCAAGCCATAATTTAGGCGTAAAATGATGCATAATCTTCTGATAAGTTGCCGCAGGAACATGATGTGCTTCATCGAGACATATTGCATCAAAATGGTCAGGAATATATTGAAGCAAATGTTCATCTTTATTCAAGGTTTGAACAGTCGCAAATACGAAATCAGCATCATAATCACTGTTTCCTGCTCCAACAAGTCCCATAGTCACAGACTTCCCAAATACCTTTTCATATGATTTCTTAGTTTGTCTGGCAAGTTGGCCTCTGTGCACAAGAAAAAGAACCCTCTTATAACCAAGTTCACGCATGGCAAAAGCTGACGCATATGTTTTTTCCCGTTCCGGTTGCAGATATAAGAAGAGCTTTTTTCTCTCCCGCGCTGATTATTTTTCGCAGATTTGTTATAAATCCTACCTGCATACTATTTGGTTTTAATCTATATTTTTCAAGCGAAACAAGTTCTTCTTTTTTGGCAATGTCACGCTGATGTCTTATTATCTGATACTTTTGCTTATACTCTTCAATAAAGTCATTAAAATCTCTGGCATACGGAGACTCCCAAAGTCGCTCAAACTCTTCAATGATCTGCTTCGAAACTTCTCCGTCTATTGTTGAAACAATCTTAGTGTTCCACTCATAGTTCTGCTTCAGAGCTCCGCCTGTCATGTTGGAACTTCCAATTATTATTCTATAAACTTCTTCATTTCTAAAAATATATCCCTTTGTATGAAAGCCTTCACCTGAACTTTCCGAGTCATATATTTTCAAGGTAATATTCGAAAGAGAATTCAATTTTTCAAGCGCCTTGGGTTCGCTGAAATTCAAATAATTCGTTGTAAGGATTTCTCCTTTAATCCCCTTTTTTTCTAATTCATTAAGCGTCAGTAAAAGAGGCGTTATTCCACCAAGCGTAATAAATGCCACGCTAATCCTAAAGGAATCGCATACTGAAAGCTCATCTTCAATAGATGAGAGAACTTTCTTTCCTTCTTTATAGTTATTAGAAATAAACTGTGGTCTATACCTCTCGTTCGAAACGATAGATCCGTCAATATAGGCTGTTTCTAATCCTTTTCTTAATTCAATAATGGAATTTCCCATAATATCCCCCTTTAGAAAAACCCTTACTTCAAGTATAGTTGCATATAAATGTGCGATCAAACACTTTTTCGCTATATACAAAAAGCACCTCAGACGCTGTCTCTCCTTCAGCATCTAAGGTGCTTTTTTCACGTATTCTTTTTACCCATCTCTTACTTTGCTACTCTACCCTCTGCCTTACCGTATTCATTGTAATGTTTCAAAAGCTTGTCTCCGTCTGCGCCTATTGCAGTCTGGAGATCTACATTGTTGGTGTAATAAGCATATGCATTAAACTCGTCCGTGTTACCCTTGTATGTCTTTAGCGCTTCGACAGCACCGTTTGCCGCATTAGCCTGAGAAGCCTGTGCTGTACTAACCGCAGCCAACTTAGGTGGCTTACATACTTTGCATGCTTCATAGCCTTTATCTACTGCGCTCTGAAGAGTTGTCTGTATCTTACTTTGACCAAGACTTCTGCAACCATCTGCGTGATATTTTTTACCTGTCTTAGTTGTATATACAACAGTATCGCCATTTGAAGCAACTGTAGAAGTCGTTGCAGTTGCAGTTGTTTTTGCAGGTGCTGCTACAGCATTGGCCTGAGGCGCTGCTGCCTGACTTGTTGAATCAAGCTTGGGCGGCTTACATTTTTTGCATGCTTCATAGCCTTTATCTACAGCATCCTGAAGAGTAGTCGCTATCTTACTATGGCTAAGACTGCTACATCCATCTGAATGATATTTTTCACCCGTCTTAGTGAGATAAACGGTAGTATCTCCGCCTGCAGCGCTGACCTTTATATCACCCGTGATGAACGTTCCTACTACCATTAGAAAAGCTGTGATCGCAGCAAGATTTCTTTTCACAAGCAACTTCATTAACAATACCTCTCTTTCAAAATAATGTAATTGAAATTATATATAGCTTCGCCTATGAATGAAACAAACTTGGCGTTAAAAGAATATAAAATAAAAAGGTAAATAATTAAAAGAGAAAAAATAAACTTCAGACGCTGCTTCTACCGCAGTGCCCAAAGTTTACTTTCTCTTCTATTTTGTCTTTAACAAATCGTAAAGTGAAGCCTCATTGTTCTTTTGCTTATGAACACGATTATATTCTTTAATACTATCGATAAGATAATCAGGATCCGAAAAATACTCTTTAATATACTTAGGAGATTTTACATTTTTTATTCCCAACACATTCTTACAATAATCACTTGGCTTCTTAACTCCCGAGCGTTTATACTCATCATACTTTTTCTGACTTGCAATAATTAGCATTTCTATCTCAGGAGCCGTAATAACATTGATTATCTCTACCTGACAACGATATGCTTTACTCAGATTAAACTCCTCTCCTCTGGAATCAATGACACGAAGTATAATAATCTTTTGATCAAATGCCATTCTCAAATAGCGGCGTTCAAATTCTTTTACAGATGTTCTTGGCAATACACTTTCTTCCAACAACTGCTCTCTTTTAAATATCAACAAGTCATTATCCAAAAGAATATCCATTATTGCTGTTTCGGCTCCACCTTCACAGATACAAGCTATAAGACTTGAGCTCGAAATATTTACTTTCATTTATTCCTCCAAGCTCTTAATAATACGCTTTTGCAAAGCAACCAGTGATTTATACTTTGGCGCTGTTCCTCCTAGGAAATTGCTCTGATACACTTCGCTCTTTTTCATATCATTTCTGCTTAAGAGCGAATTGAGATTATCAACGCCAAGCCCTTTATCACTTCTGGTTATAAATACTGAATCATTTCTATCAAGCTCATCCAATAGCTCCGGATAATGAGTTGAAAAGATAATTACCGCGCCCTTAGGATTTGTTTTTTTATTTGTGAACAAACGAATCAACGATGCGACCAATTCACGATTAAAATGATTCTCAATCTCATCGACAAGTAAGTATCCACCATTTTTCAGCACTCTTGCAGCATCAGTAAACACTCTTACACCTTTAACAGTTCCGGATGAAAGATATACGTTTAATTCATTTGGCTCCAGAAGTACAAGTTCATTCCGGTTAAAGAACTTTAATCTGGTGATAACCTTATCATTTACATTCTCTACTGTGATATGTTCAATAGTAGGATCGAGTAATGTAATAATCTCTGTCGGAATATCTCCTCCCTCAGGGAAAAAGAGATTAACATTGGTAAATGCTACAAGATCAACAAATGTAATCCTATCCTTTATCTGTTTATTTACAGCAATCATAATACTGACATCGTCCGGCAAATATTCATCTGAACTATCGCGAACTCTGGACGGTGCTACTTTATCAAAAGATAGTAAGTTCGTTTTATTAACTTTACTCGTAATACTTTTTTCCCATAATTTCTCTGATAGTATTTGGACAACGTTACTGCCATCAGCATTCCTGTTTTTTACAATCCGGCTATAAAGATGGCAAATCTTATTATCTACGTAAAAATCAATATCAAATTCTACCTTGGTGTTCTCTCCTAAAATCTGCGGAATAAATTCTGCATTTAACGGCATTGCTCCCAAAAGCATACTTGCGAAAGAAATAACCTTCAATGCCATTGTTTTTCCGGAAGCATTTATTCCCGCAAATGCCTCAACAGTGTTCACATATATATTTCCAAACAAGTTATAAACAGAATTCATGTGATTACTCTGAACCCTTTGAACAGCGCAGAATGAAACGTCAAATGGCTCTTTATACAGCGGAAGCCCGTTTACTCGTATTCTTAATATTTTCATTTTTACTCCTTAAAAACAAATATCGCGTTGTTATTCGTTTGTATAGCAATATAATACATTATCTCACTTCTGCTTGCAACGTAATTTTCGTTTTTATAATCCCGAACAACAATTATATATACCTTCACTGATTGCCCAATTTGATAATTTTTCCCTTTTAGATTAATATATTATTAATATATTTGGAGGCATTGCTTATGAAAAAAAAGACAAAAAAGGTAGTGATAGCCACATCAGTAAGTGTCGCTAGCATGGTACTTAACGCCGCTTGCGCTTATGGTCCGCCGCAACATTATGAAGATGCTGATACCTACAGCTCATATGAATCATCTGTTGCTGATGAAGGATCTTCTATTGACAATGCAAACACTGACACTTCAGAAGCACCTGAATCCGCTGAACCAACTGATGATGCGCAAGACAAGAATCCTGATATTGATTTTGAAAAAGGACCTGTAGTATACGGACCGCCTAAGGCAAAGTAATAACCGTTTGATAGTATTAGGAAATCTGATATGAATAAAAATAAAATGAAGCTGTCACACCTTGATCTTCAGTATGATGTGAGAAAAAAGTTTTTTTAAAAAGCCCGTTCTCAAGCAGCTTTTCTTTGAACTTACTCTCAACTGCAACGAACACTGTTGGCACTGCGGCTCAAGATGTGGTGATATAAAAACAGAGGAAATGAATCCTCAGGAATGGAAAAATATCCTTGATCAGTTAAAAGATGACTTTAAAGACCGACTTCCTCAGATAAACGTTACAGGCGGAGAACCTCTTTTATACCATGGTTTTGAAGAGGTTATGAGTTATGCCCATTCACTTGGTTTTAAGTGGGGAATGACTTCCAACGCTGTTCTTATCACTCCCGAAGTTGCCAAGATGCTTCAAAGATGCGGCATGAACACCATATCTGTCAGTATCGACGGACTCCCCGAAACGCATGATAAGATAAGGGGACTTGACGGTGCGTATAAAAGAGCTATGGAAGGTATTCAGAACCTTATAGATCTTGATTGCTTTGATGAGATCATGGTGACAACCGTCGTTAATCACCAAACTATATGCGAATTAGAGCCTCTTTACGAAATAATGTCCGATATAGATATCGACAGCTGGCGTATCATGGGCATTGAGCCTATAGGAAGAGCCCTTGAGCATCCTGAGCTTCTTCTCACCGATGATGATCAGAGGAATCTATTGGAATTTATCCGTGATAAAAGAGCCGATAACGAACCCGTCACCTACGGTTGTTGCCACTACTTAGGCCTTGAATACGAAAGAGAAGTAAGGGACTGGTACTTCTTTTGCATGGCAGGTATTACTGTTGCCAGCATAACTGTGACCGGTGATGTTTACGGTTGTCTTGATATAGACAGAACACAGCCCGGTATAATTCAGGGCAACACACATGACAGGCGTTTCTCCGACATCTGGGAAAACGAATTCAAAGCCTTTCGTTATAACAGATCCGGCGATAACGAGAAATGCGCAAACTGCTCAAGCAACAAGTATTGTATGGGCGGAGCTTTCCATACATGGGACTATGTAAACAAAACTCAGCGCCTATGTCTTATGGATTCACTTGAAAAAAAGATATGAAATGCACCCCGAACGCTGTCTCTCCTGCAGCATGCGAGGTGCATTTTTTTGAACCCTATCTTCTCTTTTCTTCTTTTGCGATTCTTTCCTCTTCCTTACCCTGTTCGATAAAGTGCTCCAGAAGGGCATCACCGTCGGGGCCGATCTCGATCTGGAGATCAATATTGTTCATGTAGTAAGTGTATGCGTTGAATTCTTTGGTGTTTCCTTCGTAGGTCTTTAGTGCTTCAATTTCTTCTTCAACTTCACTTGTAAGCGGAACCGTATCAAGCGCTACGGGGTAGCAGTTTCTGCATGGTTTATAGCCATCGTCTATCGCCTCCTGAAGTGTTATCGAAATGCAGCTCTTACGAAGACTGTTACAACCTGAGCTATGATAACAATCGCCTGTCTTGGTAACATACACGGTAGTATCACTACTTGCTCCCGCGCCTGCTGCATTGCTCTTTACCTCACCCGTTACAAACATTGCGGCAATCACGAGAAACGCTGTTATCACAGATAGATTTCTTTTCACAAACATCTCAATTGCATTTCCTCACTTTCTACAAATTATGTAATTGCAATTATAATCATGAGCGCCGACAAATGAAACAAACTCGGGATAAAAAGAATGTAAAAATATTTTCCCTAAAAATAAAAAAAGTATAGAAAAAATGCACTTCTTATGCTGATCTCTCCTGCAGCATATGAAATGCATTTTTCCCTGACTCTTTCCTTTTGCGTTATACCTCAGCCTTACCCTATCACTTCAACGTTAAATAATGATCAGGTTGGCCTATCCTGCCTACGCCCGGTACAGTCCATAAGCTCGAACACTGCATACCGAAACGCGACTGGGAAGTATGTAATTGCAATTATATATGTTCGGGTCATCAAATAAAACAAAAATGAAATTAAAAGATTATAAATTAATTTTTATTGATTGAGCGCCACGCAAAAACCGTTGATCTGCGCCTCTTTCTCAGCGTTTGGCGCTGCCTTGGGATCTATAAAAATTGAAGTAGCTTCAAAGCCGGGTATCTCAAGAAACTTCGCAAGTTTACCTATAGCTTTTGCTCCGCCCGATCCGGCCATGCAGGCATAAGCGCAGAATCTTTTTCCCGCGAGGTTTTTTCTGTTATCCTCGACGAAAGTACGAATCGGCGGTGTGAAAGTTCCTGCCCACACAGGGAAACCAAAAATGATGCGGTCATACTTTGAAAAATCAACACTGTAATCTTCAAGCTCAGGCTTCTCCGCCATGAGCGCACTCTTTCCGCCCCAGAAGAACTTTGCAAAACCCTTGTCGTTATAGGCTTTCTTGGGCACAAGGCGAAGTGTATCGGCATCTACCTTTTCTTTTACCTTGTCTGCAACGTACTGCGTGTTTCCTTCCATTGAGTAGTAAACTATCAGCGTCTTCATGCGACCTCCCTCTCTCTTCAATTGTCAGCTTCCTAATTGCACTTCAATTGTAACGAACAATTTTCCGCTTGTCATTAATTGAATAAATCATCCATAAGCACTTCTTTTCCAATATAATTACTGTACATATTCTTTTTCACACCATACGTAGTAATCATGGTAACTATTATTGTGTTAGTGTTTTTAGTAGCTTTTCTGAAAACTTCAACCTTATTTTTTAGCGCGAGGTCATACGTTTTGTCTATCTCATATTCACGCCCTGCAAACTTAATCTCACACAGATTTATTACCCTGTCACGCCTTTCTATAATCAAATCAATCTGTGCTCCGTTTTCGTTATTATCACCTTGTTTATCCCACGTTGATACTTCTGTAAGAACACCTGATATTCCCAGAGTTTGCTTTATCTGATTAATATGATCTTTGCATACCTGTTCATAAGTCAGTCCCGACCATGCGCGCCTTGCAGGATTATCGTTCATATTACTCCAAAAATGCTCATCTTTGCCGTAATTATCCCGAATAAATTTGAAATAAAACAATGAGTAATAGTCCGATAACTGATAACGCATCCCTCGTTTTTTATTTCCATACATCCTATTTACTCTTATAAAACCACATTTTTCAAGATTCGACAGCATCTTTGTCAACACGCCGTTTGATGATAACCCTGTTTTCTTAACCAGTTCCTCTCTGGAAAGGCCACTCCTCTTCTCGCTTAAAGCTGTCGCAACCTTTATATACTGATCACTATTCGAAAACAAAGTATGATACAGATGCTCAAACTCATTCCATAATTCAGCTCTTTTTCCAAAGAATATGCTATCAATATTTTCATTTAAAGTCTTTTCACTGTCTAAAAGCCTTAAATAAAACGGAATGCCTCCCATTATCATATAGACCTGTACAATATCATATTTTGACCAAAAGATATTTCGAGAATTAAGATACATCTCCGTATGCCTAAGATCAAAAGGTTCCAAGAATAATCTGCACGTTTGTCTATTGAATAAGCCACCTCTATTCTCATCCAATTTATCAACCATCCATGATGTTGCCGAACCACATACAATAAATACCAGGTTCTTTCTGGTTGATCCCCATGAATTCCAGAACCATTCAAATGCATCCAAAAATCCGGAGTTAATTTTGTCCATCCATGGAAGCTCATCAAAGAAAACCACTTGCTTTTTCTTTGAATCTAAAGACTCAAGATAATTTCTAAGCGCAAAAAAAGCCTCTGTCCAATCCTTTGGATCATCATACTTTGTATGCGACGTATTATTTAATTCAAGAATGAAATTCTTTAATTGTTCTCTGTTTTTTTGATTTTCTGATCCTGTGAACTTAAACGCAAAGGAATTATCATAGTACTCATTTATAAGGAAAGTTTTTCCAACCCTTCTTCTACCATATACTACTATCAATTGTGCTTCTTTTTCAGACATTGCTCTATCCAAGCGCTTTATCTCATTTTCACGTCCTATAAGATTTTCCATAACGGCCTCCTGAACGACTTTTATCTTTATCTATGATTTTAATGAAGATAAAGATGAAAGTCAAACCAACTTTTATCTTTATCTCTGTTTATTATTGAGATAAAGATAAAAGTCGTCATTTTTACTTGCCGCAATATTTCATAGAGCTCGCGTGTGCTAAGCTCATTGAAATGTTTTACGATCAATTCCATAATCAGTTAACCCTTATCAGAATTTAAGATTGTCACCAAGTACCGGAACTTTGCTTGCAAAGAATGAAAATTCTCCACTATCCAGAAGATTTCCGTTATCATCGGTAACTCTGATATCGAATACAAGGATGTGCTTACCTGTCTTAAGCTTCATGCACTCGCAGTAGATATACTCAGTGTTTACTGCAGGAAGTAAGAAGTTCAGATTCGCTGAGACGGTCGTAACATAATGTCCGCTCATGCTTCCTGTTGCTCCCGCCATTGCATCGACAAATGAAAGAAGTGCTCCACCATGGATGCTTCCGTATGTGTTGTGCAATCTTGAATCAGCTTTGATTCTGGCTTTACTGTATGTTGAGCTTAATTCCAATATTTCAAAACCTATAAATTTATTGTATTCGTTTGCATATAATTCAGGGATTATCTTTTCCCTCATTGCATTTTCTTTTTCTGTGTGTGTTGGTCTCATTTTGGTATTCCTTCTTTCCTATTACTTAGCATCCGCATACTCTTTGTATCTTCTTAAAAAAGTCGATTTACTTATTCCAAGCATTTTGGATGCCTCTGCGCTTTTTATTTTTTTAGCCGAATAATCCAAGAATATATCTTGCGCGGCTAGTTTGTCTATCCTTATTCTTCCTCTGCCCTTATAATTGCCTTTCTTAGCCGAAGCGGCAATTCCTGCATTTCTGCGAGAATCATAGAATCTTCGTTCTGTACTATATATTGCCATCAATAACTCAAAGTACTGTTTTCTGTTTTTATCATCAACTTTAATGAGTTTTCGCG
Source organism: Butyrivibrio sp. AE3003 (assembly GCF_000686065.1). NCBI lineage: Bacteria > Bacillati > Bacillota > Clostridia > Lachnospirales > Lachnospiraceae > Butyrivibrio > Butyrivibrio sp. AE3003. The sequence goes on from NZ_JMLX01000001.1 coordinate 2,304,579, forward strand.
TCAATAGAGTTCCGTTTTATTTTTGACACGTCTTAATGTTCTGCTATAATTTCATCTGCGTCAAAATTAAATCAGAACTCTATTGACGCACTTTTATTTATAAAAATAGGCAGCTATTCATTGCAAATAGCTGCCCCACACTTAATTCACTCCCATTTTTTCCACACATCAGGCTGATATCCTAGTGTAGACTGCTTACCGTTTCTAACTACAGGAGTCTTGATTATGTGCTGGTTCTCAAGCAGCTTCTCGAGCTTGTCTTCATCCGCTATGTACTGCATGAGCGCGACGGCGTCTTTATCTTTTGCATCGGGATTGATCATTCCCATGATTCCGCCGTTGGTGCTTGCGACAGATGTGAGTTCTCCCTTACTCATGCCCTTTTCTTTCATGTCTATGAACTGTATTTTTATACCGCGTTCCTTGAAGAATCGCTCGGCTTTCTTGGTGTCGTTACACTTTTTTGTTCCAAATATCTGTATATTCATTTCTTTTCCTCACTTGTAACTTCTTAATATGTCCAGTCCCAGCAAAAGAGCTTTCTCGTGCGAATCCATTCCGAAATCGCGAAGATCGTATTCATGCACATTTGCAAGTGAATCTGCGGTAAACAGGAACTGTCCAAACTTTGCTCCACGCTTTCTGCAGCAGGCCGCGAGCGCCGAGCACTCCATCTCGACTACAGAACAGCCTTCTTCCAAGCGGTACTTCACCATATCTTTTGTCTCCCTGAAAAAGCCGTCGGTAGACCAGGTTGTGCAGGTCACAAAAGGAAGGTTGTGGGATTTGAAGCAGTTCTCGATAACTAATATCGGCTCTTCATCAAGCTCTATATATCTTGAAGCAGGCAGATACTGATACGATGTGCCTTCGCCGCGAAGTGCTCTTGTCGGAACAAGAAACGCATTCTCGGGTATATCAGCCAAAACTCCGCATGAACCGACCGCGATTACTTTTTTACACCCGCAATTAACAAGAAAATCCATCAGCCCCGTTGCGGCAGGAGCGCCAATTGTCGGCTGGACAAGGCAAATATCCTCTTCTTCCTCATGCAATATATAAACGTTCACGTTATGTGAGACGGTGATGTATTCATTTGCAATTTCCGCATCATGCTCTTTTGCATAATTATGTACAACATCCCCAAGGAAAGCAAACAAGCACTTCTCCGGAAGCTTTAAGTCCTCATTACCATGATTCGGCGTAATAACTTCCAACGAACTGTCATCATATTCAAGTATAGGTATCTCGTTTTTTATAATCATATTGTCTCTCCTTATAATGCCAATTTACTTAATATAAATACTAACTTCTTTTTACGTCAATAAGGTTTCTAAAAATTTGATAAAAAGTCTATAAATATGCATTATTTTGTTTATTTTCATTGTAAAATTGAAATTGACCCCTTTATTGAGATTATTTCTTTTTTTTCATTTATTTAATAGTAATTTACTATCAATCCATAGCGGAGCGTTTTTTATATCATAGGAAAGCAATTTTCTATTGATATAAAAAAGTTTTCTTGATTTCTTCAAGGAGGTATCTATGGCGGCGAAATCTAATGTTAGTAGCAAAAATGCAAGCAGTAACATCAGTTTCAAAGACAGCATCAAGACAAAACTGGTCGCAATCTTACTGGCAGTTGCAGCAGTTCCTCTTATAATTGCCGTAATCGTAAGCTACCAGACTTCCACAACCAAGGCAAAGAATGATGCCTTAAACCTTCTTACTTCTGATGCAAAAGTGGTTGAAGGTAAATTTGCAACAATTGTCCAGCAGAATGTAATAGCACTCCAGACCTGTGCCTCAGCGCAAAGCACCGTTGATTATCTTAAAACATTTAACCAGAGCGGTGCTGAGAAAAAAAGCGAGCTTATCATGGCACAGATGGATGCCATCAATACGAACATCAATGATGGCAATACTAACTGCATTCTTTCTATTTCCACCGGTGATCAGCTTCTTAGAACCGACCGTAAAGAACACACAAATATAGCTGACAGAGCATATTTCCAGGAATGTTGGGCTAACAAAGCCATCGCTGTATCAGAGATTGTCGTAAGTAAAGCAGCCGGAAACAGAATAGTTATCATCATTGTTCCTGTCTTAGATCCGGCAACAGGTGAAATGATCGGTTCTTTGCAGCGAAGCTTTGATCTTAACGTATTGCACGAATTCCTTGCAGACAACGTTAAAAACGGATATATCCTCGATAAAGCCGGAACTGTAGCTGCACATTCGCAGTTTGAGATTTCTCCTGAGGATGAACCCATAGTACATACAGATGAAGAATACATGACTTCTTCTCTTACAAGCAATATTTTTAACAGTGTTATTGACGGCAAACCCACATATACGGCATGGATAAAAGAACCTACAACAGGCTTCGTGGTTGCGGTTTCCGAGACAAACGCAGAGATAATGGGACCTGCAATCCGCTCAGCACTCACCGTTATAATAATCGGAATAATTCTCCTTATTGTCGCTACAGTTATTTCACTTATGATGGCAAAGAGCTTTACCGATCCCATCGCTGCAGTTAACGAATCACTCGGCGCTCTCGCTGACGGAAGATTTGTAAAGGTTGACAAGTTCGATAAGAGAAATGACGAATTCGGAACCATTTCCAAAGCTACCAACTCCGTCATCGGAACTCTTGACGATATAGTAAGCCATATAAAAGAATCTGCATCCAGCGTAGGAGTATCATCGGAAGAGCTGTCCGATATGGCCAACCAGATTTCTCAGACAGCGGAAGATGTTTCAAACGCAGTTCAGGAAATTGCTTCTGGAGCTACACAGCAGGCGGATGAGATTCAGAGTGCTTCCGAAAATGTAAATCTCATCGGCGACGCGGTAACTGAAGTACAGACATCTACCGGTAATCTTTCTGACCTTGCAGGTAAGATGAAAGAAGCATCCGAAGTATCAAGTAAATCACTTACATCTCTTCAGACTTCATCCGTTGAGATGACATCTAAGATAGATGATATTGCTAAGACCATTCAGGCAACTCAGGAAGCTGTTGATAATATCAGTGAAAAAGTTGAAGGAATCACATCGATTGCAACGCAGACCAATCTCCTTTCACTCAACGCTTCTATTGAGGCTGCAAGAGCAGGAGAAGCCGGAAAAGGATTTGCGGTTGTTGCGGAAGAAATCGGAAAACTTGCCGACGATTCCAAGGCAATGGCTGATGATATCATGAAAGAAATGAGCACACTTCTTGAGCAGAGTAAAGCTGCCGTTTCTGCTGCAGAAGATGTAAAGAACGGAAATAACGAGCAGCAGATCGCTATCGGAGAAACACTCGATGCCGTAAACGGAATGCTTCAGGACATAGGAAGTACTGTAGGCGGAGTAAAAGATATTTCAAACGGTGCCGACACCTGTGCTTCATCCAAGAATGCCGTAGTCGACACTATGAGTGCTCTTTCAGCCATCTCTGAAGAAAACGCCGCTTCTTCACAGGAGACGGGAGCATCCATGCAGGAACTTTCCGCTACAGTTACTACTCTTGCATGCTCAGCCGACAACCTGAAAGATATCGCCGAACAGCTCAATGAAGAAATAAAGTTCTTCAAATCATAAATCAACATGGCTCAGCATAACCAAAAGGAGACGGTCGCATCAATATCAATGGCCGTCTCCTTTTATTTTATTCACCGCTCAATTCTCTATTTGTCATAAACATGGAAACAAATGTCCAGATCAGGTTCTTGACAATAAGATTCCAGATTACTCTGACTATCAGATATGGAAACAAGAAAATCCCGATTGCAGCCCATATAAGGCCAAAAACAATATAAAAGAAAAAAGATTTTCCGAAGATCATTAATATGGCTACCTTTCTAAATAAAAGAAAACAGGGGATGTCACCGTTTTCCTGCGAATCTACGCAAAACATGCGGAACATCCCCTGCATTTATGTCTGAGACGATCATGCTTTTTCAAGCACAGATACGTGCTCTTGCACCTGTATCCAAAACAATGATGTCTTCCATAGATACTTGAAAGATCATTGCAAGAGCAATAAGGTTGTCAATGGTAGGCATTGTTGTTCCATGCTGCCATTTGTAGATTGCCTGTGGAGTTGCAAAACCAAAAATGTGCTGCAATTCTTTAACAGTCAATCCAGCTGCCTTTCTCATCCTTACAATATTTCTACCTGTAGCCGCCATATCTATGGAAGGCATTGTTATCATCTCGTCCTCCTATTCCGGCATCCGCCAAAGAGATGGTTTCTCCTTGACGCGATGCCTTTATGTATTTAAAATGAGTATTATTATGTCAATGGATTATGTTTTACAGTTTCTCTGAGTACATATTTTTATGTCCTCCTAGCCCCTTGTATGTCATAGGTTTCTCTGTTCAATGTATTTTCTTTACAATTCTGTTTTTAGATGATCTCTAAGCTTTCCTCAACAAAAATCTATTTAGAATCAGCACTTTCTCTCTACAATGGGCTGCTGTTTTGCGCCCCTTCCGTTACAACTCCACCTGTCTCAATATAATTATGTGCATCAAAAAGCTTAAACCCGAATTCATTTCCGTTATACCAAACCAGCAATCAAGTTCATTAAACGCCTCTTCTCTTCACCCTGTCCCATTTACACGTATAGTCTGATCGATTGGTTTTATATAAATACGTTCCGAATCCGATATCGGTGCAGCCAACTAAAGAACTGTCTACCTGTAAGAATTATATGTGGTTCCTATGGCTCAACCTCTACCGGACCGAACGCCGGTCATAATTTCGGTCGTATAACCTCTGTCGCAGGATAATCACATATCCGTCTTGTCTATTTAGCTATCTCGTCTTTGACTATCCTTAAAACAAAAGATTTTACTATAGTCTCCTTTCACTACGGATCATTTTCCAAAAACTATATTGTTCAACAAAATCATTGAACAGTACACGAGGAGGGATTCGAACCCACATGCATTTCTGCCGCTGACTTTACGTCAGGTGCGATTACCGGTTTCGCACTCGTATAAGGAATTACAAGCTTCACCAGGCTCGAAAGAACCTCGCCAAATGAACTCGTATGGTTCGCACTAAACTCGGTAACACCTCGTTAAGTGCTCTACACAAAAAACCGCTTGCCTTCATACAAGGCAAGCGGTTTGCTTTTATGTTTATCTATATGCTTTGATTCTTTATTGAATCTCTGCTAAACCAACATCTTCCAGCATCTGCTTTGTCTTATATGAACGCACAAAAGAAAATCCCCACTCGAATCGTTTAACGAATGATGATTTTTTAAAGGATTTCATATTTTTTTTGCAGAACATGCTATTGAATGTTGTCACTTTAATTCTTTTTCCTTTCTCAGAGCCTTTTTTGCAAGCCCCGTTTGTAGCTTATGAATGTATGATAGCACCATTTCAAAAAACTGTCATTATACTTCTGGTATAAATATATAAGATGTCAGATTATTTGCATCATATGGCTACATTTGTTACTTGCTTTTTAACATATCTACTGCTATAAATATCTGTATAAAGGCAAATACCGCCAATTTGCAATAAACGGAGGAAGAAAAAGTATGGTCAAATTATCAAAGCGCATTGGCTCACTCTTAACAGGTGTAGCAATGTTCGCTTGTTCATTGTATATAATACCGCCAATTACGGCGCACGCAGAGGCTATAACGCCCGAATCAGGCAATGTTTACTATCTTAAGAGCAAAAATAGCGGATTATATCTGACAGTTGAGAACGATTCCGCAACAAATGCTGCTAACGTAGTGCAGTCTAAAGGAACCGGCTCACCCGGCCAGAAGTGGATCTTAGAGGAAAACAGTTCAGGAACATATCGCTTACATCCCGCAACAGATACATCAGGCGGCATGTCTCTTGATGTAGCATACGGTTCGGCAAAGGATGCGACCAACGTTCAGATTTATTCCAACAACGGTGCTTCCGCGCAGAACTTTAAGCTCGTAGAGGCAGATTCCAAAAAGGGCTACTATATAGCAACAGAAGCTTCTAACTTCGCATCCGTTCTTGATGTAAGCAGAAAGAGCACTTCATCGGGCGCAAATGTACAGCAGTACAGAAACTTAAAGCAGAGCAATCAGATCTGGTACTTTGAAAAAACTGATATGCCTTCCGGCGGCAATTCTTCCCAAAACAAAAGAAGTAATAACAGCAATTCCGGAAACAATACATGGAATCAATGGTGGAATAACAATAGCAACAACAACAACAACAATAATAACAAACCCGCTGATCCGCAGCCGGCTAATCCGCAGCCAAGCGGCAACAGCTCAAACACTGCTTCAGCAAAGCTTGATTCCACATATCCTCAGCAGCAGATGCAATTCCAGAACTGTTCTGACGGAAAGTACGTAACTGCAAACGGCGGCTCGGTTACAACAAGCAATTCATCTTCAGCAAACACAAGATGGATCATTGATTATATAAGTAACGATTCATTCAGAATTATAAATGTAGCAGACGGAACATGCCTTACTCAGGCAAACAACGCTGTGTCCACGGCACCTGTTTCTTCTGATAATAACGCTCAGTGCTGGACCATAGCATCCGTAAAAGCTGACGCAAACGGTATTCCTCTTAACTACAAGATCGTAAGTAAGACCAACAACTCACTTGCGCTTACTCTTTCAGGAAACAACTATACCCTCAGCTCTTTTAACGGATCTGCAGCGCAGTGCTTCAGACTTAATTCATACGGTGCAGAGGGCTTTGCGGGATACAGTCTTGATATGAGCAAAAGAGAAAAAGCATCCGTAACGGGTGGTGTTCTCGGACAGGTTGTAAAAGTAAACAACCTCTCAGATTTACAGCGTTGTGCTCAGGGCTCTAATCCATGCACAATCGTAATAACCGGTGACATATCGGCAAACTCACTTACAAAAGTATCGGTTGGAGCAAATAAGACCTTTATCGGATCTTACGGCGCACATACGCTTAACAACATACACTTTAGAAACATATCCGCTTCAGGAAACAATATATATAAGAACATTACTTTCGCGCACTCTGTAAACATCAACGATAACGACGATATTCAAATGTACATTACAGACGGAAATAATTTCTGGCTCGACCACTGCTCATGGACAGGCCATGACATGGCAAAAGACGGAAATATTCACGGAAATGACAAAGACAAGTTCCTCTATGTAGGACTTAAAGCAAACTTCGTATCAGTTACAGGCTGCTACTTCGGCGGACATAAATACGGTCTTATCCTTGGTTATCCCGAAGAGAACGGCGCTCCTACATATAACGGATATCCTTGCATGACTATATGCAACAGCTACTTCAACGGTACTCAGACCAGAGCACCGGGACTTATGAGATACGGTTATTTCCATTGCTATAATAACTTTGTCTACAACTTTAATATAGGATATACACCTTATACCAATTGTAATATCTTCTCAGAGAATAACTTCTTTGATAAAGGAAGAGATTCAGGCGGTGTTGTAAATGATATGGGCAGAGGAAACTTCACAGACCAGGGTTCTGTTCTTTCTTCAGACGTATCAAGACTCAGCATCGGAGGCTGTAACTGGAGGCCTTCATCCAACTACGGTTACAGAGCAAGAAACGCAGCAGATGCCAAAGCATGGGCTACAAGCCATGCAGGTTCTCAGAACTCTCCTTTAGTATATGCAATTGATTGAGTTTCCACCAATAAAACGGGGGCTGTCAGATGACAGCCCCTTAAATATTTCATATTCATTTGTTTTAAGCTAAAAGCTTATCCCCGATACAGAACAACTTTTTCGTTTCTTTCTTTGAAAAGAGCCTCTATAAGGCTGTGTCTTTCGCAGAAAGAATCACGTTCGCTGTCAGTAACAACAATTACCATGTCGTATTTCTTGAGATTATAAATGTAGCTTTTCCTATCATTGGCATAAAAGCTCTTTATCCTATATCCGCTTTTTATCGGATATCCATCCGCCCTGCAGATTCCTATAGGACTGCGGGTTGTAGAATAGGTATAAACATTGGCCTTTGTATTCCTCTCGATTATCTCGCCAAGAACTATAGCAGGATACATGCACTCTTCCGTTCCGAGTATCAGGATACTGCTGCAATCACATTCTTCTGCCAATTTCTCCTGGATCACATAATCATATGCAAACATCTTGCAGTTTTCCACATATTCCCTTGTATTTACCCCAAGTCTCGGATTCATAAGATTTACGCGTGAACTCAGACTCTCATATCTTCCCACGCCTATTTTCTCATTTATTTCATCCGCTTCGCATATGTCGTATTTTTCCACATCCTTGGAAAAATCGGTATCATCCGGCTTAATAAGTGAAATAACTTCTATGCCGTCTGCTTTCATCTTTTCGTTTTCTTCTTTTGTCGCACGGTCAATGATCGATGCCACGACCAGCTTCTTTTTACCGATTTCCGGATATTTCTTCTTTAACTGTTCTATGTAGTTGATTATTGGTTCATCAGTTGAGATCTCATCATCAACAAATACGATAGTCTCTGTATTCGCAAACCATTTCTCCAGATGTGAAGCAAGCAGCCTTTGATCGGTAACATGACTCTTTTCCTCCTGGAACTCTATCCATTCCGATTCCTGCAAAATATTGTCTCTGGTCGTATGAATATAGATACAATCATCCGGCATTTCTTCTGCAACAGCCATCCCCACAGCAGTTGCAGTTTCCGCAAAGCCTATAACAAGCCTTGTCTCCGGATATTTTTCGCTCACTAATTGTCCGAATGAGCGAAGCATGTCCATAGCATCAGATGGTTTTACCGGCAAATGCTTGCCCTGTAAAGGATCCACCAAAAGATATGTTTTTTCCGTATCGTGAAAACACTTCGCCAATCTCAACAGCTCATGTTCTGTATAATTCCTCACTTTATCTCCTTGTAAACATATCCCCACTCAAATACTCTTTCCTTTTAGCGTTATCTGTAAAAGCACCGCAGTTAACCTTGTAGTAACCTTTGCCCCTTAAGTACACTTATATCATACTTATAATGATTACACAATAATTAACTGTGTGTATTTATATTTTACATATTTTAATATGATTTATCAACTAAAAAATATAAATTTTTTTCAACAAAATTGAACAAAAAAACTGTCGCCCGAATCCACTGAATCCATGGGCGACAGTCCTCATTATTACATAATTACATTATTGTTTTATTATAAAAACACATTATTACAGATTTACATTAAACAGGTTTCTGAGCTGGTTTACAACGTCATCACTGTTAGCTTTGATCTGAGCCGCTTCGTTGATACCCGAAAGTGTCTCAAGATCTTTTACATTGTCATAGTTGTATGCAATGCTGTAAACAGGGATCTTAAGTCCGCCGACAACATCTGTGATACGCTCCAATGAATACCCCGTATTCTGGTCACCGTCTGTAAGAACAAACAGCATAAGCTTTGCATCAGGAACCTGCTCCTTATAATCCTCGAGCATCTGCATACCTGTAAGAACCGCGTCATATGTTGCAGTTCCGCCACCTGCAGAAAGATTTTTTACCTCACCAGAGAAGTATGCTCTCTGCGTTGAATCAAACTGAGCTATCGGAAGATTTACAGAAACTCCGTTTGAATAGCTTACAAGTCCGATATGATGATCTGAACTTATATATGAAGATGAACTTATAAGTGACTGCTTAAGTGAATTAAGAGGCTCACCGTCCATTGATCCCGAAACGTCTGCAACGAATACAGCTACAATGGGCTTACCACCGTTTTTGTTCTGCTTCCAAACTTTCTGTGCAGCGATATAATCAGCACCTGACATTCCTGTGTCCTGAGCGGCATAATCGTCATCCTGATTGAATCCCTTATCAGTAGCGAGTTTCTGCATATCAGCGCTCTTGCAGAACTCAACAAACATATTTGCTGCTGCCTTTTCCTGATCGTTAGTCCACTCAAAAGTATATACAGGATGATCGTGTCTTATTCCAACAGGAGTATAAATGTAATTCTTGAGCTCAGGAGTGTTTGAATAAGCCTGTCTCTCCATTACCATCGCATTTATGATGCCTTTTGCAGCCTGGTTTCTGAGAACCGCTGTTGTGTAAGCAACCGGAGGAGATTTCTTCTGATACTCCATAAGTGCATTTGTAGCGGTATCTGAAAGAGGATTTGAAGCATCAAATGATGCAAGCATCGCACAAAGAACGTTAAGTCCTGTTGATGATGTGTAAGGATTGGTATATGCAAAAGTAATATCGCCTGCGTTAGCTGCCGCAAGAACATTTCCTACGGTAACATCGCCGTACTTTTCCTTAAATGTATCAAAAACATCTTTTTTAATAAGGATACCTGCAGTATTGCCTGCTATACGGTCGGCAATTGTCTCAGTCCTGCATCCCGAAGCATCAAGCATCATGCCCCATGCGGCATTACTGGGAATGAATACGTCAGGCTGATAGCCGCCTGCTGTAATGTATGTTACAGCTTCACCTGATGTGATCTTACGAACCGATACAGAAACGCTGTTGCCGTCTATCTCATAGCCTGCCTTATTAAACTTCTCGGCAACTTCATTTATCCAGTTATCGGGAGCATCGGCTGAAAGCTCTGTTGCAGCGGCAATCTCGATATTGATCTGTCCGTTACCTGTAACAGTGATCGGAAAAGTATCGATATCTGCAAGAGTGTCTGCTTCAGAAACATCTTCGGCGTAGATATCCAGAACAGGATTTGAATTGGTATCAACGGAAACCTGTGTCATAAGAGACTTAAGTTCCTTTTTTGCCTCGTCCTCGGTAAGTTTGCTCACAACACCATCATTGTGACCGTTGCTACATCCAACAAGCGATGTTGTAACCATTGCCGTGGCAAGCAACATTGATAAAACTTTCTTTTTCATGAATAAATTCCTCCCTCTTCTATCTGCGTAGTAAGAGCATTCTTATATACTTCAACCTCATTTATGCTACTTCCACTGTCTCCCTGCGAGTTGAGGAATTCAGTTACCGCAACAATAAACTCCTTTGTAGTCTGTAAAAGTCTGTTGTTATCTTCTGCACAATTCTTAGCTGTAAGTTCAACAACATCAAGATCGTTCTGTGTATTCGGGCTCGAAACCGTCATTATATTAAGAAGCTTTCTGACATTTCTGCAGATATGCTGCTCAACGCCGTCAAGGACTTCCTCTGTGTCCCTAAGTGCATCCGCACCGTTGCTGTCCAAAAGATTTTTTAGCCTGAGCTGGTAATCATCCATCTGCGCCATAGTCTCTTTTACACTCTTAAGCGCTACGTCCATCTCCTCTGCTTCCTTCGGATTAGTCGGCGAAACGACGCTCAGCCACTTATCACCCTCTGTGATCAGACTGTTCCTGATCTGAACAGGATCAAGCTTTCCCTTCACTTTCAAAACAGGACCTGCGTTTGAATCGGCAGACTCAACCGATTCCAGTTTCCTAAGTTCAGCGCGCGATTTAAGGAGGATAGCCAGTGTACCCGCACCTGCGGCAATTCCCACTATCAAAAGAATAGTCGTAAGTGCCGAAAGCACTCCGAAAAGACGTATTCCGGCGTAGACAACAAGTATGTCCGTAAACAGTCCGACTACTATCTTCAAAACAAGTGCGACAACGAAAATAGTCGCTCCGATTCCAAATCTAACTACATTCTTTTTAAATTTATCCAGTAAAACATCTTTATTCATGTAAGCTCCTTAGCTGCAACCTGTAGGTCGCTACACCTCTTCAATATTTCTGCCATAAGTACCTGTTTACCTGATTCATCCAACGCTTTAAGCGATACGCTTATTGAATCCGCGACCCCCGAAAGCTGCCCGTGCAAGCCATCAAGTAGCAATATCTGCTGCATTATCACCTGTTTCGTTACGCTATCCGATTCGTCAATCCCTGATAGTGTGTCATTCATATCGGCCTTTAGAGCCTCTATCATGGATTTAAGATACCGTAATCTCGGCACAAGCAATCTTAACTGCATATCGTCGCCCGTTTGGGTACAGCCGGATATCTTATTCAATATATCCTGAAGCGAGTCCTGTATCTTAGCTATCTCATCAGGATACTGCTGTATTTTCCCTGCAAGTCGTTTGTCCATTCCTAATCTCCCAATAATAGCGCACAAAAAAAGAGCCACTTTCCTAAAAATACTAAAAAAGTGACTCTTAAAGTCTTAAATTTTCTGCCTGCCATCGCACTTTTTATCGATTTTACATACAAAAATATTAACCTTTATGCAACATTATATTCATTTTTGGTGCGACTTTCAACATATATTTTTTTGTCAGATACCCTCAAGAATTGTCTTAAGGTAATCCATGTATTTGTAGTATTCTTCGTCTGTGCTGAGGTGCTCAAGTATTATAGGCATGTCCTTGTCTAAGTTTTTTCATCATCCAGTATGCATCTGCGTATGTGCCGTCGGAATATTTCATACTGTCGGGGAAAGTGCCGTTACTATATCATATTTTGCCGAGTACTTATAGCATTTCCTGTAATTTAGCCGCAAGTCTGTCCTTGGGAACGGCGCCCATCTCATCAGAAAAAAGCTCACCGTTCTTGATGAATGCAAAGTACGGAATGCTCATAACTCCGTATTTCTGCGCAAGTTCCGGCTGCTCATCTACATTAATCTTACCTACTTTCACCTTGCCGTCATACTCTTTTGCAAGGTCCTCAACTACAGGTCCCATCATCTTGCAAGGTCCGCACCAATCCGCATAGAAATCGATAAGTACCGGTACTTCACTGTTCATAACTTCTGTATCAAAATTTTCATTTGTAAATCTGTATTCCATCTTTTTTACCTTTACACCCACTAATTGCAGGCGCCTTTCCTTTTACTTGTTTGAACTATTATTTTTTTCAATCTTCTCTGCAATTACCAGATAACAATATCCAATCCCCGCATAAATAGCGTAAAGCAGCGGAGGAATGATAACATAGATGACGTTTTTCTTTTTGATTCCAGCACCGGGTGCAATTACAAAATCGTGTGTAATTGTATTCATGACGCATACCTCTTTATCTGTAACATTTATTCCGCTTGAGCTTTTACAAAATTATATTGCACGCAATCTAAAATGTCAAGCATTAGAAAATTGCGCTCATGGCGCGCAAACCTAAAAAGGTCTGACCCTCAAGTCAGACCCTCAAAACGATTTTTTTACAAGCTGTTCGCTAAATTCATAAAGTTTTTTGAGGCTTCTGGCATGATGGTGGGTACTATGCCAGTCCTCTGATGTATATTTGCAATTGAAAAACCATCTGTGTTTCTGTAATGTATTAGCGTCCAAACTATACTACAGAGATACCAGAGGTACCCACAGATGGTTTCTGCTAATACATTATGTAAAAAATTGCTCAATGTCAATCATGCTATCGTAGAAGATGCAAACTTCTATCTTGATCGGGATGGTGTTACCCACCTCAGAATCCATGCGCGGACGGATAAATGGCATCAGGATGATTGTCCGTTCTGCCACAGACGCTGTCCTCGTTACGACCAGAGGATAGATCAGCCGCGCACTTGGAGAAGCCTTGACTTTGGTGCAACACTCGTAGAGGTTGAGGGGTGGACACATCGTATAGAGTGTCCTGAGCATGGTGTTGTAACAGCCTATGTTCCTTGGGCATATCCAGGAAGCGGATTCACCCGGGACTTTGATCTGACAGTCGGATGGCTTGCAGTTTATCTTCCTCGCAGTGTTGTATCAGAGTATATGCGCATCGACTGGGAAACAGTTGGGCGTTGTGTAAACAGAACTCTGAATGACATTGAACCTGAGCGCTCCAGAAGACTTGATAACCTTATAAACATTGGCATTGATGAGACCAGCTATAAGAAAGGTCACAAGTACATTACGGTTATCGTTAACCACGATACAAATACCGTTGTTTGGGCAGCACAGGGGCATGGTAAAGGTGTGCTGACGAAGTTCTACAAACAGCTTACTCCAGAACAGCTTTCATCCATCAAGGTTGTTACCGGAGATGGAGCAAAGTGGATCACGGAATGCGTTAACGAGTTCACTCCGGATTGTGAGCGCTGTGTTGACCCCTTCCACGTCGTACAATGGGCTATGGAAGCTCTTGACGAGGTTCGCCGTGAAGTATGGCGTGAAGCCTACGCTGAGTTCACACGCTTATCCAAAGAACATCCTCGTAAGAAAGGACGCCCCAAGGCAGATGATCCGGAAGCCGCTATATTGAATGCAGCCAAGGCTAAAGCAGATGAAATCAAAAACTCAGCTTATGCACTCGGCAAGGCTCCCGAAAATCTGACAGAGAACCAACAGAACCGGGTTACCATGATTGCTGAGAATAACAGTCGTCTGTATCGAGCTTACCGAATGAAGGAAACGCTCCGTCTCATCTTAAAAATCAAAGATACTGACGAAGCAGAAGCCGCTCTTAATCGGTGGCTCTGGTGGGCAAGTCACAGTAGGATTGATGCTTTCAAGGAGCTATACCTCAAGATCAAACGTCACAGGGATCACATACTCAATGCAATACGGCTGGGTATGAGCAATGCACGAATTGAGGCTACTAATAACAAAATCAAACTGATCGTCCGCAAGGCATATGGTTTTCGCAATATCCAAAACATGCTCGATATGGTCTACTTAGTATGCTCGGATTTGAGGATTCCACTTCCTAACAGAAAACCTCGAGGCGCATGATCAGCATAAATGCTGGGGATGATGGCATTTTTCACCCACCATTACCCCTGAAGAGCCAGTTTTTTGGCAAAATTCATATCTTTCGATCTTCGCGATGAGTGAGCAATCTTGCATCTGTAAAAATATTCCCCGGTAATATCTTTTACCGAATCATCAGTAACAAGAAAGATGGCTGTCCTCGCGCCTTCGTCACTTAGTGCCTCCACCGTAGCCATTCCCATACCGGAATTTGCCCCGGTTACTATTGCGAGTTTGTTATCCATTCGTCCCATAATCTACCTGCGCTTTCGCCTATTGCTGTATATACTTTAATTTCATACCTTTGAAAACTAATACCATATTATTGCAGATAAATTCAACCTCTTTTTCTCATAAACAGGCATACAACTAAATCATTTACCATCTAACAATTTATTTTCGTATTCATTTTCCAGTGACATCCACGCATAATCTGAAATGAAACCGCTTGGTACATCCTTTTGTCGATCAAGCTTTTTTATTGTTCGTACTCCATCAGCAATATAGTCTATCTCATAGTAACCATCAGCTGATAAAAGCAATTTCCCTGAAACATCATACTCATCACTATGAGTAGTCTCTATTAAAGACTCTCCTCTGTCTCTATATATTGCTTCTGAAATTGCTCTATTAACAAATTCGCCCATAGTTTCACCCATAGCGTTTACATGAGCTTTAATGAATTCAAGATTTCCCTTTTCCGTACGGACACTAATCTGATCGGTTAAATTCACATATCTTCGCGTAGCCTCTTCTTGTACTTCAGAATTAATTTCCCCCATCTTTTGCCTCCCAATCTCTTAATCTGGCTAAACTATAGTCTTATAATCATCTGATGGTTTGCAAATCATTAACCCGAACACGGCTAACCTCCGTTACAATATCATTTTCAAAATGAATATATAACATCTCATGTCCTTTAAAAACACTGTACCCCATTATGTAATCCCAATAATAATCTGCATCATCCATATTACCGGTAGTACTGTGATATTCATCACATTTTCCTAAAAGCTGATTTATTTCTTCAGTATTCATTCCAATTAAATTATTGCTTTTGACCAAATCATCATACATAGTATGGCGCGTAGTTCTATCGCCTTCCTTCCATTCATAACTAATGAACGGCGTTTGTGAACCACTGCTCAAAAAAGCACGAAAATATATAGCGAATAAAACACCACTCAGTAGAATAAAAAAACTAACTATACCTATTATTAAAATAATTATCTTTCTACTCTTGTTTAGGGAATTCATAATCCACTCCTTGATATGTACATAAAAGCCACTGCATAAATATTTTTTTGGCTTTTTGTACGTCTGTTCCATTTCCTTCTTGAATATAAATGCTTCCAACAGATTTTTCTTCAATAATCTTTCGCGTATTTATAATACCAATGTCAGCATGACCATTACCCATATTTTCCAAAAATTCAACTGCACGATGCCTACTATCATTATCAACATCTGTATAATAAGATGCCCAAGTGTTCATGCCAAAATCTCCGTTTTTGACCATTCGTTGATATATATTTATTGCATCTAAATCCGACTTATAATCAGCTTCTGAATATCGACCTGAATCAAGATCACCTTTAAAGCTTATCTCATATCGTGTCAACGTAGTAGTAAAATAAGATTCAAGCGGAGAATTAACGTAATCAACGAAACCTCTTCCCAATTCTGGGCGATTGTTTTTATAAACATCGTCTCCGTGAGCAAATGCTGCTATCTGAACTGTAGTATGCGCAAAATCACTTTCTTCTTTCGCTCTAGCATTAATGCTGGTAAAAGTCTCATTTTTGAAAGTTGACTTATCAATATCTATTCCTGCTTTTCTAAGCTCTGAATACCTATAATCACCATGTTGCAAATTTATTAATACTCTAAGATCTAATATTTCCTGATCTGATAATCCCGCTTTCTTTAAATGTGCAATTGCTTCTTTTGTATTATATTGCCCTGTCGTCATTCTCCATCGCGTGGAATTATAGCTAATGCACAATTCTGATAATATGCCATATGTATTTGCTATTGTTAAATAATAATCTCCATTATCTTTTAACTTTAACACAGGCAAGTTTTTATTTAATGCGTTTATAGTCTTATCTATTAATTCTGCTTCTTCTTTGGTATAACCATATTGATTCATTAGAATCTGTATTTCTGGTTCTATATTACTTTTTGGATTTTTATTTTGTACCGTAGCTATATTACCAGAAAGTTTCTTTTCAAGAAAATCCCATGGATTATATTTTAATGCTCCCATAACACTAAGCGAAAGAATTTCAACAGAATGCTTTGCAACATTAGGCTGATAAACAGTCATACCATTAAGAACATCTGCGGTATATTTTATATTTCTCTGAAGATTATTAGCATACCCTGCAAGATCCTTACGTTCTATGAAAGCACACGCTTCTTGGTCGAAATTTTCAAACTTCTTTATGTCCTTATCCAACAATCTTCCATGTCCACAGAATTCATCAAGTGCCTCCATTGACCTTCGAAAATTAGGTAATGTAGATACTCCCCATCTTCCCAAGATATCTACTGCTTCCTTGGCATGACAATCAAGTTCATAGCCCTTAGTATCAACAGTGTTATAGATTACATTAAAATCTCTCTTTATCTTTAACAAAGTCTGTACGCTCACTCTGGCCTTTGGTGACGAATCAACTTCTTCCTTGAACTTATTTTCTATACTTAAGCACATATTCAAGAATTCTCTTTTAAGCTCTAGATTTTTCATATGAAGTTTATCGCCCTGCACTTCATATATAAATCTTTTTGAGTCTTCAGCCATCTGACCAACAAAGGTCTCGTTGTTATGATATCTTACATATTCTCTTTCAAGTGCTTTTGCGCGCTCCCTGTATCTGTTCATGTCGCTGCAAAGCGCATCTGTAAAACTGTTCATAACTTCAGCGTCATACTTTTTATCAGAACCATCACCGGTTACATTAGTTTCTCCATCTTCGTAATACCACAACATATCATTTTCCCCAGCCATTACATAACATTACTTCGGGATTCAGCCTCTATTTCTTCCCAAAGCTGATCAATCCTTCTTCTGCATTTTTCTATATGTTCACGGATTCTTACCTTTGCCTGAGCCATCTCAGATAGAAGTTGTGATGTGCGCTCCAAGGCTAAATATATCTCACTATAGATCTGGTGTTGCATTTCCTCAGCATCTGTTTCAAGAGCGCCTCTAAATTCATCTGAAACGGTCATATCATAGTTTTTAACAGGTTCTTCCGCTCCATCTATTAATTCTGATCGTAATCTTTTTATTATTTCTTCTTTATCTTCAAGTATGCTATATTCTTCTTCACGTTCTGCTATATCCCGCTCCAGCTCACGTATCTCGGAATGTCTACCCATTATTTCTTCAAACCTCCAATGTTTACTTTTTCTACTGTAAGACTTTCAGCGGAAGCTTTATCTATAGCGATCATGCTGTCACGCATTGTAAGAAAGCCGTGCGGAAGTGATTCCGATGATTCCCTCCTGTACATTTCATCTGTTTTATGTATCTCTAACAATAATTCATGTATCTTTCTACCAGCATTAAATGTATCTAAGCTATCTGTTCGATTTAATGCGCAATCAGAAAACGCACATTCAGAAGCGGCACCTCTTACTCCATCAACAATATTTGAAAACACGTTTGTGTCCATGAATACACTTTTTTCTGCCATTACTTACCTCACTTTTGTAATTAACAAATCATTAACATTTTATCATGCAGTCTATTCTTTATCAACAATCAACGTATAAAAAAGAACGTATTTAAGCTAAAATCATGCAAAAATACGCTCTATTTTCATTATTTGCCATGTGTTACATCCATCTTAAAAGTCATCCAGAAATCCTCTGCAAGATTCCCGCCACATCAACTCCAGGATGTGTGAGGTACATTCGACAGATACTCTCTGCAAGTTCTTCAGATATTTTAAGTTTCTTTGCGATTTCCTGATAGGACTTTCCGCTATCAGTCATGGACATTGCTTTGGTAATAATCCTATCGATGTTCTTGGGAAGTTTGGATTCTGTGGTTGATCCCGAAGTCGCAATAACCATCTTCTTAAATTCAAAATCCTCACGTCCATTCACCTCAAGAATCGCATACGATATTTCTTGTCCTGGTCTGCGCTTTCCGCAGCATCCGGGGTTAAACCAGACTACGCCTTCCTTCTCAACAAGGCTATATTTATGGCTATGTCCGTATATAACTATAGAAACTTCTGCCGGAAGCTGAGTTATCTTACCCTTGTTGTGAATCACAAATATCTTATTACCGAGATAATCCAAAGTAGCACTCTCAGGAATATCTTTTGCCCACTCTTTATCCGCATTTCCTCTAACAACCGTTACCGGCGCAATTTTCTCCAGCCCCTCGATCACGCTTTTATCATCTATATCTCCTGCATGAATTATGTAATCCACACCGCGTAATCCTTCAATAACTTCCTGTCTCAGAAGTCCATGCGTGTCAGATACTATTCCTATGCGCATAAATATCCCCCTCATGCCGCTTTACTCAGCTTTTTTTCTTCCTGACTCTATAAGTTCTTTCTCAAAAGCCTCAGGGTTCTTCAGATAGTAATCCTGATGATACTCTTCCGCCTCGTAAAAATTCTTATAGGGCAAAAGAGCTACGTGCGTCTCTTTACCTGCGTTCTTTTCAATCTCTTCGAGTTTAATACTTGCCAAATTCTTTTCATCTTCATCGTTATAGAAAATCGCAAGAGTATATGAAAAACCTTTATCAATAAACTGGCCTTCGGAGTCGAACGGATCAACGTTGGCAAAATAAATATCCAACAACTTTTCAAACGAAACTTTCTCAGGATCGTAGACAAGCTTGATTGTTTCTCTATGACCTGTCTGCTGATGCTTTACCTGTTCATACGTTGGATTTTCTTCACTTCCACCCGCATAGCCACAGATTACCTTGTCAACTCCGTACATCTTGTAAATCGGCGTAACGCACCAAAAACATCCGCCCGCAAAATATGCCTCTTTCATTTTATCTTTCCTCTGTTCCTTATATAATCGAATTTAATAAGCACTGATTGTAATAAATCCATGCTTTATTATAATATATCGTAGCTTATGGCAAAACGAATTGTTTTTTAATAAAAGTGCAAAGGAGTTTATGATGAGCGAAGTGTTATATGCAATAGGCGTTGGCCCGGGAGATCCGGATCTGCTTACATTAAAGGCTGTTAAGACATTAGAAAAAGTAGATGTGATTGCTTGTCCTGCAAAAGATAATGAACCGGGAATCGCATATACAATAGCCTTGCAAGCCTGCCCCAATATAGCATCGAAGAAAACGCTTTCTCTTAATTTTCCGATGCAAAAAGAAAACCTGACGGATGCGCATAATAGTGCCGCAGAGAAGATCATTGCAGACCTAAGATCCGGCAAGAGCGTAGCATTTCTTACTTTAGGCGATCCCGGTTTTTATTCGACATTTTCCTACATTTCCGATGCGGTAAAAAAATCCGGTTATAACATCGAAATTATAACCGGAATTCCTTCTTTTTGCGCTGCGGCCGCCAAAATTGGATTATCAATTGCCGAAGGTGATGAAGCTGTAATGATCACAGCCGGCGAATACAAAACTTTTGACGGAACGCTTATAATCATGAAAGCCGGCAGTAAACTAAAAGAGTTGAAATCCGCAATAAGAAATGACGGAAAAACTGCGTATCTCATTGAAAACTGCGGCATGCAAAATGAAACTGTTTATTCAGGTGTGGATGCAATACCAGATAAAACAGGCTATTTCTCTATCCTGATAGTAACCGCTTAATTATAATTTAGGATTACTTACTCTTTTTTCCCATATGATCCACTATCACCAGATACACATATCCCATGATGATAAGGAAAATAAGCAATGCCAATATCCACCATACACATCCCATAAAAGGTGACTCTTTTATAAATCCAAACGCTCCGGCAGGACTTCCCCAATTTAGGAAAAAGTATGGGTATGTATTTCCTTCATAAAAATCCCAACCTCTGACATAGCCTATTCCGGCATATATCACATATATAAGCGGCGGAATGATCACGTAAAGGACATCCTTTTTTTTGAACTTTACTCCGGGGATGATAACAAAGAAATCTGCAATGGACGCTATCGGAACAACAATATGCGCAAGCACGTTATGCAGATCCCATGCTTCCGGTCCCGAGGCCGGCGCAAGTACCGCAATAAATACAACGCCTGTGAGTGTAATGGCAACAGTTCCCACATACTTCACAATGTAATGTAATTCGCTTATCTTTTTGTTTTTCACGATCAAGTATAAGCCCACAGCGCATATAACCGCTATCACAATATTTGATTGATTGGTGAAATACATAAAGATATTGAGTCCGCAAAAGAATACATTTCTGTCTCCGTAAGCACTTATGCCGGTTCCGATAAACGCAGACAATAATACGATCACCTTTAAAACACAGCTAAGCTTTTTTTTGGGTGCTTGTCATTTCATTCATGTAGTATCCTTCTCCCTTTCTGCAAAGTCCTATATATTCTCTCTTTCTTTTTATACTACATTCTTTATAAAAAAATAGCCATACATATCTATTCGATATATACATATATTATAAACGTTTTTTTTGTAAAAAGACCTCATCAAACTGTATACCAGCCTGATAAGGTCTTTTAATCATATTTCAGTATTCATTTATCAAAATCCGAAGAATCTCTTTATTATTGCTCCTATTATCTTCCAGATCGAACTTCCGGAATCTTCTTCCTCAAACATGTAGTCAAAATCTACTGTATCGGTTCCCTGCGTGCTTGTATCAAATCCCTGAGTGTTGCCGCATGTATTTCCGTTTGTATATCCGGGTCCTATCGGTGAAGGCTTGTATCCTGTACTGTCACCACCACAGGATGTATCTGTCGGCCATGTTCCGTTATTGCAATTACCTTCTGTTATTCCGAACGGCCAATTACCGTTGTTTCCGTTATTACTGTCTAAGCCGTTATTGCCACTGTTGTCATTGCTGCTATTATTGTTGTTATTATCGAATGATGTATTATTGTCCTTGTTATTGTTTTCATCACCACGATAATTTGTATCGGTTGAAACTCCTGAGCTGATCACATCATCTTTCTTGTCAGATGTGTCTGTAGGCTGAGCAGTATTTCCGTTTGAAGCACTGTCAGTTGCATTCTTATTTGCGTTATCCTTGTTATCGGTTACCTTTTGAGAATCAGTCGATGTTTCTTTATTTCCGTTGTCCTTATTTGAATTCTCTTTATTGGCATCATCCTTATTAGCATCTTCTTTTTTGTCATTATCCTTATTCTCGGTAACCTTCTCGGACTCTGAAGGTGTCTCATCAGTCTTCTTGTCAGGTTCAGGTGTTACCGCTGAAGTATCTTCCTTCTTCTCAGGTTCGGGTGTTACATCTTCTTTTTTCTCTTCCTGAGCAGGTGTAGGTGTACCGTCAACGCTTGATATCTTAACTTTATATGTAAATCTTGTATCACTCTCAGTTGTCTTTGAGTTCCAGTCTGTGTGATATCCCTTAAGTCTGTCGGGTGTTGCACAAACTACAAGATAAGCCGCCGTCTCATCGCCATGAAGTGCGATTGTTCCTTTTCCGCTGCTGAAAGTCTCTGAATAACGAGTCTTGTTGTCAGCTGTATTTGTAACCAATGTTACTCTGAAATCAGAGCCCTGTACTCCTGATGTGTTAACGAAGTCTGCAGAGATTCCGCCCTTCTTAAGATCAACATTAAGAGGGATTACGTTAAATCCGGTCTGCATAGGAGCCTTGTTTGCAGGAACTGCCTGGTAGCCCTGTGCATCTGCTCTTTCAAGAGTTGTATAGATCTTCTCACGATTTCCGGGTTCTCTCAAAGTCTCATTGTTGAGATGCTCAAGATAGAACTTCTGTCTGCTGAAATCCATAGTTGCAAGTCTCTTTGACATTCCGCCGAGGATTGTCTTGATTGGCACTCCTGAAAGTCTCTCGATTGTTGCATACATGGAATCGTCTTTCTGCTTGTTTTCCAAGATCTTATGAATAAGATCCATTCCAAGTCCCTGGATGTTATCAGGGTTCTCTGAAATATAAAGGAAGATCGGCCATGTGTCATACCAGTTGAGCATATGAGGCACATAGTAATCCGCATTTATCAAATATGGTGAAAAGAAATCCGAATAAGGTCCAAACTTCTTACCATGATAGCAATAATATTCACTTCCGAGGAACTGATCTCTGAACCAGTTAGCTGTTGACTCGTACCAAGGATAGTCGATTGTTCCGCCCTGATAGTAAGTAAACACATGTGCAAGCTCATGAGGAAGTACCCAGCTTGGATTAGGATCGGATACTACCATTGCTCCCGGTGCAACAAAAAGGAATCCAAAGCCCTCTCTGTCGGTGTTCATATATGCCCAGTTATCTTCAAAGGCTCTAAGTCCTGTATTTGAAATATATACGTTAGTCTTGAATTTTGAATTGCCCGATACTCCGATATCTTTCATCTTAAGTTCCTGAGTATAAAAGGCGTAGATGTTTTCAAGATTTGTCAGATTTCCCTTGATGAATTCCTCATCAATTCTAATATTAGTTGAGTTGCTTTTTCCCCATATGATCTGGAAATGCTCAGAAGCCATACGGTTTACGCTGTTGTCAGAAAGTGAATAAAAAGCATCACGTACTTTGTAAGCGTCATTTCTTGTAAGATCGACAATATTTGAAGAAGCGACAGGTGTTGTTGAGATAGTGTTAACCGGTGCTGCTTCTATATCAATACTTTGAACCGGCGAAATTGCCAGCACCGCAGCCATTCCGACTGCCGTAAAAGTAGATAATAAGGTTTTTTTGTTCATATTGTACCCCCAATAGCAATGTAGGTAGTGTCATACATTTTATAAGAGACATTGCTAACGGGCATTTAACAATTTTTCGTAAATCAAAATGCCTCAAAAAATAAACTTTTTCAGTAAATATACCCCCAACGTCTAAATACTCAAGTTTCTCTCATAATTAACTCGACACCAACTATTAATATATTTGTTGCAAATATTACTTTACCATTAACCTTTTATGAAATCAACCAATATAGGCTCTGATGTGTCGCACAATATGCAACAAAAAAGGAAACGCCTCGCAGCGTTTCCCATACTTACTTATTTTTTGAGATCCAATCATCAAGCGGTAACCAGTATCCCTTGGCCTTCAGCTCTTCTTCGATTATATCAAGCGTAGCTTCATCATCTGCGCTTATTACGTGATAATGATATCCACTTGTTGCAGAGCTTAACGTTTTAGATTTACCGGATTCAATCGCTTCCATAAATTTTTTTGCCTCACGGCGCGAACTGACATTGAGTGGCGCCTCCAGCCTGTTATAATATCTGTGATTTATTATAGTGCTCTCTGCACATCCTCCGTTATCAACTATCGTAAACAGCTCATCCAGAATCTGCTCATCTGTGTGCCGGCTCTTTATTATCCTTTCACATCTGCTATCTGAATTAATGATATACCCTCGATTAGTGGATATAATATTTACACCGTTTGCCCTGATAAGTGCAATATCCGTGACCACCACCTGGCGGCTGACTTCCAACTGTTCAGCCAAAAATGTACCGGACACAGGCTTGTCAGATTTTTTTACAATCTCAATTATCTTATTTCTTCTGGCCTGTCCATCCATAAAACCTCCTATATCACATGTAAATTCTTCATTGAAATATCAAGGATAGGCGCTGCATAAGTTAAAGCGCCACTTGATACATAGTCTACTCCACTATCGATAATATTTAAAATGTTTTCTTTTGTAACATTTCCGGAACACTCTGTTTTTGCACGTCCGTCAATGATCTTAACGGCCTCTTTCATTGTAGCGGGATCCATGTTATCAAGCATGATGATGTCTGCGCCTGCTTCTACCGCCTCTTTTACCTGATCAAGTGTCTCTGTCTCAATTTCAATCTTTCTTACAAAAGGAGCATATTCCTTAGCAAGCTGTATAGCCTTTGTTACAGAGCCTGCCGCACCGATATGATTGTCTTTTAAAAGAATTCCGTCAGAAAGATTGTATCTGTGATTCTGACCGCCACCGCATTTTACCGCGTACTTCTCAAAGATTCGCATATTGGGCGTAGTCTTTCTGGTATCAAGAAGAACTGTCTTGCTGCCTTCAAGAAGAGCTGCAACCTGATGTGTATATGTAGCAATTCCGCTCATTCTCTGAAGATAATTAAGCGCAACTCTCTCACCTGATAAAAGAACTCTTACGTCGCCTTTTACCTTTGCCATAAGCTGACCTTTTTTGACTTCATCGCCGTCTGTAACATATTTTTCCACAACAACGCTTTCATCAAGGATCTTGAAAACTCTCTCATAAACATCCATACCGCAGATGATGCCGTCCTGCTTACTGATAAGCTCTACCTCACCTGCCTGTGCATTTGGCATAACTGCGTTTGTGCTGACATCCTCGCTTGATATATCTTCTCTGAGAGCCATCCTTATCAGCTCATCAGCATTTAACTTCATAGTAATATCGTTCATTTTTATACAGCCTCCTCTTTTAAAGCTCGTAATCTGGCTTCTTCTTTTATTTCTTTTACCACCATCTTGTGATATTTTTCCATAATTCCCTGAAGATCCTCATAATCATCAAGATTAACCAGATTATCAAAATCCTCTGTCTTTTTAAATTCCGGTACTGTCATAATATCTGCTGCCGCACGTTTTGCGAAAACAAGACTCTCCAAAAGAGAATTGCTTGCAAGACGATTTCTTCCGTGTACACCGTTACAGCTTGTCTCTCCGATTGCATAAAGCTGCTCCATAGTGGTCTTGGAATCCTTGTCCACATATATTCCGCCCATGAAATAGTGCTGTGCGGGCACAACGGGAACCCAAGTCTCCAATGGATTAAATCCCGCTTCGGCACAGTGCTTATATATATTTGGAAAGTGACTTAAAATCTTTTCTTTGGGAATCGGAGAAAAATCAAGCCACACATGCTCTGTTCCCTGCTCTTTCATCTTGGCAAATATCGCATTGCTGACCACATCTCTCGGCTGAAGCTCATCTGTAAAGCGCTCGCCGTTCTTATCACGAAGCACCGCGCCTTCGCCTCTTACAGACTCTGAGATAAGAAAACTTCTGCCACTTTGCTTTGTAAAAAGAGTAGTCGGATGAATCTGCACATAATCGCAGTTTTCAAGTCGCACATTGTGATACAAAGAAAGCGCAAGTGCATCTCCCGATATATGACGGTAATTGGTTGAATGCTTGTAAACACCGCCCAATCCTCCGCAGGCTAGAACTGTCACATCCGCTTCGATAGCTTCTGCTTTACCGTTCTCATCCGCAACTACAATACCATAACATACATTGTCTTTGCATACCCAATCCACCATTGTAGTATAGTCGATCAATGTGATGTTCTCTCTCTCCTGCGCTCTTGCCAACAGTTTACTTGTAATCTCTCTACCTGTGACATCGGCATGAAAAAGAATTCTATTGTCTGAATGAGCACCTTCCTTTGTAAATACAAATTGCCCATCCTTTTTCTCAAATTCCACTCCATAGCCCTCAAGATCGTGAATTATCTGCTGAGAGCTCTTTATCATGATCTCAACGGATTCTTTGCGGTTCTCGTAGTGTCCCGCTCTCATGGTATCCTCGAAATAAGAGTCATAGTCGTTATCGTCTCTTAACATGCAGATTCCGCCCTGAGCCAGAAAGCTGTCGCTTCCGTCAAGCGCATCTTTTGAAATGCAAAGGATCTTTTTATCCTGCGGAAGACTAAGTGCACAGAAAAGTCCCGCAGCACCTGTACCTACTATTACAACATCATATTTTTTTTCCATTATTTTGCCAGCTCCAACATTCTCGAAAGAGGCTTTAACGCAGCCGCCCTCGTATCATCACTTACTTCAACCACTCCCGTGTTGTCTCTCAAGCAATCTCTTACTTTCTCAAGAGTTACCTTCTTCATATTCGGACAAGTCTGTGTACTTCCTGCCGAATAGAATTTTTTGCCGGGATTGTTAAGTTCCAACTCATATAGCACTCCGAGCTCTGTTGCAACGATGAACTCTTTGCTGTCGGACTTCGTGGCATAATCTATAATGCCCGCCGTACTTCCGATATAATCCGCATACTCAAGCGCTGCAGAGGTGCACTCGGGATGTGCAAGAACTTCCGCACCGGGATGCTCCTCTTTTGCCGCCTTTAGATTCTCGGCTGTGATTCCTTTGTGTACATGGCAAAAGCCGTCATTAAATATAAAATTCTTTTCCGGAAGCTTAGATGCGATATATCTTCCGAGATTTTCATCGGGGATAAAAAAGATATTCTTATTAGGAAGAGATTTTACGATCTTCATTGCATTTGAAGAAGTCACGCACACATCAGAGTGCACCTTCAGCTCAGCAACTGAGTTGATATAACATACAACCGCAACATCATCATACTTCTTTCTTACCTGCTCGATGCGCTCAACATCTGCCATATGTGCCATCGGGCAGTCCGCCTGCATATCAGGCATAAGCACTGTCTTATCGGGATTAAGGATTTTTGCCGATTCTCCCATGAAACTTACTCCCGCAAAAAACTATTGTTTTTTTATCCAATCCTGCTGCCACCTTTGCAAGATAATAGCTGTCTCCGACATAATCAGCGATTTCCTGCACCCAGTCAGTAACATAATAGTGAGCAAGGATCACTGCGTCCTTCTCTTCCTTCAGCCTTTCAATTTCCTCAATTATTTTACTTGTCATACATAGCTCTCCCTTTTATGAGTCATACATTGGTTTCCACAAGTCTACCACATGTAAAGTCTACTGACAAGACAGCTGTTAATTCACTTAAACATTGGCGTGTCAAGGAGACGGTTCTTCCCCTGTCTGCAAATACGGCAACTTCAGATCCCGTAACTTTTGCATCGATTTTCTTTCCATCAAGCTTCACACCTTTCATAAGCGCACTACGATAACAAGCTCAACTAGACTCGAAAGAACCTCGCCAAGTTGACTTGCGTGGTTCGCACTAAGCTCGTAAAATACCTCGCTAAGTGCTCTACACAAAAAAACTGTAGTAGAAATTGTTTTCTTCTACTACAGTTCATAATTTAACTTATAAATTTGTGCTTTTTATGTGGTTTTAAAAAATTCCCGAAATGGCATCATTTGCCTGTGATGTCGTTGATTATCTCACCTGCGATGATCAAGCCCACTACTGAAGGAACAAATGCAGTCGATCCGGGGATATCTCTTCTCTCCGTGCATTTTCTTGCTGTTCCCGGAGGGCAGATGCAGTGCTGTCTGCAACTTATCGACATGTCTTCATACGGTCTTATCGGCTTTTCCTTGGAATATACTACCTTAAGTGATTCGATACCTCTTTTCCTGCATTCACGTCTCATAACCTTGGCAAGCGGACAAATTGACGTTTCATAGATATCAGCCACTTCGAACATTGCCGCATTTACTTTGTTTCCGGCACCCATTGATGATATAACGGGCACGCCTGCATCTCTTGCTTTTTCTATTATTGCAAGCTTACCTGTAACCGTATCGATTGCATCGACAACGTAGTCATATTCCGTAAAATCAAACTGATCCTGAGTATCGGGAAGGAAAAAAGTCTTATATCCTCTGACTTCGCAGTCGGGATTTATCTCATGTATACGCTCTTCCGCAACATCTACCTTATATTTTCCGACTGTTTTCCTTGTTGCAAGTATCTGACGATTTATATTGGTAAGGCACACCTTGTCATCATCTATAAGATCAATGGCGCCTACTCCACTCCTTACAAGAGCTTCCACGACATAACCGCCAACTCCGCCTATTCCGAAAACGGCGACGCGGGAAGCCTGCAGCTTAGCCATAGAATCTGCACCATATAACAACTGTGTCCTTGAAAACTGATTCAGCATCACAACCTCATTCTAAGGGAGTAATTCCCTCTATCTACTTCATTAACTAATTAGCCAAATCATAATATCATACTTCATACTAATTGCAAAACACAAAATAGCGGCAGTTTGCTATAGTTACACCTACGCCATCGCCATCGCCATCGCCATCGCCATCGCCATCGCCATCAATTATATTTGATATAGCTATCAATATTCCATTCCAAGTACAAAGGAATATTGTAAGTTGTAGTAGATTCGCACAGATTCTCGGCTATATTCTTCCGGGATAATTTCAATCCTTTCTTTGGTTGATATTTCCTGCAAAACTGCCTATAGCTCTTTGCCTGCGTATTATCTGCCGCTTTTACTTCTACCGGAACGATCTCGCTTTCCTCTTCATAAATAAAATCAACCTCTGCCGTATTTCCTGAGCGCCAGAAAAACGGCTCTTTTCCAAGCGACTTAAGCTCATTTAAAACATAATTTTCTGCAAAGGCACCTTTATATCTGACATAAAGATCCGTCTCTTCCAATATCGTATTCACAGATACTTTGGATTTGGCTCGCAACAAACCGATATCAGACATATACACCTTAAAATATGTTTTATCAGCCGCACCTTCCAACGGTAATTCCGGTTTCTCAACTAATTCTGCTTTAACAAGCAAACCTGCGTCTACCAACCACTGTAAAGCATCCTCCAATTCTGCTGAGCGCTTTCCATCCTTCTTGGCGCTATCGCCATTATCAGTATATTTTCTCGATTTTTCCTTCGATTCCATACATGCGCATGAACTCTGCAAGATCGTCATCTCCCCTGATAAGCATGACTTCCTCAAACGCCCCTGTATGTATATCTCGGAAGCCCGCGACCTGCTCGCCGTTACATATGCTTGCTTTGATAACAGGACGCAGGTTCTCCCTGTCATATGTTTTTATTTCTCTTTTTTTCTTAAAAAACATATCGGTTCCTCCATCCTATATCATTTCTATATATCAAGAAGACGGTTCCAATGTCACAACCGTCCCCTTGACTTTTAATCTTGCTTTTCTAATCACTTAATCTCTTCAGGTACTAAAACTCTGGTGGAATAGCAAGCACTCCGGTTCTTCAACAAATATCAAGCATACTCTAAAATTCCTTGAACCGCATCGGATACATTCATAATATCCTCATATGCAAGGAGATCTACTCTTTTACACCCTCTTGCCTTAGGGTCAATTGCTTTTATCTGTTCACAAATTACTGTTCCCGACTCACCTTTTTTCCCACATATCGGAATATGTATAGGACCGGCCTGAACATTAGGAAGCATCGGACATACATGGAATATTCCGGTTGCCTTTATAAATGCATTTTTACTAACTATAACAAAAAGTTGTTTTTTATAACCTGTAATCTTTATAATGTCGCCCTGATAATACTCGTTCATAAAATCTCTCTTCCTACCGGCTCGCCCCAATCAAAATCACTGACCGTTATCTCACCGTTATATTCTGCCAGTCTTTCTTCAAAAGTTTTATGAACAAACTGTTTTCGGAGCACAATACTGTCATTTTGTACTTCTATGTCCAATACATCAGAAACCTTCAACTGAAGTTTTTCCAAAATATCCTTAGGTATGCGTATTCCCTGGCTGTTACCCCATGTCCTTATTGCTACTTGTTCCATGAAATCACCTCCTCGAATGTATATACATTATACGGTATATCCGCCATGTCTTCAACAAAAAAGACGATGAGTCTTTTAACTCACCGCCTGAACCTTACTTCAATTTTGTACCATCCTTAAAGGCATTGCCCACCTTTTTTCCAATTCCGTAATATGCATTACCGAATGGATCAAAACTTATCGGCTTAACTTTTGTGACGTCAACAACTCCGTCTGTCACTACGCTTTCATCTGCTGAGACATTTACGATTTCTCCGACAAGAATGCCATCTTCCTCCTTTAACACAAGTTCTTTTACTCAGTATCTTCCCATCCCTTGCATACATCGCACCAGCCTTCGGCACCTGTAACCGCTTCGAGCTCTGAAGGTGTAATCCTGACGGAAGTAAACTCATTTCCTCCTGCCGGATGGACATATTCAAAACGCTTCATGGAAACGTCAAGCCAGATGGGGATATCATCAGCTATAGCAAAAGGACATACTCCTCCCGGCTGAAATCCCGTAATACTCTCCACCTGATCTCTGGGGATCATGTGAGGTTTAGTATGAAATAGTGTCTTGAACTTCGAACTGTTAACTCTTCCATCGCCTGCCATTACCACAATTACAGGTTTTTCATCAACAACAAAAGACAACGTCTTGGCAATCTCCGGCTCGGTACAGCCTATCTGCTGTGCGGCATGTTCCACCGTATCAATCGTTTCTGCATGCTCTGTAAGCCTGTCACCAAGGTTGTTGGAGATAAGAAACTCTTTTACCTTTTCATTAACCATTTCTACTCACCCCTCACATTTATTTAGGAAATGAAAAATATCTACGCCACCATTATATCGCTACCCACGCGCTTTTTGCGTAAACATTTACCTATTGCCGGTGATAGCCGGAAGTTATAGCACCTACTGCTTTCCATGCAGTCCGGGCACATCTCATTTCCATATACTTTTAACATATTAAAGCATACTTCATGATCGAGAAGTCCTTCTGTCTCAGCCGTAAGAACTGTTGCTGTAGATTTAATACGAACACGCGCATTAAAAACAAAGGCCCTCCGCCATTCATAATAATGAACAGCGGAGGGCGAAATGTGATTATTATGTTGTTAGCCTTCAATGGCTATAAGGTTCTTTTCAGGGATTTTTTCCATTGCCTTTTTAGGAATGGTAAGTTTCAAAACCCCATGTCTGTAGGTGGCCTCAATGTCTTCTTTCTGAACATTCTCACCAACGTAGAAGCTTCTTGTCATTGATCCCGCGTACCTTTCCTGTCTGATGAGTTTTCCTTTCTTGTCATTCTCATCCTTATCAAGGCCTTTGGCGGCATTGATGGTAAGATAGCCTTCATCCAGCTCTACAGTGATCTCTTCTTTCTTGAAACCGGGAATATCAATTACTACTTCGTAGTTGTCATCTTTTTCCCTGACATCGGTCTTCATCATCCTGCCGGATCTTCTTCCGTAGAGCTTCTTCTCCATGTTGTCGAATTCCTTAAGTTCCGGGAATCCAAACAGGTCATCCATAAATTTTTCTTCGAAAATACTAGGTACTAACATAATTCTTACCTCCTTTGCACATAAACAATTTTTTGAATATGAGCATTGGGACGGAGGGTTCGGATCATTGGAACGTTAAGTCCTAACGGTCTTCTCTGTTCCTTTGTTCTACTTATGGTATAACACCGCAATTAGCACTCGTCAATAGAGAGTGCTAATCTGATTAAAAAAGGCTTATTTCCAAAAAAGAAAAAGCAGCGGAAACACTGATGTTTACGTCACTCTTTTATCTAGCACATATTAAAATGATTAAAAAAAGCTCAATCCGTTCACACACGATTTTCACGGGTAACATAAATATGACCAACGCCAAAAATGATTCCGAATACTATCAGTAGGAAATCTCTTCCTTACTCCTTTGCTAATAACTTTAATCCGGCGATTCCGACTACAATTAGAATAACACATATGACCTGTGGAACTGACAGTTTCTCATGAAAAAGAAAAATCACAAATTAGCAGCCACCGCCGTAAAACATCTCCAATTCTTCACGGGTATCCTTCAGAGCCTTCAATGTCCGCTCATTCCTTGAAGGAAAGTCAAACATTCTATAAATGTAACCCTGCTCCTTTGCTATCTCCCAACTTTTTGGATATACCAATTCAAAAGCAAGAGCTATATGTCCGATCAAGTGCTCTGCGGGGGAATCCATCACGTCACGGTTTACTGCATGATGCTCCCTTACCTGATCCATGACTTTTTCAGAGACACCTGATGATAACAGCTCATCTTCAGAAACGTTGTATATCTCTTCCATAGGCGTCTCTACATTTACTCTTAATATATCAACCTTATCTGCGTCTCGTAAAATATTGCAGAAGATAAGAGTTTTTCCGACAACTGCTTCATCGATTCTGTATTTGTTATGCTGTCTTATGACTTTTTCCATCATCTCGTCAAAAGACCTGTCATCACAATAATTCAAGATGAGGTGCTCATCTCCAAATAAAAGATCCGCTCCAAACTCTGCATGATCTACTGATTCTGAATCTATGAAAGTATTATATCTTTTTACCTGCTCAAATCTTCCTATATCATGGAGCATTCCTGAAAGCCATGCAAGCTCTATATCCTCATCAGATAAGCCAATTGACTTTGCAATCTCTTCACAAATATCTGCTACACGGTATGTATGGGATATTTTTAGAGCAATCTTAGGATCCTCCGGATCATAATTCCTTGTATAGGAGGCAAACTGCTCCCTGACTTTTCTTCTGTCTATCTGCATAAATCATTATCTTTCTTATGTCTATGTACTTCTCATGTTTTTCTTTTGAACAAATTTTAATATACATTGGCTTCCCCACGCAACCACTACAATTGTATGCTTCAACTCTTCTTTACCGCAAATCTAAACATATCTGCACCAAGGATTTTCACATTCAGCTTATCTGCTTCATTTTCAAGAAGCTTCACTTCCTCGTCTGTGAGTTTTGTGTTTGCTGCCGCGAATAGATCATCAACCTGGTAAGGCTTTCTGCAACCGCATATAGGCACGATTCCCTTTGCCGTACAAAATGCCACTGCAACCTGCGGAATCTTAAGTCCATGTTTCTTGCCGATCTTATTCATCAGTACATACAGAGAATGAAGTTTTCTTTTCTTCCCATTAAAAATGAGCTTCATAAGAGACATCTTCGTCTTTACTCTCGGATCTGTCAGCATGCCTTCTTCGAGAACCGCCCATGCCCAGAACTGAACACCATTCTCTCGGCACCATGCTACAAGTCCGTTCTTCTCCCATACCCTGTTGATCAGACTATAGTGATTCTGAACGCCATACAAAGGAATATCGGCATAATCAAGAATTTCCTTTGCCCGTTTGCATTCATCAAGCGTAAAATTGGAAATACCGACATGTTTTATTTTTCCCTCTTTTACAAGTGTGGTGATCTCATTTAAATTTTTTTCGATATCCGAAGGAAGATGAAGCCAATATACATCTACGTAATTACGTCTAAAATCCTTTAAATCCTTTTCCAGAGCTCTTTCATAACACTTTCTCCCCGAAGCACTTTACCATATACCGCACTTCCCCAAGAATTAGTTCCTACAACAGCTGACGGCTTTAAAATATCCATCTTGCGCCTCCATAAATTTTCTATACTGTATTCTCTTTTTAAACTTCACTCCCAATTCTTAAATTGTCTCATCCCATGATGAACACCACCGGAAGTAGCGGATTCTTTTTATCTTCTGCTTTTATCTAAGAATTCCTGCAAAGAATCGCAACCTCAGTTCCAATAAATGCCCAGAATGAAAGCATGAGGATATTCTCCAAAAATACTAAAGTGCCTGCTTTCTCATAATCAAGAAAAGCGAACGGAACTCGAAAGAAAAGATAATCCGGCACTCCATTCCTTATGAATAAAAACAGTCCGATACCTGCCACAACACATAATGCTGCGGATATCACCGTCTTCAGTTTGTCTGTAAGCTTAATCCTGGCAAACATCACAGGAATATGCATCCCCAGATGCACCCCCATGAGAACAAATGCCCAGTGAGACATGGACAGATGCATCCTTCTGGCAAAAGAAACCTTTGTCATACCATATAGGAAAGGCACCGCATGTCCACTCATTGACATACCACAGAAAGCTGTAAGTGCGAAGGATAAAAGAAGGGCTATATTTACTACAGTCGTTACTATCCGGTATGGATTGTATTTTCCTTTAAAAATCGCACTGTACCATTTCCGGTTAAGGATCTGATGGATAACGACGAGTGCAGTCATGCCCATTCCGATCCATTCATGCAATACTTCGCCTGTAACCTGATAAGCCATCAGGCATAATAAGAGGACGGTCATACAGACATCCACTATTCTTTTTATCATGGTATTATGTTTTCCCTGCACGTAACCGTCCTCCGCTCTTTCTTTACTGTAAACCCTCTATCCAGGATCTGATCTCATCCTCAGATGCTCCGGAACCAAAACGCTTTCCGTCAAGCCATGTACCGGTTCCTGCATTATCCGCAAGGTTCTGACCGCTTCTTCCTATTCCACTGCTGCTTGAAGTACAGAAGGGGATCATTGTAATGCCATCAAAGCTGTAACTCTCTACAAATGTATCCATGATGCGAGGCTCTTCTCCCCACCAGATAGGATACCCGATATAGATTGTTGTATATCCGTCCAGCGATACTGCATCACTTCCGATCTCAGGTCTAGCGGATGAATCATTCTGCTCCTTGGTTGAACGGCTGCTTGAATCATTCCAGTTAAGATCAGCATCCGTGTACTCCTGTGCCGCCTTAATCTCATATGTATCTGCACCTGTGATACCTGCAATCTTTTCCGCTACACCCTTAGTGGTTCCGGTTGCCGAGAAATATACGACAAGAGTACCACCATTTTCCTCGGGGCTCTCTGTCACTTCCGAAGAAATATCTCCCACTATTTCATCGTTTGTGTTTGAAGCAGCTTCATTCGTCACAGCCTGCTGTGTTTCTTCAGGGTTATTTGAAGTGTCTGTTTCCTTTGCGCTCTCCGCTTGTATTGTCTGAGTAGTATCATTTGTAGCCTGTGCTGCATTATTTCCACACGCAGCAAGACCAAAAGCCAATAAAACAGCAGCAAGTACCGATATCTTTTTCTTCATTTTGCGTCATCCTCCTTACATCTTTCGCTTCCTACTGTTATGATTTATGATAATTTGCCGTAGTCTTCGTCCGATACGGCTTCAAGCCATTCATTACTTGTCTCTTCACCGGCAACTTCTATTGCAAGATGTGAGAACCATGAATCCGGCGCTGCTCCGTGCCAGTGCTTTACTTCAGCAGGAATGTTTATTACTTTACCGGGAGTCATCTCCACTGCTTCTTTACCCCATTCCTGATAGTATCCTCTTCCGCCAACGCAGATCAGCATCTGACCGCCACCACTCTTTGCATGATGGATATGCCAGTTGTTTCTGCATCCCGGCTCAAAGGTTACATTGAACACCGGTACCTGGTCTTTCGATACAGGAGCAAGATAGCTCTGTCCTACGAAGAAATCTCCATAAGGATTTTCTTCTCCGATAGGGAAGAAAATAGTATTCTGATACTTATCCTTCTCTGTAACAGCCTCTGACGTTTCATTCCATACTTCCTTAGCCAGACGAAATACCGCCCATCCCTTTGGCCATCCTACATACATAGTGGCATGAGTTATAATTGCAGCAATCTCTTCCTTTGTAACGCCATGAGCCTTCGCATTCTGAAGATGATATGAAAGCGATGAATCTGTAATACCGGAAGCCATAAGTGAAACTACCGTAATGATGCATTTTGTCTTAACATCTATTGCTTCTTCATTCCATACCTCACCAAAGAGTACGTCATCATTTAAGTGTGCGAACATCGAGGCAAACTCACCTAGCTGATCTCTTCCTGCTGTCTGTACAATTTTCTCGCTCATTGCGTTTTACCTCACTTTCCAATTTTCTGGTCTCCGGTAGACCATACATGTTTCTTTGAAGCATCACTTCTCTTATTCTGTGCCATAACACCTGCAAGCGGATGTGGCACATATGGCTCTTCGAGGTACTTTAATTCATCATCCGTAAGTTTAATGTCCACAGCCTTTACTGCACCTTCTATATGATGGAGCTTGGTCGCACCTACTACAGGCGACGCCACTTTTGTAAGGAGCCAAGCCAGTGATATTTCCGTCATCGTCACGCCATGTTTCTCAGCCAGTTCTGCCACACGGTCTATGATCACAGCATCCAGCTCCGCCGTAGCATCATATTTAAACTTAGCATAGGTATCCTCGGCAGCTCTCTTGGTATCTCCCTCACCGAGCTTTCTGGATAGTCTTCCACTTGCCAGCGCACTGTACGGAGTGAGTGCGATATTCTCTTCTTCACAATACGGCACCATCTCGCGCTCTTCTTCACGGAATATCAGATTATAATGCCCCTGGATAGAAACAAACTTTGCAAAGCCTTCTTTTTCTGCCAGCGCATTCGCCTTTGCAATCTGCCATGCAAAGCAGTTTGAAATGCCGATATACCTCGCCTTGCCCGCTTTCACGATGCGATGTAAGCCATCCATGATGTCGTAGATATCTGTATTCCAGTCCCACATGTGATAGATATACAGATCCACATAGTCCATTCCAAGATTTTGAAGGCTTGTGTTTATCATGTTTTCTATATGCTGCTGACCGGAGACTCCTTTTTCAATCTCTTCGGGTGTCCTCGGAAGGAATTTTGTTGCGACAACAACATCCTCACGCTTTGCAAAATCTCTGAGTGCCCTGCCTACATATTGCTCACTGGTTCCGCTCTGATAAGCGATTGCCGTGTCATAAAAATTAACTCCAATATCAAGACCTCTTTTTATGATCTCTCTGGAGTGCTCCTCATCTATCGTCCAGCTGTGCTGTCCCTTTGCAGCATCTCCAAATCCCATACAGCCCATGCATATGCGGGATACATTTAAATCTGAATTTCCAAGCTTTGCATATTTCATTGTCACGCTCCTTCCTCGTTTTTTCAAAACTGATTAAATAAATCTGTCTGCTGTTTTATCATTCTGTCTTATAAAAGCTTTAACAGACAGTTGTTTGTTAATTCAAAAATTGATTGATATACAAAATCCACACTTGCTTCCTTCATTGCCTGCCTCTGTTTGTCAGTCACTGCAGTATAAGGATATATTCCAAACATGAACGGGAAGAATACATAGATGAAATCCTGAATCTCCTTGACTGTTTTCTCAGGGCAAAACTTTGTGAGTATCCTGCACACATTCTTTATTGATTCTCCATAAGCAACTTTAAATGACGTCAAAAGTTCAGGTCTGCTGTTCTCCTCCATGTCGTAGTTATTCATAGCAAGGAGTTTTAACAGCTGTTTTCTGTTTGCTATGGACAATGCGAGCTTTTCAGCCAGCTGCTCTTTTATTAGTTTCTCGTTATCTTTAAGAATAGAGAGCAATTCCTCATTCCATCTGACATACTCTCTTTCAAAAAGTGCCAGAAAAATCTCTTCTTTCGTCTGATAGTAGTTATATATTGTCGGCCTTGAGAAGGATGTTTCATTCCCGATTTCTTTAAGAGTGATATCTTTAAAGCTCATGGTCTGATACAGCTTCTCGCAGGCACTTATGATTTCTTCTTTTCTTGCTGCGGTTCTTTCCGGTGATCCTTTTGGCATATATCTGTCTCCTGATTTTTTATTCTGACATCGTGTCAATATGAATTTTAATCATTTTCTGACACCGTGTCAATATATTTTAAAAATATAAAAGTGCCTATGGCACTTCAACTTCCCTGTGAGCAACTCCTTTGGAATCTCTACAGATGCATATTGTTCCGCTTGCGCGCCGTAAAAATAAAGCGCCAGGCTCACAACCTCTTTCGAAGTCATGACCTGACGCTCATCATTGCCGGTATTCTTTTGCAAAAGAAAATGGACTCAGCGGCTCGGGTGTTTTTTGTTTTCCCGTTCGCTTTGTCCATTGTAAATATAACACACCTATTTTGAAAAAAGAATACTCAAAACCTACCACTTTCCTACCAAAAACCTACTTTTTTCAAAAATTTGTATCATCCGCAGTAGATCTGTATCGCCCGGTGAGTAAATTCAGCAGTTCCTTCTCCGCCCATCTTATTAATGTTCTCGGTGAATTCTCCGCCACCGGCATACATCTTACCAAGCCCGGAAAGAATCTCATTAGAACACTTATAAAAATGC
Source organism: Butyrivibrio sp. AE3003 (assembly GCF_000686065.1). Classification (NCBI taxonomy): domain Bacteria; kingdom Bacillati; phylum Bacillota; class Clostridia; order Lachnospirales; family Lachnospiraceae; genus Butyrivibrio; species Butyrivibrio sp. AE3003. Next base: position 2,343,089 of record NZ_JMLX01000001.1, read on the forward strand.
TCGGTAATAAAGCTCTGCAGCTTCCTTACCTGATCCTGTACTTCTGCAGAGGCAGGATCCTGATCCTTCATAGCTCCGAACTCTTCAAAGATTTTCATAAAATCGGCCATCATACTTTTTTCTTCGCTCTTTGACCGCTTACCGTTCTTCTCTTCGAATTCCTTATATTCCGGAGTATTGCCCCACCGTTCTTTTGCACGCTTAGCGTATTCATCTAATTTACTTGAATCAAATGCTGTAAAATCCAAATGTCTCACTCCTCTCAGTTTTAAACCACGGCACATACTGATCAGATTTTCGATATGTTCCTTCTTTAATTCAAGAAGTTCTATCTGCTGATCAAGTGCCAATCTCTTGTCAAAATCTGATCTGGTTACGATATCCTTGATATCCTTAAGCGGAAACTCAAGCTCACGAAACAGTAAAATCTGCTGAAGTCTCTCCAGCGCCGCATCGTCATACAGCCTGTATCCGGACTCGGTATACTCCGCCGGTTTTAAGAGTCCTATCTTATCGTAATACTGCAGCGTGCGTATACTCACTCCTGTCAGCTTACTCACTTCATTTACTGTCTTCATGGCTATCATCTCCTTCACGTGTGATTACATCATAAACTATTACGTTGCGTCATAGTCAAGCAAAAAATATATAATTCTGCAAAAAAAAGATCGGCATCAAATCCATTTCTGAATTCTTTGCCGATCCTCTGCTTTTCCTTCTTTCGATTGTAGGTCTTTCCGCTCGGTACGCTCCTTGTCACGGGATTAAGTTCTCCCCAGGTGCGTCTCTGCTTTGCGTGATACTCGCGCTGCGCCTTCTTACTTCGCTTATCCAGCGAAACATACTTGTTCATGACTATTACCTCCATAGTATATTTGGTTGCCCACCCATTATATCGGATGCGCAACTGTCTGTCATTATATCTGCGGATCCTCCTTGCATCGGAGTTTTAACTTCCAATTGAACTAAGTCGCTGCGCGACGGCCTGCCAAGGCTGTGGCGCAGCGTTTCTTTTACTCAAAAAGCAGTAGATAGTGAAACTATGATGATGTATGTTTAAGTTACCACACAAAAACCGAACATTACCAAGACCACTACTACTGCCATGAAAAGCGTATCATTTATCATTACTTCATACAAGCACTTTCATTGGGAACGTCCGCCTCCATGGTTAGGGTAACTTTCAGATTACTACTAACTATGGAGGTTTTTATGTACGAAGAAATTCTAACAAAAATTGAAAAGGAATGCGAAATAAGAAACCTTTCGCCAAGAACGTGTTTTATCTATAAGTTTCATACTTATCTGATTGGTCGTTCAGATTTATCCCAGGTTTCTTTAAATTATTCAGTTTTCAAATTTTTTCCTTAGTCTAATTATACTTATTACGCTTATATGATGCCACTTTCACTCACAATCAGCTTGATTCAAGTTGCCAATACCAGATAATTGCATTATAATTACAAATAAATAAACTATTACAATTTGAATGTAAAGGATTATATAGGTGTAATTATTATGTTTGAAAAAGAATTAGAAAAAGCTTTTGGCTTGGATTTTAAAGTTTCAGACAAATTACAAAAAACAGGTCTTCCCAGATATATGGCATCAGGAAGAGAGATCTACATGGCAGAATCAGACGGTTTTGTTTTCTATATCATTAAAATTTCAAAAGCTGTTGATAGCAGGGTATTATCTAAGGAGATGGCACTTTACGAAGAAAATTTCCACGCTCCTGTCGCTTTTTCATTTAACGAACTTACCAAGAATAACAGAAACGCTTATATAAAACACCATATTCCTTTTATATTGGTACCGACACAGATTTATCTTCCATTTTTAGGAATGCTTTTTAGCAAGAAGCTTTCTGCATCAGAAAGAAAAGAATCGCTCCCGTTATCTGCCAACGCACAGAAAATTCTTTTTTACCTTATATACAATAAAAAAGAACAGTATTCGAAACAGCATCTTGCAACCACTCTTGATATTGATCCGGTCTATGTTACCAGAGGTACAAAAGAACTTGTATCAAGAGCCCTGATTACAGAAGTAAAGAATGGACGCAATATAGTGGTTGAACGAAAATATGATTCCAAAGAATTATTTGATATGTGTAGCACGGCACTCATTAATCCCATAGACAAAGTGATATTTGTAAAAAAGACAAATCTAGTTTCATGTCTTCCAAAATCATTTGACTATGCACTATCAGAAATCAGTATGTTGAACCCACCATCTGTGGAATCCTATGCTTGCTATAAAAAGGACAAAAAAGTTGAGCTTTTTGAAATTGTCGATGAACCAGAGTGGGAAGATTCTGATAAAATATGCAGAGTTGAGCTTTGGAAATATAATCCAAGTCAGCTAAGCAAAAATGCTTTGGTTGATGAGCTTTCATTGTATTGCTCATTAAAAGATACAAAAGATCCCCGAGTAGAGGGAGAACTAGAAAAAATGTTGGAGGACTTTAAGTGGCAGTAATTGGTATAGAAGAATTTGCAAGGCATTTCGCCGGTTATGAAGATTGCTATACTATCATAGGCGGTGCTGCATGCGAGATATTGATGTCTCAGACACCCAGAGATTTCAGAGCAACAAAAGATATTGATATGATCATCCTTTTTGAAGATAAGTTCAAAGAATTTGCCGAATTATTCTGGAACTACATTAAAGAAGGCGGTTATACATATGGATGGAAAAACAACGATGAACCACACTTTTACAGATTCACCAATCCTAAAGAAGGATATCCCAAACAGATAGAACTTTTTTCAAGAAAACCAAATTACCACTTGGAAGCTGCAACCACTATTGTTCCTATCCATATTGATGAAGATGTCTCTTCACTTTCAGCCATTCTTCTCAATGATGATTTTATGCTCAAAGGTCGAATTGTGATTAATGGACTAAGCGTATTAAAGACCAGTTATATCATTCCTTTCAAGATGATGGCTTGGATCAATCTTATGAGTGAAAAAGAAGAAGGCAAACACGTTAATGCAAGAGATTTAAAAAAGCATAAGAACGATGTTTTCCAATTGTTACAAATTATTCCGGAAGGAGAAACTGTTGAAGTAACCGGAGATGTTTCCGATGCCGTTGATAAATTTCTGGAAATGATCGTAAATGAAAACATAGTATTTGCTAATCTTGATATCGAAAGCGATATGGATACAGAAATAAAAGCGTTTCGGGAAATCTATATTAAAATTTGAAAAAAAAAATCCAAGAATCCTATCAGAAAGGTCAATTTGCATAACACCCAAATTGACCTTTTATGTACACCCCCTCCTTACAACACAGAAAGCGCCCTCACCTGCTCGATCTTCCTTTTTTAGAAAAATGTGGTCTTTATATCATGTTTTTTTATGAACTGATCATTCCTCTAACACACCATGTTTGTCCTGATATTTTATTGAGAAAACTACATACCGGTCCGAATAGCTCCGTAGAAATTGAATAGTAAAAGATACTGAAAAAACTACGCCACTTGTTTTTTCAAATGGCGTAGTCAATGTACTTATATTTTCGACAACAAAAATCGTTTCAAGCCCAGTATTTATCAGCTGTTCAGCGATTTCAAGGTTGGAAACACCAGTTCGATATCTCTCCTCTTTCAGAATTGAAGCGAATTAAGGAGAACCAACACTTTAGAATTCTTATCAAATATGGATATATAGCACCATAGAAAGGAAGGATAGTGTTGTAATCGGTGTGTATATCCCCATTTTTCGTGGTTTTCTATTCCGAATCCCACTTTATAGTACTTTAGGTTCCTATTTAGACCTTATATGATCCGAGGACAACGCGCTCTCCAAAGCACATCTCGGAATCACTATTTATTACATACTCATTGTATCATTTTGGAAAGGATTTGTCACTATGTTTTTTTAAAAAAAACCAGTATTCATGCGGGTTTGGAGACTACATCACAGCAAAACTTTTCTGATTGCCCCCACAACAAAACCTACTTTTTTGTCGTCTTTAATATGTATTGACTAAAACCTAACAACAACACGTCTCTTTTTTTATGCTCTGTAGTCAAAAAATCATTCGATAAAGGTATCAAGTAATCCGCAGCCTGCTCATTATCAAAATATAATCTTTCCCTGTAACTCTTCGAAGGTCTCAAGCTTCTTTTCTTTCTTGACCTCAGCATAGATGTTCATAGTCGTCGTTATATCTGAATGTCCCATTATAACTTGAATAACCTTGGGATTAACATCATTCTCACAAAGCCTTGTACAGAATGTATGTCTTAAATGATGACATGAAAAATCAGGTAAAAAGATTGGCTTCCTATCTTCGTATGCCGCTTTTGCTTTTTCCTCACTATTATAATGGACAATAGCACGATGAATAGCATGATTTATTGCTGTAGGAAGATATACGGTATGACTCGCTGTTGAGAACACAAATCCGGAATAGCCATCAATTTCTTCCTCACAGAATCCAATGCATTTTTGAAACTCATATTCATCAAGGAAAGCCTGATATACCTCATCAAACATTGGAATCGTTCTTATTCCTGCCTTAGTCTTTGTAGAATGGATACGCTTCCTTGTCTTGCGATTCTCATCAGGGCTGTCGGAAAAAGCATGTGTAATAGAGATTGTCCTTTCATCAAAATTCAAGTCATTCCATGTAAGCCCCAAAGCCTCTCCGATGCGACAACCTGTACCTAAAAGAACTGTAATGATAGGAACCCACCCTGCATACTCACGATTTCCTCTAAGAAACTCCATAAAATTCCTTTGCTCATCAACAGACAAAGCTTCTCTTTTTTCCTTCACAAAGTACTTACTCGCTTTTACCTCAGCCATGACTCCTTCAGCAGGATTCGTCCTTATCAAACCATCCCTTATCGCCATCTTGAACGCAGGAAAAAGGATTGTATTTACATGATCTACCGTACTTCCACTATATCCATCATTTTTTATCAAACCATAATAATATGTAAGGATATCAGTATACTTTATACTTATTATTTTTCTTTTACCAAAATCCTTTTTGATAATGTGATCAAAAAGGTATACATATACGCCCTTAGTGTTGGTCGCAAGATTATTTTTATTATCTAGGTACCTTTGAACCATATCGTTTACTGTGATTGTCTTAGCTTTTGCCGGATCAAGCCCGTCTTCATAATCTCTCTGAAGCTGTCTCTCCTTTTCTCTAAGTTCTACAAGGGTCTTTGAATAGATGTAATGCCGCTTCCCCAATCGGTCAGTGTAAGCATAACAATACTTTCCATCCTTTCTTTGAGACTCCCCTGTTCGTAACTGATAACCTTTGCTATCTTTTCTTGCCATAATCTTCCTCCTAAAAATTGGAGGAACAGTTGAATTATTTTCATTATAATCCGCACTGTTCCTCGCTTTCAATTGACTTTTCTTTTGATTGGTTATAGTGTTTTTTCTTTAATATAAGTGATTGGACAAAAATGTATTTCATTGTACCAATCTGTTATAAAAATTATCTTTCTTTGAAATTCTCCAAAAACTCCTCGAACAACTCTGTATTGATCAAAACAACTCTCCCCACCTTGTAAGTAGCTCCTGCGTCCTTCGCAAACTTCCTCACCGTCTTATCGCATATAGAATAAAGCTCCACTGCTTCATCATATCTGACAAACTTCTTTCGCCCATTTTTTACCTTTTCCTCAAGATGAGGAATCTCCGCTCTGGTCTTTGGCATAGCACGTACCTCCTAAATACTTCCTTCCATATACATAACTACCTGTTTCATGAGCTTCTGCTTGATTCGAAAAATGCACTTTCTTGCTGATTCAACCGAAATCCCATTTGCATCTGCAATATCTCCCAACGGCGCATGTGACTCTATGCGACTCATAAAAATATCACGTTCTCTCGGTTTCAAGCTGTTAAGCTGAGCATTATACAATTTGTAATCCAGCCTCATCTGTCTTATAACAAATGCGTCTTTCTTGAACTCTTCTTCTCTATCTGTCCCAGTCAGTACTCCGTTGGAAAAATCACACCCCATCAGTGCGTCACGTATCAGAACATTATTGGTAGCTGTGTTTCCTGTAATATCACTGATTTTGTTATCCTGAACTCGGACTCCCAGATCCTCTATACCGCCTCTTCGATTGGAAGCCTTCTCCCTCTCGATGAGATATACAAGACCATCGATATGGCTATCGATTATTCCAAGAAAAGTTACAAAATTGCTACTGATCAACCTCACTCTTTCTGCAGCATCAGCCACAGCATATTGTTTTACCAAACTTGCCATTGTAAATCCTCCAACTAAAGAGGAAACAGCTGTATTCAAGAAATAGTTACCGGTTATTTCTATCTACAATTACATTCTATGGGCTTCTATGGCATGCAACGAGTCCCAAGATTATGACTCAGCGTCAACGCAGAATTGACTTTTCAAAGTTCCGAGCGCCCTCAACTGCTCCAAAGCAACTCTCTTAAGCTCAGGTCCCAGATTCTTAAAAGTGTTCATCATCTCCTTCTCTTCGAAAACATCCTTTATACATCCACACTCTTCTTCATCGATAAATATTGATGTCGGAACCTCCAAAGCCACGGCAACCCTCTTAAGCATTGATACCTTAAGTTCAAGCCTATCCTGTTCATATAAAGAAATTGTCTGCTTCTTGGTAAATACAAGCGAAGCCAACGTTTCCTGACTGATTCCTCTCTGCTTCCTGATAAATCTGATTCGCTCCCCAAGTGTCATCACATCAAATCTTTTGCTCTCATTACCCATATCTCCCCTCCGTTCCGGAGTCCCAAAACGGAAACATACTTAGCCAAGAGCAGATATATCAAGAAACAAAAATAGAGCCTGCAAAACACAATAGACCTAAGGTCAAAACCTTTCGGTATATTTCCGTTTTGCAGGCTCCTTCGATGTTACGTGCCACGCACGACTCTTTAAGCTCTTGGCAATACTTTTGATAAATGATGCTGTTCCTCGCTCTATGGCACTGCACTAGTCCATCAATTATCTCATCTATATGAAATTGTAAATATAAAACTACTAATATGCTTCTATCGCAAGCCCTAACAGCTCTTTATGATACCTATGGAGTATCTCTATCAGCGCTTCATTCTCATCTTTAACAATAGTAGTAACAAACCTTTTGGTCGCACAAATCCTGAGCACCGATCCGCAGACATCACACTTTTCAACACATGACGCGAATTCCGCTCGCATGATCTTATTTCCGCATACTGGGCAATTCACCCACAGTTCGCCTGTTTCCGGTATTTTAGTTTTCATAACCTTCTACCCCATACTCTTTCCACAGATTAAGGAACATATTGCATACAATAACCAATTGACTACCGGTCTTAATCTGTATGTCCATCCTACGCAAGCACTATCCCTACATAGTCAGATGTATGAAAGTAATAAAGAACTATTGTGCGATCATCCCTAATCTATTTTACTAAAACAACGTAAAAATAATCTTCTCCTTTCGATTAGAGTTTTAAAGGTTCGAAAAAAAAGAAGCTGTCACCAGCTCCCTCCATACTCGCAACTGGCTGACTCTTGTGAGTCCCTATAGCTTTGTGCCACCGGATTGCTCCAGCTTTACCCTTGGTATTGTTCTGTTCGAACATTTTTTACTCTTTTATTTTAACCGAGACGCCCCTAAAAAGATACGGCAAATCCTACAAAATAAAGCAGTTTATTTTACCAATTTAGCGAAATAAAGCGAGCACAATTTATTGAAACATATATTTTAAAGGTGTATTATATACACGAACATCAGTTCTTTTTTCATTGAGGTTATTTTTATGAGTAGAGTTATTGATAATGTAGACGTTATCTGCCAGCACAAGGCAAACGGAGAAGTCATTCCTCTTCGTTTTCGCATTATGAACGAAGACGGTCAATATGAAAATTATACGATAAAAGGTTATAGAACCATTACCCATCCGGGGCCTTATACTACTCCGGACGGTCTCTATGTTTCTTACTCCACATTTGTTTTTGAATGTGTTGTTGTCGTGCTTGATTACAAGCGGAAAGTACGATTATATTTTGAAACACATAACAGTAAGTGGAGGATTGCGATATGAAACAACCTTCCAGAACCAAACCTGCCATACTCACACCATTCTTTTACAAACCTTTATAGAACTCCACCGCGTCTGCAATTTCATCCTCTGTGGGATGCCCTTTCTGAATACCACCAACGAGCTTAAACGGTCCAAATGTATCAAATCCTTTACACTGAAATCTGCCAAGCTCATTACACTGCTTATCCTTACCAATCTCTGCTATACTGTCAAAATACCTTTTCAGAGGATTCCCTGCTGTAGCTATGTAAAAGACATCTTTCTGCGGAGGCAAATTGATCTTAGCAAAGTTCAAAATCTGCTCAGCGAATTTGCTGTAATAAATCCCGGATGCAAAACCAATCCTATCATATCCGTGAAGATCTGCTTCCCGTTTCTGTGTAGAATCAATAAGCACCACATCAGAATCCACAGCCTTGATCGCATCAAGAACTTTCTTGGTATTCTCGTGGTGCTTAGAATAGTAAACAATACATGTACTCAAACTTTTTCACTCCTCTGCATTTTTAATATAAGCCATACTCGATTAGAACACAGTAAATGCTCTTAATATTGTAACAGAAAAGAGATTCTTTTTATCTTAATTCTTCTCTTTAGGCAAAGGTACCGAAATCCCAATGCTTCTAAGATATGTAACAAATTTATTCAATTCATCTGGAATACAATTTCCACTCGAAGTGATATGCTTATCATTAAAACTGCAATCCAAAGAAAAGCCTAACTCATCTCTAGGCGGAGTCCAATCGAAACCATTATCATAAAAATCGTTTAATGTATCAATTTCGCACATATACAAAGCTTTAACGAACTCGTCCTCAATACCGGTTAAATCAATTTCTTTCAAAATCCCATTGCATTTGAATACAATATATTTCTTATTGCCCGATTTTACATTAAGATCTGCCACCATATTTTTCGAACCATTGTAAATCTTTAATCTAAAACCCTCTAACACATTCATGCAATTATCCTTTTCCAATCTTCTATGTGCTGATCTAATCCACCTACTCTATTCTTTTCTCCATAAAATCCCGGATGAAACATAGGATAAACATCACATTTATAAGATCCGTCCAGATAATTCAGCACTACTCCACTATCGATATATTCGTTATAATTCTTATACTTGGGATTTCTTCCAAACAAAAGCTTTTCTATCGCCCTCGCAACAGACTCACCCAAACAGATAATCTTCTCAGGCTTCAGAATATCTATAAGTTCCTTAATATACTCCGAATCTGCTTCCAACAAATCCTCAGTCATGCCACCTGTATCTGTGCCCGTCCGGTAACCCAGAGAAAAATTACAGAAAAACAAATCCGGATATCTTATTACATCAATGTTGGGATAACCTATCTCCGAAAAAAGCTTAATCAGATTCCTATCAGTTTGCGACACCTTTGAATCCAGATGACATCCGAAAAGATACGGAACATCAATCCCTTCATTCATCTTTCTGATATTCTCACGTAGCTTAAAGCTCTGCGTACTATACGGATTCCCCCAGTCTTGACCAAGCAAAAGAATCTTTACCTTATCTTGTCTTTCTGAATATCTCCACCCCTGCCAATAAGTCCAAAGATTGATTTCTCTGCACAGATTGTCAGACTCATCAGTATCACACCAAGTTAATCTTATGGCACCATTATCTCTGTACTTTTTCTTATAATCAGCACGTACTCTACTGATTAGATTCAAGTATCTCTCATCCATATATTCCCCCTGCAATTCATTTTAAAACAAAGGGTTCTTTACTTCTCATAGCATTTGAAAACTCATCGAAGCTAACATGCTGAAGTACTATTCCTGCTTCATCAGCAAATCGTGCTATTGCCAAAACTGCCTGATCATAGTTTTCACCCGTTTCCAAGTTATATTCGAAAGTGTTCAAAAACCTGTCAAACATCTGTCGTTGCTTCATTTCACACTTATCAACATATTTTTTTGAACTCTCTGTGATATTCATCCATTTGCCTAGTTGATTCTTGTAAAACTGCTGCCATGCGTTCATATTCTTCAGCGTTAAGATTTGCATTTTTTTATTATTTCTCTTGTACAAGTTACAACATAGCTTGCAGTAGTATATACTGCCATAGGTACAAATGGATTGACTGCTTTTCCCATAATTGCGGCAACAGCCTTAGTGAAGTAAATCGTGGATGCGGCTTTTGCAGTAGTATCCACAAGCGCATCCTTTAACTCTTCAGAAGATATTTCCCCTTTAGCATATGAATATAATGCAACTCCACCATCTATAATTCCACCTGCCATTACAGTTGCCGCAGTAGAATCGCTCAGCAACGCACTTCCTGCTTTAATTCCCTTATATCGTATAGCTGTACTGACTACTCCTGTAGCCCCACCTCTAATACCACCTTTTACAGCATCAACTCCAACGTCTGCGATAGCCTGAGACAATTCCTTTTTGTCCTGAAAAACTTCAAACATATTGGTCACACCTGACGCAATACCTGTAGTAACAAAACTGGCCTTTGCCATATTCGTTGCCGAACACTTCATTTCTGCCGCAACTTGTTTACGTTCAATCTGTCTGGCATACTTTTCCGGATTATTATATGCTTCCAAGACCTCCTCATAAGTCGTTCCACCTGATGTTGCACCACCATAATGCGTCTCATCAGTCAAATGTTTGTGAACATCCTTATACGTTTCGGCATGAATTCCATTCGTCTCTGCTCTGTTTTTGGATATGTACTTTGCCTCATCAAGCAATGACCCCTTTTCATTATAATCGCCTTGCTTTCTTATCAACCTATCCATTCCATCATATTGTCCCCAACCCTTATTCCCTGCACCGGTCTGCTCGTGTACAGATTTAGCTGCACTATTATCTCTACCGTTATTAGAAGATTTTATAAACTTCGCCTGAATTTCTTTAACAACCTTGCCACCATCATGTATCTCAATATCAGCTCTGGCATGCGGATTAGTAACATCTGTCACAATAGCCCTGGCAGACATTCCTTTACCGGCAGCATTAGTGTTATATTTTGCCGCTTCAATATACTCGAAAAGGTTTCCTTTGGATTGATCAAAATGTCCATTCTGAACAATCGGAGTACCTAATTTCCATTTAAATAAATCCATACCTTCAACAGCTACATTTGTAGCCGTTCTAGCATTTTGAGATAGTTCATCCCCTATAATTGTTCCAACCATCTTTGAAGCATCTTTTGAAGTTTTTTTCGTAATCTTTTTAAAGAATGACACCGAAAATCCTCCTACTAGACCGAAGCAATGAGAAATGCCAATACTATAGCCAATACTAATCGCAATAAACGCAACACATATAACCTACTTGCCGGTAAATCTTTATAAATCAAGAAAATAGGGAATGCAACAAAAGAACACATCCACATCAATATTCCCTTTATTATAGAAGTAGTGAATAAGAAAGTTGCTCCCAATATAATAAAAAACATTGCGATAAAGTTAATCACAAGCATCTTATTTGCAATAGGCTTCCAAACCAGATTGCCTGCGGTAGCTTCATCTCCCACCATATGAAAAGCCTCTTTTCTTATCTGCTTCAAATCTTTTTCCGATGCCTTCAATGCATCCTTAGCTTCAACAGATATTTCTCCATTTGCATCTAATATAGGCACCGATAAAACATGATAATAAATTTGAGCCATAAGCCAAGAAAGATGTAATGTTTTTTGCTCTACTACAGTTAAACTATCAAAATCAATTACATCACTACCTTCAACCATATGAGCATTTTTTATTTTTTCCAGCTCCTCAATAAAAGGAGAAAACTTCTTTCCAAATCCCTTAATAAACCCAATATAATTGCTAGACATATTTTCAATGCCCTGCATTCCGGTTGTAATAATATTCATTTGCGAAGCTGCATTCTCTGCCTCTGAATGTATCTTTTGAGCCTCAGCAAGTTTTTCCTTCCCCTTGGCACCGGCAATCAATGCCGCCACCCCAACTATAGGAGCAACAATTACTCCTGCTAAAACCAATTTACCGGTAGCCATTCCCAAGCCCCCTGCTGCCTTGGCGCCTCCCCCAAACCATGCTAATGTTGCATTTGTCTTAGCCGCACCTGATAATGCAGCAATTGCCGTCCCTGTTGAAGCAGTCCCAAACATCATTGCCCCACCATATGCTGCAACTCCAACTATTGCACCGGTTCCAACAGCAGCAATTCCCGCTTTAGCAATCTCTTCTGCATTCAACGTTGCATTCTCAATATTCATCAGCATTTGCTTTGGTTCCTCGTCGCATCCGATAAACTTGGAATTAGTAAAAGAGATCTTGTTCATCTCAATATTCTTAAATGATTCAAATGCTTTAACAAATGCCTCCATCCCTGAAGACCAAGCACTAATCTTTACCTTTCCAAGCTTCTCCAATGATCTTGATGTACTTTTTTTCTGTGACTCAAATCTATTTTTTGCTCTATCATATATTTTTTTCGCATCATCAAGCAGTTCTTGTATCTCTTCTTTGTGAGTGATTGGCTCTAATATTCCCATAACATTTACCTCTCTGAATACATCCAACAGCAAATACCTATCAGAATCAGATAATTAAGAACATTCACCATAATTTTATCATGTATCAATAAAATAAAACCGAAATTCAGATAAAATATACATATACTTACTCACATTCTAATATCCTAAGAATTGATATCCAGTTGTACTCCCACCCATTTTTAATGTATTCTTATCAATAGGAGGAACGCACATGCCAACACCACTATTTCCGTTCAGCAACGATTATTTTGAAGAAGTTTCCGAACAAGAGCTACAAAAGCATTTCGAAGCGAAAAAAGATCTTGCCGGAATCATGATGGAATACTTTGGTCAAAATGAGAATGAAAAAATAGTTGCTCCTGACACTGCAGGAGTTGACTACTACTTCTTAGAAGACTTCCTTACCGCAAATATGGAGATAGATTTTGCCCTGATTGAGCAGGATTTTTTAAAAAATTGCAAAGACAGGTTGCATGAGTTTAATGAAGTATGTAAATTTAGCTCTCTTTCTTTCAGAACCAGAAAGCCATCATATTCAACCCACAAAAAGATTGTTGCACTGATATACAGCGGAGCAAAGCTTGGTGATTCCTACTGTGTCGAACTTATCAAATACCTTTATAAGACTTACCATAAACCGGAATACAACAAGCTGAAAAAATTCCGCAAAATATCCACTGCTGAGATTTTCGGACTTTCAGAAGACGAAAGAGGCGGATATGACTATTCTGCAATGGGAAGAATCTTGGGTATGTGCCCATTCATGTACATTGAATATAACAATGACTGCTCTATTCTCTTTAAACTACTGTTAAAACGCAGAGATGACTGGATTCGTTACGACGAAGAACTCTGTGAATATCAGACTGTAGATTCAGACCTCTATGCAGAATGCAAAACCCAGATTGACGTATGGTTTGATGAAGAAGAAAAAGCCGGTGCTCACTATGATAGAGTCCATGAAGCATTCTACGACATAAATGATTTCACTTCCACATGTCTGAGAGGCCGCGGCTTTAGTGAAGATTACCTTTATCACTGTATCGATCTCGTTTTTGAATTAAAGCATCAGATGACTCGCACTCTTGCACTTTTAAAAACCGAACATCCGAATAAAGAGTTCACGTTCGAACAAGTCCAAAAGCTCACCAATATCCATAATCTTGTCGAAGGGCTTGCAGACGTATCCGACAGCTATGAAACTGAGATCAGTTATCTTTTGGGCGAAGAAGTAGATCCGCTCGATTATGAATACGCCCAGTTTAACCCGAATGACATCACATCCAAAAACACTTCAAAGAAAGAAGTCAAAAAAGCCATGACGACTGTTGCTCCCGTAAGCAATGGAGCAATCGGTGAAGAAGATTATATTAATGAGATTGCCGAGCTTCGAGCAAAGCTCCATGAAAAAGAGCAAGAGAACATGTATCTCCGTGATCAATATAGATCAGCAAAACGCTCTTCTGACGAGGCAAACAGCCTTCTAAAAAAATATGAAGAAGAAAGAGATGAGCTCATATCACTGCGCGAGTTCGCATATAATCTGGAACACGAGGAAGATGCCCCCGTAGAGGAAGACACTCTTTCAGAAATGAAAAAACTAATCGCAGAGAAAAAAATTGTCATAATCGGTGGTCACATTAATTGGCAGAACAAGTTAAAAGAGCTGTTTCCCAACTGGAAGTTCATTTCTGTAAATGCCTACAAAACTGTTGACGGCGCTATGCTTGAGAACAAAGACAAAGTATATTTCTACACCGATTACATAAGCCACGTCAGCTACTACAAATTCATTGCCGCCGTTAGGGAACGGAAAATTCCTTTCGGATATATTGGCACCTACAATATCGACAAGGCTTTAAGGCAGATTTATCAAGACTTAATAAAATAGACACAAGGCTTCACAGAAAAATCTGCGAAGCCTTATCTTTACTCCTCTTCCAAATCTCGCAGAATTATACAATCTCCGCTCTTACTCTTCCCTGGTTGATGAATTTACATTTTTATTACATCACTCATCCAAAATATCATCTTTCTCCAAATCAAATTTGTTCTTAGTCTTCTGTGAATCAAAAAACTTTAAAATAGCCATAAATGTTTCTGTTGGGTTCTCATCCTGCTCATATAACTCATATAAGATTTCAAATCTAATCATTCTATTTGTTATCTTATTTACACCTTCAGACGACGCCAACTTATACTTTTTCAACTGTTCGTAGACTCGGTTCGCCTTATCATCCTCGCTCACGAAAACATATTCATTTCTAAACTTAGAATATACTTCAACAAAACGACTAAAGCGCATGATAAACTCATCATTAATCTCTTTATTCTCTTCTTCAATTTTAATAAAAAGAGAAAAAAGAGTATATAATTGAGCTTTTTTGGAAACGAAGCTTATTGTCTTCTTGTTTATAAGCTTTTCAATCGATTCCATTGCAGATTCAATTTTATTTATCAATATTTTATCATCATCAAATGATTCACTATAATCATCATAATATGAATTTATAATTTTATCGTCCGTCTGATTAACAATAAACTCATTCGCTAAAATATATATTCCGCAACAAAACTCAACATCGCGCATTCTTTTTGCATCTGTTGCACTAAAAACACGTACTTTATCCCAAAAATCATAAGTTGATAGTGCCTCACATTTCTCTCCAAAGGCGCTATCAAGACTATTACGTTTTTCCTGCTTATTTAAACTATAATCTGTAAGATTTAAACGATAAAACATTTGTTTTATCGTTTCATATGAGCAAGAAGCATCTATACTCACTACTGAAAGTTTATAATCCCAAACCGCCTCTCTCGTTCCTTGATCCAAGTCAGAAAAAAACATGTCTCCATATTTATTTTTTATCTCATCTGTTGTCAAATACTTTGAAGCCAATGGATATTCATCATTTAAAAACTCAACAATAGTTGAAATACGTTGCTGTCCATCAACAATATGCGTTGAGGCTATACCAGTTTCTGGGTCACGTCCAGCCGGCCAAAAAAATACAGGCGGAACAATATAATTTAACAGTATCGTTTCAATAAGACGCACTTTATCTTCCTGATTCCAAACTTTTCGTCTTTGATATGCAGGATCAACATACATTTTTCCCTCAGCAAAATTCTGGCGAATTGTAGCTAAATCCATATCTGATTTTGTAAATAACTGCATTATAAACCGTCACTCCTTTTTCTTAACTCTCTGTATATATTTTTGGTATAATCTTCAAAATCTTCTTTATTTCTATACACTCTGAACGTGATATCATGCTTAAAAAATAACTCTTTTCTTAATTTAGCTTTTATAGGAATGACCATCAAATTCCATTTTTTTCTGCATCCCTCTATTTTTTCAACATTTCCTTCATTTATTATTCCACGATATATTTCACGAAATACATATGGATTATATACCCCTTCATAAATCTTTTTATATGATTGTCGATAAATCATCCAATATTCAGAGAAAAGCTTATCAGAAACCACTGCAACATCTATATCCGATATCTTCCTGATTTTTTCATCATCATTAAATGGTTTGAATAGTTTCTCCTCTTTATCTTTTTGCGGTGGCGATAAACTAAAGCCAAGTTTAGCACTTCCGCTCATATATACTTCCGTTTGATCTATACCTAATCCTTCAGAAACTATCTTTTTATACTTAGTAATATAATCTGTTGCTTCTATCCCTACATGCCCTAAATACTTTTCTATATACCAATTATCATCTCCAAGAAAGTATTTAGCGAAAAAATCATACTGACTTAACATACGAGCATCAGCAAGCACCTCACTTACATCAAAAACCATTTTATCCGTCTCCACATTTACTGTATTTTACAGGTTTCCATAAATTCTTCGTGAATATCACTAAATTCAAAATTTATCCCAAATTCATTCTTCTACTAAACAACAACTTTTTCCATATAACAATCCAAAAAATTATCTGTTACTCCACATATCTTTCTCCTCTTGCATATACTATATAATTCTTCTACCGAAGAGTACGGAAAATATCGAGCATCCATATCTCTAAATTCTGGTCTATTTATTTTATCTATCACCATATCTCTATCTTCATCTGGAGCAACAATAACATAGCGCGTTCTTATTGCTCCAGCATATTGACGAAATCTGTTCATCCTATCTAATCCAGAAATAACTCCTGTTGAATGTTCAACTTCCATAACAGCTGGCATCATATGACAGTTCTCAAACCAAATACAATCAATCAACGCTGCCGATGCTGCTGCGTTAGGAAATCCTGATAACATTGTTTCATTATTCATATCATGAATAATTCCTTTGTGTTGAATAAGCGGCTCGCCTTGATAAATAACACCACTATCATTTCTGGCTATATATGTGCTGTAGCCAAGTTGTAAGCCTACACAATATAATGCAATCTGCATCTGAATATGACGCCGTGCCACTTCAATCTCTATATTATTCGTTGTAATATATGTATCTGGCAACGTGATAGCATCATAAGTAATTGTTCGCATTGGAATTTCTGAGATTTCCATCCCTTCTACATTTTTTTCCATAATGCGTCCGTTTTCATGTGGTTCTTCCGGCAACCAAATTAAATGCTTGTGGCCTTTCTCAATGCTTGTAATCCCTCCCGTATCTTTAATTCTTCCAGGATAGCAATAATAAAACTCTGGAGTATGTGCTAACAATGCTTCCAAAACTGATCTAGTATTATATGACCCACCAAAAACACGATCCACATTCACTGGATCTCCTTCAGTAAATGCATTTGCTAATCTCCATATCATTTCTGAAGAGATGCTTTCCACAGATGACGTTTGTTTTGTCTCTCCTTTTTTTGGATTCCATCTCTTTACATGAATCGGACCCTCTGGGGCATGAACATCTTCTATATAAATCCTACCAGGTGTCTTAGGATTTACATATGTATACTCTACATTCCTTGGTAAATTATTAATTGCATTAACTATTATTCCCGCCGTTATTTTCCCCATATAGAACCTCCATAAAATCTTTTATAGTTCTTGCTATTCCATATGACAAAAGAAAAGGGACTCCATTACCAATAGTTTTAAAACTATCACTAAGCGACATTTCCGGTGGCAAAGAAAAACTTCTCGGCAACGATTGAATTGCTAAACATTCAGCTACAGAGAGTCTTCTTGCTTTATATGGATGAAGATGTACTTCATTATTTCCGTATGCAGCTGTAGGTGAATATCTCCATCTATGCAACCTCTTATACGATTTTTTATTTGTGTCACCTTCAGGGATTACTAACATCTTCTGTAATCCGGCTCTAGGAATAAAAAATCTATTTGCATCAGGATGATTAGTAACATCATTCTTTTTAAACCAATACTCAACTGTTAATTCTCTCGGTATCCGTCTAGGTAAAGTTCTCGCAGAATCAATCTCAAAGTCTTCCATTTCAGGCCATGGTATATTATCTATTTCTTCCATAGAATACTTCATATACTTTTCCCAATGAAAATCATCCAATGAAGCATTCCTCTCATTTAAAATTGTCTTCTTTATTCCAAAAAGAAGAATACGATCTCGATCTTGAGCAACTCCATACTCTAATGCATTCGTCATTCTATCAATCATCGCATATCCAGCATCAGATAGCATACGCTTAAGCTCATCATAAAATAATCTATGTTTTGTTGTACTCCACAACCCTTTTACATTTTCAAAAAGAAAAAAATCCGGTTGCTGCCTTACTATAAGCCTGACATATGAAAGTGACAATTTTCCATTATCGCCATTTCTCCCTCGCTGCTTTCCAGCGATAGAAAAATCCGGGCATGGCGGCCCTCCTATGAATCCAACAACACTTCCATCTCTTCTAGATTTTTCGATAAGATTACTCAATTCATCAGTTTTTTCATTTAAAAAAACATTTACATCACAATTATAATATCCATAATGTGGATTTTTAATTCTCATCTTTTTTCTAGCATATTTATATGCATTCAGAAATGCTTCTGAATACTCGTTAACTGTCTCAATTGAATATCCGGCCTTTTCGAATCCTAAATCCAAAAAACCACATCCCGAAAAGAACGAAAAAATTCTAAGCATCTACGCCTTACCTCAATTTCTATTTAATATTTCGTTTTATAATCTACATCTGCACTCTCATATGTATCTTTCTATCATTTTATCTCAAAAAAGCATTTGCATTCAATTATTAATCTCTCTCCATGCTTCATTAAAGCCATATGATTATTCTTGACCAACCTAATCATATTATTAAAAATTAAAAAAGCTACAATCGTAGCTTTTTTAATTTTCACTCATTCTCAATAATTTCACTAATTACTGGCTCCATCTGTTTAACAAGATCAACAACCAGCGCATTGCCCATCATAAACTTACGCTTGTTTACAGGCATCTCAACTTTTTCGCCATCAACAAGGCATTCCTTCGTCCAGTTAGAAGGAAATCCCTGAATTCTCTCCATCTCTACAGGCGTAAGCAATCTTATTTCGCCTGTTTCCTTATCTCTAACAATATGAGTAGTCCTGCTAAATGAGCCTTCACTTGTAAGCATGGTTCTTGCAGGCTTGTTATACTCATCAATCATGGGAATCGGACCTTCTGAGAACTCATACTCATGACCGTTCTTTGCGGTTCTGGAAATCTTCTTGCCGCCTTTAAGATACTGCCAAGTCTGACGTTCTTCCTTAGTCAATTTATTCTTTGTCTCATCGCTATGTGTAACATCAGGATTTGTATAATACAATCTTTCTTTAGGGATAAAGAAAGATGCATCAACACTTCCAGTCTCCATTACATCACCAAGTGTAATCTGCTTACCATCATAACTAGGAACAGTCTTTGCTGTATAAATTGTTCCATCGAGCATCATTCCTGAATTTTCAAAATTGAAAGTAAAGGAATCAGAAAGTTCACCGATACCTTTTGGAAGCTTACCTATCTTCACATACTTTGCATCAAGCGGATCTACCGGGAAACATGTTGCAAAAAATCCTTGTGAAAGAATCACTTTTGCAATACTGTGTCTGTGAAGCTCATCCCCATGCATCTTGACATAATTTGCATCTTCTAAAATCTTTGCCGCATACTTGGTATCATTCCTGTACGCAAAAATAAAAGTACGTCTTCTTCTCTGCTGATATCCGTACTCAGCAGCGTTGATAACTCTCCACTCTACTGTATATCCAAGATCTCTGAAGCAAGCCAAAATGATAGCAAAATCGCGACCTCTCTGACTTGCGGGACTCTTTATAAGACGATCGACATTCTCAAGCAAAACAAAAGGAGTATTCTTAGCTTCGAGCATATCTCTTATATCCCACCAAAGAACACCTTTCTTGCCTTCCAATCCCTTAGAAGTAGCAAGCGTTGAAGCTACCGAATAATCCTGACACGGAAAACCTCCAACAAGTAATGTATGATCAGGAACTTTGTTTTTATCAACAGCATTTATATCTTCATTTGTGGTATCATTTCCCTCAAGATCAAGACATACGCCAAATCTATTGACATAACAGTCATGAGCCCATTGTGTCTTTTTATCAGCAGGTTCCCACTGGCTAAACCAGACTGTTTTCCACTTTTCAGGTTTCTGCGCATCCTCGACTGCAGATATAGAATTTAATCCGCATCTGAATCCGCCAACACCTGCAAACAACTCACAAACCGTTTTCTCCATTCCCAACAACTCCAATCAAAAAATATATCTAAATCGTATCACAGAACAGTCTTTCGATCAACCATTCCATCCACAAAATAATATCATAAAGCAAAAAATTGATCAACTCTTGACATTCATGATATTGCAGTTTTCCCCATCATTTAAGCCTTTGATCAATCTGTTCCAAAATATACGTATTGTTTAGCCAAAAGCACTGCTTCGGATATTCTCTTCCGTCCGGAAGTTCATAAGTATCTTTTGCGTTCTGAGCATGTGGCCTTACATGACTCACTCTGTTCTCAGTTGCTTTAGGAAAATTATTATGATTGATGCCGTTAATCTTCTCAACCTTAAGCCCTTCCTTCAACACCTGAACTGTTCTTTCCCACATCTGTCTCACATCATTTTCAAGATCCTCATATGGAATATTCCAGAACTGTGCTCCTTTGAGATGAAGCTTCTCATTCTCATCAAACTTATATACAACAAACAAAAATCTTGTTTCACGCAGGTAGTTCCCAAATGTTGAATCATCCCATTCTTCCTGCACAAGCTCCTTGAACTTAAATGTCGGAAAAGACATACTCTCTTTTATCTTATTATTAGAGCCTATGCGGATTGTCTTCAGAACAATATTCGCCTTCTCAAATTCTTCTGCCTGATTACTTTTTATCCCAAGAATCCTATATGCTAACATTGCCCCAAGATTTTTTGCTTTCTTTGTAATATCAACATCAAACTTCTCGCAAAGTTCATCAACAGAATATCCCGCATACTCACCGATTTTATTAACAACATAATCTTCAAACGATTCCACAGAATCATCTTTGACTATAGGCTCGTAAGTATCTTTGCCTGGAATAATATAATTATTAAGCACATACGTCATGTATGAATTTTTGAACGTAAATGCTCTAGGCTTTGCAGGAATATCGCTATAGGGCTGCTTACGTCTTACTTCTGATGTAGAAGATTTAGTAGCTGCTCCAAGATACAATGTATCTCCTTCAGAAAGTTCATGCGCTTTTCCTGCTCTTATCTTTTCTACAATTATTTCATAATCATGCTTGATGATCTTAAGATCTTGTTCCGGCGGTGTAAAGAGTTTTGCATATCCGATGCGATAGTCAAGATTAAACTTGACCTCCTGCTTATAGAGATAATAGATAAGCAATATCAGCTTTGACTTATTCCAAAAATGGCTTGTCTCAAAGTCCTCATTTACAACAGTCATGTAATCTATCATTGTAAGGATCAGGCGTTCCTTAGCTGATAGCGTACCATTCTTATTTTCTTTGTAAGGCGTAACCTTCAGTTCAACACCTGCCTCCGGAAAATCAGCTCTTGCATCACTATTACAAGAATAATGAAAAAAACATTCTTCGATTATCTGTCCGACATTTCCCTTGTTGCGTTTAGTCTCTGCAACATCTGACTTACCGTAAGTGGTCCCGTCTTCTCGAATAGCATTGGAATCATCTTCCATCACTTGTCGAAACGATCTTCCGATAAGTTTCTGTGCGTATGCTTCAATAGATTTTGGTTTTGTCTTGTCATATCCAAGTTCAATTTCTATGCCCATATAAAGTCCCCTCAGAAATGCAGAAACACGTTAATCAATATCACTTAACTGTGCATCAAAGATAGCCTCTTCTATAACCTTTATACATTCATCGGTCTTTTTCAAAATATCTTTTCCCCAGAAATGTATTACCGTCCATCCAAGGAATAAAAGCTGCGCATCTTTCTCTTTGTCCCTGCTACGATTTCTTTCAATCTTCTTTATCCAATAATCAGGATTCTTTCCCTTTTCAAGCTTTGGTCTAAGGACTTCCCAATCTTTTCCATGAAAAAAACTCTCCGTCACAAAATATAGCAATGTGATACTTAGTCAGCGCGATATCTGGGCATCCGGGTATCTCTTTATAATTTTTCCGATACCTATATCCTTTTTCCCACAAAGCTTTACGAAGTACCACTTCTATCTTCGTGTCTTTTCCACGAATCTTGCTCATATTTCGCGACGTTTTTTCAGTTGTTATTCCATGAAACCGTGGTTCTTTAATCGCTTTACTATCCATTTTTCTTTCCATATATATCATTAGGGCGAATAATCTTTTAAATTATCTCTCCTTACATGATAGGCATATGATAAAAGCTAATAATCCTCTCATATGTTCCCCTCTATAATTATTCTGATATAATCATACACATAAAGCAAGAAGAGGACTCTCGTCCTCTCCAATTGCCATGTTGTTAACAAGAATGTCATCAATATGACACTCCGTCAATACTACATCTTAAGAATTTTATCAAATATCTCATTATCATCATATTGTGAAATATTATCCCGACTATCCTTTAAGCAAAATAGCTTTGTTGGCTCTAAACGATTAGTAATATAGTAACCAACTTTATACCCCTTATAACTCAAATAACGCAAAGGGAACCCATCCTTAGGGTCATACAACTCTCCAGTCATATACATATGTAACTGTAATTTGCCACTGTTAATTCCACTTGCACGTAATTTCTCTGATAACAATAATGTATTTAGTTCCATACTATATGATCTGACGGTTGTTCCCGCCAATAAAAGAATCTCTTGGTTTTCATTATTAAGGTGAATACAGTTCCTAAATTTAAATCTTCCTAATAAAATTCCAAATAAATCATTTTTTATAAAAGGAAGCTTCCATGCATCCTTACCAACAAATACTGTATCATCGACACTATCAATTATCGTGTTCAAATCTGAATTCACATTTGATGAATCCTCTAACTTCTCAAACAAATAATGCATCGCATTTCTTTTGATTCCGCCATCTCGATTTGATAACAGTTTACCATAATCTCTTTGATAAAATCCCCATGTTGTTGTGGAATTTTTCTGTTTGAGGAGATGTCCAGTGTGTCCCTTTGTTTCATCCTTCATGGCTAGTAATGCACGTTCAAACAGAGAGCTATTGCAACTCTCATTTAAGTTCTTGCTAGGATTAAACAATTTTTTTGCAGTATCAAAGTTCTTTTCAAACATTGCAATATCAAAATCATCACCCTTAAGTGAAAAACTCATCAAAAAACCAATTTGGCCATCTGTAAAGTATTCTTCTGCATTAATAATTAGGCATTCCCACGCTTCAGATTTTATAATAAGCTTAGCCTTGTCTTTTTCTTCTCTCAGCTGATGCTTCATCTCTGCCGTGCTTTTACTCAAATCAAAAGATTCTATCAACTGTAAGATTTCTTTTTTTGCCGGACTTCCTAAAGCATCTACTAGGTTTCTAAATACAGTCATGGCCTCACAAGAATCTTCCGGTCGACCACCAAAGTCTGTGTTTCTCACCATGTTGTATACAAATCTTTTCCAATTATTATATGCTTCAACCTCTGGCTCTAACGTAGGATACCCAAATTTATATATATACTCAAATAAAGCATATCTTGCTACAGTTTCCTCGAACGTCATATCACTTGAATTTTTTGAAAATATCTTTTCTTCACTATAATAATTCTTGTTTATTGTTTTACGAATGTCTAGACTTTCATGCTCACTAAATATTTCAAGTAGCAGATTAATTTTCATCAAAGAATGAGCTATTATTTGCTTCGGTTTTACCACTTGAGAATATCCATTTCCTCCAGCAGCTATAAACCTGAAAAAAACACTCCCATTCATCTTTACAATCTTTTTATACTCGTCTCGATAATCCTTTTGTGGAACTCCGCTCTCACTTGCCTTAGAATAATAATCATCTCTTATATATGTTTGGACAAATGCCATCATAGCATCATCAAATTTATTTTGGAATCTAGAATAAAACAACTCCGCAAATCGGTTATTATAATTACTAATATAAACAACCTTATCATGAGCAGAAACGTCTTCTCCCAAAATCATTTCCATATATTGTGAATTCTGCAATTTAGCCTTAAAGATTTCAAAGTCAGTTAGCAATTTTCCACGTGCATTCATTTTTATATATAGGTCATCTGAATTATTGAAATCTTCCATTGGGAGCCAAAGAAATATGATAGGACATTCATCTCCAATCAATGCATTCTTTATGAATTCAAAATCATCTAAATTTATAAATGTAGAGTGAATGACATCAAGCACAACTAACATCGACTGAATAGTGGGATCCGATTTGAAATTTCCCGAAAACCAAAAGGTATCTTCTATCTGTTCCTTGATGTTATCTTTAGTAAAGTCCAATTCAACATCTTTTATTCTTTCACAAAATCTCCTAGAAGTATCTCTGGTAAGATATGAAAATTTCCCTAATAATTCCACCCCTTCATTGAATCCACTTCTCTTAAAGATATACCAATGCAAAAGGAATAATGATGTAAGCCTCTGCTGTCCATCTATCGGAGTAAATACATCATCTCGAACGTCACCATATATGAAATTCAATACAAGCTTATTTCCTCCATTTAGAGCATCATAAAATTCTGCTATCAAAGCATCTCTTATCTGCTCTATAGCAGCATCATTTTGCCTGCCTTGAGCATAATCCCTCTGCAACTGTGGAATTTTAATTTCATATTCGTTTATCAATTTCCAGAAGGACTTGTTAGAGTTCGTCTCATTGATTTGATCATTCATCTATTTCTCCCCCTAACATCTTAAATATTTTTAGTGAAATATCCTCGACATAGTCTTTCATATCCGATAAAGTCCATGCTTTTAACTGTGTTGCATTATCATATCCTTTTAGAAATACCCACTTTGTACCAATTGGAACATATTTCTCATCATTATTTTTGGTTCGTTCTATTTCAATTATCTTTTTTCTTTTTTCAGAAAAACAAGAATTCTTATATCCTCGATTAGTTTCAGAATCCAAAAGAACTAAGTTACTAATTGAATCATTATCAGCAATATTGAACATTGCATTTATTTCCTCTGCGATTTCAATAAATTCATCATGACTGGTAGAATTAATACAATTATCTATTTTTCCAAGTAAACTTTCATCCTCTATAATGGCCTTGTACGATGTTAACCATGCCTTCTCCTCTTCATCTGTCGCATCTTTGGGTGTCTGCGGATTTATATGCTCTATATCCCATGTCCCCTTTTTATACAGTTCAAACGGAAAGCGCTCATATGTATTATTTGCATTAACAAGCAATGCAATATTATAAAGCAACAAAATACTACGTACCTTGTTAGGCTCTTGAATAGTGATTTCTTCTAATTCCTCTTTTATGATATCAAAATCAAACTCTTCAAATGGAGTTGTCTTCTTTTGAGAAAAATATATATCCTTTAATTCTTTGAGAATATTGTTTTTAAACTCCGTTTTATTAGTCCTTGAATAATCATTATATAACCTTGTTATTATTTCAGCCCCCGAAGAATCATCCGCGATTATTAACAACCCTATTGTATGATAAAAGAAATAGTCACTATACCAATCTTTAAGAGTATCATATATATCTTGTATTTCCATCCATACATCATCAGCATCACACGTTACAAGATAATTGTTTACTGCACGAAAGATTTCATATCTGTCAGTTTCTTTATTCATATCCTCATTAATTAAATCATGGTTTGTGCAAAAAATTTCAAATATATAATCAATTTTCGTATTATATTTTATGTTCCCCTCTGAAATCATATAATTCCAAAAACTTTCATCATTCAGACCTTTTTCAATATCCTCCCATTGAAGTGCTCTATTTTGCATTTTTAACTGATCCGGAATTGCATTAAGCAAAACTGCTTTAATCAGTTCAGCATTAGTCAGTTCAATTTTATTGGCATTGATATTCGTAAAATTCTGTATCGAATCCTCTGCGTCATCCAATACGTACCATATAACCTTGACTTTATTTAATGACTCAAATATCTGCCCCAGGACATTCTTCGCTGTTTTCCCATTTCGCGAAAATGAAGTAATAAACTCTATACTAGAAATCAGATTCCTTGAATCAATACTTCTTGTTTTATATTGCTCTAACTCCCCAACCAATGTTCTAAATGAATTATCTTCAATCAGCTCATCTATAGTACTAAAAAGATCTGTAAAAACCTTTTTTTCTTGATAGACAAGTTTATATGTTTTTCGTGTAAGCTCTTCAACGACATCCTCTTTATAACTACAATAATACAGTGCTGAAATAAGCCACAATGCTGTTAATCTTTGTTGTCCATCAACCAACTCCCAATTGTCATCACTTCGCTTTACAATAATCGGTTGAAGACAATAATAATCGTCATCATTTTTATTTGATGTGACAAAATCATATAAATCTTCTAATAGTTCTTTTACCTGCGTCTTCGTCCAACGATAACCTCTCTGATACGAAGGGACAAAGAAATTTTCTCCAAAAAGCTCTTCAATTGTTTTCATGCTAACCTTTGCCATCTTAGTTGCTCCTTCAACGAATTTTCATGTAAAAGCTAATACTTTTCTACCACCTGATGGTTCATGAAAGGCTCATGAACGTTTTAAGCTCAAGTCCTCTCTTGCCAGGCTTATGAACAATTTTTTGATTGTTTCCTGGATTTTACTTATTACCTTCTAAGTTAATCCACGCAAACCTTTTCCATGTAGCAATCCAAAAACTCTTGCGTAACACCATGCAAATGTCTATGCGTACAAATGTAATACAGTTCCTCAACTGACGAGTACGAAAAGTATCTCGCATCAAGGCTCTTGAATTGAGGCCTATTAGCCTCATCCACAACCTTCTCACGCAAATCATCTGGTGCAACA
The DNA here is from genome assembly GCF_000686065.1 of Butyrivibrio sp. AE3003. NCBI lineage: Bacteria > Bacillati > Bacillota > Clostridia > Lachnospirales > Lachnospiraceae > Butyrivibrio > Butyrivibrio sp. AE3003. The sequence goes on from NZ_JMLX01000001.1 coordinate 2,370,066, forward strand.
ATTACATATTTGTTGCTATATTTACCCCCTTACAGAGTTGAGTTTAATTCATTTTCTTATCTATCATCAATTTCCAGAGTTTGTTGTATAATCTAGACATTTTTACTTCTCTATGTCTAAAACCATTCATAGAATAAATCTCAAATCCGGTCATACCGATTAAAATATTATACCATTTTCACTTTAGTTTATCGATGAATTCTTGAATATCTCAATATCTGTCCTTTACGATTTTCCAACCTTGTAACCTTAGATTTGCTTACCCCACAGATTATTCTAATCTCATGTTTTGTTTCCATAACATTTCTCTTAAATCCTGTCGTAGCGCCGCTTCTAAAGAATCCCTACGAGGGCTATAAAAGAAGTGGCAAGCAGTGCATTTGACAGACAAATGCTCTTGCCGCTTGTTGGAGGCGTACCGCCCCAAACCCCTTTAACCGAAAAATTCGGAACAGCGCTATCGCTTAATAACTACGTTTTTGTATCACCGAGAAGGCTGCGATTTCTCGATTTTCTTATCTGTATCTTTTGCATCGATTTGTAAAAACATCTCCACGTTTCTCTTCGCTTCCTGAAGATTTTTGTTATTATCCCTCTTCAGGTAATACTCCCTGTATAAAGATTTCTTATCCTGCATAAGTCTTCCAATCTCATTGTTCAGTTCTTTTATCGATGGAAGCTTTTGTCCATACTCGTTGAAAGCATTTTTTGCTGCTCTGCACTTTGTTATTTCCTCCCGATGAGCTTCAAAGAACTTTTTACTGTAATGAGATTTCTTATATTCTTCGAAAATAGCTCTTGTCTTATTGAAGTTAATCAGGTGTTTTCGAAGCTTTCCTAGTTCATCGATTTTTCCTTCAACAGCTCTTATGCTATCCGTAAGTTTTCTAAAATCTACCGCAGATCCATCTGCTTTTTCCTTGAGTTCTGCATAACTTCTGATTCCCTTATCATTTAAAAAGAGCAAAGTTTTCATTATAGCTTTGTTGTTGAATTTCTTACTCCAGCGAACATAACCTATACCCTTTCCCTGCCTTATCTTTTCCTGAATATCAACGAGCAAGTCAAAAGAAACTTCCTCCTTAGAATCTTTACTCTCTTTGATTTCGTAAATTCCATCAATCTTATTTTTCAGAGCTTCCACCGAATACTCTTTTCCCAAGGATCTGAATCTAACAAAGTTTTTCCTTCCAAGGCCTCTAAGTGTCAAGTGCTTTCCTCGTTTTATCTCATACCCGGCTTTTTCAAGTTCGGATATAAGAGCTTCAAGATTTTTTGGCTTACCTGCAAGAATCTTATCAATGGCATCTCTTATATCTTGGCGATAGCTCTTTTGATAGATTGGTTTCTTTCCTTTATGCTTGTAAGGTTCTATTACTGATAGGCCATGCTCAAGACAAATCATGTCAGATAGGCGTCTAAGACCTATTCCGCAAAACCATGAGTCTCTGAATTTCTTGTCACAATGCAGGTTGACGGAGTTATATATAACATGATTGTGGATATGATCCTTATCAACGTGAGTACAACAGATGAATTGATGATTTCCTTTGGTAAACCTCATGGCAGTTTCGAAGCCAATCGCATTTGCTTCTTCCGGCGTAACTTCGCCGGGTTTAAAGGATTGTCTAATCTGGTAAGCAATGATATCACCCTTATATTCTCTGCCTGTAGTTCTTATGTAATCATTTCTTGAGTCCAAGAACTCTTTTTCCACAATATCCACATCGCAAGCATAGGCAGTAATATACTTTCCGTCTTCAGTCTTATCTTCGTCCTTGGCATAATCTGTTCGAGCTGCCAGGCATTGTCCCACCGACTTTCCAATATTCTTATGCATAGCAATCAGTCTCGTTGCTGCCATTTCCGTTTACCTCATTTCACTCAATACATATCATTGAACTTATCAAGAATACTTCCCATAAGCCTTATGAGTTCCTTGTGTGATCTCTGCAGACTTTCAATGTCAGCCTTATATATGCTTCCGGTCTCATTAGCTCTTCTTGCGTACTGATTAAGATTGTTACTCTCAATACTTAGTAGCCTTTGAATATCTTTAAAGTCCGACATATCAATCTCTATCACAAATCCTCTTAAGACTATTTTTCTGAGGTAGGCACTAAGATTCCTAATGCCTACGCTCTCCATCTTTGCATATATCCTTTCCAGTTCTTCAGGTGTTGCCCTAAAGAAAACCTTGCATGTCCTGTTAATCATCAGCATTCACATCCTCTTCATCTGACTCAATCCGATTAAGATAATCATTCTCATCATCCACGTAGTCCACATCGGGATCCAGTTCATCCTTTGGCTGCTGTCTCTTTTTCTTAAGAGCAAAATATGCAAATATCATTCCGATCGCAGTAATGGGAAGAACGATAAGAAGCAGAGTATAGTCTTTCTTCACTGGTTCAGGCGTTGGTGTCGGCTCTGGTTCTGGAATAGGCGCGGGAGTCGGTTCAGGCTCAGGCTCTTTATTCTCTTCCTTCACAAGTTCCATATACTCTTTTACTTCCTCATCATCCATCAGAGTAAGAAGGTCTCTTTCATCAACCATATTCAAGAAATGAACATTCTCATTACCATCATCATCTCTGTCGATTATGATGTAGAAATAATTTCCGCTCTTTGTAACGACCGTTATGAACTGTTTGCCGCCACACTCCAAACTTCCGTAATCATCAACAAGCTCCATATTTCCGTCGGGTGTAAGCGGCCCATATTCTTCAGGTAGCTCATCCGTTTCTTTTCCCTCACAATCATGGAAATCATTTCCGCATACCTTGCACTCTTTGTTGATGCAATCCTCAGTACACTTTGTTTCACAAGTACACTCCGGTGCATTCGCAGATACATTTACCGGAGTTGTTCCAATAAAAAGAGCTGCAGCACCCGCCACAGCTTTCACACCAAACTTATTAAGCTTAAGATTCTTCATAACCTGTTTCCTCACTTTCATCATAGTCTTTACCCAAGTCCGCTTCATTTACATTCGCAGTACCCTCTACAGGATTTCCCGACAAAAGAGCTTCCAACCTTCCGTCAGCCGCTATCTGAAGAAGTTTAGCCAGCTCTTCGGGGCGAAGTTTTCTTTTGGCAACTTCCGATATGATCTGATTATTCTCAGCTTCTTTTAACTTATTCTCACAAGCCTTAACTCTCGCCTCAGCCTCAGCTCTTCGCATCTTGGCTCTCTCAAGTTCATCTCTTAATCTCTCAATTCTCTCAAACATAATTACCTCCTTCATCCGTTTATTCTTCCATAGGTGTAAAAGTGCTTTCGCCAATAGTTTGTATTTATAGATGTATACTGAATCGGATTTCCTGCATGAAGCATCATCCCATTCCCGACGTATATTGCAACGTGACTGGCACCCTTCACATCATAAGTTCCTTTGAAAAAGATAAGGTCTCCCGGCTGCGCTTCCGATGCAGAGACTCTTGTACATCTTCCAAGAAGTCCGTTCGCAGTAGTTCTTCCGACATTCCATCCGTTGTTGCTATGATTGATCACCCAGCATACAAATCCCGAGCAATCAAACGAAGTAGAAGGTTTACTTCCTCCCCAAACATACGGATATCCGAGATACTTCTCAGCCTCTCTTATCATGTTAGAAAATCTTGTGTTGGTAAGAGCTTCAGGCGGAACGTCGTACTCACCGTATCTTCCCGGCTCCACTATGGAATAAATATCTTCCTCAAACAGATATCTTTTATTGCCATAAGTCTCAAGAAGAACTTCGTACCTTGCCATCTGGTCTGCGGATAACCCAAGACCTCTTATAACAGTATCCAGCGTTCGATTGACCAACGTAACCTTTAGGATCCTATATTCGTACTGAGCTCCCGTATCTTCATCAGTTCTTGTCTCCGTAACAGAGTTAAAAGAAAGATAATACTGCCGCTCAAATATCTCAGCCAAAGTTCCCCTCACATAACTGTCTTTATACTGTTCGTAAAGAACTGTGAGCACTGCCGCAAGCTGATACGGATTATGCCCGATGTTATCAAGGTAGTATTGATACTCGTCATAACCGGGATGATCGGTCTCAGCATTGTCTATAAGCTCTTGCAGTGCTTCTTCAAGTTCCCTGTAGTCATCCTCAACCTCATATATATCCTCATCATCGGATGTATAACTTGTTGCGACTCCCACATGGGATGTTCCCGTAAGACCTGAACCACACGAAGAGAAAAGAGCTCCGATCACAAGGATAAGAACCATCACGACCATAACGACAAAACTTTCTTCAAAATGTTCCGTTATAAATTCGGCAAACTTTCCCGTCAGGTCTTCGGCTTTATCCACAAATTTTCTGCTGATATCCCCAAACTGATTTGCCGCCTCTTTGGAGCTTCGATTCTGTACCTTTCTCTGAGTCTCTTTCTTTATTTGCGCTCGCTGTCTTGCCTTTGATTGAGGATTGGATTCCGACTTCTGTACCGCTCTATCCTCAGTCGCATGTTTACGTAATTTCTTTGCTCTCTGCTTTTTCTTATAGTTGTATTTCTCGAGCTTTTCCGCATAAACATGGGCTACAGATATTCCCGCCTCAATACTTTGGACACCGGAGTTCTTATCTTCACTATTCTTTTTTCTTTCATCATCCATTCTTCTGCTCCTTTGCTTCATTAATCTCCTGCGGCTTCGTAGTCATGATTCGATAAAGTTCAAGGTCTTTAGGGAATCTGTCAACAAATGGCAGGATGACATTTCCGTAAAACAAAAGCCCTTCACCTTCTCCCGAATGTGTTACATACGAGAGCTGATGAGGACTTATGTTAAGCTGCTTGGCGAGGATTTGCCTGTCTCCCACCGCCTGATTGAGCATGAGAATAAAATCTGAGTTTTCAAAGACATTCTCAATCTCACGTGAAGCAAGCAGATCTTTAATGTTCTGAGTTATACCTGTCGGGATTCCTCCCCATTTTCTGAAGCGCTTCCATATCTCTACCGTATAAGCGGCTGTCTGCTCTTCTTTTAGGAGCAAGTGCATCTCATCCGAATAGTACCTTGTAGACTTTCCGGCTTCTCTGTTGGATGATACCCTTCCCCAAACTTGATCCTGAATTATGAGCATCCCAATCTTTTTGAGCTGCTTTCCAAGTTCCTTTATGTCATAACAGACTATCCTGCTCTTTATGTCCACATTTGTTCTGTGGTTAAAGACATTAAGTGAACCCGATACATAAATCTCAAGCGCAGTGGCTATGTGTATAGCCTCCGCTTCTTCCTGTTTAAGGAGCTCATTGTATAAATCTTCAAGTATAGGCATATTCTCAGGCACAGGATTTTCATAATACCTTCGGTATATCTGGTGAATACATCTGTCGATGACCGTCTTCTCTACAGGGAGAAGGCCCTCTTTTCCTCCGACAATAAGCTCGCACAAGGAAAGGATGAAATCTGCCTTCAGCATGACCGGATCGTCATCATCGGAATAATTGTTGTTGATATCCATCGGATTGATATACTGCGTCGACGTGGGACTTATCTTTATGACCTGACCTCCGAAGTGTTCAACAAGTGGACTGTACTCACGCTCGGGATCTGATATAACGATATCGTCATCCGTTACAAGAAAAGCATTAGCAATCTCTCTTTTCGCTGCAAAAGACTTTCCGGAACCGGGAGTTCCAAGTATGAGTCCGTTGGGATTCTTAAGTAGCTTTCTGTCTACCATGATGAGGTTACTGGACAATGCGTTCACACCGTAGTACAAAGATTCTTTTCCCGTCTGGAACAATTCCTGCGTAGTAAAAGGAACAAAGATAGCCGTTGAAGAAGTTGTCATTCCTCTTCTTATCTCGATAAGATTGCTTGCAAGCGGAAGCATACTCATAAGTCCCTGCTCCTGCTGAAAATCGAGTCTTATAAGATTGCAGTTATGCTTCTGAGCTATACTGTTTGCCTGAAAGAAATTGTTCTCAAGCTCCTGCTGTGTTGTCCCGGTGTTCATAACAAGAAATGTCATAAGGAACATTCTTTCATTCTGTGACTGCAATTCCTTCAGGAGTTCTTTTGCATCTTTTCCGTAAGTCGCAAGATCTGAAGGAATTATATCCATATCATACCCGGAGCGGACTGCCTTTTTCTGTTCATCAATCTTGGATCTGTCCAGCTCCGTGATCGTATGCTTGATGGTCTTTATCGCTTCATTCTGATTGACCGACTGCAGATGGATAGTAACTATCTGACTGGATTCCATAGAAAGAAAATCAGCAAGCATCCTGTCACTTATATCAGATGCAGTTATATGCAAAAAGCTCATGCATCCGTAAGTACTTCCCATCTTAAAGACTCTTCCGTTCTTGAAGTAGAAGCTGCTTGGTGCAATGGCATCCTTAACAGAGGATCCCGCTTTAGAAAAATCATTCCAGTCAAAATAGAACTTGGAATCATCCCCCATATGGAACTGAGCATGCATAAGCTCAAGTCTCTCCATTCCGTTAAGAGTTGCGGCTACCGCCCCTATTCTCTTAAAGTTGTTGAGAAGATTATTCTCAATATGTGCAAGCCTCGGCTTAGCCTCTTTTATGCCGTTTGCATGTATTCCGAAGGTAAGAAACTTTGTCTTGGTAAGTCCGTTGTTCCCTGCCTGCATCTGATGAAACAGCATGTAACTGTACTCGTCACGAACTCTGTCGTAGCCGTCGCCCCTGTGCTTTATGGCTATCTTTTTCTCAAACTTCTCCACATCTGTCGTGAGGTTTAAAAAAGATAACTGGAAATGTACCGAGCTGTCGAAGAAATTAAGGAAGCTACACCATTCCTCAAAAATCTCCGTCTGGTCTTCCTGTTGAGCAAGTTGGTAATTGATATCCTGAAACTGTATTGTCTTAGTGTAAAAATTCTTCCCTACGCGGCATATGCCATCGGGAAACATTCTGTCAAAGGGAATGCTTTCCTGTGCGGTCTGAGGCACGTCTCTTTTTTTCTTTCCCTTTTGAAATGGTTTTATCATCTGTCTTCCTTTCCTGCTCTGCTATTGTTTCAAGCAGTGCATAATAATTTTGTGTTCTATATGGGCGCACTTTAGGTCTTTTGAACGTAGCATCAATGAAATGCTCTATGTACACCTCAAGCGGCTGCTCATTCTTTTCATACATGGCAAGAAAAAACAGTGGCATCATGGTGATCATCATCCCAAGAGTTGCCACTGTCACATTTCCAAACCGTTTTATGAGAAAGAAGGTGGGAACACCTATCATTGCTCCCAGCGAAAAGCATATGAGCTGTCTTTTTGTCAGATTAAAAAATACCTTGGATTTCACTTTTGAAAAATCACGAGGTACACTGATATAATTTGCCATAAATCCTCCTTATGTTGCATGAAGAATCGATTTTGCTATCGAACCCGACTTAAGCAGCGTAAAGCCAAGAAGCACCGTAAATCCAAATACTTTCCACATTGATGCCATGATGTCTGAGCTAAATGCGACAGACTGTATCATCACGGCATATATGCCAACGCAGACCATGATAAGAAATCCCTGAAGCCCAAGAGCCCACAGAGCCTTAAAATAGTTCTGTCCCATCTGCGATTGTTCCTGATTTCCAAACGTTGCGAACGGGATTGGAGCCATTGAAACGTACAGATAAATCTCAATCATCCTTCCATTCACCACGATGAAGATAAACACCGCTGCCAGCTTTATGAGGAACTGCAAAACAAATGTCTGTAGGAAGATGCTGAACAGTTCTCCCGTATCCATCGCTTCAAGAACAGGCTGCATTGATGCAAGAGTGGATGCATCTACCGTCGTGCTTGCGGCTATGATTCCTCCACTTCTTTCTATAACCCACTTGGCTACATCAAACACCGCCATTGTTATCGTAAAAGTATTTGTTATAAGTGTTACCGCCACAAAAGTCTTAAATACCCATTTAAAAAATATAAAGGTCTCGAAATTGGCAAGGTTGTTGTGACTTATCACGAGCTGGATAAGCTCATAACATGCAATGATAGTCAGGATGATTCCCGCTATCGGCATTATCAGATTCTCTGACAAGGTTCTTATCAGGTTATATACCGACGGTAAGAACTCTGCAGGTGTCTGCCCAACAACATTTGATATCTCTCCAACCTCTGTATTCAACGATGAAAAGGTATTTGTAAGATGTTCCATTATTCCTTCGATGAGCATGTTTCTAAACCATTCTTCAATCTGTTCTAATACTGATTCCATGCATGCCCTCCATTACTTTTAAATACGACCGGAGATTTCTCCCCGGCCGCTGTCTGATCACTCCTACCAATCTTAAAAAAGACCTGCAAGAAGAGGTACAAGAGTCGTTCCGATAAGTGCAATTCCGCCTCCTGCCATTAGCTGCTTCATCCCCTGGCTCTTAGCAGCGGGATTGTCTCCGCCGTATCCTTCCATAAGGTTTATGCCGCCCCAGATGCCAAGACCTGCTCCAAGTGCGATCACGAGTGACTGAAGTACTGTTACTGAACTCTGAAAAAATGCCATAATAAATTCCTCTCTTTCTTTTAAACAAAAATGAGCGCCTCGAAAGATCTTTATTTTTCTTCCGGTACGCTCTCCAATTCATCTGCGTCGATGACTTCATATTCGTCATCGGGTCTAAGTATTAAGTTGTCTCCGCGCTTTACGAACTGCTCAACATCAAAGTAGTTCTTTGCGCTGTAATCTGCAGTCAGGTGATACTTGGGATGTTTGGTAAGGTCATACTTATTTGATATGAATGGTCTTACACCTCTCACCTGAACTATGCACTTGCCTCCGTCAAGGACAGCAAGCTCATCCATGCTCATAAGGTCATGCCCTACCTTCTGATAATTTGTAGATATCGAAGGCTGCATCCCTTTGGTATCTTGGATGTTGTAATAGTCGATTGTCTCTTTTCCAAGGACTGCGCTTAAATCTTTTAATGTCTCAGTCTCACTTCCTCCAAGGAATATCTGCGAATCCATGTTGCCTATGATTGTTTCGCACTGCTCCTTGTACAATGCCTTTAGCTGTGACTTCGCCTGAAGGACTAAACAAGCCGATATCTCCCTGCTTCTTATCGTAGCTACGATACGTTCAAGATTCGGGATTGTTCCGCAGTTGGCACACTCATCAATAAGGCACCTTACATGAACAGGCAATCTCCCGCCATACTCATCATCTGCTTTTTCGCAGAGTAGATTAAAGAGCTGCGTGTATATCATGCTTATAAGGAATGAGAATGTGCTTTCCGTATCAGACATGATGAGGAAAAGAGCTGTTTTTTCATCTCCGAGAGTATCGAGCTCAAGGTCGTCATAAGCCGTTATCTCACGAAGTTCCGCGATATCAAACGGAGAAAGCCTTGCGCCGCAAGATACAAGGATTGATTTCGCTGTCTTTCCGGCAGCCAACTTGTATTTCTTGTATTGTCTTACAGCAAAGTGATCGGGCTTCTCTTTTTCCAGATCTTCGAAGATAAGGTCTATCGCGTTCTTAAAATCCTCATCATCCTCCCTGACTTCCATAGCATTGATCATCTCAAGCAGCATCTTGAAATTCTGCTCTTCTTTGGGAGCTTCATAATGAATGTAACCGATAAGCGCCGTATAAAGCATTGTCTCTGCTTTATCCCAAAACGGATCTGAGCTCTTTCCTTCACCCTTCGTGTTCATCATTAGCACGTTAACCATCTTAAGGATGTCTTTCTCTGAACGGATGTATTGAAAGGGGTTATAATGTTGGCTCTTTGCAAAATTTATAGTGTTGAACACCTTTATCCTGTAGCCGTTCTTATATAGCGCCATACCCGTTTCCGGAAGGAGCAGCCCCTTTGGATCCGTTACCACGTATGATGAATGCATCTGAAGGAGATTTGGCTTTATGAAAAAGCGCGTCTTACCTGAACCGGAACCGCCTATCACGAGGACATTTTTATTCCTCGCATACTTGGGATTTGACGGTCTTGAATTCATGGTAAGCATCTCACTTTCAGAAAGAATAACGTTATTTGCAAACACAGGGTCAATGTACGGCTCTATGTCTTTCCTTGTGCCCCACCGGGCTGAACCGAATTCCACCCTGTGCCTGTATTTCTTTTTATTCTCCCTTTTATCCCAGATGAAAAGAATGAGCATCAGAATCGCAAATCCAATAATTCCGACAAGAACTCTTGGACTCTTGAGCAAAGTTTCATACGTTATCATCTGCTCTTCTCCTTTGCCTTGCTTCTTGTTCTCTTTGGTCTTTCCGCAAGCTTTTGTTTAAGCTGCTTTATCCTCTCGTGAAGCGAAGATTTCTTCTCTTTCATGAGCTTCTTTTCTGTATAATAACGGATAACATCAGCAATCGCGTCCTGATCTCTTGCCTTAAAGAAAACGGAGTAGGCAGGCGGTTCCGAACCTTTTTGCTTGACAACCGCAAAATCTACTCCGTATCTTTTGGCAACCTTCTGAAAATCTCGCAGCTCTGTCTTGGCGATATCTACACTTGTTGCACCCTCGTCTTTACGAATAAGGTGTTTGATCTTCATCTTGCCATGTCTAACCTTGGGATCTTTGCTTATAAGTTTCTTTGCACCCTCTCTCAGATTTTTTTCGACCTCCAAAAGCTTCATAACATTCTTTTCCGTAAGCTCATATGACTCTCTTGTAAATCGATAGCAAAATCTGATCGCGTCCTGTGTAAGCTGCTCATTTTCCACGTATTCATCACCTCCCTTCGCTTTTTACAAAGGAAAGCCAAAGTCACTCCAAGCTGATATTTGGATTCTCCTCCTTCCACTCCTGTATTCCTTTCTGCCCCAGAAGATTCTTGTAACAAGGAAAACATATCCTGTGGTCTCTGCCATATGGGCAGCCACGGCACGGATAATCGCTCCTTATGTATGCTTCCAGCGCCTTTTGTCGGTACACACAATTTCTTTTTATGCCATTGCAAACAGCCTTATGCTCACACCCTCGGCAGTTCTTTGGCTTATCCTTTGAAAAAATCATATTATTTTACTTTTCCTTCCTTTGCTTTGGGCTCTTTTCCGGGCGCTTCCTTCTTGGGAGCCTTGGCAATTTCTTCTTTCTTTGCTTTTATCTCAGCAGAAAGAGATTTCTTAACGTCCTTGGTACTCTGGCGTTCCACGAACTTCTCTCCAAGCTCAAAGATCTTGTCCTTGGCATCATAGTGATAAACGCTGTCCGTGAGCTTATCTGCAGGATCTACCGTTGTTGTATTCACTTCTTTGACCATATTCTTCAATTCCTGCAGATTGAACTTTCCATTATCAGGAATGATCAAAAGCTCATGGATACTGCTCGGAAGAATAAAGAACGAGCTGTTTCCAACACGCTCAGAAGCCTTCTCCATAAAATCCTGATAAGCAATAACTCCGGCGCCGTTCACATATCCCTCGACAGAAGCAACATACGTCTGCTCCTCTTTAGGAAGATTGCCAAGGCCAAGCACATCCACATCATCAATTCCCATCTGCTTAGCAAGAACATTAGCCATGCTCTCGATAACGATTGGCTTAAACTCCTGAGCATTACTAAGCGCATCTACATGAAGCTGTTCTGCCGTGATTCCGTACTGCTCAATCATCCTGTTTGTCACAAGCACGGAAGTTCTTCCCTCATCGGTCTGTGTAAGCTCAAAGCGATAAACAACCGACATATCCTCGATATCCTTATGCGGAACTTTCTGCAAAAGATCTGCGTTTCTCTCAGAAGAGACAACTTCCATGGTCAGCTTTTCCTTCATCTTGCCGTAATCATTAAAAGAATCGATATCAAAGTCAGGCCCGCTATGAAGTGATCTGTTGGCAAACTCCGCCGCAGTAGAAGCAATACAATCAATGCTTTTTCCCTGTTCATACTCCTTAAAAAGCTCGTTAGCATTAAGGTTCACACCAATATTGCTGCCATCCGGCTTTACTGTTATCGCTTCGTAAGACTCATTCATCTTCTCCACTGTTCTCACATCCACAGATGTTTCCATTCCATACTTAGAATCAAGAGTCTCCTTGATTTTTTTTGCCATTTCCTCCTTAAATTGTTCAAAGTCCATATGCTTTCCCTTTCCTATTTCTTCTGAGCCGTTCTTGTTGCATGAAAAAAGCGCCAACCCATGACTTATTAGTCACGAGCTGACGCTCATTCTTTTATTATCTTCTGCGCAAAAGAAAACAAGGAAGCACTTGGCTCTTACCTGCTCCCTTGTCCACTATAATAATAACATGCCTATTTTAAGGTATCAACGGACAATAGCGGGACAAAACCGAGACAATTTAGGGACAAATAGGGACAAAATCGGGACATTACTAATTATCTTGCCTGGGTGGAACATATTCCGAATCCTTTTCATATTCTTTTAAAAGTTCAATAACATCGTTATAATTTAAATCATCATAAAATTCATAGCCCTGTTTTTGAAGGAATGCATTTAAGCCTCTACCAAAATCACGTGTTTTATCCTTATAGTTCAGAAACCAGACAATATAATTTTCAACATTTTCCGGGCGCGAAAAAACTCTTAACTTACCATTCGAAGAATATTCATCACCAAGATAATCTATTATTTCTTCGAGCGATAATCTTAATTGTTCATCTGACCGATTGTAATTATATGCATACAAATCAACAACAAGCATAGATAAATCTATTTTTTCACTCGTCTGAAAGCAACACCTTTCTTCATATATACCATGGATTTCAAAGGCCTCATTCTGTAGCTCATATAAATATGCTATTCTGCTTTTCTCCTCTTCCGACTTCTTAGTTTGATATATATAAAAGCTAATAACAGAAAATATTGCTATTATAGTCATTCCTATAAATATAATTTTTTTCTTCATAATCATTTTCCAATTAAAGCAGATATTTCTTCCTCAAGTTCTTCTGCGCTCAAAGAATCAACATACTCATCCCCTAATTCACGTTTTATCTTTTTAATAACTCATGTGAAGCATCTGTTCCATATTTTTATCAATCTTAAATCCCCTCATAGTACAAAAAAGCACCTACCCTTTTGCAGATAAGTGCCTTGATACAAAGTACAATAAAAATTGAAATAGGGTATAAAAGTTCCTTTTGAATTGATATTCCCAATCTGCGATATTCAGCCAACCCCAAGCCTTACCATTACTATATTGTAGTGGTCTTCACATCTTGACGTAGAACTATTACTCTGATTCCTTACACTCATCAGTAGCGTTAACAAAAATTAGTTCTTTTTCACTATTCTCTTTGTATATATCCATGAGTTTAGCTTCGTATTTCTCAAGTTCAGCTTTTTTCCTCTTTATCGCTTCGAGAATAACCTCATTTTCTACAGGCACTAACACTTCGTATGCCTGGATTCTACTATTTTCGACAATATTATTTAATTCTTCCTGTGTATATTTGCAAGGCAGCTCCTTTGTCAAAATCTCTTCAAAATTTTCGCTAAGCTTTATACAGCAATCATGCTGCATAATTGCCCCCATTAACTTTGCCGAAAGATCAGGATAATCAGAAACAGCCTCACTGACCTTTCTGTATTTTTCATCTTCTTTCAAACATTCAAGATATGTCATACACTTCTCCTTCTTGAACAAAAAACTTTTCTTACATTATCTTCTCTTGGTACCACATAGTCCTCAAAAATATTTGTGAAATATTCTCAATGCCCCCTCAAATCAAACTCACTGGATATCCCGTAATAGTCTCCCCAAGTATATAGAATGTAATAATTATCACCATCAATATTTGTATCAAAGTACACAATCTGTGTCTCAATTTGTTTTATTTCGCTATCACTTTGAGGTTTAACATGGTATTTTTCACTGAACTGAGTATAGTATAAATTTAAATCATCCTGTGACAACTCACTTTTTAGTAATAGTGCGCCAAAATATTGCATTCCATTGCCATTTCCACACAGTTTCGCCGCCATAGATTTTTCTTCAACTATGACTGTTTTTTCGGGAAGAGGAATCTGTTGTAATTCATTTACAATATTTTTTGCGACATTATCATTATTGATAGGGCACAAAATATATAGCAAAAGTACTCCTGCTACTATTAATACGGGAATAAATTTAATAATTTTAAAAAAAAACTTGATTTTTCAATATAGTTTCTCCTTACAATTACAGTGTATCAGTTATTATATTCAGAAAATGCATTATAGTAATCTTGTACCGTATAACCGTATGCAATTGCCATGGGATTTTCCGGATCCCCATTATATCTTGTAAAAACTACTCTTTGTTGTTCAGTTGATAAATTGTTTATATCATACCCAAATTCATCAGCACCTGCACATAACACCAGTGCAGCCATTTCTACATTAAATTCTTCATCCTGTAGTTTGTTCCAAAAAAATTCTACGTCCTTCCAATTTTTCCTATCATAATTTGTTCCGTAATGTAAGTTATATGCATCTATTGCAGTTTTACCGAATATTTGTCCTACTCCAGTAGATGAATCTGATCTATATTTAAGAGGACGCGTAGGTGGTTGCTTAGATGGCTTTTTCCAATAATTCATTGGATCTATGTTTGAAAGCCATTCGTCATATTCTTCTTTTTTATGCTCGTAAGCATATGTTTGCCTAACTTGTGCATCGCCAAGTGGATCGTCATATCCATAGCATCTTATTTCTCGAAAAAGGACAGCTTGAATCATAGCTTTATCAACATGATATTTTTTTGAAGCACTTTCTATATAAGCATCCAAAGAAAACACTTTATTTAAGGCCCTAGCATCATCATAAATGCTATCCTTTATTTTTTGTGGTGCTGTCATATCTCTATCCGAGATAGCTTTTAATTCTTCTTCTAATTTTGTAGGCTTTGGTTTTATGGGGATTGAATGTAATCCAGGCGGATAAAACGGTATGCTAAATGGATTCAAGGAATTTACGCTTGCTCCCAGCGCCATAAGACTTACTTTTTGCTTATCTATTTCAACAGCCTGAGGATTTATTAAATCAAGCCCCGCTGTTATTTCTGATACCTCATCTATATGCTCAATTATCGCATTCTTAAGCCCAGAATTAATTACTCGTCTACTCGCTTCGTCATCGAAATCCTCCATTTTTCTGATACAATCCTGAAGGAAACCACCAGTACCGCAGTAATCATCATACTTAACTATCGTGTTTCTGAAATATACTTCCTCTACGCCACAGCCGTATTTGCTAAGCCTATCAAAGACATCCATTGATTTTTGCTGAATATTAAATCCGCTTCTTTCAAGTCCTTCAAGTTGTCCCTGAAAGCGGGCTTGTACCTTTTTAACTACATCGGTATCTATTCTTGCATCAGCGGCAGGGTCGACCATAACCTTGAATGTTTCATCAAGATCCGTATATTTTTTGAGCATTTCTTTTGAAAGTTCGTATTGTTGGCGGTTTACTTCTTTTTGCTTTAACCCTATAAATGTCTTGGATTTTTCAGCAGCCTGTCCCACAAAAGTCTCATTGTTCTCATATTTTTCATAAGCTGCACGAGCCGCCGCTAATGGCTCCATATAATTATGGACTGCGTGCTCAAAATATTCTATAAAATCATTTACTTTCTTTGTATCCCAACAAATCCCCATTTCTGTTTCCTCAATCCTACATTTTACTTAAGCTGCTTTCTCTTGCACGAAGCTCCTCTTCAAGAGCTTCAATCTCTTCTTCACATTCTCTTATGAGCTCTTGGAGCTTTTCCATTGTCCGTTCAATGGCAGATAAGAGATTCGATGTTTCAGATATCTTTCCGCTAAGCTCTGAACAGATATCATTCCTATGATCATCTGCATCTTGTTCGAGTTTGCCAAGCCACTCGCCGGAATTTGTAATATCATATGCTTTATCAGGATTATAGATATCATCCTCAATAACTCTTAGGTTTTGGCTGATATATTCATACGCTTCTTCGCAATAAGCAAGGTCGCGTTCATAACCTCTTTTTTCTGCTTTCTTTTCTTCTATTCTTGAATGAAGTCCCATTTCTTACCTCCGATTTGTATCTACAGTAAGTCCGTTACTGAGAATCCTATCTTGCTCGATCATACTATCGCGTAGAGTAAGAAGAGCCCTCGGAAGTGATTCGGAAGCTTCGTGTCTATACGTATCTGTAGACTTATAAAAAAGCTTAAGAATCTCGTTCATCTCACGACCAACTTTTGTTTTTTCGAATACGTCAATCTTGCTAAGCGATTCTTCTGAGAGAACGCAATTAGCAGTCGTGCCGCCTATTTCTCCAACTATATCGGTAAACACTCGCGTGTCCATGTATACGCTATTTTCTGCCATATTACTCCTTATTGTTTATTTTATAGAAAACTATTTTAATAAATCAGTAACATTTTATCACGCCAAAATACGCTTTATCAAGCAAATTTATCGCCACACATCAAACACAAATGGTCACCAGCACCATCTATATTTCCCCCATCTCTCTGTCTCTGCATGCTATAAATGGAGATTTCTTATACTGTTCAGCCTGTTTACCACAACTAACTTCATTCTTGAAATAGTTCAGATAATTATGATATGATGTTAATACTATTTTTACATGCTCGTACTATAGTTTTATAAAATCAAAATAATGAGGTAGCAAAATTGAATCGAAGCGATAAACGCTCAGAAATTAATAAGCTGGATGAGCAGATAAAAGAATATGAAGCAAAAATCTTTAAACTCGAAGAAACATATAAAGAAGTAAAGATACATTACAACAATATTATAAAAAAAGTCTATGAGCCGCAAAAGGCTTACGATATGTCCCCTTTTGCCGTCTGTGGAAAAGAAGCCCAAGCCGAGGCAGAAAAATATAAAGAAAGAATCGTCACTGAATTAGAAAAAAGTCTCAGTGATACTTCTAAATTCTTGTCTCAAATTGTTGCTATCAAAGAAAAGATACTAAAAGAAAAAAAGGAATGCGAAGATAGGAAAAAAGCACTTGAAACAGAACTTGACGCAATTTCATAACGCGTCCGGAATTCATAAAAGCGCACTGTTAGAAAATGCGCTTTTACAATTCTCTCTCATATCCGTACCAATACTGCAGATTCCATATTGCAGCTATGATAGTGCCAATAACAACTACTGTAAGCTGCGCATGCCTTGAATCATAGCTTTTCCAAATAGCGCAAAGAAACGCTATAGCTACGCAACTTATCACTGAAGCAAGTATTTTGGCAATCGTAAACATATGCTGTATTATCAATGCCAAAAGCACTGCTATCCCGAAGATAATCAAATTTGTCTTTTTATCAAATCCCTGTTCTCTTACAAGAAATACCGGGATAGCTCCGATAACCAAAGAATTTGTCAAATCAACTCGCTTTATCAGGGCAACCACGATTCTAATTATAAATTCGGTTACCAACAAAAGAATATATAAAAAAACTGTCATTTGATTTCCTCCTTTTTCAATTTACTCCGCCTTTCTTACACGATCATACATATACTCTGCCTGATAGTAACTTCCCATAGTTGTTGGCGCATTAAATAGCGCAGATAACAGATAGTTCTTTATATTCCTAACCTTAGTCGTATTATCCTTCATACATCCCATGACATACTCAAGATGCATATGGTTGAGCTTTAGAAACTTGGACTTAACCAGGTTGGTCGGATACTCATTCTTTGAAATCCAGATTGTAGGCTTTCTGCAAAGAACTGTCTCAAGTACAAGGTCATAAATCCCCTCAATAATATCTACATCTTGTGGATAGCGTTCACTCATACTATCAATATCTAGATTTTCTCTTACAATTTCAGCATACGCACTGTACTCATCATTCATATCCTGATTCATCGAATAGATATGATTTGTATGTATAACTAAATTATTATTATTTATATTATTATAATTAGCATTGGTTTTTCCCATGTCTAGACCTTGTTTTTTCCCATCTCCAGACATTGTTTTTTCCAAGTTCTTGACCTTGATTTTTCCCATGTCTGAACATTTCTCTTCAGAACTTGTTTTTTCCAATATCTGCTCTTGAACAAAGTCCTTAAGATAAATCAATGACGGTTTACCTTGTCCTTGCTTTCTACGTTCCAATAGACCTATCGCCTCCAACTCCCTAAACAAATTGATAGCTTTGTTTTCCTTACAATTAAGCATTTCCATTGC
The DNA here is from genome assembly GCF_000686065.1 of Butyrivibrio sp. AE3003. NCBI lineage: Bacteria > Bacillati > Bacillota > Clostridia > Lachnospirales > Lachnospiraceae > Butyrivibrio > Butyrivibrio sp. AE3003. Next base: position 2,388,130 of record NZ_JMLX01000001.1, read on the forward strand.
TTCAAGCTGAGAATATATGATATAGGCTCTATTTTCGGCATCTAACCACTTATTCTTCTGTGAAAGTGACATTCTATCAAGCATTAAGCCATATAGAATCTTGGCATCAGAGCTTAGCTTCTTAAAATGCGCATTGGTAAAAAGAAGCTTTGGAACTCTGTAAAAAGCATGCATCTCAGATTCTTGACCATAGAAATAATCAAATATTATCTTTTCGCCCATGCTTCCATATCCTCCCTACAATTACTTTCTATTACTTTTAATTCCCTTAGTGGTGCAATATCTGCACTACCCTATCAATTGAAATCTACACATCCTATTGAAATTTTTAACGTAAATCTTACTTGGTTTTCCTTTAGTTTGAATCTTAAAAATGAGTCCTATATCTTCAAGCTCATTCATACAATCAATAACTGTATGTTTTGAATAATTGATATCTTCTTCAATCTCTCTTAGCGGATATATAATGTAAATCCTATTATCTTCATCAAACCAATTATGCCTTCCGGCTTCTTCCATCTTTGCTAAAAGAACCGCATACAATATCTTTGCCGATGGAGATAGGGAAGAAAACTTCTCCCCTGTCAAAATCTCTTTAGGTATCTCTACAGAAGCAAATTGCTCTGATTGTGTGTTATAAAAATATTCCAACATCATTTGTTGCCCTCTCCTTCCTGTGATTCCTTCCACTGTTCCAATAAGCCTACTATTATCCTTTCTATTTCTGGCTGAGTATAGTAAGCCGGAAAGTACTTATTAAGCTTCCTCTCCGAAAACGTGATCTTCTTTCGTTTATCTGTAGAAGAACGTCCCTGAATAATGATTTCCAAAAGCTGTTCATGTGTTAATGAACTATCTTCTCGGTACTTCCTCAGATCCATTAACTGTTCCTGTTTTATCATTCCGTTTTCGCAGATATACTCATATATCCACTGCTGATAAGCATGATTGAGATATGATAATTCTACCGCCACCCCTAAAGCTAATCTTTTTACATCAACTAGATTTAGAAGATTGGGAATTAAATATGTTAGGCGTATGAACCTTTGTACTTGAGATCCACTTACTCCGGAAGATTCTCCTACAATATCAGCCGCTTCCAACTTCCCCCCAGTCTGGGGGGAAGTTTCTCTTTTTGCTCCCTGATGCTTTATTGCTTCTAATTTCATCTTGTAAGCGAATGCTCTCTCACTTGGAAGTATCTCTTCCCTCTGCATATTGGCATTGACCATTGCAATAGTCGCATCATCATTAGTCATTTCCTTTATAATTGCCGGAATCTTTCGAAGTCCTGCTCTTCTAGCCGCATGTAACCTTCTGTGACCAGAAATCATTTCATATGTCCCCTCATCATCCGGTCTTACAAGGACAGGAGTTAAAACTCCGCTTTCTTTTACACTTTCTACAAGTTCATCCATCTTCTCATCATCGACAACCTTAAATGGATGATTTTCAAAAGGATATATTGATAAAACTTCCAAATCCACTGTACCTTCTGTACTTGGAACCCCAAGAAGTTCATCTATACTTGAAAGCTTTACTTTCTGTCCAATCCTACCTGCCATTTTCCACTACCTCCTCAATCAGATATGTATACGCCATCGCTGCTTTGCCCTTTGGATCATATACATAAAGACTACTTCCTGATGCACTTATCTCAGCTGCTCGTACCGATAAAGGTATTTCTTCTTTAAAAATTCTTATATTTGATGAATAGTTCTCGTATATCAGTGTTGTGATATCCTTTGCATAATTAGTTCTACTGTCTACCATCGTTATAAGTATTCCTTCAATCTCAAGCTTTGAATTAAGCTGCCTCTTTACTCTTCCGATTGTCTTAATGAGCTGCTGAAGACCTTTTACAGGAAGGTACGCCGCCTGAACAGGAATCAATACTGAATCTGCACAAGCCAATGCATTTATAGTCATCATTCCAAGAGATGGCATGCAATCGATGATGATATAGTCGTAAAACTCTCTTGCTTTATCCACATATTCTCTTAAAATGGTTTCTCTGCTGATAACACCTGTCAGAGTTATTTCTAAACTGGACAGATCTATATTACCCGGAAGAACATCTACATCCTCCATATGATGAATAAGCCCTTTTTTCACATCTATGGGTTCATCATTAATAATGTCTACCATCGCATCTGCAAGTGAATAATCAAGACTGTCCGGTTCACTGCAACCAAGACTTATTGTCAGAGACCCCTGTGGATCTGCATCTATCATAAGAACCTTATTTCCTTTTCTGGCCAATCCAATGCCAAGATTCACGCAAGTTACAGTCTTTCCAACTCCGCCTTTCTGATTTGCTACCGCAATAACTCTGCACATATCAATAATCCTCCTCAAATGATTCTATGAACGCATCGATCTTATCTGTATTTACAAGTACAACTCCTTTTATCCTTCTTGCTGCTTTAGCTTCCTCAACCCAAGATTCAAAGGTATGTTTTCCGACTGAATAGAGCTCAGCTCCTTCTGCTATACGTACATATTTCTTTTTACCTGAATTAACCAATTCATCGATGTTGTCTATCTTTTTTTCTTTTTTTAGGCATATCATTTCCCTCACTTTTGCATTTAAACTCGTATGGATATTTCTCTATGTATTTTTCAACGATATCCATATCTACTATTGATGTTTTTCTTAATGGAATATTTGCCCCAATCTCCTGACAGAATCGGACAAAGCCCCAATAAGCCATTCCCAAAGCTCTTGCTCCGTCTTCATATGTGACGTAATGATGCTTTCTTCCTCGGGCTTCTAAATATTTTTCTAAATCTACTGGTGGGGATTTTGATTTGTTCATCCAGTGCCTCCTTTTTGCTCCGGATGTGCAAGAAAAAAGAAAATAAAAAAGGACATATATTATTCTCCATTTCTTGGAGAACACATATGTCCTTAGAATATTTGATCATATAAGGTTTTAATATAATAATTGCCTTTTTCGCTGAAAGAATTCTTTGCAGATAACCGGTATTATCTCTTTAATTTTCAACTGTTCCTCATCAATTATCACAAAAAATAAACACTTTTTGTTTAATTAAATCAACTCCAAACAGCGAATAGAGCGGAGCTCCATTTTGGGCAATCTAGGCACCAAAGTCCATTGAAGGGTATAGAAATCCAATGAAATAGATGTACTTTTTAGTACAACATGTATCTGATTGGACCTCTTTACTCACCGATTCTTCCCTATTCCTCCATACGTCAATTCAAAGACTTAAGCGTTGGAAAGAGCAGCACGTCCCTTATGCCTGCACTGTTAGTAAGCAGCATGCAGAGACGATCTATACCATAGCCGATACCGCCTGTGGGTGGCATACCGATCTCGAGGGCGTTGAGGAAGTCTTCATCTGTGTGCTCGGCTTCTTCGTCACCGGCTGCCGCATTGGCATCCTGAGCTGCGAAACGCTCACGCTGGTCGATAGGATCGTTAAGCTCTGAATATGCGTTGCACATCTCCCATGTATTGATGAAGAGCTCGAAACGCTCAACCTTCTCGGGATCTGTGGGCTTCTTCTTGGTAAGAGGTGAGATTGCAAGAGGATGATCCATGATAAATGTAGGCTGGATCAGGTTCTTTTCACAATACTCCTCGAAGAAGAGGTTGATAATGTCGCCCTTAGTGTGACGATCTTCAAATTCAACACCGCGCTGCTTAGCGATTGCCTTAGCTTCTTCGTCTGTTTCAACAGCGTCGAAGTCAACGCCTGCGTACTTCTTGATCGCATCGTTCATGGTAAGTCTCTCGAAAGGCTTGCCCAGGTCGATGATGTTATCGCCGTAAGGAATCTGTGTTGTTCCACATACCTTCTCGGCAAGATAACGGAACATGGACTCTGTAAGCTCCATCATTCCTTCATAATCAGTATATGCCTGATAGAGTTCCATAAGTGTGAACTCAGGGTTATGTCTTGTATCTGTACCCTCGTTTCTGAATACACGACCGATCTCGAATACTCTCTCCATGCCGCCTACGATAAGTCTCTTAAGGTAAAGCTCAAGTGAGATACGAAGCTTTCTCTCTTCATCAAGTGCATTGTAATGTGTGAAGAAAGGTCTTGCCGCAGCACCGCCTGCATTCTCTACAAGCATAGGTGTCTCAACTTCCATGAAATCTCTGCCCGCAAGGAAATTACGGATCTCGCGAATGATCGCAGATCTCTTCTTAAATGTCTCCTTCACTTCCTCATTCATGATGAGGTCGACATATCTCTGTCTGTAACGAATCTCTGTATCTGTAAGTCCGTGGAACTTCTCGGGAAGTGGCATAAGAGACTTGGACAAAAGAACAAGCTCCTTAACATGAACAGAAAGCTCTCCTGTTCTTGTTCTGAAAGCAAAGCCCTTAACACCGATGATATCTCCGATATCAAGCTTCTTGAAATCTGCATAAGCCTCATCTCCGATATCATTTCTTGAGATGTAAAGCTGCATGCGTCCGTCTCTATCCTGAAGGTTAGCAAAAGAAGCCTTACCCATTACACGCTTACTCATCATACGACCTGCAAGTGATACGATCTTCTCTGCCGGAACATCCGAAAGAGGCACTACCACAGGTCTTCCATCTGCATCTACAGGAGCTACAAACTCAAGGGTATCGAATTTATCCCTGATGTCCTGTGTATGATGAGTCTGGTCATATTTCACAATCTGAAAAGGATCTCTTCCTGCTGCCTGAAGCTCAGAAAGCTTATCTCTTCTGACCTGACGAAGACGTCCAACGTCTTCCTGTGTGTTCTGGTTATTCTGCTGATTATTGGCTTCCAATTTTTGATTCCTCCGCATCAATCTAATATAATCTCAAAAAAGAGCCAGCGAATGTAAAAATCGCCGGCTCCAAAAAATTCACTGTTTTAAATCACCAATTCTTTGAGAGTCACGCATACACTCAAACAGGTACAGCTACTCAGTTTTCAAATCTCTCAATTCCAAGTACCTTATACTTGATAACGCCAGCCTGTGTCTCAACCGAAACAGTCTGTCCTTTTTTTGCTCCAAGGAGTGCTTTACCAACAGGTGACTCGTTAGATATTTTACCTTTAAGGCTGTTTGCCTCTGATGAACCTACGATCTTGTACTCAAGATCCTCGTTGAACTCAAGGTCGCGAATCTTTACTTTACATCCGATGCTGATCTTGTTGAGATCTACATCTTCCTCTACAACTACTTCTGCGTTTTTCAAGATTTTCTCGAGCGTCTCAATTCTTGCTTCGATATCACGCTGCTCATCTTTGGCTGCATCATACTCAGCGTTCTCTGAAAGGTCGCCCTGCTCTCTTGCTTCTTTGATCTTCTCTGCAACTTCTTTACGTTTTACAACTTTAAGCTCGTGAAGCTCGTCCTCGTATTTTTTAAGTCCTTCGTAAGTTAAAATATTCTTCTTCTCTTCCATTGTTACGTCTCCTACCCCTTTAAATATTCAGGTCTGGCGCGTTGCGCAAATTTATATCAAAAAAAATTTCAAATCAGCATTCTATATTAACTTGGATATTATACAGTCAATTATTTTCTGTGTCAATCATATAAAAATCTACCGTTAATGTAACGTCTACGAAAGCATTACCGCTTTGCATGCTTTTTTTAATGAATCCATGTCCGTCATTTGGTTAATTTCATTTCTGAATCTGGCGCTTCCAGGCATTCCGAAAGTATACCAGGATACATGTTTTCTCATTTCTCTTATCCCGATATATTCACCCTTGTATTTAAGCTGAAGATCCGCATGTCTTATGACTGTGTTATAGATTTCTTCGGCGCTTGGCCTCTCACATGCTTTGCCCGTTTCAAAAAAGCTTTTTATCTCCCTAAAGATAAAAGGATTGCCCTGAGCGGCTCTGGCTATCATAACTCCGTCGCATCCGGTCTCTTCAAACATTCTCTTTGCGCTCTCGCCATCCGTAACATCTCCGTTTCCGATAACAGGTATCCTTACCGCTTCCTTGACTTTACTGATAATATCCCAATCAGCATCTCCGGTATAATACTGCTCTCTGGTCCTTCCGTGAACGGCAATGGCCTCCGCTCCGCCTTCCTGCGCCGCAAGTGCACATTCAACGGCATTTATGCTCTTGTCGTTAAAGCCCTTTCTTATCTTAACAGTGACAGGCCTGTCAGAAACTTTCACGAGCGCCGCAACTATCTCTTCGATAAGCTCAGGCTTCTTCATAAGAGCCGAGCCTTCTCCGTTACTTACAACCTTTGGAACCGGACATCCCATGTTGATATCAAGGATATCGAAAGGTCTGTCCTTTATCATTCCGTACGCTTCCTGCATCACGGCAGGTTCTGACCCAAAAAGCTGCAAAGACACGGGATGCTCATCTTTATGTATCTCTATGAGCATGTCCGTGTTCTTGTTCTTGTAAATTATAGCCTTGGCACTCACCATCTCCATACACACAAGTCCCGCGCCCATCTCATGGCACAGGATTCTGAACGGAAGGTCCGATACTCCCGCCATAGGCCCCAATATTATGTTGTTATCAAGTGTAACGTTGCCGATCTGCAACTTACCATATCCCGGCATCAATCATCTTCCCCTAAAAGTTCGGCCGGATCTTCGTGTAACACATAAATCCTGTAATAAAGTCCGAGCGCCTCGAAAAGATCCTGTCTCTTTCTTCTCACTTCACCGACAAGAAGCCCTGCTGTGATCTCATCATAAGTGATATCCTCTTCATCTGCATTTGTCTCTATGCTGATGGTTCCATCCTTCTCAAATAGTATGGTAAATATGCCTCCGGCTTCCTGGGTAAAAAGAACACTGATAATATTGAGCTCTTTCTTTATACTCTCAGGGATCTGTCTGAAAAGAGGATTGAAGTAGTATTTAAGCTCATATGCATTCGCACCGCAAAGAACCACTCTTCCGTCCGCATTTTCTTCAAAAACACGGCCCTTATTGGTCTTATCCATCTTGTCTATGTGAAGATCTTCCTTGCCGTTATCCTCACGGAATTCTCTTTTATATTCCTTTTCAAAATCGGTCTCGCCGCGAACTTTCGCATCATTCTCTTCAGAAAAGCTAGGCTTACTCTGAAGTTCCTTATTATACTCTTCCGAGAAACTCGGCTGAATCTCAACTTCCTTATATTCTTCAGCAAAGCTCGGCTCTTCACTGAACTTCTTACTAAATTTTTCAAAAAAAACCTGCCATCTATACTAAAATCTCCATTTATTATTTTCTTTTGTTCTTATCATAAAGGACCTTAAGTCCTTCAAGTATAAGTATCGGGTCGTATATATCAATCTCTTTGGTCTCATTGGAAATGAGTCTTCCAAGGCCTCCCGTTGCCACAACTTTCATATCAGGCATCTTGGCCTCTTTCTTCATCTCTTTAATAATGTACTTGGTCTGCCCGATTTGTCCGTAAACAAGTCCGGCCTGCATACTTGATATGGTCTCTTTTGCAAGAATACTCTTAGGCTTCGCGATCTCAATCTCGGGAAGTTTAGCCGTATCCTGCCACAGCGCCTTGGCTGATATCCCGATTCCGGGTGCAACAACTCCGGCAAAAAACTCACCTTCGGCGTTTACGGTAACATAGGTCGTTGCCGTTCCAAAGTCGATTATCATAACAGGTCCGCCATAAAGTTCATACGCTCCGACAGCGCCTGCAATAAGGTCGGGTCCTATTTCCCTCGGATTATCCGTCGCGATCTTGATACCCGTCTTAATCCCCGGGCCTACAATATAAGGTTTCTTACCGATATATTTCTCTATCGCATTTACAAGAGCGTGCATTGTCTTAGGCACTACGCTCGCTATCATTACGCCCTCAATATCATCCGTCGTAACTCCGTTTGAACTCAGAAGCGTCACAAGATTAATTCCAAACTCATCGGAAGTTCTGGGCATCTGTGTTGTCATTCTAAAGGAGCTCACAAGCTCATCCTGTGAAAAAACTCCGAAAGTAATGTTGGTGTTTCCCACATCAATTACCAGAATCATAGTTTCCTCCGTCTTTTTCTCATACATATCCGTAAAGTCCGCGCACCGATACCTCTCCGGCGTTTATGTTAACGACATTCCCGTCAGAAAGTCGCACTTTAAGCGCACCGTCATCTCCGATTCCCAAGGCAACCGCCTCGTACTCTCCGCGAGGGTCAAGTATCTTGACCGTTCTGTCTCTGTTTATAAGCCTGTCCTCATATTCATCTTTTAAAAGAGACAGATCATAAGTCTTCTCAAATTTCTCGTAGTTTTCTTCAAATCTCTTCATACATGCAGCGACAACGCTTGCCCTGTCAACTTTAAATCCGGTCTGAGTATAGATAGAACCTGCTATATCTTCGATCTCCTCCGGAAAAGAATTCATGTTGACGTTTATTCCTACTCCGATAACCACGTTGTTTATGGTGTTGTCGTTATTCATATGAAGTTCCGTAAGTATTCCACAAATTTTTTTACCCGCTATGACAACGTCATTGGGCCATTTAATCTGGGGATAATCCGCAAACTCTTCGTTGTCGGCAAAAAGATCCTCAACACCCTGTGCAATCGAAAGTCCCATAATAAGTGTAAGAACCGAGATCTTGTCAGGCGGCGCAGTGGGTCTTACAATAAGGCTCATTGCGATATTGCTTCCGCCGGGAGTCTCCCAGTTTCTTCCTCTTGAGCCTCTTCCACTCGTCTGAACATCCGCGACAACAAGTGTACCATGAGGTGCATCTTCTTCTCCGAGCATCTTGGCATCGTCATTTGTAGATTCCGTAGTTTCCTTAAAAATAAGGTTACGGGCAGCCCACTTGGTACCGAGCTGCCCCCTTATATTTTCTGCATTTAGCATTATCAATTTCCTTTTATTGTTGCCAGCATCACAGCCTTTATAGTGTGCATGCGGTTCTCAGCCTCATCAAACACTATAGACCTTTCTGACTCAAACACTTCATCCGTAACTTCCATCTCATCAAGGCCGAATTTCTCTTTGATCTCCATTCCGATTCCTGTATTGAGATCGTGGAATGAAGGCAGGCAGTGCATGAATACGCTCTTCTCTCCCGCATTCTTCATGATATCCATATTTACCTGATAAGGACGAAGGTCTTTTATCCTCTCCTCCCAGATACTGTCGGGTTCACCCATTGAAACCCATATATCCGTATAAACAATATCAGCACCCTTTGTTCCCTCCATAGGGTCTTCGCTGAAGTTTATGGAAGCGCCTGACTGTGCGGCAATTTCTTTACATGTGTTTACAAGTTCCTCTGAAGGGAAATATTTCTTATTAGATACAACGGTAAAATCAAGACCGAGCTTAGCGCATACGACCATAAGCGAATTACCTGTGTTGTATCTTGCATCACCCATGTATGCAAGGTGAAGTCCCTTAAGTTTGCCAAAGTGTTCCTTAATGGTCAACATATCTGCAAGCATCTGTGTGGGATGGAACTCGTTTGTAAGTCCGTTCCATACGGGAACTTTACTGTACTTGGCAAGAGCTTCAACTTTCTCCTGCTCAAAGCCTCTGTACTCGATTCCGTCGTACATACTTGCAAGAACTCGTGCAGTATCGGCAATACTCTCTTTTTTACCGATCTGAGAGTCTGTGGGATTAAGAAATGTAGATCCCATTCCAAGATCCGAAGCTGCAACTTCAAAAGAGCATCTGGTACGCGTACTTGTCTTCTCAAAGATAAGAGCAATATTCTTTCCCTTAAGTTCATCGTGAAGAATACCCTCTTTTTTCTTTCTCTTGAGCTCTGCGGCGAGGTCGATCAGGTACTCAATCTCCTCAGCAGTGTAATCAAGAAGTTTCAAAAAATCGCGTCCCTTTAAATTCATGTCATGCTCCTCCGTTCAAAATAATTATGCACTATTATTACACTCTGTCTCTATATTGTAAATAAGGGATTGCATTTCTGCAATCCCTCATAATATCACCAAAATACATGCTCACCGATGACAATTCCTTCTCGGCCGTTGACTCTTCTGAAGTGAAGAGCGGATCCTACTGTTGTTTCACCGTTAAGCGCTGCCTGGGCAGCCTGATAATTCATATCATAAATTTTATCGCTGTCGTAAACCTTTGCAACCGTTCCGTTAAGTGCCGGTGTGAACTGTCCTGAAGCATAAATAACATTATAGATGCTGTTAGGATAAGCACCGCTCTTAACACGGTTCATAACAACCGCTCCGACCGCAACTCTACCGTCATATGGCTGATTGCCGGCCTCACACTGGATAAGTGCGGCAAGAAGTTTAAGTTCATCAGCACTTGCATCCACAGCGCCTCTGTTCTCTCGAAGAGACGGCTCCTTGGCTGCCTGTCTGCCCTTCTTGTCGATCTCACGCATCTTGATCGCTGCCATCGACTTACCTTGGTCGATCTTAAAGTCTGTGCTTACATACTCGGCCTGAACGAAACCTTTATGATCGTTGTAATCAACAGCGATCCAGCCGTTGCCCATATCTTCGAGCATGTCTACAAAAGACTTCTCACCAAGCACACCGATAACCTTTGCGTCATCAGAGTCACTCGATCTTACTTTAAGTGCACTACTGTTATTGGTTACGATCTGCTTTCCAACTTCGGATGCAAGTTTTTCCGCGTCTTCGTCGAACAAAAGACTGTCATCCTTTGCCCATCCGATAACATCACCGGAACTGATCTTAGTCCATCCGTCTTTTCTTTCTAAAATTTTTCCGCCGCAATCCTTGTAAAGAACACCAACCTTGTTGCTATCTTCATTTGACGCGCTGTCAGGCGATGCCAGAATGTACATAGCCTCTGCTCCTTTAGACATTACAAGCTTGCTTTCTTCACTGCTCGTGCTTGAAGACGATGCGCTCATAGCTACGGAGGATTTGTTGCTATTTCCAAGTACTCTTGCTTCCGTTGAAGTTTTATCAACACCAAGAGGCGTTACCGGACTGACAATATCGGATATTCCTGCCGAGAGATCCGCACATGGTTTGGCTTTGAGCGAACTTCTCTTAGCCTCTGCTGTTATTCCTTGAGAGATGAAAAGTACAATGATCAAAGCCCAGGTAAATAGCAGCTTCGAAACCTCCAAGAATAACTTCATAACTCTATTCATTGCTTTCGTTTCCTATAAATTCCTACTAAATAATATTACATTTATGTTTCGACTTGTTAACGTTAGCAAAACACTGTAGTAGAGATATTAGCAAATATATCTTTTTTTGTCAAATTTTATACTTTTTCAAGACTGCAAATGCAGGTATTTCAAAGGCTTCTGCTCTTTTCGATGCAGGCGGTTACCGCATTCATGACTGTACCCCTGAATCCGTTTTCTTCAAGAACATGAACTGCATCAATTGTTGTTCCGGCAGGTGAGCATACCATGTCTTTTAATTCACCGGGATGCTTTCCTGTCTCAAGAACCATCTTGGCACTTCCAAGAACCGACTGGGCAGCGAACTCATATGCCTGTTTTCTGGGCATTCCACCCTCTACAGCGGCATCTGCCATTGCTTCTATGAACATAAATACGTAAGCCGGTGAAGAACCGCTTACTCCTACAACTACATCCATGAGAGACTCAGGAACCGTGTAGGCTTTTCCAAAGCTTCCGAGAAGCTCTTTTACGAAGCTGTAATTATCGTCATCCACAAGATCGTTTCTGCAAACCGCCGAGCATCCCTCAAGTACGAGAGCCGGTGTGTTTGGCATAACTCTTACAATCTTTACCTGCTTCTCAAATTCGTTCTGAAGCCAGCTTATTGTCTTTCCTGCGGCAATGCTTACGATCACCTTGCTGTCGTCAACGCTGTCCATGATATCTGCGATAACAACCTTTAAATACTGAGGCTTAACGGCAAGAATTATGATGTCAGCCTCCTTTGCCACGGCAGCATTTGAACTGCGTGTCTGAATCCCGTATTTTTCGGAAACTTTAGCGCATGTCTCTTCGGTTGCCGCAGTTCCTATGATCTCATCAGGTCCCATAAGTCCTTTGGCAATAATCCCGCCGATCATCGCCTTTGCCATGTTTCCAAGTCCTATAAATCCAATTGTCATTTCTTCATTTCCTCCTCTGTCTGGATGCTTCAAATGTAAGTATAGCTGCCGAAGTCGCAGCATTCATCGATTCAACCTGCCCTTTCATCGGTATCAGCACATACTCTGATGCCGCATCCGCTGTCTCCTTGGACAATCCGTTTCCTTCATTTCCTATGAGAAAAGCCGTAGGCTTCGTATAATCAAATTTGTCGTAGTTCTTTTTTCCCTTAAGATGCGCAGCATAGGTCTTTATCCCTCTATCCGAGAGCTTTTCCACATAAGAAGTGATGTTATCCACATACATAAAGGGCATTCTGAATATAGATCCCATGGTTGAGCGAATTACCTTGGGATTATAAACGTCGGCAGAGCCCTTACTCAGTATAACCCCCGTTACACCCGCGCCCTCCGACGATCTAAGCATGGTTCCCAGATTTCCGGGATCCTGAATATTCTCAAGTATGAGTAAAAGAGGTTTCTCATTCCCCATCTCTTTGTAACCTTCGAGTACCTCTTCCTCCGAGTAATGATACATACTTACTACCGCCAAAACCCCTTGCGGTGTACGCGTATCAGCCATTTTCTTCATAACTTCGGCCGTTACCGTTTCAGCTCCGTATCTCCAAAGGATTTCTTTGTCATCCTCCGAAGCCTCATCAAGAAATTTTTCTGTCACATACGCCTCTCTTACCTGAAGAACAGGCGCTTCTCTCAGCATCTTCATGCCTTCTATGACAAATACGTTTTCCTCTTTTCTGGCCTTACTTTTTTGTATATAGCTTACAACTTTACGCACACGTTCGTTGTTTACACTCTTGATCATATATACCTCTTTTGGTCACCGATTTCACGCGATAATTTAGCGACGTGTATAATTATTATACCACATTAAAAGAGTTTATATCACGATTGTCACTATATAGCGCGAGTCAGCAATGCGCGCTTCATAGATTCCATCATGTTTTTTGACAACATCCTTGATATTCTGGATGCCAAAGCCGTGATTTTCCTTATCTTTCTTGGTCGTAAAACGGCCATCCTTCTCGCCGGGAATCTTTTCAATAAGTGTATTGTTACTTATAAGAATGCCCGCTTTGTCGCCTACACTCTTGACCTCGATACTCACTTCACGTTTGTCCTCGTCAAGAGCTTTCGATGCCTCAATTGCATTCTGAAGAACGTTGTAAAAAATAGTGCAAAAATCAAAATCCTGAACATCTTCCCTGTTCCTGAGGACACCTTCATACTCAAATTTAATTTTTGCTTCTTCCATGTGCTTTGCAAGCTCGTTTATGACCGCATCCACAGCCTTATTTCCCGTATAGCTCTTTATTGCGGAACAATCAAGCTTAGCATCGATAGACTTAAGATAATCAAGTATCTTTTCATTTTTGCTGTCTGATGCAAGCTCTGAAAGCGCCATTACATGAGCTTTCATATCATGTCTGAACTTTCTGATCTCGGTGTAATCATTTAAAAGCCCTTCAAAATAGTCAGCCTGACTCTTAACAACATACTGATACCTTAGCTCACGTTCTTTCATGCCGAGATTCTTTTTTACAATATAGCTCTGCCAAAGCATGACTCCGATAAAAAGAAACAGCACAAGCATCAGTGAAATGCACATCCTGACGTACTCTCCGGAAGAAAGATTTCTTCCCGCACTCATCCTCTCAAGTGGCGGAATGATCAAAACAAGTCCCAAAAAGCACACAAATATCACTCCCCACTGAGCAGTCCTGAATGAATAATCCAGTCGCTTTCGGACCAGTACGTTTACCACGCCGTGATAAATAATGATTATCAAAATGGTACAAACTTTTGCATTTATTGTCTCCCAGGCTATCTTTTTAAACAGAATCTCCTGTCCAAATCCTATGGTAGACGCAAACATTTTGATAAGTTCCGTAAGCGAATCCATTATTATCCATGCAAGAACAATATATAATGCCCCTTTAAGCCTGTTCCCCTTCTGAAGCAGAAAAACAAACAGCAACATAAAGACATTCGGAATAATACAACAATCATCCGATCCGCCGGTCAGCCAATAGAAAAGGCCGTCAACTGCAGAAGCAGTCACGATAAGCGCAACAACAGCATACTTTCTGCGTGTTATACGTATATCAAACACATATAACAGACAAAAGTAATATTTAAGCATATCCAATATACAATAAACTACTGCAATCACGCACCCATTCATTTTTTCAGCTCACCCAACAGATAATCATTGTATCCTTTTCTTACTTTTTCTCTATAACTCCTACCGATTCTTATTGCAGAACCGTCTTTAAAGCATACCGTTTCCCCGGTAATGTTCTTTATATGGTTAAGATTTACGATATATGACCTGTGAACCCTCAAAAAGGGCATTCCACCAAGTTTTTTTTTCACATTCTTTTAAAGTACAAGTTATTATCTTTTCGTTGTTTCCAAGATATAATATCGCATAATTCGAGTCTGACTTAACATAGACAATATCTGACTTTTTATAAAATATTGAACCGTTATAATTTGGAAAATCTATAAAAGAATCGTTTTTCTTGCGTTCATAAGCCTGATCGAGACATTTACATATCTTTTTTTCATCAACAGGTTTTTGAAGAAATCCCCTCGTTTTGTAACCAAAAGAATCCCAAACCGCTTCAGAATGAGCGGAAACAAAGACAATGCTATGGATATTCTGCATCTCTTCGGCCTTATGCATGACCCTAAGTCCGTCAATGCCCTCCATCTCAACGTCAAGAAAAAGCAAATCAATGTGACTGTCGTGCTCATTTATCACTTCTTCGCCCGAATAATAAGAAAAAATCTCGCAGGCGATACCGTTGTCGGCAAAATGCTTTTCGCATATTTCCATGATCTTGCGATGACATTTCGGGTCGTCGTCGCATATACCAACACTTAAATTCACCATATTGCCACCCCCCAATCCACTTGAGAAAGCTCATTGATATAATATTAACATATCGTGAATGGCCTAACAACGTGCATATCTGCAATTTTTGACCACCGATTTTTATGTCATTTACACAAAAAATATGTCATTTACTAACTTATTCTTTTCTTTTTTTCGACAATATTATACTCTATTTCATATGAAATTAAAATTTTGGGGAAAGGAAAGAGGTTTACGACGACCACAATGATGTATTTAATGGATATCTGGGATTGGCTCAGCGGACGTTGATCCACCCAACACAAAAAACAATGGAGCGCCTGCAAGAGTATTCTTACAGGCGCTCCATTGTTTATGCTTGCACTTCTCTGAGCATCTGCCCAACCGTCTTATGTAATACGGGATGAACAAGCTGTTCATTTATCTCGGCAAGCGGCTTTAATACAAATTGTCTGTTCTGCATATCTATATGCGGAATCGTAAGTCTTTCATTTTTCATTACCAAATGGTCGTACATGATTATATCAAGATCCAAAGTCCTCGGTCCCCAGTGTACATCCCTGACTCTTCCGAATTGTCTTTCAACATCATGTAACTTATCAAGGAGTTCATCGGGAGTGTAAAGAGTTCTTATCTCAAGCGCTCCGTTCAAAAAATCATCCTGATTTTCATATCCGTAAGGCTTTGTAGTTATGAACTCCGATTTCTTGCCAACCCTTATAAGCGAATCTTTCGAAAGCTCCTCCAGCGCTCCTTTTATGTTTTTCTCTTTGTCACCCATGTTTGAACCAACCGACAGATATGCCGTATGCCAGCCTCTTGAAATATTGACGGACACGTAGCTGAGCGGCAATCCTATAGGTGCCCATGGCTTCTTTACTTCTATATCAACCTTTTCCAAAAGCGGAAAACTTAACAGTATCTCCTCAGCAAGCTCCTCGCTTACGGTTTCTATTAAGTTATAGGTATTTCCTTTAACATAATCATATATGAGATGGCAAACTTCATTATAATCTACAGAAAACTCCATTGTATCGCACATTCCGGCTCTTCTCGTATCCAAATACAGATTTGCCGATATGAGAAATTTCTGCCCAAGAGCATTTTCTTCTCTCAAAAGTCCGTGATTTCCAAAAATTTCGAGATCAACAATCTTAATGCAATCCATATTTCCCCCTCCTGTTCGTTTCATCCACAAATACTATCGGCAACAGCAAGTGCTCGCTTGTTTGCCAATACATCATGCACTCTGAAAATCTTGCCTCCAAATTCTCTTCCAAGCACATTAAGTGCTATCGTTCCCTCTTTTCTCTGATCCACTTCAAGTCCTGTGATATTGCCGATGAGCGACTTATTCGATATTCCAAGCAACACGGGATAGCCAAGTTTCTTAAGCTGACTTATAAGTGATATGCACCACATATTTTCTTCAAAGTTCTTGGCAAATCCAACTCCGGGGTCGAGGATGATATTCCAATCATAAATGCCGTTATCAGTGGCTATTTTTATCCTCTTTTCCATGTCCTCAATTATTTCCCGTTCAAAAGAAAATCTGTCCATGCTTATGATCCTGTCTGCTTTGTTATGCATGATACAGACCGGAATCTCCGCGGCTGCAACGACCTGTGCCATTCGATGCTCAGTATCTTCGTAATAATCAAGCCCCCAGATGTCATTGATCATATCCGCACCGCTTTCTATAACCGCTTCCGCAACTTCCCACTTATAAGTATCAACAGAAACGGGTACATCGAACCGCTCTTTTATAGCTTTGATCACCGGGTTAATTCTTGCTATTTCGTCCCAACATGATATCTTCGTGTAACCGGGACGCGTTGATTCACCTCCTACATCAATTATGTCTGCACCGTCCCTTATCATCTTTTCCGTCTGAAAGAGTGCGCTGTCTACGTCTAAGTACTTTCCTCCGTCAGAAAAAGAATCGGGTGTAACGTTCAAAATTCCCATGATAAGTGATCTGTCTGAATCTAGATCGAAAAATTTTTTCCCTATCTTCATCTCTTCTCACCGCCCTTGTTTTTAACTGATTAGTTTAAAAAAAGTCTCTCTTAAATTCTGATCGTTCTCAAAACAGCCCCTTGACGCGATAGTCACGGTTTTACTTCCGCTTTTCTTTATACCGCGCATAGAGACACACATGTGCTCAGCTTCGACAAGAACCATAACGCCCTTGGTCTTAAGATTTTTTGCAATGGCATCCGCAATCTGGCCGGTCATTTGCTCCTGAATCTGAAGTCTTCTTGCAAATACCTCGACCGTCCTTGCCAGCTTACTGATGCCGACAACTTCATCTACCGGAACATAAGCGATATGCACCTTACCGAAGAATGGCAGAAGATGGTGCTCGCACAATGAATAAAATTGAATGTCTTTCTCAAGGATCATTCCGCTTTCTGTAACAGGAAATGTCTTTGATAGATGCCTCTCAGCGCAGTCTCCGTAACCCGAAAGAATCTCCTCGTACATTCTTGCCACTCTTTCGGGCGTTTCGATAAGTCCCGATCTAGTGGCATCTTCCCCCATTCCTTCAAGCAGAAGCTGAACTGCCTGCTCAATCTTTTCCTTGTTGATCATCTCTCCACCCACATAATTTTTTATATGTAACCATCAACAAGGCTATTACAATACGCTTTTGCGGTCAATCACTATCGAGTAAACAACAGATTTTTTTCGTGAGCGAAGTGTTTGTTACTTTTTTGCATACAAGAAACCCCTTACCGAATTAACCGGCAAGGGGTAAAATTTAAATTTTCATTTTGTTTTTTAATCAAAGAATACGAGCGATCTCGTACATGTACTCGTTGATATTCTTCTTCATAGCAAGAGCTTCATCGATATCATAGTCAACAAACTGACCGTTTCTGTATCCTACTACTCTGTTTGTCTTGCCTGCTGCAAGGATATCTGCTGCGTAACATCCCATCATAGAAGCATAAACACGGTCCTTACATGTAGGACTTCCACCTCTCTGCATGTATCCAAGGATAGTTGCTCTTGTCTCAAGACCTGTAGCTGCCTCGATACGACGAGCCATTGATGTTGAATGTCCGATACCCTCGGCATTTACGATGATGTGATGTGTCTTACCTTTTTTACGATTGTCGATGATGTTGTCGATAATGCGCTGCTCATTGTAATCATATTTCTCAGGAAGAAGTATGTCATCCGCACCGTTGGCAATCGAGCACCAAAGAGCGATATATCCGGCATGACGTCCCATAACCTCAACAACGCTGACTCTTTCGTGAGATGATGATGTATCTCTGATCTTATCTATAGCACTCATAGCGGTATTGATAGCTGTATCAAAACCTATTGTGTAATCTGTACATGAAATATCAAGGTCGATTGTTCCGGGAATACCTACCGTGTTGATGCCCTGCTGTGAAAGCTTCTGAGCTCCGCGGTAAGATCCGTCACCGCCGATAACGACTATGCCATCAATGCCGTGCTTACGGCAGATCTCTGCGCCCTTAGCCTGTCCTTCGGGAGTTGTGAATTCCATACAACGAGCTGTACCAAGGATAGTTCCTCCGCGCTGAATGATATCAGACACGCTTCTTCTGTCCATATCCTCGATTTCTTCATTAAGTAGTCCCATGTAACCCTTCTTGATTCCCTTTACCTTGAGACCGTTCGCAAGTGACTTACGTACAACCGCTCTGATAGCTGCGTTCATACCCGGTGCATCGCCGCCACTGGTAAGTACACCGATTGTTTTGATCTGCTTTGCCATAATTATTTCCTCGATTCTATAGATTAAAACCCTTAAAAATGTCAAACGCTCACATTTGACAATTTATTGACATACTCTTTTCATAATATTAGAGCAATTTTTTTTAAAATGCAATGATTGACGGAGCGTTTTCATAAAAAATTTCATTTCATATGATATAATTTTTTCATCTGAAAAACAGGGAGTATTTATATGGCTTTTTCGCATCTTCACGTCCATACGGAGTACAGTCTTTTGGACGGTTCCAATAAAATAAAAGAATATGTCAAGCGCCTGAAAGACCTTGGCATGACTTCGGGTGCAATCACCGATCACGGTGTCATGTATGGCGTCATC
The DNA here is from genome assembly GCF_000686065.1 of Butyrivibrio sp. AE3003. Classification (NCBI taxonomy): domain Bacteria; kingdom Bacillati; phylum Bacillota; class Clostridia; order Lachnospirales; family Lachnospiraceae; genus Butyrivibrio; species Butyrivibrio sp. AE3003. Next base: position 2,407,104 of record NZ_JMLX01000001.1, read on the forward strand.
GATTTCTACAAAGCGTGCAAGGAGGCTGGAATCAATCCCATCCTTGGATGTGAAGTTTATGTTGCCCCCGGATCAAGGTTTGAAAAGGAGACAGGCAGCATGGACGAGCGCTATTACCACCTCGTTCTTCTTGCCGAGAACAATACAGGCTATGCCAATCTGTCACACATCGTAAGCCGCGGTTTTACTGAAGGTTACTACTACAAGCCACGAGTTGATATGGAACTTCTGGAGCAGTACCACGAGGGACTCATCTGTCTCAGCGCCTGTCTTGCGGGTGAGATCCCAAGGAACATCATTAAGGGCACTCCCGCCAAGGCAAAAGAGGCTGCTTTAAGGCTTGATAGCATATTCGGACACGGCAACTTTTTCTTAGAGCTTCAGGATCACGGCATTCCCGCTCAGAGAACAGTTAACAGTGCGCTTCTTTCTCTTTCTCAGGAGCTTGACATTCCGCTTGTTGCCACAAACGACTGCCACTACACTTATGCAGACGACGCGGAGGCACACGACCTCCTTCTTTGCATCCAGACGGGCAAAAAAGTTTCCGACGAAGACCGTATGCGCTATGAAGGCGGTCAGTACTACGTAAAGAGTGAAGAAGAGATGAGAGCTCTTTTCCCATATGCGCAGCAGGCAATTGACAACACTGCCAAGATTGCAGAAAGATGTAACGTCGAGATTGAGTTCGGCGTGACAAAACTCCCTCATTTCGAGGTTCCTGAAGGCTATGATTCATGGACATATCTCAATAAGCTCTGTCTCGACGGGCTTAACGAGAGATATCCCAATGATGACGGCACTCTTAAAAAGAAACTCGACTACGAGCTCGGTGTCATTAAAAGAATGGGCTACGTCGATTACTTCCTTATTGTATGGGACTACATCAACTATTGTCGCGAGAACGGCATCGCAGTCGGTCCCGGAAGAGGTTCTGCCGCAGGAAGTATCGTGTCATATTGCATGCACATAACAAATATCGATCCGATCAAGTACGATCTGCTCTTTGAGCGTTTCCTCAACCCGGAACGTGTATCCATGCCCGATATAGACGTGGATTTCGAGTACGAAAGAAGACAGGACGTCATCGACTACGTCACAGAAAAATACGGCGCGGACAAAGTCGTACAGATCATAACCTTCGGTACGCTCGCCGCAAAGGGTGTAATAAGAGACGTTGCCAGAGTAATGGATCTTCCCTACAGCTACGGCGATCAGATTTCCAAGATGATTCCGAACGAGCTCAACATGACTCTAAGCAGAGCTCTTGAGATGAATCCTGAGCTTCGCACCAGATACGAGACTGACGAAACGGTTCACAAGCTGATCGACATGTGTAAAAAACTCGAGGGACTTCCGAGACACACTTCTATCCATGCAGCCGGTGTCGTTATCTGCCAGGCTCCCGCTGAAGACCTTGTTCCTCTGTCGCGCTCAGCAGAAGGTAACATAACCACTCAGTTCACGATGACAACCATTGAGGAACTTGGACTTCTTAAGATGGACTTTTTGGGGCTTCGCACACTTACAGTTATCAAGGACGCTGTCCGCTTTGCAAATGCATCCATCGGCGCAAAGAAAGGTGATGCGAATTTCATTGACATAGACAAGATTGATTACAACGATCCCGCGGTTCTTGCTCTTATAGGAAGTGGCAAGTGCGACGGTATATTCCAGCTTGAATCGGGCGGTATGCAGGCTTTCATGAAGGAGCTCAAGCCTAAATCACTGGAAGACATCATAGCGGGTATCTCACTATATCGTCCGGGCCCGATGGACTTCATTCCCAAGTACATCTCAGGTAAGAACGACGCAGGCTCCATCAGCTATCTCACACCGGAACTCGAGCCGATACTTAAGCCAACCTACGGCTGTATCGTTTATCAGGAGCAGGTTATGCAGATAGTTCAGCAGCTCGGCGGCTATACTCTCGGCCGTGCCGACCTTGTTCGTCGTGCCATGAGTAAAAAGAAACAGCACGTAATGGAGGTTGAAAGAGCAAACTTCGTAAACGGAAATCCCGAAGAGAACGTTCCGGGATGTGCTTCAAAAGGCGTTGCTCCCGAGATAGCCAACGCAATCTACGACTCCATGATGGACTTTGCAAAGTATGCTTTTAACAAGTCACACGCTGCATGCTACGCGGTTGTTGCGCTCCAGACGGCATGGCTTAAATGCTACTATCCCGTTGAATTCATGGCAGCTCTTATGACTTCCGTCATAGACAATCCGAGCAAGGTTTCAGGCTACATCATGAGCTGCAGAAACATGAACATTACGCTCCTTCCCCCCGATATCAATGAAGGATTTGAAGGATTCTCCGTTACGGAGATCAACTTGGAAGAAAGCGATACTTCCCTTCCCGGCGCTGTCGCTGCAACGACTCCCGGCAAGAAGAAAGCTATCCACTACGCTCTTACCGCAATTAAAGGTGTCGGCTATCCGGCTATCGCCGCTATTGTAAAAGAGCGCTCAATCCGCGGAAAGTTCAAGGATATTAACGACTTCCTCTCCCGCATGCAGGGTAAGGATATTGATGTAAACAAACGAGCTATCGAAAACTTTATAAAAGCCGGTGCGCTTGACTGTTTCCCCGGAACCAGAAAGCAGCTTATGACAGTCTACGCTCAGATCATGGACCGCCTGCATAACAATGGAAGAAACTCCATGGCAGGACAGATGACTCTTTTTGACATCGTAAGCGAAGATGATAAGAAGCAATACGAGATTCCCCTTCCCGATGTAGGCGAATTCCCCCGGGAACTTCTCCTTGAATTCGAGAAGGATGTGCTTGGAATATATATTTCAGGCCATCCTCTTGATGACTATGTCGGAATGTGGAAAAAGAGAATTTCAAATACCACTGCGGATTTCTACCTCGACGATGAGACGGGCGAGCCCGCGGTAAAAGACAATGAAAAAGCAATCATCGGCGGTATCATAAGCGATAAGAAGATCAAATATACAAAGAACGATCAGATCATGGCTTTCCTTACAGTTGAAGATCTTGTCGGAAGCATCGAAGTAATCGTATTCCCCAAGACATATGAAGCTAACGCGCCAAGGCTTGACGCTGATGCCAAAGTCTTTATAGAAGGCCGCGTTTCAGTCGAAGATGACCGCGACGCCAAACTTATCGCATCAAAGATCACGCTATTTGACGAGATTCCAAGGACTGTGTGGCTTCGTTTCGACAATAAGGATGCCTATTCGGAAAAAGATGCTGAACTCAAGCGAATAATCGCCGATTCGGACGGACGCGATGAGATTGCCATCTACCTCAAGGACACCAAGCAGATTAAGAAACTTGGACGCTCCGCTACAATCAAGGCGGACAAAGTGATGATCGAGCGCTTAGAAGAGCTCGCGGGAAAAGATAATGTTCAGGTAGTATAAGAAATTAAGGGAATGCCGATTTCAGCATTCCCTTTTTACGTCTTTTCCCATAACTCTTCCCTTAAATACAAAAGGAGCCAAGACAGCTGTCTCAAAAACTCAACCGCTGTCTCAACCCCTTTATTAGAAAAATATTAAATTCTCTTCTTAATTACTGTACTGCTGCCTTAAGCTCATCAACCTTGTTTGTCTGCTCCCAAGGAAGATTGAGGTCGTTACGTCCGAAGTGTCCATAAGCTGCTGTCTGCTTGTAGATAGGACGACGAAGGTCAAGCATCTTGATGATTCCTGCAGGACGAAGATCGAATACTTTACGAACTGCCTCTGTAAGCTTCTCATCTGAAACCTTACCTGTTCCGAATGTATCTACAAGGATTGATGTAGGCTGTGCTACACCGATAGCATATGAAAGCTGGATCTCTGCTCTGTCTGCAAGTCCTGCTGCAACAATGTTCTTTGCAACGTATCTTGCTGCATAAGCTGCTGAACGGTCAACCTTTGTGCAGTCTTTTCCTGAGAATGCACCGCCGCCGTGACGAGCTGCTCCGCCGTATGTGTCAACGATGATCTTACGTCCTGTAAGTCCTGCGTCACCCTGAGGTCCGCCGATTACGAAACGGCCTGTAGGATTGATGTAGATCTTTGTGTTGTCATCAACCATCTTAGGATCAACGATAGCGTCGATAACCTGCTTTCTGATGTCCTCGTGGATCTGCTCCTGTGTAACCTTCTCATCATGCTGAGTTGAGATTACGATAGCTTCGAGACGGATAGGCTTTCCGTTCTCATCATACTCTACAGAAACCTGGCTCTTACCGTCTGCTCTGAGGTAAGGAAGAGTTCCGTTCTTTCTTACTTCTGTAAGCTTCTTTGTAAGCTTGTGAGCAAGACTTACTGCGTAAGGCATGTACTCTTCTGTCTCGTTTGTAGCATATCCGAACATCATACCCTGATCGCCGGCACCGATTGCTTCGATCTGCTCATCTGTCATCTGGTTCTCTCTAGCCTCAAGAGCCTTATCAACACCCATGGCGATGTCTGCTGACTGCTGATCGAGAGCTACGAATACAGCACAAGTATTTCCGTCGAAGCCCTTAGCTGAGTCATCATAACCTATCTCTTTGATTGTCTCTCTTGCGATCTTAGCATAATCAACGTTAGCCTTTGTTGTGATCTCACCTGTAATAAGTACGAAACCTGTGCAAGTAGCTGTCTCACATGCAACACGGCTCATAGGATCCTCTGCCATGCAAGCATCAAGGATTGCATCTGAGATGTTATCGCAGATTTTATCGGGATGTCCCTCTGTTACTGACTCTGAAGTAAAAATAAATTTATCCATTCTATTTTCCTTTCCTGCGCCTGTTGCGCCATAAAAATAAAAACCGCTTGTTTTGCGTGCACAAACAAGCGGAACTGATTGATTTTCAGATCCTCTTATTGCTCGTCGTCCGTTAAAACGGAAATGCACGCTCAGGTTGGCACCTTCCTGAATAAATCAAGGGGTTGCCGTGGCTTCACAGGTCCTATGTACCTCCACCACTCTGAATAAGAGAACGTCTTATAAATATTTAAAACGAACCCATCACTATAATAGATTCTTTTATGATAATACATTATTAGTTTTATAAAAGCAATAGTCCAATTGATAATTGTTATCTAAACTTCATAAACTATTTGTCTTTTTCTCCAATTTTACACTATCATTCCCAACTCTCTCCCCAGATCCTGTTACACAGATCAATACAATATTGCCTAGAAAAAGAGCTGTCATTTAATCTTATCTCATTTTCATTTACCAAATCTTCCGAATACTCTGAAAGCGGATAAACAGTAACACCATGTTCTTCGCTGTGATTATGACATACGAGTGCCCTGACCGAGTTATCTTTGATGATAACTTCACCGTCAGGATTTCGCGTAAGAGTAACCTTCGCCATCCCTCCAACGCTTCTGTCCGCCACACCCGATCCTGTTGAAGACGTCCAGCTTACAAAATTCCCGATTGAATAGTATACGAGCATATCTCCGCCACCGTGGTTGTTAGTTATTTCTGCATTTTCGTCTTCTATCATTTCAATAGGTTCGATCACATGCGGATGTGCTCCTATAATAAGATCTGCACCGTTTTCTCTGAATAACTCAGTCCATTTCTTCTGATATTTATCAACACCATGATTGTATTCGGTTCCCCAATGCGGGCAAACAACCGTAAAATCAGCATTTTCTTCCGCATTCTTAAGGTCTTTTACCACCTTTTCCTCATCAAGCATATCAATGGCATGTGGCATATCTTTTGGAAAAGATATCCCATTTGTCCCATATGTGTAATTAAGAAATGCAATTTTAATTCCTTTTTTTTTCGATTATATCTATATCTTCGTAATCTCTTTCCGTTCTATTTATTCCAAGAACACTTATCTGCGGATAGCGTTGTTTCCAAAATTCATAACAATTTACAACTCCGCTTTTACCTTTATCAAGCGCATGATTTGTTGCGTGACAAACCACATCAAAACCTGTTTCCACAAGTGCATCTCCCACTTCATATGGCGCATTAAATTCAGGATAACCGGATATCCCAAGTTCTTGTCCACCGATAATGACTTCCTGATTAACTATGGCAATATCTGCCTTTTCTATCTCAGGCTTCATATTCTCGAATATAAATTTATAATTGTAATTACCGTCTGAATCTTTCGCGACTTGCTCAATCCGATCATGAAGAAGAATGTCACCCGCCATTACCAAAGTGACATCTGAAGAACTCTGTGGCTTTTCTGCTTCCGAAGCATACTGTGAAGGTGTAACATACCCACCGAATACCTCCGTTACCGGCGCTGAATCTACTTCGGGAATATCCGCCCCAGATGCCTCCGACATTCCTTCATCCTCTCGAAGGCCGCATCCACCTATGTACAATATGCATATTATCGAAATAATAAAAGATGTCTGTCTTTTCATACTTATATACCGATAAAAGCAATCACTATTCTACAAACACCATAAAACTACAATTTGTCATAATCCCCAGATTAAAGAAATGAGGGTACTTCTTTCAATTAAGATAAAGGGATGATGCATAATCTCCCCATCCATATCGCCAGATTCATGTTCTGACTTTTGGAAAAAAGCATAAGTGCAACATCCCTTTTTATTTATATATCAGATTATCTTATCAAATGTCTCAGCAAGTGCAGGATAAATATTCTTGAACTGCTGGTATCTTGCTTCGTACTTAGCTACGAGCTCAGGATCGGGCTTCTCTGTCTTGTCTACCTTAACGATAGCTGCTGCAGCATCTTCTACACTCTTGTATGCTCCGCATGCAACCATAGCGAGCATAGCGCCGCCCATTCCGGGACCTTCTTCACATGAAGGAACATCAACTTCTACGTTGAGGATGTTAGCGATCATTCTTCTCCAAAGAGGGCTCTTAGCACCACCGCCGCAAATCATTGTTCTCTTGGGAGCTACGCCGATGCTCTTAGCAACTTCGTACATATCTCTTGTAGCGAATGCAACACCTTCAAGAACAGCCTGTGTCATATCCTCTCTTGTTGTATCCATTGTGATACCTGTGAAAGTAGCACGTGCGTTAGGATTGTTCCAGGGAGATCTCTCACCCATAAGATAAGGAAGGAAGAATACATGGTTCTCACCAAGCTTATCGATTCCCTTCTGCTCATCTGCATAATCCTTAGTCTTGAGGATTTCATCCATCCACCACTTGTTGCAGCTTGCTGCGCTGAGCATACATCCCATGAGATGGAAGTGTCCGTCGGCATGATCAAATGAGTGAAGCGCATTGTTGCTGTCTACAGCAAAGCTGTCTGATGACATAAAGATTGTTCCGCTGGTTCCAAGTGAAATGTTGCACTTATTGTTTCCAACTGTTCCTGTTCCTACAGCTGCTGCCGCATTGTCGCCTGCACCTGCTGCGATAACAACACCGTCTTTAAGTCCGAGTTCTGCTGCAAGATCATGCTTCAACTCGCCTACTTTTTCAAAACTGTCAAAGAGCTTGGGAAGCATATCTTCTGTGATTCCGCAGATATCACACATCTCTTTTGACCATTTACGATTCTTAACGTCCAAAAGAAGCATTCCTGAAGCATCAGAATAATCTGTGCAGAATGTTCCGGATAACTTATATGCAAGATAATCCTTAGGAAGCATTATCTTCTTGATCTTTTTGAAGTTCTCAGGCTCATTCTCTTTTACCCAAAGAATCTTGGGAGCTGTAAATCCTGCAAATGCTATGTTTGCAGTGTACTTAGAAAGAGTCTCTTTTCCGATCTCGTTGTTAAGGTAATCAACCTGTTTCTGAGTTCTTCCGTCGTTCCAAAGAATTGCGGGACGAATAACTTCGTCGTTCTCATCAAGAATTACAAGTCCGTGCATCTGTCCGCCAAAGCTGATACCTGCAACCTCTGACTTATCAACATCCTTAAGAAGATCCTTAAGTCCTGCAATAGCCTCATTGTACCAGTCAGCAGGCTCCTGCTCTGACCAGCCGGGCTGAGGGAAGTAAAGTTTGTACTCCCTTGATGTTGTTCCGTGAATCTTACCTGTCTCATCCATAAGCACGAGCTTAACCGATGACGTTCCCAAATCTACTCCAATATAAAGCATATGTAACCTCCTAATTAAATATATAGCGTTCCGAATGTGGTACCAACTGACTTACGATCGTTTATACATCACATCCTGCAATCGGTGTGATGTCTCGCCGGATTTTTGATCAATATCGACACCGGATCATAATTCGTCAAAGCACTACATCTGTGGACGCTGACATATTATTTACACTATATGATGCCTTTGAAAAAATGTTCTTTCTTTTACGGCATTATACAAATCAATTATACCTGTTTCCCCCTTACTAATCACGCCATTTTTTGCTGATATCTAATTAAATATTGTTATATGGTATTTCCTGCTTTTTTATGCATGAATTCCTTTTTATTGTACATATAAGTCTTCTCCCGGTACTCACATATCAAGCAACCATCTTACACATTTTTCAATTTCTCGTATATTAAGCGGACATCCACTAGATTCATGTGTTATAAAAAGATTTTTCCCGGCAAAAATCCCATTTTTCCGGTACTCTGCTATTTTTCTCAGATTATGCAATCTGTATTCTTCGTCATCAAGAAGTCCCATATGTTCATGGTATATCTCCCTAAGTCTTGTTACATCAAATATCGTGAAATCCGGATATACTTTTTTGCCACTGTTAAGCCTAAGCTCTGCTTCATAGCGATAAGGGATTCCCAAATCATAGTACATATCCGCCAACATAGCTTCCGACTTAGATCTCACCATATCGCCTTGTTTTGTTGGATATATTTTTTCTTCGTTTCTATATTCATTTTTCTTGTATTCCTCTTTTTTCCACCGATCAGCATATTCATGATTGCTTAAAAGAATTGGTTCTATCAGTTTTTTTTCGTTCCTCTCTCATCATCGAATAAACACAGTCAGATTTATATAAAATATCGCTTCCGCTTGATTCCTTTTCAATTATTCCCTGCAAAATCTTTTGTATTTTTCTAATCTCTTCAAGTTCTTTTTTTGCACACTTTATCTGCTTATCAAAATAGTCCTTTTGAGCAAGCTTTTTTATGAACTCTATATCATTCTTCTTTAAGTATTTCCCGCGGGTATCATTCTTATCAGTAATACGATAATATTCCACCACACCTCTGTTATGATTGATCCTCAACCTTCCAGACGGCAAACTCTTCTCTGATTTGTGTGCAATAGCAATCGCTCGTTCAAGTATCTTTTCCCTATTCTTCAATGTGCATACTATATCTTGAATTTGTAACATTTCTTCTCCTTATTGTTTGTAATACAGTTTTGTATTATCTTATCTGCGTTTTTCTTCAGATTTCTTTGTCTTCTGCCTCGAAACCCCAGATTAGAATTACTACATATACAGGTTTAATCTGTGTTTTTCAGCACTCTTATCTAATCCTTGATGCAAAATCACAGATAAACGACAGATCCTAAACGTATTTTATCTGTGATTTTCTGCTTTTTTTGCCATAAAATACCGCACTATCACAGATAATCGGGATTTTTTACCAGTTTTATCTGTGAATCACGGCAGTTTCCCTCCCGTTTTTCTCCAAAACGTAGCGCGAACCCCAGATAATCACTTCCACTTATACAATTATTATCTGTAGTTATGTTCTTACACCAATCAAGCACCTCTGTGTAGCGCGCCATGACAAAAATGTATAATAATCCCAAAAATCTACAATAATCATCAAATGGAATCATGCCGGAAACGGCAAGATGTATGCTTGTTTCTGAATCAAGCCACAAAAGAAAAATTGAGTCTAATGCTCCCCACTCTTATACCAAAGAGACATTATATTTCCCAAAACAATATTTAGCAAGTTTAATTTGATTTCCTATACAAGAATAGCTGTACGCTGAGCTTTAATCAATTATATGTCGGAATACTTTATTAAATTACCGGCACTCCAATCTCCATAATATACATAATTCCCGGCCGGACAAATCCGGCCGGGAACGCTCTAATTAACCAGCATATTTCAAATAACAGCAGTGCTAACGCATTTCATTAATCGTTTGCATTACCTTTAAAGATAACAATTCCTTTTTTCTTAAACTTCTTAACGGGAGCTGCTCCGGCATCGGATGTCGCGCTTGTTGTAGCCTTTTTTGCAACTGTAGCCGTTGTGCCGCTTGCACTCTTATTAGTGTTTGTCGAAGTCTCTGCCTTTTTAACAGTTGTTCTCTTAACTACAGGCTTTCTTACAGGAGCTGCCGCTTTAGCAGCTTTTTTAGCTTCTTCGTCTCTTGCCTTTCTTTCAGCAGCTTTTGCAGCTTCCTGTGCGGGTCTCTTTGCCGCATTTTCCGCAGCCTCTGCCGCAACCTGAGCGGGATCACGAAGCTTCATCGAAAGAGAGATTCTCTTCTTATCAACTTCAACATCAAGAACCTGTACGTCTACAATATCTCCTACGCTCACAGCTTCAAGCGGATGCTTGATGAATCTGTCTGTGATATGTGAAATATGAACAAGTCCGTCCTGGTGAACTCCGATATCAACGAAGCAACCAAAGTCAATTACGTTACGAACCGTTCCCTTAAGGACCATACCGGGCTTAAGGTCATTCATATCAAGAACATCGCTTCTGAGTATCGGCGCAGGCATGCTCTCACGAGGGTCTCTTGAAGGCTTCTCAAGCTCGCTGAGAATGTCTGTAAGAGTGATCTCTCCGACACCAAGTTCTTCTGACAGCTTCTTTTTCTCACTTTCTGTGATCTTATGTGAAAGAGAACCAGCTGCGCTTCCGGATGCCGATACTGTTTTGTTTCCTGCTTCGCTTTCCGCCTTTGCAGAAGCGTTTCCGCCCTTAGCATTTTCTTCCACAACAGCGAGATTGCTTCCCGCAAGTGCAGCCGCAAGAGCTGCTCCCATAGCTGTATTTGTATTTCTGATAACAACCTGCTTGGGCTTTTTCTTTGGTGCGGGTTTATTCTCGGGACGAGCGGCGGGCTTTTCAAGAACTGCCTTGGCAGCGTTCTTCTGAGCCGCACGGACATCATCAAATGTTATTCCAAGCTTATCCATAAGCTTAAGTGTTGCATCATATGACTCTGGATGCACGCTTGTAGCATCAAGAGGATTCTCTCCGTCAGCTATTCTCAAGAATCCGGCACACTGCTCATATGCCTTGGGTCCAAGCTTCGGAACTTTAAGAAGCTCTGCCCTGCTCTTAAATTTACCGTTTTCTTCTCTGTAATCTACGATATTCTTGGCAATTGCCTTTGAAATACCTGAAATATACTGAAGAAGAGGTGCTGATGCCGTATTAAGATCTACACCTACTTTATTAACGCAGTCCTCGACAACACCTTCAAGTGTCTCGCCGAGTTTCTTCTGATTCATATCATGCTGATACTGACCTACACCGATTGACTTGGGATCGATCTTAACCAATTCTGCAAGTGGATCCTGAAGTCGTCTTGCTATGGATGCCGCGCTTCTCTGACCAACATCGAATTGTGGGAACTCCTCTGTTGCAAGTTTACTTGCAGAATAAACAGAAGCTCCGGCTTCATTTACGATTACGTACTGAATCGGTCTATCAAGTTCTTTTATAAGTTCAACAATGACCTGCTCGGATTCTCTTGAAGCCGTTCCGTTACCTACAGAAATCAGGTCTACGTTGTATTTATCTATAAGTTTCTTAAGATCCGCCTTAGCTTCCTCAACTTTATTCTGAGGTGCTGTGGGATAAATAACCTTGGTATCAAGCACTTTTCCGGTAGCATCGACTATGGCAAGCTTACATCCTGTTCTGAACGCAGGGTCCCAACCAAGGACAGTTTTTCCTACGATGGGAGGTGCCATAAGGAGCTGTGTCAGGTTCTTACCAAATACGGAAATAGCGCCGTCTTCAGCATTCTCCGTAAGCTCATTTCTTATATCTCTTTCAATAGCAGGTGCTATCAATCTCTCATATGCATCTCTTGTAATCTCTTCGATGACCGGAGTAGTCACAGGGTTATCTTTTGTAATGATCTTGGTATTAAGGTATCTTAAGATATCCTCTTCGGGAGCCTGTATCTTAACCACAAGGAACTTCTCAGCCTCACCTCTGTTAAGAGCAAGTACTCTGTGTCCGAGAACTTTTTTTCACAGGTTCATCGTAGTTGTAATACATCTCATAAACGCTCTGAACCTTCTCGTCTTTGGCTCTTCCGACAAGTATACCGTTCTCCATTGTCGCTTCTCTTATATACTTACGATAGTCGGCGTTATCGGAAATATCCTCGGCGATAATATCCATTGCTCCGCTGATGGCTTCATTCTCGTCATTTACACCTTTCTCGGCGTCTACGAAAGCTTTGGCCGCTTCTTCCAGTGAGCCTGTAATTTCCTGCGCAAGAATGATCTCGGATAATCCTTCAAGCCCTTTCTCTCTGGCAATGCTTGCCCTTGTCTTTCTCTTTGGACGATAAGGAAGGTAAAGGTCCTCAATCGCAACCATAGTCTCGGCTGCAACTATCTTAGCCCTAAGCTCATCTGTCATCTTGCCCTGCTCTTCGATAGAAGCAAGAACCTGCTCTCTTCTCTCCTCAAGTCCTCTTAAATACTTAAGTCTCTCATCAAGGTTACGAAGCTGTTCGTCATTTAATGAGCCTGTTACTTCCTTTCTATAACGTGAGATAAAGGGAATGGTGTTTCCTTCATCAATAAGCTTAATAGCGGCTTCTACCTGCCACTTCTCTACATTAAGCTCCTCTTTTATCTTTACTACTATATCCATACCTACCTCGCAGTATATATATGCTTTGTGCGCCGAAATTATGATAAAAAGAATAATTTTTGATTATTTTTTCATAAACCGCGCACTCCCATATTATACCAAGCCTTGCGGACGTATTTCAAGAGTCCGTAAAATGTCGAAGCATTGTAAAATACGGGGTTTTATACTAAAATTTAAGTAATTAACCAAAAATTTCAAAAGGAGTCATTCTTATATAAATGGCAGAAAACGACGACGAGAAATACTACTACAACAATTATAACTACAACAAGGCACATAACGAGCTGGACAGCCACGTGGCACTTGCTACTTTTGCCAGGATCCTGGGAATGTTTTCAATCCCGCTTTGCCTTATCTTTTACACAGGCATTATTCTTGGCGGTGTGGCGGTCGTTCTGGCTCTTTTGTCAAAGGGAACCATGAAGACATTCCTTCCGCAGGCCAAAAAAGCGCTTGTACTCGGAACTGTCGGCGTAGTTCTCGGATATACCATGATGGTTACCAGCATACATACGGTACTTACCAATCCCGAACAGCGCCAGCAGCTTAACACAATGTCTGAGCAAATGTACGGAACAAGTTTTGATGATATGTTAAATGAAATAAAATCGAGGTAATTTGAAGTTATGAGTATTATCGGTGCGATAGGCAGCGGATATGCACCATACAGATCTGCCGCCATCGGCACAAGTGCTGTAGCCGGAAACAAACCAATATTGAATCCCAATGCCTCCACCGAGAAGGCACCGGGCAGAGTATCATCTCCCGCAGAGTGCGAAACCTGCAAGAACCGCAAATACCAGGACGGTTCCGATGAGATGGTTTCTTTTAAGAGCGCTCAGCACATAAGTCCGCAGTCCGCTCCTGCAAGAGTGCGCGGTCATGAGGCTGAACATGTTAGTAATGCCTACAAAGAAGCCGCCATGAATAACGGCAAAGTTCTTCAGGCTTCAGTTTCTATAAAGACTGCCGTTTGCCCGGAATGTGGCCGAACCTATGTCTGCGGAGGAGAAACAACCACCAAAATCCGCTACGGAAACGAAGACAATCCGTATGAAAAAGAGAGAAAAGCAATGCACCGCCAGGGACTTGTCGGCGCAAATATAGACCTTACGGGGTAAGTTGGGAGCAATATTTAATGACTAATCTTAAGACATCGACAGAATTAAAGGCAATCGCCAAAGAAAGATCACTTGATAAATACGGAATTTTAATACTTGCAAATATTATAATTTTCGTTCTGCAAATGGCTATCTCGAGCATTGTGACAATCTCAAGCTCGGGTAGCCTTGTTATATTTGCGATAAATCAAATAATATTCCTTATAGTAAGCATACTACTTGGTGTTTTGGTCTCAGGAAAAGCGTACCTGTACATGAATCTCATCTACTCACAGACGGTTTCAACAGGCGACATTTTCTTCGGACTTAAGCAGCACCCCGACAAAGCGGTAAAGATTCAATCAGTCTTTGTACTTGCGGACTTCCTTTCAAGTCTTCCCGCTTCAATAATTTGGTTTATCCTGACACCGAGATCACCTTTTTCCGTCAGAGTCGCACTCTTCATCGCACTGCTATTCGGACTTATCGTGAACATCTACGTGTCACTTACATATTCACAGGCTTTTTATTTATTACATGATTATCCTGACAGATCGGCAAAAGAGCTCCTTGCATACAGCAAAACTCTTATGCAAGGGAACAGGTTTAAGCTCTTTCGTTTGCACATAAGCTTCATTCCGCTTATCATTTTCGGATGCTTGACCTTTTTCATTCCGCTTTTGTGGATTTTTGTCTACAGATATGCAACATTGACAGCGTTCTACCAAGATCTCATCGCTGCCGGAAATACAGGAAAGGTTGAAAATGGACTTAATTGATGCAATAAAAGCAATCGACAAACCTCACGAGGACGATGTGCTTAACAGGCTTTATACAGTATGGGGAGAAAATCTTGATAAAGACAATGTTCTTCCCGAATATCCAAGGCCGCGCTTTGTAAGAGACGGCTTTATGAATTTGAACGGTATCTGGGAATACAAGATTGTTCAGGATATATCGGCAAATGTTCTCCCTGCGGACACTGACGGCGAAATTCTCGTACCTTTTTCACCCGAAAGCTTTTTATCAGGTGTGGAAAAAAGACTTCTTCCCGATCAGGTTCTCTGGTACAAAAAGGTACTTCCGACACTTAAAAGAAAACATGAAAGCTCAAGATTCTTACTGCATTTCGGAGCTGTGGATCAGTTTGCCGAAGTATATATAAACTCATCTTTTGTAGGCTCGCATGGCGGCGGATATCTTCCTTTTACACTGGACATAACGGATCATCTGAAGTTTACGGATAATGACAGCACCGCTCTTAACACTCTTATTCATGTTAAAGTCAGGGATACGAGCGACAGCTCCTACCACAGCAGAGGTAAGCAGACTCTCAGACGAGGCGGAATGTATTACACCGCTCAGAGCGGAATCTGGCAGACTGTCTGGATTGAGGAAGTTCCCGAAACTTACATAAGAGAGCTTATCGTAACTCCTTCACAGGATTTAAAGAGCGTAACTATCGAAGTTTCAACAAATAAGCCTTGCGACATCGATGTCAGAATTCCCGGACACGAGGCAATTAAGCCCAAGAAATCCGGCGAAAGCTTTAACTCCGAGCGTGAGGATCTCTTTTCGTCAGACACATATCCTTCTAACGAAGCCGGCGTAAAAGAATTTGCTCCCGCAGGTTACAGCTTCTCTTTTGAAATTGAAGATGCTCATCTGTGGAGCCCCGAGGATCCGTACCTGTACCCGATTCTCATAGAAGCAGGCGACGACAGCGTTCAGTCGTACTTTGCCATGAGATCTTTTACCATTGAAGAAGACAATACGGGAACAAAGCGTTTCTTCCTTAACCACAAGCCCTACTTCCTCATGGGAGTTCTCGATCAGGGCTATTGGCCGGACGGCCTCTACACCGCTCCTTCAGACGAAGCGCTGATATTTGATATAACTGAGATGAAACGACTTCATTTCAATATGATGAGAAAGCACGTAAAAATCGAGGCTGCGCGCTGGTACTATCACTGCGACAGGCTCGGAATGATAGTCTGGCAGGACATGGTAAGCGGCGGTTCATCCTATGCAAAGCCCATGGTCTCCTATCTTCCGACTCTTTTCCCGAAAGTATTCGGAAGAATGTCAGACGGCCCCGCGTACTACAAGACATTCTCAAGACACTCGGCAGAAGGACGGGGAGAATGGCTTAACGAGATGCAGAACACTATAAGATACCTCTACAGCGTACCTTCAATAGCAACGTGGGTTCTCTTCAACGAAGGATGGGGGCAGTTTAACGCCGCAGGTGCTACCGTTATGGCAAAAGAGCTCGACAACACAAGACCTATCGACCAGGCCAGCGGCTGGTTTGATGAAGGAAGCGGCGACTTTAGAAGCGTGCACAACTACTTCAGACCTCTTGCCGTAGAAAAAGATCCTAAGAACAGGGCTTTTGTCATCTCCGAATATGGCGGATTTACCTGCCACATAGACGGACATTCAAGCGTTGACAGAGTATTTGGATACAAAAAATACGATAACCTCGAGGCACTCGGCGTTGCTTACTACAACGTGATAAACGCAAACATTATCCCGCTTATCTCAAAGGGGCTCTCAGGCGCAGTATATACGCAGGTCAGCGACGTTGAAGAGGAAGTAAACGGACTTATGACCTATGACAGGAAAATAACCAAGGTCAATCCGGATCTCGATCCCAACGTATACGCCAGACTGCACCGCAACTAGCAGTGTAGTACGTTACTGTATTACTTCCAAAAAAGACGGAGTTATTGTACAATAAATTATTATCTTATTAAGCACGATCAACGTGCAGAAATGAGGCCAACATGGAAAACATCAAAGCAGTTGTTTCTCTCGGACACGAAGCGCTGGGAGTAACCACACACGAACAAAGAAATGCCACAAAGCTTACGGCAAAAGCACTCGCCGACCTTATAGAAGCAGGCTATCAGCTTGTTATAACTCACAGTAACGGACCTCAGGTCAGCATGATCCACAAAGCAATGACTGAGCTCCACAGAATGTATATCGATTACACATCCGCTCCTATGTGCGTATGTAATGCAATGAGCCAGGGTTATGTAGGCTATGACATTCAGAACTCTCTTAAAACAGAGCTCACAAGCAGAGGAATCTACAAACCGGTAAGCACTATCCTTACACAGGTTACGGTAGATCCTTATGACGAAGCTTTCTATGCACCAACTAAGGCAATCGGACGTTATATGTCAAAAGAAGACGCCGATACAGAGATTAAGAAAGGTAACTTTGTAAAAGAAGATCCCGGAAAAGGCTACAGAAGAATCGTTGCCGCTCCTAACCCCATCAAGATTGTTGAGATTGATGCTATCAAGACTCTTGTAGAAGCCGGTCAAGAAGTTATTGCATGCGGCGGCGGCGGAATCCCGGTAATTGAGCAGGGTCACGTTCTTAAAGGCGCTTCAGCGGTAATCGAAAAAGATTCTATCGCAGGAAAGCTCGCTGCAGACCTTAAATCTGACAGACTTATCATTCTTACATCGGTTCCTTACGTATACAAGAATTTTGGTAAGGATGATCAGGAACCTATCCTTAAAATGAACGTTAAAGAAGCTAAAGAGTACATCGAAGCAGACGAATTTGGCGAAGTAGACATGCTTCCCAAGATTCAGGCAGCAATTGAGTTCTTGGAATCAAATCACGACGGTTCGGTTCTTATTACTTCTCTTGCTTCTGTAGCTGATGCACTCAAAGGAAAAGCAGGTACATTCATAACTTTTGAGTAACCTCTTTTCTCTATGGAGATAATATGGAAGATAAAAGAGACGATAACTTCGATTTCAGAGAAGTTACAGACGAAGAACTGAATAACAAAGACACAAAAGATACAGAAGACACCACTTCAAATACCGACAACAATGATAATAATGACAAGTCGGAGTTTGAAGATGTCTGCTTCGTATGCAGAAGACCTGAGAGCAAGGCGGGCAAGATGTTCCATCTTCCCAATAATATCTGCATCTGTGAAGACTGTATGCACAAAACAATGGACACGGTCACACAGTTTGATTATCAGAATCTTCTGAATAACCCCAATCTTATGAATGAACTCAATAAGAATATGGGGACATTTCCGAATGTGAGCTTTTTCAACTTAGGCGATATGCCCGGTGATTTCAACATGGGTGGCATTCCCAACTCACAGAAGATCAAGAAAAAGAGCGAAGCTAAATCAAAACCCGTTATAGACATAAGGAACATTCCCGCTCCCCACAAGATCAAGGCCAAACTTGACGAATTTATCATAGGACAGGACAAGGCCAAAAAAGTCATGTCTGTAGCAGTTTACAACCACTATAAAAGGGTTGCGACAGATACCATGGATGAGATTGAGATAGAAAAGTCAAACATTCTTCTCCTTGGTCCCACAGGTAGCGGTAAGACTTATCTTGTTAAGACTCTTGCCAAGCTTCTCGATGTTCCGCTTGCTATTGCTGATGCAACATCTCTAACAGAAGCAGGCTACATCGGAGATGATATCGAAAGCGTTGTAAGTAAGCTCCTTGCAGCTTCAGGCAACGATGTGGAAAAGACAGAACACGGCATTATATTTATCGATGAGATAGATAAGATTGCCAAAAAGAAAAATACAACAGCAAGAGACGTAAGCGGCGAATCTGTTCAGCAGGGAATGCTTAAGCTTCTCGAAGGCTCAAATGTAGAAGTCCCCGTAGGAGCAGGAAGTAAGAACGCCATGGTACCTCTTGCCACAGTAAACACCAGAAACATTCTGTTTATCTGCGGCGGTGCTTTCCCCGACCTCGAAGACATCATCACTCAGAGACTTAATAAACAGACTTCAATCGGTTTTGATGCCGATCTTAAGGATAAATATGCAGATGACCCCAACGTTCTTTCCAATGTAACGGTTGAGGATCTTAAGAAGTTCGGTATGATTCCCGAATTCCTCGGAAGACTTCCGATTATCTGTACATTGCAGGCTCTTACCAAAGAAATGCTTATCAAGATTCTCAAAGAGCCAAAGAATGCAATCCTTAAGCAGTATCAGAAGCTACTTGCCCTGGATGAGGTCGATCTTAGATTTGACGACAGCGCTCTCGAAGCAATCGCTGAGAAAGCTTTGGAAAAAGAAACCGGTGCACGTGCCCTCAGAGCCATCATCGAGGATTTCATGCTTGATATCATGTATGAAATTCCTAAAGATGACAACATCGGACGCGTAACCATTACAAGAGATTACATCGAAGGGAAAGCTTCACCTCTTATTGAGATACGAGGCGAAGGTATTCACCCTCAGATTCCTGTATTCAACAAGGAACAAGCCACTCTTGTATAAATTTTGATCAAAAAATTGAGGCAGTTCAAAATGAATTTTCATTTTGAACCGCCTCTTTTATTTAATACTTTTCTGTTATCTTTCTTATCTTAATATCAGCCGCCTGTGCCTGCTTTCTCATCATCTGAAGCACTATCGGATTCCGCATTGGAATTATTATCATCCGATGAACCTATATTCTTATTGGACAGCTGAACCGTAACATCTATCGTATCGTACTGATTTCCGTTAGGTCTGAGTATCGTTATATTAACCGAAGTTCCAACCGAATAGTATCTAAGCTTTGAATGAAGTTCTTCCATAGAACCGATCTCTGATCCGTCAAACTTCACAATAACATCGCCCTTTTCAATACCTGCCTTTTCTGCTCCGCCTCCGGGAATAGTCTCATAAACATATACGCCCTGAGGGATACCATACTTCATTGTATCTTCAGCAGAAACGCTTATACCCTGGATTCCAATAACTCCCTGGTCTTCTTCTTTTACTTTCTTTTTGGTCTCCTGGTTCATAAGCTCTTCAATCTTAGGCTTAGCAAGTGAGATAGGAATAGCATATCCCATACCTTCAACTGCCGCTTCACCGATCTTAATAGAGTTAATACCGATTACTTCACCTTTGATATTAAGGAGTGCACCACCTGAGTTACCGGGGTTAATAGCTGCATCTGTCTGAATATATATTTTGGATGAACCCTCGCCCATATCAAACTTTCTGTTGACCGCTGAGATAACACCTGTAGATACAGACTGACCATATCCAAGAGCATTACCGATCGCGATAGCGGGCTCACCAAGCGTAAGCGCGTTACTGTCACCAAGTGTGGCAACTTTAATCTTTGACGCCGTATCAGCAGGAATATCCTTAAGAGATACAGCAATTACCGCAAGATCCATCTCCGGGTCGGGTCCCTTTAGATCTGCCTGAACAGCTTTTTTAGCCGCCTCTTCATCGGATGATCCATCGGAAAAGATAACTTCGATTGAATCAGCTCCGTCTACTACGTGGAAGTTTGTTGCGATCAAAAGCTCCGAATCATTCTTGCCGACAATAATTCCGCTTCCTGATGCATAAAGCCCCTCTGATTCCTGACCGTATCCGAAAAAGTTTGATGATTTGATACGGTTATTATGAATGATAACCATTGAAGGCATAACTTCCTGAACAACACCTGTAACGTCCGTTACTGTAGCTTTTCCCACGTTTGATACCGTCGTGGTAGCTATATTATCCGGATTTGCACCGGTATTCTCTTCTGTCTTCTTAGTATTAAATGAGAACAACGGCTTGTCCTTACCGTATGTTCGATACAAATATCCGCCTGCGCCAATTCCACCGACAATCGCAAGCAACACAATAATTGAAACTAAAATCTTCAGACCTCTCTTCTTAGCCGGTCTTTCCATATTACCCATAGCATTCCCCATTGTACTTCCTGCATTTGAATATTGATAGGCTCCGTAATTATTCCCGCCGTTTCCATATCCATATGCGCTCTTTCCTGTCAAATCTCCGTTATATGTCTTATCATCGGAATAATTATAGTTAGTGTAGTTATAACTGTTGTATGAGTTTGACGAATTTACACCACTGTTTTCTTTGGTAACATCTTCATACATAGTATCTACCTTCTTCCTTTTTTCTATTTGTTAAAATAAGTATAGTTTCATTATGTGTCGAAATTGTGTTTATTTTATTATAAAAAAATAACGTAAATTTTTAATAGTCTTCTTCGATAACTTGTATCTCCATATAATCAAACTCAATCTGCTCCACAAAAGCGTCTTTGTTGAATCGACACTTTGAATGGATCTGGAAATCTTTTACTATATTATCAAGCCAAATAGGTTTGGAAAGGTCCATTTCATAACATGCCTTCTCAATGGCATTCATTACTTTATGTGTTCTTGTATCGTTTGATTCGTCGCAAACGACCATATCTTTTATAAGGTGGTTGTCTTCCACCAATCTTACCCAAAGTCTAAACATCTTATCTCCTGCTATTCCGATAGTAAAAACCGGTCGCATGTTCCCTACAGAGCATACGACCGACATATTTTTACATCTTAATTATTCATCATATCCGTTAGGATTCTGACTCTGCCATTTCCATGAATCCGCACACATCTCTTTTATTCCATACTGCGCGTGCCAGCCAAGCTCTTTTGCCGCTTTATCCGCATTAGAATAACACGTAGCAATATCACCTGCGCGTCTGGGCTTGATCTCATAAGGGATCTTAACTCCCGTTGCTTCCTCAAAGTTCTTGACTATATCAAGAACGCTGTATCCGACACCTGTGCCGAGATTATAGATATTAAGTCCGCTTCCGGGCTCAAATTTTTTAAGCGCCTTAACATGTCCGAGTGCAAGATCCACAACGTGGATGTAATCGCGCACACCGGTTCCGTCATGCGTATCATAATCGTTACCGAATACATTGAGCTGAGGGAGCTTTCCTACAGCAACCTGTGTGATATAAGGCATAAGGTTGTTAGGGATTCCATTCGGATTCTCTCCCATTGTTCCGCTCTTATGTGCTCCGATAGGATTGAAGTAACGAAGAAGAACAACGTTCCACTCGTTATCAGCCTTATAAATATCGGAAAGTACCTGCTCAAGCATTGATTTGGTCCATCCGTAAGGGTTTGTGCATGTTCCCTTAGGGCACTCCTCAGTGATCGGAATAAAAGCGGGATCTCCGTATACAGTCGCCGATGATGAGAAGATTATGTTCTTACAGTTATGCTTTCTCATAACATCAACAAGTGTAAGTGTTCCCGAGATGTTATTCTCATAGTATTCCCAAGGTTTCTCAACAGATTCTCCAACTGCCTTAAGTCCTGCAAAATGGATAACTCCGTCAATTTTTTCTTTTGAAAAGATTTCTTCAAGACCTTCACGGTCTCTGATATCTGTCTCGTAGAAAGGTACTTTTTTGCCAGTGATTGCTTCAATTCTTCCGATTACTTTCTTGCTCGCATTGGCAAGGTTGTCCATTATGACAACATCGTATCCGGCGTTCTGAAGTTCAACAACAGTGTGAGAGCCGATGTAACCTGCTCCTCCTGTTACCAGTATAGTCATATTACTACCTTCTTTCTGTCATTCAAATTTCTGCGTATGATCAAAGCTCGATTCCGTTCTTCTTGCAAAGTTCTCTTGCAGACTCTACAGAATCAACACCTGTCTTGTTCTTGATAGGTGCAAACTCATGCTCTCTTACTACCTCATAAGGAAGGCATGTATCAAGCATGTGGATCATATCAAGAACGAGCTGCTCAAACTTGCATCCGTTCGGTGACTCGGGCTTAACGAGATTAGCATTCTCGTCTATATATGGGATCTTCTTCTCAACAACGTGAAGAGGAAGTTCCTTCTGAGCGATTTCATAGAGAGCTTTCTCATTGAACATATAATTGAGGATAACTCCGTAGTTGTAAGCAGGATCGCCGTTCTCGTCCTTAGCATCCATCATCTCCTGTGAGAGCTCGTAGTACTCTACGATTGAAGGCTTGCCATCTTCAAGACACATAACGCCTACTTTTTCGTCGGGAGCGTTCTTCCTTACAACCTTGGCTCCGCAAGAAACCTTAGCTGCAACTGTAGCTCCTACAAAGCAAGGATCTGCAATTCTCTGAAGAACGTTGTCTACTGCAAAAATGTCTATCCATTCGATGCCCTCTTTTACGATGACATCACGAAGACCGGCCTTAAGAAGTGATGAATACCAGCCGGCGTTACCATTGGGAGAAGTTGAGATTCTTGACTTGCTCTCCATGTATACCTTTCCGTCATAATCGGATGCCGGTGCCATCTCCTGCTTAAAGAATGTGATCTTATCTTCAGGATAACCGAAGAAGTTTTTCTCCTTAAGGAAATTAACAGTAGCATCATTGTTCTTTTCACTTGTCATAATGAAAAGACGGATGTATGTGCCATCTGCCTGCTTAACTGTATCAAGAAGGTTCTCGATTATTCTCTGGAAGATATAAACAGGCTTGGTTATACCGATGTCATACATTCCTTTCGGATTGTCGGATCCAAGTCTTGTTCCCATTCCACCTGCAAGAAGAACTGCGGCAACTTTGCCTGCCTTGATTGTCTCAACGCCAAGCTTAGTAAACTCGTCTTTCCTCTTCTCAATCTCTGATACCTGAAGAGCCGCCAAAGGTGCAAACTCTCCTCTTTCGTCAGCATGTCCAAGATTCTTACAATTTGCAAGTACCGCAAAATCCGTGTCCTCAACCTGCGCAAGAAGCTCCTGCTTCTCAGAATCGCTAAGTTCGGAATAGTACTTAAGTACATGCTCCTGTCCGTACTTCTGTAATTTCTCTTTTGCTTCTTCGATGTTCATTTTTAAATTTCCCTCCGTTTATAAACATTTTTGGACGCTCCGCGCTTTTGCACTGAGCGTCCAACCCCTCATTATTATATTAATTAGCCGGTGCCGCGGGAGCTGTCTGTGCTGAAGCTCCTGCTGAAGCAGCGGGTGTTGAGGCTCCTGTTGATGCAGCCGCACCTGCGTCAGGTGCCGGAGCCGGAAGTGGTGTTCCGGGTGTCCAACCTGCAGGATCTGCAAGGAGACCGTTCTTATCAAATGTGCATGACACATTCTCAAGTACTGCAGTTGTCTTTACAAGCATCTTACCTGTGTTGCCGTCAAAGTAACGCCATCCGTCAGGCTGCTGAACCCATCCTACAGTTCTGTGTCCGTCCTTAGGCTCAAGATAGTATACTCCGTCAGGAAGTGAAGCCATTCCTACAACCATCTTACCATCTGCGCCGAAGTAATATCTCTGGCCTTCGATATCGCTCCATCCTGTAACCATCTTTCCGTCAGGTCCGAAGTAATATCTTCCTGTAGCAATCTCTCCTGACCAACCTGTCTGCATTACGCCTTCAGGATTAAAGAGATAGTTAGCCTTTTCAATAGTCTGATTACCTGTAACCGCAACATGATCCTGGTTAAAGAAGAACTTCTGTCCCTGCTCGTTTGAATACCAGCCCTTGATAGCTGCGCCGTCTGAGCCAAACATATACTTGCCTGTCTCAAGTGCAACCATACCGGTCTGCATTACACCCTGAGGATTGAACATGTAGAGCTTATCTCCAACCTGTGTAAGACCTGTGTGCATCTTATACTCATCATCAAAATAGTGAACGCCGTCTTCAAGAGGTACAAGACCTTTCTGGCATACACCGTCTGCATTTGCGTAGTAAACAGTTCCTCCGAGGTTAAGAAGTCCTGTTCTCTTTACGCCTGCTTCATCAAAGTAATAGCGCTTGCCTTCGATATCGGCAAATCCTGTCTTGGCAAGACCGCCTGCTGTAGGATCGAGATAATAGATTCCGCTCTCGTCCTGGAACCAGCCTGTCTGGATATATCCGTTAGGATCGGCATGGTATTTCTTGTTTTCAAGATTAATCCATCCGAACTGCTTACGGAAGTTGTGATAATAGAATGTATGTCCGCCCCAGCTGTTGAAACCTTCAGGAATAATTCTTGTGAAATAATCCGAGTAAAGGTGATCGACATCAACTCTTCCTGGAATTCCGGGATATGTTGCATGGCTGCTTGACTGCCACATTACGTAATCGCCCGGATAATCACAGGCAACATCGTACTGAGCAACCCACTTTGGTGCTGAAACAGCAGGCATTCTCTGCATGAACCAGTTTCTATTGGCATAAACCAATGTCTCATAACCTGCGCCATTAAGTATTCCACAGAATGTATCTGCAATAGCCTGAAGCTGTGCAGCGTTTAGTCCCTTCTGGACATTATCCTCTATATCGATTGCAACCGGAAATGTAACTGCATACGGAGCAATCCAAGCAAGAACCTGATTAGCCTCCACGGCCGCTGCCTCCGGTGTTGTTGCATAAGAATAGATATAAATACCTGTTCTGATACCTGCCGCATTTGCGCCATTAATGTTGTTGACAAACTGTTCGTCCTGTCCCTTTTTCATTGTTCCTACACGTATCATGGCGAATCTGATACCTGCTGCCTTAACCTGTTGCCAATTGATTCCACCCTGAAACTTGGATACGTCGATACCTGTAGCCAATTCAGGCCCTACCGCACGTGCACTCGCACTTACGCCGGCAATAGGAGTAAAGAATAAGGCAG
The DNA here is from genome assembly GCF_000686065.1 of Butyrivibrio sp. AE3003. Classification (NCBI taxonomy): domain Bacteria; kingdom Bacillati; phylum Bacillota; class Clostridia; order Lachnospirales; family Lachnospiraceae; genus Butyrivibrio; species Butyrivibrio sp. AE3003. The sequence continues at coordinate 2,432,355 of NZ_JMLX01000001.1, forward strand.
CTGACATACCGACAGCCCCCAGTGATGTAACAATCTTCGAAACTTTTCTCATTATAATACCTCGCTCCCATTTTTTATCGCATTAAATCACACACTTAACGTTCTCATTATATTAGTAAACGTTTGCGTAGGTCAATGGAGAATTGGCATATTTACACTTTATTAACAACTTACCTGAAACTAACGGTATCAGAACAGTTCCGATACGTAAAAAAGTTTTTTCAGCGAAATGTTGACAACACAGTTTTCATATGTTACTATGCCTATCGTAGTACTACAGTCGTACCATGACAGGCATAGCATATACCGATACTCTTTTATCGAAATATCGCAGCAAAAGAGATATGGCATAAAAAACAAAGCATTTAAGGCAACATAGCGGCTATGCATTCTTTTGATATTGCTGATAGTATTTATTTCATCAGCAATAGAACTACTAACCGGAAAATGACATATAGGAAAGGATTGTAACAATGAAGACATTACTCGGCTCCCTTTACCAGGTCATATACACCATGGACAAAACTCACCTTATCTGGTTCGCAGTTTTTGCACTGATCGCATTGACCCTCGGAATACTCCATACCCGAATAAAGGGCGATGAAAACAAACTCAAGTTGTGGAAAAAAGCAAGCTTTGTCCCAATATTTCTCGCTTTGATCCACATTATTATTTATGTTATTGCCGGCAAAGAAAGCATTATTTCTTTCCTCCCAATCTACGCATTGGCTCTTATGACACTGATAGCTACTTTATTGGGAAAAAGAAAAATCGGTTACAAAGTAGTTACCGTCATTACCTTCCTTCTTTCAATTGCCTGCTTTATAGCATTATTATTCATGCTTCCGTCAAATACATATAACTTTTCTGAAAAGAGTTATACAGAATCATTTCACCTGATGGCTCAGGCAATGGATAAAACATACATATTAAAAGAATGGAAAGATGTAGATTTTTCAGCACTTGAAGAAAAATATATGCCTATGGTTGAAGAAGCTGAAAACGAGAAGAATCTGACCAAATACTACGACGCGGTGAAGATGTTCTGTAACGAGCTTCATGACGGGCACGTAGGTGTAGAACTTGATTCGAATGAAGAAACCAACAATTCCATATTTAAAAATAACGAATATGGCCTTTGTATGGTTCATCTTGATAACGATGAAGTTATTGCAGTAAACACACTTCCCGAAGTCAACCAACTTGGGATTGAAGACGGAACCGTTATTACAAAGTGGGACGGTAAGCCGATCAAAGTTGCTGCCGAAAGTATCCCTGACATGGGCGTCCCGGTAAAAGAAAATGCTGAATTCCTTTCATATATTTATTTATCAGCTTACGGGAATGAAACAGTCGACGTATCTTTCATTAATAAAGAAGGCACCGAGCAGACTGTTTCTCTGCAAAATATCGGAGAAAACACAACCTGTATAAAAACACTTACAACATACTCACACAGGCCGAATGCTAAATCAATTGAAGAAGCCTTACCGTGGTTTAACGAAAACTTTAGCACAAAAATGCTTACCGACAATGTAGGATACCTGCGTTTAAACAGTGAAATGCTCTCTGTTCAATCGATCGAACCCGGTGACATATTCGGTATGCTCACCGGCAATCACAAGGAATCCAAAGAAATATTCCGTAAAGGACTTACCAAACTCAAGGCTCAGGGCATGGAATACCTTGTTATAGATCTCAGAGGAAATACGGGTGGCTTAGACGAAATAGGCTGTGCACTTGCAAGTCTCCTCACAAATGATTACTACTTCGGTCAGGGACTCGGTATTCGCAAGAACGGAAAATACATCGATGTTTCTCCCGATCATGCTGTACATGGAACAGGCGAATTTGCTGACATTAAAGCAGTTGCTCTCACAAATTTTGCATGTGTAAGCGCAGGAGACGGAACATCGCTTTATCTTTCAAAGCTTCCAAATGTAACCCTTGCAGGAATCACCAATCCCAATGGTTCAAACCAGGCTGTAGGCGGAGCAATAACTCTGGCAAATGACAAAATCAAGGTCAGTTATCCGGTCAGCCTTATCTTGAACGAAAATGACGAGCCCAATATTGATGTAAAGGCAGACCGCATCAGCCGTAACCCTGTAGAGGTTCACATTCCTTTTGATAAAAACGCCGCACTTGAAATATTCCACACCGGCGAGGATTACGAACTTAATTGGGCTATAAATTACCTTACCCAAAGCAATACTTAGTTTTACCCGACATAAGAAAAGAGACAGCAATGAATTACTTGAAGAATTATTTTAAGACAATATATCAGAGAATTAAGAGCATGTGTTTATGGGAAATAGCAGCGATGATACTTTTTACGGTTAATCTCTCAAGTATCTTCTACTTTAACCTTTCAGATCTTCGCCTTTCGCTGGATCCCGATTTTGCAACCGTTGTATATCATCTAAGAGAGATTGTAAATAAAGGAAGTCTCATTCTTCCAAACTGGGTAGCAACCACCAGCATGGAGTTTGACTCCACTCTCATATTTGCAGTTCCGTTTTTTGCGATCACAGGCAATGAGTTTTTGTCTGTGGGCTTATCCGATCTTTTGATCGTTTTCATATATATTTACGCAATATGGAACATTTTAATGGCGCTCCATGTGCGGATCGGCGTTAGATTTCTTTCGCTTGCCGTCATCATAACACCTTATAACTATGACTGGCTTGATTACTTCAAGATGCTGTTCTTTGCGCACGCCAATTACAGCATTAAGGCTCTTGTTCCGATCATGCTTGTGCTATGCCTTATAGCATTTGATGATGGTGAGTTCGCCGATTGTTTCAGCAAGAGAAAAAGAATCATATTCTTATTTACATATCTGTCACTGCTTTTTGTGACATGCGCTTCTACAGGGATTTACACAATTGTCTGCGGAGTCACACCAATCTTTTTTGCATCTCTGTTCTCTTTGTGGAAAAAGAGATATCCCTTCAAGGAAAGTGTGGTTCCGGTCTGGGCAATGACAGGCATCTTTGCCTCAATAGGTGTGTTTACCTATAACCTGATCTACACAGGTCATTCTCCCGACACATCCCCGGTAAAGATATCAGAGTTTTGGGATAACCTGAAGTACGTTTTTGCAGGAGTTTTCCAGGCCTTTGGTATTATGGGACACGAAACTGTTCCTGTATTTTCCAAGATGTGGTTTTTCATCTTGCTAAAAACACTTTTTGTTTTATTGATCTTTATTGTCACAGCGCTCGTCATCTATAAATGGATCCGCGGCGCCGCAAACTATAACTATTATTTACCGTTCTTCTCGGTAATTTTGTTTAACATGCTCATTTTGATCGTTGGTGACATGCGCGCCGGCAATGACTTCATTCCTTACAGATACCTTTTTGTGGGAATACCGATTCTTTTGACCGGAATGGGAATCATGCTCAACAGATACCTCGCAACTCACCAAAACAAGCAGTCCATGCCTGTAATGGCTCTCATAATGCTCGCTTGTGCATATATGCTTGTCGGCAACTTCAAAGTAGCAAACGACAACCTCATGGACAAAGATTATATCGTTGATATGACCGACTATTTTGATACGCTTGACGTTGACACCGTCTTCATTGCAGATGATAAAGACACTGCGCTCATGTGCAAGGCCGTTGACGACAGCAAGAAGTATGCCTGCTACGACAGCGAAAGCGAGAGCATCACGCTAGAGATCAACTACTACAATGATGAAAAGAACTTTAATTATTACGGGGACAAAAATGTAATTGCCATTCCAAACTTTAACAAGCTGACCGATTACGTCTCCGAAGACATTGCAAACGAATACGAATATGTCGGCGAAACGAGATGGCTTGCATGCTATAAATCCGACACCAATTATTTCAAACAGGAAAATAAGAACAGTTAAACATTCACCACAATAAATCAGTATATTTAAGACAAGATAAAGTGTATTTGAAACAAGGACCCCCTTTTAGATAAGTGAGGTATACTATGAAAAAATTTTTTAAGATACTCGGAAGAGTCTTATCAGTTATTTTAATAATTGCCCTGCTTTTTATAACAGGTGCATTTATATACCACCGCATAGAGCTCAAAAAAGAAGAAGCGATATGGCAGAATCCTCCCGGACAGTATGTCGAAGTGGACGGTCACAAAATGCACATCTACACGGAAGGCGAAGGCGACCACACAATCGTACTTATGTCAGGCTGGGGCGACACAAGTCCATACGTCAATTTTCTTCCTCTTTGCAAAGACTTAAGCACCGATGCAAAAGTGGTTATCATTGAAAGATTCGGATACGGCTTAAGCGACGTTGTAAAAGAAGAAAGAACCTTCGATAAGATCGTCGAAAATGACAGAGAATGCCTTTCCAAAGCCGGCATAGAAGGCCCCTTCGTATTATGTCCTCATTCAATCGCAGGAGTTGAAGCAACTCTCTGGGCTCAGAAATATCCCGCGGAAGTAGAGGGAATCGTTGGAATGGATATATCAATCCCCGGTTTGGATGATCAATATAAGGAAGAGTTTGACGCCGCCAAAAAGCAATTTCCAATTATGAGATGCCTTATTGATTCAGGAATTATGCGAGTTCTGAGCGGACATTCAGATGAAGCCGATGAGCTTGCTAAAATGGAAACTGCCATTGGATACAGAAACGACGTAAATAACTGCAAGCTGGACGAAGGCTTAAATTGCATAGAAGCCCTACATGAAATCAGTAGCAATCCTCTCCCTACAGCTCCGACAATCCAGTACATCTCGGCACAGACTACCGAACTCTCTCCCGGCTGGCTTGAAGGCCATCAGGCCCTCGTAGATGCATCTTCTAACGGAAAACTTGTAAAACTCAACTGTGCACACTATGTATATAAATTTGAAGAAAAAAGAATCGCGAAAGATATAAAAGAGTTTTTGAAAGCACTATAATATTAGAAGTGACTTCGTTTTAGATGATCAACCATCTGAACGAAGTCCCTTTTTTTTAATAGAGCATTAGTCTATAATGCATTATTCAAATAAAAAACCCTTATTTATCATTTTGTTTTTCTCTTATCAATTCTACAAATTTTTTTATACCTTCTTTTTGATATGGTGTAAGCTTTTTCATTCGTATTATTTCTTCGCCATTTGTAATCTCATATTCATCATTATCTAAAGTCAAATCAAACTTATCATCGCCAACTGTGGAAATTTTCCGCTGTGATATAACAGTATTATATTCAAAAATCCTTCCATCCTCTGTATATGCTACTTTTATTGCACTAACCAAAATAATAGTTGCAAACATTATTAAATCAAATACCAGTAGATACTTCCAATAAGCAATATTAATTTTTTTATCAATAAGGAACAGATAAACAATCATTATAACGTTATTCAACAAATGAATACCAATAGCCACAATTCTCAATTTTTCATATTTATAAAATATTTCAACTCCTAAACTATCCCCAAAAATCATAATATAAAAAGTCAGCAATACAATCAAAAGTGCAGAAACAATTATCCCAAAACAATGTTCATTAATTATAATAGTTGGAATATCTAAAAGCTCTTGCCATGAAGTTTTAATAGTTTCAGGAGCCCAAACAAATAATCCGAATAACACAAGCCCTCCTAGCAACTTCGCTAATATATTTGCATTTCGACTTTCTTTCGCAGAGCAAACTTTTTTTGTACAGTTCTGCACAAAAGTAACCAATGCTATACAGGGTCCCCATAGAACAACACAAAAATTTATTATAATGCTCCAAAAAATTACCATAAACGCTCTCTCCTCAATACAAAAGTATTAATGAAATCAAAAACATTATTGGATGTCAAAATTTAAATGAATCCATTTCCCCCCTAATATTGAAGTAACCCAAGAGTCTCTATACTCTCGGGCTTTTTATCTCCAGTCTGACTATACTAAATATCTGTACAATATAATTTTGAATAATATCAGAGCATCCATTAACTCCAAATAATGCTCGTCCAAAGTCAACAACTAAACTTCCGTTATTGGAAAATATTTATTTAACGCTATACAAATTTTTTGCATCGTCAGCAGAAACTGTTTCTACAACACGTTTAAGTTCGTCATACTTATAGCTCGTCTTTACTCCGTCAGGATCTGTTATTGTAGCAACGTTTCCTCTGTCATCGTAAGTAAAGTTTGACCCTATTCCTCTATCGTCATAAACTGCTTTTATGTTTCCGTCACTGTATGCAAAAATGCCGGCATTCCCTCCGGGAGCAGCAATCTCTTTTATCGTGCCGTTTTTGTTATAAAAATATTTGTATGTATCGTCTCTTGGTCCTTTTACGGTATGAAGCTTTCCATCTACCCTATAGGTAATGCTGGTCTTATTTCCAAGCGCATCAATAATCTGCATATTTTACTTACTCAAGCTATACAACCACATACTTTGAATGCGACAAATAAGTAATACGCTACATACCTCAAAGTTCCAATTTCTGTTCAAGCAAATCAATTGCTATCACCTATAGTTTGGCTACTCTCTTTTAGCTTTTTAATTCTAAATATTACAAGAATAGCCTCTAAAGCTACAAAAATGCAGAATAGAATTCCTATAAAAATTTCTCCAAAATGTAGCAGCATTATTCCTATAGATAGTGAAATTATTGCTTCTACCATCATACTAATAATTAGTTTTTTTACTTTTGACTCCAATATTTTTTACTCCTTTATTATATCCTTAAATCCTTTTACTCCGTTCTCCTGATATGGTAATAGTTTAGTCATTCTTACTTCCTCATCACCATTTGTTACTATAAATTCATCCCCATTCTCTATGATGTCTATTTTTTTCCCATTATATGTAAATATTTTTATCTGTCTAATTATATTGTTATATTCAAAGAACTGCCCCTCCTTTTCATATCCCACTCTAAACGCATCAAGCACAACAATAGATACCATCAATATATAATTTGATAATAATAACCATCGCCAACAATCATAATCAATGTCTGTGTTCGCATTACTCACCCAAAGAAAAACAATCACCAATATACTGTCTATTATATGCATAGCAATTGCTAACCATCTAACAATCCTGTATCTGTAAAAAGCTTTCATGTTTCTCTTATTTACGATTATGTAATAAAAACAAAGCCACATTACTATAAATGCTAATGCTACTATCCCAAACGCATCTCTCATACTTGCATCATTTGAAATATCTAATATTTGCCGCCACGTTCCAATATACATATCGGGATCCCAAAAGAAAATACCATATAGCATAAGTACTCCTAACACTTTTGCTAATATATTTGCTTCTTTTTTATCTTTTACAGAACTCGCCTTAGTTGCACAATTCTGTAAAAAAATAGTAAGTATAATGCACGGTGCAACTATTATAATACCTATATTTACTACAAGAGTCCAAAATACAGTCATTTCTCAACCTCACAATCAACCTTCACAGTTATTCTTGTCATCTATTATATTATCAATAATCCACCCAGCTGCTTCCGACAAAATCCCAATATTTTTAGTATCATGAATCGCATACCATAAGAGTTGCTCACTTGCGCTAGGATTAGCACTATTAAAAACATCTGATATCCAATCTCCTGGACCTGATATTAAAGCTTGAGCTATACCTGATAAAGTCGCCTTACCTAGTACTTTTTTAACAGAGATGCTCTCGCCATTCTCTATACTTGTTATCGCATCAGCAACAGTACTACCAGTCGCACCTCCCAAAAAGTTACCCTTAGCAGCACCACAACAAGCTAATACCGGAAGCGAAATTGGTGCAGTAGCTGTCAAAGCTATTCCTACGCCTATAGCCCCTACAGTAGCTGCTACTGCACCTACCGTTACAGCTGCCACTCCTAATCCATCATTTATATCAAAATCTTTTAATTTAAGCCATTTTCCGTTATTATCAACAAAATCTATGGGACTATTTTCACAATATAGAAATTTGTTCAATGTGCTGGCAGAAGTTAGCAATCCTGGAAATTGATCTTCACCAACAAATCTACCATTATCAGTGCTGTAGAATCTTGCCTGTGCAAACTTAAGCCCCGATACTTCATCTTCCTGATAGCCTGTAAAAGCAAATGGCTGAATTATATTGCCCTGTTTAGTGTATGCATGCTTCGAGTTATTGTTTCTTATATTGCCTGTAAACGGATCTATATTTCTCCCAAAGTCATCGAATGCATATGATGATATAACTGCTCCGTCAGTACCTGTCATGTACATCGGTGATCCAAGTTCATCCTGGATATATATAGAAGTTATTTCCTGACTTTGACATAGAAATTACATTGTTGTCATAAACAAAGCTCTCTGTCTCACCATTTACCGTTCTCTCAAGAAGGTTATAGTAATCCTTCGAAAGATTTCAAAAAAACTCTATTCTTTCTTCCGGTCTTACAAATGCTAATAGCGGAATCCCCCGATAACTTCGTTATATGCCGTAAGTTATCAGGGGATTTTTATCTTATCTGATCATCCTTCTATCACAATACCATTTCTCTTTAGTTCATCATACAAAGCACTCATATCCTCAAATATAGCAATTTGTATAGGAACTTCTCTGTCTCTGGTCACAAAAACAAATTTACCATCCATAAAGAAGCACTGATTAATGTCGCTATACTTAATTGTCTTGAAATATAATCCGGCATGTATCACAAACCTGTCCTCTTTAACCACTATCGAACTCTTAATAATCAAGTTAAGAAAAAGCCCCATAGCTGCTACTACTAAAAGAAACGTAACGACATTTATTATAGCTTCAAAAACGTTTTTTCCTGCAAGCGCTCTGAATAATCTTGGTGAGCATGCCGCTGCGGAAGCAAACGTTGCAGCCATTATTCTATTAAGATTGCCATTTTTGCGGCCTTTAATTTTTATTTTTCCATTATGTCGCTTTTATATAAAGTCATACATACTTATTTCACATTACTTTAAACTGATCTAGCATCAACATAGCCGCAAAAAGCATCGAAACTAGCGTTGCAATCACCAAGACAATCAGTATTATCCCATAACCAAACTTAGCAGCTTTGTTGTCCGTTTGCCCTATGTGGCGCATAAAACTTATAGCTTCAACAATACACAATAAAGCAAATGTTACAATCAACCATATATTATGATTGAATTTTTCAATTTCTCCAGTCAAATATAAGACCAACAACACCATGACACTAATATGAGCATATAATTCAATTATCACTGCAGATAAATCAAATTCCTCATTTTCTTTAAAGGGATTAAGTAGGAGCTTCAGTTTAGGTGATACAACAACTTTATAAAATGAAACATTATTAATTTTTTTATTATTCATAACCCAGCACATATAATAAAGCCAGATAATTACCGCAAATACTATCTTCATGGTTATTCTCCACAACTGTTAAAATTTTGAATTATTCGCCTTGGTATATCATATAATTTTTCGTCCGTTAATAAATCAGATGCTGTATATCTTGCACCTTCAAACCCTACTGCTCGTGCAAAGCCTTTACCAACCTCATCACCTATCCATCTAACGCATTCTTTTGCCCATGCGCCTTTAGCACCAACACCAATCTTATTCCATCCCCATTGATTTCCAGCAAATTTCATTGCTTCATTACTTGATCCAGCTCTAGTTCCTACTATTCCACCAATAATACCATTAATCAGCACCCCTGATGCACTTATTTCTTCACCATTAACTGCCTGTGTAACAGCATATGAAGTACTATTAATTATTGCATTTCCAGCAAAAAGCATTCCCGGATTAGCTGTTACACAACTTAATGCTCCTGATAAGGCACCACTTGCCCCTGCAATAAGTGTTTGATTCAAATTAAAATCAGAGAAACCTTTATGTTCAATAACTTGAGCAACAACATCTACTCCCATGGATATAGTTCCAGATGCAAGCGCAGTTGCACACACAAATCCAACTGCTCCAGGTGCAAGAACAGTTCCCGCCACCAATCCAGTAACAACTGCAGTTGTAACAGCAACTTTTGCAACAGTTCCCTTATTTTCATCCCACCATTTTTCAGTAGTATGTGCAACACTTTTAGCAGTAGAACTAATTTTTTCTACTCCATTTTCAATATTGCTTGCAGCATCAGTTATCCACTTAGGCAAATTTCCATCATTATCAACAAGATTAATCGGATTCCCCCAACAATAGCCATAGTGATTCAGCGTAAACGGACTAATAATAAATCCTTTTACATTATCCTCAGACTGGAATCTGCCTTTTTCAGCACTATAATATCTTGCCTGTGCAAACTTAAGCCCCGATACTTCATCTTCCTGATAGCCTGTAAAAGCAAATGGCTGAATTATATTGCCCTGTTTTGTGTATGCGTGCTTCGAGTTATTGTTTCTTATATTGCCTGTAAACGGATCTATATTTCTTCCAAAGTCATCGAATGCATATGATGATACAACTGCTCCGTCAGTACCTGTCATGTACATAGGTGATCCAAGTTCATCCTGGATGTAATAGAAGTTATTTCCTGACTTTGACATAGAGATTACATTGTTATCATATACAAAGCTCTCTGTCTCACCATTTACCGTTCTCTCAAGAAGGTTATAGTAATCCTTTGAAAGATCGCACAAATACTCTATCTTTTCTTCAGGTCTTACAGATGCCACCCTGAATCCAAGTCCGTTGTATTGATTCTCAAGTTCTCCCTTGTCTTTATCAACTACCTTTGAAAGCATGTTTGTAGCATCAAAAGTAAAGGTCTTCTGTAAGAGACCGTCTATGAACTCCCTTGTCTGGTTACCACGCTTATCATAAGCATAAGTCTTAAGAATTGCCTGAGAGTTATTAAGTTCCTTAGCTTCTACGAGTCTGTCAAGGACATCGTAAGTGTAAGAAGTCTTTATGCTTTCTTCTGTATCCGGCACAATCTCAGACATTGCTGTTCTGTTACCGAAAGCATCATACTCATATGCTGCCTTTGTTATTCCATCATGTGTTGTCTTTGTTAAACGTCCAATAGCATCATAGCTGTACTCATATCTACCTGATACTTTGTCAAGGCCACGTCTGCTCCTGTCAATACCATTTATGAGCCCCGAATTATCGTAAGAATAGAAATACTTATCAAGTACGCCCTCCAAATCAGTACTGATCATACTTTCAAGGTTTCCACCGGGCATATATGTATAAGCCTGACTTACGCCATTTGCAAAAGTCTTCTTTGAAAGACGTCCTATATTATCATAAGCATAAGTAGTCTCTTCTCCATTTCCTATAATGCTCCTAAGCTGAAGCTTATCATCATAGTTATAAGAAACCACCCTTCCGTCAGGATATGTGAGCTTAGTCTTCTCACCTGTAGCACCGTACTCATAAGCTACAGTCCTGTTCTTAAAGTCTGTTACCTTTGTAAGTCTTCCAAGGATATCATTCTCAAGAATTGTCTTTCCATTCCAGTCATTTATCTGATTAAGCTGATTAAGCTCATTGTACGCAAACGCTACTGATCTTCCGTCTGAATATGCGACGTTTGAAACACTTCCCAAAGCGTTATAGCTATAAGTTGTCTTATAGTTATCCCTGTCAGTCTTTGAAATAAGTCTTCCGTATTGGTCGTATTCATATTTTTCAATTTGACCAAGAGCATCTGTTACGCTTGTAATCTGACCTGCAAGGTTATATGAATAGAGCGTTACATGACCGTCTTTTCCAACTGTCGGCATATAGTCGTCAGTCTGCTCTTCAAGGCTTATTCTTCCTTCAACTCTGTGAATGGTTTTAAGGTTATCAAGACTGTCGTATGTATAAGCCGTCTCATTTCCAAGAGCATCTATTACAGACTTAAGGCGTCCTGTTGCCGTGTAAAGGTAAAGTGTTATACTGCTTCCGTCAATTACCTTTGTAACTCTTCCAAGTGCATCATACTCGTATTCAACACATCTTCCGTCTGAGCCTGTTACTTTATTTACCCGGCTTAAGGCATCGTAACCATAGTTGATCTCATAACCATCAGCAAATTTTCTTGTCTTTACTCTTCCGGCTTCATCATAGGTAAGTTCCTGCTCTGTTACACCGCAGAAGCTTATCGATGTAAGTCTTTTTCCTTCTGTGTAAGTGAACTTACGAACTCTTCCTGATGCATCAGTAATTGAATCTATAAGATCCATTTTGGTGTATTTGTAAGATACTTCATTTCCAAGAGCGTCCGTTTCCTTTGTCACTCTGTCTAAAAGGTCATACTCACGCTTTGAAACATTTCCGAGAGCATCTGTTACTTCCGTAACATTACCTGCTTCGTCATATGTATAGCTTGTCTTATGACCGAGAGCATCTATCTCTTCCGTAACTCTGTTAAGGGCATCATAAACATAGCTCTTTACCCTGACATCGCCAAGATACTCAGCCGTTACATTTCCGTTCTTATCATAATCATAGCCTGTTGTTCTTCCCTCGGGATCTGTGACTTTAATAAGTCTCATAAGAGGATCGTACTCATACTTTATCTGTCCGCCGTTTGGAAGTAATACAAGCTCCTGCTTACCCATTACGTTATAGCTTATTTCTGTACTTCTTCCTGCTTCGTCGGTTACCTTTGAAACCCTTCCCATGATATTTACATCATAACATTTAAGAGTTCCATCAAATTCCTTAACAGAAGTCACTTTTCCCGACTTATCATATCTGTATTCCCTTGTATTTCCGAGGGCATCTGTTGTCTTTACGATCCTGTCGGCGTTGTCGTACTCAAATGTAGTCTTAGCATCGTCAGCAGAAACTGTTTCTACGACACGGTTAAGATCATCATATTTATAGCTTGTCTTTACCCCGTCAGGATCTGTTACTGTAGCAACGTTTCCTCTGTCATCATAAGTAAAGATTGGCCCTATTCCTCTATCGTCATAGACTGCTTTTATGTTTCCGTCACTGTATGCAAAAATGCTGGCATTTCCTCCGGGAGCAGCAATCTCTTTTATCGTGCCGTTTTTGTTGTAAAAATATTTGTATGTGTCGTCTCTTGGTCCTTTTACGGTATGAAGCTTTCCGTCTGCCCTGTAGGTAATATTGGTCTTATTTCCAAGCGCATCAATAACCTGGGTTACATGCCCTCTGTTATCGTAAGCTACTTTTGTCGTGTTGCCGTTCTTGTCAGTATGACTTGTTTTCTGGTTTCTACCGTTATATGTAAAGCTCTCCTTACCGTCATAGTAAGCTGTCTCAACATGCCTTCCGAAATCATCATGCGTGTAAGTAACCTTATTGCCGTTCTGCTCTGTGGCAACCGTTGTCTTCTTCTCGTCGTCATACTCATAAGTCATCACGGTATTGTCAGGAAAACTCTGCTTTACTGTTCTTCCCTGCTCATCATACTCATTTGTGATAGATGTAATCCCTTTTGGATTGATTACATCCCTGATACTTCCGTCTTCTGTGTATGTAAACTTCCTTACTGCTCCGTCAGTTCCTTTTATCTCTGTGAGCCTGTCATCATCATAAGCATAAGAAACACACCTGCCCGCCTGATCGGTAACAGATGTCATAAGAGTAACTCTTATTTTTCCAAGTTCATTGAAGATACATTTTTCAAGATACTCAAATGTAAGAGTGTTTCCATTCTTGGTACTTATATGTGTAACACAGCGCTTGCCTCCAACGATATCGTATGTAAAAGATACATTATCGCCGTCGAAATCTCCAAGCGCTACAAGATATCCCCTGTCATCAAATCTCTCATATCTGCCGTCATCCTGAGTGATAACATAGCCGCCTGTGAGTTTTTCAAGGAGTCCTTGTTCGCCCTGCGTTTCGAAGTAAAAGTCTTTGTCATATACATCATCAATCTTTTTATACTCGACTTTACTTCCGTCAGACTTTTCTATCTTTATTATTCCGTCTTCTTCCACAATTCGCTTTTCAAAGGTATGCTTCCAGCCTTTTCCGAGACGTCCACCCTTTTTGTCCATTGCATTGTAGAATCTTCCAAACGAAAGAGGATATTTACCTCCAAGTTCAATGTCAACGTGTTCGTTTATATAGTTTCCGCTGCACATGTTTACAGGGTCATACTTAAGAATTGTGCTGAGCACGTTCTTACCTAGTTTATCTACAAAACTTCCCGAACCCTGTGCTCTTTTTACGCTGTCCTCAAGGAAATCACCAAGCCTTTCGATAACGCCCATCTCAATGTTGCCGTCACCATTTACAAGTAACCCCTTGCAGCTTCTAAGATCTTCAATCTCCTGTTTTAACTTGCCTATTCTATAAGGAAAACTAACAGACGATATCTTGGCCGCCTGCTGATTATCGAAGTTGGTGAACCTGTTAATAAGGTCAAGAATCATTCCGTCTTTTGATTCGTTTCCGCAAAGATTCCCGTAAGCATTCGATGCCATAAAGAAGTCGTATTCATCGCAGTTTCCGTACTTACTTCCAAACCTGCTGTGAATGTTATCCTTTAAAACCTCCATGCTTGTTGCCCATGTTTTATAAACTGAAGCACAGCCATGAAGTTCTATGTTAAGTCCTTCAAGAACGATCGTACTTATCTTGGCATCGTCGGCTTCATCAACCGCAGCTTTAAATCCATTTACATACTCCGTAAGAATGGTTCTAAAGTCTCTTTCAATCCTGAGTATTTCATCAAGCTTTGCCTGCTCAACTGTTCCTACAAGGAGTTTTGCCTTATCGGCACTCTTTCCTTCCCAGTTTGCTTCCCCTGTAAAACTGTCCTGCGCTCTCTTATGCGCTGCAGCTTTTTCTTCATATTCATCCATAGCAGAAAAAAGGTCACTTATGTAAGCATTGAATTCTGCCATGTTTATCCATTTATTTTCCATAAGTATCAACCCTCTTCCCTATCTATTTTTGCGGCAATATCAATATCTGTTTCAACTATCTTGCCGGTACTGTTATCTAAAAGTGTTGCAGTATCAATACTTACAACATCCTTATATGTTGCTGTCAGATCTTTCTGTCTTTCAGCTATATATTTGATCATGTGGAGTGAGGCATCTTCGCCGATGAGTCCGGCTTTTGCCAATGCAGAATCTTTAATCTCAAGAACGTTTGCAGAATCTTTTATATCTGAAATAAGCGCATCTACCGCCTGTTTCCCCAACTGTATCTTTTCACCTTTACCATCCCCGCTATCCTTAATTTTGAGACTGTTCACGTTCGCGTTCACGCTCACGTTCACGTCTTTCCTCTTCTTCAATTCTTTCTATCTCAGCTTCAAGCTCTGCGATCTGAGCCTCGGCTTCACTTATCATCCTATCTATGGCGCTTCTAAGCCGCGTACACTCGCCCTTTGCCCCGTCCATTCTAAAAACACAGACGTTCTTAGCCTTAACTGCGTTCTGCTCGTTAACACCAATCCACTCGCCTGCTCTGCTTAGATCTATCCCATCAAGTGTATCTTTCTGGGTCTCGATCTGTCTGATATATCCGTCGATAACTGTCTGTTTCTCCCTCATTGCTCTGATGTCTTTTCTGATTTCTTCAATCTTTCTTCTGCAATCCCCGATTCTACTCACTATAACCTCCAATACGTTGTTGTAACATATTTTTTACATAGCAAATGCGCCAAATACAGGCACATTAATCATCTTTGTGAATATTTATTTTTTATTCTTCACAAATATTCACAAAAGTATTATCACACAATCCAAACATGTTGTAAATCAAAAATGGTAAAACCATCAAGTACATCGTTTCTCAAGATAACTGACCTGCTCCGCAGGATTCTTGTCTAAAAATAACACTTATATTAGAAACGCTTTCAAAATCAAACTCACTGTCATATTGTAGCACAATGTTTATCTTTCTGTAGATAGTCCCTGCCCCAAAGCCATCCGTTTAGAAATGTAGAAACTTCACCGTGCGGCAATAAGGCGGGTTTTCGCAGTATTTAAGTATGTTGCCATATTCAAGAGCGATAAAAAGACTTAAGCTTTCATTCTGTTCTCGCTCCAACTGTTTGAGCCCATTTATGGGCGAGTTTTGGAGCGAAGAATGAAAGCTTAAGTCTTTTTATGCCTTGAATATCAACATACGCAGCAACAAGAAAATCCGCCTTATTGCCTCACGGTGAAAAGCAACCACCTCCAAGCGGATGGCTTTGGGGGGCTGGCGTACCATTATTAAAGGCTGTAACACTTACTTGTGCTACAGCCTTTTCTATATTGTATACATATTATGCATTTATCATTTTATATTACTCTGCTGCGGGTTCTTCAGCTTCTGCATCAGCTGAAACATCAGTGTCTACAATGCTGTTGTCTTCTGTAAGGCCGCCCTGCTCCATGCTAACCTCTTCCTCTACAGCCTCATCTGCTTCGAAATCTCCGCCTGTAGCTCCGCCACATCCTGTAGCAAGTACAACTGCTGTCATAACCCCAATAAAACTTACCATTCTCTTTTTCATACTAACATCCTTTCCTATATGCTTTCATATATAACTGTTAACTTTTGTGTTACATCATAATTGAATTATACCGAAATACGCTGAAATGTCAAATTTTGAATGTTAACTTTTTATTGTCTTTTATTATGCTATAATATGTTTTACCAATTATTACACGAGGTAAGAAAAATGCTTTACATAATGCGGCACGGCAAGACAGAATGGAACAAAATCGAAAAATTACAAGGAAGTGTAGATATCCCACTTAACGATGAGGGAATCCTAGTTGCTCAAAAAGCACATGATAAATACAAGGAAATAAAGTTTGACATCTGTTATTGTTCCCCACTTATCAGAGCCAAAAAGACAGCAGAGATATTTTTGGAAGGAAAAGACACTCCGATCGTGATAGACGATAGGCTAAAAGAGATGTCTTTTGGAAAATTTGAAGGATCTGTAGGTTACTTTAACAATCCGGAAAATCCCATAAGTAAACTATTTACAGATCCCGAAAGTTATACTTCAGTCGGAGGATCGGAAAGCCTTGAGCACCTTGCTGAGAGAACACTCTCTTTTCTAAACGAGATTGCCTATCCGCTGCATAAAGAAGGCAAGTCCGTACTCATAGTCTGCCACGGTGCGCTGGGATGCAGTATCATCTCACATATCAAAAATACTCCCGTTTCTGACTTCTGGGACAATCTCATGGGAAATTGCGAATTGGTGAAGCTATTGTAAGTTTAGATATCAATTCAAACACCCCCTTCTTTACTCTGTTACCTATATCTAACATTTTTTGATAATAAAATAGCATTAACTGAACTAGACCATTCTATTTAGTTAGTGTATGCTAACAGTATGAAAATGTTTTTTATAGGAGGTTACAAAATGAGCGAAATATTTAAGGACATTCCCGAAATCAAATTCGAGGGAAAAGACAGCAAAAACAAATTTGCATTTAAATACTACGATCCCAAAAGAGTAATTATGGGCAAGACAATGGAGGAACATCTTCCGTTTGCCATGGCTTGGTGGCACAACCTTGGAGCTAACGGCGTTGATATGTTCGGAAGGGGAACTGCCGATAAATCCTTCGGCGCTTCTAAAGAAGGAACAATGGAGCATGCAAAAGCAAAGGTTGATGCAGGTTTTGAATTCATGAAAAAGCTTGGTATCAAGTATTTCTGCTTCCATGATGTTGACCTTGTTCCCGAGGCAGATGACATCAATGAGACAAACAGACGTCTTGATGAGATCTCAGATTATATACTTGAAAAAATGAATGGCACAGACATCAAGTGCTTGTGGGGAACAGCCAACATGTTCAGTAATCCCCGTTTCATGTGCGGCGCAGGAAGCACAAACTCAGCTGACGTATTCTGCTTTGCAGCAGCTCAGGTTAAAAAAGCACTCGACATCACAGTAAAACTCGGTGGAAGAGGCTATGTATTCTGGGGTGGACGTGAAGGTTACGAAACACTTCTTAATACAGACGTTAAATTCGAGCAGGAAAACATTGCAAAACTCATGCATATGGCTGTTGATTACGGCAGAAGCATCGGATTTAAGGGTGATTTCTATATCGAGCCCAAGCCGAAGGAGCCCATGAAGCATCAGTATGATTTCGACGCTGCAACAGCAATCGGATTCCTTCGTCAGTACGGCCTTGATAAAGACTTCAAGATGAATATCGAGGCAAACCACGCAATACTTGCTCAGCACACATTCCAGCACGAGCTCAGAATCAGTGCAATAAACGGTATGCTTGGTTCAGTTGATGCCAACCAGGGCGATCCGCTTCTTGGATGGGATACAGACGAATTCCCTTGCAATGTATATGACACAACAATGGCTATGTACGAAGTGCTCAAAGCCGGCGGTCTTACAGGCGGATTTAACTTTGACTCAAAGAACAGACGTCCCAGCTATACATTTGAAGACATGTTCTATGCATTCATCCTTGGAATGGATACATTTGCACTTGGACTTATCAAGGCTGCAGAGCTTATTGAAGACGGACGTATTGATGACTTTATCAAGGAGCGTTATCAGAGCTTTGAATCCGGAATCGGTAAAAAGATCCGTGATAACAGCGTAGATCTTAAGGAACTCTCAGACTATGCTCTTAACATGAAAGCTCCTAAGCTTCCTATTTCCGGAAGACAGGAATACCTTGAAAGCGTCGTAAACAATGTTCTCTTTAAAGGATGATGTTGTAAAAAAATTCCCAAATAACAAATGATCAAAAAATCAGAACCACCGGCTTAGCCGGTGGTTTGTTCTGGCCCTATAAGGGCCTGTTGCCGGCGCTGAGTCTAAAGACTCGCCGAATGGTTCGCCAGCCGCAACATCATTTTCCTACAGAGCCCCCTGGGCTCATTTTTATTTGTTTTGCTTTACCGGCTCACCCGTGAACGGGTCAATATACTCTTTTAGTGTCATTTGGTCGTACTCTAAATCCTCTTTTAACTGATTCTTTATGTACTCCTCGATTTTCTTTGCATTCTTACCTACAGTATCTACGTAATAGCCTCTGCACCAGAAATGTCTATTGCCGTACTTATACTTGAGATTTGCATGCCTCTCAAATATCATAAGCGTACTTTTTCCTTTCAAGTACCCTACGAAACTTGAAACACTCATACTCGGTGGGATCCTTACCAGCATATGTATGTGATCTTGGCATACTTCTGCCTCTATTATCTCTACACCTTTCCTCTTGCATAATGTACTGAGAATATTTGCAATGTCCTGCTTGATCTGACCATACGCAACCTTTCTCCTGAACTTAGGTGCAAATACTATGTGATACTTACACTCCCATCTAGTGTGTGATAAACTATTCATGTCCATTTTGGACTACCTCCTGTGCTTTACTTTGGTTGGCGAACCGTAGTAATTCTAGCACGGGAGGTTTTTTTACTGTAAGCTGAAGCAGCTGTTGTCCCCCTGCATAGCAGGGGGTTTTATTAAAGATGCTACACAACAAGAAGCCTTAGCTCCGATAAAAGAGCTAAGGCTTCTATTTTTTATACGCTTACGCGCGATTCTTATTCAATCTCTATAGATTAAGCGAAAGGATTCTCTGTAGGGTAAGGAAGAGATGCAGGCTGGTTGTAGCCGATTGTCTCTGCTCCGATGTACTTAAATACCTCATAGAGAGCCTTTCCGAAGTGACCGAATGCTACAGCGCCGTGGTGAGGGAAGTTACCCTCGATAAGTACGTGTCTGTAGAATCTGCCCATCTCAGGAATAGCGAATACACCGATACCACCGAATGACTTAGTAGCAACAGGAAGAACCTCTCCCTCTGCAACATATGTGCGAAGGTGGTTGTCTGATGTGCTCTGAAGTCTGAAGAATGTGATATTTCCGGGTGCAATATCTCCCTCAAGAGTTCCCTGTGTAACTTCTTCAGGAAGGTTTCTAGCCATAATTCTCTGGAACTTCATCTCGCAGCTTGAAAGCTTGCTTGTGCATGTATTTCCGCAGTGGAAGCCCATGAATGTATCTGTGTGCTTGTAATCGAACTTACCCTTGATGCTATCGTTGTACATATCCTCAGGAACTGAGTTGTTGATATCAAGAAGAGTAACTGAATCGTTACTTACGCAAGTTCCGATGAACTCACTGATTGCTCCGTAGATATCTACCTCACATGATACAGGAATTCCGCGTCCTGTAAGTCTTGAGTTTACATAGCAAGGAACGAAACCAAACTGTGTCTGGAATGCAGGCCAGCATTTTCCTGCGATAGCTACATACTTCTTGTAGCCTCTGTGCTCCTCAACCCAGTCAAGAAGTGTAAGCTCATACTGAGCAAGCTTCTCAAGGATCTCAGGCTTCTTGTTACCTGCGCCAAGATCATTCTCCATGTCCTTAACAACATCAGGAATTCTCTTGTCGCCTGCGTGCTTGTTGAAGCTCTCGAAGAGGTCAAGCTCTGAGTTCTCTTCAATCTCGGCACCAAGGTTGTAAATCTGCTGAATAGGTGCGTTACAAGCAAGGAAGTTCATAGGTCTGGGACCAAAGCTGATGATCTTGAGATCACGAAGTCCTGCGATTGCTCTTGCGATAGGCACGAACTCGTTGATCATCTTAGCGCATCCTTCTGCTGTTCCAACAGGATACTCAGGAATATATGCCTTTACATTACGAAGGTGGAGGTTATAGCTTGCGTTAAGCATTCCGCAGTAAGCATCTCCTCTTCCATCGATAAGATCATTCTGTGATTCCTCTGCTGCTGCACAGAACATGATAGGTCCATCAAAGTGCTTAGCAAGAAGTGTCTCTGAAATTTCAGGTCCGAAGTTTCCAAGATATACGCAAAGTGCGTTACATCCTGCCTTCTTGATATCCTCAAGAGCATTTACCATGTCGATCTCGCTCTCGATGATACAGATAGGACACTCATAAACGTCCTTATCGTTGAAATTCTTTTTGTAAGCCTCCATTACGGCTTTTCTTCTGTTTACTGCAAGTGATGCAGGGAAGCAGTCACGGCTAACTGCAACCAGTCCGATTTTTACCTCTGGTATATTAATCATAGAAATCCCCTTTCTTTGCGCTTTCGCGCGATACCTTCATTTTTCTTTATTTAAAAGGTGAACCGCTCATAAAAAATTGCCGGTTTTTTATTATCGAGTCGGTCCCCATAAAGAACTGCCCTTTTATTATACACTTTTACAAACGTTTAGTATAATAAATCATTTATTAAATCGTTACTTCTTTAGAAACGCACTTGTGTCCCGTAAGCTCTTCTGAACGGCTGTCAGGCTGCATTGTTCCTGCAAAGATATCGAACTTCTTTGAGAAGATCTTTCTGTTTCCGTCGTTATCAACGGATGTGAATGCCTTTGCGTCAACAGCTATTGTAACTTTCTGCTCGCTGCCTGCTTCAACATGTACTCTCTTGAATCCGCAGAGACAAGCATTGGGAATTGCAAGCTCGAATTCCTTATCCTTGATGTAGAGCTGTACAACATCGTCTGTTGCCATTTTGCCGTTGTTAGAAACGGTAACTGTAACTTCAGCGCCTTCAAGCTCTCCGTTTGATGCCTTCTTAAGCTCAACGTTCATATCTGTAACAACGCAGTCGCCGTATGTAAGGCCGTATCCAAAAGGATAAAGAGGTGTTCCCTCAAAGTATCTGTATGTTCTGTTCTTCATTGAGTAATCCCTGAAATCAGGAAGCTCTTCTGAAGAATAATAGAATGTAACAGGAAGTTTTCCTGAAGGAGAAACATCGCCGAAGAGAATATCGGCAACATCTTTTCCTCCGAGTGCTCCGGGATACCATGCCTGAATAACTGCGCTGGCATCATCTTCCGCTCTCTTAAGGTTAATTGCACTACCTGACATATTTATTACGATTGTAGGCTTGCCACACTCAAGTACTGAGCTGATAAGCTGTCTCTGAGGCATAGGAAGATTAAGATTGAGCTTATCTCCCGAAGCGAACTGGTTACCTGTATCACCCTCTTCGCCCTCAAGTGTCTCATCAAGACCTACTACAACAACTACTACATCTGAATAATCAGCAACTGCCTGAGCCTCAGCAATTCTGTCCGAACCGTTTGGATCTGAAAGTGCGCTGGCATTTGCCTGCCACAAATGGCTTCCCTCTGAGTAAAGAACTCTCACATCATCGCCGACTTTATCCTGAATTCCTTCAAGAACAGTGATGTATCTTGATGATACACCGTGGTAGTTACCGATAAGTGAAGATCTTGAATCAGCATTCGGTCCAACTACACCGATAGTCTTGATCTTGCTCTTATCAAGAGGAAGAATACCATCGTTCTTAAGAAGTACAATACTCTCCTTTGCTGCCTTGTGTGCTGCTTCAAGATGTTCTTTGCACTCAACAACAGTGTAAGGAATCTCATCATATTCAGTCTTATCAAACATTCCGAGAAGGAATCTTGTTGTGAACAGTCTCTCACAAGATGTTGTGATAGTCTCCTCATCAATAAGTCCGGCTCTGTATGCGTTCATAAGTTTCTGATATGTACATCCGCAGTTAAGGTCACATCCAAGATCAAGAGCAAGTTTAACCGACTCTTCGGGTGTTCCCGTAACCTTGTGATTCTCATGGAAGTCTCTGACTGCCCAGCAATCGGAAACGAAATGTCCTTGAAATCCCCATTTATCTCTTAAGATATCAACCATAAGAGGTTTATTTGCACAGCAAGGCTCATCGTTTGTTCTGTTGTATGCGCCCATTACAGCTTCTACATCTGCTTCTTTTACGCAAGCTTCAAATGCGGGAAGATATGTCTCTTCGAGATCTTTTGCGGAAGCTTTTGCATTGAAATAGTGTCTCTCTGCCTCGGGACCTGAGTGAACCGCAAAGTGCTTTGCACATGCAGCAACCTTCATATACTCACCGTCACCCTGCATTCCCTTGATAAAAGGAACTGCAAGAGTACTTGTAAGGAAAGGATCCTCACCGTATGTCTCATGTCCGCGTCCCCATCTGGGATCTCTGAAGATATTTACGTTGGGAGCCCAAAATGTAAGTCCCTTATAAATATCTCTGTCACCGCGCTTAGACTGTTCATTGTACTTAGCACGACCTTCAATGGCGATTATCTCGCCGATGCAGCCCATAAGCTCTTCATCAAATGCTGCCGCAAGTCCGATTGCCTGCGGGAACATTGTTGCAGTGCCTGCACGTGCAACGCCGTGAAGCGCCTCATTCCACCAGTTATAAGCAGGAACTCCAAGTCTTTCGATTGCGGGGGCATCATAACGAAGCTGGCCGGCCTTCTCTTCAACGGTCATTTTCGCTACGAGTTCTTTGGCTCTTTTTCTTGCTTCTGTTCTATCCATTCACTCACCTCATATATTATTAGTCACACTTATATTTTTCCGATAATATGTATAAACATTGTACTTTTCTTCCATACACTATTCCTATCATATAGTGCTTTTTTTATCTTGAAATTTGCTTATAACAATTCTTACAAAACAAAACAGAGACGGGGCTGCGCAGTAACACGCATCCTGTCTCTGTTTCATTAGTTATTGCTATTTAAAAATGTTTGATTATCAGTCAAGATTTTCTTTATCGCCGTGGATTGACTCCCATTTAGCTTTTCTTTCATCAATGATAGCCTGTCCGCCAGCTGCAAGATACTCCTGCATACCCTGATCGAAGATCTTGTCAAATTCTGCTACGGGAGCAACGATTGACTGATCGAGGATCTGGTCTCTCTTCTGGTTAAGAGGATCGCCCATTCCTGTCTCTGCATCGATGGCACCGATGTGATATGACTTTGCTGCACGGTTGTCTGTCTTTGCGATCTTATCAGCATCTCCTACAAGCTGAGGATCGATTCCTGCATAGCTGTATGCAAGTGACTTCTCTGTAAGTGCAGGATCTACAAGCTTAAGTCCGTTTGTTGTAATTGTGTAGTCAATGTTCATTCCTGAATTCTGAATGTCATTTCCTGTAGCTGCAATGATTGAAATCTCGCCGCCTTCTCCAACTTCATGTGTAACACCTTCATCACCGATCTGGAGATACTCGATATTCTCAGGTGTGCTGATCCAATCAAGGTAAAGAAGTGATGCAAGGATATCATCGTTTGTTGAAGGGAAGAAAATCTTACGGTCAACCGGACCTGAGATCCACTTTGTATGTGTTCCGTTCTTATCCTCGAAAGGATCGATAGCTATGAACTTAGCATCTTCGCCGCCAAACTTCTTGATGTTTGCATCGATAGAGTTCTCACCGTCTCTGAAAGGATAATCCCAGTTATGTGTGAATGCTCCTACATAACCTGCTTTGATAAGGTCATCCTCTGTCTTGTCTCCTGCTCCGTAAAGAGCGAAATCCTTCCAGATAAGGCCTTCGTTGTACCACTTATTAAGAAGCTTAACACCTTCTTTGATTCCGGGAATTGTAAATCCTCTGTCATCAAAGCTGTTAATGTAGAAATCCTTATCTGTCATGTTAGGATCTGCAAATGAATAGTTAAGAGTCTTTGCTCTGTAACCTGCGTCAAAACTGATTGAGTAAGGAATCAACTTAGAAGCGTCTGCTCCGAGGAGCTTGTCGGCATTATCTCTGAATGCGCAGAGAACATTGTAAAATTCCTCTTTTGTTGTAGGAACTTCAAGGCCAAGTTTTTTGAGCCAGTCTTCTCTGATGAATGTATTAACATCGTTCTGGTTCTCTCTTACAGCCTCAATATCCCAGATTGTCTTTGTATCAGGATGCTGATCCCAGTAAATATTTGTTTCACCAAGATGCTTCCAAAGGTTAGGAAGGATTTCCTTGTTAGACTCAAGTGCATCCTTCATGTCAACGATACCACCCATGTTTCCGTATGTCTCGATTGTTGCAATATCATATGTAACACATACATCAGGTGCATTATTAGCAGCAAGAAGGTTACTGATCTGCTCAACCTCTGTCCAACGGGGAACTGCTACGAACTCAACTTCTACGTTGTATTTGTCGAGCATTCCTTTCTTGATATAATCTGTGTACTTGTTATTTACAGGATCGGATCCGCCGTCATTTCCACGGTCATAAACCTCAACTGTAATGTGGTGAGTTTCTGCGAACTTACCATCTGCGCCAAGCGCTGAAGCGTCTGCAGCTGCACCGCCTCCGTTTGCTGCGCTGCCGGCTTTATCGCCCTTGCCGCAGCCTACTGCCACTACCATCATCATAGCAGCAAGCATAAGTGATACCACTCTCTTTTTCATACTAACCCTCCTTATATTGTGTATGAGTTTATTCTTTTACTGCGCCGACCATGACTCCGGACATAAAGTACTTCTGAAGTCTAGGGTATACGCACAGTATTGGAACCGTTGAGAACATAACAATAGCAGCTTTCAGAGCTTCTGAAAGACCGGGTGAAGAGAATCCTTCCTGAGTAGCAACTTCAACGCTGTTTACATTATTAAGAATGTTGTACAAAAGAAGCTGCAAAGGATACCATTTGCTTCCGCCGGGGCCGCTCAAATACATAAGAGCATCCGAATATCCGTTCCAACGACCTACCGCATAGAAAAGAGCAAGTGTTGCTATAACGGGCTTTGAAAGCGGAATATAAATACTTGAAAGTATCTTGAAGAATGATGCACCGTCAATCTGTGCAGACTCACGTAAGCTTTCAGGTATTCCATAGAAGAAACTTCTCATAATGATCATGTTATAAACTGACAAACATCCCGGAAGAATAAGTACCAGGGGTTTGTTCAAAAGTCCCAAACTCTGCATAAGGAGGTAGTTCGGGATAGTTCCTGCGTTAAAGAACATTGTGATCGTGATAAAGATATTGATCACGTTACGTCCCTTAAGCTCGGAGTAGATCAAAGGATATGCGCATGCCGCTGTCATAACCAGTGAAACTACGGTACAAATAATTGTAAGAATTACAGTCCAAACGAATGCTTTAATATACTTTGGATCTGTAAGGACCATCTGATATGCACCGACATTGATATCAACAGGAAAAAGATATACTTCATGCTTGATAAGAGCATCTGTTGAACTCAGTGATCTTGCAAGAAGGTTGATCATCGGTATGATACATATCAAACTTATTACTACACAAATTGCAGCGATGACATAATCGCTTATATAATGCTTAGGCTTATGCATTTACGTTCTCCTCTCTTTTACCAAATACCACGTTCTCCAAGCTTTCTGGAAATTGTATTAGCCAGAAGCAGGAAAATTACTCCCACAACAGACTGGAAGAATCCAACTGCAGTGGTAAGAGAGAACTGCAATCCCTTAATACCATGTGAATAAATATATGTAGGAAGAACCTCTGCCCATGAGATAACAAGGTTATTTCTAAGTGCGAAAGGTCTGTCAAATGTTCCGCCAAGAATGTTACCGATCTGCATGATAAGAAGCAAAACGATAGTTGATCTGATTCCGGGCAAAGTAATATGCCAGATCTTGCTGAGCCTGCCGGCACCGTCTACAGATGCAGCCTCGTAAAGCTCGTTGTTGATACCTGCAATGGCTGCGAGATAAACGATTGAATTCCAACCAAAGCTCTGCCATGCGCCCAGGAATATATATGTCCAGATCCAATGTCCCGGATCATTAAGGAAAGGAACCGACTCTCCTCCGAGATTATTGATGACCATATTTACAAGACCTGTTGAAGGTGTGAACAACTGAAGTGCCAATCCATAGATAATTACCCATGAAAGAAAGTGAGGCATATACGCAATAGTCTGAACTACTTTCTTGAATCTCTTAAAGCACAATTCATTAAGAAGAAGTGCAAAGATAATCGGAATCGGGAATCCGATTGCAAGATCGAGAAGATTCAATACCAAAGTATTTCTGAGTGCCCTTCGGAAATCGCTGTCGGAAAATGCCTGGATGAAATACTGGAATCCATGATTCGCAGCAATCTTCTGTTTCCAAATACTCTCAACAATACTGTACTTCTTAAAAGCAATCTGGATATAAACCATCGGAATATACTTAAAAATAAGCAAGTACAGCATAGGAAGCGCCAATAACAGATACAACTGCCAATAACGCTTAAAATAGATACTGACCGGATTACGACTCTCCGGCGCGTCACTTTTAATTTTGTTCATAAAACTCTCCCTAAATAATAAAAAAATTGCACAACTTGTATAATAATTCTACTTATCATTTTGTGCTAAATCCTATCAAATAATGCTTTTTTCATCTCGATATTTGCGACAAAAAAACAGCCACATCCCGCTATTTTTCTGGCGTTATTTACAATTGACATACTTGTTGTTTTTATTGCAAAACTTGCTATATTTGTTATATTGTGCGCGAATATTTATGCATAAAAAATGCATAGCACGACTCCATTTTGCATATTTAAAGAAATCGTGCTACGCATCTCAAAATTTTATTTCAGAAAAGCTCCGTATTTATCAACTTTTTCGCAATTTTATTACTCAATAAATTTTTCTGCCCTGTTCATCGGCGATATCACTCTTTCTATAGAAGTAAGAGTTAACCTGGTCTCTCCACTCTTTTGCATTGGCAACCTGAAGCTCAAATCTCTCGGCAACCCTTGCGAATACATCGGGATCTACAACATCCTTGAGTGAATTCCAGTCCTCGGCGAGCTTTTCAGCCCCCTCTTCTCCTTCGAAGTGAGAATCATAGATGTACTGGATAAGAGTCTTTCCGCTCTTAAGCTTCCATGTATACGGAATATGATGGAAGAAAAGAAGCAACTCTTCGGGACATTTCTCGGGATCGTTATATGCTGATGCGTTTGGCTCATAATACTGCTGCGCATATCCCGTTCCCTTATCGGATCTGTCAACACCGATTCCCTTGTGGTCGGCTCTGTGATATGTACCCCATCTTGAATACTCATATCCATCAACACTTGGGCCGTAGTGCTCGTGAGGAGTTACCATCCAGCCGATTCCGAGAGGTGATGTGTATTTCTCATAGATATCCCTTGATCTCATGAGCATATCAACAAGCTTATCCTCTGATGCCTTATCCATATCAAACGTAAGCGCAACCCACTCTCTTGCGATTTCTTCCGAACTTAGCTCAGTGTTATATGCAAGTCTTCCGAAACCGTAGAGATTTGCCGCAGCAAGATCGTTTCCTGTCCAGTTGAAATCATTCCCTGTATTTATTACCGCTGCCATTCCGGCAAGCTTATTGCCCATTGTTCTTCCGCTTACGATATCGGCAACCGTATCGTTCTTCTCACTGCAATATGTGCGGAAGTCAAGAACTTCCTTGAACATAGGCATGAGATAGCAAAGATCTATCTGATGTCCCGTATACTCCTGTGCGATCTGAACTTCAAGAAGCTGATTTGTTTTGGTAAGTCCGCCAAGAAGAGGAGAAATAGGCTCTCTTATCTGGAAATCCATAGGACCGTTCTTAATCTGAAGGATTACATTATCGTGGTACTCGCCGTCAAAGTCCTTGAAGTAGTCATATCCTGCTCTTGCTCTGTCAGTTTTGTAATCTCTCCAGTCCTGAGTGCAGTTGTAAACAAAGCATCTCCAGATGATTATTCCGCCGTAAGGTGCAACAGCATCAGCAAGCATGTTTGCTCCGTCCGCCTGTGTTCTTCCGTATGTGAACGGACCGGGTCTTCCCTCTGAATCTGCCTTTACGAGATATCCGCCAAATCCGGGAAGCTTTTCAAATACTTCTTTTGACTTAGCCTGCCACCATGCGATAACATCTTCATCAAGGGGATCGCATACTTCAAGTCCGCCGAGCTCTATAGGAGCCGCGAAATTGATTGAGAGGTAAAGCTTTATTCCGTAGTCTGCAAATACATCCCCGAGCTCTTTTACCTTATCAAAAAAATCTGTCTGTAATAAGGTAAGTAGCCGCCCCTTTAACGTTAACGTTGTTGATGACAATTCCGTTTATTCCGACACTTGCCATAAAGCGTGCATAGTCAACGGTTCTCTCATTTATATACATTTCGTCATTCTCAAAAAAGAATGATTCTCCCGAATATCCTCTTTCAATGCTTCCATCCATGTTGTCCCAGTGGTTCATCATTCTGAGAGGATTGGAAGGAGCTGCTTCTTCGCAAATATCTTCAACAGCCACTCTTGCACCGAGCTTTCTGAGGATTGCGAAAACGCCATAGATAACACCATTCTCATCAGATGCCTTAAGTGTGATTCCACTCTTTTCACCTTTTACAAAATAGCCTTCCTCTGCTATATTTGCATCTTTTGCAATCTCAAGAACGTAGACATCACCGTCATTCTCTGTTATGTCCGCATCAAAATATCCTTTGATCCCTGTTGCAAATTCACCTATCGCGCTCTTAACAACGCGATCTTCCTTGGAAAAATCGTCGCAAATGACCTTCCAATTCTTGTTGTCTTTGGATATTGGGTGATATCCAAGCCACATATGTGACCAGTTCTGTGTTTTCATAAAAAATGTTACCTTTCCTTTTAAAAATCTTTCTTCTATTTTTTATAGTAAAATGCTAAAATTAATCTCGTAGTATCTGTTAAACCGTTTTTAGGAGTTATCCATATGATACAAGACATAAATGAAAAGGCGAGAGAAGATATCATCTACGACACCCTTAAAGGCGTCCTTCTGTATCACAATACCCTTGCCAAATATCCTATACACTGGCACAACGACGTGGAGATTATTTTACTCTTATCAGGAACACTTAGGATAAAGTTCCATAATGACAAATCCACTATTGTTAACTGTGCGCCCGGCGACCTTATAATGATCGCACCCGGAACGCTTCATGAATATATTTCCGAATCTAACGGAGGAGAAAAAACTTATCCTTCTCTTCGATATCGGTGGTTACTCTCAGATTTCCGCGCTCGTACCGCTTCTAAAAACGCTTCCGCCTTATGTTCACATAAAGCAGACGGAACATCCCATCGAGACCGCCAAGCTTCAGAACTATTTCTGGGAAATTGACAGGCTCTACGGTGAAAGCGATGAATTCCTGAAAATATCCGTATACTCTCTTGTCACACTTATCTTAGCGCAGATTGGAAGCATGCACCCCAACGAAAAAAAGCAGGTGCCCGATTCCGCAGATCCTCAGCGCAAAAATATCGACAAGATTGTTTCTGTTACAAACTATATCGACTCGCACAGATCTGACGACCTCACGGTTGAGCAGCTCGCTGAACTTGCAGGCTTTTCCAAATTCCATTTTGAAAGGCTTTTCAAAAACTATATGGGTATTTCCTGCTATCAGTACATCACTAAGCGCAGAATCCTCATGGCTCAGGAGCTTCTCGGCGATACAAACATGTCTATCATGGATATCGCGCTCCAGTCCGGCTTCTTTAGCCTTTCAACATTCAACCGAGTGTTCAAAGACATAAACAAGTGCTCTCCAACCGAGTTTAGAAAGCTTTACCGAACCGGTGCGGATCTCACAGGAAAAGAAGCCGCTCCAACAAAAAAGAAATAGGCTCGGCTTCTTGATCATTTAATGTATCAGGAGTTTGAACGGACTCATCGGTATTCCCGAAACATTTGATACAAGTCCGCCTCTGTATGTGTTTTCACAGCACCAGAGAACTCTTCTGAACTTTGTTTTGCTTCCGTCTTTGCATTTACATATCACGGCGTTTTCTGCAAGCACCGCTTCTGTTTCGTGCAGTTTGCCTTCTTCATCTTCAAGGAAGAAGTCTTTTATCTCTGTGCCTTTATCGGCATCAACTACGCACAATCCATCGGCATGTCCAAGCACAACCTTAACTCCGTCACCTTCTGCTGCCGCAGCAAGCGCAACAGGTCCGGTATACTCACCGTTATAACCATATTTGATATGTGCTGCCCAGAGAGCAAGTCTCTCACCGACAGGCTTCTTTGTAACGGGATGAAGATCGTTGTCCTCACCAAGTCCCATTGTTACGGCAAGTCCGGTTGAAGGGATAGAAAGAATCTTGTTCTGTATAAGTCTGAACTCTCCCCAATTCTCTTTTTCATCGAGATCAATAACAAAATTGGGAAGCTGAACAGCGATAAAAGGAAGATTCTCTTCTTTCCACAAATCTCTGTATCCCTTGACCATTCTCTCTGTAAGGTCTGCGTAATCCCATTTCTCATGAACATTACTCTCGCCCTGATACCAGATAACACCGTCAATAGGGAAATTGTGACAAGGAGCAGTCATGCCGTTAAAGAGTCCCGAAGAATTCCAGTTGATGAAATCAGTCGGAGGCTTGGGACCGCACTTTGCACCGATCCTGTACTTCCACTCGCCGTCAAGATTAACGGACGCATCCTCATTAAATATCTTATATTCTTTGCCGGGACCGGGAGTAACTCGTCCAAGTCCAAGTTCGATACTGAGTCTTATTGCAACAACGTTGTCTTTTTCCCTTGTAAGCCCTTCGGGAACATCATACTTACGAGGCGGATACTGATAACCTGTCTCGCCGATAAGCTGTCCGTTCACATATACTCTGTCGGAATCAACCATTGTTCCGAAAAAGAATCTGGCTTTTTTGCCCGCAAGTTCATTGGGAAGGTCAAATTTTCTTCTAAACCACACAGAACCGATATGGCCTTCAAGCGGTGTTCCGGTAAACATTGTGGGAAGCGTTATTGTATCCCAGTATGAATCGTAAACATCTTCAAGGTCCCAATGTCCCTCAATTCCCGCATCGGCAGCCGCAAGTTCACCGAGCCACTTCTCATCCTTTGCGACATTATATTCCATGCGCTCTTTTCTGAAAGCTGCATCGTTATACTTATCCGTCTCTGCGATGAGTTCATCATATCCCTCAAGCATCTCCCTGCTCATCCATGATGAAGCTCTCGAACCGCCAAGGCTTGCATTGATAAGACCGACAGGCTGTCCCGTCATGTTCTGGAGCTTACTTGCAAAAAAGTATGCCGTAGCTGAAAAATCCAGAATAGTATCTTTGCTTACATGCTTCCAGCTTCCTGTATTGTGCTCCTCATAGGGGCCGTCAAAACAGGTCTCTTCAACTATCTTAAAAGTAGAAATTCTCTTATTTTCTTCAACGTTAACAAGTTCAGGATATTTGTCTTTTACCCTGTTGATAGGAAGTTCCATATTGGACTGCCCCGTACAGAGCCAGACAATTCCAAGCATCACGTCTTTAACGGTAATGCTCTCGCCCTTATCGTCAGAAACAACAAGTTCATAAGGTCCGCCGCTCTCCTTCGCAGAAAGATATACGTCGAATCTACCCTTGTCGTCGCACTTCCCTGTAACACTCTCACCTGCGAGACTTGCAGTCACTTCAGAACCTGCATCGTCCCATCCCCAGATATGAATGCTTTTTCTCCTCTGAATAACACACCCGTCAGATAACAAACGCGGTAAAGTAAGTCTAGCCATAGTATATTACCCCATCCTTTCATGTTAGATAGATTATACTAATCGCAGGCTTATTTTACCGCGTACTTAATGCTAATATTTTCCCAGTTTTTGCTAGTTCGGTGTTTCCTTAGATATCCTGTCCCGAGGATCCGATTCTTACCAGCGCTCTGTACAGTTTCGCCTCGGCGCGAACCCTTGCTTCTTTATCAAGCTGTTGGTTCTTAAGAAGTTCCTCAGCCTTAGCTTTGGCAGCTTTGGCACGCTCAATATCGATGTCTTCGCTCCACTCCCAAGTTGTGGGAAGGACTCTTACCTCTCCGTTCATTACAGAGATCATTCCACCGATACAGGCCGCTTTTCTCTCACTACCGTCGGCCATGGTAACTTTGGCGGTTCCCATTCCGATAGCGGTACAATAATTGGTGTGGCGAGCAAGGATCTCAACATCACCATCTATTGTACGGAGCATTATCTTCTGTACTTCACCCTCAAAATCAAGACCATCCAGGGATACAACCTGTAAATGATATGAAGTGGACATAATCAGCTCCTTTACTGCTTTTTAGCCTTCTCAAACACTTCGTCGATAGTTCCGACAAGGAGGAAAGCACTCTCAGGAAGATCATCGCACTCACCGTCAAGGATCATCTTGAATCCTCTGATAGTCTCCTTAAGAGGAACATACTTACCGGGAAGACCCGTGAACTGCTCAGCAACAGAGAAGCTCTGTGACAAGAAGTTCTGAACCTTACGCGCTCTGTAAACAGTAAGCTTATCTTCCTCTGAAAGCTCGTCCATACCCATGATGGCAATGATATCCTGAAGTTCACGATATCTCTGAAGAACCTGCTGAACGCCCTTTGCAACTTCGTAATGCTCTTTTCCGACGATATCGGGTGAAAGAATACGGCTTGTTGAATCAAGAGGATCAACCGCCGGGTAAATACCCTTTGAAGCGATATCTCTTGAAAGAACCGTAGTAGCATCAAGGTGTGTGAAGGTTGTAGCAGGAGCGGGGTCGGTCAAGTCATCGGCAGGCACGTATACAGCCTGAACTGATGTGATTGATCCCTTCTTTGTTGATGTAATACGCTCCTGAAGAGCACCCATTTCTGTAGCCAGTGTAGGCTGGTAACCTACGGCTGAAGGCATACGTCCGAGAAGCGCTGAAACCTCTGAACCGGCCTGTGTGAAACGGAAGATATTATCGATGAAAAGAAGCACATCCTGATTCTTAACATCACGGAAATACTCCGCCATTGTAAGTCCCGAAAGGCCTACTCTCATTCTTGCTCCGGGGGGCTCATTCATCTGACCGTAAACAAGTGCGGTCTTATCAAGAACTCCACTTTCTTTCATTTCGCCGTAAAGGTCGTTTCCTTCACGGGTACGCTCACCAACACCTGTAAATACGGAAATACCGCCGTGTGCGGTAGCAACGTTATTGATAAGCTCCATGATAAGTACGGTCTTACCTACTCCGGCACCACCGAAAAGACCGATCTTACCACCTTTTGCGTAAGGACAGATAAGGTCAACGACCTTGATTCCTGTCTCAAAGATCTCTGTAGCAGGTACCTGATCCTCGTATGCGGGAGCGGGACGATGAATTGCCCATCTCTCTTTTGCATTCGGATCGGGACCGTTATCTACGGGATCACCCAAAAGGTTGAAAATTCTTCCCAAACACTCTTCACCAACAGGAACTGTGATAGGGCTGCCTGTATCTTTGGCATCTACGCCTCTTACAAGACCGTCGGTTGAGCTCATGGCAACGCAACGAACAACGTCGTCGCCTACCTGCTGAGCAACCTCTGCTACAAGCTTACGATCCTCTATCATAATCTCTATGGCATTGTGAAGATCAGGAAGTTCGCCTTCTTTAAAGCGAATGTCAAGTACAGGTCCTGTAACCTGTATTACCTTTCCAACATGATTTTCACTCATTGTTAAACTCCTTTAATTATAGTGTAGCACCTGCAACGATCTCTGTGATCTCCTGCGTGATGCTTGCCTGACGTGCTCTGTTGTAGTACAAGCTCAATGTATCGATCATCTCTTCTGCGTTATCCGTTGCAGCCTCCATCGCTGTTCTTCTGGCTGCAAGTTCACTTGCATAAGATATGTTGATACTTGAGTATAAAATGCCCGCCAGATATTCCGGAACGATGGCATTGAACACCGTCTCACTGTCAGGTTCATACAAAATAAGGTCTCTTGCCTTTCCGTCCGATTTCTTTTCTTCCGAACGAAGATCTTCAAGCGGAAGAAGTGAAGAAGCGGTAGGCACCTGAGAGAGCATGGATACAAAATTCGTATAGCAAAGATGAATATGTCCGTACTCTCCGTTTTTGTATGCATCACAGATCAGTTTTGCAATCTGATAGCAGTCCGAAATCGTAACTTTGGCAACCTCGGAATATTCCTCTGTAAAGATAGGCACATTTCTGTGTTTGAAGTACTCTACAGATTTTTTTCCTATAGGAAGAACGGTTATCTCGTCGCGTTCCTTGGTCTCAGCTTCCATGAACTTGAAAAGATTGGAGTTATAGCCGCCTGCAAGACCTCTGTCTCCGGCAATGACTACATAGAGCCATTTGTCATTTTTACCACTCTGGGTAAAAGGAGATCTGAAATCCGTGTTGCCGTTTGCTATATCCGTCAATGTCTCAAGTGTGGTCTCGAGATAAGGCTTGGACTGATCCGCTTTTTCTTTTGCCTTACGAAGTTTGGATGCCGCAACAAGCTGCATAGCCTTCGTGATCTGCATAGTGCTCTGAACGCTCTTTATTCGGAGTTTAACAGCTTTCATATTTCCAGCCATCTTTAATTCCTCCTATTATTTTGCATTCTTCTGCTGCAAAAACTTATCTGTATATGCGTTCAGCGACTCTTTAAGTTTATTCTCAGTCTCAGCTTCAAGCTTACCTGTCTCGCGAATGTCTCTCATTGCAGCAATTCCTGAAGGATCGCTGTCAAGGAAGTCATAAAGACCTGCCTCATACTCCGCGATATCGGAAGCCTCAACCTTGATAAGAATGTTGTTTACAACGGCATAAAGAATAGCTACCTGCTTCTCAACAGGAACAGGCTGATTCTTATCCTGCTTCAGGACTTCAACGATACGTTCACCCTGTGCAAGACGTGCCTTGGTATCTTCGTCAAGGTCCGATCCAAACTGAGCAAAGCTCTGAAGTTCACGATACTGTGAATATACGAGCTTAAGTGTTCCGGCAACCTTCTTCATTGCCTTGATCTGAGCGTTACCACCAACTCGGGATACCGAGATACCGGGGTTAACAGCCGGCATGATTCCTGAGTGGAAAAGCTCTGTCTCAAGGAATATCTGTCCATCTGTGATGGAGATAACATTCGTAGGAATGTAAGCAGATACGTCACCTGCCTGTGTCTCAATGATAGGAAGGGCTGTAAGCGATCCGCCGCCGTTCTCATCAGAGAGTTTGGCCGCTCTCTCAAGAAGTCTTGAGTGAAGGTAGAAAACGTCTCCGGGATAAGCTTCACGTCCCGGTGGTCTTCTGATCAAAAGTGAAAGTGCACGATATGCAACCGCATGCTTTGAAAGGTCATCATAGATGCAGAGTACGTGCTTTCCTTTGTTCATAAAGTACTCACCCATTGCACAACCTGTGTAAGGTGAAATGTACTGAAGAGGACTGGGTTCTGAAGCTGTAGCTGCAACTACGATTGTGTAGTCCATAGCTCCGCCCTTCTTAAGGTCCTCAACAAGTGCCGTTACTGTAGAACGCTTCTGTCCGATAGCAACGTAAATACAGATAACGTCCTTGCCCTTCTGGTTAAGGATCGTATCAATTGCGATTGTTGTCTTACCGGTCTGTCTGTCACCGATGATAAGCTCACGCTGACCTCTACCGATAGGGATCATTGAATCGATAGCTTTGATACCGGTCTGGAGAGGTTCCTTAACCGGCTGTCTTGCAATGATTCCGGGAGCAGGTGATTCAACAGGTCTGTACTCTGTTGTCTCGATAGGTCCCTGTCCGTCAATAGGCTGACCGATGGCGTTAACAACACGTCCGATCATTTTATCTCCTACGGGAACGGATACGACTCTTCCCGTACGTTTAACAGTCTGTCCTTCGCTGATTCCTACATCCTCGCCGAACAAAACCGCTGATACTACTGTTTCCTCGAGGTTCTGAGCCATTCCGAATGTACCATTCTCAAACTCCAAAAGCTCTCCCGACATACAGTTCAAAAGGCCGCTTACTCTGGCGATACCGTCACCGACGGTAAGAACTGTACCTGTCTCGTTTTGGATTATTGCATTCTGATAATTCTTTATCTGGCTTCGAATGACCTCGGATATTTTTTCTGGTTTTAGTTCCATATTATCCTCCGACGTAATTTTGGTTTATATAATTGTCTCGTCGACTCGTCTCTTAAGTTCGGATAACCTGCCTTTGACCGTTCCGTCAAAAAGCTGTCCCTCAAGATCAACACGGACACCACCTAGGATTCCGGGATCTACCTTCTGTCTGAGCAAAACTTTTTTGCCGCTTATTCCCTCAAGCTTCTCCTTGAGTTTGGCTACTTGTGAATCATCAAGCGCAACAGCCGATGTAACAAGAGCATCTGCGATGCCGTTGTCCGAGTTGTAGCACTTTCTGAATCTCTTTCGGCAAGCCGAAAATTCTCTAAGCAAGCCTTTCTCAATAAGAATCTTGATGAAATTCAGAAGATACTCCTGACAGCCGTCTTTGAATGCATCATCGACCAGCTGCAGTCTCTCTTTCTTGGGAACCGAGGGTTCCGAAAGGAGTGTGATATAATCGGGATTCTCTTTAAAGAGTCCTTCAACCACCTCCATCTGTCCCAGTATTTCATCCGTAAGGTTCACTTCTGCTGCCAGATCATATAGGCTCTGCCCATAAAGATCTCCAGCTTTACTCATGATTACCTCTTTTCTTGGATCAAGCTCCGACTTTACTAATAAAGTCTTCGATGAGCTTCTTGTGATCGTTCTCGTTTATTTCTTTTTCAACGACCTTACCTGCAATATCCATTGCAAGTCCGCCGATTTCATCTTTAGCCTCGTTGATAGCTTTCTTCTTCTCCTGCTCAATATCAGCAGCAGCTCTTGCCTTGATATCAGCCGCTTCCTTCTGTGCATCCTGCACCAAAGCATCTGCCTTGGTCTGAGCCTCTTTCTGCGCATCAGATACGATCTGTGCAGCTTCGGAATGAGCTTTTGTAAGGCTGCTCTCATATTGGTCTTTAAGAGAATCTGCTTCTTCCTTGGCTTCTCTGGCTTCTTTTATTGCCTTATCCGCAAGATTCTGTCTCTTCTCAAGGATATTGTTGATTGGTTTAAAAAGAAATTTCTTTATCAAAAATACCTGTATAAAGAGGTTACAGATTTGAAGAATAAGGGTCCAGAAGTTCACTGTGACAAGTGCCTGGTTTTCTGCAGTCACTGCCAAAAGAGCCTTTATTCCCATATTGTTTCTCCTTCGTTACGAAAGCTCGTTTCATCAATTAAGGTAGTTCATGAACATTCCAGGTGCTACGAAAATAAGAAGAAGACCTGTAACGAAACCATAAATACCTGTTGTCTCTGCAACGGCACAACCAAGAAGCATTGTGCTTGTTACATCACTCTTACACTCGGGCTGACGTCCGATTGCTTCAAGAGCCTTAGAAACCGCAGTTCCTTCACCAATACCGGGTCCGATACCTGCGATAAGTGCACATCCTGCACCGATTCCACAACCTGCAAGTGCTATACCTTTAGCTAATACCTGAAAATCACCCATAATTTTTTTGCCTCCTAAAAACGCAATTTAATTGTTTTTTGTTCTTTAGTATTTTTTACTTTTTTGTCAGCCTTCTTCTGCTGCATTTGCGATGTACATAACTGTCAGCATACAGAAAATAAATGCCTGCATACATCCTGAGAACCAGTCAAAGTATACGCCTGTGATAGCCGGTAATCCGACTCCCAAGATCGGTATCTTTGAGAGGAAGTCTCCTACCGCTCCCGGAATAAGTCCGAGTAATGCGGCCGATGCCAATCCCAATGCCCAGTAGATAAGACCATCGATAACTACACCCGAGAGAATATTTCCAAAGTGACGGCACGCCATACTAACCGGCGTAGCAAGCTCTGAAAGAATATTGAACGGGGTCATAACCGCAATAGGTGTCGTAAATCCCTTTAAATATCCGCCAAATCCATTAGTCTTGATCTTAGTTGCGGTAATCATTGTAAATACCACAAGTGCCCAGGCGGCTTCTGTAGATAAGTCTGCTGTCGGACTTCGCAGTCCTGTAAGGCTGATAAGGTTTGAAACCACACTAGTAACAAACAGAGCCGAAACGAATGGAATCAACTTATCAAATTTTGTGCTTCCGGTGTTATTACGAACAAAGTTATTACCCATTTCAACTAGCATTTCCGCAAATGCCTGTCTCTTTGAAATGTTCTCCATCTTTAGATCCCTGGTAAGGAATATACACAAACCTGTAATTATCAGCATTACGATCCATGTGACTACAAGTGTCTCTGTAATCTTCAGATCTCCGAGAACGGGAATACCCGTACGGATAGTCGCGTATACCTTGGGGCCTACGACCGAGAATTCTTTACTCATATCTTCGCCTTCAACCTCCTTTCCCCGCAGATATAATCCCGCGTAATTTAATCACAATGCTGGGAACGAATAAGGGCGCTATACCCGCCACCGGATTGATGAACGGTAAAACTATAGAAAGAATAACCCAGAGAAACTGGATCATCGTTCTATACCTATAGCTCACTCCCATAGTCTTCCTAGCTCTGTCTTCATCCTCAATAGATGCTACCTTTTGCACAGATACCGCCATCCAAAAGAAATTACCTACAGCGATCAGATAACCGCCTATTCCGCCTATGATAACTTTTATGTCAAATGGCGCCCAATCGGGAACTACCATGTGCAAACAGAAAAATACAAGATACATTACAATAATGCCTACCGCTACCGATGCGGCAATTATTCCTGTTTCTTTTTTTACAGCCTTCTGTAATTTCATGCGCTGTCCTCTTTCCATCCGTAAATATCAATGATGCCTGTTGAAAGACACTTCGTTGTTGTTTTTCTTCTTTTTTTCTTCTTTGTTGATTACTTGCAGATACACCTTGTACGCAGTTGTAATAGAACCTCCAAGCCCCATGATAAAACCTGGTATATAGACCCACTCCCCTATCGAAAGCTTAGAGCATAACAGATAGCAGCACCCCAGACACATCAAAAGAGGCATTATCAAAGAAAGCCCCAGCTGACCGACCATAGCAAATTGACCAAGTATTTCAGACATTCGCTTCATTTGCATCTGAATTCTGACTACACTCCTTTTCTTATAAAAGTCGAAACAAACCTAATTTATATGATACTCTATTTACGTTCATTTCTCAACCAATCCCTGTCAATAAGCTACTTTTGCAAGGTTTATGCCAAAATTAGAAAAGCTACTGTTTTACGCATATAAGTGTCGCAATATTTAAAAAATGTCGCCTAAAATACAGATAATATAATCTGTTTTTAAGCGACATTGCCTTTAATATTTCATAAAATATTGAATTCTTTACTGTTCTTCTTCGA
The DNA here is from genome assembly GCF_000686065.1 of Butyrivibrio sp. AE3003. NCBI lineage: Bacteria > Bacillati > Bacillota > Clostridia > Lachnospirales > Lachnospiraceae > Butyrivibrio > Butyrivibrio sp. AE3003. The sequence goes on from NZ_JMLX01000001.1 coordinate 2,472,145, forward strand.
CAGCAGTTGTCTTGATGTGAAGCTCTTCAAGCTGCTTGTCTGTTACGTATCCGGGTGCTCCCATCATAACGTCCGCTGCATTCTTGTTCATAGGGAAAGGAATGATCTCTCTGATAGAATCCTCTCCTGCAAGAAGCATTACCATACGGTCTACACCGGGTGCAATTCCTGCGTGCGGAGGTGCTCCGTAGCAGAATGCGTTGTACATGGCAGGGAACTTAGCCTTAACGTCTTCTTCGCCAAGTCTTACCATCTCAAATGCTTTTATCATAATCTCGGGATCGTGGTTACGAACAGCTCCCGATGAAAGCTCTACGCCGTTACATACAAGATCGTACTGATCCGCCGTGATAGTAAGAGGATCAATCTCGCCTTTCTCAGCCTTAAGAAGTGTCTCAAGACCTCCACTTGGCATAGAAAATGGATTGTGGCAGAACTCAAGCTCTCCTGACTCTTCACCGATCTCGTACATAGGGAAATCTACAATCCAGCAGAATGTATACTGCTCTTTGTCCATGTGTCCGGGAACAGCGGCGCCAAATGTCTTAACAACAACACCTGCTGTCTTCTGAGCAGCTCCAAGCTTGCCGCTTGAAAGAACAACAAGATCACCGGGCTTAATTCCGAGCGCCGAAACCACGTTATCCTTGATAGGTGCAACGAACTTAGCGATTCCGCCGACAAGTTCATTGTTTTCATCCATTCTGAACCAGTATGCCTTATTTCCTGACTGAACCTCAACATCTCCGATTGTCTTATCGATGAACTTTCTGCTCTCTTTGAAATCAGAAATAACTACAGCCTTGATCCTTACATCTGTTGCAGAGCCATCTTCTGCCTTAGTTGCAAAAGGTCCGAATCCGCAATCTGCAAGAACTTCCGTAGCATCCTGAACAGTAAGGTCGATCCTGAGATCCGGCTTATCTGTTCCGTATTTCTCCATTGCCTCAAGATAAGGAATTCTCATGAACGGAGCTCCTGAAGCACGGTCATAATTACCGTATTTAGCAAATATAGGAGGAAGTACATCCTCGATAACCGCAAATACATCTTCCTGTGAAGCAAATGCCATCTCCATGTCAAGCTGATAGAATTCTCCGGGACTTCTGTCTCCTCTTGCATCCTCATCACGAAAGCAAGGTGCGATCTGGAAATAGCGGTCAAATCCTGCTGTCATAAGGAGCTGTTTGAACTGCTGAGGCGCCTGGGGAAGAGCATAGAACTTGCCCGGATGTTTTCTTGCGGGAACAAGGTAGTCTCTTGCACCCTCAGGTGAAGATGCGGTAAGTATAGGTGTTGTGATCTCAAGGAAGCCATGCTCTGTCATAGCGCTTCTGAGCGCTGCAACTACATTGCATCTTAAGATAATATTCTTTTTAACCTCGGGATTTCTAAGGTCGAGGTAACGATATTTAAGACGTGCAGTCTCGTCAGCCTCTCTTGAATGATTGATCTCAAAAGGAAGCTCGTTATAACGGCAGCGTCCCAAAATCTCGATTGATTCGGGAACAACCTCGATATCTCCGGTTTCCTGCTTGGGATTCTTGGAACTTCTCTCCCTTACAACTCCCTTTACGGAAATTGTTGATTCCTTGTTGATTGCCTTGGCTGTCTTAACCATTTCCTCAGTCTCAAGAACAATCTGTGTTGTGCCGTAGAAGTCGCGAAGAACTACGAATCCAAGTCCGCTTCCGACTTCTCTCATATTCTCAAGCCATCCGACAAGAGTTACGCTCTCGCCGACATTATCGATACGAAGTTCACCGCAGTTATGTGTACGTGATTGCATCATTAGTGTTACTCCATTTCTGTATTATAAATCTGCATTAATAAAGTTGTGCGTGGCACGGATTTTATCCAATACCACGCACAACATTTTAGACCAACATTGTAATAGTTGCAAGCAAAAACGAGAAACCTTATTTTACTCTGTTTCCGCCCCACTCAACAACAGTAAAGCCTTCTCTGTTGAATTCATCCAGATACTGAGGATTAAGGCCCACATATCTATCCGAAGGATACCAAGCCATAAATACACGGATCAAAGTATCAGGTTTAGGCTCAATATCAAGCTTCGCCCCCTTAGTATAGGAACTTCCCTGGAAACTGATAACGTTGTACTTATTATCAACCATCTGAGGCAACCAGTATTCGATAAATTCCGATTTCTCAGCCTCATTAAGTCCGATCTCGGTAAGCTTATCTTCAAGAAAGGCTTCCGTATCTTCTCCCTTTACGCAAAAACCTGAGAAAAAGTTATAATTGCGATTGGGATCTCCTTCCCAATAGAGATAGTCGTACTTTTCTCCTTCATAGGTGATCGTTCCGTCTCTGTCGGCTGTTACTTTCCAGCCGTTTTCTATGTTGAAGATAGGATCAAGCTCGGTGAGATTGCCGTCATAATCCAGCGTTACAGAAACCTCTGTAGCGTCCTCCTCCGGATAAAGATAAATCACCGGTTTTCGGTCTATTCCAATTTCATCCGACGCATCGGATCCGGGGCAGGCATCTTCTGTTTTCCCATATCCGAAAACAATAAGCAACATGCCCATAACAATAGTTACAATAAGACACTTTTTGCCCATAAGACCACCTCCGATCTTCTATACATTAATTATATAATGTATATCGGCAAAAAGATATATTTACTTTACAACTTTTTCAATTGTCGTATTCTGTACTATACTATTGGGATTAAGCGCGAATGAATTAATGTCTCTGACTTTGTTATAACAAACAAGTTTGATGGTTATCATCTTGTTCTGTTTGAGAGTGCAAAACTGATACACCTCGGCATAAGGTGGCTCAGCAACTGTTTTTACACGAAGGTACTTACTTTTATTGCTCTTGACGATGTCGGTACTTATCTCACTTACCTTTACTCCCTGATTCTTCATTGAATTACGGATCTGGTCTTCGAGATTTCCAAAAAATTTTTTGATTGCTTCATCAGGCATGTTGTAAAGATCCTTGCCCTTAGTATCAAAATTCTCGACGGTTACCGACATTTCGCCTTCATTTGCAGAAATCCAAAGGTCATATCCACTTCCGGCCATAAGTCTTGAAACTTCAGAAGCATTCGTAAGGCGTCCGGTTCCATCGGAATAGATAGTCTTGCCACCCATAAAACATGTTCCGTATTCGGGAAGCACCATATTTACCGCAGTATTTCCATCTTCTACGCGAACCTTATTTTCTGCCGCATAAACATCTGTCTTACATATTCCCATAAAAAAGACAAACATTAAAATTGCAGTAACCACACGTTTCTTACCTATTAAATCCTTTTTCATTTTACCCCCACAAAATCTACATATACGCCCCCACAACAGTAACTCTTCCTCTTCTTTTTTGACACTATTAAGATAACTCATTCTTGCAATCATGACAACCCGATTTTTCCCAAAAATCTTTCTATACACAAGTCAACCAATTTGTGTTAAAGTTAATTTGCGTTATAGTTCACAGTCATTCAGACTGCAATTTTTTAACAATTATGCTCATTATCTTGAGCGTTTCGATTCACGTAAGTGGATAATCCCCGAAGGAAAGGTGGTGGTTTTTATGAAGTCAGATTCACATCGATGCGGCAGTGATCCTGCTCCTGGTCGAAGTACCATAAAAACCACATACGCAAAAGGAGATTATCATGGAATTACAAGAAGAGAAAACAATCGTTGAGATTCTAAAAGAGCTTCTTGAAGCAAGGCAGTACACCATGCTCCGCCAGACCATCTCAGAAATGAACACAGTTGATATAGCTGCCGCAATGGGTGAGATGGAGGATGAGGATTCACTTAAAATGTTCAGAATCCTCCCCAAGGATATGGCTGCGGATGTATTTGCCGACTTGGAACTGGATGATCAGCAGTATATCATTCGTTCACTGTCAGACCGAGAAGCTTCCAACATTATTGACAACTTAATGGCGGATGATGCCACCGACCTTTTGGAAGAGATGCCCGCCAGTGTAGTAAAGCGTATTCTGGCCAACGCGAGCCCCGAGACAAGAGCTGATATCAATCACCTGCTCAGATATCCCGAAGACTCAGCCGGAAGTATTATGACCGTGGAGTATGTAGACCTCCGTGAAGATATGACGGTCAACGACGCTATCGAAAGAATCAGGAAAAAAGGCGTAGATTCCGAAACTATCAACATCTGTTACGTTGTATCGAGACAAAAAATACTTGTCGGAACCGTTGCGCTCAGATACCTTCTTATAACAAAGCCCGATGAGATCATCGGCGACATAATGAATACCAATGTCATCAGTATCAACACGATGACCGACCAGGAAGAAGCAGCAAGAATCTTCCAGAAGTACGGCTTCACGGCAATGCCCGTTGTAGACAACGAGTCACGTATGGTCGGTATCATCACCATCGATGACGTTGTGGACATCATGGAAGAAGAGGCTACCGAGGATATCGAGAAGATGGCTGCTATCGTGCCGTCCGATAAGCCTTATCCCAAGGTAGGCATATTGGAAACCTACAGAAACAGAATTCCATGGCTGTTGTTCCTTATGGTCAGCGCCACATTTACGGGCGGAATCATAGCACACTATGAAGCAGCTTTGACAGCATTTGCACTGACCGCATACATCCCGATGCTTATGGATACAGGCGGAAATGCAGGTTCACAGGCAAGCGTATCAATTATCCGTGGATTGTCACTGAAAGAAATTGAGTTCAAAGACTTATTCAAGATAGTATGGAAAGAAATAAGAGTTGCGGTTCTTTGCGGTTTTACCCTTGCCGTTGCTAACTTTATAAGACTTCTTGTCTTTGCTCACGGCGTTCCGATCGCAACATCACTTGTTGTCTGCCTGACACTTTTTGTTGTTGTGCTCATTGCAAAACTCGTAGGTTGTTTCCTTCCCATGCTTGCATCACGCTTCGGCTTTGACCCGGCAGTTATGGCAAGTCCGTTCATTACCACAATAGTTGATGCATTGTCACTGCTTGTTTTCTTGAACATTGCAACCGCATTATTGGCATAGTAATATGACATCACAGTAAACATCGCCCCGGAGGAGATATGGGTAAGAAATCAGTAAAAGAGAATAAGAACATCTATTTCACATCGCGTGAAGAGGCCGGCCTGACCAGAGCTCAGGCAAGCGAACTTATCGGAACGATAAGTGACAGCCGCCTTGAAAAAATAGAAACAGATAAGACATCCGTTCAGCCGGAAGACGTTGCAGATATGGCTGTCGCTTATAAGAAGCCTGAGTTATGCAACTACTACTGCACTCACGAGTGCCGGATCGGAAAAGGCAATGTTCCCGAGGTTAAGATTTCATCATTATCGGAGATTGTACTTGGAATGTTATCCGCACTTAATTCTCTGGACAACCAGAAAGCTCGTTTAATAGACATAACAGCAGACGGGCGCATAACAGATGACGAACTCAAAGATTTCGCCGAAATACAGCGTCAGCTGGACAATATAGATATGACTGTTGAAGCCCTTAGGTTATGGGTAAAAAATACAATTGCAGAAGGCAAGATAGATGAAAAGAAATTAAAAGATCTGAAAGCTTAATTGCTTTCAGATCTTTTTATTAATATAAAAAGGACGACTCGATTATCTCGAGCCGTCCCTATTTATTTACATGTTATATTACGTACGATCTAAGATCAAAGTGCCTCGTGGCATGTACGTGCGATAACGTCGAGCTGCTGCTCCTTAGTAAGGTTGATGAACTTAACAGCATATCCTGATACACGGATAGTGAAGTTAGCATACTCAGGCTTCTCAGGATGCTCCATAGCATCGATGAGCTTCTCCTTACCAAATACGTTAACGTTAAGGTGGTGTGCACCCTGGTCAAAGTATCCGTCAAGAACGCTAACAAGCTTGTTTGATCTCTCCTCATCGTCGTGACCAAGAGCGTTAGGGTTCATTGTCTGTGTGTTAGAAATTCCGTCAAGAGCGTACTCGTAAGGAATCTTAGCAACAGAGTTAAGTGAAGCAAGAAGTCCTGTCTTCTCAGCACCGTATGAAGGTGATGCTCCGGGTGCGAATGAAGCGAATGCAGGTCTTCCGTCAGGTGTAGCACCTGTAGCCTTACCATAAACAACGTTAGATGTGATTGTAAGGATAGATGTTGTAGGCTCAGAATCACGATATGTGTGGTGCTTCTCGATCTTCTTCATGAATGTCTTAAGGAGCCATACAGCGATCTCGTCTGCTCTCTCATCATCATTACCGTATCTTGGGAAGTCTCCCTCTACCTTGTAATCAACAACAAGACCTGACTCATCACGAACAGTTGTAACCTTAGCATACTTGATAGCTGAAAGTGAATCTACAACGTGTGAGAATCCAGCGATACCTGTAGCGAATGTACGTCTTACATCTGTATCGATAAGAGCCATCTCAGCTGCTTCGTAGTAGTACTTATCATGCATGTACTGGATAAGGTTGAGGATGTTTACATAGAGTCCTGCAAGCCAATCCATCATGATGTCATATTTGTGCATAACTTCATCATAATCAAGTACGTCAGCTGTGATAGGAGCCATCTCAGGACCTACCTGCATGTGCTTGCCGTCCTTTGTAAGGAACTTCTCATCCTTACCACCGTTGATAGCGTAAAGAAGGCACTTAGCAAGGTTAGCTCTTGCTCCGAAGAACTGCATCTCTTTACCTGTCTGTGTAGCAGATACGCAGCAGCAGATGCTGTAGTCATCGCCCCAGATAGGACGCATAACATCATCGTTCTCGTACTGGATTGAAGATGTTGTAACTGAAATCTTTGCAGCATACTTCTTGAATGTCTCAGGGAGCTTAGATGTGTAGAGCACTGTAAGGTTAGGCTCAGGTGAAGGTCCCATGTTCTCAAGAGTATGAAGGAAACGGAAGTCGTTCTTTGTAACCATGTGACGACCATCCATTCCAAGTCCACCAACTTCAAGTGTAGCCCATACAGGGTCACCTGAGAAGAGGTTGTTGTATGAAGGGATACGAGCGAACTTAACCATTCTGAACTTCATTGTCATGTGGTCGATAAGTTCCTGTGCCTCTTTCTCTGTAAGAGTTCCCTCTTTAATATCTCTTTCAATATAAATATCAAGGAATGTTGAAACACGTCCAACTGACATAGCAGCACCGTTCTGAGTCTTGATAGCTGCAAGGTATCCGAAGTAAAGCCACTGAACAGCTTCCTTAGCGTTCTTAGCGGGAGCAGAAATATCAAATCCGTAAACGGATGCCATTTCCTTCATTCCCTTAAGAGCTCTAACCTGCTCAGAGATTTCTTCTCTCTGACGGATGATGTGGTCGAGCATTGTTCCGTCACCACAGTTGTTGTAGTCATCCATCTTCTTCTTGATGAGGTAATCGATACCGTAAAGAGCTACTCTTCTGTAGTCGCCTACGATACGTCCACGGCCGTATGTATCAGGAAGACCTGTTACGATGTGGCTGTGTCTTGCTGCTCTCATCTCAGGTGTGTAAGCATCAAATACTGCCTGGTTGTGAGTCTTGTGATACTCTGTGAAGATCTTGTGGAACTTCTCATTTACCTTGTATCCGTATGTCTCAGCAGCTTCTTCAGCCATCTTGATTCCGCCGAAAGGCATGAATGCTCTCTTAAGAGGCTTATCTGTCTGAAGACCAACAACCTGCTCAAGGTCCTTCATAGACTCATCAATATATCCGGGGCCATATGCTGTAAGACTAGAAACAACCTCTGTCTCACACTCAAGAACGCCGCCCTTTTCACGTTCCTGTTTCTGGAGCTCCTGAAGCTTGCCCCAAAGCTTATCTGTAGCTTCTGTAGGCTCAGCCAAAAAGCTCTCATCTCCGTCATAAGGTGTGTAGTTGTTCTGGATGAAATCTCTTACGTTAACGTCATCCAACCAGTGGGTTCCCTTAAACCCGCGCCATGCTTCGTTCATTTTACGTACTCCTCGTTAAAATATTATCATATGTATTGTTCGAGATTGATGATATCACCTGTTACACATCCAAACATTGATTGTAATCAAGTTTTGAGTTTTTCTTAAAATATTATTTAACTCCATCAAAAAAGACAGCTCCATTGCGCAGCTGCCTTCTCATGATATTATTTCCCATTTAATATTTTCATTGCATTTTCAACTCTCTCTTTTGAAGGAGATTTAACGCCGTCGAGCTTGTAAGGAATACCGAGTGTCTCGAACTTATGCTGTCCCATCGAATGATAGGGAAGGACCTCAATCTTTTGTACATTGGAAAGAGTCTCTATAAACTCTCTTGTTCTCTTAAGGTACTCATCATCATCGGTTATTCCGGGCACGAGCACATGACGGATCCATATGGGTTTTGAGATATCCGACAGATACTTGAATCCGTCGAATATATTGTCATTCGGAAGCCCTGTGAGCTCTATGTGCTCATCCTTGTCGATGTGCTTGATATCAACAAGTAACAGGTCCGTATACTTCATAAGTTCCTCAAACTTGGAAAAGAAAGGCTCCTCACGCGTAAAAGGCTGAAGTGCCGTATCTATGCATGTATTGATACCGCGCTCTTTTGCCTTCTTAAAGAGCTCGATCAAGAAGTCTATCTGAAGAAGCGGCTCTCCGCCGCTTACAGTAATTCCGCCTTCTGTTCCCCAATAGCTTCTGTATCTTTCCGCAAAGTCCAGAAGTTCATCGGGAGTACGCATATCTTCCGAATTGGGATCCCAAGTATCAGCATTGTGGCAGTACTTGCATCTTAATTTGCATCCCTTTAAGAATACGATAAATCTGATTCCGGGTCCATCAACCGAACCGAATGTCTCTATTGAATGAATTGCACCTTTAACCATTGTTACTCCGTTTCATAAATAATCTGTATAGATCACTGATAAATATATATTTCCCTTAATGCATCTCTGTCGAGCACCCTGATCTTGGCATGTCCGACTCGCTCAATAAGCCCGCTCTTTTCCATCTCCCTGAGTTTCCTGCTGACAGTCTCTGTTCGAAGATTTACACTTGCGGCAATGTCATCGAGTTTTAATACTATGTCATCGCCCACACTCCTGTCAACTCTGTACATCAAAAAGCCCGCCAGTCTGGCCATCGGGTCTTTTGTGGAAAGAAGCATGTTCCTCTCATTGGCATCGTGGAGTTTTTTGCTCAAAAGAATGATGATATTCATCGCAGCCGAAGGATCGTCCACAACTTTAATGAAATCATCCCTGTGTATCTGGCAAATAGAAGCATTTGTAAGGCAAACCGCAGAATAAGGATAAATACTGCCATCCAAAAACATGCCTTCCCAAATGATGTCATGATCTGCAAGAATCGTTATGATCTGCTCTCTTCCGAGAGAATCGTATCTGCAAAGCTTAACTCTTCCTTTTCGTATTATGCATATGGAATCAACGGGTTCGCCTTCTCTGAAAAGATAACTGTTCTTCTTGAGAGTCTCATGAACAGAATGCTCCATAAGGCTTACCTGCGCATTTACAGGAAGTCCCTCGATAATAGGGACACTCGCAGTGCATAGTCCACCGCACTCCTCACAGATATTGAGCCCTATGATTCCTCTTTTTAACTCTTCTGCCTGGCTCCGGCCCTGATATATTCCTTTTTGTATCTCTTTCTTATCATTCATAAACAAATACCGACTCTCATTACTCCTTCGACCATAAGTAGCAATACGCCTGCGTCCTTGCAGCAAAAGGCTGAGTCTTAAGCAGTTCTCTTACTTCTTTTTTGGTATACCAGCCGGGTACTATCTCTTCCAATGTCGAGCTGCTTTTTGAAAAAGTTCCCGCCGCCTTTCCGACGCAGCAAAGGTTCTTTTCATTTGAGAAACCGACTGCACTGTAACTTTCGCCAATCCACTCGTCAATACTGATTATATCAAGTCCTGTTTCTTCCTTGAGTTCTCTTCTTGCGCTCTCCTCCGGTACTTCACCGGGATCGATAAGACCTGCAGGGAAGTTGTATACCCATGCGCCCGGTGCAAGTCTGAACTCTTTGTTTATAAGTATCTTTTCCCCAGTCTCATCGTGCATGATAAGCACAACTGCATCGATCTTGTTGTTGTGAATATCGTCATATCCCTTGAGATCGGGATTTCTGCTGATTATCTCGTATGTCTTATCCTTGTTATCAACAGTTTTGTAATGAAGGTCGTAGCGGGTAATGAACTCGCCCTGCTCCTTTTTCTCTAAGTACTGAAATTCCATAAATAATCACTCCTGCATTAAAACTTAACAGAAGGAAGCTGATATTTTCTCTCGTAGAAATCAACTGCCTGCTCAAAGCCTTCTCTTTTATCCGCTTTGAGCGTTTCCAAATACTCGTGTGCATCGTACGCATCATCATGCACCTCAATAACGCCTACGGCGATGTTGCTGCAGTGATCTGCGATACGCTCATAATCTGTTCCGATATCACTAAGGTCAAAGCCCTGCTCAATGGTACACTTGCCCTTGCGAAGCCTTCTCACATGACGCCTTTTTATCTCTTTCTGAATGCCGTCAATCGCTTCCTCGAGAGGCTCTATAGACTTTGCTATCTCGACATCACGTGTTTCAAACGCTTTTATAGACATATCCACGATCTCTTTTACCGCTGATGCGAATATATCCATCTCTATCTGACCCTTCTGGGTAAACTCTCTCTTATTCTCCGCCATACCCTGAGCTTTCTGCATGATGTTGAGAGCATGATCGCTTATTCTCTCATAGTCGGTGATGCAATGAAGAAGCATTGTGAGTGTATGGCTGTCTTCGGGAGCAAGATGATGGTTGTTTATCTTCATAAGATAAGTTCCAAGCTGGTCCTCGTACTGATCGACTTTGCGTTCAAGATAATCGACATCCTGCGCCACTTCATCTTTGTAATCCGTAATAAGTGAAACTGCCTTATCAAGGGCATCTTTTGACATATTTGCCATCTCGACCGCAGCAAGTCTGGCCTGTTCAAGCGCAAAAGGAGGGTTCGCAAGGAAAAGAGGATCCAAAGTTCTGATTCCCTGCTGCTCTTCCTGCTCCTTTTTCTCCTTATCATCTATAGGAATAGAGCTGAGTGCGAGATTTACAAGCACCCCTGAGAAAGGAAGCATAAGGGGCGTTGCAATAAGATTAATAAGTGTATGTATCCCCGGAATTCCCGCAAGTCCGACTTCCCGGTGCATAAAGGAGAAATTCATCACGGCATTCAAAGAATAAAAAATTATCATAAACAGTAATGCTTTTATGAAGTTGAAATACAAGTGCATAAGAGCTGTTCTCTTACCATTCTTGTTTGCGCCAAACGATGAAAGAATCGCTGTGATACATGTACCAACCTCAGCGCCTACAACAACAGGTATTGCTATGTTGAAATACACAGGTATACTTCCCGATATCGCCTGAAGCACACCGATTGTTCCGGCTGAACTCTGAATGAGCATGGTAAAAAAGATTCCGACCATGAATCCGATAAGAGGATTGCTGAACTTCATAAGAAGGCTCTTAAATCCTTCATTATCCTTTAGCGGAGCGACAGCATCAGACATACTGCTCATTCCGAACATCAAAACAGAAAATCCGAGAAGGATTGTTCCGATATTTTTCTTTTTCTCACTTTTGGAAAACATATATAGCCCGATACCTATAAGAGCCAAGAAAGGTGTGAATGACCTGGGCTTTAAGAGTTCCAGCCACAAATACTTTGTGCTGTTAAGATTATTAAGTGTAAGAATCCATGCCGTAAATGTCGTACCAAGGTTAGCACCGAGAATAACGTTTACTGCCTGTTTAAGAGTTACGATTCCTGAATTAACAAGACCAACTACCATTACGGTAGATGCAGATGATGATTGAACCAGTGCGGTTACACCGACACCGAATAAATACGCGATAATAGGATGTTTGGTGACTTTGGCAAGTACGCTCTCAAGTCTTCCGCCTGCGGCCTTGGTAAGACCTCCGCTCATAACGTTCATCCCATACAAAAACATTGCAAGGCCTCCGATTAGCCCTGCCACCATTTTAAAACTGTCTAAAAATTCTTTCATTTCACCTCCATAGGCACTCTTCGTTAAGGGCTCTCTACCCTTCGTACCTATCCATTTTTTATCTCTATTGTTACAAATCTATTGTATAGGATGCCGTCAAAAAAAGCCACAAATAAATTTAAGCACCAAATCTCAGCATCAGCCGCACGTATTCTCCATAGGTGGGTCCGCCGACCGGCTCGATCTTCTCGCCGACATACTCTCTTCCGTATATATCTTCCTCGACAGACACCGTGTCCAAAACCTTAAATCCCAGTTTCTTGCACAGATTAATGGAAATCTCATTCTCGGCTTTTACAAGGGTCTGAACCTTATCAAACAAAAGGATATCCCTGCCGTATTCAAGAACCGCCTTGCACGCCTCATAAGCATAGCCCTGCCTCTGAAACTCTTTTCCGACAAGAAATCCAAGTTCAATATCATCAAACCCGTTCCTTACGGAGTAGCCGACTCTTCCGATAACCCTGCTATCCTTGCGCCTTACAAGTGTCCATACGCCAAAACCCATGAGGCCGTACACCTTCTCAATATAATCCTTCTGATATCTCTTTTCATCTTCGGGATTTTCAAAAAGGCCTTCCATATATCTGGTCATCTCGGGATCTTTATACAGCTTATAGAACTCGTCCACATCATCAAGCGTCGTTTCCCTCACAAGGAGCCTTGTAGTCGTGAGCACTTCCCAGGGCTCACCCGCGTATCTCTGATAAGCCTTCACGAATGAATCCAAGTCGACTTCGTCAATGTCGGAAAAAATATATTTCACTCCCGGAAATTCTTCGTTCTTATTTAATGGATGCTCCACTCCGACCACGTAGAATCCAAGCTCCGTCGCTTTTACGGTATTTTCTTTCCTGTCGGCAACGACAAGCATTTCTTTATCAGTCTTATTATCTTTGAAAAAATCCTGTGCCCCGAGCACCTCAGCTTCGATACCGCACTGATTTATATATTCCCTTGCGGATTCTATGCTTTCAGTCACCTCGTTGTTTTTCAGATTTTCTTCATCTATTACAAACGCAACCTTCTTCAGCACAAACTTTTCCTCCGAGAATAATTATAATACATAAAACGCCCACATTACGATAAATGCGAGCGTTCATAATTTGTTTACAATTCATTAAAAGAATGGTTACTTCAAATCATCTTTTGGACATACCTGCTTGTTATTATAATATTGTCAGATGAGTTGAGACAGACAATACCAATTAAACTTTTTCATAATGTGCCGGGTAAGAGAAGCTTACCCGGCATCCTCCCTTTAAAAAAGGGCTTTTTTTAATTAATGAGTTTTATTTCTTCTTGTTTCCGTGAAGAAACATCTCCATGTCAGCAACTGCCGACTCTTCATCGCTTCCTTCTGCGATAACTGTTACTTCTTCTCCTGTGTTCAGACTAAGTGTCATCATTCCCATAATGCTCTTTGCATTAACTTTCTTGGACTGAGCCTCGATATGAACAGTACTCTCGTACTTACTTGCGAGCTGAACAAGCTCAGCAACAGGTCTTGCCTCCAGTCCTCTGGGCAACTTAATCTCGATAGATTTTGTCAACATAATAATTCCCTCCTCATCTCAGCTTATCCGCAAGCTCGCTCAGTTTCCTAAGCCGATGATTAACTCCTGACTTACCTACAGGCGGATCAAGATACTTGCCCAATTCAAGAAGCGTCGCATCAGGGTGTTCAAGCCTGACCTCTGCCATCTCCCGCAAGCTCTCCTGCAAGCGATTAAAACCATAAAAGTCTCTGATATATGTAATGTCCTCTATTTGCTTAGTCGCGGCATTAACAGTCTTTGTTATATTGGCGACTTCACAATTGACTCTCCTGTTTATGGAATTTCTCATCTCTTTTACAATCCTGAGATTCTCCAGATTCATAAGACTGATCGGAGCTTCCATTATATTCAGAAGATCAACAATACCGGAGCCTTCCTTCACATATAAAACAAAATATTTCTTTCGTCTGACTATCCTTGCCTCAATATCAAAGCTCTCTATTATCTCCTGCAACCTAAGTGCCTGATTCTCATAGTCACAGACAAATTCCAAATGATATCCCTTGTTGGGATCGCTTATGGAACCGATGCACAAGAAAGAATCGCGAATGAAGGCTCTCTTACAACATGATTTTCCTGTGATAAGCGGGCTCACCCCTTCCCCGAAAGGTCTGAGGTTCCCGTCACCGTCAATCACTCTGATTGCCTTAAGACACGATTCAAGAAGTTCCCCTTCTCCCAGTACAGGCCTGTAAACACGCCCATTTACCTTGATATCGGGGGATTCTTCCAAAAAGCTAGTTCCTATATTAAATGCTTTTTTTATTAATGTAAAGAACTTTCTAATTACAGCCTCATTATCCGGCTGCAAATAAAGCATTATCGGCTTACCGTTTTTTAGCTCAATATAGCCCGTGCTGTTAACAATGGCTGCTATCTCCGCAAGCCTGCAATGCCTCGACGCACCTATGCGTTTTGCAAGTTCTTCTTTTACGTCGGATGAAAAAGACATATCTCACCTTGCCTGCTTCACATCTCTGTGTAAGAGCTTGATTCCAAACTTACCGTCTCCGGCTTTCAACCTGTTATACAGTTCGTTGGCGATTGTTACACTTCTGTGCTGGCCACCGGTACATCCGATAGCAACAACAAGCTGATACTTACCTTCTTTGATATATCCGGGAATCAGGAATTCAAGCATATCCGTCAGCTTATCCAGGAACTGCCCGCATTCCGGAAAACTTTTTACATAGTCCTGAACCGGCTTGTCATTTCCCGTCTGATGTTTGAGATCATCTATATAAAAAGGGTTCGGCAGGAACCTAACATCAAACACAAGGTCTGCGTCCGACGGAATTCCATATTTAAAACCAAATGAAAGCACCGTCACCATAAGAGAATTGTACTCTTCGTTTCTTACAAAGATGCGGTCAAGTTCTTCGCGAAGTTCCCTTGTAAGAAGCTTTGAAGAATCGATCACATAATCCGCTCTCTTTTTTACCTCCGTAAGAACCGCTCTCTCTTTGGCAATTCCGTCCTCTATACGATTTCCGATATCATTGACATTCATCGGATGAACACGTCTTGTCTCTTTATATCTCTTTATAAGAACTTCATCGCTTGCGTCCATATAAAGAACTTCAATGGGAAGTCCTCTTTCTTTCAGAGTGTCGATGATTCCCGCAACCTCTTCAAACTTCTGGCCCGCTCTTGCGTCAATTCCAAGTACGACTTTGCTGATCCCGTTATCCGGTACTGCGACAAGTTCAGCAAACTTCTCTATAAGAAATACAGGAAGATTGTCTACGCAATAAAAACCTGCATCCTCAAGCATATGTATAGCGGTCGATTTACCACCGCCGCTCATTCCCGTAACAACTACGAATCTCATGGTTTAAACCTCTCACGTATATAAATAAGTGCTCTGCTTTTGGGATTCTCACTAAACTCGCTTGAAGCTCGTTAAGTGTTCCCCCATGGCTCGCACTAGACTCGAAATAACCTCGTCAAGTGCTCTGCTCAAATCTACCAAGCATAATAACTTCGGGCTCCAGCAATACTCCATAGGACTCGTATACCTTCTTCCTTACGTCATCAATTACTTTGTATATATCGGCCGAAGTTGCAGAATCTTTATTTATCACAAATCCGCAATGTTTCTCCGATACACATGCACCGCCCACGGTATAGCCCCTAAGTCCGGCATCCTGGATAAGTTTACCCGCAAAATTTCCTTCAGGTCTCTTAAATGTCGATCCGGCACTGGGATACTCAAGCGGCTGTTTGTCACGTCTTCTCTGTGCAAGATCGGACATCTTTTCTATAATTGCTTCCTTCTGTCCCTTAGTAAGTTCAATAAGTACGGACAGAACAATGTATTTTTTTCCTTTAATAAAACTGGTTCTGTAACCAAATTCCATGTCGTCGCATGAAAGCGTCACAAGCTCACCTTCAGGTGATATGGCCTTGACTTCCTTTACGACCTGCTTCATCTCGCCGTCATAGGCGCCTGCGTTCATGACCATCGCGCCGCCGATAGTTCCGGGAATTCCCGCAGCGAACTCAAAGCCTGCAAGTTCCCTGTCTCTTGCAAAAGAAGCTATGGCTGAATTAAGCGCACCGGCCTCTGCCCTGATACTCGTGTCACTTTCTGCGGATACATCAGTAAAGTTCTTGAGTGAAACGACAGTTCCGTCATATCCTTCGTCAGATACGAGAAGATTACTTCCGTTTCCGAGAATAAAATACTCTTCATTAGATTCTCTGAGCTGCTCCACAACTTTCAATAACTGCTCAGTGTCTTTCGGGCTTATAAATAAGCTCGCAGGCCCACCTGTTCTAAACGTAGTGTGCCTGCTCATGTTTTCATTTAATATGATATTTTCTTCTGAGACAATTTCTCTCAGAGCATTTACTAAATCGTTATTCAAAAAAATCTCCTTTTAATACAGAAGCATTCTTGCTGCGCCGAAGACTCCCGCATCATTTCCAAGCTTTGCAAGTGCAAACTGTGCTGTGCTGCAACCGGAAAATACATACTTTTTAAATGAAGGCATCAAGAGGTCAAAGAGCATTTCTCCCGCTTTTGAAACTCCGCCGCCGATAACTATTATCTCAGGATTTACAACCGTAGCAACACTCGCGATTCCTTTTCCGAGGTAATAACCGTACTTCTCAGCGCATTTAACGGCAACCTTGTCACCTTTCTTGGCTGCGTCGAATACGTCCTTGCACTCGAAATCTTTGCCGCGAAGAACGCTGTCTTCTGCCACCTCTGCAAGAATTCTCTTAGACACTCTCACTGCTCCGGTAGCACTTGCGTACTGCTCAAAGCAACCGTGATTGCCGCATCCGCATGCTTCAGGCTCATCATCAACAAGATGGATGTGTCCGATCTCTCCGCCTGAACCTGTTGCTCCTGTTAAGATCTTGCCTTCGTTTATGATTCCGCCGCCTACACCTGTTCCGAGTGTAACAAGGAGCATGTTCTGATGTCCCTGTCCGCCGCCTCTCCACTGCTCTCCGAGAGCTGCAACATTAGCGTCGTTTCCTGCTTTTACCTTATACCCTGTGAGAGCTTCGAGCTCTTTTACCACATTGAGCTTGGACCATCCAAGATTTACGGCCTGAAGACACATGCCATCTGCATCTACAGCACCGGGAACACCAAGTCCGATTCCGATTATATCGTCGGATGCAAGATTTTTCTCAGCGATCTTAGCCTTAACAGACTCTGCAACATCACTTAAAATGCTGCTTCCGTTGTTCTCTTTTCTGGTAGGTATCTCCCAAAGCTCAACTTTCTCGCCTTCCTCTGTAAGAAGTCCGATCTTAGCAGTTGTTCCTCCGATATCTACGCCAAATACATATTTTCCCATTACCTCTAATAGTCTCCTTTTGTATTATTCCTCTTCAATTATTCCTCGTCGTCATCATCGTCGTCCGAACGTCTTCTTGCAAGTGAGTTCTGAACTCTGTTGTAGAGCTCCTGCGCAGCATTGTAGCCCATCTGTTTCTGTCTGTGGTTAACTGCTGCCGACTCGCAGATTACCGCAAGATTTCGGCCCGGTCTTATTGGAATCCTGTGACAAACTATCTTGTTTCCAAGGTACTCAGTGTACTCTTCCTCAAGTCCGAATCTGTCGTACTCTCTGTCCTTGTCCCACTCTTCAAGCTTGATAACAAGGTCGATAGTCTGTGTCTCTCTTACGCTGGATACACCGTAAAGCGTTTTAACGTCTATGATTCCGACACCTCTCATCTCAATAAAATGCCTTGTAATATCAGGCGATGTTCCTATGAGAGTCTCCTCACTTACACGCCTAAGCTCAACCGCGTCATCCGATACAAGACGATGTCCTCTTTTAATAAGCTCGATTGCTGTCTCGGATTTACCGATTCCGCTCTCACCCGTTATCAAAACGCCTACGCCGTAAACATCGACAAGTACGCCGTGAATTGAAATGCAAGGAGCAAGTTTAACATTAAGCCACCTGATGATCTCCGCCATGAAAACAGAGGTGGACTTCTTGGTCATAAGGACCGGTACTTTCTCCTCAACCGCAATTTTCAAAAAGATAGGATCGGGAGCCAGGTCCCTGCAGAAAACAACTCCCGGTATATCAAAGGAAAGCAGTTCTCTGTACATCTTCTCTTTTTCCTTATCAGAAAAAGATTCCATGTATGTATATTCTACGAAACCTATAACCTGAAGTCTGGTTGCCTCGAAGTGTTCATAATACCCTGCAAGCTGCAACGCCGGCCTGTTAATATCAGGCTGAATAATGCGGATCTTCTTGATATCAAGCTCCGGTGTCAGGTTTGTGAGCTTCATTTTATCAATAATTGTTTTAAGACTTACGCTTGCCATCAATGCCTCCCCAACATAAGTATTTTCAGTTAATTACTAGGAAAAATGATACCATAGATGGGGGAAATTTTAAAGCGAAGGAAAATGTCCATAATCAGCTGCTAAACATACTTCTATATCAATTCCAGCTGATTATCTCGTAATATCACGTGTATAACCAGCTGGAATTCAATAAACATCTTTTTTATTGACAATTACACATTTTTTCCCCGAGAATGCTATTCCAAGTATTATAATATCCTTAATTCCTTCCTCGTACATTTCTGTAGCATAGCCATTTTCCTCTATTTGGTAAAGCGCTTCCTCAGACAACTGATTAAGTGCCTTATCGCTTAGATCCTTTCCCCATTTTAATTCCATGATTATACCCGGATATTTATCCGTTCTCGGAATCATACAAATATCATATCTTCCGTCACCTGATTCTCTGTTTGATCTTATATTGTACTGATCATCCATCAAAGCAACAAGTCCAAGCACCATACCGTGATAAAAGCCCTCTGCTCCAGCATCATAAAAGCTAATACTTCTCTTCATATACTCGCCTATGCCCTCTTGCAGCTTCTTTAAATCCATAGAATACAAGCTCTCTGCAATCTTATTGGCTGTTGCTCTACCAATAGCACCAATCTGCATTAGATGCGTCATAACCTCGCTCTTATATACCGCTGATATCTCCCGATTCGGTATCGCCACTTCACAAAGCCACGTTCCATCCCCTTGAAGCTTCTTACCAAATACTTTCAAATAACCCGCAACCAACAGCAGACTATAGATATTTGCAGGATCTTCCGTAAGCGACCTGTATACCACGCTCTGATCAATCTTCGCGATTACTTTTTCTCCCATAAGTAGCAAATTAAGCTTCTCAATTACCTCCTCTGTAGCAGTTCTTAATACATCATCCAGTATTTCATTTTTCCCAGTATTAACCCAATATGCCTGAGGTAAGCAGCCTTTGGAAATGTAGTTTATAACTGACCAAGGATTATATATCTCCATACTTCCAAAAAGATATCCATCATACCAATCTCTTAATTCTTTTTCCTTGTCTGAAACGCCATAGTATTCAAGCATATCCTTAACTTCAGATTCAGTAAAACCAAAAAATTCGTCATACTCATCATCCATTACAGAATTAACCATAAGATTGTTTAAACCACTGAATATACTTTCCTGCGATATTCTTAAAATTCCTGTCAGGAAACCATATGACAAATTCCTGTTATCTTTAAACGCTCCGGAAAAGAAATTCCTCATAAATCCAATAATTTCATCATAAAACTCTTTGGAATATCCTTCCTGTATAGGAGTATCATATTCATCAATAATAATAATGGGCGCCTTATCGTAATGCTCAGAAAGCATTTTTGAAAGTTTCAAAAGAGCAGATGACAGCTCCACTTCGCTTGCCTGTCCGTTCAATACCTTCTCATAATAATCTTTCTCATATTTTTCAAGCTTATTGCTGTTTTTTAGCTCGGAATGTCTACCAAATTCATCTTGAAGAAGCTCTGTAATTTTAGAAAAAGTCGCATCCCATGAATCAAACTTCACATCCTTAAACGTCATAAAAATCACCGGATATTTCCCCTGATGCGCTCTATATTCAGGTCCACACCTCCATATCGCTTTATCTGCAAAATATCTACTTGTATCCTCAGAAGATATCTCAAAGAAAACGCGGAGCATATCCATATTTAACGTCTTGCCAAAACGCCTTGGGCGTGTAAATAAAGAAACTAATGCCTTACAATCCAAAAACTCCTTGATAAGCAACGTCTTATCAACATAATAGTAGTCAGATTGCGCCCTAATATAATCAGATATACCTATCGGAAGCGGCTTTTTCTCCTTTGCAGATTCACTTTTAACATATCTGCCGCTAACAATACGATTATCTGTAGGCCTTTGAGCATTATCGGGTATTTGCCACTGTTTGCCGACTTTTTCAGCCCCAGGAATCTTTCCATCTTTGCAAAATTCGGTCACCCTTCGCTCTGATATGCCCCATATTAATGCCATTTCTTTGCATGATTTCATCATATTACCCTTCGTTCACTAATCATCGATTATATTTATATTATAAGCAAAGTTCGGAAGGAAATCAAAATATAATTGATTTCCTTCCGAACTTTATAATTTAAAACCATTTAATCTAAATCATTTTTGGTAAAACTCAATCTCAGCACCTGACATCCAAAAGTTCCATAACTCCGTTAAGCACAAGCTCCACGGAATCAGCAGGCACGAAGACGCAGTCTCCCTTATATATATTTATGTATTCTTTCCTTCCGTCTTCCGTGCAATAACTGATATTTCCGCATCCGTCATAGCATAAGAGAACCCTGAACGAAAGCTCATCGGAGCTGTATGTAACCTTCTGCCTTCTCTCGGTATTTATCAGCATCCTGCATACTTCAAAATACTTACATCTGCTAAGAAGCTCATTCGCAACACCCGGGCTATACTTAAGCACCCTCATTGCCTGCCTAGGTTCACCTATGTTCTTTAAATTCGAAACTTCAAGTGCCTTATCCACATGAAGCTCTCGCTTTTTACCGTTCTTATCCACACGGTCGTAATCGTACAGCCTGTAAGTGAGATTACTGTTTTCCTGAATCTCTGCTATAAGCGCGCCCGCACCTATAGCATGTATCGTTCCCGCTTCTATAAAGAAAACGTCATTCTTCTTAATGGGATAATATCTAAGATGCCTCTCAAGCTCTCCTTTTTCTATGGCATCTCTGATGGCTTCTTTACTGCAATCATATTTTAGGCCGTAAATCAACCTGGAATCCTTGATGGCATCAAGAACATACCACATCTCCGTCTTACCTAGCTGACCGTTTTCATACTCTCTTGCATATTCATCGCTTGGATGAACCTGCACAGACAGATTCGCCTTTGCATCAATGAACTTTATGAGAATCGGAAGTTCGCCAAGCTCCTCGCAATGCTTTCCCAGATATTCGGAATGCTCTTTTAAAACGTCGATAAGGAGTCTTCCGTCAAACTCACCGCCCGAAACAACACTCGGTCCGTCAGGATGCGTACTGCATTCCCATGTCTCCGCCAAGGGATCCATATCTATATTTTTACCAAAATCATCGTTAAGCCTCTGGCCGCCCCAGAGATAATCCTTCGCGGCAGGCTTTAACATAAAAGGAAAATTCTTCAATGTGTCATCTCTCATCTTTTTGTTTTGACATCATATTATATACAGTTGGACTTTTGACATCTAAATCATATTTATTCAAGGTTATATTTTTGTTTATCCTCTACAGTAATATCTTTTCCAAGCTGTACCTCAATGAGCTTAAGCTCAGTCTCTGCAAAAACCGTATGTCTGCATCCTGCACTCATGGTAATAACGTCTCCGGCCTTGATATTCTGCTCCATTCCGTCAACCACAGTTCTGCCCTTACCGGAGAGAACAACCCATACTTCATCTCTGTTCTTATGGCTGTGATAGTTCATAGAATGACCTGGATTAAGAACAACTTTTATTGTCATCGACTCAGATTCAACATCCATTACCTGATACTTTCCCCATGACTTCTCGGCAAACATAATCTGCTGATTAAATTCCTCAACATAGGGTTTGATGTAACTTGACTGTTCCTTGTCGGAAACAAGTATTCCGTCGGGAGATGCTGATACCACAACATCCTTAAGTCCCATGCAAAGTATAGGAACATCAAGATCGTTTAATACATGCACATTCTCACACTTATCGTTAAGAACAGCATTTCCGACAATATTCTCATGCATAGCCTCTGTCAGAGTATTCCAGCTTCCAAGATCCTTCCAGCTTCCCGCATACTTCATCATTCCTATGCTATTCTCTTTTTCAACAACCGCATAGTCAAAGCTAATCTTATTACTGTTATCATATCTGTCAAAAAAGTCCTGATAATCCTTAAAATCAATAAGCTCATGCGCCTTGTTAAGCACATATCCAAGTTTAAATGCAAAAACACCGCCGTTCCAAAGAGCACCTTTTTCAATATACTCCTTAGCCGTAGCAACATCGGGCTTTTCCTTAAATTCAAGAACCTCGCTGACATCAGCGGCTTCCTTGGGAATAATATATCCGTACTTCTCACTTGGATAAGTAGGCTCTATCCCCATAAGATTAAGGTTGTAATCTCCCTTTGCCGCCATATCTGACAAATCTGAAAGAGCCTTAAAATATGTATCATCGACATAAGGATCTACAGGGCACACTACAACAGGCTCATCGTCACCAACGCCCTTCACATCATGAAGGAAACTGCACGCGAGCGCGATTGCAGGAAAAGTATCTCTTCTGCAAGGCTCAATTGAAAGATCCACCGCCTCACCCAGCTGATTGTTAATAGCTGACGCCTGACTCTTAGATGTAGCTATGGTGACATTGGCATCACCGTCAACTTCCCTGATTCCTCTATACATACGCTGAAGCATAGATTCATATTCGCCATCTTCAGTCTTAAATATTCTGATAAACTGCTTACTTCTGATGTCGTTGGACAAAGGCCAAAGACGCTTTCCGGATCCACCTGATAATAAAATTATGTTCATAATTATTAACTCCCTTACTTTTCAGAATAATACATATCGATTATGACACAATAATGTGATAATTCTATGATTATTAAAATCCCTTCATAAATATTCATAAATAAAAATATCCGTGCATATTTTTAGTATCCACGATGCTTTTTTCTTTTTAGAACACATCACAATATAATTATGCCTATAATAATGAATTCTACAACATAGCCAGTGGAAATGAAAAAGGACTTGTTGAAAACCATGTAGGTTTTGCAAGAAAGAACTTTATGGTGCCAGTACCAAAAGTAAAGAGCATCGACGAATTAAACGCCAGGCTCCTTGCCTCATGTACTGACTATATGAGCACCCATAGATTACCACTAAATCAGTTTCAGTTAAAGAGGCCTATGAAGTTGAAAGGTACTATCTCCATTCCGTACCTGCTTACAGGTTTGATACCAGCAAAACCGAGACTCCCTCTGTTGGTGATTACTCAACAGTAAGATTTGATAAGAACAACTACTCAGTACCTGTTAAATATCTCAGGAAGGATGTTACTGTAAAAGGCTATGCCAATACAGTGCATATCTATCACAAAGGCGTTCTCATAGCAACTCATGACCGTGCCTATGGAAAGAACAAAACTGAATATCGTCTTGAGCATTACATTGACCTTCTGGAGCGTAAGCCAAGGGCTATGTTCCAGGCAAAACTAGTGAGAACAACTTTCCATGATCTGCGTATCAATGGGACTTGGTCTCCTTCATACCAAAGTAAGAGACGGTACCAGTAAGGGTAAAGTAGAACGCCACTTTAGAACTCTAAAGGAAAGATGGCTCTACGCTCTTGATATAAAGTCTATTGAATCTCTTGAGCAGTTCAACGGCATGCTCAAAGATTACATGCGTAACTACAATACCACCTTTCACCGTGGCATAGACTCTACGCCGATGAACAGATATCTGAATTCCCAGTACAAGCTCCAAACACCTGCATCACAGGAATGGCTCGATGAATGCTTCCTAAACCGCATAACACGCAAGGTAAGAAAAGATTCCACTGTTTCAATCGATAAGGCCAGCTATGATGTTCCCATGCAGTTCATATCCTCAAAAATAGAAATCCGTTTTCTCCCAGGTGACATGGATTCTGCCTACATATTTTTTGACAAAAAAACACTATCCGATACGCAGGACTAATCGCAATTAAAACTGCCATACCAAACGTCAGACCCCCATTGATTACTCAAAGATTGGATGTGAGATCTTATGTTCAATAGCTTTTACGGTCTATCCTACAACCCTTTCGACAAACAACAGATAAAAGAAAAGGACTTTTTCATCTCTAATGACTTTAAGTAAATGACCAACCGCCTCAACTATCTTAAAGATATCCGAGGCATAGGCGTTTTTACTGAAAGCCCCGGCATAGGAAAATCATATGCCTTAAGGTGTTTTGCAAACGACTTAAACTCAAGTCTTCATCACATGGAATACATGTGCTTATCCACCATAAGCGTTTCAGATTTCTACAAACAGTTCTGCAGCATACTCGGTGTTTCCGACAAAGGCGGAACCCCCACTATATTCAAAGCTATACAGTCGCAGATTTCTTATCTTTGCAAAGAAAAAAGACAGCCTCTGCTTCTCGCAATCGATGAAGCTCAGTATTTAAACACCTGTATCCTCAATGACATATAAATGCTCATGAACTACGGATACGATTCAGTAAACTGTTTTACACTTATACTATGCGGAGAATCTCACTTAAATGATATCCTAAGGAACCCCGTACATGAAGCTCTTCGCCAAAGAATCACTGTCCACTACAACTATAACGGACTTGATGACAATGAAGTTGCAAAGTACATACTTCACAAGATAGGTCTTGCAGGAGACTCAAAGACCATCATCGACTCCGCCGCATTATCAGTGATTCATAGTACTACCCAGTGGAATCCGCGTCTTATCGATAACCTTATGACCGATGCCATAACCATTGGTTCTCAGTGCCAGAGCACGGTCATCGATGCAGACATAATCCATGCCGCATTCGAAAACCAGATGCTAACTTAATATAAAACTTTAAAAGTACAAAGGCTGTGACTATATGTCATGGCCTTATTTCAAAAACGAAATGCGCTTTCTGAAATAAAACTACAACAATTTGCGGCATCACAACTGTCAGCCCGCGGTCTTAAGAAATACCACACAATCGGAGTAAGAAATCCACCGAAAACAATCTGCGGATTTCGCCTCCAACAATGTGCCGTCGGACATTTCGGAAGATTCTCGTATCCGTAAGCAATAGTCTTACATCCGGATGACTTGTTCGACCAAGCGACCATCTCGTTTGCAAGCGCATATCGCTCTTCTGCTGAATGTCTCTCGATATGCCTAAGCCATATATTTGACTTAATAAGATAAAAAATAATTCTGTGAATATTGATTATGATTGTGTGATAAAAATTCCGCATCAGTGTGTTCTTTTCCTGTAAATTTTTAAGACTAGATCTTTTACCAAATTCCATGAATTACTGCACTGTATCTTAATATTATGATATTTATTCTATCACATAATCTTATTTTTCAACCTTACTTTTTACTTTAAGTAAATATACCGCTCCTCCGCTAACGGACAACGCTGCCACAGCAGCAAGAGCGTAAACGAAGAATGATAAGCTGTTTTTAGCCGCATTCTTTTTGTGAGGATTCTCTTTTTTCTGACCGAGAATATCCTCTGTCTCGACAGGAACTTCCTTGGTTGATACAAGAACACCTCCGATTGCGAGCGTCTCCTTGTTGCCGGCATAGTCCTGTGCGATAACAGTTACGGACTGTCTTTCCTCAGACTCGTTAAGAGTGATCGTCTCTACGCCTCCTGCTCCCTCGAGTTCTTCTCCGGTGCATGCCTTGACAATCTGACCGTCTTTGTAGATAGTGAGGTTCTCAACCCCCATGTTGTCTGTAACATCAACATTGAAGTCAATTGAATCCTGTTTGTATACGCCGCCCTCTTCAAGTCCTGCAGATACGATACCCGGCGCCGTCATGTCCACCGCGAAAGTAATCTCGGCATCTCTTGACTTGTTATCCTGAACGTTTGTAGCTTTGTCCTTACTGTAAACCGTTACGGAGTAAATTCCGTCCGTTCCAAAGTTCTTTTTACCGATCGTATATGTATATGTCTTCCATGAAGTATCGCTTCCCTGGCGACTGACAGCATAATCCTTGCCGTTGACAAGCTCTCTGATATTACCGTCGCGGCTTATCGAAACATCTTTCTGAGTGAGCTCATCGATGTTGATCTCAGTTATCGTGATGTCTTTTGGCTGGTTAATGTAATATTTCTCATTGAACTTTCTGGCCACATCGCCGACAACGAATACCGAACCGTGGCGGTTAACGGAAAAGACAAGTTCGTCCTTGGTCTGATTTCCCGCCATATCGCAAACGGTCGCCTCAAGCACGTACAGATCGTCCATGCTCTTGTCATGCGCAAAATCGCTGTATGAAACCGCAAATCCGTTCTCTATCTGCTTCACGCTGCTTCCGACATTTACAGGTCCGTTGTTTGCGCCCTTCAGAGTAACCTTAGATGCCTGAATATCAATGTATTTATCGCCGTAAACTACAGTAGGCGCAACCTCGCCGTTGTTGGCCGAGAAGTTCTCAACTCCTGAGAAGTTAACTTCGGGAGCTGTCTTATCAATAACGAATATATCCGACATGTACTCGGTTGCCGTGTTGCCCGCAAGGTCTTTACATTTAATGATATATCCGTATGTTCCGTCTTCGCTGAATGAGATCTGCGAAACATTCTTGTCATCCGATGACGAGAAACCGCCAAGTCCCGGCATTGTACCCAAGTCGCTTACAGGCTGAGGCGCCAGTTCAACAAGTTTGTCGTCAAAAGACATCTCTTTAATATTTACATTTGCGATTCGTGTATCCTTGTAATACTTACCGTTTCCGGGTGTAAGGCTGTTATATGAAACATTTATCTCAGGCGCTGTACGGTCGATTACGAACTCCGCCTCAGAAACCTCATTGGAGCTGTTTCCCGCCTTATCCTTACAGTTAAACTTGAGCGTATACTTTCCGTCCTGCTCAAAGCTAACCGTGCGCGTATACACATTAACCGCTGTGTTTGCCCAGCCACTTGCTGATGCTTTTCCAACCTGCTCATCAATTGCAAGCTTCGCTTCATCTTCGTTAAAAGAAAAATCTGTAACCGTGATGGTTGCTGTTCTTGCCTTATCATAGTACTTATCATTGTGAGGATCGTTCTCGTCAAATGTAAGCGTAACTTCAGGAACCGTAGTATCTACGCCAAACTTGTTTCCTTCAGCGCTGTCATGGTTCTTTGACATATCATTCGCTTCAACCGAAACCTGGTAGAAACCGTCGCCGTCAGTTGTAAATGTTATGACATGCTCATCGTCGCCAAGATCTCCGCTCCAGTTATTCAGCGGCTCAACACCAACTTCTCCGCCTGCCACATCAATTTTTTTCACACGGACAAAAGAACTTGTTTTATCAAGCCATTTATCGTTTACCTTTACAGTGATCTGAACGTTTGAAGGATAGTACTTGTTTCCGTCTGCGGAAGGTGCTTCTTTATCATAGGTTATCTCAATCTTGGGGGCAGTCTTATCGACAACTATCTCTGTGCTTGTTTCAGAACTTGTCTGTCCGAGGGTATCACTGGCAGTTGTCTCAATCTTGTATGCACCGTCGTTTTCGAGAAGGAAATCGTAAATGCGCTTGCTAAGTTCAGTGCTGTCTTTTTCATTATAAGAAGGAACTACATACTTAACCGATCCGTCTTCGTTTCTGAATTTGATTGAATCAACCTTAAGATCGATATCTTCGATAGTTACCTTTCCGCGTGCGCTGCCATCAAAATAAAGTCTGTTTTCGTCCTGCGCAACCTGTCCGTCGATATCATAAACAATAGTCGGTGCAGTTCTGTCTATAATGAATCTTGTCCTTCCAAACTCTTTGTTGTCCTTCGCATGATCTGCGACATTTTCTGCAGCGTCGCAAATACTGAGCACTTGAACTTTATAATCGTCTATGTTAAGTTCGCCTGTTGATCTTATCTTTTCCTCGAACACATAATACTCATCCGTGCTCTTAGAAGCGTTAATGTCGTTGATTTTCTTGGTTACTACTTTGTCTTTACCGTCATAATTAACCTTGTATGTTATGCTATCGAAACCGCTGACCTTCTTGACATCCGTCGCACCGTCGCAGTTCCTCGGAACCTTGATGAGTACAGTTATATCGCTGTTAGCCGCAAACCATCCTCGCGTAAAATCGTGGAAAAATCTGCCAAATGAAGTGAGGTTAATCTCATTCTCATCACCTTCAACAACAATCTCCGCTGAGGGAGCCGTGTTGTCGATTCTAACAGTCTTCGTGGCAACCTGCTTGTATAAGTCTATGTCATTATCGTTTTCGTCTTTCTCGCTGTCGCCGTAAAAATGGCAGCTTACTTCATAAATCTTTTCGCCTTCTTCTACAGGTATATTAACTGTTACGCTGAAATAGTGCTTTCCGTCTGAACTTGAATCATTTGAAAAGCTGCGCTGTATCTGAGATTTATCGACAGGAATTTCAGACGTATTTCCGCTCTCGTCTGTTTTCTTTATCTTTACCGACTCTATCTCTCTGACTGTTTTATTCTCAGTCTCAATCGTCATTCCAAACGTTTTTGAGTTAACCTGCTGCCACTCTCCTTCATTATCGATAGTGTTAACAGATAACTTGTTCTCCTCGTCTTCCGGATAATAGCAGATTGTCGGGAAAGAATTAAAGAGATCCGACATTTCATCATCATCATTATTAGGAATGGATGATTCGTTGCCCCACTTATCTTTTGCGATTACTTTTTTGATCGAATAGTTGCCAACCTCGCTTGGTGACCAGGTATAGATGTTTTCATCATTCTCGCGCTTAGTCAGTAGGTGCTTTGCGTCTTTCGAGTCAACAATAAACACTTCGTTTTCGTCAACGTCTGACTTCTCGTCCTTTACTTTTACTGTAAATACCAGATTATCGTTATTTGATGAAGCTATAACACTTTTTCCGTCGCTTCCTTCATATTGAACCGCACCCGTTTCAGTGTTTATAGAAGGTGATTCAATGGAAGGGCCTTCGGCGTCGATCTTGATCACTGTAGCGGAGAATGTGTAATCTTTGCTGAGTTCTTCCTGTCCATGGCTTCCACTATTGCTTCCGCTGTTAGTATTATCTGTGTTGTTTTCGCCATCACCGTCGTTGTTATTGTTTTCGCTACTGTTTTCGTTGTCGTTATTGTTTCCGGCATCATTATCGTTATTGTTTTCGTTGTCATTATTGTTTCCGGCATCATTTTCACTATCATCGCCGAAATCAATATCTTCGTATGAACATGTGATAGTTTTTTCTTCAGTATCTATAGTGCCGCCCGAAACTTCTTCCAGCTTGTAGTTGTCGGCAAGTGCATAGTTAAAAACAATTTCTCTTGACTCACTGTCTTCCGACACGTCAAAAGAATATGTATTACCGTCGATTTCATCACCATCCAAATAAAGCTTAAAATCACCTTCGGCTCTATTCTCAATTTTAAATGATATATTGCATTTTTTTACTTTGGGAGTTGAGGGAGTGGTATTCTTCGCCTGATTATCCTGATTAGACACTCCGTCTTTGGCTTTTGTCAAAAAATCTAATTGATTTCCGGTATTACCGATAACAGCCATAGATGTCAGCAAATTTCGAGCTACATCTTTGCTTTTTGCTCCGTCCATTTTTCCTAAATCGTATGATTCTGCATTGCCTGGCTCTACGGTTTCTTTACCATTCTGTTCCGTTGAACCATCGGCACCTACGCCATTCTGCTTTGGTAAATCGTTGCCGGCTTCATCCCTCTGCTCTGATGCGCCGCCCAATTTTTCATCTTCCTGCTTGTTTAAATCACCGGAATTTGAAATATCCTGTTCTGCTCCGGACTCGCTCTTTGGCTCAACCGGTTTGGACTTATCCTCTCCATCGATTATTACAGGACCATTCGTTGTAGGGCCATTTTCTGTACTTGTACTGTTTTGTTCTGTTTCTGTTTTTTGTTTTTCTTCTGTGGAACTTGCAGATATCTCGACATCATCTGCATAAGACGTGATTGTGGCATAATTGCCGAATAAAAGAACTGGTACCATCATAACCGGAAGCACTTTTTTCGCAATAGCCTTGACTTTGGTGTACATCATACTTCTCCTCCAAGATATTTCCAGACTTTATATGCTTTTCCCCAAAAGCATGCGGGCTAATACGCCCAGCATCGTTTATAGTACCGCAGTTCTGCGCAATTGACAATATATTTTCATACGAAAAAACAAATGTGAAATTATTTTTCCCAAACAAAAAAGCAGTCGTTAAACTGCTCTTTTGTTTGTTATTTATTTTTTTATTTATTTCTTCATCCTAATAAGCCAGATTGCTCCGCCGCCGACTGACAATGTTGCGATTGCAGCAATTGCAAATACAAAATATGACATGCTGTTTGCAGGGCTTGGTACATTTCCGGGCTTATGTCCGGGCTCGGGATCCAAAGCAGTCTTATTATCATCAATTACTTCCTGCTTGGTTGTTACGAGTATTCCGCCAATTGCCATTGTTTCCTTATTACCTGCGAGGTCCTCGGCAATAACCGTGATTTCCTGTACCTTATCGGCTTCCTTAAGTGTAAGACTTCTTACTCCGCCTTTTTCCTCAAGCTCTTCTCCTGTACAAGAATCAATTTCTTCTCCGTTATTGCAGATAGAAAGCTTTGATACGCCCATGTTATCTGTTACGTTGACGTTGAAGTCGAGTGATTCCTGTTTGTATACTCCGCCTTGTTCAATTCCTGCGGCAACAATTCCGGGTGCGGTCATATCAATTGCAAAGGATACTTCTGCATCTCTTGATTTGTTATCCTGTACGTTTGTAGCTTTATCTTTACTGTAAACGGTTAATGCATAAACACCGTCTTCATTGAAGTTGTTCTTGGAAATTGTGTATGTGTATGTCTTCCAAGATGTTTCATTTCCCTGCTGCTTAACTGAGAAATCTTTTCCCTTTCTGAGGTCCTTGATATCTCCGTCGCGGCTTATTGAAACGTTCTTCTGTGTGAGCTCGTCGATGTTGATCTCTGTGATCGTGATATCCTTGGGCTCATTTATGTAGTACTTCTCGTTGAACTTCTTTGCAACGTCACCGATTACGAATACCGAACCGTGACGGTTAACTGAGAACACAAGCTTATCCTTGGTCTCGTTTCCTGCCTTGTCGCGAACTGTTGCTTCGAGTACATACAGGTCATCCATCTTCTTATCGTGTGAGAAGTCGCTGTATGAAACTGAGAAGCCGTTCTCAATAGGCTTAATTGCACATTCTACGTTTACGCCGCCATTGTTTGCGCCCTTAAGAGCAACTTTGGAAGCCTCTATATCAATGTACTTATCTCCATAAACTACTGAAGGTGCTACAACACCGTTGTTTGCTGAGTAGTTTTCAACTCCTGAGAATGTTACTTCAGGTGCTGTCTTGTCGATGATGAATACATCTGATGTAAATTCTTTTGATGTATTTCCTGCAAGGTCTGTGCACTTGATTGTGTAGCCGTATGTTCCATCCTCACTGAATGAGATATGTGAAACGTTGTTGAAGTTGTTTGAAGCAAATCCTGCAAGTGCCGGTACCGATGAAACATCAGGAATAGACTGAGGTGTAACTTCAACGAGCTTGTCTGCAAAAGACATTTCCTTAATGTCTACGTTTGCAACTCTTGTGTCCTTGTAGAACTTCTCGTTTCCAACAGCTATTTTGTTGTATGTAACATTTATTTCAGGTGATGTGCGGTCAATTACAAATTCTTTTTCATAAACATTCTTTGACTCATTTCCCGCTCTGTCCTTGCAAAGGAAATTGAAGCTGTAGAATCCGTCTTCCGCAAACTTAATTGTACGTGTGTATGTGTTAAGGCCTGTGTTTGCCCATCCGTCTACTTCTGCACCGCCAACTTTCTGGTCGATATCAAGTGTTTCTCCCTCGTTGTAGAAAGAGAAGTCTGTAACTGTGAGAGTAGCTGTTCTGGGCTTGTTGTAGTACTTGTCATTCTGAGGATCGTTCTCATCAAATGTAAGTGTTACCTCAGGTACTGTAGTATCTACACCAAACTTGTTTCCTTCTGCGCTTTCGTGGTTCTCGGACATATCATAAGCTTCAACCGAAATCTGATACATTCCGTCGCCGTCAGTTGTAAATGTGATCTGATGGCTCTCATCTCCAAGGTCTCCGCTCCAGTCATTAAGAGGTGCATGACCTACTTCTGCGCCTGAAACATCAAGCTTTTTGATATATACAAAAGACTTAGTCTCATCAAGCCACTTCTCATCTACCTTAACGGTTACCTGCACGTTCTGTGCATAGTACTTGTTTCCGTCTGCCGAAGGAGCTTCTTTATCATAAGAAATCTCAATCTTGGGAGCTGTTGTATCAACAACCATCTCATTACTGAGCGCTGTATTTTCCTGATCGAGTGTATCCTTAGCATATGTCTCGATCTTGTATGTTCCGTCGCCTTCAAGTCTGAAATCGTAAACAGCCTTATGCTTTCCGTCGCTCTCTTTTTCATTGTAAGAAGGAATAGCATACTTGAAGTTGTCTCCGGAACCTTCTGTAAACTTGATAGAATCAATATCAAGATCCATATCTTCGATTGTTACCGTACCGCGACCATTGCCGCCAAAATACATTCTGTTCTCGTCCTGTGCAACCATTCCGTCAACGTCGTAAACGATGGTAGGTGCAGACTTATCGATAACGAATGAACCTGTTCCGCCTTCAACGTGATCTGCCACGTTTCCTGCATAGTCTCTGATACTTACTACTTCTACATCGTATTTGCACTCTGATAATCCGCCATATGAACGAACTCTTTCCTCAAATACGTAATATTCTTTATCACTCTTGCCGCTTGCATCGTTAATTGTCTTTTCTCTTCTCTGGCCGTTTACGTTGTAAACAATACCGTAGAATCCGCTGGTTTTCTTATCTTTTGTCTCGCCGTCGCAGTTCTTTGGAACCTTGATAAGGACATTTATGTCTTTGTTTGAAGCAAACCATCCGAATCTGTCATACAGACGAAGGAATCTCTCAAAAGGAGTGAGCTTCTCTTCTTCACCGTCTACTATAATTTCTGCAGAAGGTGCTGTGTTATCGATTCTTACTGTCTTCTTTGCAATTGTCTTTGCCTCTTTGTCTCCGTAGAAAAGACATTTTACTTCATATTCTTTTTCGCCTTCTTTTACAGGAAGCGGAATATTGGCTCTGAATGTATATCTTCCGCCGTAGTTGCTTCTTGAGATATCTACCTTTGTTGATACATCGGATACTGTGATCTCCTGAACCTCACGGTTGGATATACCTGTTACTTCAAGCATAAAGTTTGATTCATTATGTGCTGCAAGTGAATACCAGTCTTCCGTCTTTGTATTTACTCTGAAATCCTTCTCTTCATCTGAAGCATAGTAGCAGATAAGAGGAATATCTCCCACTCCGCTCTCTGACTTGTTTCCAAGTTTATCTTTAGCGATTACCTTTACGATCTTGTAATTTCCGTAATTTGAAGGAGACCATGAATATGAACCGTCATCTCCTGACATTTCACGCTGTGTGCCATATGAATCTACGGCATAAACCTTATCAACGCCCGATCCATCGTCAGTAACTTTTACTGTGAAAGCAGGCTTTGACTTGTCTGAACCTGCTACAACAGCTTCTCCGTTGCTTCCTGTGTAATCCGCATCTCCCTTTGCTCCGGGCTCTGAGATTGCAGGAGCGTCTTTATCTGTCACATCAACTTTACCTGTGAACTTGAACCTATTCTCGCCGTCCTTCAGGTCTTCCAATTTGCATGTGATGGTATGTTCCTTTGCATCTACAGTGAACTCGTCACCTGAAACAAAATACAATTCATAAAAACTTGCAATAGAATAGCTGAAAACAACCTCTGCAGAATCTTCTTCTCCGTCAACATTAAAAGAATAGTATCTGCCTATGTCATTCTTATCCTCAGCAGAAATCTTCAATCCGCTATTGCCTTTGTTCTGTATATCGAAACTTATTGTAACCTTTTTATCTTTTTTCTTAACAGGCTTTTTGTCTGTATCTTCCTTCTTTTCAGTCTCTTCAGGTGTGGTCTCCTGCTTGTTCTCAAGTACGTCGTCTACGTTCTTTACAGGTTCTACCACATCCGGTGTGCTTTCATCAGACTTAGAGCTATCTTCATTCTTATCACTTTTCTTGTCACTCTCGTCCGACTCTTTGCTCTTATCAGTCTTGGAGTCAGTTGTCTCTGTGGTTTTCTTGTCTTCTGAAGCCTTAGTCTCTGAAGCTTTCTCTTCTTTAGACTTATCTTCTTTTGCCTTTTCTTCCTTAGATTTGTCCTCTTTGGCTTTTTCCTCTTTGGAGTTATCTTCTTTGGCTTTTTCTTCAGCAGCTTTCTCTTCTTTAGCCTTATCTTCCTTGGCTTTTTCCTCAGCAGCTTTCTCTTCCTTAGCCTTATCTTCCTTGCTTGTTTCCTCTGAAGCCTTTTCCTCAGACTTCTTCTCTTCAGTAGCCTTCTCCTCCACTGCCTTCTCCTGAGCAGTTACTTCCTCAGCAGAAGCCGTGATTGTGGCATAGTTTCCGAACAAAAGAATCGGTATCAACATTACCGGAAGCATTCTTTTCGCCATAGACCTTAATTTGACCTTCTTCATACTTTCCTCCAAGCTATCCCAGACTTTTCTCATGCTTTTTCCCAAGCATTTGTAATCAAGCTGTTAATGAATTGTTATTGAATGTTAATTCAGCTTCGCTAATATTACATCTTTTTTTTGATAATAGCAATAGATTTTCTGCTAAAAATATCGAAAATCGCATTAAATTTTTCAATTAAAAAAAGTGGCCTTTTTAGCCACTTTTTAAGCATGTGTTTTTTCGGATAAATTAATCAGATATTCTATTTATTCCCGCTTAAAAACTCCTTAATTTTTATCGCAACATTTACAGGAATCCCCGGAACTTCAGCAATTTCCTCAGCTGAAGCATTTCTTATGTCTTCTATGGACTTAAAATGCTTCATCAGCGCCTTCCTTCTCGACGGACCAATTCCCGGGATGTCATCAAGCGAGCTTTTAACCTGCGCTTTACTACGTAGTGACCTGTGATACTCGATAGCAAATCTATGCGCCTCATCCTGTATCCTTGTGATAAGTTTGAAGCCCTCCGATCTTGTATCTATCGGAAGCTCGACATTGTTATAATAAAGCCCTCTGGTTCTGTGATTGTCATCCTTCACCATTCCGCACACAGGGATGGTGATTCCAAGTTCATCGAGAACTTTCAGACAGATATTGACCTGTCCTCTTCCTCCGTCCATCAATATCAGGTCGGGAAACTTGGTAAAACTTCCGTATCTTGCGTCAATCTCCCTTACTTCAAGGTCTTTCTTTTCTTCGATTCCATGAAGAAGCCTTCTTGTCAGCACTTCGTGCATGCACGCATAGTCATCGGGCCCTGAAACCGACTGGATTCTAAACTTCCTATAGTCGCTCTTCTTGGGCTTTCCCTTTTCGTAAACTACCATGGAACCTACATTTGCAAAGCCGCTTATATTGGAAATATCATATGCCTCCATTCGGCTGATATCCTTAAGTCCAAGGAGCTTTTCTATCTCTTTTACAGCGCCGATGGTTCTGCCCTCTTCGCGTTTTATCCTCTCTTTATCCTTGGACAAAATAAGCCTTGCGTTCTGAGCCGCAAGTTCCATGAGTTTTTCTTTTTGTCCTCTTTCGGGAACGGTTATGTAGACTCTGCTGCTTTTCCTCTCGCTGAGCCATTCCTGAATTATCTCCATATCCTCAATGGGTTCAGGAAGCACCAATTCTCTGGGAATAAAAGGTGTTCCGGCATAGAACTGCTTAACGAAATTGAGAAGGATTTCTTTTTCCGGATTTTCTGACACATGAGTCATATAGAAGTGTTCTCTTCCGATCAGTCTTCCGTCCCTTACGAAAAAGACCTGTACCACTGCATCGTTCTCGTCTGAAGCTATAGCGATTATGTCTTTGTCTTCCATTGACGAGTCTGTCATTTTTTGTTTCTGGGCAACGACTCTGACACTCGAAAGAAGATCTCTGTATTTCGCAGCGGATTCAAAATCAAGTTCTTCCGAAGCATCATTCATCTTCTGCTCAAGCTCTTTTATAATAAGCCCGTAGTTTCCGTTTAAAAATTCAAGCGCCTTGTCAACGCGCTCTCTGTACTCTTCCTTGGTAATATCGCCTGTACAGGGACCGCTGCACTGCTTCATGTGGTAATTAAGGCACGGTCTGTCCAGCCCTATGTCCCTTGGAAGAACCCTGTTACATGTCCTAAGGCCATAGAGTTTGTTTATAAGATCGATCGTATCCTTAACAGCCGCAGCACTCGTAAACGGGCCGAAGTATCTCGATCTGTCTTTTTTAATCAATCTGGAAAAAAGAACTCTCGGATAATCCTCCGAGACTGTCACTTTAATATAGGGATATGTCTTGTCATCTTTTAGAAGGGTATTATACCTGGGACAATGCTCTTTGATGAGATTATTCTCAAGAACGAGGGCTTCGAGCTCAGAATCCGTCACGATATACTCAAAGCGGGCAATCTGCTCAACCATTCTGTCTATTTGCGGTCCTCTTCCGATATTTGCTCGAAAATAAGACCTGACACGGTTGTGCAAGTTAACCGCTTTCCCAACGTACATTATGGTGTCGTTTGAATCACGCATAATGTATACGCCGGGCTTATTGGGAAGTTTCTTTAATTCTTCTTTGACGTCAAAATCACTCATCGCCTCTGTTAACTATTTCTCTTTCAACAACAAATTCTGAATCTTTTATTGCGTTTAATACTGTTGTTGCGTATTCTTCGCTACTCTCAAGCACCGTTGTGCCTTCTCTCTGCATGGTACCTGTAGGTGCAAGGACAACTGTTCCGTCTTCATCGGAAATCTCCATCGCTGCAACTCTCGCAAGACCTTCCGATGTATTCCATGAAAGCTTGGCCTTATTGTTGCTTCCGTAAACATCTGCATGGACGCTTCCGGCTTCCGCTGATTTCCTTAAGTTTTCTATTCTTTTTCTGGCCTCGGTTCCCGTAAGCACGGCTATATAATGCCTTATATCAAGCTTAATCCACATTACTATGGCAAGCACAAGCATTATAAGCGCTACTCCGGCGGATATGAGCGCCATAAGGTTGTATAATTCTATATCGTTCATCTTTTATCCATTCTTCTTTTTGCCTGCGGCGGTTTCAAGCGCATCCTTTGCAAGCGCTAAATTTCTCTGGTCTTCGCTGACAAGTTCTCTGGTTCTGTCTGTAAGCTCGTAGTTGCTGACGATATAATCAATGCTTCTGAGTAAGAGGGTTATCTCATCATTAATTTCCTCATATGTTACTCCGTCTTTCAAAAACTTATCCGCATTGTTATATACCTGGCTTGCTATCTCCTTATAGATGATAAGCGCCGTTGTTTCGTTATCAACAGCTGCGATATCGCCGTCTGCTATCGCTACAAGGTCACCCCAGAACTCTTTGTAACTAACCACTTTATCGCCGTTCTTAGTTGAATTACCTATCACGTTGTAATAACCGGCAATCTTTCCGAGACGCTTCGCTCTTTCCTGCTGCGCAGTTGATAGCTTATTGTTTTCTGCAGCAATCTCAAGCCACTTGATTGCCATCTGCTTATTGCCTTCTTCCTTATAACAATAATAATATGCTATTCCAAGCTTGTAAGCTATCTCCGCATAAGCATCTTTATTCTTCGCAAGAGCTTCTTCAACGGTTCCCTCTTTTGTGGGAGTAATGAGTATAGACCTTAACTGCTTATCTTCTTCCTCAGAGAAGTTATCATCGATAAGGAAGAAGTTATCCAAAAGATCTATATACGCATCCTTATTTTCAGGCTGCATCGCTATGGCCTTCGCATACATCTCAACGGATGTAAGGTTATCTGCAGCACCTTTTGCTTCTGTTATGTAATGCGTGTAATTCTCTTTCTGTATCGTATTGGCCTTAACCTTGAATGACACCGCAGATGAAAGGAATACGACGAAAAGTGCTACTACTGCGGCAAAAAGCGCAATACTGATCTTTGCTGTCTTCTTGTATCCTCTGTCGAGCTCCTTGTAATTCTGGAGATCGTACATAACCTCCGCACAGGAGTTATATCTGTCATCAGGATTATTCTGAACACATTTCGCGATAATATACTCAAGTCCGGGTGAAAGCTGCGGATTCCAGTATCTTATAGGATACAGCTCAAACGGAGGCTCTCCGGGATTGTGTCCCGTTACAAGATGATACATTGTCGTTCCCAGACAATAGATATCCGTCCTTGCATCAGTCTGTCCCATTCCGCCGAACTGTTCGGGAGCTGCATATCCTCTTGTTCCTAGGTATGATGTATCTCCCGTATTGGCTTCCTTATATTCTCTCGCTGTTCCGAAATCAATAAGTGTAATTGTTCCGTTTGGACGGAGCATGATATTTCCGGGCTTTAAATCTCTATATATGATAGGCGGCTTTCTGGTGTGAAGGTATCCAAGCACATCACACAGCTGTATGCCCCACTCAATTACATATTCCTGCGGCTGAGGTCCAAGGAGCCTAAGCGCTTTCTCCAAGGTGTTTCCTTCAATGTAATCCATTACGATGAGGAATCTTCCGTCCTCGTCTATGACATCCACTATACTGGGAAGATAGGGATGTGAGAGCTCTTTTAACAGATCGGTCTCTGTAATTAGGCTCTGACGCACAACGCGGTAGTTGGTAACTGCGTCTTTTCTGACCTCTTTAATTGCCCACTGCTTGTTCGCACGCTCATTCATAGCCAGGTAAACGGTACTCATACCACCCTGACCAATAATATTCAGTACTTTATACTTGCCGCCGACAATGCTTCCAATTTCTAACATATGTTTCCCTTAATCTATGGCAATATGGATTGCGGAAATGTTATCTGTCTCGCCTCTTTCCTTCAAAAGATCAACCATATTGTCCAGTTCCTTCTTCATTTCTTCCTCAGATAAAGCTCTGCTCTTCGTGAATTTACTAATTATTTCTCCTTCGGAAAGTTTCCTCCAGAATCCATCCGAGCACATAAGTATCGATGTACCGGGGTTAACCCTGCCTCGTACGAACTGAGGCACAACTATATCCGACGCACCTACGCACTGCAAAAGAATACTCTTCTGCGGGCTCTTCTCTGCCTCTTCCTCAGTCATAAGGCCCTTGTCCATCATATCCTGCACTACACTCTGATCATGTGTCAAAAGAGTCATCTTATTTGATTCAACGCTGTAAACTCTTGAGTCTCCGACATTCATGATAAGATAGTCACCGGCAACTTCTATAAATGCAACTATTGTGGTTCCGAGTCTGCATCTGTTCTCATCGCCGTATCTTAATATATTGATGTTGATATCTCTTACAAGCGACATCCAGTGGCGCTCAACTTCTGTCATTATATCCGGCTTCTCCACCGTATCAAGGCGCTCTGTCGAGTTTTCTCTCGTAAGTGCCCTCGGAAGGTCCGTAACAAACCAATGTGCAA
Source organism: Butyrivibrio sp. AE3003 (assembly GCF_000686065.1). Taxonomy (NCBI): domain Bacteria; kingdom Bacillati; phylum Bacillota; class Clostridia; order Lachnospirales; family Lachnospiraceae; genus Butyrivibrio; species Butyrivibrio sp. AE3003. The sequence goes on from NZ_JMLX01000001.1 coordinate 2,511,721, forward strand.
AGCCTTCGATTGCTGTCGCACTTGCAACTTCTCCGTGGGAAAGTCCACCCATTCCGTCACACAAAACTCCCATCACTATCCTTCCGTATGCGGAAGTACTGGCAACCTTCACCATCGTGGCGTCCTGATTGACCTGTTTGACAATTCCTTTATCTGTACTTATACAAATCTTATAATTCATTCCTGATCTACCTTATGTTCTCTGTGTCTGTATTACCGCGAAAAATCGCCATTTCGTAATCACAGCACTGACTACAGCGCATTAACATTATAATATACCGATGATAATACGACAATCCGTTAATGCAAAAACCCCCGCCATCTGCATTTTTGCCGTTATACAGGCGCAAAACCAAAAAGCGGGGGGAATTATTATTTACTTATTGTCAAAATTATCCGGAACGTGTGAAAATCTTCCGCCTGAAGCATTCTCTTCGGATGCTGTTACGCTCTTTTCCTCAGTCTTTTCTTCAGTTGCAGGTGCAATCTGCTCCTCTGTTTCCTTGGGAGCTTCAGCCTTCTCTGCTTCTTTTGAAGCCTCGGAATCATTGTCTTTTTTCTTGTTTTCCCTCAAAGGAATATTCTCGCCGATCTTGGCAGATTCAGGTCTTACAGCGTAGATACGCTTTTTCTTTGACTCCTCTGCCTCTTCCTCTGTGGGTTCAGGGATGCCTTCAACTTCCCTGTATATCTTCATGAATTCTTTTCCTGTTATTGTCTCTTTCTCAATAAGGAACTCAGCTATCTTGTCGATCGTATTAAGGTGCTCACTGAGGATTTTCTTGGACTTCTCATAACATTCTGCAAGAAGTGCCTTAACTTCCTCATCAATAAGTGTTGCAGTCTCATCACTGCACTGAAGGACTCTGTTTCCGTCAAGATATCTGTTCTGGATGGATTCAAGCTGCATAAGTCCGAATCTGTCACTCATACCGTAAAGTGTGATCATATTCCTTGCAGTAGCTGTTGCATCCTCGATATCCTGCATAGCACCTGTTGTTACAGTATTAAATATAAGTTCCTCAGCCGCACGTCCGCCGAGCGAAACAATGAGCTGCTCCATGAGTTCATCTTTTGTTCTTAAATGGTTCTCATCCTCAGGAAGACGGAGAACATATCCAAGTGAGCCCTTTGTTCTGGGAACTATGGTAATCTTCTGTACAGGCTCTGTATTTGAAAGAATAGCGCTCACAAGAGCATGACCAACTTCATGGTAGCTTACAAGCTTACGCTCTTCTTTGCTGAGAATTGAATCCTTCTTCTCTTTTCCTGCGATAACCTGTTCAAAAGCTTCCATAAGGTCTTTCTGGCATACAAATTCTCTTCCTGCCTTAACCGCATTGATAGCAGCCTCATTGATCATGTTGGCAAGATCGGATCCTACCGCACCGCCCGTTGCAAGAGCAAGTTCCTTAAGATCAACGGTCTCATCCATCTTAACGTCCTTGGAATGAACCTTAAGGATTTCTTCTCTTCCCTTAAGATCGGGTTTATCAACGATGATTCTTCTGTCGAAACGACCGGGTCTTAAAAGAGCTTTATCAAGGATCTCGGGTCTGTTTGTTGCTCCGAGGATAAGTACACCCTTTGATGAATCGAATCCGTCCATCTCAGAAAGGAGCTGGTTAAGTGTCTGCTCTCTCTCTTCATTTCCGCCGCCGTACTTATTGTCACGGCTTCTTCCGATGGCATCGATCTCATCTATGAAAATGATACAAGGCGCATTTTTGCTTGCCTCGCTGAAAAGATCTCTTACACGGCTTGCACCGACACCGACATAGAGCTCGATGAAGTCTGAACCTGCAAGTGAGTAAAAAGGAACGTGTGCCTCGCCCGCAACTGCCTTGGCAAGAAGTGTTTTACCTGTTCCGGGAGGTCCCACAAGAAGTGCTCCCTTTGGAAGCTTAGCTCCAATCTTGGCGTACTTTGACGGATTATGAAGGAAATCAACGACTTCCACAAGTGACTCTTTTGCCTCATCCTCACCTGCAACATCCTTAAACGTCACGCCGGTTTCTTTCTGAACGTAGACCTTGGCATTGCTCTTACCTACACCGAGAGGGCCGCCGCCTCTTCCCATTCTTCTGAAGATCACTGAAAGAATGAGCCAGAATATAAGTACAGGTGCAACATACTGAAGAATGAACGAAACGATAAGTCCCGCATTATCGGGAACTTCGCTGCTGACTTCAACTCCCGCATCAAGCATTCTCTTTGTAAGGTCGCTGTCATCTTCCGCTTTACCTGTAAAGTAAGTAATCTGGTCCACACCTGCCCAATATGCATATCTAAGGCTGTTCTGATCCTTGTTTTCCTCTTCCTTGGGATAAATGTTTATCCTGTCGTACTCGATAACTATTTTCTCAACTTTTCCCTCATTGACCATGCTGATAAACTCAGTGTAAGATATCTCTTTGTTGGTCTCTGAAGAAAATGCTCTGAGAAAATATGTCATGCAGACCATTGTAATAAGTGCTGCAACAAGTAACAAAATAATATTTTGTCTTCTTGGTGAATTGGATCCACCGCCCCCCATGGGGTTGTTATTTCTCTGATTTTGATTGTTATCCATTCTATTTATTCCTTATATCTATATGCTATACTATTGTAGTAATAATGTTTCAGTCGACACTATTTTCTGAAAAGTCGACAGCATGTGGGCTTTTGCCCTCACATTTAACCATTATATAGTGTACAATTTATTATTTCAATTGTTGATTCTGAAAGTTTTATTAAATTATTTCCACTTATGTATAGATTTTACTCCGGCGAAATTATATAATAATAACTTGTTTTGTTATTAAAATTTTTATCTCGTCAAAAGATCAGGAGGAATATTTAAAATGGCAGTAAAGTATATTTTTGTGACAGGTGGTGTCGTATCCGGACTAGGTAAGGGAATCACCGCTGCTTCACTCGGAAGATTGTTGAAGGCACGCGGCTACAAGGTTACAATGCAGAAATTTGACCCTTACATCAACATCGACCCCGGAACAATGAACCCCGTTCAGCACGGTGAAGTTTTCGTTACCGAAGACGGTACTGAAACTGACCTTGACCTTGGTCACTATGAAAGATTTATTGACGAGAATCTTGATAAAAATTCCAACGTTACAACCGGTAAGATTTACTGGTCCGTTCTTCAGAAAGAGCGCCGCGGAGATTACGGCGGACGCACAGTACAGGTTATCCCTCATATCACAAATGAGATCAAGAGTAAGTTCTACAGGAACTTCACAGATGATGAGACACATATCGCGATCATTGAGGTCGGCGGAACAGTCGGAGACATCGAAAGCCAGCCTTTCCTTGAAGCGATCAGACAGTTCCAGCATGAAGTAGGTCACGAGAATGCTATGCTCATCCTTGTTTCTCTCATTCCTTATCTTCGTGTTTCTCAGGAGATCAAGACAAAACCTACTCAGTCAGCTGTTAAGACTATGCAGGGAATGGGTCTTCAGCCCGACGTTATCGTATGTCGTTCTGAGGTTTCACTCGATCAGGATACCAAGGACAAGATCGCACTCTTCTGTAACGTACCCAGCAATCACGTTCTTCAGAACCTTGATCTTGAGTATCTCTATGAAGCTCCGCTTGCAATGGAAAAAGAGCATCTGGCTCACGTTGCATGTGAGTGCCTCGGCCTTAATTGTCCCGAGCCCGATCTCACAGACTGGAAGGCAATGGTTGATACTCTTTACTCACTCAGCCACGAAGTTAAGATCGCACTTGTCGGAAAGTATACTCAGCTCCACGACGCATATATCAGTGTTGTTGAAGCTCTTAAGCACGGCGGTATCTCTAATCAGACAGCCGTTGATATTAAATGGGTAGATTCTGAAGAGGTTACAGAAGACAATGTTGCTTCTATTCTCTCAGATGTTGACGGTATCATTGTTCCCGGTGGTTTCGGCGACCGTGGTATCGAAGGTATGATCCACTCTATCAAATATGCCCGCGAGAACAACGTTCCTTTCCTTGGTCTCTGCCTTGGAATGCAGCTTGCTATCATTGAGTTTGCAAGAGATGTTATCGGATACAACGATGCTCACTCAATCGAGTTTGATCCTAACACAACTCATCCGATGATCGCTCTTCTTCCCGATCAGAACGGCGTAGAGGATATCGGCGGAACACTTCGTCTCGGTTCATATCCTTGCGTACTTGATAAGGATTCAATGGCTTACAGACTCTTTTGTTCAGAGAACATTACAGAGCGTCACCGTCACAGATACGAAGTAAACAACGATTACAGAAGTGTTCTTGTAAGTAACGGAATGAAGCTTTGCGGATTGTCACCTGACGGACGTATTGTTGAGATGATCGAGCTTCCTGAAAACGATTTCCACATCGCTACACAGGCTCATCCCGAACTTAAGTCTCGTCCCAACAGGCCTCATCCTCTTTTCTCAGGCTTCATTAAGGCTTCCCTTGAGCACGAGAAAAAGAACAGCTAAGAATTAAAAGTAAAAATATTGAGCTATGGTTATGAATAATAAATCACTTCATAAACCATAGCTCTTTTTTATATCATGCTATATTACAAAAGGCGCCGAGATATTCTCTCGACGCCTTTTATCATAAGTCCAAGACTTAATTTTAAATTAAAGCTGAGGGCCTGCAGCAACAAGTGCCTTGCCGTCTGCGTTTCCTTCGTACTTCTTGAAGTTCTTGTTGAATCTCTGTGCAAGATCCTTAGCCTTTGCTTCCCACTCAGAAGCATCAGCGTATGTATCTCTGGGATCAAGGATTGCAGGATCAACTCCGGGAAGTGATGTAGGAACTTCGAAATCGAAGATCGGGATCTTCTTTGTCTCAGCCTTGTTTACATCACCGTTAAGGATTGCATCGATGATTCCACGAGTATCCTTAATAGAAATTCTCTTACCTGTTCCGTTCCATCCTGTGTTTACGAGGTAAGCCTTAGCTCCGCTCTTCTGCATCTTCTTAACGAGCTCCTGAGCGTACTTTGTAGGATGAAGCTCAAGGAATGCCTGTCCGAAGCAAGCTGAGAATGTAGGTGTAGGCTCTGTGATTCCTCTCTCTGTTCCTGCAAGCTTAGCTGTGAAACCTGAAAGGAAGTAGTACTGAGTCTGCTCAGGTGTAAGGATTGATACAGGAGGAAGTACTCCGAAAGCGTCAGCTGAAAGGAAGATAACGTTCTTCGCATCAGGACCTGCAGAGATCTTGTTAACCTTCTGTACGATGTTGTCGATGTGGTTGATAGGATAAGATACACGAGTATTCTCTGTTACGCTCTTATCTTCGAAATCGATCTTTCCGTCTGCTGCAACTGTAACGTTCTCAAGAAGAGCATCTCTCTTGATAGCGTTGTAGATATCAGGCTCAGACTCTTTGTCAAGGCCGATAACCTTAGCGTAGCAACCACCTTCGAAGTTGAATACACCGTTGTCATCCCAGCCGTGCTCGTCATCACCGATGAGGAGTCTCTTAGGATCTGTTGAAAGTGTTGTCTTACCTGTTCCAGAAAGACCAAAGAAGATTGCTGTGTTCTTTCCGTCCATATCTGTGTTAGCTGAGCAGTGCATAGAAGCCATGCCCTTAAGAGGAAGGTAGTAGTTCATCATTGAGAACATACCCTTCTTCATCTCTCCGCCGTACCATGTGTTGATGATAACCTGCTCACGGCTTGTGATATTGAATGCTACACATGTCTCAGAGTTAAGTCCAAGTGCCTTGTAATCCTCAACCTTTGCAAGTGAAGCGTTGTATACTACGAAATCAGGCTTGAAATCTGCAAGCTCTGCATCTGTAGGCTGAATGAACATGTTCTTGATGAAGTGAGCCTGCCAAGCAACCTCAACGATAAAACGAACTGCCATACGAGAATCTTTGTTTGCTCCGCAGAATGCATCAACAACGAAAAGTCTCTTGTTGCAAAGCTCGTTCTTTGCGATCTCCTTAACCTTTGCCCATGTCTCTTCTGTCATAGGATGGTTATCGTTAGGATACTCCTCTGTTGTCCACCATACAGTGTCCTTAGAATTCTCATCCATAACGATATATTTATCTTTAGGTGAACGTCCTGTGTAGATACCTGTCATAACGTTGACAGCACCAAGTTCTGTGTCCTGTCCTTTCTCATAACCTGTAAGTTCAGGCTTTAACTCTTCTTCATATAAGCACTCATATGAAGGGTTATGAACTATCTCAGTTGTTCCTGTGATACCATACTGACTTAAATTAATCTCTGCCATCTGATTTGACCTCTCTTCTTTTATTTTTGATCTTATGTAATAAATTGTACTCTCTTTTCAATCATCTTTTGAAAAGAAAACAAATTATGACCGATACTTCTTTTATACTACAAAGTCTATCTTTTAACAAGAATTTAGCACAAAAAAAACAAATTCGACTGAAAAATGCTATGGCTTACTTCTCGTTGTTTTCCAAAAGAGCTTGATATATCTCGCGTTTTCCGACTCCTCGGTCCGCAGCAACTTTTTTCATCGCATCCTTATGAGAAAATCCCTCATCTTCATAATATTTCATATGATCTTCGATGCTCATTTCTTTCCAGCTCTGCCTTTTTTCTTCTTCCTGTTCCTCAAGGCTTTTCCCTTCTAGAACAAGCACGTATTCACCTCTGGGTTCATTTTCTTTGTAAAAAACAATGGCCTGTGCAAGTGTCGTTACGTTAACTTCTTCAAACTTTTTTGTAAGCTCTCTGCATATGCTCACTCTTCTGTCTCCGAGAGTTTCATAAAGGTCATCAAGAACCGCCCTGAGGTGATGAGGCGCTTCGTACAATATGATCGTCCTGCTCTCGGTTTTCAGATCTTCGAGAATTCTTTTTCTTGCTTTTTTATCATCCGATGCGGGTAAAAAAACCTTCAAAACAAAATCTTCTCGTACTCAGCCCCGAAAGTGTAAGTGCAGTTATACATGCAGCCGGTCCAGGAAGAGAAGTTACGGGCACTCCGGCCTTATGACACTCAGCCACAAGAACTTCACCCGGATCTGATATCGCGGGCGTTCCCGCATCTGTTATAAGAGCAACATCTTTTCCCTGCTGCATCTGCTCAATAAGATACTGCGCCTTGTCATATTTATTGTATTCGTGATAGCTTGTCATTTCAGTGTGGATATCGAAGTGATTAAGAAGCTTAATGCTGTTTCGCGTATCCTCTGCCGCAATGAGATCTACCTGCTTAAGTGTGTCCAAAACCCTGAAGGTCATATCGTCGAGATTTCCTATGGGTGTCGCACACAGATATAGTGTTCCGCTCATCCGTATTTCCTTTTTGATGCTTTTATCAATATCCGTAGATGTCGAATATTTCCTTTGTGTATTTGCCCTGTTCTTCGTAGATTATGAGAGGACTCTCAACTTTTATCCTTGATTTTCCTCCCCTTACTCCTTCAATGAGAACCATGCCGGGCTCTTTGTCGATAAAAGGATGAACCATCCTCATTCTCTTTGGCTCCAGCTTATATTCATGCATTGTGACCATTATCTCCGCAAGTCGGAACGGTCTGTGTACCATGTAGAACTTGCCGCCGGGCTTAAGGCATTTTGCCGCCGCTGCCACTACATCTTTTAACTCACACAGAACTTCGTGTCTTGCAATCGCTTTCGGCCCGTCCGGATTCTGCAGTCCGTGCCCACCGATCATGTAAGGCGGATTACTTGTCACAACATCAAAAGAAGCAGCTCCGAATATCTGACCTGCCTCTTTAATATCGCCTTGAATTATTTTCACCCGATCTCGGAGGTCGTTTAGTTCAACGCTTCTGTCCGCCATCTCAGCGCTTTCAGGTTGAATCTCCAATCCTATAAGTTCACTTGCCTTGGTCTTGGCTGCCATCAATATCGGTATTATTCCGGTTCCGGTTCCAAGGTCAAGCACTCTGCCATTTTCCGGTGCATCCGCAAATCCCGACAATAATACCGCATCCATTCCAAAACAAAATTTTTCGGGATCTTGTATTATCCTATAGCCGTTCCTTTGAAGATCATCCAGTCTTTCTCCGGGTTTAAGATTAATTGTCCCCAAGTTTTGACTTTCCTTCCTGTTTCTCTATGCGCTCAAGCTTCTCAAGCTCTTTGACATCCTCATCATCACGGTGATTGTCTTTTGTATTATTCTTTTTCTTCTGTCTCTTCTTGGTGTACTCAATCTCATCAAGCTTATAATCGTGTACTTCCTTCTCGTCGTCAACATCGACAAGGAGCTTTATCGTCTGGCGAAGGATATTAACGCTCGCAACTTCACCCTCGTATCCGTCCTTCGTCTTGCAGAAGTCACCGACTCCTGGCATCATGCGGTTAAGCTCTTCGTAAACATCCTCTTCGTTTTTAAGACAGCACATAAGTCTTCCGCAAACTCCGGAAATCTTGGTCGGATTAAGGGAAAGGCTCTGCTCTTTGGCCATCTTGATCGAAACGGGAACGAAATCGGAAAGGTAAGTGTGGCAACAAAGTGTTCTTCCACAAATACCGTAACCACCGATAATCTTGGTCTCGTCTCTTACGCCGATCTGCCTGAGCTCAATCCTTGTCTTAAATACAGCCGCGAGATCTTTTACCAGCTCTCTGAAATCTATTCTGCCGTCCGCAGTAAAGTAAAAGAGAATCTTGTTATTATCAAAGGTATATTCAGCGTCTATAAGCTTCATCTCAAGATTGTGCTTCTTGATCTTCTCAAGACAGATCTTGAATGCCTCTTTCTCTTTTTCCCTGTTGGCCTTCTCCTGCTCGTCGTCTTTAGTACTTGCTGTTCGAAGCACCGATTTGAGTGGCTTGACAACCTCGCTGTCTTCCACCTCTCTGGGCTCTCCAACTACTGTTCCGTACTCAACTCCACGGGCTGTCTCTACGATTACGTGATCGCCTTTTTTGATCACATACTTTCCCGGTGAAAAGAAATATATCTTTCCGGCTGTTCTGAATCTAACGCCGATTACTCTTGTCATAAATGTACCCCTTAATTGCAATGAGCATAAGCTCAAGTACAAGATCTATATTAACATTGGAGTTTATGCGATTTCTCGCTTGATCCATTGTTTTTATTATTTCGTTCAGTTTTTCATATGAAATGTTAACTGTAACACTTCTAATATACGACAACTTATCAGTGAAAATCAAGTGATCGGGATTCTCAGTCGCCTTGTAGACAAGCATATCCCTGAACAAAAAAACGAGAATATCCATAAAGTCTTCAAAGTTCTTTGAGTCGATTCCTTTTTTCGCTGTCTTGGCGTCTTCTTCCAAAGGCGCAAGCAGAGTATGCAGCCTGTCCATGATATCGTGGATCTCAAGCCGCTCTAACTTAGATATAAGCTCAATCGTGGAATCTTTGAGGTTTTCAAAACGCTCATTTGACGCAAGTTCCAGCGCTTTTCCGACATTTCCCCTCGCAAAAGACGCACAGAGCATCGCCTTATAATCCACCACCTGACACTCTTCCATAAGATATTTCTTGATAGAATCGTCCTGAGCAGGCTTCATTGGCAGTACTATGCATCTGCTTATGATTGTCTGCAGAAAAGCATTGATATTGCTTGTAAGAATTATTATGACTATATATGACGGCGGCTCTTCAAGCGTCTTAAGAAGCGCATTCTGTGCTGCCGGTGTCATCTTTTCGCCTTCCGGGATGATGTACACTTTATGCTTACTCTCATATGGCTTTATGACAACATCATCGCGTAGTTTCTGTCTGATGTCGTCAACACCTATACTTCCCGGCTTCTCATGAGTTATCGTTATTATATCGGGATGGCTGTCACTTAGTGCCTTTACACAGGATGGGCATGTGTTGCACGCTTCCGTGTATCCGTCCCGCTCTTCTCTGTTCTCGCACTGGAGTGCCTTGGCAAAAATTCTTGCCACAAATTCTTTTCCCGAGCCGACTTCTCCGGATATTATGTATGCATGAGATATTTTATCCGCCAAAAGAGCATTCTGCATGTGTTCTTTTAGCTGCCCCTGATCGATAATCTCGGAAAAATCCGCCATTTTCACTCCTCTTTAAGTAAATATGTCCAGCAATAACCCCTGTATCTGACCTATTTTTGCAAGTATCCCTATGTTGTCTTTTTCATCTTTAACAAGTTCTTTTGCCAAAGCATCAAGTTCGTCATCAACCTGCCTGATTATTCCGTACACGCGATGGCGTCCCTTTCTGTCCAGAAAGTTCTCACGTGAAAAAGCATGAGACCTTGATACTACTTCATTCATAAAATCTTTAATAAGAATCCTGTAACGCTGCATGTCTTTGATGTCGTTGCGTTTCGCAATTCTCTCGCCCTGTTGAACAATATCCTGCAACATAAGATTAAGCCTCTCCGCAAGCCCTGTATCCTCGAGCTTGGAAGTAAGCATAAACTTAAAATCGCCATTTGCTTCTTTGGGCTGTTCCGGCCCTGTAACCTGAGCTGTCTGACCGATATTGTTTACTTTGATATCCATGCCGCGCACCTCTTAATCCGGTATGCCGACGCACTTACTATAGATTCAATGTTCCGGCACACTTATGCTTCTACATATATTTTATCGTATTTTCTGCGCTATGTATTCAGTAATTTCCTTAATACAGTCGTCAATCTCAGCATTGTTCTCAAAACGTTTTTCTATCTTCGCTTCCGACAGCTTTGTTTCGCTAAAATCTTCTTCATCCGCAAGGAATCTTCTGCACATCTCGTCATATCTGGGATTTTCCTGCTCATCCTCGCGATGCATTGCGCGCTCAAGCCTTGTTCTTGCGCTTGTGTCTATATAAACAGGCACCACATTTTCTTTTCCAAAATAATCTCTTATGTAGCAATAGGACTCAAGTGTACCGATTATCAGATAGTCGCCGTCACTTAAGTCGATCTGTCCGTCATCAGCCGTAAAATATCTCCAAATGCCACATTTGGTGTTGTATGCGCGCTCTTCGATTATCTTGTTATCTGCCTTAAGCTGCTTATACTCTTCTTCATTCTTGAAAAGATACTGAACACCGTCTGTTTCGCCCTCACGCATGGGTCTTGTAGTGTAAGAGACAACTTTTTTAAGTCCCAAATCTTTTTCTCTCATGAGTTCACGATAGATAGTGTCTTTTCCAGACGAGCTTTTCCCCATTAAAAGAAATATTTTTCCCATCAGAGCTCCTCAACACGTATCATATTGGTTCTTCCGGGTATTCCGAGAGGTACACCCGCTGTAAGTACTACTTTATCGCCTTCCTTGAGAAGTCCTGCGTTCTTTGCGGAATTGATTGCTTCTTTAAAGAGTTCGTCCGTTGTATCTTCCTGTCTGATGTGAAGAGGTGTTACTCCCCACATGAGGTTAGTCTGTCTGCAAACCGTAGGCTTAGTTGTGCATGCGATTATCCTGCAGCTTGGCTTATATCTTGATACCATTGCAGCTGTAAATCCAGACATTGATACAGTAAGGATTGCGTCTGCACCGACTTCAGTCGCGATATTACATGTCGCATGTGAAATAGCTGTTGTAGAATCGGAAGGAGCGTAATCTCTCTTTTTAAGTCTTCCGACGTAGTCAATATCCTGCTCGGTGCGCTCTGCGATTCTAGCCATTGTCTTTACCGCTTCTACAGGATAATCTCCCGAAGCAGTCTCGCCAGAAAGCATGATTGCTGTTGTTCCGTCATATATAGCATTCGCAACGTCTGTTACTTCTGCTCTTGTCGGTCTTGGATGATGGATCATGGAATCAAGCATCTGTGTTGCTGTGATAACATATTTACCCTTTGATTCCGCTAGCTTTATCATCTCTTTTTGGATAACCGGAACATCTTCAAAAGGAACTTCTACACCCATGTCTCCTCTTGCAACCATGATTCCGTCCGCTGTATCAATAATTTCCTCAAGGTTATTAATACCCTGTGTACTTTCAATCTTTGCAATTATCTTCATGCAGCTGTTCTTTGCATCAAGGATTTTCCTGACATCAAGAACGTCCTCTTTTGTTCTGACAAAAGAAGCTGCAACAAAATCAAATCCCTGGTCACATCCAAACTCGATATCACCTCTGTCCTGCTCACTAAGATATGGCATTGTAAGCTTTGCTCCGGGAACATTTACGCCCTTCTTATCGGATATAGGTCCGCCGTTTACTACGGTACAGATGATATCTTCTTTTGTTACTTCATCAACCTTAAGCTCAATAAGTCCGTCATCAAGAAGGATTGTCATTCCCTCTTTGCAATCGGATGTAAGCTCTTTATATGTAATTGAAACTTCGTCCTTAGTTCCGGCAACTTCCCTTGAAGTCAGAGTGAACTTCTGGCCTGCAACAAGCTCCTCTTTGCCATTGGCAAAATCTTTGAGTCTTATCTCAGGTCCCTTTGTATCAAGCATAACTGCTATAGGAAGATTGAGTTCTTCACGAAGTTTCTTTATTCTGTCATATTTTCTCTTGTGCTCTTCATGTGATCCGTGAGAAAAATTAAAACGTGCAACGTTCATACCCGCAAGCATTATCTCACGTAACTTATCCTCATTCTCACTTGCCGGTCCGATTGTACAGATTATCTTGGTTCTGCGCATGTAATTCCTTTCTTGCTATAAAAAATAGTTCGCCATTTGTATATTACTTTATTGTTCTTACGTAAAAGCCCGTCCCACTGGGCTCAGAAATCACGCCTTGAACATTTAAGTCTTCTTCAATATATCCGCAAATATCCTGAATAAGTTCCTCTGAAAACTCTTCTCCCGGCACAATAAGCGGAATTCCGGGCGGATAAAGATTTATAAAATCTCCGGCCACTTTTCCTTTTGCCTCTTTAAGCAGAGTTTCCTCAGTAGGTCTATCCCATGCTTCGCTCAATTTCATTATAACATTGGGATATTCTGTAAATCCTTTTTTGCAAATTGGATCATTTACAGATGTTCCGGTATTTATCTTAGTTTTCTGGATTTTTTCATCTAGTTCCGAGACTGCTTCTATAAGCCTGTCGATACCTTCAGTCGTATCCCATCCTGACAAAATGGCAAGCGCAATTTTATCTCCCGCCATCTCAAGTTGAAGATTATATTCCTCCCGAAGTATACCATATATCTGCTTTCCTGTCATTGTCCCGCTACTATCACAGATCACAACTTTGGCAGGATCGTCTATCATCTCACGTCCCGGTATTACAATGTTCTTAAGCGATCTTGTCTTGTAGGATATTCTGTTTCTGTAGTCTAAAAGAGCTTCTATATAGCAATCTCCGTTTTCTTCCATCTCCTGCATACAAAGATCTATTGAAGCCATCAAAACATATGACGGGCTGCTTGTCTGATATATTCTCAGATACTTCTTAACTTTATCAGAAAGCTCCTCATTCTCAGAAATATGTACAAGCGAAGTCTGCGTCATTGACGGAAGAGTTTTGTGGACACTGTGGATAACTATGTCCGCTCCAAGATTAATTGTGTTTTTAGGAACGGAATCATACTCTCCGTCTTTATCATATTTTTTTTCCGAATCCAAAATGCGCACCGTGGGCAGAATCCACTATTAGTGGGATTCCTCGCTTATGACACGCATGTGCTATCCCTTTTATGTCCGAGCATCTGCCTTCATATGTGGGCGATGTAATAAACACCGCTTCAACCTTTTCATCAAGAAAGTTTTCCACATCCTCTTGTGTATAAGTTCCCGGAATTTTAAGTTCGTCATCGGATTTATCGGGAAGATATTTGATATCAAGCTCTCTTAGAAATGCCGCATGATAAAAAGATTTATGACTTCCCCTTGCGGCAAGAATTGTTCCACCCTTCTTTACAGCCGCTGAAACCGCCGCAAGCACGCCTGCCGTACTTCCATTCACACAAAAGTACGTCCTATACGCGCCATATAGCCTGTTTGCGCGTTCTTCAGCCTTAAGGATAATTCCCTCTTCATCATGAAGATTATCAAAGTCATCAATTTCTGTAATATCACAACGAAAAGCACCCTTTAACGGGGTGCTCTCAATGTTTCTTTTATGTCCGGGCATGTGAAACGGATACTGCCCGCTCTCTGAAAGCTCAATGAGCTTATTGTAAAGATTCTGCATAGTCGATTGCGATTATTCCCTTCTTCAACTTGAGCGTCTCAAGTGTAGAAGCATATTTGTCCGCAACACAAACTATCCATGCCTCTCTGCATCTGGGCGGATTAATTGTAAGCGGCCACATATGCTTTTTTATTATATCTTTCTCTCTCTTTGAGAGATTATAGTCCTTTACTGCATTCTTAAGTGCTATACCAGGATGATAGAATCCATGTAACTTGGGGTGAATATTTCCCGGAGCACTTCCATCATGCCAATCATACAAGAAATAATCATGTAAAAGAGCTCCTCTGACAAGAGATCTAAGGTCTGCTCCCGTATTAAATCTTGCATCAAACTTAAGTGCGCAAAGCGCTACATGAATACAATGCTGATAAACAGTCACATCACCGTGCTGTATAAATTTTGTCAATTGCAAATACCTCTGATCACCTAAAAGCTCACTACCATATTTTTTAAGTAAAGAAAGAATCATAGGGTCATTCTCTAATTGATCTAATATATTTGGATCAAAGTTCTCTTCGTTATATTCCTTTATATCGAGAACAGTCTTAATTGCTATCTTATCGTTTTCGTTAAGCTTAAACATGTAACTCCTTGATGAAAAATACTTCTATAACTGTAATACTTTATATATAACTCGTAAAATAATATTATTTATCTTAGCACAAAAAGAAGAAAAAAAAATAAAATCTAATGAAATACGTAAAAAAACTCAGTAAACAATATTGTCAACTGAGTCAAGATAAAGCATATTCGATTAATAAAAAAAGATGCCTAGAGTCGGAATCGAACCAACGACACGAGGATTTTCAGTCCTCTGCTCTACCAACTGAGCTATCTAGGCATGTAGTAGCGGGGACAGGATTTGAACCTATGACCTTCGGGTTATGAGCCCGACGAGCTTCCAGACTGCTCCACCCCGCGTCATTATAAAAATCCGTACCTCGTACGAATCGTATTGAATTGGGATTCACACTAAACTCGATAATACCTCATTAAGTGTTCACCCATGGCTCGCACTAAACTCGTACACTCGTTAAGTGCTCTGCACAAATGGATGGCGGTGGATTCGAACCACCGAAGCAATTTGCAGCAGATTTACAGTCTGTCCCCTTTGGCCACTCGGGAAGCCATCCATATAGAGCCGATGAGCGGACTCGAACCGTTAACCTGCTGATTACAAATCAGCTGCTCTGCCAATTGAGCCACATCGGCTTACACACACGAATTGTGTAAGAAGAAAAATGGGACCTACAGGGCTCGAACCTGTGACCCTCTGCTTGTAAGGCAGATGCTCTCCCAGCTGAGCTAAGATCCCGTTCTCTTTATTCAAACAATATTTAGTTTGAGCGACCCGAAGGGGGTTCGAACCCCTGACCTCCGCCGTGACAGGGCGGCGCTCTAACCAGCTGAGCCACCGGGCCATATTATTTAAGGTTTTGTACCTTCAAAACCGAACACTGAATTATCTCTTCCAGATTTATCTATACACCTATCTTTTGGATAAGCCCTCGACCTATTAGTACACATCAGCTGAACATGTTACCATGCTTACACCTTGTGCCTATCTAACCTCGTACTCTACAAGGGGTCTTACTGCTAAAGCAGGGATATCTCATCTTGAGGGGGGCTTCACGCTTAGATGCCTTCAGCGTTTATCCCGTCCGGACGTGGCTACCCAGCCTTATGCATCTGGCGATGCAGCTGATACACCAGCGGTCCGTCCATCCCGGTCCTCTCGTACTAAGGACAGCTCCTCTCAGATATCCTACGCCCGCGCCGGATAGGGACCGAACTGTCTCACGACGTTCTGAACCCAGCTCGCGTACCGCTTTAATGGGCGAACAGCCCAACCCTTGGGACCTGCTACAGCCCCAGGATGCGATGAGCCGACATCGAGGTGCCAAACCACTCCGTCGATGTGAACTCTTGGGAGTGATAAGCCTGTTATCCCCAGGGTAGCTTTTATCCGTTGAGCGATGGCAATCCCACTTTCATACCACCGGATCACTAAGTCCTACTTTCGTATCTGTTCCACCCGTCGGTGTCACAGTCAGGCTCCCTTCTGCCTTTGCACTCTACGAATGGTTTCCGTCCATTCTGAAGGAACCTTTGAGCGCCTCCGATACTCTTTCGGAGGCGACCGCCCCAGTCAAACTCCCCGGCAGACATTGTCCCCGGACCAGGTAATGGTCCTTGGTTAGAAGCCCAGCATCATAAGGGTGGTATCCCAACAGCGACTCATATGCAGCTGACGCCACATACTCATAGTCTCCCACCTATCCTGTACATATAATACCGGACCCCAGTATCAACCTGGAGTAAAGCTCCATGGGGTCTTTCCGTCCTGGCGCGGGTAACCAGCATCTTCACTGGTACTTCAATTTCACCGGGTGCATTGCCGAGACAGTGCTCAAATCATTACGCCTTTCGTGCGGGTCGGAACTTACCCGACAAGGAATTTCGCTACCTTAGGACCGTTATAGTTACGGCCGCCGTTTACTGGGGCTTAAATTCAAAGCTTCGATTGCTCTAACCTCTCCTCTTAACCTTCCAGCACCGGGCAGGCGTCAGCCCATATACCTCACCTTTCGGTTTCGCATAGACCTGTGTTTTTGCTAAACAGTTGCTTGAGCCTCTTCTCTGCGGCCTGATTGCTCAGGCTCCCCTTATCCCGAAGTTACGGGGACATTTTGCCGAGTTCCTTAACAATGCTTCTCCCGTCGGCCTTAGGATTCTCTCCTCATCCACCTGTGTCGGTTTACGGTACGGGTTGTATATACGCTATAGTGGCTTTTCTTGGCAGTCATATCTGATGCTTCACTACTAAAATTCGTTCCCCCTTGCGGGACCGGTTCTTCCTTCCCCGGCTCATCCCTTTTGCCTGCGTCCCCACAGTTCTGATATATACAAGTGCAGGAATATCAACCTGCTGTCCATCGCCTACGCCTCTTCGGCCTCAGCTTAGGTCCCGACTTCCCCAGGGCAGATCAGCTTTACCCTGGAATCCTTGGATATTCGGCCTGAAGGATTCTCACCTTCATCTCGCTACTCATTCCGGCATTCTCTCTTCACAGCGCTCCGCTGCTCCTTTCGGTACAGTTTCTACGCCCCTGTGAATGCTCCCCTACCGATCATATGTACCCGTAGATACATACCATCCCTAGGCTTCGGTGTCGTGTTTCAGCCCCGGTAATTTTCGGCGCAGGACCTCTCGGCTAGTGAGCTATTACGCACTCTTTGAATGTGTGGCTGCTTCTGAGCCAACATCCTAGCTGTCTATGAAATCCCACATCCTTTTCCACTTAACACGTACTTTGGGACCTTAGCCGTAGATCTGGGCTCTTTCCCTTTTGACTACCCAACTTATCTCGTGTAGTCTGACTCCTGTTCATCACCTTATTGGCATTCGGAGTTTGATAATCTTTGGTAAGCGGTGAAGCCCCCGCGGATATTCAGTGCTCTACCTCCAAAAGGTTTGATACAGGGCTAGCCCTAAAGCTATTTCGGGGAGAACCAGCTATCTCCGAGTTCGATTGGAATTTCTCCCCTATCCACAGCTCATCACCACCCTTTTCAACGGATGTGTGTTCGGACCTCCACAGCCTTTTACGGCCGCTTCATCCTGTCCATGGATAGATCACCCGGTTTCGGGTCTATGTATAAAGACTAGTCGCCCTATTCAGACTCGGTCTCCCTTCGGCTATTCACCTTAAGTGCTTAACCTCGCCTCCATACATAACTCGCCGGACCGTTCTACAAAAAGTACGCGATCACACTTCATTTAGATAGTGCTTTCGCAGCTTGCAGGCACAGGGTTTCAGGTTCTCTTTCACTCCCCTCCCGGGGTCCTTTTCACCTTTCCCTCACGGTACTATTCGCTATCGGTCACTAAGGAGTATTTAGCCTTACGGGGTGGTCCCCGCACATTCAGACAAGGTTTCACGTGTCTCGTCCTACTCTGGATACTGTCTCGCTTCAGTCGCTTTCGTATACGAGGCTTTCACTCTCTCTGGCAGGGACTTTCCATTCCCTTTCTACTAGCAACTTCCATCGATTATACAGTCCGAACCCCAGGAAGCAAGCTTCCTGGTTTGGGCTCTTCCGCGTTCGCTCGCCGCTACTTACGGAATCACTTTTGTTTTCTCTTCCTCCGGCTACTTAGATGTTTCAGTTCACCGGGTTCCCTCTTTAAACCTATGGATTCAGTTTAAAGTGACAGAGGTCTTCTCTGCCGGGTTGCCCCATTCAGATATCTGCGGGTCATAGATTATTTGCATCTCACCGCAGCTTTTCGCAGCTTATCACGTCTTTCTTCGGCTCTTAGTGCCAAGGCATCCGCCCTGCGCCCTACATAGCTTAACCATTTTTACTTACCGTCTCCGGTAAGCGGTTAGCTGTATAGAATCAGTCGTATCTTTCGATAACTATTCTCTGATATAAGTGATATAGCGTTATCACTTTATATCTACTAAAATCTTGATTGTTTCTGGATTTTTCGATGTCTTTTAATCGTAGTTTCTGATTAAAATCTTTCATTCAGTATTCGGTTTTCAAGGTACAAATCGGTTTTCAAAGAAGAAAACCCAGTGGGCTTAAGTGGACTCGAACCACCGACCTCACGCTTATCAGGCGTGCGCTCTAACCGGCTGAGCTATAAGCCCTTCTTAAATCCGGCAGCCACCTAGCCTCCCATGCAGTTGCCCACATAGTACTTTCGGCCGCTATGGTCTTAACCGTCGTGTTCGGGATGGGAACGGGTGTTACCCCATAGCGCATCACCACCGGAAATGTTTGTTGCCTTCTTGACAACTAGACAGTAATACAACTCCTTACTTCGATTCCGCTTCTTTTCCTTAGAAAGGAGGTGATCCAGCCGCAGGTTCTCCTACGGCTACCTTGTTACGACTTCACCCCAGTTATCAGACCTGCCTTCGACGGCTCTCTCCTTACGGTTAAGTCACCGGCTTCGGGCATTTCCGACTCCCATGGTGTGACGGGCGGTGTGTACAAGACCCGGGAACGTATTCACCGCAGCATGCTGATCTGCGATTACTAGCGATTCCAGCTTCGTGCAGGCGGGTTGCAGCCTACAGTCCGAACTGGGTCGTTATTTTTGAGATTTGCTCACCCTCGCGGGGTCGCGTCCCTTTGTTACGACATTGTAGCACGTGTGTGGCCCAGATCATAAGGGGCATGATGATTTGACGTCATCCCCACCTTCCTCCAGGTTATCCCTGGCAGTCTCCATAGAGTTCCCATCTTACTGCTGGCTACTATGGACAAGGGTTGCGCTCGTTGCGGGACTTAACCCAACATCTCACGACACGAGCTGACGACAACCATGCACCACCTGTCTCGGATGCTCCGAAGAGCTACAGGCATTACCCTGTATTCATCCGGATCTCAAGATCTGGTAAGGTTCTTCGCGTTGCTTCGAATTAAACCACATGCTCCACCGCTTGTGCGGGTCCCCGTCAATTCCTTTGAGTTTCATTCTTGCGAACGTACTCCCCAGGTGGAATACTTATTGCGTTAGCGACGGCACTGAATGTCTATGACACCCAACACCTAGTATTCATCGTTTACCGCGTGGACTACCAGGGTATCTAATCCTGTTTGCTCCCCACGCCTTCGAGCCTCAACGTCAGTTGCTGTCCAGTAAGCCGCCTTCGCCACCGATGTTCCTCCTAATATCTACGCATTTCACCGCTACACTAGGAATTCCGCTTACCTCTCCAGTACTCTAGCCTAACAGTTTCCAAAGCAAGCCCACGGTTGAGCCGTGGGGTTTCACTTCAGACTTGCTAAGCCGTCTGCGCTCCCTTTACACCCAGTAAATCCGGATAACGCTTGCCCCCTACGTATTACCGCGGCTGCTGGCACGTAGTTAGCCGGGGCTTCTTAGTCAGGTACCGTCATCTCTCTTACGAGTCTTTCTTCCCTGCTGATAGAGCTTTACATACCGAAATACTTCTTCACTCACGCGGCGTCGCTGCATCAGAGTTTCCTCCATTGTGCAATATCCCCCACTGCTGCCTCCCGTAGGAGTTTGGGCCGTGTCTCAGTCCCAATGTGGCCGTCCGCCCTCTCAGGCCGGCTACAGATCGTCGCTTTGGTAGGCCGTTACCCTGCCAACTGGCTAATCTGACGCGGGCCCATCTCATACCACCGGAGTTTTTCACACTGTATCATGCGATACCGTGCGCTTATGCGGTATTAACAGTCGTTTCCAGCTGTTATCCCCCAGTATGAGGCAGGTTGCCCACGCGTTACTCACCCGTCCGCCACTAAGATTTAACAAGAATCTGCCGAAGCTTCATCAGCGTTAAATCTCCGTTCGACTTGCATGTGTTAGGCACGCCGCCAGCGTTCATCCTGAGCCAGGATCGAACTCTCACGTTTAAAAGTTTAATCCGGCTAAGAACTTAAGCTTGGCTTTTCGTTCTGTCCGTTAATTTACATTTTTCTGAATTATTCTCTTGGAATCTTTCAGGGTTGCATTACTGTTTATTTGTCAAGGTTCTTAGTTCTTGCAGCTCAGCGCCGCAACTCATTCATAATAACATAGTTGAAATGCTTTGTCAAGAACTTTTTTAAACTTTTTTCAAAGTTTTTATGAAACCCGCTTAGTTCTGCGGTTTTCAGCCCCTCTCTCAAGCGGGCAAAAGTTATTATAGCAAAGCGTATATACAAATGCAACAACTTTTTTGAGAAATTTTAAAAAAATTTCCGAGCACTAGATATTGTGGTTATACGCTGTTACCAGCACAAAATAGCAGATTGATTATCCTATATAATATCTGCTTTTATACAAAAGTGTCTCTTTTGTATAAAAACTTCGCTCAACTTTTTATTTATTCACAAGAAATATTCCAAGCTAGATGTTTCAAGGCTTTATTCTGTCAAGGCTTTTTTATTTTTTATTTTATTAAAAAAATTGTTGACAAGAATAATCTATCATTTTTATTTTATATGATCTTATATGAAAGAAATTTTTAGATAATCCTTTTTTGCAAAAAAGAGCAAAGAATCACATACATATCAAAACTCATTTACTTGATATAAATTTCCGGACAAACAAAAAACGTTACCAACTGAAATCTTTCAGTCAGTAACGTTTCACTTCAACGGAGAAAGCGGGATTTGAACCCGCGCACCGCGCGAACGGTCTACACCCTTAGCAGGGGCGCCTCTTCAGCCACTTGAGTATTTCTCCATGCCTGAATCCCTCTACCAAATATGGTTTGAATTCTCTTGGCTAACAGCCAAGACGCAAATGTAATTATACAAAGTCGCTTATCCTTTGTCAATTCTTTTATTCGTTTTCTTTATTATAAAGCTTATCCGCTGTTTCATAAAGGTTATTTCCCTTAGAATCAATAACTACGATTGCAGGAAATTTCTCTACTTTAAGCTTTCTGATAGCTTCTGTACCCAGATCGTCATAGGCAACAACTTCCGATTCCACTATCGCCTTTGATAAAAGTGCTCCGGCTCCGCCTATTGCCGCAAAATAAACAGATCCGTTTCTTACGATAGCGTCTGAAACCGCCTTAGATCTTTTACCTTTTCCGATCATTCCGCCAAGTCCCAGATCAAGGAGCTTGGGCGCGTATTTATCCATTCTGCTGGCTGTTGTAGGGCCTGCAGAGCCAATTGGCCTGCCCTCTCTTGCAGGAGAAGGTCCCATATAATAGATAAGATTTCCTTTTATATCTATAGGAAGTTCTTTTCCCTCAGCAAGCGCTTCATCCATTCTCTTATGTGCCGCATCACGGGCTGTATAGATTGTTCCTGTAATATAAACCATATCGCCGGCACTGAGCTCATTTACGACCTCCGCGCTGACAGGAGCCTGTATTTCTTTATTCATGTCAATTCCTTCTCAATTCCTATTATTCTATGATCTAGCAATATCACAAAGTCACGGTAACATGCCTGTTTACGTGGCAACAGATATTAACTGCCACAGGAAGTCCCGCAATATGTGTGGCATATGTGTTTATATTCACCGCAAGAGCCGTCATCTTACCACCAAGTCCGGCAGGGCCGATTCCGGTTTTATTGATTCTCTCAAGCAGTTCTTCTTCCATAGCTTTAATATGCTCTTTGTCAGAATGGCTTCCAACTGGTCTTGTAAGCGCTTCTTTTGCCATCTCTGCACATTTTTCGAATGTACCGCCTATTCCTACACCTACAACCATAGGAGGACATGCATTGGGGCCGGCATCCTTAACGGCACGAACAACCGCTTCCTTGACACCTTCTTCTCCGTCAGCAGGCTTTAACATAAAGACTCTGCTCATGTTCTCACTTCCAAATCCCTTGGGTGCACATGTGATTGTAACTTTATCCCCTGGGACAATGTCATAGTGTACGATTGCCGGTGTATTATCTTTTGTATTTACTCTGATAAGAGGATCTCCGACTACCGACTTTCTAAGGTAGCCTTCCGTATATCCCTGTCTTACGCCTTCATTTATCGCATCTCCAAGATTTCCGCCCGTAAAATGAACCTCCTGACCAATCTTAAAGAAAAGCACCGCCATTCCTGTATCCTGACAGATTGGAATCTGATCGCTAGCCGCAATTTCAAGATTTTCTTCCAGTTGTGAAAATATCTGTTTTCCAAGCTCTGAAACTTCCTCTTTCTGAGCAGACTCAAGAGCTTTTTTCATATCTTCAGAAAGTGCATAGTTCGCATCTATGCACATATTTTTAACCGCTTCGGTAATTTCCGAAACATTGATCTCACGCATTAAATATCCCCTTGTATTAACCGATTATAGTATTCTTTACCTCCACAAGCTCTTCAGCTGAAGGACTTGTGGGCTTCCACAAAATATGCTGTCCGTCGTTCTCATATCTCGGGATTACATGTAAATGGTAGTGCATAACAGTCTGGCCTGCTGCCGCTCCGTTATTCTGAACAAGATTGACTCCGTCGCAGTGAAGCTTCTCTTTTAACATAGAAGCTACAACCTTTCCCGTCTGAACAGCCTTAGCAAGAACATCATCGGGAATCTCAAAAAGATCTGCATAGTGCTTTTTGGGAAGTACCAGCGCATGTCCCTTTGTTGCCGGACCGTTATCAAGAATTACTCTAAAGTCCTCGTTCTCATAAATAGTATTTGACGGAATCTCTCCGTTAGCAATCTTGCAAAAGATGCAGTCACTCATTATGCCAAACCCTCCATTTTTTTGTTGTTCTTAAATATTATTATATTAACAACGCCGAGGACAACTCCCATAAGGAAGCCACCCAAATGTGCCTGAGTATTGGCACCCGGCTGCATAAAGCACGACTGAATAATGTACAATCCGAAAACGATCAGCCTGAATTTCATATTCGCAATATTTCTTTTACATTTACCACCGGAAATAAGCCACAGTGCCAGAAAACCTACATTCCCCATTATAGCACCGCTTGCGCCGACAGATATCCTGTCTATTCCAAAAAACTGTTCATATCCCAGAGAGAAAAAATTCCCGAATAATCCGGCCATCATATACATAAACAAATAAAACAAGTGTCCGGTATAATTCTCGATCACGCCTCCCAAAAGCACAAGCATAAACATATTGCTGGTCAGGTGATTTATATCCGCATGAAGGAACATTGAGGTAAATGTCCTAAACTTCCCCCAGTTCGAATCAATATCGGACAGCATCAAAGCTCCTTTATCATAGATAAGGTATCCGATATCGGTCGTACATAATATGTACATAATAATATTCACCACTACAAGCGCAATCGTAACATACGCAGTCTTATATATTTTTCTCTGCTCTTCCCAGAACTCTTCCTGATTCATCTGGCCCTGAGCTTCAGACATTCCTTCCGACATAACTTTCGGTTATTCCTCCATAAGTCCGAAAAGCTGATCCATACTTCTTAGAAGCTTGAAATCGCCTTTCATTTTGATACTTCCATCCATAAATGCCCTCTGGAATGTAATTCTTCCGTCAAGAATGTCCTCAAAGACTCTCTGCTCTGTAGTGATCACAACATCACATTCTCCGCTTTCTCCCGCAGAACAAGTACATCTGCTGTTCTGAACATTTATTACCACTGGCTTAAGCCTTGCATTATCGGTGAAAAGAACTTTAAACACGGCATTTATACCGGCTATCGGCCTAAATGTACTCTGAAGTTTCTTAGCATACTCCTCGGAATTTCCGGCCGTAGTTTCATCCTGACCCATCTTATCCCTGAATATGCTTGCAAGCTCCTGAAGATCTTCTTTCTGTTTTTTTACAAATCTGTCATCGGATGCATACTCAGAAAGCTGCTCCGATTCCTGAGGTGTAAGATCTATGCTGTTTGCAACGGCAACCTTGTTGATGACCGCGCGATTACTTGCGGGAAAAACAGGCATCTTCTGATTGATCGTCCTGTAAATATTCTCCGCCTTCTTATCTATAATCTTAGAATACTCAGAACTGTTCTCAAGCTTTGTGGTATCTGCAATGTATCCGCAGATTCCTTCGCAAGGAAGTCCTCCGAGCATCTCCCACGCAGCGGAAAGGCTCATCATCCCTTCTCTTTCTCCGTGAGTCGTAGACATCACAACAGGCGCCATGTAGATACTCTTGATCTTCTCCTTGTCACCGTATAACCAACACGCATCAAGGAACTGCATCATATAGCCGCCAACTCCGAACCACTCTACCGTAGACGCCAAGATAACTCCGTCCGCATCCTTAAGAGTATTCGGAAGCGCAGTGATTCCGTTCTTCTGCTCATATAAATTATATTGCTGAACCTTTACATTAAGCTCCTGCAATACTGTTGTAATCTGAGAAATAACATACAAAGTGGGATCGTCAATAATTCCCCTTCCACCGTAATAGATATTTATCTTCATTAGAACCCCTCCAACCGGTTAAGGGTATTATAACATATATTTTTCAGAGTTATCGTAAGTCAAAGCAAATTCGACCTATCTTTATTTCATCACCCTCTTCAATAGGCACTTTCACCTTCGGCCCGAGCCTCAAACCGTTCTTGTATGTACCATTCGTCGATCCGAGATCGGAAACAACAATCTTTTCACCATCTCTGCTGAATCTGCAATGGATTCTTGATATGCTCATATCTTTAATAACTGTATCCACGTAGCCTTCCAGTTTTCCTATCGTGATTGGAAGCTTATCAAGCGGAATCCTGAACGTCTTATCCGCATTTCTGCTGTACAGCGTCATCTCACCCGAATCCTCTTCGGCAAGAAGCGTTGTTTCTTCAGCTGCACACGCACTCACAGATTCTTTTTCCGAAGAAGTTATTTTGATAGGCGCTTTATATGATGCACTGTAATCTCTATATGAAGGAGAATCATAATAATCATCGTCGTCTTCATCATCTTCCCACGAATCTCTTTCTTCATATATTTTGTGTCCTGATTTTTTCAAATCTCCGATACCTGTAAAAAGAGCCACTACCCCCGTCCCCACAGAGGCCAAAATAACTCCGACCGACAAAAGATTCTCCACTTCAGAAAGCACAAAGTTCATCCTTACGTACATGATAACTGCAACAAGCCCTGCAAATAAGAATGCAAAGATAAATTTGCTCCGCGTTCCGAGACCACGACTTTTCTTTTCCACATACTCCTCATCTTCCTCGTCGTCATCTTCATACTCAAACTCATCAGGCTCATCAAAGCTCAGTTCACTTATCTGCGCTTCTTCCTCCTGAACAGGCTCCTCTTTTAGCGCTTCATCTACAAGCTGCGGAAGAAGTATTCCATCTTCTTTAGAAAGCTCACACAGGTTATAAGATATTTCTATAGCCTCTTCATCATCGTGATCTATCAGATCCAGAAGTTTCTCAGTAAACTCGGCAAAAGTCTTCTTCTCTCCCTCAAACGGATAATACATAAATCTGTATTCTCCCGACGATATATTCACATATATGTTTTCCGGTGCAAAAAGAACCCCTTCCTCTCCGAGCAGATACTCGGAAAGCCCTTCAAGCATTTCTTTCAGCTCACGCAAAAAACATTTAAGATCATCCGCACTCATTCCCTTGGAAGAAAACCGGTCTTCCATACTAACCATTGAACTTACTTCATAATATAGAAGCTGCTCAAGATCGATCTTTCTGAGACTGACTGGAAGAAGCTTTTTAATCCTTCCGTTCTCCGCTATCTTAAGCTTGTATCCGCCAAGTTCTTCCTCACTCACTTCATTGCAGGAAGCGATAATATAACTGTGCTTTAAATCTCTGTAATATTTGTATTCCACTTTAGTTTCCATCCTTTAATCAAATACTCTTTGTCCGATATCTTTAAGCCTTGTCATCTTGCGTATATGTTTCACCTGTCCGAGGCACTTCGCCTTTTGCCCCGCTTTAAATTCCCATCCGGATCTTGGTTTCAAAAAATAATTTCCCATTGCTCCGGCTCTTATCCTCGCACTTGCTTCGACCTTTATTTCTTTTCCGGAAGCTCTGCTTTCTACATATATGACAGGCTTCGTACTTCCAAAATATTTCTTTCCAAGAACTCTGTCCCTTTTTGCAAGTACCGTACTTTCCGGATTATTTCCGTATCTGTCGGCATCAATACTCGCCCTAAACGCAAGGACATAACAGTCCTGCGAAAGAATGCACCTTCCGTAAAGATAATATGAAAACAAAATAAGAAGCGTTATAACGCAGACAGCCATTGGAACCACAAGCGTTGCCTCAACCGTCATATATCCTTTATATTTGCGCAATTGTCGCCACCACCATTCCCGCAGTAATAAAAGGAATAAATGGATAACTCTTCTTTCTCTTTTCCCTTAATGCTGCGATTATCACAAGTGAAAACAAACCGCTCACAAAAAACGCGACCGTTATACCAAGCGCGACTCTTTCAATTCCAAACGCAGGTCCCATGCACAAAGTTACCATTCCGTCCCCGAGTCCTATCTGCTTTCCGGTCACATAGTAAAGCACAATGAGTACTACTCCGGGCAAAAGAGCTACCGCCACACTCTCAATGTCATACGAGCCCATTGCAACCTCAAATACAGCACTCCCAACGGAAAGTGCTGCCAATATCCATATCTTCCATGAAGAAATATTCATACTTTTTATGTCTTCGACCGCTATTACAAAAAGAACGATCAATACTACTATCCGAATAATCATAATTTACCTCTATCCGCAGTCACTGCATGGACGCCTTGCACCAACTTCCGAGATTGGAATGGCGTAGATCTTCCTTTTTAGCCCTGCGCAATCAACTCTTCCGTGATACCTGTTTCCGTAATCGGTTATAAACACATCTCCCGCTGTAATTTTCCCGGCACAGTACTCACACGGATAATATTTAGCTCTGTCATTATTTCTGAGTTTATCTATTCCCGACAAACTCGTGCTCTTAACGCTCAGCTTTAAATGCCTGCAACTTATATTCCTGTGATAGACTTCGCCGTGCTCTGTGACATATACCATCTCTTCCTCGCAGGCTCCGTCTCCCCCTGATCCGACAATTTCATACCCCGTCCATGCGTGGGCATAATATCTTCCTTCCACAGGAAACTTAGTAAATCCCGCAATCGGGACCAAGGGCCTAACCTTGTAATTAACAACAATGTCGATAATATCGCCGCTTGTCACATCAGACCTCATATAGCCCAATCCGCCACTCCCACCGGCTACGCAGCTTTTATCAATACCACTCCCAAGATATTCCCGCACCTTAGACGATGCATAAGCCACTGAAACAACTCCTTTGGCGACATCCATGCCACTTTCAATCCCTACTGCATCTTCAGCAAAAGAAATATCAAACGCCTTAAGTGCGATCTCATTTCCCACTTGATGGAGCGCCGCTTCAAGATCTGACTGAACTTTTATAACATTGAACATCACCATGAGATTGGCAAAAAAGAAAATAAAAAGAGGAAGTACAAGTGAAGCTTCTACCGTCATGGACGCAGGTAAAGACACTCCTTTTCTCTTTCTGACCGCCCGGAAAAAAGCTTTTTTTATTTTTATATTTTTGGAATTATCAAATATTAAAGAAGTGCCTTTATCTGCCTCCCGACTACTCTTCATATCCGTACACCCTCTCTATCTTCACCTCATAACCAAAACCTGTCCCAACCGTAAGCTCGCCGCAAAGAGTATCAAGGCAATGATCGATCATAAACTCTCCGTTCCCGGCAGTCCTTCGAACATCCATCTCGATAATGTCCATAAGCCTTTTAGTCTTATCTTTTAAATCCGTCATTCCAAGTTTCATCCTAAGATAATCCTTGTAATAAAGACCTTCTCCGCAATCTTTTCTTCCAAGATTTTCTCTGAAAAGAAGCATCTCTCCAAGCCCCAGTTGCCATGTTGAATCACTCTTGAAAAGAGGAACTCTCCCTCCTTCAAGAAGAATATTCACATCCGATACACTCTCCGCAAAAACCCAAGCAAAAATGATGGACCATTTGACCGGGTCCTTAAACTCAGGCGCCATAAGAACCGCAGTAAGTGCACTTGCAACCGCATCCGCCTTACTTTGTTTGGAAGAACATCCAAGCATATACACCCAATTCGACGCTTGCCTCCAGAAAAATAGTGTCTGCGCCATCTTTTCAAGATTTCTGTAATCGCTGTTTTGTCCAAAAATAAGATACTCAAGCTGATACTTAAGAAGCGATTTTTCCAGTTCTCCGCTGTATCTTCCGCACTTTTCGCAAAGATACTCATCTATAAGAAGTTTCTCCGAAGCTGATATTTCCTCATAATCTCGGAGCCCGGTACCTTTATTCACAGTTCTGTTCGAAGCATAATTCGAAAGATCCGCCGCAGCTCTCGATATGTCTATACCACCGGCCGCAAGAGACAATACACCTATTCCCCTCTGTGAATTAACGGCATCCGCAGGATTTCCCAAGCTGACTGCCTCTTCCTCACCGTCCTCGTTTATTTTTGTCGGAAGCTCCAAACTGTCAATTTCCTCTTGATTTTCACGCGCCATCTCATCTATATCAGTCGTATCAAGTCCCGCATCCTTAAGCTTACCGATATTGTCATCTACATCCGTCAACATCCCCTCTGCAGGTTCAGCCGACATGTACGCAAGAATCTGCCTGTTAAGAACCGCTCCGTCATTATCAGTCGCAAAAGAACTTCCGGTAATCCTCGCATCTTTGCAGAACGCCCGCATCATCGTACTTGTTCCCGTCAGCCTTCCGACTGTGCTCGGTTCAAAATTTTTCTGCGCATATTTTCGTAAATGCTCTTCAGTATTTGTTATTGAATGGCTCCCCGTTCCGTACGAAGTATCAACCATAAGAAGCCCATACTGCCGATACAGCTCTCTGCTATACTCAGCAAGGACAGAATTCATGGCTATATCCGCCACACATTCAGTCTTCATCTTCACAGCCCCAATCCTGGCTCCGCTGTATAGAGCCAGAATAAGAGACATGATCATCGTTATCGTAAGGGATAAAAAAAACTGTCAGATATCCTTTAGTTCGTAATAACACGTGTATCTTCCCTTATTGCCTTAAAAATATCTTCTACAATTCCGGCAATCTGCTGCTTAAACACAATTACAAGTCCGATAAGAACTACGATAATAAGAATCACTTCAACCGTTCCCATTCCCGACTCATCACTCCAGAACTTGCAGATTCCCCCCTTTATCTTATTCTTGATCTTGTTTGCACCTATCATTAAATAATTCATTTTTTCTCCTCCGTTTTTTACTAAATATATTTTTTAAAAAGAAAGATATGCGGGTATCATAATGATCACCATTACAATGACCAGCATCATTATCATCGGAAGCAAAAGTTTTGTTCCCGCTTCTTCTCCAAGCTTCCTTACTCTGTCCATCTTTTCTTCAAACGCCTTTTGCGATTCTTCCTGCAAAATCTTAAGCATCTCACTGTTTCCTTTTCTGAGATTCTGCGAAAGAAGCGTGGCAAGCCTCGTGTACTGCCTGCTCTGGCATCTTATTCCAAAGTTTTCATATACTGCCGCCTCGGAAACTCCGCTCGAAAGTTCTCTTACCGCAACAACAATCTCTTCGTAAACATATTGCTTCTTACCGCTGTTTTTACTTTTTCTGAGATAATCCTGCGCAAGTTTTTCAAAGATATTTCTCATAGTCATGCCTGCGCCAAGATAGAGAACAAGTTGCGATACCAGCTGCGGATAATCATTCAGCATCTGAAAAGCTCTGTTTTCTATACCCTTCTTTAACTCTTTATCCTTAAGAATGTATGAAGCGGCGCCGCCTATCAGTGTTATAACCAATATCAAAAGGCTGTTGTCTTCTGCTTTTTCCTTCCAGATTACGACATCATCGTTGTAGCTTTTCGGAAGCTCGACGATTTCTTTGTTTACGGAACCTTCTTCCGCTTTTTTCAAAAGATCTCTTAGTTCAGAATTGATTTTCTCCTTTGGCGTCATCTCTTTCTTAAAAAGTCTCGCAGGCAGCTGCAGTTCCCAAATTCTGCCGTTGTATTTAAACTCCGCGATAAGATTTACCACAGCTCCCCCTTCGGGAATATTCTCATCTTCAAGCCTTCCGTCATAATGAATCACTTCGTAGTCATCAATGTGCCAGTCGATAATAAACGGATACCCATCAAGTCTTTCTACAAGCTTAAGATCTTCAGTCACATGATCAAAAGATTCATTATCACCAAGAACAGTCTTCTGCAGAACCTCCGAAGCTTCTTCAAACATTTTGTCCGCTTCACTTTCCGTATAAAGCCGCTCTCCGACTAGGATCTTTGCCTCACCTATTTCCCTTCCGTCCTCATCACATGCAATAAGCTCTGCCTCGTACTCTCCGTCGCCGCCGGTATTTCTTTTAAGCTCCTGAGTCTTGTACACCTCAGTTCCCATCCTGGTACTAAGGTACATGAGCGTAGAAAGAAAACTTCCCGCAACCGCCATGATAAGTACGATTGAAATCTTTCGAATATAATATTCAGTTTCAGCCTTTTCAACATTTTTTCTGTTACCGAGAGTTCTCAGATAACTTCTGACTTTTTCACCAAAAGAAAACCTGTCTCTTATCGGTAATCTTTTGAAAACAAAGAGCGCAATTTTCAGGAACTCACGGCTAATTCCGGTTTCCTCCATATCCGAAGGAAGCACCTCTCCTCGCGCCAAGATCCACAAGACAAATATTCCCACCGGGAATATCAAATATAGAAACAACATATAAAACTACCTTTGTTATATTGAGATATTTACAATCTTCTGAGATAAAAGATATGCCGCAAAGTACACGAGCATGCAGATTGTCATAAGGACTACTCCCACAACATTGTGATATAACGGGTCAAAAAATCCGTTACCGGTGATACTTATATAGAAGATGATAAAAAACGGAACAATATTCATTATCCCAGCTTCCAAGCGCTTTGAACTTATCAAAACATCGATTTCTTTTTCGACATCCATCTTTCTTGAAATAACCGATATCGTTCTTTCAATAATATCAGTCATGTTTCCGCCACTCCTTTTCGCCACGGCAAAAACCTCCGCAAACTCCTCTATATCAGCGTTTCCGCTTTCCTTTCCGAGTCTTCCGATAAGTTTCTCAAGCGGTATGTTATTTCCAAGTCCTTTATATATACGCTTTAGTTCCTGACAGATAAGGCTCTTTTTTCCATAAAGAAGTTCCATATCTCTTCCCGCTTCCCTAAATGCGTTCTCAATGGAATATCCCGCCTTAAGGCTTGTGAGTGCAGATGCTATGGCATCTCTGAACTGAATTCCAAGAATCCTTACCCTCTTCATTTTTTCAATTTTCTTTCTATAGAAGAACCACAGTATAACAAGTGGCAAAAGAAATACTACCGCAATCCACGAATCATAAAACAATCTTCCGAAAAGAACCGCGATTCCCGCCCCCTGAACCAGTACCGGCAAATCATTTATCTTCGGTCGGAAGTTTAATACCTGCAGAAAGAAGTTTTTCATTGTTTGAAATGTCACCGACTTTCCTCCATTTACCGGCTATTTTGCCGTCATTATCCATTCCCGTTTCCACAAATCTAAAAAGAGTATTTGTCATAATTCTTCCCGAAACAGGATCGGGTTCTTTCAAAAGCTCGCATATCTCAAGCACTTTCCTCGACCTGTCGCGAAGCCTTCCCAAATGAACTACGATATCAATTCCGGAAGCAATCTGGCCTCTTATCGCAGAAAGCGGAATATCCATTCCCATGAGCACCATCGTCTCAATTCGGGAAAGCATATCTGCCGCGCTGTTGGCATGGCCTGTAGACATCGCCATATGACCTGTATTCATAGCCTGAAGCATATCTACGCACTCGCTTCCTCTGACTTCGCCTACAATGATCCAGTCAGGTCTCATTCGAAGCGAAGACTTGATCAGGTCTCTTATCGTAATCTCCTTGCAGCCTTCCACATTTGCATTTCTTGCTTCAAGTCTTACAAGATTCGGAACTTCCCTGATTTGCAGCTCGGCATTATCCTCAATCGTGATGACTCTTAAGTCCTTTGGAATGTAGTTTGAAAGAGCATTCAGAAAAGTTGTCTTTCCCGAACCGGTACCACCTGAAATAAAAATGTTGTAACCTGCTCTTACAAGCTGCGCAAGATAATCCCTTATGTATGGCGTAAGAGCGCCAAATTCTATAAGCCTTTCCATAGTCATGGGATTTTCGGGAAATCTTCTGATCGTAATAATTGGCCCGTTTAACGCAACCGGACTAAGAACAATATTTACTCTGGATCCGTTGGATAATCTTGCATCCACAATTGGCGAAGACTCATTTACAACTCTGTTGCACGAAGCAACTATCTGCTGAACGATATCCTCAAGTTTTTCTTTGGACTCAAATCCCAGCTCCTGCCTGACAATTCTTCCATTCCTCTCGGTGAAGATATTGTCGACGCCGTTTATCATAATCTCCGTAACTTCAGGATCATCAACAAGTTCCTGCAGAATATCAAGTTTTCTTATCGAATGAAATATTCGGAGCCTGAGATTCTTTCTAAGCTCCATTGAGATTGCACGCCCACGCGTACTTACAGATAATTCCCTGTCGATCAGTTCAAACATTTCCTCATCGGAAATATCCTTTGAAAAATCAAGCGACTGCAAAACTTTAGACTTTACATCTTTTTTCAGCTCATCAAAATCACTCACTTACAAGCTCCTCCCTCGCAAGCATTTCACTCGCATAGGTTGAAAGCCCTCCGTAAGAGCCGTCTTTTGGAAAAAGACATCTCACGGTATTAGCAAGCACATCGTCATATCCGTTCTGCCCAAGTACTTTCGTGTACTGCTCAAGCTTATAATTTTCTTCCCTGCTCTCGCCCACAACAGTAAATACTCTTGTGCACATTCTCAGGATATCAAAGAGGCCATCCGGGAACTCGGAAAGATCAAGAACAATGTACTCATATCCCGCGCTTTCAGAAAGCAGCTCTGTAAGCGACTTTATTCTCTCAAAAGTAATTTCCTTTATCTGAGTCGCCGTCTTTGCAGGCGGAACAAAATCAAATCCTCTTGCATTTCTCTTAATCCTCTCAAGATATACAGAAAACTTTCCTTCTTCACACTCGGAATAATAAAGAAGATCCGTGATATCCTCTTCCGCATCCTGACCCATTATCTCAGTGACCATTGAAAAACTGTCAAAGTTAAGGAGCATTGTTTTACCATGCTTTGAAAGTTCCTCACAAAGTTTTACGGCAAACGCCGTTTGCCCACACCTTGAAAGTGGTGAAAAGAGTCCCAGAAGTTTTACCTTTTCCGAGCCTCTCCCTGCATCAAGATTCCCGATATTACCGGGAATCTTCACACAGAAATCCAAAATGCCATCTATTATCTTTCCCGCAGGAAGATACTTGCTTATATGACATACATTCTTTTCTTCTTCCTGACTTTCGTCCTCGTTCACAGAGGAATTTGCTTCATCAAGCACCAAAATGTTTTTTACAGCTTTGATGCTTCCTCCTTCTAAAAGCGCCGAGTACACACTCTGTGAGAGAACAGAAAGTTCAGGAATCTTCTCTTTTACAAACTCTTTAAAAATCTCTGCATCGGTGAATGAACAGATTTCAAAAGACAAATTCAGATGATCCCTCAAATATTCATCCAGTCTTCTGCAATAATCCTTTTCCGTGTCACAGATCGTAAGTAAAGGTCTGTTCATACAACCACACCTCCTAAGGTAAAAATCGCACTTACGAGAACAGGTACTGCGAAGTGGATAGTCTTTTTCTTATTTCTTTTAAACAAGAGAATCGACAAAGAGATCAGACCGGCTACAAAGAAAGCCATTATGATGCAGGACATTGTGTCCTCAATGGATAGGAAAGACGCTGCTGACATAAAGAGTTTAACATCTCCCGCAGCAATTCCCTTAAGAAGATACACAGGAAGCAATATAGCAAAAGTAATTCCAATCGCTGTCAGACAAGAAATAAGATTATCCTTTCCTGCCAACGCAGATCCCACGATTCCGGCGATCATTCCCGGTATCACCCAGAGATTATAAATCTTATCTCTGTAGAGATCTGTGAATACTGCTCCCGTTAAGAACAATATCAAAATCACGTAAATTAGATTTTCTCCTTTCGTTTTTTTCGAGCTCGCGATTTACAAATTTATCACTTGGGATTTTGTTTGTAAATAGGCAAATTTCTTTTCGGCATTTTGCACAATTAATATTTTTTCCAAACCTTATGAAATAAAATTTTCATTGCATAGTCCGCGTCAGAAGTGCGTTCTACGATTTGCACATATCGCTGCAACGTTATTTAATATATGTTTTCTCGTACTATCTAATTTAAAATCACCCCATATAAAGTCATAAAATTAATACTCTTAAGATTTCCTTAAGGCCCGATTTTGCAAACACTTCTTCCCTTTATCTCGCTAATATAGTATTGTGTAAATACGATTAAATAACTACATAATGAAAAGCTAAAGGGGAAAAGAAATGACAACATCTCAAATCGGAATTATTGTTTCTATTCTCGCCTATCTGGCGATGATGCTCCTTGTTGGTTTCGTAAGTTCAAGAGAGACCAATGATGTCAAAGATTTTTATCTCGGCGGAAGAAAGCTGGGACCGTTTGTAACAGCCATGAGCGCTGAAGCATCGGACATGAGCTCTTACCTGCTTATGGGTGTTCCGGGACTTGCATACTTCTCGGGAATAGCTGATGCAGGTTGGACAGCGTTCGGTCTTATCGTGGGAACCTATCTCAACTGGCTCTTTACTGCCAAGAGGCTTCGCAATTACACTGCAGAAGTCGATGCAATCACGATTCCCGACTATTTCAAAAAACGCTTTGAAGATAACAGCAATATTATTCTGTGCATCGGCGCGCTCTTTATTCTTGTTTTCTTCGTTCCATATACCGCTTCAGGTTTTTCAGCCTGCGGTAAACTCTTCTCATCACTGTTTGGAGTAAATTATCAGCTTGCCATGATCGTTTCTGCCGTTATCATAGTCGGCTACACTACAACAGGCGGATTTCTTGCAGCATCAAAGACTGACTTCATTCAGTCAATCGTAATGACGATCGCATTATTTTTCGTCGTAGGCTACGGTATTGTTTCAGCCGGCGGAGTGAACGCCGTTATGGAGAATATAGCCGCACTTCCGGGCTTTATAGATGTAAATGCAACATATAACAACGCGGCAAATTCAGCCGATCCTTACGGGCTGTTCTCAAAGATAACAATGTTCTGTTGGGGACTTGGTTATTTCGGAATGCCACATATCCTTCTCAGATTCATGGCTATAAGAAACGCTTCGGAATTAAAACTTTCAAGAAGAATCGCCTCTGTATGGGTTGTTTTCTCATTAGCAATTGCAGTATTCCTCGGCGTTGTCGGAAGATCGCTTACACAGAGCGGCGCACTTGCATCTCTGATCGATATCGATAACCTTTCAAGTTCAGCTAAGGCCGAAACCCTTATCGTTGTTCTGGCGCAAAAGATAAGTGAGCACAACTTCTTATTTGCTCTTTTGGCAGGACTTGTAATTGCGGGTATCCTTGCATCTACAATGTCAACCGCAGACTCACAGCTGATTGCCGCTTCATCCTCAGTTTCCGAAAACATCATTCAGGAAACTCTCGGAATCAACTTATCCGAAGCCGCAGCCATGCTTACTGCAAGAGCAACACTTATCGCAGTCGCAGTATTAGGCGTCGTTATCGCCTGGGATCCAAACAGCTCTGTCTTTGGAATCGTATCTTTTGCCTGGGCAGGATTTGGTGCAGTGTTTGGACCCTGCATGATACTCTCACTCTATTGGAAGAGAATGAACAGATTTGGCGCGATGGCCGGAATGATATCAGGCGGCGCAATGGTGTTTGTCTGGAAATACTTGGTACGTCCTTTAGGCGGTGTTTGGAACCTGTATGAACTTGCACCTGCGTTCCTTGTAAGTATAATATTTATTTTCATCGTGAGTCTTTTAACCAAAAAGCCATCCGAAACAATCATAGACTCCTTTGAAAAAGTAGAAATAAAATCATAAAAAATAAGCGGGCAACTTCGTATCACAAGTTGTCCGCTTTTTAAATCCAAACGGAAACTCCCCGCCGGCATATACCAACGGGGAGTTTCCTCGATTATTTTTTATTTTGAAAGAGAGGTGTGTATGCAATTTATTCTTGTGTCTGCTGTTCAACTGCAGGCTCTTCTTCCTTCTTCTTTGCGAGATATGCCTTAACTGCACGATACTCAAGGAATCCGATGCATGCGATAAGAAGAACGTCTACTCCGTAGAGGATCTTAACCCATGTAGGAAGTCCTGTATTAACTGCTTTGTCATATGCACGGCTGTTTACAACAGTGTACAAAATGTTCTTTGATGCAGTTCTCATTGCATTAAGTGATGTTGCGCTTGTCTGATCTGTAACAGTTGACTCAGGTGTTGAGTATGTTGCAAGCATCAGATCGCAGCCGTTTCTGATCATACGATCGGCATCCTGATATCCGTATCCACCGAAATAATCTGTTTCAGCAAATCCACGGAAACCCCACTCACCACGAAGAACTGTGTTAAGGAGTGCAGAGCAAGCCTCGGCAGGTTCAATACCTATGTTGTTGAAAGCTACCATTGTTGCACCGGGATTACCGTTCTTAAATGCGATCTCGAAAGACTTAAGGTAAATCTCACGGAGAGACTGCTCATTAAGCCATGTGCAGAGAAGTCCCGTACGGTTCGTCTCCTGATCGTTCGTAGCAAAGTGCTTAACGTATGAGTATACGCCCCACTCACGTGCGCCCTGTACTGCATTTGCGCACATCCAGCCTGCAAGCACTCCGTCCTCTGAGTAATACTCAAAGTTACGTCCTGCAAAAGCAGATCTGTGTGTATTTGTAGCAGGTGCATACCAACCTGATACATCCATATCGTTAGCCATACGTCCGATAGAAGCACCGAATCTGTGAGCTATATCTTTATTCCATGTGCAAGCGATCATTACCGCTGCAGGGAATCCGATAGATCCCTGATGCGTAAAGTTGTTGTTGATAGATGCAGGGCCGTCACAGTCATAAGTCATAACTTTTCCGATAGACTCAACTGCCGATGTCTCATATCCGCCAAGCTCGATAAGTGTGTTCATCTCTGCAACACTCATCTCATCAAGGAGTGACTCCCACATAGGATCGTCATAATCAAGTCCTCTGAGCTGTTCAAGCTTGATGCCATTCTTTGCACCTGTTGCAGGCATAGCGTCTGCTTCGTTATTGTAATCAGCTTCATTATAATTTGTGTTGTTTACATAATCTTTTTTGTACTCTTCTGCAAGCTCAAATGACTTGGGCGCTGCAGTTGCTTCTGCATAGTTCTTAAATCCGTCTGCACGAGAAAGGTATGTTACACCGCCTTCTGCAAATCCAAACTGATTTGTTGCAGCAACCTGATCTGTTGAACGTTTGTTGTTCTGATCGTATACAACTTCTGCACCGATATTTACAGTCTTTGCTGCGATCTTGTTGTGAGAATCAGCGTTGATGGAAATCTCATAATCTCCCGACTCAAGTACATAGCATCCGTGTCCGTAAGTGTCATATGAAGCCATATCTTCCACAGGGAAAGAAATGGAAACTGTTGCTGAAGCACCGGGCTCAAGAGTCTCAGTCTTTTCAAAAGCAACCAGATTAGCTGCGGCCTTTTCGATTCCACCATTTGTATAAGGAGGATTGAAGTATACTTCAACAACATCCTTACCTGCCACATTACCTGTATTTGTTACGGTAACATCAAATGAAATGTTTGTACCGTCGTTGTTTATTTCACTCATCTCCTGAGTGAATGTTGTGTATGAAAGTCCGTATCCAAACGGATAAACTACATTTGCATCATAATCAAATTCAAAGTTTCCGGCTGCTGCTTCAACAGCTGCAGTCTCATAATATTTGTATCCTACGTAGATACCCTCTACATAATTTACAAATGTAGGGAAGGCTTTTCCTCCCTCAGCGAACATGTTATCAACTCCAAATTCGCTCATGTTTGTGTAATCGAAATCACCAAAGTTATTTGATGTAGGTGTGTTCATAAGGTCTGCAAGGAAAATATCCGCAGTTTTTCCGGAAGGATTGATCTTACCTGCGATGATCTCCCCAAGACCATCGAAACCTGTCTGACCTGTTCCGGGGCAGTAAAGCACTGACTTAATCTGTGAATAATCTTTTACAAAGCCCAGCTCCATGGCATTTGCAGAATTTACAACAAGTATAACCTTATCAAAAGTCGATGTTACCTTATCAAGAAGAGTCTTTTCTCTGTTTGACAATTCAAGATAAGACTTTGAAGCATCTAGATCGTCCTTCTGATCTGAGAAGCGAACACCGAGTGCTCCGAAAGGTCCCTCTGTTGAGAATGTGTCCGGTCCGTCATAAGAAGTAGGAAGATCTGCACCTTCACCGCCTGAGCGAGCAATGAACAAGATAGCTGTATCTGAATAATTCTTTGCATCTGTTATAAGATTCTCATAATCTGAAACCATAGGCTCAGGAATTGTCCAGTCCTGTCCGATCATTCCAACTATAGGTCTTGCATCTCTCCAGCCCTTGTAGAAATCAACAAGGTCCTGATTGTACTCAATTCCTGCATCGGTAAGTCCTGTAAGGAAATCTACCGTAGGATAAGCATCTGAAAGAGCTCCGGATCCTGTACCACCGTAAATAGGATTTGTGGAAGACCATCCAAATACGTTTACCTTGCTCCCCTCTGCAAGAGGAAGTGCCTGCGCATCGTTCTTAAGCATAACGATGCCTTCTTCTGCTATCTCTGTGCAGAGCGCCTTAGCCTCATCGATAGCTTCATCTGAAATAGTTCCTCCACCCATTGCCATATTCACCATGGAATACATGGGAACAAGCAAAATGTTGGAAATCACGATGACAACTGTAAGGAAGAATGCGAGCCATGCCTGCTTACGCACAAATTTGCGTACCGGCTCTTTCTTCTTTATAACTGTCAATGTTGCGATGATTGCTGCCAATAATACCACACCGAGAATCACGAGCTGAGGTATCATTGTTTTAAGGACGGCAATGACGTCCGCGGGGTTGATGTTTAACATTTCTCTCTTCTCCTCCTTTTACTTTAGATGAAAGAAAATATCTAAAGGACCTTTGTCCTTAGGATCGATGAAAAAATTATGCTTCCTTCGGAGTTTCCGGGAATATGATCTTATTTACAAAGAAAAATACGATCATTGAAACTCCTCCGTTAAGTACTGTGGTTCCTATGTTGTAAAGCCAGGGAGCAACAAACTTGCCCGCCACGGCTACCCAGATGCAGTTAATAGAATTTACAATGCATGTGATCAAAATAAACGCCATGACATACCATGCAATCTGCTTTCCGGGCTTATCGTGATTACGGAATACAAACACTTTCTGGATAGGAAAATTGATACATTCTCCTATGACCATCGCGATCATATATGCCGTAAAATAAGCCAAACCTCCATGCGCCTGATCGTAACCCAAGATGTTCCAGCTAAAAGTTTCACCTGCAACAGTAAGCGGTATACCCGGCCATCCAAAGGATTTATCTCCCATAAAAGCAAATGCCGCGGGGAGAAATGTCAGCAAAAGATACTTAAATACAGTGATCAGATTGCTGACGATCACGAATAATCCGCCTTCACGCACCCATTTGGCTACCTTCGGATTTTTTTCTTCAAATCGCTTCCAAAGATTCATTCCCATATCTCCTATTACATATTTTTAAGTTTCTTCTCGTATCTCTTGTTTGCACTTGAATTGCGGAAGAATCCGACGATCACACCTCCAAGGCCTCTGAAGAAATGACCGTTTGCGATAGTTACAATGCTCTCAACCATATCTCGTGAGACCATTCCTCCGGACATCTTGCAGATAGCTCTGAACGGCATGTTGTAAACAAACAATGTATTCAGATCCGGAACGCCCTTTTCATAAGACTTTTCCAATTTCTTTTCCAAGATCTTATAAATAAGTCTGCACAAAAGACTCTTTGCTGTATCCATCTGGCAGAGCGCATCGTTTATTTCGAGCGGTCCGACCTTCTCTTCAGGAAGTGCCCTTCCATATATCTTTTCAAATTCATCATAATGAACGTTTCGTACCTGTCCGTTCCTGTATCTTGAAAGTGTCTTGATATCATATGGAAGTTCCTCTATGGTGCCTTCCCTTGAAATACTTCCTTCAAGAGCGATGTCTTTAACATTTCCGCCTACATATATCTGATAATCTCCGCCTTCTACTTCCCATTTTCCTGAAACTGTCGAGAAGTAACGGAATGTCTTATCGTCAAAAGAAATCGTAACTTCCTTTGATTCACCGGCTTTTACCCAAACTTTGGCAAAACCTTTAAGCTCTTTTCTGGGACGTATAAGTCCGCTATGCTTTTTTCCAATGTATAACTGTGCAATCTCGGCGCCGTCACGTTTTCCTGTATTGGTAACCGTAAATGATACGCCGTCTTCCGTAACCTTCAGATCACTGTACTTAAATGTTGTATAAGATAATCCGAAGCCAAACGGGAACTGCACTTCAACTTCAGCGGTATCATAGTAGCGATAACCGATAAAAGGACCTTCTCTGT
Organism: Butyrivibrio sp. AE3003; assembly: GCF_000686065.1. NCBI lineage: Bacteria > Bacillati > Bacillota > Clostridia > Lachnospirales > Lachnospiraceae > Butyrivibrio > Butyrivibrio sp. AE3003. The sequence continues at coordinate 2,552,799 of NZ_JMLX01000001.1, forward strand.
ACTGAAGATTTCTCGTATCATCCGCTGAGAAATTTACTATCGAACAATCTGTATAAGAAAACGGATATGACTCAGACAACTTACCTGTCGGAACAGTTTTACCCGTTATAATATCAAGTAATGCGCTTGCGCCCGCCTGTCCTGTAAGGTATCCGTGAAGAAGTGCCTTCAGATTATCAAGCCAAGGCATCTTCACTGCAGATCCTGCGCTCATGACTCCGACGATATTCTTATTAAGAGCTGTCAGCTTCTTAAGCTCTTTTACCTGATATTCGGGAATATCCATCGTCATTCTGTCAGCGCCTTCACTCTCCGCGATCTCATCAAGTCCGAAAAAGAAAAGTACTACATCTGCATCTCTTGGATCCTCCACAACCTCAAGATTATAATTTCCGATAACTTCGGAAACCTTCTCAACCTTGGTCGAATTAACCTGAGAACTTCCCGATCCCTGATATCTGGGCTTATCAACAAATGGCCCTCTAAGTGCAACTTTTGTTCCTGCTTCAAGCGGAAGAATGTCTTCGTCATTTTTCAAAAGAACTGCTGAATTTGCTGCCGCTTTCCTTGCAAGTTCATGGTGTGCTTTAACATCAAATTTTTTGGTATGGTCGTTATCCTTTACATGTAAAGCTGCTTCGATAACGGGAAGAACTGCTGTGTCTATCTCTTCTTCAGTGATGAGTCCTTCCTTAACTGCCTTTATCAGCTCTCTTGCCGAATCAAGTCCCGGATTAGGCATCTCCACATTTGATCTGCACTTAACGCCTTCAACATGGTCGTTACTTGCGCCCCAATCCGTTACCACAAGTCCGTCGAAGCCCCATTCCTCTCTGAGAATTTCTACCAAAAGATGTTTATTCTCATTGGCATACTCACCGTTTACCTCGTTGTATGCCGACATGATTGCTTTGGCTCCGCCCTCTTTTACCGCTATCTCGAATGCAGTCAGATATATTTCACGTAAGGTTCTCTCATCCACCACCGCATTCATTGCCATTCGGCGATATTCTCTTGAGTTAACCGCAAAGTGCTTTGGGCAGGAATAAATATTTTTACTCTGTATTCCTCGCACATACGCAGCTGCCATCTTGCCTGCAAGTATCGGATCTTCTGAAAAGTATTCAAAGTTTCGTCCGCAAAGCGGTGAGCGCTTCATGTTAAGCCCCGGTCCTAAGAGAACGTCTACCTTCTGTGCTACGGCCTCTTCGCCGAGTGCCTGTCCGATTTCTTCACCAAGTTTTTCATCCCAGCTGTTTGCTACAGTTGCTGCTGTCGGAAAGCAAGTTGCAGGAAGTGATGCATTAAGTCCCAAGTGATCTCCTGCGCCTTCCTGTCTTCTAAGACCGTGAGGTCCATCCGCGAATGTAATGGACTGTATATCAAGGCGGGGAATATCTCTTGATTCCCACTCGTTCTTTCCGCCTAATAATGCTGCTTTCTCTAATAAAGAGAGCTTTGAAATAATATCTCTTGCGTTCAAAAAAGCTTACCTCCTTGTCTGTAATTTTGTTATAGCATGTATTTTTATTAATGGAGTTTGTGCAAGGATAACTTGTCATTTATTCGTGATAACTTGCAAAAATGAAAAAGAAGAACAAACTGGAAGACCACGCAAAAAACCTTGTGAATTCCGCAGTTCACAAGGTTTTCCACTATTCTTTATATGAAAGAATGACTTTAACCTTAAACCATCCGTCCTCATACGAACAGTTCATGTTTCCGCCGTATTTTTCTGCCACCTGTGCTATGGATTTAAGTCCATAGCCGTGTTTAACGTTGTCTGCCTTGGTGGTCTTCGGCAGATTCGTATCCCGAAAGATCCTGCGACGCTGATTCTTTTTAAGGCGCACAAAAGATCCGTCGGAACAATTCTCGCATTCTATAATTATAAACTGGTTGCGACTTCGCACAGACAAAGTGATAAGTCTTTTCTCCTTATCCGTAAGAACCTGCGTCGCCTCAATTGCATTGTCGATAATATTTCCAAAAAGAGAACAGATATCTTTTACATGGATCCCCGAAAGAACATCTCCGTCAACCATGGCATTTAAGGTAATATCCTTCTTCTGGCACTGAAGACTCTTTGTCGTAAGAATCACATCCAAAACACGGTTTCCGGTATTCATAAACGATTCCTGTATCGCTATTGCCTGTTCCATATCATCCAATACTTCCGCACGCTTCTTGGGATCGTCCTCGTTTTTAAGCGCAAGTACATAATGCTTCATATCATGTATCTCTTTTCGAAGTGCCTCGGAATTGTCTATGGCAAGTTTGTACTGCTCGTACTGTTTCTGAAAAAGCTGATTGATAGCATCGTTCTCGCTCTTTGCCGCCATCTCATTTCTTCGTCCCATCTCGGTCATAAGCATCAGCATGCCTCCGAAATCAACAAGCGTACGGACATAAAGCATGTTCTCTGTTGCGGAGAACGGAGTCTTTTTTGTGACAAAGCTTATGTTAGACATTATGAAAGCGCCGATACCCGTTGCGATAACACTCACAAGCTCGCGCTCACTTATATTTAGATTTCTGCTTTCGGGGAAATTATCGCGTTCAATGCGGTAGTAGATATTATAGGTCAGTGCAAAGACAACGAACATAATGACAAATGACAACGCAAATCCTTCATGCCCGTTAAGATACACAGCCCACACGTAGAGCTGCTTGTACAGGCTGGCCGAAAACTCCGCAAGCACAAACGCATGAGTTGTTATGACTCCGCAGTCCCTCGGCTTAATATCAAGTACCATGTAAAGAGTCAGATACATCAAAGCCACGGCACCGATCATACTGGGAATCCAGAATCCTATGGGCAAAAGACCTGCCACAAACTGAAATCCAACCTGCATTGCAAATGAAACTACGCATTGCAACACATACAACTTGCCATGACTGTCTCTTTTATAAATATTGAAATATATAAAAACCGCCAGCCATTCAGCTATAGCGGTAAAAAGTCGCGGGGTATCCTGTAAATTCTTCGGGTCTAAGAATGATGAAAAGTCCATAGATTCTTGTCTCCTCTTTTTTACAAAATATCTTCCGTAAGCGCCATCATGAATTCCTTCTTTCGTGCACGGCTTATAGGAAGAACTATTCCATTGGTCAAAAGAACTTCTTCCTTCCTGACGCCTTCCACATAAGACAGGTTCACGATATAAGCATTGTGACATTTACTAAATCCGTGACCGCCGAGCATTTCTTCAAACTTTTTTAGCGGCCCGGCAGTTACATAATCCTCATCAGCACAGTGAATACAGACATTGTTACGCTGACTCTCGATGTAATAAATATTGTCGCAATCAAGCTTAAGCTGTCGCTCGTCCATAGATACCCTGATATAGAGCTTTTGTTTTTTGGTCATAACACGAGAAATAGCCTTGTCGAACAGCTGCTCGAATTGCAGATACGGCACCGGTTTCAGCACATATCCAAGCGCATCGACAGCATATCCCTGCACGGCATATCTCACCGTTGACGTGATAAAAATAATTACCACGTCAGCGTCTACCTTTCGGATCTTCTCAGCCGCAACCATACCGTCAAGATGTTTCATCTGAATGTCGAGCAGGATAATATCGAACTGCGCCCGATATTCATCCACCAAATCGATGCCATCCGTAAAATGAGTTATGGCAAACTGCTGATTAGTTTTATTCCCATAGGTCTGTATGTATTTTCTGAGAAGGTCGGCCTGATCCGACTCATCTTCTACGATACATATATTTATCATATTTTAAGTATAACAAAAAAATGTACATTTATGCCATATATCCACGATTGGCACACACCATCGCAAGATCCTCGTTCATAAGGTGTCTTCCGTATGTAAGACCTGTGTATACCTTCTGGGTATTTCCCATCATAGGGCAGCTTGTATCGTATTTCTCAATTTCCTTATATGCTTCTTTTAAGCACTTAAAGTTCTGAACCACTCTCCAGATCTTATGGCTGCTGTAATTAACTCCCGCTACCATAAGCTCTTTTTTGGAAAAGATATAAATAGCATGCAGATTCTTTGCAAGCTCGTATCTAAGGTCAAGAGATCTGATAAGTTCATCGATGCAGTTCTGCGCATATCCAAGATACTTATTCGCTTCATCTTTTTTCCCGATACCGATCTCATCTATCGCATCGTTAAGATATTCGATCACCATCTCATACAAAATTGTAATGAGCTGAGTCTTGTTTGCCTGTGATATCTTAAGGGTAAATTCCTGCTTTTTTTCCTGTGTCATATTCCACCTCGATTACTCTACAACCGTTAACTGATTACTGAAGAAGCTGAAGGATCTGCGCCGGTCTTTCATTTGCCTGCGCCATCATTGATGTTCCTGCCTGAGAAAGAACCTGCTGTGTGGAATATATTGTCATCTCCTCTGCCATATCAACATCCATGATTCTTGAGTAAGCCGCAGTCATATTCTCGACAGTAATATCAAGACCGCTTACTGTGTGCTCAAGTCTGTTCTGATAAGCACCGAGTCTGCTTCTCATGGCATTAACGCTTTCAATCGCATCCTTCAAACTGTCGATTGCCTGCTTAGCACCTGTAAGATTAGACATATCAAGGTTATTGAGTCTGAGCGCCGTAAGTGATACCTGCGGAATTCTGATATCAAGTGTCTGGCCCTCATTTGCTCCAACCTGCATGGTCATTGCGCCCTTACCCGTGATCTCAAGATTAAGTTCTCCCTTGTAGGATTCATCCATCTTAATGCTGATGCTCTTTCCCGTGCTGTCTGACAATGTAAGAACATCTTCCTCAATGCTTGCGATCATATGGTTTGTCATGTAAGGTACTTCTTTGGGTTCTCCGTTTCCGTCTGCCTCTACCTTATATATCTTTATTTTGCTGAGATCTTCCTCTTCACTGAAGATAGCTTTTTTATCAACACCTGTTCTGCCCGTAAGTCTGGCAAAATCAATATCAAGATCTTTTATCACATAATTACCGGCATCAAAGTTATCTGAATAACTTGCGACCTTGATGTTCGGATTTGTCCTGCCGCTCTCGTCCGTAGCATATCCTTTAAGGTCAAAAGAACCGTCAAGAATGCTCTGTCCGTTGAACTGAGTGGTATTGGCCATTCTGTCGATTTCCTGCTTGAGCTGTGTAACTTCCTCCTGAATTGTCTTTCTGTCATTTTCAGTGAGTGTTCCGTTACTTGCCTGGATTGCAAGCTGGCTCATTCTCTGAAGAACCGCATGGATCTCAGAGAGTGTTCCGTCTGCAACCTGTACGATTGAGATTCCGTCGTTTGCACTGTTATTTGCAACTCCCAATCCTTCTATCTGTGAATTCATTCTTCTGGACATTGCAAGACCTGAAGGGTTATCCTTGGCATTTGCAATCTTAAGACCACTTGAAAGTCTCTCAAGTGACTCAGAAAGAAGCTTGTCATTTTTCTGTAAAGCATTGTTTGCGATCATTGCGGACATGTTGTAGTTTACTTTCATGTTAACCTCTTTTCTGCACGTATAGAGCTTAAAGAGCCTCTATAAATGCTTTCGCCATTTTCAAAAGTGTGCCTGTATCTGCTGTCAAATTACTTTCGCCGTCCATGGCTTCTGCATTAACCGTGCCTACTTTAGTAGGTTGTGCCTGTGCGTTATAGAGGATTGCTATCCTGTTTCGGTCTACACCTGCATCCTCTATCTTCTCCGCTAATTTATCGCACATCTTAGTTTTTACGCTTTCAAGATATTCAGTCTCTTCGGGACTTCCTGCATACGTTGTTGTAAGCATTCCCGTTATACCGCCTTCCTCCCGGTAAAGATTTGCCGAGATAAGTCCGTAGTCGGTAGTCTGAACACTCGCTTCCATCCTTGAAATTCTGCTGTTGTCACTCTTTAGAGTGATGTGCATTGATACTTTAGTTCCATCTATTTCCACCGGCACCTCAAAGCTTCCTCGCTCTGAAGTATGTGCCATCACGGAAATCTGTTTTTGCATTAGAGTAATTGCCTTAACGTCAATGTACTCCGTTTCCGGATCTACCAGTACATCCGAAAGTTTGTCGGAAATATTTTCAAGGCTCTTTGTATAAGTCTCTTCATAGTTGTCACTATCAAGAGCCTCTGTGAGAGTTTCCATATCTTTCGATATATCTCTCTTTACAAGCTCCGCTGCCCTGTTCCATAAATTTCCGTTTCTTCGATCCCGCCTTATGCCAATCATCGCTTCAAAATTGTTGAAATTCATCTCAACTTCAAGTGTCTCCATCTCTGCGATTGCTAAAGGCGCTGCCTTCGAACCCGCTATACCGCGAATTTCCTGCACCTGGTCTTTAATATATGCTTTCTCAAGCTCAGGATCGATTTCTTCATTCTCAAGCGCTCTTGCAAAATCCTCTAACTTCGTGTTAGGCATGGGTTTTGCAGCCTTTAATTTTTCGGGCTCGAGATTCTCATATACTATATCGGCTTGTGACCTGTAAAATCTGAAGGCCGAATTTATCTGTTCGTCAATTTTTATTACATTTCCTTCTTTTAGGTCTACTCCGCCGAAGTTATCACTCACGGAATAATCTATTCCGCTCCTTGCTGTTCTTCCGCTCCTTGTCTCAGTCAAAAGATTTCCCAAAGTCATATCTTTTCCTGTCTTTAATACAGAACCGATTGCCTTGTAATCATTTGCCTTAAGCGTATGGAAAAGTCTGTATATTCCTATAAAGGAAGCCTTCTCTTCTTTTGTGATATCTTTTTTCTGCTCAAGCTTGCAGATAAACTTTGAGAACTTCTCGCGTGATCTGTCAGAATCTCTTTTTCCGTCGCCGCTTCCGTTAAACATTCCCTGATCGAGGCTGTCAGAAAGCTGCTCCAGTGTCATATTGAGAGGATTGTTTCCTTCTCTTATGAGATTCAATACGGCTCCGGGCTTAAGTCTTTCAAGCGTTGCGACAAACTTGCGATCCCAGGCTCTCACGTTTTCAAAATTCTCTTCCGTGATCTCCATGCTATTATAGCCAAGAATCCTTACCGCTCTGCGGTTTTCCTCATTTGCTTCTTCGCCAAAATCACGAAGTATATCGTCAACATTTCTAAATGCCTTCTTTATGCTGTCTCCAAGATCTGCTCTCGGCGCGGTCATCATTGCTTCGTATCCTTCACCCGCTGCCTTGAACTTTCTTGTAAGGCTCGCTGAAACATCACTTATCTGCGAAAGAGTTGCTGTCTGCAATCTTCCGGCCATAAGTCCCGAAATGTCCGCCGGTCCCTTACTTATGATCTGAACTTTTTCAAGAGTAAGATCATACACTCTCGCCGGGTTTGACGCCTTAACACCTGTGATGTCGTCAATAATCTCGCCCGTCTGCGCACCCTCAATATCTTTAAGAATGTTTGAAAGCTCTTCTATAAGATTCTGCATAGGCGCAGTATCTATCTCAAAGCCTCTGTCCAAGAGGCTTTTGTTTGCTTCGACGCTCATGCGAAGTCTTACTTCCTCAAGCTGAAGTCTTGCTGCAACAATCTTAGGATCGTTATCGGATAAAAGAGCCGTCGGATTCTCAGGATTTACTCCTGCATCCTCTCTGCTTGCCATAACGAGATTCTTAATAGTAAAGTCTTTTTCTTCTTCAACAACGTTCTTTACCGCGTCATCTGTAATATTCTTTGTATCTTCATAGATTCTTACAGCCTTCTCGATATTACTCTCTGAATCTGCAAGATTTCCCTGAACCGCATTTTTACCGTCAAGTATTGCTGATGCTGCCGCTTTAACGGCTGCCTGCTCCGTTATCGGAAATTCAACCTTTGCGATTTCCGCAAGTGTATTAAGATTCTCTGCAGTAAGCGGTATTCCCTGCTCAACCATCCACTTTGCATCATCTCGTATCCTTAAGTCGCCCATGTCATAGCCGGCTTCATCAAGCACCTTATCTATCTGCGGAGCAAGGCTGTCCCAATTTATGCTGTCTGCTTTCTGCGCATAGTAGCCGCCTGCCTCCTGAGCATAGAATCCTCTTCCCGAAAGATTCTGTCCGTTTGTACTGTGAGCTGCAAGGTAAAAATTGCTTATGGTGGGCTTCATGTTATTTAAGACCATGTACTTGACCGCACCGTCAGAAGGCTCCTTTATCTGAGCAGCCTCCTCATAAGCGCCTTTTGCGGCTCTTACATTTTCAGTTGTCATAGGAATATCGTTCTGAGAAAACTCCTTTTGGATTGTCTCCGCAAGTGTCCTGCTTCCCGTTATCTTTGTAAGCTTTTCAACGCTCATGTCGTCATTGTAGCCTGTAACGCTGACTCCGGTCTCCAAAAGTACACCCTTGATCTTATCAAGGATGTTCACTGTCTCCGAACTATTTAGATTTTTAACATCAAAACCATCCTGAAGAGCCTTTGCATAGTCCTCCTCAGACATAGTATTTGACAAAAGTGCCATATAATTATGCTGCGTCAAAACATCCGTGTTCTTTGCCATCTCGCTGATGTCCTCAGCTCCTCTGGCACGACTTGCATATACATCATTACTGAATAAGCTTGTATCAAGGTTCACGGCAATCGCGCTCAATGAGCTTTGCTTTACCGCACTCTTGTTGATCCTGTCCTCAGCATCCATGCCGACGTACATAGAATCCTCAGTTGTCTTTTTCCCTGCCACAGTCTGAAAATTAATGTTCATATACGCCTCATTTTTATTAAAAAATGTTTTTTACGCAAAAAGGTGACGGGCTTACATTCCGTCACCTTCTATTTCGGCTCAAAATTTTTATTTCTTAATATTAAAGAATTTATAATTTTTCTTTTTTTGATTCTTTAGTTTTCGTGCTTTTCCTTGCCTTAGCCGCTCCCTTAAAACGAAATACCTCGGCTCCGTAAGCAGGAAGATCGAAGGTTATGCTGTAATCCTTGTAATCACACAAACCTTTCTTTGCTGTGATCTCATCGGGGATATTGCTTCCATTTCCTCCAAATTGCACTTCTGCGCTGTCAAGAATATGCACATACTTGCCGGCAAAAGGAACACCCACTTGGAAACCTTTTCTCTCAACAGGAGTCATGTTTATAACAAACAGCAAATTATCCTTACCGTCTATGGCGCGTCTGTAGAAGCTGTAAGTGCTGCGCTCCTTATCATCTGCGTTTATCCACTCAAATCCGCCCCAGTCATTGTCTACTTCGTACATAGCGGGATATTTTCTGTATATCTTCAAGAGCTGAGAAACATAGTCCTTCATTCCTCTGTTGAGGTCATTTGCCAAAAGGAACCAGTCAAGCTCGCGCTTCTCGCTCCACTCTCTTTCCTGGGCAAAGTCCTGTCCCATGAAAAGAAGTTTTTTGCCCGCATGTCCAAACATAAATGTATATCCGGCGCGAAGGTTTGCGTATTTATCAACCTTATAGCCCGGCATCTTCTCAAGCATCGAGCACTTAAGGTGCACCACCTCGTCATGTGAAAGAGGCAGGATATAATTCTCGGAATTGTTGTAGCTCATGGCAAAGGTCATCATATTGTGCGCGCCCTGCCTGAAATAAGGATCGAGCTTCATATACTCGCAAAAATCATGCATCCATCCCATATTCCACTTAAAAGCAAAGCCAAGTCCATCCTCTTCGGGTGGCGCAGTGACCTTAGGCCAAGCAGTAGATTCTTCCGCTATAGTAAGAAACTCCGGATAAGTTCCCCTGACAACACTGTTTAGATGTTTAAAAAACTCTATCGCTTCGAGATTCTCTTTTTCGCCATATTTATTAGGAACCCACTGTCCGTCTTTTTTGCCATAATCCAGATAGAGCATGGAAGCAACCGCATCCACTCGTATTCCGTCAATATGGAACTTTCTTATCCAGAAAAGAGCATTCGCTATAAGGAAATTTTTTACCTCGGGCTTGCCCAAATTAAATATCTTGGTTCCCCAGTCGGGATGCTCGCCCTTTCTCGGGTCGGGATCTTCGTAGATACACTTTCCGTCAAAACATGAAAGTCCGAATTCATCCGTCGCAAAATGCGCAGGAACCCAGTCAAGTATTACACCTATGTTGTTCTTGTGAAGCTTGTTGACAAGATACATAAAGTCCGAAGGCTCACCGTACCTTGATGTCGGGGCATAGTAGCCCGTAACCTGATAGCCCCATGACCCGTCAAAAGGATGCTCAGCTATTCCAATGAGCTCAATGTGGGTATAAGGCATTTCTTTGAGATACTCGACAATTCTGTCTGCGAACTGTCTGTAAGTATAAAAACCATCTTCCGTCCCATCCGGATGTTTCATCCATGAACCGATGTGGCACTCATAAATCGCAAGGGGCTGTCGGTTGGGGTCCTTGCCCTTGATCTTTTCATACCAACCGGAATCCGACCACTTAAAGCCGGATAAATCCGTAGTCCTGGATGCATTTCCGGGACGGAGTTCAGAATAATTTGCATAAGGATCGGCTTTATACAGCTTTTTTCCTTCCGGTGTTGTTATGAGGAACTTGTACAATTCGCCCACTCCAACTCCCGGAATGAAACCTGTCCATATATTACCGACTTTGGTACGCTTTAGAGGGTGCGTATCTTCCGCCCAGTTATTGAACGCGCCAATAACATGAACTTCTGCTGCATTTGGTGCCCACACAGCAAAAAAGTATCCTTTCTTTCCGTTTTCTTCTGCCGGATGCGCTCCGAGTTTTTCATAAATCTCATAGTGCGTCCCCTGTCCGAATAAGTATTCGTCTGCTTCAGATATAAATACTTCTTTGCCCATGCATCCCCCTCGTAAATGTATTTAAGCTGTTAATGCATAAAATCTTTTTCTCTGAGGATTATCATATCATTATCATCATATCGCTTGCGTACTATGATATCAACGAAGTGAGATACAGATCTCTTCTCCGCATAATATATAGCATCATCCACGATATCCCTGACTTCTGAGACCGTAACATCATGGTCCAGTGTCTGTCTTTCGGATATCTTGGTATGAAGTGCGAGAATACCGAGATTGTCGATAGCATATTCGTTCTCGAGCGCATACTGCTTAGCGTATGCAACAAGCGACTCATCATCAAGAGCCTCAATATCAACTCTTACGCTGAAACTCTCTTTAAAATCAGGGTTATTATCAAGGAAGCTGTTCATATCTTCCTTGGTATCTTCCATTACTATTATTATACCCTTTTTCTGTTCCTTGAGAATCTTTATAAGTTCAGCTGCTGTTTCAGGCAAAATATCTGCAGCTCTCTGAACTATAAGCGCGCCGTTTGCAAGCTTATCAAAGATTGCCGACGGTCTCTTCTTATTGAGCGTATTCGCTGTTATCTTGGCAACTTTTCCATTGAAGTCAGAATTGGATGCCTGCACTGCGCGGATAAGTCCCTTGGCAAGGTTGATAGTTCCTGCGCCCTCTTCACCTGTAACAATTACATTTCCGCTAAACGCATCCATGCTCATGTTATCAATTGCCTTGATGATCTGTCTTCTTGATTTCTTATGATGAATATAAGGTCCGAACAACTCTTTCTCTTCGGGAGTCATCTTCCTTAATCTCTCTTCAATATCTCTGTTTCCGGCGCCATGTTTCTTAAGTTTCTTCTTTGCACCCTGCGCGCCGTCCCGATTCTCATTTCTCTGAGCATCGGCTCTTTCAGGCATCTCGGGTCTTTGTCCCTGAGGTTTTCTGTCAGCATTTCTGTTTCTCTGTCTGTCTTCACCTCTTGCTTCCGCTCTGTTTCTTTCTCTGTCCTGAGGTCTTCTTGGCTCTTCCTCTTCATGCCCGTTTTCTTCAGAAGCTTTCTCCTCAGGTGATTCAGGCTTTATTTCGTTCCTTGTAGAATTGAAGTCTTCACGTGCAAATCTGTTCTTTTTCTTTTCAGGATCTTTAGCCGGTTCCTCTTCGTCCTTATTTTCAATAGGACCGTCTGTGCCCTGCTCTGCTTTATTTATAACTTCATCGACAGCCTCGTCGATAATATCGGCATTATCTCTTGACCAGTCGCCTCTTCCGGATGCTCTGTTCTGCTTTTCTTTCTTAATGGCATCAGAAATTGCCTTCTCAATTTTCTCCTGAAGTCCGGCCTTTGCTATCTCATCGTAATCTGCGAAAAGATCTCCTGTCTGATCCGAAACCTTTTTCTTTACGCTTTCAAGCTGTCTCTCCTGCTGATCCTTCTTGAACTGTTCCCAGTTCTGAATATACTCGGAGATACTGATCTGACCCGTGATCTGCTTCTCTACTACGGGATCGGGCTCAACAGCCAGCTTGATCTGACCGTCATGGTCCTGAGAAAGCATATTATCAAGTCCGTTACCATTCGAAGCTGAATCTGCGTTATCCGCATTTGCACTTGCATTTGCATTTGCGCTCACATTGCTCATGCTGTAGCTTCCGTTCGGATGAATAACCGCACCGGGTACTTCGTCCTCCAACGGCCTGTTCTCATAGGTAGCACTGAAAGATGGCTGTTCATCGGGAACATCTTCAAGATCAAAAAAACCTGAAGTCTCTTCCTGTGCTATTTCTGCTATATCTGAACTCTGTTCCTGTACGGGATTTTCTTTGCTAACTTCGGGAGCCGGATTAAAAACGGGCTCTTGCTCAGGCACATGGATCTCATGTGTATCAAAAAATACTTCTTCTATACCGCCGGATGCAGGCTCTCCGATAGTTCCGCCAACACGCGAAAAAGAGCCGTCATTTTCATCATCATCAAAAATTTCCGGTTCTGAAGATTCTGCCATTTCCTCTGCAAATGTTGTATTTCCAAATCCCTGCTGCGCACTGTATGAATTTGCAGGCTCTTCCTCAGGCTGCGGCTGTGCTGCTTCTTGCTGCTGCGCAAAGCTCTCCTGATACTGTGGAGCCTCTGCCTGCTGCTGTGCAAAACTTTCCTGATACTGTGAAGCTTCCTGCTGCTGAACAAATCCCTGCTGATATTGTGCAGCTTCCTGCTGGTCGAATCCTTGTTGATACTGTACGGCTTCTGCCTGCTGGGCGAATCCTTGTTGATACTGTACGGCTTCTGCCTGCTGGGCAAAGCTTGCCGGATACTGTGCTGCACCTGTCTGCTGGTCGTAACCGGTCTGATATGGTGCATATCCCTGCTGCGGCTGTGCATAACCGGGCTGACCGAATCCTGCCGGATGCTGCGCTGCCTCTGCCTGCTGGGCGAATCCCTGTTGATACTGTGCAAGCTCCTGCTGCTGCGCAAAGCTTGCCTGTGGCTGTACAGGCGTCTGTGTCTGCTCATTTCCTATATATGGCTTCAACTCCTCTGCAAGTGCTGCCTGCAGATTCATTGTATTGTATGCGCTTACATCAACGGACGGAGCTTTAATCTCAACGTCATTTGAGACAGGTGGCATTTCTCTTGTGTCCTGTGCGTATACCTGTGATCCGGGCATATTCTGTGCCATCTGGCTCTGCGCGGGATCCTCTTTATTGTATGTTATGGATCTGTCTATATATCCACCATGTTTCTGCTTATATCTGATATATCTGTCCTGCTGTTCCGGCGACAACGGTTCGTGAAGCGCCTTAAGTTCAAGGGCCTTCATGACATAGTTACCGTCTCCGAGCCACAAGAACATCTCGTCACATGTTTCAATGCACTCAGTAGTAAGACCTATCCTATGATAAAGATAAGCCAACTCATATACCCATTTTTCCCTATAATCATGTTTTTTGAATTCTTCGAGAACAGCGATTCTCTCTTCAAGACTTACTTCCTGAGCTTCGTAGAGTTTATACTGTAAGATATATCGCCCTGTATCTCTGGGCGCTATTCTGACAAATTCCTTATAATATTCAACTGCTTGAACAAATTCTCCCATCTTTATGGCAAGTTCACATAGGGAGTATACAATCGCTCTACCCGTGGGGTGTCTGTCGTATGCCATGAGCAGGATATCTCTGCTCTCTTCAAAGCGTCTGTTTATCTTATATAGATCACTTATCGTGCAAAGCATTGCGACACTTTTCACTCGTTTCCAGTCAATTGTGTCGGCGATCTTCACAGCTTCGGCAAATCTGCCTTCCCCAATTAAAGCCTTGATCTCATCGGCTCGAATTTTGTATTCAACTTTATCCAAAATATCACCTCTTTGGTGCCCCAACTATATCCAGTGTTAGTTTATCATAAGCACCTTATCTTTGTAAAATGTCTGAAAGTCGCGCAAATTGCATAAGCGAAAGTACTTCTCCCCTTGCTTTTTCGTCAATATTTATCTCAGTTAACGCATCTTGAACCTGCTGTCTTGTAACCTTAAGAGAAGGGTTGTTGGAAAGAGAGTTTGAAAGTGTCTTCCTCCTCTGGTTAAATGCTGTTCTGATTATCTCGAACATGTACTTTGCATCGCCGACTTCCACCGCCGGCTTCTCATATCTTTTAAGATGCACAACTGCCGACCCGACATTCGGCTGCGGGATAAAGCTTCCGGGCGGAACGTTCATTACTGCCGTTGCCTTTGCATAATATCCTACAGCAAGAGAAAGTGAACCATAGTCCTTATTTCCGGGTCCCATGACCATTCTGTCTGCAACTTCCTTCTGCACCATGACAGTAATGCTGTCAATCGGTGCGCCGCTCTCAAAGAGCTTCATTATAATCGGAGTAGTGATGTAGTAGGGAAGATTGGCAACAACCTTTATCTCTCTTCCTTCGTTGTATTCTTTTACTATGCTCTCTATATCAACCTTAAGGATGTCTTCATTGATTATTGTCACGTTGTCATACTCAGACAATGTATCATCCAAAACAGGAATAAGTGTCTTGTCTATTTCAACGGACACAACGCGTTTTGCAGCCTCAGCCAGATACTGGGTAAGGCTTCCTATGCCGGGACCTATCTCAAGGACACAATCTTCTTTTGTAACACCCGAAGCCTCAACAATACCGTCAAGTACTCCGCTGTCTATAAGAAAGTTCTGCCCGAATTTTTTCTTGGCGCTCATATTGTATTTGCTCAGCACTTCCTTTGTGCGTGCTGCATTTCCAAGATATGCCATTTATACCTCCGTCATTAGGCCGTACATACGCTTTGCATTTTCTTCCGTAATACGTATTACGTCTTCTTCGCTGATTCCTTTTATGTTTGCTATCTCTTTTACCACGTAAGGCAGGTTTAAAGAGCTGTTGCGTTCCCCTCTGTGGGGTTCGGGTGAAAGATACGGGCAATCCGTCTCAAGAAGTATCTTTTCCATAGGAATTTCTTCAACAACTTCTCTAAGCTTTCGGCCGTTCTTAAATGTCACCACTCCGCCGACCCCTATATAAAAGCCCATATCCACGCATTCTTTTGCAATTTCTTTTGAATATGAGAAACAGTGCACCACTCCGCCTATATCTTCCGCATGCTCGCTATGCATTATATCCATTGTATCCTTTGCGGCATCCCTTGAATGGATAACAACGGGGAGTTTTACTTCCTTTGCAAGCTCAAGCTGTCTCACAAACCATTTCTTCTGAATCTCGGGCGCAGGATCGGGCCAATGATAATCAAGGCCTATCTCACCGATTGCAACGCATCTTTCATCCGCGCTCCAAGCTCTCAGGCGATCCATGGCTTTATCATTAAGTTCTTCAACTTCACTTGGATGCACTCCGACTGCCGCATATATAAAATCATGTTTATGCGCCAGCTCAAGTGCCCTTTCACTTGATGCCATATCCGCACCTATATTTACGACTCCGCCAATCCCTTCTTCTCTCAAAGAAGCTATGAGCGTATCTCTGTCTTCATCATACTGTCTGTCATCGTAATGAGCATGCGTATCAAATATCATTTACACACCTTCCGCTTTTCCAAAATCGCAATTTTGAATTTTTTCATAACATCTAATTTACCACAAATATATCCTCACAGATATGCGAAATTGAAAAAAAATCAAATTTTTTTATTTTTTTTTGAAAAAAAACACTTGCAATTCTTTTTTAAGCGTAGTAACATATCACTTGTCGTTGAGATACGGCAAAGCCGCTAAATAACGAATGCGCTGCTAGCTCAGTTGGTAGAGCACCTGACTCTTAATCAGGTTGTCCAGGGTTCGAGACCCTGGCAGCGCACGCCGAGTACTGTTTTTGTAGGTATATCCTATGAGGATGGTACTTTTTTTCTGCATTTTTTGAAAAGAAAAAGAAATGCCGCAGAGAAATAATCCGATTAAAGATTTTTCTTTGCGGCATATTTTTTATTCTTCGACTTTATCAACTGCTTTTTCCGGATGTTCCAACATCTCCTGCATGGTATGCCATCCCAGAACGGCACATTTAACTCTTGCAGGCATATGTCTTACGTCCTGAAGCGAAGCAGCTTCATCAAGGGACTCTATGCTCTCCTCGTCCGTAATATCGCCCTTTATCATGCCCATAAAAGTCTCGGCAAGCTTAATGGCATCTTCTTTGCTCTTTCCGATTATCTGATCAACCATCATATCTACAGAAGCCTGTGAGATTGCACATCCGCTTCCGATATATTTTCCATCTGTAATAACGCCGTTTTCAACCTTAAGCTGCAATGTGATATCATCACCACAGCTTGGGTTTATTCCACGCATTACAAGATCCGGATTTTCTAATTTACCTTTGTGTACAGGGCGCAGATTATGTTCATTAACTATCTCGCGATATAACTGCTTAAGCTCCATATCCCATGACCTCCCTAACCTTTGCAAGTTTCTCCAAGAATATTTTAACCTCTTCTTCTGTATTATAGAAGTACAAACTTGCACGTGCGGTAGATCCTTCTCCGATAAACTGCATAAGCGGCTGTGCACAGTGATGTCCTGCTCTGATACATACATGATCATCGTTAAGCACCGATGAAATATCATGCGGGTGTACACCGTCGATTGTAAATGTAACTATTCCGCAATGTTTCTTGGGATCTTTTGATCCATATATCTTGATATACGGAAGTTTTGACATGCCTTCCATAAGAAGTGCCGTAAGTTTCTGTTCCTGCGCCTCTATGGCCTCAAAACCGACGTTTTGAAGGTATCTGATTGCTTCGGCAAGTCCAACCGCACCTGATGCGTTTACAGTACCCGCCTCAAACTTATGAGGAAGCTCCGCATAAGTAGCATCTGTCCTTGTAACATACTCTATCATTTCCCCGCCTGTAAGGAAGGGAGACATATTTTCCAAAAGCTCTTTTCTTCCGTACAGAACACCGATTCCCATAGGTCCGAGCATCTTGTGTCCGGAAAATGCAAAGAAATCCGCACCAAGATCCTGTACATTGATCTTCATATGAGGTGTCGACTGAGCGCCGTCTACTACTACGATTGCTCCCTTAGACTTTGCATATGCCACAATTTCTTTTACAGGATTGGTAACACCCATGACATTGGAAACATGCCCGATAGCCACAACCTTTGTCCTGTCTGTTATCTTGCTCTCATACTCTTCCTTGGAGATAACGCCCTCTTCATCAGGCTCAAGATATACAAGTTTTGCATTTTTCTTCCTGCATACCATCTGCCAGGGCAATATATTGCTGTGATGTTCCATCACTGAGATAACAACTTCATCACCTTCCGAAACGTTATCAAGCCCATAGCTGTATGCCACGAGGTTAAGTGATTCGGAAGTATTTCTTGTAAAAATAATCTCTTCCGGAGAGTTCGCTCCTATGAAATCAGCAACAACACGTCTTGAATCCTCGTACATATCTGTTGCCGCAATACTCCAGTCATATAAGCCTCTGAGCGGATTGGCATTTGCCGTGCGATAAAAGTTTGATATTGCATCCAGAACCTGATTAGGTCTCTGTGAAGTAGCCGCATTATCAAAATATACATAGTCACCTGAATTTAATATATCGAAGTCTTTTCGATAATCTCCGATGTTAGCCATTTTCTTTTCCTACCTGTTAAATAATATTCTGAATGTAGAATATAACTCTCTGTTCCAGTTCCTTATCGGGAATCGTTCTTGCAACGCTGTCAAGTCTTGCCCTGATCATCATGCGTTTTGCATTTTCTTCATCGATTCCTCTTGTCTGCATATAGAACAGCAGATCTTCGCCAAGCTGTCCTATCGTTGCGCCGTGTCTTCCGTCAACATCTTCTTCCTGACAAAGTATCACGGGCATGCTGCGATTTATAACGTCAGGGCTAAGCATAAGCGTATCTTCCTGCTCATCGCCTGCCGATCCCGAGCTTCCGTTCTTAAAATCAATGGTTCCTCTGAATACCTTTGTCGCGGAATCCATAAGAACTCCCTTTGCGTGCATTACAGAGTTTGTATTTTTTCCTCTTTGATCTGCAATGTAGTTCACATCGAGGAAATTGTCATATCTTACGAGATAGCCCATATTTGATATGAGTTCAGCCTCTTTTTCAACAAGGTTCACAAGACAACCTGTCCATGTCTTCTTGGCACCAAGTTCCAAAGTTGTAACACCGATCGATCCGCCCTTAAAACAAGCACCGCCGATATCATCGAAATGAATGAACTTATCGCCAAGCATCTGAATCTTATATATATTTATCTTTGCACCCTCTTCAGCAAGAAGTCTTGTGCTGATTCCATGGAAACCGCCAAAATCCTTTTCTGATTCATATGCAAGAATGACGTTTATCTCGGAACCTTTCTTGGCATGAATGACCTGTGATGATATACATCCTTCGCCGTCTTTCATCTTATACTCTATGATAACGGGTTCGGAAACTTTAACATTTTCCTCAACCGTATAAATATCACACTTAGCGCCTGCAGAGATCATGAGCTCGTCTACATCGATTCCCATTCCCGTTCTGATCGCCTGACCGTCGTTTCTTCCCGTCGTATCGGCGTTAGGGCCCGCAAATTCGCCTGTGGTATACATTATCCTGTCTTTATTCTTGATAAATATCTCGCCCGCTTTTGCAAAATCAACTCCGCGCTTTACATCTACGCCCTGAGGCATCTTGCTTGCATCCGGAGTTTCAAAGCTATCTATTTTTATATCTGATTCGGAAACTGTACTGTCATTGACCTTAAGAAAACCATATGTCAAAACAGGCAGCACATTAACCTTCATGTTCAAATCTTTGTTCATGTGAAGTCCCTTCTCAATGTCCGCTCATCTCAAGCTTAATAAGGTTATTCATCTCAACGGCATACTCAAGCGGAAGTTCCTTTGAAACAGGATTGGCAAATCCGCTTACGATCATCGCCTTAGCTTCTTCCTCACTTATTCCTCTGGACATAAGGTAGAAAATAGCATCATCGCTGATTCTTCCAATCTTAGCCTCGTGTCCTACATCAGCATCATCGGTTCTGATGTCCATTCCCGGAATTGTATCTGCTCTGGAAATGCTGTCTACCATAAGTGAATCACAAGAAACTGACGCTTTTGCCTTTTTAGCTGAACTCTGAATTACAACACTGCTTCTGTATGTTCCTATTCCGCCGTCCTTGGAAATGGACTTGGAATTGATAACCGAAGTTGTTCCCACTCCCTGATGCACCACCTTGGCACCTGTATCAAGATTCTGGCCTTTTCCGGCGAAAGTAATTCCGGTAAATTCCATCTTGGAGTGATCGCCCTTAAGAATTGTCATAGGATAAAGATATCCCGTATGAGATCCAAACGATCCCGATACCCACTCCATGATCCCGTTCTCTTCGATAAGAGCTCTCTTGGTATTGAGGTTATACATATTCTTGGACCAGTTCTCGATTGTGGAATAGCGAAGTCTCGCATTCTTTGCCACAAAGAGCTCAACAGCTCCCGCATGAAGATTGGCCACATTATACTTTGGTGCCGAGCATCCTTCTATGAAGTGAAGATCTGCACCTTCATCAACAATTATGAGAGTATGCTCAAACTGTCCTGCTCCTGCCGCATTAAGTCTGAAATAAGACTGAAGCGGAATATCTACCTTAACTCCCTTTGGCACATATACAAATGAACCTCCGGACCATACCGCTCCGTGAAGCGCTGCAAATTTGTGATCCGTAGGCGGTATAAGAGTCATAAAGTGACTCTTGATCATATCCGCGTATTCTGTTTTCATTGCGCTCTCAAGATC
This sequence comes from Butyrivibrio sp. AE3003, assembly GCF_000686065.1. Taxonomy (NCBI): domain Bacteria; kingdom Bacillati; phylum Bacillota; class Clostridia; order Lachnospirales; family Lachnospiraceae; genus Butyrivibrio; species Butyrivibrio sp. AE3003. The sequence goes on from NZ_JMLX01000001.1 coordinate 2,572,751, forward strand.
TGTATAAATAACACCCTGAGCTGCAACCTCATCTTTCACATTATGATATACAAGTTCTGAATCGTACTGGGCTCCGACACCTGCGAGAGATTCTCTCTCTGCCTGAGGAATACCAAGTCTTTCAAAAGTGTTCTTGATATCTTCCGGAACATCTTCCCAGTTATTCTTCATCTCAGACTTATGTCTTACATAAGATGTGATCCTGTCCATATCAAGACCTTCTATACTGGGTCCCCACTTTGGCATTTCCATCTCGTTGTATATCTTTAAGCACTTAAGTCTGAAATCCCTCATCCATTCAGGATCGTTCTTTTCTGCAGAAACCTTTAATACGGTTTCCTCATCAAGACCTTCCTCCATCCTGTAGAAGTCTTTTTCTGTCTCTATATCCTTAAATTCATATGCGCTGCGGTCTATCTCAACCACTTTCTGTTTGTTATCGCTCATATCAATCCTCTGTTATCCGGCCAATTATTACGCTTCTGAGATAAACTTCTCAAATCCGTTAGCATTGATTTCATCAACCAAAGATCCGTCACCTGTGCATACAAGATTACCCTTAACAAGCACATGTGTATAATCAACATGTAATGACTCAAGAATCTTGGTGCTGTGTGTGATTATAAGAAGTGCTCCGTCCTTTTTCTTCTGATACTCCTGAATGCCCTTAGATACTGTTCTTACAGCATCAACGTCAAGACCTGAGTCTGTCTCATCAAGAATAGCAAGTTTGGGATTTAACATAAGTAGCTGAAGAATCTCTGCCTTTTTCTTCTCACCACCCGAGAAACCAACGTTAAGGTCTCTGTCAGCATAAGCCTCATCCATAGAAAGAACTTCCATAGCAGCCTTAAGTGATTTCTGGAAAGCCATAAGCTTTACAGGTGCACCTGTCTGGGCATGAAAAGAATTTCTTATAAAACTGCTGAGTGAGATTCCGGGAATCTCATAAGGATTCTGGAATGACAGGAACATTCCTGCCTTTGCTCTCTTGTCTGCAGAAATATCGGTAATATCCTGTCCGTCAAAAATAATATTTCCCTCTGTCACACAATAATGAGGATTTCCCATAAGAGAATATCCAAGTGTAGACTTTCCTGCTCCGTTTGGGCCCATGAGAACATGAGTCTCTCCAGGCTTTATATCTAAATTGATCTTGTGCAGAATCGGCAACTCGTTATCTATTGATACAGATAAGTTTTTTACCTGTAATAAAGACGCATCTGACATGATAAATTTCCTTTCCGTGTTTTCCTACCAAGTTGGTAGGAAATATGATAACACCGCAAATTTGTATTGTCAATTTAAAAACAATGTAAAGTTTATCATAAAACCCCTTGACATACCATACAAAAGTAATTAAAATACAATCTTGTCAGTACCGTGCGGGTGTAGTTCAATGGTAGAACACTAGCCTTCCAAGCTAGATACGTGGGTTCGATTCCCATCACCCGCTTTACTGATTTTTTTTTTTCCCTTTTTTCTTTCTTATACAGCAAGGAGTTAATTCATGGAACTTATCATCGATGTTGTCATGGACGCGCTTATCGATTCTCTTAAGATACTCCCCTTTCTTTTTATAACCTACCTTTTAATGGAATATCTGGAGCACAAGACTCAGGAATATACGTCTGCGATTGTCCAAAAAACAGAATACTTCGGACCTTTGTGGGGCGGACTGATCGGCGTTTTTCCGCAGTGCGGATTTTCAGCCGCAGCTTCCAATCTCTACGCAGGCAGAGTTATAACGCTCGGAACCCTTATAGCGATCTATCTTTCAACTTCGGATGAGATGATACCGCTTTTTATATCAGAACAGGTTCCTGCCGTAATTATGATAAAGATACTGGTCATCAAAGCTGTCATCGGAATCATCGCAGGCTTTGTCATTGATGCAGTTGTTCACTGGCATCATCTTACTCACAATAAAAGGCTCGACGATCCGATTCAGATAAATGCCCTGTGTGAAAAAGAGCACTGTCACTGCGAAGAGGACGACCACAGCGGTTTTATCGGAATTGTAAAATCCGCATTTGTTCATACGATACACATTTTTGCTTTTGTTCTTGTTCTTACTTTGATATTGGGATTTGCAATCGAGCTTATCGGAGAAGATAAGTTATCTGAACTTCTTAAGACAAGTCCGGTGCTCAGCCACCTTCTTGCGGGAATTATCGGTCTTATTCCCAACTGTGCGGCTTCGGTCATAATCACAACCTTATATCTTGATAAGATGATCACTTTCGGAACCATGATGTCCGGTCTTTTGGTCGGAGCCGGAATCGGACTTTTGGTATTGTTCAGAGTAAACGATAATAAAAAAGAAAATATCAGAATCGCTATTCTTTTGTTCCTTATAGGAACTGTCGTAGGCGCTTTGCTTGACGTCCTTGGAATCGCATTATAAAGACAATTCAATAAGATTATATTTCTTTTGGGTCTTCTAACACTCATTTTTATAAATCGGCAGCTTCACTATGCCAGAGCTGCCGATTTACTACATCTTATTATGTAACGCTTATTCAACATCTGTCTGCAATAACTCTCCGACCAGTCGCGAATAATTAGTTGTTGCCGGATCAATAGTCACCTTGCCCTTTTTAAAACGTACTACCAATTCTTTCTTACTTCCAAGTTTAGCGTCCGTTATATCATCTTTGGAGTACTCTTTTGTAATGCCTAAGACACTCGTATGTATTATATTTTTTTGCGAAACAGTAACTTTCCAGTTTTTGCTAAATATAAAGCCTATGAGACCAATAGCAATAAATGCTATTCCCAAATAATAATGTCCTTTTGTTACCGTATTGGAATTTTTTGAAGTAACCATCATTGTAGTAGTAAAAATCACCCCTAAAACAACCCACAAAACACAAACTCCCGTCAATAACCCAGGAATCCTGATATCGTAAACCTCGCTCATACTGTCTGTCACATTATTCTTTTGTCCATTGTTCTTATAAAAAAATATTATCAATAAAGCCAGTATATTAACTAAGATTTTGATGCCATTACCCTTCATATATGTTTAGTCTCCATTTTTTATAAATTCATTTTATATCCACTACAACCTGTCCAAACTTACTATTAGGAAGATATATTAACTTATATTCTTCATTCTCATTTATTTCATAAGAATACAACCTCATTCTTTCAATCTTTCCATTTATCTCCATATCGACATATCTCCTCTCATAAAATTCAGGATTAGAATGACTATATCCTCTGGCAATTGCACTTTCAACACAATACGTTTTATCTAATACAAATGGCAAATCTAACACTAGTGGATAGTATCTATACAGCACTAACAATAATGCCACATATACAATCGGCGTAAAAATTATGTTTATAACTTTTTTAGCATTTTCACTTTCAAATTTTAAATGAGCAAGCAAACGTTTGTATCTTATCAATTTGACGGTTGCATATATTAATACAATTAACGCCGCTACAATATTTGAATACTCTCTAATATATACCTGTAGTCATTATCAACACTCACTTTCTGTGGAAAAGGTTGCTACGCCACAATAAATACCGCCTTTCCAACGTTTCAGCATTTCTATGGCGTACAACTATATAAAAAGCGAGTAAACTCCCCGCTCTTTATAAGTATTACATCTTCACTATATTTCTTCTCATTTATTCTTCAAATCTTGTATCCTTAATTGTACTTATTAAATATTTCACCTTTACATCACCTGACTCATTCTTTAGACAATTAAACATTACACTTCTTTTACACTGACATATCTTGACAGATTATCAACGATATCCTTTGACGAAATGTATGTACCAATATGAAGTTTCACTTCTCGATCCGCCATATATAAACAGAGCGTTTCTGTACTTACTCTAAAAAAACACTTAATAATATTTTCATATAGATACTGCTTCTTGTACAATAAGCCCTTTATTACAATTCTGTCCTCATATACATAGAAATGCTTTAATGAAATCCACATTAATGGAATAAGAAGAATCGAAGCTCCAATCGAGCTGATAAATATACAAAACAATCTCTTAGCCATTCCATTAAAATGTATTGTGGGATATGCTCCAAATCCTAGTGGAACAATAAGCACTGCAAACTTTAAATACTTTATGAAAAATTTTTCACGTTGTTCATACATAGATTTATAACTCCATGCCCTCCCTGCAGTTTTGACTTTTCAAGTAATCTAACAACACTTCAAAATTACATACATTATCTTCATATAACTCAACGAACGTATCATCATAATACACATGAATATACTCTCGTCTTGGTCCCTTATTCATTTTTTTCCTTCCAGTAATATATTGTTTAATTTCAGAAGCATTTATTGTTCTTTCCGGCTTAAACATTTTCTTTATAATCAATATATCTGAATCCACCTCTATTGAATTGATTATTATAGCTCCGAGTTTGCAAAAAGCATATGCCCCCATAGCTATGGTTGATGAAACAGCCAACGCCAAAATAATCACGAAATCCTTCGGTGTCGCACTATTTAATACTATTGCTACACACATTGCAACATATACACCAAAAGAAAGAAAAAATGATATGGTCTTAAAAATTTTATTTTTACATTTCACACTAAATTTCATGCACATTCCTCTTGCTTTCCAATATTCAAAATTGCTCCTAATAAATCACTTAAATTCCCCGACGAAATATCCGCTATATCATCCATTTCATCTCGCCACATCTTTACCATATTTTCAAAGTTTTCTCGTGACTTCTTAGATTGTCTGACAATATCTAAATACCGTTCTTCTAAACTTTTGGCAGCATTTTCATGACGAATTGCGCCTAGTACAGCATTATCCCTTTGCTTTGCAGATATACCTATTCTTGCCCACTTCCAATCATCTTCTGCTTTACGCACTTCAACTTTTAATGCATCACATATTCGTTTACATTTATTCGAATTAGCTCTTTCCAGAGATATAAGAGTGCTTTCTGCATCAGCAAATTTTCGTGCCTGCCTAATATCAATAACTTTTCCTATTTCATGACTTAAACCTGCTCCCAAAATATTTCCACAGAGATTTTCTTTTGCACTATCTACAATAACAGATGCATTGATTTTTTCCCCATTTACAATATTCTTTGTAATATCAGTCATCGTATCAAATGCAGAGTCAAACATTACACTTCCAAAACCACTCAAATTAGCTCCTAATACACTTCCTGCGCCTCCAGCTACTGCACTAACAGCAACTTCTCCCAAACTTATATTAGTACCTTTTTCCATAATCTGTGTACCAACATTCATCAGTGCTCCACTTACAGCTCCTCCAGCTATTGGTCCTGCAACTGCAGTTACTACTACTCCTGCTACTATCCCAGCCACATTACATCCTATTCCAACTGCTGTTTTATGTTCATTTACAAAATTGCCTATTTCAGCTCCCGCTTTATTGAATTTATCTATAGCATTAGTAACCCATTCGGGCTTATTGCCATCTCTATCGATTATTCCAACTGGATTCCCCCAGCAATAACCATAGTGATTAAGAGTAAACGGACTGTCAATAAATCCCTTCACGTTATCTTCAGACTGGAATCTACCCGTTTCCGCTTTGTAATATCTTGCCTGCGCAAACTTAAGTCCTGATACCTCGTCTTCCTGATAGCCGGTAAAAGCAAAGGGCTGAATGATATTACCATTTATTGTGTAAGCGTGTTTTGGCGCGTTATGGTTTCTGTTGTTTCTTACCCTTCCTGTATACGGATCGATATTTCTTCCAAAATCATCAAAAGCATATGCGCTTACAGAGCCTCCGTCTGTACCTGTCATGTACATTGGAGAGCCAAGCTCATCCTGAAGGTAATAGAAGTTACTTCCAGACTTTGACATTGATATTACGTTGTTGTCGTAAACAAAGCTCTCTGTTTCGCCGTTTACTGTTCTCTCAAGAAGGTTGTAGTAATCCTTTGAAAGATCGCAAAGATACTCTATTCTTTCTTCAGGTCTTGTAGACTCTACTCTAAATCCAAGACCGTTATAGCAGTTTTCAAGTTCTCCCTTATCCTTATCGACTACCTTTGAGAGCATATTTGTAGCATCAAAAGTAAAGGTTTTCTGCAAGAGACCATTTATAAATTCCTTTGTCTGGTTTCCTCTCTTATCATAGTCGTAAGTCTTAAGTATTGCCTGGGAATTATTGAGTTCCTTAGTTTCCACAAGTCTATCAAGGACATCATAAGTGTAAGATGTCTTTATAATCTCACCTGCTTCAACTGATGCTTCGGACATTGCCACCCTGTTTCCAAATGCATCATATTCATATGCTGCTTTTATTATTCCATCATGTGTTGACTTTATTAGACGACCAATGGCATCGTAGCTGTACTCATATCTTCCCGATACTTTATCAAGGCCACGTCTGTTTCTGTCAATACCGTTTATAAGTCCTGAATTGTCGTAAGAATAGAAATACCTATCAAGTACTCCTTCATTATCAGAACTTACCATCGATGCAAGGTTTCCACCCGGCATATATGTATAAGCCTGACTTACACCATTAGCAAATGTCTTCTTTGAAAGACGTCCAAAATCATCATAAGTATATCTTGTCTCTTCACCATTTCCTACGATACTTGAAAGCTGAAGCTTATCATCATAGTTATAAGAAACTACTCTTCCGTCAGAATATGTGAGCTTTGTTCTTTCACCTGTAGCGCCATACTCGTATGCCACAGTCCTGTTCTTAAAGTCTGTTACTTTTGTAAGGCGTCCAAAGATATCATTTTCAAGGATTGTCTTTCCGTACCAGTCATTTATCTGACTTAACTGGTTAAGTTCGTTATAAGAGAATGCAACGCTCCTTCCGTCAGCATACCCCACCTTTGTTACTGCTCCGACATTGTTATATTCATATGTTGTTGCATAGTTATCCCTGTCAGTCTTTTTCTTAAGTCTTCCATACTGGTCATATTCATAAGTTTCCTTCTGACCAAGAGCATCTGTAACTTCCGTAAGCCGGCCTGAAAGGTCATAGCCATAGATAGTCACATGACCGTCTTTTCCTACTGTAGGGAAGATGTCACCTGATTTTTCTTCTTCACTTACAAGCCCTTCTGCTCTGTGAACACTCTTAAGATTATCAAGCGCATCATAAGTATAGGCTGTCTCATTTCCAAGAGCATCTACTACACTCTTAAGGCGGCCTGTAGGTGTGTATGTATAAAGAGTTGTGTTGCTTCCGTCAATTACTTTCTTTACTCTTCCAAGTGCGTCATATTCATATTCAACACATCTTCCATCCGAGCCTGTTACTTTATTTACTCGGCTAAGAACATCATAGCCGTAATCAATCTCATAACCGTCAGCAAATTTTCTTGTCTTAACTCTTCCTGCTACATCGTATGTAAGTTCCTGCTCTGTTACGCCACAGAAACTTACTGCTGTAAGCCTTTTTCCTTCTGTATATGTGAACTTACGCACTCTTCCTGCTGCATCAGTGATCGAATCTATAAGATCCATTTTGGTATATTTGTAAGATACTTCATTTCCAAGAGCGTCCGTTTCCTTTGTCACTCTGTTTAAAAGATCATACTCACGCTTTGTCGTGTTTCCGAGAGTATCTTTAACTTCCGTAACATTACCTGATTCATCATATGTATAGCCTGTCTTATGACCAAGAGCATCTTTCTCTTCAGTTACTCTGTTGAGGGCATCATAAACATAGCTCTTTACCCTGACATCGCCAAGATACTCAGCCGTTACATTTCCGTTCTTATCATAATCATAGCCTGTTGTTCTTCCCTCGGGATCGGTGACTTTAATAGGTCTCATAAGAGGGTCGTACTCATACTTTATCTGCCCGCCGTTTGGAAGTATTACAAGCTCCTGCTTACCCATTACGTTATAGCTTATTTCTGTAATTCTTCCCGCTTCGTCTGTTACCTTTGAAACCCTTCCCATGATATTTACATCATAGCTTTTAAGAGTCCCATCAAATTCCTTAACAGAAGTCACTTTACCCGACTTATCATATCGGTATTCCCTTGTATTTCCAAGGGCATCTGTTGTCTTTACGATTCTGTCGGCATTATCGTACTCGTATGATGTTGTGGCTCCGTCTGCTGTCGTGGAAGAAATAACTCTATTAAGATTGTCATACTTATAGCTCGTCTTTACCCCGTCAGGATCTGTCACTGTAGCAACGTTTCCTCTGTTGTCGTAAGTGAAGTTTGGTCCTATTCCTCTATCATCGTAGATTGCTTTTAAGTTTCCGTCGCTGTATGCAAAAATGCTGGCATTTCCTCCGGGAAGTGCAATCTCTTTTATTGTGCCGTTTTTGTTATAAAAATATTTGTATGTATCATCTCTTGGTCCTTTTACGGTATGAATCTTTCCGTCTGCATTATATGTATAGTTTGTCTTGTTTCCAAGCGCATCAATAACCTGCGTTACATGCCCTCTGTTATCGTAAGCTACTCTTGTCGTGTTGCCATTCTTGTCAGTATGACTTGTTTTCTGGTTTCTACCGTTATATGTAAAACTCTCCTTACCGTCATAGTAGGCTGTCTCAACATGCCTTCCGAAGTCATCATGCGTATAAGTAACCTTATTTCCATTTCTCTCGGTTGCTACGATATTTTTATCTTCATCATTATATTTGTAAGTCATGGAAGTATTATCCGGGAAACTCTGCTTCTTAATGCGTCCCTGATTATCATACTCATTTGTAACTACCGTAATTCCTCTGGGATTTACTACATCCTTGATTCTTCCATCTTCTGTGTATGTAAACTTCCTTACTGCTCCGTCAGTTCCTTTTATCTCTGTGAGCCTGTCATCATCATAGGCATAAGAAACACACCTGCCCGCCTGATCGGTAACAGATGTCATAAGAGTAACTCTTATTTTTCCAAGTTCATTGAAGATACATTTTTCAAGATACTCAAATGTCAGAGTGTTTCCGTTCTTGGTACTTATATGTGTAACACAGCGCTTGCCTCCAACGATATCGTATGTAAAAGATACATTATCGCCGTCGAAATCTCCAAGCGCTACAAGATATCCCCTGTCATCAAATCTCTCATATGTGCCGTCATCCTGAGTGATAACATAGCCGTCGGAGAGCTTTTCAAGGAGTCCTTGTTCGCCCTGCGTTTCGAAGTAAAGGTCTTTGTCATATACATCGTCAATCTTTTTATACTCGACTTTACTTCCGTCAGACTTTTCTATCTTTATTATTCCGTCTTCTTCCACAATTCGCTTTTCAAAGGTATGCTTCCAGCCTTTTCCGAGGCGTCCGCCCTTTTTGTCCATTGCATTATAGAATCTTCCAAACGAAAGAGGATATTTACCTCCAAGTTCAATATCAACGTGTTCATTTATATAGTTTCCGCTGCACATATTTACAGGGTCATACTTAAGAATTGTACTGAGCACGTTCTTACCAAGTTTATCCACAAAACTTCCCGAACCCTGCGCTTTATTTACGCTGTCCTCAAGGAAATCACCAAGCCTTTCGATAACGCCCATCTCAATGTTGCCGTCACCATTTACAAGTAATCCCTTGCAGCTTCTGAGATCTTCAATCTCCTGTTTTAACTTGCCTATTCTATAAGGAAAACTAACAGACGATATCTTGGCCGCCTGCTGATTATCGAAATTGATGAACCTGTTGACAAGATCAAGGATCATTCCGTCCTTTGATGCGTCTCCGCAAAGATTCCCGTAAGCATTTGATGCCATAAAGAAATCGTATTCATCGCGGTTTCCGTACTTACTTCCAAACCTGCTGTGAATGTTATCCTTTAAAACCTCCATGCTTGTTGCCCATGTTTTATAAACTGAAGCACAGCCATGAAGTTCTATGTTAAGTCCTTCAAGAACGATCGTACTTATCTTGGCATCATCAGCTTCATCAACCGCAGCTTTAAATCCATTTACATACTCCGTAAGAATGGTTCTAAAGTCCCTTTCAATCCTTAGTATTTCATCAAGCTTTGCCTGCTCAACTGTTCCTACAAGGAGTTTTGCCTTATCGGCACTCTTTCCTTCCCAGTTTGCTTCCCCTGTAAAACTGTCCTGCGCTCTCTTATGCGCTGCAGCTTTTTCTTCATATTCATCCATAGCAGAAAAAAGGTCACTTATGTAAGCATTGAATTCTGCCATGTTTATCCATTTATTTTCCATAAGTATCAACCCTCTTCCCTATCTATTTTTGCGGCAATATTAATATCTGTTTCAACTATCTTGCCGGTACTGTTATCCAGAAGTGTTGCAGTATCAATACTTACAACATCCTTATATGTTGCTGTCAGATCTTTCTGTCTCTCAGCTATATATTTGATCATGTGGAGTGAGGCATCTTCGCCGATGAGTCCGGCTTTTGCCAAAGCAGAATCTTTAATCTCAAGAACGTTTGCAGAATCTTTTATATCTGAAATAAGCGCATCTACCGCCTGTTTCCCCAACTGTATCTTTTCACCTTTACCACTCATTGTTTACCATCCCCGCTATCCTTAATTTTGAGACTGTTCACGTTCGCGTTCACGCTCACGTTCACGTCGCTCCTCTTCTTCAATTCTTTCTATCTCAGCTTCAAGCTCTGCAATCTGAGACTCGGCTTCTCTTATCATCTTATCTATGGCACTTCTAAGCCGCGTACACTCGCCCTTTGCTCCGTCCATTCTAAAAACGCAGACGTTCTTAGCCTTAACTGCGTTCTGCTCGTTAACGCCAATCCACTCGCCTGCTCTGCTTAAATCTATTCCATCAAGTGTATCTTTCTGGGTCTCAATCTGTCTGATATAGCCGTCGATAACTGTCTGTTTCTCCCTCATTGCTCTGATATCTTCTCTGATTTTTTCAATCTTTCTTCTGCAATCCCCGATTCTACTCACCACAACCTCCAATACGTTGTTGTTACATATTTTTTACACAACAAACGTGCCAAGAACAGGCATATCTATCACTTTTGTGAATATTTATTTTTAATTATTCACAAACATTTGCAAAAGTATTATCACACAATCCAAACATGTTGTAAATCAAAAATAGTAAAAACTCGGAACGTTTTTCTATAACAAAGAGTCACATAAATATGAAAATACCCCGGTGCATACACACCGGGGGTTCTTATGTACTGACTAAAGCAATTGATTAAACTAGTGTTACCTGTTGTTTAATAAATCTAATTGAATTAGCTATTATTATTTTGCTGATGAAGCCTCTGCTGAAGCGTCTGAAGATGCCTCAGATGAAGCGTCTGATGAAGCGTCTGAAGATGCATCAGATGAAGCGTCTGTAGCTTCTTCTGTTGTCTCTTCTGTAGCAGCCTCTTCTACTGAGAAAGCTTCTACAGATGCCTCTACAGATGTAGCCTCTGTAGCTGCCTCTTCTGCTGCCTCACCGCAACCAGCAAGAACTGCTGCTGAAAGTGTTAAAACTGAAAGTAATGTAACGATATTCTTCTTCATAATATATTCTCCTCTTTTCTGCATACTTTGCAATTACGAATTATTGCAAACAATTGCTTCAGTACAGTTATAGATTATATATTGTGAATAGAATAATGTCACCGACAAATCGACGCATAATATCTTAAGATTTCCTTAATATTTTGTGCAATTCTCACAAAATTTATTGATTTTGAATGTCCGCTACCCCTCCGCCGGCCGACTTATCATAGCTTAGTGTTATGAATATTCCATCTCTTGATGCCTGGTTAAAGTCTCCGCAGACAAACGTAAATGAGTTGCCTCCGTCATCTTTTATAACAATTTCCCACTGCGTACTGTCTATTTTGATATCAAGATCGACGCCCACAAGTGTATATCCGGAAGCAAGCGTAACTCCCTCATCAAGCAGATTTGCAGAGTATGCATCACTTGTAAGGTCATGAAGTGCCATCTCTGTTATCATAAATTCCGTGTTATTTATAATAGTTGCATTTATCATTGCTTCTTTTAGAGCTGCTTCTCTCTTTGCATTATCTTCAGCAAGTTTTGCATCAAGCGTTGCCTGAATACCCTGATATTCAGTAGTAAGTTCCGTCATCTTCGGTCCATAGTATTCAAGCATACTGTCACTCATTTTGCTAAAATCCTTATTCTCAATAACCGTTTCTTTTTGCGCAAGCTCATCAAGAGTTCCTCTAAGACTTGAGTCTGTTATATCAAGGTACGTATTCTCCGCATGATTTTTTGCCTCAACAAGTGCCGCTTTTAATGCCTCGGCCTCACTTAATTTCTCAGCCGAAGGTTTACACGCAACAAGCAGGAGCGCCATAATAAGCGTTCCTGCTCCGCTAATTAACTTGCCACTTTTCATATCTTGTCCCCCGATTCGTTTTCTGCGTACTCGGGCTCATTGTAATAGTAATCCATGATAAGTGCAACTACATGACAATAACTTACTTTTCCTGACAACACTCCGTTCACTTTAAGATTAGTATCTATGAAGGTTTCAGCCGCTTTTTTTACTGTAGCAGTCTTAACTACAGCCTTCTTCTCAACTTCGACCCACGCTTCCTTTGTAAGGAACTGGTTGTCATACTTTACCCTGTCAGAAATCTTCACGTGTGAATTGTATTCCTGTTTGCTGACAGCGTTATAAAAATCATTATTTATATAATTAAGAACTCCCAAATATCCGCTGTATCTAAATACAACGTCATCAGATTTTACACAGGCAAGAAATCCAAAGAAATTTGCTTCATCTTCATATATGTACCCGTGAGTATGTGCGAGTTCATGGCACATCGTAAATGGCTTATTCATTATAGACATCGTATCATTATAGTTTGCTTCCATTGAGAACGGAAAGTAATACCCTTGCATGTACTGCTGGCTCATAAATCCCGAGAAATGAAGGGGCTTTGGTGTCACATAATATCCGCCGAGTCTCGGAAATTCTCCTTCAAGATTCTTCATTGCAAGGATGGCCTGATCCTGCATGTTCCCGCTATATATAACGTTGCCTCTCTCATCATGCGGAACCTGTTCTGCAAGTTCATTACATCTTCGAACCACGAAATCTCGCATCTCCGCAAGCTGAGCAAGATCATAATCCTTGGTAAATCCCGTCTCTGTCACTTTAAGTTTTGATGTGTGATACAGAACAAAGCAGTTAAGCGACATTATCGTGCATACAATCGCCATCATAACGGGTGACACTCTGTGGAGGATCCCTGAAATTCTATTGAATACTTTTTCTGCGGAAAAGAATCTTTGACTCTTGTTTATCGCAAACTTTGAATATATCCAAAACACGGTGTGTACACCTATAAACAGAATTGCAAAAGCCGTAAACAAAACGATAAATACCAACATGATCTCGCCTACAGAAAAAGCAACCTTACTTGTAAGTGCTCCATATACCGATGTTATCTTCGGATATATGTTCGTGACGTAGAAGTCAGAAAAGGCCGCACTTTTCCATGCGGCCAAATTAAAGATAATACAAAATGCCATTATTAAGGTTATTTTTAAGGAGAATACTTTTTTTTTCGTGCATTTTTCTGACTCCCTGTTTCCTAAAATTCATTTATGAATATTCTACATTAAAAATATGGACTGAAAATGACCAAACTATTGAAAAATCGTTCATATTTTATACATATATTTGTTTTTAAATTTCTTTAATCCTTCTCCCAATATGGTAAAATTATCTTGAAAAGGAAATCCCTTTGCGGAGGTTCACATATGCGACTGCTTCTTGCTGATGACGAAAAAGAATTATCCAACGCTCTCGTAGCTATATTAAAACACAGCAGCTACACGGTAGATGCTGTCTACAACGGGACGGATGCCTTAGACTACGCACTTACGGGAAACTACGACGGAATAATCCTGGACATTATGATGCCCGGACTTGATGGAACGGAGGTCCTTAAAAAGCTGCGAACCGTAGGAATATCTACTCCCGTTCTTTTTTTGACCGCAAAATCCGAAGTTGATGACCGTATAAAAGGACTGGATCTTGGCGCCGATGACTACCTGACCAAACCCTTCGACATGGGGGAACTTCTTGCCAGAGTTCGCGCAATGCTTCGAAGGAAATCGGATTTTTCACCGGTCAACCTGACTTGCGGAAATTTGACCCTTGATAGAAACGTATATGAACTGTCCACTCCGAATCACAAGCGGATAAGACTTGCCGGACGCGAATTCCAGATGATGGAAATGCTCATGGATAATCCGGGAAGAATAGTCTCCGTTGATACCTTCATGTCACATATCTGGTCTGACGGTGAAGCCGACGTCAATGTGGTATGGGTTAACATCTCAAACCTTCGAAAAAAGATCCTTTCTCTTCATGCAAACTGCGAAATAAAGGCTTGCAGAGGTGTCGGATATTCAATAAATGAGAAAAAACCAGGTAAACCGGAGCTGTAAGATGGTAAATAAATTAAGAAAAAAATTTGTTATAACCGCAATTTTATCACTGCTCCTGATTCTTGTTACGATGATCGGCATCATAAATGCCATCAACATGCATCAGGTCGTTTCTGATGCAGACAACATGCTGGCAATCCTCTCATCAAATAACGGATACTTTCCGGCAAAGATTCTTTATAACAAAGCACCGAAAGTCACTTTTTCCAAAAATAATACCGGTTCTTTCGATTGGGACGTGATCAACTCCAATCATTCGACTGAGTCGCCCTTTCAGACACGATATTTCTGGGTAAAAATGGACTCTTATGCCAATACGATCAGAATAAATACCGTGCACATTGCATCCGTCTCTCACGATATAGCAGAGGAATATGCAAAAGACCTGTACTTTTCAAACTCAAGAAAGCTCGGATTTTATCATTCCTACAGATATCTGATATCAGATGCCGAAGACGGCACGAAACTTCTGCTGTTTCTGGATCTTAGTACCGCGATAATAAACGCCAAGCACTTAATGATCCAATCGCTGGCAATCGGCGTACTTGCGCTTATTGCCATGTTTATTCTGGTATTTCTTTTTTCCGGACAGGCTGTTGCACCTGCCGTTGAATCCTTGGAGAAGCAAAAGAGATTTATCACGGATGCAGGCCACGAGCTCAAAACCCCTCTCGCCGTGATATCTGCAAACATCGATGTTCTTGAGCTTGAGCAGGGCAAAAACGAGTGGACAACGAGCATACGGAATCAGCTAAAGCGCATGAACAGCCTTGTAAAGAACATGCTGACACTTTCCAGAATGGATGAAGAGAGAATGCACGTTGTATTTACAGACTTTGACCTTAGCGAAACGCTCAAGGATGCTGCAGTTTCTTTTGAACCGATTGCTGAAGCACAGGAAAAAAACTACAAGATCGATATTCCGGACGGAATACATATTGTAGGTAACAAGAGCTCAATGAACCAGCTCGCCTGCCTGCTTATAGACAACGCTTTTAAATATTCGTCTTCATACGGAAGCATCCACGTGCTGTTGTCTGTGAATAAGCACATTGTCTTTGAAGTTTCCAATACCTGTGATACAATTCCTTACGGTAATCTGGACAGGCTCTTTGACCGTTTCTACAGAGCCGACTTATCAAGAAGCAGGGAAACAGGCGGATACGGCATAGGTCTTTCCGTTGCAAGGGCTATCGTCACTTCCCACAGCGGAACGATCGAAGCGCTTCGAGACGGCGACAAAATAATAAGATTTGTCGTAACGCTTCCGAAACAACAGACCAAAAATACACAAAAGAATAAATAAGGTGCTATGAATACTACACTTAAGATAATACATGAAGATAATGACATTATTGTTTGCCACAAGCCCGCCGGAATGGCGACAGAAGGCGCTACGGTCGGCAAGATGGACCTTGTGAGCAGCATTCGTAATTATCTTGCACGCAAAAACAGAGCGGCCGGCAAGACCGGCAAGCCTCCATATGTCGGAACCCTCTACAGACTCGATCAGCCCGTAGAGGGTGTCGTTGTCGTTGCCAAAAATAAAGCAGCAGCCACTTTTATCGCCAAGCAGATAAAAGAACACACCACCGACAAGTACTACTATGCCCTTTGCTACGGAAACATGGCAGACGACGCCGGACATCTTGAAGATCTTCTTGTAAGAAAACAGAACGATGGCCTGGCGCTCGTAGTGAGTAGAAAGGAGGCAAACTCACTAAAGAACCAGACCATCATCCTGGGTAAGGGCCAAGAACAGCGTATTTTTTCCGGAGAGATAAAGAAAGCTGTTCTCGACTATGAGGTTATGCAAAGAGATGAAAACTCATCGCTTTTGAAAATAAAGCTTCAGACCGGGCGTTTCCACCAGATCAGGGTACAACTTGCTCACATGGGACACCCCATCCTCGGCGATAGGAAATACGGAACAAAAGAGTCCCTTAAGTATTCCGAAAAAGTAGGTAAGACCAACGTGTGTCTTGCCTGCTACCGATTTGGTTTTGTGCATCCTTCGAGCAAGAAAAAAGTGTTTTTCGAGATTACAATTCCTCAGTCTTTGAAGCTATAGACCTTGAACAGATAATCTCCAGATTTCCGTTTCTTTCACGCATTTCGTCGAGCATGCTCTTTGTTGAAGCTTTTGCTCTCAATACTACTTTGTAGCTAAGTCTGTAAAGGCTTCCCATTGCTGTGGTCCTTACTTCCATCAGTTCAGCCTTGTTAGTGTATCTTTCAAATATGTCATCAAATATTCCTTCAAAATCAAGTCCCTCGGGAACTGTGATCTTAAGATATTTTTCACCGTTAGCACCATTAAACATATTAATGTTTGAAAAGATCAGGTTTGCAAGTGTGATAAAAACTACGAAAATCACTGCTATACCGATATATCCCATCCCGGTTGCCAAACCTGCCGCCATTGAAAGGAATATGCTAGTTATCTCTTTTCCCGAACCCGGTGCGGATCTGAAGCGGACAAGTGAGAATGCTCCCGCTACCGCAACTCCCGCTCCGATGTTTCCGTTTACCAACATGATGATAACCTGTACTATCGCCGGTATCAGCGCCAACGCCACTACAAAGCTACCGGTGTAATCATTTTTTATGGTGTACATAAAAGCAATATATACGCCAATTGCCAAAGAACATAGAATAGAGATAATAAATGTCAAACCTGTAATCGTGCCGTTAGGCATTATTGTGCCGAAAACTATGTCTGTCGTTGTCATGCTGTCAATACTCCCTTCAACTTGTCATTATGTCTTTGTCATACTGCTCTACGCAGTGCAACAATCTTAGATTTGTCTTCTTTCTTAGGTATGATACCTTTGTTGGCCATTTCAGTTGTCTGGCCATACATATACTCAAGATATCCTCTTCCGTACTTGGAAAAAGATGTCTTTCTGATATTAAGCTCGTCAAGGATTTTAGCCAGTTCAGGAGACATAGCTCCGGCGATCTTAAGCTCCATAAGGTGTTGTCCCGGAAGCAAGATATCATGTCCGGCATTGCCCTCCTTGAGACTAAGCTTATCGGTTCTCCATCTGATATTTGTATCAAATGTGATCCTAAGTTCAGGGTCATTTATCCCCACCATCGCGATACGGTCATACGAAATAACCATCGCAGGTGCAAGCCCCTTGTAATACTTAAGGAAATAGTCTATCTCATTGGAAATCTGAGACTTTTCCTTTGGCTCCTTATGATTCATAAGGTAGTCAACCGCTTCTGAATATGGCATTGAAATTCTTCTTTTGTATACAACTCCCTTAAACTTTTTCTTGATCTCGATAAAAGATGTTGTGTCATCTTTGGCCGTTCCATAACTTCTAAGACGAAGTTTCTCCTTATAAACGGGCTTCTCCAAAGATCTTTCGATCAGTTTAAAGTCAGGTGTATCAAAATAAATGTTCTGGATGGAAGTCTTACCATAGCTGTCCACTTTGGCCATATTCTCAAGCTTTTTCATGAGCTTTGTATATTGCTCATCATCAAGCAGATATTTAACTTCAATTCTTTGAAACACATCTTTGAACCCTGCCATTCCTTCTCCTTTCCGAATGAATTTTTCACCTCCCTAAAAATTTTATTAGCCGAACCTAAAAATAACTTAAAAAAGAAATAAATAGTTCGCAATCATGTTAATGACCATGTTATAATAAAAGGGAAACATCGGCTGTCTTTTACGGAAAAAGCGAGGTGCCTATGTACAAAAAGGGTGATAAAGTCATTTTACTTGATTACAGCGGAAAGCCCGTTGTTCCCAACATTGTTGCAGTCATAGAAGATGTTTACGGCGATGACAGAGTCAGACTCTTATTGCCTGATAACGGTTGCTGTTTGGAATTTGTCGACAGATTTAAAAAGATCGACGACAAGAAGTACGACCGGATCCTTCACACAGTTAAAGAAAATGAGAAAAATCTTCCGGTAGATCTGCAGTTAGACATTAGAAAATTTGCTGCAAAACATCCCCGCCGCAGAAAAGATGAGATACTGAATATGTTCGACCAGGATAAGCGATATATCTCTATTCTTCAAGCCTATTCAGGCCGTGTAATGATGTATGGAGAAGAGAATATAAACGAACATTTCCTCTATGAATATAATGACGCCGTCAGAGGCATCATTAAGACAAGAACTTTTTTCCATGAACTTGATGAATCAATCCCCATTCCCGACCTGTGATTCGCCGCTGTTTGCTATATACAGCCCCAGTCCCAGACAGATGAACGCATAAGGGGTTGATAATACCTGGGAAAAAGATACCATTCCGTTAAGATAATATGAAACTATAGGGAGCGCGCAGATAATAGCTGCGGGCCCCTTTTCTTTATCGCATTTCTTAAGACTTGCAAGTACGTAAAAAGCAATAAACAGCATTCCTACAAGTCCCGCTAGTCCACCTTCAATAAGCTCAGTAAGGAAAATACTGTGCGCGTTGGTAAGTCTGTTTTCACCAAACTCATTTATAAGAAGCTCCGCGCGCACAGGCTTTGAATAAGCATATGCGCTAAAGCAGTCTCTTCCCACACCTACAACTTTCCTAAATGAAGGGAGCTCTTTGTACATATCAAGCGTAATGCGCCATATTGTGCCGCGTCCGTTACCCGCAAGATCATCAAATCTTACAATCACATACGCAAGTCCCAATGTTGCTATAATGCAGACGAAAGTCTTGTATATCTTTCTGTATTTTTCGCCACGAAGACTGCTTTCTTCGCTCTCTTTGGAAAGCGATACTATCATGTATAGCAAAAGTCCCACGGTCATGAAGAATATTCCGCCGTTCATATCGCAGATTTTGATTAAGATATTGTCCGAATATGTATATTTTCCGGGAAAGATTCCCAATAAGATCTTTACCTCAAACATGGCAAGGCCAAGGACAAAGAGCTGTATCATAAGCGCCTGCAGTCTCTCTTTTTCATAGAGGCAATACCAGATAAGAAGGCCGTATGTACCGATCAGGGTCAAAAGAGCACTGTCGCTTCCCTGAACAAACAGAGCCATTAAGACAACCACGCTGTAGAAACTCCAAAAGTAGAACTGCTTTCCAAAAAGCTCACGTGTCACGGCAAAGCCAATTCCAAGAGGCGCAAATATAGAAAGATATCCCGCATACCAATTGATGTTTCCGACGCACGCCAAAAATGACGGATCTGTACCCGAAACGCTGAGGATATTCACGCCAAAGCGCTCCGTTATAACAAGAATAGCGATAACAAAGGGGGTAAGGAATATCGCAGCAAGAAGATATCCGTTGATAACGATTCCTTCCGAATAGACAAAGCAGAAGAACATCATCAGGATAAACGTGATAAATCCCGTTCGCCATCCTTCAAGTCCCCAGAAACTTACTTTGTGATCGATGGAAACAGCGAGATTGATAAGATTAAGGCAGAGAAATACTTTAAACAGGTTTCGTATCTCCGATTTCTCCACACCTTTTTCGATAAACTCAGAAATGTACGCAAAAATAATAAGCCCCGCAATGGCAGCGCTTATTATCATGTATATATTCCACTTTTCCTCTCCGAGCATATAATACCCGTCCTTCATATAGATAGGAAGGATCGTAGAAAGCATTATCAGATAAAATGTCAAAAGAATCTTTCTATACTGCATAACACATAATCAAACCTTAAACCTATAACCAACTCCCCAGATTGTCTCTATATACTGAGGATTTGATGTGTCGTATTCAATCTTCTCACGGATTTTTTTGATATGAACGGTTACCGTTGCGATATCACCGATGGAATCCATGTTCCAGATTTTTCTGAAAAGTTCTTCCTTGGTAAATACGTGGTTGGGGTTCTCAGCAAGGAATGTGAGAAGATCGAACTCTTTTGTGGTAAAGCTCTTTTCCTCATCATCCACATATACTCTTCTTGCAGTCTTGTCGATCTTAAGACCTCTGATCTCAACAAAGTCATTGCTCTCATGTCCCGATCCGACAAGTCTTGAGTATCTTGCCATATGTGCCTTAACTCGCGCAACAAGTTCCGAAGGACTGAAAGGCTTTGTGATGTAATCATCTGCTCCAAGTCCCAGTCCTCTTATTTTATCGATGTCATCCTTCTTGGCGGAAACCATGAGGATAGGCACATCTTTCTTTTCCCTTATGTGCTTACAAACTTCGAATCCGTCCATACCCGGAAGCATGAGATCCAGGATAACAAGATCAAACTCCTCAGCAAGTGCCGTGCGAAGTCCCGCATCTCCGGTGTTCTCGATAGCTACCTCAAAGTCGCTAAGTTCCAAATAGTCTTTCTCAAGGTCAGCGATCGCCTCTTCATCCTCAACAATAAGTATTCTGCTCATACACTCTTCTGCCTTTCTTTAAGTATTATGGTCAACTGTAACTGTTTCGGAACCGCCTGCAAATTCAATGTACTTTCTGAGCACGAAATGCATACACGTTCCCTCTCCCTCATGGCTTGTTGCCCATATATATCCGCCATGATCTTCTATGATCTTCTTTACGATAGAAAGACCTATTCCGCTTCCTCCCTGCTTGGAATTTCTGGAAGCATCCGTTCTGTAGAATCTGTCGAAGATATTCGGAATGTCTTTCTGTGCTATACCCTTTCCGTTATCTTCAAGTTCAACGCGGATTGAATCGACTTCGTCCAATATCCTTATGTCGATCTGTCCCGTTCCGTCATCCCTGTCGAGATACTTAACACTGTTGCTCACTATGTTGTTCACAACTCTCTTAAGCTGCTCGGGATCTGCAACTATCTGCGTATCGGGCCCCGTTAAGTTCGAATAATTAAGCTTTATCGACTTGCTCTCAAGGTCTGCACCGATTTCTTCAATACAATCTCCGAAATACTCCGCAACACCCAGCTTTACAAAGTTATACGGAATTCTGTTGTTGTCGATACTGGAGTAAAGAGTCAGCTCATTGATAAGATTATTCATATCATTTGCCTTGTTATAAATAATCTTAACGTACTTGTGCTGCATCTCGGGATTGGCTGCAACGCCTTCCATAAGTCCCTGTGAATATCCTTTTATGGCAGTTATGGGAGTCTTAAGATCATGAGAAATATTGCTGATAAGCTCCCTGTTCTGCCGTTCTCGTTCTATCTTCTCTTCCGCAGATTCCTTAAGCCTAAGGCGCATGTCCTCGTAGTTTCTGTAGATAGCGCCTATCTCGCCCTTTTCTTTGACATCCGTCGGAAGTATATAATCAAAGTTACCGTCCTTGATGTGCTGCATTGCAATATTAAGCTCATCAATTGGTTTGAAAAAGCTTCTTCCTATCCATGTCGTAAGCAAGATACTCGTAAGTAAAAGTATAATTACTATCGACACGGTCATATATATAATAAGTGATTTGGGGAATTCCGCTTTTATTCCTGAAATGATATAAAGACTTCCGGGTTCCCCTGTTGAAAAAATAAAATTATACTGTCTTACAAATAATTTGGACTCCGGTAATACATATATGCTGTTAACACTACTTCCATAACTGAGCTCATCTATTACGCTCTCAGCGGCTTCTGCATTTTCATCAGCAACATAAAAATTAGCATCTCCTCTTTTCACGATTATATATGAATACAAAGAGGCTACTTTCTCATTAATATTCTGAAGTACTTCCGGGTTTTCCAAAATAAAAGGGTGAACAAGTCTCTCCTCTTCTATATCATTTATTAATCTATCCGTTCCCATTGCAAATGCTTCGATTGGATTTGAAACCATATTGTAATCGACAGACCCTGAATGTTCCTGGGCAGCCTGTTGTTTACGCACAATATACCTTCCACCCATTAAGAACATTCCAAATGCAAGGAAAAGAGGAAATATAACAATCACCACTGAAGTGATAATGAGTTTCGTACGGAATCGCATAATAACCCCCTACTTATTTTTAGTATACCATATTTTGTAAACAAGTGTGCATATTGAAGATAATTGTAAAAAAATATAGATATTTTCACAAAACCGATAATAAGTTTTTTGAAAATATCCATATTTTTACATCTTATATCACATATTCAAGCTTATCCGCAAAATGTCCCAGGAACTTTATCGTCCTATCATCCTTTGGGTTTTTGAGTACTTCTTTTGCTGTTCCTTCTTCAACTACTTTTCCGTCTGCAAGGAACACGATCTTGTCCGCAACATCGAGAGCAAATTCAAGCTCATGTGTAACTATCACGGAAGTTATGTGCTGCTCTTTTGAAATTCTTTTTATTATCTCGAGAACATCCTGTACTTTTTCGGGATCGAGCGCGCTTGTCGGTTCATCAAAAAGAATGACTTCAGGCTTAAGTGCAAGTGCACGCGCTATTCCTACTCTTTGCTGCTGGCCTCCGGAAAGCTGTGAAGGGTAGTGATCCTTCCATTCAAGCAGGCCTACCTGAGCAAGATTCTCAATAGCAATCTTTTCCGCTTCATACTTATTTATCTTTTTTGCCTTGATGAGCGGAAGCGTTATATTCTGGAGCGCAGTCTTGTTTTCAAAAAGGCTGAAATTTTGGAAGACCATTGCTGTCGACTGTCTGATCTCAAGGATTTCTTTGCTCGTTAGTTTTGCAAGGTCGTAGCTCTTTTCCCCGATTGTCAGTGTCCCTTTATCGGGAGTTTCAAGGAGATTGATGCACCTAAGGGCTGTGGATTTTCCTGCGCCCGAAGGTCCGATTATCGTTACTGTCTCTCCCTTATTAACTTCAAGGTCTATTCCGCTTAATATAGTTTTTGCTCCATATGACTTGTGCAATCCCTGTAGCTTTATCATCTTATTTTCTCCTTATGCGGTCTGCACTTTTCGCGAGTTATAGCTTAGCTTCTTCTCCGCATATTTCTGCAAATATGTAAGTCCCGTACTAAACAATAGATATATGAGCGCAACCTCTATGTAGAGAGCAAGCGGCTCATAGGTTGTGGCAACGATTCTCTGTGTCTTCATAAACATCTCGGTTATCGTGATGTTTGCTGCAAGTGATGTGTCTTTTACCAACGAGATAAAAGTATTGAAAAGAGCGGGGATGCATGCCTTTATTGCTTGCGGAAGGACTATATGGTATATCGCCTGCCATGATGTCAGTCCGCATGCAATCGCTCCTTCTGTCTGGCTCTTCGGCACAGAGATTATCGCTCCTCGTATCGTCTCGGAAGCGTATGCTCCTACGTTTAACGAAAATGCTATGATAGCTGACGGAAGTGCGGGAATATTGAGCCCTACTCCAGGCAATCCGTAAAAGATGATAAACAATTGTACAAGTAGCGGCGTTCCTCTGAATACCCACACATAAAATCTAAAGAATTCAGAGAGTACTTTTATTTTCAGCACTCGTACCACTGCCACTACAATTGCCAGTATCATTCCGATTGCAAAAGAAATGAGTGTCAGCGGAACTGTAACTGTAATCCCGCTTAGCAGAATTTTCGGAAGTGCGTCCGCTATTATTTTTAGTAATCTTGCGCTCATAGTATTCACCGTCTTTTTGCACTGTCAGTGTGCAACTGTTATATCCTCTCCGAAGTACTTCTCTGAAATGCTCTTAAGTGTTCCGTCATCTCTGATCTCTTTGAGTGCTGAGTTAACTGCTTCCTGAAGGTCGCTGTCATCTTTTCTGATAAGTATTGCAGATTCTGTTGCTTCATCGGAAGTTGCTACAACCTTGGCATTTGCATCAGGCTGATTTGCCTTGTAATCAAGGAAAGTAACGTTGTCATTTACTGTCGCATCCGCACGTCCCTGAATAACAAGCTGGATTGACTCTGAAAATCCGTTTGTTGAAACAATCTTGCCACCGTAGCTCTCTGCGAGTTCTGCCCAGTTACTTGTAACTGTAAGTGCAACATCTTTTCCCTTGAGTTCTTCAAAGCTGTTTATATCTGTGTTGTCACCGTTTACTATGACTACGCCGTACACGTATGTATATGGATCTGAGAAAAGATATTTCTCTTTTCTCTCATCTGTGATTGAAACCTGGTTTGCGATGGCATCATACTTTCCTGCATCAAGTCCTGCGATGATTCCGTCCCACTGAGTCTCTGTAAACTTTGCTTCAAGGCCGAGCTTGTCTGCTATAGCCTGTGCAACTTCGATATCAAAACCTGTGAGCTTGTCGCTGTCATCGTGGAATGAATACGGCGCGTAGGTTCCTTCTGTTGCAAAAGTGATATATCCGTTTTCTTTTGCTGTCTCGTAGGTTGTCTTTGCTCCCGCTTCTTTAGCCTGTCCTGCTTCGCTTCCTGCCTCCGCTGATGCTTCTCCTGCTGTATTTGCCTCAGCTTCTGCCACCTCCGCATTTCCGCATCCTGTAAGTATTGTTCCAAAAACACTGACTGTTAATAGTGCTGCTGCTAACTTTTTCATAATATCTTTTCTCCTATACTTCTGTAATTCTCTGTCCGCTTGGGATGGAATCATAGTATCATCGGAGGCGCCTGTTGAAAATTCAATTGATTTTATGTCTGGCAATAAGGATTCATTATCGCGGGATATGGTATACATTCTTGAACATGATGTTCAAGAATGCATCAACCAAGCCAATTTGAATCGACTTCGTCGATAGGGCTTGGCTGACTCCTGATTCATGTTCTCACGAAATCCGCAGCAGGTGCGGATTTCTGTAATTTCATTTAAGATGTTATACTCTATTGAACGAATTCTGTTTGGAGGTAATCATGAGAACACGAGACAATTACTCGGTGCAGTTTTAATGCTGACAGCAGGTTGTACCGAGGTTAATTGATATAAGATGCTGTCACATACTGCACCGGACAAATTGTAGCAATACGTAGTTATACCGAGTAAATATTTGAAAAGGAGCAGTTATGAATACAGATAGAATGAATAAATTGAAAAAAGAGTGGGAAGCAGAGGAAAAGATTGCTCATATTCACGGATGGGATTTTTCTCATATCCATGGAAGATATGAAGAGGAAGATGATCTTCCGTGGGATTACAGGCAGGTTATCGATGAAAGCCGTGTTGATAGCATGAAGTTACTTGATTTTGATACGGGCGGAGGAGAATTTCTTTTATCCATTGGACATCCGTTTGCTAATACAACGGCTACAGAAGGATATCCACCAAATGTTGAGTTGTGCAAAAAAGAATTATTACCGCTTGGAATTGATTTTAAAGAATGTGACGATGCTTCAAAAATTCCTTTTGATGATAGCTCTTTTGACATAATACTAAATAGGCATGGTGATTTTGATCCTTCTGAAAACTTCAGGCTACTACGACCAAATGGATTATTTATTACAGAACAGGTTGGAAGTGAGAATGACAGGGATCTTGTAAAAATGGTGCTATCTGATGTACCTACACCATTTCCTGAGCTTAAACTATCTATTCAGAAAAGAAAGTTTGAAGAGGCCGGATTTGAGATTGTCAGAGCTGACGAGTCCTTTAGGCCTATAAGATTTTATGATGTCGGCGCTTTTGTCTGGTTCGCGCATATCATCGAGTGGGAGTTTCCGGGCTTCTCTGTGGATAAATGTTTTGATAAACTTCTGGAAATGCAGAAAGAGATTGATAAGCGCGGATTCGTGGAGGGGACAATTCATAGATATCTTATTGTTGCGAAGAAAGTAGTGTCATAAATTTTTTCATATAAGACTTAGTTTAAAGTAGGAGACGGTATTCATCGCCTCCTACTTTTTCAATATAATTAAATTTTATATTTACTCCGCATCTCCTGAATCATTTCATCTGCATCTTTAATATATCCTTGATCTGCATGATTCTTTGAATTTTCCAATTTTCTAAGTAGCTCTTCTTCATTCATTGGCGTAATCAGATTGTTAGTATCTATTGTCATATAGTTTATAGCACTTTCTATGCTCACATCTCCTGCAATTTTTATATCATCATATCACTATATATGTTATATATCGATATTATAATTTGATGCAAAGTATATAAAAGTATATAATTTAATAAAAAGTATATAGAAGTATATAAGTATTCACAAAGTATATAAATGTATATAGAAAGGAGCCAAGTATGGAACGAAATCCTTTTGTCATAAATTTTGGAAAAGTACCAAGTCAATATATAAGCAGAGAATTGATAATCGATGAGATTGTTCAGGAAATGACCGAAGAAGATTCGCAGAATACTTGCTTCATGCTCACAGGAACCAGAGGAAGCGGTAAGACTGTAACCATGACTGCAATTGAGAAAAAGATTTCCATGTCAGAGGACTGGATCGTAATAAGACTGAACGCTGAGAGAAATATGCTCGAAAGCTTAGTAGGTAAGCTATATGACAGCAGAGAATTCGTGACAAAATTTGTTGATGCAAATCTTAATCTTTCGAAGTTCGGAATTGGCCTTAATATCAAGACCAAATCTCCTGTTGCAGACATTGAATCCGCGCTCGAGATAATGCTGAAAGAAGTTCGAAAGAAAAAGAAAAAAGTTCTAGTAACTGTCGATGAGGTGTCAAACACCGCCTATATGAAAGAATTTGCGAGCAGCTTTCAGATTCTTATCCGAGAAGAACTGCCTATATTCCTACTGATGGCAGGTCTCTATGAGAACATCAGCAATTTGAAAAACGCAAAGAATCTCACTTTTTTATACAGAACACTGCAATATGAGATGGAGCCGCTTAACCTCACGTTAATTGCTGCGAAGTATTCAAAGGTATTCGGAATCGATAGAGAAAAAGCAATGGATATGGCGCTTATTACAAAGGGCTATCCCTTTGCTTATCAGGCCTTGGGTAAATACATCTGGGAAGAAAAAAATCATGAATTAACCGAATCTGTTCTTATAAAATTTGATGAAGCGCTCAGCTACTATGTTTATAAGAAAATGTGGTCAGAACTGTCCGAGAAGGATAAGTGGTTTATGTCTTTTATAGTGAAAAAAGATGTCATGCCTGTTTCCGAACTGCTTGAACTTACCAAGCAGAAGAAAAACGAATTTTCGCAGTACAGAGAAAGACTTAGAGACAAAGGACTTATCGATGTTTCCGGCAGAGGAATCATTAAACTTACTTTGCCCAGATTTGACGTGTTCGTAAAAAATGAATTGAGATAAGCATAAAACTCACAGTATGTAGGAGCAGATACGTATGCTTTATATTGGCAGAGAATTACCGAAAATAGATTTTGATGAAAATGAGTATAAACCTTTTATTCGGCGTGAATGGTTCCGCAGAAATTATATGTGGTTTGCATATGGATTGATGTTTTTACTATTCATAACGGCTTTATCACTGGGAAGGCTACGTGCAGGACACTTCATAATCAAATTAGTTCTTTTTGCAATAACATATGTGGTACATGAGTTGCTACATATAGTGACCGTTTTTAGAAAAGGCGATATTTACCTAAATCACTCCGGTATATATTTGTGGTTAACACCTGATTTTATTTTATCCAAGCGAGAGTTTTGGATTTTCATGACTATACCGTTTCTTGTGCTTACTTGCCTTTTGGGTTTGAGCTCTTATCTGGTTTCTGAACACGTTGGCATATATCTTAAGTATATTGCATGGATCAATTCGATAATTGCCGGCTCTGATATTATAAATTCAACACTTATTTTGATGATGCCTCGAAATTCATTTTTTTATCGAGGATACTATAAGAATTATTAAAATAATCGATTTTACAAGGAGACTCACTTTGATTGGAGAAATTGTAAAAGTTACAGTCGATCGCCCACTTGGTAGCTACCATCCCAAACATAAAGATATGTACTATCCCATCAATTATGGATACATTGAAAATATAATTGCCCCTGACGGTGAGGAACAAGACGCATACATACTAGGCGTGGAGACTCCTGTTAAAGAATTTACCGGTAAAGTTATTGCTATTATCCATCGAAAAAACGATGTTGAAGAAAAATGGGTAGTAGCTCCACCTGAGATGAGCTTCACAAAAGAGCAAATATGGGAGAAAGTCCTGTTTACAGAAAAATATTATGATTCTGAGATAATAATGTAATTTATTTCTGCTTTCTCTCAGATGCTATCTTTTTTGTCCTTTCCAGTACATCTTTATAAAGATAAATCCATGAAAATGAGATATGTAGGTGGATTTTATGGAAGTGAAATAACCCATGAGGAAGCTACAAAAATCATTGTAAGTGGCCAAGGAGATTATCTCATTATTGCCGGAGAAGAAGGAACCATAATAGGCTACAGAGTTGAGAGTAAGAGCAAAGCACTTATCGAGATTGACCTGTCTTGGGGATATCTGTACCCTGCTCTATTCAAGCTAGTTATGGATGATATTGATATGAGAAAAAACACAACGTAATAAATGCTACTTTTTATGGTGCCTGTCCTACGAAGGTAACCACGTTTGTGGATAAGTGGCTCATTACAGATTCTCTTGGAATGTCATATTCCTGGGGACTTATTGTTTTCTTTATAGTATTCCATCCTGCAAAGACATCATCGATGTACGCTTGTATAAGCTCAGAAGGAAGATTTACCTCAAACTGTGGATCCAAGACTTCCTTTGTATTCATGTTGTGCTCTGTAACTTCTGAATTTATTACCAGACAAACAATTCCCTGACTCTTTATTCCCGCTTTTATTTCCCGTAATTTGTTCAAAAAACTTTTCCGGCTATCTACATGTTCCAATACAGATACAGCTAGAATAAGATCATAAGCATTTTTAGGAATACTAAACTGTTCAATCGTGCAGACCATCCCGTTGATATTTTCCTCAACATCATGAATACTTGCATTGTGTTTTAACTTTTCAATAGCTATATCAAGAATATCTACACAGTCAACTAAACATCCTTTATCTTTGAACTGTTCAGCTAGATAAATACTATTCCTTCCTATCCCGCATCCAAGATCAAGTACACGTATGCAACCATGATCAGAAAGGAGCGGCACGATATCTTTTACCGTTTTAATTGGCTTTTTAAGCCAACTATCTGTGTTGTATAACTCTTCATCATTATAGATTTTTATATGAGATATCTTTTCACTTTCTCGTATTTTATCTATCCTTGACTTCATTCCTGTTTCCTCTCAGATGCTATCTTCTTTGCCCTTTCCAGTACCTCAGATAAATTATCAGCAGATAACTGTTCTCCATATGCTTCCGCGTTTTTGAGGAGCTGAAAGTTTTTCCTCTCGCTACTTCGTTCCTCATCATAGAGATTTTTTAAGTCTATGGCACCATAGATTTCATCTAAAAAAGACACTGCCTCTTTAGAATGTTGTAAAGAATCTACACTTCCGTAAAGATTTTCCACTGCGGTAATGATATCCTCTTTACTTATTTTTTCTTCTGAGATGACCCCAATAATATCAGACCTGTCATATTTGTACGGACGTAGCGAAGCTAATTTCATTGCAATAATGTATGCTCCGGGCATAGTTCTAACATGAAGGATATTTGAAAAGGTTTTATATGGAATTGAATATTGCGGTATCTTATCGGAATATGAGCGAGTCTTTTTAAAATCATCATTGAGCCAACCGCTTTTTAATCCATTTTCATCACCAACAATATTTATGGCATCTTTCATAACGGAAGATGCTCTTATAAATGCATCTATATCTGTAGTTGAATTACGGAAACCAAATCTTGATACAATTGCTGCTCCGCCTATCAATATAATTTCCGCATCAGTATATTTTCCGTTAAGCTTTCTAAATACTTTGCCTAATTGCTTAAGGTAATTATCCAAATTTTCTTTTGAATAAAAGATATCATTATCAGCCATGTATCACATCTCCCTCGACAATATTGAATGCTAAAAATTCAGGGATAGCATCTTTTTCCATCTTTTTTAGAAGCGAATTTTTATTGGTCAGCTTTTTCTCTATAACCGCATCAATTGGATAGATTTTCTCTTTTAATTTTTGATTTCTGATGTAATTGTAATTTGTACACTTTGGGATATCATTTAATCTGCTGAGATAATCAACCATGGCAACCATATACATTGCCTCAGCGTAGCAACATAATCTCCAAAAGCGATCTATCTTCTTATCTTCCAGAACCTCAATAACATACTCGACCTGGCCCATACGATTAACCAAATGGCATTGTTCACTCTTAAATAATGTGAATGTATATTTCTGATTGCATAAAAAGACCAAATCTTCCACTGACAGATCCAACGCTTTTGCTATTGGCAAAACTTTACCCAAGGCACAATTATTTATATCAGATTTGCCATTTACCAAATTATATACTGTCGGATATGATACTCCGGATAATTCTGCCAACTTGTATAAAGAAATTTTCTTATTTTTTATATACTCATCTATAAGCATATCTTCTACCTCGCACTCATTATATACGTTGTCGTATATATATCTTGTCCAAATTATATACGCTAACGTATATAGCAGTCAATACTAATTATATACGTCAACGTATATATGATAAAACAAAAAAATCCGAGACTTTTACATCCCGGATTTTTCCAAATATATTTTTACCCCAAATTTCTTATAAGATTAACCATCTCAATAGCGCCCTGTGCGCATTCAAAGCCTTTGTTTCCTGCTTTTGTGCCGGCTCTCTCGATTGCCTGTTCAATATTGTCTGTTGTGAGGACACCGAACATAACGGGAATACCGCTGTTTAAGCTGACCTGCGCAACTCCTTTTGAAACTTCTGCGCAAACGTAGTCATAGTGCGATGTCGATCCTCTGATAACTGCGCCGAGGCAGATAACGGCATCGTACTTGCCACTCTTTGCCATCTTGTCAGCGATAAGAGGAATCTCAAATGCTCCGGGAACCCATGCAACTTCAATGTCATCATCATTTACATTCTCTCTCTTAAGCGCATCAACCGCACCACCGAGGAGCTTTGACGTGATAAATTCATTGAATCTTGCTACTACAATACCTACTTTAATCTTTTCCGATACCAGATTTCCTTCATAAACTCTCATATATTTTTCTCCTTATCAATATTTATGAATTTGTATTTAAATGTTGTCAGGGACTAAACTCTATCAATTGCAAAAACTATGTTAGCCCCTGAGTTCATTGTGGTCCCATTTATTAAAATCTCAATATAATCGCTATTTCCGAATCGGTCACACCTTCAGGATATGCCCCATTCGAATCTTTTTGGTCTGTAGATAGAACTTATCGAAAGGATTTGCCTCTATCTCTATCGAAACACGCTTTGTTATCTTCATGCCATAGTCTTCAAGCTGATATACCTTATCAGGATTGTTGGTCAAAAGATTAAGCGACCTAATTCCAATATCTTTTAAAATCTGTGCTCCTGTGTAGTATTCACGCATATCTCCGGGGAATCCAAGCGCAAGGTTTGCATCAAGGGTATCTGCTCCCTCATCCTGCAATTTGTAGGCTCTGAGCTTATTTACAAGCCCGATTCCGCGCCCTTCCTGACGCATGTACAAAAGAACTCCACGTCCCTCTTCAGCGATCATCTTCATCGCCTTATCAAGCTGCTGTCCGCAGTCACATCGCATCGAACCAAAGACATCCCCCGTAAGGCACTCGGAATGCACTCTGCAAAGAACATCTTCTCCGTCTGAGATATCTCCCATAACAAGCGCCACGTGATGCTCACCGTTTATCTTGTTAATGTAGCAATGAGCCATGAATTTTCCGTATTTAGTCGGCATGTTTGCGATTGAAACACACTCTACAAGGTTATCGTAAATCTTTCTGTACTCAGCGATATCGGCAACCGTTATGTACGTAAGGTCATGCTCTTTTGCAAACTCCTTAAGATCGCCCTCGCGCATCATTGAGCCGTCATCCTTCATAATCTCGCAGCACAGTCCGCATTCCTTAAGCCCTGCGAGTTTAAGAAGATCCACTGTTGCCTCCGTATGCCCCTGTCTTTCTATAACACCACCACTTTTGGCAACAAGGGGAAAAAGATGTCCCGGCCTTCTTAAATCATACGGATCACAATCATCAGATGCACACATTCTTGCCGTCAAAGCTCTTTCATCTGCCGATATTCCCGTAGTTGTATCCTTGTGATCTATGGAAACGGTAAATGCCGTCTCGTGGTTATCCGTGTTGTTATTGACCATAGGATTAAGGCAGAGCCTGTTTGCAATTTCTTCGCTGATCGGCATGCAGATAAGCCCGCGTCCGTACTTTGCCATAAAGTTTACGACTTCTCCGGTCACATTCTCAGACGCACATATAAGATCCCCTTCATTCTCTCTTTTCTCATCATCAGCAACTACAATTACTTTTCCTTCTCTCAAATCGGAAAGTGCCTTCTCTAAAAGCTGCTTATCCATTTCTGCTATCCTCCTTAATAAAACCCGTTCTGTAAAAGAAATTCTTTCGTGATACTTCCGTTATCTTTATTTATCTCGCAAAATTTTTTTATGTACTTTCCAATGATGTCTGTTTCTAAATTGACTTCGTCCCCAACTTTTCTAACACCCAAAACTGTTTCTTTTAAAGTGTGAGGAATGATCGAGACGCTGAAAGATGATGCGCTCATCTTTGCAACCGTAAGGCTTATGCCGTCTATTGCTATCGAACCTTTTTCAACAATTCCATCAATAATGCCGGCAGATGCCTTTATCTCGAACCAGACAGCATTTCCGTCATTTTTTATCGAAGCTATCTTGCCGGTTCCGTCTATGTGTCCCGAAACCATATGACCGCCAAATCTCCCTTGAGCACTCATGGCTCTTTCAAGATTTACGGGACTTCCCGTTCTTAGTTTCATAAGGCTCGATCTTGAAAAGGTTTCATTCATAACATCGCAGGTAAAAGAGCTGTCGGTATAAGTTACAACCGTAAGGCAGATGCCGTTTACCGCGATACTGTCACCGATATTTACATCTTCCAAAACCTTTTTACACGATATGCACAGGGTGCTTTCCTTAGAGCCTTTAGATATACTCTTGACTGTCCCCATTTCCTCAATTATTCCGGTAAACATTTATACTTAACCTCGCTTTCTATAAGCAGATCTTCTCCGACTCGAGAAATCTCTGTGACATTAAGTTCTATTGCCTCATCCGGTTCATCTATAAAAATGCCTGTTACAGGACACTTTCCCATTCCGCCAAATATCTTAGGTGCCATAAATGTGTGCACTTCATCAACAATGTGTGCTCTAAGCGCGCTGTTATTAAGTGTTCCGCCGCCTTCAAGGAGTATTCCGTCAATACCAAGGTCTCCAAGTTTTTCCATCAGGATGTTTAGATCTATTCCCTTAGAGTTCATCGGGACATTTACTATCTTGCAGCCCTTTTTCTCATATTGGGAAAGTTTCTCTTTATCTTCTGAAGCGGTAGCTATTATTGTCTTATTTGTATCTGCTGTCCGGACAACCTTTGAATCAAGCGGTGTCCTTAGGTTCGTATCGCAAATTATCCTGACGGGATCTCTGTGCGGCGTATCAAGACGGCAGTTTAGCATCGGATCGTCGGCAATAACGGTAGATACTCCGACCATTATTCCCATTAGTCTGTTTCTCAAGACATGTACTTCTTTCCTTGATTCTTCACAGGTTATCCACTTTGATTTGCCTGTGTCTGTCGCAATCTTGCCATCTGCTGTCATCGCATATTTCATGACTACGTAAGGGCGCTTTTTCAAAATATATTTATTAAAGACTTTGTTTAATGCTGTACACTCGTCTGCAAGAACTCCCGTTACAACTTCTATTCCGTGATTACGAAGTATCTGTACCCCTTTTCCCGCAACAAGTGGATTTACATCAAGTGCGCCCACGACAACTCTCTTTATGCCGTTTTCTATGATTGCCTCAGTACAAGGTGGTGTCTTTCCGTGATGACAACATGGCTCCAAAGTGACGTATATGGTCGCTCCTTCGGGAGAATCACTGCAGTTTTTAAGAGCATTTCTCTCTGCGTGAAGTTCTCCGAATTTTTCATGATATCCTTCACCTATAATTACGCCGTCTTTTACTATGACAGCTCCTACAAGCGGATTTGGATTAACAAAACCGGTGCCTTTTAAGGCAAGTTCAATGGCTCTTTTCATGTATAATTCATCATTCATTTGTTGACCTCTGTTGTGGTATATGTACTAAAACTTCTAAGTGCTCTGGAACAAAGAGTTGCAAAGCAACTCTTTGCGCGCCGATGCGCGCAAGCTTTAGCTTGCATAATACTTCTGCGCATCGGTCGCATCCATAGCGGAGCGTTTTTTTTGATAGGAATTTCCTATCAAAAAATGAGCCCTGAACCAAAAATGTTCAGGGCTTAAAATAAACTACTGCTGTATGGGATATGTACTAAATTCGAAAAAAGCTCATTAAGTACATCCCCATGGCTCGCACTAAGCTCGTCAATACCTCGCTAAGTGCTCTGCTCAAAAAAACACCCTGAACATATAAATTGTTCAGGGTGCTTATAAGCTTTTTATTCAACTGAGCTTTACTTAATGATGTTCTGCTCTCGGCATAAATGCCTCGCCGGAACTAAGTTCGATGACAGAAATCAGAGATTTCTTATCTCACTTATCACTAAGTGCTCTGCATACTTCTTCCATCCAGACTATACTGTCGGCATCGGAATCACACCGATTCTGCCTTGCGGCTCGTGGGCTATACCACCGGTAGGGACTTTCACCCTGCCCTGAAGTTTTTATTAAGTTACTGCTATTGTAAGCAGATTAATTCGTCATGTCAATGATCAAATGTTCAAAAGCTTTGCATACTCAGTAAGAGCGCCTTCTGTCTCGTGTGCAAGAACTCTCTTTGCAAGTACCTTACCAAGCTGAACACCTTCCTGATCGAAGCTGTTGATGTTCCATACAAATCCCTGGAACATAACTTTGTTCTCAAAATGAGCAAGAAGCGCACCGAGAGACTTGGGATTAAGCTCATCACCTACGATGATACTTGAAGGACGTCCGCCCTTGAAGTTCTTGTTGAGGTTATCATCTTTTTTACCACATGCAAATGCAACGATCTGAGCTGCTACGTTAGCGCAGAGCTTCTGCTGGCTTGTGCTTCCCTGAATATCAACATCATTCTGAAGCTGGCTGTTCTTAAAGCCGATGAACTGAAGAGGAATGATGTCTGTTCCCTGATGAAGGAGCTGGTAGAATGAGTGCTGTCCGTTTGTTCCGGGCTCACCGAAGATGATAGGACCAGTTACATAGTTAATAGGCTCACCGAAACGGTTTACGCTCTTTCCGTTTGACTCCATATCGAGCTGCTGAAGATGAGCAGGGAAACGGCTAAGTCCCTGTGAATAAGGAAGAACCGCTGTGCTTGAGTAACCAAGTACGTTGCGCTCATAAACTCCGATAAGTGCATCGAGCATTGCAGGGTTTTTCTTAAGATCTGCATTTGCAGAAAGCTTGTCCTCTTCTGCAGCACCATCAAGGAACTGTGCGAATACGTCAGGTCCGAAAGCAAGTGAAAGAACTGCTCCGCCAACTCCTGATGTTGAAGAGTAACGTCCGCCGATGAAATCATCCATGAAGAATGCTTCAAGGTAGTTCTCACTCTTTGCAAGAGGAGATGTCTCTGATGTAACTGCGATCATGTGCTTGGAAGGATCAAGTCCTGCCTTCTTAAGCGCATCTGTAACGAATGATTCGTTTGTAAGTGTTTCAAGTGTTGTTCCTGATTTTGAAACCAGGATAAAGATTGAATGAGCAACATCAATGCTGTTAAGTACAGCAGATGCATCATCAGGATCTACGTTGCTGATGAATTTTGCTTCCATCTTGAAGTTGCCTGTTCTGTGTGCCCAGTTCTCAAGTGCAAGATACATAGCGCGAGGACCAAGATCACTTCCGCCGATACCGATCTGTACAACAGTTGTGAACTTCTCTCCCTTTGCGTTTGCAATCTCACCTGAGTGAACTTTATTTGCAAAATCTGCGATTCTCTTCTGTTCTTTTACATAGAATTCTCTTTTATCAACTCCGTCAGCTTCTACCTTGTTTCCAAGCTGTCCCCTTGTAAGCTGGTGGAGAACCATTCTCTTTTCCCCGGTGTTAATAACTTCACCGTTATAAAGCGCCTCAAACTTCTCGATAAGCTGTGTTTCTTTTGCAAGCGCATCAAGAGCATTGATAATATCATCATCAACTTCCTTGGCTGCGTAGTTGTATGCAAGGCCGGCTGCCATAGGAACAGAGTACTCTTTAACTCTCTTAGCTCCGTTCTCCCCGGACATAGCTTCAACTAAATTAACGTGTTTGATACCTTCAAGATCGTTATAGGATTTAATTGTATCAAGATTGTTCCAACTAACCATTATAAAATCCTCCTGTTTGGCGCGTGAAATTGGGTTTCGCCATTCGTCTAAAGTTTATCAAAGATATTTTTCCTAATCAAGCGCTTACGAAAAAAAATGACTTGGATCATGAGCGATTTTCTCATAAATCCAAGTCATTTATATGTTTTAATCTATAAGCTGTCAGAAAAAAGCTGATTAAATCTGCAATTTCTTAGAGCTCTGCGATTATCTCCATTACGATAGCTGCGCAGTCTTTTGCTGCCTTTGCTTCGAATGTGGGATAATCAACTTCTGCGCCTCCGTCAGCCTTATCTGAAATTGCCCTGATGATAAGAAAAGGAGTGTTGTTAAGGTAGCTTGCCTGTGCGATTGCTGCACCTTCCATCTCTGTGCAAAGTCCGCCGTGTTCTTTGATTATGGCGTCCTTAACTTCGGCGCTACTGATAAACTGGTCTCCGCTGCAAACTCTTCCTTCAAAAACTCCGATATCGGGAGCTGCCTTCTTGATTGATGCTTTTGCCTTTTCTCTGAGCTCTTTATCTGCTTCGAATGTAGCTGCGCCGATCTGGGGAATCTCTCCCTTCTTGTATCCGAATACTGTGACATCAACATCGTGATAGCAAGCATCTGTTGAAAGAACTATATCTCCGATATTTATATCTGCGTTAAGCGATCCTGCGATTCCTGTGTTGATCACGTGTGTTACGTTAAACAGGTCGATAAGGATCTGTACGCAGATTCCTGCGTTTACTTTACCGATTCCGCTTCTTACTACAACAACTTCGGTATTTCCTATTGTTCCTTCGTAAAACTCCATGGAAGCTTTTTTTACGGTATTTTTCACTGTCATGTTGCTCTTTAAGGTTGCAACTTCAACCTCCATGGCACCAATAATTCCAATTTTCATATATTTTTTCTCTTTCTGTCTTAATTATTCGGGATAAACAAGGTGCTTATCCGTGATGTTATAAAGTGTGTTATCAAGATATCTCTTTGCAAGGAAGTTTGCCATTCCAAGGTTCATATCAAGATAATTTCCGCAATCTCTTGCGCTTGCTCCGGGAACTTCTCCCTTGAAATCGCGCATAAACTCGAACATTCTTGTGACAAGAGGAACGATATCTTTTGAATCAAGGTCTCCTGCAAGAACTACGTAAAAACCTGTTCTGCAACCCATAGGTCCAAAGTAAATTGTTCTGTCCTTGTACTCTTCGTCGTTTCTTAAAAATGTTGCTCCAAGATGCTCCATTGTATGAACTTCCGCTGTGTTCATAACAGGCTCTTTATTGGGTGCTGTCATTCTAAGATCGAATGTTGTTATTGTCTCCTGTCCAACTTTATCTTTTCTCGAAACATAGATTCCCGGTTCAAGATCAAGGTGGTTGACTGTAAAACTAGCTATTTTTTCCATTACTGTTCTCCTCACTCCCACTGTGGTTCTGAAAATATCTCGTATGACAATGCGAGATACTTCTCTATTTTATCATAGTCGCGATTTGCTATCGCGGTGTACAACGTATCTACCAGGAAAAGCTGTGCAAATCTTGAGCTTGTTATTCCGCTCTTTTTATCAATCTCAGGTGAGGTCGCAAAAAGAACATAGTCACATCTGGTCGTAAGCGCGTTATTGCCAAGCTTTGTTATGGCAATGGTCGTTGCTCCCGCATCCTTTGCGGCTGTGAAAAGCTGCATGATCTGCTTGTTTCTGGCATTATCGCTAAAAAATATAGCAACGTCCGCAGGTCCTATCTGCGAAACGGTCATCAGGCTAAGATGCTGATCCTGATTAAATACAACATTATAATGAATTCTGAGTAATTTGCAATAAAGATCGTATGCGGCAAGTCCTGCCGTACCTACGCCAAATATCTGTATCTGCTTGGCATTTATTATCTTATCTACTGCATCATTAAATGTTCCTGCGTCAAAAAGCCTGTACGTAGTCTGTACTGCCTGAACGCTTGTAGCGCAGATGTTATCTGCAATCGATTGAAGCGATGTATACTCATTGACATCCTTAAATGAAATCTTCGGTCCTTTATCAGCTACTGTAAGAGAAGAATTTGCTTCCGTATAGTAAGCATTCTTAAGGTCTTTAAGACCGTCATAACCAATAGCCTGTGCAAAGCGCGTCCATGCCGCCTGCGTAGTTCCGGACAAACGTGCAAGATCTTTTATAGGATATTGAAAAAGATCATCCTTCCTCTCGAGAATATAATCCGCAACTTTCTTCTCCGATGAAGGAAGTGCGTTATAACAACTCTTTATTCTCTCGCTGACAATATTCATACAGAATGCCTCCATTAATAATTGCACCTTTTAAGTATAACGTAATTAAGGATATATTGAAATAAATTTTCACAAACTCATTCAAAATTTTCTCTCTCCAAAAACTCGGAAAGTTGCTCTATAGGAATGGGTTTGGAGTACTTATAACCCTGAAGGTATCTTGCATACATCTCTTTACATCTGTTCTGGTCATTATCATCCTCTACACCTTCGTAGAGAACATCATATTTCATGTCATTAAACATGTGCGCCATGTGTGTTACCATGGTCTTTGACTTATTATCGGATCCGCTTGCAATTACAAGCGAACGGTCGAATTTGATTATGTCAAAAGGAAGCTCCATGATTCTTTCCATATTGGAGTAGCCGGTTCCAAAATCATCAAGATAGAAGGTTATTCCGCTATCCCTAAGTTCAAAGAGTTTTTCTTTTAGAGCCATGAAGTCTTTTTCATTCTGACTCTCTGTAATCTCAATTGCCACCTTATCAAACGGGATTCCCGCGTCACGTACTATCTTGGTTATGTTCTCACAAAAATCTTTTTCCTTAAAATCAAGTATAGAGAAATTGACTGATATTCTCTTGATGAAATATCCATCATCAAGCTGTCTTCTTATCTCGTTACAGGTCTTTGAAAAGATGATAAGACTGAGAATATGGATATAATGGTGTTTCTCTGCAATGGGAATGAATCTGTCCGGAAATACCATTCCAATTTTCTCAAGCCTCAGTCTCATAAGAGCTTCTGCGGTATCAAACTTTCCTGTTTCTATGTTATATACAGGCTGGCAATACACAAGTACGCGAGGATCTCTTAAATCTTTTCTACTGTTGATATCAGCAAGCTGTTCAACTATGTATTTGTGGCTCTTATATCTTTCAACATCCTCATCATTGACATAATGAATTTCATTTTGAAGCATCCTGTTTTCTACATAATCTATCATCTGTATGTAGTCATCAGCCTTATCAAGCTCATCCATGGTACGAATGATCACCATCTTGTAATCCTTCTTATAGATTGCGTATTGTTCATTAAATGTGCTGATGATATTGTCTATTCCCTTAGAATAATCCGAGTTTATGGCAAGCCGAACAGAGAGCGCTATTTTTCCTTCTGCAACCTGAAATAGTTTGGCTCCTTTAAACATATATGTGCTTACTTCTCTGATCGTATCTCTCATTTCTTTAGGAAACTTATATCCCTTACGGTCGCCTTCAGTAATATGGAGGAAAATAATAAGAAGATCATCCTTTTTCTTTAATGCATTCTCAATGTTTTCAATAAGTGAATCTGCATGAAGCGAGCCCGTCTCAAGATTGTACGGGTTGGAATGCATAAGATACATTATTGCTATTGCAGGGAAAATCAGTGTTGATATAGTAAATGATTTTTGATCGTGTTTCTGCTGAATGCAAGTGATCACAAAAGACATGAAGATAGAAGCATATAGGGCTATTACTACAGGCCTATACATATGCTTACCAAAACGTATCAATATGCAAAGTATAAGAAATGCGAAAAGAAGATAACCGCATGCCGGGATATATTGTCCAGGCTGAATATTCTCATAATCGATGATACTAAATCCAAACCCAAACATCATTCCAAGCAGATCTACAGATGCAAAGACAGTAAAAACCGCGATTGAAATAAAGTCAATCATCCGCCCCGTTGATTCAGGGAGTTTCATTTGATTCTTTATATATATAAGATAAAGTGCAAGCGCTAAAAGAACAGAAAAATGAGTAATGTATTTTTCAATGTAGAGTAAAAATACAGGATAATCTCCAAGTTTACCCATATTCTGGCGAAATACAAGATTTGAAATTGCCGCAATGAGCGTACACAGCAATATCACCTTAAACATCTTAAATTCAGAACTCTGCCTGATATAAGTAACACGAATAAGAATTGCCATAACGATGATTACCGCCATGACAATAATATCGCCTACCGGACTGTATCCATTAACATAAGATGTGATATCTATCATATTCGCACCTCAAACTCGAAAATACTCTACCATATAATGATAACCCTTATGATGTAAATACAAATAAAGTCCCTATTAAGATTTGATAAAAAATTTCAGCTATTGAATTTTTAATTCATTGTCTATAAGACCGACTATAGTGTCAGTCGCACTGTGAAGATTACTGTTCCTCATGTTTTCTATATATTTCTCACGGTTCTCGTAAAGATCTTCTATTGATTCAACAAGTATATCTTCATCGAGGTCGTCATTGTCAATAACAATTGAGAATCCCTGCTGTTCAAATGACCTTGCGTTTAGCATCTGGTCACCTCTGCTTGATTTGGTTGAAAGAGGTATCAGTATATTTGGCTTTTTGAGCGCAAGAAGCTCGCAGATTGAGTTTGCACCTGCTCTTGATACAACAATATCCGCCATTGCAAAAATATCTTTAAGCTCATTTTTTACGTATTCAAACTGCTTGTATCCGGGAAGAGTGAGCTTTAGATTATCCATCTTCTCTTTTCCGCAGATATGAACAATATTGAAGTTCGGTAATAATCTTGGAAGAGCATATCTGACTGTTTCGTTTACGGATTGTGCCCCCAAACTTCCGCCGATTACCATAAGTACCGGCTTATCATCTTCAAAGCCGCATAATTTCTTACCTTCAGCGGCATCACCCATTCCAAGCTCGTCTCTTATGGGCGTTCCTGTGAGCACTGCCTTCTCCGCGGGGAGAAGCCTCATTGTCTCAGGGAAGTTACAGCAAATCTTGTTGGCACCTGCAATGCTGAGTTTGTTGGCAAGTCCGGGTGTCATATCGGATTCATGCACGATATATGGTATCTTAAGCGCGCCTGCAGCTCTTACTACCGGCACACTTACAAAGCCTCCCTTAGAAAAAACTATGTCAGGCTGTATCTTTTTTAATATTTTCTTTGCTTCTGCAAATCCCTTTAATACTCTGAAGGGATCCGTAAAGTTCTTCGGATCGAAATATCGTCTGAGCTTTCCTGTTGCTATTCCGAAATACGGTACGTTGTAGTCCTCTATCAGTTTCTTTTCTATTCCGCTATATGAACCAATGTAATAGATATCATATCCGGCTTTTCTTAATGCGGGGATCAGCGCGATGTTAGGTGTAACATGTCCTGCGCTTCCGCCTCCTGTAAGTACGATTTTTTTTGTAACAGAATCACTCACGATTATTCCTTCTTCCGTAAAAAAATTCTTAACACTGTGCAGATAGTATACCATTTTTTTTTGCAAATAAACTATATATTATTCTGTCATATCATATACAAAACGGTCTTCTGCTTCATATTCCGGCATTATTTTTTTAACTATCTTTTCAGATAATGCCTTTACTTCATCAAGTTTTTCCTTGTAATTGCTCTCAGTAAGCTCGTTCTGCCCATCAATGATCTTATCGAGCATGAACTTATTTATGTCAGGAGAAAAATGTATCGAATCCATGTAGTTATCAAGGTTTGTCACTATTTCTTCTTCGCCCTGGAAACAGAAAACTTTCGCATTGTCATATTTTAAAAGTTCCTCTGTCATCATCTTCTCGCTTTGGATAAATGCGTCTCTTTCGCCTGTCCTAACGGCTCCGTCCCACCAAAGCATTGAATATGCTGGATAGAAGAAAACGAACTTTGTATCAGGGTGCTCTCTTACTTGCTTTGTAAGTAGTTCAATATTTTTCAACACTTTATCTTTATGCACATCTTTATCAAGCATTGGAACTACATTCTTTTGCCGGAAGTAGATCGAAAGAGTCTGATCGGCTCCAAAAGTTTTCCACTTCGCCCAGTTATAGGAAAGTCCCTCGTCGTAGTCTCCCATAAATGAGTTTGCGACCTGATACGGTATCTTTTCGAACAACACGTCCTTATTAAACAGATAATTCACGTCATTTATAGGGTTCTTGTCATAGAGATACATCGGACATCCCGCTGCTTCAAATGTTGTCTCTGCATCTGCAACAAGCGACGACGGATCTATGTTATAAAAGACATAGTCAAGGTCATGATTCTCATATGCAATATCCAATAAATAACAAAGATCTGCCGTTGCGCCGTATGACCTTATTGCCTTTATCGACTTAACACCGTAGGCATCATCATACCAGCCATTGTTGTTGTTTTCCATTACGGAAGATCCCACCAAAAGCGCGTTGTAATCGAAGTTTCTGAGTGTTCCGACACACTGATATTCCTTATCATTTAGCACTGCCTTAAGTCCGCACCACGGCTTGTGATAATGATAGAACGGGTCAAAAAATACAACAACACCCGCGATAAGCACGGCCACTGCAAGTACTGCCACAAGAAATCTTTTTATAAACTTTTTTGAACTGTTTTCTTTTTCCATATTCTCTAAAAAAATCAAAACTGAAAATAAATAAACGTACTTACTGCCGACAATGATACGAACGACCACAGGAAAAGAACTGTGATTCCAATAAGCGTCTTTTTATCAAATGTTGTTGTTTCTATTATTTCTTCCGTGTTCTTTCTCGTGATGATAAATCCGCTTACCGCAAGATATACCAACATAGTGATCATATAAATTACATTTTCATCTATTCCGCCAAGTTGAGACAGGAACTGTCTGAAAACGTAGTTTTCCGCGATATCAAGGTTTGCGGCGGTTCTTGTAAGGAATCCCGGATAAGTAAAGAAGAACAGTCTTTTAAACATTGCCAGTGCTTTTTCCACAGATTCCGATCTGAAGAATATAAGTGA
The DNA here is from genome assembly GCF_000686065.1 of Butyrivibrio sp. AE3003. Lineage (NCBI taxonomy): Bacteria > Bacillati > Bacillota > Clostridia > Lachnospirales > Lachnospiraceae > Butyrivibrio > Butyrivibrio sp. AE3003. Next base: position 2,616,286 of record NZ_JMLX01000001.1, read on the forward strand.
AGCCACAAAAGCTATAAATGTCATTGCTCTTCCAAGTGCCTTGGGAATTACAAGTAACGGTTCTTTTCTAAAAAGGAATTTTCCTTCTTTCTCGGTACTTACTATTCCAAGATCATCCCATACTACCAAAAGTCCCTGCATAAGTCCCCAGCAAACGTATGTCCAGCCTGCTCCGTGCCAGAGTCCGCTCAAAATAAAGACTATGAGGACATTTACTATCGTGCGGTATCTTCCTTTTCTGCTACCACCAAGAGGTATGTAGACATATTTGATAAAAAAGCGCGACAAAGTCATATGCCATCTCTGCCACAGCTCTTTTGCGGACGCTGCCTTATAAGGTGAATTGAAGTTTGTAGGAAGCCTGTATCCAAGCATCAGACTGATGCCGTTTGCCATGTCGCAATATCCGGAAAAGTCGAAGTAGATCTGGAAAGTATAGGCAAGCATAACTGCCGTAACAGTCAGAGTATCAAGATAATATGTCTGCTCAAAGCCGTAGTTTACTACTCTTGAGAGAACATCCGCCAGAATTACTTTCTTTGAAAGACCTATTACAAAAGACATAAGTCCACCTGCGAATTTCACGGAATCGTAGGTCCTAAGTGAATTATCCCTGAACTGGTCAATCATCTCCTTATGGAATGCGATAGGTCCCTGTATAAGCTTCGGGAAATAGACAGTGTAAAGCGCATATTCGATGAAATTGTAGTGTGGTGCTTCACCGTTTGCCCTGTCAACAATATAAGAAATCTGCCCAAAGGTAAAAAAGCTGATTCCTATGGGCATGATTATCTTATCAACTGTCAGTCCCGTTTTTAAAACTGCGTTGAGATTGTCGGCGAAAAAGCCAAGATATTTAAAGTAGAATAGGAGTCCTAAATTAAATAGCACTCCTATTACCTTTATGAGCTTTTTGTAAAAAAATATATTTCCGGTATTTCTTGAATCTATCTTGCTTACAAGCGCACTTAGTGCATAGTTAACGCCAATACTTACAAAAAGAATGATCAGGAAATCCACACCGAAAGTGTAGTAAAAATACAATGACATGATGATAAGTAATACGTCTGCCACCGTATATTTCTGTAATTTATTAAGTGTATGCCAACCGATCATCAGTATCGGAAGAAATACCAATATAAACGTAAATGAATTAAAACCCATTAATACTCTCCGTTTTCTTACATCATAGAGAGTATACCATATTGTGAAAGAAATTTTTATAATTTCTGATCAAACTTTAAGTCTTATAACGTTCCAGCTTCTTGCGGGAAGTGTTGTCTTAAGCACTCCATTCTCGTTTGTTGCTGCATTTGTGTTATCTGAAGGCTTTACTTCATCAGGATTGTTTTCTGTATTTCCTGCCTTAACATCTTTGTGAGTAAGTACGCTGTGTTCAACAACTTTGTAGTCCGCAAACTGTCTTAAATCGCAGGTAAGGTCAAAGTCATCCTCAAGGTCCTTGTTTACGGCAAATATAGTAAGTGCGCCGTTTTCCTCATCACTTACTACTACAGAATCAACATAGGGAGCATCTCCGTGCTTTGACTCATAAGCAGGCACCTTAACAATTGTATTAAGAACCTCGCCTCTTCCGTATCTGCTTGCCTGCATGAATGGATAGAAGATTGTGTGCTTAAACACGCCGTTATCGGTTGTTGTTATAGGGCTGAGAACGTTTACAAGCTGTGCAAGACAAGCAATCTTTACTCTGTCTGCGTGTCTTAACAATGTGATCATCATTGAACCTACAAGAAGAGCATCTTCAAGGTTGTAATCTTCTTCAAGCTGATGTGGATGCTCAGTCCACTTCTCAAGCTCTGCATCTTTTTTCTTTGAGTGATACCATACGTTCCATTCATCAAATGAAAGATTTATTGTCTTATCGGATCTCTTTGTAGCCTTTACGCAGTCACAGATGCTGACAACGCTCTCAATGAACTTATCCATAGATACGCTGCTTGCAAGGAAGTTGGGAGTATTGTCCTCTTCATTGTCATAATATGTGTGAAGTGAGATGTAATCTACATTGTCATAACTGTTTTCAAGAACGACTCTCTCCCACTCACCGAATTTAGGCATTCCGATTCCTGAAGATCCGCATACTACGCACTCAATCTCAGGATCGATCATCTTCATAAGATGTCCCGCACGTCCTGCCTTAAGTCCGTACTCTTCAGGTGTCATATGTCCAATCTGCCAAGGTCCATCCATCTCATTTCCAAGGCACCAGAGCTTTATCTTGTATGGATCCTTAACTCCGTGCTTGATTCTGAGGTCACTGTAATATGTGCCTTTCTCAATGTTGCAGTATTCAACAACATTCTTGGCATCTTCGATTCCTCTTGTTCCGAGGTTTATCGCATACATGGGCTCTGAACCCACTTTTTTACACCAGTTCATGAACTCATCAAGTCCGAATCTGTTGCTCTCGATTACTCCCCATGCAGGCTCAAGTCTCGCAGGTCTCTCATCTACAGGTCCTACGCTGTCTTCCCATCTAAACGCAGAGACAAAATTTCCCCCGGGATATCTTACTACAGGTACATCGATTTCTTTTACCAGCTCAATAACGTCTTTTCTAAATCCGTTCTCATCAGCAAATTGGCTGTCCGGCTGATAGATTCCTTCATAGACCGCTCTTCCGAGATGCTCGATAAAAGAGCCGTAGATTCTTTTGTCCACCTTTCCTACGGTAAAACTTTTATCTATGCACAATGTTACTTTGTTTTCTTTTTTCATTTTACATTCTCCTAAAATAGTTTATATTTATATAAATATAATATTCCATTCTTTGCAAAAAGAAAACCAAAAAAATGCTTCTATCTGTAAAAAAAATGATAATATATATTGGAGAGGCTTAAATGATGATGCCCTTAAAACTTTACACACGAGGTATTCTTTAAATGAACAAAAAAAATTCAGTTCTTAAATTCGGCATTTTCTCTGCATTTCTTGGTGGTGCTTATGCTCTCACCAATTATATCTATAAGCTTACATCCGTACCTGTTCAGCATACCGACGAAAGTCCCGATTATGATAAAGCTGTTACAGCCGGAAGAATGTTCGTAAGAAATCATAAAGATAAACAGGATATGTACATAGACAGTATCGACCGTCTTAAGCTCCACGCTACCTACATTCCTGCAAGCAGTAACTCGCACAGATATGTTATTCTTGTTCACGGAATCAAGGACAACCATGAGTATAACGGAATCTACGCGCAGTACTATCTTTCACTTGATGTAAATTGTCTTCTTCCCGACCTTCGCGGATTTGGAAAGAGTGAAGGAAAGTATGTCGGATATGGCCTTGATGACAGGCTTGATATAATGGAATGGATTTATTGGATTATAAAAAGAGATCCACAGGCATCGATTCTTCTTCATGGAATGTCTATGGGTGCGGCAACGGTCCTTATGACAACAGGTGAACACCTTCCGGAAAATGTAAAAGCCGCTATCTCAGACAGTTCTTATTCAAATTTAAGAAAGCAGTTTGCAAAAACATATAAGACTATGAAAGTCTCCTTCATTCCGGCTCCTATCATAGTCGCACTAGCAAGATTTATAATATATCTTCGCTCGGGATTTGATATTAACGATGTAAGACCGATTGATGCGGTTTCTAAATCAAAGACTCCCACACTTTTCATACATGGTGATGAAGATGCGGTGATAGATCCCCAGATGTGCTCTCGTCTTTACGAAGCTGCAAAATGTGACAAGATGTATTGCATAATTCTTGGATCGGGGCACATTCAGGGAGTAGTTACAGATCCCACAAATTATTGGGGTAAGATAAGATCTTTCCTGTCAAAGACAGACTTCTAAAGAAATACTGACAAGCTCAGATTATTCCTATAGAACGAAGTACAAAAAGCCAGAATGTGAGGGAAAAAGAGCATCCTAAAGTAGTCATCATGATTATGCTGCTGCTCAAAACTCCCTCATGTCCCATGCTTTTGGCCATGATATAGCAACTTACTGTTGTTGCAGATCCAAGCATTATGAGTATCGCAACAATCTGTTCGCCTATAAATCCCATACTTACCGCTATCGGTAAAAAGATTCCGACAAGAACAAATAGTTTTATAAACGTAGCAATAAGCGCAGGTTTGATTTCCTTAAGCGCTTTTTTTATTTCAAAAGAAGCTCCCATCGACATAAGTCCCAGCGGAGTTGCAAGTCGTGCGATATTTTCTGTAAATGTCGAAAGTATTGCAGGCTTTGGTATTCTGAACAACGACCACAAAAGACCTATTATTATTCCAATGATGATCGGATTCTTGGCTATTCCGATCGCAGTCTTTTTTATCATTTCATTCTTGTTGTCACTTTCGCCTTCATTTTCTGCAGTGAACATCAGAATTATAACTGCGCAGATGTTGTAAAGTGGGACACTTCCGAGTATCATAAGCGGTCCCATTCCTGTACTTGCATCGCCATAGATATTGTGAATAAAAGCAAGACCGAGTAGAGCAGCACTGCTTCTGTACGCTCCCTGGATAAACTCTCCTCTTTTTCCCTTCTCTTTTACACAAAGAAAAGAAAAACCGAATATTACTACGATGCTTATTATTGTTGCCATAAAACAGAAAAGCACAAACTTTCCGTTCCATGTTCCCTTAAAATCCTGATCTGCAAGGTCAACAAAAAGCAGCATGGGAAGTGAAATCTTAAAAACAAATTTGTTCATCCACGAAGCTGCTTTATCGTCTATAAACCCTATTCTATTCATCAGATAACCAAAGATCATTAAAAGAAAAACAGGAAGCGTTGCATTTAAACTAAAGATCAAATTATTCATGATTCATTACTCTTATTTTAGTATAAGTCCGACGGGACAATGATCCGATCCAAGAGCGTTACTGTAAATCTTGGCATCCTCTATGGAAGGCATGAGCGACTTTGATACAACGAAGTAGTCAATACGCCACCCTGCATTCTTCTCTCTTGCATGGAATCTGTATGACCACCATGAATATGCTCCCTCAAGGTCGGGATAAAAATATCTGAAAGTATCCACAAGATCTGCTGCAAGAACGTTATCGAACTTTGCTCTTTCTTCATCCGTAAAGCCCGCATGTCCTCTGTTTGTCTTAGGATTCTTAAGGTCGATTTCCTTGTGAGCTACGTTTAAGTCGCCGCAATAAATTACAGGCTTTGTCTCTTCAAGCTTTTTAATATACTTAAGAAAATCGTCTTCCCAAACCTGTCTGTATTCTAGCCTTGAAAGATCCTCTTTCGCATTAGGAACATAGACAGTTACTAGGTAGTAGTCGTTATACTCAGCTGTAATGACTCTTCCTTCGTGGTCATGCTCTTCAATTCCAAGTCCGTAAGTTACAGAAATCGGCTTTTCTTTTGTAAAAATAGCTGTTCCCGAATAACCCTTTTTCTCCGCATAGTTCCAGTATTCTTCATATCCGGGAAGATCCATTTTGATCTGTCCTTCCTGAAGTTTGGTCTCCTGAAGGCAGATTACATCAGGTTTTTCGTTATCCATAAATTCCTGAAAGCAGCCTTTTGAAACACATGCTCTCAGTCCGTTGACATTCCATGATACAAGCTTTAATCCCATGTTAGAAATTTCCTTTTACTCTCTGCAGACTTTCGTCTGTTTCTTTTAACATCTCTCTAAGAGAAAGATTGTCTTCATAACTGAATTCGCAGACCGAATACTGAAGGTAATTGATATATCTCTTCGATCTTTCAAGAAGCGCTGCGTTTTGAGATGACATTTCCTCGCGGAAATTCTCCGCCATTCCTTCTTCTGAAGATACCGAAATAGCTGCAAATTCATCACCACGAATTCTTCCGTGTATGCAATCTTTAAACACAATATCCAGTATCTCTGCAACTTCTCTTACTGCCTGATCACCTTCGTTGTGTCCGTATACATCATTTATTTTCTTAAGAGAATCCATTCTTATATACGCAACAACCGCATATTTTCCTGCTTCAAAATTCTCTTTGAGATAATCGTAAGCTTTCGCAAAAAATCCTCTTCTGTTAAGTCCGCCCGTCAGATAATCCTGTCCTCCGATATGATCGAGAACAGAGTCGTCCCTTGCAAGTTCTTCCTGAACTTCCAGAAGTTCTTTTTGTGTCTTATCAATCTCTGTCTCCAGGTATGAAACTCTGGAACTTACCGTAACTATTCCAACAAGGCTGTCAAAATAATTATTTATAAGTATCCTTGGATTAAACTCTGTTACCATAAGTCCAAGCTGATACTGGCCGACAAAGATATTTCCGGCAACAAGAACTTTGGGCGTACCGTTATCAAAGACCTCTAATATCTTATCTGTATCTATTTCAGTGCTGTTACCGGTTACTATTTCGGTTCCGTCTACAATCGCACTCTTCATTCTAATTTTTTCGGGGAATTCCCACGGATGTTTGAAAGTATTTCTTATCTTTTTGTCATACAGGAACAGGCCGCAGTTTTTCACACCATGCTCTGCATTTATCTGTCCCATTGATTTATAAAGACCTTCTACCTCGAATTTTCGGTTAAAAAGTCTTGTTCCTATTTCTGAAATTACAGAAAGAGCCTCTGCTTCTGACTCTTCTATGAATGAGAAAACACAGGAAGGCTCTTCATTTGAAAGCTTTCCTGTCTCTGCATATGACACTGCATCACAAATGGCCTGATATCCCTGCTGTTCAAGATATCCGTGATCGGACATTATTTTTTTAGAAGCAACATATCCTTCCTGCTCGGTAAGAGTCAGAAAAGGAATTTCAAAAAAGGTCTTTAAAAGAGCCTCTTTCTTTAAGATGGCAACATTCTTGCCGATTCGCTCAATATCAATTACTACCGCGTCAAATCCAAGCTTTGTTGCATATTTAAAAAAGAGCTGTGTTCTGAAATCTGTAAGGATGTTTTTCATCAACATCGTCATTATTTACAAGGTATTTACCCGGCATGATGACAAGGGTTATCCCCTTGTCAACTGCCGCTTTATTAGCACCTATACAGATTTTCTTGACTTCATTGTCCTCTAGTTCAGAGATTACAAGTCCGATTTTCATACTTCCCCCATCACTCGAAATACATTAAGCCTTTTCGTCTATCTCGCCGTCGTTTACTTCATCGATATTATCGAGTTCTTTATCTCCGTCAGAGATTTTTTCTCTAACTTTGGCAATTTTTGCTACAGTAACTCCCTTGTCAAGATTGATCATCTTAACTCCGGATGTTACTCTTCCGTGGACAGTTATCTCATCCATACGAAGCTGAATAATGATTCCAGCATTTGTGATCATCATGATCTCATTGTCTTCATTTACTGCCTTAACACCAATAACAGCTCCTGTCTTCTCGGTTATCTTGTAGCACTTTACACCTTTTCCGCCTCTGAACTGGTTATTGAACTCACTGAGAACTGTTCTCTTTCCATATCCTTTTTCAGAAACTATGAGAAGTGAATCACCTTGAGTATTAAGCTGCATTCCGACAATCTCATCTGTATCGTCGAGTGTCATACCTCTTACACCCATTGATGATCTTCCGGTTGCTCTTACGTCTTCCTCATCAAAGTGGATACACATTCCGTTCTTAGTTACAAGGAATACTTCAGCACCCTTCTGAACACTCTTAACTTCAATAAGTTCATCATCATCTCTAAGATTGATAGCTGCAAGTCCTGTCTTTCTGACATTTATGAAGTCAGTGATAGGAGTTTTCTTTACAGTACCTTTCTTAGTTACCATAAAGAGGCTCTTATCCTCATCTTCAAAGCCCTTAACAGGAATCATAGCTGTAATCTTTTCTCCCGGAGCAAGCTGAAGGAGGTTGACGATTGCCATACCCCTTGAAGTTCTTGATGCCTCAGGAATCTGATAAACCTTAAGTCTGTAAACTCTACCTGTGTTGGTAAAGAACATTACATAATTGTGGGTGGTCGTCATAAGGATATCTTCCACAAAGTCATTATCGATTGTGGTAATTCCCTTGATTCCCTTTCCTCCACGGTTCTGAGCCTTAAAGTTATCAATTGACATTCTCTTTATATATCCGAGATTTGTCATTGCAATTACTGTATTTACATTAGGGATCAGATCTTCCATGTCTATATCTGAATCGTCATGTCCGATCTGTGATCTTCTTTCATCACCGTATTTATCAGAAATCTCTGTTATCTCTTTCTTGATAACTCCGAGAAGTATCTTTCTGTCTGCAAGAATAGCTTTTAATTCCTCGATTTTCTTAAGGAGTTCAGCGTGTTCCTGTTCAAGCTTGTCTCTCTCCAAACCTGTGAGAGTACGAAGTCTCATATCAACAATTGCCTGAGCCTGAACATCTGTAAGACCAAAGCGGGCCATGAGTTGTTCCTTAGCAAGAGCAACTGTCTCGCTGCCTCTTATGATCTTGATTACTTCATCTATATTATCAAGGGCAATAAGCAATCCCTGTAAGATATGATCTCGCTCTTCAGCTTTGTTAAGATCATACTTTGTTCTTCTTGTTACTACATCTTCCTGATGAGCGATGTAGTGCTTAAGCATCTCTGTGATGCTCATAACCTTAGGCTGGTTATTTACGAGCGCAAGCATGATGATTCCGAATGAATCCTGCATCTGTGTATGCTTATAAAGCTTATTGAGCATGATGTTAGGGTTAACATCGTTTCTAAGCTCAATTACAACACGCATACCTTCTCTGTCAGATTCATCTCGAAGTGCTGTTATTCCGTCGAGCTTTTTAAGCTTAACAAGCTCAGCGATCTTTGAGATCATGTTTGCTTTATTTACGAGGTAAGGAAGCTCTGTAACAACAATTCTGTTCTTGCCGTTCTGCATAGGCTCGATATCTGTTACAGCTCTTACTATTACTTTTCCTCTACCTGTTCTGTAAGCTTCTTCCGCTCCTCTTGTTCCAAGGATTATTCCACCTGTAGGGAAGTCGGGAGCTTTTACTATCGAAAGAATTTCCTCGATATCTGTTTCTCTGTCTTCAAGCACGCGGTTATCGATCATCTTAACAACCGCAGCGATTATCTCTCTTAAGTTGTGAGGAGGAATGTTTGTTGCCATTCCTACCGCGATACCTGTTGTTCCGTTTACCAGAAGGTTAGGATATCTACTGGGGAGAACTGCAGGTTCTTTTTCTGTATCATCGAAGTTCGGAGTAAAGTCTACGGTATCTTTTCCGATATCCGCAGTCATCTCCATTGCGATCTTTGTAAGACGTGCCTCTGTGTATCGCATAGCAGCAGCGCCGTCACCGTCGACAGATCCAAAGTTTCCGTGACCGTCGACAAGACAACATCTCATTGACCAGGGCTGTGCCATATTTACGAGGGCTCCATAAATAGAGCTGTCACCGTGAGGATGGTATTTACCCATTGTATCACCGACGATACGCGCACATTTACGGTGCGGCTTGTCGGGACCGTTGTTAAGTTCGATCATAGAGTACAGAATTCTTCTCTGTACAGGCTTAAGACCATCTCTTACGTCAGGAAGCGCACGTGATGCGATTACGCTCATGGCATAATCGATGTAGTCTGCTTCCATTGTCTTCTGAAGATCTACTTCCTTTATTCTGTCAGTAGTGACTTTATCAAAAACGTCATCTGACAGTTCGTTGTTGTTATTGTTATTATTATCAGCCATTTCTTTTCCTTTTTACGTTCTTTAAATATCCAGGTTCTTTACAAACTTCGCGTTCTTTTCAATAAATTCTCTTCTGGGTTCAACTTTATCACCCATAAGTGTTGTGAAAGTAACGTCTATATCAGATTCGGATTCCTCATCCATATTTACTCTAAGAAGAACTCTTCTCTCAGGATCCATTGTTGTCTCCCAAAGCTGCTCTGGATCCATCTCTCCAAGACCCTTGTAACGCTGAATCTTGTTGTTCTGGTCTCTTCCGACATCAGCCAAGATTTTGTTCAATTCTTCATCACTGTATGCATACCAGACTTTTTTGTTCTTCTCAAGCTTATAAAGAGGCGGCTGTGCAAGATATACATGTCCTTCTTTGATAAGTTCGGGCATAAATCTGTAAAGGAATGTGAGCATAAGTGTTGCGATATGCGCACCGTCTACATCGGCATCGGTCATAATAATGATCTTGTCATAACGGAGTTTGCTGATGTCGAAATCATCATGTATACCTGTTCCGAATGCTGTGATCATCGACTTGATCTCTGCATTTCCGTATATTCTGTCAACTCTTGCTTTTTCTACGTTGAGAATCTTTCCTCTGAGAGGAAGGATAGCCTGTGTTGCTCTGCTTCGTGCAGTCTTAGCAGATCCGCCGGCGGAATCTCCCTCAACTATGAATATCTCACAGTTCTTTGGATCTTTGTCTGAACAATCGGCAAGCTTTCCGGGAAGTCCCAATCCGTCAATAGGAGATTTACGTCTTGTAAGATCTCTTGCTTTTCTTGCTGCATCTCTTGCTCTCTGTGCAAGGATTGCCTTTTCAAGAATCTGCTTTGCAACACTTGGATTCTGCTCAAGGAAGTATGTAAGTTGCTCTCCTACGATTCCGGCAACAGCTCCTCTTGCTTCCGAGTTACCAAGTTTCTGCTTTGTCTGTCCCTCAAACTGAGGATCTTCAATTTTAACACTTATGATAGCTGTAAGACCTTCTCTGATATCTTCACCTGTAAGATTATCATCGTTGTCCTTAAGCATCTTATTTGACCTTGCATAGTCATTAAAGGTCTTTGTAAGTGCTGCCTTAAATCCTTCGAGATGTGTACCACCTTCAGGAGTATTGATATTATTTACGAATGTGTAAATACTCTCTGTGTATGAATCGTTATGCTGAAGAGAAACTTCAACCTGTACGTTGTTCTTATTTCCCTCAAAGTACATAATGTCTTCATAAAGAGCTGTCTTACTCTTATTGAGATATTCAACAAATTCTTTGATACCACCCTCATAGTGGAATGTCTGAACTACAGGCTCTTCGCCTTCTTCAGTTCTAAGATCTGTAAGAGAAATTTTTAGTCCCTTTGTAAGGAATGCCATTTCTCTGAGTCTCTGCTTCAAAACGTTGTAATCATATATTGTTGTCTCTTTGAAAATAAGAGCGTCGGGCTTAAAGTATACTCTTGTTCCGGAAACGCCTTCGGGAGCATCGCCAACAACCTTAAGAGGATAACAAACTTTTCCTCTTTCGTATCTCTGCTCATATACTTTTCCGTCTCTTGTAACCTGAACTTCAAGCCATTCAGAAAGCGCATTAACGACAGAAGCACCAACTCCGTGAAGTCCTCCTGATACCTTATATCCTCCACCGCCGAACTTTCCGCCTGCGTGAAGTATTGTAAATACAACCTCAACGCCGGTAAGACCTGACTTGTGGTTTACATCAACAGGGATTCCTCTACCATTATCTTTTACAATAATAGTATTGTCTTCGTTAATTGTTACTTCGATATGATCACAAAATCCAGCAAGTGCTTCATCTACAGAATTGTCCACAATCTCGTATACAAGGTGGTGCAATCCTCTGCTTGCTGTAGTTCCGATATACATACCGGGCCTTTTTCTGACCGCTTCAAGTCCTTCCAAAATCTGAATTTGGTCAGCGCCATACTGTACTTCTTCGTTACTCATGCTCTACTCCGTTCCTTAGTTTTCACTACTTACTGTTCCTTCGGTTACTTTGAACAGCTTATCTATTTCAAATCTGTTATTAACAAACTCATCAAGACCGGTACAGGTTATTATTGTCTGTATATCTCCTATGGTGTTCAAAAGGTAATTTTGTCTGTTGCTGTCAAGTTCTGACAAAACATCATCAAGAAGCAGTACCGGGTTTTCTTTTTTTGCTCTCTTAACTATCTCTATTTCTGACAGTTTAAGTGATAAGGATGCGGTTCTTTGCTGGCCTTGTGAGCCGAATTTCCTGATATCTATCGCATCATCCGCATTCATTTTTTTAATCATAAAAGAAAAATCATCTTTATGAGGTCCTACTGTTGTCTGCTTTGCATAGGTATCTTTTTTCCTTGCCTGCTTCAACTTACTTTCAAATTCCTCAAGTTTTACATTCGGTTCATAAAAAACAGACAGTGTCTCTTTTTCTCCCGTTAGTTTCTCGTGGATAGGTCTTATTATTTCATTAAGATCTTTGATGAATTTTTCTCTTGTCTTTATTATGACGGATCCGTATTCGAATAATTGCTTATCCTGAACATCCAGTAATACGCTATTTTCAGGATGTTCAAAAAGATCCTTTAGAATCTTATTTCTTTCGACTACCAGTTTGTTGTACTTGGAAAGACTGTTAAGATATATCTGATCCAACTGACACAGCTCCATATCCATGAATCTGCGCCTTTCCGAAGGACCATTTTTAATTATACTCAGATCTTCCGGTGAGAAAAAAACAACATTCAACCGACCTATCAGATCAGATGCCCTCTTTATCTTCTGCCCGTCAATAGCGATTCCTTTGGACTTATTCTTCCTAAGATGCATATCAACGCGGTATTCAGCATTATCTTTTTCCAAGATAGTTCTGATATGTGCTTCTTCTTTACCGAATCTGATTATTTCCTTGTCCTTACTGCCTTTGTGTGACTTTGTTGTTGCAGAAACAAAGATTGCCTCCAAAATATTGGTCTTGCCCTGCGCATTATCACCGTACAGTATGTTAGTTCCTCTGCTGAAGTTTATCTTTATATTCTCATAATTTCTGAAGTCAGCTAATTCCAATGATTTTATTATCATTTTTCTATTTTTACCTGTACGCCGTCATATTCAAAACTGTCTCCGTCATATAGCTTACGACCGCGTCTTACCTCAACTTCGCCGTTTACTTTTACAAGACCGGCTTGTATATCCATTTTGGCATCAACACCTGAGCCCTCGAGACCGGCTTTTTTCAAAGCCTGTCCGAGTTTTATGAATTCATCTTGTTCTCTTAATTTTACTATTTCCATCTTAAATCAGGTCCTTTGGTAAGTATTAATCAACTGTTGTGAAGTTAACAGGTAATACCAGATATGTGTAAGTTGAATCCTTATCCCTAATAAAGCAAGGTGCTTTAGGATTAACAAGATAAATATCAACTACTTCATCCTCAATTGCGCGAAGTGCATCGATAAGGAACTTGGGATTAAATCCAATCATAAGATCTTTTCCCTGCTTATCAATATCGATCACTTCATCCATACTTCCTATGGTTGACTTAATCTTTAACTCCATGTTTGTATCGGTAATAGATATGATTACAGGCTTCTTATCGCCCTCTTTTACAAGAAGCGTAGCTCTGTCTATACAATCAAGCAGCTCTTTTCTATTAATGCTCATCTTTGTTTCATAGTCACTTGAAAGCATCTGATCAATACTGAAGTACTCGCCTTCAATAAGTCTTGAAACAACAACTGTATTATCAAACTCAAAGAGAACATGTTTGTCAGTAAAATAGATATTTACCATCTTCTCAGTGCTGTCACCGAGAATCTTACTGATCTCACCGAGTGCTTTACCGGGAACAATAACTTTCTTGTATGAATACTCTTCAGAAAGCTTTACTTTTCTGATAGAAATTCTGTGACCGTCAAGAGAAACGAGCTTCAAAGTATCTCTGTCAACTTCAAAGAGTTCTCCTGCCATCATTTTATTTGCATCATTTTCAGAAATGGAAAAGATTGTCTGTTGAATTACATTTCTAAGAGTAAACTGAGAAACCGATACTCCGTCTACTTTCTCAATTGAAGGAAGATATGTGAAATCATCACCTTTTCTTCCAATAAGGTTGAACTTTGCCTTTTCACAACTGATTACTACTTTGTTTGAGCTGTCTGATTCAATAGTTACTGCATTATCAGGGAGCTTTCTTACAATATCTACGAAGATCTTTGCATCAATTGCTATGTATCCTCTTTCTTCAATGTTACCTTCAACTATTGTTTGAATACCAAGCTCCATATCATTGGCGATGAATTTAATAACTCCTTCTGTTGCATCTACCAATATACATTCAAGAATAGACATTGTTGTCTTAGAAGGAACTGCTTTCGATACAATCTGCAATCCACTAATAAGATTCGACTTTGAGCAAACGACTTTCATTTAACCACATACTCCCTTCAGAACTTAAAAAGTATAAAATATATATAAAAATATAGTAAAAGAATTAATAATAGCTGTTGAAAAGTGTAAAACCTATTCCATTATACTATCTATGCGGCTTTTTTACAAATTTTTAGGTGTTGAAAACAAAAAATTAGGTGTTGAAAAGATAAAAGTTATAAACAGGCCTAATTTTGACAAATGAGGGTGAAAAAAATTATCCACCCTCAATCAACATCAAATAACATATAAATAACATCCTAATAACAGGTTTTCTACATAGATATCCACAGAAAGTTATCCACAATTTATAATGTAGGATTTAGTTTCTTCATTATTATATCCATGTTTTTGTTGAGATCATCATCAACTGCGGTAAGCTTTTTAATCTTGTTGATTCCGCTTATAACAGTTGTGTGATCTTTCTTTCCGAGAAGTTTTCCTATTTCTTCAAGAGAAGCTTCGGTGTTTTCTCTGCAAAGATACATTATTATCTGGCGTGGAAGAACAATTTCTGCCTGTCTCTTCTTAGAGAGTATGTCATCTTTCTTTACGCCGTACTGTTCGCAGACGGTATCAATGATAAGCTGAGGTGTGATGACCTTTGACTTATCGGGATAGATGATATCTTTAAGAGCTTCCATGGCATTTTCAAGAGTTACATCTACATTATTAAGTCTTGAATAAGCAATGATCTTGTTGTATGCACCTTCAAGTTCTCTGATGTTTGACTTGATGTTGGTAGCAATGTAGTTGATTACCTCATCATCAATGTTCTTGCCGTAGTTCTCAGAGTTCTTACGCAGGATAGCCATTCTTGTCTCGTAGTCAGGAGACTGGATATCGGCGATAAGTCCCATTTCGAAACGGGATCTGAATCTCTCTTCAAGAGTTTCCATTTCCTTAGGAGGCTTATCGGATGAAAGAATAATCTGTTTTCCGGCCTGATGAAGCTCGTTGAATGTGTGGAAAAACTCTTCCTGAGTTGATTCCTTTCCTATAATAAACTGTACGTCATCGACCATGAGAACATCGACTGTTCTATACTTATCACGAAGTTTTGACATGCTTTCTGTCTTACCGCTTCGGATAGATTCGATAACTTCGTTTGTGAACTGCTCTGATGTTACATAAAGAACCTTCGCTTTGCGATTATGTTCCATAACAAAGTGACCAATGGAGTGCATAAGGTGAGTCTTACCAAGTCCCGGTCCACCGTAGAGGAAGAGAGGGTTGTAAGATATTCCCGGAGATTCTGCAACAGCAAGTGATGCGGAGTGCGCAAACTTGTTGTTACTACCTACGACGAATGTATCAAATCTGTATTTTGGATTGAGATTTGATTGTTCGTAGTTATTGTTAGATATATAGCTGTTTTCAGAAGCATCTTCTGAATTATTTTCATGTGTTTCTTCATTATTAATAGTGTCTTTCTTTAAAATGAATGAAACGTCTACCATAATCTCCAGAAACTCCGAAATGGTAACTTTAATAAAGTCCATGTAATGGTTGATTATGTACTGAAGAGCCATTGAATTGTCGGAAGGAATCAAAATAGTTACAGTATTATCCGAAACACTGTAAACACTTAAAGGATCAATCCATGTTTTATAGGATATTTCTGTAATCCCAAACTCATTTTTTATAGTGCGTTTGATTTCTTCCCAATTGTTTTTTAATTTATCTGTGATTTCTTTTGTTGAATACATGAAAAAACTCCCCAATTACGCAATTTATAGACTTGTAGACTTTTACTATTTTATCTTAAAAAACTTTAAATATCAAACAAGGGTATTATGTGGATAACTACCGGAAAAAAATTTTCAAACATAATTATATTTTTACACTGTGGATAAATGGTCGTTTTTCCACTTTAAGCTATCTACCGTTATAAATGGCGTGGTTACTGGATTTCCGATTAATAACCACAAAATTATGCTCCGGTTTATCCACAAAATTTAAGAAATATGTGGATAAAATAACGTGGTATATATTAATCAACATGTTATCCACAAAATCAACATTTTGCTGTGGATAAGTTTTGTCAACACAATATATAGGCAAATTATTTTTTTGATATTTTTTTCAAAGATTTGCCCTATTTTTCTGCGTTTTTATGGCTTGACTGCCTTGATTTTATTTATTATAATTATAAAGATTTTTTCCACACTGATATAATCCGTAATTATTTAATGTAATTGCGTTGTATAATTAGTAAAGAAGGAGGTGTTTACGATATGAAGATGACATTCCAGCCTCATAAGCTCCAGAGAGCCAGAGTTCACGGCTTCAGAGCAAGAATGGCTACTAAGGGCGGCAGAAAAGTACTTGCAGCCAGAAGAGCAAAGGGAAGAAAGAGATTATCTGCTTGATAGTAAAGGTCACAACGTTGTGACCTTTTTTCATCTTTCTGAATTAAAAAGGACAATGACATGCTTTTTTCAGATTCAATGAAAAAGACAAATGATTTCCGCAATGTTTATAAGAACGGCAAAAGTTATGCCGATAAGTACCTGGTTGTTTATGTGTGGAAAAATAACGGTTCAACTAATAAACTTGGGATTTCATGTAGTAAAAAAATTGGGAACAGTGTTGTAAGGCACAGATTTGCAAGACTTGTTCGAGAAGTTTACCGGCTACACGAAGATGTATTCAATAGTGGTTTGGATATAGTAGTCGTTGCCAGAGCCTGTGCAAGAGATGCGAGCTATCATAATATAGAAGATTCTCTTTTAAGCTTGGCAGGGAAGGCCCGCATAAAGAAAAATGGCGGTGAAAAATGAAAAAGATACTTATCTTTTTAATTAAGTTTTACAGAAAGTACATTTCTCCTTTAAAGAGAACAAAATGTCCGTATATTCCGACATGTTCGGAGTACGGGCTCGAAGCTATAGAAAAACATGGGGCATTGAAGGGAAGTCTGCTCGCAATCTGGAGAATACTTAGGTGTAATCCTTTTTCCAGTGGCGGATATGATCCCGTTCCGTAATGTACAGGAGGTTTATTTTGACACCAGTTCTTTTAACCCCTTATCAGGGACGTATTGTAGGACCTATTGCTAAGTTACTTGGATATGTAATGACAGCCATATTCAATATACTTAATAAAATTGGTATTCCTAATTTTGGTCTTTCAATCATATTATTCACTATAGTTATCAATCTTGCTCTTCTTCCTTTTACTTACAAACAGCAGAAGTTTTCTAAACTTCAGTCAAAGATGAGTCCTGAACTTAAGGCTATTCAGCAGAAGTATAAGGGTAAAAAAGATAACGACTCTATGCTTGCAATGCAGCAGGAGACTAAGGAAGTTTACGCTAAATACGGTGTTTCACAGACAGGTAGCTGCTTACCGCTTATTGTACAGATGCCTATCTTATTTGCACTTTATCGTGTTATCTATTCAATTCCCGCATATGTAGGAACTGTTAAAGAAGCGTTTTATCCTCTTGTTGAGCAGATCAGAAGTACAAATGGTGGTGTTGATTTCATCAGAAACAACGTTTCAAGTGCGAAGATGTTTGCCAGCCAGTTTAATAACCAGCTTTTTACATCAGGTGATACAACTTATGTGGAAAACACACTTATTGATGTTTTGAACAGAGCATCATCTTCTGACTGGGATTTGATAACAAATAACTTTAAGGATATCAGTGGTTCTGTTTTAGATACACATAATCTTTTAAACAGATATAACAATTTCCTTGGAATGAATATTGCTGATACACCTATGTACATGATAAAGAGTGCATTTGTGGATAAGAACTTCGTTTTACTTATCGGAGCTATTCTTATTCCTTTCCTTGCATTCTTTACTCAGTGGGTAAGCACAAAGCTTATGCCTCAGCAGGTTCCTGCAGACGGTAAGATTGATCCCGATGATCCGGCAGCACAGATGCAGCAGTCAATGAAGACCATGAACATTATGATGCCTATGATGTCTGCAATCTTTTGCTTTAACTTTAATGCCGGCATGGGTATTTATTGGATTATCGGTGCAGTTATAAGATCTGTACAGCAAGTTCTTATTAATAAGCACATTGACAGAACTGATATCGATGCTCAGATTGAGAAGAACATTGAAAAGTATAAACAGAAGCAGGAGAAGATGAGAACTACTCCTCAGATGAACAGATATGCAAACATGTCTACAAGAAACATCATGAACAGCAGTTCAAATTCTGTTTCTATGGAAGAGAGAGAAAATCAGCTTAAGAAGGTAAGAGATAGTTTCTCCGGAAAAGAGATTAAAAAGGATTCTCTTCTTGCAAAAGCAAATATGGTAAAAGATTTCAACGAAAAGAATAATAAATAAGAGAAGATTTATGGTTACTGTCTATTTGGGAGGGAAAAATGGAGTATAGAGAGTTTACAGCAAAAAAATGTTGATGATGCTATTACAGAAGCTTGCGAAACTTTTTGCGTTACCAGTGATAAACTTGATTATGAAGTAGTTTCAAACGGATCATCAGGTTTTTTGGGGATAAATGCTAAGCCTGCAATCATCAAGGCTAGAGTTAAAGAAGAGAAGAGTGAAGAAATCAAGATTGATGATATCAAATTAGATACAAAGGTTTCACCCAAGCAGGAAGTAAAAAGCAAAAAAGAAAAAGTAAAAGAGACTGTAAAAGAAGTTGAAAAGACAGTCAGCTCTGATATAAATGCTGATGAGGTTTGTGAAAAAGCCAATAAGTTTTTAAAAGAAGTTTTCGATGCAATGAAAATGGAAGTTGTTGTTAAGACTACTTTCAATCAGGTTGATAAGATTCTTGAGATTGAACTTAGCGGAGATGAGATGGGAGTTCTCATAGGTAAGAGAGGACAGACACTTGATTCTGTTCAGTACCTTGTTTCTCTTGTTGTTAACAGAGATTATTCCGAGTACATCCATGTTAAGGTTGATACAGAAAATTACAGAGAGAGAAGAAAAGCTACTCTCGAAAATCTTGCAAAGAACATTTCTTATAAGGTTAGAAAGTCCAGACATTCAGTAGCTTTAGAGCCTATGAATCCTTATGAGAGAAGAATTATTCATTCAGCTCTTCAGGGAGACAGGTTTGTTACTACTCACAGCGAAGGTGAAGAACCATTCAGAAGAGTAGTTGTTACATTAAAGAAATAATAAACATTTACCCCTCGAAGTTGTATACTTTGAGGGGTATTATTATATGTAGAGAAAATTTTATTAAAATAGAAGCGAGACAAAATATGTCAGGTGTTTTTAATAATTTTAATGACGATACTATCTGCGCTGTTGCAACCGCAATGTCTGATTCCGGAATCGGAGTTATAAGAGTGAGCGGAAGAGAAGCGGTTTCAATCTGTGATAAGATTTATCGTTCTGCAAAAATGAAACAGACTTTAAAAAAGCATGATCCGAATACGATCAAGTTCGGATATATTTGTGATGGTGACAAGATCATTGATGAAGTTATGATCTCATTTATGAAAGCACCTCATAGTTTTACAAGAGAAGACGTTATTGAGATTAATACTCATGGCGGAATTCTCATCATGAATCAGATTATTGAGTTACTTCTAAGAAGTGGTTGCCGTCTTGCTGATCCTGGTGAGTTCACAAAGAGAGCATTTCTTAATGGAAGAATCGATCTTACTAAAGCGGAAGCTATCATGGATATCATAAGTGCTCAGAACAATTTTGCTTTGGACAGTTCCAGAAATCAGCTTCGCGGAAGTATCTATGATAAAGTTAAGAGTTTGAGAGAACAGATAATTTATGAGATGGCTTTCATTGAGTCGGCCCTTGATGATCCGGAAAACTATGATCTGACCGGATACCCTGAAAAACTTAAAGCCAAAGTTTCATCTTTGACTTCGGAGATTGAGAAACTTCTTAGTACCGCAGATGAAGGTAAGATCAGAAAAGATGGAATAAAGACTGTTATTGTTGGAA
The DNA here is from genome assembly GCF_000686065.1 of Butyrivibrio sp. AE3003. Classification (NCBI taxonomy): domain Bacteria; kingdom Bacillati; phylum Bacillota; class Clostridia; order Lachnospirales; family Lachnospiraceae; genus Butyrivibrio; species Butyrivibrio sp. AE3003. The sequence goes on from NZ_JMLX01000001.1 coordinate 2,636,250, forward strand.
AGCCTAACGCAGGAAAATCATCTCTTTTGAATACTCTTATCGGAGATGAAAGAGCAATCGTTACCGACATCGCGGGAACAACACGTGATATTATTGAAGAGACCGTGAGACTTGGTGATATTGTTTTGCATCTTATAGACACGGCCGGAATCAGAGACACCGATGACATCATTGAGAAGATGGGTGTGGATAAAGCAAAGAGTAAGATTGAAGAAGCAGATCTAGTTTTGTATATTCTTGATTCGACTCGCGACATTGATGATGAAGACAAAGAGATCATCAGTTTGTGTGAAGGAAAGAAGACGATTGTTCTTCTTAATAAGAACGATCTTTCTGATGACATAAAAATCAATGAAGATAATGTGTTTAAGTTTTTCACAAATGTGGATAACGTACCCGTTATAAAAACTTCGATGTTGAAAGGTAACGGAATCGATGAACTTAAAGATGCACTTTCAAAACTTTTCTTTCATGGTGACATTTTACCGAAGCAGGAAATCTATATCACAAACTTAAGACACAAAGAACTTCTTCAGAAAGTTTATGAAAGTCTGAAACTTGTTGATGACAGTATTTCAAAAAATCTTTCGGAAGATTTTTATACAGTCGATCTTTCAAATGCTTATGCTTATCTTGGCGAGATCATCGGAGAAGAAGTCGGCGATGATCTGGTGGAAGAAATCTTTTCAAAATTTTGTATGGGAAAATAATTTATGAATGTTTTTACTGAAAAATATGATGTTGTAATAATTGGAGCAGGACATGCCGGATGTGAGGCGGCACTTGCTTGTAGCAGACTTGGTCTTGAAACTATAATTTTTACAATGAGTGCGGACAACATCGCATTCATGCCGTGCAACCCTCACATTGGCGGATCTTCCAAGGGACATCTTGTCAGAGAGATAGATGCTCTTGGTGGAGAGATGGGAAAAAATATAGATAAGACTTTTTTGCAGTCAAAGATGCTTAACACTTCTAAAGGACCTGCGGTACATTCACTCAGATGTCAGGCTGACAAAATGGAATATTCCAAGAAGATGAAAGAGGTACTTGAAAAGCAGGAACATCTTACAATAAAGCAAGCTGAGGTTTCAGAGATTCTTTACGCTGATCCTTCTGATAAATTAAAGACTGAAGGTTACAAACATATCATCACCGGAGTAAAGATTTTTTCAGGAATAACTTATGAAGCTAAAGCTGTTATCTTATGTACGGGAACTTATCTTAAGAGTCGTTGTCTTACAGGTGAAGCGATTACTTACAGTGGACCGAACGGACTTCAGCCTTCCAACCTTTTGTCACAATCACTCATCGATGCGGGAATCGAACTCAGGAGATTTAAGACCGGAACCCCTGCAAGAATGGATGGAAATACAATCGACTATTCCAAGATGACAGAGCAGTTTGGAGATGATCCGGTAATTCCTTTTTCATTTGATACAGATCCTTCTGATGTTCAGAGACAGCAGGTATCATGTTGGCTTACATACACTAATGAAAAAACGCATGAAATAATACGTAATAATATCGATAGATCCCCAATTTATGCGGGAATCATTGAAGGGGTGGGTCCGAGATATTGCCCGTCAATTGAAGATAAAGTTGTAAAGTTTCCCGACCATGAAAGGCACCAGGTGTTTGTTGAACCTGAAGGAACATTTACCAATGAGATGTATATAGACGGAATGTCTTCATCACTTCCTGAAGATGTTCAGATTGCAATGTACAGAACAGTGCCCGGACTTGAGAATTGTCGCATTGTAAAAAATGCTTATGCAATTGAGTACGATTGTCTTTGCCCCGGACAGCTTCATCCCACTCTTGAGATCAAGGATATCCGAGGACTCTTTTCAGCAGGACAGTTCAACGGAAGTAGTGGATATGAAGAAGCTGCTGCTCAGGGATTGTACGCCGGAATTAATGCTGCGATGCAGATTGAGAACAGGCCTTATCTTTCTATAGACAGATCCGAAGGATACATCGGAGTTCTTGTCGATGATCTTGTTACAAAAGAAAACCTTGAACCATATAGAATGATGACTTCAAGAGCAGAGTACAGATTACTTCTTAGACAGGACAATGCAGATATAAGACTTAGAGGAAAAGGTCATGAAGTAGGTCTTATAGATGATGAACGATATAATAAGTTACTCAAGAAGATTGAACTTACTACAAAAGAAGTTGAGAGATTAAAGAGTATAAACATCGGAGCCAATTCAAAGATTCAGGATTTCCTGACAAGGTGTGGAAGTACACCGTTAAAAACAGCAGTATCTCTTGCTGAATTATTATGTCGCCCCGAGATGACTTACGATATGATCGCGGAGATTGATCCTGACAGACCTGACCTTCCTAAGGATGTCATTGAACAGGTTGAGATTACCATCAGGTATGAAGGGTATATCAACAGACAGGAAAGACAGGTTGAACAGTTCAAGAAACTTGAAAGAAAACTTATCCCCGCGGATATTGATTACAATGATGTCAGCAGCTTAAGACTTGAAGCAAGACAGAAACTTGAAAAGTTTAGACCGGTAAATATCGGACAGGCTTCACGTATCGGTGGAGTTAATCCTGCAGATGTTTCTGTACTTATCATTTATCTTGACTCACTTAACAGAGGAAAACAGAATGAGGAATAAATACAATAAAATGATTGAGGACTTCCGTTCATACGGAATAGAACTCACCGACAGACAACTGGAACAATTTGATCAATACTTCGAAATTCTTGTTCGGGTAAATGAGGTTATGAATCTTACTGCCATAACAGATTTTGATGATGTATGTAAGCTTCACTTTGTTGATAGTATTTCATGTACTCCTTTTGTTGATTTCAAAGATAAAGAGTATTCGCTTATCGACATCGGAACAGGAGCAGGGTTTCCGGGAATTCCACTTAAGATTGTTTATCCTAATCTTCATGTTACGTTACTCGATTCACTCAATAAGAGAATCAACTTTCTAAATGAAGTAATAGATACTCTTGGTCTTAATGAATCCGGAAGTATTGAAACACTTCATGGAAGAGCGGAGGATTTCTCATCGAGTAAGAATGGAACACTCAGAGAAAAATTTGATTTTGCTGTTTCAAGAGCAGTAGCTAATATGTCTACTCTTACAGAATATTGTATTCCCTATGTAAAGGTCGGAGGAGAGTTCATTGCTTTCAAAGGTGATAAAGGATCTGAAGAAGTAGAAGCAGCGAAGGGAGCAATTCATCTTCTTGGTGGAAAGCTTAAGGAATGTAAGGAGTTCTTTTTGCCGGGAACAGATATAACTCGCACGATATGTGTGGTTGATAAGAAAGAACATACCTCAAAACAGTATCCACGTAAGGCCGGAACGCCTGCCAAAAATCCTCTTTGAGGTAGTAAATAATGTTTCACGTGAAACATTATTTACTGTAAAAAATGAACACAACTGATTGTTTCACGTGAAACATTAGAATACAAAATATAGTGATAATCCGTGAAACATAAAATTGGTCATGAAACATCAAAAAATACACATATTTATATGTAGTAAACGAAGCGCAATCTGGAAAATAATATCATATTTTCTAAAGATTGTGCTTTTTTTATGTTCTATAATTTTAATAATGTGGTAAAATCAGATTAGTGTTTCACGATGATGGGAGGCGTAATGGGAAGAATAATCGCAATTGCAAATCAAAAAGGCGGAGTCGGAAAGACTACCACATCAATCAATCTAGCATCTGCTTTGGCAGAGAAAGGAAAGAAGGTACTTGTTATTGATACAGATCCTCAGGGAAATACAACAAGTGGATTTGGTATTGATAAGAATGAAATCGATAACACCATCTATGAGTTAATGATTGGTGAGTGCAGCATTGATGAAGTAATAACCAGAAATGTTGTAAAGGGAATCGATGGAGTTGATATCATTCCTTCGAATGTAAATCTTGCTGCAGTAGAAATTGAGTTGATAGATTCTGACAACAAAGAATATATTTTAAGAGAGGCAATAAGTGGTATAAGGGATGACTATGATTTCATAATTATAGATTGCCCGCCATCACTTAGTATGCTGACAGTCAATGCAATGACTACAGCTAATACAGTTCTTGTACCTATTCAGTGTGAGTACTATGCACTTGAAGGTCTCAGCCAATTGGTACATACAGTTAATCTTGTAAAAGACAGACTTAATCCGGAACTTGATATGGAAGGTGTTGTCTTTACGATGTTTGATTCTCGTACCAATCTTTCACTCCAGGTTGTAGAAAACGTAAAGGAACATATACAGGAGAATGTGTATAAGACAATAATCCCAAGAAACATTCGTCTTGCAGAAGCGCCCAGTTACGGTCTACCTATAAACGTTTATGAACCAAAGTCCGCAGGAGCCGAAGCATATCGACTTCTTGCAAATGAGGTTATCGACAGAAAATTTGATTAAAGCGGAGGGGCATAAGATATGGCAGTTAAGAATGTGAAAAGAGGATTAGGAAAAGGACTTGATTCAATCATACCTGCAAAGGCATCTTTCACAACAAAAGAAGTTTCATTCTCTGAAGAACAGAGCATCAGCGAAGGACAGGTTGTTCATGTAAACATTACTCAGGTTGAACCGAACAGAAATCAGCCAAGAAAATCTTTTGATGAAGATAGCCTTTTGGAATTAGCTGAATCAATCAAACAGTATGGAATTATCAATCCACTTATCGTAACAGATAAGAACGATCACTATGAAATCGTCGGTGGTGAGAGAAGATGGAGAGCAGCTAAGAAAGCCGGAATAAAAGAAGTACCGGTTATAGTAAAAGATCTTAGCGAACATGAAATTGCAGAGATTTCTCTTATTGATAACATCCAGAGAGAAGACATAAATCCTATTGAAGAAGCTCTTGCATATAAAAAGCTTATCGATGAATTTGGATACACTCAGGATATTGTCGCAGAGAAAGTATCAAAGAGCAGAGTGACAATTACCAATTCACTTCGACTTTTGAAGCTTTGTGAAAAAGTAAGACAGATGGTTATCGACGGACTTATTACAACAGGTCATGCCAGAGCACTTATATCTGTTGAAAGTGAAGAAGAGCAAACGATGCTCGCTCAGAAAGTTTTTGATGAGAAGTTAAGCGTTAGAGAAACTGAGAAACTTGTAAAGAATCTTGGCAAAGCACCCAAGCCAAAGAAGGTAGTAGAAACCAACTCAAGTCTGGATGCAATCTATGCAAATCTATCTGAAAGATGTAAGCAGGCAATCGGAACAAAAGTTGATATTACTTCCAAAGGCAGTGGCGCAGGAAAAATTGAGATTGAGTTTTATAACAGCGACGATCTTGAGAAAATAATAAACAGACTATGCATAGAATAATCGGAGACAGAATAAAATGGAAAGTAACATATTAAATCTTTTGGGTCTTGGAAACATAGATCCTGCAATTTTTATCTTGGCACTTTTAGCATTAGTATTAATTCTTCTACTTATTGTTATCATACAAGGATGCAAGATAAGTAAAGTATCAAAGAAGTTTAATAAGTTCATGACAGGAAAAGATGCGAAATCACTTGAAGATGAAATCGTAGATCTTTTTCACGAAAACAAAATGATAAGAGCGGAGAACGATAAAAACCGTAAGGACATTCAGGACATCAACAAAAGAATGCAGAGAACCTTCCAGAAAATCGGACTTGAGAAATATGATGCATTTAGTCAGATGGGTGGACAGCTCAGCTTCGCACTTTGTATGCTCGATGAAAATGACAACGGATTCCTTATGAATTCAGTTCACAGCACAGACGGACTTAACTATTCATATTCGAAAGTTATCAACGCCGGAATAGCAGATGTTGAACTCAGTGATGAGGAAAAGAAGGCATTGGATAGTGCACGCGAAAGTGTAAGAAGATAAGAATAAAATATATAAACATACATGGAGGAGATCAAAATGATCGACATAAAATTTTTACGTGAAAACCCTGATGTGGTAAGAGAGAACATCAAGAACAAATTTCAGGATGAGAAACTTCCTCTAGTAGATGAGATTATAAAACTCGACGAAGCAAGAAGAACAAACCAGCAAGAAGCGGATGAGATCCGTGCACATAAGAATAAGATTTCTAAAGAAATCGGTGCAATGATGGCACAGGGTAAAAAAGAAGAAGCAATGGCCCTCAAGGATGAAGTTGCAAAAGAAGCAAAGCGTCTTGAAGAACTCGAAGAGAATCAGAAGAAACTTGATGAAGAAGTTACAAATAAGATGATGATCATTCCTCAGATCATCGACAAATCTGTTCCTATTGGAAAAGATGATTCTGAGAATGTTGAGATTGAGAAGTTCGGTGAACCTGTTGTTCCCGATTTCGAGATTCCTTATCACACAGATATTATGGAGAGCTTCTGCGGAATCGATCTTGATGCTGCAAGAAGAGTTGCAGGTAACGGATTCTATTATCTGCTTGGTGATATTGCAAGACTTCACTCTGCAGTAATTTCTTACGCAAGAGATTTCATGATTGACAGAGGATTTACATATTGTGTTCCTCCTTTCATGATTCATGGAAATGTAGTAGCAGGAGTTATGAGTTTCCCTGAGATGGAAGCTATGATGTATAAGATTGAGGGAGAAGATCTTTACCTCATCGGAACAAGTGAGCATTCAATGATCGGTAAGTTCATTGATCAGATTATTCCAGAGGAAGAACTTCCTATGCCTCTTACAAGTTACTCACCTTGTTTCAGAAAAGAAAAAGGTGCGCATGGAATTGAGGAGAGAGGTGTATACAGAATTCACCAGTTCGAGAAGCAGGAGATGGTTGTAATCTGTAAGCCCGAAGAGTCAAAAGATTGGTATGAGAAACTTTGGAAGAATACAGTAGATCTTTTCAGATCAATGGACATTCCCGTACGTACACTTGAGTGCTGCTCAGGAGATCTTGCAGATCTTAAGTGCAAGTCATGTGACGTAGAGGCATGGTCACCCAGACAGAAGAAGTACTTCGAAGTTGGAAGTTGTTCTAACCTTGGAGATGCACAGGCAAGAAGACTTAAGATCAGAATCAAAGGTAAGGATGGAAACTACCTCGCACACACACTTAACAACACAGTAGTTGCTCCTCCGAGAATGCTTATTGCTTTCCTTGAGAATAACCTTCAGGCAGATGGAAGCGTAAAGATTCCTGAAGTTCTTCGTCCTTACATGGGAGGAAAAGAAGTACTTATTCCTAAGAAGAAATAATAACAGCAGTAGAAAGGTGAAAATATTCCTTGCATAAATTTCTAAGAGCAGTCGGTTTTTCTAAAATAAAAGACAGGAATGAGTTGACCGGATTAATTACCGATTCTATTCAGAAATCTTCAAGAAGAGGATATGTGTCCATAGAGGATAATGTTATTCTTGCGGAGTTCATGCATGACTATGCAAATGAAAAAATAGGACTCGCGGTATGTGGGGAATTTGATGAACAAGATAAGTTTATATATGAATATTATTATCCGTACTTAGTCCCTTCGCAGATCAGTACGGAAGAAGATATAACAATAGAACGCCATGCAGCCCAATATTCATATGCAGGAATCTGTAATGAAAACAGGGTTGGCGTTTCACTTATCTTTTACCTTCAGAATATAATTCCTTACATCAAGTATGAGAATGAGGATCACTTTCCTGTCAGAGGAACAACACTTAGTTTGTCTGCGCTGTCAATAAAGGGTCAGATAATGATGCCGATTGCAAAGACAGAGCAACAAATAGAAGTGGCCAAAAAGAAAACCAGTTATAGGAACAAACTTATAGATAATGCAAGACGAGGTGATGAAGCAGCGATTGAATCACTGACTCTTGACGACATGGATATATATACAACGCTTTCAAGAAAAATCAGAAAGCAGGATGTGTATAGTCTTGTTGATACGTATTTTATGCCATACGGAGTTGAGTGCGATCACTACTCCGTTTTGGGAGAGATAGTCAAAGTTGATAAGACGGAGAACTATCTGACAAAAGAAGTTATACACATAATGAGGATTAATTGTAACGGACTTGAGTTTGACTTGTGTATAAACGATGCCGACTTGCTTGGCGAACCGGCAGTCGGAAGAAGATTTAAAGGTAACATTTGGATGCAGGGATATATCAATTTTCCCGGAACAAATTAATAGAGAAGGAGAAAATGGATATGGCTACACCTCATAACAGTGCCGAAAAAGGCGACATCGCAAAGACCGTGCTTATGCCCGGCGATCCACTCAGAGCAAAATTCATTGCAGAGAATTTCCTCACAGACGTTAAGTGCTTTAATGAAGTAAGAGGAATGCTTGGATTTACAGGTAAGTATCAGGGAAAAGAAGTGTCTGTAATGGGACATGGAATGGGAATTCCTTCAATCGGAATCTACACTTATGAACTTTTTAACTTTTATGATGTGGATAACATCATTAGAGTTGGAAGTGCCGGTGGATTAAAAGAGGATGTTAATGTAATGGACATCGTCTTCGCAATGGGTGCTCACACAGATTCCAACTACGGATTCCAGTTTGGACTTCCCGGAACATTCTGTCCGACAGCAAGTTATGACTTGTTAGAGAAAGCAGTAAACATAGCGAGAGAGAAGAAGGTAAAATTCCATGTAGGTAACGTACTTTCTTCAGATGCATTTTATAAGAAGTGCAACGAGAGCGAACTCTACAAGAACATGGGAGCACTCGCAGTCGAAATGGAGACAGTAGCACTTTACATGAATGCAGCAGAAGCTAAGAAGAATGCACTTACAATCCTTACAATATCAGACCATCTCTTCAAGGCAGGAGAACTTACTGCAAAAGAAAGAGAGACAGGATTTACTGATATGATGGAGATTGCACTTAAGACAGCAATCCAGCTTTGAGAGTGAATCAGATTATTGAATATTTGAAATAAAAATATTTATAAGTATTGCAAAACACAATTTTCAGGGAAGCGCTTTGTTATGCGTTTCCCTTGAATTGTGCCTCAGATTGTGCTAATATACAAAGGTCATGTTTGCGTAGCTCAGTTGGATAGAGCGTCCGCCTCCTAAGCGGAAGGTCGTGCGTTCGAATCGCATCGCGAACATTTTAAGGGAAGCTTTTTAATAGGGCTTCTCTTTTTTTGCATATACAAGAAAATAGAAAAATAATATTCAGATAATGTAAGTGAGAGCAAAGGAGGCGTTATGGAAATCTGGGATGCATATGTTGAAAACTTTAATAAGGTTGATGGAGTAACATTGATTCGAGATGAAGAAATACCTGACGGATATTATCATCTTGTAAGTGAGATAATCGTAAGACATACTGATGGAACTTATCTTATGATGCAAAGAGATTTTAGGAAGCATCTTGGTGGAAAGTGGGAATTAACAGCAGGAGGATCAGCTCTTCAAGGAGAAGATTCGCTGGCATGTGCAATAAGAGAGCTCAGAGAAGAGACAGGGATAGCTACTAATAATTTAGTTAGAGTAGGATGTGTACAACATTGTGGATACAAAACATTCTATGAAATATATATGTGTATAACAGATATTCCAAAAAACAGAATCATTTTACAGGAAGGAGAGACTTCTTCATACAATTGGGTTAGTGTAGATGAACTTTCGAAAATGCCAATTGAAACATTTGCATCGGTACGTTCTCAACAGTTCATTGAAGAATTTAAAAGATAATAACAATTATGTGGATAAAATTAGAAAGGTAAATTGACAGATTTTTTTGAATATTGTATATTAAATTCAATATTATTATAAAGGATGATTCGTATGAGTTTATTACTGACAAACAGCTTAAGGAGCAGACAGAGGAGACATAAGTTCTTGTAACTATCGCAGATAATTCGCATGGTTGCAAGAACGTATGTCTTGTTGCCGTGCGGTGCTGTTAATAAGTAATATAAAGCAGAACCGTAATTGATTTAGCAGATTGCTGTAAATCTATTGCGGTTCTTTTTTTATCAAAAAATATCAAGAAAGGAATTGAAACATGAAAGAAGAAATTTGTAAAGTCGTTGCAGAAATTTTGGGATTATCAGATTCGGAGATTACTATTCTCATAGAAACGCCGCCGGATAGTAAAATGGGTGACATGGCAATTCCGTGTTTTGGTTTTGCCAAGCTGTTACATAAAAATCCGGCACTGATAGCTACTGAGATTAAAAAAGGATTAGACCAAAAGAAGAATCAACTTGGATTGGATGAAGTACTTTCAGTTAATGGATACTGCAACATATTTGTGAATCGAATGCTCTTTACGGAAAAAGTACTAAAACAAGTAGTAAAGGAGAATCTTGGTGTTGAGAAAATCGGAAATAATAAAACTGTCTGCATGGATTACTCTTCACCAAACATCGCCAAGAACTTTCATGTAGGACATTTGCGAACTACAGTTATTGGAAATGCATTATATAAAATCCATGAAAAACTTGGATATAAAGTTGTCCGGATTAATCATCTCGGAGACTGGGGCACGCAGTTTGGAAAACTGATAGTGGCATATAAAAAATGGAGTAGCAAGGAAGAGGTTGAGAAAAAAGGAATACAGGAGCTTCTTAATATCTATGTGAAATTCAACAATGAGAAAGAAGAACATCCGGAGCTTATGGATGAAGCGCGAGATTGGTTTGTAAAGATGGAACATGGTGATGAAGAGGCTTTATCAATATGGGAGTGGTTTAAAGATATCAGTATAGTGGAATTCGAGCGCGTCTATGATATGCTTGGAATTTCTTTTGACTCATATACAGGAGAAAGCTTCTATCGCGAAAAGGTTCCGGCACTTGTAGAACTGTTAAAAGAGAAAAAGCTTCTTATAGAAAGTCAGGGGGCAAACGTAATAGATCTTTCTGATTATAATATGCCACCATGCATGATCACTAAAAAAGATGGAAGCTCAATCTATCATTCTCGCGATATTGCCGCTGTTCTTTACCGCAAGGAAAAGTATAACTTTGATAAATGCCTCTATGTGACAGGACTTGAGCAGTCGCTTCACTTTAAGCAGGTGTTTAAGGCAATAGAACTTATGGGATATGATTTTTATAAGGAACTTGTTCATGTTCCTTATGGTCTGGTGAGTCTTGATGGTGAGAAACTTTCAACTCGTACAGGCAATATCATCTATGCAGAAGATATACTTAAAGAAGCAATCAAACGAGCAGAAGATTTAATAGAAGAAAAGAATCCGTCGCTTGATAACAAGGAAGAAGTTGCAAAGCAGGTAGGAATCGGAGCTGTTATATTCCATGATCTGTTCAATCAGCGAATAAAGAATATCAACTTCTCATGGAAGGAAGTGCTTAGCTTTGACGGTACGACAGGTCCTTATGTTCAATATACTTATGCTCGGGCTAAGAGTATACTTCGTAAGTATGGAAAAGAAATACAATATGAAGTAACAGACTATCAGGCACTTATAGATGATATTTCTTTTGCCCTGATAAAAAACTATAGGTGGATATGAAAAGGCCGTGAGTAGTGCAGCTGAAAGTTATGAACCCTCCGTAGTTGCAAGATATTTGATAAACTTATGCTCTGATTTTAATAAGTTTTACCAGGAATGCCCGATTTTAAAGGAAAAAAATGAAAAGAAAAAAGAAGCAAAATTACAACTGGTAAATATTACTGCAAAGATAATTTCCGAAGGATGTGGACTTCTTGGTATGGAATGTCCGGAAGAAATGTAAAACTGGAAGGTGAAAAAATGCATTTTACAAATACAAAGGGGATCCTGTCAGGAAAATACTTAAACTTTTATGAAGAATTAAGCTGATATCTTGATTAATCATTAGAGCGTTGCTAAGATGTAATTGACAGAAATGTTAGGTGAGCTGACACCTTAAAAATCTGACATTTATGCCGCATATAGAAGGGCGGACAGTTGGCGAGCAACAGAAAAAACTCGACATTTAAGCTGGATTTAAAGGCCAGACAGTTGGCAGACAACAGAAAAATCAGCGTACAGACTATGTTGAGGTTGTCCTTATGGACAACCTCTTTTTTGGGAGTTTTAATGAAAATCAACAAAAAGGATGCAATTCGTATTATTACGGAGGCGGCTAAAAAGTATGAAGAATGCCTCAATAATAATACATTTTTGATAGTTTATGAAAAGTTAGGAATTCAGGAATATGTTGAAATCAGCTTTAGAGATATGTTTTTTTTGCATCTGACGGGAATAACAACTAAGCTTTCTGCACAGAGATTTTACAAAGCATGTATTGCAAATAAACTTTCAGATTCGGATATTACAATAGACAATAAGGGGAAAGTTGAACAGAAGCTGGCTGTGATACCTTATCTTCATGAGTTGTTGTTCAATAATTGTATGATTGGCGATTTTATAAACAGTGGCATAAAGATTAGAGCTGATTATTTTGTTGGCGATACAAAATTTGTATTAAGCTTAGGTGTAAAGAAAAATAGGAAAACGGATATTCCTGTATCTCTATATAAAGAAGATGTAAGAAAGTTGATTGCGCCTAAAAATAAAGTTCTGCTCATTATGAAAAAGAAATATAATGAGGAAAAATATTCTGAAAAAACTTTTATTTCTAAGAAATTTGATATTAAACAGCTAAACATATGTAATGATATAGTTTCCATTTCAGGATTAATGGACAAAGAAGTAATATGAAAAGAGATTATTCATTCGACAACATGAAAGTACTGCTGATAACTTTGGTAGTATTTGGGCATGCACTTGAGGAGTTTGGGACAACTGGAAAGTTGGGACTTATAAGGGCGGTGATCTATTCATTCCACATGCCGCTCTTTATTTTTATATCCGGATATTTTTCGAAGTCAGATGCTAAGCCGGACAAATTATTAAAGACAACGATTATTCCGTTCATTATATTTAACACAATCTGGCTGTTTACTCAGGGAACTGCGATCAACAGAATAAATTTCTTTAAACCTATATATGTATTTTGGTATCTGCTGAGTCTTTTTTTCTGGAGAGTTACCGTAAAATATTTTGACAGGGTAAAAGGAATAGTAATACTGGCATTCATCGTGGGAATATATTGTGGATGCATAGGAGAAGCGGAGAGGTTTTTTTTCAATATCCAGAACCGTATCGTTTTTCCCGTATTTCATACTCGGTTACAAATTCAAAAAAGAAAGTATAGAAAAAATTAGAAAAATTCCTAAGATATACAGTATCGTAGCAATCATCGTAGCTTTCGCAATTACTATATACTTAAATATCAGAGGCATAATGCCTGTCAAAATGTATGAACTTATCCAGTCGTATAGCGCAACAAAACTTGATAACATTCACGGAATGATATTGAGGGGAACAATCTACATTATAGCCGTAGTCATCATATTCGCATTAGTAAATCTCATGCCAGATAAAGAATTTCCGATTACAATATACGGACAGCGAACTCTTTGTATCTATGTCCTTTCAAGTTTTGTGATCATTCCTATACACAGGCTTATGACAAATACGGGTATAATCATAGAAGAAACGTTCCTTCAAATAATAATTGCACTTGGCATTTCAGTACTGACATTTATGATCACAGGAAGCAAGTATGTGAACAAAGGGTATAACACACTCATGGATAAAATATGTTATTATCTCATAGAAGCTATATAACACAATAACTAAGGCAGGAGAAAAGGCTTGATGAAAAACAATATTGAATGGATCTTTTTTGATGTGGGTTCTACTTTGGTAAATGAAGAAAAGGTTTATTGTCACAGGCTACAGGATATCGCGGACGCTGCCGGTGAGCCGTTTGAAAAAATATATAACATGGCAATAGACTTATACAAAAATAATAAGAAGGGCGATCTGGAATTAACACGGAAATATAAAGTCTCAGGTTCAAAGTGGTATTTAGAAGAAGAGGAATTATTCGGGGATACAGAAGAAACTTTGAATGCATTAAGCCAAAATTATAAGATAGGTATTATAGCCAATCAGCCTATAGGAACAGCAGAAAGACTTGAAAAATTCGGTATTAAAAAATATATAGATCTTATAATTGCATCAGCTGAAGAAGGTGTGGAAAAACCTGACAAAAGAATCTTTAATATTGCATTGTCTAAAGCTTCTTGCAATCCGGAAAATGCGGTAATGATAGGTGACCGAATTGATAATGACATAGTTCCTGCAAAAGAATTGGGAATGAAAACGATATGGATAAAACAAGGATTTGGTAAATATTGGAATATAACCGGAGAAAATGAAATTTCGGATGAAGAGATAAATAGTCTGTCAGAATTAAAGGAAAGATTTTTATAAAAAAAAGCATAAGATTTTGCAACATGAGCAAAATCTTATGCTTTTTATGTAGGTAGAAATGATTAAGCTACTTTGCTTTCATCGTTTTTTTTCTCAGACTTCTGCTTGAGAAGAGTCTTTGCAGAAATAACTGAAAGTACAACTGAGAGTACTACGAGAAGCACAGCGATAAGTGCCTGAATAAGTGCCCAAACATCTGCAGATCCTGATGTGTAAGCTGTAAGCTTAGCAGTGATTGTCTGAATGAGTGAGCAGATTGTAACAGCAAGCATGAATACCATAGGAATGTAGAACATCTTATTGTTCTTACCTACAGCACCGAGCCATGTGCAAACTGCAAGAAGACCGATAGCTGCAAGAAGCTGGTTAGCTGCACCGAACAATGGCCAAATCTTGGTGTAACCTGTCATACCAAGTGCAACACCGAGTACAACTGTGATTGCTGTAGCAACATAAGGATTTGCAAGAACCTTCTTGTAACCTGTTGCATCTTTTGCTGTCTGTCCCTGCTCAAGGAAGAATTCCTGGAACATGTATCTTGCAAGACGAGTAGCGGTATCAAGAGATGTGAGACAGAAAACTGAAACCGCAAGGATGAGCATCTGGTACATAATGTCTTTTGCACCGGGAGCGAATGATCCGATCATTGCTGAAAGTCCGCCGGCAAATACCTGAGTAGGGCTTGCGTATGTTCCGTCTGAAGCAGCTGCCCAAACAAAGCCAACTGCAAGAAGAGAGATAACTGCAACTACACACTCGATAAGCATTGAACCGTAAGCTACAGGCTTAGCATCTTTTTCATTATCAAGCTGCTTAGCTGTTGTTCCTGATGAAACAAGTGAGTGGAAACCTGAAATAGCACCGCAAGCGATTGTAACAAAGAGGGCAGGAAAAGCAGTACCTGTTGTAAATACGCCTGTTCCCTTAAGAGCTGCATCGCCCATAGCAGGAATCTGGAATGAACCGTTACCTGTAACAACAGCTCCAAGAACTGCGATGACACCTGCTCCAATCATGAAGTAAAGAAGGAAAGAGCTGAGGTAATCTCTTGGCTGTAACAAGATCCAAACAGGAGTAACGGATGCAATCAAAATATATACACCGATAACCCACATCCATGCATTGTAAGAAAGTGCGATAGGATGGAAGTTAAGACCGATGGCAACAACTGCAACGATTCCAAGACATCCGAAAACAGAAGCAACTCCGATGGGAGCATTCTTTCTGTAAACGAAGAATCCAAATACCATCGCAAGAAGGATGAAAAGGATTGATATCATAGCGGTTGACTGATTAGCTGCAAGTGTAGGTCCTTCAACTGCTGCGCCTGTTGATGTTGTAACACCGAATGTGCTTGCAACAATTGAGCTGAAAGCAGCAACGACCAAAAGAAGAGTAAGGTAGCCAAATGTGATAAAGAGTCTCTTAGCTTTTTTGCCCATTGAATCATCGATGATCTCACCGATTGACTGACCCTTGTGGCGAAGTGAAGCGAAGAGAGCACCAAAATCATGTACTCCTCCAAAGAAAATGCCTCCGATGATTACCCATAATAAAACGGGAATCCATCCGAAAACGGCTGCCTGAATAGGTCCGTTGATAGGGCCTGCTCCGGCGATTGATGAAAAGTGGTGACCCATGAGAACAGGTGCTTTGGCAGGAACATAGTCGATACCATCTTCGAGCTCATGCGCAGGTGTTTTCTGTGAAGGGTCAATTCCCCATTGCTTTGCGAGCCAGCTACCGTAAAATACATATCCGGCAGCAAGAAGCGCAACGCTTACTAAAAGTATTACTGCTGCATTCATAACAATTCCTCCATTTTTTTGTATATATCAAAGAGCAGAGATTTTAGCTCTTTGCCGACGTAATTGGTAAAGACCTCCTTGGTGTCCATGGTCGCAACGGCGAGTCTTGCTTCGCTGTGACCTCTGAAGTTAAGAAGATATCCCTTATCAAAATGAAATTTCTTAATCAGTTTTTTTGTCTGAGGATCGGGAGCAGAATCGCATAACACAACAAAAGTAATGTAAGAGATCATGTGATCCTTTTCGGGATACTTATCATTCTTGCGGACAAATTCAGGCTCTATCTTTTGAATGATCAGCTCTTTTATCTCATCAATTTTTTCCGGTGAAAAAGAATTCTCTTTTATAAAAAAAAACATGTTCAAAAGTTTTGACAGCCCAAAGCTGAGCTTCTTTTCTAAGAACATATTTCTCACTCATCGAATGAAAAAAGGCATAGGCAGGGAAAAGGATTTCACCAAATTTATAGTTTTCTGTGACATCGAAATTTGCCTGATACCGGCGTAGAAGTTCTTGCAAATATGCGTCGGATGATACCATTGAAGTCACCTTACAAGTAAAAATTTCTTATTGATAATAAAGACCATATATACTTTATCACTTTGACGCGGTGTTGCAAAGAGGAAAATGCACTTTATTACAGTAAATAATATATAGAAGAAACAGAATGAAAATAATTGAAAATACGACAAAGATAATGCAGAAGCGTTGATAAAGACAAACTAATATGAAACCAATCTGCAATATAATGTATAATAAATTGGGAAAGAAAGTAGACGAAGGGAGACAAAATATGCCTTTTATAAATTCAAAAATAAGCATAACAATTTCAAAGGAACAGGAGACAAAGTTAAAGACAGAACTTGGAAAAGCAATAGAGCTCATTCCGGGAAAGAGTGAGAACTGGCTTATGACAGGGTTCGAAGACGGGTATCATTTGTACTTTAGAGGAGACAATTCTCTGCCTACAGCATTCGTTGAAGTAATGATATTTGGAAAAGCAAATCCGGATGCGTTTGAAAAGCTCACAGAAAAGATAACAGAAATCTTTGGTGATGTGCTCGATATTAAACCGGACCATATCTATATAAAATATACACCCGCAGATCAGTGGGGATGGAATGGAAGTAATTTCTGATATTGTCATATCATTTTTTCTACAAAAAATCTGTATGAAAAATAAGTCTGGAGGGAAGCAATGGAGAACAGACCTGTTGGAAGAAAAAAGAATGTCACTGAAGGAGGTTCCGGAGTACACAAAAGAGGCGAGGGACTCGGAACCGGTCCTGTAGGTAATAGCAGTGGGTATTCATCGGGATCCGGACCGTCGGAAAACGGCGGTGGAATGAAGCGCTCAGGGAGAGGGGTAAATCCACTCTTTATGATAATAGTGCTTTTGTTCCTGGCCGGAGGCGGTGGACTTTCGACTATGTTGGGAGGCGGACAGACTGATATATCGCCCGCAACTCAAACACCTGCAAATACCGCACAGAATTCACAGACTTCACAGGGCGGAAATTCAGGGGCAGCCGGATCGATTCTTGGCCAGCTTTTTGGTGGCTACGGTTCATACACAGGATCGGGAGCAAATTCGGCAACCTGGAGTGACACTCCAAACACAGGAAATCTTAACACAAGTGTGGACAGCAGAGCACGTGAAAAAAGGACTGTAATTAAGGGGAACGGACAGGATAATATCACGATTATGGTCTACATGTGCGGAGCAGATCTTGAGTCCCGAAACGGAATGGCTTCAAGGGACATTCAGGAGATGATGAAAGCAGACATTGGTGATAAGATAAATCTCCTTGTTTATACAGGCGGCTGTAAGCAGTGGCAGAACAATGTAATTTCCAATGCCACAAATCAGATATATCAGATAAAGGATGGTAAGCTTAATCCTCTTGTGAATAACGTAGGTAACTTACCTATGACAAAAGCAGAGACTTTGTCGGACTATATCAAGTGGTCTGCAAAGAACTTTCCTGCGGACAGATATGAGCTTATTTTTTGGGACCACGGCGGTGGGTCTACAGGTGGATACGGATACGATGAAAAATTCCAGACCGCAGGAGCCATGTCTTTGGCAGGAATTAATAAGGCACTTAAAGACGGCGGAGTGACGTTCGATTTTGTCGGCTTTGACACATGTCTTATGGCGACTGTTGAGAACGCCCTTGTAGTGTCTAATTACGCGGATTATCTCGTGGCATCCGAAGAGACAGAACCGGGAGTCGGTTGGTACTACACAGACTGGCTTACAGAACTTGGAAAAAATACATCGATGGAGACGATAAATATCGGAAAGAATATTATCGACTCTTTTACAAGCACATGTGCGCAGACTTGTCCGGGTCAAAAAACAACACTTTCAATAACAGATCTTGCGGAGATTTCGCAGACAGTTCCGACAGAGCTTGCCGACTTCTCAAAAAGCACCTCTGAAATGATAAATAGTGACAACTATAAAACGGTTTCAAATGCGAGAGGAAATACAAGAGAATTTGCGGCTTCTTCAAAGATAGATCAGGTCGATCTTGTGGACTTTGCAAACAGGGTTGGAACAGATGATGCAAAAGAACTTGTGGCGACCTTAAAAAGCGCAATAAAATACAACAAAACAAGCTCAAATATGACCAACTCGTACGGGCTTTCCATCTACTTCCCTTATAAGAAAACACATAAGGTAGATTCGATGGTAAATACCTATGAAGATATCGGCATGGATAAAGAGTATGCAAAGTGCATTCAGAACTTTGCTTCTATGGAGGTTGCGGGACAGGTTGCAGCGGGTGGTTCACAGACACCTTTACCATCCATTTTTGGAGAGCTTTCCGGAAGCGGAAATTCGGATGCTTCTGCGGAGATGATAACACAGCTTCTTACGACCTTCCTTTCAAGTGACTTTAGCAGCGTGTCGGGACTTAATTCTTCCAACACAGCATTCCTCGGTAAAAGTCTTGATGTGGAAAAGGCAGCAAAATACATTGCTTCTAACAGGTTTGATGAGTCCGCTCTTATGTGGACAAAAAATACTGCCGGAGAAGACGTTATAAGCCTGTCAGAAGACCAGTGGAAAATGGTACATGAACTCGACCTGAATATGTTCTATGATGACGGTGAGGGATACATAGACCTTGGAATGGATAATGTTTTCGACTTTGATGAGAGTGGAAATTTGAGGTCGCAGAACGACAAGACCTGGCTTGCAATTGACGGCAATGTTGTAGCCTACTATGTGGTAGACGTTCAGGTAACTGAAGAAAGCTATGCAATAACAGGCAGAGTTCCGTGTCTTTTAAATGGACAAAAAGCGAATCTCATTCTCGTGTTTGATTCGGACAATGAAGACGGGTATGTTGCTGGTGTTTGCTATGACTACGTTGAAGGCGAGACAGAGACCATAGCAAAGAACCTCACAGAATTGCAGGCGGGAGATGAGATTGATTTTACCTGTGATTTCTACGGATATGACAGGGCTTTCAAGAAGGCTTATTTACTGGGAGAAAAATACACAGTAAAAGGGGCAATGTCCGATATGAAAATAAGCAATGTTCCCGTAGGTGACGGAGCGGTTCTTGAGACATATTGTTTCACAGATATTTACGGACAAAAATATTGGACAGAATCACTTAAACATTGATGTAATAATACGCTCTTAAAAATGAACGATACAGAGTAAATTTGAAGGTTGATTTAAGAGTTGTTTTCGAGAAAAAATACGGATAAAAAACAGAGTAAAAATCGGGATAAATTTCGGGGTGATTTTTAGATTTGTAAAAATCGCGAAAAACTGCACCGTTAGTGGGCTTCAGCATTTTTGACGATAAGAAATTCACCACAAAAACCGGGGATAAAAAGCAGGTGCGTTTTAAGCCTTTTTTTTACCCTGTTATCCGATAACAAATTACACAGATAAAAAGCAAAAGATTATTCAGAGAATAAACTCAAAACCATAAACACATTACAACGGGAGTTATAAATGCACGACATACTTACAACTTTGTGTTACATCGAATGCGGTGACAGATATCTTATGCTCCACAGAGTCTCCAAAAAGAACGACATCAGCAAAGACAAATGGCTCGGAGTCGGAGGGCACTTTGAAGAGGATGAAAGTCCCGAAGAATGTATGCACAGAGAGATACTTGAAGAGACAGGTTATGACATACCAAAAGAGGAGCTTAATTTCAGAGGACTTGTGACCTTTGTTTCCGGCAAAGGAGACTACGAGCTTATGTCCCTCTTTACCGCACCTGCTCCAAACGAAGAGCCGAGTGACTGTGATGAAGGAAAACTTGAATGGATAAAAAAGAGTGAAGTTTACGGACTCAATCTATGGGAAGGAGACAAGATATTTTTTAAACTCTTGGAAGAGAGAAAAGACTTCTTTTCACTGAAGCTTGTTTACGACGGAAAAGACAACCTGACAGAGGCTGTTCTTGACGGAAAGAAAATGGATCATAAGGAATATCTGAGAAATATAAAATGAACGAAGAAAAATCACGCGATTATCTTGCGGGAAGAGCAAAGGATCTTGCTACAAGAGCTTACATGAATAATTTTGTCACTCACACGGACTTCTTGTCCGTATCCGAGCAGGCGCTTTTTTACAACATACTTGCGAGTGAAAAAATACCTGCAAATGTACACGAATATCATGGTGCGCATTTCGTTATGTACGGAGGTAATAAAGACGCTGAAAGAGCGATGGTATGTTTCCTACCCGATTACATGGATGAAGAGAGCTTTATAATGGCGGAGCAGGAAGAGCCTTCTGTTCTTGCCTGTGTGAGGATAAAACCGGTGAATGCAAAATTCGCCGATAATCTTACTCACAGAGACTATCTCGGAGCGGTCATGAATCTTGGAATAGAAAGAGACCAGATCGGAGATATCTTTGCAGGAGAAAATGAAGCGTATCTTTATGCCACTTGTGACATCGCAGAAATGATATGCAAAGAACTTATTAGAATTAAGCATACTTCCGTGAAGTGCGAAACAGTAAAATCTTCCGAGTGCAACATCGAACCCAAATTCGAAGAAATCGGAGGCACGGTTGCATCGGAGAGAATAGATGCAATTCTTTCTTTTGTTTATCACCTTTCTAGATCGGAAGCGCAGAGGCTTATTGAAGTGGAGTCTGTATACATAGACGGACGCACTGCATATAGCGGCGGATATGACCTCAAAGAAGGAGCCAGAGTTTCGGTAAGAGGACACGGCAAATTTATTTATCTCGGAACAGAGAATACGACCAGAAAAGGCAGACTGTTTATAAAAGTAAAAATTTTTGTATAATGGAGCCTGACAGGAAGGCGATTTTTTATGGGTAATTACATTGTATTTGACCTTGAGTGGAATCAGGGTGAAGCGCCTGTTACAATAGACGGTAAAACTCTTTCATTCGAAATAGTTGAAATAGGCGCTGTGAAATTAAATGAGAAAAGGGTTAAGATAGGCGAGTTTTCAAAACTGATAAAACCTAAGGTTCACAAGCAGATGCACAAGATAACGGGAAAGCTTATTCATCTGTCTATGGAAGACCTTGAAAACGGAGAAGATTTTTGTGATGCGGCAAAAGAGTTTTTGGAATGGTGCGGAGAGGATCCAAAATTCTGCAGTTGGGGACCTCTTGATCTTACAGAATTTCAGAGGAATTTAGACTTCTTTGGAATGCCGCTTTTATCGGACAGACCACTTGCATTTTATGATGTACAAAAACTCTATAGTCTTGCGTTTGATGACGGACGTACCAGAAAGGCACTTTCATCGGCTGTAGAAGAGCTGGGACTTAATACGGATAATCCGTTCCACAGAGCACTGGGGGATGCGGAGTACACGGCAAGGATTTTTCAGAGGTTTAAAGAAAGAGTTCTTGAGAGGATATCTTTTGACACCTATGTAACACCTAAGACCAAGAAGCAGGAAATCAAGATTGTTTTTGACAGCTATGAAAAATATATTTCAAGGGAATTTGATACCAAAGAAGATATCCTTGAAAATATGGAGATAATGAGCACCAAGTGCTATATATGTCATAAGAACATAAGACGTAAGATAAAATGGTTTTCTCCAAACGGCAAACATTACTATGCAGTTGCATGTTGTGACAAGCATGGTTTTATGAAGGCAAAAGTCAGGATAAAAAAAGCTGAGAACGGAAGACTATATGTTGTCAAAACTTGCAGGTTCATTTCACCTGAAGAAGTTGAGACCATGAAACAAAGACAGAGGAAGGTAAAAAAAAGGCAGACCCCATAATATAATGGGTTCTGCTTTTTTCAGCTTTTTGTTAATGCATCAATATTGTAATTGCTATTAGAATTCCATAGTATCCATTCGTCATAACCGGCGTCATATACGGCTTGGATTTGCGCTCGTATTTCTTTTCCCTCATATTTTATATGTCCTTTTACCCAGGTTGCGGTGAACGCTTGAAGCCATGGCCGAATAACAGCATGATTATTATTTGAAATTGGCTTTAAGATTTCATTAGATTTTTCAAGTGCTTTATTAACCGTATCGTAAGGATGGGCATCGGGAACATCTAATTTAAATTCTCCGTCTGCATAATGAGATGGATAGATCATTGGACAGATGATATCTAAATTGGAGACAAGATTTACATAATCCTGGCCGACGTGTTTTGAGTCTTTGTTACTATTGATTATTGTTCCAAAAACATCAGCTGATACAGGAATGTTATGTTTATGCCCCTCTTCAGTTACTTTGGCTAAGAACTCAGTGATATAATTTCTACGGGCATCATCATCATCTGAAACGAGATCATATAAGGCATCATCAGCTTTTTGTCCAACCGGAAATCTAACATAATCAAGTTGCACTTCATCAAAACCGAGAGCACAACAACTGTTCACAAGGCTAATAATATAATTCCACACTTCTTCTTTACATGGGTTCACCCAAGCATTCCCATTGGCATCAGTTATAGGTGTATTGTCAGAAGATGTAAGAGCAAGCTCAGGATGAGCTTTTGCCAATATAGGATCTTTGAAACAAGCTATTCTTGCAATTACATATATATCATTTTCTTTTAACTTTTTTAAAAGTGCACTAATGTCTTTTATGTAGGCAATGCCGGAGTTCATTTCTAGGACATTTTCATTATCCATTTTAAAGGTAATGTTTCCATTGTCATCTTTAACATCAAGAACAATTGTATTTAGTTCTGTTTCGTTTATAAGACTAATGATATCGTCAAGCTTATCTGTTCCGGCTGTTGGACCTGTGACATATATGCCTTTTACCTTTAAATGATTTTCTTTCCACACATCCATGTTATCAGCTGATTCTTCTATAACAGGTGTTTCCGGTTTAATCTCATCCGTATTTTTTGTATGAGTATCTTTTTGTGATTTGGAATTAAAAAAGATAAACAAACCGAAGCAGATAATTGCGATAACTATAACAGCTACAATAATATATATTTTTTTATACCGGATATGTCCTTTATTAAATTCTCGCTTTCTCCTGTTGTATCTAATTCGGTCGCTTCTGTTATGGAATGTTCTGTTAGCTGCAATCCTTGTTGCAACAGACGCGACTAAGGTCATTAGAACAACAAAGACTCCGGCACACATAATAAGTATCTTTACATTGATAAAAATCGAATGATACGCATTGGCTAATTGTGAGGGTGTTCCGTTCTGTTCAAAGTAGCATACATGGGCGTTTCCTATAGGGATACCTTTGTAGCTGTATATAACCTTTGCAAGAGCGTTGCCTGCCTTAGCCTGTTCTTCAGGAGTAAAATCATATGAGATCTCATAGTCGGTATCTTCAACAGATGCATTGACGGGAAGAATAACATAATCTTTTGGATTAAGATTAAGGATTGTTCCCGACTTACCAAACACATCATTATCTGACTCAAAGAAAAGAGAATCATCCGGCATATATCTTTTGTCCACATCAGCAACTTTCTCAGCACGGAAATTATTGAAGCCGTAATTGAAAAGTGTAACTGTATCATTGAACTGTTCCGGTGACTCATCTTTAAGTACAACACAGATAAGTCTCATACCGTCTCTTTCCGCACATGTAACAAGAGTTTCACGGGCAAGATCTGTATAACCTGTTTTACCTCCAACGATGCCGTCATATTTAATCTCACCGTTTATAAGCTTATGCTTGTTGTGGACAGGGAATTCATCAGGCTGTGTTTCTGTTGCGGTAAAATGGTAGTTTGGAGTATTTCCGACTTTACATAACAGATCGTTACTAAAGAATTCTCTGGCGATAAGTGCAAGGTCATAGGCGCTGGTATAGTGATCATCAGCTTGAATACCGTTGGTGTTTGAAAAGTGAGTATTCTTACATCCAAGTTCTTTTGCCCGGGCATTCATCATATCAACAAATTTGTCTATGCTTCCGCCTACATGTTCAGCGACCGCATTGGCAACTTCGTTTGCACTTCCAACCATAATTCCGAAAAGAGCTTCTTCAAGAGAAATTGATTCACCTTCATCTATTCCGAGATTAGATCCGTCTCTTGGAACACTAAAGACAGCATCGTGAGAGAAAACAACCTGCTCATCCAATTTGGCATTCTCCACAGCAAGAAGACAAGTCATAATTTTTGTCGTACTTGCGGGATAGAGTTTCTCATCGATATTTTTCGAATAGAGAATAGTCTTCGTATTCGCATCCATCAAAATGGCAGCTTCTGCCGGTATGACAGGTCCTTCGGGCCATCCTTGTATGGAATTACTTTGAATCGGAGCTTCTTTTTGCTTAAGTGCCTCTTCGGTGGAATCGCCTGTTTCTGCGTGGACTGCTGTTTGCAACATAAAAAAAGCTGCAAAAAACATTGAGAATGAAGCAGCGATACATTTTATTCTGTTTTTATTATGGAAGTCATTAAAAAAGTTCATAGTATGTAAATAATACAATACTTCCCATTCAAGGGCAAATGTTGTAAAATTCTTTATAAAGGATAGGTGGAATTTAAAAAATGCGATTACGTAATATAGCGGGTTCGAGAGAAGTTATTGCTGAGAGTAAGTACACTGTTAAGGACCCTGAGCAGAAAAAAGGACTTTGGAAAAAAGAAATATTTGGAAACGATAATGAGATTCATATCGAGATAGGAATGGGCAAGGGTCGTTTCATAATGGATATGGCGGCGCTTCATCCTAATATTAATTATGTAGGAATAGAAAAATATTCGAGCGTACTTCTTCGTGCGATACAGAAGCAGGAAGAGTTGCAACTTCCAAATGTTATCTTTATAAGAATGGATGCGGAAGATATTACGGAAGTATTTGATGAATCAGAAGTTGGTAGAATTTATTTGAACTTTTCAGATCCTTGGCCAAAGGACAGACATGCCAAAAGGCGACTTCCTTCCCGCGAGTTTCTGAAGCGATATGATAAAATATTAAAAGAGGACGGCGTTGTGGAATTTAAGACTGATAATGAAGGTCTTTTCACATTCGCACGCGATGAGGTAGAGCCTGCCGGATGGAATATTGATGCCATTACATACGACCTTCATAATGATGAAGTCATGAACGAAGGAAATGTGATGACTGAATATGAGGAAAAGTTTTCGTCACTTGGAAATCCGATTTTTAAGTACGTGATCAGTAGAAAGGGGGACTAACCTATGGACTACACGCTAAACAGTCAGAACTTCGAAGAAGAAGTTTTGAAAAGTAACTTGCCGGTGCTTGTTGATTTTGCAGCAGACTGGTGCGGACCATGTAAGATGATGTCACCTGTTATAGACGAACTTGCAGAGGAATACGAAGGAGAGCTTAAGGTCGGAAAGATAAATGTTGACCAGGCACCCGACATAGCTCAGAAGTACAATGTAATGTCCATTCCGATGTTCGCTTTATTCAAGAATGGAGAGCTTACTGAGACAGCAATAGGAGCTCAGAACAAGACAAAATTACAGTCTATAATCGATAAAGTGCTGGCTTAACAGTCAGCACCTTTTTAAAGAGGAGATTAAGGTTTTGCCAAAGATTACAAACTTTGAAAATTATAGGAAGAGAGATGACTACGATACATACGATCCGGACGAGAGATATTATACGGGCGATATGTATGAAGACAAGCATGACTACGATAGCCGTGATTATGATGGTCAGGCTTATGATGACCATGAGTATGATGAACATGACTATGACGGGCATGAGGATGATCAGCAGGATTACGAAGGTCAGAATAACGGACAGAGTAACCATGATGATCAGCGTGATTATGATGACCATAACGATCATGCCAATAATCAGGACAATGTCGGTCAGACTCAGGATATACCACAGGTAAACACCGTATCTGAGAATAATCAGCATGAGGATGCGGGTGATATCGAGATTGCCGATCCCTATAATTTTTTCAATGCGGAAGAGCGCGAGGCATATTTCCGCCAAAGAGAGCAAACTGACGGACAACCTGAAGACCCTGATATGCAAAGAAGAGAGCGCGCAGATAATCGTGATGACGGTCGAATCCCAAGAAGAGACGACGATCGTCCTATGCGCCGAGATGATGGATATCCGCCGAGAAGAGATGATGATCGCGCAATGCGCCGTGATGACGGATACCCGCCGAGAAGAGATGACGAGCGTCCCATGCGTCGTGATGATGGATATCCGCCGAGAAGAGGTGATGATCGCCCCATGCGTCGTGATGATGGATACCCGCCGAGAAGAGATGAGGAACGTTCTATGCGCCGAGATGATGGATACCCGCCAAGAAGGGGTGATGATCGCCCTATGCGTCGTGATGATGGATACCCGCCAAGAAGAGATGATGGCCGTCTAAGATATCGCGATGATGAATATGCACCAAGAAGAGATGACCGGTCGAGACGTCGTGATGACGAATATATGCCGAGAAGAGACGATCGTCCGAGACGCCGTGACGAGAGAGACGATTATCGTGATGATGATCGCTATCGCCGTCGTGGAAGAGATTATTACGAAGATGAATATGATGAAGATTATTATGATGATAACGGAATCGATGAGCAGACAAAGCTCTTGATGGTAAGAATCGCTTCTGTTGTTACCGGAATAATTATTCTCATGTGTCTTGTGTTTATTGTAAAGGCGAAGCTTATTAATAAGGTAGCTTCTCCTGATTCTGAAAAAACAGCTACGGAATCGCAGAAAGATAAA
This sequence comes from Butyrivibrio sp. AE3003, assembly GCF_000686065.1. Taxonomy (NCBI): domain Bacteria; kingdom Bacillati; phylum Bacillota; class Clostridia; order Lachnospirales; family Lachnospiraceae; genus Butyrivibrio; species Butyrivibrio sp. AE3003. The sequence continues at coordinate 2,663,452 of NZ_JMLX01000001.1, forward strand.
GATGGCGATGACGATAGTGAGGATGATAACGGGGGTGGAAAAGGTGATATTGATATCCCCGAAGGATATACGGAGACAAATGATAAAGTTGTTGTAAATTATGAGTTCCTGAATCTCAGATCTTCGCCAAGCACGAGCAGTGATATCGTTACTAAGGCAAAAGACGGAGATGAACTTAAGAGAATTGCAGTAAGCAATGACGGATCATGGGCACTTATTAATTATAAAGGTAAGGCAGTGTACGCATCTATGGATTATCTAAGCGAGAATCCTTGAGTGAAGCCAAGAGTAGAATTTATCCATTGCTTCCGATAGAGAACTTTCCGAACGTGAAAAAGTATCAGCGTGGGTGAGAACTTCATCGGAAGTGGTATCCTTGGCATAGTCTGCGATTTTTTGGGCAGAACTTGCCTCCAGCAGACGATAATCCATATTTACCAGAAGATTGTTGTGCAGGGCACTGACACAGGTATACAGAGAAGGATATTTTTTCTGTATAAGAGAGAATTCATCAAGTATCTGTTCTCTGCTCTGTAGACAAAAGAGAATATAAACAGACTCAACTACTTCATGAGGTTCAATTTCTTCCTGATAGGAGTTGTCTTCATAGTCATCTCTTGTTGCGTAATATTCGCAAATCTCCTGAACCAAGGCACCGACTTTTGAGTTGTCGTACAATTTCTGAAGTTCGTCAATTTTTTTATCATTCATAATTAAAGTATAGCATATACAGAGGAAATCAAAAATGAAGATCGGTATTTTTGATTCCGGGATAGGTGGGCTTTCTGTGCTTCATGAAGCCTATCATTACCTTCCGGAGCAAAATTACATATTTTACGCTGATACAGAGCATGTACCGTATGGATTAAAAACCCCGGAGCAGATCCTTAGTTATTCGATCGGCATCACGGAGTTTTTGCTTGAGAGGGGAGCGGAAGCGATAGTAGTAGCTTGTAATACCGCAACCAGCGTAGCAATTAAGGAACTTAGGAAAAGATACAGCATTCCTATCTTGGGAATGGAACCGGCTGTAAAGCCCGCTGTTGAGGGAACGGATAAGAAGCGTATTATGGTAATCGCGACCCCCGTGACCATTAGAGAAGATAAGTTAAAAGACCTTCTGCACAGAGTAGATGAACATCACAGAGTAGACCTTCTGCCGATGCCAAGGCTCGTTGAGTTTGCGGAAAGAACTGAGTTTGATTCGGAAGAGGTCCTTGATTATATAAAGAAACAGTTTGAACCTTATAATATGGATGAATATTGTGCGCTTGTACTTGGATGTACACACTTTAATTACTTTAAACCTGCGTACAGACAGATTTTTGGTGATGAGACCCTTCTTATTGACGGAAATCACGGTACAGTAAAGCATTTAGCTGAGGTTCTCGGAATAGAATTATCTAAGGCACCAGATAATGTAGTTGTTTTTGATGACACACACAAGATGTTGGAGCAATCGAAAACAGAATATTTTTATTCCGGAAAACCGATAACTGATGCGACAGAGCTTGAACGCCTGCGAATACTACATAACAGGTTAGAAAATGTTAGAAAAAAATAATAAATCTCCTTCTTGAATTTAACATTATATTGTATTATCATAGTTATGCGACCACAATATATTGTTATTCGGCAAGAAAATGACGTGATTGCGAAAACGTTTTTTTGTAAAATAAAAGAAGGGGGTTCTTATGAAGATCATTAAGAGAAGCGGTAAAGAAGTTGCATTTGATGGCAATAAGATTCTTGCGGCTATTGAGAAGGCAAATAACGAAGTCACCGACGAGAAGAAATTAACCGCAGGCCAGATCAGCGACATCGAAAGAAGCGTGGAGAATCAGTGCGCATCTCTTACTCGTGCAGCAAGCGTTGAGGAAATCCAGGATATGGTTGAGGATGGACTCATGAAATCAGGCAAGTACGAGGTTGCCAGAAAATACATTACATACCGCTATAAACATGCTCTTGTCAGAAAGTCTAACACGACTGATGAGCAGATTATGTCTCTTATTGAGTGCAATAACGAGGAAGTTAAGCAGGAAAACTCCAATAAGAATCCTACAGTAAATAGCGTACAGAGAGATTACATGGCCGGTGAGGTTAGTAAGGACATTACCAGAAGATTTCTTTTGCCCGAAGACGTGGTAAGAGCGCATGAGGCAGGACTTATCCACTTCCATGATTCTGATTATTTCGCACAGCATATGCATAACTGTTGCCTTGTAAATCTGGAGGATATGCTTCAGAACGGAACAGTTATTTCAGAGACAATGATAGAACGTCCCAAGAGCTTCTCTACAGCATGCAACATCGCAACACAGGCGATCGCGCAGATTGCAAGCTCACAGTACGGCGGACAGAGTATCACACTTTCACACCTTGTTCCTTTTGTTGATGTCAGCAGACAGAAATTCCGTAAGGAAGTTGCTCTCGAGTTCGAGACAGCCGGAATGAAGATCAACAAGAAGCAGGTAAATGACATCGCAGAGATGCGTGTAAAAAAAGAAGTAGAGAGAGGATGTCAGGTAATCCAGTATCAGGTCATCACACTTATGACCACAAACGGACAGGCACCTTTCATAACAGTTTATATGTATCTTGATGAAGTTCCCGAAGGACAGACAAGAGAAGACCTTGCCATGGTCATCGAGGAAATGCTCAAGCAGCGTATCACCGGAGTTAAGAACGAAAAGGGACAGCTTATCACACCTGCATTCCCTAAGCTTATCTACGTTCTTGACGAGGACAACATCCATGAGGATTCCAAGTACTGGTATCTCACAGAGCTTGCTGCCAAGTGTACAGCAAAGAGACTCGTTCCCGACTACATCTCAGCTAAGAAGATGAAGGAACTTAAGGGCGGAGACGTTTATCCTTGCATGGGATGCAGAAGTTTCCTTACTCCCGACAACGAGAATGTTCCCGAAGGATTGTGCAACAAGGGCAACAAGGCTCATGCGCAGAACTACAAAGAGGGCGATCACAAATACTACGGAAGATTCAATCAAGGCGTTGTTACAATCAACCTTGTAGACGTAGCATGTACATCAAATAAGGATGAGAAAAAGTTCTGGGAGATAATGGAAGAGAGAACAGAACTCTGTAAGAGAGCACTCATGTGCAGACATGAGAGACTTCTCGGAACACCTTCCGATGTAGCTCCTATTCTTTGGCAGAACGGTGCACTTGCAAGACTTCAGAAGGGTGAGACAATCGATAATCTTCTCTTTGGAAACTATTCGACAATATCACTCGGATATGCAGGTCTTTGCGAATGTACAAGATATATGAAGGGTGTTTCCCATACAGATGCTAAGGGAAAAGACTTCGCATTAAAAGTAATGCAGTTCCTCAACGACAAGTGTGCTAAGTGGAGAGCTGAGACAAATATTTCATTCAGCCTTTACGGAACACCTCTTGAGTCAACAACATATAAATTTGCAAAATGTCTGCAGAAGCGTTTTGGAATTATTCCTGACGTTACAGACAAAAACTACATTACAAACAGCTATCATGTTCATGTTACTGAGCAGATCGATGCATTTACAAAGCTTAAGTTTGAGTCCGAGTTCCAGGCACTTTCGCCCGGCGGAGCAATAAGCTATGTAGAAGTACCTGATATGAATAGCAATATTGAAGCGGTTATTTCAGTAATGAAATATATATATGAAAACATCATGTATGCTGAGCTCAATACCAAATCAGATTTCTGTCAATGCTGCGGTTATGATGGGGAGATCAAGATTGTTACAGATACAGACGGAAAGCTTATTTGGGAGTGCCCTAATTGCGGTAACAGAGACCAGAACAAGATGAATGTAGCAAGACGTACCTGCGGTTATATCGGAACACAGTTCTGGAACCAGGGACGTACACAGGAGATCAAAGAAAGAGTGCTCCATATGGCGACACCTAAGCTTTGATTGGTTACTGATTTAGACCTACTATGTAAAAGCCGGGAGAATTATCCCGGCTTTTATTACAGTCTGGGAGATTTTTTAAGAAAGGCGAGAAATGAATTACGGACAGATATATTACAGTGATGTAGCAAACGGAATAGGATGCAGAACCTCATTTTTTGTGAGTGGATGCACACATCATTGCAAAGGTTGTTTCAATGAAATGACATGGGACTTTAATTACGGACAGAAATATACAAAAGAAGTGGAATATGAGATTGTTGAATCTCTCAAGCCAAGCTATATCGACGGCCTCACAATTCTCGGAGGAGAGCCTATGGAAATAGCCAACCAGAAAGAGATAAGACCGCTCCTTGAGCGGATAAAAAAAGAAGTTCCCAAGGCGACTATCTGGATCTATTCCGGATACACTTTGGAAGAGCTTACAGACACTGAAAACAAGAGATGTCACGGGGATGACACCGATGCCATTCTTTCCATGACAGATATACTCGTTGATGGAGAGTTTGAACTTGATAAAAAAGATCTGATGCTCAGGTTCAGAGGATCGTCCAATCAGAGAGTTATCGATATGAAGGAAACGCTGAAAGCGGGAAAAATAGTGCTTTCCAAGTATAATGACAGAGACTGCTCAAGGATCTAGATGTACAAAAAATCGAAAAAACCAGTGCAACTTTTGCAATGTTCGCCACAATGTAAGCACTTACAATACAAAAATTTTTGATATATTATAATTAACGTGAGCAGTACTTATTGAACGCGAAAGCCGTTACGGCTATGAGGAGGCAGCTATGAGAGACGAGAGATTTGATCTTCTAACTTTTGGAGAGATTATGCTTCGTCTTTCGCCGCCAAATTATGAGCGTATGACACGCGGAGATGTTTTTGACAAAAGAGCCGGCGGCTCTGAACTCAATGTAGCATCAGGCGTAGCGCTTTTGGGACTCCGTACAGGAGTCATTTCAAGACTTCCACAGAACGCACTCGGAACTTTTATTAAGAACCGAATCCGTTTCGAGGGTGTATCGGATGATTATCTTATCTATGATGAGTCACCTGAGGCAAGACTTGGAATATATTACTACGAAAACGGTGCTGCACCACGCAAACCATCCATAGTCTACGACAGAATGAATTCTTCAATAACAAGAATTTCTTTGTCAGAGATTCCTGAGAGTGTGTATACATCTACAAGAATGTTTCATACAAGCGGAATTTCACTTGCACTTAATAAGAACACTTGTGAAGTTGCAACTGAGATGATAAAGAGATTCAAGGAAGGTGGCGCCAAGGTATCATTTGATTGTAACTACCGTGCCAACCTTTGGAGCGAAGAAGACGCCAGAACTGCAATAAAGAAGATCCTCCCTTATGTAAATATTCTTTTTGTGTCGGAGGAAACATCCCGACGCATGATGCAGAAAGATGGCGAGCTCTTCGATATAATGAAGAGCTATACTGAGGAATATCCTGTCGAAGTAGTTTGCACAACTCAACGACAGGTTATAAGCCCCAGAAAGCACAACTTTACGTCTACCATATATGACGCCAAGAACGACCGGTTTTATACCGAGGCGCCATATGCGGATATAGATGTAATAGACAGGATTGGTTCCGGCGATGCTTATGTATCCGGTGTATTATACGGAATGCTTAAGTACGATGATGTTCAGAAGGCGCTTGAATACGGTAATGCAACCTCAAGTGTCAAGAATACTATTCCGGGAGATCTTCCCGCGAGTGATCTGAAAGAGATTGACAGCATCATCAAGAATCACAATGCCGGAGGTCCTACCAGCGAGCTTGATCGCTGAGGACAAATGAATTTGCCGATTTACGTTCGCCATAACGTATTTCCTTTATAAAACCTCTACAAGCAGGAGTAATCTTGCGGAAAAGACCGGACCCACCGGTCTTTTTTTACATTATAAATAAATCTTTTCTATATTATTATACTGTTGAAAAAAAAAGTATGAGTGAAGTGCGCGTGTTTGAAAATGTAGTTATTATGATATATAATAATATTATAAAAGCATTGAATATGTATAAATAATGCATGTGATTGTATGCGCTAAAAAGAGGTGTTAGTATGGCGGAACAAGTATTAATTCAGTTCAGAGCAGATAAAGAGTTAAAACAAGAAGTTGCAAGAATTTATGAAGAGTTAGGCCTGGATTTACCTACTGCTTTCAGAATATTTCTAAAAAAAAGTAAGCAGGTAAAAGGACTTCCCTTTGATGTAAGATTACAGGAATCGAAGAGAGAAGATTTTAAAGATGCATTTTATGCACTTCGTAATGAGGCGGAGGATCTTCCTGAAATGTCATTGGAAGAGATTAATTCAGAAATAGCAGAAGCAAGATTGGAACGTAAGAAGGGTCACAAGTAATATGATATATGCAGTAATTGATACAAACGTTTTTATCTCTGCACTTCTGAGTAAAAATGAAGATTCTGCGACAGTTAAGATTTTTAATGCAATCGTCGGTGGAATTATTACACCACTGTATCATAAAGATATTATTGAAGAATATTCTGATGTACTTCACAGAAAAAAGTTTAAGTTCAGTGAAGAAAAAATAATGAATGTTTTAAATATGATTGAAAAATATGGCGTTGAGATATTTCCAAAACCCACAGGTGAAATATTGATTGATATGGATGATTTGATTTTTTATGAAGTTGCGATGGAAACACGAGATGATGATTCATATCTTGTTACAGGAAATCAAAAACATTATCCAATAAAGGATTTTATAGTAACACCTGCAGAAATGATTGAGATAATCAAAAGATACACCATTTAAGAGAAACACTGAGGAATAGGTTGTCCACTTGACAATCTTTCTAAATGTTAATAAAATCAACTTTAAATAATACGACGTTGAAGAGGAATAGTAACTGCGTAAGCGTTTCAGAGAGAGAGCCGTTGGTGTGAGGTTTTTACGTATAAACAGCGAACCTACCTTGGAGTCCTGTATGAAAATACAGCGTTTCCCGCGTTAAGGGTTAAATTGAGTGAGACCACAGCAGAGTATGCTGGGTTTAAATAGGGTGGTACCGCCGAGAATCTTCGGTCCCTGTTAGGGGATTTGAGGGTTCTTTTTTATATCATAGAAAAATCCTTTCTGATAAAAAAGCGTCTCTCAAAGTTCCCGGAAACACTTAATTGCAAAAAAGGAGAAAAGAAATGGCTGACAACAAGAAACTCGTATCAGAGATCACATCTATGGATGAAGATTTCACACAATGGTATACCGATGTGTGTATCAAAGCCGATCTCGTAAGTTATTCCAATATTAAGGGATGTATGGTAATCAAACCTGCGGGATATGCAATCTGGGAGCTCATTCAGAAACACCTTGATGCAAGATTCAAGGCAACAGGAGTACAGAACGCATACCTTCCCATGTTTATCCCTGAGTCACTTCTTCAGAAGGAGAAGGACCACGTAGAAGGCTTCGCACCTGAAGTTGCGTGGGTAACACACGGCGGACTCGAGCCTCTTACAGAGAGATACTGCGTACGTCCTACATCAGAGACACTTTTCTGTGATTATTACAGAGGAGAGATCCACTCATACAAAGACCTCCCCCAGGTGCTCAACCAGTGGTGCAGCGTTGTTCGTTGGGAAAAAGAAACAAGACCTTTCCTTAGAAGCAGGGAATTCCTCTGGCAGGAAGGCCACACAGCACACGCTACATTTGAAGAGGCAGAAGAGCGTACACAGCAGATGCTTAACGTATACGCTGACTTCCTTGAGAACGACATGGCTATTCCTGTTATTAAAGGACAGAAGACAGATAAAGAAAAATTTGCCGGAGCAGAGGCTACATACACAGTTGAGGCACTTATGCATGACGGAAGAGCTCTTCAGAGCGCAACCAGCCACAACTTTGGTGATGGATTTGCCAAGGCATTCGAAATCCAGTATGCGGGCAAAGATAACAAACTCCACTATGTAAATCAGACTTCATGGGGACTTACAACACGTACTATCGGAGCTATGATCATGGTACACGGCGACAACTCAGGACTTGTTGTTCCTCCTAAGATTGCTCCTATCCAGGTTGTTGTAATTCCTATCCAGCAGAAGAAAGAAGGCGTTCTTGACGTAGCTTACGATATCGCTAAGAGCCTTTCAGATTACAGAGTAAAGACAGACGATACAGACAGAACACCCGGATTCAAGTTCGCAGAGCAGGAGATGAGAGGAATCCCTGTACGTGTCGAGATCGGACCTAAGGACCTCGAGGCTGGAAAGTGTGTACTTGTAAGAAGAGATACAAGAGAAAAGATTGAGTGCGCTATCTCAGAAGTATCTGCAAAAGTCGGTGAGCTCCTCGATCAGATTCAGAAAGATATGTTCGCAAGAGCAAAGAAGCACCTTGAAGAGCATACATTTGTTGCTCACAACAAAGAAGAGTTCGCTGAGAACTTCAAGGAGACAAAGGGCTTCGTAAAGGCTATGTGGTGCGGAGACCGCGAGTGCGAAGACAAGATCAAAGAAGAATTCAACGTAACAAGCCGTTGTATGCCTTTCGAGCAGGAGAACATCTCAGATGTTTGCCCTATCTGCGGCAAGCCTGCTAAGAAGATGGTTTACTGGGGAAGAGCATATTGATAAATCCTTTTATCAAGTAAAAAATGATAATAGAGCGGGCGCGAGAAATCTAATAAATTTCTCGCGCCCGTTATTATTAACGCAAAAGCTAATTACTGCTCATTTAAATATGTCTGAATTCGGTTATTGATAACATCCGCAACTTCTTCGGCTGATTTCTGCCCATCGAAGAATGCGGCAGTTTCTTCAGTAACGAAGGAATCAATCTTTGAATCAAGCCTGTGTATTGCCTTGCATGAAAGAATGCTGTCGTAGAGCTTCTGAGCTTCATCCGCAGGAAGAGGCTTTAGTTTTACCTCATGACAATTTGTATACACGATAGCGTCTTCTTCTGATGCAGCCGGCTCCGTAGCCTTTTTCATATAAGATTCAAAAAGAGCCTTATCTGAAGGGAAAGTAGAAACGTCATTAATTGCGGGATCAGTACAATAACTTTTTATAAATTCCAGTGCACCCTCGGGGCATTTGGAAGATGCGCTAACACATAACTGGTTGAATGGAGTTATCATTGTTGTAGTTTCACCGCTATTGTTAGGAAAACCAAGAATTGCCACCTTATCCTTTAATTCATTCTGTTCTATGTCTGTAAAAGAGTTAAATCCATATAAATCCTGATCACAGAGTATGCCGTTACTATTGATGGACGGAAGCTCATCAACGACTTCAATCTCTTCATCATCTGATGCAGCGGGTTTTTTCTTGCCGCTGTTTAATTTTTTGGCATATTCAAGAATCTCTATAAATTCAGGGCATTTAAGATTACATTTCTTGTTATTCCAATCGATGAACTTATCACCTGCTGTCTGAATACTTGTATTAATGAACTTATTTCCATCCATTGAATCTTTGAGATTCAAGTCGTCATACTCTTTTAACGAAAGAGATTTCTTACCACCTGCGGCACTTTCCTTCATTAGAAGAGTATTGTATACGAACGAAGGATAAACAGAATACACCTTGTCGCCTGTTTTCATCATCTCATATATATTAGGGAGAATTTCTACATCGCCCAGCGCTCCGCCTTTATCAAAAGCAGATGAAAGATCCATCAGTACGCCTTTATTCGCATAACTATCAATGTTTGGAGCAAAATAATATGAAAAGCAGAAGATATCGGGAGCTTTTCCTGCGAGAATATCCTGATTAAATGCCTGCAGAATATCATCAAGCTCATCTTCAGGGTAGGAGTCAGAATAATCAATGACTTTTACCTTATATTTATCACTGGATTTGTTGAATACGTTTACTGCCATGGTTACATCAGCTGTGAAGCAGGCGCCACCCAAAGTGAGCATTGTTTTATCCGGTACATCTGCGGGATCAACTTTAGTTAAAGTAGAAAAATGGATATTTGAATTGAAATCAAGTGTTTCAGCAAATAATTCCTTATCATTTATTGCAATCCAGCCTAAAAAGTTCAGTCTGTCTATGCACGAATCATCAAGATCAAGCAGTTTGGTCATTTTATCGGATTCATAGTCGTAGCCGTATATTCCGTTATAATCTTGTGAATAAAGATCATATCCTTCACCGCTTTGATAGGAGTAGTGTCTTTCCGAGCAGGCCTTACTTGTTTTGCCAAAAGATTTATTATCAAGATCAACCTTAGCTAATATGGGGACATCGTCAGAAGTTGCTCCTTCAATAAAGAACTGATCCTTTGAGCCTTTATATAGGAAAAAAGCATCTGAATCAAAGTTTTTCTGAGCATCCTCTAACTTTATTAAAATTGTAGAGTCAGCCTGATCGCTAAATGTTTCGATGCCGCGTGAAGTATTAAGAACAAGTCCGTATTTATCGCTACAGTACATATCATAGATTTCAAAATCAAGTGTTTTACTTAGGACTTCATTTCCGGTATTATCAAACTTCTTAAGACAAGATTCATTCGTATAGTAATAAGTATAGAGATTTCCGTCTTTATCCGAAGTGCAAATGATATCAGAGATCTCTTTTCCATCTAGTGGAAGGTCAAAAGATTGCGCGTCAGAACCATCCTTGTTGACAAAGAGATACTTGAATTTGGCGTCTTTACCCAAAGTAACGGCTCTTACCTTGCCTTCGATGTAGTCAAGATACTCAACATAATCGTCTTTATTGAGGATGCCTTCATAATCGGTCTGCTTAAAAATATAGTCTTTAGGCATAGTCTGAGAGTCACTTAACATAGTAGACACTTCGGGATTTAGCGGATCGGTGATCTTCCTCTCGGTATCTTTCTTGCCACAGCCTGTTACTGCGGTGGTAAGAAGGGTAAAAGAGAGAATGGAGCATATAGTTTTATTTAGTGGAGGTATTTTTTTAATCATGTTGTGGTTCTCCAAATTTGCGAAGCTTGAAGAGTTAGTTCAAAAAGTGTTACTTTCTGGAATTTAAAAAATCTGAGTTAAGGTAATCAACATTGGTTATTTTTCCATCTTTTATCATAAAGGCGATGGTGAGTTTATCAAATTCATAGTTATATGTATTTGATTTGAGGGATTTGCGGGTAGGTTCACCATAGGCTGAAGTGAGATCTTCTACTGTACTTCCGATACCTATTCCTTTAGCTGTTTTTGCGTCAGGACCAATAAGTCCAATATGACCGACAGTTTCGGTTCCGTTACTAATAAATGTTTCCATTAGAAAGTTGGAATCGTTTGCATCTGAATCATATAAGTATAAATGTGAGCCATCCGCTTCTTCTATAGGGCTGCTAGGACAAGGAGTTCCTACGGTGTTTATCTTATCAAGAGTGGTTTGGAGATCATCAAGAATAGAAAGTGTTTCATTCTTATATGTAAATGAATCATCAGTTGAAGCAGTAGCAGTGTCTGCTGATTCAGAAGAATCTACAGAAGCACTGTCTGAGCTTGCATCAGCATTTGCTTCGTTGTTGGTATCGCCGGATGTATTTGATTCTGAATCTGTATTAACTTCTGCAACAGAAGCAGCATCTGAAGATGAAGTATCTGTAGAAGCTGCGCCACATCCCATAAGAGCGAGCATCATTGTAGCCGCGAGTAAAATTGCTGTTGTTGTCTTTTTCTTCATATCGTTATCCTCATTATTATCCTATTCATTTTGCCAAATTTTCTGAACCAATCAGTGTCACTTTGTCATTTTCTACTTTGAAGTACATTGAGTAGTTATCGAATTCATAGGAATACCAGCCGAGTTCATCAGGCTTTTGTTCTCCGTATGCTGCGATAAGCTCGTCTTTGGTGCTTCCGGGATGTATGCCTTTAGATGTCTTTGAGTTTGGGTCATTACTGGATACCTGCATAATAGCTTCTTTACCATTGTCATCAAAAGACGTGAAATGGAGACCCCATTCGTCGTTCTCTTTATTGATCATATCAAAAGCATATAGGCAATTTCTGGTTTCCATTTCGATAGGATATCCGGAAGCGGGTTCAGCAACAGATCCTGCCTTATCAAGTGAAGCCTGGAGGTCGTCAAGTGCTGAGAATTTCTCTCCTTTATATTCAATTGCAGATTCAGCTATAGCAGCGGAATCTGCAGGAGCTGCCGATTCTGTTGAGGTTTCTGTGTCTGCTTCTATGTCAGTATCATCCTTTTCTTCTTTATCAGTATCTGCCGAGTCACTGTCTGCTTTTTCGTTTATTTCTGCTACAGGAGCGTTAGCGTCAGAGGATGATTCTGAAGCAGCGCCGCATCCCATAAGTGCGAGCATCATTGTAGTTGCTAATAAAATTGCTGTCGTTGTTTTCTTTTTCATAGGTCTCTCCTTTTTATTAGTGCAATGACAATGTCAAAATGCCATCTGTGTTAATTGAATTAATACACTTATAACATGGGGGGGTAAATGTTGTCAACCGTAGGAGCAAATTAATCTTCTTTTAGACAAAAAACATCAAGAATATAGAAAAGACGGGACTTCATGAGGAAGGCCCGTCTTAGAGGAAGGCTATATTGTAATACTTATAACGATTTGAATTTCTGCGTTGTATCGTTTAGTTGCTCGGTAATCTCATTATTTTCATTGATAGCTTCAGAAATCTTTTTAATTCCTCCGACGATTTCAGATGAGCTTTCGGCAGAAGATGTGATGGCAATAGAGCTTTCTTTTATGGATTCGGTTATCATTCTTACTGATTCGACCATTTCTTGCATGATCTGGTTGAGGTGAGACGCTTTATCATCAAATGCGGCGAAGGAATCGCTCATGATATCCGCGGTGTGCTCATATTTTTCACCTGTTTCTACGAAGTCATCATAATCACCGAGTACTGTTCCGTTGATGTAATCAAGCGTGGACTGGGCGTTGTCTGCAAGTCTTCGAACCGCTTCTGTAACTTCTGCACTTATATCCTGGATATTTGCAGCAGTTCGTCTACTGTTTTCGGCGAGGGTGCTTATCTCTGTTGCTACTACGGAGAATCCTTTACCCGCTTCGCCTGCACGTGCGGCCTCAATCGAAGCATTGAGTGCGAGGAGATTAGTGTGTTTTGCTATATCCAAGATGACATTGGTAAGCTCGTTGATCTGGCTGACCTTTTCGGAATCCTGCACAGATTTTGAAAGTACCTCAGAGAGTTGTGATACGTGGTCGCTAGCGGCAATCTTCTTTTGGTTGACGCGGGCTTTGACTTCATTAGCCTCCTGCTTAACAGTGATGGCTGTTTCTGTTCCCGAAAGAGCCTGTTCAGTGATTTCTTGGGCAGCTGCCTTTACGTCTTCAACTCGGTCATTGATGGATGATACAGTTCCGGCTACAGTCTCCATATTTGCCGAGAGTTCTTCAAGGGCTGCAGAAGTGTTGGTCACGTTGTCATCCGCCATGCGAAGCTGTGAAACAACCTTTTCGGACGAACTTGTAAGGACGAGCGATCCGTTTTTTACATCCTTCATAATTCCCTGAAGTGTTTCAATGAAGTGGTTGATACCTACTGTGATGTAAAGAAGCTCGGATTTTGTTTTTGTCTTTATTCTTGCCGTGAGGTCGCCGTTTCCGCCTTCAATGTTGGTGATCATTGTGTTGACTTCGCCGCTGATGCGCTCAATCTTTTTGACAATGTTCTTATAACTTATAAGGAAGTTGAATGTGATAAGCAGCAGCATCGCAAGTACGCCTGCAATGCCGAAATAACTACCTTTTTTGAACAAGAAGTTCATTGTATTGGTGGTCTCTTTTGAGGATTTTGCAATGGCATTATCAAGGGCTTTTGACGAATGGAAGATGGCAATCTTCTGGATCTCGGCTTTGTCAAAAAGGATATTGTAAGCGGATTCCTTGTCTCCGGCATCACTTTTTTCAATAGCCGAGTCTATAAGTGTTGTAAGCCTCTGATACTGGGCTGTGATCTCTTCAAGTTGTGCGGTTGCTTCCTCGTCATTATACTGGGAAAAATTACTTTTTAGTGTTTCTATGTCAGCCGTGATGTCCTGTTTGGCTACGTTTATCTGGGGTAAAAGAGCCGTCTGTGTTTCAACGGCATTTGCAGATATGTAACCTGTTGTCTGGTCATAGAGGTTCATGACATCGGATTTTAACTTGGCTTCATGCGTTGAAAGATCCATCATCGAGTCAAACATGTTGATACTGCTTGTTGTAGATGTTTTCATGGCAGACATGACCATGTACATTACAATAAAGAATGATATGAGCATCAGCAAGTTCAAGGCAGATAACTGGAACACAATGGAATCTTTCTTTTTGATAACTACCTTAGTATTGTCCTTCATGTTTCTACCTCCTCCTTAAAGTGTCTCATACCATTTGGTTGCAATAGATTTGATCTCTTCCATGAACCCCTTGGCGTCAAGCTCGCCGGATGCATATTTTTGGAAGGCAAAAGAAAGACCTCTCTGTCCAAGTCCTGAAGGCATGTCCATCCAGTGCCAGTTTGAAGTTTTGCCGGAAGAGATATATTCAGAGATCACAGAAGCAAAAGGATCTGAGGCTACGAAGGTACAATCGGTGAACGGGCTTACGAATCCGGCTTCTTCAACGAGAATCTTCTGTGCGGATGACTCTGAGCACCATTCAAGGAATGCTTTGGCAGCTTCCACCTGACCTTCTTTGGGTATAGCCCACCAAGACGGTGCGCTTGTAAGTATTGTGTCCATGCCATCCTGAAATGCATATGGGATCATTCCGACTTTGAAGTTTCCCGCAGAAGCATATTCGCTTGCGTTGTCGCCGGTCATTGATGCGCCGATCCATGAGCCCTGAGTGATAAATGCATATTTGCCTGAAGCAAAGTTTTTTACCTGATCGGCATATTCTCCTGTAGTTTTCAAATCGGGATCGGAGTATTCATTAAAAAGACCTATCATCGCGGCATAGTCCATGAATCTGGACTCATCGAGTTTGCCGCCGTCGTTAAGAAGGTCGATGTATGTTGTATCGGATCTGTCGAGGCCTGAGTCGATGTATGCGCCAAAGATGTGGTTACCCGCTGACCAGCCGAGGTTTTCAGCTTCGGTAAAATAGCCTATAACAGCTCTCAGTCCAAGCTCATCCTTTTTGGCATCTATTTTTTCAAAAGCAGATCTCATCGACGCGGGGCCTGTTATGGAAGAAGGATCGACTCCGCATTTAGAGAGGATATCTGCGTTATATGCAAGCCCGATTGCTTCTGTTGTGAAGGGAAAGCCAAGTGTGCCGTACTTGGAATCTACGAATTCAGCATCAGTACGGCTGACCCAGTTCTGATCGCTCAGATCGACAAGAAGTCCCTCCCAGTTTGAAAAACCGGAGGCTTCGCAAGAGATAATATCCGGCATCTGGTCAGACAGATAGTAACCCTTTATCATTGCCTGAACATCTGCGCCTGCATCAACTCCCATAACTTCCACAGTTATTCCTGTTTCCTGAGTGTACTTGGAAGCAAGAGTTTCCATCTGTGTTGCGACTTCACTCTTTGTATTTAGGAGGGTGATTTTTTCGACGGGAGCGGATTCTGAAACTTCAGATTCAGTCGAAGTTTTTTTACCGCATCCGGTTAAAACATTGTTTATTGCCAACAACGAGATTAAAAAGGCGATAAAAAGTTTTTTCATACAGACCTCTTTTCTTGATGACAGATATTAATGTTTACGATATTTCATAATATTATTATCCAATAAATAGATGCAGAAGTGATAAAAAATTTATGAAATTTTCATAATATTACGAAAGACCCGCGGAAAACCGCGAGTCTTTATCGATAAAAGCTGTATTATCTTGTTTTTCCAATTTCTGCGTAGTGCTTGCGCTTTGCATCGTACATCTTCTTGTCGGCAAGCATGAATACCGAATGGACATCCTGTTCCTCTGTTTCGGAACGGAAAGCATATCCGTAAGATACGCTGTGGTTTACGTCAGGATCTTCTTCGTCAAGTTCCAGGAGAAGATCGTCTAACTTCTTAAGTAGGGCATCAAGTTCTTCGCGGCGTATACTGTCGAATATGGCGAGGAATTCGTCACCACCTGTTCTGAAGCAGTCGCCTTTTCTGCTAAATACCTTGGAAAGCGCATCCGCAAAGCTCTTGATAAGCTTATCTCCGGCGGGGTGACCGTCGTTATCGTTAACCTGTTTCAGACCGTTAAGGTCAAGGCTGACGATACAGTAGTCAAGATCGGAGCGTTCAAGGTCGTTGAGCTTCATATCACAGCTTGCTCTGTTGGGAAGTCGTGTAAGCGCATCCTCGTAGGCAAGTTGTGTAAGAGATGCATATTCTTTTCGCTGAGCATAGAACTTTGTCATGAATACAAAGTGGTTAAGCAGCTGCGTTACTACGAAGAACAGTGCGGCCGAAGGAATCAGGAATCTCATTATAAAGCTGTCTCTGCAGTCGACATTCTTGTTCAACATGTCGAAAAAGACAAGCAGCATAAAGCTCAAACTTACGAATGTGATACCAAACATGATGATCTGCGTTGAAGGATTCCGTGTTTTGCTCCTAAGGTCCTTTATGTTGTACATGATCAGCGCAAGGAACGACAGCGTTGACAATATGTAGTAAGGCATCAGGAAATGATGTATGTGCACTTTGTTCAATAAGTGAAGAACAATAAAAAGTATGCTGAATGCCAGTGTCGCAAAGCCAAGTACTGCGATGACCGAATAAACATTTTGCTTGTGCAGGTTGTATATAAGCAGATATATGCACGGGACAAGCAGGTATAGCGATATATAACTTAGGAACGTGGTCATTTCCTTGGTAATAAGGAACGTTGTGCAGTCAAATGTTGTTAAGAGCCAGAGGCCCAAAAGTATTACGATAAGCGAGCATATAATCTGTGTAAATACGCCCGAAGATCTCATGTACAGGACAAGTGAGATCAATAGGAAAATGTGTCCGAAAACGATAAGGAACATTCCCGTTAGGAGCGGATATGCCGCAGTATACAAAAGGAATCTGTATATATCGTCGTAGTTACCCAGAAGCGGGGTAATGATATTGATCTTCGTATCATTTTCAACTACGTATAGATCAATTGACAGTTTTTTTCCTTCAAAATCTCTTTTCAGAGGAATAATGTTGTAGCCTGTTCCAATGAAGGAGCCGTCTGTACGGGCATCCAGGTTCTCTTTTGCAATGGTATAACCGTCAAGAAATACTTCGTAAGCGCAGTGCTGGGTCTTAAATACAAGATAAGGGAACGGCGCATTGTTCTTAGTAAGAGGACTCGGCCTTGTCAGCGTTATCTTGTCTCCTCGTGAGAAGGTAAGACCAAGCTGGTCACTTAAGTTTGATATATCTGTGTTTAAGTACTGCTGGTTCTTATAAGTAATTACCCATCCTTTTTGAAGTTTGAACTGCGGATACCAGGGTACGACCTTGAGGAATGTGGTAAATACAAATGATATAAGCGCAATAAAAAAGATTGATGAAAGGGCGAAGGTGATATGTTTACGCATTGGCATTCACCTCCTCCATCTCGTGTTCCATTTCTTTACGTCCGTGATGTTCTTTTTTCATTTCATACATTCTTGAATCTGCGAGCATATATACTTCGTTTGAGGATGCGTTCGGAACCTCGTAGCTGTATGCGTAGCCGTAAGAAGCACTATACTGGAAGACCTGCTCCTTAAGGTTCCAGTCGGACATAAGAGAGTGGAATTCGTGTATTCTCTTGGTACAGCTTGATGCATGTTCGCCAAGCATTATAACGACAAATTCGTCTCCACCCATACGACCGATGAGGTTTGCATCCCAGAAGCAATCTGTCAAAATTGTTGCAAAGCCGGTAAGCAAGCGGTCGCCTTCGTGGTGACCGTATGTATCGTTGACCATTTTCAGCTTGTTCAGGTCGATACTGATGATTACATATATACTGCGATCCTGAGATATAACATTCATTACCTGTTCGCAACGGGCTCTGTTTGAAAGACCCGTCAGAGGATCGGTGTAAGCGAAATCAGACAATCTCTCCTGCAGTGAAGAAATCTTGCTACTGTAGATACTGTAGAACATGTAACTGATAAGCAGGCAGGAGACGAAGATAACGGCGCCAAAAGTAAATCCGTTACCGTAGTTCTGGGAATATCCGCGGTTGCTTGAATACTTATGGATGTTGAACATAGCTATATCTATGGAGGAAGATATAATGAATGTCACAACACCTATGAGGAAGAACATATCTGAATTGAGATTTCTGTTCTGTGAGTTTCGGAAATGCTTTCTGTTTTTTACCAGAATTACCAGAACCATAATGGTCTCGCTGACAATGTAACCCTGAATAAAGGCTGTCATAGCAGAAAAACGCTTGATCGTAGACAAGTGCAGGATTGTCATTCCGGCGAAAAGAAGGAAATCAAATATTACAAGGAGTTTCAAGAATCTCTTGAGTTTGCCCCTGAATATTGAAATGAAATAGCCCAAAATAGAGATAGGCATACAAATAAACGATGAATATTCGCAAAACGAGTTAGTCATCGGGTTATTTATAAGCATATCGATGAAATCAAATCTGGCAACAATGTATGTTCCGAATAGGAGTGAAGTAAGCCCGCTGAAAAATAGTCGGGATTCCTTATTGTGATACAAGAACATATAAGGAGAAATGACTATAAGAACAAGCCCGAGCACTACAAGGAATACTCCGGCAAACAAATTAATTGTATTACTTAAAAGATGATAGGATAATATATCAACACTTGAACCTATAACAAAAGGAGACAGCGAAGAAAATGATGCTTCTCTTGTGCCGATGAAGGTGATCGTGATTTCCTCTTCAGAATAGCCTTTTACAATAGGAACGTGATTGTATCTGTTTGGAACTTCTGTGGTCTGGCTGTACAAATCTCTACCGTAAGTGTATATTTGCCAATTTTCAAGCTTATCGGCTTTCTTGGAACGCTCGGCATAATGACGAATATTAACATCAACGATGCTGTGCATCGAATAAAAGTAGAGGCATAACGAATCATCACGAATCGGAGGAAGTACTCTGGTCAAAGAAAACGTATCGCCTTCATTGATAACAGGTACTTGTACGTCGTTAAGATTCTTGTTTGTAGCTATTTCTTTGCCGTTATAAGTAACGGTCCAACCATCATCTATCGGTATTAACTCTGAGGTATATTGGTAGGAAGAATCAATAATTTTCACAAATGAAAATATGCCCACCAAGATAAGCAGTAAGAAGCCTACTGCTATCAAATTGTTGTTAATTCTAAATTTCATTCTGATTCCCTCATAATTTCATATATTAAGTATATATCGAGATTGAGAAAATTCCTAGAGTATTATTCACATTTGATATTCTTTGGGCTATTATGAAGGTATGATTATTAAACTACCGGAAAATGCAAAAAAGATATTGGATACCATGCATAAAGCTGGTTTTGAAGCATATGTTGTCGGAGGATGTGTAAGAGATGCGCTTCTTTCAAGAGAACCGGGTGACTGGGACATAACAACAAATGCTTTGCCTGAAGATATAAAAAAGCTTTTTAAACGAACGGTTGATACGGGAATTGAACACGGAACGGTCACCGTTTTGACGGATAAAGAGGGATATGAAGTCACAACGTACAGAATAGACGGAAAGTACGAAGATAACAGACATCCAAGTGAAGTGACATTTACAAAGAGTCTCACCGAAGATATGAGACGCCGTGACTTTACCATAAATGCCATGGCTTATAACGAGGAAGAAGGGCTTATAGACAGGTTCGGAGGAATCGAAGATCTTGAGAATAAGCTGATAAGATGCGTTGGAGAGCCTGCAGAGAGGTTTTCCGAAGATGCACTTCGCATAATGAGAGCCGTCAGGTTTTCGGCCCAGCTTGATTATGATATAGAAGAGAAGACAAAAGAGGCAATAAAAGAGCTTGCGTCTACGCTTTCCAAGATAAGCGCAGAGAGAATCCAGACTGAGCTTGTAAAGCTTCTTGTTTCCGACCATCCGGAAAAAGCGCAGGTTATGTACGAACTTGGAATCACTAAGGTGATACTTCCCGAATTTGATGCGTGCATGGAGACTTCTCAGGATAATCCCCATCATATGTACAACGTCGGAGAGCACATTATCAAGTCGCTCGGATATGTGAGAAACGATAAAGTTTTAAGGCTGACAATGTTTTTGCATGATATAGCGAAGCCTTTGACGATAACAACGGATGAAGAAGGCGTTAACCATTTCCATGGCCATGCACAGCTTGGCGAGAAGATGGCACATGACATTTTCAGACGCCTTAAGTTTGACAGAAACACCATGGACAGGGTGTGCAACCTTATTAAGTACCACGATGACAGGTTCCCCGCTACCGCAAAGAATGTGCGAAGAACCATGAACAGAGTGGGAGAGGATGAGTTTCCTTTTCTTCTTGATGTGAAATATGCGGATACAATGGCTCAGAGCGAGTATTACCGCGAAGAAAAGCTCAAGAATATTGAGGATTCAAGAGCTCTTTATGAGAATATAAAAAAGGAAGGCGAGTGCGTGAGCCTTAAGAAGCTTGCGGTTAACGGCAAAGACCTTATCGCTCTGGGAGTGACTCCCGGAAAGCAGATAGGAGAAGTGCTCGGAGCTATGCTTGAAGACGTCATTGACGAGCCTTCGCACAATACTAAAGAATATCTGCTGGATTCTGAGCAGTTAAAAAAATTCTTTTAAAAGATCATGTATGAGGGGATGAACATGAGAATAATCATGAGATCTGTAAGAGCATTTACGGCAGTGTTTCTTGCGGCCGTTTTTACCTGCGTATACAGCGCAGATGTAAGTGCCGCCGTAAAAAATGAAAAGAAGAGCGTATCGCTTATCGGAAAATACGATTCTTCCGACACTGCTTCGATTCGCTCCATAGATTCGGAAAATAAGGAAATCAGATTCAGAAATCATTCTACGGGAAAGACGTATACCCTTAAATATGACAATACAAGCATGATGTACGACTTAAGGGGAACGCCCATGTCGGCGAGACTCTTAGAAGAAGGTCAGATTGTTGATGTCAATTTCCTTAAGAGCAGCAAGCATATCACTTCGCTTAAGGTATCGGATGAAGCGTGGACTATTGATGATACGCGTAGTCACGAACTTGTAAGGGGAGACGGAACCGCAAGAATACTGGGAGAAACTTACAAGCTTGATTCAAGAACGCTGATACTTGCGGACGGAGCGCCTGCCATAGCAGAAAATGTACTTACGACCGACAATATCAAGGCATACGGAATTGGAAAAGAGGTATACAGCGTTGTTGTTACAAGCGGACACGGTTATGTCAGCCTGTCATCCGACACTGTTGATGAACACAGTCTTGTCGGAGCATGGCTTGAGCTTGATAATGACGTTATTTACAAGATTTCTCCCAATATGCTCTTAAGTGCGCCCGAGGGCGATTATAATCTGCAGATCATCGGAAACGGAGCAGAGTATAAAACAAATGTTACAATAAACAGGAACCGGGAAACCGTCATTGATACGAGAAATGTCAAGATAACCAAGCCAAAAGAGGGACTTGTGTCATTTGAGGTAACTCCCGCAGATGCCGAGATTTACATCGACGGGGAGCAGGTTTTTGCCGATACTTCAAAGTCAGTAAGCTACGGTTACCACAATCTCAAGGTAATGGCCGAAGGATATATCACACAGAACAAGTATCTTAAGGTGGGTACGCCTAAATCTGTGGTAAAGATAGAACTTGAGCCTGATTCTGATAATGCGGATTCATCAAACAGCTCATCATCGGACAGTTCGTCTTTTTCTTCATCATATGATAAGACAAATAAGTCAACGAGCGCTGTTTCTGTTGCGTCACTTCCGGGAAAGAGCTCTGCCGCAACATCGGCTTCAAGCATAACCGACAAGGACAAGACGAAGAACCAGAAGAACAAGGTTATCGAAGGTTATAAGGTTTATGTGGATTCGCCTGAGGGAGCGGAGCTGTTTTTTGACGGAAATTATATTGGTGTAGTGCCGACCAGCCTTAAAAAGGTTTCAGGAAATCATGAGATAATACTTAGGAAAAATGGTTATAATACGAAGAGCCTTCGTGTAAACATAGACGCGGATGAGTCGGATGTGTCATATAACCTGGGTGAGATGGCAAAAGTGAAGGAGGATACTGAGACTAAGCCTAAGTCTGAAGAGAGCCCCACAGCCGCTTCGACTGAAAAACAGGCAGAGAATCCGTCTAAGGCAGCATCCGAATCTACAACGCATGACTTAGGTAAGAAGGAGACTCCTTCTTCATCGGAAAAGTCCGATACATCCGCAGCCACAGAGAAAACGACTGCAACCGCGCACTATGCAAGCACGGCTTCTTCCGAGGAAGATGAAAGTCCGTCAAAAAAGTCAACAGCAGACGCAGCTAATAAGAGTTCGACAAAAGAAGATGAGACAACGTCTGTAAATAAGAAAGACTCTGATAATAAAGACGGTAAAAAAGCCGGTGACAACAAAGATAAGACAGGGAAAGATAAAAATAACAACAGTGATGCGGCAAATACCGCATCAGGAGAGGAATAAATGAGATTAGATAAGTATTTAAAAGTAACAAGATTGATAAAAAGACGCACAGTAGCGAATGAAGCCTGCGATGCGGGAAGAGTTCAGATAAACGGAAGACCTGCAAAGGCTTCTGCCGATGTAAAAGTCGGAGATAAGATAACCATCGGATTTGGTAATAAAGATGTGAATGTCGAAGTGCTTGATGTGCGGGAAACAATACACAAAGAAGACGTAACAGAGCTATATCGCTACATTTGACAGGCTTTTATAGCATGTATTAAAATAAAAATATATAAAAGCATTTGAAGAGGTGCGATATGGCGACAAAAGCACGCTACAAAAGGCGTAGTTTTCAAAATAAAGCGGGCATCGCGCTCGCGTCGTGTGTGGTTATAATTCTTGCGACTGTTGTGTCCATAAAGAGCATCAGTCTTTTTGAGAAGGTTAATGAGTATGAGGAGAAGGAAGCTTACCTCAATGCCCAGATCGATGCCGAGGTTGCAAGGGGCAAGGAAATAGCCGAATTTGAAAGATATACCCAGACACGAAAATATATAGAAGAAACCGCTAAGGATAAACTTGGACTGGTTTATCCCGGTGAGATTGTTTTTAAAATTGAGGACAGGTAATTTGTTATTATTTTGCGGAGCACAGCGCAGACAATGATACGGGTACGTATAGGTCTGCGCTTTAATTTTTCAATATGAACAGATTCGAAAACACCGTACTAAACTATATAAGAGCCAATAAAATGGCAGTTTCCGGAGAAAAGATCCTTGTGGGATTTTCGGGAGGAGCGGATTCTGTCGCACTTTTGCTGGTCTTGTATAAGTTAAGAGAGCTCCTTGGCATCGAGCTTGTTGCGGTCCATGTAAATCACGGAATCAGGGAAGAAGCGGGAAGAGACGCAGAGTTTACCCGTAGCTTCTGTGAAGAACGGGGAATAAGTTATTATCTGGTGGAAGAGGATGTCCCCGGAATTGCAAGAGAAAATAAGCTGACCGAAGAAGAAGCGGGACGGAATGTAAGATACGAGGCTTTTCGCAAGATAGCTGAGAAAGAGGGCGCCGTTAAGATTGCGGTTGCACATCACAGAAACGACGTGGCGGAGACACTTCTTTTAAATCTCCTTCGAGGAACGGGGCTTCATGGTGCGGGTGCCATACGTGCCGTTAGGGATAATGTGATAAGGCCCTTATTGTGCGTTACGAGACAGGAAATTGAGGAGTATCTTGCGGGAGAAGGAATATCTTTTTGCCACGATGCTACCAACGACGAGAATATCCATACGAGGAACAAGGTCAGAAACGAGCTTATTCCTTATATGACCGATAATATAAATGCAGAGGCGGTAAAGCATCTGTGCAGAGCAGCGTCTGATTTTGCCCTCGCGGATGACTTTATATGTAAGGTCACGGGAGAGCTTTTTGACAAGGCTTGTACCTTTGACGGAAAAAGTGTCAGAATAGAGTTGAAGGTTCTTAAGAGCGTAGATCTTTTTATCCAAAAGAACGTGATCTTAAGGTGTTTCGAGATGCTTACACCAAACAGGAAAGACATAACGGCAAGTCACGTTGATGCGGTGACGGATATCATGGTATCGGAAAGCGGGACGGCGTATGTCGACCTTCCGTACGGGCTTGTCGCAAAGAGAGAGTACGACATACTTACTCTTTCGAAGAAAGTGGTGGAAAGCCTTGATAATTCGCTTGTTATAGATTTTTTTGACCGGGTAAAAAAAGACGGTGAGGCAGGTTATGACATTCCGGGACTTGGAAGGATGGAGGCAAGCGTCAGAGAGTTTGTAAAAGGCTCAAGTATTCCGCGCGGTACGTATACTAAATGGTTCGATTGTGATAGAATACAAGCAGCCGTTTTTAGATGCAGAAGACCCGATGACTATATATTTATTGAGACGGGAAGCGGCATTCATAAGAAAAAGCTGTCGAAGTTCATGACAGATGTCAAAATTCCTATAGACAGAAGAGACAGTATCTATGTAATGGCTGACGGAGACCATGTTTTGTGGGTTCCGGGGTACAGAATAAGTGCTAATACCAAGGTGAGTGAAGATACAAAAAGTATTTTGGCTATAAATTTTTTGGATGGAGGAAATTACTGTGGCTGAATCAGTTCGCGTTTTATTGACAGAAGATGAAGTTGACAAGAGGATAAAGGAGCTTGGGGAAGCAATCAGCAGAGATTATCAGGGTGAGACAGTGCACCTTGTATGTGTTTTAAAGGGCGGAGTGTTCTTTATGTGTGAGCTTGCAAAGCGTATCACAGTCCCTGTTACGATGGATTTCATGTCAGCATCAAGCTATGGCAGTTCAACTAAGTCAAGCGGTGTAGTTAAGATTGTAAAGGATCTTGATGAACCTCTTAAGGACAGACATGTTATTATAGTAGAGGATATTGTTGATTCGGGAAGAACGTTGTCTTATCTTATCAAGATGCTCGGCGACAGAGAGCCTGCAAGCATCAAGCTTTGCACACTCCTTGATAAGCCTGAGCGCAGAGTTACAGATGTAAAGGTGGACTATACGGGATTTAATATTCCCGATGAGTTTGTTGTAGGATACGGACTTGACTACGATCAGAGATATCGTAACCTTCCGTATATCGGAGTAGTAGAATTTAATTGATAAAGGCGTCATAAAAAAGCTTCCGAAAGGGGAACATAAGCAATTGAACCGGAATAAAAGTTTTAATTCAATTTTTCTATTTGTAGTAGTATTACTTGTTTGCGTGATATTCATCGAATATGGCAAGAGTTTTATTTCAAGCCAGTCAGGCGCATATTCCATGAATGAATTTGAGCGCGATCTTAATGCAGATACAGTCGCATATGTAATGATCATGCCCAATTCCGAGACACCTACAGGTTCTGTAAGAGTAAGCTTCAACAACGCGGCAGATGATGTGACATTCTACACAACTGATGTGACCAAGGTTGAGAGCATTTGTACAGAAAAGGGTGTTAAGACAGAGGTAAAAGACATTCCGTCTGAGAATGTACTTATAAATGGAATCATTCCCGTTATAGTGGGACTTATCGTAATGGTATTCGTTTTCTCGATGTTTAGCAATATGCAGGCGAGCAGTTCGGGAAACAGCCGAATGATGAACTTTGGAAAGAGCAGAGCCAAATTATCCACAGGTGATGAAAACAAGGTCAAGCTTAATGATGTAGCGGGACTTAAGGAAGAAAAAGAGCAGCTTGCTGAGATAATCGAATTCTTGAAGGATCCAGGCAAATTCACGGCTGTCGGAGCCAGAATTCCCAAGGGTGTTCTACTTGAAGGTGCACCCGGAACAGGTAAGACACTCCTTGCAAGAGCCGTTGCAGGTGAAGCGGGCGTTCCGTTCTTTAGTATTTCAGGTTCCGATTTCGTAGAAATGTTCGTTGGTGTAGGTGCATCCAGAGTAAGAGATCTTTTTACCGAGGCTAAGAAGAATGCGCCTTGCATAATCTTTATTGATGAGATTGATGCGGTTGCAAGACGCCGCGGTACAGGTATGGGCGGAGGACACGACGAGAGAGAGCAGACACTTAACCAGATGCTTGTCGAGATGGACGGCTTTGGTGTGAATGAGGGTATTATCGTAATGGCTGCCACAAACAGAGTAGATATCCTCGATCCTGCCATATTAAGACCCGGACGATTTGACAGAAAGATTACGGTAACAAGACCTGACATTGGTGAAAGAGAGGCAATCCTTAAGGTTCATGCACATAATAAGCCTCTCGGAAGCGATGTGGATCTTAAGCAGCTTGCTCAGACAACTGCCGGATTTACAGGCGCAGATCTTGAGAACCTTCTTAATGAAGCAGCTATAAATGCGGCGGTAGACAGCAGGAAGTTTATTACTCCCGCTGATATAAACAGAGCGTTTACTCAGGTTGGAATCGGAACTGAGAAGCACAGTAAGATCATTTCCGAGAAGGAAAAGAAGATAACGGCTTATCACGAGACAGGTCATGCGATCCTGTTCCACCTTCTTCCGGATGTAGGCCCTGTGCATACAATATCTATCATTCCTACAGGACTTGGCGCAGCAGGCTATACAATGCCTCTTCCCGAGAATGATGATATGTTCCTTACAAAGAACAAGATGCTTCAGGAGATCATGGTATCTCTCGGTGGAAGAATCGCAGAAGAGATCATCTTCGGTGATATTACAACAGGTGCATCAAGCGACATCAGAAAAGCTACACAGGAAGCCAGAAGCATGGTTACCAAGTACGGAATGTCAGAGACCATCGGTGTTGTAAACTACGATGATAATGAAGAAGACGTATTTATCGGCTATGATATATCTCATTCAAAGAAGCACAGTGAGCTTATGTCAGGCGAGATTGATAAAGAAGTAAAGACCATAATAGACAAGTGTTACGCAAAGGCAAAAGAGATTATTCTTAAGTATGAGGACATTCTGCACAGCAGTTCAGCACTCCTCATAGAAAAGGAGAAGATCGGAAGAGAAGAATTTGAAGCATTATTCGAAGGTCACAACGTTGATATCGATTATGCATTAGAAATCTGATTGTGAAAATTGCACAAAAACTCATAGCTGTTTTTGATAAATTTGTGAAGTGTTAGTCTTTACGCGGGTTTGGGTGGGTGTTAGTATAATATGCGTAACCCCCCAATACATTATATAGTTTTTTGCTATACCCCATAAGAAAGAAATACCTTCTCTTAGAAAAGACAGCTATGCTGTCTTTTTTGCTTTATATACGAATATTTCGGAGTCTACGCGGCCTAAATGTGCGCGAATATGACCGGTGGGAATGACTTATGAATGAGAGAGCGTTTTTCCATGATATGACCTTAGACTACCTAAGGCCTGCGGAACCGGACAAAAACAGAAAGGTAGATATACGATTCAGATGCAGGAGGGCTGAGGCATCTGAAATTATTCTCGTGTGGAAAGGCGAAAGACATCCCATGACATGTTCGGAGACATCGGGAGAGTTTGATTATTACGATGCATCCGTAAATGTAGGTGAAGAGCCTACGAGTTATTTTTTTGAAATCGAAGGAATGGACGGTAGCTTTTTTTTACTATGATAAGAGAGGCGCCGTTACCAATATAATGGAAAGCATGAATTTCAAGGTATATCCCGGCCTGTCAACGCCCAAATGGGCCAAGGGTGCGGTGATATATCAGATATTCGTGGAAAGATTCTGTAACGGAGACAAGGATAACGACGTTGTTTCCGGTGAATATTCTTATAACGGAAGAAACGTGCTGAAAGTAGGTGAGTGGGAAAGATACCCCGATCCTCAGTATGATTTCGGAGAGTTCTATGGCGGCGATCTTAAGGGCGTTATGGATAAGCTTGATTATCTCAAGGATCTTGGGATAGATGCGATCTATTTTAACCCGCTGTTTGTATCGCCTTCCTGTCACAAGTATGATACCCAGGATTATGATCATATAGATCCTCATTTCGGCAAGATTGTTGAGGATGGTGGAAGCGTGCTTGGAAATAATGAGCATGATAACACAAAAGCAACCAAATATATCAAGCGTGTTACCGATCAAAAGAACCTTGAAGCGAGTGATAAGCTATTTGCAGAGCTGGTAAGCGAAGCGCATAAACGCGGTATCAAGGTTATATTGGACGGTGTGTTCAATCACTGCGGTTCATTTAATAAGTGGATGGACAGAGAGAGGATTTACGAGAACAGCAAGGGATATGAGCCGGGCGCCTATGTTTCTAAGGACAGTCCTTATCATGATTTCTTTGCTTTTACGAGAGATGCCTGGCCATATAATCCGCACTATGACGGCTGGTGGGGATATGATACGCTTCCCAAGCTAAATTACGAGGGCTCTAAGAAGCTTGAAGAATATATATTAAACATTGGAAGAAAGTGGGTTTCACCTCCGTATAACGCAGACGGATGGAGACTTGACGTTGCGGCCGATCTTGGACACTCGCAGGAATATAATCATTATTTCTGGAAGAGGTTTAGAGAAGAGGTAAAAAAAGCAAATCCTAAGGCGATAATCCTCGCTGAGCAGTATGGCCCCGCTGCGAGCTGGCTTATGGGCGATGAGTGGGATACGGTTATGAACTATGATGCTTTCATGGATCCTGTAACATGGTTCCTTACGGGAATGGACAAGCACAGCGATGAGTTTAAGCCGACGCGTATAGGAAATGCCAGGGAGTTTTTTGATACGATGTTATATATAGGAGGCGAGAATTTCACTATGCCTTCCTTGTATACGGCAATGAATGAGCTGTCCAATCACGACCACTCGAGATTCCTTACAAGGACGAGCCAAAAGGTCGGAAGGAGCAGCACGCTTATGGCGTCTTCGGCAAATACAGGAATAAGTAAGCCTGTAATGCGCGAAGCGGTGATGATCCAGATGACATGGCCCGGTGCGCCGACGATATACTACGGTGATGAGGTCGGCCTTTGCGGATTTACGGACCCCGATAACAGGAGAACTTATCCGTGGGGCAAAGAAGACCTTGAGATGCTTGAATATCACAAGAAGATGATAAAAATTCACAAGAAGCATAAGGAATTCTCGGAAGGTTCGATAAGAGAAATGTACGCAGACTTTAATTTCCTTGCATACGGAAGATTTAACAGGACAGCGGCATCTATTGTTGTGATAAACAACAATGAATATGAGGTTACCAAAGAAATCGATGTTATGCCCATAGGAATTCCGAAGGAAGCGCTTCTTACACAGCTTATGCTTACCGACGGAAAGGGATTTATCGATAAACCAAGCAATATGAGGGTAAAAGACGGTATTCTTACGGTTACGGTATCGAGAAAATCGGGACTGATCCTTAGGTACGACAGCACCGCACCTTCGTCATCAGAAGGATTCTGGGCTGACAACTTCATCAGCTTTGAATGATTGTGAAATGATTAACTTTATTTTTTAGGAAGGTAAGTATATAATAGATTTAGTCGTTCAATAAGGCGTGGGGATAATGTAGCGCCTACAAAAATATAATGTAAGGGAGATAAACTATGTTAGTATCCGCAAAAGACATGCTTGTAAAAGCAAAAGAAGGTCACTACGCAGTAGGCCAGTTTAACATCAATAACCTTGAGTGGACAAAGTCTATCCTGTTAACAGCTCAGGAGCTTAATTCTCCTGTTATCCTTGGTGTATCTGAGGGCGCAGGTAAGTACATGACAGGATTTGAGACAGTATCAGCAATGGTTAAGGCAATGGATAAGTGCCTTGGAATTACAGTTCCCGTTGCGCTTCACTTAGATCATGGTACATACGACGGATGTTATAAGTGCGTTGAGGCCGGATTCACATCAATCATGTTTGATGGCTCACATTATGATATCGAGGAGAACGTTGCTAAGACAACAGAGCTTGTAAACGTTGCTCATCATCTCGGACTTTCTATCGAGGCAGAAGTTGGTTCAATCGGTGGAGAGGAAGACGGAGTAGTTGGAATGGGTGAGTGTGCAGATCCCAACGAGTGTAAGAGAATCGCTGATCTTGGCGTAGATATGCTTGCTGCAGGTATCGGTAACATTCATGGTAAATATCCTGAAGGATGGCCGGGACTTAGATTCGACGTTCTCGATGCTATCCAGCAGAAGACAGGAGCAATGCCTCTCGTTCTTCACGGTGGTACAGGAATTCCTGCAGAAATGATCAAGAAGGCTATCTCACTTGGTGTATCAAAGATCAACGTTAACACAGAGTGCCAGCTTTCATTCGCAGAAGCAACACGTAAATATGTTGAAGCAGGTAAAGATCTTGAAGGTAAGGGATTTGACCCTCGTAAGCTTCTTGCTCCCGGTGCTGATGCTATCAAGGCTACAGTTAAGGAGAAGATGGAGCTCTTCGGATCAGTTGGAAAGGCTTGATCGTTTATTTCCGTGGGCAACTTATAAAATTAACGAGGCGAAGCCGTTTGGCTTCGCCTTTTTATCAACTACAGAGGTGAAAATATGCATAACGAACTTACAAAAAAAGATATAGAGGACATGGAAGCGGAGATTGAACACCGCAAAGTTGTTGTGAGAAAGGAACTTCTTGAGCATGTAAAGGAAGCTCGTGCACAGGGCGATCTTTCTGAGAACTTCGAGTATTACGCAGCCAAGAAAGCCAAGAACCAGAATGAGAGCAGAATCAGATTCCTTGAGAGAATGATCAAGACCGCTAAAGTAATTGATGACGACAGCAAAGAAGATCAGGTCGGAATGAACAAGTCGGTTACGGTTGTTCTTGACGAAGATAAGAGCGAAGAAACGTATAAAATAGTTACAACAATGCGACAGAATTCTCTTAAGGGACTTATCAGCATCGAGTCCCCGCTTGGAAAACAATTACTTGGACATAAAGTAGGAGACCATGTTACTATTAAAGTAAGTGAAGAATATAGTTACGGTGTAACGATAACAAAAATAGAAAATACAGGATTAACTGATAACGACAAAATAAGAGATTTCTAATCGGTATTTCCGAGATGGAGGTATTATGCACGCATTTCAACCGGTAAACCCTGAAGATATCGAAGAGGGTGCGTACAGTTTTGTTGGACAGAAGATAATTATTACCTGTAAGAATGGCGAAAAAATAAATGCAGTCTCCGCTCCTTGGGGCGGAGTGGGATACGTATGGAATAAAAGAGTCACTTTCATATTTGTTCGCGCAAACAGATATACAAGAGAGTGCATTGATAAATCAGGGGAATATTCCATAAGCTTTGTGGATCAGGAGGCTTATCGCGGAGTTCTTAAATACCTTGGAATGGTATCGGGAAGAGATGAGGATAAGATTGCCGGATCCAGGCTTAACGTCAATAGCTATGAAGGAATACCTTTTATTGATGAAGCCAATGAGGTAATACCCTGCAAAGTTTTATATGCGCATCCCTTTGATGAGAGCAGTTTTATTGATAAGAGTATAATCCGCGACCTGCATCTTGATAATGATCGGTACATTATGTATGTGGGTGAGGTACAGACGATATTGTTGAAATAACAGATCAGGCTATCTTATGAGGAATATATGAAGAACGTCAAAATGCTAAGGCTCTTTTTAGACATATTCATTTCTGTCACGGTTACGATGTCTTTTTTGTGCAGTTGTGCAGAAGTATCTGATAATGCACAACAGGTTGTTCTTGCGCCAAAAGAGGAGAATACCCGTAAAGAAATACGTATTGCTACGTGGTACGAGGATTCTTATATCACAAATTTCAAAGCCTATCTGGCTGAAAGATTTCCCAAATATGATTTTGAATATACGTATGTACAGCGAACCAACTATGAGTCTGTGATCGATTCACAGATTTCTTATGATGGTGCGGCCGATATCATCTTTGTAACAGAAAATATGGCCAAAAGATACGCAAGAGGCGGATATCTTGTGCCTCTTACAAAGATGGTCAACGGATTTGACGAAGAAGCACTCGATAAATTCAAATATATGGATGAATATTATGCGATTCCGGGTGTCAGCGCGTATGAATGTTTTTATATAAACAAAGATTATTTTGAAAAGTTCAGTTTTAAACCGCCTTCAGAATATATGGATTTCTATGATATGTGCGCAACAATACGAAAGCACGGAATGAAACCGTTGTCATCCGGATTAAAGGATAAAGAAGGCCTTGCAAGCAGTGCAATGGCAATAATGCAGGCGTCTTACTTCAGAACTCCTGAAGGTGAAGACTTTGGAGAAAGACTCGGGCAGGGAAAAGCCTCTTTTTACGAAGAGGTATATCCGCACATGGAAATGTGGTACAAGATGATCGAGGATGAGATCTTTACCAAAGACATGTGTCTTATGGATAAAAAGGCGGCGATAAAAGAGTTTGCGGATGGTAAGACAGTTCTTTTATCCGGTGGACCTGAGGATTATAACCAGATATACAAAGAAAATCCTTCAATAAATCTGGGGACGATAGCGTTCGGCGGAAAGGATGACGGAACGGAACTTTTGACGGGCGGATGCGAATATGGTTTTGCGGTGGTAAACGACGGCGATAATGTCAGTGATGTAGTGGAGGTTGCAAGGTCTTTAACCACGCTTATGGGACAGAAGGCAATCTGGAAAGATTCGCCGGGCAGCAAAACCTATCTTAAGAATGTCAAATTTGATTCGCCGCATGAGTTCGACAATTTACAAGATGCGCTTGAGAACAATCTTTATTTGCCCTATACGGGATGGGGATATTACAGCAGAGAGATTTCTGTTGAGCTTGAAAATGAGTTCCAGCAGGTGTTGCTTGGAAGGGAAAATCTTGAAGATGCTTTTAAGAGGATAGACGAGAAGGTTAAAGCGATCGTTGAAGGCAACTGATGTCTAGAGGAAAAAGTATGGACGGCTTACTTAAACTTTTAAAACTAAGAAGCATAAAGCATAAGCTTAAAGCTATTTTTGCCATGCTTGTAGTACTGCCTATTATTATCATCGGTATTTATGCATATGTGGTTTCCAAGAGCAATGTTACGGAGCTTACGAAAGCATCTATGCAGGGAAGTGCCGAGGTAATATTTAATGGCATAGAAACGGGGGTAAAAAGAGAGACTGATGTAATCAAGTTTTTTTCATATGAGGAAGCATTCAGAGGCGCCCTCGATCATGCAGATGCAGATCCATACACTCTTTCAGCCGAGATGACGGAAACAATCGAGCCGCTTATATGGTATTACATCGGAAGTGACAACGACATTGAAGAAATACATATCTATTCGGAAAAGATAAAGGAGGATAGGATAGGCGAATTCTTAAGTTATCCCGAAGATGAAGAAGTAAAAAAGTGGTATGAGATGTGCAAAAGTGAAAACGGAAGCATATGGGTTATGAACGGAAAGGGAGATGTGTATATCATAAAATCTCTCCTTGATGCGGCGACCACTTCCAAGATGATCGGAATGATAACTTTAAAGGTGGATAAAAAGAGATTTTTTTCAGCTACCACGAGTACAAGGTATATGGACAACGGACTTGCAATCGTTGATTCATCAAATAAGATAGTCACCAAAAAGGAACTTAGAAGCAGTGAACTGGACAGAAAAGTAATAGAAGATATTTTGGAAGGTAAATATGCAGAACTTGACGGGTTTAAGTCGACAGATGATTACCTGATAATCAAGGCCGGAGAAATGAATAACGGCTGGAAGCTTTATTATTATATCGACAGCAGGGAAATGCTTGCGGATGAGATCACGATTCTTTTGGGTGACCTTATCATAGCCATTACAATCCTCGTACTTGGGTTTGTTATAGCATCGCAGATGGCAAATCGTCTGTGCTCAAGAATTGAAGGACTGAATATCATTGCCGAAGACATAAAACGAGGCGACTTTGAAGTGGCCATTGTCGATGAGGAAAAAGACGAGATAGGACAGCTGTATGATGCGATGATAAGTATGGCTGCCCAGCTTAAGGCAATGGTTGATGAGATTAAGAGAAGGAACGAGAGGGAGTTGTTCCTTAAGGAAAATGATATCCATTACAGAGACTGGTTATTTGATTTCGTGGTTGAAAAAAAACAACGATATTCTCGCGATTGTAAATGCCAAGAGTTTTGGTGTTGAATTTCTTACAGCCAATGCTGCGGATATTTTGGGTATTCCTTCAAAGGAACTTTTTAAGGATATAAGAAACATAAATATCGTGCAAAAACCCGGCAAAGATGACAGACTTAGTACGATATTTGAAAGGTGTGCCCAAACAGGTAAAGTTGAGATCGTGGATGAGATAAAGCTGCATAACTTTATTCTCAATACGGACCTGTATTACAGAGGCGCTGTAGCCTGCACAATAGATGACAGCGGAAGAAGACTTGCGATAGCCCTGTATGACAGGACACAGGAGATGGAGAGAAACCATCAGCTTCAAGAGGCATTTAACGCGGCAGAAGCGGCTAACAAAGCGAAGACAAATTTCCTTGCAAATATGTCGCATGATTTCAGGACTCCTATGAATGCGATAACAGGCTTTACGCTTCTTATCGAAAAGCACTCGGATGAGCCCGAAAAAGTAAGGGAATATTCCAAAAAGATAAGCCTTGCGTCAAGGAGTTTGTTGGCACTACTTAATGAAGTACTTGATATGAGTAAGATCGAGAGCGGAACGACTACACTTGATATCAAGGAAATGGCGATGGGAATACTCCTTGAAGAGATCAACTCAGTAATAGGATATCAGGCCAAGACAAAAAGGCAGAAATATATCGTTAATACAGAAGGACTTGAGCACGATGTATTTTTGGGTGACAAGCAGAGAATTAATGAGATCCTCATGAATATACTCAGCAATGCCATTAAGTATACAGGTGAGGGAGGAAGAATCGAGTTTACTATAATCGAGTCTGAATCGGCATCGGAAGGTTTTAGGGATCTGACCTTTATCGTAAAGGATAACGGCATAGGAATGAAGGCTGAGTACAAGGAGAAGATTTTCGAGGCTTTTTCAAGAGAAGAAAGTCATGTAAATAAAGAGATTCAGGGAACCGGCCTTGGAATGGCGATAACGAGAAATCTTGTAGAGCTTATGGGAGGTACTATAAGAGTAGAAAGTGAGGAAGGAAAAGGAAGTATTTTTACAGTCAATTTGAGGCTTCAGGCTGTGGATGAAGCAGACGTTGATTTCTGGAAGTGTCACGGCATAAGAAGGATTCTTTTTATCGACAGCAAACACAGTGAGTGTGAACAGCTTGCGGAGAAGCTTAATATCGACGGTGTTGATGTGATGGAAGCGCCAACGGGATTTGGAGCACTTCATCTTATAGATGTCTGCCAGGCTGAGGATACACCTGTAGACCTTGTTCTTGTGGACCAGAAAGTACAGAATATGACGGCACCTGAAATTGTAAAGAATATCAGGGCAAAAGATAAGTCAAAATCAGCGACAACTTTGATCATAGTTATGGCGGATGATTTTGAGTCTATCGAAGACGAGGCAAAAGAGGCAGGGGCAAATGATCTTTTGCAGAAGCCACTCTTTATATCAAGTCTCAAGCAGTCGCTAAATGACATTGAAAAGAGGATAACGGAAGAAAAATATGAAGAGACGGAGAATCCGCTTAAAGGAATGAAATTCCTTGCTGTGGAAGACAATGATATCAATGCGGATATTCTGACAGAGCTTCTGGCTATGGAAGGAGCATCGGTTATAAGGTGCGTAAACGGACAGGATGCGGTAGAGAAAGTAAAGAGTTCAAAGGAAGGCGATTTTGACATGATCCTGATGGATATTCAGATGCCTGTTATGAACGGATACGAAGCGACTATCCTGATACGTGGCCTAAAGGACGAATGGGCGCAGAAAATACCGATAATTGCCATGACTGCAAACGCATATGCCGACGACATCCAAAAGAGTTATGATTCGGGAATGAATGCACACATTTCAAAACCTATAGATATAAGGGTTGTCGAAAAGACAATAATGGAGTTTAAAAAAGCGTGAAATTATGAGAAAATAGGGAGTACAGAGGCATACTGTAGTCCCTGTTTTTATATCATTGCAAATTATCTTTTTGAGAGGAGAGGCTTATATGAATGGCATAAAAAAAGTAATTGATGATATTTTCTGGATTGGAGGAAGTGACAGAAGACTTGCAAGATTTGAGAATATTTTTCCGATTCCCGAAGGCGTTTCATACAACAGCTATTTTATTGACGATGAGAAGACGGCAGTTTTTGACACTGCTGATATAACAATTTCAGACCAATATCTTGAGAATCTTAAGACAGTTATTTCGGGTAAAAAATTGGACTATCTTGTGGTACTTCATATGGAGCCCGATCACTGTTCTCTTATAAACACTGTAGTTACGATGTTTCCTGAGGTTACAGTGGTCAGCTCGAGCAAATCTTTTGAGTTTATGAAGCAGTTTTTTCCCGAGTCTGAAAACTATAAAAAATTGGAAGTAAAAGAGGGGGATGAACTCTCAACAGGAAAGCATACATTCAAATTTGTTGCTGCTCCCATGGTTCATTGGCCCGAGGTATTGATGGCATATGATGTTACATCGAAAGCTCTTTTCGCCGCAGATGCATTCGGTACATTCGGAGCACTCGATGGCGGACTGTTTGCGGATGAGTATGATTATGAGAACGATTTCCTTAATTCCGCAAGAAGATATTACGCGAACATTGTAGGTAAGTATGGCATGCCGGTTCAGACAGTTCTTAAGAAGGCGGCAGGACTTGATATTAAGTTGATACTTTCACTTCACGGTCCCGTATGGAGAGAAAATATAGGCTGGCTTCTCGATAAATATCAGAAGTGGAGCACATATACGGCAGAGACGGATGATATCGCAGTTGTTTACGGAAGTCTTTACGGACATACAGCGAGCGCTGCAGAGGCCGTTGCAGCTTCTGTAAGAGAAAAGACAGGAAAGAACGTTAAAGTATATGACGTTTCAGGTACAGATGTGTCATATCTTATAGGCGAAGTTTGGAGATGCAGTAAGATAGTTCTTATCTGTCCTACATATAACGGCGGAATCTATCCTCCGATGGAAGCGTTCATAAACGATATGATCGCGCTTGGAGTTCAGAACAGGATATTTGCCCTCGGACAGAACGGAACATGGGCACCTGTTACGGTTAAGCTCATGACAGATAAACTTGCAACACTTAAGAATGTCAAAATACTTGAACAGAATCTGACTATTAAGAGTGCTCTTTCTGCAGGTGATACGGATGCAGTTCAGGCATTTGCCGATGCTGTTGCAAATTCAAGCTTTTAAGTATAAACTCAAAAAAGAAATTTAATATTAGAAATATCGTAATACGATGTGGAGGAAGGTTGTGAAAAGAAGTAATACTTTTAAGATGATCATCGGTATCATAATGACAGCGGGAGCGGTTCTTGGTGCAGCTGGTACATATGATACTTTAAACGGGGAAAACGGCAGTGTTGCAGAAGCTGCAGGAAGAGTAGTAAGTATTGATTCATGTACTATTTCCGGAGACAGTGTTGTTGTTAATGTTTCTGCAAGCAGTTTGCCGGGATCTGATGACGGCAAATATTATCTTTATGCAGATGAGGTTTATCAGGACGGCGTAACAGGTAATGTTGTGGCAACAACAGAGAAGGGTAAGAGTGCTACTTTTAAGTTTGACCTTGCACTTGGAACAAAAGAGTCAAATCTTTCCAAGAAATTCCTTGTTGCTGTAAAGAGTGGCGGATCAATGGTTCAGGTGAGTGATGAACACTATATCACAAATCCCGAAGCAATCGCATCCAAAACGGTCGGAAGAAACGACCATGGTATGAAGGGTATTCTTCCAAATGATGCGGACGCTGCGACATTTAAGGATCTCGGCGTAGCACAGATGGTATATAACCTCTACATGGGTGATATAGTAGGACCTTCAACAAACGGAGCTTATCCTACAACTGAGTTTGCATATGACGGAAAGACATATCAGTTTAATACGGCTGCACTTCAGCAGTATGACGGCTTTGTAAGATGGTGTTCAATCAATAACTTCCAGCTTACTCTTACTATTTTGAATAATAAGACAGCTTCAGGGGCAGATCTTATACATCCTCTTTCAAGAGATGAGCATGTATGTCCCGGATATGCAATGAATACCAAAGAGGATGAAGGTACACAGCACCTTAAGGCTATCGCAGCATTCCTTGCGCAGAGATATTCAGGCGGACAGTTTGGAACTGTTGATAACTGGGTAATCGGAAACGAGATAAATGCCAGAACAGAATGGTACTACATGGACTCAACAAATCTTGAGCTCAACGTAAGTGAGTATGTAAAGGCATTTAGAATATTCTACAACGGTATCAAGAGTGTAAATGCGAACGCAAGAGTATATAACTCTATCGATCAGGAGTGGAACAGAAAGTCAAATCCGGGATGTTTCCTTGCAAAAGAATATCTTGATAGATTTAACTATTATATGAGGCGTGAAGGAAACGTTGACTGGTCACTTTCGGTACATCCTTACAATGCACCTTTGTTTGACCCTTACGCTTGGAAGCAGCAGTCCCAGTATGTAAGCACATCTCTTGGTACACCATATATTACGATCGAGAATATCTATCTTCTTACAGATTATATGAACCGTGAGGAGATGCTTAATCCGGCAGGAAATGTAAGACAGATCTCACTTTCTGAGATTGGTTATACTTCAAGCTTTGGCGAGGACGCACAGCTTGCGTCAATCGTATATGCATATACGATGGCTCAGAGCAATCCATATATCACAAGCTTTATCCTGTTCAGAGAGACAGATGATGCGCATGAAATGGAGAGCCATATAGCTCAGGGACTTAAAAACCTTGACGGAAGCAAGAAACAGTCTTATGATGCTTACAAGTATATGGATACAAAAGAGGCAGGAACTTACAAGGCAAAAGCATCCAAGATAATCGGACAGGATGTAGATGCTTTGGTGGCAAACAGAACATTTATGAGCAGAAACGGTTGGTTTTTGAACGACTGAGATTAACAATAGACTGAAT
This sequence comes from Butyrivibrio sp. AE3003, assembly GCF_000686065.1. Classification (NCBI taxonomy): domain Bacteria; kingdom Bacillati; phylum Bacillota; class Clostridia; order Lachnospirales; family Lachnospiraceae; genus Butyrivibrio; species Butyrivibrio sp. AE3003. Next base: position 2,702,357 of record NZ_JMLX01000001.1, read on the forward strand.
TAGACTCGACACATCCGTAAGGATGTGTCGTTTACTATAAGTATGGAGTATTATTTATGAGCAAAGATCTTTTGGGAAGCCTTTATGGTGATTTCTTTTCTACACCTGTTTCCATGCCTTCAGCAGGGAAAGAAAACGTTAAGAAAGAAGATAGCGCTAAAGAGGCCGTTAGTGATAAGACTGTGGAAGATAAAGTCGATGCTATGAAAAATGCGCAGAATGCACTGGATGAAGCAAAGGCTCTTTTTGCTGCTGACGGAAACCTTAATTCTTCGGAAGAAAAGAAGGATGAGGAACCTGAAGAAGATCCCATGGAGGCGCTCGAGAAACTCATAGGCCTTGGCTCCATAAAGGATGATGTAAAAGAACTCACCGCTTTTGTTAAGGTTCAGAAAGCAAGGCAGGAGCAGGGACTTAAATCTGTACCTGTTTCACTACACCTGGTATTTACGGGGAATCCGGGAACAGGAAAGACAACCGTTGCGAGAATAATCGCAAAGATTTATAAGCAGATAGGAGTTCTTTCAAAAGGACAGCTCGTTGAGGTGGACAGATCGGGACTTGTTGCGGGATATGTCGGACAGACTGCGATCAAGACTACCGAGCAGATAAAAAAAGCTATGGGCGGAGTCCTCTTTATCGACGAGGCATATGCACTTTCCCAGAAGGATGATGCTTTTGGACAGGAAGCCATAGATACCATACTTAAGGCAATGGAAGATAACAGAAAAGACTTTGTTGTGATAGTTGCGGGCTACACAGAGCCTATGAAGAAATTCATAGAAAGTAATCCGGGATTAAAGTCGAGATTCAACAAATATATCGAGTTCCCCGATTATTCGGTGGACGAACTTGAAGAAATATTTTACATGAACTGCAATAAATATGATTACAAGGTAGAAGAGGACGTTAAGCACCAGATCAGGGCACTTATAACTTCCAGAAAGATGGGAAGTATAGACAATTTCGCCAATGCCAGAGAGATAAGAAATCTTTTCGAAGAGATCATCACCAATCAGGCAAAGCGTGTATCCACTCTCAAAGCACCTTCAAATGAAGATATGATGACGATATGCCTTGACGATCTTAAGGAACTTAGCGGGTTAGAGAAGAAAGAGGCTGAAGAGTAACAAGGTATTGAAAAATAGTAATATGACTGATATAATCAGATTTGCTGTCAGATTTTTTTTCAGGCAGCACTACGGAATGTGGCTCAGTTTGGTAGAGCGCTGCGTTCGGGACGCAGAGGCCGCAGGTTCGAATCCTGTCATTCCGATTCAGTATTTTCAAGGGTTTGCAGATTTGCAACCCCTTATTTTTTTATCTCAGTTCTAACTTTTTTCTAACTTTTTCTATTTATTTATCATAATGCAATAAAGGAGGCGCATCCCTATGAGACTTGAGCTAAGCCAAAACATCAAGAAGTACCGAAAAGAAATGAGCCTTACACAGGAAGAACTAGCTGAAACTTTTGGAGTTACAGTCGGCGCGGTATCAAAATGGGAAAGCGGAAGCACAGTTCCGGATATAATGACGATGATGGAACTTGCAGACTTTTTTAATGTTTCTATGGACGTTCTTTTGGGATATAATCTTTCCTCCAAAAGTATTGATGATATTTATCATAGACTATGCAACTTAACCACGGAACAAAAATTAGACGAGGCTGTTTCAGAAGCGGAAAAGGCTTTAGTCCGCTATCCTACTTGTTTTAAGATAATCATGGCCTGTGCGACTTTGTATAATGTTCTCTTTATCAACGGCGGAAAAGAAGACGATGCCAAACATGCGGTGCAGCTTTATGAGCGAGCACTGAAATACTTCTCACAAAATGACAATTTGAGCGTCACTGAAGTTTCGATAAGAATGGATATCGCAAGATTAAAGAGTTTTAATGATACAGATGGCGCGTTGATCGAGTTTAACAAGATAAATCATATGGGAATCGCGGATATAGAAAGTGCGCGTTTGTTGTTTTCAAAGGGGGAGACTGAGGAAGCACTGGCCAGATGTACAAAAGCAATGCTTTATAATCTCATGAGAGAACATGACATAGCACTTAATATGTCTTCCATAGTTGCATCCCGAGGAACGAAAAAGGATTTTAAAGAAGCATATGACATTCTTGACAGAGGAATTGCATACATTGAATCTGCCGAAAACGGTAATATTTGCTATGCTACTAAATTAAAAATCAATCTTCTCATAATTAAAGCCATGACTCTGTGCCTTCTAAAAGAACATGATTCTATGAAAAGGCTTATCGATGAAGCCGGTGCGCTTGCAAAGAGATATGATGCAGATCCGAATAATGCATTTCATAACGGCATGAAATTTTGGCATGCAAAAGAGGATTTTACGCCGTATGGATTTGATGATCTGGGATCTTCTGCAATAGAAACTATTGAACTGTTATTTGCCGATACTCCCGAATTATATCCGGCAAAAGAAACAAAAGAGTATAAGGAAGCAAAGAAATATTGGCATAACGAAGCCAAAGAATATTGGCACAGTATTAAGGAACAATAACGGGTAAAAACTGACGATTTATTGATAAAATCGCCCTCTTGTAGTATTATATAGTCTGCAGGGGGTGTTTTTTTCTGTCTTTTTTGAAAAAATGCATCTAAATGATAGTGTCTTTTTTTTGTAGAAAGGGAGGACCTAGGATGAATTTGGAAGGAACAGAAAGAATAGACAATTTATGTAGGCGACTACGAAGAGCGAATTTAATAGCATTTATATTTACTTTTATTATTATCGCTGCAGTATTCACAGGAAGTTTTTTGTATAAAAAAACTGAACATAAGATCAAGAGCGTAAAGATCAATTACGCAACAGAACAGGAAATTCAGGACATTATAGGTTTTGAGGAATATGAAGACGGAAAATGGTTTAAGGGAAACCTTAAATATGACCATTCCGAAGATCTTGACTACGGTATGAAGTGTGCAAACTATACCGGGGTCTTGTATGAGACTAAATGATAAAAGCTGGGAGTTTTCGCTCCTAGCTTTTTCTATGCACTAAATATCGTTATAATAGTAATATAGGTCGAGTCGCAGGAGGTGTGCACTATGAATGAATCAGTGCAGAAATTGGAGGACAGCATAGGGAAGAGGATAGTCGGAAAGGGTGATGTGATCGAGAAGATTATCATAGCACTTTTGGCTGACGGCCATGTTCTTTTGGAGGATGTGCCGGGAGTTGGTAAGACGACGCTTGCAAAGGCGCTTGCGGACTCCGTGTCGCTTTCTTTTGCGAGGATTCAGTGTACTCCTGATACGATGCCGTCAGATATAACGGGTATTTCAATCTACGATTCGAAAAAAGGAGAATTCTCTGTGATGCCGGGACCTGTTGTGAGCAATATTGTCCTTGCGGATGAGCTTAACAGGACCTCGCCAAAGACGCAGTCGGCTCTCTTGGAAGTAATGGAAGAGCACAGGGTTACTATAGACGGTAAACCTATTGATGTTCCGCAGCCGTTTATGGTAATAGGAACGCAGAATCCCGTGGATATGGCGGGAACGTATCCGCTTCCCGAAGCTCAACTTGACCGTTTCATGATCAAATTGTCGGTGGGATATCCTGATACGAAAGCATCGGAAGATATGGCGGAGAGATTTCTTTTGGGGCAGCTCCATGAAGAGACTGAATCCGTTCTTTCGGGAAAAGATATCCTGGATATGAGAAAAGACGTAGCCTCTGTCACTGTAAAAGAAAATCTTCGAAGCTATGCAGTAAGTATTACAGATGCGACCAGAAATAAGCCTGAGATTGCGGTAGGTGCTTCGCCGAGAGCTCTTTTGTCCATGTTAAGATGCGCTCAGGCCAAAGCATACCTTGTGGGAAGAGATTATTGCATCCCTGAAGATATCGCAGATGCGGCTAAACTTACACTTCCTCACAGACTGATACTTACGAAAGAAGCAAGGCTCAGCCATATAACGAGCGAAGATCTGATCAAGACCATTCTTGGAAAAGTAATCGTACCATGAAGATAACAATTAATAAAAAAGGACTGATCATCTATCTTACAGCACTTGTAGCCGGCATAATTTTTGCAAGTTTTTATGGCGGTCCTGTTGCTTATGCGCCACTTTTTGCGCTTCTTTTGATCATTCCTGTTTCGGTAATATATATTGTTTTAAATTATGCCTTTCTGAGAGTCTATCAGGAGGTCGAAGTCCACAAGCTCACCAAAGGTGAGGATCACAAGTACCGCACGCTTATCGAAAATGCGGGGGTTCTTCCTATTCACAATATGGAGATCGGCACATTCAAAAGCCGGTGTAATCTCTATGAAATTCCGGATAAAACAAAGCTTTCACTTGATATTCATGAGAAAAAAGAGTTGTTTTCGGGCATTAATTGCCTTTTTGCGGGAGTTTATGATGTCGGAATCGAGAATGTATCTTTTACAGATCCGTTTCATATTATTTCCGCGAGATTTAATATTCCGTATTCATTTAGGGCTGTTGTAAAGCCGAGGATAACTGAGATTGCAGGGAAGGCGCTGGACCTTGAGAACCTGTACAGCAGCCGCGGGCATAAGAGCGAGAGGATTCTTGAAGACATTCCGGGAAATGACATACGTCCGTATATAAAAGGCGACAGTCTTTCGTCTGTTAACTGGAAAGTCTCAGCCAAGGCTTCAAAGCTGATGGTCAGAGTTCCTGACAAGATGGAAAAAAGAACGTTGTCTATCCTGATGAATGCCGATAATACGCCTGAGAGTGAGCAGGATACGGAGTTTCTTATAAAGCGTGATTATTTCCTTGAGTTTGTGGTTTCGGCGGCATGGCTGTTTGGAAATCAGGGAATTCCCGTGACAATCGTATATCCCGCAGGAACGGTAAGAGAGAAGCTTGTTGATTCGAGAGAGAGTTTCATGGATTTTTATAACGCGGTTTCAGACGGCGTGTTCTATTCATCGGATTTGGAATATACCAAAATCTGTGATCTGGCAAAAGCTTGCAGGAGTAATAAAAATGACAGAGAAACATGGATTGTTATCACTGAAAATCCCGGGGCGGAAGAAAATTTTATCAGTATTTGCGACTGAGGCGGTATGTACACTATTTGCCTTTTCTTTTGCTGCGGTTTTTTCAGAAATCATCAGAGGGGGTATGGGTGATAATGCATTTGCCGGAGACGTTTCTTTCCCATTTTGGGCGATAGTTTTCTTTATGTTGTTTACAGGACTTTACTATATATTCCGCCTCTTTGTTTCGGGAATTGCTTCGGCTGTCCTTTCAGCTGTTCCAGCTTTTTTCTTATTCTTTTTGTTAAAAGATTTATCGGCCATTCCGGTTCTTCTGCCTTCGATGGTCTTTGGCGTGGTTCTGAGGCTGGCGATTCATTTTATACCAAGTAGGGAAAAGAAACTTCTATATGCGGTTATTTTGTTGGATATTGTTGTAATTGGGCTTTTTATTGGAAAGAGTCGCTTTACGGGAGAAAATTTAGCAGAGAAAGTTATGTGCATATGCCTTGCAGCGCTGACACTTTCGGCTGTTCAGACTTTTTTCTTCGAAAAGAACAAGGCTTCGTTTCCAATTTATTATTTCCTGATCATTGCGATGGTTACGTTGATATTTCCTATGAAAAAAGAGCCTATAGACTGGAATAAAGTTGTTGATCTGGGTCAGAGGTTTGTCTACAGGATTGAAAGTATTGCTTCTGATGTATCTTACCGCTTTGCGTCTACTTTTGGAGACAGTTATACGGCAGGCTACAGTTCTTTTACCTCAACCGGAAAAAAGATCACAGAGGGCGAAAGAACGCAGCTTATTATCGAGTCTATAGACGCGCCTTATTATACATATTTGGATGAGGAGACGGGGAAAAATACAAAGCTTAGAAAGACGCTGTATCTTGCGGGCGGAATAGGAACAGATAAGGCGCAGTTTGCCGAATTTATAGCTTTTTTGTATGCAAATGGGACAGACAGGGAAAGGGCGCTGACGTTTACTGAAGTTTCGAACATTGACCTTGAGTATGCTTATATAGACACAAAGGATGTGATAGTGCCGTCGAGAGCGCTACTGGTGACCGAGGGCGAGAAAAAAGTTCGGGAAGGCGTCAGCGAAAAAGCTCACAGAAAGGGATATAGAATAAGTGTAAAGTATCTGGATATAGACTACGCAAGTCCTGAGCTTACCTCGATGTTAAAAGATGCGCCCACAGAACTTCCAAAGCTCACATATGATGAAGTATGCGACTATGTTAGTGGGCTATGGGGAATACAATTTACCGAGATGATGAGCCGTGATGAGTATGAGGAGGCTTTGGCTGAGATTGGGAACGGCGCAAAAAGCGAGTATCTTGACGTGACGGGAGTCACCCCGGAACTTAAGGAGCTTGCGGATAAGGTTACTTCAGGAGCTGAATCAGACTATGATAAGTGCAGGTTTTTGGAGGAATATCTCAGACAGTATCCGTACAGCAAGGATGCAGTCGGAGGATATAATTCCGAATCAAATATGAGTACGGCGGAGGGAATGGCGGATATCGCGGAGAGATTTCTTTTTGATACGAAAAAAGGATATTGTGTCCACTATACATCTTCCATGATAATGTTACTGCGACTTTCGGGGATTCCTGCAAGGGCAGCAAGCGGATTTAGATATGCATTTCCTTTTGACAGGAAAGATAAATATGAAGTCAGTTCAGGGTGCGCACATGTCTGGCCTGAGGCTTATATAGAGAATGTTGGCTGGATTCCGTTTGAGCCGACAGGGGCTTATTACGCTTTATCAGCTACTTCCTGGCATAGGAGCGGAGTTAATGCGGATGATGGATGGACTGCAGAATATCATGGCGGAATCAATCCGTATGATTCGTCAAAAATTCCTGTTCATGGTGATGAAGAGGGAGAAGATGAGAAAGTCTCCGCACTTTTGGCATTTAAGGTTTTTCTACCGACTGTAATCTTTACCGCGGCCATTATAATCATATTGGCTCTTGGAGTATATTTAATAAAGATTTTGCGCTACAGATACGGAACACCAAGGCAGAAGCTCTTTTACGATGTCGAACAGATAAAAAAGAGCCTTATAAAGCGCTCGGGAGGTACGCTCACAGACAAGGGACTGTTGTTTGAGTTTACGGAAGCTGCACCCGAGGATATTCGGGAGGAACTTGGCAAAGTGTTTGATGTCTTTTACCGTGTGGTATACGGAAACGGGGATGGCACAGAGCCAACGGCTGAAGAAAATGAGCTTGCTTTTGAAATGCGAAAAAAATTAATGCGATAGAGTTTGGGGCTACAAAATAGATATATTGAGGGATAGTCAAACTTTTATATGGCTTGATTATCCCTTTAAAATAAAAAAAATAAATTTTTTGCGCACATTTATCATGCGGCTAACGTCTAACATTATAGAAGGGAGGATGTGAGACAATTTCCATGGAAATAGAACAGTATTATGACAAGATATATCGATATTGCTACTTTAAAGTACATAACAAAGCACTGGCAGAAGACCTGACGCAGGAAACATTCTTACGATTCCTCGGCGCGGATTGCGAATACCCTGACAGATACTTATACACAATCGCAAGAAATCTGTGTATAGATGAGTATCGGAAAAATAGGCCCGAGCTGACAAATTTTGAGGATTACACAGAAGAAATGTGGATTCAGAACGGATTTGAAAATACGATTGTGGATAAGTTGTCAGTGAAGCAGGCGCTCTATGAACTGTCTGATGAAGACAGGGAATTATTGATACTCAGATATGTAAATGACGAGCCTATGTCCGAGATATGTAAAGTTACCGGATTATCAAGGTTTGCGGTCTATAGAAGGTTAAAAGAGGCAAAGAGCAGGTTATCAACGCTCTTGGAAAGGGGAAACGATGAGAGATTCAGAGATGAAAAGCTTGCTGAAGAATTACTGTGAGGCTCCCGACAATATGAAAAAAGATGCGTTTATCCGCAGTATCAGAAAAAAGCAGCAATTTGAGAAAGTTGGTTTTATTAATATGCTTGCACTGCAGGCCCGTTATATACGCAAAAGAGTTTGGATAGTCTCAATCCTTATTCTGGCATGGGCGATATTTAGTATTGGCGGCCTGGAAAGTGAAAAAGTAGAAATGATAGCTAAGATAATGCCATTTTTTGCTTGCTTTGGTCTGGTCGAGGTATGCAGGGCAAAGATGCATGATATGTCAGAACTTGAAGGAACAACTCGTTTTTCCGCAAAGGGAGCATATTTTGCCAAGATGGCTGTAATTGCGATGGCACATTTTTTTACAATAATGTTACTCGCAGTCTTTACGCCGGGAGCGCATGAGAAAGGGTGTCTTATAGTTATGGCAAGGCTGCTTATCCCGTATGTTGTTACAAGTATCCTTTCGATGGAGGCAGAAAGACATTGCAGAAGTTGGGGAAAAGATAATGAGAACATTCATATCGCGATTCCCTTTGGTGTTGCTTTGGCGGTATTTTGCGTGCGAGAGCTTATATACAATATGCACGTGACAGACAGTACGGATGCATCCAAAGTGATGGCATTGCTGCTCGTAGTATTGGTATTTCAGACAATTGAAGTGAAAAAGACAGTTAAGTTGGAGGAGCTTATATGGAATTAAAGATAGACAGGCTTACAAAGCAATATGAAAACAAAATTGCAGTAGACAGGATGAGTCTAAACCTTGAAAAAGGTGTAACCGGACTTCTTGGCGCAAATGGCGCAGGTAAGACAACGCTTATGCGTATGATGGTAGGATTGCTGTCACCGACAAGCGGAGAAATAACTTATGACGGTATTCCTGTCAGATCAGAGGAATTCAGAAATTTACTGGGATATTTGCCACAGGATTTTGGATATTATCCTGAGTTTTCGGGAAAAGATTTTTTGATGTATTTCTGCGCGCTGAAAGGACTCAATAAGAAAGCTGCGAAAGCAAGGACGTCAGAGCTTTTAAAGCTTGTAGGGCTCGATGATGTTGCAGGCAAAAAGGTCAAAAATTATTCCGGAGGAATGAAACAACGCTTAGGAATAGCGCAGGCGCTAATAAATCGTCCGGAAGTGCTTGTTTTGGACGAGCCAACGGCAGGGCTTGATCCCAAGGAGAGAGTGAGATTTAGGGAGCTTATTGAGAAGCTTGGAGATGAGGCGATAGTTCTTTTGTCCACGCATATTGTATCTGATATTGAGCACATAGCTGACAGGATAGTTATGATGAATGAAGGACAGATAGTATGGCAGGGAGCATGGAAAGAAGAGGATGGAAGTTTAGAGGATTTTTACCTGAATACATTTAAGCAATAAGACCGGAGGATAATTATGGAAAAAAGACATTGTTTTGGGATGCTGTACAAATATGAGCTTTTAAAAATATTGAAGAATAAAGTTGCGCTGGTAACATTTATTGTTGCGTTCTGCTTTGCGTTTATTCAAGGTGAATTTGAAGTGAGTGGCAATATTACTCCGACGGATTTGGAAGAGTACCAAGAGATAGATGACAGGGCTGTCGATCAGAGCTTATTGAATGAGTTAAAGGAAATATCCGATGATGCCGGGAATATTCAAGATGAAAACAGAAAAGGGTATGAGCAATTATCAGCTTGGATGGAGGAAACAATCGGTTACAGAGCACCGATAAAAGAACTTGATATTGATACGGTATATTCGAAAAGAGAGAAGAACATACAAGAAGGCTATGACGCCATGCGCCTTACGCAGGGAGAAATCGGCTTCTGGGCAAATAAGGAAAAAGAGGTTGATAAGCCGTTTTTGTTCCATGAGACTATCAGATCGGGCGGTATACTTGAAGGAACTACAAATTATATGTTACTTATGGCAATAATTATTGGTGCAAGTCTTTCGATGATTTTTGCATCAGAAACTCAGAGAAAAACCGATCCTATGCTTAGAGTGGCAATAAACGGGAATAAAGAGCTTTATTTTGCCAAGATACTTGCAGGAATGAGTTATATTTTCGGATGTATCATTGTCTTGCTTATTACTTTCTATGCGTATGCCGCGTGCAGGTGGGGAATTACAGGGATGGATTGCATGGTACAGTCATATCTTCCTCTTGCGCGAATTGATATGACCATAGGTGAACTGCTTGTAATTATATTAATGCTTCTTTTCTGCGGAATACTACTTATTTCATCATTTGCGCTTTTTTTATCAAATGTCACAAGAAATGGCGTAGCTACGATGACAATAGTTATTGGTTCATTTATAGGTTTGTTAGTGGCTACGCTTCATGTGCCGTTAAAGTTAAGAGTGTTATCGCAAATCCTGTATATGTTGCCCGGAACGATGGTATCTTCATCGATTCTGTACGACTATAGGTTGATAAGAATCGGAAAGTACTTTATGTCTTACCAGATCGCACCGATTGTGTATATCTTGTTTTCGATTGCATTTATTGTTGCAGGATATGTATTTTATGATAAGTATGAGATAAAGAGTAATTAAAACTATAGAAAAAGAGAAGGGATAATCAAGTGTTTAGATGGCTTGATTATCCCTTTAACAATATTATCGTACTTCTAATTTCCAGATATTGTCAGGAAATTCGGTAGCTTCAATATCATGTTTTGAAATCTTTTTAAGATGTGTAATGATCATGTTTCGCTTATCTTCCGAATCGCAGTGAAGAAAGACGGGTTTCTGGCTGATAAGTGCGGTCATTGGATTATCAAAACCATGTTCACGCGCAGAATGTAACGCTGTAGGTGATGGCAATACCCAGTTTCCGGCGTAGCATGAATTGCTGAATAAATTATTCCATTTTGCATAAGTGAGCGATGCGGGATTATTTGTTACATAAAAATCAGTCAAAATATAGAAATTTTCCGGATTTTCAACAAATGTTTCCAAACGTCCGGATATATCCGCTTCATGTTCAACAATATGCTTGTCCTTGACGTATCTCCATTGGTATGTCATTCCTACTGAGTAAGCACCGAAAAGTATTACCGCAATACAGATAAACAAAGCACGAGTCTTTTTCGACGGTACACGGATAATGTCTTGCTGCGTCATTGACAGATAGAATCCGGAAAGGAATACCGCCGATAAAAATACTCCTATTTCAACTCTCCACATATATCTGTTAATGCAGGCAAAGTACCAATACATCATTACTACACAGCCTAAAATACCTAATCCGAATAATTTATCGGGATAGTTTTTTCTAAGCAGAAAAAATACAATGAAAATCCAGGTAAGGAATACGGGACCTAAGCTTTCGAAAGGATTTCGGGTGGGAATATTAAATAAGTTAATGAATGTCTGCTTTATAATGTCGACACTAAGTCTGATTTTGCAATTGTTGAAGGGCTGTTCAATAGAATATACCTTTTTGAGCCAGGAAATATCGTAAAAATCAGTATCACCAAATAACCAATTGCCGTAAAGCGCAATATCATTTTCATCAGTATTGATTGAATCATATTCTGAGGGATTGTGCGTGTAATCCAGACACATATAATCGCGCAGATTAACGCTTGCCTGATCATATTCCCAGTATTCTTTCCATTCGGGATGAAGTGCCCTAAAGGAGTGCTCGGAAACCAATAGAATAATAATTCCAAGTACAAGCGCAATTACCGGTTTTATAATGACTTTAAATTTTGGAAGATTCTGCTGTTTGTAATTCGCTAAATAGAACACTGTTATAAATACTGCGAAAAAAGGGAGTGCCATTAACATACACTTAAAGCGTTCCGAGGTTCCATATACAAAGAGCAATGCGCCCCATATCCAATGCAGATTCTCTTTGCATATCGAATGAAATATGATGATAAAGCCGGATATAATCCACAATGAAGCGGATTTGGTGTACTGCACCGCGATATAGTAGTCTCTCGCAAGTATGATATTTATAAAGACGGTTATTGCTTCAGCTAAAAAGAGATCGAATTTTTCAAGACATATGCTGCAAGATGCAGATATAGAAATTACACTGAGGCCGACCATGATCCAATAATACCAATTGATCTGCGGGAGTATCATATTTAGAAGATAAGCAGGTACTCCATAGAGTATATTGCTGTATGGCATATAGAAGTTGAAGATATCTCCGAATGCCCCGGCGCTGATAAGATTTCTAAAAGTATCATCATTTCCGGCGTAGTCAAGGCAACCGCCCATAATGCTGAAACCACACATTATTACTGTTGTAATGAAAATTAAGAGAGACTTATGCTTTGAGAATTGCGATTTCATTTTTTTCTCCATGATATTTGAATAATGTATTTAGAAGAATTAGAGATAGCGCCACCATGTAAGATGGCGCCATTTTTACTGTTTTTGTTCCAAGAGATTATCATTATCAATGTTATCAATGTTGTATTTTTCAAACCATTCGGCTCTGGGAATGGATCTGCAACTGTTTTTCCCGTAGAAAGCTGAAGTCATATAGCTATTTATGTTTTCAGGGTCTGAAAATACAGGCATATGCATAAGAGGACCCTGCTCAAAGTTTATTTCGGGTACAACGACATCAGTGACTGTGGGATCTTCCATAAGTTGTTTTTGCAATCTCATTTGATCCCTGAAATCATCGGCTTGTCCGGAAAGATAATAGTCAAGGCAGATATAATCGGTATATTCTTTTACGCCGTGCCTTCCAAGAACCATAATAAACATGATGGCAATTACGCTTAATATTGTTCCGATTGTTTCGGAATATTCCGGAAGTCGGAACTTGATACTCTTTACTGTATAAGCCCAGCCGCATAGATATATGACTATAGCGATCATACATGAAAAGCATATCCACAAGTTAAAGTTCATATAGCCTGAAGACGGTGTGTTGCCGGTATACATTCTGGGAGCATAGACGCTCGCATTTAGAAGGAACAGTGTTATAACGAATAACAGCGGATGTGCAAATACATGATTGTTTATATTAAATCTGTTTTGTTTAAAAAACGCACATGTAATAAGCACTACTATAATAAGAGCAATGAGAATAAAGCTCTTTTCCGCAAAGAAGTATGTTACGGCATCTTGTACTGAAAAAATTATACTGCTAACTATTGTTGCGATTAAACCACCGGCAGGTTCAGCACCTTCAGCTAAATCTGCGGCTGCCCTGTTTGCATTTCCGGGAGCAATCATGCTGATTCCAAGACCAATTAATTCCAAAACATAAGGAATGATCAAGAAAAGATCTTTTTTATCGCTTCTATTCTCTATCATGTATTTGACGAGCAAAAGAATAATCCCTGACAAGAAAACCAGGAGAGAAGCAGGATATGTAGCGCCTCCCAATAAGGTATATCCAAGCGAGATCCATATCAGATCTGATAGTTTGTTAAGTGTTAAAAATCGATCTGTAAGAGCAATCGTGACAAGCGATAAGCAGAATGGCATGCAGTAATGTATACAGCCAACCCACCAGAAAAATGCTGCTTTCTGTGAAGGAACCAACTGGAAACTGAAAAGAAGGAAGATTGCAGCAACCATTAACCAATAAAAGCCGTCAATTTTCCATTTTACTTTTAAGAAATAATAAGAAAAATAGCATACTGCAGCAATCTGCATGATCATAAAAATATATGGAACAATTACGTATGCGCTGTCGGAAAAGACTTCCGGATGAAGGCAAAAGGCAAAGACATCAAACCAAGTTCCCTGCCAATTGTGCCATATGTCTACTGTGGTTTTACATGCCGCAGAAACGGCTGCCAACACGGAACCGGTAGAAAGATATGCCAAGTGAGGACCCGAGCCATAGTTATAATCGTCTCCTGATGCACAGTCATATCCTGCAATAATGCATATTGGAATAATAGAAATGAAAAAAAATGAGATGAGTAGGGACAATACAAATTTCTGATGCTTGTAGATCCAATTAAACATAGTTTCCTCACTGTAATTACGTGCACAACTATTTTGATAAAAAAGAGCAAAAAAATTCCCCGAAACCTATTCGGGGGTTCTTAGAGCGATAGACGGGGCTCGAACCCGCGGTCTCGACCTTGGCAAGGTCGCGCGTTACCAACTACGCCACTATCGCATTTACGTGGCCATCACAACTGTGACAACGAATTGATTTTAGAATAAATTTACTACATTGTCAACATGTATTTGCAAAAATGTGGTATATTATCTTGCGTTGATAGAATTTTAATTATGTAAATATAGAGAGGACATAGATTTGGATATAAAAATTTCTGATGCCAAGGCATTTCTGAAAAAAGGACAGGGGCGAGAGCTTAAGGCAGGCGGACTCTGGGTTTACGATAATGAAATAGACAGAGTGGAAGGCTCTTTTGATAACGGAGACATTATAGAACTTCATGATTTTGACGGTTATTTCATGGGATATGGTTTTATCAATACTGTATCTAAGATCAGAGTCAGAATGATGTCCAGAAAGAAGGATCATCCGATTACCAAGGAGCTTATAGAAAAGAGAATTCGTGATGCCTGGGAATATAGAAAGGTTGTTATGGCAACAAATGAGCCTATTGAGCAGCTCTCTTGCAGACTTATTTTTGGAGAAGCAGATTTCTTACCCGGAATTACAATTGATAAATTCTCGGATGTTCTTGTAATTGAGTCACTTGCTCTTGGAACGGACAGAATGAAAGAGCTTATTATCGATCTTTGTAAAAAGGTTCTTCTTGAAGACGGAGTTAAGATCCGTGGCGTTTACGAGCGAAGCGATGCAAAGGTTAGAGAACTCGAGGGACTTGAGAGAGTTAAGGGCTTTATCGGAGATTCTTTCGACACAAAAGTTATCATTACCGAGAATGGGGTCAAGTATTACGTTGATGTTGAAAATGGCCAGAAGACAGGATTTTTTCTTGATCAAAAGAATAACAGAAAAGCCATAGCTTCTTTTTGTAAGGGTAAAAAGGTGCTGGACTGCTTCACACATACAGGCTCATTTGCGCTTAACTGCGCCGCAAACGGAGCGGAGTCGGTTCTTGGTGTCGATGCATCAGATCTTGGATGCAAGCAGGCTGAAGAAAACGCTGAGCTCAACGGACTTGAGAATATAGCGAAATTCCAATGTGCCGACGTATTTGAACTTCTTCCCGACCTTGAGAAAAAAGGCGAAAAGTTTGATGTTGTTATTCTCGATCCTCCGGCATTTACAAAGTCCAGAGCTTCTGTAAAGAAAGCTACAACAGGGTACAAAGAGATCAATATGCGCGGAATGAAGCTTGTTAAGGACGGCGGATACCTTGCAACATGCTCTTGCTCACACTTTATGGATGAGGAACTTTTCCTCAAAACAATTCAGGACGCAGCAAGAGATGCGCACAAGAGGCTTAAGCAGGTTGAATTCAGACAACAGGCGGCAGACCATCCTATTCTTGTAGGCGGAGCTGCGTCATATTACCTTAAATTCGTAATATATCAGGTTTGTGATGAGATGTAATAAGAATAATTATTTTCTGTTGACATATTTTTCTGATTGGTATAACATTACTATTGCTGTCGCGCAAGCGACTTTAGATATAAGCGATAGTGGCGTAGTTGGTAACGCGCGACCTTGCCAAGGTCGAGACCGCGGGTTCGAGCCCCGTCTATCGCTCTTAAAACCTCAGATTTGATTATCTGAGGTTTTTTTTCATACTTGTAAATCAGAATGGTCTTCACCGGTTTACATATCACTACTTCCCACTGTCTTTGACGCGCTGAAGTATTATTTTGGCATTGCGAAAAAGTTTTCATTGACATTTGCCCATTAATCTCGATTATAATTACTATATGAGATTGTATACATGTATAAGGTATATAGGAGGAATTATCCATGAAGAAAAAGTTATTATCAATCGTGCTTGCTTCAGCACTTACGCTTAGCATGATTGGTTGCGGAAGTTCTGCAGTAAGCGGCGTGTCAGAGCAGAATGACACTACTTCAAATGAAACAGATTCGGCTGATTCAAAAAAAAGTGCGGAAGGGAATCTCAATGTTATGATTGAGACACCTGTTGAATCGCTTGATCCTCAGCAGGCTACAGACGGTACATCTTTTGAAGTTATCGCTGACTATACAGATGGCCTTATGCAGATGGATGCAGACGGAAAGGCAGTAAATGCTCTTGCTGATAGGGTAGATATTTCGGAAGATGGTCTTACCTATACCTTCCATATCCGCAATGATGCAAACTGGAGTAATGGACGTCCTGTAACTGCAGCAGACTTCGTATTTGCTTGGCAGAGAGCAGTTGATCCCGAAGTTGCTTCTGAGTATTCATATATGCTCAGTGATATCGGACAGATTGTAAATGCCCAGGAAATCATAGATGGAACAAAGGATAAGCATGAGCTTGGTGTAAAAGCAGTTGATGAAAAGACTCTTGAAGTTAAGCTTAATGTACCTGTAAGCTATTTCCTCAGTCTTATGTATTTCCCGACATTCTATCCGGTAAACCAGACGTTCTTTGAGAGCTGTGCAGATACATATGCAACGAGCCCCGAGACAACTCTTTCAAATGGAGCATTCATCCTTGATGAGTACCAGCCGGCAGCAACAACGATTCGTCTTATCAAGAACCCTGACTACTATGATTCAGACAAAGTTAAACTTGTGGCTCTTAACTATCAGGTAATTCAGGATTCACAGCAGGCTCTTATGAGTTACCAGAGCGGAGATCTTGATACTACTCTTGTTAACGGTGAGCAGGTTGATCAGGTAAAAGACGATCCTTCATATAAGGCAATCGGTGCAGGATATCTCTGGTACATCAGCCCTAACATGAAAGAAGTAAAGGAACTTCAGAATAAAAATATTCGTTATGCCATCACAATGGCACTTAACCGTGAAGCAATTACAACAGATGTTCTTAAGGATGGTTCAGCTCCTACTTATACGGCAGTCCCTATGGACTTTGCAACCGGCCCTGACGGATCGGATTTCTCAGCCAATCAGGAGAAGTTCAAAGATGTTTGCAGATATGATGCAGATGCAGCCGTAGAATATTGGAACAATGGACTTGAAGAACTTGGCGAAAAAGAAATTACTGTAACAATGATTCACGATGCAGACGATGCTCCAATCAAGGTGGCACAGGTTGTTAAGGAACAGCTTGAGACAACTCTTCCGGGACTTACTGTTGAACTTCAGCAGATGCCCAAGAAGGAAAGGGTTCAGCGTATGCAGGAAGGTGATTTTGAACTTGGTCTTACACGTTGGGGACCTGACTACGCAGATCCTATGACATACCTCGGAATGTGGGTAACAAAGAATGCCAACAACTATGGCTTCTGGAGCAATTCTGAATACGATGAGATCATTGCTGATTGTACAACAGGTTCGACAGCAATGGATCCAAAAGCACGTTGGACAGCACTATATAGGGCAGAAAAGCTTGTAATGGATGAAGCGGTTATTTTCCCGCTTTATACGCAGTGCAATGCAGAGCTTATTTCAACAAACGTAAGTGGTATTGAATTCCACCCTGTAGCACTTAACAGAGTTTACAAGAATGCAGAAAAGAAATAATTATATAAATTAAAATTATGGCGAGAGGAAGAGTAGTGTTTTTTTCTACTTTTCATCTCGTTTTAATCTTTTGGGGTAGCTATGAAAAAATATGTATTAAAACGAGTGATCACAGCAATCTTTACATTGCTGGCAATTACACTGATTCTTTTTATACTGATGCAGCTTATGCCGGGCTCACCGTTTAATGATGAGAAGCTGAATGAATCTCAAAAAGCTGCGTTGTACGCCAAATATGGACTGGATAAACCGATTGTCATTCAGTTTTTTCATTATGTTGTCAATATGTTCAAAGGAGACCTTGGAGTCAGCTACAAGATTTCCAAGAATACCCCTATCACACAGCTGATCGCATCCAGACTTCCGATTTCTATCGGCGTTGGATTTGCTGCAGTATTTATAGGGGCAATAATTGGCCTTTTATTGGGACTTCTTGCGGCGTTCAAAAGAGATACCGCTTGGGATACGTTTGCAACAGTAATCTCAGTTATCGGCGTATCGGTTCCGTCATATGTTTTTGCACTGGCACTTTCTTATCAGTTCGGATTTAAGCTGGACTGGTTCCCTATGCTCTATTCGGCAAAGGATGTTGTTCGTTCAAGTGTATTACCTTCAGTATCACTTTCCATGTTTACTATGGCTTCAATTGCAAGATTCACGAGAGCAGAAATGATCGAAGTTTTGGGCTCGGATTATATGCTTCTTGCTGAATCCAAGGGACTTTCGGGAAATAAGCTTGTGTTTTCACATGCTCTCAGAAATGCCCTTATTCCTATTATTACAGTATTGGCGCCACTTGTTGTTGATCTTATGACAGGTTCGCTTGTTGTTGAAAAAATCTTTTCTATACCAGGAGTAGGTTCATTGTTAGTAAACGCAATCCAGTCTAATGACTATAACGTTGTTATAGCTCTTAGCTTTATATATTCAGCTATGTACATCGGCATCATGCTTGTTGTAGATATTCTCTACGGCGTGATAGATCCCAGAATTCGTGTGGCAAAGGAGGGAGACTGATATGGCAGAAGCAACTTTTGATAAGGCAAACTCCTATGTCCCTGTAGAAGCGGATTTCAGATTAAAAGGAAAAACAGCGGATGATTATGTTGATACAAATTTTGCGTCGCAGAATTTTTGGAAAGAAGTAGTAGCAAGATTTTGGCGTAAGAAGAGCGCTGTTATAGGTCTTGTCTTTGTTCTTATTATTTCATTTTTTGCCTTTATAGGTCCTGTTATGAATGAGTATACCTATTCGGGACAGAACTTAGAGAATAAGAATCTTGCGCCGAGAATACCGATCATTGAGTACACAGGCTTTTTTGACGGACATGAAAATATCAAGACTACATCAGGAACCAAGACAGTGAACTATTACTTTGAAAAAAAGTTGCCTGATACATTTTACTGGTTTGGAAGCGATAACTTTGGCAGAGATATCTGGACCAGAACATGGTCGGGAGCACAGGTTTCGCTTATTATCGCTGTTGCGGCAGCTATTATCGATATGATCATCGGTATGAGTTACGGTCTTATTTCCGGATACTTTGGAGGCAAAGTGGACATGGTACTTCAGAGAATCTTAGAGATTGCCAACGGTATTCCAAGGCTTGTAATAGTTACGCTTCTTCTCCTGTTATTTAAGCCGGGTATGATCACTATAATCATAGCCCTTATGCTCACCGAGTGGGTTGGAATGAGTAGAATTGCCAGAGCAGAGATGCTTAAGTTAAAAGAGCAGGAATTTGTCCTTGCATCCAGAACTTTAGGTGCGGGAAATATGCATATCATATTTAGTGAGGTACTTCCAAACATTATCGGACCTATTATCACACAGGTTATGTTCTCTATTCCTACAGCTATTTTTACAGAAGCGTTTCTTTCGTTTGTAGGACTTGGAATCCCTGTACCTAGGTGCTCGCTGGGATCACTTATTTCTGAAGGATTTAACAGCTTTACAACACATCCTTATCAGATAATTCCGCCTATCATCGTTATGGCTCTTTTGATGCTTAGTTTTAACCTTGTGGCAGACGGGCTCAGAGAAGCGCTTGATCCAAAGTTAAAGGAGATGTGATCTGACATGAGTGGAAATAATAGAAGAGAAAAAATACTTGATGTCAAAGATCTTGACATCACCTTTAAGACTACCGCGGGAAAAGTACATGCGATTCGCGGAGTAAATTTAGAGCTTTATCAGGGCGAGACTGTTGCCATAGTTGGGGAGTCAGGTTCGGGAAAATCTGTAACGATGCGTGCTGCAATGGGTATCCTTGCCAAGAACGCCGAGGTTAATTCGGGAGAGATCATCTACAGATATCGCGATAACAAAGGCGGGATTGATTATAACCCTGACAGTGATGAGACTGCGCAGTGGAAAGAAGCAGATATTTTAAAGCAGGACAAAAAGTGGATCAGAAAGCATATCAACGGTCGAAGGATGGCAATGGTATTTCAGGATCCGATGACAAGCCTTGATCCTACAATGACTATCGGCAAGCAGATCATGGAAGGCATGATCTGGCATTACAAGCTTGATAAAGCAGATGCATATAAAAGATCGGTAGAGCTTTTAAAGGAAGTCGGTATTGAGGATGCAGAAAAGAGAATGAAACAGTATCCGCATCAGCTATCCGGTGGTATGAGACAGCGAGTGGTTATAGCAATAGCTCTTTCATGTAATCCGGATCTTCTTATCTGCGACGAACCTACAACAGCTCTTGACGTTAATATTCAGGCCAAGATTCTTGAACTTATCAAAAAGGTTCAGAAGGAAAGAGATATTGCGGTTATCTATATTACCCATGATCTCGGAGTTGTGGCTAAGGTTGCGGATTACGTAAATGTTATGTATGCAGGTAAGATTGTAGAAGTCGGTAAGATCAATGAGATATTCTACGATCCGAGACATCCGTATACCTGGGGACTTTTATCGGCTATGCCCGATCTTGGAACTGACGATGACAGACTTTATACGATTCCGGGTTCACCACCGAATCTTTTGCATGAAAAAAAGGGTGATGCTTTTGCTCCAAGAAATGCTTATGCTCTGGAGATTGACGACAAGCTTGAGCCACCTATGTTCAAGATAACAGAAAGTCATTTTGCAGCAACATGGCTTCTTGATGAGAGGGCACCAAAGGTTGAGATGCCGGCAGAACTAAAGGCAAGAATTCAGAGAATGAAAAAGGAGGCACAGGCAAATGGCAGCGAATTATAATGCAGCGCCTCTCCTTGAAGTAGAGGGACTTAGGCAGTATTTTCCCGTCAGTAAGACATTTACGGTTAAGGCTGTGGAAAATGTCAGCTTTAAGGTTTATCCGGGCGAGACTTACGGTCTTGTCGGTGAGTCGGGATCGGGAAAATCTACGATTGGCAGAAGTATCATAAGACTATACGATCCGACGGACGGTAAGATCACTTTTGATGGAATGGATATTTCCGGAAAGATGAACAAAGAGACCAAGGAAAATTTAAGGGTTCAGATGCAGATGATCTTCCAGGATCCGATGGCTTCGCTCAATCCCAGAAAGAAGATCAAAGATATCATCGGAGAAGCCCTTGATATCCACCATGTTTGCAAGAGCAAAGAGGAAAGGGATAAAAAAGTAGAGGCAATCCTTAATAAGGTTGGACTTGCCAAGGAGCATGCGGACCGCTATCCTCATCAGTTTTCGGGCGGACAGAGGCAGAGAGTCGGTATTGCAAGAGCTCTTATCTTGAATCCCAAGCTTGTTATAGCCGATGAGTGTATTTCTGCACTTGATGTTTCCATTCAGGCACAGGTCGTAAACCTTATGAAGGACATTCAGGAGGAGCTTGGAACAGCATATCTTTTTATTGCACATGATCTTTCAATGGTTAAGTATATTTCGGACAGGATAGGTGTTTTGCACTTGGGACATCTTCTTGAGACAGGTACAACGGATGAAATTTTTAATAATCCGATTCATCCATATACAAAGAGTCTTTTATCGGCAATTCCTATTCCCAATCCTGAGCTTGAGAAGAATCGTGAAGCAATAAGTTACGACTACAAGACATCGGGACTTGACTACAACAAAGGAACGGAACATCTGGTTGACGGAACACATTTTGTGAAGTGTACGGATGAAGAATTCGAGGCTTGGACAAGGGTATAATAGCATTGCGAAAATAGATTGTGCACAAGATAAAATGGTGTTAGAATCGTGGATATGGATAAAAGTTCATATCCACTTTTTTCGTTAAACAACGAAATGATTTTGTATAAGGAGTATCATACATGACAGATTACAAGTTGCTTGCTGCACAGATAAAAGTTATGGCAGAAGATGAACCTAATTTCATTCCGGTGTTGTCCAATGCCTCAGCGCTTTTATATGGCAATATGGAAGACCTGAACTGGGCAGGTTTTTACCTTATGGATAAAGGATCTCTTTTACTTGGGCCATTCCAGGGAAAAGTTGCATGCATCAGAATCCGGCTTGGAAAGGGTGTTTGCGGAACAGCGGCAGAAAACGATGAGACACAGCTTGTTGCGAATGTTCACGAATTTGCAGGACATATCGCATGTGACAGTGCGTCCAATTCGGAGATTGTTGTACCGCTTCACAAAGATGGCAAGGTTGTGGGAGTGCTTGATATAGACAGCCCCAGCCTTAACAGATTTAACGAAGATGACAAGGCAGGACTTGAACTGTTTGCAAAGACTTTGGAAGAAGTAATAGATTTTTCCACAGTTTCTTTTGATTAATAAAAGCATAAAGAGGATAAGAGTATGGATAATAGAATTTCATTTTCCAGTGATTATACAAAGGGCGCGCATCCGCAGATCTTAAAGCGCCTTACGGAGACAAATTTTGAGCAGATAGACGGTTACGGCACGGATGAGTACTGCAAGAGCGCTGCCGAGAAGATAAAGAAAGTGTGCGGATGTCCTGACGGAGAGGTCTTTTTCCTTGTAGGCGGAACGCAGACCAATCAGACAATAATCGATATGCTCCTTCAGCCATATGAGGGAATCGTTGCGGCTGAAACCGGACATATTGCGGCACATGAGGCGGGCGCCATTGAGCATGCGGGACACAAGGTACTTACGGTTCCAGGACGCGGAGAAGAGAAGGATACTGAGAAATACGGATCGGATATAGGTAAGTTGTCCGCAGCCGAAGTGGATAAGCTTATTTCAAATTTCTATGATGACGCAAACCATGAGCACATGGTATTTCCGGGAGCGGTTTATATTTCGCATCCTACAGAATACGGAACTCTTTATACGAAAAAAGAACTTGAGAGTATCTCAAGTGTCTGCAAGAAGTATAATATTCCGCTCTTTATAGACGGAGCAAGGCTCGGATACGGTCTTATGAGCAAAAGAACCGATGTGACTATAGAGGATATCGCAAAATATGCGGATGTTTTCTATATCGGCGGTACTAAGGTCGGCGCGCTCTTTGGCGAAGCGGTTGTTTTCACCAAGGGCGTAACAACGAAGCATCCGATTCCTGTGATCAAGCAGCACGGTGCACTTCTTGCAAAGGGATGGCTTCTTGGACTTCAGTTTGACACATTGTTTACCGATAATCTCTACTTTGATATCAGCAAAAAAGCTATCGAAGCGGCAGATCTGTTAAAAGAAGGTCTTAAGAGCAAAGGATACAAGATATTCCTTGATTCTCCCACAAACCAGCAATTTGTTGTGGTTTCCAATGAAAAATTGGAGGAGCTTAGCAAGAATGTCAGATACGGATTCTGGGAGAAATACGACGAAGATCATACCGTAATCAGATTCGCAACAGATTGGGCTACCGAGACAGCCGATGTTGAGAGGCTTCTTAGCTATTTATGATAATCTGGTTAGCTTAGCAGGCTAAAAATCAGACTTGCGTATTTAGGAGATTAGTAGTAATATAATGCATTATTAAAGAAGATAAAAAAGCTATGACGAAGACAGTACGCAGTATTTGAAAGCTTTCAGAGAGCCGGTGGTCGGTGCGAACCGGTGCGAGTAGGAACTGACAGAAAATCACTTCTGAGCTGCGAAATCGAAATGACAGTAGATTTTGACGTGTATCCCGGCGTTAACGGGGAGCGTATTCAACCGGGATGTTGTATGACAGCTCTTGGCGCGTATGTGTAAACAGGTGGTATAACGAGAGTACATTAATGGCCTCGTCCTTTTTACAAAAAAGGACGAGGTCTTATTTATTTGAAAGAGAGGAGTTTTCAAATGTATAACAAAGTTGAAACAGACATGAACTTTGTCGGCAGAGAAAAGAAGATTGAAGAGTTCTGGAAAAAAGAAGACATTTTCAAAAAAAGTGTAGATACCAGAAGCAAGGGTGAAATGTATATGTTCTATGACGGCCCTCCGACAGCTAACGGAAAGCCTCATATCGGACACGTTCTTACACGTGCTATCAAGGATATGATTCCCAGATACCGCACAATGAAGGGTTATACAGTTCCTCGTAAGGCAGGCTGGGACACACACGGTCTTCCTGTTGAGCTTGAAGTTGAGAAACTCCTTAATCTTGATGGAAAAGAGCAGATTGAAGAATACGGAATGGAGCCTTTCATCCAGAAATGTAAGGAATCCGTATGGAAATATAAGGGAATGTGGGAGGATTTCTCCGGCACAGTAGGTTTCTGGGCTGATATGGAGCACCCCTACATCACATATGATGACAATTTCATCGAGTCCGAGTGGTGGGCTCTTAACGAGATCTGGAAAAAAGGTCTTCTTTACAAGGGCTTCAAGGTAGTTCCTTACTGTCCTCGTTGCGGAACACCTCTTTCATCACACGAGGTTGCTCAGGGCTATAAGCTTTTGAAAGAGCGTACAGCGGTAGTTCGTTTCAAGGTAAAGGATGAGGATGCTTATTTCCTTGCATGGACAACAACACCTTGGACACTTCCTTCAAATATCGGTCTTTGCGTTAACCCTGATGAGAAATATATCAAGGTTAAGGCTGTTGACGGCAATGTATATTATCTTGCCGAGGCACTTGCAGATAAGGTGCTTGGCTCTCTTGTAAAAGAAGAAGGTCAGAAGGCGTACGAAGTTCTCGAAACATACGTAGGAACAGACCTTGAGTACAAAGAGTATGAGCCTTTGTATCAGTGTGCGGCTGATGAAGCTCAGAAACAGCATAAGAAAGCATTCTTTATCTATTGTGATACATATGTAACCATGTCAGACGGTACAGGTATCGTACATATCGCTCCTGCATTCGGTGAAGACGACGCTCGTGTCGGACGTAAGTATGACGCTCCTCTTGTACAGATGGTAGATTCAGAGGGTAAATTAAGACCCGAGACACCTTTTGGCGGAATGAGATGTAAGCCTACTCAGAAAGAAATGGATGAGGGCGCTGTAAGTGCGGATCCCGAGGTATTAAAAGATCTTGATAAGAGAGGTCTTTTGTTCGCTGCACCTAAGATGGAGCACGATTATCCTCACTGCTGGAGATGTGGAACACCCCTTCTTTACTATGCTCGTTCATCTTGGTTCATCAAGGTTACAGAAGTTAAGGACGACCTTATCCGCAACAACAAAGAGATCAACTGGATTCCTGAGTCAATCGGTAAGGGACGTTTCGGTGACTGGCTTGAGAATATTCAGGACTGGGGTATCTCACGTGACAGATATTGGGGAACACCTCTTAATATCTGGGAGTGTGATGACTGCGGACACCAGCTTTCAGTTGGTTCAAGAAAAGAGCTCGCTGAGCTTTCCGGAGATCCTTCAGCTGAGACTACAGAACTTCACAGACCTTATATTGATAAATTTGAGATTACTTGTCCTAAGTGCGGCAAGAAAATGCACCGTGTAAAAGAAGTTATCGACTGCTGGTTCGATTCAGGAGCAATGCCTTTCGCTCAGCTCCACTATCCATTTGAGAACAAGGAACTCTTTGAGAAGCAATTCCCTGCTCAGTTCATTTCGGAAGCTGTCGATCAGACAAGAGGATGGTTCTATTCACTTCATGCTGAGGCAACACTTCTTTTCAACAAGCCTGCGTTTAAGAACGTTATAGTTCTCGGACTTGTACAGGATGAAAATGGACAGAAGATGAGTAAGTCCAAGGGTAATGCGGTAGATCCTTTCGATGCACTTGCAAAATACGGTGCAGATGCGATCAGATGGTATTTCTATGTAAACAGCGCACCTTGGCTTCCCAGCCGTTTCTCAGGTGATGCCGTACAGGAAGGACAGCGTAAGTTCCTTGGAACACTTTGGAATACATATGCATTCTTCGTTCTTTATGCAAATATTGACGGATTCGATGCAGCTAATTACAAGCTTGAGCCCGATAAGCTTACTGTAATGGATAAATGGCTTCTTTCAAAGCTCAACAGCTGTGTGAAAGCAGTTGATGAGAACCTTGAAAACTATAGAATTCCTGAAGCAGGAAAGGCACTTGATAACTTTGTCGACGAGATGTCCAACTGGTATGTTCGTCGTAGCAGAGAGCGTTTCTGGGCAAAGGGAATGGAACAGGATAAGATTTCTGCTTACATGACTCTTTACACTGCACTTGTAACAATCTGCAAGGCTGCAGCACCGATGGTTCCTTTCATGACTGAGGAAATCTATCAGAATCTTGTAAGAAACAGCTTCGCTGATGCTCCGGAGAGTATCCATCTTTGCGACTTCCCTGCTGTAGATGAGTCATTCATCGATCAGAAGCTTGAGAAGGATATGGAGGAAGTTCTTGATATCGTAGTTCTCGGACGTGCGGCAAGAAATGCTGCAAATATCAAGAACCGTCAGCCTATTGGAACAATGTATGTTAAGGCAGAAGAGACTGTTGGCGAGTTCTACAAAGAGATAATCAGAGAAGAGCTCAATGTTAAGGAAGTATCTTTCACAGATGATGTAAGAGACTTTACAAGCTACAGCTTCAAGCCTCAGCTTAAGACACTCGGACCTAAGTACGGCAAGAACATCGGAGCTATCAAGGCTTATCTTGAGAAGCTTGACGGAAATGCCACAATGGACGAGCTTAATACAAACGGTAGCATCAAATTCAATGTAAATGATGTTGATGTAGAGCTTGTTAAGGAAGATCTTCTTATCGAGATCGCGCAGAAGGAAGGCTTCATTTCACAGGAGAACTGGGGAATTACTGTTGTTCTTGATACAAACCTCTCAGAAGAACTTATCAAAGAGGGATTTGTACTTGAAGTCATCAGTAAGATCCAGACAATGCGTAAGGATTCCGGATTCGAAGTTATGGATCATATTAAGGTATCACTTAACGGAAATGACAAGCTTGCAGCAATCGTTAAGGATAACAACGACAGCATCGCAACAAAGGTTCTCGCTAATGAGATCGTATTCGGTACAGACGTTGCCAATGCAAAAGAATGGGATATCAACGGCGAGAAGGTTACTATCGGCGTAGAGAAAGTCTGATATATTATTGTTAAAATGTATAGCCTTAGGGAAACAAGATTTCTCTAAGGCTATTTTTGTGCCTTTATATGAGTGGAATAATAGTCGGTTTTGCGGTAAAATATTAACGTAACAGTCTCGGTAGGAAAAATATCATCGCAATATTTTTTTAGGAGGCAGCATGAAGAAGAAAACATTACCTTTTGACAAAGAATTGTTTGTGCGAAGCGTGTTGTATAATGTGAAGACTCTTTACAGGAAAACAATGGAAGAGGCTACACCGCAGGAAATATATCAGGCTTCGGCGTATGCAATAAAAGATGCCATTATAGATCACTGGATGACCACTCAGAAAGCTGCAGCCGAGCAGGATCCCAAGATTGTGTATTACATGTCCATGGAATTTCTCATGGGTAGGGCATTTGGGAACAATCTTATAAATCTTCAGGCTTATAAAGCGGTAAAAGAGGCTTTGGATGAGCTTGGAATAGACGTTAATGTCGTAGAGGACCAGGAACCCGATCCCGCGCTTGGAAACGGTGGTCTTGGAAGACTTGCGGCATGTTTCCTCGATTCTTTGGCAACTCTTGGGTATATGGCTTACGGTTGCGGAATCCGCTATAAGTACGGAATGTTCAAGCAGACAATCCGCGACGGATATCAGGTCGAAGTGCCGGACGCGTGGCTTGAAAACGGCAATCCTTTTGAACTTAGAAGAAATGAATATGCCAAAGAGGTTAAGTTTGGCGGTTATGTGAATGTATATACGGATGACAGCGGAAGAACTATCTTTAAGCAGGAGGGATACCAGGTTGTTAGGGCTATTCCGTACGATCTGCCAATTCTCGGATACGGAAACGGAATGGTAAATACCTTGAGAATATGGGATGCGGAGCCGATACAGTGCTTCCAGCTTGATTCTTTTGATAAGGGCGATTATCAGAAAGCTGTAGAGCAGGAGAACCTTGCAAGCCAGCTTTGCGAAGTTCTTTACCCGAACGACAATCATATCGCGGGAAAAGAGCTCAGATTAAAACAGCAGTATTTCTTTATATCCGCATCGGTGCAGACTGCGCTTAAGAGATACCTAAAGGATCATGACAATATCAAGAAATTCTACACAAAAGCAGTATTCCAGCTTAACGATACACATCCGACTGTTGCGGTTGCCGAACTTATGCGTCTTCTTATGGACGAGTATTATCTCACCTGGGATGAGGCGTGGGAAGTAACTGTTAAGACATGTTGCTATACGAACCACACCATAATGTCAGAAGCGCTGGAAAAATGGCCGGTTGATTTGTTCCAGAGACTTTTGCCCAGAATATATCAGATTGTTGATGAGATAAACAGAAGATTTGTGGATCAGATAATGAGACAGTACACAAATTCTCCGGGAATGGATGTTCAGTCCAAGATAAGGAGCATGGCAATTCTCTATGACAATCAGGTAAAAATGGCGCACCTTGCGATTGTCGGAGGACATTCTGTAAACGGCGTTGCTCAGCTTCATACCGAGATTCTTAAGAAGAGAGAGCTTAAGGATTTCTATGAGATGATGCCTGAGAAGTTTAATAATAAAACAAACGGAATTACTCAGAGAAGGTTCCTTCTTCACGCGAACCCTCTTTTGGCCGATTGGATCACAGCGAAGATAGGAGACGGCTGGGTAACAGATCTTTCTCAGATGGATAAGCTAAAGAGTTATGTGGATGATAAGAAGGCTCAGGCTGAGTTCATGGAGATCAAGCATAAGAATAAAGAGCGCCTGGCAAAATATATTCTTGAGCATAACAATATTGAAGTCGATCCCAACTCAATTTTTGATGTTCAGGTAAAAAGACTTCATGAATATAAGAGACAGCTCCTTAATATTCTGCAGGTTATGTATAAGTATCATGACATCAAGAGCCATCCGAATAAAGACTTTTATCCAAAGACATATATCTTCGGAGCAAAGGCCGCTGCGGGGTACTTAACTGCTAAGCTAACAATTAAGTTAATTAATTCAGTGGCGGATGTCATCAACAAAGATGCTTCTATCGGAGGCAAGATAAAGGTTGTATTTATCGAGGATTACAGGGTATCAAACGCTGAACTTATCTTTGCGGCAGCGGATGTTTCCGAGCAGATCTCGACAGCAAGTAAAGAAGCTTCCGGAACAGGAAACATGAAGATGATGCTCAATGGAGCCGTTACACTTGGAACCATGGATGGTGCCAATGTCGAGATCGTAAATGAAGTGGGTGAAGAGAATGCCTTTATTTTCGGCCTTTCTTCTCAGGAAGTAATGGACTATGAGAAAAACGGCGGCTATAATCCCATGGACATTTACAATAATAATCCTAACGTAAAGACTGTCCTTAATATGCTGGTTGACGGAACGTTCTCAAAGAATAAAGAGCTCTTTAGACCGCTTTATAACTGCCTTCTTAATACAAATAATTCTTCGAAGGCCGACCAATACTTTATTTTGAAGGATTTCGAGGCATACCTTGAGGCGCAGAGAAGAATATCGGAAGCATATGCCGATAAGAAGCGCTGGGCAAGGATGGCTCTTTTGAACACCGCATGCTGCGGAAAGTTTTCATCTGACAGAACTATTCAGGAGTATGTAGACGAAGTTTGGAAGCTTGATAAAGTTGAACTTCCCGTAAAGTAAAAAAGGAATAAGTGCTATAAACAGTGGGTTTCCGGAGAGTTGACCGATTCTTCGGGAACCCATTTTGACGCATTTTTGAGAAATTGTCTTTTGTGATATAATACTGTAAAATTATATGTACGCTTGTTTTTTATTTTGATAGTTATCAGATAAAAAGTATTGGGCGTATGGAGGAACAGATGGCAAAGAATTTACCCGATGAGCTTGCGGACATGGGCAAAGATATTTTGCGAGATGTCTCAATAGCGATTGAAAAGAATGACTACAGTAAGCTTGCTTCCGACATAGCAAATACGGTAAAGGCGGTTACTGTCACATCTATAGACAGAAAAACAACTTATGCGAGCGGAAGACAGAATAGACCCGGCGGACAGAAATATGGGTATAACTATGAGCGAAAGACCGGCTATGTACCTTATACACAGGCCAAACCGTTAAAGCAGATACCTTTTTTAATGAAAAGAGTTTCCAGATATAACGGAACCGGTTCGATATTATTTGGAAGTATCGGTACGGTATGCCTGATGCCGGTGTCACTTGCCGTGTTACTTGCCGCAGGTGCGCATCCTGTTGCTGTACTTCCGGCTTTTCTTTTATTATTTTGTGTTTATCAGGTTTTTAAAGGGGCCAAAAAGCTTAGTCTCACCAAGAAATTTTATGAATACGGACAACTCGTCGGAGATGTGGAGTATTTTGAGATAAGTAAACTTGCTGCAAAGTTGCTTAAGACAGATAAAGAGGTTGTCAGGGAACTTAAAGAGATGATAAAAGCAGGGTTCCTTCCCAGAGCCAGATTTGATGCCAAAGAGAAAAATCTGATGATCACCGATAATGCATATAATCTCTACATCGGTGCAGAACAGGACAAACTCGAAAGAGAAAAGAGAGCACTTGAAAAAGATGCGGCAAAGAAAGCAGACCTTGAAGGCATGACGTCTGAAGTCAGAAGTATTCTGGAAGAAGGCGATGACTATATTAAATTTGTAAGAAAGATAAATGATGTTATTCCCGATACCGAGGAGATGTCCGATAAGTTGTATCGTTTGGAAGAAATCATGAACAGGATTTTTGCTCAGGTTAAAAAAGACAACCAGAGCGCGGACGATCTTCACAAATTGATGAATTATTATCTTCCTACCACCAGAAAACTTCTTTCTGCTTATGTTGAACTTGATAAGCAACCTGATGCCGGGGAGAATATAGTTCAGACCAAGAAAGAAATAAGCCAGGCAATGGATACCATAAATATGGCATTTGAGAAACTTCTTGATAGTATGTTCCAGGATATGGCATGGGATATTTCTTCGGATATTTCAGTTATGAAAACAATGATGGCACAGGACGGATTGACCGAGAGTGGTGTTGCCATGCAGATGAAAGAGTAATTAGGGTAATGATTTTAAGGAGGATTTATGAGCGAAGAATTTAATTTCGATGCAGCACCTGCTGCACCTACTTTGTCTTTTGGCGCGGAAGAAGCACAGGCTACGCAGGAAGAACCCAAAGAAAACGCTAAGGATAACGGAAATGTAGCTATGGAAGCGCAGCTTTCAGCCGAAGAACTCAAGCAGGTTGAAGAATTCAGCAAGCAGATAGATATTTCGAATTCATCGGGAATTATGAATTACGGCGTTGGAACGCAGAAGAAACTTGCAGATTTTTCCGAGAAAGCGCTTGATAACGTAAAAACTAAGGATATGGGCGAAGTCGGCGGAATGATTACCGACCTTGTTACACAGCTCAAGGACTTTGAGATAGCTGAAGATGAGAAGGGACTTAAAGCGTTGTTTAAAAGAGGCGCCAACAAGTTCGAAGCAATCAAGGCTAAATACAGCAAAGTTGAGACAAACGTTCAGACCATAAGTAACGAGCTTGAGAAGCATCAGGTTACACTTATGAAAGATGTTGAGATTCTCGACAGAATGTATGAGCTCAATCTCAATTATTTCAAAGAACTCTCTATGTATATTCTTGCTGGAAAGAAGAAACTTGAAGAAGAGAGAAACACTACACTTGTAGATCTTCAGAAAAAAGCAGCAGAATCGGGACTTCCCGAAGATGCTGAAAAAGCGAAGGATTTTGCAAGTCTTTGCGATAGATTTGAGAAAAAGATCTACGATCTTGAACTTACAAGGACAATTGCAATGCAGACAGGTCCTCAGATCAGAATGGTACAGAGTTCAAATACCGTTATGGCTGAGAAAATCCAGTCAACCATCGTAAATACAATCCCTCTTTGGAAGAATCAGATGGTAATCGCAATCGGTATAGAGCATTCAACACAGGCTGCAAAGGCTGAAAGAGAAGTTAACGATATGACGAACAAGCTTTTAAAGAAGAATGCTGATGCACTTAAGGTTGCTACAATTGAGAGCGCGAAAGAAGCCGAACGCGGAATCGTGGATATTGATACATTAAAACATACAAACGAATCTCTTATTTCTACACTCGATGAGGTTCTTAAAATTCAAACAGAAGGAAAAGAAAAGCGTCGAGAAGCCGAAGCTGAGCTTACACAAATTGAAAATCAGTTAAAAGATAAACTACTTCAGGCAGCTAAAAATTAGTCGAAATTTAGATTAACGTTATTCCGCAAAATATAAAAAACAGAAAAGCATCTTTTCAGATTTTTATCAAACAGATCTGAAAAGATGCTTTTTTGATTCGCAAGGATTATATTAGTCGTTGAAAATGTTTAACCTGATGGCGATTAAAATAATTTTTCTAATGCTAATATTAATGAAAAGGAGTCAAAATTGAATGAGTTTCTTCCTATTAATATAGTGTTTTAAAAACATATTATTTTGCAATCAATTAAGTGGCATTAATCTTATGAGCAGAAGCATGTTTTTTATCGGTTGTCACATCACATCCGAGAAGCTTAAGAATTGTTAGTCTGCTAAGTGAGTTAAGATTATCTGCTATAGGAATTAATGAATTAATCTTCTTTTCAATCTCGGGAGCACTAAGAAATAATTTTGTCTTGTACATGTCGATCAGGAGTTTATAGGTTGCAGTGATATCCGATCTGGTTTTTACGGCAAACTCAAGAACTTTGGCAGAGTCTTCGTAGCGGCCTGCATCGTAAAGTGCTTTGCCCCAGTTTTGAAGTGCGCGAACAAGAGCGGTATAGTTTTGATCGTAGAGCGAAAGCTCAGTAATATTGGCGGTTCCGTACTCCAGCTTTAGATCGGTGTTGGTGATTCCCGTGAGATTGACAATCTTTTCATCCTTCAATGCGAGCACATTTTGTTCAGAATTTTCAAGTTCTTTGTTGCTTCCGGATGTTCCGAACGGAAGAACGTCTACGGGAATGCAGATATAATCGAGATTTTCGAGACTTTTTCTTCTGACATTGTTGGATTTTCGTTCTTTTTCCCAGAAGCTCATCTCGCGAGCCTCTTCTTTTCTGCTAACTCGACGCATGCTAACATTAAAAAAAAATGCGACAATAATAATACTTGCTAAAAAGGGAAATTTCATCTATAATTACCTTCCATAAACACATTTGATAGTTTTTCACGTACAATTTTAGCACAAAATAACGCTTATAGGACAAATTAGGACAAAAGGAAAGTAGGAAGTGGAAGTATTATGAAGAGATTTTTTTGCGGACTCGCTCTTTCGGTACTTACTTTAGCAGCTATTCCGGTGGAACAGGTTTCGGCTGCAAGCAACACGATAGCAAAGGGCGTAATGATTGGGGACATCGATGCGTCTGGGATGACGATCGAAGAAGCTAAGGAGGCTGTTGCCAGCAAGGTAAAAGAAGTAGTTGATGGTGAATTGATTCTCACAGGTGGAAACGGAAAAAAGATTCCGGTTAAGGGCTCAGATTTGGGAATATCATGGGGAAACCCTGATGTTGTCAAGGATGCGTATGCTGTTGGACACGAAGGCAACGTAGTAGAGAGATACAAAGAAGGCAAGGATGTTGAAGAGAATGCCGTTAAGTTCGATATCGATTATGGTATTGATGACGAAGCCCTTACAACGATAATCCGTAAATGTAATACGGAATTCAATGAAAATCTGGAAAAGATAGACCTTGAGAAGGAAAAAGAGAAAGAAGAAAAAGCTAAAAAGGTCAACAAGGATAAGAGAGAACAGGCTCGTAAGGAAGGTGAAGGCGATAAGCAGACATCAGGAATGACAGCATACATCGTAAATTCTGATGAATCCAAAGCAATCATTAAGGACTTTATTGCCAATTCATGGACTCCTGAAAACAATGAGGTTGAGCTTGCAGTAAAGACTGTTGATGCTTTCAAAAATTTAGATGAATTGCAGAAGATGAGTGATGTTCTCGGAACATACACTACAGGATACAGAGATTCAGGTGCCGCAAGAAGTGCGAATATTGAAAATGCGTGCGCCCGTTTGGATGGAATCAGACTTGAGCCCGGACAGGAGCTTTCAGTTCTTGATACAATCACACCATTCAGTGAGGAAAATGGTTATTATCCGGCCGGTTCATACTTGAACGGTCTTGTTGTTGAGAGTATCGGTGGTGGTATCTGTCAGGTATCATCAACTCTTTATAACGCAGTTCTTTTGGCAGAACTTGACGTTACAGAGAGACACAATCATTCAATGATCGTGTCTTACGTTGAGCCTTCTGCAGATGCTGCTATTGCGCAGTCAGGCGGTAAGGATTTCAAGTTTAGAAACAATACAGATTCGCCTATTTACATTGAGGCTGTCTGCACACCTGATAAGCATGTCACATTTACAATTTATGGACATGACAACAGACCTGCAGGAAGAAAAGTTACATACAAGAGCATTATTCTTGATAAGACTCCTGCTTCAGAAGACAAGTACATGACAGATCCTTCACAGGCACTTGGCTATGTTGGAATGCAGTCTGCACACCTTGGATATAAGTCTCAGCTTTGCAAGGTTGTTGAGGAAGATGGTGTTGAATCTGCAACTAAGATAATCAATACAAGCACATACAACATGGTTCCCAGAATCATCATGGTTGGAACAAAGGGTGCAACACAGGCAGATATTGATGAGCTTAAGTTAGCAATGGAGTCTAAAGAAATTAAGACTGTACGTAATGTTGCACAGGAGCTTGGTAAGAAGAAGTCTGTAACAGCAAGCGTAAGTACAGAGTCAGATTCTGATAAAAAGAAGACTGCTACTACAGAATCAGAGCTTGATGGTGCAGAAGCAAGAAATGATAAGCCTGTAGCTGAAGGAACGAAAAAGAAAAAGAGCGTATTAAGCGAAGGCTAAAAAACTGATCAATACTCGGAGAAGGCATGAAGATAGGCAAAATTTCAGAGAATACTCTTAAGAGATCCGTGTTGAAATTGATAAAAACAGAACATAGAAAAGAGACTAGCGCAGCTGTAGGGACAGACTGCGCTTTTTCTGAGTCTGAGAAGGTTTACTCCGCAGTATGTCCGGTTACTGAAAATGTCGCATGTGCAGGTTATTATGCGGCTATGAAAGCAATCGGTAATATTGTCATTCATGGAATCGAGCCTTCACATGTGACAGTGTCAATTCTTCTTCCCGCGGAGACTGAGGAAAAACAGTTAAAAGCAATCGTAAGGGACATAATAGCGGCATGCAATGAATATGGAGTTACCTATGCGGGTGGACACACAGAGGTGACAAGTGCAGTTACAAGACCTGTTATAACAGCAAACTGCGTAGGAACTACGAAGGATGCCGGTTTTGATATAGGCAAGAATGACAATCTTAAAGATGGTCTGGCACTTGTTATTACAAAGTGGATAGGGCTTGAAGGAACAGCAATGTTGGCGCAGCAGGGACATGATGAGCTCTGCGTCAAATACCCGGATCCATTTATCAGAGATGCGATTGATTTTAAAAATTATCTTAGCGTCGCGAAAGAGGCTGCAGTCGCCATTAAGTCCGGCGCAGTTGCTGTTACCGATATTTCGAACGGGGGAGTATACGCCTCACTTTGGGATATCGCAGAGCGTGCTGGAACCGGACTTTGCGTGGATTTAAAAAGTATTCCGATACGACAGGAAACGGTAGAAATCTGCGAGTTTTATGAGATTAATCCATATCAGCTTTTGTCGGGAGGTGCACTTCTTTTTGCGTGTGAAGATGGTGACAGACTGGTCGCAGAGCTGGAAAAAGAGGGAATACCCGCGAAAGTTGTCGGATATTTAAAAAGTGGAAACGACAAGATTATCACAAATGCAGATGAATCGAGGTTTCTGGATATGCCGGGATGCGATATGATACATAAAATACTGGGATAAATGCTCAGAAACCGATTTTTGTAGTATTATATATATCGGGATGAATAACAGGAGGATGGAGATAAGTTATGAGCATCAGAGAAGAAATTTTAACGATTATTGAGAAAAACAGCCGTATAGATGTTAAGGAACTTAGCGTTCTTATCGGTTCAGAAGAAATAACAGTCGCAAATGAGCTTAAAGCCCTTGAGGACGAAGGTGTAATTTGCGGTTATCATACAATGGTTGACTGGTCAAAGACAAGCATTGATAAGGTGAATGCCCTTATAGAAGTTAAGGTTACACCTCAGAGAGGCCTTGGTTTTGATAGCATCGCTGAGAGAATATACAAATATCCCGAAGTTAAGAGTGTCTATCTCATGAGCGGAGGTTTTGACCTTATGGTAATTCTTGAAGGCAAAACTCTGCAGGAAGTGGCGGGCTTTGTAAACAATAAGCTTGCTACACTTGATACTGTGCTCAGTACCGCGACACACTTTATTCTCAAGAAATACAAGGATCACGGAACAATACTGACCAGAAAGTATGAAGACACAAGGGAGAAGATAACACCATGAGAAATCCGATAGGTAAGAAGATTGTTGATATAAAGCCCTCGGGCATCAGAAAGTTTTTTGACATTGTTCAGGAAACAGAAGGGGCAATATCACTGGGGGTGGGAGAGCCTGATTTTGATACACCCTGGCATATAAGAGATGAGGGCATCTATTCACTGGAGAAGGGAAGAACATTCTATACTTCCAACTCCGGATTAAAGGAGCTTAGGACGGAAATTTCTGAGTATATCAAGAGAACTCAGGGAGTGACCTATGATCCGATAAAAGAGATTTTTGTAACGGTAGGTGGATCTGAAGCAATCGACCTTGCACTTAGAGCAATGATAGATCCGGGAGATGAGGTTCTTATTCCTCAGCCCAGCTATGTTTCATACGAGCCCTGCGCAATACTTGCCGATGCAAAGCCTGTTATAATAGAGCTTAAGGAAGAAAATGAGTTCAGACTTACAGCGGAAGAAGTTCTTGAGAAGGTAACGGATAAGACCAAGATTCTGGTGCTTCCATTCCCAAATAACCCGACAGGTGCGGTTATGGAAAAAGAGGATCTTGAAAAGATCGCAGAAGTTGTAAGAGAAAAAGATCTTTATATCATTTCCGACGAAATATACGGAGAACTTACATACAAGGGAAAGCATGTATCTATTGTTTCACTTCCCGGAATGAAAGAGAGAACTATTTTGATAAACGGTTTCTCTAAGGCATATGCCATGACCGGTTGGAGACTTGGATACGCTTGCGGACCTGAAGAAATCATGGCGCAGATGGTCAAGATTCATCAGTTCGCAATCATGTGTGCTCCGACAACCAGCCAGTATGCTGCTGTAGAGGCACTCAAAAACGGCGATGATGATGTTAAGATGATGCGTGAGCAGTACAACCACAGAAGAAGATATCTTCTTAACGAGTTTAAGCGCATCGGACTTCCTTGTTTTGAGCCATATGGAGCATTTTATGTGTTCCCTTGCATTAAGAAATTTGGAATGACAAGTGATGACTTCTGTACGAGACTACTCAAAGAAGAGAAGCTTGCGGTTGTTCCCGGAACAGCTTTTGGTGACTGCGGAGAAGGATATATCAGAATATCATATGCATATTCGCTGGAGAATCTTAAGGCTGCAATGGAGAGACTTGAAAACTTTATATCAAGATTATAAAAAAATACCCCGAAGGAAGGTTCCTTCGGGGTTTTGCTCTATCATGATCAGATATCTAATTTCGAATCATAAAGATTTGTTTCAAATAACTTGTTGTATCCCTGCCAACCGGGCTCTGTTATGTTGTTCAGGATTTCTGTGAATGTCTCCATCTTGGCGTCGGTATTATCTGCAAGGTTGAGCGCTACAGCCTCGATAATTGAAGGCTTCTTGGGTGAACCGTACTCGTATTCCCCGTGGTGAGCAAGAATGCAGTGTATGATCTCCTGCTTTAAGAGAGTGGGGAAGCCATTAATGTTTTTCACCTTATCGTTTATCATCTCGGCACCGATAACGATATGTCCAAGGAACTGACCTTCATCCGTGTAATCGTTTGTGGGGAAAAGGCTAAGCTCTCTTGTTTTACCGATATCGTGGCACATTGCTGCAGTAAGGAGCAGGTCCCTTTTAAGAACGGGATAAGACTTGCAGTAGTAATCGCAAAGTTTTGTTACGCTGAGAGTGTGCTCCAAAAGTCCGCCGATAAAGCCGTGGTGAACAGTTTTTGCTGCGCTTGATTTGCGGAACTTGTTTATAAAATTCTCGTCCTGTACAAAGAATTCTTCCAGGAGCTTCTTGAGATAAGGATTTTCAATGGTTCCGATTATTCCGAGTAGTTCTTTGTACATTACGTCGTTGTCTTTAGATGATACGGGAAGGTACAGCGCGGGATCGTACTCGCCTTCGTGGCATTTTCTTGCACGTTTAACGTTGATCTGAATTGCGCCGTTAAAACTTGTTACTTCGCCGAAAATATCAAGATAGTCTGCGTCGTCGAAGTCGTCGATTCCTTCACTGTTGGGCTCCCAGATCTTGGCATCCACGGTGCCTGTTTTGTCCTGAAGAGTAACGGAGAAATACTCTTTTCCGTTTTTCGTGGTGGCACTTAACTTGTGTTTACACATGTAGATATCTGCTATTCTGTCGCCGGGTCTTAAGTCTTTTAAAAATTTCATTGAAAGCCTCTTTCTAAAAATTAATCGTGAGTTGCGCTTTCAAGCGTAACCTGCGTTTTAATCTCTGTATAACCTTTGGTTGATTGTCTCATTACAGTAACTGATATTATATCATCCGGGGCGCAATCAGCAAGCTTTTTCACAAAAGCGTCAAAAGAGATAATGTCTTCGTTGTTGAGCTTTGTTATGATGTCGCCGCTCTGGATCAGAGCTTTTCTTGCAGGTGAAGATTCTTCCGTGGAAGTAACATAGGCTCCCTGCGGCATGTTCATTTCATCACGTATTGCAGCAGGAATATTTTTGCCATAGACTCCGAAATAAGCGCGAGGTTTCTTGTTGGAAAGGTCCTCTATGAGGTTTCTCAACTCGGTTATTGCTATCGCAGATATGTGATTTTCCAAAACTTTGCGATTTTTCTTGTTCTCTTCACTGTTGTGAGTCATATCGATGATACCGAGAAGCTTACCGTTTAAATCAATAATGGCGCCTGTGCTGTCGCTGTTTCCGGGCATATCGGTTGTAATTATCTTATAATTTGAGTCTGCCAGATAAAGTGGAGACT
Source organism: Butyrivibrio sp. AE3003 (assembly GCF_000686065.1). NCBI lineage: Bacteria > Bacillati > Bacillota > Clostridia > Lachnospirales > Lachnospiraceae > Butyrivibrio > Butyrivibrio sp. AE3003. Next base: position 2,741,358 of record NZ_JMLX01000001.1, read on the forward strand.
TATCAGAAGTTATCAGTCCGATAGAAACAGATCTTTGAATACCTGTGGGGCTTCCAATCGCAATAACAGGGACTGCAGTCAGATTGGTGAAATTGGTATTTGCAAAATCTGCAGTTTTTATCGTTTCCTTGGTGGATTCTTGCATGGATGAGAGTTTGACGCTGATAACGCACAGTTTCGTTACGTTGTCGGTTAGGCACATCTCAGCATCAGCCATGGATTCATCACTAAATGTTACTCTGATGTTCTTGGCATTTTTTACTGCAGATGACGGAACAAGGATAAAAAGAGCCGTTCCGTTGTCCGCAACGATAACTCCCGATGCACCGTTGTTCTCAAAAGAGTCGCTGAACCAGTCGGTGTTGTTGGAAACGCCGGTTACTCTTACAATGCTTCCGGATGCTTCATCTGCTACGCCTTTAAGAGAAGACGTCATTATTTTTGCAAAGTCAGATCCGTTTAAAGCGTAAGAAGCAATAGCCTCTTCCAGCTGGTTTTTCTGATTTTCTTCATTGATCTGAGCCTCATTTTCAGCAATTTCATTATCGTCTGCAAACATTTCTTCGGGAGTCAGCTCGTCACTGGCGGATTCCTCCGGGAGCGTGATCGGCTCGGGCTGGCTTTCGGGATATAGTTTGTCACTCAAAAGAGGTTGTAGCAGAAGAAATGTAAGACACGAAACAAGTCCGAATACGACTGCCATTGAAGCAGTTATTATCGTTCTTTGTATAAGTTTCTTTCTGTTTATGGGGCGCTGTTTTATCTTTTCGCTTATAAACGAGGTATCTTTTTTGTTTTCGTCCTGATCATTAAAAGGCATATCATTTCCTCCGTTTTACTCTCCAATTATATCCGCTTTTACGGCTGAATACTAGTAGGGCACTAAGGACACTAGCCACAGGGTCTTATAAATGATAAACTGTAATTTGGATAATTGTGTAAAAGATGTGGTATTAAGGACTATAGGATGAATCAGAAAGCACTTCACGTACTCGAGTACGATAAAATAACAGAGAAACTTACGGAACATGCAAGCTCAGAACCCGGAAAGAAGCTTTGCAGGGAGCTTGAGCCGTCGTCTGATATAAAAGAGATCAGAAAAAATCTACAGAAGACAAAAGACGGAATCGACAGGATATTCAAAAAAGGTTCGGTTTCTTTTGGAGATAACAAGGATTTTACAGGTGTTCTCAAGGCACTCAAGATCGGAAGCTCTTTGGACGCGGCCAATCTTCTCAAGGTAGCGGCTTTTTTGGATAACGTAAACAGGGTAAAGTCATACGGAAGACCGCAGAGAGACGGCGAATCAAGAGATTCTCTTTCAGAGAGCTTTGAACTTTTGGAGCCGCTTACTTTTGTTGCGCAGGAAATCAGAAGGTGCATTGTTTCGGAAGATGAGATAAGTTCCGATGCGAGCCCTGCGCTCAAGCATATCAGACGCGATATTATGCTTACCAACGACAGGATACATGAGCAGCTCGGCAGGATGATTAACGGATCCATGAGGACATATCTTCAGGATGCGGTCGTTACCATGCGTGGAGACAGATATTGTATTCCTGTTAAGGCGGAGTATAAGTCACAGATAAACGGACTTGTTCACGACCAGTCGTCTTCGGGATCGACTCTTTTTATCGAGCCTGCGGCAGTGGTTGAGCTCAACAACAAGTTAAAAGAGCTTATGCTTCATGAAAGTGCTGAGATTGATAAGATTCTTGCTGAACTTAGCGTAAAAGTTTCGGAGCATGTAAATGATATCAGATATAACTCTGAGATAATGACGGATCTTGATTTTGTTTTTGCCAAGGCATCTTATGCGCTTGAGATCAATGCGATTCCGCCTGTGTTCAACGACCGTCACTATTTTGATATTAGGAAGGGCAGACATCCTCTTATCGACAAGAACAAGGTTGTTCCGATAGATGTTTATGCCGGAAAAGACTTTGGAATGCTCATAATCACGGGCCCCAATACCGGTGGTAAGACTGTAACGCTTAAGACAGTAGGTCTTTTGACCATAATGGGACAGGCGGGACTTGCGATACCGGCAGGTGACAGGTCTGAGCTTTCGGTGTTCGATGAAGTGTATGCGGATATTGGAGACGAGCAGAGTATTGAGCAGTCTCTTTCAACGTTCTCATCACATATGACAAATACAGTTTCGATCCTCAAAAACGCAGACGAGAATTCGCTGTGTCTTTTTGATGAGCTTGGTGCGGGAACGGATCCCACTGAGGGAGCGGCTCTTGCCATTTCGATACTTAACGATCTTCATAAGAGAAATATCAGGACGCTTGCAACGACGCACTATAGTGAGCTTAAAGTTTATGCGCTCAATACTGAGGGCGTGCAGAATGCAAGCTGCGAGTTTGATGTGGAGTCACTTAAGCCCACATACAGGCTTCTTATCGGTATTCCCGGAAAGAGTAACGCTTTTGCAATCTCTTCTAAGCTTGGTCTTTCGGAAGAAATTATCGATGCGGCAAAAGAGCAGATAAGCACTGAGGATAAAAAGTTTGAGGATCTTCTTGCGGATCTTGAAATGAGCAGAAAGACGATCGAGTCCGAGAGGCTTGAGATCGCAGAATACAAAAAAGAGGTTGAAGAGCTCAAGAAGCGCCTTGAAGAGAAATCTGACAAGCTTGATAAGCAGCGCGATGACATTATCAGGGAAGCTAACGAGCAGGCAAGGGATATTCTGCAGGAAGCCAAGAATGTTGCGGATGAGACTATAAGAGTATTTAGAAAAGCCGGTCCCGGAGCGTCAATGCAGGATCTTGAGAGAGCCAGAACCGGTGTAGGTCAGAAGATTTCTGACAAGAATAAAGTGATATCTGCAAAAAAAGAGAAGGCAAAAGAGACACATCCTATCCTTAAAGAATCACAACTTAAGCTCGGTGAATCCGTAAAGATAGTATCCATGGGGCTTAAAGGCACAATAAGCTCAAAGCCTGATAAGGATGGAAATCTCTATGTGCAGTGTGGAATTATGCGTACTAAGGCAAACATCAGAGATCTTGTTCTCATAAAAGAGGATGATGGAAAGGCTGCAATGAAGAAATTTTACGGAAGATCTTCGGGAAGCGGTAAGATGGATCTTTCGCGCGCAGCAAGCATAAAAACAGAGGTGAATCTTATCGGCAAGAACAGTGATGATGCGATCGCCGCTCTTGATAAATATCTGGACGATGCATATATGTCACATCTTAACAATGTGAGAGTCGTGCACGGAAAAGGCGCGGGAATTTTAAGACAGGCAGTTCATGCTCATCTTAAGTCGGTTCCGTATGTTAAATCTTTTAAATTGGGAGAATTCGGCGAGGGAGATGCAGGAGTTACCGTAGTTACGTTTATAAAGTGAGGGAAATAATAAGACATGGTTAGTAAACAGAAAATTCTGATAGTTGATGATGATAATAATATTGCGGAGCTTATTTCGTTGTATCTTGTAAAAGAGTGTTTTGAAACAAGGATATGCAACGACGGTGAGTCTGCGATAAATGCTTTTGACAGTTTCAAGCCCAATCTGGTGCTTCTTGACCTGATGCTTCCGGGAATTGACGGATATCAGGTGTGCAGAGAGCTCAGGGCAACTTCGCAGGTTCCGATAATCATGCTTTCCGCAAAAGGAGAGGTTTTTGATAAGGTTCTGGGACTTGAGATGGGTGCGGACGACTATATGGAAAAGCCGTTTGATTCAAAAGAACTTGTCGCAAGAGTTAAGGCGGTTCTTAGAAGATACAAACCGCAGACTCAGGAGACCACAGAGTCGGACGACAAGGTTGTGAGATATCCTAACCTTGAGATCAATATGACCAATTATTCTGTGACATACATGGGAGAAAGAGTCGATATGCCGCCGAAGGAAATGGAACTTTTGTATTTCCTTGCCGCTTCGCCGAACCATGTTTTTACAAGAGAGCAGCTTCTTGATCAGATCTGGGGATATGAGTACGTCGGTGACACAAGAACGGTTGACGTGCATATCAAAAGACTCAGAGAGAAGATAAATGACCATGATAACTGGAGAATAGCAACGATCTGGGGAATCGGTTACAAATTTGAGGTGCAACAGTAAATGAAACGGACACTTTATTTAAAGTTTCTTTTAGCATATTTGCTGTTTGGTATTTTCGGATTTATTGTTGTGGCGACATTTGTGTACAGCATGACTTTTGAGCGTTTGAGGCGTGATAAGGCCGACAACATGTACCGCGTCGCAACGCAGATAGCAAATACATACGCGGCGGATCTTTATACAAATATGGCTTCGCTTGAGACGGTTCATCAGCAGCTGGTGTCTTTGTCCATGTACATGGATAAATCTGTAATCTGGATAGTTAACCCTTCGGGAAGACTTGTGCTTGATTCTTCAAGGGTTTTTAAGCAGAACGAGGAAATTGCGATAAAGGACTTTGATCCGACGGTTATCGGAAATTCTTATTACACGATAGGAGATTTCTGGGGACAGTTGAGCGAGGAAAACTTAAGCGTTTTTGCTCCGATAACGGCTAACTGGAAGGTTCAGGCGTATGTTGTTATTCATGAACCTTTGTCGGAAATAAAGGCGTCGGCGAATGCGTTTCTTGATATTTCGTATCTGATGCTGCTTGTGTTATTTCTTTTGTCCCTGATAATCCTTATCTTCTTCACTGAGCTTGTGTATATGCCGCTTAGGAAGATCACGACCGCGACCGAGCAGTACGCGGTGGGAAATATGAGCTACGAGTTCTCTGTTGAGTCAGAGGATGAGATGGGATATCTTGCGGCTTCGCTTTCATATATGGCGGGTGAGATAGCAAGGCAGGAGGACGATCAGAGGAAATTCATCGCCAATGTTTCGCATGATTTCAGATCGCCGCTTACGTCCATAAAAGGGTATCTTGTTGCAATGCAGGACGGAACGATACCGCCTGAGATGCATGACAGATATCTGGGAATAGTTATCAACGAAACGGACAGACTTACCAAGCTCACAAACGAGATGCTTACTCTTAACAATCTGAATACAACGGGGATGCTTCTTGATAAGAGCGATTTTGACATAAACAGCATTATCAGGACGGTTGCGGAGTCTTTCGAAGGAACATGCCTTAACAAGAATATCGCGATCAATCTGGTGCTCACAGATGACAAGATGCTTGTAAGTGCGGATATGAGCAAGATACAGCAGGTTCTTTACAATCTTGTTGATAACGCGATCAAGTTCAGCAATAAGAATTCTGCGATCAAGATCGAGACTACAGAGAAGCACAGCAAGGTATTTGTTTCCGTAAAAGACAGCGGAATAGGAATCCCGAAGGACGATCAGAAGCTTATTTTCGACAGATTCTACAAATCGGATCTTTCGAGAGGTAAGGATAAGAAGGGCACGGGCCTTGGCCTTGCCATTGTAAAAGAGATAATCAAAGCACACGAAGAAAATATAAATGTCATCAGTACAGAGGGCGTCGGAACGGAATTTATCTTTTCCCTTCCGAAGGCAAAATCCATGGATGCGGATGACGAGGAGTAATAGAAAGATATGCATATAGTTTTACATCAGCCGGAGATACCGCAGAATACAGGAAATATCGGAAGGACATGTGTTGCTACGGGAACTTCGCTGCATCTTATAGAGCCGATTGGATTCAGGCTCAATGAAAAAGAGCTAAAGCGCGCGGGAATGGACTACTGGGAAAGACTCGACGTTACAAGGTACATGGACTTTAATGATTTCAAGGAAAAGCACCCCGGGGCAAAGATCTGGATGGCTACCACAAAGGCAAAGCGCTCTTATACCGAGGTCTCTTTTGGCATGGATGATTTCATCATGTTTGGAAAAGAGAGCGCCGGAATTCCTGAGGAGATTCTTGTGGAGAACGAGGAGAACTGTATCAGGATTCCTATGGGAAATGATATCAGATCTTTGAATCTGTCCAATTCTGTGGCGATTGTTTTGTACGAGGCGCTGAGACAGAATGATTTTGAGGGGCTTGAGAAAGAAGGCGAACTTCACAGGCTTCACTGGAAGTAACATCAGGTGGGATATATGAGTGGTAAAAAGGAAATTGCGACTGCGGGTTACAAGAAGGATGATATCCTGACAGTCGATATAACCGATATTGGGAATGATGGAGAGGGCATAGGCAAAATAAATGGCTATACCCTTTTTATTAAGGACGCAGTTATCGGAGATAAAGTTAAAGCGAAGATAATGAAGGCGAAGAAGAACTATGCTTATGCGCATCTTGAAGAGGTTCTTGAGCCTTCGGAGCATCGTATAACGCCGAAGTGTCCCGTGGCGAGGCAGTGCGGCGGATGTCAGATTCAGAGCATGTCTTATGAGAGACAGCTTGAATTCAAGCAGAACAAGGTAAGAAACAATATCGTAAGACTCGGCGGATTTGACGCGGAGTTTGTTGATAGTGTGATGAAGCCTATCATCGGAATGGATGAGCCTTGGGAGTACAGGAATAAAGCGCAGTTCCCTGTCGGCTGTGACAAAGAGGGCAAGGTTGTTACGGGCTTTTATGCGGGAAGATCGCACAATATCATTCCAATGACGTCCTGCTGTATCGGAGTTAAAGAGAATGAAGAGATCATGGAGATTATCAGATCTCACATGGTCGATAATCGCGTGCGCCCGTATGATGAAGTTTCCGGAAAAGGCCTTGTGCGCCATGTTCTGATCCGAAAGGGATTTACGAGTGGCGAGATAATGGTGTGTCTTGTTATCAATTATCGCGCGGCTTCAGGCTCTGCGAAGAAAGCAGGAGTAGGTGGTGCGCAGGTAGAATATATCGACGGACAGAAGGCACTTGTCGAGAAGCTTTCTAAAGTTAAAGGCATGAGCAGTATCTCAGTCAGTATCAATACAGAAAAGACCAACGTTATCATGGGGCTTGAAGTTCATACTATCTGGGGAAAAGATACAATAAGCGATACTTTGTGCGGACTTAAATTTGAGATATCGCCGCTTTCTTTTTATCAGGTTAATCCTGTGCAGACAAAGAAATTGTATGAGCAGGCGATTGAATATGCTTCGCTTACGGGAAAAGAAACTGTGTGGGATCTATACTGCGGAATAGGAACCATTACTTTGTCTATGGCAAAGACTGCAGGCAGAGTCTACGGTATCGAGGTTATTCCTGAAGCAATCGAGGATGCAAAGCGAAATGCCGAGCGAAACGGAATATCTAATGCAGAGTTCTACTGCGGCAAAGCTGAAGAAGTCCTTCCTGAGTTTTATGAGAAAAAGAGAAAGACTGTATCCGGTGGAGACGACGGCTCCAGCCTTCATCCCGATGTGATCGTAGTCGATCCGCCAAGAAAAGGCTGCGACTCAGTCTGCCTTGAAACAATGCTTAAGATGCAGCCTGAGAGGATTGTGTACGTAAGTTGCGACTCCGCAACACTCGCAAGAGATCTTCGCATTCTTGCAGACGGCGGGTATGAGATAAAAGCAATTCGTCCCTGCGATATGTTTCCTTGGACTGTGCATGTGGAAAGCTGTGTGCTCCTTGAGCGTGTGAGCAACCGAAAAGCAGATTTCTATGTGAAACTGAATGTGAAGATGGAGGATTACTATCGGATTAAAGACTCGAAAGGCGGTGAAGTGGATGGATAAGGAAAGTATTATATACGATACGGCAACAATAAGCGATATTCCGGAACTTGTAAGGCTTAGAATTCTATATATGACAGATGATTTTGGCTCATTAACCGATGAAGAAAGAGAAGGTATGGAAAAACAGCTTCCGGGATATTTTGAGAGAGAACTTGGGAAAAAGCTGATTGCGTTTGTAGCAAGAGCAGAGGGCAGGCTTGTTGCTGCGGCTTATCTGTTGATTATCGAGAAGCCGGCAAATCCATTTTTTCTAAATGGATTGGATTCAGAAGTTCTAAGCGTATACACAGAAGAAGAATACCGTGGTAAAGGAATCTGTACGAGCCTTATGAGCAATATGATTGAATATGCCAAAGAGCATCAGATATGCCGCATTGATCTGGTAGCAACGGATGAAGGATATCCTATATATAAAAAAACTGGGGTTTGAAGATAAGGTTCAGAAGTATACAGATATGCGATTAAAACTTTAGGATCCACGCATTGCGATAACTAGCGTTACGTGATATACTACGATTACAAGCACGCAATGCGAGGTGATGATATGGATATAGCCAAATCGATAAGAGACTTGAGAGAAAGCACAGGGATGTCACGTAAAGAGTTTTCAGAGCATACGGGTATCCCTGTTCGTACATTGGAAGACTGGGAGGCGGGGCGAAGAACTCCTCCGGAGTATATTCCGAGGCTTATTGCCTATCAGTTGAAATATGAAGAACTGATGAAGGTAAAGGGGGAGAAACTTTTATGAGAGATTTTGATAAGCAGATGGAAATGGTTCTCTATCATTCCGATGAAGGGGATGTTTCTGTTGATGCATTTATTAAAGATGAAAGTATCTGGATAACACAGAAGGCGATGGCAGAGCTTTTTGGTGTCAAAGTGCCTGACATATCGAAGCACCTTTCGAATATATACGATGAAGGTGAATTGGTGAAGGAGGCAACTATTTCCAAAATGGAAATAGTTCAAAGAGAAGGAAACAGAGATGTAAAGAGAACGCCGGTTTTCTATAATCTGGACGCAATTATTTCTGTTGGATATCGTGTAAATTCAATTAAAGCAACTAAATTTCGCATCTGGGCAACTACCGTTCTTAAGGAATACATGACAAAAGGTTTTGTTCTGGATGACGACCGTCTGAAGCAAGGGAAAACTGCTTTCGGAAAAGATTACTTCCGCGAGTTATTGGAGCGTGTTCGTTCAATCCGAGCCAGCGAACGGCGTATCTGGCAGCAGATTACAGATATTTTTGCTGAGTGTAGCATTTAAAAAGAATGAAAAAGGCAATGCTTTTTGGGAATCACAGGGATTTACGCTTCGTGACGACTTGAATTACAGAAACAAAGCGCTTGCTGAGATGGTCAGAATCGATCCTGATTATTTGAATGATTGATATGAACCGAAGGCAGATAAGTAATAATCAGTAGTTGCTATTGTGATGGAAATTCGGTTGCTCAGTCGGACGACAGTCGAAACTGTATGTTTATTGTCCAAACTTCATGAGGCTAAGCATCATATCAACGTAAAGGTAGATATGGACGAGCTTGATCTCACAAGTGCAGAGGCTAAGGCGACGTACAAAGAGAGTGTGGAGTGGGTGCAAGAACACTATGGATTTCATGTGACAAATCTGAAGATAGCAGACAGCCGGGATGCCCGGAATATAATTATATTAGTATTTACGCGTGCTTATAGCATTGTATACAATATCTTTGTTGTGACAATCTGGATAAACAGATGTCGCATAGGAGGTAATCATGAGAATGCGAGGCGACAGAAATGGGGCGACCTCTATATGAGAAATATGGCTTTGTTAAGATGAAATCTGAAATGGAACTGATTTAGGAGGCAACGTTGGACATTAAATATACAGATAAACATGATTTTACTAAAAATGAATTGGAAGAATTATTTCTTTCAGTTAACTGGTCATCAGGTCATTATCCGGAGAAATTATGTATCGCAATGAAAAATTTTAACACTGTTTTTTCTGCATATGACGGGGATAAGCTTGTCGGAATGGTATGTGCTATGGATGATGGAATAATGAATGCATATGTGCATTATCTGTTGGTGAATCCTGAATACCATAATCAAAAGATTGGCAGAACACTGATCGATATGATTAAAGAGAAGTATCATAGCTATCTTAGAATAGCAGTAATTGCCTATGACAAAGAAATGCATTTTTACCAAAACTGTGGGTTTGAGAAAAGTGATGATGCTTCGCCAATGTTTATAACTTCTCTATGGACATAAGGAATGGGCTACTAAATTCTTGCATCCTATGTTATCGGTGCATTGGTGTATTACATCAGTTTTTTTGTAGAAATAAAAAAAGCTAACAAATTTTTTTCGGGCTTAGAATGAATATAGAGAGTCGTACAGCGATTGGGAGGCATTTGATATGCTGAAAAATAAAGAAATCAGATATATGATCTGTGCAGCAGCTGTATTTACGGTTGCTGCGTCTGTATGCGGATATGTTTTATGTGGCATAGCCGCTTTTATTTTATTGGTGATATTGGGAATTGCTTTGGGGAGCGGATTTATTTTTTTCACAAAACGCAGGTATAACGATATAGACAAACTCAATTCGTACTTGGTAAGAGTTCTTGAGGGAGATGAAACAGTGGGGATCCTCGATCAGGAAGAAGGAGAGCTGTCGCTTCTTAAAACGAACATCTATAAAACTACGTCTACGCTCAGCTACCAGAAAGATCTTTTGGCAAAAGACAAAGTGGCGCTGGCAGATGCCATTGCGGATATAAGTCATCAGTTAAAAACTCCGCTTACGTCCATGATAGTAATGAACGATCTGCTCAAAATTGAGGATGATAAGAATAAGCGCGATGAATTTCTTACGACACAATCAAATCAGTTGGATAGGATGAACTGGCTGATCCAGACTCTTTTAAAGCTATCTAAGATCGATGCCGGAACAATAATCATGAAGCCTGAAGAAACAGAAGTTGACGAACTTATCAGAGAAGTCATAAAACCTTTTGAGATACAGATGGAGCTTAAGAATATAAGCTATACACACGACGTTTTTAATATGTCTGTTAAGTGCGATAAAAACTGGACCATAGAAGCCATTCAGAATATTGTAAAAAACTGCATTGAACATATGGAGAGCGGCGGCACGCTTTCAATAAAAACATCCGACACAAACATCTATAAGGAGATATCCGTTGAAGATACGGGTTGCGGAATAGCGGAGGAAGATCTGCCGCATGTTTTTGAACGTTTCTATAAAGGGAAAAATGCAGGAAAAGACAGTGTTGGTATAGGACTTGCTCTTGCAAAGACAATCATTACGGGACAGCGCGGAGATATTGTCGTAGAAAGCACGGAAGGCGTGGGAACGAGGTTCTGTTTGAGATTTTATAAAACACTTATCTAAAATGACAAATCTGTAATTGTATAGTCACTTGATTGTAAGATGGAAGCTATATCCTATTCTCATGAATAAGATATTCGACATGTTTTTTGCATGAGAAGGGAGACAAAAGAAAAATGAACATTCTGGAAATCAGAAACCTTTGTAAAGTATATGGAACAGGGGAGACAAGAGTTGACGCTCTTAAAGATGTCTCTTTTGATATAGAGCAGGGAGAGTTTGTGGCAATAGTAGGACCTTCCGGTTCAGGAAAATCAACACTTCTTCACATCCTTGGAGGAGTGGATGTTCCTACATCGGGTACTTGCACTATCGCAGGGACAGATATCGGCAAGCTTGATGAGACCAAGCTTGCAATCTTTCGCAGAAGAAATATAGGTCTTATCTATCAGTTTTATAATCTTATTCCTATCCTGAACGTAGAAGAGAATATGACACTTCCAATTTTACTGGATGGAAAAAAGGCTGATAAAAAGCTTCTTAACGATCTGGTTGAAAAGCTTGGATTAAAAGAAAGATTATCTCATCTTCCGAATCAGCTCTCAGGAGGCCAGCAACAGAGAGTGTCTATAGGAAGGGCGCTTATGAATCATCCTGCGCTGCTTCTTGCTGATGAGCCTACAGGCAACCTGGATTCAGAGAACAGTAAGGAAATCATAGCACTGCTTCGCAAGTTCAATAAAGAAAATAATCAGACTGTTATCATCATAACTCATGATGAAAGAATAGCTCTTTCTGCTGACAGAGTCATCACGATCGAAGATGGTAAGATCACACGCGACAGTAAGAAGGAAGGGGTGATGGTGTCATGAATATTATATCAACCCTGACATTAAGACACCTTCTTGGAAACAAGAAAAGATCCATCGTTACAATTCTTGGAATTGCAGCATCTACGGCACTTATAAGTGCTATTGTTCTGGGCGTTTTTTCTTTCTTTAAGTTCTTTGGGCTTCTGGCAATACAGACAGAAGGAAATGTACATGCGCGGTTTAGTGAGATTACGCATGAGCAGTATGTTTCTTTGAAAGAAGATAAAAGGATAGCATCGGTAGGAATTTGTGATGCAGAAGAAAAAATAACCGGCGTCAGACTTTTAAATGATAAAGAAGACAGATTCCGAATTGGAAATATCGATCATGTGGATAATGGCTATTTATCCATGGGAGTAGTAGCGGATTATGACGGAGTGCTCCCTAAAAATTCTTCTGAAATAGCGGTTGAAGAGCAGTTTCTAATTGATAATGGCCTGGATGATCTTAAGATAGGTGATTCTCTTACCTTTGATCAGGGATACAGGTATATTGATAACGGGCTTGAAGATTTTGCTTATCTGGCAGGTAATTACAGGTCGGACGAACAGTTTAAGGCTGAGTCAACAGAAACCTGTACAGTAACAGCAATTCTTCATGGGAACAGGCCGACCGGTAATTGGGACATTCTGCGAGGAATGGATGATGACTATTTTCCTGAAAAAGCTCAAGTGCTGATTTTACTTAAGAAATGCGATCATACAGCGATTAAGCAACTTAACAGCATTACAGCAGAATATGGAATCGACAAGTGTGAATATAATACAGAGTATCTAATTAGTTGCTTTGCGTTTGAAGACAGTAGCGGTTCATACAAGGCATTTTTTTGCCATGATGGCTGTTGCCCTTGCAATAGTCATAGCTACATCAATTATCTTAATATTCAATTCCATAGGAATGTCCCTCACAGAGAGAATGCGCTATCTTGGAATGCTGGCAAGTGTCGGAGCTACATCTAAGCAAAAGAGATTTTCAATATACTACGAGGGAATTGTTCTAGGTGGAATAGGGATCCCTTTAGGGCTTTTGCTTGGCTATATCGGTACGAAGATGACTTTGGCGGTTCTTGGAAAAAAGATACTCGAGGCGGATTTACTGGCCGGTGCTGAAGGTATGAGCGGTGGCATTCCTGTAGTATGCAATCACTATGTAATAGCTGCCATCGTATTTTTTGCGGCACTCACAATATTTGTTTCATCATTTATTCCGGCAATCAAGGCGTCAAAAGTTATGCCGATTGAAGCTCTGCGCCAAAACAATGTGGTGAAAGTTAAAGCAAGGAGCCTTCGCGTAAATCCCTTGATAGGAAAAATCTTTGGATATGAAGGCGAGCTGGCTTACAAAAACTTAAAAAGGAACGGTGTAAAAGGTAAAGTTATAACCGCAACCTTAGCGGTTTCAGTAATTTTGTTCCTGACAACAAACTTTTTTTGCAATTCCTTAGCAAGAGCCAATAAGTTTGAAATCGATATCCCTTATCAGATCGTGGCATCATGTTCGCTTTCGGAGAGTGACAGGCTTCGAAGTGACATTAGCAAGATAGAGGGAGTAGATAATGTGTACAGTGCAAGTATGATCCAGTTTTGGTTTAATAAAGCTCCGGATTCAACCACCGAGCTTGCCAATACAGATATTGCAGATCCAAAATTTCTTTTACCCGGATTTGCGGATATAAGCCTCGCTGGAATGGCAGTATGCATAGTGGATGATAAGGACTTTGACAGGATACTTGAAGATAATGGCCTGGATAAAAGTGCTTACTATGGCGATACATTGCGCGGAGTGTTGTTAAATGATTTTTTTCACGAGAGAAAGTCCAGTGAAGTATTTAATGACGGGATAATAGGGCAGATCCTTCACTACGATAATGCGATGGGGAATCCTCCGGCCATAGAGATTTCGGGATTAGTCAAATATGACGAAAACAATCGCATTTTAAACCTGGCACCTAAGAATGGCATTGAGGTGTTTGTACCCGCATCCATGTACTATGACAAGGCGAAAGAAGTGCTTCCCGAAGATAAGCTTACGGTTGATCTGGGGGTTGAAACCTCGAAGCATAAAGAAGTCCATGACAAGATATATTCTATTTTGGAAAATTATGGTTATCACAACTATTATTGCGCTGATATTGCGGATTCATTACAGATATTTGATACGGTCACGCTTATACTGAAAACTGCAATGTATGGCTTTACGATTCTCCTTACGCTCATTGCGATTGCAAATATAGTAAATACGATTTCAACCGGAATGCTCCTTAGGAGAAAAGAGTTTGCCATGTATAAGTCGGTGGGCCTTGAAAATAGCGGATTTAAGAAGATGATAAGACTAGAAACACTTCTTTACGGAATTAGGGCACTTATACTGGGAATTCCGATATCTCTTTTGCTGAGCTATCTTATGTATAGCACGTTTAATTCGAATCTGTTCATCTTTAATCCGGATCCGGTCATGTATGGCGCGGTTACGGCTTCGGTATTTGGAATTCTTGGAATCAGCATGGCGCTTAGTGTAAACAAGATTAAGAACGACAATATCATTGAGGTTCTTAAAGAGGATGCTGTGTAAAGAGTGAGGCATGATATGATACGACTTGAAAAAGTGAATGGAAAAAATGTTTGGGATCTTTTGAAATTACAAGTTTCGGAAGATCAGAAAAGTTTTGTGGCATCTAATGATGTTAGTATTATCGAGGCTTATACGGCGATAACAGGAAATGGATATGGAAAAGAAGCTGTAAAGCTGGCATTAGAGTTTATAAGAACGTATCCGTGCGGCGAGGCAGAGTATTGCTGGCTTTTGTATGAGCCAGAGAATACAGTGGCTTCAAAGAAAACGGAGATAAGGACGGCGAAGAGCTTATTGCAATATTAAAATTGTGAAAAAACATAGATATTCCGATACGTGTATATGTAAGTCAGTTCCACTCAGAAGAAAAAGAATTCTTTTGAGTGGAACTTTTTTTAAAAAGAAGCAGGATGAGATTAATTTATAGAGATAACTTGCCTTTGCGGTAGCGTCCAAACAAAATACCGTCGTCAACAAATTGATCTGTTTCTGAGATCCATATGGGGAATTTATCGGTGGCTACAGCAGTTTGTCCATTTAACATTCCGGTATGGAAGGAGAGGTGTCTGTATTGGCGAAGTACAAGTTCCATACGGGTATAGATGCAGTTTTCCGGTTTTTCATAGAGCATATTATCCGTAAGGGAATCCAGATAATTCATGGTTTTCTTTTCTATCAGATCAAGATATGACAGGAGCTGGGCATCGGATAAAATAACGCTTGTCGGATTTTCGGGATTGTCCATTCCGTTTTCGTGGAAGATAGGCTCTTCGTAAACGAATGGATTGATAAACCATTTGTCGGCTGAGTGAAGAGCGTGATATGCCCATCTCCAGCAAGGAGCTCCGCAGCATAGGGCGTCTCTGTCATAGGTACGTATGGAAGTGCGAATATTTAAAAAGTTTGGCTTTACTGTATCTTTAATTATTTTACATAGTTCATTCATAAGAAAACCTCCTTGCGCTTAATTGGATATGACCGTATAATATCATTGGATTTGATATCAGTAAAATTGAAATAAATAATTATATAATTCAAATATATTGAATGATTGGAAATGTATAGCATTAATAGTAATAAATGAAAAAGGACAAAGAGTAATTCAGATTGAAACAATCATGTAATAGACATAAAAAAAGAAACGTAGTACCCCGCATAGGTATTAAACCGTACGGCACAAAACCACATTTCTATGATGCTACATTATAACGAAGTATCATATGTGTCAAGGAGTATATATTCTCGTAAATTATTTAATATGGAGATTGAGTATGACAATTACACAGTTAAGTACTTTTTTGATAATATCAGAAATGAAAAGTTTTTCTGCGGCGGCAAGTAGCCTGGGGTATGCGCAGTCTACTGTTACAACGCAGATTAAGCAGTTGGAGGATGAACTGGGATGTGTGTTGTTTGAGCGTCTTGGGAAAACTATTTCAATCACTTCGTCGGGGGAACGTCTAATAGCATATGCAGAGAAGATGCTTCAGTTAGAGAGAGAAATTCGTCTTGATGTAACAGATGAAGAAAATCCTGCAGGCGTATTGAAATTGGGCGTATCTGAGTCTCTTTGTGTAAGTAGATTCCCACGAATTTTGATGGAGTATACCAAGAATAATCCACGAACAGAAATTAGGATACAGTTTGTTACACATGATGATATTCCCGAGCTTCTTCAGAAGGGAGAGCTTGATATGGTATATACTCTAAACCCGCTAATTGAGGATGAAAGGGTTAAAATTCTGCATAAGAAACGGGAAAGTCTGGGCTTTTACGCATCACCAACAAATCCTGTTGTAGATAAAACTATTCGAGAAAAAGATCTAAAGAATGTTCCGCTTTTATTGACTGGGCATAACTGTAATTTTAGACATATGTTGATTTCTGATCTTGATAGGCATGAAATTTCTCCGAATATAGTTCTGGAAACAAGCAGTAAAGAAATATTGAAACAATTTGCAATCAACGGATTAGGCGTAGCGTTTATACCGGATATTACTTCGGAAAATGAAATAAAAACAGGCAAACTCAAGCGTCTTACGTGGAAGGGAGAAGATTTTCCCATATATTCACAGGTTTTAATCCATAAGGATAAAAAACAGAACAAAGCAATAAAAGCTTTGGCTGAAATTATTATGAGAGATAAGGAAAATTATGGGGAAAAGTAGTAGAGAAAGAAACGTGTCTGTAATAAAGGATGCAAATGGAAACAACATTGTTGTAATAAATGACATTATTTTTAAAGGGAAAAGGTCAATTGATTGGGATTATGTTGAAGAGTATTTAAAGGATCATGTTGGAGATGTTTATAAAAATGCAGAGATAAACGACGTTGTTTATTTTGGCAAAGATCTTCCAGATGAATATGCGCACTCAGAGTATTCCAATTCTTTGAAAGGTGCTTATGCCAAAGCAAAAGCTAATGCAGCGCAGGGGCTTGGTGAGATGATTGAAATTGCCTTTAATGGCTGTTATACAGAAAATAAGAAACGGAAGCATGCAATTGATGCAGCTAAAGGTTGGTATCGTTTTGAATCACGATTTGCATTACCTGTTTATGAAGATAATGGTGAAATTGAAAGATACAATGTTTTCCATATTTATCTGATTATTAGACACGATCAAAATGGTAAGAAGTATCTTTATGATCTTATAAACATAAAAAAAGAAACGAGCAACCCGCTTGGCTGTCGATAGCGACACGTACGGTAAAAAACCCATTTCTTGATTCATATCTTAAAGAAGTTAGACTTAATTGTCAACATAAAAAATAATAGTTACATAAATATAGGCGGGTTTCGATTATAAAAAATGATTATTAGATGCTCTCACTATGGAAATAAATATCTTTGAAATCCCTGTAGCAATAGTTACAATTGCGGTTCTAATGATAAGATCTTTTATCATACCTTGGAAAGTGTTCATGTTATGCATACAATCTCCGTATAACGTAGTAAGATAAATTGCGGCGATGGAAATAAACCATCCCCAATGGACAGCTTCGTCATGCTTTTCGTATCTATACATTTGGATGATCAGTAATATCAGGTTTACAGTGAACGTTATTACTAAGATGTTATTCATAAATGGCCCTATTGATGATGGATCTATTCCGAAAGGGATTGAGCCATTTGCGGTCTTTAGCATAATAATCCACGCTGATAAAACGCTGCCCAAAAGAGTTAGCGTTGAAAGTAGCTTTGAAATTGTGGAAAACTTATTTAAATTGTCATGTGATTGTTGATTTGAGAAGTAGACGATCACTACCGTGATAAATGTAATTACCATAAATAGTACATATTCCCAAGTAGGTTTACTGTCAAAGATAAAGCTGTTATTTCCTAGCGCCGAAAATCCGGATAATATGCAACAAAGAAGGGGCACGATTTGTAAACAGTGCCTGATATTTTTCATTTTATTCTCGCGTTGTTGAAGCTTTGCAGCTCTGACAATCTCAATCAATGCAGCTTCATCGTGTTCGTCTTTGATTCCGGTAACAATTTCTTGAATTCGTAGATCAAGAGTAGTTGCCAGGTTTTCCAACAATCCAACATCAGGAAAACTTTCTCCTTTTTCCCATCTCGAAACAGCTTTGTTACTGACGCCAAGTAAATCGCCTAACTCACTTTGTGTATAGTTCTTTTTTATTCTTGCTTCTTTGATTAGAGTACCGGTTTTCATTTTATCCATGTGTACCGCCTCCCTTTTGCACTTTAAGTGTATCAGTCGGAATGGCGATTATCAATCTATCGTAACGAGAACGTTGTTATATTGATGCTGGGAGCGGACGGAAGATCTGTTGCTGGTATTTAAAAAATATTTTAAATAGCTCTTGACGAAGAGATGGCGTGGTCATACTATTGCTATAGTATTTAAAAAAATTTTTAAATAGCATGTGAGAGTGAGTATATTTATGGGTGAAACAAATATATTTAAGGTGCTTGCCGATAAGCAGCGTCGAGATATTCTTGTGATGCTAAAGGATGGCAGGATGAATGCCGGAGAGATTGCGGAAAAGCTTGAAATAACGCCGGCAGCTCTGTCTTATCACCTAAAACTCCTTAAAAGTGCTGACCTCATCATGGAATATAAGCAGAAAAATTTTATCTATTATGAGATCAACGCAACAGTATTTGAGGAGCTGATTTTGTGGATTGGACAGTTTGGAGGTGGAAAGCGATGAAAAAACTAATGTGGAGTATTTCTCTTTTTTCTTTAATCGGAACAGCTGTTGCGATTCAGTTTATTCCTGAAAGCGTCCCATTACATTATGATGCGGCAGGAAATGTTACGAGATGGGGCTCTAAAAATGAAAATATGATTTTTCCGATTATCATTTTATTTATGGCACTCGTTTGGACATGTTTCATGGCTTATTATGAGAAAAAAGCTTTGAAATCCGCTGATGAAAAGGAAAGTGCCGGGGCAAGATCAAATGCTAAAGTGATCGGTTATGTCGGCGTGGGAATGGCTGTTATGCACACTGTAATGCTGGGATTCACTTTGTTTGGAGAATATAAAGGGGCTATTTCGGGAGCGACAAAGCAAGTTGTTGATATTGGGAAAATATCAGTAATTATGATGGGAGGACTATATATATGGCTTGGGAATATCATGCCCAAAACACGAATGAATACGACGGTTGGGGTAAAGATAAGCTGGAGCATGTATAATGACACAACTTGGAAAAAGAGCAATCGCTTCGGAGGTGTTGCATTTGTTATCGCCGGAGTTATTACGATCATCACTGCATTTATAATAAAAAGTTCGTTTGGTTCGGTAATGCTTTCGATAGGATATATATGCGTGGCATCAATTGTAACTTTTGCTTATGCGTATAAAGTTTACAAAGCTGAAGTAAAATGAAAAGAGCTTGGATGAACCGTCCCTTTGCCTTCTTGCAATGAACAGATACTCAACCACCGGTTGAGTTGCCAAATTCAACCAATAATTCGTGTACCTCCGCTTACAGAAAATGTAAAGTTCTCTATGAAAGGAGACAATTTGATGAATCAGATAGAGACCGGGAAATTTATCGCAGCTTGCAGAAAAGAAAAGGGTATGACACAGGCTCAATTAGCAGGAAAGCTAAATATAACTGACAGGGCAGTTTCTAAATGGGAAACCGGAAAGAGTATGCCTGATTCTTCTATCATGCTGGAGCTTTGCAATATCCTGGATGTAACTGTCAACGAATTACTGAGTGGAGAGAGGATAGAAGTGAGCAATTATGAAGAAAAAGCCAGTGAGAATCTCATTGAGCTTAAGAAGAAAGATGAGAACAATATAAACAAAAATGTAGTGATATCAATTATCTATACAATAACTATGGCGATTGGAATAATCGTCTGTTGTATATGCGATGTTGCAATCACAGGAAAGTTGACGTGGTCGCTTATAACGTTTAACTCAATAATGTTTGCCTGGATAATATCTTTTCCGGTTATATTGCTGGGAAAAAAGGGAGTTTTGATAGCGCTTATCGTTTGCAGCATTTTTGTTTTTCCATTTCTTTATATACTTGGAGCGCTGATAAAAGTGCGAGAAGTATTTGCTATCGGCGCGGTAATGGCAGCAATTGCGCTTGCTTTTTTATGGGGCGTCTATGCTTTGTTCAAACGCTTCAAAGAAAGGAAGATGTTATCTGCGGGAATTACATTTTTGCTTGCTATCCCGTTCACTCTTGTAGTGAATATAACTTTATCCAAGATGGTAGGCGAACCTGCAATTGATATATTTGACGTTATGTCGGGATTTGTTTTGCTCATAGTAGCTGCTGCATTTATCTTTGGAGATTATGCTAAGAGAAACGGTCATTTGAGATAAAAAACTAAAATTAAAAAAGACGAGCCCTGCGCGAAAATGCCTAAAATCCACGTAGGGCTCTTTTGTTTGCAAATAATTTTGACAAAAATAGTATTTGGAATTATACTGTACTAACAGAACTAATACACATGATCAACATGGGAGTAATATTATGACTAAAAAATATTTATCTGCATCAATATTGTCATGTATATGCATGACGGTGACGGGCTGCGGAGCTGGGGCTTCAAACGCAGCTGTAAGTCCGGCTGAATCAATCGGAAAAGAAGTGATCTCAGCAGATGCTTCTGCAGAATATACAACGCCGGAGGCTTCAACGGAAGATGCATCCCTGGTTCCTATAGATGAGTGGGAAGAGAACTGGAAAGAGATTATGGGCGAGGAAGAAGAGG
This sequence comes from Butyrivibrio sp. AE3003, assembly GCF_000686065.1. Classification (NCBI taxonomy): domain Bacteria; kingdom Bacillati; phylum Bacillota; class Clostridia; order Lachnospirales; family Lachnospiraceae; genus Butyrivibrio; species Butyrivibrio sp. AE3003. Next base: position 2,761,974 of record NZ_JMLX01000001.1, read on the forward strand.
TCGAAGCAGATTATGATGAATCGCAGTATGATGAGGAAATTGTAAAATCTAAGGTTGATGAAGTAATAAAGAACAGTAAATCAATTGCTGAAGAAATAGAGGGAATAGAAAAGATTGCAAATTACTATAACGGATATCATTTCGACGCAGATATCAGTCAGATGGAGATGAACGCTGTAAGCGGGGCTGAGCCGTATACATGGGAACTTGAACTTGACAGTCTTTTGAAAAGAGCTCTTGAAGAAGCCGATGCATCAAAAAAAGAAGAGATTCAGGCTGAACAGAAAAAATGGAAAGCTGACTTTGATCGTTGCTACGATGTCCTTGAATATGAGGAAGGCTCATGGGTGCCTATGCAAAATTGTGAATTGGATGCAAGATTTTTGAAGAATCGTTGTTATATGCTGGCAAAGACTCTTTCTGACATAAAAGGTGATAATTACGAATTGCCAAAAAGATATTTCATGGATAATGCATATGTGAGCGATAACGGTATGCTTGATATATCTGAAGGAATGGAAGGCGGTTCAATTGCGATAACAGTAGTTGTAGACGGAAAAGAAGTAGGGCAGCTTGCGTACGACCCGCTTATCAACGATACAACAATTGAGTTTAAGGCACGATCAGGTATTGAAGGGAAGATTATCTATGGATGGGATGGAGCTACGCTTAGTATTACCAAGTCGGTAAATAAGATAATTCCTAAGGGAACAGAATTAAAGTTCCCCACCGCATTGTAAGAAAAAACCAACACACCTAAGGGAGAAAGGGAGAAAAAATGAAAAAGAGTAAATTGGTATGTATGGCAATTCCGCTTGTATCGATGTTTTTTGTCGGATGTACTCCAATCGATATGAGCAATCTTGGCATCGGTGAACAGCAAGAAGAGAGCACAGCGGAAGTATCCGAAGTGGAAATATCCGGTGCTACGGATGCATCATCGGAGGCGGATTCAGCGGCAGATGCAACAGACAGTGCTGCTAATGACAGTGAATTCTACTATGAGAAATTAAAAGAAAATGAAAAGAAAGAAGTAGACCTTGGAAATGATGGCAAGCAGGATACACTTCTTTTTGAGTTTAAAGATACAACCTGCAAGATGAAAATAAATGAGCAGGTTATAGATGTTGAGGTTTATGCAGATGGCGATATTGTGTTCGGAGGCGCAGATGCGTTATTTGTCCATAAAACCGGCGCGGATTATCTTATATTGGAAAACTATGGAGATGCATATTACGGAACAGTAACGCTTTATAAGTGGGACAATGGTTCTATGAAAGAACTCGATAAGCTTGATGATTATATGAGAGTAGATAGTAATTACGATGAGAAAACAGATTCTTCAACTTATTGCATTTATGCTGATAAGATAGTACTTGCAAAGAGATACGATATTTTTGGAAGCTGGATCGGCACTAAGAACTATACATATGGTGATGACGGATTTGCAACGGAAGAAAAGACTGAAAAGCTTCAGCCCATTATTATGGGATCTGACGGCGGTCTGATATTGAAAAAAGATGTTACATTTACAGATGAATCGGGAGATGCGCCTAAAACTGCCAAGGCCGGAGAAACAATTTATCCATGTGAAATAAAGCAGAATGTTATGGGATTTAATTCAAAGAGTGGCGAATTCTTGGGATATCTTCCATTTGAGCCTGATGAAAACGGAGTTTTTTATTCCAGTAACGGAGTAAACGAACAGGATTTATTTGAAAATGATCTGCATGTAGGATAAAGTAAACACAGCAAAGGAGGATCGAAATAATGAGTAAATATAAAAAGCTATTTGGTTTTGTTTTTGCAATTAGTATTTGTTTATCATCATTAACAGCTTGCGGTGCTGCGAGTGAGCAAGAGTCTGCAGAGAATGAAACAAGTATTGAAGCCGCCTCTGATGATGCGGTACCTGAAAATACAGAAGATGAAAGTGGTCTTGATGATCAGGACGATTCGGATATGCAAATAGCGGGAGAATTGAAAGAGGGCGATGCGGCTCCTGAATTTACAGCAACGCTCGTCGACGGATCTGAGTTTAAAATGTCAGATCACAAAGATGATGTCGTTATTCTCAATTTCTTTGCATCATGGTGCGGTCCTTGCATGCGTGAGATGCCTGCTTTTGAGATGCTTAAGAACGATGCGTATTCAAATCTTTCGATTCTGTGTGTAAACTGTGAGGAAGACAAAGCTACTGTCGATGCACTTGTAAAAGATGAGGGATTTACGTTCCCGATTGCATATGATGAAGACGGAGCTATCGGGGCAAAATATCCTACAGACGGCATTCCTTACACTCTTATTATTAAAAACGGCGTTATAGAAAAAACATTCCTTGGTGCACAGGATGCCGATACTCAGTACAAAGAGTACAAGGATGCAATTGATGCGTGCATGAACTGACGTGATAAGAAATGAGGGGCACATGAAAGTTGGAGAGCATTTAAAAAAGTTTTCAAGACGCTATGTGCAGCTGATTACAGCCGTTTTATATAACTGTAACGTGAAAGGCTTTGCGACCGGAACGATCTGGAAAGGTGGCAGCAAGGGAGTTTGCGTTCCGGGGCTGAATTGTTATTCCTGCCCCGGAGCGATTGCTTCGTGTCCGCTTGGGAGCCTTCAGACTGCTCTTGTCTCTTCGAGATATAAATTTCCCTACTACATCCTTGGAACGCTCTTACTTATGGGATTATTTCTCGGAAGATTTATTTGCGGCTTTTTGTGTCCGTTTGGGATGATTCAGGAATTTTTACACAAGATACCTACACCCAAACTTAAAAAGAGTAAGACCACGCGAGGGCTTACCTGTATAAAATATGTTTTGCTTGTCCTATTTGCAGTCATGATTCCCATATTTTATTCAGCGCCCGGTTTTTGTAAATATATATGCCCTGCAGGCACGCTCGAGGCAGGGATTCCACTTACATTTATGCAAAAGAAATTGCGTTCCCTTATCGGGATTTTATTTAGCTGGAAAGTCGTGCTATTATTAACAATTATTACAATCTGCATATTTGCTTATCGTGGCTTTTGCAGGTTTATATGTCCGCTTGGTGCGATATATTCTTTTTTTCAACCGGTTTCGTTCTTCGGAGTACAGGTTGATGAAGCAAAATGCATTCATTGTGATGCGTGCGTAAGAAATTGTAAGATGGATGTAAAAAAAGTCTGTGACAGAGAGTGTATACAGTGCGGTGAGTGCATGCAGCACTGTCCCGTAGATGCAATATATATAGGTATACGAAGAATTGACAGGAAGAAGATGCCATTGCAGGCAGTTTTTATAGTGCTTGCGGTGATTCTTATTGTTGTCGGGCTAAACAGCAAAGGGTTCCATGATATAAAGAGCAAGGCAATCCGCTTGTGCTACGAATGTATGGGAATAGGATGAGTTTTTGGAGGAGAAATGAGAAAAGTAGGTCTAATGATAATAAAGTGATGGAGTCATTTTAGGGGATTAACTTTGTAAAATAAAATCAGCAGCCCAAGATTTACGGCTGCTGATTTTTAATATATATGAAAAAAATATCGTTGACTTATTGTGCCGATAGCGCAAAGAAAGAACAGATCTTAAATTCGGTATCGTCGGAATCGCAATCCTCGAACCATATATTTCCGTCATCAACGCAGGCCCCATGGCTGTCAAACCATATTTCATCCACAGACCATTTGCTGAGTGAATCGATATAAGATTTATCAAAGCCCGTATCTGAAACATATTTAACAAAATCTTCTTTTGACTTTATAACTTTGCCGTTACGGTTCTTTACCGGATAGCAGATCATATCACCGATTGCATTCCAGTCTTCGGCAATTGTAAGATCTTTAATCTTCTTGGCATATTCACATACTTCGGAATAATTTGCTGCGGTAAATACCGAGCAATCAAAGTCGGATGCTTTGCTGCCTGAAGAATCGTCCGTACCTTCATCAATATTATCGTTATTTGCGCTTTCGGTGGAGTCTATAGGGGCTTCATCGGAAACAGGTGCAATATCTTTACTTGTATCATTTTGTGTTACATATTCCGAAGGATCTGCGACCTCGACCGTTTCCGGCTCGGAGCTGCTTCCGCAAGCCATACATACTGTTGATAAAGAAATTGCCAGGCATAGCACCAATAATCTCTTTTTCATGAGTAATTCCTCCTTTTGACAACAAGAGTACTTTAACACAAAAAGTAACATTTGTAAACGGTTTATGAAATATAAATATGCAACACCTGATAAAATAAGGAAAACACTTTAGCGGAACATCAAGAAAATGCACTATTCTGCCAATTCAAAGAAAAAGTTAAAAATGTTAAGAAAACTCTTCACTTTTTTGCTGAGGTGTGGTAAAGTATATTCATGAGGCCGTTATAATATACACATCAACCAACAAAGAAAAGAAAAGGAGAGAACAGAAAAGGAAATGCAAATGAAAAATATTCTTAAGTTAGTTGCATCATGTACATTCATTGCATGTCTGTCGCTCTACAGCGATATGGGGACTGTTCCCGTGAATGCAAAAGAACCTATCCGCGTTGGTTCGCAAGGGGCTAAAACTATTGAAGATGCTATCGAGAAGGCGAATGAAGGGGATACGATCATCATTCCTAAAGGGGAATACAAGGAACAGATCAGTGTAGAGACCGACGGGTTAACGATTGTAGGTGAAGATGGCGCAGTGCTTGAGGGATCAAAGATCACTCCTACATCTAGCGATGATTCAATGATCTATGTATGCGCATCGGATGTAACTATTGAAAATCTTGAAATCAGAGGTTTCACATTAAATAAACCTTCAGGAAGTGTAGCTCCAAAGGGTATATGCGTAGATGAAGGCTCACAGAATGTTACAATTAAGGACTGTGAGATTCATGATATGGGATGTAAGTATTCAAAAAAATCAGATGATTATAATGCACATGGTATTCTTGTAGACGGAAGTTTAAAGGAGCCTACAAAGAACATTACTATCACAAATTGTGAGGTGTACGGCCTGCGCCTTGGAAACAGTGAAGCAGTTGTAGTAAACGGAAATGTTGAAGGATTTGAGATTTCAAATAACAAAGTGCATGACTGTGACAACATCGGTATTGATGCAATTGGCTTTGAGAAGTCAACTAAGGATGACAGAGATAGAGCAAGAGCCGGAAAAATCTTTAATAATGTGGTTTATAATATTTCCTCAAAAGAAAACGTGACATATGATGATGCTTGTGCCGACGGTATATATGTTGACGGAGGAAAAGATATAGATATTTACGATAACTATGTTGAGAATTGTGATCTTGGAATCGAGATCGCAACAGAGCATAAAGGTGTTGTAGTTGAAGACATCAGAGTGAATAACAATACTGTAGTAAATGGTGGTTTGGCAGGAATAAGCATCGGTGGTTATGACGCTAAGAAGACCGGTGCGGCAAAGAACTGCGTAATCACAAACAATACAATATACAACACGAAGGGTGCATGCTTCCTTGTCCAGTTTGCATGTGATTCTTCAAATAAGTTCCAGAAGAACCTTCTTATTGCAGAGAATAAAGCTGATGCGTACGAAGAGGCTTGCAAGGATAAGAGTCGTGGAAACGATGTTTCAGATAACCTTTCAAACCAGGAATTCAAGGGCGCAAAGGCAGTAAAAGCTGAGTTCGGCTCTGCAGACAGAGAATCAGGAACAGCAACAATAATATCATACAGTGACCTTTCAGGTTACGGATCCGCAAAAACAGTAGTTAAAAATAAATAAATCGTTTATAATAATATTACCCCCGCTTTAAATCAGCGGGGGTATTTTGTGCAAAAATATATGACTCTTCCGATATTTTAACCATATGCGGATTATGGTAAAATATATAGCAATGATTTTTAAAAGCTATGTATATAGCGGAGGAGATGAAAAAGTGAAAGATTTTCTGAAGAAGAAAGACATTGAAATTTCTTTAAAGCGTTACGGAATTGACGCTTTGGGGGCTATGGCGCAGGGACTTTTTTGTTCATTGCTCATAGGAACTATCATAAATACGTTTGGTAAACAGTTTAATATTCCGTTTCTTATGCAGACTGTTGCGACAGTTTCCGATACGGAATATACGGTAGGCGGACTTGCTTCTGCAATGAGCGGTCCTGCAATGTCTGTGGCAATAGGCTACGCGCTTCATTGCCCGCCACTTGTTCTTTTTTCAATGATAACGGTAGGATTTGCCGCAAATGCACTCGGTGGTGCGGGCGGTCCTCTTGCAGTTTTGTTTGTTGCGATACTCGCGGCAGAATTTGGTAAAGCGGTATCAAAAGAGACAAAAGTGGATATTCTGGTAACACCTCTTGTGACAATAGGTGTCGGAGTTTTCTTCTCATGGCTTATAGCTCCCGCTCTCGGAAAAGCAGCTATGGCGTTTGGAAATCTTATCATGTGGGCTACAGAGCTTCAGCCATTCCTTATGGGAATACTGGTATCTGTAACAGTAGGAATCGCACTTACACTTCCTATATCTTCGGCAGCAATTTGTGCGGCACTTTGCCTTACGGGTCTTGCGGGCGGTGCGGCGGTAGCTGGATGCTGTGCGCAGATGGTGGGTTTTGCAGTGATCTCTTTTAAAGAAAATAAATGGGGCGGACTTGTTTCACAGGGTATCGGAACATCAATGCTTCAGATGGGTAACATTATCAAGAATCCGAGAATCTGGATCGCACCCATCGTAACATCGGCTATCACGGGACCTCTTGCTACATGTCTATTCAAGCTCAAGATGAACGGAGCGCCTGTTTCATCAGGAATGGGTACTTGCGGATTTGTCGGACAGATCGGTGTGTACACCGGATGGGTTCAGGATATCGCAGACGGAGCCAAGACAGCAATATCCGGATTTGATTGGGCCGGACTTATACTTATCTCATTCGTACTTCCTGCAATTATCGCTCCTGTAATTCATGCCGGAGTTGTTAAGCTCGGATGGGTAAAAGAGGGAGATTTGAAGCTTTAATAAGCGGAGATTCCTATGGTGAAAATATATATTTATATAGCGGTGGGAGTGGCAATAATTGCGATTGCGGCTTTCATCGTAAGCTATATTAAGAAATACAGGATGAAGCCTCTTCCAATGGATGAGATGGAAGGGCATGATTTTGAGTATTATTGCGCCGATCTTCTTAAAGCTAACGGTTTTGCCGAAGCAACCGTCACAAAGGGAAGCGGAGATTTCGGAGCGGATATACTTGCCGAGAAGGACGGTATAACTTACGCGGTTCAGTGTAAGTGTTACGACAAGCCGATCGGAGTTAAGGCGGTTCAGGAAATATATGCGGGAAGAGATTACTACAGCAGGATGGTCGGTGTTGTAATGACCAATCAGTATTTTACTCAACCTGCAGTGGAACTTGCCCAGAAACTTAACATTATGTTGTGGGACAGAGGATACCTCGACAGTATGGATAAGACATAATGAAGATAGAAATATTTGATGATTTTGATCTGAAAAAAATTGCAGACAGCGGACAGTGCTTCAGATTTAACGAGCACGGCGACGGGTATGAGGTTACAGCTTCTTCCAAGCATCTTTTCATCAGAAAATGCGGCGAGTATGAATATGAACTTGACTGCGAACCGGATGAATATGAGAGCTTCTGGAAGGATTATTTCGACCTCGGTCTTGATTACAGAAAGATCCGGGAAATGATAGATAAAGATACAGACAGGTATCTGTATGATGCCGCAGAGTATGGCAAGGGTATAAGGATCTTAAAGCAGGATCCGTGGGAAATGCTAATTTCTTTTATAATTTCCCAGAGAAAAAACATTCCGGCCATTAAAGCTTCTATCGAAAAGCTCTGTGCTGCGGTATCGAGGGAAATAGCCACAGACGGTGACGGGAAAAAGATCTATGCTTTTCCGACACCTGAAGAATTAGCGGGTTTATCTGATGAAAAACTCGCATCCTGTAGCCTTGGTTACAGGGATAAATATGTCAGGCAGGCTGCGCTTGATGTGGCAAGCGGAGCGGTAGCGCTTGATGAATGGGGAAATGCCTCGGATGAGGAACTGATGACCGGACTTTTGGGGTTGTTCGGCGTTGGGGTTAAGGTGGCAAACTGTGAGATATTATTTGGGTATCACAGACTTGATGCCTTTCCGAAGGATGTTTGGATAAACAGGGTTCTTGAGCTTAAGTATCCAAACGGATTTAGTTTTGATAAATATGCTCCGTACAACGGTATAATGCAGCAGTATCTGTTTTATTATTCCAGAAATAGCGGACTTATTTAATAAAGGGTTACAAATTATATGATAAAAGGAGAAGGAGTTATGAGTGACGCAAAAAAGGCAATTGCCGAAGGCAGTACGTTTCTGGGAATAGAGTTTGGCTCTACCAGAATCAAGGCAGTTCTTACGGACAAAGAGTACAATTCTCTTGCATCAGGGTCATTTAGCTGGGAAAACAAGCTTGTTGACGGTATCTGGACGTATGGACTTGACTACATCCAAGAAGGTGTAAGAGCATGTTATAAAGGCCTTAAAGAGGACGTGAAGAACAAGTATGGCGAGGAACTTACCACAGTCGGTGCTATGGGTGTTTCCGCTATGATGCACGGATACATGCCTTTTGATAAGGATGGAAATCTTCTTGTTCCATTCAGAACCTGGAGAAATACCATAACTGAAGAGGCATCTGAGAAACTTACAGATGCTTTGGGATTCCACATTCCGCAGAGATGGAGTATTGCACACCTGTATCAGGCAATTCTTAACAAAGAGGAGCACGTTGGAAAGATTGCTTTCTTTACAACTCTTGCAGGTTATATACATCTTTTGCTTACGGGTGAGAAGGTTCTTGGTATTGGCGATGCTTCGGGTATGTTCCCTATAGATTCCGATACATGCGATTACAACGCAGGAATGCTCGATACTTTTGATAATCTTTCGGAGGTAAAGAGTGCGGGAATCAAGATTCGTGACATCCTTCCTAAGGTGCTTTGTGCAGGTGAGCGTGCCGGTGTTCTTACTAAAGAAGGAGCTCTTTTCCTCGATCCCGAAGGAACGCTCAAAGAGGGTGTGCCTGTATGTCCTCCCGAGGGAGATGCGGGAACAGGTATGGTTGCGACTAATTCTGTTGCAAAGAGAACAGGAAATATTTCTGCAGGAACATCTGTATTTTCAATGGTTGTACTTGAACATGATCTGTCCAAGGCATATCCTGAGCTTGATATAGTTACAACACCTTCAGGTGAGCAGGTTGCCATGGTACATTGTAACAACTGTACTTCCGATCTTAACGCGTGGGTATCACTTTTTAGAGAGTTTGCAAAGACATTCGGACAGGATATCAGCGATGACGAGCTCTATGGCGGGCTCTATAGAAAGGCTATGGAGGGAGACCCCGATTGCGGCGGACTTCTTGCATACAACTATTTCTCAGGAGAGAGCATCACGGGATTCAATGAAGGAAGACCTCTTTTCGTCAGAAAACCCGACGATGTATTCAATCTTTCAAACTTCATGAGAACACATCTTTATACAGCTCTCGGTGCACTTAAGCTTGGAAATGACATTCTCATAAAAGAAGAGAAAGTTAATGTCGATTTCTTCTTCGGACAGGGCGGATTCTTCAAGGTAAGAGGCGCAGGAGACAAGACTATGGCCGCAGCTCTGGGAACAACAATAAAGCTTATGGAGACTGCAGGAGAAGGCGGTCCTTGGGGACAGGCAATCCTTGCGGGTTACATGATGCAGAAGCAGGACGGCGAGAGTCTTGAGAAGTATCTGAATGATAAAGTATTTACCAATGTAAGCGTGGAAACATGCGAGCCTGACGAGAAAGATGTCAAAGGCTTTGATGAGTTCATCAAGAACTATTCTGCAGGACTTGCCGTTGAGAAGGCAGCGGTTGATTCACTCAGATAAACAAAGATTACGGGGTATAGAAATGTTAGAAGAACTTAAAAAGAAAGTATATGAAGCAAATATGCTTCTTCCCAAGTATGGACTCGTTCTGTTTACATGGGGAAATGTCAGCGAGATTGACAGAGAAAAAGGACTTTTTGTTATAAAGCCGAGCGGAGTTGAGTACGATAAGATGACTCCCGATGATATGGTTGTAATGGACCTTGACGGAAATAAGGTTGAGGGAGAGCTTTCACCTTCATCGGACACTCCGACACATCTTGAACTTTATAAGGCATTTAAGGAAATCGGCGGTGTGGTACATACACATTCACCTTATGCTACAAGCTGGGCGCAGGCAGGAAGAGGAATTCCCTGCTACGGAACAACGCATGCGGATTATTTCTACGGAGAGATTCCCTGCGTAAGAGCACTCACAAAAGCTGAGATAGAGTCTGAATATGAGAAAAACACAGGACTTGCGATCGCAGCAGAGTTTGAGCGTCGCAGTATAGATCCTATGGCGGTTCCCGGTACACTGTGCCAGAACCATGGTGTCTTTACATGGGGCAAAGATGCGGCAGAAGCGGTTCACAATGCAGCCGTTGAAGAAGAAGTCGCAAAGATGGCATTAAGAAGCGAATTCTTAAATCCTGAGATCAGCGTAATTTCGTCTGACCTTCAAGATAAGCATTATTTTAGAAAACATGGTGCAAATGCCTATTATGGGCAGAAAAAGTGACAATGATAAAACTTAGACAAACTGCGCTGTAGACGAAACAATGTGGCATGTGATACATTGAAAATGCAGTTTGTCTTTGAATATTACGGAAAGGAAATAATTCAATATGGCTATGACCAATCAGGAACTACAAAAGACGGCTAATGAAGTAAGAAAAAGTATAATAACAGCACTTCATGCAGCCGGAGCAGGACATCCGGGCGGATCTTTATCTTCAACAGATATTTTCACATATCTGTATTTTGAGGAAATGAATGTAGATCCCAAAAATGTTTCAGATCCGGACAGAGATCGTTTTGTCCTTTCAAAGGGACATTGTGCACCGGGACTTTACTCTGTAATGGCAGAGAAAGGTTATTTCCCTAAAGAGGAACTGACAACGCTTCGTAAGCTTGGTTCAAGACTTCAGGGACATCCCAGTATGCAGTATCTTCCGGGACTTGATATGTCAAGCGGATCACTTGGACAGGGTATTTCAGCAGCTTGCGGAATGGCACTTTCTGCAAAGCTTGATAAAAAAGATTTTAGAGTATATACACTTCTTGGCGACGGTGAGCTTCAGGAAGGTCAGGTATGGGAAGCAGCTATGTTTGCAGGTTTCCGCAAATTAGATAACCTTGTTGTTATCGTGGATAACAACGGTCTTCAGATTGACGGACCTGTAGATAAGGTATGTTCACCTTATCCTATCGATAAGAAATTTGAAGCATTCAATTTCCATGTTATCAATATAGACGGACATAACTTTGATGAGATCAAGGCAGCTTTTGAAGAGGCTAAGAAAACAAAGGGTATGCCCACAGCGATCATAGCGCACACTGTTAAGGGTAAAGGCGTTTCATTCATGGAGAACCAGGCAGGATGGCACGGAAAAGCTCCTAACGACGACGAGTACAAGCAGGCTATGGAAGAATTGGAAAGGATAGGTGCAGCACTATGAGCGAAGTAAAGAAGATTGCAACAAGAGAAAGTTATGGTAATGCTCTTGCGGAGCTTGGTGATGAGTTTCCAAATCTCGTAGTTTTGGATGCGGATCTTGCAGCATCAACCAAGACTGCTGTTTTTCAGAAAAAATTTCCTGAGAGACATATAGATTGCGGTATCGCAGAGTGTAATATGATGGGAATCGCAGCAGGACTTGCAACAACAGGAAAGATTCCTTTTGTTAGTTCTTTTGCCATGTTCGCTGCAGGACGTGCATTTGAGCAGGTACGTAACTCAGTGGGATATCCCCATCTTAATGTAAAAATTGGCGGAACACATGCCGGAATCACAGTAGGTGAAGACGGAGCCAGCCATCAGTGTAATGAAGATTTCGCTCTTATGAGTGTTATTCCCGGAATGGTTGTTATGTGTCCTGCAGATGATATTGAAGCAAAGGCTTGCGTTCGCGCAGCTCTTGAGCATGAAGGACCTGTTTACATCAGATTCGGACGTGCTGCATGCAGTATCATCAACGACAGACCCGATTACAAGTTTGAAATCGGTAAGGGTTCTGTTATCAAAGAAGGTACCGATGTAACTATTATTGCGACAGGTATCTGCGTTGATTCAGCAATCGGTGCAGCTGAGAAGCTTGCTGCTGACGGAATTTCCGCAGAGGTTATCAATATCTGTACTATCAAACCTCTTGATAAGGAACTTGTTATCGCTTCAGCAAAGAAGACCGGCAAGGTTGTAACTGTTGAAGAGCACTCTGTTATCGGCGGACTCGGAAGCGCGGTTAGTGATGCACTTTCAGAGAGCGCACCTACTCCTGTTAAGAAACTCGGAATGCAGGATAAGTACGGTGAGTCGGGAACAGCAGGTGAACTTGTTCATAAGTATGGACTTGATGCAGATGGAGTATATGCTTCAGTAAAGGAATTTCTTAAATAATGAATATATTGAGTTCTTCAATTCTGTCAGCGGATTTTACACGACTGGGATCGCAGATCGAAGAAGTCGATAAGGCTGGCACCCACTACATACATATTGATGTCATGGATGGAATGTTTGTTCCTTCTATTTCGTATGGAATGCCGATAGTTAAGAGCATAAGAGGGATAACCGATAAGCTTTTTGATGTGCATTTGATGATAGTGGACCCGATACGTTACATAAAGGACTTTGTGGACGTTGGGGCAGACTCCGTAACTTTTCATCAGGAGGCTACCGATGATCCCGAAGCGGTCATTGACGAGATACATAAATATGGGAAAAGAGCCGGCATAGCAATTAAACCGGGAACTCCCATAGAAGCAGTCCTGCCCTATCTTGAGAAGGTTGAGATGGTTCTTGTCATGACGGTTGAACCGGGATTTGGCGGACAAAAGCTGATACCTGAAAGTCTCGATAAAGTCAGGGAGCTCAGAAAGCTCATTGATGAAAGAAAGCTTGATGTTGATATTCAGGTGGACGGCGGAGTATACATCGATAATGTAGAGGAAATATTGGAGGCTGGTGCGAATGTGATTGTATCCGGTTCAGGTATTTTTAAGGGCAATATTTCTGAAAATATTATAAAATTCAGGAAGATATTATCGGAATAACAACCTGCACATTGACAAAAAAACATAAATAAAATACAATTTCAGTATAAGCTGCAAGTGGGCTCATGTGCATAGCGCATGAGCCTTTTTTTCCAAAAAATACCATATTTCTATCATGGTGTGGAGGCGTTATGAGGAAATTTACTTCGTTAGCTGTTGCTGTTTTTTTATGTCTGACTACGTTAGTTGGATGTAGTTGTGCACCGCCGTCACAACGAGCGGAGAAGTCTGTTCAAAGGCTTACTATAGGTTTTGTTAAATCGGTTGATGAGGAAGAAATTCTTGGTTCAAGCGATGCGCTCAAGAACATGTTCAAGAGCGAAATGATAAAGCAGGGCTATTATGTCAGGGATGTAGAAGTGGAAGTAGGATCTTCATATGAAATGATAGGCAGAAAACTCGCTATCGGGGAAGTTGATATAGGCTTTGTTCCCGGAGCAACTTACGTACTATATGAGGAGTATTGCGATGTTATTCTGACGGCACTCAGGAAAGGATTGTCGATTGAAAGTGACGAACCCAGAGTGTGGAATGACAATACACCGACATCTACAACGGATAAAACGGTAACATATTACAGAGCGCTTATTTTGGCAGGTCCATCGGCAAAGGGACAGGCCATGGCGGAAAAAGTAAATAACGGGGAGCCGCTTACATGGGAAGAACTCAATATGCTCAGATGGGGAGTAATGAATTCCACGTCACCCGCCGGATATTTGTATCCGTCTCTTTGGTTGAAAGAGAAATATAATAAAAAGATCACCAACCTCAAATATGTAACTGAAGTTGATACATACAGTACGGCATTTGAGGGACTGGCATCTGAAGCTCTTGATGTTATATGCATATATGCTGATGCAAGGCGCGATTTTGAAGACAGGTGGCGCAGTAAATACGGAAGACCTTTTAATATCTGGGATGAAACGGCTGTTATCGGCGTCACAAGCGGAATTTATAATGATACCGTTTGCGTCAGCAAGACAGCGACTGTAATGGATGAATCGTTAAAGGAAGCCATTCAGCAGGCATTTATAAATATCGGTAACACAGAGGAAGGCAAGAAAGTATTGTCTTTTTACAAACATGAAGGATATGTGGCGGCGGATCCTGAAGATTATGAGCCGATAAGAGCTGCCAGAGAAGTAAATAATTTAAAATAATAATTATAAGACGCCACAGGCACGGAAAGGATAAGTGTCTGTGGCGTTAATTGACATTTGGGAGGCGAAAAGGCATACTATATTTGTTAAATTAAGAAGAGGTAAGAAGGCATAGAATGTATAAAAGACTAGAAAGAAACGATCCGTGTTGGTGCGGAAGCGGCAAAAAATATAAAGCATGTCACGCCGCATTTGATGATAAGCTTATTGCACTTGAACATAAAGGTTTCAGGATTCCTTCCAGAGACCTGTTAAAAACTGAAAAAGATATTGAAGGAATAAAAAAGAGTGCGGTCATAAATATGGCTGTACTTGATGAGATCGGTGATAAGATACGTGCAGGAATGACAACTCAGGAAATCGACGACATCGTATATAAAACAACCACTAAGATGGGAGGAATACCGGCTGATCTTAATTACGAGGGATTCCCTAAGAGCGTATGCACTTCAATAAATGAAGAAGTTTGCCATGGAATCCCGTCTGAGGATGTGATCTTGCAGGACGGAGATATAATAAATGTCGATTGTTCAACAATTCTTGACGGATATTACTCTGATTCTTCGCGAATGTTTTGCATAGGAAATGTATCCCCGGAAAAGAAGAGACTTGTCGATGTTACAAAAGAGTGCCTTGAAGTGGGCCTCAAAGCGGTAATTCCATGGACTCCTATCGGAGATATGGGACACGCCGTACATCAGCATGCTCTTGATAACGGATATACTGTCGTAAAAGAGATTGGCGGACATGGTTGCGGAAATGGTTTCCACGAGGAACCTTTTGTAAGTTATGTCAGCAAACCGGGGACTGGAATGATAATGGTTCCCGGTATGGTATTTACGATAGAGCCTATGGTGAACATGGGAACAGATGAGATCTTTTGTGATGAAGAAAACGAGTGGACAGTTTATACAGCAGACTTAAAGCCTTCGGCACAGTGGGAAGTGGAACTTCTTGTGACCGAAACGGGATATGAGTTGCTCTGTTGGTAATATATCAGGAAGGAATGGATAGAATGCAGAATAAGGGAAAGTACTATATAACTACAGCAATCGCGTATACATCGGGTAAGCCTCATATCGGAAACAGTTATGAGATCGTTCTTGCAGATGCTATAGCAAGATATAAGAGAAGAGACGGATTTGACGTGCATTTTCAGACAGGATCTGATGAGCACGGTCAGAAGATAGAGACAAGAGCTATCGAAGCAGGATGCAATTCTCCTAAAGAGTTCGTTGACAGAGTTTCAGATACTATCAAAGGACTTTGGAACCTCATGGATACATCTTATGACAGATTTATCCGTACAACAGACGAAGACCACGTTAAGCAGGTTCAGAAGATCTTTAAGAGATTCTACGATCAGGGAGATATCTATAAGGGATCTTACAAGGGAATGTACTGTACAGAGTGTGAGGCCTTCTATACAGAGGGACAGCTCGTTGACGGTAAGTGTCCCGAGTGTGGCGGCGAAGTTCATCCTGCAGAGGAAGAAGCATACTTCTTCAAAATGAGCAAATATGCTGACAGACTTATTGAGCATATCAACACACATCCTGAATTCATTCAGCCTGTTTCCAGAAAGAATGAGATGATGAACAACTTCCTTCTTCCCGGACTTCAGGATCTGTGCGTATCAAGAACATCATTTAAGTGGGGAATTCCCGTAGACTTTGATGATAAGCATGTTGTATATGTGTGGCTTGATGCACTTTCAAACTATATAACAGGTATCGGATACGATGCAGAGGGCAACAGTTCAGAAGAGTACAAGAAGTGGTGGCCCGCTGATCTTCATCTTATCGGAAAAGATATTATTCGCTTCCATACAATTTATTGGCCTATTTTCCTCATGGCACTCGGAGAGCCTCTTCCTAAGCAGATTTTTGGCCATCCATGGCTCTTGCAGGGCGGCGAGAAGATGAGTAAGTCAAAAGGAAACGTTATCTACGCCGATGACCTTGTAAGCTTATTCGGAGTCGATCCCGTAAGATACTTCGTCCTTCATGAGATGCCTTTTGAAAACGACGGTGTTATCACATGGGACCTTCTCGTTGAGAGATTTAATTCAGACCTCGCAAACACGCTCGGTAACCTTGTAAACCGTACTATCGCAATGAGTAACAAATATCTTGGCGGAGTATTGGCCGATAAGGGTGTGAAAGAGGCTGTTGACGATGACCTTAAGGCAGTTGTTACAGGCTGCTACGATAAGGTTGAAGCAAAGATGGACGAGCTTCGTGTTGCAGATGCACTTACAGAGATCTTTACACTCTTTAAGAGATGCAACAAATATATAGATGAGACTGAGCCTTGGATCCTCGGAAAGGATGAGAGTAAGAAGGACAGACTTTCAACTGTTCTTTATAACCTTGTTGAGGCTATCTCAATCGGTGCGGCTCTCCTTGATCCGTTTATGCCTGAGACTGCTGCTAAGATCAAGAAGCAGATCAATGCGGCTGACAGAGATTTTGATACTCTTAATAAGTTCGGATTGTACAAGAACGGAACAAAGGTTTCAGAGAATCCTGAAATGCTTTTTGCCCGCAAGGATCTCAAGGATGTTCTTGAGAAAGCTGCAGAGATAACAAAGAAGCAGAAGGCTGAGTATGAAGAAGCTCAGAGAAAGGCTGCAGAGAACCTTGCAAAAGCAGGTCTTGCTCCCGCTCCTGCAAAAACAGCAGGTGATGCTGACGAAGCAGTTATCGATATCCCTGCAAAGGATGAGATTACATACGAACAGTTCGGAGCTATGCAGTTCCAGGTTGGCGAGATCATAAAGTGTGAGGCGGTTGCAAAATCCAAAAAGCTTCTTTGCTCACAGGTTAAGATCGGAAGCCGGGTAAAGCAGATTGTATCAGGTATCAGAAAGTATTATTCTCCTGAGGAGATGGTAGGCAAGAAGGTAATGGTACTTGTGAATCTTAAGCCCGCAAAGCTTGCAGGCGTTATGTCGGAAGGAATGCTCCTTTGTGCGGAGGATGCGGAAGGCAATCTTGCACTTATGACACCTGAAAAAACAATGCCTTCGGGAGCAGAAATCTGTTGATAATTTAATAGGGATTCGTGTTATCATATAAATATGATATAGGTGTTTAATAATCGGAAATTCGTATATCATAAAAATGTAAAACCACACACGTTGGGAGGGATTTCTTATGGTACGTAAAGAGGAACTGACTTACAAATCACGTGACAGACAGACCATGCTTAACGCAGTAAGATGGATTCCCGAGGGACAGCCGATTGCAATTCTCCAGGTTATTCACGGGATGCAGGAATATACCGACCGCTATGATGAATATGCCCGTTTTATGGCAGAGAACGGCATAATGGTTATAGGTAATGATAATCTGGGCCATGGTAAGTCGGTTAATCCACCCGGCAGTATTTACGGATATTTTTGTAAGAACGATCCCGCAACGGTTTTGGTGCGCGATGCGCATAGATTAAAGAAGATGACACAGGAAGAATTTCCGGGAGTTCCGGTATTTATCCTTGGTCACAGCTTTGGTTCATTTATAGCCAGAGAGTATATGACACGATACGGAACAGGAATAAAAGGTGCGATAATCCAGGGAACAGCGTACACTACAAGAGGTACACTCGGTGCGATGAATTTCTGGGTATCCCTGTTGCAGTTCTTTTTCGGTGAAAAGCATCGCTCGAAGATGATCAATGATATGGCCTTCAAGGGATATCTGAGGAAGATTGAGAAACCTGCCACACCTTTTGACTGGTTATCACATAACGAAGAGAGTATAAAAAAATATATCGCAGATCCTGCGTGCAACTTTATTTTTACACTTAATGGATTTAAGACAATGGCTGAGCTGTTAAAGAGAATACAGGATGAGGACAGGATGGAAGATATTCCGAAAACTCTTCCCGTGCTTATAACCGGCGGAAGCGAAGATCCTGTGTGTGGCTACGGAGAGGCACTCAAGAGACTTTACGATATTTACAGGCTTCAATTACAGATGAAGAATGTTGATATAAAGATTTATGACGGATTCCGCCATGAACTTCAACAGGAAATCGGAAGAGAAAAAGTATTTGCAGATCAGCTGGATTGGATCAAGAAAGTGTTGAGCAGTGATAATTGATACATCAAAAGTGATCGTTAGATGTGCATACAATTCTGATTGGGAAGGGGCGATGAAACTTGCGTGGGAAACTTTCGCCAAGTTTGACGCCCCTGATTATTCAGTAGAGGGTATAGGTAATTTTCGTAACTTTGTGACGGATGAGAATCTTCACAAGATGTTTGTAGCAGGGCATTATCAGTTGTTTGTTGCGGTATATGGCAATAAATGCCTGGGAATGCTCACAATAAGGGAAAAATCACACATATCGCTATTGTTTGTTGATGGGGACTACCATTACAATGGAATTGGTAGTGCCCTTATTAAATTTGTTTCTGATTATGTTTTGACTGAAGAGGGGATAGACAAACTCACAGTCAATGCATCACCGTATGCGATCGATTTTTATCACAGACTGGGATTTAGAGACACGCATAAAGAGACGGTTGCCGACGGAATAAAATTCACACCGATGGAATTGAGGTTATGAAAAATGGGAAAATTTTTTAGTTTAGATAGCCCCTTTGTGGCTGGACTTACAAGACTTGCCGATGTAATGTGGCTCAACATATTGACACTGTTATTTGCTGTTCCGCTTATGATCGAGCAGGTAATGATCTTGGGACCGGCTGTTTCACCGCTTATGACAGAGGGTGGACAGTTTAGTTATGATGTTTTTGTAGCAGCGGTAATGTGGTCGTGGATAATAGGAATTCCGTTGTCTGCAATATGTGGCCCTGCATGCACTGCTATGCATTACGTTCTTTTGAAGATGGTCAGAGAAGAAGACAGCTATGTGACGAAGACATTCTTTAAATCGTTCAAGGAAAACTTTAAACAGGGAATAGTTCTTCAGGTTATAAAGTTTTTTTGTGGGCGGAATGCTTATTCTTGATTTCCTTATCCTCAGAAGCAGAGGCGGATTCTACAGATATGTTGTGTTTGCAATGTTCGTCTTTTTGTATATGGTGGGACTTTATGTTTTTCCGCTCCAGTCAAAATTTGAAAACACTATTGTGAAGACGATAAAGAATGCATTCATATTGACGATAATCGCGCTTCCAAGATCTTTGGGAATGGCGTTTGTTTCGCTTCTTCCGATTCTTCTTGCTTATTTCTTTGACATGAAATTTATTCCCATTTATGTACTTGTGGGAATAGCGGGCCCTGCGTATCTTTGTGCGGTTCTTTATAATCCTACTTTCAAGAGATTCGAGCCCAAAGAAGAAGAGGTTTCCGAAGAAGATGAGATGAATGCCGCTATCAGAAAACTCGACGAGCTTGATGAAGAAGAAAAAGGTGAATAATTAGCAAGTTGCATATGGATTTTTAAAATTATTCGTCAACATTACGGAATTGGAAATGTATTTTGAGGTCAATGAGCACATTGGCCAATGTATTATAAAAATTTTGTGAAATTAGTGAATAGTAAATAAAGTGAGCCAAAGCTATACTAAGTTCTATCATAAGCTATGTAATGAATTAGGAGGAATTTAAGGTTATGGCAAGTTTATCACTTGAGAATGTATGCAAAGTATATCCCAACAAGTTTGAAGCTGTTAAAAACTTCAACCTTCAGATTGAGGATAAAGAATTTATTATTTTCGTAGGACCTTCAGGATGCGGAAAGTCAACAACTCTTCGTATGATTGCAGGACTTGAGGATATCACATCAGGTACTCTTAAGATCGGTGACAGAGTAGTTAATGATGTAGAGCCCAAGGACAGAGATATTGCGATGGTATTCCAGAACTACGCTCTGTATCCTCACATGACAGTATATGATAACATGGCATTCGGACTTAAGCTCAGAAAGGTTCCGAAGCCTGAAATAGATAAGATGGTTAAAGAGGCAGCTAAGATCCTTGATCTTGACAAGCTTCTTGATCGTAAGCCTAAGGCTCTTTCCGGTGGACAGAGACAGCGTGTTGCTATGGGACGTGCTATCGTTCGTAATCCTAAGGTATTCCTTATGGACGAGCCTCTTTCAAACCTTGATGCTAAGCTCCGTGTACAGATGAGAACAGAGATCGCTAAGCTTCACCAGAGACTTGGCACAACAATCATCTACGTTACACATGACCAGACAGAGGCTATGACTCTTGGTACAAGAATCGTAGTTATGAAGGACGGTCTCATTCAGCAGGTTGACACACCTCAGAACCTCTATGAGAAGCCCGCTAACCTCTTCGTTGCAGGATTCATGGGATCACCTCAGATGAACTTCATCGATGCTGAAGTTGTAGTTTCAGGTGACACAGCAAGCCTCAGAGTAGCAGATCAGCTTATTGAGCTTCCTCCTGCAAAGGCTAAGAAGGTTATCGAGGGTGGTTACGCAGGAAAGACTGTAACATTCGGTATCCGTCCTGAGGATGTTGATGATTCAGAGGTAGTTGTTAGCACATCTAAGGCTGTATTTGAGTCAACAATCAACGTATACGAGCTTCTTGGTGCAGAAGTTTATCTGTACTTTGATCTTGATCAGTTCCCTATCACTGCAAGAGTTGATTCTCGTACAACAGCAAGACCCGGCGACAAGGTTAAGTTCGCATTTGATGTTGAGAAGATCCACATCTTCGACAAAGAGACAGAAGAGACAATCACAAACTAATATTGTGAATATACTATTAAGGAGCCGTGCAAACGCATGGCTCCTTTTGTGATATACTTAAGGTAGTTTCTTTTGAAAGGAGAAAGCATGATTTCAACGCAGACGATAAAAGGAAGTATAAGTGAACTTGGAGCTATAACCAAAGTAGAATTATGTGTTATGGATCTGGGTGGAGAAGTTGTGGCGTCTACAAGTGATCTTGGATTTTCCGATATTTCCATAATTACAAGTTTTGCTTCATCACCCGTGGATTCACAGGTGATAGGTGACATCCATCTTTTTAAGGTTATGGACGATGGAGATCCCATGTATATTCTACTTTCAAAAGGCGACAATGAGCAGGCATATATGGTGGGAAAGATTGCGGTGAGCCAGCTTCAGGCTCTTGTTCTTGCCTACAAAGAAAGATTTGACAGGAATAATTTTTTCCAGAATCTGCTTCTTGATAATATGCTGATGATTGATGTGTATAACAGGGCAAGGAAGCTCAAGATTGAAGTGACGGCTCCCAGAACTATAATCCTGGTTGAAACGGGACGAACAAAAGATAACAGCGCAAGAGAGCTTTTGTCCAGCATGTTTTCGTCTACGTCAGGTGACTATGTAACTGCGGTTGATGAGAACAGCATTATCATAGTAAAGTCACTTGGAAAAAATGAGTCATATGATGACATAAACCGCGTGGCAACAACAATAGTGGATATGATGAATACAGAGGCCCTTTTAAATGTAAGAGTTGCGTACGGAACCATAGTTGAAGAGATACGCGATCTCAGTAAATCATTCAAAGAAGCAAAGATGGCGCTCGAAGTCGGAAGAATCTTCAATGCCGAGTGCAGGGCAAACGGATATAATACGCTCGGAATAGGAAGACTTATATATCAGCTTCCCGAGAGCCTTTGTAAGATGTTTATAGATGAGATTTTTGAGGATAAGGAAGTACCCAGTAATCTGGATGAAGAGACTTTAAATACTATTTCGAAGTTTTTTGATAATAACCTCAATGTGTCTGAGACTTCAAGACAGCTTTTTGTACATAGAAACACTCTTGTGTACAGGATTGAGAAGCTTGAAAAGAGCTGTGGACTTGATGTGAGAAAATTCGATGATGCGCTTACCTTCAAGATCGCACTCATGGTCCTTAATTACATGAAATATCTTAAGGAAAGAGAATAAAAGAAAGCGGTCCTGTGAGGGATACATGTACGTTGACTTCCGACGCAGCGCAGGCGACCTTACAACACATGAAAGGTTCTGCTTAGTGCTGCTTCGTTCCCGACCTGACACGGTTCGCAGATTTTCATTGCATAAGACCCACGCTTGTACAAAAGGACTGCTACATGCACCCTTCACAAGACCGCTTTGATTACTATACTTTTTTTTGACCGTAATGTCAATTTGTTATTGCTGGATAAGATCCTTAAGGGTGTAGCTGTCGATGTATTTGTTTACGACTTCGTCCAGTCCTTTCCAGAAGTTAACAGAATTGCATGAATCGGTCCTGGGGCACATAACCCCGTTTTCATATGCGACGCATTCAACGGGCGTGAGATTTCCTTCAACTGTTCTGAGTACGTCACCGATATTATATTCCTCGGAGGGCTTGGAAAGACGGTATCCGCCGTTACTTCCACGCATGCTGTTGAGGTATCCTGCTCTATTTAAGGTCGAAACAATTTGTTCCAGATATTTTACAGGTATGTTTTGTCTCTGAGAAATGTCTTTAAGTGAAATGAAATTGTCGTTACCGAAGCTGGCAAGATCTATCATTACTCTCAAAGCGTATCTTCCCTTTGTGGATATTCGCATAAAAAACCCCTTTTTATAGATAATTTGGTATAATATAGTGATATAATGTAGAATTGCAAAAATGACTTAAGTCATGAAGTAATTCGTATATCATATATTAACAGAATTACTACCATTTCGCTAGGAAAGAAGTATATTTATGAAAATGCAGCCAAAATCCGCAGGTGTGAACATGGAAAACTGCACTGAGGATGAGCTTAAAGATATCAAGTACATGAGAGCCGCCATTAATCAGGCGAAGAAAGCGTTTGCTCTTGGAGAAGTTCCGATAGGATGCGTAATAGTTTATGAAGACAAGATAATCGGACGAGGATATAACAGGCGCAACACAGACAAAACACCGCTAGCACATGCGGAAATAACCGCTATACGCAAGGCGGGAAAGGTGATAAAAGATTGGAGACTTGAGGGATGTAAGTTGTATGTTACTTTGGAGCCGTGTCAGATGTGCGCGGGAGCCATAGTACAGGCAAGAATACCCGAAATCGTTATGGCAGCGGAGAATCCCAAGGCGGGATGCGCCGGATCGGTCATGAATATTTTGAACAATCCGGATTTCAATCATCAGGTTGTTGTGAAAAAAGGCGTATTGGAAGAGGAATGCAGTAAACTGCTGAAAGATTTTTTTATAGAGCTGAGAGCAAGAAATAAAGCTGAGAAAGAGCAGAAAGGAAATCTTTAAGTGAAAAGGAAGATTCTCGCGCTGGTTATGACAGCGGTAATGACAATTAGTACAGTAGGCTGTGGAAACAGTAGAAAAGTAGTTTCGGATTTTCAATACCGTAATATAGATGTTTCAGGCCCTCCGGTTACAATTACTTATCTGACTATAGGAGATAAGCCCATAAACGGAATGACCGAGAAGGTTTTGGACAGACTTAACGAGCTTCTTTTAAAGAAGGTAAATGCGAAGCTGGATATCTATTATATTGGCTGGAACGATTATCTGGAAAATTATAACAAGACGCTTAGTTTGGGAAACGTTAATGTAGATCTTATCGCTGCGGGAAGTGACTGGCTTGACGCATGGCCTAACGCGGCTAAGGGATATTTTTTACCCCTTTCTGAAGATATGCTTAGAACATATTGTCCGCAGACATATAAATATGTGTCATCCATGGACTGGAGTTGCTGCACTTATGAAGGAAAGATATATTTTATTCCGGAAAATGAGTATACCCAGTGGATAAACTATGGTTTTGTTTACAGATTGGATGATGTAAAAAATGTAGAGAAAGCCAAGAGTAACGATCTCGGAAGAGATTTCAACATAGGTGAGATACAGGACTGGGATACGCTTGATGCATTTTTTTACGCTCTATAGAGAGCAGAATCCCGAGAAGCTTTTCTGGGATGCTGACGGAAAAGAAACAAAGCAGGCTCTTGGATATATTATGTCCGAAAGTAATTATATTCCTATATATGAGCTTGGCGAATACGGAGTGTGGGGCATTTTTAAGAATGCGCAGAGTCAGATAGTTTCACCTTATATGTCGGGTAATTATCTTATTAACTATGCCAAGCTCATGAAGAAATGGAATGAGATGGGCGTATGGAGAAGTGATTTTTCGGATTACAAGGATAACTATGAGGCTTTCTATAACGGAGATACCTCGGTTGTTCTTGCGACTACAGAGGACTATTACACTACGATAAAGCCCAATATGGAAATTTATCAGCCTGAGGCAAAGCTTAAGTTCTTCTGGTTTGGAAAAGAAAATCTGTTAAAGACAAGTATTTTGCACGGAGCAATGGCAATCTCATCAAAGTCAAAGAATCCTGAGAGAGCTCTTATGGTGTACGATATCTTAAGAAATGATGTGGAGTGCTACAGACTTATAAGATACGGAATTGAAGGTGTGCAGTACCAGATAAATCCCAAAGACATGCTTGAGAGACCTAACGGATATAATGACGAAAAAGATGGAATAACAACCAACTTCTGGTGGGGAAGAAGAGATTCCTATGAAAAAGCAGACTCGAACTATGCCTGGGATGATTATAACGAACTTAAGTCAGAGTATAACAAGATTGCAATAGACTATCCTTGGGACAGATACCGATTTATGACGACCAATATCAACAATACGATAGAAGCAGTCACCAAGGTGTGCGATAAATATATTCCTGAGATCACGTATGGCAGATATGAAGGAACTCCGGAGGCTGAGGTCAATGAATTCAGGACTGCTCTACAGGCCGCGGGAGTAGATGAGGTAAAAACATATCTGCAGAATATTTATGATGCCGATAAGGATAAGAACGGACATTAATAAATATCATACAAAGAAGACGAAAACTATGATAAAATAACGCCTGTAAATTGTATACATGTATAGCGTAGTAAAAATGGGTAGGAGGAATGGTAATGGTAACAACACTTGAACATGGGTGTTATCTCATAAACGGTAACACTGTAGTGCCTGATAATGCAGAGGCTGCAGCGGTTCTCGCATCTAACGGTGTATCAGAGGATGCGGCAAAGAGTGCGAAAGAGAACACAATAGCATACGGAATACTTAAAGAGCATAATACTTCCGGAAACATGGAAAAGTTATGCGTTAAGTTTGATAAACTTACTTCACATGATATTACATATGTCGGAATCATTCAGACAGCAAGGGCATCGGGACTTGAGAAATTCCCTATTCCCTATGTACTTACAAACTGCCACAATTCACTTTGTGCGGTTGGCGGAACAATTAACGAAGACGATCATGTATTTGGTCTTACAGCTGCTCAGAAGTATGGCGGAATCTATGTACCCCCTCATCAGGCGGTTATCCACCAGTTTGCAAGAGAGATGCTTGCAGCAGGCGGAAGCATGATTCTTGGATCTGATTCACATACAAGATACGGTGCTCTCGGAACAATGGCTATCGGAGAAGGTGGCCCCGAGCTTGTTAAGCAGCTTCTTGGACAGACTTATGATGTTGATATGCCGGGAGTTGTAGCAATTTATCTTGAGGGTGAGCCTAAGAAGGGCGTAGGACCTCAGGACGTTGCACTTGCAATCATCGGAGAAGTATTCGGAAGCGGTTACGTAAAGAATAAAGTAATGGAATTTGTCGGACCCGGTGTTGAGAAGCTCAGTGCTGATTTCAGGATCGGTGTTGATGTTATGACAACAGAGACAACATGTCTTTCATCAATCTGGCAGACAGACGATACGATCAAAGAGTTCTATGAGATCCACGGAAGAGTCGGTGATTACAAAGAACTTAAGCCCGGAAAGGTTGCTTACTATGACGGTCTTGTTAAGGTTGACCTCAGCTCGATCAATCCTATGATCGCTATGCCTTTCCATCCAAGTAACGTATATGAGATCGCAGAGGTTAATCGCAATGCTGCCGATATTCTTGCAGATGTTGAGAAGAGAGCAAGAGTAAGCTTTGGTGACAGCATTGAGTATTCACTTCAGGATAAGCTCAAAGACGGCAAGTTCATTGTTGAGCAGGGAATAATCGCAGGTTGCGCAGGCGGTGGATTTGAGAACATTTGCGCAGCAGCAGATATCCTTAAGGGACACTATATCGGAAACGACAGATTTACACTCAGTGTATATCCTGCTTCAACACCTATCTTTATGGAAGTTGTTAAGAACGGCGCAGCTGCTGCAATTCTTGAGACAGGAGCAATCCTTAAGACAGCATTCTGCGGACCTTGCTTCGGTGCAGGTGATACTCCCGCAAACAATGCGTTCAGTATCAGACATTCAACAAGAAACTTCCCTAACCGTGAAGGCTCTAAGGTTCAGAACGGCCAGGTTGCTTCAGTTGCACTTATGGATGCAAGATCTATCGCAGCAACAGCAGCTAATCAGGGTGTTCTTACACCTGCAACAGAGTTTGACGGAGAACTCAAGAAATACAAGTATCACTTTGACAGTGAGATCTATAAGAACCGTGTATTTGATTCACATGGAGTTGCAGATCCTTCCGTTGAGCTTCAGCTTGGCCCCAACATCAAGGATTGGCCTAAGATGTCAGAACTTCCTGAGAACATGGTACTCAGAGTTGTATCAGAGATCCATGATCCTGTAACAACAACTGATGAGCTCATCCCTTCAGGAGAGACTTCATCTTACAGATCAAATCCTCTCGGACTTGCTGAGTTTACATTATCAAGAAAAGATCCTGCATATGTAGGACTTGCAAAAGAAGTTCGTGCGGCACAGGATGCTCTTGTAGAGGGCAAAGATCCCATTGCGGCATGGGGCGAGCTTAAGGGCGTAATGGATGTGATCGGTAAGAAGTTCAGCGGTGTTAATAATGACAACGTTGGATTCGGATCAACAATCTTTGCTGTAAAGCCGGGTGACGGATCTGCCAGAGAGCAGGCTGCATCATGTCAGAAGGTTCTTGGCGGATGGGCTAACATTGCCAATGAATACGCAACAAAGAGATATCGTTCAAACCTTATTAACTGGGGTATGCTTCCTTTTGTTATTGAAGAGGGTGAACTTCCTTTCAAGAACAAAGACTACATCTTCCTTCCCGGAATCAGAGATGCGGTTAAGAATAAGGATGAAGTTATTAAGGCATATGCTGTTGCAGGGGACAGCATGACTGAGTTTGAACTTAAGCTTGGTAATCTCACCGATGACGAAAGACAGATAATTCTTGACGGTTGCCTTATAAACTACAACAGAGTTAAATAAAAGGGACTGGTATTGGTATGTTTTCTGTTATGAGGCGGAAAAACAGAATAATTGCGGCAGTGCTGACACTGTCGCTTATTGGAAGCGTCGCAGGCTGCGGCGCTTCTTCTGCTGAAAAACAGGTTGATATGGTCGAGGCAGGTTCAAAAGGCCCGGAAAACGGAGGAGGCGGTGATTACAGCGTTCCTAATCAGATCCCGAGCGTCCTTGCCGACCAGGTCGGATATAAGACAGACTCGGTTAAAACAGTTATATTACACGGAAAGAAGCTCCCAAAGACATTCAGTATAAAGGAGCTTGGAACAAAAGAAGAAAAATACATTGGAGATGTGGTCAAGTCTGTCTATAACGAAGAGACAAAAGAATTTACCGGCATAGGATACTTTACAGATCTGAAGGAAGAAGGAACCTATTATGCATGCGCGGATATAATCGGAGAATCATATTCTTTTACCGTATCGGAAGATGTGTACGCGAACGTATTTAATGAGGCGTGCAAAAAATACTACATTAACAGGTGCGGAATGTCATTGTCCGAAGAATATGCGGGTGAAAATGCGCACAGTGCCTGTCACACTACACCTGCTCATCTTCAGGAACATCCTGAAACAGAGATAGATGTTACGGGCGGATGGCACATGGACGAGCAGGCTGACAGAGATACGACGGTCGGATGTAAGGTTGCGGAGAATCTTCTTCTTGCTTATGAGATGAACGAAGCGGCTTTTACTGATGAAGCGGGAATTCCCGAGAGCGGAAACGGTATACCTGATATTCTTGATGAGGTTAGGTATGAAGTTGAATGGCTTTTAAAGATGCAGGATGCAAAGACAGGAGGAGAGTACGGTGCGGCGCTTACCGACAGTTCGGGTGGCGGAGATGTAATGACATACCCTGTCACAGTTACACCGGTTTCTATGGATGCGACGATAAATTTTGCATCGGTGCTTGCCAAATTCAGCTATATCTATCAGAAGTATGACGGCGAATTTGCGACAACATGCCTTAAAGCAGCGGACAGAGCGTGGAGCTGCTATTTTAACAACCAGAAGGCGCAGGACAGCACCACGGTATTTAAGGCTGCGGCAGAACTATACAGAGCAACGGGAAACTCAGGGTACGTGACAGTTCTTGAGGATTACTTTGGCAGAACTAATTTTGACCGGATTTTCAATACGGATGAGAATATACTGATCGGTTCGGTGACATATCTTTCTACAAGTCAGCAGGTTGACGTTGCAAGATGTGAGTACCTTATGAAGCTTCTAATGAAGCGTTCTGAGGATATTGCGCAGAAGGCAGGACAATCGGCCTATCTGGTAACAAAGACCGATGAGAAGGCTTTTGATGAGCTTTTGGATGATATGAGATGTCTTACCATAACCGACCATATAATATATAACCATGAGTACACTACTATCATAGAGAACCATGCGCATTTTTTGATGGGTATGAATCCGGGAGCCGTTAATTACGTTACGGATGCAACGGAGAGGACTTATGCAGATGAAGCAGGAGTCGGAATCCTGAACGATCCGCAGGCTGATGCGCTGTTAGTATTTATGCTCAGTGTGCTTGAAAAAAAGGGAGAGGAATAGCACTTCGATATAGAGCATTTTTTGCAATGTTTTTGCAAACTGTGGGATTTGCATGGGCAGAATCATGGTGCTATAGTTAACCAAATGAATGTTAATATAAACGGACTAAATATAAACTACATAGATGAAGGAACAGGACCTTTACTTGTTATGCTTCACGGATGGGGCTCCAACATAGATCTTTTTGCGGGGGTTATTAATTTTGCAAAAAGAGGCTATCATGTTGTTGCAATGGATATGCCCGGCTTTGGAAAAAGCGATGAGCCCAAAGAACCCATGAGCGTTGAAGATTTCATGAATTTCGTGATCGACTTTATAAAGACTCTTTATCCCGATGATAAAGAAGTGATCTTCCTCGGTCATTCCATGGGCGGAAGAATAATAATAAAACTTGCTTCCGGAATAAATGAGGGCAAGCTTTCTCCGGGATTTACGATCCCTAAGATCGTACTTACAGATTCAGCCGGAGTTATTCCCGTTAAGACCAAGGCTCAGGTAAAGAGGTCAAGAAGATACAAGTTCTATAAGAATTTCATCACAAAGAGCGGATTGCTTAAGCTTGATCCGAAAGCACTTGATAAGCTTCAGAAGAAGTTTGGAAGTGCGGATTATGCAGCGGCATCTCCTGTAATGCGAAAGAGCCTTGTAATGGCGGTAAATGAGGATATGGTTCCGAGCATGCCGTCAGTTACGCAGCCGGTTCTTCTTATCTGGGGTGATAAGGATACGGCTACACCGTTATCTGACGGACAAAAGATGGAAGAACTTATGCCTGAGGCGGGACTTGCGGTCATAGAGGGAGCAGGTCATTACTCATTTCTTGATAATCTCTATGTATATAACAAGATTCTGGGAAGCTTTCTTGGAATCAAGAATTAAGGAGAGGGATATTTGGGAGCGATACTTATATTATTTATCATAGTATATCTTTGCGCTGCGGTATTGGGGCTTCGTTACTACACGCACATGCTTCAGTTATCGAGCTATCAGTTTCAGGGGTATTTTAGATTTTTAAAGACCACTGTTACTAAATACGGACTTCATGCAGGTGCGGCTGCGGCTATCTTCGGTGCGGGATTTTTTGAATATGCGGAAGCTCTGGAAGAGACCGATATGAACAAGATAGCGGGAGGGCTGTTTGTTCTTGCTATCGTTTTTCTGGCGCTTATGGCGGTTATGTATATTCCCAAGAAGGCGAAGAAAAAGTTTGTAGTTACACAAAGGGTTCAGAGATTATTTGTAACCTATGCCGTTCTGTTAGTGATCGTGGCACTTATAGCAGGTATCTGCGTGGCTTTCGGTGCTGATTGGAGCGCAGGTAAGCATGCGGTTGCTGCATTTTTTGTTGCGGCTTATATAGGTTGTCTGCCTCTTGTAGTTGCACTTTCAAATCTTATTAACAAACCTGTCGAGAAGAGGATAAATCAGTGGTTTATCGATGATGCGAAAAGAATTCTTAAAGAGCATCAGGGACTTAGAATAATCGGTGTTACGGGAAGTTACGGTAAGACAAGCGTTAAATATTATCTGACAACACTTCTTTCAGAAAAATACAGAGTTTTGATGACTCCCGAGAGCTATAACACTCCGATGGGAATTGTCAGGACTATCAGAGAGAAGATGGTTCCCACACATGAGATATTTGTTTGCGAGATGGGAGCAAGACATCTTCATGATATAAAAGAGATAACGGATATTGTTCATCCGGATGATGGTATACTTACATCAATAGGTTACCAGCATCTTGAGACGTTCCATTCACTTGAGAATATCGTCAGCACCAAGTATGAACTTCTTGATGCGGTTGACGAGAAGGAAAAGGCAGAGGGCGCAGCAAAGGGTAAGCACCTTAAGTTTGCAAACGGTGACAATGAGATAGTCATGGCAAACATGAAATATAAGGATGCCATAACTTACGGTGTTTCAGAAGGATGCGATTACAGGGTTTCCGATATTTCCGTTACGGGAGCGGGAACGACATTTAATGTGACTACACCTGAGGGCGAGACTTCTGAATTCAGTACGAAGCTCGTCGGAAGACATAACGTGGAAAATATTGCGGGTGCTATCGCAGTTGCGGCAAGCTTCGGAGTTCCGATGAACAAGCTTCGCATGGCGGTAAGAAGAATACAGCCCGTTCCACACAGACTTGAACTTGTAAGACACGGCGCTGTTTCAATACTTGATGATGCGTATAACTCCAATCCTAACGGAGCGAAAGTTGCGCTTGAGACACTTGCTCTTTTTGAGAACTCGGTAAAGATACTTGTAACACCCGGGATGGTAGAACTCGGGGCAAAAGAGGATGAGTACAACGAAGAGTTCGGAAGACAGGCTGCAGGCGTTTGCGACTACATCATACTTGTAGGTGAGAAGCAGACTCATGCGATCAAAAAGGGAGCACTTGGTGCAGGATTTGCAGAGGATAAGCTCTTTGTAAAGAGCAGCCTCACGGAAGCTACACAGCTTATGTACGAGCTTGAAGCGGGAAGAGAAAAAGTAATACTTCTTGAGAATGATCTTCCCGATAACTATACATGATCAAAAAAGAAATTATGAAAGAGGGATACTATGAAGCTTAAAGTTGCGGTTTTATTCGGCGGAAAAAGTACAGAGCATGAGATTTCAATTATCTCTGCGATTCAGGCAATAGGACATATCAATAAGGAAAAATACGATGTTGTGCCTGTTTACATCACAAAAAACAACGACTTCTATGTTGGAGATGACATCGATAAGATTGAGGAGTACACTCACATTAACCAGCTCCTTGCCAAGAGCACACAGGTTGTATGGGTAAAAGAGAATGACAAGGTTAATCTTGTAAGATATCCTATGAAGAAATTCGGAAATAACGTTATGACTCAGGTTGACGTTGCATTCCCCATCGTTCACGGAACAAACGTGGAAGACGGAACACTTCAGGGATTCCTTGCAACACTCGGTCTTCCCGTTGTAGGATGTGATGTTCTTTCATCCGCGGTCGGAATGAACAAATATGTAATGAAGACTGTTCTTAAGGACAATGATATTCCTGTTCTTGATTGCAAATGCTATACATGGAAAGACTATGAGGACGTTGACGCGCTTGTAGCAAAGATCGAGGGAACATTTGAGTATCCCGTTATCATAAAGCCTCTTAACCTTGGTTCAAGTATCGGAATCAAGAAAGCATCTGACAGAGCATCTCTTCTTGAAGCTCTAGATCTTGGATTTGAGTTCTCCAAGAAGATTCTTGTTGAGCACGCTATTTCTAAGCTTAAAGAGATTAACTGCTCGGTTCTCGGCGATTATGAGTCAGCTGAGGCATCTGAGTGTGAAGAGCCTATCAACTCTGATGATATTCTTAGTTTTGAAGATAAGTATATCGGTGGTGGATCAAAGGGATCCGCTAAGGGCGCAAAGTCAGGCGGAAGCAAGGGAATGGCTTCTCTTAAGAGAAAGATTCCTGCAGACATTTCTGATGAGATGCGTGACAAAATCAGAAAGATGGCTGTAGATGCGTTCATCGCGCTAGGCTGTTCGGGAGTTTCAAGAATCGACTTCATGATTGATATGGAGACTAATAACGTATATTTCAATGAGATTAATACAATTCCGGGATCGCTTTCATTCTATCTTTGGGAGCCCCTTGGAATGAAATATGAGCATCTTTTGGACAACATGATCCAGCTTGCACTCAAGGCTGACAGAGAGAATCACAAGGTTGTTTATTCTTTCGAGACAAACGTACTTGAGGGCGTAAAGCTTGGCGGAGGTTCCAAGGGAAGCAAAGGCTGATAAATAAAAATAAACCGCTGTAACATGGTAACATGCTACAGCGGTTTTTCTCTAATCAAATATTGATTTATAATAGATTACAGAGGAAGTTTTTCGTTTTTAATGTAAGTTTCTTCGATGATATTTTTCACATAGCTGTCGATATTTCTCTGATCTTCCTTATCAAGTTCACTGATGACAACGGGTTTACAATACTCGATAACAACGTGAGTAGGTTTGATAAAAGGAATGTGATTTTCGAAAATGTCACGCGAGTGGTTGATTACCATAGGAACAATGGGACATCCTGATTTCTGGGCAATCTTAAAGCTTCCTTTGTGGAAATCGAGCATAGGAGCGTCAGTGCTGTTTCTTGTTCCTTCGGGGAAGATACACATTGAAATGCCGCTCTTAACTTTTTCGATAGCTGCAAGTACCATCTCGAGACCTTTTCTGATATCAGATCTGTCGAGGAACAGACAATCGAGGAAGATCATCCAGTAGCCAAGAATGGGAATCTTTTTGATGACATCTTTTGAAATATAACCCGTAGGTCTGGGAACTCTGGGGTAAGTAACTACGATATCAAAGTAGCTTCTGTGATTTCCGACATACAAAACGGAACGATCCTTGGGGACATTTTCTTCGCCGATAACGGTAACTTTTATGCCGCATATCAGCATAACGGTATTAAATGCAAAACCGACGATTTTTAAAGAAGCTGTTTTGACAGCGTAAGGATTGGATTTTTTGATTATCAAAAGAACAAGCTGAATCGGGATACTCACGATCAGGAATATCACGATGAATAGTATTGCAGCGATAAAACGTATCATAAAATGTAAAACCTCGTTTCTATAAATGATTCTCTGATTCAAAACATATTTTACCATATAATTTAATGCCATTATTATTTATTTTGTCGTATAATGGGGCAGAGTAATATGCAAAACAAAAGCAGCCGAGGAGAAATGTAATGCTGATTATTAAGAATGGATACCTTATCGAGCCCGAATCAGGCTATGAAGGATATAAAGATATAATAATAAATGGTACAAAAATTGTGGATATTGTGGATAAAGATTGTGTAAAAGTGGAAAAACTTTTGCAGGATACCGCAAATCAAGTGATAGATGCAGACGGAAAAATAGTAACGGCGGGACTTGTTGACGGACATGTTCACTTCAGGGACCCCGGATTTACGTATAAAGAAGATATAGAGACAGGAGCGAGAGCTTCGGCAAGAGGCGGATTTACATCGGTTGTCATGATGGGAAATACCAATCCGCATATGGATAATGTCGAGACAATAAAGTATGCTCTTGATAAGGGCAAGAAAACGGGAATCAACGTGTATACCTGCGCAAATGTGACCATGAACATGGAGGGAAAAGAGCAGGTGGATATGGAAAAGCTGCTTGATGCAGGAGCAGTTCTTTTTACAGATGACGGAAAACCCATAACCGATGAGAAGATAATGGAGGCTGTTTGTAAAAAAGCTGCGGTACTTGATAAAGTTGTTAGTCTCCACGAAGAAGATCCTAAGTTTATTACAGACAACGGAATCAATGCGGGCGCTGTTGCAGGGAAGCTTGGAATCACAGGCTCACCCAGAGAAGCAGAGATTTCAATGGTGAAAAGAGATATTGAGATAGCTGAGAGGACGGGGGCAAAGATAACCGTGCAGCATATAAGCGCAGCTGAGTCAGTCGATCTTATAAGACAGGCCAAAAAGAGAGGCGTGAAAGTTTATGCCGAGGCAACTCCGCATCATTTCACACTTACGGAGGATGCGGTTTTTAAAGCACGGAACTTTGGCAAAAATGAATCCTCCGCTCAGACTTGAGTCTGACAGACTTGCAATAATCGAGGGCCTTAAGGATGGCACGATAGAGATGATCGCTACCGATCATGCGCCTCATTCAAAGGAAGAGAAGGATAAGCCGATAAAAGAGGCTCCGAGTGGAATAACCGGAATAGAAACATCTCTTTTGCTGGGAATAAGAGAAATTGTCGACAAGGGATATATGACGCTTTCTGAGCTGTTAAAGCGCATGACAATCTGCCCTGCCAAGATCTACGGTCTGGATGCGGGAAGTGTGAAAGTCGGAGGAAAGGCAGACCTTGTGATATTTGACAATAAGACAGAGTGGGTGTTTGATAAGACATATTCAAAGGCCTCAAATACACCGTTCTTGGGAGAGAAATTCCCGGCGCGTGTTTTATATACAATATGCTGTGGAAAAGTGGTATATGAAGCAGATTGATAAAGGAATGAAAGAATGAAGAAAAGATTTATTTTAGCACTTATGGTGTCCGTTTTTTTGACAGGATGTCGTACAGAAGCAAGTGCGATCAATGGAAGCAGAGCCGGTGAAGAGATAGCCACAGATGCCGTTGATATTCTTGGTGCAGATGCGAGCTTGGCTTCGAACAGCGAAAATAGCGAATCCGGTGAAGACGGAGCTTCCGAAGAAGTTGATGAAGAGAAGTATGGATCGTACGAGCAGTTTATCGATGACATAAGGTATTGCGTCGAAAAAGGAGATCTCAAAGGGCTGGATGTTTCTTCAAATGTATATAATACATACAGAAGTGAGGCCGAAGATCTGCGATATGGCTATGTGATAAGAGATCTTGACGGTGACGGGATAAAGGAGCTTATCATTGGCGCTAATTCATGTATAAAAGACACCGACATACCGGGAAAAGACAGATATCATACGCTTATTTTTGATATCTTTACATTACAGGAAAGTGTAATGGTACATGTATTAAAAAGCGAAGAAGACGAAACTTATTATTTTGGAACAGACGGAACAATCATCAAGGAAGACAGCAAACCAAGTACAATGCCTTCAAAATCGGTATTGGAGGTTGCTACATTTTATAAATTTGTCAATGATGAGCTTGAAGTTGTCGAAGGACTCCGTGATGAATATCTGGTGAATACAGAGAAAATCAGGTATTTTTATTCTGACGAAAGTCCTTATTGGGATACTACCAATGAGATTTCATATGATAAGTGGATGGAGATTGTCGATAAGCACGGCAATGAGTACGTGAAATTTACAGATTTTGTGGATCCGAAGAGGACAGGAAGAAAAGCCTCCGTATACATTCGCGAGAGAGAAGAAGATTATCAGGATTCGAGGATGCAGTATAAGTGGAGAGATTATATTGTATTTTACAGTGACAAAACCGGAATACATAATTCGGGAAATGAAAGTGATTACTGGTTTGTATGGAACGATGAGAGAATACAATATGATAACGATCCTTCACAGGCAATCAAGTATTTCATTAAAGATGACGTGCTTATGCTTGGGGATACAGAGTATACTTTAGCGCAGTAATTTTATATTTGATAGGAGATTCCTATCAAATATAAAGCGCTTCGCTATGGAAGAAATATATAAATGAGGAGAGTTCTTAATGGCTAAAAAAATGAAAAAAGAAGCGAAGGTTCTCAGTCAGAAGCTTCTTGCGGACGGAATATATGATATGTGGCTTGAAACGCCATTTGCTGGCGATGTTAAGCCCGGTCAGTTTGTTGGGGTATATCCTGTAAATAAATCTACATTACTTCCAAGACCTATCAGTATATGCGAAGTTGATGCAGAGAAATCGGCAATTCGACTTGTTTACAGAGTTGTCGGATCCGGAACGGCGGAGTTTGCGCTTTATCAGCCGGGTGATTATATAAATGTCCTCGGACCTTTGGGAAACGGCTTTCCGCTTGAAGCTGCCGAGGGAAAAAAGGTAGTTGTAATGGGCGGAGGAATCGGCGTGCCACCGCTTCTTGAGACAGCAAAGAGGCTTTCTTCCGAAGACGTCAGTGCAGTTATGGGATATAGAAACAGTGAGACATTTTTGTCTGATGAATTTTCTAAGTATGCCAAGATGTACATCGCAACCGAAGACGGTAGTGTCGGAACAAAGGGAAATGTCATTGATGCAATGAAAGCAGAGAAAATAGAGTGCGACGTTATTTTTGCATGCGGTCCTATGCCTATGCTCAGAGCAATAAAAGCATATGCATCCGAGGTTGGTGCAAAGGCATATCTTTCTCTTGAAGAAAGAATGGCATGCGGCGTAGGTGCTTGCCTTGGCTGTATCTGTAAGACAAAGGAAATTGATGACCATTCTCACGTTCATAATGCGAGAATTTGTACCGACGGCCCGGTTTTTGATGCTGACGATTTGGAGATGTGATATGAATACAACAGTTGAAATAGCAGGAGTTAAATTTAAAAATCCCGTAATGACAGCTTCGGGAACATTCGGTTCGGGAATGGAATACTCGGACTTTGTAGATCTTAATAAACTTGGCGCAGTAGTAACTAAAGGTGTTGCAAACGTGCCGTGGCCCGGAAATCCGGTACCCAGAGTTGCTGAAGTGTACGGTGGTATGCTTAATGCGATAGGTCTTCAGAACCCCGGAATTGATGTGTTTGCAAAACGTGATCTAGAGTTTTTGAAAAAATATGACACTAAGGTCATTGTAAATGTATGCGGAAAGTCCGTAGAAGATTATCTGGAAGTTGTAGAGAGACTTGGCGATGAAGAGCGTGTAGATATGCTTGAGATCAACGTTTCATGTCCTAACGTTAAGGAAGGAGCCATTGCTTTCGGTCAGAATAAAGATGCGCTTTATGACATAACAGAGAAGATCAAGAAGGTGGCAAAGCAGCCGATAATCATGAAGCTCAGCCCCAATGTCACCAGTATCTCTGAAATGGCAAAGGCTGCAGAAGCTGCGGGAGCGGATGCGATCTCACTTATAAATACGATTACGGGAATGAAGATTGATATTTATAAGAGAAAGTTCGCGCTTGCAAATAAGACCGGAGGAATGTCCGGCCCTGCGATCAAGCCTGTTGCCGTAAGAATGGTATATGAGGCATCTCATGCGGTTGATATTCCCGTTATAGGAATGGGCGGAATTGCCAATGCTGAGGATGCAATCGAGTTCATCATGGCAGGAGCAACAGCGGTTGCAGTCGGAGCAATGAACTTCCACGATCCTTATACTACGGAAAAAGTAGTGGATGGCATCGAAGAGTACATGAAGAAGTACGATGTTAAGGACATAAACGACATACGTAAGATTGTATAAATAGTTCTTTTATCTATATATAATCAATCCTTTAACGTTTTTTAATATTGTGATGATAGAATAAAAAACAAACAGACAAGGGGACGCAGGGAAGCGGTCTGTAAAGGAAAGATTATGATTATAAAGAAGATATTGGAAGCGTTATTATATGCAATAGGTGCGTTGATCGCATTGGTTTTTCTTATTATTTTCATATGCACGGTCAGTCCGTGGGCACATGATATGCTTAGCGGCGTTGCGACAAATGTTTCGGTAATGAGGATTCAGCGGATGGCGGAACTTGAAGAGAGCGCTGCAGCTTCTGTTACTGAGGCGGCAAGTACCGATGCATCGGAAGAACCAAGGTCGGAAGCAAAAATATACGAAGAACATATGAATAACATGAAAAAAGGACTTCACTTAGATGAGTGATCATCTAAAGTGACAGTCCTTTTTTGTTACTAGCAACGTATTATTCAGTCATTGTCTTGCCGGTTAATTCGTCAAAGCCTTTCATAACTGCGTCGAAGGTGTTTTTTGAAATCTCGGGAAGCTCGCCTCCCCAAGTTTTCTCTGCCTGAGCATAACCCTTCTCAAAAGCAGCTCTCATCTTTTCCAGCTTTTCAGGATCGTTTCCGGCCAGTGTGGTGGCAAAATCGAGGATTCGCTCGGATGTCTGCTTGACGCCCCAGTAGCCGTCCTCGGCAATGTCAGCCTCTGCCTGTGCCTTAGTTGCTGCATCCACTGTGAAATCCCCTTTTGCAAGGAACTTCCACATTGAATCCTCATCGTTGTCAGAGTTGGCGATGCCGTAGGCTCTGGCCTGCTTGCCCATCATCTTCTGAACAATGTTCAAAAGTTGCTGCTGGCGCATTGCTACATCTGCCTGCATCTGCTTGATGATCTTGGTCCGGTCCGCTTCTTTGGAAGATACGTTTTTTGTATCACTTTCCTCAGATTTTTCGTACACGGCTGCAGCTTGGGTCTTTTCCTTTACTTCATCGTTTTTACTCTTCTCGTCTACTGACGGATTAACTGATGAAGCATAGGTGGTTGCGATGTTGTTAGTAACCTCGGTAATTCCGTTTACGCCCATATCGAACTCCTTTTCTGCGACAGGGTACTAAATACCGCGCTGAAACGAAACTATGGTTTACCTAATCCTCATATCGGTAATTATACAAAAAACTTTAGCGAAATATCGAAAATTTTTAAAAATTTTATTTTTTCCTTGAGTTTGATCCTTCGGAGTGAGAAGATGAAGAAAAATAATTTCGGAGTATATAATTATGAAGCTTGAGAGAAAAGCATATGCAAAGATCAATCTCGGACTTGATGTTACGGGAGTTCGTGAGGACGGATATCACATTGTAAAGATGATAATGCAGAATGTGGATCTGTACGATACGCTTACATTTGAGGATAATGACAGCGGCGATATCATTTTGACCGCATCTACGGATAAGATCGAAACTGATGAAAGGAACCTTATCTGCAAGGTGGCCGGGCAGCTTAAGGACAAATATAATGTGAAAAAAGGTGTTACCATGCACCTTGTAAAGAGAATCCCTGTAGCTGCGGGAATGGCAGGTGGAAGTACAGACGGTGCGGCAGCATATCTGGCTTTGAATGAGTTATGGGGACTTAACCTCAGTAAAAAAGAGCTTTGTGAGCTTGCTGTGTCTCTGGGCGCCGATATCCCGTATTGTATAATCGGAGGAACGGCGCTTGCAGAGGGAATCGGTGAGGAACTGACAACTATAAGCGACATGCCGGATTGTTATCTTGTTATCGCAAAGCCTGCGATAGATGTTTCAACAGGCTGGGTTTATAAAGAGCTGGACAGCAGGGAAGTGATAACACATCCGGATATAGACGGAATCAAGGCTGCAATAGAAGCAGGTAATCTTAAGAAGATGTGCTCTCTTATAGGAAATGTTCTTGAAGATGTCACTGCATCCAAATACAAAGAGGTAGGGCAGATTGAAGAGATACTCAGAAATGAGGGCGCTGTAGGTGCATTCATGACAGGAAGCGGACCCACAGTATTTGGCGTATTCGACAAAAAAGAAGCGGCAGAAGCGGGTTATAAGGCAGTTGTTGAAAGTAAGCTTGCGCCGGAAGCTTTTTTGTCCGCACCCATTAATCCCGGTAAAGAGGACTGAGATAGTAAAATGAAGAAAAAAGTTGATATAAACGTGGCAGGAATCCACATAAGAGACGGAAACGAAGAAGAGCGCATTGATACAAACTCAAGAGGAATCTACGAGGCCCTTTCGGACGGCTCTGTATGTATAGAATATGATGAAGTGCAGGATGTGGGCGGCCAGAGAATAAAGGTGGCCAACAAAGTCACTGTACCTGCCGATTTAAAGTGCGTAGAGATCGTGCGCACAGGCGCTATGAATTCGAAGATGGTATTTGGCGCCGAAGAATATGTCATGGATTACAAGACACCGTACGGATCGATGCAGATGGAAGTTATCACCAAGAGCCTTGATTTTAAGAATGAAGAAAACGGTGTGATCGGTGAAATTTCTGCGGAATACATAATTAAATCCGGAGATGAGGTTTTATCCGACTCTAAAATGATAATAGAAATAAAAGCAAGATAAGGCAAAAAAAGAGCTCTCACATCGCGTGATATATTATCATCGCTTGCGAGAGCTTTATATTTTGAGCAAATATTATTTAACCATCTTAGCGCCGGCTTTTTCCTGAGCCTTAGCAACAAGGTTCTTAAAGAAGCCTTTCTTTTTCTCAGGAGTAACAGTCTTACCACGAAGGCCTTTAACTTCTGTTACGTAGATACCGCTGACAGAAGCC
Organism: Butyrivibrio sp. AE3003; assembly: GCF_000686065.1. NCBI lineage: Bacteria > Bacillati > Bacillota > Clostridia > Lachnospirales > Lachnospiraceae > Butyrivibrio > Butyrivibrio sp. AE3003. Next base: position 2,802,717 of record NZ_JMLX01000001.1, read on the forward strand.
TTAACTTCCTTCTTAACGGGAACTGAATCGAAAATCTTTTCATCACAGATAAGGCTCATAACCCTGTTTCCGACTCTTACCTTAAGGATTGGAAGCTTGGATCTGCGAAGAAGCTTGGGAGTCTGGTCGATAACGGCCTGCGGAAGACCTGCTTCGTTGATCTTCATTCTCTTTTTGTCAATGATAAGCATAGACATGCTCTGCTTCATGGAATCGAGCTGAACCTGCTGTTCTTCCTGCTTCTTCTGGGCTTTTCTGCCGATTATCATAAGTGCAATGATTATTGCGACTAAAATTACTGCTATTACGATAAATACAATTAAACCGGTACTCAATCTATTATCCTCCGAAAATCAATATACTATATTATAGCAAAAAGTATTGTAGCATTCTTTAGGAAGATAGGCAAATAAAATACTTTAATCATTTTGGAAGGTGTGGTAGTATAAGAAATATTGTTTTGATATGAAATAGCAAGATATTCTATATTCTTGAATATATCAAATTATTTTAAAGGAGAAAGCATTATGAAAAAGAATCTTTCTGTATTGTTGGTCGTGGCAATGGCAGTAACTTCACTTACAGCATGTGGCTCAAAGTCTAAAGAGGCTGCAAGCGATGCGGCATCTGAGAGCTCATCTACAGAAGCAGTTGCAGCAGCTGCTGCAGCAGGCTCAAACGACATTGCATCTTTGCAGAATTTGGACAAACTTGAAGTGAAGACTCTTGATGATATAAATCCTATGGATTACATCACATTGGGCGAGTATAAAGGGTTTACTGTCGAGGTTGCTCCCGTATCTGTGACAGATGAGGATGTTGACGGATATATCAATAATCTTATTGAGTCCAATCCTGCCAAGACAGAGATTACAGACAGACCTATACAGAAGGGTGATATTGCAAATATAGATTACGAAGGAAAATACGCTGACACCGGAGTTGCTTTTGATGGCGGAACAGCGAAGGGATTCGATCTTGATATCGGATCCGGTATGTTTATCCCCGGATTCGAAGACGGACTTGTCGGTGTAAAACTTGGAGATACAGTAGATCTTGACCTTACATTCCCTGAAGAATACGGTTCAAAGGATCTTGCAGGTAAGAAGGTTGTATTTACAGTTAAAGTTAACAAGATAAGTGAAAAGTCAAAAGAGCCTACAGATGAGTGGGCAGCCGGCCTTGGAATGGAAGGTGTTACAAATCTTGAGCAGCTTAAGGAAACATCTAAGCAGCAGCTTACAGAAGAAGCAGAGGCAACACACAAAGCTGATGTTGAGTCTGCAGTTATTGAGAAAGTTATTGAAATCTCAGAGTTTAAGGATTTCCCTCAGGAACTTCTCAATTATTACCTTGTTCAGGAGAATGAGCAGCTTGAGAATTATGCTCAGATGTACACAGCATACGGACAGCCTACAACAGCAAGCGATATTGTTCGCATTATGATGCAGAATACCGCTCCTGATCAGACAGATGCCGATGCATTTTTGAAGAACATGGTAAATGAGGTAGCTCAGCAGTTTATTACATTCGCAGCAATTGCTAAGAATGAAAATATTGCAATTTCTGATGAGGATGTTGAGAATTATCTTAAGGAAGCTTTTGATGCAGGAACTACAGGATACAGCTCACTTGATGAACTTAAGGGTGATGTTGATCCCAAGACTATTAGGGAAGGCCTTATGGCAGATAAGGTTGTAGCATTCCTTGTTGATAATGCAAATGTGGTTGAGCCTGCTAATTGATAAAGCGTTTTATTTGTTGGGAAATATTTTTAATTGGAGGATGTCATGGAACTTACAGATATAAAAGCATTATTTACAGAACAAGAAAAATATGTCGGACAGAAAGTGACAGTCGGAGGATGGATCAGAAGTATCCGTGATTCTAAGGCTATCGGATTTATAGTTTTGAATGACGGTACATACTTTAAACCACTTCAGATCGTATATTCGGATGCACTTTCAAACTTTGCACAGATCAGTAAGCTCAACGTAGGTGCTGCGGTTATCGCAACAGGAACAATCGTTGCAACACCCGGCGCAAAGCAGCCTTTCGAGATGCAGGCTGAGGAAGTTGAGATTGAGGGAACATCTACTTCAGATTATCCTCTTCAGAAGAAGAGACACACTCTTGAGTTCCTCAGAACAATTCCTCATCTTCGTGCAAGAACAAATACTTTTGAGGCAGTATTCAAGGTTCGTTCAGTTGCTGCATATGCTATTCATTCTTTCTTCCAGGAGAGAAATTTCGTATATGTTCATACTCCTCTTATTACAGGAAGTGACTGTGAAGGTGCCGGAGAGATGTTCCAGGTAACAACTCTCGATCTTAACAACGTTCCCAAGACTGAGGACGGAGCTGTTGATTTCTCAAAGGATTTCTTCGGAAAGCCTGTTAACCTCACTGTTAGCGGACAGCTCAATGTTGAGACTTATGCTTTTGCATTTAAGAATGTATATACATTCGGACCTACATTCCGTGCTGAGAACTCCAATACAACAAGACATGCCGCTGAGTTCTGGATGATCGAGCCTGAGATGTGTTTTGCAGATCTTAAGGATGATTGTGACACAGCAGAAGCTATGCTTAAGTACGTTATCAACTATGTTCTTGAGCATTGCCCTGAAGAGATGGCATTCTTTAACGAGTTCATTGACAAAGGACTTATCGATAGACTTAACAACGTTGTAGGTAACGAGTTTGGTCGTATCACTTATACAGAAGCTATCGATATTCTTACAAAGAACAATGATAAGTTTGATTACAAGGTATCATGGGGATGCGATCTTCAGACAGAGCATGAGAGATATCTCACTGAAGAAGTATTCAAGAAGCCTGTTTTCGTAACAGATTATCCTAAGGATATCAAGGCGTTCTATATGAAGCTTAATCCCGATGGAAAGACTGTTGCAGCAGCAGATTGCCTTGTTCCCGGAATCGGAGAGATTATTGGCGGAAGCCAGAGAGAAGACGACCTTGAGATTCTCGAGAAGCGTATGGATGAGCTTGGAATGAAGAAGGATGATTACCAGTTCTATCTTGACCTTAGAAAGTACGGAAGTGTAAGACACGCCGGATTTGGTCTCGGATTTGAGCGTTGCGTAATGTATCTCACAGGTATGGGAAATATCAGAGACGTTGAGTCATTCCCGAGAACAGTCGGAAATTGTGAGCTTTGATTTTGCAGAATCAAGCAATTTCTTGGTGTTACGTGTTATAATTATATAGAGTTACTGAATAATGAGGGACAAGGAGGATGAAATGAGAAAAGATTACTTTTTTTCTGCGATAGCTCTTTCCTTAGTCCTTAGTATGCTGGTGGTGGACCCTGTAAGGGCTACCACCAGTACTGATTTACAGCAAAAACAGAATAAGCTGGAGCAGGAAGAACAGGCATTAAAGAATCAGAAAAAAGAGCTTGAGAAGAAAAAGAATGAGAATCAGAAAAATCTCAATAACGCCAACGGCAAAGTAAATTCGATCGCCGCAGATCAGGGAAAGACAAAAGCAGCCATGGATGAAACTTCAAACGAAATTGTTTCCATGATGGCTGATATAGATCTTATAAAAGAGGAAATTGAGAAAACTGAAGAACAGATAAAAGTTAAAACAGCTGAGTACGAGGATGCGAAGCAAAAAGAAGATACCTTGTATGAAGCAATGCTTAAGAGAATAAAGTATTTATATGAGCAGGGAGAATCATCTTATATACAGATTCTTTTGACTGCGGCTGACTACTCTGATGCACTTAATAAAGCCCAGTATATTGAGCAGATTTATGAATATGACAGGGAAAAGCTTAAGGAGTATGTAGAAGCGAAGACGGCTGCCGATAAGGCAAAGACACAGCTCGAAGAGGAGAAGGGGCAGCTTGAAACTTCCAAATTTGAGATGGAAGAAGAGCAGCATCAGATGGAAGAAGTCCTAAAAGAGTATAAGGCCAAATATTCTGATTACGAGGTAAAGCTTGCTAAAGCCAAACAGGATGCTGCGTTATATACGGCACAGATCAAGAGCCAGCAGGCTGATATGGCGGCTCTTCAGAAACAGATCGCATCCAAGCAGAATGAGGTCAATGAGACCAAGAAAGCAGCACAGGCTGCCCGTGAGGCGGAAGAAGCTGAGAGGAAGCGTAAGAGTGAAGAAGCTCAGAGAGCAAGCGCAGATAACGGAGGTGGCTCGGGAGATTCTACATCTTCAGGCGGTTCCAAGAACTCATCTCCTCCACCGGCACCTTCGGGAGGCGGTTCAGGCTCTAATATTGCGAGCTATGCTTGCCAGTTCGTTGGTAATCCATATGTGTCCGGCGGAACAAGTCTTACAAACGGCGCAGATTGTTCAGGATTTGTATATTCTGTTTACAAGGCGTTTGGAATATCGGTTCCCAGAACATCATGGGAGCAGGGAAATTACGGAACGGAAGTTTCATATTCCGATGCACAGCCGGGAGATGTTATCTACTACGGCGGGCATGTGGGAATATATATAGGCGGAGGACAGATTGTTCACGCAAGTACTCAGAAGACGGGAATTAAGTATAGTTCAGCGATGTACAGACCGATTATCTGTGTCAGAAGATTTGTGTGATGTGCCAATTGTTAGCCTTTATGCCATAGTGTATAATCGAGCATAATTGTTGTTGTAAAATTTTTTTCGGGAGGAACCATGACTGCAGAAGAGAAAGTAATAGTTCTTGATTTCGGCGGACAGTACAATCAGCTTGTAGCTCGTCGTGTCAGGGAATGTAATGTCTATTGTGAGATTTATTCATATCGCACTCCGATAGAGCAGATAAAGGCGATGGAGCCTAAGGGAATTATTTTGACCGGAGGCCCCAACTCATGTTATGAGGATGGAGCACCAACTTATACTAAGGAATTGTTCGAGCTTGGTATTCCTGTTTTGGGACTTTGTTACGGAGCGCAGCTCATGATGCACGTGCTCGGAGGTAAGGTTGAGAAAGCGCCTGTAAGAGAGTACGGTAAGACACAGACATTTATTGACGGATCTAAGGATAAGTTGTTTGCAGGTGTTGAGGATGACACTATCGTATGGATGAGTCACTTCGACTATATCAGCAAAGTTGCACCGGGATTTGATATCATTGCTCACACAGCGGATTGTCCCGTAGCTGCAGCGGCTTGTGAAGATAAGAAACTGTACGCTATTCAGTTCCATCCCGAAGTATTACATACAGTTAAAGGCAAAGAGATTCTCCATAACTTCGTAAGAAATATCTGCGAGACTGCAGGTACATGGAGAATGGATTCTTTCGTAGAAAATACAATTAAAGATATCAAGGCTAAGGTTGGAGACGGCAAGGTTCTTCTTGCTCTTTCGGGAGGTGTTGATTCATCCGTTCTTGCAGCTCTCCTTGCCAAGGCAATCGGTAAGCAGCTTACATGCGTATTCGTTGATCACGGACTTCTTCGTAAAAATGAAGGTGATGAGGTTGAAGGCGTATTCGGTGAAAAAGGAAACTTCGACATCAACTTTATCCGCGTGAATGCGGCAGACAGATATTACGCAAAGCTTGCAGGCGTAGAAGAGCCTGAGCGCAAGCGTAAGATTATTGGTGAAGAGTTTATCCGTGTGTTTGAGGAAGAGGCCAAGAAGATCGGCGCAGTTGACTTCCTTGCACAGGGTACAATATATCCTGACGTTGTAGAATCCGGACTTGGCGGTGAGTCAGCCGTTATCAAGTCACATCACAATGTAGGAGGACTTCCTGATTTTGTTGATTTTAAGGAAATCATTGAGCCCCTTAAGACATTGTTTAAGGACGAGGTTCGTAAGGCCGGACTTGAGCTCGGACTTCCCGAGTATCTAGTATTCCGTCAGCCTTTCCCAGGACCGGGACTTGGCATCCGTATCATCGGCGAAGTTACAGCCGATAAGGTTCGCATTGTGCAGGATGCTGACTACATCTACAGAGAAGAGATCGCGGCAGCCGGCTTATCAAAGCTTCCCGATCAGTACTTCGCAGCTCTTTCAAACATGCGCTCTGTAGGCGTTATGGGCGATGAGAGAACTTACGATTACGCAATTGTTCTCCGCGCAGTTGAGACGGTAGACTTCATGACAGCTGAGGCTTCCGAGATTCCTTTCGAAGTTCTCCAGAAAGTCATGAGCAGAATCATCAATGAGGTTAAGGGCGTTAACCGCGTAATGTATGACCTTACTTCTAAGCCGCCGGGAACAGTGGAACTTGAATAATTAACGAAGTCTGAAGAATGCAGTATTTATGCGGATTCTAAGGATTTTGAAAAGCGATTTGATAACAAAATGATAACACTTGATAATTGAGCATTATTTATGAGTAATGCAAAAGGTTAGCAGGTGAGGTTTCAGCAAAGACTTAAAAAGGTCTTGTTAAGCTAATGAATAGCTTAGCAAGGCCTTTTCTTTTTGCCCTTATGTTAGCCGATGGAAACAATTCAAAGAAGAGTTATTTAGATCATTCCTGAGCAGGTACTTCTTCAAAGTGTGAATGAGTTGTCTGACCGGGTGTTGGATAGTGATATCTCCAGGCATCATATTCATCCTGGGTGATCTGACCGGATTTAAGTGCTTCAGATTTATCCATCCAGTCCATAAGCATGTCAAAAAGCTGCATGCTTCCCGGATGATTCCTTAAATCAAGATAAAGCTGAGGTTGTCCGTCTTCTGCTTTTTCAATTTTGAGACCGTAGCGATCTTCAATAGCGAAGAGGGTATGGATAAGCCCTGTGAAAGAGTCGATATCGGGAACCTTCAGGGCATCAGGTTTAACGTCAAAAAGCTCTGCCATTGCCTGAACAAGGTTATCCTTTGGAACACGATTTTCACTCTCATATTGAGCCATACGGACATCGGCAGATTTTTCATCAAAGCCGATCTGAGTACCTACATATTTTTGTGTCATTCCGCGTTTACTACGGAAGAAATGGATTCGTTCTCCTATTGCCATAGTGAGGGCTCCTTTCGCTTGATGGGATTATCTTAACATATTTGTTTAGGACAATCAAGAACAATTAAACAAAAATGTTTAACAATACACTTGACTTTAACAAATATGTTTAGTATTATAACCATGAACTTAAACAAATATGTTAAGTGAAAACTGAATGATCGTCTGAGACACAGATATGACTCCGGAAAAGTATGCGAGGACCGAAAGCGAGCGTATGGAGGGAGCGAAAACGGCGCAGTCCAAAACAGTCTATAAGGCTAACGAACCCAGAGGTTACCCGTCAGGAAAGTGTCAAAGGAAAACGGCAAATGAAGTATCAACAAAAACGAAACCAAAGAAAGGAAAGAAATGTATGGAAAAAATGTTTTTAAGAGTTGCAGATGTTATGGAAATCCTCGGCGTTTCTGAAAGTTACGCCTATAAGCTGATAAGAAAGCTTAACAAGGAAATGCAGGAAATGGGATTTCAGACCATTCAGGGAAGGATCGATACCAAATTCTTCTATGAACACTTCTATCAGACCAAGGATTATGAGAGGAGGGATGCTTAATGCCGGTTTATAAGAACGACAAGAACGGTACCTGGTATGCGATGATCCGTTATAAGGACTGGACCGGGACGAACAGGCAGAAATGCCAGAGAGGGTTTTCTACTCGTAAAGAAGCTATTGAGTGGGAAGCTCAGTTTAAGCTTCAGCAGGCATCGGATATCGATATGACTTTGGAAGCCTTTTACGGACTTTACGAAAAGGACGTAAGACCAAGACTAAAGGAAAACACATGGATGACAAAGCAGGTCATATATGAAAAAAAGATCCTTCCTTATCTTGGAAAACGTAAGCTTTCTGAAATAACCGCAAAGGACGTGATTGACTGGCAGAACGAAATGATGCGTTTGACGAAAGCTAACGGAGAAACTTTTTCACCATGTTATCTGAAAACGATACATGCGGAACTAAGCGCACTTTTCAACCATGCGGCTAAGTATTATCACCTGAGCGTTAATCCGGCGAGAAATGCGGGCTGTATGGGGCAGGAAGATATAAAGGAAATGTCATTCTGGACAAAAGAAGAATATCTTGCTTTTGCCGAGGCTATCATGGACAGGCCGATTTCCTATTACGCTTTTGAAATCTTGTACTGGTGCGGAATACGTGAAGGAGAGCTGCTTGCACTTACTCCGGCTGATTTTGATTTCGAAAAGTCAACGCTTAGGATCAATAAGTCTTATCAGAGAATGCACGGAGAGGATGTTGTAACGACGCCTAAGACCAAAAAGAGCAATAGGGTTATAAAACTTCCAAAGTTCCTGTGTGAGGAAATGAAGGACTGTCTGAAGATGTTTTACGATATCAAGCCCGGTGACAGGATATTTCAGTCATTATCCAAACATGTTCTCTCTACAGAAATGGAAAGGGGTTGCAAAGCCGCAGGAGTAAAGGTTATCCGAATTCATGATTTGCGGCACAGCCATGTATCATTTCTGATCAATAAGGGATTTACAGCACTGGAGATTGGAAATCGTGTAGGGCATGAAACAGAAAGGATCACGTACCGATATGCACATCTGTTTCCCACAAAACAGGATGAGATGGCAGATTTCCTTGATAATGAAAGATTTAGCAATAACACAGAAAAGGAGACATAAGGATGTCAGCAAAGAATTTGGATCAGAGGGGCCGCTTTAGAAACAAGATAGTGGCGTTTAGGGTTTCACCTGAGGAAGATGCACTGATTGAAGCGGAAGTTCGCCTCTCAGGTCACACGAAGCAGGATTACATTATCAGTCGCTTGATGAACAAAACAATAACCGTCCAGGGAAATCCTAAAGTGTATAAAGCACTTAAGGACGAACTGAAAAAGGTTCTGAATGAGCTTTCTAGGATTGAGGCCGGTTCATCAGTGGATCCTGACCTGATTGTACTTATCAGACAAATAGCAACCATCATGGAAGGAATGCAGCATGAAGACGATTGGAGGTAAACGAAAAAGTCCTCTGCTGGAACAGAGGACTTTTCCTAAAAAGCCGAAGCTTTCTTATACAAATTTACTTAATTCAAAGTATAACAAGGCTTCCGCTTACATTCAACACAAAAATATGAAAACGGAGGAAAAATGTAAATGGAAGAAAACAAGACAGAATTGAAATTGATTCAGATGTCGGAAATCGAGGCCGAGGAAGTGTCCTGGCTCTGGTATCCGTTCATCCCTTACGGAAAACTTACCATTATCCAGGGAGATCCCGGGGATGGTAAGACAACGATGGTATTGAACCTTGCGGCGAAACTGACGAAGTGCGAAACGCTGGATGAAGGAATGAATTGCAGTGAGCCCGTCAATGTGATTTACCAGACTGCGGAGGACGGACTTGCCGACACAGTTAAGCCGAGGCTCGATAGTGCCGGTGCGGATTGCACAAGGATAATGGTGATTGATGAAAGCGACAAATCATTATCCATGGCAGATGAGAGAATCGAAGAAGCGTTGAAAACGACCAATGCGAAGCTCCTGATCCTTGATCCTATACAGGCGTATCTTGGCGGCGGGATGGATATGAATCGGGCAAATGAAGCAAGAGATATGACTAAACGGCTTGGAGCATTAGCAGAAAAATATAAATGCGCCATCGTCCTTATTGGTCACATGAACAAAGCCGGTGGTACAAAGGCAGCTTACAGAGGAATAGGATCGATAGACTTCTATGCTGTCGCAAGAAGTGTTCTTCTGGTCGGAAGGATCGAAGGAGAACCGGACAAAAGAGCAATGGTTCAGATTAAGAATAATCTCGCGGCCTTTGGTCATTCGAAAGCTTTTGAACTTTCAGAAGACGGCTTCAGGTGGATCGGAGATTATGAGATTACGGCGGATGAAGTGCTTGGAGGTATTGCCCCTAAAGTGAATAAACAGGACCGTGCCACGGCCCTGTTAAAAGAACTGGCAGAGAATCACAGGATGCTTCCAAGTAAAGAAATCTTTGAAATTGCTAAAGAGGAAAATATTTCCAAAAGGACTATGGAGAATGCCAAACAGGAACTTGGACTTAAAGCTAAAAAAATCAACGATGTCTGGTATTGGGTTCTCAGGGAAGATTCGGAATAAAAGGAAGAACGCAACAATGCAAGGAGTAAGAAATTGCGGACTTGAAGGATGCAAGGTTGCAAAAAAATTAAGACTTTGCGTTGTTGCGGACTTGGTTGAAAGGAGCGATTTATGAAATATGTACAGATAACGCGGGAGCTGTTTTTTAAACTTTTGAGCTATCACCTTTTGGATAAATTTGAAGAAAAGGAAGAAATCGAAAAAGGCCTTAAAGCAAAACTTAACACAATGGTGAATCATGATATTTATTCAAAATCGAAAACAGCACCTACAGAAGAAGAAAGGGAAAAGTCGAGACAGGAATATCTTGACCGGGTAGGAATACATCCGGATTTCAGATGGTAACTTTTCCTCTGTTAATAGAATACGATCCGGTGCGACTGGGTCGTTATAAGAACCTTGACAACAGAATTTCCCGCCGCAGGCGGCATACCGATTATGTGGCGCGCAGCACCACGGACATAATCGATAACCCCCTATGGATAATGACACTTCGCATCATTATCCGGGGGCTCTCCGAGGGCCCTGCGGGGCGTTCTTGTTGTCTCACATGTAATTCACACTCGATCATGAAAGGAGAAATATGATCTCGTATTCATTACATTTATCCAACAAGAAGCATGCTCTTACCACCACGAAAAAAGTGGCGGCTGCGAGCAAGCATAATCTCCGCCAGTATGAAAGTCCGGAATATTGTCGGGACAATATTTACGTACTTATCGGCGGAGATAATATTCTTGATGATCTGAAAGAAGCATATCATCAAGAATTTGACGCTTGCCTTGAAGAATATAACAAAGGCAAGCGGGCAGATCGACAGATTGATGATTATCTGAAATACGTTTCCGAAAGTGGAAAGAACGATGTGGCAGCTGAGCTTGTCATCCAGCTTGGAGATGCAGAGTTCTGGCATGACAAGTCATTGGAGATGAAGAAGCAGATGCTTCCGATCTTCGAAAACCAGCTGAAGCATCTTCAGGAACTTGTACCGGACTTCCGGATTGTATCTGCGGTAGTCCACCTGGATGAGCATTCACCCCATGCTCATGTGATTGGACTTCCGATAGGGCGGGGATACAAGCGCGGTATGCAGAAACAGGCAGCAAAGACAAGAGTCTTCACGCAGGAATCACTTACGGAACTACAAGACAAAATGCATAAGTACGCCGAACAGGAAATGAACGAACATCCCGAGATCTTCGAGGGAGAGGATCTTAAGGAAATCGAAAAGGGACGGAACAGTGATTGGTCCAAAGAGTTCTTTATAAGAAAAAAAGCCGAGGCGTTGGAATCATTGAATGAACAATATGCAGAAACGACTAATGCCGTTGAAGTGAATGAAACGGTTTTGGAGGAACTGAACAAGCAGACTGAAGAGACGATTCAGACAATGGTTGAAACGGAAGCTCAGAAAGAATTCATGAGGTACGCATTCCTTAAAGAACCCAAAACTCCAATTGGAAAGCTTGTAGCAGGAGCATGGCGGAAGTTTAAAGAGTGGTGGGATATGCACAAGCGTAAGGAAGTTGAAGAAAAGACCAGGGAAAGTGTCTTGGGCAGATTGTCAGAGCTAAAGAAAGAGACTGCTGAACGTCCAACGAATCAGGTGATACCTAAGAAGCGCAGAGGACCGGAACTGGATTAAGCTACTCCCTTGATAGACAGTGACGGGGGCGTGTCACGCTCCCGTTATCATGTCATACAGGGAATATATGGCTTCAGACTGGATAAAATAATATTAAAGCGCATAAAGCACATAAAATAATTTTGAATTTGCGCTTTAGAATTGAAAATAAAGCGCAAATATGATATTTTATATTTGGAATGAATGAAAAAGAGGTGCGATTATGCGAGAAATAGACCTTATCATAGATGAAAATGAAAGTCAGGTTGTTGAGTGGAAAGAATCATGGCAGGATAAATACCTCGAATGGATTTGTGGTTATGCCAATGCACAAGGGGGAACTCTTTATATTGGTATTGATGATAATGGTAACGTCCTGGGATTGGAAGAAAAGATTATAAAAAAGCTGTTAGAGGATATTCCCAATAAGATTACAGCGGCTTTTGGGATGACATGTGATGTTAACCTCAAAACAAAGGACGAAAAGAAATATATTCAAATCGAAGTAAAGAAATCAAAACTTCCGTTAAATCTTCATGGTAGATATTATTATCGAACAGGAAGTGTAAAAAAGGAGATTACCGGATTTGAACTTACAGAGTTCATCATAAAAAGTACTGGGACATCGTATGATGAAATGATTTCGGATATTCCAAGAGAAAGGCTAACATTTGAATCATTTAGGAAAAGATATTTGAAAGCAACACATCTCCCGTTGGAGCTAGATAATGATCTTGTGAGTTTTAAGCTTATGCAAGAAGATGGTCAAATGACGAATGCAGGGATTTTGTTTGCAGATCAATGGAATATTCATCACTCAAGGATTTTTTGTACAAGGTGGAATGGTCTTGAAAAAGCTAATTCTACACAGGATGCACTTGATGATGCGGAATACACAGGTGGGCTCATAGAGCTTTATGATAGCACCATGGCCTTTATAAAAAACAATACAAAAAAAGGATGGCGCAAAGACAATGATAAACGAGTAGAGTTGCCTGACTATCCGGAACGAGCATTGGAAGAGGGATTGGTTAATGCTCTTATCCACAGGAGTTATCTTCAGACAGGAGCCCACAGTCAGGTAGATATCTATGACGACAGGATTGTCATCACTAATCCCGGAGGAATGTTTGATGGTTCGGAGGTTCAGTTGCTGGATATAAGACACGTACCGTCAAAACTACGCAATCCGATTCTTGCGGATGTTTTTGGAAGAATGCGGCTTATGGAGAGAAGAGGAAGTGGATTTAAGAAAATCCTTGACGCCTATGAAGCTGAGGAACGATATAAGGAAGAATTAAAGCCAGTTTTTTACACGGATGGGTATAATTTCTTTCTTACGTTGTGGAATCTCAACTATGCTTATGATAAAGCGCAAAATAAAGCGCAAAATAAAGCGCAGAAAAGCATGATGTCGGATAGAGAACATCTATTGCTGCTTCTTAAAGAAAATCCTTCATTGACGCAAGCAGAACTGTCAGAGATGATGAATAAATCCAGAAGGGCAGTACAAATGCTAATGAAGGAATTGCTTGACGAAGGTGTGATTGAAAGAATCGGATCAAAGAAGACAGGCTCGTGGCTTGTGAAATAGTGGGGGATTTTGATATTTGAAAGTAATTATAATACGACATGGACCAGTTGCTTATGACTGGGAAAGAACGTATAGTTCCTGTGAGTTTGATAAGGCTTGTACTCAGTATGACAAGGCACCAATTATGCGGATGTCTTATGATATTCCTGTTTTTAATCTAAAACGAGTATACGTTAGTACCTTGCCTAGAAGTCGGGACACTGCAATAGAAATATTTGGGAATAAGGATTTTATATGTACTGAACTGGTAAGCGAAGTCCCGCTTGGGTCAAGTTTTGATTGTAGGATGGAGTTACCATTGTGGTTTTGGAATATAACGGGACGAGTTCAATGGTTCCTTAACTCCAATAGGCAAGCAGAAAGCAGAAAAGAGACGGAAGCAAGGGCAAGTAAATTTGTTGAATTGTTAAATAATGACGACTGCGAGAGTGTGGTGGTCACGCACGGTTTTTATATGCATACCTTGGTGAAAGAGATGCAAAAGGCGGGATTTAGAATCAGTAAATCGATGAGAAATTATAAAAATGGTGACTATGTAGTTGCTGAAAAATAGAGGTGGCTTAGATTGGATTTTACAATAAACGAGATGCAGGAAATGCAAAGGAATTTGCAAGATAAATATAAAGACAAATGGGAAACTATCGGTCCGGAGACTGGGAAAAATAAACTTCTTTGGATGGTCGGAGAGATTGGAGAAGTCATAGACATCGTTAAGAAAAATGGCGGAACAAAATCGTGTTCTGATGAGGCACTCAGAAAGGATTTAGTTGAAGAAATGGCAGATGTTCTAATGTATTACAATGATGTGCTGCTTTGCTATGGTATTTCGGCAGAAGAATTGAAACAGTCATATTCTGAAAAATATTTGAAAAACATGAAGCGATGGTAAGTATGACCTATATAGTATTTGAGGAGAATGAAGATATGAAACATGAAATTAATGAGAAAACATTGATAGTAAAAGACTGTTCAGAGACTTTCGAGACTATTTATGAGAAAGAGTACTTTCCTAAGGAATTGACGGAGGAGATAAAGCAAGCTAATGTTCTTTTGATTCCAGATTACATAAAACGGGAAGATAAAGAAGGTTATGTTTTTCCTGAATGTACACAAGAATTTTTAGAGTATGTGAAAGATAATGGTTCGGATAATTTAATACCGGATATAGCTATTAATGATGGAGACTTCAAAAAATTAGAATTACATTCTGCCAGTATAACAATAGCAACTTTTGTTGTGACAAGTATAGTGCTGCCGATAATGATTAATCTGGTATCCAATTATTTATATGATCAGGCAAAGAAGATGCATCGGGATAAAAAAGATGTATCTGCAAGGGTTAATATTATTACTACAGAAGACGGAAAGAAAAGCAAAATGATTTCTTATGAGGGCCCAGTAAATGGAATCGAGGAAGCATTAAAATCTGCAGCTAAGGACATATTTAAGGATGACAGCCAGGAAAATTGAAGAATATCTTGAAAAGCCAAATCGTCAGCTTGATCCGCGGATCCCAGATGAATTAGTAAAGCTGAAAAAGCAGGCAGTAGATGCTAAGGATGAACAAACTGCCAATTATATATGGTGTCTTCAGCAGGTCTATAAGATTCAAAGCTCATATTTAACGGCTTTTGAAAGACTAAAAAACAGAAATTTTGAAGAAGCTTGGAATACTTTGGACAGAACGGATATCGAAATATCCTTTCTGGAGCCACACTTTGAGAAATATTTTGGTTGTCCTGTAGGATTGAAATTTTACATTGGACATATTCTGAATTCAGTAAAGCAGTTCCAAAAGCTTTTTCCTTATAGGCTGTTTACCAGTCGTGAAGACATTATAAAAGAAGAGAAATGCTCTATCTGTGGTAAGAAGATAAGTCTTAGACATGGATGTAATCATAGAATTGGTCAGTTATATATGGGAGAAATGTGCTGTCATGAAATAACGGATATGGAAATCCTTGCATTTGCCATTGTGTCTGATCCATTTGATAAATACGCCATAATTAAGATGGAGGGACAGGAATATAACTATGCTCCTTTGGAGCAACTTATGAATGTGGTTAAGGATCCATTTGCACTATGGAATGTAGACGAGTTGCGAGTCGTCAGTCCAGAATATGAAAATATTGGACGAAATGATAGATGTCCATGTGGAAGTGGCAAGAAATATAAGAAATGCTGCCTAGGAACTGCTAAGATATATACAACGCATTATCGTATTAACATTGCGAACTGTGAATCTGGTGTTATTCAACCAATAACGTTTTATAATACAGTAAAGAAATGAACTTGTAATGTGGTGGCACGATTGTTGATCTGAAGAAAGATATCGGGTATGTAGATTAGCTGGACGTGGTCATCGTAAAGGCAATTGAGGCACAAAGATGATCCTAGATTGGAGTTGAGCGTAACACAACTATTGCGTCATTGGATTTACATGTATAAATGGTATTATTTTCATAGAACGTTCTGAATAAAATTTATATCGGAGGAACTATATATGATGTATTTGCCTGCCAACTTGAAGAAGTACAGGATTTTAAAAGAATTGACGCAAGAAGATGTAGCCGAGTTTCTAGGAATAACTCCGCAGAGCGTATCTAAATGGGAACGAGGCGAAAGCTATCCAGATATTACGCTTCTCCCGGCGTTAGCCAATATATTTGAGACAAGTGTTGATTTGCTTCTTGGGATGGATACCATCCGAGCAGAGGAAACACGTTACAATATTCATAAAAAAGCTGTTGCATATCAAAGAAATGGTGACCTGGATATGGCAGAAAAGACCTATCGTGATGCCTTGCTAATATATCCAAACAAGCCGGGAATGATACTTGGCTTGGCTAGTACATTGGCTTTAAAAGGTGACACAGAAGAAGCGATAGAGTTAATGGAAAGAGGTTTGCCTATTTCGATTAACGAAAAGCAGAAATCAACGATGAGAGCCGCGTTATGTTTTTTATATCTGAAAGCAGGGCGAGAAGATAAGGCCTGCAAGCTTGCGTCACAATTACCGCATATGCGTGAAAGCAGGGAGGTTGTCCAGCCACTGATCAAACAGGGGCTTAGTGACTCTCAAATAGATGAAAATATTAAGACTATCATTTTAGGTGATGGAGAAGGTATTTGGTAAGTGAGTGAGAAGTTAAGTTAGTTTGACTTGATAACACTTCCGTGATAACAATTTGATAACA
The DNA here is from genome assembly GCF_000686065.1 of Butyrivibrio sp. AE3003. Taxonomy (NCBI): domain Bacteria; kingdom Bacillati; phylum Bacillota; class Clostridia; order Lachnospirales; family Lachnospiraceae; genus Butyrivibrio; species Butyrivibrio sp. AE3003. Next base: position 2,819,185 of record NZ_JMLX01000001.1, read on the forward strand.
TTAGCTGATACAGTCCATGCGATATGGACAGCTGAAACCAAATGAAATCAAATCGTAACAGAGAACCCTAACAAAAATGTTTAAGGTACAGGTTAAGTTAGGGAACTGGAGTGATAACGAGCCGGGCACGAGACAATTTTAAATGAAAAACACGTAGTGTTTTAGCATAAGATAGGAGGTAGGACAAATGCTTGCATTTATGTCCTGTCTCCTATTTTATGCGTGAAATCCCGAAGGGATTTTCATATAAATTGTCGAAGCATCCGGCGACAACTCCTATAATAGAAATCGCTGTATTTCAGGCTCTTCAGGGGTAATGGTGGGTGAAAAATGCCATCATCCCCAGCATTTATGCTGATCATGCGCCTCGAGGTTTTCTGTTAGGAAGTGGAATCCTCAAATCCGAGCATACTAAGTAGACCATATCGAGCATGTTTTGGATATTGCGAAAACCATATGCCTTGCGGACGATCAGTTTGATTTTGTTATTAGTAGCCTCAATTCGTGCATTGCTCATACCCAGCCGTATTGCATTGAGTATGTGATCCCTGTGACGTTTGATCTTGAGGTATAGCTCCTTGAAAGCATCAATCCTACTGTGACTTGCCCACCAGAGCCACCGATTAAGAGCGGCTTCTGCTTCGTCAGTATCTTTGATTTTTAAGATGAGACGGAGCGTTTCCTTCATTCGGTAAGCTCGATACAGACGACTGTTATTCTCAGCAATCATGGTAACCCGGTTCTGTTGGTTCTCTGTCAGATTTTCGGGAGCCTTGCCGAGTGCATAAGCTGAGTTTTTGATTTCATCTGCTTTAGCCTTGGCTGCATTCAATATAGCGGCTTCCGGATCATCTGCCTTGGGGCGTCCTTTCTTACGAGGATGTTCTTTGGATAAGCGTGTGAACTCAGCGTAGGCTTCACGCCATACTTCACGGCGAACCTCGTCAAGAGCTTCCATAGCCCATTGTACGACGTGGAAGGGGTCAACACAGCGCTCACAATCCGGAGTGAACTCGTTAACGCATTCCGTGATCCACTTTGCTCCATCTCCGGTAACAACCTTGATGGATGAAAGCTGTTCTGGAGTAAGCTGTTTGTAGAACTTCGTCAGCACACCTTTACCATGCCCCTGTGCTGCCCAAACAACGGTATTTGTATCGTGGTTAACGATAACCGTAATGTACTTGTGACCTTTCTTATAGCTGGTCTCATCAATGCCAATGTTTATAAGGTTATCAAGTCTTCTGGAGCGCTCAGGTTCAATGTCATTCAGAGTTCTGTTTACACAACGCCCAACTGTTTCCCAGTCGATGCGCATATACTCTGATACAACACTGCGAGGAAGATAAACTGCAAGCCATCCGACTGTCAGATCAAAGTCCCGGGTGAATCCGCTTCCTGGATATGCCCAAGGAACATAGGCTGTTACAACACCATGCTCAGGACACTCTATACGATGTGTCCACCCCTCAACCTCTACGAGTGTTGCACCAAAGTCAAGGCTTCTCCAAGTGCGCGGCTGATCTATCCTCTGGTCGTAACGAGGACAGCGTCTGTGGCAGAACGGACAATCATCCTGATGCCATTTATCCGTCCGCGCATGGATTCTGAGGTGGGTAACACCATCCCGATCAAGATAGAAGTTTGCATCTTCTACGATAGCATGATTGACATTGAGCAATTTTTTACATAATGTATTAGCAGAAACCATCTGTGGGTACCTCTGGTATCTCTGTAGTATAGTTTGGACGCTAATACATTACAGAAACACAGATGGTTTTTCAATTGCAAATATACATCAGAGGACTGGCATAGTACCCACCATCATGCCAGAAGCCTCGTATTTCAAGCGATTTCTATTATAGGAGTAAAGGAGCAAAGCCCGCAACCTCTAGTATTTATAGGGGATGCGGGCTCTTTGGCGCGAGGCTGAAAACTTGTAGTTGCTTTTTTGTATGTGTTGGAGTATATTCTTATTCAGTTTCAGGATTTCTATAATTTTTTCTTTGAGTGGTTATATTTGTCTTACCACAAAAATCCTTGATATGTGATGTGTTGTGATTTTAGTGTTGCGTGCTGAGAAGCCGAGATTGAGGGTGCTGTTGGAAAAAGCACATAAGCTTTATATATGGCGGCGGAAAAGCTATTTTTTAATATTCCGCTGTCGGAAATTAAGTAAATAAAACATCTATGACAGCGGAAAAAGTAGGTTTTTATAATCTCGCTGTTAGAAAATGCGAATGATGATTATATACGGCGGCGAAAAAGTAATTTTTTATAATTTCGATGTTGGAAACTAGGTAGATAAACAATTTATGACAGCGGATAAGCCAGCTTTCATAATCTCGCTGTTATAAAAAGTAAATGATGATTATCTATTGCAACGAAAATGCCATTTTTCACAATTCCGCTGTCCGAGCATGAAAGGCATGATTGACAAGTGGCAGAAAAAACGAACAACTTAGCTGCATGGTACAAGCTTTTATAATTTTATTTGCAATTTAGGCTTTTATAATTCAAGTCTTTTTATATTTTTAAGGAGGAATCATTACGAAGAAGCAACGAAATTTATTAACGACTAAATATACCAATCTATATTCTGAAGCAAAGCGGAGGTACAACGAGCTGCTTTTGATCAAGAATTCAAAAGAGGAAGCATTAGAAAAAGCGCCGCCGGGGAAAATACATGTGAGCAGAACTGCGCATGGAGTCCAGTTTTATTTGCGAAGAGAAAGTTCGGAAAAATCCGGAAAATATATTCATAAATCTGAAATATCTATGATTAAACAATATCTTCAAAAAGCTTATGACGAAAAGATTAATAAGCTTGTCACGGTAGAGGTTCAATGCCTGAAAAAACTCATCGACAAATCGGAAAATACAATAGATAAGATTCAAAAAGCATATTCATCGTTTCCTACTGAAGCGAAAGAATTAATAACACCTATTGATGTCTCGGACGAGGACTATGTGCAACTCTGGTTAAAAGAGCCATATCAAAGAAAACCTATTCCGGAATATCTTCCTTTTTTTGAAACTAAACGAAAAGAAAGGGTTCGATCAAAGTCAGAACTCAATATAGCCAATGCACTTGCGGACAAGGGGATTCCATATAAATATGAATGTCCATTAAAACTAAGTGGCGGGGGAATAATTCATCCTGACTTCACTGTTTTGGATGTCAAAAGAAGAAAAGTATTATATTGGGAACATCGTGGCATGTTAGACGATAAAGAATATGCGAAGAATTCAGTACAAAGGTTAAAATCTTTGATGAAGGAAGAAATTTTTATCGGAGTAAATTTGATAATTACAGAGGAAACATCAATCAGTCCCTTAGGAACTAATGAGATTGATGCTATAATAAAAAAGTTCTTTCTCTAAGTATTCGTTAGAATATGCATAAAAATATGGAATAAGCTTGATTAAGGAGCAACGATGGACTTTCAGACGGCATTGAAACAAGAAAAACTTGATGATATCCGCAAATGCCCAAAGGCGGATCTACACAACCACTTTGTACTTGGCGGAAGCAGGCGATTTTTGAAAGAACAGACAGGAAAAGATATACAACCAATCACAGAGCCACTTAATTCCATGGATGAAATGCATGCTTGGAATGCGCAGAATATAGGAGAATACTTTAATTCACCTGAAGGGCGTAGAATGTTGATACGGGCTACATTTGTGCAGGCAAAGGAGGACGGTGTCAGCGTACTTGAAATAGGAGAAGATGTCTGGGGGCTGGGTGAGTTTTTTCATGAGAATATAGATGAACTTGTTGAAGCGTTTGAATTATCACATAAAGAAATCGCACCGGAAATTGAGCTTAGGCTTCAGATTGGGTTATCCAGGCATTGTGATGTAGCGTATTTGGAAGATTGCCTTTCTCATTTCTGGGGATGTAAAGCGTTTTATTCAATTGATCTGTATGGAGATGAGTTGGCACAGCCAATAGAGAATTTCAAACCAATCTATCGACGCGCAAAAGCAGAAGGGCTTAGACTTAAGGCGCACGTAGGCGAGTGGGGAACAGCTGAAGATGTGCGTAGAGCGGTTGAGTGCCTTGAACTTGATGAGATACAGCATGGAATTGCGGCGGTGGAAGATTCTTCTGTGATTCGTTTTCTGGCGGATAATCACATCAGGCTAAATATTACACCTACAAGTAACTATCTTCTTGGAAGAGTTAAAGACTTTAAAACTCATCCAATTGCGGAACTTTATCGTAGCGGTGTTGATGTGACAATTAATTCCGATGATGTGTTGATCTTTGATTCAGATGTATCTAAGGAGTATCTGAGACTTTATCAGAGTGGTTGCCTGAATGCAGAGGAATTGGACAACATTAGAAAGAACGGATTGAAAAAAGTTATAAATCAATTGCGGGGGAGTTTATGAAAAAAGCATCAGGAATAGATGGTTCCAGAGATTGGGGATCGGAAAAGGTATATTTACATAGTACAAGGCAGAACCTGTGGAATAATGATTATTTTGAGTTCCTTGTAAAATGCGTATGGAAGATAGATAAGCCGGTGAAAATAATTGATTTTGGCTGCGCGATGCCATGTGATTTCTTATGGTTATAAAAATGAAATTGTTTTATTTGTGAGGTGACATCCATGAGAACAAAACATGTAGTAGTGCTTCCGTATGATGAGAAGTGGAAGCAAGATTTTATAGATATAACGAATGAGCTGTCAGCGGTGCTTGGCGACGTTGCAATTTCTATTGAACATGTTGGAAGCACATCCGTTGAGGGGCTGGCGGCTAAGCCGGTTATTGATATTGATGCAGTTGTAAAGGCGGAGGATGTTGACAGAGCTATCGCGGCGCTTGAAACCATCGGATATACACATGAAGGTAATCTCGGAATCGAAGGGCGCGAAGCCTTTGCATATGAGGGAAAAGAGCATTTGCAGACACATCATTTATATGTATGTCCGGAAGATTCTGCAGAGTTAAAAAGACATCTTGCGTTCAGGGATTATTTGAGAAGTCATCCGGACGACAAGGAAAAATATGGAAATATAAAACTTGAGGCAGCAACGCTATACCCTGATGATATAGATAAATACATTGAGCATAAATCGCCTGTAATAGAGGAGATTTATGCTGCTTTAAATTGATTTTTTCCCATCCTTATAAATTCCTTATAATTACCATCTATCCTCTATTCAACAGGAGGATGACGGAAATGTTTAATATCAAGGAAAAGGGTCTTACAGGTTTTGGTTTGAAATATCTTGCACTGGTGTTTATGGTGCTGGATCATATTCACTACTTTTTTGAATTTACGGGAAAGGTGCCGATCGCGTTTTCGTGGATAGGTCGATTGGCGGCGCCGCTGTTCTTGTTTTGTTTCGTGGAAGGATTTATTCACACGCACGATAGAAAGAAATATTTTTTGAAAATATATCTGATCTCAGTTGTAATGGGAGTGATTCAGTCTGGATTTTATTTCGTCTTGTCGCCTGCGGTCAGAGGCGATGGATTCTTTCCGCAGAACGGGATGTTATCAAGCTTTGCGATACTGTTTGTTGTAATGCAGGGGATAGAGTGGATCAGGGAAAAGAAATGGGTAAAAGGCCTGACAGCTTTGATAGTGCCTTTGATATGGCCGATAATCGCATATTATTGCGTGTTTGTACCATTTATGAATGCGAATAACAGTACCGGATTGGCATTGGCAAATATGTGTGCACTTTCATTTTTGCCAATGCATACGGCAATTGCTGATGGCGGAACTATCACAGTGATTGAGGGAATAATACTTCTTCTTTTCAGCTATTGTAAGAATAAGAAAATTCGCATTTATGCATGGGCTGTTATGTGCCTTTTGATAAATGTGGGCGCTCTTGCGGTAATGGGAATGCAGCTGAATGTGCAGACACTGTTTTTTGATGCATATGAATGGCTCAGCGTTTTTTCAATAATACTCATGTTATGCTACAATGGTGAGCGTGGAAAGGGAAATGCCAAGTTGTTCTACTGGTTTTATCCCGCACATATCTATGTTTTATATGGACTATCATTTATTCTTTACATGGTGATGCGATGAGAATTTTAGCAATTGATGATGAAAAAGAAATTTTGATTCTTATAGAAAAAGCATTAAGAGGGCAGTATCAGGTAGATACTGTCCTTTCTCCGACTCAGTCTCTTCCGCAGGATCTGTCTGTATATAGTTTGATAATAATGGATGTTATGATGCCCGGCGAAAGCGGATACGATCTGCTGGCGAAGATAAGAGCAGTCGTTGATTGTCCGATTATTTTCCTTAGTGCGAAGGCGCTGGAAGAAGACATAGTATACGGGCTTTCGATAGGAGCGGATGATTATATCAGGAAGCCTTTTTCCATAGCAGAGCTTAGAGCCAGAATTGTGGCTCATATCAGAAGGGACAATAGAGATTCCGCAGGTGTGGTGTTAAGAGATGAAAATGTTTTGCTATATCCAAATGAGTGCCGCTTGAAGGTCAGAGGCGAACTCGTGGAGCTTACGAAAAGTGAGTTTGATATTGTGACACTGTTGTTTAAGAACAAAGGGCAGGTTTTTTTCGAAAGGTCAGATTTATGAGATCATATACGGATATGATAAAGACGGCGATGAATCGGCCATTACGGAACATATCAAGAACCTCAGAAGAAAGCTTAAACAGTACGAAATTGAACCTATAGAAACGGTGTGGGGTGTTGGCTATCGATGGAAAAAACAGATGTAAAATTCAGCGGAGTTTTGGGAATATATTTTTTGATAATTTCAAGCTTATTATGTGTTGTGACGGTAGTTGCCGTAATCGTCTTTCAAAATATGACGGCGGTCAGGGCAGACGATACCGAAAAGAAGGTTGAGACATGGATTAAAAATGCTGAAGCTACGGGCAAAATTGATACTAATTCTTTTCCCGAAAATGCGGATTATGTTGCCGAAAAAGACGGCGAAGAAATTGCTTCAGGGATCAATGACGGAAATGAAGAGAAGCTAAGAAAGTACATTTCACAGTATAAATCGAATGGGAAAGAAAAATATCTTGACGGTCAGGAAGCTTATATGGCCAAAAAGATAGGCGATTCTATAATCTATATCCACTACAGCGTTGGCGTTTCGGGAGAGTGGACGGCGTTTGGACTTACGGTTTTGGCATATATTCTGGTTATCCTGGTTCCTTCTGTCGTTCTGATAAACAGGCTAAAAAAGCTTATATATACTTTGGCTGAGGAAAAGTGGCGCAAAGATTATGAGACAAAACAGGAGATGGCGCAGATAGCGCACGACCTTAAAACTCCGCTTACTATCATCAGGGGGAACGCGGATCTTCTTTTGGAAAAAGACCCTGACGAAGACAGCAAAGAGAGTATTGATGCGATAATTAGCAGTGCTGAACGCATTGCAAAAAGCGTTTTGGAAATTCTTGAAAAATAAACGCTTCGCAATATCGCTCGCACGCTAGCATTTAGAGAATAAAAGAGTAAAACTCATTCGTTAGATCTTACATCACTGCGACTAAGATACAGGATAGAAATCATGATAAACACTACAATAAATATCACAGACGAGAGTGTAAATGCGCCGATATTCGCATTTCCCAATTCCCGCTGATTCATGGCAAGGTCGAACAAGGAGAACGGTGTCAGGTAAGGCATATCCTTTGCAATACAGGAAAGACCTGCGAACCCTCCAAGGAATGCGACAATTATGGGAAGGACAAAGTTTCTTATAACAAGCGAAACAAGAACCTGGAAGGCGCAAATAACCCACGAACTAAGGATTCCCAAACCAATCCACTGAATGATTCCCGAAGGCAATTCTCCGTCTATGTGAATCATTGATCCGGCAATGAGATACAAGGCAACGACCCAGATCAGTGAAACAGATGTGATAAAGCAAGTGGCCGCATATTTGCCGAGTACTATCATTGCAGGCCTTTGATGAGTCATTAATAGGTTCATATTTGTTCCGCTGTGTTCTACTCGCCAGATACAGCCTGTAAAAATCCCAATGATGACAGGCATGAAGAAATAGCACAAGAACAGCGTGTGCTGAGTCCACAGTGAGTACCAGCCTTCTTTTAAGATGCTCAGATTGGCGAGATAGTTCACGGTTCCGATTGCCGCCGATATTGCAGGAACTATGAAAAAGGCAATCCAAGCAGGTGACCCCTTCAATTTCAGAATCTCAACAGGACGTCTGTGTAGCGCTATCTTCGTTGTCTTTCGCTTGCTCATTATCTTTTCCGCCTCTTCAACACCGGATTTCTTGAGCAGCATAAGTGTGATACAGGTTAAAAGAACTATCCATCCAATGCAGATGATTGTTGATGTGTAGTCGGGGGTTCCAAGCGCGTATTTTACTTCCCTCGTGTTACGATTCCAGTCCATTGTGACAAAGCCCGATGTCACGAAAGTTGCCCAGGGGAGGAACTTCTGTATGATTGATTCAGGAAGGACCAATGAGAAAAATGCAGTGAAACTTCCAAGAATTCCCACTGAAATACTAAGAGCCTGATTCCTGTAAAAAAACGACAAAAGCAAGTGTATGCTTAGCAGAGTCATGCTGGTTATATAAGTGATCAGCCCGTGTATAAGCAGATATTTAAGCGGGAAGTCGCTGTCAAAACCAAGAATTCCGCAGCAGAGTATGATCGAGCCGCATTGCATTGCGACCAGGATAAGTGTGCATATCGCTCCATAAAGATATTTTGTGAAAAAAATCTTTTGCGGTGTGGAGAAGGTGTATAAGCATTTCAGCATCTCGCCCTTGTGCTCAATGTCCATTAGCCTGGAAGCAAATCCAGCGATCGATACCGGGAAAAACACGCAGTTTATGATGGGAATATTATAAAAGAGGAGCATCCATCCGGCGGAAGTAGCTTCTTTTCCATGGAAATTTCCGTATAAAAATGCCATCTCGGCAACAATCACCGCAATGAATAACAGCAGATTACAGCGGCGTTTATGTTTTTTGAGTTCGATAAAAAGATTTCCTATAATGCCCATTTTTTAAGCTCCTTTTGTCATTTCGAGGAAGACTTCTTCAAGAGAAGCATCGCCGATTTCAAGTTCCGACAAGAGCCCCTGATAGATCATCTTTCCCTTATTTATAATGCCCACATAATCGGCAATCTGCTCAACTTCAGAGAGAAGGTGACTTGAGATGATAACCGTTGAACCATATTTTTCGGGAATACTTTTTACCAGATTCCTGATCTCGTTTATTCCTGCGGGATCGAGACCGTTTGTCGGCTCATCCAGAATGATCAGCTCGGGTTTTCCCATAAGAGCCATTGCGATGCCAAGTCTTTGCTTCATACCAAGCGAATAGTTTTTTACTTTGTCATCTTTTCTGTCATAGAGACTGACTGTGTAAAGAGCCTCTTTTATGTCGGCAGAACCAAGATTTTTATAACGAGCGATTATCTCAAGGTTTTCCTGTCCGTTGAGATGCCCGTAGAAGCCGGGACTTTCTATAAGGCTTCCTGTTCGCATGTTTATATCGAACCTGCTTCCGGGAGACATCTTTTGACCAAGAATCTCCACAGTTCCGCCATCGGGCTGTATAAGTCCCAGAAGAAGCTTCATTGTTGTGGTTTTACCCGCGCCGTTGGGGCCGAGAAAGCCGTATATACATCCTTTTGGAACCGCCAGATTTACGTCTTTTACCCTGAATTTATGACCGCCTTTTTTGCATAGATCATAGGTTTCGATTATATATTTCTTCATGATTTTTCCTCCGCATATTGTTGATAAATACAGTATAAAAAGGAAAGCTTACCTGAACATGACAGCTACATTACAATTACATTACGCTGTGGGCACGGTTATTTCATTGCAAAAGATATGTGTGTATACTGATTATTGAAAAGAAAAAGAGGAAAAAACTATGGTTTTAACAGATTGCAGCATCCTTCTCGTAGATGATGAAAAGCAGATATTGGAGATTAACGACAGGCTCCTGTCAGAGAATGGATTTAAGAATATATTGCGCGCTTCAAACGGGAAAGAAGCAGATGAGATTATGGGAAAAAATCAGGTGGATCTGGTTGTTTTGGATATAATGATGCCTGATATCAGCGGACTTTCGCTCTATGAGCAGTGGACGAAGCAAGGACTTAATGTACCGGTGATTTTTCTTTCCGCGAGGGATGAGGAAACAAGCAGGTTAAAAGGACTCGGACTTGGTGCCGACGATTATGTGACAAAGCCCTATACGCCTGAGGAACTGCTCCTTAGGATAAAAGCGGTTTTGCGAAGGACGTATCACTTAACAGAGAATAAGATTGTCAATCTCGGGGCTGTGAGAGTGGATCTTTACTCGGGAATCGTGATAAGACCTGACGGAGAGGCGGAGCTGACCGCAAAAGAGTTTCAGCTCTTTTCCAAACTATATGATAATCAGGGAAAAATTGTGTCGCTGAATGTCCTAATGGATACACTATGGCCGGATGGGAGCTATGGACTTGAGAATTCGCTTATAGTACACGTCAGAAGGCTTAGGGAAAAAATTGAAGAAGATCCGTCGAGTCCCGAATATCTGCAGACGGTTCGTGGACTTGGATACAGGCTGAATATAAGAGGAAGAAAGTAATGAAAAAATTATCCGGATACATCTTTTCCATGATGCTGGTTCTGGTGTCACTTATAGTGATCGATGTTTTGGTGATGTTCTTTATATGTGTGCAGAAAGAGAAGAAATATCTTGATACGTATCGAATAGAAAAAGTATCGGAGAAGATCGTTAACGAAGGCGGCGTGTATAATGTGGATCAATCCATATATGACCGTTTGGACAGGACAGGCTCTTTTGCCATGATAATTGATGATTCCGGGAACGTGATCTGGAATTATAATAAGCCGGCGGAAATTCCGGATTTCTATGGGATAAAAGAGGTGGCTTCTTTTTCACATTGGTATCTGAATGATTATCCCATTTATAACTGGGCGAGGGACGACGGCATTTTGGTGGTCGGACATCCCAAGGGCAGCATATGGAAGTACATTTTGGAAATAAATATGGAAACTATGGATGGCATGATCAGATTTGGTCCGTATATGCTTATTGCAAATATGCTTATCCTGTTGCTGTTGCCGGTTCTGATAACGCGTAAGTGGATGCTTGCAAGAGAGAAAGCAAGGACTGAGTGGATTGCCGGAGTTTCGCATGATATAAGGACGCCGCTCAGCATAGTTATGGGCTCTGTGGAAAAGGGAAGCATCGAGGAAAAGCAGTGCTTTAAGATAAGAGACCTGATAGGGAATCTCAACACCGAGAATAAGCTGGAATCGGGAACAGGTAAGTGGAGTAGCGAAAAGATAAATCTCACATCGATCCTGAGAGATATATTGTGCGATTATATAAATACTTATGAAGATTATTCTTTTGACCTGGAAGTGGATGAGCAGCTTGAGAACTACAGTATCCAGGCGGACGTAACGCTGATCAGGCGCATGATCGAGAACCTTATTACAAATTCAATTGTTCATAATGAAAAAGGCTGTGAGATGAAGGTTACGTTATCTGAGCGCGGTAATGGTAAGGCTAAACTTGCTATATGTGACAACGGACAGGGCGCACCGGAGCAGAAGATCAAGGTACTTAACGAAAGAATAAAGAATGCATATCTTCCCGAGCATGGCCTTGGAATTCGCGTTGTTAAGCAGGTGGCAAAAAAATATAAATATGCAGTAAAGTTCTCGGCAGAGGAAAATGAGTACTTTAAATGTGAGATAGATTTGTGACAATATAGCGGCCTATATTTTTTGTGGAAAAATATTGCATAAAAAATATAGGCCGCTATAATTAATGTATACCGTACTTTTTGTGGAGGGTTATATGATGATTATAGAGATAAGGGCAAAGAATTGTTTCGCCTTTGATGAACAGATTACATTTTCAATGAAAGCAGACATGCGAAACAAGAAATTTGCTTCGAATGTGCATAAAGAAAACAACTTTAATGTTCTTAAGACAGTTGGTATATATGGGCCTAATAATGCAGGAAAAACATGCCTTATCAGGTGTATTAAGGCTATAAAAAATGTGTTACTTAATAAAACGAACGGCCTTATGTCCAATATTTTTACCGAAAGCGATATATGTGAGCTTGGAATCACTTTTTTAAGTGCCGGAAGAAAGTTCTCATATGATTTTAAGTATGATGTTGGAAAAGAAGAATTTGTATATGAGTCATTTGATGAGATTTTAAAAGATCAGTATAACAATGAGAAGGAAATATGCTGGCTCAGACGAGATGCTTTGAAAGATGAATATACATCTGCCGATACGGAATTGCTTGCAATGATGCCGGTTGTTGCAAAGAACAATGTTATTTTTCATCTGATTGATACGAGTAAGTTTGAACATACAGATGAGATGAAACAGATACTAACAGGCTTTGCGGAAAAAATCGACATTATAAACATGAATAATATTCCTATGGAGCATACGATTGAGCTTATGAAAAATAAGAATAAGCTTCAGGAAAAAGTTGTCGGTTTTATCAAGAACGCAGATCTTTACATGGACAATTTTGAATATGTTGAGATGAGCAACATAAAGTTTAATGGCGGAGATGTAGGGGAAAAGCCAGAAGAAGATGTGCTGGATCTTCCTGAGAAGATTATGGATCAGATAAGGCTGGTATCAACTTATAAGGGAGTTCAGGTTCCCAGTATGCTTTTTGATTCTACCGGAACAAAGAAGATAGCGGCTATGGCAAGCTATGTTATAGAAGCGCTTGAGCAGGGAAGAATACTTGTTATAGATGAACTTGACAGTAGTATACATTTTAAGTTGACAAGGGCAACGGTTGCGATGTTCAATAATGAACTTAATACAGATGCACAGATGATATTTACAGTTCATGATATAAACCTTATGGATTGTAAGCGACTGTTTAGAAAAGAGCAGATATGGTTTGTGGATAAAGATGATAATGGCGTATATGTATATTCACTTGCCGATTTCACTGCTGAGAATGGTGTTAGAGATACTTCGGATATTATCGAAAAATATAGAAAGGGAGCTTTTGCAGCTTTGCCTGAGCCTGAGCTGATTGACACTCTTTTGGGTATAAAGGGAAATGCAAAGGAGGATATGTCTGATGGCGAATAGACTTCCACGCATATCATTCAAGCATAAAGTTTGCATTATCTGTGAGGGAAATGAAGAATATAAGTACCTTGAAAGACTTAGAGAACTTCATGTTTGGAATGATATTTATGACATTTCTTTGGTAAATGCAGAAGGTAATGGGAATATTCCGGCGCGTTATCAGGACAGATATCAGAATGGCTCATATGAAGCAGTCTTGGTGTTTTGCGATACAGAGAAAAAACCATACGAGCAGTATGAAGACATAAAGCGAAAAATCAATGAGTTTCATGGTATAGATAACGCCGCCGAAGAAATAGTAATATTTGCAAATCCTTGTACAATGCAGATTGTATCTAAACATTGGACAGATGAAACTATTAAATCTCCTGCAAAGAAAGTTAATGCACCTCTTATAGAGAGGTTCACAGGTGTAAAAGATTATAAAGGCAAAGCAGCTCAGATTGACGAGCTTATGAAATATGTGACCGATGCAAATTATGATACGATGAGAAATAATATCTGCAAGGCAACAAGGGATGAGAAGCTTGTTGGGAGCACAAATTTTAATAAGCTTATAAGTTATCTTGATAGTTGCGATTCGACATGGATAACGACATTGAATCAGGTATTGGAATAAGATAGGTATGTTATTTTGGGGCAGATTATTTGAATCTTTAGTGGATAGATGGGAGGACAAACACATGAAAGAAATCTCGGCAAGACACAGCATCAGGAAATACAAGGCAGATGCGGTTAATAAGGATGATATAAAGAAAATAATTGAAGCGGGAATTCTTGCGCCTTCTGCGAAGAACAGACAACCGTGGAAGTTCATTGTGATGGAAGGCGAGAAGAAAGAAGACGCTCTTAATGTTATGGAGAAGGGGCTTGAAAGGTCTAAAGAAGAACTTAAGGATGTGCCCGGAATCGAACCGCTTATTTCGGATGCCTTCAATACTTTGGGGATAATGAGGCAGGCTCCTGTGGTTATCTTTGTGGAAAACTCCAACGGAAAAATCCCTTTTGTGGATATCAATGTCAATGACAGAATTACTGAGATTTGTGATTCACTTTCCATAGGTGCGGCAATTCAAAATATGCTTCTTGCTGCGACAGAACTTGGATATGGAACGCTTTGGATCGCCAACACATTTTATGCTTATCAGGAGCTTGCAAGCTATCTTGGAATAGCGGGACAGCTAATAAGCGCCGTTATAGTGGGAGTTCCGGATGAGACACCAAATCCCAGACCGAGGAAGAGTTTTGACGAGATGGTGGAATTTAGATGATAGTACATCCGATACCGCCTCTTTTTGACAAGGATTCGAGAGTGCTTATTCTTGGGAGTTTTCCTTCGGTGAAATCACGAGAAGCGCAGTTTTTCTACGGACATCCGCAAAATAGATTCTGGAAAGTCATTGCGGCGGTTTTTGAGGAGGAAGTTCCGAAGACAATAGATGAGAAGAAAGCGCTACTTAAGCGAAACAACATAGCGCTCTGGGACGTCATTCATTCGTGTGATATAACGGGATCCTCGGATTCCAGCATAAAGAACGTAACGGCGAATGATCTTAAGATAATCCTTGATAACGCTGATATTGAGGCAATATACGTAAACGGTAAGACGGCAGAGAAGTATTACAAGAAATACACCGAAAAAAATATAGAAAGATCCGCAATCTGCCTGCCATCCACAAGCCCAGCCAATGCGGCGTGGAATGTGGATAAGCTGGTTGAGGCATGGAAGATTATAAGGTGAATCAGTTTCCCAGCTCCATTTCTGCATTCATGGGAACAAAGCCATATTTTTCATATAGTGGTCTCCCCATGTCTGTTGCTTCAAGTGATATCTGCGTAATTCCGCGCTTTTTGGCATCCTGAACGAGCATATCCAAGGTTTTAAAGGCAATTCCCTGCCGACGATATGCGGGATTGGTGTACATGTTCATGATATAGGCTTTCTTGCCGCTTGGATTGTGATATGTCGGCATGACTTCATAGTAGCTTACTCCGCCTGCGCCGACAAAAGAGTTGCCTTCCATGACGAGGATAGCCACATGGGTTCCGTTTGCCAGAGCTCTTTTATAATATTCTTTTGAAGAAGTCTCAACCTCAGACATATCTACTGAGTCGTCAAGCTTGTTGGCTGCACGTAATACCTCAATTCGTGAAGTGGTCAAGAGGTCTATATCTTCTAAAGTAGCTATTCTATAATCCATGATGCAAAATCCTTTCAGCTGAATAAATGTAAAAACATTTTATATCACCGTATCATTTGATGTCCATACATCAGAGAATATGAATAGTTGAAGATGATGACTATGGATGTAATGAAAAATCGCGTATAATAAATTATAAACCTTAAGGGAGGACACCATGGTACTACTTGTAATCGACACGCAAAAAGGGATAACGGATGACAGGCTCTATGAGTTTGAAAAGCTAAAATCCAACATCAAGGATCTTATCGCTCTTGCAAGAGAGAACAACAAAGAAGTAATTTTTGTTCAGCATGATGACGGCCCCGGAACGGGATTCAGCGTAGGGGATGAAGATTTTGAGATATTCGATGAATTTGCACCAAACGATGGGGAAAAGATATTTACTAAGAACGTAAACAGTGCACTTCACCCGTCGACAGGTCTTTTGGATTATCTTAAGGGAAAAGGTGTAAAAACTGTGATGATGGTGGGTATCATGACAAACTTTTGCATAGATGCGACGATCAGAACAGGTTTTGACAACGGATTTGAGGTTCTGGTTCCCGAATATACCAATTCGACCTATGACAATGAGTTTATGGACAGGGCATCGTGCTACCGCTACTATAACGAATTCATGTGGCCGAAAAGATATGCAAACTGTATCACTATGGAAGAAGCAAGAAGCCGTATGCAGGGTAAATGAGCGTATTGATACGCCTGAGAGCCTCGAATCTAGCCGCAGAGTATTGTATGATAATGTATAAATATTAAATAACGATAAAGAATACAGCAAGTGTTCGTTGCACAACCTAAAACGTGCTAAAATATTTACGAAAAGTTGATTATTTCAGTTTTTTTATGTTGCATTTTTTTAGGGTGACGAAGTTATGTTGTTTTTTCAGAGTCGAATCTTGCGATTTGTTATATATGATTATGATATGCCAAGAGATGGAGAATGTAAGAAATTTGTTCCATCTTTTGGCATTTTGCGTTTTTTGGAGGTATAGGGGTTGAAAATTACTTTACAAAAAACAAGTCATAATAGATTACTTCGCGTGTTGACCATCTTTTTCGGAATCGCAATGAATGTAGCTATGTCATTTGTTGCCCGCAAGTATGATTTGCCTATTTACCTCGATGCAGTCGGAACTATATTTGTATCGCTGATTGGAGGTCTTTTTCCGGGAATAGTAACTGCGGTACTGACGAATGCGGTCAGCACTATATTTAACAGAGAGGCGATTTATTTTGGCTTTATAAGCGCGCTTGTGGCAATTTATACGGCGTGGTTTGTAAGAGAAAAAAAGTTCGATCATATAAAAAAGATACTTATATTTGTATTTACCGTAGGAATAGGAAGCGGTGCTCTTGGCGCGGCTATTCAGTGGGGCGCTATGGGAAGGCCACAGACCCAGTCGTTTGATGCTTTGGTCGAGGCTTTTACAATACAGTTTGGAATCGGCGATTTTTGGTCCTATTTCATCATCGATATCTTGCTGAATATTCTGGATAAGGGCGTGTCAATTTTTGTGGCACTTCTTCTGCTACATTTTATTCCTGACAGAACATGTGAAAATATTAGGAACAGCGGGTGGAAACAGAAGCCGCTATCGATAAGTGAAGTAAAAAGGATAGGTTCACTTAGTTTTTCTTCGATACATTCTCTTAGGATCAGAATAACAGTGATGCTTGTCGGATGTTCATTGGCGCTTACCGTGATAATGGGAATCGTTGGAATAACTCTGTACTTTAAAAATGCAAAAGCGGAAAAGGCAGAAATTGCCTTAAATGTGGCACGTTTCGCAGCTCAAAAAGTCGATCCCAATATCATAGATGAATGTATTGCCAAGGGCATATATGCGGATGCATATGAGGGAACGGAAAGAGAACTTATCAGTATCAAAGAAGCAGTTACGGGAGTTGACCGTATCTATATAAATCAGCTCAGTAGTGACGGCTGGTACATCGTATTTGATATAGTTCCGGATGGCGTAAGAAAGCACATTCCGGGCGAAAAAGAGAAATTTGATGAGAATATGCAGCCGTATGTCGGAGCGCTGTTTAAAGGAGAAGAGGTTGCGCCTGTTGAAATTCTGTCGCATTCCGGTTGGTTTATGAGCGCATATTGTCCGATCATAGACAAAAATGGAATCTGTATGGGTTATGCGGTAGCAGAGACATCACTTGCGTTTCTTTCAGACTATATGCAGGGCTTTTTGCTACGTGTGTTATTCATAATGACATCTTTTTTTATCCTGATAATAGCATTTGGTCTGTGGAGTACCGGAACAGGTATGGTATACCCGATAAACAGCATAGAAAAGAGTGTTGAGAACTTCATCAAGGCCGGAGATGACCAGGTGGAACTTGATGAGGCGGTAAGACAGATGAGAGCCATTGATATTCAGACAGGCGACGAGATTGAGAAGATGTACAGGATAATATGCGATATGGCGCTCAATCAGACAGAGAAGATCCGTAGTGTAAGAAGATTTTCAGAGGCAACGCTGAAGATGCAGGACGGACTTATCATCACAATGGCGGATCTTGTCGAGAACAGGGATTCCGATACAGGTGCGCATGTCCAGAAAACTTCCGAATATGTAAAGATAATCGTGGAGGGTCTTGAAAAGAAAGGCTACTATCCCGAAAAGATCAGTGCCAAGTTTAAGTCCGATGTTGTCAGAAGTGCTCCTCTTCATGATGTGGGTAAGATCAATATATCCGACAAGATCCTTAATAAACCCGGCAAACTGACACCTGAAGAATTTGAAATAATGAAAACTCACACCACCGCAGGTAGAGAGATTATCGAGAAGGCAATCAATACGGTAAAAGGTGAGGTATATCTTAAAGAAGCAAGGAATATGGCTGCATACCACCATGAGCGCTGGGATGGAAAAGGCTATCCCGAAGGACTACACGGAGAAGTTATACCGCTGTCTGCAAGGATCATGGCTGTTGCGGATGTTTTTGATGCGCTTTCTTCGCCGCGTGTATATAAGGAGGCATTCCCTTTGGATAAAGCGCTGGATATCATAAGCGAGGGTGCGGGAACTCAGTTTGACCCCAAGTGTGTAGAGGTATTTATGGATTCAATCCCTGAGATAAAGGTAATCCTTAATAAATATAATCAGAAGGTTTGATGGAGGTTGCCTGTGAAGAATGTACACAAAAAAATAGCATTCATGGCTATAGCAGCAGGCTGCCTAATGATGCTGATGCATATAAACGTATATGCTAAGTATGATACGGTAGTCGGCACTCATTCTTACTATGGCGGAGGATATGCGGTAACCGGACAGATTCCGGGTGTCTCGTATTCTTATGAATTATATGATGCATCGAATGGTCTTCCGACTTCCGATGCAATGTTTCTTATGGGTGCAAGAAATGGATATATATGGATTGGCGGTTACAGCGGAGTTATTCGCTACGACGGTTCGACTTTTGACAGGATTGATGCGCATTCATATCTTACAAGCGCAAGAGGTTTCTTTGAGGACAGTAAGGGTAGAATCTGGGTCGGAACAAATGATAACGGTGTAGTGGTTCTTGATGGTACGGAGAGTATACACTATTCGTACAAAGAAGGTCTGCCTTCATCATCAATCAGAATATTTGAGGAAGACAACAACGGAAACATCTTTATCGGAACGACATCAGGAGTATGTTATGTTGATCAGACCAATACGCTTCGCGTTCTTAACGATGAAAGAATAGCTGAAGAGAGAGTCCTTAAACTGGACAAAGACACTTCGGGAAGAATATATGGGCAGACTGCCAACGGTATAGTATTTGCGATAGATGACTGTGCAATCACAGAGTTGTACCAAAGCTCAGATCTTGGAATCGGAAAGATAACAACTATCCTTGCCGATCCGTATGATGCCGGAAATTTATACTTTGGAACGGACGAAAGCGTTATATATTACGGGAAATTTGGAAATTCGACTAATAATCTGGAAAGAATATCAGTGGATCCGCTTAGTAACGTACACTGGCTTAACTACGACTGCAACAGAGTCTGGGTTTCATCAACAAGTATGATAGGTTACATTGACACGGACAGTTCTTTTAAAGAACTTACCAATGTTGCGTTTGACAGCGGAATTGAGATGGTTACGTCTGATTATCAGGGAAATCTGTGGGTGGCTTCGTCTACTCTCGGAGTTATGAAAGTTGTTGCAAATAACTTTATCGACATAACTCATGTGACGGGAGTAACTACGGGAGTAACCAACGCTGTTGCTCTGCATGACGGGGATATTTACATCGGAACAGAGATGGGCCTTGATATTATTGGGAAAAACGGCGAATCAATAGAGAATGATCTGACTTTTTATCTGGGTGATGCGAGAATTCGAAGTATTGCGGAGGATAACGATGGAAATATGTGGGTTTCCACGTATACGCATGACCTCGGGCTTGTATGTTATGAAACTAATGGCGAGATTATTTCATATACGACAGAAAACGGAATGCCCAGCAATCAGATAAGGTGCATAACCATTGGAAAAGACGGAAGTATTCTTGTAGGTACGAATGGCGGACTTGCCGTTATAAAAGATTTTGAGATCGTTCGTACGGTAGGTGCTTCCGATGGCGCTAAGAACACGGTTTTTTTTGACTCTGGTAGAAAATGATGAAGGCGCAATTCTTGCGGGTACCGACGGCGACGGAATATATGTAATTGAAGAAGACCGTATCAAAAAAATCGGCAGAGATAACGGGCTTACAAGTGATGTCGTCATGCGGATTGTAAAGGATGAAAAGCGAGATATCGCTTGGATCGTCACGTCTAATTCCATTGAATATATGAAAAACGGATTGGTGACGAATGTTACATCTTTTCCTTATAACAACAATTACGATATGTATTTTGACAACAGCGATAACGCATGGATACTGTCATCTTACGGTGTCTATGTGGTAAATGCCGATGATATGGAAGATGATGCCATAACTGATTTTAAGATATACACGATAGCTAACGGACTTCCGTATGCGATAACAAGTAATTCTTTCGGATATAAGGATCAGGACGGAAATCTATACATGGCCGGAAGAAATGGTGTGGCAAAAGTAAATATCAATAAGTATTATGACGGCACGCTGGAAGTTTTGATGGATGTAAAGTCCATATATTGTGATAACCAAAAAATAGAGCAGGATGAAAACGAAGTTTATCAGATACCTGCTTCGGACGGACGTGTACAGATATCTGCATCTGTAATGGATTATTCTATGATGAATCCCGATGTGCGTCTGTATCTGGAAGGCGGACCCGATGATGGAATTATCACTCAAAGGAGCAAGTTGTCGGCTCTTGAATATACGGGTCTTCCGTATGGAAATTATAAATTGCATGTCCAGATCTTAAGTGCCGGAGGGCGTGAAGTACTTCAGGAAGATGTATTCAACATAAGAAAGGCTCCGAGACTTTTGGAGCTGGTGGTAGTAAGACTCATTCTTTTGATACTTGTTGCATCGATAGCCGGTTTTATCGTATGGCAGGTAATGAGACTTACTGTTATAAAAACGCAGTATGAAGAGATAAAGAAGTCGAAGGAAGAGGCAGAGAACGCGAACACGGCAAAGTCCAGATTCCTTGCCAATATATCCCATGAGATCAGAACTCCTATCAATACTATCATGGGAATGAATGAAATGATAATGAGAGAAGATCCGACAAGTGTGCCCAAAGGGTATTTCATGTCGGTCATGAACTATGCTTTTGATATCAGGAATGCTGCAGAATCGCTGCTTGGTCTTATTAATGACCTTCTTGATATATCCAAGATAGAGTCGGGAAAGATGCACCTTGTGGAACGCGAATATGACACGCAGGAACTTCTGCGTTCCATTGTATCAATGATCAGAATAAGGGCTACGGAAAAAGCGCTAAGCTTTGACGTGGTTATTGATGAGATTCTTCCCAAGAGGATGTATGGAGATGCCGAGAAAATAAAACAGGTAGTACTCAACCTCCTTACCAATGCCGTGAAATATACTGCAGTCGGAGGCTTTTCACTAAACGTGTCGATGGAAGAGCGCAATGACAGGGAGGCAGTTATTCGCATTTCGGTAAAAGATACCGGAATAGGAATAAAAAAAGAAGATATGGACAAACTTTTTACAGCATATGAAAGACTTGATGAAGAACAGAACAGCGGTATACAAGGAACAGGCCTTGGACTGGATATTTCGAGAAAATTCGCGGAGCTCATGGGAGGAACTATCTTTTGTGACAGCGTATATGGAGAAGGGTCTGAATTTATCTTTATAATATCGCAGAAGATTGTAGATGCCACATCGATCGGCATATTTATCGAGCATGATGAAAGCAAGGCGGGTGGACCGTATGTACCTAAGTTTATTGCGCCCGATGCCGACATTTTGGTTGTTGATGATAACCCTATGAACCTGAGCGTTATTAAGGGGCTTCTTAAAGCAACCAAAGTATTTGTGACAACTTCTGAAAGCGGCGCGGATGCTATAGATAAGATAAAAGACGGCGATTTTGACGTAGTTCTTTTGGATCACATGATGCCCGGACTTGACGGAGTAGAGACGCTTGCAAAAATAAGGGAAATAAAGCCCGATATTCCCGTATATGCGCTTACTGCAAATTCGGTTTCAGGTGAGGAATATTATAAGTCGAAGGGCTTTAACGGATATCTTGCAAAGCCTGTGGATATAGAGACTTTGGAAACTACCATTATGAAGCATATTCCCGAGAATAAGATGGAAAAGTCTGAGAGTGTGGATGCGACAGAAGAACTTACCGAACTGCCTAAGGATATGCTGTGGATATATGATGTAAAAGATATATCTGTTCCCGAAGGAATAAAGAACTCGGGAGGAATTTCGAGTTATCTTTTCGGACTGGATCTTTTCTTTGAAACAATTGATGAGAATTCAAGGGTATTGAATAATGCATATGATGAGGGAAATATAAGACTGTTTACGATCAAAGTCCATGCGCTTAAGAGTTCTGCTCGAATCATAGGTGCACTCGGGCTTGAAGAATTCGCTGCCAAGATGGAAGAGGCGGGCAATAATAACGATAGGGTCTATATTGACAGCTATAAAGACAATCTCATGAAAGAGTATGCTTCTTATAAAGAAAAGCTTGGAAGGATTAAGGAGGCCAATGTATCAGATTCTTCGAAAGAGATGATACCTGAGGATGAGCTAAAAGATGCATACGGAGCGCTGACCGATCTTATACCGCAGATGGACTATGATTCTGTTGAAATGATTTTGGAAAGTATATCGAAGTATTCTCTTCCCGATAAGGATGCAGAGTTTTTCAAGGAACTTGGCAGGTTGTTCAAACTGTTTGACTGGGACGGAATGGAAGCACTGATCAACACTTCAAAGTAAAGGAGCAAAATGGGAAAAATCATATCAGGCAAAAAAATCATATTCACCGGAGAAAAAGAGACGTTTATTTTGAGAGCCATTATTGAAAAGGTACAGGCGGTTGGGCTTGAGTGCGCTTTTGTTCCTTTTACAGTAGATGCCCTCAACGCTTCCGGAGAAGACATATCGCTGTACATCCTTTATATGGACGAAGAGGTCAATCCAAGAGAAGATGCACTGCATTTCCTGATTGATACCATGGAAGAAAACGGCAGCAAGCTGATACTTATAGGCGAGCAGATAGACCTTAACAATACAGCGAAGCATTTGAGCGAGAATCTGCTGTACAAGACATTTTCCAGACCCGTCAATAATGATGAATTTATTAAAGCCATAAGGGAATTTTTTGATAAATCCGAATCGGGAGAGTACAGAAAGAGCATACTGATCGTTGATGACGATCCGCAGTATCTTTCTCTTGTAAGACAGTGGCTGAAAGATACGTACAGAGTATTTATGGCTAATTCAGGGCTTCAGGCCATCAAGTATCTTGGAAAAAGCAAGGTCGATCTGATACTTCTGGATCATGAGATGCCGGTAACGAGCGGGCCGCAGGTTCTTGAGATGCTAAGGAGCGATTCGGAGACATCTTCGATACCTGTTATTTTTCTTACGGGTAAAAGCGATAAGGAGAGCGTTATGGCTGTTGTTGAACTTCGGCCTGAGGGATATTTTTTAAAGAATATAAAGAAAGAGGAGCTCTTGGAAAAGCTTAAAGAGTTTTTTGTTCTGCATGGAGTATAGTACAAGGAGCAGGTGGAAATGTTTGAGATTATAGAGAAGTATCAACTGGATATTATGCTGGGCCTTTCCTCTACGTGTATGGCATTTGCATTTCTGTTGTTCTTTACGCAGTTTCTGGAGAAAAAAAGAAGATTGATAATTTTTACTGTAGAGTCATCTGCGGCAATTCTTATCTTCTTCGATCGTTTGTCGTATATCTATTCCGGAAATACGACAATGACGGGATATATTATGGTCAGGCTCAGTAATTTCCTTGTATTTGCGATGACTCCGGTGGTTATATTGGGACTGAATCTTTACATAGTCGATCTGCTGAGGGTTGAGGCAAATCAAAAAACTATGCTCAAAAGACTTAGATTTGTGAATATTGCGGCAATTGTACAGATAATGTTTGTAGTAATCTCGCATTTTACCGGATGGATCTATTACATTGATGAAAGAAATATATATAACAGAGGATCGCTGTTTTTGCTGTGTTACATTATGCCTGTGCTGTGTCCGCTTATACAGTTAACGGTTATACTAGAGTTTCAAAAGGCTATAAGCAGATTGGCACGCGTTTCTATCGTGACCTGCATATTTGCGCCTATCATAGCGGGAATTATTCAGATATTTGCGTTTGGAATATCTATTGTTGATATTTTCATGGTTCTGGTTGCGATCTTCTTGTATGTATTTAGCTATATCGATGTAAACCGTGCGGTAATAAGGGCACACAAGATCGAGATAGGCGAGCTGAAGGACGGAGAAAAGCGCATGAAGCGTCTGTTTGACCAGACAACCTCGGCTCTTGTAAAAGCAATAGAAAATAAAGACGAATATGCACAAGGCCATTCCCAAAGAGTTGCCGATATTGCAAAAGAGATCGCAATGCGCTCGGGCATGGATGAACAGAAGTGTGAAGGCGTGTACTATGCAGCGCTTCTCCACGATATAGGTATGGTCGGAATTCCTGACAGTATTATTGAGAAGCAGAAAGATCTTACAGAGGATGAACAAAAGATACTTAAGAAGAAGCCGATAATAAGCGGCGAGATCTTGGCAGATATCAAGGAATATCCGTATCTGCGGGACGGGGTTCTTTACAGCAATGAAAAGTATGACGGCAGTGGTTATCCTGAGGGACTTAAGGGAGAAGAAATTCCCGATGTTGCAAGGATCATTGCAGTTGCGGATGCGTATGTCTCCATGACTTCGAATAAAAGGTACCGTGAACCGCTTCCGTATATCATGGTCAGGCAGGAATTTGTTGAGATGTCCGGAACGCAGTTCGATCCTGTCTATTCCAAGATAATGCTCCATATAATGGATAGAGAAAACTCGTGTAAAAAAGACGACAGAGTTATGGATTCTGAGATTGTCTGCAGGGCATACAAGGAGCAGGTTTCTCTTGGAGTTCATATAACAGATGTTGTAAAGAAGATATATTTTGACTGCGATCAGCTTGAACTTAAGGAAGGGGAATATTCATCGCCTTCGATTATTTTGTTTGATTCCTATGACAAGCGATTTCATAAGAGCATAAAAGCAATAAACGCATACAGATATCTGGAGTACGGAGAAATCTGGCCGGACGGACATTATGTTTCAACTGCGGCAAGGAATATGAAAATTGAAGTAGTTGAGATTCCGGAAAAAAAGAAAAAGCGAAGGGCTGTAAAGAAGGAGAAGAAAAAAGGGCAGTATGAGATAGGAATGGCCAAATATGACGATCACATAACGCTTGAGATGAAGTACATGAATCACAAGGTCAAGGCGGTCATATCTCTTCAAGACAATACCAAAGAAGCATATATTGGTATTACGGGTGAAAATTGCCATATAAAAAATATTATTGTTGAAGAGACCGGCAAAAAAATCGGCGAAGGTGATATAGAGCGAATTTCAGATGTTATAAGATATACAGATCGTATTGAGTCTGACCTTCCTAATATCCAGATTGACAGGACAAGGTCTGCATCTACTGAAGGAATCGAGCTTGAAGATGAGGTAAGGCTTTATTTCCATTCCATGAGCCTTCCGGCAGCCAATCTTGTGTGGCATTGCCCTTATATCGTGCTGTTTTATTCCTCGGACGGAAAGGTTGGAGGCGAGGATTATCGTGAATACGCAATGATAAAGATAAACGGCGAAGTGTCGGGCGATGAAGATATTGCGGAAAACAAAGTATTTATGAAGAAAAATGAAAATTTCAAAGGTTGGGAAAAATGGAAAGAAGAGACAAAGGAAGGCATAGACTGTTTTGTACTCTTTGAAAGACATGGAAATAAGATTACAACGGAGACGGAAAATCTTGGTATTGCCATAGAAAATACGACCACCTTCCACGGTGAATATGATGAAGTTTATGTGGCACTTACGGGTGATGAAGTCGCAATTACGGATATCCGCATTATGAAATAACAAGATATGCATAATATTTGATAGAATGTTCATAAAAATTTTAATGAATATGAGAAGCGGGGGTGATAGAATAATCTGCATATCAGAATGCAACAAAAAGTAACAAGAAGAACGAATGAAAGAACAGATAGTAACGAACAGATTAAAAGAAATGGACATATATAAAGCTATAGCGATCATCATGGTTGTTTATGGTCATGTAGCTTCAAATACGGTAGGAGTGTATTCGGGTTTTATCAGCTTTGTGCACATGCCGATCTTCTATTTTGTGAGCGGTTTTTTCCTGTATAAGGAACTTAAGAAGTATTCGGAAAAAGAGCTTGTGAAAAAGAAGTGCTTGCGATTGATCGTTCCGTATATTACATGGTCGTTTGTCGCCTTTATGGCAAACGCTGTGGTAACAGTAGCGGGAAAAGGCATGGAGATGGGCATTCTCATGGATGATGCCGTGCAGATATTTATATATGCAAGAAGTGTGTGGTTTTTTATTCAGCTCTTTTTTGCACATATGCTTTTTATACTGATCCACAAAGTGACGGATAAGAAGGCGCTGAGAGCGGCTTTGAATATAGGCATATGGGCGCTTTTGATTATCTTTTGCACTACGGAAATTTTCTGTATGTGGAAAATTAAATGGCTGTATGGCTTTTTACTTCTGGGGTATGTATGCGGCGAATATGATGTGCTTCCTAAGATTGGGACGATCAAGCCGAAAATGCGGGGCGCTATATTTATCTTTTGCCTTGTAGGATGGATAGCGGTTACGGTTATGGCTTCCGGATGCTATTCAACGGACCTTGTCTACGGCTTTGACGATATGCCATTTTCGTTTAAGACGTTTGGAATTGAACTTTCTGTCTGGGCATGCGGACTTTTGGGTATGACTACGATATATTTTGTGAGCCGTTTTATTGCCGGATTCAGAATTTTTGATATACTGTACCGGATGGGAAGCTATACTTTGGATATATATGTGGGCCATATGCTTCTTTTGTTTGTAATAAAAAGGATAACTATGCCTCAGGATCTTGTGTTTGTATTATCGTTTATTATTGCGTTTTTCTTTATAAGTGTGCCGCTTTACGTATTGTCAAAATATTTTTTGAGAAAAATAGAACTATACAGAATGGTCACATAATTGCCGAAATATATGGGTGTTCAGAATAGTAGAAAAATAAGCGAATAACGGTAGGGGAACCGGCTTATTGGTTAATGGAAAGGGTGAAATTATGTATAGGACAGTAAAAAAAGAAGTATATCATTACAATGCTTCTTATATCGGTAGCATGCGCGTTTTTGTTCGCAGGATGCGGGAATGGCGGAGCGGAAGATCTTTATCTTAGCAAGGTGAGCTACGTTGTTTGCCCGGTGGACGGTCAGGATATCGATATGTATGTAGTGTCATCGGATTGTTCGGTGATACATTATTTGATAAGAGCAACCGATGACCTTGATATCAAGGAGCTCTTTGAAGGCAAATTCCCTGAAGGGGGATTTTCAAGCGAAAGGCAGCAGATAACCGAACAGGACTGGGAGAAGCTCCAAAGCGTAGTGAATGAGACGGAGTTTATCTATTTGCCCGGTGAAGTGTCAGATTCCGAGATGGCAGCCGATTCAGGCAGCAGCTATATAGAGATAAAGACGGATATGATAAAGCACCTGGCCGGCGGGCATAATGCAGGCTTTGGCAGAGATAAGGCAAATAAGAAATACAGGAGCGTCGCTGATGTGCTTAACACCGCGCTTGGTAACTGACGGCCTGATGTTATACTTTTTTATAAAAAAGAAATGATAGTAGAAGGGGGCTTTGTGAAAAGAGCTTCCTTTTTTGTGCGCTCATTTTTAAAAATACAGAAAAGTGCACATAAATATACGGATAATGATTGACTGTATGTGCATTTTTCATATAAGATGATATCAACACTCAATTTTGCATAATTTAATAAAGGAGGAGAACATCTTATGGAGCAGAAGACAATGAAGGGTTTTGCAATGCTTAAGATCGGTGAGGTCGGATGGATTACAAAAGACGTTCCGAAGTGTGGACCGCTCGATGCAATCTGCAAACCGCTTGCCATTGCAATATGTACTTCAGATGTACATACAGTATGGGAAGGTGCTGTTGGTGATCGTCATAACATGATCCTTGGTCATGAAGGTTGTGCGGAAGTTGTGGAAGTAGGTGAACTTGTTAAGGACTTTAAGCCCGGTGACAGAGTTTTGGTACCTGCTATCACACCCGATTGGAGTTCGCTTGAGGCTCAGGCCGGATATTCGATGCACTCAGGTGGAATGCTTGCAGGATGGAAGTTCTCCAACTTTAAGGATGGCTTGGATTCCGAGTTTTTCCACGTTAATGATGCGGACGGAAACCTTGCACATATGCCGGAAAACATCAACATTGTAGATGCATGTATGCTTTCTGATATGGTTCCCACAGGATTCCACGGAGTAGAGCTTGCTGACGTTCAGTTTGGTGACACGGTTCTTGTTATCGGTATCGGTCCCGTAGGACTTATGAGTGTAGCCGGGGCGTCACTACGTGGTGCGTCAAGGATCATTGCTGTAGGAACACGTCCTAAATGTGTTGAAGCAGCTAAGAAGTACGGCGCAACCGACTTTATCAATTACAAAAACGGATCTATAGAAGATCAGGTTATGGAACTTACATCAGGAAAAGGTGTAGATAGAGTAGTTATCGCGGGTGGTAATGTCGATACTTTTGAGTCGGCAGTTAAATCGGTTAAACCCGGCGGACTTATCGGTAACGTTAACTATCTCGGAAGCGGCGATTATATCAGCATTCCCAGAACCGACTGGGGTGTTGGAATGGGACATAAGCAGATCCGCGGAGGACTTATGCCGGGTGGAAGACTTCGTATGGAGAAACTGGGAGCACTGGTATCTTCAGGAAGACTTGATGTAAGCCCGCTTGCAACACATATATTTGAAGGATGGGATCACATTCCCGAAGCATTGCAGCTTATGAAAGATAAGCCGGCAGACCTTATCAAGCCGGTTGTAAAGCTTGTAAATGAGTAATGTTTAACTTTTATTAAAATTATAGGGCAGTCGCAGATTTTAAAGTTTGCGACTGCTCTTGCTGAGAGAACCTGCTGAGGTTTTTTCGAGGCTGGTTCGAACGTCTTACGGCGAACGAAGTGAGAGCGGAAGTTCCTTATACCCTTATTAAGAAGGAGAATACGCCGACGCACCGGCGATGATCATATGAAAGTACTGATAGTTACAGGCTTTTTGGGAGCCGGAAAGACCACATTTATAAAAGAGTTGTTAAAACATACTAAGCGCTATACTGCGGTTCTGGAAAATGAATTCGGAGATACAAATCTGGACAGCCTCGAAATTTCAGGCTCTAC
Organism: Butyrivibrio sp. AE3003; assembly: GCF_000686065.1. Taxonomy (NCBI): domain Bacteria; kingdom Bacillati; phylum Bacillota; class Clostridia; order Lachnospirales; family Lachnospiraceae; genus Butyrivibrio; species Butyrivibrio sp. AE3003. The sequence continues at coordinate 2,848,436 of NZ_JMLX01000001.1, forward strand.
AGATAATAAGGATATGCAGGTTCTTGAGTTCATGGAAGGCTGTGTTTGCTGCAGCAAGAAAGATTCTTTTTTGTACTCAATCCTTACAGTATCAACGGGAATCGCACCCGAGTATCTGATCGTAGAACCGTCGGGCGTTGCCAAACTAAGCAATATTCTTGCCGGCCTTGAAAAAGTCAGGTACGAGAAAATTATTCCGGTAAGTCCTATTGTAATAGTATCTGCGAAGTCTTTTTCATCAAATCTTCATGAGTACAGGGAGCTTATGCGAGACCAGATTTTGAATGCGGGGCACGTAATCTTCTCAAAGACTGAGGGAATGGATGCTGATGAGCTGGAAGAAGTAAAGAAGCAGATAAGAGAGATAAATCCCGATGCGAAGATAACGGAATCTTACCAAGATGGCAAGAGCGAGGATTGGTGGACGGAGGTTATGTCGGATGAGGAAGCGCACGCAGTCGGTGCCGGCGAGGATGAAGGTGCAGATAATAGTGGGCAGCAGGCTTTTGAGCAAATGACATTTGATCTCATGGAGTTTAATTCTGTAGGAGCACTTGCCGTTTTCTGTGACGATCTATTGAGGAAGCAATACGGCGATATAGCCCGCGCCAAAGGTGTTGTTAAAGTGGGCAATGAAGCTCTTCGTTTCGACATCGCTGACAATTCATACGTGATCACAGGCGGAGAAGAGCCTTATCAGGCAGTGTTCATCGGATCTAGCATAGAGCGGGAGAAACTGTTGGTAGATCATGGGAAGTATTCACTCGCGCAAAATATGCCGAAGAAGGTTGCAGATAAGGGCTATACAAAGATAAGACCAAGGTGATATAGTCTGTTATTAAAGAGACATCTTAGGGGGACGACATGAATAACAAGACTAATTATATATCTTTCTGGTTAAGCCAAGCAGTCTCAGAACTTGGAAGTATGATGACAAGCTATGCGCTTATCATTTGGGCCTATCAGCAGAGTAGGTCTGTTATGCAGGTATCGCTGCTTACTTTTTTCACATTTGCACCAAAGGCAATAACAAGCTTTTTTATAGGCGGATTTGTGGATCGCCATGATAAGAAAAAAATCATCATGCTTACGGATACGGCTTCTGCGCTTTGTTCCGTTATTGTATGTGTGCTTCTTTATACACAGAAAATGAACTTGTCGTATATATATGTTATAAATATTGTGCTGGGCGTCATGGAAGCTATACAATCACCGGCTTCATCAGTAGCGCTAGGCTTGATCGTACCTGAGGATAAATATGAGAAGATCAGCGGATTAAGCTCTATATCAGAGAATGTAAGCGTTGTGCTTTATCCAATGCTTGCCAGTGCTTTGATGGGATTTTTTGGAATTGCGTCTGTGCTTATGTTTGATATCGCGACATTCCTTTTTGCAATCACAGTAATGTTCTTTGTTATACAGATTCCCAAGGGAAGTGACCCTGAGGAAGAAGATGGGATGTTTGACGGCTTCTTTGGCGGAGTGAAGTTTTTGAAAGAGAACAAAGGAGTCCTCTATATCATCATCTGCATGACCTTAATGAATTTCCTTTCACGTTTATCTTATGAAAATATTTTGTCACCTATGATTCTTGCAAGAAGCAATGACAATGAAATGGTACTTGGCATTGTAACGTCATTCATCGGAGCAGGTGGAATTGTTGGAGGAGTTTTGGTTAGCACATTGAAAATGCCGAAGAACAAAGTGAAGATGCTGTTTTATTCCGCAGCGCTTTCATTCGCATTCGGCGATTTGCTCATGGCATTTGGACAGAATGTTTTTGTATGGAGCATTGCAGGAATTGCGGCAAGTTTGCCGATTCCGTTTACTATGGCGGCGCAGTCGGTACTGATATATACAAATGTGCGCGAAGATATACAGGGCAGAGTGTTTGCGGTAAGGAATGCGATGAAGTTTGCTGCAATCCCTATGGGAATCTTGCTGGGCGGCGCGCTGTCTGAGTACCTCTTTGAACCATTTGTAAATAGTGGAACGGAAGTATCCTCTATGATTGTACGTTTGCTTGGAAATACAGACGGAACCGGAATGGCGATTATGTTCTTGTGTACCGGCATTACAGGATTTGCAAGCTGCATGTTGCTTTCAAGAAGTAAGCAGGTAAAAGAACTGTCTATACCTGCAGAGCAAGATGAGACTCAAGCGGCATAAGAGGAAAAATCCATACGGATCCAATGTAGCGGATCTTATCAGAACAGGCTCTAACACTCCGCAGACAATTTTGCAAATTAGACACTTGTCAGGATACAAACGCGATACATTAGTGTCGCGTTTTCTTTTTTGGACACTCCTACGGATATTACGCTTTCTCATAAGTGTTGACCATAATTTTGTTCATGTTTCTAATGCTCAAATAGTCGTGAACAGTCGCAAGTATCCCATCTTAAACAATTCTTAAAGATTTCCCCTATTGGAACTTAAAAATTTTTTCAATACAATGTATCTATGATTAATCATTGAAAATATACGGGAGAAAAAATGAACAATATTCTTATTTGTGATGATGAAAAGGACATCGTATCCGCGCTTAGGATTTACCTTGAAAGTGAAGGCATGAGTGTTACGGCAGCTTATAACGGAAAAGAAGCGCTTGAAATAATGCAGAGTCCTATCGGAAATGACATTCATCTTATCCTTATGGATGTGATGATGCCTGAGATGGACGGAATAACTGCAATGGCAGAGATCAGAAAGATATCCAATGTGCCTATAATCATGCTCACTGCAAAAAGTGAGGATGCAGATAAAGTTGTGGGGCTGACGGTCGGAGCAGATGACTATGTTACCAAGCCGTTTAATCAGGTTGAGCTGATGGCGAGAGTAAAATCCCAGATTCGTCGTTATACAATGCTTGGGGCTAAAGGCACTCCGGAAGTAATACCTAATACAGACATGATTACTATCGGCGGTATTGAATTAAATGATAAGGCAAAAGAAGTAACGCTGGATGGAAACCCTGTTTCGCTCACTCCCTTGGAATATGACATATTGAAACTATTGATGACTCATCCGGGTGAAGTTTTTTCTCCAAAAGAAATATATACAAGTGTCTGGAAAGAAAACATGATAGGCGCCGAAAGTACGGTGGCTGTTCATATCAGGCATCTTAGAGAAAAATTGGAATATGACAGTACAGATCCCAGATATTTAATAGCTGTCTGGGGGCGAGGATATAAGATTGAGAAGGGAACACCTCGGGAAAGGAAAGTGTAATGAAAAAAAGAACTGGTTTTTTAATAATATCTGCTATGGTGCTTACACTTGCAGGCTGTGGACAGGCGAATCAATCAAATACATCTGATGCATCGAATGCGTCTGACACATCGAATGTGTCAAGTACACCTGAAATATCGAATACATCTGACACATCAAATACACCTGAAATATCGAATGTAGCAAATACATCGGATACACTGAATGCGGTGGTTATATCTGATCCATCGTATACGATACCGGAATCAGATCTATCTTTTGAATATAACGGAAAGAGCGTTTCCGTCAAAAATGATGCAAAGAAAAATATTGAAGCTCTCGGTAATCCAACTGAGGAAAAGACTTCACCATATAATGAACTTGACAAATCATATATATTTGGCAATGCTCCTGATTCAATAGAGCTTTTAACTATTAAAGATAAAACACAGGCAATAGTAATCCATGATTCAAATGTAAAAACTTCCAGAGGCATAGGAGTGGGAAGTGCTTGCGATGATGTAATAGCTGCGTACGGTGGTAAAGCTCCTACCGGCGTGGATGGTATTGATATCTCGATAAAATTCTCTTATAGTTACAAGAATTACTCGGTTTCATTTGATATTGATGATAAGGACCGTGTGGTAACAGCAATTACCTATTCAAACAATACTATGACCCGTCTGTGGTGACGGATTGAGGAAAGAAGATGAAACGTTTTTACAGTATAAAAGCAAAAATATTATTGGCAATAGCATGTATATTCTTTACAGTGTGTTTTTTAGTGAGTATAGTTGCAAGTTATATTATTGGTGCAAAAACATATCATAGTGATGGTTCAACGACATACTCATTTAGAAAAGAAGTTTTTGATGATGCGGGAAAAGCATATGCTGTGCTAGCTCTTTCTAAATATGATTCCGGATTCAATACCGATCTTTTGAATGGGATGAACTGTTACTATGGAGTTATTGACGGGGCTATATCGGAAGATGCAGATTTAAATGATAACAGCATATACCTTTATCGAAATTTTGCCGGTGTTTCAGTGCCATCATGGAATAATGAATTATTTATTAATTCATATACAGTAAATGACAAAACAGTTTTTAATAGAAGTGAACAATTCTTAGGAATGTTCGGGGCGCAGAATAGCATACTTACAGATACAAGCAGACGTGAGGAAGTATTTGAAGTTCAAGGTATAGGATACGATACCTTGGGAAGTAAAGCATATGTTTATGCCAATGATCGATTCTTTGCTCTGGATTCATTTTGGTATGGGAGGGTAATGGATGATTATGTTGCTGAAGCTCACAATATGGATAGCACTTTTAGTAAAATATGGTCCATGAATAACACGAATGGCGAAGAAGCTACAGAAGAAAATGAAAAGCTTTTTATTGCAGGCAATGCGTATGATCCTATTTCAAAGTCTATAGAAGACTATAAATTGTGTTTGAATAGTTCCTATGGCCAAAAAGGTATATTGGATGGGGATTATGTGGCGGATCTTTCTCCGATTCATGATACTTTAAAAGACATTGACTCTTTTGATGCGGTTGGAACACGTTTTACTTATTTTAATGATCCACCAAAAATCAGAAGCGAAGTGGAAAATTCCCAAAACAAGCGTTTTACTTTCATTTGTTTTCCCAATGAAGCTAAACTTTCCACCAAAGGTCATGCAAATGATTATTATGCAAAAGCTAAGAAGATTGTCAGCGTAGCATATACGATTAAGCCTTTCGTTCCTATAGTCAGTATTATTTCTTTTGTAATGATATGGGTATGTTTTGGGTTATTTATTAAAGCAGCAGGCCATACAAAACAGAGCAAAAAAAATTGTGGCAGGTCCGTTTGATGGGATTCCGGTAGATTTAGCATTTATTGCAACAGTAGCTTTGGAGCTTATATTTTTAGTAATAATAGCTGAGCTGAAAAATAGATTTGATTATTGGTCGTATTATAAGGTGCTATTTGGTATAGGGGGAAGCTTTATACTTGGAATGGCGGTAGGGCTTTGCTTCTGTTCATTAGTTGCAGTTAATTTCAAGCTTCATAGATTGAATAAGAACATGTTTATTATAAAGCTAATGATGAAATTTGGATGGAAGACGCGGATATGGATTGCTTATGTTTTAATACCTATAATTCTGATTGTGATAAATGTAGCTTTAGAATGGTATGTAGGTGTATGGTTCGATGGTTTATTTGCTTATTTAATGGATAAGGTGGTACTCGCAGCCTTTATATTCTGGGGAATTCGAAGCTATTCGAAGATAAAAGACTCTGCAGAAAAACTTGCGGCGGGAGATATGACAGCACATGTTGATGTGAGGGGAATGCCGCAGTTTATGGAAGAAACCGGAACAGCCCTCAACGATATTCAGGCGGGAATTGAGATAGCTTTGGCGGAGCGCACAAAGAGTGAGCGCATGAAGACAGAGCTTATTACAAATGTATCTCATGATATTAAGACGCCTATCACATCCATAATAAATTACGTTGATCTTCTCGATAAAGAGAACCTGGAAAACGAGAATGCAAAAGAATATCTTGAAGTTCTGAACAGACAGTCGCTTCGTCTTAAAAAACTTGTTGAAGATATTATTGAAGCATCAAAAATCTCCAGCGGAAATATTGAGCTTAATATGGAGGAAGTAAATGCGGAGGTTTTGCTGGATCAGTCTATCGGGGAATTCGCGGAACGACTTAAGGAAAAGAAAATAGAAGTCGTTGTTAACAGCTGTGACAGTGAAATGCACCTCATTGCAGACAACAGGTATTTGTGGAGGGTGTTCGATAATATTATGAGTAATATTGTCAAATATGCTCAGGCAGATACAAGAGCTTATGTAGACCTTGAAAACAATGGCGATAAACTTAGATTTACTTTTAGAAATACATCACGTGAACAATTAAACATCTCACCTGAAGAACTGATGGAAAGATTTGTCAGAGGAGATAAATCAAGATATACAGACGGAAACGGACTCGGCCTCTCTATCGCTCACAGTCTCACCGAGGCCATGGGTGGAACTATGAACATCTTCATAGACGGTGATTTCTTTAAGGTAATTCTTGAATTTGATGCGATTATAGAAAATGTTACAGAAAACGAGGAGTAATGCTATGCTGGATCACTTATTTTACTTTTGTGTAATTATATGGTTCATAGTGCTATACCACTTCGCTGATAATTAATGCTACCGGGCTTAGTATGGCAGATATTTGTTCCTTAAGGAAGAAATATCTGCCTGAAACTTCTCCAGGCCCTTCGGCTTGACATTTTTGCAAACAATGAACTAAACTTGAGGAAGTTTTAGGAGAAGCAAGCATGAATTATAATGGCGCAGTTGAGAAACATAATAATGTGCGCAGAGTGATAGCGGTATTTGTGGCGGTAGCACTCAGCTTTACCATGCTCTTTTCCACAATATATATAGTTAAGGAACAGCATCATGAGTGCCATGGCGTAGAGTGTCCCGTATGTCACAATATTGCAAGGTGCGAGCAGTTTCTTAATCAGATTTCTACAGGTCTTATACATCTTGCTATAAGTGTAGTTGCGGTAATGATCGTCTCGATTATTTTGCCTAGAGAAAATGAGAACATTTCTCATCCTACACTTGTCAGCTTCAAGGTACGTCTCGATAATTGAAGCAACCTCTTTTGTGTAGCGTTTTGCTGCTACATGATCATATTTTTTATCCAATACAATAATAAAAAAATGAATAAGAAAGAGGAATATTATGAAGAAATATATTTCAGTTTTGGTTGCTGCCGTAATGGCAAGCAGCATTATTTGCGCATGCGGAAATGGAAATGCTCAGGATGCATCAGCTGCAGGAACATCAGCAGTAAATGCTTCGGAAGCTGTATCTGAGGCAGCAGGCGACAGTGATATAAGCATTGTGACAACTATTTTCCCTGAATATGACTGGGTTAAGAATATAGCAGGAGAGAACCCTGCAAATGCAGACATCACAATGCTTCTTGATAGCGGTGTAGACCTTCACAGCTATCAGCCCACAGCAGAAGATATTGCTAAGATCTCAAAATGCGACATGTTCATTTATGTTGGCGGAGAGTCTGATGAATGGGTAGATGATGCGCTTAAGGAAGCAACCAATAAAGATATGGTAGTTATCAACCTTCTCGACGTACTTGGCGATGACATCAAGGAAGAAGAGATTGTTGAAGGTATGGAGCACGAGCACGAACATGAAGAGGGCGAAGAGCACGAAGAAGGTGAAGAACACGAGCATGAGGAAGGCGAAGAGCATGAAGAAGGTGAAGAAGTAGAATACGACGAGCACGTATGGCTCTCACTTAAGAATGCGGCTAAACTTTGCAGTGCCATAAAAGACGGAATGGTTTCTGTTGATGAAGCTAACAAAGACGTTTATGAGAAGAACGCAAACGACTACATTACAAAGCTTGAAGCTCTTGACGCAGAATATGAGAATGCGGTTAAGGCAGGAAGCAAGAAGACAGTTCTTTTCGCAGACCGTTTCCCGTTCCGTTACCTTGTTGATGATTACGGACTTGAATATTATGCAGCATTTGTAGGTTGCTCAGCAGAGACTGAAGCAAGCTTTGAAACAATAACCTTCCTTTCAAAGAAAGTAGATGAACTCGGACTTGGTTCCATCCTGACCATTGAAGGAAAGGACAAGAAGATTGCCGATACTGTAAAGCAGAACACAGCAAAGAAGGATCAGAACATCCTTACAATGGATTCTTTGCAGTCAACAACTTCTGATGATGTGGCAAAGGGAGTAACTTATATTTCTGTAATGGAAGGAAATCTTGAAGTACTTAAGGAAGCGCTTAAATAAGGCGGGAGGTGTTATAATGTCGTTCATTTCCGCGCAGAATCTGTCGCTTGGATACGATAGGACTGTGGTTGTTGATGATTTAAATTTCATAGTTGAAAAAGGGAACTATCTTTGCATTGTTGGAGAGAATGGTTCAGGTAAGACAACTCTCATGAAAACAATGCTGGGATTACAGGCATCTATTGGTGGACAGATTCTGTTCGGTGATGGGCTAAAAAAGAATGAGATAGGCTATCTGCCTCAGCAGACGGTTGTTCAAAGAGATTTTCCGGCATCCGTATTTGAGATTGTTCTTTCGGGATGTCAGTCTCACATGGGACTACGACCTTTTTATACGGAAAAAGAAAGGAAGATTGCCCGTGAGAATATGGAGAGGATGGGTATTACCGATCTGAAAAACAGGTGTTACAGAGAGTTATCAGGTGGTCAGCAGCAAAGAGTTCTTTTGGCAAGGGCTCTTTGTGCCACCACAAAAGTTCTTCTTCTGGATGAGCCTGTTTCCGGACTTGATCCCAAAGTTACGTTTGAGATGTATGAACTTATAAAAGAGCTGAATGACAGCGGAGTTACGATAATCATGGTATCGCATGATATAGCCGCTGCCGTTAAGTATGCAAGCCACATACTTCATATCGGGAAAACTTTGTTTTTTGGCACCAAGGATGAGTATGTATCGAGTAATGTCGGAAAGTTCTTTATGAATATGGAAGGAGGCGAGCTTGCATGATAGAGAAGTTAGTGGAATACTTCCAATATCCGTTTGTTGTTTATGCATTTATAGTAGGAACGCTTATAGCACTGTCGTCGTCGCTTCTAGGAGTGACACTTGTTCTTAAGAGATATTCGTTTATTGGAGATGGACTTTCGCACGTTGCTTTCGGAGCGATGGCGATTGCAACTGTACTAAAGATTGCAAACCAGACCGCCGTTATTTTGCCGATAACCGTTATCTGCGCCGTTTTCCTTTTAAGGAGCGGAAATAACGCAAAGATAAAGGGCGATGCCGCAATTGCGATGATCTCTGTCGGAGCGTTGGCATTTGGTTATCTTATCGTAAATAAATTTTCAACCTCCGCGAATCTTTCAGGAGATGTGTGCAGTACATTGTTTGGTTCGATGTCTATACTTACACTTACGATGTCGGAAGTTATGGTATGTGTGGTGTTGTCGATCATTGTTGTGGCATTATTTCTTTTTATGTACAACAAGATATTTGCGGTTACTTTTGATGAGGATTTTGCAAAGGCTACCGGGGTAAAAGCAGATGCTTATAACTTTATCATTGCGGTAATGATCGCAGTGATAATAGTGCTTTCCATGAATCTTGTAGGTTCGCTGCTTATATCGGCGCTTGTGATATTCCCCGCGCTCTCTGCCATGAGTATATTAAAGAATTTCAAAAGCGTTACGATATTTTCGGCAATCTCATCCGTTATATGTGCAATATCAGGAATGCTCATATCGATGCTTGTCGGAACGCCTGTCGGATCTACTATTGTAGCGGTTGATGTTTTTGTATTTGCGGTGGCTTATTTTATCGGAAAAGGAACAGGAGGAAAAGCATGATGAAAAAAATGAGATATATAGCAGTGATGACATTGGTTGTGCTTATTACTTCGGGATGCGCAGATGATTCAAGTGCGGTAAGCTCAAGGCCCGGAAGCGGTGCAAAAACTGTTGATGATGTGATCGCTGAGCAGATGGCTGCAAGTGATATGTCGTCTTTGATCGCAGAGTACGGAGAATATGAAGAGGATGATGCTTCTTATGGTGACACTTCGGGCGCTTCGGATAACTCGGCGGCTGCAACAAGTTTTCATACCGCGGAAGAGATTAAGGTGGACGGAGATTACGTCGATCTGACCAAACAGTCTTCGACAATGATATACACAACTGTTTATAACATGATGTATTATCCTGAAAATTTCGTTGGAAAGACTATCAAGATGACGGGAAATTATTCCGAGTATGTTGCCGAGGATACGGGTAAGCGCTATTTTGCCTGCATTATAAAAGATGCCACGGCGTGCTGCTCGCAGGGAGTTGAGTTTGAACTTACAAGTGATTACAAATATCCCGATAATTACCCGAAGGAAGAGGACCCGATAACGGTAGAAGGAGTCTTTGATTTGTATGAAGAGGGGCAGTATCAGTACTGTACACTCAGAAATGCCAAACTATGTGAATCATAGTCTGGCATCTATTCCAAGTTTTTCATGCATGATTTTCTTGGTTTCATACATACGGCGATCGGCCAGAAGGTATACCTCGTGCGAGCCCTTTTCGGGGCATTCGTGCCGGTATGCGTAACCTGCCGCAACGCTTCGTACGTAATCAGGGTAGATTGCATTCATAACATCAAGGGCGCTGTTCATTCGACTTATCAGATCATCGATGTCGAGTGAAACGGCGTCTTTTATTATTACAAGAAATTCGTCTCCGCCTATTCTGGCGCACATTCCGTATTGGGCGAAGGTGCCGGTGAGTATCTTTGAGAAATCCAAAATATATTTATCGCCTTCGGGGTGACCCATTTTGTCATTTACGGGTTTAAGCCCGTTTAAGTCGATACTGATTATGCAGTAGTCCCGTTGGGATCTGTCGAGCACCTTCATTTCTCTGTCGGCACTTGCCCTGTTGGGGAGATCTGTCAGTCCGTCTGCATAAGCAAGGTGGACAAGCGATTCACGTTCTTTTTTCTGAGCAAAAGTTTTTGTTATGTACAGCAGGTAGTATGCAAGCTGTGACATTGCAAAGATAATCGCGCCCAGACCTATTATCGGGAAAGTCGCCGTCTGCGCGGGCAAGACGCGAATGGTTGTCAGCGTATATCCTATAAGGTGTATGAATCCTGAAGTTGAAAGTGCGAACATACCTATCATCTGCAGGTTTTCTATAAAGAGAGCTTTCTTTTTTACAATTGTCCTTACAAAGCAATAGACAATCAGAACGTAGATTATAAGCGCATTTATGTCGAACAGTATAAGGGTGCGTTTTAAGTGAATGGAAAAAATAAAGTACAAAATCTGCTGAAGAATAGGCACTACTATACTTGCAACAAACAGTCCGATCACTGTCTTTTTCAGCTTTATCTCATTCATGAAGTATAGGATTATGTAGCACAGAGGAACAAAGAGAAATAGCGTGAAATACTCCAGTTCGGTCTCAATGTCGGTGTTTATAAACAGCGAAAGCATATTTGAATAGCACATGAGATAAAAGCCTATGTTTATACATAGGATTGATGCAAATATCTGAATCTTTAATTCCGGCAGGTACGTGACAAACAAAAGGCTCAGTGTCAGCAAAAAGAGACCGAAAGTAAACAGGAACATTCCGATCAGAATGACAAACTGGTTATTGCTGATAATGAATGTCAAAAGGTCGGGGTGGTTTCCGAAATACACCGGGTCAAAGAATGAAAAGGCGTCTTTCTCACACGCGGTGAGCTTGAATGTTAAGTAGCTTTTTCTATAGTTGCGCGGAATTGTTATGAAGTGATATCTTCTTCCGACAAATTTGTTGTTGTCAAATTTGTCCATTCCGTACTCGTATATGAGTTTGCCGTCAAGGTAGCACTTGATTGTAGAATAATTGGTTCTAAATACAATTGCCGGAAGCGGAATATCACCTATAAACGGCATGTTAAGCGACATGATGACTGTGTCACCACGTTTTGGAGGAACGGAGAAAAGAGTATTGATCTCTGTGAGCTTTACATGCGGAAATTCTTCATTGCCTACTCTTACGGTCCAGTTTGAGTTGAACTGAACGGAAGGATAGTCGTGAGTCATATCAAGAAACCAAAAGCATGCAAGGAATATTACGACGACGGTTATGCCGCTGAGCGCAATGATTGAAAGAAGACGTTTACGCATTACTTGTGCTCACCTCCTTCATTGCCTGGTTTTTCATGAGGTCATTGTATAGTCTGCCGAGTGATTCGTTGTGATGTTTCTTTTTCATGGAATACATTCTCTTATCGGCAAGCAGGTATACAAGCTGAGCAGAAGGGTTATTCAGTGAGGGATCGATACTTTCGGCGTATCCCCAGGAGGCAGAATAATGTATCCTACTGCTTTTGCCATTTCTGTAGCTCATCAGGTCTTCTAGGATTGCCAGATCGGTGTCTCTTCTCGGCGCATCAATATATGGAAGCACGACTATAAATTCGTCGCCGCCCATTCTTCCGACAAGTGAAGCGTCTATGAAACTGCTTTTTAGCATGGTTGCAAAACCGCTAAGCAAGGTATCTCCCGCGGAATGGCCGTAGTTATCGTTTGTGTATTTGAGATAATCAAGGTCAACACTTATTATTGTGTAGCGGCCTCTTGTATTGGCAAGGGATAGCTCGCACTTTGCCCTGTTTGCCAGTCTTGTCAGGGAATCTGTGTATGCAAGACCTTCAAGCTGGCTCTGTACGGTTGCTTCATTGATATATTCGATACAGTGATAGAAGTAGTTGACCAAAAGGCAGAGCATGAAGAAGAACGAGCCTATCGTCATAAAGTTGATGGTGGCATTTATTTCGCCCATCTTAAAATATTTAAGGACATTAAATTTGATGATGTCTATCATTGCACAGCCGAGCAAAAGGATAAATCCGATAATGAGCAGATTGGTGGAATAGATTCTTGTTTCAAACTCGTTTCTTGCTTTGGTTCTGGATATAACCGTAATTACTATTGAGCTTATAATGGTCACGCCTTCCAGTATGGCAAGTATATGTAGGAACAGTATAAATTTGCATATGTGAATGATATTTAAAATGTGCAGAGTTGAAGTCACAACAATGAAAATAGTGTCAACTATCAAAAATATTTTGCAGAGCAATATATGCTTGGTCTGTTTGGAGGACATGACAAATCCTGCGATAGAAGCAGGGAGTGTGAAGAGAGAAAAATACTCCAAAAAGTTGGCTATGCTGGCGTGATCTGTGAAAAACCAGAATATGTCGTTGTAGCAAAGGACATATATGCCGATTGCAAGCGATATAAGGGCACTGAAGATAATACTGTAATCATGAAAGTCTGAGAAAATAAGGATTGGCGCCAGTATGGCAAGTACAAAGCCAAAAATGCACAGAAAGGCACCTATTATGAGGGAAAGCCTGTTTTTCTGAATGAGATATGTTGATATGTCGCCGAATGTTCCGAAGTATATTTCTGAAAATCCTGAAAAGGCTTCATCTTCGCAGGATACCATTACTATTTTTATTTTTCTTCCGGAGTAGCCTTCGGGAAGAGAAATAAAGTTCTGCATTTTGGGGACCATTCTGTTATCGTCAGCAAGAAGATGGCCGTAGGTGTAGACAAGGTCGTTGTCGATATATACGTCAACTGTTGCAAGTATGGAACGAAAGTGGATTGATGCCGGATATATGTTTGACTCGGGAAGCGTGTTCTCGATAATAACAATTTCATTTTTATTGACCATGCCGAGATTTGCATCTTTCAGGGATACGGCCGTAAAAGATTTGTGTCCATGCGAAACAGTCCAACCGGAATCCAGCTGAACCATATCTTTTTTGGGCGGTGTATTCAGTTTTGGCGATCCGAGAAATAAGATAACAGTAGTCATTATGGCAATAGCCAATATACCTAAAATGGCTGCCTGCATCTTTGTACCTTTTTTCAAAAAAAGCCTCCTTTGAACTTATATCTAGTATAGCTCAAAGAAGACTTAATTTACACAAAACAGTTAATAAAGAAATGATAAAAAATAAATATACAGATTATATCAGAAGTGTCCGTGGCTTCCTCCGTGAGAATGCCCGGAACTTGAGGTGTGAAAAGAACTGCCGCCTCCGGAGTGGCTTCTGGAGCCGTTGTCTTCGGATTTTCTTACCCTTGATACGCTGCTTGTAATGAAAGTGTCGGTATGAACTTTCATATGAATTCCGTCATGGGTGCGGTATTCCGATGCACTGTTGTTGATGTGAACGGTATTTAGCTTCGCTGCCATAACGCCTATAGGTATGATCGCGGTTGCAAGTCCTATGAGGATGCTCAGAAAAATGTGGCTCTTAGGATCGTAGGTGCTTCCGGAATCATATGAAGTTCCCGAGCCCTCCTCGATATCATACGGTGTTCCTGCGTAAAACAGATCAAGGTAATGGTCGGCTTTCTCGATATAGACTTCAAATGCACCGTAGTAGTCGCCGTCTTTTAGATAGGGCAGCATTTCGTCGGTCATTTCCGCCTGGCCGTAGTCGGTGAAAGCAGAAATTCCGTCGCCTGATGTGCTTATGGCCCATTCTCTTGTATCCATGGAAAGAACAAAGAGAACTCCGGCATCGTTGTAATCGGCACCAAATCCGTTGTAATCAAAATAATCGTCAGCAAAAGCTTCAATGCTTCCCGAGTGGGAAGTTACGGTCAGGATGACTACGTTGCAGTGCTGTTTTTCGCTGAGTTCGTTAAGCTTGCTGAGTATTGTGGCTTTTTCGGATGAACTAAGCAGCTCTGCCTGGTCAAGGAGTCTTTCTTTTTGCCTCGTTGCGGGAATCGAGTAATCGTCCCAAAGAGGCGTCTGGTCGGCATGAACAGGAAGACTTGTGAAAAAGCAGATAAATACTGCAACAAGAAGTCCCAATATATGTATATGTTTGTTTATAAAAATTATTTTTTTCATATTGTTTTACTGTAATAACCTTTTGGTATAGCGAAGTTACATGAAAAAGAACATGGCAATATAAGCAAGTGCGGTAAATCCGAGTGCAAACGGTATATAGTACTTCAAAGCCTGCGTGAAACTAAAAGGAAGTTTTCCTACAAATTTACCGGTTTGTCCGTTCATGGCAAAAAGATAGTTTTGGCCATTCCAGCTCGTGTTAAGTATGTACACGGGGTAGAGTGCATATTTGTGGGAAGAGTTAACCGTACTGCATGTAACATTCACGGGAGTCACAGAATCGTACCCTGAAACTGTCTGCTGGAAGTCGATGGTAGTCGTATGTTCCATTCGTGACAGGGCTCTGGATATCGATTCTTCAGAAGTTACATTGTATTTGTTTGCCAGGAAACCTGCGAGATAGCCCATGTTAAACGAGAGCATCTTGCTTCTGTCAAACGGTTCAAGGGAATCCATGAGGTCGTCAGGCATTTCCTTTGAAGCATCAACGGGAACCTGCTTGAAACTTTCGGTACCTTCGCGAAGCACACTGTAGTACTTGGTCTCCGTGTAATAATATCTTGAATCGGACCATGATCTGTGCTTTGTTGCCTTGTATTCGCCGCTGAAATGTTCGGTAGCATCGTAGAGCCAGAAAGGGACATAAATTCCGCGTATCTCATCGATGTGATTTTTTTCCGCAAAAACCGGCGGCACCAGCTTTCTTTCAGCTACATAGCTTTTGTAGGTGCTTACCGCGTCCTCTTTTGTCTTGGCAAAAGGAATTATGTAGTCCGGCTTGAATTCGCCGGTAAATTTCTCTTTTACTACGATGTTATTGCTGCAAAAAGGGCATTTGGTAGAGCCAAGTGATTCTGTAGTGATGATCTCACCGCCGCAGGAACCGCATGAATAGATAAAAAGAGGTTCGCTTTCTCCGGTTTCGTAAGAAGTGTTTTCTGTCGGCGTGCCGGTGCTGCTTGAGTTGTGGTTTGCCACATAGTCTTTTACATCAAATTCAGAATCGCAATATGG
Source organism: Butyrivibrio sp. AE3003 (assembly GCF_000686065.1). Taxonomy (NCBI): domain Bacteria; kingdom Bacillati; phylum Bacillota; class Clostridia; order Lachnospirales; family Lachnospiraceae; genus Butyrivibrio; species Butyrivibrio sp. AE3003. Next base: position 2,864,137 of record NZ_JMLX01000001.1, read on the forward strand.
ACATTTCAGTTTCTGGGTTTTGGGATTAAATTCCATAGCCCCGCCACAGGCGGGGCATTCATATTCTTGTAAAGCCATATTATCCTCAATAAATCAATTTGCTTTGGGTGAACCGCAGCTTGTGCAGAAGTTTCCTTCATTTACAGTTCCGCAAGAGCAGGTCCATGAAGTTGAAGGCTTCTTGGCACCGCAGTTAGAGCAGAAGTTACCTGTATTTACAGAACCGCATGAACATGTCCACGATCCTGCAGATGCCTGAGCGGGCTGAGCCTGCTGCTGTGCGCCCATTGCAAAGAGCTGGTTTGCGTTCATTCCACCTGCCTGCTGAGCCATGTTCATTCCTGCGAATGCCATCATAGGGCCTGCTGCGGTGTTTTTTGCTGCATCTTGCATAGCCTGTGCCTGTGCACTTGCGATAGTGGCGGCGGCCATGTTGGGATTTCTGAGTGCGCCTGCGCGCTGAAGCTCTTTTATAGTCTTTTCATCTTCTTCGTTTGCGATTACAGAGCTTACGCCAAAGCTTGTAATGGTGATTCCGTAGAATCCTGCCCATTTATCTGAAAGAACTTCGTTGAGAGCGTTTGCAATCTCGGTTGTGTGACCGGGAAGCGCGCTGTATCTTATGCCCATCTCGGAGATCTTTGCAAATGCGGGCTGAAGAGCTGTGAGAAGCTCACTCTTAAGCTGCGAATCTATTTTTTCCTTGGTGAAAGATCCCTCCACGTTTCCGCAGATGTTCTTGTAGAAAAGAACGGGATCAACAACTCTGTAACTGTATTCGCCGTGACATTTGATGCTTACATCCATATCAAGGCCGATATTTGTGTCAACTACGCGGAATGGAACGGGATTGACCGTGCCGTATTTGTTTCCGAGGATTTCTTTTGTATTTATGAAATATACGCGCTGGTCTTTGGGAGCAACTCCGCCGAATCCAACTCTTTTTCCGAATTCCTTGAAACTGTTTACGATAGATTCGCTTAAGTTTCCGTAAAAGATTGAAGATTCGGTTGAAACGTCGTATACGAATTCGCCTGCCTCGGCGCAGATCTCGGTAATCTGTCCCTGATCAACAAGGATCATGCACTGACCTTCGTTGATGGCGATGATTGATCCGTCTGAGATCACGTTGTCGGATCCTTTTTTATTTGAGCCTCTTCCGGCCTTTTTTTCACCTTTTGTAAGTAATGTGTCGCTTGATAATGAAGGACAGTAAAAATACTCTCTCCACTGATCGGCGAGTACGCTGCCTCCGGCTGCCATTGCTGCTTGAATAAGCCCCATAACTGTCTCCTTTCATAACTAAAATTCAGAGTATATTGTGGAAAACCTCTGTTTATTTTAGATTTTTTGTGAGTTTACAAGTAATATTTTCGCACATTTAATCTTAAAAAACTATAATATCGGGAAAATAATGGTATGATACTCTAAAGTAGAAAAAAAACAGTTTGCGCGGTGGTAAGAGTGAAGAAAATCAGGGTCGGCATTGAATACAAAAATAATAATGTTACTCTTGAAACCCTTAAAGGAAAGCAGTTAAAAGGGCTTCTTGCGGATGCGGGTTTTGAGGCATCTTATCCGTGCGGCGGAGTGGGCAGATGCGGGAAGTGCAAAGTGCGATTCACGGAGGGCGCGCCTTATCCGAATACACTCGATAAGAGTTTTTTAAGTGAAAAAGAAATTGCGCAGGGCGTAAGACTTTTGTGCAGGTGCAGTCTTGAAACGGATTGCAAGGTGTGTATCGATGGCGCGGGATCTTCCGAAGAGGATATCGTGGCGGAGACGGCAAAGAGCTCTTTTTCCGGAAAAAAATATGATAAGTACGGCATAGCTGTCGACATCGGTACAACGACGATCGCGGCGGCACTTGTGGGAGTGTCGCTTGACGGGGAAAAAGAAATAATAGATACGGCAGGCGGTATAAATCATCAGAGGCGTGTCGGAGCGGATGTTATATCGAGGATTGCGTATGCGTCCGGCTTAGGTATTGTGGGAAACAAGGAAAAGCTTGATGAACTCAGAGAGTTGGTGCTTGATGATATTTCAGCATTGATTGAAAAACTTGGTAAAAGAGCTTCTGGAGACTTGGCTGCGATAGTTGTTACGGGGAATACCACGATGCTTCATATTTTCAGAGGTCTTGATATCGAGGGACTCGGAAAATATCCGTATAAGCCGGTTGATAACTGCGTATATGAAACTGAGATGTTTGGGACAAAGCTTGTGACAATGCCGGGAATATCTGCATTTGTCGGAGCGGATATCGTTTCAGGAATTTACTGTTCGGAAATTATAAATAAAGAGAGCAGGAAAGAACTTCTGTTAGACCTTGGAACCAACGGAGAGATGGCCTTTTTTGACGGAAAAAATCTTAAGGTGACTTCGACTGCGGCAGGCCCAGTATTCGAGGGCGGTACCATATCGTGCGGAGTGGCATCCATTCCGGGAGCTGTATGCCATGTTGATGTGACAGGGGATTTTGGAAGCGGCTTTTTTACCAAGGTTAAGACGATAGGAGATAAGGATCCGATCGGACTTTGCGGAACAGGAGTTATGGAGGCGGTCTCAGAACTTGTGCGAAACGGGATTGCCGATAAGAGCGGGCTTCTTGCAGATGAGTTTTTTGACGAGGGCTTTGCCCTTACGGATGACGGGAAAGTCAGCGTTTCGCAGCATGACATAAGAAATATCCAGCTTGCAAAGGGCGCGGTCTACACAGGACTTAAAGAACTTGTAGGAGATGATGCTCCTGACAAGGTGTATGTTGCAGGCGGATTTGGAACGAATCTTAATTATGATAGGATAAGGTATATCAGGCTTTTTCCCGACAGCTTTGCAGGAAAAGCCGAGAGTATCGGGAACAGTGCACTAAAAGGCGCAGTGAAATTGCTTTCTGAGATTATTACCGGAAGAAAAGAGGAAGCTTTATCTAATCTGAATAAGATAAGTGAATGTGCAACGGAGGTTGTGCTCGCTAATAAAGAAGACTTTGACGATTCTTTTGTTGATGCTATGAATTTCTGATGGCGTTGTATTAACGAAGATATTATATTGTTTATTTACTGAAACTTCGCTGTTTTGCAACTGCGAAGTTTCAGTTGGTTTAATATATGGTGGGGGGATATCATGCAAAGAATCACAAGAAAAAAGGCGTGGATGTTTGGATATGTGCTTTTGTTATTTTTGCTGGGCTGTTCAGAAAATGAATTATACAAGAGCAATGATATATGCAGGATGCTTATGCTATGTGTGAGGGTATTTGGAGCACAGATGGAAAAACTTATGATGAAATTGTTGCTAATGGCGGAATGATATTCACGATTGAAAAAAGTAGCAATGGAGAACTTAAAGGGAATGTTTTTTATCAACAAGCAGAGAGCCAGCGGGTGGCTACTATAGAAAATATAGTCGGAGTTATAGAGAATGGAAAAGTTATGCTTGATTATACAGATGATGGATGGGGAAATAATGGATCAATAGAAGTGCTTCTTTCACAAGAAGAAGTAATTGTGAAAATTGATAGAGATGATGAAGTTAGTAGTGAATATGCGTTAGATGGTACTTTTTCTTTAAAAAGAATGAACTCAGGTAATATGAATGCTGAAAAACAATGTGAGATTGATGAGGAAAGCGAAGAAAAATATCAATCTTATTGGTCTGCGGAGCAGATTATGGAGGAGAAGAAAAAGCGAGAGAATATAGTTAATGATAAGGAATATTATGAATTTGTAAATGGATATAAAGAAAGTCAGATGGTTACGGATGGTTCGTGGATTTTTGAACCATTACTTTCCACAGATAGTGTTGTGTATTCAAAGGAACAATTTGAAGAAATGCCTAAATTGATGATACATATTATAAAAAATGAAATATATGCCAGACATGGATATGTTTTTAATGATGATAAGTTGCAGAATTATTTTGAAATGCAATTATGGTATGTCCCTGACAAAGAAAAATCATTTGAACCTGATGTTTTAAATTTGTATGAGAAAGCAAATTTGGAAGTTTTGGCAGAATTGGACAGATAGTAGTATGCAATTTATATATGTTTATATTTTTATTGCGTAAGTAAAAAAGAATGGAATCATATCTCTATCTTTGTTATCTTGAGATAGAGGTTTGTTCTGTAAAATTATTTTGGAGGTATATTCATGTTAGATGATAGATGGGTTTTTTATGATGATGTTAAGCCTGAGGATCAGGGTAATGGCGTAGTGAGAAGGGTTCTTGCGTACAGCAAAGACCTGATGTGCGTTGAGAATACTTTTGAGGAAGGTGCTATAGGAGCCCTTCATCACCATCCGCATACGCAGATTACTTATGTTGTGAGCGGAAAGTTTGAATTTGAGATCGATGGTGTAAAAAAGGTGGTTAAAGCAGGGGATACAATGCTTAAGACAGACAGCGTCGAGCACGGATGCGTGTGTCTTGAGAAGGGTGTTCTTCTTGATATCTTTAATCCAATGAGAGAGGATTTTGTATGATCTGTGATACTTGTGCAAATTATGTCTATGACGAAGACTGGGAATGTTATACATGCATGGTCAATATGGACGAAGATGATTATTATAGGCTTATGTCCGGAAACAACAAGGATTGTCCGTATTATCAGGACAATGATGAATACAAAGTAGTAAGACATCAGATGTGAGGTGCGATATGGAAGGACCAAAGATTACAAAAGAAAAAGTTAAGCCCGTGTTCGATGAAAAGTTTATCAGGGTTTTTGATCTTCAGTACGATGAAGGAAGACATTATTTTAATGCGACAAGAAGGCCGCTTGATGAGCTTGCTTCTATTAAGAGTGATGAAGAGTTTAAGAAAATGGTTCCCGATGCCGTCAGCTGTGTAGTGGTTATTGAAGACGGCGATGAGCCGAAGCTTCTTCTTTCATATGAGTACAGATATCCTGTCGGAAGATTTTTGCTCGGAGTTCCTGCGGGACTTGTAGATCCCGAAGATAAGGACGGCGGTTCTCCGGTTATCACTACTGCAATCAGGGAAATCCACGAGGAGACGGGAATTGTTGTCGATGAATCAAGGGATGAAGTATATGTTATCAATCCGCTTTTGTTCAGCACTCCCGGAATGACGGATGAGAGCAATGCTCTTGTCGGAGTCGTTTTGAAGGGGCACGATCTGTCTGATCTTACGCAGTCGGGAGCTGAAGGGCAGGAGTGCTTTGACGGATTTGTTTTTGTTGATAAGGCTAAGGCAAAAGATCTTTTGAAAAAAGGAATGGATGACAGAGGACACTTCTATTCAGTATATACGTGGTCGGCACTGATGTATTTTGTAAGCGACATGTGGAAAGAACATAGATAACACTTTTTTAACAGAATAAAATTTTATTAAAATACCGATTATAAGCGAATTTGCTTGTGATCGGTATTATTTTTCGTAGATTATTACAAATACATATTGACGTAATGGTAACAAGAATGGTAACATAAGTATACTTGGAATGTTAATTTACAAGTAAAGTATAATTATCAATTTAGAAACAGGCTATCAGACACTTTATTCAAGGCATGCGATAGAGGGGGATGGATAGCAGGAGGTAATACAGATGGGTGTATGCGAATATTGTGGAAAAGAACTTGCGGACGGAGAACTTTGTACATGTGCGCAAGCGCAGAATAAACGTGAAGCCAATGACGAGATAAGAAAAGTTTTCGATATGATGGATAAAAGAGAATTCGGAGAGGAAGAGCGTAAGGCTAAGCCTAAGAGAAAATCCACACGTGCCAAGAAGAGCGAAACATTTGCCGAGGAGATGAAGACATTTGAGGAATCATCAGAGGAAAAACTTGAAGAGAAGGCTGTAAAAAAGACAAGAGCAAAGGCTAAAGCAGAGCCGAAGGCTGAGATGAAAGCTGAAACAACAGAAGAAGCTTCTGAAGTAAAAGAAGAGACTGCCGAAGCAAAAGCTGAAGAGACAGTAGAAACAAAGGCTGAAGGATTAGTTAATACCAAGCCGGTATTCAGTGTTGTTTCAAATGCGGAAGTTAAGGAAGAACCTGCCAAGAAGGAAGTAAAGAGTAAAAAGGAGCGTTCTGCAAAGAAGCCTGAGGTTGATTTTGTTGCGATCAAAGAGGATGCATCTGAAGCATTTGCAAGATTTGTTGACTTGTTCAGCAAGCCCGTTACCAACGGTGCAACTTTTGCCGCAGGAAAGAATTTTACTTCCGCGCTTATATTTATGGTTGCTCAGATTATATTCTCATCAATTTTTGTGGCTGTAGTTATTTGTAAGATAAACAATGAGATGCAGGAACAGGTATTTCCGTTCATGGATCTGTCAGGATATACATTTTCGGCAGGAGGATCTTTTATCCTTGCCATGTTGTTCTCTGCTTTGCTTGCGGTAGTATTTGCACTTCTTATGTTTGCCGCAGGAAGAGCTATGAATATCGATATCGAGTTTAAGGAAGCTGTTGCGATTGCGGGTATCAAGTCAGCATTTATGATTCCCTGCATAATACTTGCAATATTCTTTACAATGATAAAAGCAATGCTTGGAATCGGCATCTATCTTATCTTTGGAATAGTGGTGCTCTGTATGGTATTCGGTATTGTATTTGAGAAATATAAGAGAAACAAGAACGCTATGCTGTATCTATACTCTGCAGTAATATTGATGTTCCTGATAATTCTTTTTGTTATCTATTCAAACTCAGTTAAATTGTACATTCCCGATGCATTCCTTAAGTAGTCCGCATGAATGTATAGTGGGAAATGTGCTTTTGCCATTCAAAGGGGCTGTGAAATAATCAGTCCATGAAAAAAAGAGAAGTGATAGCTGGAAACAGCCAATTACTTCTCTTTTTTCATGGTAAAATATTACCATGATCAAACAAACCAATTCTTATTACTGATTAAAACAGCATTTTTACAATATAGCGGAGTCGGAGGGATTCGAACCCTCGTGCCCAAAAAGGACAAACGCATTTCGAGTGCGCCTCATTACGACCACTTTGATACGACTCCAGAACGTTTTACATTATACTTATTATACAGGCCTTCGTCAATCGGTATTAACTTGGCATTGGGAATATTATTTTGTATAATTAACGGTAGTATGCGATAAAAAATAGGAGGAGGCCTATTCATTATGATTAGAATCGGGATGTTGACCAGCGGTGGTGACTGTCAGGCTTTGAATGCTGCTATGAGAGGTGTTGTGAAATGCATCGCCAATAGCGGAGAAGAAGTTGAGTTCTACGGTTTTTTGAATGGCTACAAAGGGCTTATATACGGCGATTTTCGTATGCTTACTTCCAGGGATTTTTCGGGCATACTTACAAAAGGTGGCACAATACTCGGAAGTTCGAGAACACCTTTTAAGACGATCAAGGATCCGGATGAGAACGGACTTGATAAAGTTGAGGCAATGAAGCAGAACTATTACAAGTTAAAGCTGGATTGTCTCGTGATACTCGGAGGAAACGGTTCACAGAAGACTGCGAATCTTTTGAGCGAAGAAGGACTTAATATTGTTTCTCTTCCGAAGACTATCGACAACGATCTGTGGGGAACGGATATGACATTCGGCTTCCAGAGTGCGGTTGATATTGCGACGGGCGTAATTGATAACATCCATACTACGGCCGATTCGCACGGACGAGTATTTATCATTGAAGTAATGGGACATAAGGTAGGCTGGCTTACTCTTAACGCAGGAATTGCGGGCGGAGCGGATGTAGTCCTTATACCTGAGATTCCTTATGATATAGACAAGGTGTGCAATGCGATAAGAGCTCGTGATGAGCACGGCAGCAGATTTACCATTATCGCGGTTGCAGAGGGCGCGATTTCCAAGAAGGACGCCAAACTTTCCAAGAAAGAATATAAAGAGAAGGTAGCAAACCGCAAATATCCTTCTGTTTCATATGAGATTGCCGATGCGATCCAGAAAAAGACCGGACACGAAGTAAGAGTTACCGTTCCCGGCCACATGCAAAGAGGTGGAGCGCCTGATCCTTATGACAGAGTTTTTGCATCGAGACTCGGTGCGGAAGCCGGCTGGCTTGTGCTTAAAAAGCAGTACGGATATATGGTGGCTTACAAGAACAGAGAGATAGTTAAGGTTCCGCTTAAGGAAATTGCGGGCAAGCTTAAATCTGTGGCACCTGATGCCGGAATAATCAAAGAGGCCAAGGCTTTGGGAGTTTGCTTCGGAGATTAAGCAATAAAAAAGTTTTGTTTGGAGCAATTATTTTAGATGAGTTATGTTGCATTATACAGAAAATTCAGACCACCTGTTTTTGAAGATGTAAAAGGACAGGATCATATAGTAACCACGCTGAAAAATCAGATCAGATCTGACAGAGTCGGACACGCTTACCTGTTTTGCGGAACACGCGGAACAGGTAAGACTTCTGTTGCCAAGATTCTGGCAAAAGCCGTAAATTGTGAACATCCGATAGACGGAAGCCCCTGTGGTGAATGCGAGATGTGCAGGGAGATTGCCGCCGGAAACAGCATGAATGTGATAGAGATCGATGCTGCGTCGAACAACGGTGTTGATAATGTAAGAGAGATTATAGACGAAGTTTCTTATTCTCCGACAAAGGGAAAGCGCAAAGTGTACATCATAGACGAGGTTCACATGTTGTCTACGGGTGCTTTTAACGCGCTTTTGAAAACTCTGGAGGAACCTCCGTCATATGTAATGTTTATTCTGGCAACAACGGAAGTTCATAAGATTCCTATCACAATTCTTTCAAGATGTCAGAGATATGACTTCCATAGGATTACAGTGGACAGTATTGAGCAGCGCCTCAGAGAAGTTGTTGATTCGGAAGGAATCACGGTCGAGGAGAGGGCGCTCAGATATATTGCAAAGACTGCAGACGGATCTATGAGAGATTCTCTGAGTCTACTTGATCAGTGCGTTGCGTTTAATTATGGCGAAGAGCTTACCTACGATAAGGTGCTGAATGTGCTCGGAGCCGTTGACACTGAGGTGTTTAGCAAGCTCTTTTCCGCAATATATAGTCAGAACGCGGATGAAGCACTCAAGATATTGGCAGATGTAGTCGTTCAGGGACGAGAGCTTTCGCAGTTTGTAAATGATTTTGTCTGGTATCTGCGCAATCTTATGCTTATTCAGGCTTCGGATCAGATGGAAGATGTTGTTGATATTTCCACCGATAACCTGAAAGTGCTGAAGGAACAGGCAGAAGGCGTTGATGTAGACGTTCTTCTTAGATATATCAGAATTTTTTCCGAACTTTCTTCTCAGCTGCGCTTTGCTACGCAGAAGAGGGTACTTATAGAAATAACTCTTATCAAGATGTGTAAGCCGCAGATGGAGCCGGGTGAAGATTCGCTCGAGGACAGGCTTAGGATCCTGGAGAAGAATGCCGAAGAGAATTCGAAGCTGTTAAAGGGAATTCAGGGTGGACAGATCGCTGTTACAACGAGTGCTGCGGCCGCCTCCGGGAGTCCTGATATTGTAAGGGAAAAGAAGGTGCTGGACAGGGCTGTTCCCGATGATATAAAGCGAATTGTTTCGAATTGGCCGAGGGTTATCGCGGGAATGGAAAATCCCATGAAGACCTACCTGCAGAGAGCAAAGTTGAGTCTTGGAAACAACGATGCACTGCAGATTGTTTTTGACAACAAGCAACTCGCCGATAAATATTCTTCGGGACAGTCGGCTGAGGATCTTCAAAATGTTCTTGATAATTCTATCGGCAAGCATGTGGCATTTGAGACGCGCTATGTTGAGCCACAGCAGACTTTTGAAGAAAACTTCGTAAATTTGCAAGCTATAAATTTTGATATAGTTACAGAAGATGAAGAAAAGGAGAACTAGAAATGGCTAAAAGAGGCGGTTTCCCCGGAGGCGGAATGCCCGGAAACATGAACAATCTTATGAAACAGGCGCAGAGAATGCAGCGTCAGATGGAGGAGAGTCAGAAAGAACTTGAGACCAAAGAATTCACTGCCAAATCCGGCGGCGGTGCTGTAGAGGCGACTGTATATGGAAATAAGACTTTAAAGAGCGTTGTTATATCACCTGATGCGGTTGATCCCGATGATGTTGAGATGCTTCAGGATATGATAGTTGCCGCAGTTAACGAGGCTATGAAGCAGGCTGACGAAGCAAGCGGAGCCATGATCGGCAAGATGACAGGCGGATTAGGCGGAGGATTTCCTTTCTGATGGATCTTTACAGCGGACATATTAATCGGCTGATAGATGAACTTGCTTCCCTGCCGGGAATAGGTGGCAAATCGGCGCAGAGGCTTGCTTTTTATATAATCAATCTCCCTAAGGACAGGGTAAAAAAGCTTGCCGATTCAATAACAAGTGCGAGAGAAAATGTGCATTACTGCAAAGTGTGCTGTACTCTTACCGATGAAGACATCTGCCCTATATGCGGTAATCAGAACAGAAATCACAAGATTATTATGGTTGTGGAAAATGCCAGAGATCTGGCGGCATATGAGAAAACCGGGAAGTACGAAGGGGTGTATCATGTACTGCATGGTGCGATTTCCCCGATGTTGGGAATTGGTCCGGGGGATATAAGACTGGCTGAGCTTATGCAGAGGCTTCAGACAGAAGATGTTGAGGAAGTTATTGTAGCGACCAATTCAAGTCTTGAAGGTGAAACAACAGCAATGTATATAAGTAAGCTGATCAAACCCACAGGCATTAAAGTTACGAGAATAGCCAGTGGTGTTCCTGTAGGCGGAGACTTGGAATATATTGATGAAGTTACTTTGCTCAGGGCTTTGGAAGGTAGAACAGAACTGTAATGTTCACGAATTATGGAGGTAATGTAAAAAATGGCAGTAAAAAAAGTGTTATTTGGAGAAACACCAAATAAGGAGCAGGTGTTTGAGTACCATATCTCAAACAAGAACAATGTTGAGGTTGTTGTTATCAACTTCGGAGTTACTATCAAGAATATTTTTGTACCTGATAAGGATGGAAAGGTTGTTGACGTTGTTCTTGGATATGACGATCTTGCCGGATATCTTGAGAACTCATGCTTCCTCGGATCGACTGTAGGACCTACAGCTAACAGAATCTGCGAAGCTAAGTACAAGATTGACGGAAAAGAATTCTCTCTTCCTGTTAATGATGGACCCAATAACCTTCACACAGATATGAATAATGGATTCCATAAGAGAGTATGGGATGCCGTAGAAGGTGATGACAGCGTTAAATTCACTCTTAAATCAGAGGATGGCGACCTTGGATTTGCCGGAAACAGAGTATTTGAAGTTACATATTCTCTTTCAGACGACAATTCATTGTCTATCCATTACAATGCAACAAGTGATGCAAATACACTTATCAATATGACAAATCACGCATACTTTAACTTGAACGGTCAGGGATCGATCCTTGATCATACACTTAAGCTTAATGCGTCACACTATACACCTGTAATCGATTCTGCAGCTATTCCTACAGGCGAGATTGCAAGTGTTGTCGGAACACCTTTTGATTTCCTTGCAGAGAAGACTATCGGAAAAGATATCAATGCAGATAACGAGCAGCTTAAGGCTGTTGGCGGATACGATCACAACTATGTTGTTGATAATGCTGACGGTTCTATCAATGAGATCGCTGTTCTTTCATCAGCTCAGACAGGTATCACAATGAAGTGCTTCACCGATCTTCCGGGTGTTCAGCTCTATGCAGGGAACTTCCTTAGCGGAGAAAATTGCAAGGGTGGAGTAAGCTATAAGAGCAGAGAAGGAGTGTGCCTTGAGACACAGTTCTATCCCAACTCTATCAATCAGGAAGGTTTCCCTAAGCCTGTTTTTGGCCCTGATAAGGTTTATGATACAACAACAATCTATCAGTTCGTATAATTCTGATAAATTAGAAAAAAGCTTTTTGCGAAGCTGATATTATGGAGGTTTGTCTTGGCAGAAGTACGTGACTTTAGTACATATGCTGGTAAATTGAATAGCAGGAAAAAGAGCGGTGCATCTGACAGGCAGACCTCTTACAAAGAAAAAATCAGGAGCCACAAGCTTAAAGTTTTTATAAGAGCGGTGGTTCTTATCGTATTTTGTACGGTTATGATCTCGGTCATATACATAAGTTGGCGTGACAAGGTGTATTCTGAAGCGATTACGGTAAAAGGCGTGCCTATATCTATTGAAGACGATACTAAGATAGTAAGTCTCGGCGGACACATGGTGCGGTGCAGTAAGGACGGCGTGAGTTGCTATGATTCATCCGGAAAGGCACTTTGGACTCAGCCGTATCAGATGCAGAATCCAAAAGCAAGAACATGCGCCAATACCATAGCTATCGGAGATGATAACGGCCACGAGATCTATGTGGGCGATATCAACGGTCTGTTGGGAAAAGTGGATATAAACATGCCTATGAGAGATTTTTGCGTGTCATCGCAGGGTGTGGTTGCTGCGGTTCTTGACGGAGAAGACGTTGCCTGGATATATCTTTACAGCGCGCAAGGTGAAGAACTTGCCAGATTCAGAACAACAATGAAAGATTATGGATATCCGCAGAAGATCAGTATTTCTCCGAACGGTCAGCTTGTGTGCGTATCGTACCTCGGACCTGAAGATGGAAATATAATATCGAAAGTTGCTTTTTATAATTTTGGCGATGTTGGAAAAAATGTAGAAGATAATCTGGTCAGCTCTTACAATTATAATAATTCCGTTGCTCCTTTTGTTCAGTTTTTTGACTCTGATAAGTCATTTTCAGTTTCCAATGACAAGATCATGTTCTATTCAGGATCGCAGAAACCTGAGAAGCAGGCGGAGGAAACAATAGAGAACGATGAAATAAGATCTGTGCGTTACAGTGATTCTTATGTCGGACTTGTGTTTGCTGAAGGTTCCGATAAGGGAGCATACAGGCTTGAAGTGTATAACACGGCGGGAAATCACGTGTTGACCACATATTATGATATCGACGGCGCGGATATTATTTTTAGTAATAAGCAGATTGTTATCTATAATCAAAATGATTATCTGATAAAAGATATGAACGGAAGAGTCAAGTATCAGGGAACATTTGAAGAACCGGTAAGGACAATGATACCTACAGGTTCAAAGAGTAATTTCATTTTGGCAACAAGAGAAAGCATTGATACATTGGTACTTAAGTGAGTTTATATTGTTGTGCTTGTATTAAGAAGCACGGACAGAGGATTATTATGAGTATAGACATTTCACAGATTGTAATTACAGTTGCGGTAGTCTGTATTATTTTATGGAGAATATCATACGGATCAAATATTGGCCTGGTTGCGGAAGCGGCAGGCTTAATTGCTGTCTTGGCGACATTTGCATCGGTGTATTTTATTATGGGCATAATGGAAAATGTCCTGGATAAGAGCTTTGGAGGCATAATTCCAAAGATTGGATATCTGATTGTGGCGTTCGTTGTTTACAGAGTAATGACCGCGATCGGGGAAAACCTTCGGAAAATGAAGGAAATACCTGTGCTGGGAAGCTTTGACAGGATTCTTGGAGCGGTGCTTGGATTGATTGAAGCAATTGCGATTTTATACCTGATAGAATACATTACTGATATAAAACTCTTGACAACCCTCCAGGCCGCATGGGGAGAGGCTTTTGGGAGTTTTAAAGACCAATTTTTAAAAAGTTTTATAAAATAATCAAAAAATTTTAAAAAAGGTGTTGACACGGCCTATACCCTGTGATATTCTAAGTAAGCTGTCGCTGAGGACAGCGCAAACAAAGCACTTTGACAAATAAACAGTAATGCAACCCTGAAAGATTCCAAGAGAATAATTCAGAAAAAAAATGTAAATTAACGGACAGAACGAAAAGCCAAGCTTAAGTTCTTAGCCGGATTAAACTTTTAAACGTGAGAGTTCGATCCTGGCTCAGGATGAACGCTGGCGGCGTGCCTAACACATGCAAGTCGAACGGAGATTTAACGCTGATGAAGCTTCGGCAGATTCTTGTTAAATCTTAGTGGCGGACGGGTGAGTAACGCGTGGGCAACCTGCCTCATACTGGGGGATAACAGCTGGAAACGACTGTTAATACCGCATAAGCGCACGGTATCGCATGATACAGTGTGAAAAACTCCGGTGGTATGAGATGGGCCCGCGTCAGATTAGCCAGTTGGCAGGGTAACGGCCTACCAAAGCGACGATCTGTAGCCGGCCTGAGAGGGCGGACGGCCACATTGGGACTGAGACACGGCCCAAACTCCTACGGGAGGCAGCAGTGGGGGATATTGCACAATGGAGGAAACTCTGATGCAGCGACGCCGCGTGAGTGAAGAAGTATTTCGGTATGTAAAGCTCTATCAGCAGGGAAGAAAGACTCGTAAGAGAGATGACGGTACCTGACTAAGAAGCCCCGGCTAACTACGTGCCAGCAGCCGCGGTAATACGTAGGGGGCAAGCGTTATCCGGATTTACTGGGTGTAAAGGGAGCGCAGACGGCTTAGCAAGTCTGAAGTGAAACCCCACGGCTCAACCGTGGGCTTGCTTTGGAAACTGTTAGGCTAGAGTACTGGAGAGGTAAGCGGAATTCCTAGTGTAGCGGTGAAATGCGTAGATATTAGGAGGAACATCGGTGGCGAAGGCGGCTTACTGGACAGCAACTGACGTTGAGGCTCGAAGGCGTGGGGAGCAAACAGGATTAGATACCCTGGTAGTCCACGCGGTAAACGATGAATACTAGGTGTTGGGTGTCATAGACATTCAGTGCCGTCGCTAACGCAATAAGTATTCCACCTGGGGAGTACGTTCGCAAGAATGAAACTCAAAGGAATTGACGGGGACCCGCACAAGCGGTGGAGCATGTGGTTTAATTCGAAGCAACGCGAAGAACCTTACCAGATCTTGAGATCCGGATGAATACAGGGTAATGCCTGTAGCTCTTCGGAGCATCCGAGACAGGTGGTGCATGGTTGTCGTCAGCTCGTGTCGTGAGATGTTGGGTTAAGTCCCGCAACGAGCGCAACCCTTGTCCATAGTAGCCAGCAGTAAGATGGGAACTCTATGGAGACTGCCAGGGATAACCTGGAGGAAGGTGGGGATGACGTCAAATCATCATGCCCCTTATGATCTGGGCCACACACGTGCTACAATGTCGTAACAAAGGGACGCGACCCCGCGAGGGTGAGCAAATCTCAAAAATAACGACCCAGTTCGGACTGTAGGCTGCAACCCGCCTGCACGAAGCTGGAATCGCTAGTAATCGCAGATCAGCATGCTGCGGTGAATACGTTCCCGGGTCTTGTACACACCGCCCGTCACACCATGGGAGTCGGAAATGCCCGAAGCCGGTGACTTAACCGTAAGGAGAGAGCCGTCGAAGGCAGGTCTGATAACTGGGGTGAAGTCGTAACAAGGTAGCCGTAGGAGAACCTGCGGCTGGATCACCTCCTTTCTAAGGAAAAAAGCGGAATCGAAGTAAGGAGTTGTATTACTGTCTAGAGGTCAAGTAGTAAGTGACACCTCGGAACAAGGTTCCTCGGTCGCGGCAAGGCCGCTTATAATCTGCATGATTATGTCAGATTATCAAGCAAGCTTGAAACTGCCACAATCATACAGATTGCACTTACCAAAGCTTCACGAAATTTCCGGTGGTGATGCGCTATGGGGTAACACCCGTTCCCATCCCGAACACGACGGTTAAGACCATAGCGGCCGAAAGTACTATGTGGGCAACTGCATGGGAGGCTAGGTGGCTGCCGGATTAAATGGGGGTGTAGCTCAGTTGGGAGAGCACCTGCCTTGCAAGCAGGGGGTCAAGAGTTCGAATCTCTCCATCTCCATTAGTCAGCAAAAGCTGACGATTTGTACCTTGAAAACCGAATACTGAATGAAAGATTTTAATCAGAAACTACGATTAAAAGACATCGAAAAATCCAGAAACAATCAAGATTTTAGTAGATATAAAGTGATAACGCTATATCACTTATATCAGAGAATAGTTATCGAAAGATACGACTGATTCTATACAGCTAACCGCTTACCGGAGACGGTAAGTAAAAAATGGTTAAGCTATGTAGGGCGCAGGGCGGATGCCTTGGCACTAAGAGCCGATGAAAGACGTGATAAGCTGCGAAAAGCTGCGGTGAGATGCAAATAATCTATGACCCGCAGATATCTGAATGGGGCAACCCGGCAGAGAAGACCTCTGTCACTTTAAACTGAATCCATAGGTTTAAAGAGGGAACCCGGTGAACTGAAACATCTAAGTAGCCGGAGGAAGAGAAAACAAAAGTGATTCCGTAAGTAGCGGCGAGCGAACGCGGAAGAGCCCAAACCAGAGAGCTTGCTCCCTGGGGTTCGGACTGTATAATCGATGGAAGTTGCTAGTAGAAAGGGAATGGAAAGTCCCTGCCAGAGAGAGTGAAAGCCTCGTATACGAAAGCGACTGAAGCGAGACAGTATCCAGAGTAGGACGAGACACGTGAAACCTTGTCTGAACGTGCGGGGACCACCCCGTAAGGCTAAATACTCCTTAGTGACCGATAGCGAATAGTACCGTGAGGGAAAGGTGAAAAGGACCCCGGGAGGGGAGTGAAAGAGAACCTGAAACCCTGTGCCTGCAAGCTGCGAAAGCACTATCTAAATGAAGTGTGATCGCGTACTTTTTGTAGAACGGTCCGGCGAGTTATGTATGGAGGCGAGGTTAAGCACTTAAGGTGAATAGCCGAAGGGAGACCGAGTCTGAATAGGGCGACTAGTCTTTATACATAGACCCGAAACCGGGTGATCTATCCATGGACAGGATGAAGCGGCCGTAAAAGGCTGTGGAGGTCCGAACACACATCCGTTGAAAAGGGTGGTGATGAGCTGTGGATAGGGGAGAAATTCCAATCGAACTCGGAGATAGCTGGTTCTCCCCGAAATAGCTTTAGGGCTAGCCCTGTATCAAACCTTTTGGAGGTAGAGCACTGAATATCCGCGGGGGCTTCACCGCTTACCAAAGATTATCAAACTCCGAATGCCAATAAGGTGGTGAACAGGAGTCAGACTACACGAGATAAGTTGGGTAGTCAAAAGGGAAAGAGCCCAGATCTACGGCTAAGGTCCCAAAGTACGTGTTAAGTGGAAAAGGATGTGGGATTTCATAGACAGCTAGGATGTTGGCTCAGAAGCAGCCACACATTCAAAGAGTGCGTAATAGCTCACTAGCCGAGAGGTCCTGCGCCGAAAATTACCGGGGCTGAAACACGACACCGAAGCCTAGGGATGGTATGTATCTACGGGTACATATGATCGGTAGGGGAGCATTCACAGGGGCGTAGAAACTGTACCGAAAGGAGCAGCGGAGCGCTGTGAAGAGAGAATGCCGGAATGAGTAGCGAGATGAAGGTGAGAATCCTTCAGGCCGAATATCCAAGGATTCCAGGGTAAAGCTGATCTGCCCTGGGGAAGTCGGGACCTAAGCTGAGGCCGAAGAGGCGTAGGCGATGGACAGCAGGTTGATATTCCTGCACTTGTATATATCAGAACTGTGGGGACGCAGGCAAAAGGGATGAGCCGGGGAAGGAAGAACCGGTCCCGCAAGGGGGAACGAATTATAGTAGTGAAGCATCAGATATGACTGCCAAGAAAAGCCACTATAGCGTATATACAACCCGTACCGTAAACCGACACAGGTGGATGAGGAGAGAATCCTAAGGCCGACGGGAGAAGCATTGTTAAGGAACTCGGCAAAATGTCCCCGTAACTTCGGGATAAGGGGAGCCTGAGCAATCAGGCCGCAGAGAAGAGGCTCAAGCAACTGTTTAGCAAAAACACAGGTCTATGCGAAACCGAAAGGTGAGGTATATGGGCTGACGCCTGCCCGGTGCTGGAAGGTTAAGAGGAGAGGTTAGAGCAATCGAAGCTTTGAATTTAAGCCCCAGTAAACGGCGGCCGTAACTATAACGGTCCTAAGGTAGCGAAATTCCTTGTCGGGTAAGTTCCGACCCGCACGAAAGGCGTAATGATTTGAGCACTGTCTCGGCAATGCACCCGGTGAAATTGAAGTACCAGTGAAGATGCTGGTTACCCGCGCCAGGACGGAAAGACCCCATGGAGCTTTACTCCAGGTTGATACTGGGGTCCGGTATTATATGTACAGGATAGGTGGGAGACTTTGAGTATGTGGCGTCAGCTGCATATGAGTCGCTGTTGGGATACCACCCTTATGATGCTGGGCTTCTAACCAAGGACCATTACCTGGTCCGGGGACAATGTCTGCCGGGGAGTTTGACTGGGGCGGTCGCCTCCGAAAGAGTATCGGAGGCGCTCAAAGGTTCCTTCAGAATGGACGGAAACCATTCGTAGAGTGCAAAGGCAGAAGGGAGCCTGACTGTGACACCGACGGGTGGAACAGATACGAAAGTAGGACTTAGTGATCCGGTGGTATGAAAGTGGGATTGCCATCGCTCAACGGATAAAAGCTACCCTGGGGATAACAGGCTTATCACTCCCAAGAGTTCACATCGACGGAGTGGTTTGGCACCTCGATGTCGGCTCATCGCATCCTGGGGCTGTAGCAGGTCCCAAGGGTTGGGCTGTTCGCCCATTAAAGCGGTACGCGAGCTGGGTTCAGAACGTCGTGAGACAGTTCGGTCCCTATCCGGCGCGGGCGTAGGATATCTGAGAGGAGCTGTCCTTAGTACGAGAGGACCGGGATGGACGGACCGCTGGTGTATCAGCTGCATCGCCAGATGCATAAGGCTGGGTAGCCACGTCCGGACGGGATAAACGCTGAAGGCATCTAAGCGTGAAGCCCCCCTCAAGATGAGATATCCCTGCTTTAGCAGTAAGACCCCTTGTAGAGTACGAGGTTAGATAGGCACAAGGTGTAAGCATGGTAACATGTTCAGCTGATGTGTACTAATAGGTCGAGGGCTTATCCAAAAGATAGGTGTATAGATAAATCTGGAAGAGATAATTCAGTGTTCGGTTTTGAAGGTACAATGAGAGTCGTAAAACGGCTCTTTATTTTTAGATGTACCGATAATCCTCCTTAGCTCAGTCGGTAGAGCATTCGGCTGTTAACCGAAGTGTCGTTGGTTCGAGTCCGACAGGGGGAGCTAAGTACTAAGCAAAGGAAGTTTGGTACTAATGAAGACTGTAACTACGGTCTGTAATATGGCTCCGTGGTCAAGCGGTCAAGACATCGCCCTTTCACGGCGGTAACACGAGTTCGATTCTCGTCGGAGTCACTAAGATTCATTATCAATTACATATTTGGTGACATAGCCAAGCGGTAAGGCATAGGTCTGCAACACCTTGAGCGGCGGTTCAAATCCGCCTGTCACCTCTAAAAACTGTGAGTATTAAATATTCACAGTTTTTTTGTGCTATAATCTTTTTATCTGATTTATTTGGAGGTTAGTTTATGGCAGAAGAAACGATGAAAGATTTTAGCAAGGAGATTGAGAGCTCCTTCAGAAAGATAAAGGAAGGAGATATTATTGACGGAACTGTTATCGGTGTAAATGATACCGAAGTTATTTTGGATATTAAATATTATACTCAGGGAATAATAAGGCTTGAGGAGCTTAGTGATGATCCCAAGTTTTCTATACATAGAGATATAAATGTCGGAGATGAAGTATTTGCTACTGTTATTTCAACAGACGACGGAGAAGGAAATATTCTTTTGTCCAAGAGAAGAGCAAATGAAGTTCTTGCATGGGATAAGCTTAATGCATTACTTGAATCCGGGGAGTATGTTGATGTTAAGATATCTGAAGCTGTTAAAGGCGGAGCAGTGGCTTTCCTTGAAGGAATAAGAGGATTTATTCCGGCATCTAAGCTTGATCTTTCTTTTGTGGAAGAAGACAAACTTGCTGATTATGTTGGAAAGACTGCTAAGGTTAGAGTAATTACTTCTGATGAAGAGAATGGAAAACTTGTTCTTTCAGCTAAAGATTATCTCAAAGAACAGGCTGATCTTAAGAGAAAAGAAATGGTCTCTAACGTAGAAGTTGGCCTTGTTACTGAGGGAACAGTTGAGAGTTTGCAGAATTACGGTGCATTTGTTGATTTGGGTAACGGTCTTAGCGGACTTGTTCATATTTCTCAGATCTGTAACAACAGAATTGCACATCCTTCAGCTGTTCTTAAAGTCGGACAGAAGGTAAAAGTCAAAGTTATTTCAATTAAAGACGGAAAGCTTAGTCTTAGTATGAAAGCGCTTGAAGATATAGCTGCGACTGAGATTACAGAAGAAAAGATTGAATATCCAAGTGACGGAGATGCAACAACATCTTTGGCTGCGCTTCTTAAGAAAGCAGGTTTTTGATCATACATAAATAATGAAGGGGGATAATATGGACGAAGCTGTAAAAGAGTTAAAAGAAATAGTTGACGGTTCGAATAATATTGTCTTTTTTGGTGGTGCGGGAGTATCGACAGAGAGCGGTGTTCCTGATTTCAGGAGCGAAGACGGTCTTTATCATCAGCAGTACAAGTACCCTCCGGAGCAGATTTTAAGTCATACATTTTATATGAGAATGCCTGAAGAGTTCTTTAGATTCTATAAGGATAAACTTCTCATTACTGGGGTTAAGCCCAATAAAGCGCATCTTAAGCTTGCCGAACTTGAAAAGCAAGGTAAACTCCGTGCTGTTATTACACAGAATATTGACGGCCTTCACCAGGCTGCCGGTAGTAAAGAAGTTCTGGAACTTCACGGAAGCGTACATAGAAATTATTGCGAAAAATGCGGTAAGTTCTATGATTTTGACTACATGGCCAATGCGGAAGGAGTTCCCGTATGCAGTTGTGGCGGCAGGATAAAGCCTGATGTGGTCTTGTATGAAGAAGGCCTTGATATGGGGATAATGCAGAAAGCTGTTGAGTATATCAGTAATGCTGATGTCCTTATAATTGGTGGAACTTCACTGGCTGTTTATCCGGCGGCAGGACTTATTGACTATTACAGGGGAAATAAGCTTGTTCTTATCAACAAGTCGGCTACACCGAGGGACAGACAGGCTGATCTGGTAGTACAGGGTGCAATAGGGGAGATTTTGGATCAGATTTAATGGATATTCAGGTTGGAAATATAATAAAACTTAAGAAACAACATCCTTGCGGTAGTTTTGAATGGGAAGTTTTGCGTGTAGGTGCGGACTTTCGAATCAAATGCCTTGGTTGCGGTCATCAGGTAATGATTTCCAGGAAAACATTGGAAAAGAGCATTAAAGGGATACGATAAAATGCTTGCATTTGGAACATATATATGATAGCATATTATTCTGTGATAAATTCCTTGCTGCTTGACTGATACAAGTAGCCAGAGACCAAAAGGAGGTAACAAATAGCATGAACAAATACGAATTAGCCGTTGTTGTTAGTGCAAAGATCGAAGACGATGCCAGAACAGCAGTCATCGAGAAGGTTAAGAAGACTATCGAGAAGCATGGTGGTCAGATTACCAATATTGATGAGTGGGGAAAGAAGAAGCTTGCTTATGAAATCGAGAAGATGACAGAAGGCTTCTACTATTTCATCCAGTTCGATGGCGAAGCAACAACTCCTGCAGAGATTGAAGCTCGCATGCGTATTATGGACGGTGTCATCAGATATTTATGCGTTAAGAACGAGGCTTAAATAGAAGAGGACGAAAATATGAACAAAGTTATACTAATGGGACGTTTAACAAGAGATCCCGACGTAAGATATTCACAGGGCAATGAGCCTATGGCTGTAGCAAGATATACACTTGCTGTGGATAGAAGATTTGCAAGAAGAGATCAACAGGATGCTCAGACAGCTGATTTCATCGGTATCGTAGCTTTTGGAAGAGCCGGCGAGTTTGCTGAGAAATATCTTAAGAAGGGCACTAAGGTTATCGTAACAGGACGTATCCAGACAGGTAGTTATACCAATAAGGATGGCGTTAAGGTATACACAACTGATGTAGTTGCAGAGGATCAGGAATTCGCTGAATCCAAGAATGCAGCATCCTCCAACGGAGGATCATTTGGAGGCGTTGCTCCCCAAGGAGAGCCCGCACCTTCTGCAGCCGGCGACGGCTTCATGAATATTCCCGACGGAATTGACGAGGAGCTGCCGTTCAATTAATTGAAGGAGGAATATTATAATGGCTTTCACAAAGTCTGATAAATCCGATGCTCCTATGAGGAGAAAGGGCGGAATGCACAGAAGAAAGAAAGTTTGTGTATTTTGCGGAAAAGATAACGTAATTGATTATAAGGATACAGCTAAGCTTAAGAAGTTCGTTTCTGAGAGCGGCAAGATTCTTCCCAGAAGAATCACTGGAAACTGCGCTAAGCACCAGAGAGAGCTTACTTCAGCAATCAAGAGAGCAAGACACCTTGCACTTATGCCTTACGTAGCTGAGTAATCAGTATATAAGTAAATTATTGAAGACACTTTTTAGAAGAGATTCTAAGAAGTGTCTTTTTTGCCATTTATTACTCGGTTCTATACCAAAAATTACAATACAGAATAAAAGCTGATTTCTAATGATAGTATTCTTATATAAATTTTCAGAGGTGAGAATATGTCTTTGTTAGAGATCAGAAATTTAAAGAAAGATTATGGCGGATTCAAAGCGCTCAAAGGTGTAAATTTTAAAGTTAATGCAGGGGAGATAGTTGCTCTTTTAGGAAAAAACGGAGCAGGGAAAACTACTCTTTTAAACAGTATTGCAGGGAATGTTTTTCCTACAGGGGGAGATATAGTTTATAAAGGCGATACGCTACTTAAAGACAATTCAAGGCTTAATGAATTCGGAATACTGATTGAGCCTACTTTTATTCCCTATATGAATGCATATGAGAATTTGGATATATTAATCAAAACATTGGGGGGAAAAGTTCCGAAAGCAAAAATAGATAATCTGTTGAATGCGGTTGGATTAGAAAAGAAATCAAAAGAAAAGACAAAAGCATTTTCTTTTGGAATGAAACAAAGGTTGGGGCTGGCGCAAGCTCTTTTAAACAATCCGGAGTTTCTTATACTGGATGAACCGTTTGTGGGATTGGATCCAATAGGGAAAAATATATTTAAAAGAATCCTTCTGGAAAAAGCGCACGATGAAAAAGTGGGAATATTGTTTTCAAGCCACGACTTGGAAGATGTTGAGGAAATATGTGATCGGGTGGTCTTAATAGATAACGGTGAAAAGAAATTTGATGGCGTGATGGAATACAGCAAAAAATATGTTGTTCAATGTGACCGATCTTTGAACCCGGAAGAAGTTGAAAAGTCAGGGGTAAAAGTTGATAAAGACAATATATTGATTGAACATGTCGAAGATTTAAAACAGGTTCTTGATAAACTTGATGAATTAAGTATTGACGTTTTGGATTTAGAAATAGAACGCAAATCTTTATATGATCTGTTTGAGGAGAATGGCTATGAAAATATCGATATTGCATATCATAAAAATTGAATTGTTAAAATTTTTAAAGCGTAATGATATCTTGGCGGTTGCTGTAATTGTAGCCATTGGATTTATTTATGCGATCGGTATGAGAAACGAAATGTATGAAGGAGTAAAAAATCAGAATGCTTTATTTTGGATAACATTGCAACTTGTAACAACAACAGTTCTTTTTATTGGCCCGGTTGTGACAGCTTTTTTGGGAACTCAAATGTTATCAGGTGAAATTGACAATAAAAGTATTTCTTTGTTCACTGTGAGAATAAGGAACAGGAGAAATTTGTTTATAGGTAAAAGCTTAGCGTTACAAGTTATTACTGCGGTTTTCTTTGTGATTACAATTATTGTAATGCTGGCTATTTATTTTGGAATCGCGAATAACGGCAGCATTTATACATCAGGAAAAATATTTGGAAATAATGTAGCAGATTTATTATGTCTTTTGCTTTTGATATATATGTATACGTTTTTCTTTATTCCACAGCTTGCATTGTGTATTGGGACAAGATATAAACCGATTATAACGATAGTGATTTCTTTTGTTGCATCTTTGGTTTGCAATCACGTGCTGACGTATTCATTTGTAAAATATATTAATCCGATGAATTATATTTATCAGTTATCAGAAGATATTTTGGAGACTACAGAAGTGTTAAGTATCAGCAGTACAGGGAGGGGGAAATGTGTGCTGATTCAATTGCTTTTATGTATGCTATACTATGTAGTGTTTATGGTGCTTGGAACAAAATCATTTGAGAATAAAGAATTTTGAGAGAAGCGGTGACTGGATGCAGATTGCAATATGTGATGACAACAAAGATAATCTCGCGTTAATGGAAGATGTTATTGAGAACATCAGAATCAGAGATGTTGAGGTCGATTGTTTTGAGACCGGTGAAAGTCTTTTAGATTATCTGAATAAAAATCCTAATGTATTCTACCAAATATACCTGCTTGATATAGAGATGCCCGGAGTTAATGGGCTTGAAGCTGCAAAGAAGATAAGGGCTATAGACCAAAGAGCTGTTATTATCTTCGTTACGGCATACTCGGATTATGTCTTTAGCTCGTTTGAAGTACAGCCGTTCAGATTTGTAAATAAGCCTATAGATACGCATAAGCTTGAAGATGTAATACAAGCAGCGGTAAATTATATTTATTCCAGTCAAAAATATATATTCATTTCTGTTGATAAAGCCAAAATACAGTTACGCTGTGAGAGCATAATGTATTTTGAGGGGAATAAGCGAAAAATAAATGTCTATACAACAGATGAAAACTATTCTTTTTATTCAAAAATGTCCGATCTTGAGAAAATGGTGGACAACAATTGGTTTGTAAGAATCCATGCTTCATACATTGTTAATATGGATTATGTTAAAGTTATTTATTCCGATGAGATTATTTTGAATAACGGCGTCAGGTTGCCTATCAGTAAGAAATACCACAAAAGTGTTAAACTAGAGCATATGAGATATTTGAAATGGAGAATTGGACTATGAATCATGCGAAGATTAACATCTTTCTCTATTTTCTTCTGAATTTATTTGATATTTGGATTGTCTTGCATTACTACGATAGGGTATTAGAGGCAATAAAGAAATATGATCTGATAAAAAAGGTGATGAGCGTTCTGTTCGTCATTTTATTTTCTGTTTTTATAAAATATGACCTTAAATATTGCAATCTTGTTTCGCTTTCTTTCTGGAGCTGCCTGTTTTTATGTGCATACAAAGGCGAAAAGAAAGTGAAATTTGCATATGCTACTGTACTCATAGTTTTTGCCGGATTTGCGCAAACGTTGATGTATTTAATTGAGGGTAGTTCTTTAAATTCCGGATATGTTCTATTTATTCCACATTTATGCTTTTATATTGTTGTTGAAATAGTGGCAAGGTATCAAACTATAAAAAACAGAAAAGTTGATATGCGTGTTCTGCTGAAGCTTTTATCGGTTCCGATCATTAGTTTCATTGCATTTACGTGCATTGCCATGCTAAGCGAAAGCCTGAGTATTAGCTCAAATCAAGAAAGGATACCCCTATTGGTACCATTAGCAGTTCTTGTCTTGTATGTGAATATTATGATCATTCATTTGTATGACTTGATCAGTGCATCCTATGAGGTTAGAAGACAGAACGAAGAGTATGAAAAGATAACCAATTGGCAGCGTTCGTATTATGAAGAGT
Organism: Butyrivibrio sp. AE3003; assembly: GCF_000686065.1. Lineage (NCBI taxonomy): Bacteria > Bacillati > Bacillota > Clostridia > Lachnospirales > Lachnospiraceae > Butyrivibrio > Butyrivibrio sp. AE3003. Next base: position 2,889,695 of record NZ_JMLX01000001.1, read on the forward strand.
TGTCTGAAAACCAAAAACTCATAAGAACAATAAAGCACGACATGCAGAATAATATGCAGTTGATTTCAGGCTTTTTGAAAGAAAAAAAGTATGACAAAGCGCAGAATCATTTACAGGAACTTATAGATGAACAATCTGCTATAAATAGTTTTGTTAACACCGGGAATGAAGCTATTGATACAGTTCTGAACATTAAATTTTCTGCAGCCGAACAAAACGGAATTACAGTCAAGAAAGATATAAATATCCCGGCCGGTTTACCAATCTCATATCATGATTGCATAAAAATATTTGGAAATCTTTTTGATAATTCAATCAATGCTTTGAAGAGCCTTGATTCAGGGGATAAGATATTAAGCTGTTTTATGTTCTATAGCGCGAATGCTCTGATTGTACAAGTTTCAAATCCGTACACAAAGAAAGATGATACATGTGATAAAGATGAATTTTTGCATGGACTTGGATTGGGTATAGTTAAGTCAGCTGTTGAAAGTTATGAGGGGACTTTCGAGATATGTGATGATGGGAAAAATTTCACTGTAAATATTGTTTTATATATAAATAACGCACATCGTCAAAAAGTCTAAAAATTGCCGATGTGCGTTAATATTTTGACGAAAATTAAATTGTAGTTAAATTTCAAAACAATCAGAAAATTATGAACAATTACTTGCATATTGTGTATTTATGTGATAGTATTTCGGTGGCAAAACTAGAGTGATCTAGTGACGCAAAGCTATAGGGCCTATGTTGAACAGGGTAGGTAGCCAGTTGCTTTTTTGGTAGCGATGCGGAAGTATCGCTTTTTTTTGTACCTTAAAAATAGAGCATTATAGGTGGCCCCTGTAATGCTATTTCTTTTTTACCGGAAAATTTCAGTACGTGGTGGAGGAAATAAGCTGATGTTTTTTGATTTTTTGATCAAGGTGAGAATGCCCAATAATAAGACTCAGGAATTTGGTGCGTGGAAAGAGCTTCACAGTATATGTTGTGCAGTTGAGTCAAATGCGCGCATGGATCCGGACTCATGCATTATAAATATCAGACAGGCACTTGAAGTCTTGTTTTCCGGTCTTTGTCTTGATGCGGGATTTACGGATCTTCCGGATTCGTTGTCAGGAATAATGGGGAAAAGTAAAGGTATAAGAGGGCTTTGGTATGGTGAATGTAATATAAATTCATTTTATCAGCTCAAGAATCAGGCAAATGAAATTGTACATATTTCAAAGGAAGTATCCGGCATAAGAAAATATGAAATAAAGGGTAAACATGCAGACGTGACAATGGCTTGTAAGCTTACAATGCTGTTTTATAAGTCTGTTGCAAGCTTGTTCAAAATTGATAAAAAGCGAATGAAACCAATGGAAGCGGATATGCTTCCGTTTGGGGAATATGAAGTTATAAAAAAGATTCCGAAAAAGCCCTACGAATCTATAGAGGGCAATTTCAAATATATTGCCAGAAAGAATAACAATAATATTTCTACATATGTATATGTAAGACCCTTTTTAAACACTGATGAAAAAACAGCATTTAGTGACAGGGATATGGAAGCTCAGCAGTTCTTTAAGAATATGAGGGGCTCGAACAATATTATTGCGGGTGAAGAGTTAAGAACAAGCGCGTATTGCAATCTTAAATATCTAGTATATAACATACGTGAAAATACTAAGACACTCGATGAGATTGCAAAAGAAATTAAACCGTATGAACTTCTGGATATCATAGAGCAGGTTGCAAATGGACTGAGCAGGCTGGCTTCTTCTAAAATAAATATTCATCACAGGGATATAAGACCCACATGTATTTTTGTATCTTCTTTTGAAGACGGATATGAAGCGAAGATTGGATGCTTTGAAACAGCAAAAATTGATTATAAAGAAAAGAGCATGGAGACAGTCGGAGCGTGGGTTGCGCAGAGACAAAAGAATAATGTATATACGCATCCGAGAATGCTTCTTGAATCAGAACACGATAACAAAGAATGGGAAGCTGGGGATGTATATTCACTTGTAATGGTTTTGTTAGCATGCCTTGATACATCAATTGAAAAAGGCGGTGCGGTGGATTGTTCTGTTTTGTATGATTACTACTCTGACGACTTTGTTGATGAGATAGAAGGAATAGTAAGAGCTGCCTCGCTTTCACAGATACCGGGCATGAGAGAATTTGACAGGATTCTTTTAGAGGAAATGGATAATGAATAAGATTGAGTTTGCAAACGCAAAAAGCTTTCGAATCGAGCAGACAGTACATACAAACGAGGAAGCCGGAACAAGCGTGTATATAGCCATAGATAATGATCTTAATAGAAGAGTTATCTTGAAGGTTATGCGTTTTGAGGATAAAGAACAAAAGAGGATAATCCTTGAGGAAATCAGCAATCAAGTAGCACTTGAGCAGCATTCGGATTTTGCGCCTAAAATCTATAATTATTTCGTAGATAATAAAGAGTCAAAGATAATAATCGAGATGCAGCATGTTGAAGGAAAGAGTCTTAGAGCAATATTGGAGAGCAGGCACAACCTTAGAAAAGATAAAGTGTGGTATGACAAAGCATATAATCTTTTGATGGACATTGCTAAGGCTGTTTCATATATTCACGGATTGAGGGGATTTGTACATAAGGATCTCAAGCCTGAAAACATTATTGTGGTAAGCAAGAGAAATTCTGTTTACATTTTGGATTATGGTATAAGTGGACTTGCTCTGGCGGATAAGGGCACAGGTACTGCAAGATATATGGCACCTGAGCAGATTTCGGGAGCAAACAATAACTTTGTATATCAGGCAACAGATGTATATGCACTTGGTCAGATAGCATTGGAATTGTTTGGGATAGAACCGGTTGAATACGGAGTTGATGTTTTGCCCGACAGATCGGGTAGTTCATGGTTGACATTTAAAGACATATCAAGCATAGGAGGAGGTTTTTATCCCGGACTTTTTAAGGTGATAAGCAAAGCATTATCCTTAAATCCCAAAGATAGATATATGGATTCAAGAGCCTTCTACGAAGCGCTTAACAGAGAAAGGAAATCAGGACATGGACTTGACAGGATTTCATATCGTGAAAATCAAAGAGCCACATTCAAAAGAAAGAATAGCTGATATTATGGATGAATTTGATATTAAAATTCTGGGAGCTTCAGAAGAAAAACTAAAAACGTTTCCTCTTCACATTAACGTACCGGATGAGGTAGAACTAATGAGGAATCCTTATGCAGAATAATATATTGAATCTTCGCCCTATTAACTATTTTACCTTAAAAGAAGAACTTTGCTTCTTTATGGGAGGTAGAGTAGCTGCGGATAGACCTGAGGATAGGGATGGAATAATTGATGAGATCGTGAACGCGGATTGTGTGACAGTATGTAATCATATTGTGCGTGATGATCGTAATTACTATGTCTTTATGACTGCAAATTATAAATTTAATGCAATCCGTTCGGATGATAATAATTTCTCTATTACAAGTATTTTTTCCGGAAGAGAGTTTCAGGCTCAAAAGAAATACCTCTATAATCATGGAACTTTTTTGATTGTTGCCGAAGGTCGAACAGCGATAGTTGCGGATGGCTATAAGAATACATTAAATGAAGAAACTTCCGAGGATTGGGGAATGCCCCCGGAAGTTTTGACAGAGCTATGCGATGGTATCGATGCGTATTTTTTTAGTACCGAAAGAAGTGAAGAACTTAAGGTTGATAACAAATTCGCAAGAGAGATTATTCAACCGATAAAGAATTTTACAAAGTATGAAGATCAGGTAGAACAGCTTGATGCATACAAGGATAATTACGTTAACTACGATTATTGTGAGTTTGTTAAAGGTAAGGCAAAAAAGAAAACGTATAAATTCTTTTCATCTTCATTCGATCCCGATAGTGAGCTTTATTGTTCGGAAAGCAGAGTTGCAATCGAGACAAATGAAGAAATAAACGAGGATTTCCGAAGGAAGATAAAAGGAATAATCATCGACCGTATTGATGAAGAAAATGGCACGAGCTTTATTGTCGAATTCATTGAGCAGTTTGACGATAGTATTCTGGTGAAAAATAACGGTCATATGTTTTTGCAGATAAATGATGTCCAGAAGCGTGTAAGAGAAAGAGTAATTCAAAGTATTGAAAACGGAACCGTAGATTCCGGATATATGTATAAGCTTTTTGGAAGAAAAGGTCATCCTTCTGCAGAAGAAGATGAGGCTCCGGGATGGGATGAGTTTAAAGCAGAACTACTCAGCAAAGAGCAGAAGCCAAACACTTCACAGATGCTGGCTATTGAGAGAGGAATCAAGACAAAAGATATACAGCTTGTATTGGGACCTCCGGGAACAGGAAAGACCACTGTAATAGTCAATTGGGTAAAATATTTTGTTAAGCATGGAAAAAGAGTGCTGGTATCATCTCAGAATAATTCAGCCGTAGATAATGTATTGGAGCGAGTCGGAAGAGATGAAAATGCCAGGATAATCAGAATAGGCAACATAGACAAGATTCAGGATAACTGCAAGCAGTATGCACCTGAACAACAAGTTGGAAAGACAGCTGAGGATTATATAGAAAAACTCAAGATGAGCCAAAGCGGAATATTAAAAGACATGTCAGGCATCAAGGAGACGCTGGCTTATGTCGAGTCTGTCTATGATGATTATAAACTTTTTGCAGATTGTCGTCAGACTACCTGGGACAGCGCACTCGTACAAAAAGAAAAACTTAAGCAGTTATCAGATTTGCATAATGAAAAGTGCAACGCTCTTATAAATTATAGAAGTATATATGAGCTAAGAATCCGTAAAGATATTGCATATTTTGCCTTAAAGAAAAAAACAGGTTTTCTGAGTTTCCTTCTTAAACCGATTATTTTTTTGCTTGATAAAACAACAAAATATCTGAATAAGAAGCTTAAGGAGAAAGCGGACAGATACATAGAAAGTATAAAAGAGTACAACAGAAGTGCAGATGAATTCAAAGCTTTAATAACCGATGCTAAATATGTTTCTGCCAAAAAAACATATGGGGAAATACTTCAAAAATGTAGTGGTTACAAGTTTGATATGAAAAATGAAGGGCCTTTTCCGATAGAACCTTTATCTGCAGACTATCTTTTGAGCGATAATGTTGATCCTGTTACAGAGATTGATAATTATAGAAGAAAACTGACTGATATATATGCAAGACTTGTTATCGTGAAGAAGACATTGGACGATTGGGGAAAGTCGATTGAAACTCATAGAACAGAGATTGTTACAGATCTTTTGGTGGAAAACTCAAATGTTGTCGGTGCTACTTGTATAGGAATCAATACAAGACCAAAGTTCAGAAAGTTAAACTTTGATGTTTCCATCATTGACGAAAGTGGTCAGATACAGATTCATAACGCTATAGTGCCGATGACCAGAGCACCCAAAACACTTATGCTTGGAGACCATTTGCAGATACCTCCGGCAGCAAATGATGCTGTTGTAAAACTTTGCAGAGATAACGAGGTTCCCGAGAAGCAGATTGAATTATTGAATAAGAGTTTCTTTGAATATCTTTTTACAAGATTTGAGAAGGAGGATGAAAACACTCCCAATCTGACAAGGTTGGATGAGCAGTTCAGAATGCCGGGTAATATTTCGGATGTCATATCTGATTGGTTCTATAAAGGAAATTATCATGCGCACTATGATATGGGTAGATGGAATCCTATCATTTCAGGTACTACTACTCCTCTTATAACGATTTCAACAAGCAGGGAAAAGAATCGTTTTGAGACAGCTGAGCAAGGCGGTGGATATTCCAATGATCTTGAGGCAAAGATGGCAGCGAAGATTGTCGCATCACTTGCAGGTAGTGCGTTTAAGGCCGATAAGTCGGGAGTGAGCACGCCTCAGATTGGTATTATCTCTGCGTACGGTAAGCAGGTAAGGCTTATAAGGCAGAAGATAACGGAAGAGAATCTTGGTTTTTCACCGGATCAAGTATATAGTATAGCAGCATCACTTGATAGCTTTCAGGGACAGGAACGACCGCTTATCATATATAGTTGCACGCGTAGCGCCGACGCAAAGCGTGTTCCGCCTTCAAGGGCTAGGGTTGGCTTCCTGAAAGAACTTAGAAGATTGAATGTTGCATTTACACGATGCCAGATTCAGTTGGTGATAATAGGTGATTTTGATTATCTGACTACGTGTGAATATGAAAAGATTGATGAGGAAACAGGCGAGCCGGTTCCAAATCAAAGCGAAAAGAAATATTCGGAGTTCATGACAAAGGTGCTGGATCAAGCTAAGAGTGATAAAGGCGAATTTTACTATGCCGATGAGTTTTATGAGAGGACAGGAATAAGCAATGTCTGAAATTTCACTAACCAATAATGATGATCTGAAATTATTTAGAACATGTTGCCCTGAGATGTTTGAGGAAAACGATGTTGATATTTTTCGTAAATTTTTTTGCCCAATCTCAATAATTGAGGCGGATGTAAAAGAATATATCGTAGATGAATATGATAGTGTTGAACTGCTTGCGCTAAGGCTATATTCCGCAGGTATACGGGATATCAACATTATCAATGAACTTACCGGTATAGATATACATATGCTGGATAAGGTATTAAAAACTGAAATTTATACATACGGGCACATTAATCCAAATACCGGTGAACTGACGGAAGCCGGCAAGCAGACTTTGGAAGACAATAAAGATATAGAAAAATTGTTTCAGCATGCGCTTTATGATGTGAAACGTGAAATTCAGGCAGATTCACTTACCGGAACAATTATTAGAGCTGAAGCTGAGCAGCCCAAAGAAAAAATGGTAACGTTCAGTGACAGAATTAATCCTAATATCCTTCCTTTAGAAGCAGTAGTAATTGATTCTGAGCTTGAAAAAGAAATAACAGAACGACTTCAGATGTACATTAAGGAAGGGTATTTGACGGACGGAAATACCATAAATGAAATTGGTAATCTGAGATCAAAAGAAATCAGATATAGAGCAGCGTTCTTTGTTAAAATGAGAAAATTTGAATATCCATTTATTGCGATATCGTATTTCGAAAAAAAAGAAGAGAAGTGGGAAAAATGTATTATACCCATTGCTATAGCGAAATCTGATTCCATTAAGTTTGATTATCCAAAGAGGAACAAGGAGTATCTTGTAAGAGAAGACCGGTACTTTGAATATCTGCTCGAGAAAAAAGAATTGTTTGATAATGAAGTTAAGCTTACTGAGGATGCAATCAGAGAGATTATTTTGAGTAATGACTATAACGATTCAAATGATTCTATCATTGATGAAAGCAGGGACGTAGTCAATGGATGATAATAATTTTTGGAAATGTAAGTGTGGTCGTGAAAATAGCATAATAGACAGATATTGTGTGTACTGTTCAGAAGAAATTCCTCAAGAATATATTGATAAAATTGCAAAAGAGGAAATTGCAGCAGTATGGCGAGATTTGCGTGACAGGGTAAATGAAAAATGGAAGAAAGGCGCAAAAGCTCGCTATGAGTTTTGCGTAAAGACATATAAGCCTGGAGTTGTTGGTTTTATACTGTCGGTTGCGACTATTACTCTTGTTGTGTTGAATGTACAATCTGGAGTTATAACAGCCCAGACGTTGTTAGAAAACATTTTCACCATATGTTTCGCGGCGATTTATAAAGCAGGAGATATTCTTTCTTTGATGCTTGAGATCATAGCGAAGCCATTGGATAGATTGTTTCATGGCTCGTTTGACCTTATTGTTATTCACAAAGAACAATTTGAGACCGTAAGTAAAACAAGCGCTGTATTGACCGAAAGGGTTGGAAGTATCTTAAAAGAGGTCAGTACGAATATTGAAAAACTAAATGCGTTGGAAAGGATAAAAGGGTTTATAAATGGGTTTATTAAATAGTATTTTTGCTTTTATTTGTGTAGTATTACAGCTGATGTCTCTTGCATTTGTCTGGCTGTTTGTGATAGAAATGCGAATGGGAGATGCATCCAGCCTTTTTGATGTCTATAAAAAGAATGGAGATTTTCTTTTCTGGTCTTCAGTAGTAATGGAAATAGTGTTGTGGCTTACGGTTCCCGGAATGCAAAGAGTTATATTGACAATGTTTATTATTTCTTTGATTGTGTGGTTGCTCTCGGCTGTTGGGCTTATGATCTTCTCGATTGGAAAAAAAGTTGATGGCTTAACAAAGCGTAATGCCATGTCGGCGGTAAAAGCATCTGTGATCAATACAATTACTTTTTGCATTATATCATGGTTATTTATGGTGAAATGATTAAGCATCAAAAAAGATGTTGAGGTGTTGCCTCAACATCTTTTTTCTAAGTGCGCCTAGCGGCGCACGTTTCTAACGGGTTAAAGTCCCGAATCCGCCCGGTAGTGGGAAGGATATAGCCGAAAGCAAGGGTGTCCGTCGTGAGGCGGAATCTGAAGGAAGCTGGATGTGAGGAACATACTAACTCATGGGCAAATCTCTGGTCTGACGAACAGAAATCTCATACGAGGTTATGCATGAGGGTAAGGCTGCTTAGCAAGTCGAAGCCCAATAACTACACGGAATCATGCATGATAAATGAGGCAGATGGATGGAGTGGAAGAAACGTGTGGTACCTAGGGAGGTCTGCATGAAATGCTCCGAAAGGAGTAACCACCGCACAAGGCAACGAGGCGGTGCTGAACATGCAGAAGTCAGCAGAGGTCATAGTAGGGACATGGATATGGAAACATGGACATGTTAACCGAAGGACCGAATCAGTAGGAGTCTTAAGTATGACCGAGAAAGGAGGAATGACCTTTAATGGCAGAAAACATTGATAATAATGGCTGTTCGCAAAGAGATAGTGCGGAACACGAAGGGTATGCGAAAGCGTCTAGGTCGTTCAATCGGATATGGAAAGAAAGAGACAGTGCACAGCCGAAGCTCTTGGAAGCGATACTGTATAAGGATAACTTTAACAGAGCGTATAAAAGAGTTAAGGCAAACAAGGGAGCGCCAGGTATTGATGGTATGACCATCGAAAAGGCACTTCCGTACCTTAAGGAACATCAGCAGGAGTTAACTGACCGCATATACCGCGGCAAGTATACTTCATCGCCAGTCAGGCGAGTTGAGATTCCAAAACCAGATGGAGGTGTGCGTAAGCTTGGCATACCTACCGTGATAGACCGAACACTCCAACAGGCAATAACTCAACAGTTAGTGCCAATCTATGAACCATTGTTTGTGGAAGGAAGCTACGGCTATCGCCCAAACAGAAGCGCAAAGGACGCTATACAGAAGGCAAAAGAATACGCAGAACAAGGTTACACTTTTGCAGTAGTCTTGGATTTATCAAAGTATTTCGACACCTTGAATCATGAAATTCTTATCAATCTCCTCAGAAGGAATGTGAAGGATGAACGTGTAGTTCAACTAATAAAGCGTTATCTGAAAAGTGGGGTAATGGAAAATGGAGTGGTCATTGATACTGAAGAAGGTTCGCCGCAAGGTGGGAATTTATCTCCACTTCTTGCGAATATCTACCTCAATGAGTTCGACCAAGAGTTTCTGAAAAGGGGTGTGCCCTGCATAAGATATGCAGATGACATCGTTCTTCTAGCGAAAAGCAAAAGAGCATCAGAGAGACTCTTGGAAAGCAGTACAAAATATCTCGAAGAGAAACTGAAGTTAACAGTAAATCGAGAGAAAAGTCGTACGGTCAGCGTGTTTGCAATTCAAAATTTTAAATTCCTTGGCTTTGCATTGGGAAGGAACGGAAGTGGCGTTTTCGTCAGGGTTCATCCAAAGTCATTGAAGAAGTTCAAGTCAAAGCTGAAAGATTTATCTTCCCGTAAGTCTGTGCAGTCCATCAAACCTAGTCTTGAGAAAATCAAGGTATATGCGAGAGGATGGCTTAACTACTACGGTATAGCAAGCATGAAGTACAACATAGACGAAATCAATGGATGGCTCTATCACAGAATACGTATGTGTATATGGAAACAGTGGAAGAAGCCAAAAACTAAAGTACGCAATCTCATAAAGATGGGCGTGCCCAAGGACTTGGCGCTTATGGCTGGTAACAGTCGGCGCGGACATTGGTTTACCACACATACAGTTGCAGTCAACATGGCAATGACAAAAGAAAGACTGATAAACAGTGGCTTCTATGATTTAGCCACAGCCTATCAGTCTGTGCACGTCAACTATTGAAAGCGCCGTATACCGAACGGTACGTACGGTGTTGCGAGAGGACGGCGGTTAGTCACCGCCTCCTACTCTATATAAAGTAATATGAAAATTATTTAAGATCTCCTGCGATGTCGATGTTCTCGCCTGTGATTCCAACCCATGCGCCGTTTGCTGCTTCAGAAGCTTCTGCGTGAGCAAGGAGCCACTTGTTTGTTGCTGTGAGCATGCGGTCTTCCTGGTTGCGAGCTTCAAATTCAGGCTTACCAACGTTGGTTCCCTTAGGAAGTCCTACAAGAACCTGGAATCCTGAATCTTTGCTTGCCTGGCAGGGAGCATAGTGAAGAGCTGTAGCGTATACTTCGATCATTGTGCCTGCAGGGCAAAGGAAAGCTTTAACCTTGCTTGAATCAATCTTGTAGTCTACGATTTCTTCTCTTTTAGCAAGTAAAAGAATGAAATCTGTTGAACCAAGGTTGATCTCTGATGAACGGTGATACTCAAGACAGTTGAGCTTGGTGTTGTGTCCGTTGCACCATCCGAACTGCATATCGGAACCGCCAAAGAGGCTGTTTGTAATTGATGTTGCTGCAGCGAGAGACTGAAGTGCAGGCTCCTCGGCAACATAGTCTGTTCCCTCGGGAACGGGAGTGCTTGACTTAAGAGCCTCCACGATTGCCTTCTTCTCTTCTTCATAACCCTCGATGATCCTACCGTAATTTGTGAATTCAGGATCGTTTACATTATATATTTTCATAACCTTCTCCTTTCAAGAATTATTGATAATAATAATCATATTGCTATTTTACAGAGAAATCTTATCATTTGGTAGCGATTTCTTTTCAAAAGTTGCTTTTGTTGTCAGATAAGCGATAAATCTTTACTTTTAAAGTGCCTGTGTGCTAAAGTGTGTAAAAGGTTTAGACAGGAGAGGAATTGGATGAAGTATAAAAATCTATTATTTGATCTTGACGGAACACTGACTGATTCATCGGAAGGAATCACAAAAAGTGCATTATATACATTTGAAAAGATGCAGATAACTCCGCCGGAAGAAAGTGAGCTTTATACATTTATCGGACCTCCGCTCGGATACAGCTTCGTAAAACACGGAGTTGAGGAAAAAGACAAGGACAAGGCGGTAACAATATACAGAGAGCGCTACAATTCGATCGGAAAGTTTGAAAATGCGCCGTATCGCGGAATGATAGATCTTTTAAAGAAATTTAAAGACGAAGGATATAAATTATATGTTGCCACATCGAAGCCTGAAAAGACGGCGATAGAAGTACTCGATCATTTTGATATGACGGGATATTTTGATGAGATTGCGGGGGCAACTGTAGACGGCAGCAGAGAAAAGAAGGACGATGTAATAAGATACCTTCTTGATAAGATAGGAGAAGACGAGTCGGATACAGTGATGATCGGTGACACTAATTATGATGTCCTCGGAGCTGCGGAACTTGGAATTCCTTGTATTGCGGTGACGTGGGGATTTGGTGATATTGATGAGATGAAAAAATCCGGTGCAGTTGCAATTGTTAGCAGTATGGATGAACTATACGAGGCAGTGAGATAATGATAGCTGTTGGCGCGTTTTACTATGATAGAGAAATTTCATATCGAATTTGAAAGGAGATAAGCCAGATGGGAACATGGTTTTATGTAGTTGAAAGTATTGACGGCGATTATGCGAATCTTCGCAGAACTGATATCGAGTCGGATGATCTGAAGCTCGTTGCAAGAGCTCTTTTGCCCGATGGAATAGCGGAAGGAACTAAGCTTAAGTACGAACTTATGCAGTATTCGATAGTGGAGTGAGGATAAGTTGCTTTTAATTTGCAAAAAAAGAGAAATAGGAATGTATTTTTCGCCACAATGAATATATATTTTAATAGAAGGGCAGCATATAATATATTTATCAGCAAGCATTAGATGACAATTGCTTATGTTTGAAAGGATGGTGGAAAATATGTTGTCACTGCTTTTTATTATATTGTTCTTTATGATCTTCGGAAGGATGATCGGATTTGCTTTTAAAGCAACTTGGGGAATCTTCAAGGTCGTAACATTTTTGGTATTCTTGCCGCTTATTTTGGTAGGACTGGTAGTTGGCGGACTTCTTTCCATTGCTTTCCCGATACTGCTTGTGGTTGGAGTTGTAAACTTGTTTATGAGACTGACGTAAAATATGGAAAAACTTTTGTATATTAACGGGATATCACCGTATTTGTATGCTCTTGCGGTTTTTTTTCGACCAAGTGAAGAATTGAAAAGTACATTTTTGACATGTTTATGTATTTTCCTGGCGCAGCTGATAGTTACTATTGTTCTCGGCATTACATGCAAGGATAAGAAAAAACTGGCGCGGATCACTATGATAAACAAGTTTATACAGATACCGTATTTTGTAATGTTTTTCGTGTTCTCGGCTTTGTTTGTTTTCTTTGGAACATTCTTTTTTGGAATCGGAGTGTTATTTTTGCCGGTTTTTGTATTGATAGATTTTGGAGTATTCCTGAGTACATTGATACCTGAAGAACTTTGTACGCTGAAACTTATTATGCTAAGACGTATGTCGGGAATAAGAGCGTTAAGATATTTGGTTGGGAATGCGATTTACATTGTTGATATTATACTTTCGGTTAAAATATATGATGAATATAAGAAACTATGAGGTGGTTACTGACCGCCTCTTTTTCTTTGGAACAAAAATGGTCTATGAAAAAGAGATTTTTATGATTTAGAAGAACAGCTAGATTAATGAAAATATAGCATTAGATGTAATATAGGCTTCCGTTTTTGCGATAACGGGAGCCTTTTTTCGTGAAAAAGTGCATGGATGACAGCATATTCGATAAATGGTAGAATAAAAAACACAAGTTAGTTGTTTGGAGGATTGTTTGTGGCATTTTCGTTGTACACTGCTGTCTTTTTGAGTATTGTGATAGCAGTTTTTTTTATGGTTCGAAAGGAAGCAAGACCGCTTGTGCTGCTTCTTTCGAGTATTTCGTATATATATCATCTTAATGAAAGAGCTGTAGTTGTGCTTTTGGTGACAACTGCCATTGTCTACGCTTTTGGATTACTGATTCAGTTTTTTAAAGATAAGAATAGAAACAGGGTAGCAGGTGCCTGTCTTTTTGCGTGCTTATTTCTTCTGGTTTTTTCATTGTCTTTTCTGAAGTTTTCATCCAGAATTCCGAGATTTTCAAATTTGATCATTCCGATTGGTTTTTTCCTACTATGCGTTCCAGGCAATAGGATATATTGTTGATATTTACAACGGTAAGATACGTGCGGAAAAGAATATCATGTTCTTTGCGCTATATATGAGCTTTTTTCCTAAATTTGTAAGTGGACCCATAGAAAGAGAAGAAGATTTCGTGGCACAGGTAAAAGAGCTTAAAAGTGTCAGATTTCTGGATGAGCAAAGAATGTCCGAGGCTTTTGGATACATATTGTACGGATATTTTTTGAAACTTGTGGTCGCAGATAATCTGGGCGCTTTGGTGACTAAGTTGTTTAATGGTTACAGAGACAGTGGCAGTTTATGGCTTATGCTCGGATCGTTGTCGTACACCATGCAGATTTACTGTGACTTTGCGGGATATTCGGCGTTAGCTGTGGGAGTATCAAGGATTTTTGGAATCAATCTCGTTCAGAATTTTACGGCACCATATTTGGCTGTGAATATTTCAGATTTTTGGCGCAGGTGGCACAGATCTCTTAGTATGTGGCTTAGAGATTATGTTTATATTCCGCTTGGTGGAAACAGGAGAGGAGTGCTCAGACAGTGCATAAATGTGTCGATTGTTTTTATTTTATGTGGCATATGGCACGGGAATGGGCTTAATTTCCTGGTGTGGGGAATGCTTCACGGTATATATTCCGTCATTGATGTTTTGATCAGAAGGAAAAAGAATAGCGACAAGGATAAAAGCATTTTATCAGTAGTTAAGGGGCGCATTATTACCTTTTGCTGCGTTTCTTTTGCGTGGATATTTTTTGGAGCCAGTGGCCTTAAGACTGCCATTGAATACTGTATTGCCATGTTTACTGCGGGAAATGCGGGAACTACTTTTATCGCGCAGTACAATGAATTGTGTAAAGAGACGGCTCGAACAAATTTCTTATTGGTGTTCATTTTGATCGTTATATTGATGGATGTAATAAGCTATAAGAAAAATAAGCCATTTCCCGTTGTGCTGCAGGATTATGCCTGTGGTGTAAGGTATCTTATATATTATCTTATAATAATTGCAATTATAGTATTTGGCCTTTACGGACCGGGCTATAGCGCAAGTAATTTTATGTATATGAATTTTTGAGTTTTGTTGTGTATTGAAGTGGGGTAACGCATTATATGTTAAAAAAGAGGGCTTTACAGATTTTTTTCATATGCCTGACAGTCTTTACTTTGTGGTATCTGGACGGCGTGTTTTGCATAAAATCGGAGCATGGGATAAATCAGGCAAGAGGGTTATATTATCAGCCCAGAAATACAATTGACGTGGTGATGATGGGCTCGAGTCATGTGCACTGCGATATAGATACGGGGCTTTTGTGGAATGAGTATGGTATAGCGTCGTACGATTACAGTGCTGCCGAGCAGCCGCTTTGGTGTACATATTATTATCTTAGAGAATTCTGTAAGTATCAGAAGCCGAAAGTTGTTGTACTTGACCTGTATTCTCCGGCAAGATTTAAGGACAATTATCAGTATACCTGGCTCAATCAGAATCTTAACGGAATGAGATTTTCATTTAATAAAATGGGGATGATCATTGACAGCGTTGAATCTCGCAAGATTAGCAGGATCTTTCCTGATTTTATAACATATCATGGAAGAGTTGATACACTTAAAGCGGAGGATTTTCTTTATCCGTTTACTGTAAGGAAGAAAATGCTGACTTTTAAAGGGTTTACGCCATATCTTAAGCGAGAGCCGCAAGAAGAGCCGGTCATTGATGAGACGGCAAGTGTAGGCGTGACCGTTAAGTCTGAGATATTCCTTACCAAGATTATTGAATATACGCTGGAAAATGATATCGAACTATTTCTTGTCGTGACTCCGTATATTACTTCTTCGGAGGATGAAAAAGTATATAATAGATTAGAAGAGATTGCCGAGTATTATGGAGTGCAGTTTAATAGTACAAATTATGACTACGGTGAGATCGGACTTGATTTTGAAAAAGATTTTAATGATGAATCACATTTAAATTACTGGGGAGCATATAAGTTTACCCATTATCTTGGCGAGGAACTTAAGAGGCGCTACGAGATTCCGGACAGAAGAGGCCAAAAGGGATACGAGTCGTGGCAAAGAAATTTTGAAGAGATTGCAGAGTATGTTAAAGAGAATACCTGACCCGGAGGAGTGAATAATGCTTAAGACAATAATTCTGATTTCTTTTTTCCTGAATAAGGGATTCGACGCAGTGATCAGATATCTTAATGATAAGCATCAGAAGGGAGAACTTCCCGAGAATGTAAGAGATGTTTATGATGAAAAAGAGTATGCGAACTGGAAAAACTACAAGGCAGAGAGCGGAAAACTATATACCATATGGAATATAGCCGATATAGTCTTTTTGGCGATTCTTTTGATATCAAATGCATATGCATGGGGATTTAAGGTACTTGAAGACTGCAATGTCTATGTACAGTATTTGATCTTTATATTCGTGCTTACGGCATTGTCTGAATTAATTGATGTGCCTTTTAAGTATTATGATACTTTCGTTATAGAAGAGAAGTACGGCCTTAATAAGTCTACGAAGAAGACATTTTTTGTTGATATGATAAAGAATATCCTCGTTGGAGGTATAATGTCATTCCTTATCATAGCGCTCACAATGTTTATATTTGAGGCCTTTGGCAATATGGCAATTCTGGTCGGCACTGTTGCAATGATGGTTATTATGCTTATTCTGAATTTGATAATAGTTCCGCTTATGAGAATTTATAACAAATTTACTCCGTTGGAGGATGGAGAATTAAAGAGTAAGCTCCTGACACTTTGCGAGAAATATGGAATGCGCGTCAGGAAAATCGTAGTGAGGGATGCAAGCAGAAGAACTACGACTTCGAATGCTTTCTGTGCAGGATTTGGAAAATTAAAGACCATATCTTTGGATGACAATCTTGTCAATAATTTTACCGATGATGAGATTGTTGCCGTATTTGCACATGAATTTGCGCATGCAAAATATAAGCATACCGTTAAGTCACTTCCGTTTTCTATGGTAAGAATACTGCTGGTATTTATAGCATTGTGGATTGTGCTAAATATTCCCGGTTTTTATACAGCGTTTGGTTTTGACGGAATCAATTATTTCTTCGCAGAGATATTGGTAACATTTATAACCTGGCCTGTTTCAAACGGACTCAATATAATATCCAACTATCTTTCGAGAAGGCATGAGTATCAGGCGGATGCTTTTGCGGCAAAAGAAGGTTATGGACATGACCTTGTTTCCTCGCTTAAGAGGCTTCATAAAGAGGCATTGTCGGATATCAATCCACATCCTGTAAAGGTTGTGCTGGATTATTCGCATCCAACGCTGTCGCAGAGAATTACAGCGATTGAGGGCGTTCAAAGCAGGGGCTGAATAATTAAGGTTTTTTGTTGACGTATACCATTGTGTGATCGGGGAAAGGATGGTGACGGTTATGTTTTTTGGAAAGAAAGATAAGGACGTGCGGATTACGGACAAACAGTACAAAGATCTTGTGGGTAACATGAGTAAGAGCGAACGCAAAGAGTTCGATCGTAAGCAGAAACAGCTTCAAAGAGAGAAGGATGATGACTGGCTTTTGGGAATGTTGTTTTTGACAGATGATTCTGATGATACCTAAATAATCGAAAATATAGAAGTGTTGAAAATAAACGTGGTTGTGATTTGCGCAATCACGTTTATTAAATATCTATAAAATAACGAAAAAGCTCCCGAAAGTGTGATAAAATAAGGCGAATTCGTTACAGGGTTATATATAGCGGGAGCATTATTTGCAATTTCACGATTGCTATTTTATTAACGGAATGCATAACCATGCGGGTTACAAGGAACGGTAATGCGATATTTTTTTCACAATAGCAATAATTGATAAAGATTTAGCAATAATAATATAGTAAATGTTCTTCAAATAGCTTATCTTACAATAGAAATACCAACGACATGAGATTTTATAAAAGATATACAGAAGGTTGGGTATGGCACTTTGTATCGGCAATATATCATGTCGGTATGTAATTAATAATAAAGGGAGAGGAATAATATGAATCACATGGAAATTACTGATGAGTATTTAGGAAAAATGGACGCCTACTGGCGTGCAACTAATTATCTCGCAGCAGCACAGTTGTATCTTCTTGAGAACCCGCTTCTTCGTGAACCACTTAAGAAGGAGCATATCAAAAAGAAAATCGTAGGTCACTGGGGAACAGTACCCGGACAGAACTTTATCTATGTTCACCTTAACAGAGTAATCAACAAATATGATCAGGATATGATCCTTATCTCAGGTCCCGGTCACGGCGGAAACTTCTTCGTAGCCAATACATACCTTGAGGGATCATACAGTGAAGTATATCCTAACGTAAGCCGTGATATGGATGGCTTACAGAAACTTTGCAAGCAGTTCTCATTCCCCGGCGGTATCTCAAGCCACGTTGCTCCTGAGACTCCCGGTTCTATCCATGAGGGTGGTGAGCTTGGTTATTCTATCGCACACGCTTTTGGTGCAGTATTTGATAACCCTGATCTTATCGCTGCATGTGTAGTTGGTGACGGTGAAGCAGAGACAGGACCTCTTGCTACATCATGGCAGTCAAACAAATTCCTTAACCCCGTTTCTGATGGAGCAGTTCTTCCTATCCTTCATCTTAACGGATTTAAGATTTCTAATCCTACAATTCTTTCTCGCCTTTCACACGAGGAACTTGAGGCATTCTTCAAGGGTAACGGCTGGAAGCCTTACTTCGTTGAAGGAACAGATCCTAAGGAAATGCATCGTAAGATGGCTGAGACTCTTGATGTTGTTATGGATGAGATCAAGGCTATTCAGAAGAATGCAAGAACAACAGGTGATACAACAAGACCTGTATGGCCTATGATCGTTCTTCGTACTCCTAAGGGATGGACAGGACCTAAGTTCGTAGACGGAAACAAGATCGAGGGATCTTTCCAGGCACACCAGGTACCTGTAATGATGGATAAGCCTGAGCACCTTGATATCCTCAAGGAATGGCTCGAGAGCTACCATGCAGAGGAACTCTTTGATGAGAATGGACGTCTTATTCCTGAACTCGAGGAGCTCGCTCCTAAGGGAGACAGACGTATCGGTGCTAACCCTCATGCTAACGGTGGTAAGCTTCTTCACGACCTCAGACTTCCTGATTTCCGTGATTACGCTATCGATGTTCCCGCTCCCGGCGCTGTTGAGAAGCAGGATATGATTGAGCTTGGTGGATATATCAGAGACGTATTCAAGCTTAACGATGAGCACAAGAACTTCCGTATCTTTGGACCTGACGAGACAATGTCTAACCGTCTTAACAAGGTATTCGAAGTTACTAACCGTGATTGGAACAACCCTATCGACAACGATACAGACCAGTTCCTTGCATCAGACGGACGTGTAATGGATTCAATGCTTTCAGAGCATATGTGTGAAGGATGGCTCGAGGGATATCTTCTTACAGGTAGACACGGATTCTTCGCTAGTTACGAAGCATTCATCCGTATTATAGATTCAATGGCAGCTCAGCATGCTAAGTGGCTTAAGGTTTGCAACGGTCTTTCATGGAGACAGCCTATTGCATCTCTTAACCTCCTTCTTACATCAAACGTATGGCAGCAGGATCACAACGGATTCACACACCAGGATCCCGGATTCCTTGACCATATTTCAAATAAGAAGGCAGACGTTGTAAGACTTTACCTTCCACCCGATGCTAACTGCTTGCTCTCAACAATGGATCACTGCTTGAAGAGCAAGAACTACGTAAATGCTATTGTAGCAAGTAAGCATCCCAGACCACAGTGGCTTACAATGGAGCAGGCTGTTAAGCACTGCACACAGGGTATCGGCATTTGGGATTGGGCTTCAACAGATACAGGAGAAGAGCCTGATATCGTACTTGCATGCTGCGGTGATACACCTACACTTGAGGCTCTTGCTGCAGTTGATATTCTCCACAGAGAGATGCCTGAAGTTAAGGTTCGTTTCGTAAACGTTGTTGACCTTATGAAGATGGAGCCTAAGAACAAGCATCCTCACGGACTTTCAGACGTAGAGTACGATACAATCTTTACAAAGGATAAGCCTATTGTATTTGCATTCCATGGATATCCGACTCTTATCCATGAGCTTACATATACAAGAACAAACAGAAACATCCACGTTTACGGATATCATGAAGAAGGAACAATCACAACTCCTTTCGACATGAGAGTTCAGAACAAGATTGACCGTTTCGACCTTGTAATCGCTATGCTTAACAACATGCCTCAGTTCGGCAACAAGGGCGCATTCCTCATCCAGAAGATGAGAGATAAGCTCGTTGAGCATAAGACATACATTCACGACATCGGCGTAGATATGCCTGAAGTTGCTGAGTGGAAGTGGACAGGTGTGAAGTAATCAATCACATTCTTCTGTGTATTTCAAATGATAATGGAGGCGTCTGCGACGTATTGTCGCAGATGCCTTTTATGTTATAATAAAGATTGGAATGTCCAAAGAATTGCAGAAGAGGACCTAATAATATGGCTACTAAAAACAGAATTAAACTAAAAGGAAAATTAGTGACATATCTCAAAGTATTGGCATACTTGGGAGTACTGTTGCTTTTTGTAAATATTGCGGTATTTATTGTGGACGACTCTGCGGGTCTGATTCTTTTGATATTTACAGGATTTTATTTTGTTTCGGTCATGTACCTTAATTTCTACAACAAACCCATCATAATGAATGAGCTTATCAGCTTTGCGACACAGTATGGACAGATTCAGAAAAGGTTATTAAAAGACCTTGATCTTGCGCATGCCATTCTTGATGATTCGGGTAAGGTTGTTTGGGCAAATACAGCATTTGAAAAAGCGGTTCATATGGAGAAGGGACTTTATAAGAAAACTATCTTTTCCATTTTTCCGGGGGTTTCGGCGGATAAGTTTCCGGTTGATAATGAGGAAGTATCTTATAAGGTAGACTATGAGAGCAGCAACTTCACTATCAAGTTTAAGAGAATATCTCTTCATGAGATGGCGGTAAACAGTGACATAATAGATTCCAAGAGTTATGAGGGAAGCCTTATAGCCGTTTATCTGTATGATGAGACGGCACTCAGGCTCGCTATTCAGGAAGTTGATAATCAGTCGCTGGCAGCAGGACTTATCTACATAGATAACTATGAAGAGGCTTTGAACAGCGTAGAAGAGGTAAGAAGATCTCTTTTGACCGCTCTCATAGACAGAAAGATCAATAAATACATTGCATCAAGCAATGGAATATCCAAAAAGATAGAAAAAGACAAATATTTTGTTGTCATGCCTAAGAAGTCCTGCGAGACTCTTATCAAGCAACGATTTGATATTCTTGAAGACGTTAAGACAGTAAATATCGGAAATGAGATGGCTGTAACACTTAGTATCGGACTTGGCCTTGACGGCCTTTCATATGCGCAGAACTACGAGTTTGCGCGCAATGCCATAGACCTTGCTCTTGGTCGAGGTGGCGATCAGGCTGTTGTAAAGAGCGCGGACAGCACGTCTTATTACGGCGGAAAGAGCCAGACCATTGAAAAGAGTACTCGAGTTAAGGCGAGAGTTAAAGCTCACGCGCTTCGCGAGATTATTTCGGGAAAAGATACCGTTATCGTAATGGGACACAGAATGGGCGATGTGGACAGCTTTGGCGCATCTGTCGGTATTTACAGGATTGCAAGAACTCTGGAAAAGAAATGTCACATAGTTTTGAACGACGTGACAGCATCAATGCAGCCACTTGTTGACTTGTTTAAGAGTAATCCCGATTATGAAGACGATATGATAATCAACAATCAGCAGGCGATTGATATTGCCGGAAACAATACCGTTTTGGTAGTTGTTGATGTTAATAAACCGAGCATTACAGAGTGTCCGGAACTTTTGAGATTTTGTAAGACTATAGTTGTTCTCGATCATCACAGAGCGGGAACAGAAGTTATAGAGAATGCGACGCTTTCATATGTTGAGCCTTATGCATCATCTGCGTGTGAGATGGTTTCCGAGATTCTTCAGTACATCGGAGAGAACGTCAAGATTCACAACGAAGAGGCTGACAGCCTGTATTCGGGAATGATGGTAGATACCAATAACTTTATGAACAAGACGGGTGTCAGAACATTTGAAGCTGCTGCTTTTCTTAGAAGAAACGGAGCGGATGTTACAAGAGTAAGAAAACTGTTCCGTGAAGATGCAAATGAGTACAAGGCTAAGGCTGATGCAGTCAGTCAGGCAGAGATATATCGTGACAGATATGCTATCTCTGTTATGAAGAGCGATGATATACAGAGTCCTACAATAGTAGGCGCACAGGCAGCAAATGAGCTCCTTAACATCAAGGGTGTGAGAGCAAGTTTTGTATGCACTGATTATCAGAACAAAGTGTATGTAAGTGCCAGATCCATAGACGAAGTCAATGTTCAGGTCATTATGGAGAGACTCGGCGGCGGTGGCCATATGAGCTCTGCGGGATGCCAGATAGAAGGAATGCCGATAGAAGAGGCAGTTGATGTAGTTAAGGATGTAATTGATAAAATGATTGAAGAAGGAGAATTGTCATAAATGCAGGTTATATTACTTGAAGACGTAAAGAGTTTGGGTAAAAAAGGTGAGATCGTAAAAGTCAGCGATGGCTATGCAAAGAACTTTGTGATTCCCAAAAAACTCGGTGTAGAGGCTACACAGAAAAATCTTAACGAACTTAAGAATCAGCAGAAAAGAGATTCAATTTTGGCGCAGCAGCGTCTTGATGAAGCCAAAGCTTATGGCGAAAAGATAAGCAAAGAGACAGTACAGCTCACAATGAAAGCAGGAGAGGGCGGAAGAGTATTCGGATCCGTTTCCACAAAGGAAATAGTAACAGCTGCAAAAGCTCAGTTTGGATTTGATATTGATAAAAAGAAACTTCAGATGCCGGAACCTATAAAGTCATTTGGAACTTATGAGATTCCGGTCAAACTCCATCCTCAGGTTACTACTGTGTTAAAAGTGAGTGTAAAGGAACAATAAGAAATGGCAGAGGAAACTCTATTAAAGCGTGTCGCGCCCAACAGTCTGGAAGCAGAGCAATCTGTTGTCGGGGCGATGCTGATGGATAAAGAAGCAATAGAAATTGCGTCCGAGATTGTCAATCCGGACGATTTTTATAACAGACAGCTCGGGACGGTTTTTGAGACAATGGTAGAGCTCAACCGTGAAGGAAGTGCTGTCGATTTTGTCACGCTTCAAAACAGGCTCAGGGAAAAGAATGTTCCGCCGCAGGTCAGCAGTGCCGAATATATCGGAGAACTTGTTTCGGCGGTACCGACATCTGCGAATGTAAAGTATTATGCGCAGATTGTTGCGGATAAATCCACTCTCAGAAAATTGATCCGTGTAAGCGAAGAGACAATAAATACCTGTTATTCAAACTCTGAGAATATGGAAGGGATACTTAATGATGTTGAAAAGAGCGTCTTCCAGATCACACAGAAGAGAAATACAGGTGAGTTTGTTTCTATCGATCAGGTAGTAATGAACGCACTGAACCGTATCGAGCAGGCAAGTAAGATGAAAGGAAACGTTACAGGTCTTTCTACAGGTTTCCTTGATCTTGATTACAGCACAGCAGGATTTCAGCCTTCAGACCTGATACTTATCGCGGCCAGACCTTCAATGGGAAAAACCGCTTTTGTACTTAATATAGCAGAGCATATGGCTTTCCATGACAACAAATGTGTTGCGATATTCTCACTGGAAATGTCAAAGGAACAGCTTGTAAACAGACTACTTGCGATGGAGTCTCATGTTGATTCACAGCATATCAGAACAGGTAATATGTCTGATATGGACTGGGAGAATCTCATCGAAAGTGCAGATGTTGTAGGCTCTTCCAAACTCATTATTGATGATACTCCCGGTATCTCGATTCAGGAACTTCGTTCAAAGTGCAGAAAGTATAAGATGGATCATGGCCTTAATATAATCATGATCGATTACTTGCAGCTTATGACAGGAGGATCCGGAAGAGGCTCCGAATCGCGTCAGCAGGAAATTTCGGATATTTCAAGATCACTTAAGGCCCTTGCCAGAGAGCTTAACGTGCCCGTTGTTGCGCTTTCGCAGCTTTCCCGTGCGGTTGAGCAAAGACCCGATCACAGGCCCATGCTTTCAGACCTTCGAGAATCCGGAGCTATCGAGCAGGATGCCGACATGGTAATGTTCATTTATAGAGATGATTACTATAACAAAGACACTGAGAAAAAAGGTGTTGCGGACATTATCATTGCAAAGCAGAGAAATGGCCCGATCGGAACGGTTGATCTTCTTTGGCTTCCCGAATTTACCAAGTTTGCGAACTTGGAGAAGGGGCATTGAGGCAGAAAAGATAGTGAGGCAAGCTCATAGGGCTAAAGCCAATCATTCGAAAATAAAAAAGAGCATTTATCCAAGTAACTTGGAAAATGCTCTTTATTATTTACTTGCTTGGCGTTAGCCCTGTGTGATAGCACCTACAGGACACTGAGCAGCACAAGATCCGCAGTCGATGCATGTATTTGCGTCGATAACGAACTGTGAGTCACCCTGTGAAATTGCAGAAACAGGACACTGAGCAGCGCATGAGCCACAGCTGATGCAGCCATCATTAATAACGTATGCCATAATAATCTCCTTCCATCATTAAATGCCATAAATAAAAGTAGTGTAGCAAAAAACGATTGGTATTTGCCATTACCAACCTTTGATACGTCTATATCATATAATAAGTAAAGCGTTTAAGCAATACAGTAAACGAAAACTTTTATCAATCAATAACGTTATATAATTAACAATTAACAGATAATAACGTTCGAAATGTACCGAAAACGAGTTTGTTAAAAAGTCGTCAAACCCTTGCTATCATTGACATCCAAGGTAATTTAATGATAGTATTGTTAATGGCAGAATACGAGTGAAAATTAGTCCGTCGCACTGTTTTCGGAGATGAAAGCTTGCTGACGGAATTTTTGCACTATTCCTTTTTTTTTAACACAATTTAATAAAAGTGCCAAAAATAATCCAAAATATAAGGTAGGAGGAAACAAAATGGCTAGAAACATGAAAACCATGGATGGCAACGAGGCAGCTGCATACGCTTCATATGCTTTTACAGAAGTTGCTGCCATGTACCCTATCACACCTTCATCTGTTATGCCTGAGCATGTAGATGAATGGGCAACAGCCGGAAAGAAAAATATTTTCGGTCGTACGGTTCAGATTACAGAAATGCAGTCTGAGGCCGGTGCAGCAGGAGCTGTGCACGGATCACTGGTAGTAGGTGCTCTTACATCTACATATACCGCATCTCAGGGACTTCTTCTTATGATTCCCGACATTTATAAGGTAGCAGGTGAAAGACTCCCCGGAGTATTCAACGTATCAGCACGATGTGTTGCTTCACATGCGCTCAACATTTTTGGTGATCATTCTGACGTTTATGCTTGCCGTCAGACAGGTGCCGCAATGCTCTGCGATTCAAGTGTACAGGAAGTTATGGACTTAACACCTGTTGCTTATTGTTCAGCTATCGAAGGACGCATTCCTTTCATTAATTTCTTTGACGGATTCCGTACATCGCACGAGATCCAGAAGATCGAAGTGTGGGATTACAAGGATCTTGACGAGATGGTAAATCACGAGGCAATTGATGCATTCAAGGCAAACGCTTTGAATCCCAATCATCCTTGCCAGATGGGCTCTGCTCAGAATCCTGACATTTTCTTCCAGACAAGAGAAGCTTGTAACACAGGCTATAATGAACTTCCTGACATCGTTCAGAAGTATATGGATAAAGTTAATGCCAAGATTGGTACAGACTATAAGCTCTTTAACTACTATGGAGATCCTAATGCAGAAGTAGTTATCGTTGCTATGGGTTCTGTAAACGATACAATCGAAGAGACAATCGATTACCTTGAGAAACAGGGCAAAAAAGTCGGCGTAGTAAAAGTCAGACTTTACAGACCTTTCTCAGCAAAAGCTCTTGTTGCAGCTATTCCTGATTCTGTTAAGAGAATTCAGGTTCTCGACAGAACTAAAGAGCCCGGATCATATCGCGAGCCTCTTGCTCTTGATGTTATCGCTGCTCTTAAGGGAACAAAATTCGAAAGCGTTCCGGTGTTCTGCGGACGTTACGGACTTGGTTCAAAAGATACAACACCTGCACAGATTGTTGCAGTATTTGAGAATACAGAAAAAGAAGAGTTCACGATCGGTATCGAAGATGATGTGACAAACCTTTCACTCAAGGTTGGTGCTCCTCTCGTTACAACTCCCGAGGGAACAACAAACTGTAAGTTCTGGGGACTTGGTGCTGACGGTACTGTTGGTGCAAACAAGAACTCTATCAAGATTATCGGTGACAACACTGACATGTATGCTCAGGCATACTTTGATTATGACTCTAAGAAGTCAGGTGGTGTTACAATGTCTCACCTTAGATTCGGTAAGACTCCTATCAAGTCAACATACCTTATCAAGAAGGCAGACTTCGTAGCATGCCACAATCCTTCATATATCCGCAAGTTCAACATGGTTCAGGAAATTGTGGACGGAGGATCATTCCTTCTTAACTGCCCTTGGACAGTAGAACAGCTCGAGACTGAGATTCCCGGACAGGTTAAGAAGTTCATGTACGATCATAAGATCAACTTCTATATCATGAACGGTTCTAAGATCGGTGTTGAAGTTGGAATGGGACCTACAAGAATTAACACAATTCTTCAGTCGGCATTCTTCAACATTACAAAGATCATTCCTGAAGATGATGCAATTAAGTTCATGAAAGATGCAGCACAGAAGACATACGGCCGTAAGGGTGAAGATGTCGTTAAGAAGAACTGGGCAGCTATCGATGCCGGAGCAGATCCGAAGAACCTTATCAAGGTTGAGATTCCTGAGTCTTGGAAAGATGCCAAGGATGAAGGCCTTGACTTCAAGAAGGCTGAGGGAAGCAGAAAGGATGTTATCGACTTCGTTAATAATATCCAGACTAAGGTCAATGCTCAGGAAGGTAACAACCTCAAAGTTTCAGATTGTCTTCCTTATGTTGACGGTGCTACACCTTCAGGATCGGCTGCATACGAGAAGAGAGGCATCGCAGTTAATGTTCCTAAGTGGGATGCTACAAAGTGCGTAGAGTGTGGCTTCTGTTCACTTGTATGTCCTCACGCAGCAATCCGTACAGTTGCTCTTACAGACGACGAAGTTGCTAAGGCACCTGAAGGACTTCAGACTAAGGATGTTAATGGTGTACCCGGATACAAGTTCTCAATCGTTATTTCGGCTCTTGACTGCACAGGATGCGGATCTTGCGCAAATGTATGTCTTGGAAATAAGGCAGGCGAGACACTTAAGATGGGTGCTATCGCAGAGAATAAGGATGAGCAGAAGTACTTCGACTACGCTGTAACTCTTCCTGAGAAGAAAGATGTAGTTGAGAAGCTCAAAGCTACAACAATCAGAGGATCTCAGTTCAAGCAGCCTCTCCTTGAGTTCTCGGGAGCATGCGCAGGTTGTGGTGAGACACCTTATGTTAAACTTGTTACTCAGCTCTTTGGTGACAGAATGTACGTTGCAAATGCTACAGGATGTACATCAATCTGGGGTAACTCTTCACCTTCAACACCTTATACCGTAAATGCGGAAGGTCATGGACCTGCATGGGATAACTCATTGTTCGAGGATAACGCAGAGTTTGGTATGGGTATGGTACTTGCTCAGAACGCACTTCGTGATGCAATCAAAGAGCAGGTTGAGACTGTAGTAGCCGATGGCGGAAAAGCTAAGGATGTAGCTCAGAAGTGGCTTGATACATTCAGTAACGGTGCTGAGAATACAGCAGCTACAAATGAACTTATCGCAGCTCTTGAAGGCGACAATTCAGATGCAGCTAAATACATCAAGAAGAATAAAGACTTCGCAGCTAAGAAGTCACAGTGGATCTTCGGTGGTGACGGATGGGCATTCGATATCGGATTTGGTGGTCTCGACCACGTACTTGCTTCCGGTAAGGATGTAAACGTTCTCGTTGTTAACACTGAGGTTTACTCAAATACAGGCGGACAGTCATCTAAAGCTACTCCTACAGGTGCTGTTGCGCAGTTCGCTGCAGGTGGTAAAGAGATTAAGCAGAAGGATCTTGCTTCTATCGCAATGAGTTACGGTTACGTATACGTTGCACAGATTGCTATGGGTGCTGATATGAACCAGACTATCAAAGCAATCTCAGAAGCTGAAGCTTATCCCGGACCTTCACTTATCATCGCATATGCTCCTTGTATCAACCAGGGTCTTAAGGCCGGCATGAACAAGGTTATGGATGAAGAGAAGAAGGCTGTTGCTACAGGATATTGGGATATGTTCAGATTCAATCCTCAGGCGGACAAGAAGTTCACTCTTGATAGCAAGCCTGCTACAGAAGACTTCCAGAGCTTCCTTGACGGAGAGGTTAGATACCTTTCACTCAAGCTCAAGAATCCTGAGAGAGCAGCAGAGCTCAATGCAAAAGCAGCTGAGCATGCTAAGGAGCACAGAGCATATCTTGAAAAACTTGTTTCTCTGTACGGAGATGAGTAATTCATAAGATAATAAGAAAGCCGGAGAAAATGAGAGATCATTTTCTCCGGCAATTTTATTTAGTAAAAAAAAGTCTGTCAAATTCTTGAAAGAGTCTGTACTGCGTTACCCTTTAAGACAATTGAGAAGTGCTCCGATAAATATTGTTCCTCGGCACTGCTTCCGATTTCGGCTGTTCCGTATTCTGTTAATAAGGAACAGATATTTTTGAAGAGATTATCTTCAAGATCACCCTGATGAAGGATCAGGTAAAACTTACCCTTTGTTTCATCTTTATATAATGTGTTTTCACCATTAAATTTTTTGCTTACAATAACCGCGAATTTGCTTGCTTCATGCAAAGAATCAAAGGAAAAAATCTGTATGCCTCTTCTGGTCGGTTGGCCTTTTTTTCTGACGCTTGAAGTCTTTTCCTTAAGTTTTTTTACATCTGATGAAGTGCTTCCTGCATTATAGTCCTGATACTCATTCAAGTTGCTGTGCTGCAGTCTTTTAAAGAGGGACGAAACGTCTGCTTCCTCATTTTCGTCGTAATCTGCTTCGCCGTAATCCTCATATTCCTCATCATCTACGTCTTCTTCGTGAATAGAGGGGGCAAAATTGGAAAATCTTGTATCCAATTCCTCAGGATCATCTACTTTAGTGATTACAAGAACGATGCATTCGGAATTGATCGGAATAGCCTCTATCATAAGCGGGGTATCTTCTGCATCAAAACCAAATGCAATATTTGCTTGCTGCATCATATCTTGGAAAAGTTCTTTTGCTTTGTCGGTACCATACGCAAGTTCTGTTATCTTAAGGTCGCGTTTCGCAAGGTCATCTCTGGTAAGCGTGCATCTAATCTGGTGATCGTTGACTTTTTCTATCTTCATGATGCGTTACCTCCTGACTTTGGAATACATAGATACTAATTTATTGAGTTTTCTATGTCAATAGATGTATCGACATATTTTAAAAATAAATTCGCATCTACATAAAATCTTAAGAAATTTCGACGGTAAATCTTAAGATTTATCTGTTATGATGGATTTTGTGAGATGCCTTTCGAGGATATAAATCCGGGAAGGAGGCGATTGAGGAATAATTTATCTACTAGTCTATGGTTCTGCGAATCTTCGCAGAATGTCTTACAGATAGTTTCAAAAATTAATCCCAAACAATTTTTACATCACAACAATCACAACAGATTGAGCATAAACAAAAGATATTGTTTACAATATCATTATACCATATATTTGCGCTGTATTTGAGCGTAGAGACAAGGGTTTGCGAAGTGGTATCTCATACATATTAATATACGTCAAATCATATTTGGAACGAAAAAATGGTTTAGCAGGGAATTGTCACAAAGTAAAGACCTTTTGGCTCTCGTTTCGGATAGAATGTCCCCAAAACAGCAATAAAAACATCAAATGAAATTTTTATAAAGAGGCACCCCGCCATAACATATACAATAAATAGTTAAATATATTGCTTTAGGGGACATTCATAATGACGTATAGTTAATAGTCTGTTATAATAGAGGGCGATTGTAAAGGAGCTAGATAATGACAAGAAGAAATACAAGACGAAGACCAAGCCCCAATTCCAGAAGGAGATCCGGGTCCGGATCAAGATCCAGAAGAGGATCTCGCAGAAGACCAAGAAGGAGATTCAATCCGGCGGTTTTTATAATCGCCCTTATTTTTATTTTAGGAGCAGTTTTCGTAGTTCAAAGTGGCGAAGATTTAGAGTCACTTGCTCATATGTTTTCATATAGTAATAAAAAAGCAGATCTCAAAGCCTATTTTGACATAAAGGGTAAAGATGATGTAGCGATCGTACTTGGTGATGAGTACATAGAGAAAAGAGCAAAGCTCTGGGACGGCGAGTATTACGTAGACCTTGAAGTTATTCGAAACAACATTAATCCTAAATTCTACTACAGTAAAGAAGACGGTACGCTGAAGTATACAACTCCGGATACCATCATTACATCGAATATAGGTGAGAATACCTGGACCGATTCAAAAGGCGGTTCGGGTGAAGAGAAGTTTGTTATTTCCAAAGAGGGAGATGATACCCTCTATGTTGCGCTTGATTATGTAAAACAATACAGTAATTTCGCATATGAAGCGTTTACTGAGCCCAATCACATTCAACTGACTGCGAAATGGGATGAACAGGCTGTTGCTACTATTGCAAGAAAGACTGACCTTAGAATAAAGGGCGGTCCTAAGAGTGATGTCATCAGAAAACTGAATAAAGGCGAGGATGTAGTACTTCTTGAAGAGTTTGAAAATTGGGTCAAGGTAAAGAGTGCCGATTCATTTATCGGTTATATTGAAAAAAAGAAACTTAAGGATCCCAGAAAGGTTACTCCTGATCCGGTTACAGACTATCAGGAGCCTGAATATACAAGAATTAAAAAGGATCAGTTGATAAATCTCGGATTCCATTGTATCGGATCTGAAGCCGGAAATGCGACACTTACGGATTGTCTTGCCAATACAAAGGGACTTAACGTAATTGCACCACAGTGGCTCTATATTGCAGAGGCCGATGGTACCGTAGGAAGTATCGGTTCTGCTGATTATGTCAAGCAAGCTCATGAAGCCGGAATGGATGTATGGGTAGTCTTTGATGACATGAGAAATAAGGAAAACTTTAAGCTTATGGACCTTCTTCCTTATGCAGAGAAGAGAGCTAAGATTATAAAGGAAGCTTTGGCTCAGGTTACTCTTTTGGGAGCGGATGGCTTAAACCTTGACTTTGAGAGTATTTTGCAAGAAGAGAAATCTCAGCCGTTTATCGAGTTTGTAAGAGAAATGTCAATCGCGTGTAGATCACAGGGAATAGTTTTTTTCTATAGATAACTATTATCCTATCTACAATAAGTTTATGAACATAAAAGAACAGGGAATAGTTGCCGATTATATCGTATTGATGGGATATGATGAGCATACGGACGGAAGTGCTGAGCCGGGACCTGTTGCGTCCATTGGCTTTGTTGAGCAGGGTATTGACCTGGTACTTCAGGATGTGGATCCTTCGAAGGTAATTAATGCAGTACCTTTCTATTGCCGTGCTTGGAAGGAAGGAGACGGAAAATATAACAGTGTTGTTCAGCATATGAATAATGTGCAGGATTTCCTTTCGACAAACGGAATATCTGTTTCATGGGATGAAGAAACAGGCCAGAATTACGGCGAAGGAACTTCAAAAGACGGCACTAATTATAAAATCTGGGTGGAAGATACCCAGTCTCTGGCAAAGAAGCTGGAAGCAATGAAAGCAAGAAATCTTGCAGGAGTCGCAGAGTGGGCAATCGGATTTGAAACAAGTGATGCCTGGGATGTAATCGCAAGTTATACAGAGGGACAGTAAGTTGGAAACTGAGCTGGTAGTAATAGATGAGAATAATATCAATGCCGAGGCTGAGAATGCGATAAGGCACGCCGGAGAGATCATTAAACGCGGCGGACTTGTGGCATTTCCGACTGAGACAGTATATGGTCTGGGCGGAGATGCCCTTAATCCCGAATCTTCAAAAAAGATATATGCGGCTAAGGGAAGACCGTCTGACAATCCGCTTATAGTCCATGTTGCAGATATAAAAGATCTTGAACTTATAACAGAGGGAGTCTCGGAAGCGGCAAGAAAGCTTGCTGACGCGTATTGGCCGGGCCCTCTTACCATGATAATGAATAAAAGCGACAAGGTACCGCTTGAAACAACAGGTGGTCTTGGTACGGTGGCTATCAGAATGCCGAACAACAAGATCGCGCTTGAGCTTATTAAGGCTTCAGGCGGATATATTGCGGCACCGAGCGCAAATACGTCGGGACGCCCAAGTCCTACGGTTGCAAGATACTGTGTAGAAGACCTTGATGGCAAGATAGATATGATAATCGACGGCGGACAAGTAGGAATAGGACTTGAGTCTACGATTGTCGACCTTACATCTGATGTTCCAATGATCTTAAGACCGGGATATATAACTGCGGATATGATAGAGAAGGTACTTGGCAAGGTCAGCATAGATAAGACTATCATAGACAGTTCTTCGACACTTAAGCCCAAGGCGCCGGGAATGAAGTACAAACACTACGCACCAAAGGGAACTCTTACTATAGTAAGCGGACCTCAGGACAAGGTTGTCGAATATATAAACGGCGAGACTGATAAGGCAAAGAAAGAAGGCAAGAGGACCGGAGTAATAGGAACCGATTCAACGACTTCTTTATACAACGCTGATGCAGTAAAGAGCCTTGGAAAAAGAGAAGATGAAAATACAATAGCGCATGAACTTTTCAAGGCACTCAGAGAATTTGACGATGAAGGCGTAGATGTTATGTTTTCTGAATCATTTGATGACAGCGGAATAGGGCAGGCAATTATGAACAGGCTCTTAAAAGCCGCAGGACATAATGTGGTATCCTTATAAAGGATTTGTATTATAATATGATATAGAGCCACGGGAACAGCCTATGATCGGGCAGTTCTCATATTATTACGAAAAGAGGAAACAGGCATGATAGCACTTGGAAGTGATCACGGCGGATTTGACCTTAAAGAGGTTGTAAAAGAGCATTTGCAGAAAAGAGGATTCGAGGTAAAGGATTTTGGTACTTATAACAAAGAATCCTGCGATTATCCCGAATTTGGAAGAGCGGCAGCAGAGGCTGTAGCGAGCGGAGAGTGCGAAAAAGGCATTGTAATCTGCACTACCGGAATTGGAATTTCGATTGTGGCAAATAAAGTCAAAGGCGTAAGATGTGCACTTTGCTCAGAGACAACATCAGCCAGACTTACAAGAGAACACAATGATGCTAATATGCTTGCAATGGGAGGTGGACTTGTAGGAGATCTGCTTGCTCTTGAGATAGTTGATACATTCCTTGATACGGAATTTTCTAATATGGAGAAACACAGTCGCAGAATTTCCAAAATTGAGGAATAACTTATGGGGGACTCTTTAAGCTAGGAGGACAGCATGGGAAAAGTAGTAATCATGGATCATCCTTTGATTCAGCATAAAATAGGTTATATCAGAAGAATTGATACGGGAACAAAAGACTTCAGACAGACAATAAGCGAGATTGCAATGCTTATCTGTTATGAAGCAACAAGAGAACTTCAGTTACACGATGTTGAGATTGAAACACCTATATGCAAGACAACCGTTAAGGAACTAAAGGGCAGGAAACTCTGCGTAGTTCCTATTTTGCGTGCAGGTCTTGGAATGGTGGACGGAATGCTTGCACTTATTCCTGCAGCTAAGGTTGGACATATCGGACTTTACAGAGATCCCGAGACACTTAAGCCTGTAGAGTATTATTGCAAGATGCCTGCAGATGTTTCAGAGAGAGAAATATTTGTGGTAGACCCTATGCTTGCGACAGGCGGATCTTCTGTTGCAGCTATAAATATGCTTAAAGAAAAGGGATGTAAACACATTCATTTCATGTGTATAATCGCAGCTCCCGAGGGACTTAAAGCGATGCAGGAAGCACATCCCGATGTAGACATATATGTAGGCTCTTTGGATGAAAAGTTAAATGAACACGGCTATATAGTTCCCGGACTCGGAGATGCCGGTGACAGAATTTTCGGAACCAAATAAGGAGCAGACATGAAGAGAGAAGACTATATATCATGGGATGAGTATTTCATGGGAGTTGCCAAGCTTGCGGCTATGAGGTCAAAAGATCCGAATACGCAGGTTGGCAGTTGCATAGTCAGTGAGGATAACAACATTCTTTCCATGGGGTACAACGGATTTCCCAAGGGGTGTTCGGATGAGGATTTTCCCTGGGAACGTGACGGAGAAGATGAACTTTCTACGAAGTATCCTTTCGTTACGCACAGTGAGCTTAACGCCATTTTGAACTACAGAGGCGGAAGCCTTGTCGGCGCTAAGATTTATGTATCTCTTTTCCCTTGTAATGAGTGCGCGAAAGCAATCATTCAGGCCGGGATAAAGACGGTTGTATATGACAGCGACAAATACGAATCTTCCGCAACAACGCGTGCTTCAAAGAAAATGTTTGATGCAGCGGGTGTAAGATATTATAAATATGAGCGAAGCGGAAGAGATATAAAAATTACTATTTGATCAAGAATGGTATATGAGAAAAGTCGGGGTTAGGGGTAAATCAACTAAAAAGTTCGGAATGCTCTTTTCTCTTATGGCATCGATAATGACAGCTATCTTGCTGGGCCTGTCGATGTCTCCTATTTCGTATGCCACGGAATCTACCAAGAAACAGCTTCAGGATGCAAAAGACAGAAAAGCCCAATCAGAAAATGAATTAGATACCAAGAAAAAAGATATTGAAGAGATGAACGAGGAAAAGTCATCTTTGCAAGGTCAGCTTAATACGCTCAATACACAGCTTAGCGAAGTAAGTAACAATCTTGAACAGATTGAGGAACAGATAGGAAGCAAAGAAAATGAGATTGAGAATACACTGGCAGAACTTGACGCTGCAAAGCAGGATCAGGAGAACCAGTATGTTTCCATGAAAAAGCGTATTCAGTTTATCTATGAGAAGCAGAACTTCATGGTAATGGAGATGGTTTTCGGCTTCAGTAATTTTTCGGATTTTCTCAATCAGAATCAGTATATTGAGCAGCTTACTTCTTATGACAGAAGGAAGCTTACGGAATATATTCAGATAAAAGAGCTGATCGAGGAAAAAGAGGAAACTCTTGAGAGCGAGAAAGAGCAGCTTGATATGTATCATGCCAAACAACAGGCTGAACAAAGCAGAGTTGCGGGACTCGTGAGCCAGACTTCGGGAACAATTCAGCAGTATGCAAATGATATATCTGACGCGGAAGCAAAGGCTGAGGAGATTGAAGCACAGATAAAAGCGCAGGAAGAAGATATAAAGCAGCTCGAAGCAAAACTTGCGGAAGAGATGCGACTTTCCAAATTGGCAGCGGCATCTACATGGAGAGATATTTCGGAAGTAACGTTTGCCGAAGGGGACAGGTATCTGCTTGCAAACCTCATATATTGTGAAGCAGGAGCAGAGCCTTATGAGGGAAAGGTCGCAGTAGGTGCGGTCGTGATAAACAGGGTGCTTAGTTCTGTTTATCCGGATACAGTTGTTGGTGTGATTTACCAGAATAGGCAGTTTTCGCCTGTTGCGAGCGGAAGACTTGCTCTTGCACTTGCTGAAGGGCGTGCTACCGCATCATGTTTTCAGGCAGCGGATGAGGCCATGAAAGGCTATTCGAATGTCGAAAACTGCGTATATTTCAGAACTCCTATTCCCGGTCTTTCGGGACGTAATATCGGAGGACATGTATTTTACTGATCTTGCCCGGATATGATTTCTTCTATGGGCGCTGTCAGTGAAGATATGCCATTTTCGTAGATTTCGTTAAGGAGTCTGTTCAGAGAGAGCAGGCTTTTTTTGAGCAAAGACTCGTTGATTAGTTTTTTTTCAAAAGCTTCGGATAATTCATCAAGATCGTCAATCTTCATCTTGCCGTCGGGAAAGATTATGACATCGGCAAGAAGATCGATCACGGTAAGTGTATTGGACTTTGTATCGCGGTCATAGGTTATGATGTCAAAGTACCAGCGCGAAAGAGTGTTGTCGGCTTTGAGAAATTTGCTGATCTTGTAGCCCTCTTTGAAGTAGTAGCAGGAATAGCCGTTGCATATATCAGATCTTTTTTTGAGAGCTTTCCATTTGGTGATCATGACAGAGTCGTCAAGCTTAAGAATCTCGTCATCCTTAAGTTCAACGCATTCATCCGGTATGAAACGTTTTCGATATAGAACAGGATAATTCATATTTTTCCTTTCCATATTGATGATTATATTATGAAAATATTACTATTATTAAATTTGAAAGTCAATTATGCGTGATAATACTATCAAAAAAACAACTATTAAAATTGCATATTTTTTCGGCATTCTGATCATTTCAATATTTGTGATCAGCAAGTTGTCTAACATCGATAAGGCTGATATGACCGCTAAGATGTCTCCGGCATCGCTTCCTGTCATAACCATGCGGAGCGGCGATAAAGAGGTTAATCCTCTTCACGGGTATCTGTCGGAGGTTAACGCCAACTATGTAAGGGGAACGGTTTGGCCGATAAATGCGGACCGTACCATGTCTTTTAAAATCAATACTTTCGGTCAGAAGATATCGAATGTGGGATTTGAGCTTAGAAATATCGGTAAAGACAATAGACTTATTGCCGATGAGGATCAGACTGAATTCAAAGAGCATGATAATACCATTGATTGTAAGATTCAGCTTGCGCCTGTTGCGGACCTTATTTTGGCCGGAAGAGAGTATATGCTTGTTATAAAGGTTGAGGTCAATAATTCTGTGGCAAAGTACTATACGAGGATTGTCTGGACGGAAGAAGATGAGACGAGATACAACATCGACAACGAGATAGACTTTATAACAGGCTTTTCTGAAGCTACGTTCGACAGGGAAAAAGCAAAAGCTGAATATGCGAAGTACCTTGAGACAGATAAAGATAAAGAGAAGAATGATACTTTTTCCAGAGTTAATCTGCACAGCAGCTTCGATCAAGTGACGTGGGGAACTCTTCTTGATAAGAGTACTGTGGATACCAAGAGCAAGAATAATAACGGTCTGGGAAAAGATAAGGATAAAGAAGAGGAAACGGTTGATGTCAGGATAACCGATCATACCAAACCTCAGATATATGTAAATGATATCCAGAGTGATGTCGGAACTTATAAGCTTCAGTACAGAGTGACCACTCAGGAAGGTAATGACAACAGATTATATAATGTCACGGAAGTTTATAGGGTAAAGTGGACAAAGAAGAGGCCGTTCATTTTGAATTTCGAAAGAAAAATGAACTGTATTTTTGATACGTCTTCTTATTCTGTCGGTAAGAATTCAATTACGCTGGGAATCTGTGAACCGGATTTTGAATTTAAGGAAAGCGGCGGAGTAAGCGAAGGTGGAAGTGTATTTGCATTTGTAAGTGAGAACAGGCTTTTTTCCTATAACAATGTAGATGGTCGTCTTGCATATATTTTTGGATTCTATGACAAAGAGAATGACGACATAAGAGCGAACTGGGATAACAACAAGGTAAAGATTCTTAATGTGGATGAAGACGGCGATGTGCGTTTTGTTGTTGCCGGATACATGAACAGAGGTATACATGAAGGAAGAGTCGGTATAGCGGTGTATAACTACAGTGCTTCATTAAATGCTGTTGAAGAGCAGGTATTTATTGAATGCGGACAGGCTGCGGAAATCCTTGAAGATTGCGTGGATACACTTGCTTATGTAAATGACAGTAACATACTTTATATAATGCTCGATCAGAATATCTATGAGGTTAATCTCACAGACAGAACTTATAATCTTGCCGTTGAAGATATAGGTGCAGGATCGTATAAGATTTCGGAATCAGAGGGAACAATTGCATGGCAGGGAGATGATCTGACCAAATTTGATGTAATGAATCTTGATACGAAAGTAAAAGAAGAGATAACAGCTGAAAATGGCGAAAAGGTAATCCTTATGGGATTTAGGGGTGAAGATTTTGTCTATGGATTCGTAAGGGCCGGAGATGTAGCTAAGGATCAGCTGGGCAATCCTTTATATCTGATGTATAGAATACAGGTTCATAATATGGCGGCACTGCAGGAAGGCAGCAAGCCTTTGGATGACAGGGAGGTGCCGAGTGAATACGGTTATGTAACGGGTATTAAGAAAATCGGTAAGCAGATTAATTTCTATTCCGTGAAAAAGAATGAAAACGGCGAATATGAGAGTACTGATGAACTTGGAATGGAGAATGATTATGTCTTCAAGTATACTCAGGAGGACAAAGAGGTCAGAAACAAAGTAACTCAGGTTGCGGTTGATGAGTATGAGAAGATTGTTCAGATCAGCACCAAAAATGAAATAAAGTCTAAGCAGATAAGAGTTCTTACACCTAATCAGATTTTGTTTGAAGAGAGCAGAAACGTTGAGGTGGAACTTAAACGAGATGCGGGAAAAAATCCTTTTTATTATGTATATGATATGAAAGGAAAGGCAAAAGTTTACACCGATTCTGCGAAGGCTGTTAAGGATGCTGAGCTTAAGTTCGGAGCGGTTGTCGGAGATACCAATAATTATATTTGGAGAAAGGGCGACAGGCTTTCATATAACCGTATCGGTTCGCTTACAGAGAAGATAGAGAACTATGAGGGTATTACAACAAAGAATCCCACAGCGGTTTGTATCGATCTTATTTTGTATCACTATGGCGGAAGAAATGTGGATGTCGAATCTTCGCTTGCAAGCGGAAACAGTGTTGAAGACATTTTGAGGTCGCAGTTTACCGATGCAAATATAGTTAAGCTTGACGGATGTGCGCTTGATACAGTTTTGTACTACATAAGTAAGGGTCTTCCCGTAATGGCATTTTTGAATAATGATGATGCCGTAATGCTTCTTGGATATGACAATCAGAATATTGATTATTTGGATCCGAGAGCGGGAAGAATTCAGAAGCTTGGCATGACTGATGCGAAAGATTGGTTTGCTAAAAACGGAAATCATTTCATTTCTTATGTACCTAATGAAAAATAAGCAAAGTTTTCTGAAAAAACATACTTAGGACACAGGATTTTCACTTTAGTGTAGCAGAATAGCTTAATATGGCTAGGAAAAAGAAGAAAAAAACAAAACTGACTGCACACTACAAAAAAATCATGGCGTTGCTTTCACTACTTTGCGCGGTTTATTTTTCCGTTTTTTATCCGGAATTATTACCTGATACAAGTGTTACAAGTAGTGTAAGCGCAGAAACTGATTATTCAGGAAACGCCTCTGTAGAGGTAAATGGTAATAAACCTACATTTACCGAGGATGAGATTGTTGATCAATCGTTTGAAAGATATGGTGAACAGGATGCTCTTGGAAGGTGTACAACAGCAGTCGCCTGTGTTGGACAGGATATTATGCCTACCGAGAAGCGCGAATCTATTGCAAGGATAAAGCCTACAGGCTGGAAGCAAAATAAGTATCCGGGAGTTGTAAAATCAAAGCCTCCGTACTTATATAACAGATGCCACCTTATCGGATTTCAGCTGACCGGAGAGAATGACAATGACAAGAACTTCGTGACGGGAACAAGATACTTGAACGTGGATGGGATGCTTCCGTATGAAAATATGGTTGCGTCATATGTAAAGGAGAGTGGTAATCACGTAATGTATCGTGTTACACCTGTATTTGAAGGCGATAACCTTTTATGCAGCGGAGTGAATATCGAGGCACTGTCTGTTGAGGACGGCGGAGCAGGAATATGCTTTAATGTGTTTTGCTATAATGTTCAGCCCGGAGTAGTGCTAAATTATGCCGACGGCAGCAACTGGCTTGAAGAAATTTAAGATAATACTGATTGAATCAGGGTTTTAGAATTATAAAGTATATAAAGAAGGAAGATATAATAAAAAAGTTGGAGAATACCTCCAACTTTTTTATTATTCATATTACTAAGATCAGAATCCAAGAGTGTCATTTACAAGGATAACGTGGATTCTCTCTGCATGCCTGGAAAAGCGTGTTACGAGGAACTGACAACAAATTGTGTCAGGTGATTTGCAGTCCATGCATGAACCTGTTTTGCAGCATGGTGTGTT
Organism: Butyrivibrio sp. AE3003; assembly: GCF_000686065.1. Taxonomy (NCBI): domain Bacteria; kingdom Bacillati; phylum Bacillota; class Clostridia; order Lachnospirales; family Lachnospiraceae; genus Butyrivibrio; species Butyrivibrio sp. AE3003. Next base: position 2,929,366 of record NZ_JMLX01000001.1, read on the forward strand.
TAGCCCAAAGCGCTGAGCGTTTATAGGCGCTGCAACGTTTCTTGCTCTTTTAAGGGCGCTGTCAACGTCCGGGCATACTTTGTTCATGCCAACGATAAATACAACCTTTTTGGGACCCTGAGCGATTGCAGAGACACGGTTTGCGTTTCCGTCAATGTTGACAAGGACGCCGTCTTCCGTAATCGCATTTGCGCTTGAGAGAAAGACATCTGCATCGTAGGCAGCAAGCATGGCTGCGCGCTTATCTTCATATGCATCTCTGTCGATAAAGTTATAGTTGCCTTCTTTTAATGTCTGTACAAGACCAATCTCGTGAGCGCTCATTGCGCCGCCCATAGTTACGCTTGAACCGGTGGGAATCAGAACCATTGCGAGTTTAAGTGCTTCTTCTTTGGAAGATGCAAAATATCCACTCATATTTCTTGATTCAAGACCCTTTATCACTTTCTGTGCAAGCAGGGTATTTCTTTTCGTAATGTTTTCGTTTATTGCCATAGAAACCTCCTTAGTCGAACGATTAAGAAATCATATAGGTAATTATATTACAAAGTATTGTGGGATAGGAATATAAATAATACGAAGTCATGGTATTATAGGATAGTGGAAAAAGCAGATAGAGTGAGGGTATAGATTTGGATAAAAAAGCAGAAGCAGTGATCTTTGATCTCGACGGGACTTTGACTGATACGGAGAAGTATTATCAGATTGCGTGGCCAAAGGCACTTGCGCATTTCGGATATACCATGGAAAAAGAGAAGGCGCTTGAACTTAGGTCTCTTGGGAGGCCTTTTGCACCTGCGAAATTCAAAGAGTGGTACGGCGAAGACTTTAACTATATGAAAGTAAGAGAGTACAGAAAAGGTCTTGTCGAAGAGATGATACGCGAGAGCGGAATACCACTTAAGTTTGGGGCAAAAGAGATACTTACCTGGCTTCGTGAAAACGGAATACTTACATGTATTGCTACAGCCAATGATTATGAGAGGACTGAGCGTTATCTTAAAAAGATAGGACTATTTGAATACTTTGATAAGATAATATGTGCAAACATGGTAGAAAAAGGAAAGCCCGCGCCTGATATATATGCATATGCGTGTGAGCAACTTGGACTTTCACCGGACAGAACATTTGCTGTTGAAGATTCACCAAACGGCGTGATGAGCGCATACCGCGCAGGTTGCAATGTTATCATGATTCCCGATCTGACGCAGCCTGATGAAGAATTGCAGAAGGTACTATATAAGAAGATTGATTCTTTGATCAATATAAAAGAACTGTTTAGTTGAGTGGATTCCATTCAACTAAACAGTTCGTATTTTTTATCAGATTTTTTTCTCTGCTTCAAGTGAAGCCTTAAGCTCGCCGCTGTTGTATCTTTCAATAATACTGTTGATTCTCTCAACAGGATTGAGAAGATCGCTGATAGAAGCGTCGTGGTTAAGAGTATCGATAAGGTAAGCAATATACTTACTCATATCACAGCTTATGTACCATTCACGAGAGAGAAGCTCAGGTGTCTGATAGATAAGGTTTGTTGTGAAGACTTTATCTATGATACCGTTCTTGTATGCTTCATCAAATACATCGAGTCCGCCTGTGAAAAGACCAAATGTTGAGAAAGCATAGATTCTTGCAGCTTTACGCTCTTTAAGAGCCTTGGCAACATCAAGAAGACTTTCGCCTGAGGAGATCATATCGTCGACAATGATAACAGATTTGCCTTCAACACTTGTTCCAAGGAACTCGTGAGAAACGATAGGATTTCTTCCGTTTACAACCTGTGTATAGTCACGACGCTTGTAGAACATTCCCACATCGAGACCGAGCACACTTGCAAGATAGATTGCACGGCTCATTCCGCCTTCATCCGGGCTTATTACCATCATGTTGTCTGAATCAATCTTGAGATCCCAGACATTTCTAAGAAGTGCTTTGATAAACTGATATGTTGTTCTAACGGTCTCAAAACCGTTAAGAGGAATAGCATTCTGTACTCTCGGATCGTGAGCATCAAATGTAATGATGTTGTCTACGCCCATGCTTACAAGTTCCTGAAGGGCAATAGCACAGTCCAAAGATTCTCTTGAATTTCTCTTATGCTGTCTTGATTCATAGAGGAAAGGCATGATAACGGTTATTCTTCTGGCTTTTCCTCCGACAGCAGCGATAATTCTCTTAAGATCCTGATAATGATCATCAGGAGACATGTGATTTTCTCTGCCAAACATTGAGTATGTCTGTGAATAGTTACAAACATCTACAAGAAGAAAGAGGTCATCTCCACGAACGGAAGTTTTAATAACACCTTTTGCTTCACCTGTTCCGAATCTCGGTACCTCTGCTTCAAGGATATAAGATGGTCTTTCATAACCTGTAAAGGCCAAGCTTCCTTTGTGTTCGTTTTCTCTTTCGGCTCTCCATTTTACGAGATAGTAATCAACCTTTTCAGCCAAGGTCTTAACACCTTTTAATGGAATGATTCCCAATGATCCAACGGGAATTGTTTCCAGATTACGTTTCTCTTCTTTTTTAGGCATTACTGAAAATCCTCACTTTCTTTTATGGCAATCTTTTTGATTTTCCTGATGTCAGGACCTGAGAGCTTTAGCAGTTTATAGTTGCTAGCAACTCTTGAAAAAATACGGTCCGAATATATAATCTGTACTTCTTCCAAAGACAGATTAGTGTTAATGATTGTTGACTTCTTGCGAAGATCTCGTTCATTTAAGCATGAAAAAAGCTCGGAAGACACGAAACTGTTTGTGCGCTCCGTACCGAGATCATCTATTATAAGAAGTTCACAGTTATAGATATCATCATATATTCCGCGAAGTTCTTGTTTGTTCTTGTAGTCAAATGAATTTTCTGCCAGAAGTTCAAACAAGCCCGATGAGCTGAAATAAATCACGGAGTGTCCCTTTTTTAGCAGCTCATTGGCAACACAAGTAGACAGGAATGATTTGCCAACACCCACTGTACCATAAATGAAAAGATTTTGGTAGTCAGAGTTAAAAGAGTTTACAAAAAGTTCAGCGGTCTTTAGCGCACCGCGGAATCTCTGCAGATCGTCGCCCTGATAATATTTTTCATTTACAAGTTTAAAGTTGGCAGTCTTTGCCATTTCTTTGAGATTTGATCTGTCGTAGAGCTTTTCAATTATCTTTTGCTTGAAACAGTGACATTTTTCATTACCGATATAACCTGTATCTTTGCAATAAGGGCAGGAGTAGCCCATATCGAGATAATCATCGGAAAATCCGGATTCGGTAAGAAGCAATTTTTTTTGACGGGCGAGTTCTGCCAGCTGGTGCCTTAACACCGAGCGGTCAAGCCTTTCGCCTGAAAGAAGTCTTTTTCCGAAATCAACGCTTATGGTAGAGGACTTGTCCTCCAGTTCCCTGTATCCGGGGATGGTTTCGTAGACGGAGCGCTTTCGCTCCTCGAGTTCCTGTCTGTGAAGAGAGCGCATCTCTTCATAAGTGTGCATTATTTCATCGAATTGCGCGTTGGTCAATGCCATATGTTTATACCTTTCAAAATGCAAATCGCTACACTATTCGTTTCGCTTACATACTTATGCCCTGTACGTGTTTCAGGGAAGGCTTGTGCCGCCACCGAGCCAAAGTACAGGGCCGAGTATGTATGTACCCGTATCTGATTCCCCAATCAAATATGAGCATCAGTTGTCCAAAAGCTGCTTCTCAAGCTCAGCAAAATTATATGTATTTTGCTGGAACTGATTAAAGCGGTTCTGGACTCCGCTTGGGCGAATATATGATTCGTCGGAGCGGATTTTGGTATTAATGGATGCCACGGAAGCCTTCGATCTCTTTTTGCGGAGATCTTCAGTGAAGTCAGCATCAAGTCTGGCAATATCCTCCCTTGAAGAAACATTGTTGGCATGCCAGTTTCGAAGAATTGAGTCACAATATTTGAGACGATTCTTCTGTGTCGCCATAACAGTACGGTCGCAGGCTTCCATAATGATATCCATTGAAAAACCCAACTCCCTACGCCACGATTTAATGAAGTTTCCTTCTTTTTCCGTGGGACTATTTTCCATACCGAGTGCCTTCATGATCTCGATTATCTCGTGATCATGTTTGAAATTCTCCACGCGAGCCTGTTTTGGCGTTTTGATGCCTTGCTGAGTCCAGTTTATTGCGACTTTTTCCACATACCTGAAATCAGCCTTATGATTATCGACGCAATATTGCATCAGATAGTCCAAAAGATCATCAGAAAACTTAAGTTCATCCTTTATGTAGAACAGAGTCATAAGCTCTGTCGATGTAAGAGGTCTTTTAAAATACTGTTCTGCAGGGAACACGATATTCGCAGCGGAAGACTGTTTGAAAGCACTGAGTTCAGCGGCAGTATAGTTAGGTTTTGCCTTAATTGTGCTTTCGGGTTTGGAAGCGGGAACAGTTCTCATAATTGGTTCGCTCTTGCGTGGAGCGACCGGTTTCTGAGAAGTAATATCTTCCATATGTATTCCTATAAGTGTATCCGAGTTGTCGTATTCAAGACTGATAAGACCCTTTTTCTCCCAGTACTTGAGAGCACGCACTACGTCCTTCTCGGTATGGTTGAATTTATCTGCCAACGCAGAAACGCTTGTAGGCAGATTGGCCTTCATCATGCGCAACAAATAAAGGTAGATCTTTATCTGCGCATCGTTAGCATCCTGCATGTATTCATCTATAAAGATATTTGAAACACTGGTAGAATCCTCCCCCACCTTAGTACTGATAGTTACTCGCCCCATCATCTCTCTAATCACCTGCTTTACTTTTTCATCACATGTAGGATTATAGCATGGTAATTTTTAATATGATATGGGAAAAGTGACGAAGAGAAGCGGAATCTGAGCGTCTTGCAAAAAGTGGAAATCTTTGTGGATAATGTGGATAACGTGGATTATTATTAAAAAAATCTAAAAAAACAGCCAAACTCTCAAAAAGACCGGGAAAATAGGTCTTGTTGAAAAGTCTGACTGTTATCCACGAAGAATGTATTTTATAAATTGAACCAAAAAAGTGGAAAAGTGGAAAAGTATTACTTACCAAGTAGCTCGTTGCCGATTTTTACTACATCTCCGGCACCCATGGTTATCAACAAATCTCCTTTAGTGCAATTTTGCAAAAGAAATTTTTCGACTTCTGAAAAGCCATCTAAAGTAGGAAAATACGTGCAATCATGGCCGAGTTCAACAATCTTGTCACAGAGGGTACGTGAGCTGATGCCCAATGTATCTGTCTCTCTTGCGGCATAGATGTCAACAAGTACCACTTTATCGGCAAATGAAAGTGCTTCGGCAAATTCATCAAGAAGTGCCTTGGTTCTTGTATATGTGTGTGGCTGGAATACGCACCATATCTTGTTGTGTGGATAATTCTGCGCTGCAGTGAGCGTAGCCTTTATCTCTGTGGGATGGTGGGCGTAGTCATCAATGATGGTAACACCGTGTATTTCTCCCTTGTGTTCGAAACGGCGGCTTGTGCCTCCGAATAATGAAAGAGCTTTTGTTGCCACATCGGAATCTATTCCGAGAATATTGCTTACAGCGATTGAAGCAAGCGCATTGTACACATTGTGAAGTCCCGGTACCGCGAGCTTGACATCAAGCACTTTTCCGCCGGGGATATGAGCCTTAAATGAAGGATTTCCGTGCTCATCATATTCTATATCAGAAGGATAGTAGTCAAAATCTTCTTTTGAACCGTATGTTATTATTTCACAGCCCAGTCCTTCTGTGATCGCGCCAACGTTCTCGATGTCACCGTTTATTACGAGTGTTCCGTCATCGGGAAGAAGATGTGCGAATTTGGAAAAAGAGTTTCTTATATCATCAAGATCCTTGAAGAAATCAAGGTGATCCGCATCTATATTGGAAATAACACTGATCTTAGGGAAGAAGCTGAGGAAACTGTTAGTGTACTCACAAGCTTCGGTAACAAAGAAATCAGATTTTCCTACGCGGATATTTCCGCCTATGTCGCTGAATACGCCACCGATTGAAAGTGTGGGATCTGTATCTGCTTCAAGAAGAATCTTTGAAAGCATTGAAGTAGTCGTAGTTTTCCCGTGAGTTCCGCTGATCGCGATGGGAATCTTATACTCCTTCATTATCTGACCGAGAAGCTCGGCTCTTGTCAAAATGGGAATATTTGCTGCCTTTGCAGCCATGAACTCCGGATTGTCGGGATGGATGGCAGCTGTATGTACAACAACGTCAATAGGGCTCGCATCTGTGATATTCTGAGCACACTGACCGTACATAATGTTAACTCCAAGGTCGGAAAGAGCTTTTGTCATTGGGGATTCTTTTGAATCCGAACCTGAAACTTTGAATCCTTTCTCTATTAATATATGAGCAAGACCGCTCATTGAGATACCGCCTATCCCCATAAAATAAACGTGCGATGGCTTACTGAAATCAATTGTGTACATAAAAAACCCTCATTTCATAGAATACGTTTTATAACGTAATCTATATTGTAACACGATTTTTTACAAAGTCAAAAACGGAAACCTGATTGAGTGAAAATATATTCTATATTTAGAGTATTTATGTTTTTTAAATAATATGTTTATGATATACTCATATATAAGAGGTAACATTTTTTTCTGTAATACAGGACAGTGAGTTTGGTGTATCAAAAACCGGCAGCTATAGCCGGATCCGCAACGAGGTGGAACATGATAAAAAAAGAGATGATCGCCATGCTGCTGGCGGGGGGCCAGGGAAGCAGATTAGGAGTGTTGACAGCAAAGATGGCAAAGCCGGCTGTCTCTTTTGGTGGAAAGTATCGAATTATCGATTTTCCGCTTAGTAACTGTATCAATTCTGGAGTGGACACTGTGGGTGTTCTTACACAGTATCGTCCGCTTAGGCTTAATTCTCACATTGGAATAGGTATACCGTGGGATCTTGATCGAAATTTCGGAGGAGTCACGGTTCTTCCTCCTTATGAAAAAAGCTCCAACAGTGAATGGTATACCGGTACTGCCAATGCTATTTACCAAAACTTTGAGTATATGGAAAATTATAATCCGGATTATGTACTGATCCTTTCGGGAGATCATATATATAAGATGGATTATGAGACTATGCTTGACTTTCACAAATCAAGCGGAGCGGATGTAACCATTGCGGTTATGCCGGTTCCGATGGAGGAAGCAAGCAGGTTCGGAATAATGATCGCAGATGAAAATAAGAAGATCGTGGATTTCGAGGAAAAACCTGAGCATCCAAGAAGCAATCTCGCATCAATGGGTATATACATTTTTTCCTGGGAAGCTTTAAAAGATTCTCTTATTAACAATAAGGATCAGTCGGGACTTGATTTTGGTAAGCATATTATTCCTTATTGCAAGGAACAGGGATTGTCATTATATGCATACGAGTTTGACGGCTATTGGAAAGATGTGGGAACTCTTACATCATACTGGCAGGCAAACATGGAGCTTATAGACATTGTCCCCGAATTCAACCTCTATGAGGAATACTGGAAGATATACACTTCCAGCGGGGTTCAACCGCCTCAGTATCTGGGACCCGAAAGCGCCGTTGAGAGAAGTATCATCGGCGAAGGCTGTGAGATTTACGGAAAGGTGTACAGCTCAGTTATCAGCCCCGGAGTAAAGATCGGGAAAGGTACTGTGGTCAGCAATTCAATAATAATGAATGAGACCGTTATTGGTGAGGGTTGCAACATAGAAAAAGGAATCATCGCCGAGAAGGTTACTATAGGAAACAACGTAAGAATCGGAGCTTTTGAGGAAAAAGAAAACGACTCGAAGCCCAATATCTATTGTGAAGGTCTCTGCACTATCGGAGAGAAGTCGGTTATTCCCGACAATGTGACGATTGGAAAGAATACGGTTATCTCGGGTGTGACTGCTGAAAAGGATTACAGCGACGGTAAACTTGACAGCGGCAAGACACTAGATAAGGCAGGTGATTGATATGAGGGCGATTGGCATAATTTTAGCGGGCGGCAGCAGTAGCAGGATGCAGGAATTATCCCAGAAGAGAGCGGTTTGCGCAATGCCTGTGGCAGGTTTTTACAGAAGTATCGATTTTGCCCTGAGTAATATGACAAACTCTCATATTCAGACGGTTGCCGTATTTACTCAGTACAATGCGGGAAGCTTAAATGCACACTTGAGTTCATCCAAGTGGTGGGACTTTGGTAGAAAGCAGGGCGGCTTATATGTATTTACCCCGGCGGTAAAAGCATCCGGAAACTTATGGTACAGGGGAACGGCTGATGCGATTGCGCAGAATCTTGATTTCCTCAGAGCGTGCCATGAACCGTATGTGATCATTACTTCCGGTGACTGCGTTTACAAGATGGACTACGGAAAACTCCTCGAATACCATATACAGAAACAGGCCGATATAACGGTTGTGTGTAAGGATATGCCGGCAAACACGGATACCGAGAGATTCGGAACTGTGAGAATGAATGAAGAGAGCCGGATAGAGGAATTTGAAGAAAAGCCTGTAATATCGCGGTCGAATACGATATCCTGCGGAATATACGTGGTCAGACGAAGGCAACTCATTGAACTTATTGAGAAGGCTGATAAAGAAGGGCGATATGATTTTGTGCGTGACATTCTTGTCAGATACAAAGATATGAAGCGCATCTACGGATACAAGATAAAAGAGTACTGGAACAACATCGCTTCCGTTGAAGATTACTTCCGGACGAATATGGATTTCCTGAAAGCGGAGATAAGACAGTATTTCTTTAGAGAATATCCGGGAATCTACACGAAAGTCGTAGACCTTCCACCCGCCAAGTACAACGTAGGAGTTAATGTAAAAAACAGCATTATCTCCAGCGGATGCATCATAAACGGAACAATAGAAGATTCCGTAATATTTAAAGGTGCTTTTATAGGAAACAATTGTTACATTAAGAATGCTATCATCTTAAATGATGTTTACATCGGCGACAATACACATATTGAGAACTGTATCGTTGAAAGTCACGGCACGATCCAGGCAAACTCTTACTACAAGGAAGATGACGGCATTAAAATAGTTATTGAAAATAACGAAAGATACATGATCTAAGTAAACCATTACTGCAGACTTCATGAAATTTATTTGACCAAGAGGGGGTTATATGATGAAGATAACAGACGTCAGAGTAAGAAAAGTTACAAAACAAGGAAAAATGCGCGCAATCGTATCGGTTACATTTGAGAATGAATTTGTTGTTCATGACATCAAGGTAATCGAAGGCGAGAGAGGCTTGTTCATTGCAATGCCCAGCAAGAAGTCTACGGACGGCGAATATCGTGACATCGCACATCCGATCAACTCAGATATGAGAAAGGTTCTTCAGGACACAATCCTGGAAGCTTATGATAAAGCAGCCGCAGAAGACAGCGAGGGGGAAGCGTGACATAACGGCTGAATAGAATATTGAGTAAAAATGAGGCTTGCGGATTGAATGACCATTCCGCAAGCCTTTTTATATAAATTAAGCTTCATTCCCGTTATTTAAACGCTGATTGTTCACGCACATTGCCGCACACGCCAACGGGCATGCACTTGTAATTCCGTATGCCCCCATAAATATAAGAGCAATATACATCAGTACCATAATTACAGCTATTACGAATCCGGCATATTCATAAACATCATCAATATGCTCTTCTTTGTCGGCTCTCTTAGCAACAAGTCTTTTTGCTGCCTTGTACATAGACCATAAACATACTGTAGCCAAAAAAATGTGTAGCGAGACAATCATCACGTTTCCCATAGTATTTCCCCAGCTCCTTATTTAATTTTTTGTAATAAACCTCTGTATGATATAATAACACATTTTGTTTTGATTTATTATTCAATTTACTTATTTTGTATATTTGTTCGTCAAAAATATGTTGAATTTTCGAAAATGCATGCTATTCTTAATATATTGTGCTTACAATAACGAAAAAATGTACATTGGAGGAAAAACGTATGAAAAAGAGTCATTCATTGTTTATTTGCTTTGCACTGTTTTTATTATCATTGGTATTGTGTTGTAAACCGATAAAGGCTGCCGAGCCGACAGTAATTAATCTTAGTGAGCTTAATGAGGGAGAAAAATTAGAAATTAAGGAAGATAGTGTTCTTAATCTTGATACTGACAAAAGTCTTTTTTATATTGGCATAAACGGTCATGAATTAACTATATCCGGAAACGGAACGCTTGAGCTAAGAGGTGTTAAGTTATTTGATTCAGGAAAAATGATCCTTAATAGCGGAACGATAAAATATAGTAGTTCGGTAGCTGGTGATATTAATCTTGAAGTAAATGGCGGCTCTATTATACTTCCAGAGAATATAGGAATATATTATAAGAATATCACAATTAATGGTGGCTATATTTCCGGACATCATATCAGTACTCATTTTGACAGTGATTCAAGTATTAGAATAAATGGTGGTCACTTGGAACTTAAGGATTATATTGATAGTCCCAATTTATACATCGATGACAACATGTTTGTTGTAGAACCTTGGAATAAAGCGCCTGAACAGCTGAGGTATCCTCTTGATAATTCTTTGTACATGGAAATAAGGGCAGAGATGCATGGCGTAAAATTGATACCTAAATCCGAAGTAAAGTTTTTGTCCGGAATTTCATTTAGCGAAAATTCATTTACACTCAATCAATATGAACACAAGCAACTTGCTGTGAATTTTTTTCCGGAGAATGCTTCGAACAAAAATATTACATGGAGTAGCAGCGATAGTGCTGTGGCGTTGGTTCATCCGGATGGATTTGTTAGTGCGTTCAAACCGGGGAGTGCTGTAATTACTGCAACATCAGAAGATGGGGCATTTACTGCTTCTTGTGAAATAACTGTTTCGGATCCAGGCAGTCCGGATGGATTGGTAATAGAGGTTTCAAGTCTATTGAATACACAGCCAAATCAAACAGATATCAATGTTACATATAAAGGTTATAAACTGAAAGCTGGAATTGATTTTGTCATAAAAATAGAAAACGATGAGAACACCGGCTTATCGACAACTAAAATCATAGGACTTGACGAATGCGTTCACAATATTGATAAAATAAGATAACTTATTAGAATCTAGGCTGCATCTGAGAAACAAAACTCCGGTGCAGTCTTCTTTTTGCGCTCATAGTTGGACTATAAGCAACTTTCAAAGTATACTTTGAATAGGCTTTATACATTGTAATATCAAGGGAGATGTAGTAGTGTTAGGGATAATAAAGAAATTTTTTTCAAAAAAAGAAGAGGATTTTGGCAATATGTATGTGATAGCGGGACTTGGAAATCCCGAAAAGAAATATTTCGGAACAAGACACAATGTGGGATTTGAAACAATAGACGCATTGTCGGATAAATATAATATTGGTCTCACGGAGACAAAGTTCAAGGCTGTGTATGGAAAAGGAAAGATAGGTGATCAGAAGGTTATTCTTGTAAAGCCTATTACATATATGAACTTAAGCGGAGAAGCGATAAGGCCTATCTGTGACTATTTCAAGGTTGATACCAAGACAGAACTCATCGTGATCTCGGACGACGTTGAGCTCGATGTGGGTATGATCAGGGTTAGACCTAAGGGAAGCGCCGGCGGACACAACGGGCTTAAGAATATCATTGCGCAGCTTGGACACGACGAGTTTAGCAGAGTTCGTGTCGGAGTTGGCAAGAAGCCCAAGGAATACGATATGGTGAACTGGGTTCTCGGCCATTTCGAGGGCGAGGATGCTACCGGAATCAAGGACGGAATAGGACGAGCTGTCGATGCGGTCTGCGAGATAATGGAGAACGGCGTTGACAGTGCCATGAACAAATTTAACGGTAAAAAATAAATGAGAGCGATAACAACTCCTTTAAACGAATTAAAAGAATTCGAAGAACTGAATAACTATCTTGAGAAGCCCTTTGCCTGTGCGGAAGTGACGGGATGCGTAGACTCCCAGAAACTCCACTTTATAAGCAGTCTTGGGGCTGACTTTAAGTACAGAATAATCGTAACTTACAGTGATCTTAGGGCAAAAGAGATATATGAGGATTACAAGTTTTATGACAAGAATGTCACTGTGTATCCCGCTAAAGATCTTATCTTTTACCAGGCCGATGTGCACAGTAACGAGATTGTAAGACAGAGAATACGCTGCATGAGAAGGCTTCTTGAGGGAAGACCCGTTACTGTTGTTACGACATTTTCAGCGCTTATGGCGCCTCAGATAAAACCTGAAGTTATAAAAGAAAACATTCTATCCATAGACAGGCACGTTCCGATTGATGAAACCGAGATCGCAAAGCGTCTTGTTACAATGGGATATGTCAGAAATTATCAGGTAGAGGGACCCGGCGAGTTTTCTGTAAGAGGAGACATCGTCGATGTTTTTGACCTCACGGAAGAAAATCCTTTCAGAATAGAGCTTTGGGGAGATGAGATCCAGTCAATCAGAAGCTTTGACATTATGTCGCAGAGATCGCTTGAAAAGCTTGAATCCATCGACATTTACCCGGCATCAGAGATCATCCTTGATGAGAAAAAGCTCAGAGAAGGAATGGACAGGGTTAACGAAGATACCGAGAAAGTCTGCAAAACACTTCGCGCTGAATTCAAGACGGAAGAAGCTCACAGGATAAAAAAACAGACGGAAGAATTAAACGAGCAGCTCTTTGAACTCCACTCAGTAGTCAATCTCGAGAGTTACATCCGTTATTTTTATGACGACACCGTCACTATTCAGGAGATGTTCCCGAAGGGAAAGAGCTGTATCTTTATCGACGAGCCACAGAGGGTTCTGGAGCATGCGATGGCTGTCGAGGCTGAGTTTAAAGAGAGCATGACGCACAGAGCCGAGAAGGGATACGTCCTTCCGGGGCAGATGGATCTTTTGTATTCAATAGATAACTGCATATCGAGAATGGGAAACGGCCGAAGAGTGCTTGTTTCCGCACTTGCCATGCCCAAATCCCAGAATCTCTTTTCACCGGAAAAGAGCTGGGACATTAACGCAAGGAGTGTGGCTCCCTATAATAACAGCTTCGATTCTCTCGTAAGCGATCTTAAAAGTTATGTGAAAAAAGGCTACAGAGTGCTTATTCTCTCAGGTTCCAGAACGAGGGCAAAAAGAATTGTCGAGGACCTCAGGGATAATCTTGTTACCGCATTTTACAGCGAAGATCCGGGAAGAGTCCTGAGACCAGGCGAGATAATGACTTATTACGGAAGGATTCTCAAGGGATTTGAGTATCCGGGGATTAAGTTTGCCGTGATTGCGGAGAGCGACATTTTTACCGAGCATATAAGGAAAAAGAGAAAGAAAAAGGCCAAGTATACCGGTGAGAAGATATCTAACTTTGCGGACCTTAAGATCGGCGATTACGTAGTTCATGAAGAGCATGGACTTGGTATATACAAAGGTATAGAAAAGGTTGAGACTGACAATGTTGTCAGGGATTATATAAAGATCGAATACGGAGACGGCGGCAATCTCTACGTTCTTGCAACGGGACTCGGCGTTATTCAGAAGTATGCTTCGGGTGGCGAAGAAGGTCACGGCCACAAGCCAAAGCTCAACAAACTTGGTACCTTGGAGTGGACACATACCAAGAACAAGGTAAAGGCAGCGGTAGAAGAAGTTGCGCAGGATCTTGTCGAACTCTATGCGAAGAGGCAGGAGACAAAGGGCTTTGAGTTCAGTAAGGATACGGTTTGGCAGCAGGAATTTGAAGATGCATTTCCTTTTCAGGAGACGGAAGATCAGCTGAATGCGATAGAAGAGACCAAGCGCGATATGGAATCATCTGTTATTATGGACAGACTCGTTTGCGGTGATGTCGGATTCGGAAAGACTGAGATTGCGATTAGAGCGGCGTTTAAGGCGGTTCAGGACGGAAAGCAGGTTGCGGTTCTTGTGCCCACGACAATTCTTGCCCAGCAGCATTATAATACTTTCAGCGAGAGAATGAGAGATTTCCCCGTAAGAGTTGACCTGATGTCCAGATTTAGGACTGCAAAAGAGCAGGCAAAGACAGTTACCGACCTTAAGAAAGGTCTTGTTGATATAGTTATCGGAACGCACAGGCTTCTTTCAAAAGACGTTCAGTACAAGGACCTGGGGCTCCTTATCGTCGACGAGGAGCAGCGCTTCGGTGTTACACACAAGGAAAAAATAAAGACTATAAAAGAGAGCGTTGATGTTTTGACACTTACGGCAACGCCTATTCCGCGAACGCTTCATATGTCGCTTGTTGGAATAAGAGAGATGTCTGTCCTCGAAGAAGCTCCTAACGACAGGCTTCCAATCCAAACTTATGTTATGGAATACAACGACGAGCTTGTGCGAGAAGCGATAGTTAGAGAACTTGGAAGAGACGGTCAGGTTTATTACGTGTACAATAGGGTCAATGACATAGCGGATGTTGCGGCAAGGATCCAGAAACTTGTGCCCGAAGCGAACGTTGCTTTTGCGCACGGACAGATGAAAGAGTCAGAACTTGAGCGTATCATGTACGACTTCATCGACGGAACTGTCGACGTTCTCGTTTCGACGACTATTATCGAGACGGGCCTTGATATCTCCAATGTAAATACCATGATCATCCACGACTCAGACAAAATGGGACTTTCCCAACTCTATCAGCTGAGGGGAAGAGTCGGACGCTCGAACCGCACAGCTTACGCCTTCCTTATGTACAAGAGAGATAAGGTGTTAAAAGAGGTTGCGGAAAAGAGACTTTCTGCGATCAGAGAATTCACCGACCTCGGAAGCGGCTTTAAGATTGCCATGCGTGACCTTGAGATAAGAGGCGCGGGAAGTCTTTTGGGCAAAAAACAAAGCGGCCACATGCAGTCTGTTGGATATGACCTTTACTGCAAGATGCTCGAAGAAGCTGTCCGCCATAAGAAGAACCCCGGCGAAAAAGATACAAGAGAAGACATCAACACTGTCATCGACCTTGATGTCAGCGCATATATTCCCGACAGCTATATCCTCAACGAAGAGCAGAAGCTTGAGATATACAAGAGAATCGCGAGCATAGAGAACCAGACGGAGAGCGACGATATGAGAGATGAGCTCGTCGACAGATTCGGAGAAGTTCCAAAGACTGCTCTTAATCTCCTCAGGATCTCACTTATAAGAACCGCCGCGCACAAGCTCTTTGTTCCCGAAATTAAGGGCGGCGACGGCAAGATAGAGATAAAGGTAACTCCAAACGCCAAGATAAAAGGCGAGAAGATCCCCGAGCTCCTCGCAAGATACGAGGGCAAGATGAGCTTCCATGCTGCCGGAAACCCTGTGTTTATCTATAAGTACAAGAAGGATAAGAACAGCGAGAAGGCGGAAGATATGCTACTGAAGGATACGGAAGAGATATTGGCAGCGATGGAAGAGTTGCTGTAGTGTAGGTGTCGTTTATACACGATAAAACATTGGAAAAAGAGGTTTTAAGATAGAAGTGATTTCGGCTTATAGGTTCTTTTTGCAATAGGAGGCGAACAAGAGAATGAAGGATAGACATGAACTTCTGGAAATCGTTTCAGAGGCAGATAAGGATGTTGGGAACGGAAGAGTGGCACCTATTCAGGATACGTTTGTTGAACTTAGGGGGATCCTGGAGAAAAAGGGAGGGTTGAAATATGAGATAATCCGTTCTGATTCTGCGGCTAAGGTTAGTCTTATTAGTGAACTTAATGCAGGCTTTGCGTCTGGAGAAGAGGAACGATGGATAAGTGATGATGAAGTTGCTGAGCATTTTGAGAATAGGCGCAGGATGGTGAAAGGCTGAGACGCAAGATTAAAGTGAATATTTATCCATAAAAATGTAAAAGATAATATATGTGGAAAGTTGCATGAAAAGAGGGTTTGTGCAACTTTTTGTTGCTTTTGCGTCTGTTTATTTGTGCTATTTGATATTGCAAATGAAATTATTATGTGGTAAATTGCCATTTGTATGTGACTATTGGCAGGCAGGAGAAAGACATGAAGGATATAGGTACATTCAATATCGCTATTTGTGATGATGTTAAATTATGGCATCACGAAATTGCAGATTCTTGTAAAAACTTTTTTGGTGATAAGGAAGTTGGTCTTAATTTTTATTCATATTATTCAGGTGAAGAGATTGTTAAAGAGCGTAGTCGAGAGATAGATTTGCTGTTTCTCGATATCGAAATGGGAAAGCTTAGCGGACTGGATGCATTGGCTCAGATTGAAAAGATGCCTAATATAAAAACGATTATTTTTGTTACAAGTCATCCGGAAGCTGCAATATATGCTTATGGCTTTAAACCGGTAGGTTTTATTACAAAACCGATTAACGCAGATGAATTACATTCCAAGCTCGGTGCGATATATTCTAGAATGATGCCAGAAGCTTTAATATGTTTTTCTGATAACAGTGGAACATTCCATTATAGAAAGTCAGATATCCTATATGTGGAAGCGGATTCGAGCTATTGCAATATTCATTCAAATCGCGGGACAATTGTTGTTTCACATACACTTAAGAAGTGTGAAGAAACATTATGTGGTATGCCGTTTCTGAGAGTGCATAAGTCATATGTTGTAAATTTAGACTATGTAAAAAATATGAATGCTGCAGAAATAAATCTGCTTAATGATGAGAAGATTCCGATTGGAAGAAGTTATAAGGCTGATTTAAGAAGAAACTATCAGAAATATCTGATTATGGAGCTTAATGCATGAAAGAATACGTATGGTTAGTAGAATATAGTTTACTGGATCTATTGAAATATTATATGTTTTTGCGATTGGTTTTTGATATCAGAATAAAGAAGGATGTGATGATGCCGGTATGGATGTTTGCTTCAATTATTTGTTGTCTGGTATATTATAACGTATGTGGTTTTGATAGATATTTCTACATTATGCCTAATATATGTTCGTTATTTCTTATTGCGCTTGTTCATAAGAAAAGTAGATTGAAGAGCGTATTATTTATAGTATTATCTTGGATTATAATGGATACTTTTTCGGAGACAATAAGATTAGGCATATTTTCGTTAACCGGGAATGGAAAAATTTTGTATGGGACTGCGATTGGAAACACTCTTGTGCCCAAATGCATGGTGCTTATTATCCCCTTTTTTTATCATGTTGTTGTCAATATCATTTTGAAAAAAAGATTGAGTATTCTTTTTTTTCTTATCAGTGGGGGCTTATTCTAATAAGTTTTTTAGGATGTTTTATAATAATATCGTCGCTGAAAGATTCGTATATCGAGAAAAACTTGGATAGATATGAGTTGGTGGAGACAAGTCTTTTTATGATTATATTCTTTTTCTTGTTTGTTATGGTTATGGTATGGCAGAGCTATGTCATGAAGAGAAGTATGGCAATGAAAGAGAATGAAAGCAAGTATATTTATATGCTCAAGGCACAGGAAAAATATTTCGAGGAGTTACGAAGAAGGGATGAAGATATAAGAAAATTCAGGCACGATACTCGCGCCCATATGGCGGTTGTACGAAAATATATAGAACAGAATAAATATGAACAAATACTCAAATTCTTATCAGATATAGAGAATCAAATTGGAGTGAATGAGAAAAGAAGTTATACAGGGAATGTAGCTGTTGATGCAGTGATATATGATCAGATAAGAATTATGGCTGAAAAGAATATAGAATTCAGCTTTGATGGAGTCTCTTGTATTAGAGAAGAAATAAGTGATTTTGACCTGTGTACGATTTTTTATAATATTATCAGAAATGCAGTAGATGGGTGCGAGAAAGTTGAGTTTGGTTGTAGGCATATCGATGTGAAAATAAAGAATATCGGGGAGAAATTAGGAATTATTGTTGAAAATAATACGGTATTAAAAATGCTTTCGGAAGATGGAGTTATATCCACTTCTAAAGATGATAAACAAAAGCATGGATTGGAAATGAAAAGTGTAAAAGCGGTGATAAACAAATATAATGGCGTATACAGTAATTCAATAAAAGACGGGAAATATGTCGTAAATATAGTTATATAGATTGCAAGAAGACTTCGGAATTACATCCGGAGTTTTTTATTACAAGAAAAAACATGTCGTTTATAAAGGATAACAGTCATTCACTAAGAACCTATTTTCTCGAGGAAATGTAGACGTTATATTGATATGGGCGGTTGGATAAAGGTTTGCAGTGTACATAACATAATGTGTGTTAGATACAAAAACTTTGCATTAAACGGTGAAGTTTTATGTATAAAAATAAAAAGGAGGGGAATTGTTATGGTTAACACATATGAATCACCTGAAGCAGTGCATTCAATGCTTTGGGGAAAACACTAATTTTTTAATGGAGTACCTACATCTAGTAGATGTAGGTACAATTTCTAGAAAGAGGTAAGACATGAGAGAATATTTTAAAACACCTGCAATAGTGGATATAAGTATTACACAAAAGTGTAATTTACATTGTGATTATTGTTCTGCGTCAGCAGGCCCCAATGCTGAAACAAATAATGAAATGTCATTAGATGATTATAGAAGATTGTTTAAGGAACTAGATGATTTACATGTATTAAGAGTATCTATAAGTGGTGGAGAACCTTTGATTAGAGAGGATTTTTTCGATATTTTAGAAGAAGCATGCAAATATGACTATGCGACTGTAATTAATACAAATGGAACGTTAATCACTGATGAATTAGCTTACAAGTTAACGAAGTACTCATTTGATAGAATATGTGTGACATTAGATGGAAGCTGTGCTGAAATACATGAATATCATAGGGGGAAAGGTACTTTTAATAAAGTTCTAGAAGGAATAAAGATATTGCAAAAATATAATCTGCCAGTTTCGACATTGTTTACATTAAATGAGAAAAATGTTGAGGACCTTATAAACGCAATCAGATTTAATGAAGCGCTAGGCATGGATTATATGACTGTTATGGTCGTGTGTCCTACTGGTAGAGCTACAGATAAGAATGTTGTTTCAAAAGAAAAATGGTATCCGTTATTTTTGAAGCTAAGTGAAATGAAAGCTAACGATGAGATTCATATAAATTTCAAGATTGTTCCACCGAATGAAAGTGAAACATTTTGGCTATATTATTATCCCTTAAAATATTATGATAGATTAGATCTGTTGCAATTTTGGAATCAAGATATTACTATGCAAACAGAAAAAAGAGAACTATCATGCATGGCTGGAATAAAAGCGGCATGTGTAACTCCAGAGGGTAAAGTATTTGGTTGTGAATTAATGCTTAGTAATCCAGATTTTTGTGCTGGAAGTTTTAAAGAGCATTCATTTAAATCAATATGGGACGATTCGGAAGTTTTTAACAGGTTTAGGAATGCTTGTTTTGAAAATATAACTGGAAAATGTAGTAAGTGTAAAAATGAATGGTGCGGTGGTGGATGCCGGTCATCGGCATTTAATTTGACTGGATCTTATATGGGCTCAGATTTAACTTGCTTTGAGGAGGATTTGGATGAACTTGCCTGAATGTTTTAAGTTGCATATTAATAGAGTATATATAGTAAGAACAGAAGGCGAATACTATTCGACTTTTGATCCGATAGATTTGGCTTTTTTTAAGATAAATAGGATAGGTGCAGAAATATTATACATGATTTCCAATGGAGGAAAAGTGTCGGAGATAATAGCATATTTATCGGATAACTATGGTATTTCTCTTGAAAATGCACGAGAGGATACCTTTTCATTTCTGAACTACTGTCAGAATGAAATACATATGGAACTTGGTGTATAAATGATGAAAAAAGAAAGTTTGATAGCAAAAATCAATAAAATAAGTATTCCGTTGATGTTTACTTCCGTTACGAGTTTGGTGATGGGAATGATTGACCAAATATTTGTGGGGCATATTTCCATAGAGAGTTTTGCGGGAGTTGGTTTGGTTGTTTCGGTGCTTAATTGTATAGTTGGTGTACTGGGAGTTTTATCAATTGGATTTGTGATACAGTTTTTTGATTCCAAAGAGTCGGTACGTGAGGAATTGTTCGCTAATTATTATATGATCAGTTTACTGATTGGTATGTTTTTTATGCTGATAATTGGAGGGTTTTCCAGCTCGATTTTAAAAATTGGATTTGGTCTGAAAGATAAAACTCTTTATGAAGGGGCTGGATATCTAAAAATATACAGCGTCAGTTTTTTGCTGAACATGCAGATCTTTATTTGTAATGCGGTATTTAAAATTCAAAAGACGACAAGTTGCATATTTTTTACATCGCTTGCAGGCAACATAGTTAATATCATATTGGATTATCTTTTGATATTTGGAAAGCACGGTTTTCCTAAACTTGGTACAACTGGCGCGGCTATAAGTACAGTAATTGCGCTTGTTGTGACATTGCTATCCGAAGTGATAGTTATATTAAAAAGACGATATATCTGCAGGATTAATTGTGTCAGTCTGAAAAAGATGAGAGATATTATCAAGTATAATATTCCGCTAATTGCGCAAGAACTGTTGGAAGGTGTTGTTCTTGTGTTTTTGACAAATATGATTGTGGGACGTATGGGAGCAATTACGTTGGCGATTTTTAATATTTCTCAGCAACTGATAAATATCGTTCTTATGCCTGCATATGGCTATTCATCAGCTATCAATGTACTTATTAACGATGATAATTATAATAAAAGAGATGTTGCGAAATCAGTATTCAAAGTAGGTGCGGCGGCGTATTTTTTATTTGCGTTAATTGTTTATGCCAATAGATATACGATATTAGGCTTTTTTGGCGAAGATTACAGAGGATTAAAGAATACCTCGGTTATTATTATGGTATCAATAATTATTCAGGGCATAAATTACATTTTTGTTCTTTTGAGAGCGATGCTTCAGAGTATGGGAGAAGCAGAGTGGATTCTAAAAATAACTTTTCTGATTAATATAATTATTTCATTATGCATGATATTTTTTGCAAGAAATCTCGTTTCACTGTATTTACTATTAGGAATGAATTATTTGGCTATTAGCGTATCATCAATAAAACGGATAAAAAGGAGTTTCCAATGATGGAGCTCCTTTTTTGTGTTATACTGAAATACAAAGTTTTTATTTAGGAATTTAGACTAATATTAGGAGACGAGGTTATGATTAACGAGACATATAAATCAATGCTTGGCGCAAAGTCAGTAATTAGAGAGCTTTCGGAGTACGCTACCGCGAGGGGAAAAGAAATCGGATACGAGAACGTTTTTGATTTCAGCTTGGGAAATCCTTCGGTTGCGGTTCCTCAGGAATTTACAGATGAGATGATTAGGCTTCTTCAGACGGAAGATACCATGACACTTCACGGATATACTCCAAGTCTCGGTAATCCTTTGTATAAAGAAAAGATTGCACAGTCTTTGAATAAAAGATTTGGAATGAACTACGGACCTGAGCACATCTTCCCTACAACAGGGGCAGCAGGTGCAATCTCACATGCAATCAGAGCAATCACAAAGCCCGGAGACAAGGCGCTTGCATTTGCACCATTTTTCCCTGAGTACAATCCGTACATAACAGGTGCGGGAGTTGAGCTTGAGGTTGTTCCCGCAGACACTGAGACATTCCAGATCAACTTTGATAAATTTGAAGAGATGTTTACAGCTGACGTTGCGGCAGTTCTCGTGAACACACCCAACAACCCTTCAGGTGTTGCATATTCGACAGAGACACTTACAAGACTTGCCGAGATTCTTACAGCTAAGTCAAAAGAGTTCGGACATACGGTATATCTTTTGTCCGATGAACCATACAGAGAGATCGTGTTCAAGGGCGCTGACGCTCCGTATGTATCAAAGTTCTACGATCACACTTTGAGCTGCTATTCATTCTCCAAATCTCTTTCTCTTCCCGGAGAAAGAATCGGATACGTTGCGGTTAATCCTAAGTGCGAAGGCGCAGAATTTATCGTTCCCATGTGCGGACAGATCTCAAGAGGAACGGGACATAACTGTCCTCCTTCAATTATCCAGCAGGCTGTTGCAAAGGTGTGCGACATGACGGCAGATCTTTCCGTTTATGAGACAAACATGAACATTATCTATGATACTTTGGTTGAGCTTGGATTTACGGTTGTAAAACCCGGCGGAACTTTCTATATAATGCCTAAGGCGCTTGAAGAGAGCTCTATCGAATTCTGCAAAAAAGCTAAAGAGTACGATCTTATCTTCGTACCCACAGACGGTTTTGGGGCACCGGGCTTTTTCAGAATGGCTTATTGCATAGAGACGGAGAAAGTTGAGAGGGCAATGGAGAGACTTCGTAAGTTCGTAAACGAAGTATATAAGAAATAAGTTTTGACTATATGGAGGAGGTGCCATGAAAAAAAGAGGCTACGGGAAGACAATATTATTGTTTATTATTTCGATTATATATACGGTGCTTGTGACTTTTGTTGACAAGCAGGCTATTGGTCCGGAGGGCACCAGTGTTGGCTTTTCCGCAATCAACAAGGTGGTTCTCGACCTTATCTCTTACAATCCTATGTGGGATAAGATAACCGACCTGATGCTGATGATCGCTATTCTTACAGCGGTATATTTTGCGGCAACAGGTTTTCTTCAGCTTGTAAAGGAAAAAAGAACTCTTGCCGAGATTGATAAAGATATTCTTATAATGGGATTTTTGTATGTGATACTTGTTATCATGTATGTGCTTTTTGATAAAGTTCCTTTCAACTACAGACCGGTTCTTTTACCCGACGAAGTTGAACTTGAGGCGTCATTCCCGTCAACACATGTGCTTATGATCTGCACAATCATGGGAACAGCTATCGCTGCATGGAGAGAAAGATTTTATGATGACGAAAATCTTGTGACAGTTCTTAAAGTCTTCGCCTGTGCGGTAATGTTCATAGGTGTTGTTGGAAGAGTGTTGGCAGGTGTGCATTGGTTCAGTGACATATGCGCGGGATTGCTTTTTTCAGCCACTTTGATATCGGCATATGAAGCTACACTAGATAAATTGGGATGATATAAAGGGCAATTATCTGTAGATGCTTTGACAATGCAGTTTATTGGTGGTAAACTTTATTTCGTAATCACTTTATTGTTTTAACGAGTTTCATGGATCATTTGCGATTTTGAGGAGGATAACGAAAAATGGCAGAGATTAAGAAGGCGGAAGCAGTTGTAAAACCTGTTGCAACTATCAAGAACCCTACTTTTATTACAGAAGTTAAAACACCGGAAGTAAAGACTACAACTGCCGAGACAAAGAAAGCACCGGCAAAGAAGGCTACTGCAAAGAAGACTACAACCAAGAAAGCAACAGCCAAGAAGACAACTACCAAGAAAGCTGCTAGTACAGCTAAGAAGGCAACAGCAACAAAGACTGCTGCAAAGAAAACTACTACAAAGAAGGCTACTGCTAAGAAAACAACTGCAAAGAAGACTACAACAAGAAAAGCAGCTACAAAGCCTAATGTAATGATCGAGATTCAGTATTCATACAAGCACATCTCGAACGAAGAGCTTGTTCAGAAATCTTTGGATAACTATCAGTACGACCTTAAGGGCGATCCTTCAAAGGTTAAGAAGCTCAGCATCTACGTTAAGCCTCAGGAAGATAAGGCTTACTATGTAGTTGATGACAAGATTTCAGGTGACATCGATATCTGATGAGAAGTGCATGACGGCTGTCATCAGCCTGTGAGAAAAGAAATAGAGGAGCAATGATCGGAGTAATCCGGTTGTTGCTTCTTTTTTTTATCATAGGAAATTTAGCTTTAGCGGCGAAATCTTGCTTACATCTTTGATGCTCTCTGTTATGCGGGGATGGAGCTTATCGAAGCGAGTATGAGTTAAAGGTTTATTGCAAAAATTCTTTAATCATATTTTGGATTATATTTGAGCTTATAGCATTTTGAGAGGTTTCAAATGTCATAATCATGTTTTTGCCTGGGAAGAATCCGTTTTGATTGTACGCTTGGATCTTAGCTATATTTTTGTTGGAGTAAGCAATATTATCCATCATTCCGAAATGTTCCCATACTATCTCTTTTCTCTTATTTATATTAAGGCATGTAAAATCCGGGTATACTGTTCCTATCCCTTTCAGATATAAAGGATATTCATAGCGATAAGGAACACCACATTGTTCTAATGTATTGGCTATGATAAGTTCAGATTTGGAACGTACTTTAATACCCTTACCTGAGTAAAATTCAAAATCCTTCATGAATTCTGAGCTTTCGTAGGAAACAGATTCCCACTTTTTTACAAATATTTCTTCTGTATCAATAATAGGTGATACGAGTAGTTGTCTGGCCTTTGACATATGCGTATAGACCTTGTCAATTTCGGAAACATCATATACTTTTAGAAATTTATCAAGTTCTTTTTTTAGAGTATTGAGCTTAGTTACAACAGCATGCTCATATTTTTGTTGCGCAACGTTCCTGAGAATATTGAGTTCGTCGGCTTTTGCATATGTTCGTTTTCCTGAAACTCTGTCAACCCAATAATACTGATCATAACCGTTACTCTTGCTGACAACAATTCCTCGATCGGGTATATTCTTCAGTTTAAGTAGGTTTTTGTTGGATTTTGAGATGAGCTCGTCAAGTTCCTTTAGTTGTGCTTTCATATCTTCTTTTAAATCTTGCATAGTACCACCATTATTCTTTTTTTTCATGTAAACACTGGTTATAAATTGGAAAATGCGACGATGAAATTATTGCCGCGTTGAAATATTAGAATCGGTTTGATGAAAACCGAAGAAGACTATAACTCGAAACATGACCTTATGTCAATATGGTTTGTTCATTTAAAAATATTTTTTATTCTTTTGTTTTACGTTTTTATTTTACGTCTGCTGAATGTGCAATCTGTTCATCTTGCGTTCGTTTTTAAGAGTATAGCCTAGTGCTGATGTCACCAAATAAGCCGACTTTATTACTTGTCTAAATTGTCATCTACGTTGTTGCCGTCAATCGCCGTACCGCCCGGTACGGCTCATTCCTCCGCCTGGCAGAATGACAATTTCTTCTTCGTAAAAAGGTCGAAGTATTTGATGACAGCAGCACTGGGAGATCTTTACGCGAGACGAATGGCAGAACTGAGCTTGTACACGTAGAGATAAGCGATTGTAGGAAAGGCTATACGGTCATAGAATTTCGGAGAGCTATTTGTGCACGTAGAAATAAGCGGATTAGGAGTGGCATTACGGGCATAGATATCCAGAATTGACATGTTCACGTAAGAATAAGCGAATAAGGGAGTGGTTCTACGGGTATAGAATCTGGAAATTAATTTATACACGTAGAGACAAATGGATGTGAGATGGATTTTACGGGTATAAAGTGTGTAAGAGAATCTGAGTAACGGAGGGGCGAAAGAGCCTATTTGTATCACAAAGCTTTTTCTTCGAAGATAAAGATATAACAAGCTTTGTAATTGAATTGCAAGATATAGCCTTTTTGCCACTCTTGCTGCTCTTTACGATAAAAAATAAAACAAACAAGATAAATATTTAATGTTTATCATTAAAAAGTTATTGACAGGTATAAAACAGGATGCTATATTATACTCATGAACAGGAAATAACCGGACGCGGTGATGAAAAGTTCATAAATTCTCGAGAAAATGCAATCAAGATAATTTGAAGTTAGATACAAACGTGAACGCACATGAAGTTGCCAAAAGAGGTTAAAGAAAAAAGTTGCTTTCACAAACGAAATAAGAAAATAAATAAGAACAAACAACAAGAATGAAAAACGGCCATGCGCCGAAATAAGACAACAAATAATAATTGAGCGCGAACATAGGGATTCGCAGATGGGAGAATAAAAATGAGAGAACAGGAAATTAAACTTGCTAATGTAAAGAAGAGCTGCAGTACAACCGGAAAAGTTGCAAAAGTACTTGGAATTCTTATGGCTGTGATTGCTGTAGTGATGCTTGTTGGCGGTATAGTGATGCTTGCCTGTAAGAGCAATATCAATAGTAGTATAAAAACTGAAGAAGTGAGCGGAAAAGTAGTAGCACATGTATTCAGTGAGAACGGAACTGAACTCTTTAGTCTTGAGCAGGTTGAAGATATGGGAAAACATGGCATCTTAGGAATGTTTAACGTTGTGGGAATTCTTATGTATAAGGGTATGGCTGCGGAAGCATTTGCGGTAACTTTCTTTTCTACAGCTGTTACAATTGCTATCCTTGCCGGAATCTTCATCATAATAATGAAAGTATTTAAGCTCATTGAAAATAGTGATTCACCTTTTAGCGGAGATGTTATGAAGAGACTCAAGACAGCATTTATCATAATTACTGTTTACACATTCTTTGCAGTAGGTCTCGGAGCTGCAGCTCTTGCAGGAGTTGTATTCTGGAGCATATATTGCATCCTTGATTACGGTTATGTTCTTCAGAAAGAATCCGATGAAACTTTATAATTCCGGAAATGTGAGGTAATTGATATGGGTAAAATCATACTTAGATTGGACCGCGTAATGGCTGACAGAAAAATGTCTCTGAACGAACTGTCGGCAAAAGTCGGAGTATCCAATGTAAATTTATCTAAGATAAAAACAGGAAAGATCAGCGCTATCAGGTTTTCAACACTGGAAGCTATATGTGAAACTTTAAACTGCCAGCCGGGAGACATACTTGAGTATGATCCCGACACGGCATCGGATGACAGTGAATAAAAAGGAAAAATATGGAAATCACTATAGAGAACTTGACTAAAAGATTTGGAGATCAAATTGCGGTAAATAATTTGTCTCTTAAGATTCCGGAAGGTAAGATATATATGGTTTCATAGGTGCAAACGGTGCCGGTAAAACAACGACCATGAAGATGATGGTTGGACTTTTAAAGCCTGATTCAGGCGTCGTCAGATACAACGGAAAAGAAATGAAACATCTGGATAGCAGTATAATGCAGGATGTAGGCGTGTTTATCAGTAAACCCAATTATTATCCCAAGCTGACGGCAAGAGAAAATCTTGCATATCTTCAACGAATACTTGGGAAAACTGTTGAAGAAGCAGACAGAGTTCTTAAGCTTGTTGGGCTTGACGCTGTTGGTGACAAAAAAGTTTCTAAGTTTTCTTTTGGAATGAAGCAAAGACTTGGGCTTGCCATTGCCTTTCTGAATAATCCCAAGGTACTTATTCTTGATGAGCCGACTAACGGGCTCGACCCCAAAGGAATATTTGAGATTAGAGAGATGCTGGGAAAGTTGGCTCATCAAATCGGATGTACGGTTTTTGTTTCCAGTCATAACATTGCGGAAATCGAGAAGCTTTCAGACAGAATTTGTATCATCGACAGAGGTAAAAAGATATTTGAAGGAAGCGTTGATGAACTTTATGAAACTGAAGGACTGGAATATTGTATAAGGACAAATGATTCTGAAAAAGCAGCGGAGCTTTTTGGCAAGATTGGACTGACATATGTAAGAAAAAATGATGCATTCTTTATGGAGATGGCAAAAGAAAAAATACCTGCATTGTTAAAACTTCTTATTGATGCAAATGTTGAAGTATATGAGGTGTCGCCAAACAACAGCCTTGAAAACATATATCTGACGATTACCGGAAAAGGAAGAGGTGGCATATGCAGTGTCTTATAAGAGAAGAAATAAAAAAGATACAGGCTGACAAGTGCGTACCATATGTGATAACCGGCTTTGCGGTGTTATGTAACTTGATTGTAGCGGTCTTATGCAAGTTTGATGTGACTAACGAGGATGTACTTGCATTATACGGAAAAAACGGAGTGAATCTATATTTTTTCATCGGTATAAATACGCTTGTTGGGCTCTTTTGCGCGATGTTTGTCGGATACATGATTTTGACAAAAGAATATATAAATGATACCTGGGATCTTCTGATGACAAAACTGTTTGACGGCAAGAAACTTGTTGTGGCCAAATTCATCGTATTTATGCTGTATCAGAGCATCTACATACTTTTTTCTATTGTTTTATACATTCCGATTTCAAAGCTCTTAATTCGCGCAGATATAGATTTCAGAATGCTTGGAAGTGTTCTGATCATAGTTTTTTTCATAAATGCATTCTGTTATATACTTCAATACTGTATTCAACTATATGTCAAAAATTTCCCCATAGCCGTTGTATCAGGACTTCTGCTTATCTACATCCTCGGATCGATCAGAAAAATCGTGCATATTGCAAATTACATCGGAACGGTTGCCGGAACGTACGCATTTGAATCCGGAAATGTATATAATGCAAAGTTCCTTGCTACATCCTCATTACTGAATGTTGCAATCGGCGCTACTTTTGTATATATAAGTGGGAAAAAGTTCTACTCATAGGAGGGAACATGGATTATTTAAGATTTGAACTAAGAAAAATTAAAGGTTCCGGGATACTCGTAATCGGAGTTGTTCTGACAATCCTGTCTGTTTTGTTTCAGGGATATTTGGGGCTCATGGTAAAAGAAATAACATGCGATATCATACATGTTACTGCGATGGATCTTTTTTCGACCCTTATTTTCCCTATATTTATATCAGTTGTGGTTTCGGAGAGCTTCTCTATAGAAGAGACAAATTGTGGAATCGCAAATTCTTATTTCACTAATATTTCAATAAAAAAGATCTATACGATGAAACTTTTGACTGTCAGACTTATAAATCTTTTTTATTTCATATTGGCAACTGCGATAACCATGATATTTGTTGCCCTAAAAGGCGGAAATCCTTTGCTTACTCTGTTAAAAGAGTGGAAGTGGCTCGCTCTCTCGTTGTTGACTATATTTACACTGATAAATATAGTCGGACTTTTTATCATATTGTTCAAAAGCCGTCTCTGTTCAATGCTGATATCTGTTATAGCAACCATTCTAGCCAGTGTACTTAATCCACTTGGAATATCCTGGCTCAACCCATGGTATGGCTTCGAACACGCTCTTTTTTACAGGGGACTTAGCCACCTTGCCATAACCTACATGATAACCCTTTTTGTACTAAGTGATTTTCTTATAAAAAAGAAAATCCAAGTAATTCCCAACCTTCTGGAAACCATGGTCTAATCATTATTTCAAATTATGTACTTCAGGAATCTATACATTCTTGAACATGAAGTTCAAGAATGCATCAACCAAGCCAATTAAAATCGACTTCGGCGATGGGGCTTGGTTGACTCTTGAATCACTTTCTCACGAAATCTGCAGCAAGTGCGGATTTCTGTAGTTTCATCTAAGATATCATATACTATAAAGAAGCACTTTATTTAGTAGTGGTTTTCCATAACCAGCCGGGACTTGAAGGCATATGTTCGAAAATGTGCAGATCTCGGACGAGCAAGATGATTTTCGAATTTTCCAAGAAACGGGAATGCCGACTTCTCTGAGCAACGTCGAAAGGAGGCATTCCCGTTTCTTGGAAAATTATGAAAATCACTGCGCAGCCGAACACAAGCATTTTTGAACATATGCCTTCAAGTCCCGGCGTCATGTAAGCCACCACTTTATATACTTTTTAGAAAAGGTATGTTGACATTAATGGTCCGGAGTGATAATTTATGATACAGAAGATGTTAGCACTCAAGTCAAGTGAGTGCTAACACATGAGAAAACAGTTACCGTCCAATGAATTTAACCGGTGAATACATAGGAAGGTGGACACTTTGGAATTAGACGAGAGAAAAAGAAAAATACTTCATGCGATAGTCAGAAATTATCTTGAGACAGGCGAACCTGTGGGAAGCCGTACGATTTCCAAGTACACGGATCTTAATCTGAGTTCCGCTACTATAAGGAATGAGATGGCAGATCTCGAGGAGATGGGACTTATCATTCAGCCTCACACTTCTGCGGGACGTATTCCTTCCGATCAGGGCTACCGTGTCTATGTAGATGAGATGCTTCGAGACAAAGAGCAGGAAGTAGAGAACATGAAAGAGATGCTTCTCGATAAAGAAGAGAAGCTTGAGACACTTCTTAAGAAGGTTGCCAAGACACTGGCTGTTGATACCAACTATGCGACAATGATTTCGGCGCCTCAGATCAGGAAGAACAAACTTAAATTCATACAGATATCCAAGGTTGATGAAGAACATCTTCTTGCAACCATAGTAATAGAGGGCAATGTCATCAAGAACAAGATTATAAACGTCGAGGAAATGCTTGATGACGCCACGATGTTGAAACTCAACATTTTGCTTAATACCAGACTGGACGGACTTGCGGTTGAAGACATCAACCTCGGACTTATAGCGGCGGTTAAGCAGGAAGCCGGAATACACAGTGAGATCATAGGAAACGTCATTGATGCTGCGGCAGAGTCAATCACGGCGGATGACGATCTTCAGATATATACAAGCGGAACGATGAACATCTTCAAGTATCCGGAACTTACGGACAGTGCCAAAGCGAGTGAGCTGATAAGCACGTTTGAGGATGCCAAAGATCTTAACAGTATCGTTGAGAACACGCTCTCTGCTGATGAAGAAGAGACAGGCATTCAGGTCTATATCGGAAACGAAACTCCGGTTCAGGCGATGAAGGATTGTAGCGTTGTTACCGCAACATACGAACTTGGTGACGGAATGAAAGGTACCGTCGGAATAATCGGCCCTAAGCGAATGGACTACGACAAAGTTATTTCGACACTTAAGAATATGAGATACGCTCTTGATGAACTTTATAGGAAAAAGAGCTAGATGAGGAGGCAAAGTTAAATTGAGCAGTACAGATAAGAAAAAAGTTCACGATAAACCTACAAAGGAAGTGAACGAGCAGGAGAAGGAAGTTCTCGAAGAAATCATTGAAGAGCTTGAAGAGGAAGCTAAAGAGAAGAAGGAAGAAGCTGCCAAAGAGGAAGCCGAGGCCGAGGATAAAGAAGCTTCCGAGGAGAATAACGAAGAGACTTCCGAAGAAGAGACTGACGATAAGAAAAAAGGTCTTTTCAACAAAAAAGAGAAAAAGGATCCTCTTAAGGAAAAGATAGATGAACTCAATGACAGACTTATCAGACAGGTCGCAGAGTTTGATAACTTCAGAAAGAGAACCGACAAAGAGAAAGCTCAGATGTTTGAGCAGGGACAGGGAAGCATCCTTGAGAAACTTCTTCCTGTAATTGACAATTTTGAGCGAGGACTTCAGGCAGTTCCCGAAGATGAGAAAGACGGAGCCTTTGCAGACGGTATGAACAAGATCTACAAACAGCTTATGAAGCAGATGGAAGATCTTGGAGTAACCCCGATTGAAGCTGTGGGAAAAGAATTCGATCCCAACTTCCACAACGCGGTTATGCAGGTGGAAAGCGAGGAATATGAATCCGGAATTGTTGCACAGGAACTTCAAAAGGGATATATGTTCCACGACACCGTGCTCAGACACAGCATGGTTGGTGTTACCCAGTGAGTGGTATAGAAAAAGACAAATCAATATCACTGTATATCAATACGTAAATAATTCAATTTTTATAACGGAGGAAAAGTAGAAATGAGTAAAATTATCGGTATCGACTTAGGTACAACAAATAGCTGCGTAGCAGTTATGGAAGGCGGAAAGCCTACTGTTATCGCTAATGCAGAGGGAGCCAGAACAACACCTTCAATCGTTGCTTTCACAAAGAATGGCGAGAGAATAGTTGGTGAACCCGCTAAGCGTCAGGCAGTTACAAATGCAGACAATACAATCTCTTCAATCAAGAGAGATATGGGTACAGACAACGGTCGTACCATTGATGGAAAAAAGTACTCTCCTCAGCAGATTTCAGCTATGATCCTTCAGAAGCTCAAAGCTGATGCAGAGCAGTACCTCGGCGAAAAAGTTTCAGAAGCTGTAATCACAGTTCCCGCATATTTCAATGACGCACAGCGTCAGGCTACAAAGGACGCAGGTAAGATCGCAGGTCTTGAGGTTAAGAGAATCATCAACGAGCCTACAGCAGCTGCACTTGCATACGGACTTGATAACGAGAAAGAGCAGAAGATTATGGTTTATGACCTTGGTGGTGGTACATTCGACGTATCAATCATCGAGATCGGTGACGGTGTCATCGAAGTTCTTTCTACAAACGGTGATACACACCTTGGTGGTGATGACTTCGACCAGGCTATCATCAACTGGATGGTTCAGGACTTCAAGAGCAAAGAGGGTGTTGACCTTTCAGGCGATAAGATGGCTATGCAGAGACTTAAAGAAGCTGCAGAGAAGGCAAAGAAAGAGCTTTCTTCGTCAACAACAACAAATATCAACCTTCCTTTCATTTCAGCAGGCGCTGATGGCCCTAAGCACTTCGATGTAGATCTTACAAGAGCTAAATTTGAAGAGCTTATCCACGACCTTGTTGAGAGAACAGCAATCCCTGTTCAGAACGCTATGAAAGATGCAGGTCTTACAAATTCAGATATCGGAAAAGTTCTCCTTGTAGGTGGATCAACTCGTGTTCCTTGCGTAGTTGAGAAAGTTAAGCAGCTTACAGGCCAGGAGCCTTCAAAGAACCTTAACCCTGATGAGTGCGTAGCTATCGGTGCTTCTATCCAGGGTGGTAAGCTCGCAGGAGATGCAGGCGCAGGCGATATCCTTCTTCTTGACGTAACACCTCTTTCACTTTCAATCGAGACAATGGGTGGTGTTGCTACAAGACTTATCGAGCGTAACACAACTATTCCTACAAAGAAGAGCCAGGTATTCTCAACAGCAGCTGACAACCAGACAGCCGTTGACATCAACGTTCTTCAGGGTGAGAGACAGTTCGCTAAGGACAATAAGTCACTTGGACAGTTCAGACTTGACGGAATCCCTCCGGCAATGAGAGGAGTTCCTCAGATCGAGGTAACATTCGATATCGATGCAAACGGTATCGTTAACGTATCTGCTAAGGATCTTGGAACAGGAAAAGAGCAGCACATCACAATTACAGCAGGATCAAACATGTCTGATGAGGACATCGATAAGGCTGTTAAGGAGGCTCAGGAATATGAAGCACAGGATAAGAAGCGTAAAGAAGGAATTGATGCGCGTAACGATGCTGATTCATTTGTATTCCAGACTGAGAAAGCTCTTCAGGAAGTTGGCGACAAGATAGATGCATCTCAGAAGCAGGTAGTTGAAGATGACATCAAGACTCTTAAGGAAACACTTGAGAGCACAAAGGATAAAGAACTTTCAGACAGCGAGATCGATGCTCTTAAGAGCCAGAAAGAGAAGCTTATGACTGATGCTCAGGCACTCTTTGCTAAGATGTATGAAGGTGCTCAGGCAGCAGGTGCAGGCCCTGATATGGGTGCAGCAGGCGCAGGTCCTGACATGAGCGGAGCTTCAAATGCAGCTGATAACAACGACAACGTTGTTGATGGCGACTACAGAGAAGTATAATAAGGTTTATGATAAAGTTTCTGATAGCCAGACGAATATTCGCCTGGCTATTCGGAGCATTTCGAAACAGAGAGAAAATTTGATGATATTTGAGGAGTGTTATGGCAGAGCAAAAGCGTGACTACTATGAGGTTCTCGGAGTAAGTAAGAGTGCCTCGGATGATGAGATTAAAAAAGCATATCGTGTACTTGCTAAAAAATATCATCCTGATATGAATCCCGGAGACTCAGCTGCGGCAGAGAAGTTCAAAGAAGCTTCGGAAGCGTATGCTGTACTTAGTGATCCTGAGAAAAAGAGACAGTACGATCAGTTCGGTCATGCTGCATTCGAAGGGGGATCCGGCGGATTCGGAGGATTTGATTTTAACGGTGCTGACTTTGGAGATATTTTCGGAGACATATTCGGCGATTTCTTCGGGGGCGGAAGGTCACGTGGTGGCGCAAGAAGCGGCCCTTCCAAGGGCGCCAATCTGCGTGCCAGTGTAAGGATCACTTTCCTTGAGGCTGTATTTGGCTGCGAGAAAGAGCTTGAACTTACAATAAAAGATCCCTGCCCGACATGTCACGGAACAGGTGCTAAGCCCGGAACTACAGCGCAAACATGCCCTAAGTGCGGAGGAAAAGGACAGATCGTATATACCCAGCAGTCTTTCTTTGGCACGGTAAGAAATGTTCAGACATGTCCTGAGTGCGGCGGAACAGGTAAGGTTATCAAGGATAAGTGTACAGATTGCCACGGAACAGGATATATCGCAAGCAGAAAGAAAATTCAGGTTACAATTCCTGCAGGTATAGATAACGGACAGAGCGTAAGAATCCGTGATAAGGGTGAACCCGGAGTAAACGGCGGACCGAGAGGAGATCTTCTTGTTGAAGTTATCATCTCAGATCATCCTATATTCCAGAGAGAGGGATATGACATCTACTCTATGGTTCCTGTATCATTTGCGGTTGCAACTCTCGGAGGAACGGTTCTTATCGATACCGTTGACGGTAAGGTTGCGTATGACGTTAAGGCAGGAACTCAGACAGATACAAGAGTCAGACTTCGCGGAAAAGGTGTTCCTTCACTCAGAGATAAGACAATTCGCGGTGATCACTATGTAACACTTGTTGTTCAGGTCCCCGAGAAAATCTCGAAAGAAGCGAAAGACATTCTTAAGAAATTTGATGAGCTCACAGGTGATTCTCTTACAGCGGCCGAGCGCATGATGGATTCCAAGGACAAGGATCCCGGAAATGACGGCCCCGGTGGTAAGAAGAAGAAATCATTCTGGAAATAAATTTTCCTTATGTTTTAAAGTATGGTATACTTCCGTAGTTAGAAATAGCTACGGAAGTTTTTGTGATATAGGAGTCATAAGTCGGAAATGCGTGCATGCTTGCATGAGTAGCATTTCGACTTTATGACCCGAACAGAAATGAGGAAATAGCAATTTACGAAGTAAATTAGCGTTTTCCGAATTTCTGTAGAATTGCGAGAATGGCGTATGCCATGAAGCAATTCGTATATCACAAAATATTTACAATTATATATAGGTGAAAAAATATGAAATGGATGCGTTTTAGAGTTCGTACAAACGAAGAGGCAGAAGATATCATAATCAGTTACCTTGAAGACATTGGTCTTGAAGGCGCGCAGATAGAGGATAACGCTCCTTTGACTGCATCTGATAAAGAGCAGATGTTTATTGACGCGCCGGAACTTGAGCCTGATGAAAAAGAAACAGGTATAGAAGAGGGAATCGCTTATCTCAATTTCTTTTTGGAAATCGATGATAATGACATGCTTACGGTTGAGTATCCCGATGATAACGGCGAGTACGTAAAGGTTAAGAAAACTCCCGAAGAGATGCTTGAAAAGATAAAGGAAAAGCTTGCTGAACTCAGAGCTTTTACAGATATCGGTGACGGAACAATATCGGTTGATGTTACGGAAGACATTGACTGGATCAACAATTGGAAACAGTACTTTCATAAGTTTTATATAGACGATGTTCTCATTATTCCTTCATGGGAGAAAGAAACGGATGAGGACAAAGAGAAGGCGGAGATGGTTCTTCATATCGATCCCGGAACAGCTTTCGGAACAGGAATGCACGAGACGACCCAGCTTTGTATCAGAATGTTGAGGAAATACGTGACTCCCGAGACCGAACTTCTCGATGTCGGAACGGGAAGCGGAGTGCTTTCAATTCTTTCTCTTATGTTCGGTGCCGGGCATGCTGTCGGAACAGATCTTGATAAATGCGCAGTTCCCGCGGTAAAAGAGAATATGGAGAATAACAACATCAGTCCCGATAAGTTCGAGATGATGATTGGAAATATCATAGATGATAAAGAGATACAGGATAAAGTCGGCTATGATAAGTATGACATCGTTGTTGCGAATATACTGGCAAATGTACTTGTTCCTCTGACTCCCGTTATATTGAATCAGCTTAAGAGCGGCGGAGTATATATTACATCGGGAATCATCAATACCAAAGAGGAAGAAGTAAAAAAAGCACATCTTGATGCGGGTCTTGAGATACTTGAGATTCATCATCAGGGAGACTGGGTTTCTATCACATCGAGGAAAAACTGATGTATCATTTTTTTGTTGAAAGCGCGCAGGTGAGCCCCGATCTTAAACGCGTGGATATAGTCGGATCCGATTACAATCACATCGCCAATGTCCTTAGGATGAAAGTGGGTGAGCAGTTTTCCGTAAGTATCAAAGAGGAAAACGACGGCCGCGAGCTCTTTTACGAGATTGAAGAAATAAATAAGACAAGCGTTGTGGGAAAGCTTTGCTTTGTTGAGGAAGTGGGGAATGAACTTCCGTCAAAGATCTATCTTTTCCAGGGGCTTCCTAAGGTCGACAAAATGGAACTCATCATTCAGAAGGCTGTTGAACTCGGAGCTTTTGAGATTATACCTATGTCTACAAAAAGGTGTATAGTAAAGCTTGATGCAAAAAAAGCTGAGTCAAAAGTTAAGAGATGGCAGGCAATCGCGGAAGCGGCAGCCAAGCAGAGTAAGAGAGCGGTCATTCCCGCTGTAAAAGAACCGATGACAATGAAGCAGGCAATAGAGTATGCAAAAGAACTCGATGTAAAGCTCATACCCTATGAACTTGCAGAGCATATAGATGAAACCAAAAAGATAATCGAGGGTATTAAGCCCGGTGAAAACATTGCTGTATTTATCGGACCTGAGGGCGGTTTTTCCGAAGAGGAAGTGGCGCTTGCAAAAGAAAACGGCGTTCTTCCGATAACTTTGGGAAAAAGAATTCTTAGGACAGAGACAGCAGGTTTTACGATTATTTCATGGCTTATGTATCATTTAGAAGGATGAGAAATGGAAGCATATTTGGATAACTCGGCTACAACAAGGGCGTTTGATGAAGTTGCGGATCTTGTAGCCAAGGTAATGAAAGAAGAATACGGAAATCCCTCAAGTGTCCATCACATGGGACTTGTTTCGGGAGAGAGACTTGCTCAGGCGAGGGAAACTATTGCGGCAACGCTTAAAGTTGACAGCAATGAGATAGTTTTTACATCAGGCGGAACAGAGTCTGATAACTTTGCGATAATAGGTGCCGCGAGAGCCAATAAATGGCGCGGAAAGCACATCATCACAACATCAATCGAGCATCCTGCGGTACTTGTAACAATGGAGTACCTTCAGAAAGAGGGATTTGAGATAACTTATCTTCCTGTAGATCACGAAGGAAAGGTAAGCCTTGATGATCTTAAAGCTGCAATAAGGGAAGACACAATTCTTGTGTCTATGATGTTTGTAAATAATGAGATCGGAACGATTGAACCGGTTGCGGAAGCGGGAGAGCTTATTAAAGCTATAAACAAAGATATTGTTTTTCATGTTGATGCGGTTCAGGCATATGGAAAGGTTCAGATTCGTCCCAGAGCAATGAATATAGATTTGATGTCTGTGAGCGGTCACAAGATACACGGACCAAAGGGCGTAGGATTTTTATACATCAAAAAAGGAACCAAGATCGTGCCTATATGCTACGGCGGCGGTCAGCAAAAGGGCATGAGATCGGGAACTGAGAATGTGCCGGGAATTGCAGGACTTGCCCTTGCGGCAAAGATGTGCCATGATGATTTCAAAAATCGAATCGAGAAGTTATATGAACTTAAGAAGTATCTCATAGATTCGCTCAATGAGAGAATCACGGATATAAAGATAAACGGACCTTCCTGTGAAGATGGAGCGCCGCACATTGTGAGCCTTTCAATAAAAGGCCTTGCGGCTGAGACGGTTCTAAACATGCTTAGCAGTAAGAAAATATATGTATCTGCGGGAAGCGCATGCTCGTCAAATAATCCGCATGTGTCAGATACACTTGTTGCGGTCGGAGTAGAACGAGAACTTCTTGAATCTACGATAAGAATAAGCATGTCTCTTATGACAACCAAGGAGGAAATTGATTTCTTTCTTGATACACTTTGCTCGCAGGTTGAGAATATGCGAATGTTTTATAGACATTGATGTCCTAAGAAAGAGGAAAAGATATGCAGTATCATGCTTTTGTAATTAAATACGCCGAGATTGGCGTTAAGGGAAAAAACAGATATATCTTTGAGGAAGCTCTCGTTAAGCAGATTAAGAGAGTTCTTTCGAAGTGTGACGGTGAGTTTGAGGTTTCAAGAGTTGCGGGAAGAATGTACATTGAGGCCAAGGACTTTGATTTTGATGAGACAGTCGGACAGCTTAAGACTGTATTTGGTGTTACGGGAATCTGTCCAGCGGTTTCGATTGAAAGAGACGGCGAGAACAATCTTCCCGATGTTGACGGAGTTGCGAAGGCTGTAATAGATTTTGTCGACGGAGTTTATCCTGTAAAAAACAAGACATTTAAAGTTAAAGTAAGAAGAGTTGATAAGAGTTATCCCATGGACTCTATGGAACTTGCCGCAGAACTCGGTGCAAGGATCCTTGATGCGTACAGCGAGATGAAGGTTGACGTGCATAATCCCGATATTCTTATAAATGTAGAGCTCAGAGAGAAGCTCAACATTTTTTCTGAAGTTATCCCGGGACCAGGAGGAATGCCGATTGGAACCGCAGGAAAGGCAATGCTTCTTTTGTCGGGAGGAATTGACTCACCTGTAGCAGGATATATGATCGCAAAAAGAGGTGTTGATATTGAGGCTGTTTATTTCAACGCTCCTCCTTATACAAGTGAGAAGGCTAAGCAGAAAGTTATCGATCTTGCAGGCGTTATCGCAAAGTACACAGGCAGAGTAAAGCTTCATGTCATCAACTTTACAGATATACAGATGTATATTTACAAGCAGTGTCCTCATGATGAACTTACTATTATCATGAGAAGATATATGATGAGAATCGCCGATACACTTGCTCAGAACTCAGGATGCATGGGACTTGTAACAGGTGAGAGTATAGGACAGGTTGCTTCACAGACTATGCAGAGTCTTATGTGCACGGGAGAAGTTGTTACCGATATTCCTGTTTACAGACCTCTTATTGCTTTTGATAAGCAGGATATTGTGGATATCTCATACAAGATTGACGCTTATGAGACATCTATTCTTCCCTACGAGGATTGCTGCACGATCTTTGTTGCTAAGCATCCCGTTACAAAGCCAAGGGCTGATATTATCAGAAAACATGAAGAGAATCTCAGTGAAAAGATTGATGAACTCGTGAAGACTGCTCTTGAGACAGATGAAGTTATTGTGATTGAGAAGTAAGTGCTCTGCGCAAAAAAAGGTCATCCCATAAGGGATGACCTGAATAATCTTTTTTGGGGATCTGATGTATTTTATCAGATCAAATAAGGTTTTAAGATAT
Organism: Butyrivibrio sp. AE3003; assembly: GCF_000686065.1. Lineage (NCBI taxonomy): Bacteria > Bacillati > Bacillota > Clostridia > Lachnospirales > Lachnospiraceae > Butyrivibrio > Butyrivibrio sp. AE3003. The sequence goes on from NZ_JMLX01000001.1 coordinate 2,968,488, forward strand.
CGAGAACTTCGTCTGCACCGTCCTCAGCGTGGATATTAAGGTCGATCGGCTTAGAAAGGTCGAGTGAAAAAATACCCATAATAGACTTAGCATCGATAACATATCTTCCCGAAACGAGATCGAAGTCATAATCAAACTTTGTGATGTCGTTTACGAAGGATTTTACCTTGTCGATTGAATTAAGTGAAATCTTAACGGTCTTCATTGCGCAAATACCTCCTTCTTTTCTTTATAGTAAACGTAGAAAGTGTAAAAGTCAATGCAAAAAAACATCAGAAACCTAAAGATTGCATTGCATAATCTTGGGTGCAAAGTAAATAACTATGAAATGGATGTTATGGCCCAGAAAATCAAGGAAGCGGGCGGCATAATCGTGCCTTTTGGAGAGAAGGCTGACATCTATATTATCAATACATGTACGGTCACAAATATCGCCGACAGAAAGTCCAGACAGATGCTTCATAAGGCAAAAAAAGAGAACCCCGATTCTGTTGTCGTGGCGGTCGGATGTTATGTTGAGACAGGTATTGAAGGTGTCAAAAAAGATGAATGCATAGACCTTGCGGTCGGTAATAACAAGAAGTCAGAGATAGTCGAGATCCTTGATGAATTTTTGGAGATCAAGAACGAGACTGATGACAAGACTCTTGGCGGAACATCCATAATAGATATAAATAAAACTTCCGAATATGAAGACATGACTCTAAACGAACTTCCCGGAAGAACAAGGGCGTATATCAAGATTCAGGACGGATGCAATCAGTTCTGTACTTACTGCGTTATCCCATATGCGAGAGGCAGAATACGCAGCAGAGATATGGAAGAGATTCTTTCCGAGATAAAGGGACTTGTACAGAAGGGCTGCAAAGAAGTGGTTCTTACCGGAATCCACATAAGTTCATACGGAGTTGATAAAGGACAATCGGCTGTAATAGATCTTGTGGAAAAGATAAATGACATCGAAGGACTTGAGAGAGTAAGATTAAGCTCTTTGGAACCGAGGATCATAACAAAAGAAAATGCCAAAAGACTTGGCGCACTTGATAAGCTCTGTCCTCATTTCCATCTTTCGCTTCAGAGCGGATCTGATTCTGTTCTTAAGAGAATGAACAGGCATTATACGGCAGCAGATTTTAAGAACGGAGTGGAGTATCTTCGAGAGGTTTTCGGGGATCCTGCGATAACAACCGATATTATTGTCGGCTTTCCGGGCGAGACAGAGGAAGAATTTGAAGAGTGCAGAAAATTTGTGGAAGACATTAACTTCTACGAAATACATGTCTTTAAGTATTCGCCGAGAAAAGGCACGGTTGCTGCCGGAATGAAGGAACAGCTCACTGACAGGCAGAAGAGTGAGAGAAGTGATGTACTTCTGGATCTTACAAAAGCACAGTCAAAGAGCTACCGAGAAGGGTTCATTGGCAAAGAACTTTCGGTTCTCTGGGAAGATACCGAAGAGATAAATAAGATTACATATGTTATCGGTCATACTGACAGGTATGTCAGAGTTGCGGTTCCCGAGAGCGAAGCAAACGCTTATGGTGCGATAAGTGGTGAGATTTCCAAGGTGATTCCGAGAAGATTTCTGAATACCGATACATTGCTTATTTGAATACAGTAGTGTAATATTAAGATATATAGTGAAATATCAGAATTTAAGCGGCCGGTTTTATGGCAGCTTCAAAATATAAAATTTTTTATGATGAATGGAGATAAAAATATGGCAGAACAGAATTTGGGTAACACTCAGTTTTTTTAAAGTCGAAGCTGATCCTGATACGGGTGTTAAAAAAGTTCTTTCGGTTGTTTATGATGCCCTGCTTGAGAAAGGATACAATCCGGTTAATCAGATCGTAGGTTACATTATGTCAGGCGATCCGACTTATATCACAAGCCATAAGGGAGCAAGAAGCCTTATTATGAAGGTTGAGCGTGATGAACTTGTGGAAGAGATGCTTACAGAGTATATCAAGAGCAACGAGTGGGCAAGAAAATAATAAGAGAGTAGTATCAATGCGAATAATGGGTCTTGATTACGGATCTCGAACTGTAGGGGTGGCTTTGAGTGATGAGCTGCTTCTTACTGCGCAGGGAAAAGAAATAATCCGTAGGAAAGAAGAAAACAAACTTAGAAGAACACTGGCACGCATAGAAGAACTCATAACCACTTACGGCGTAGAGAAGATAGTTTTGGGCCTCCCCGTCAATATGGATATGACGCCTTCTGAGCGTTCGCAGTTGTGCCTTGAATTCAAGGATAGAATAGAAAGACGTACCGATGTCCCCGTGATAATGTGGGATGAAAGACTTACAACAGTAGCAGCCGATGAGATTATGGACGAACTCGGAATAAAAGGTCGTGAAAGAAAAGAGTATGTCGATATGATCGCTGCGCAAGTTATCCTTCAGGATTATCTGGATAACAGAAAAGAATAATGGTGATTAATTTTGGAAAAGATTATATTTAGTCCCGACGGTGGTGAAGCTGTAGAGTTTTATTGCCTCGAGCAGACAGTGATAGGTGCAAAGACTTATTTACTTGTCACAGATGAAGAAGATGGTGACGGAGAGGCGCTGATTTTGCGCGACGACTCCGATATAAAAGATGAAGAAGCGGTTTATGTTATTGTAGACGACGACTTGGAACTGGATGCAGTTGCAGGTGTATTTCGTAAGCTGCTTTCTGAGGATGGCATAGATCTCGATATTTAACGGGCAAAAGGTTAATATCCGGTTCTACGCATCCGCCATAGAAGTGGAGGAATAATTATTGAGCAAGAAAAAAACTGAAAACGAGTCCAAACTGCAGATCATACCTTTGGGTGGTCTTGAGCAGATTGGAATGAATATCACTGCCTTCAGATATGAAGACAGTATTATTGTAGTGGATTGCGGTCTGTCTTTCCCTGATGACGATATGTTGGGAATCGACCTTGTAATCCCCGATGTTACTTTTTTACAGGAGAACATCGATAAGGTGAAGGGCTTTGTGATCACTCACGGCCACGAAGATCACATCGGAGCGCTTCCTTACATTTTGCATGAGCTTAATGTCCCTGTGTATGCGACAAGGCTTACAATGGGAATTATCGAGCACAAGCTCGAGGAGCATAATTTACTTAAGAGCACCAGAAGAAAAGTTGTAAAATTCGGACAGTCTATCAATCTCGGCCAGTTTAGAGTCGAGTTCATCAGAACAAATCATTCTATTGTAGATGCAGCGGCGCTTGCAATCTATTCGCCTGCTGGAACCGTGGTTCATACCGGAGATTTCAAGGTTGATTACACACCCGTCTTTGGAGATCCAATCGATCTTCAGAGATTTGCTGAGATTGGTAAAAAAGGCGTTTTGGCAATCATGTGCGATTCTACAAATGCTGAGAGACCGGGATTTACTGCTTCTGAGAAGACTGTCGGAAGAGCTTTTGACAATCTTTTTGAAGAACATGAGAATTCAAGAATAATTATCGCAACATTCGCATCCAACGTTGACAGAGTTCAGCAGATCATAAATACAGCACACAAGTGCGGAAGAAAAGTTGTTATTGAAGGCCGAAGCATGGTCAGCATCATTGATATTGCCCAGAGACTTGAGTGTCTTCAGATTCCGGATGACACACTTGTCGATATCGATAATATCAAGAACTATCCTGACAACAAGACAGTTATCATTACAACCGGAAGTCAGGGAGAGAGTATGGCTGCCCTCAGCAGAATGGCAAGCGGACAGCACAGAAAGATTTCTATCGGTGCCGGAGATACGGTTATTTTCTCATCTCATCCGATTCCGGGAAATGAGAAGGCTGTAACAAATATAATCAATGAACTTCAGATGAAGGGTGCTGATGTAATTTTCCAGGATGTACATGTTTCCGGACACGCGTGTCAGGAAGATATAAAGCTTATCTATACGCTTGTTAAGCCTAAGTATTCTATCCCTGTTCACGGTGAATACAGGCATCTTATCGCACAGAGAAAGATTGCAAAAGAACTTGGAATACCAAAAGAAAATATCTTCATATTGCATTCAGGTGATATACTTGAACTTGATGAAAATAGTGCTAAAGTAAAAGGAAAGGTTTCTGCGGGAGCAATTCTTGTTGACGGACTTGGAGTCGGAGACGTTGGAAATGTTGTCCTCAGAGACAGACAGCACCTTGCCGAGGATGGTATAGTAATAGTAGTATTCGGACTTGATAAGGCTAGCGGCCAGCTTGTTTCCGGACCGAGTATTGTTTCAAGAGGATTTGTATATGTAAGGGAGTCGGACAAGCTGATCGACGATGCAACGGATCTTGTTTTGGACGAAGTTACCGAAGCTCTTGAAAAGGGAGTGACTGACTGGGGCAAGCTTAAGAATATTGTTAAAGAAGTCCTCAGCGATTACATATGGAAGAAGACAAAGAGAAGACCCATGATAATGCCGATAATCATGGACACAAATTTCTGATACGAACGGGTTATTTGTCGTATCACTTAAGGGGAATAGCTATATGAATTCAAGAAAACTGGGATATGGAATTTTTGATTCCACAACAAAGATTGTTTTTGTAGTTGTAGTAGCGCTTATCATAATTGGAGGCGCAAAGACAGCTTATTACTACGGTTATCATCTTTTTAATCAGACAGCAGTGTATGACGGAGACGGTGACGGAGAAACAGTCAGCGTTACCATTGAAGACGGAGACGATGCCGGCGCTATAGCAGAGAAGCTTGCTGATGCAGGTCTTATAAAAGATAAGAGACTCTTTAAGATGCAGGAGAAGTTTTCTGATTGTAAAGGAAAAGAAAAAGCCGGTACATATGAGCTTAATACTAAGATGACTCCCGAAGATATGCTCAAGACAATGTCAGGCCTTGTACTTAGCGAGGATGGCAAGACATGGGTAGAAGCTACAACCGATTCGTCTTCAGGCGGAAACAAGGCATTGGAGGAAGAGGAAGATCTTGCTCCTGAGGAAGAGGAAGAGCCTGTAGAAACAGAAGGCGAAGATACCGAAGAAAGCGAAGGAGAAGAGAAAGAGAGTGATTGATCAGGATAGGATGACAGCGTTTATCAATTCGCTGGACAGAGGTAACACTCCATTTCTTGATGAACTAGAAAGAGAAGCGAAGGCCGGCGATGTCCCCATTATAAGGAAGGACACGCAGGCACTTCTTAAGTTCCTGATGGCGCAGGCAAGACCCGAGAATATTCTTGAGGTCGGCTGCGCTGTTGGCTTTTCGGCACTTTTGATGGCGGAATATTCGGGTAAAGACACCAAGATAACCACCATAGAGAAATACGAGAAAAGAATTCCCGTAGCAAAAGAGAATTTCAAAAAATACGATTCTAACAATAAAATCACACTTTTGGAGGGTGATGCGACTGAGATCTTAAAAACGCTTTCCCAAGGGTATGATTTTATTTTTATGGATGCGGCTAAAGCGCAATATATAAATTTTTTACCCGAGTGTCTGAGGATACTTAATAAGGGAGGCCTGCTCGTTTCTGATAATGTGCTTCAGGATGGCGATGTTATAGAATCAAGATTTGCTGTTACGAGGAGAGACCGCACCATTCATGCAAGAATGAGAGAGTATCTGTATGAACTGAAACACAATGATGCATTAAACACGGTTATTTTGACAGTTGGCGACGGTATGGCACTGTCTGTAAAGTTGTAAAGGTATGGAGATTATAATGAAAAAACCGGAATTACTTATTCCCGCAAGCAGTTTGGAAGTACTTAAAACTGCGGTAATATTTGGAGCGGACGCCGTTTATATCGGCGGCGATGCCTTTGGGCTCAGAGCTAAGGCTAAGAATTTCAGCCCCGAGGAGATGAAAGAAGGAATAGAGTTCGCCCATGAGCACGGTGTAAAAGTTCATGTCACCGTGAATATTTTGGCACATAACTACGATCTTGACGGCGTTGACAAATACCTTCATGAGTTAAAAGAACTTAAGCCCGATGCGCTTATAATCGCGGATCCGGGTATATTTATGAAGGCAAGAAAAATCTGCCCCGAGATAGATATTCACGTTTCAACTCAGGCTAACAACACAAACTACGAGACATACAATTTCTGGTATGATCTTGGCGCGAAGAGAGTTGTTGCGGCAAGAGAACTTTCGCTTAATGAGATAAAAGAGATCAAGGAGAGGATTCCTGAGGATCTTGAGATGGAGTGCTTCATTCACGGGGCTATGTGCATTTCATATTCGGGAAGATGTCTTTTGTCCAACTATTTCACAGGAAGAGATGCCAATCACGGAGCTTGCACGCATCCTTGCAGATGGAAGTATGCCGTTGTTGAGGAAAAAAGACCGGGCGAGTACCTTCCGGTATATGAGAATGACAGAGGTACTTACATCTTTAACTCCAAAGATCTGTGCATGATAGAGCATATACCTGAGCTTGTAAATGCGGGCGTTGACAGTTGCAAGATTGAGGGAAGAATGAAAACCGCTCTATATGTTGCGACTGTTGCAAGAACATACAGAAAAGCAATAGATGATTTCTTTGAATCCGAAGAGAAGTACAGGGAGAACATGCCCTGGTACAAGGAGCAGATTTCTAAGTGCACATACAGACAATTTACGACAGGCTTTTATTTCGGAAAGCCCAGCGATGAGACGCAGATCTATGACGTCAATACATATGTAAATGAGTACATCTACCTTGGAATCGTGAATGAAATCGATAACAGGGGTTATGCTAAGATTGAGCAGAGAAACAAGTTCTCTGTCGGAGATGAGATTGAGATCATGAAGCCTGACGGAACCGATGTAAAAGTTACGGTGAAGGCGATGTACAACGAGGATGGAGAGAGCGTGGAATCCTGCCCTCATCCCAAGCAGGTTTTGTATGTGGAACTTTCTGAGGCTGCGGAGAAATATGACATACTCAGAGTCCCTTCAAAAGAAAATGAGAAAAAATAATAATATTTTGGTAGTAGTTTTTGAAAAGTTGATGTAAACTTTTAAACAGTTAAATTTTGCAGTATAGAAAGGGGCACTGATGAGCAATAGGGTGAACGTAGAAGAGATATTCGGACAGAACGTTTTTACTCTTGCAAAGATGAGAGAAAGACTTCCAAAGAATGTTTACAAAGAGGTTGTTAGCGTTACGGAGCATGGCGGAGAATTATCAAAAGAATCTGCCGATGTTGTCGCAAATGCTATGAAAGAGTGGGCTGTTGAGAACGGAGCAACACATTTTACGCACTGGTTCCAGCCACTTACAGGTATTACAGCCGAGAAACATGATTCATTTGTAGGAAGCGCTGATAAAGACGGAAGGATGCTTACTTCTTTTTCAGGAAAAGAGCTGATAAAGGGTGAGCCTGATGCTTCATCTTTCCCATCAGGTGGACTCAGAGCCACATTTGAGGCAAGAGGATATACGACATGGGATATCACTTCACCTGCATTCCTTAAGGAATCCGGAGCAGGCGTTACACTTTGCATTCCCACTGCCTTTTGCTCATATACAGGAGATGCGCTTGATAAGAAGACTCCACTCCTTAGATCGATGGAGGCAATTAACAAGCAGGCACTCAGAATAGTAAGGCTTTTCGGTAATACTACAGCCACAAAAGTTAATGTATCCGTAGGACCGGAACAGGAATATTTCCTTGTTGACTGGGATAAAGCAATGAAGAGAGAGGATCTTCTTTTCACAGGAAGAACTCTTTTCGGTGCTATGCCTCCCAAGGGACAGGAGATGGAAGATCATTACTTCGGAGTTATCAGAGAAAGAGTCGGTGAGTTCATGAACGATCTCAACGTTGAGCTCTGGAAACTCGGAGTTCCCGATAAAACACAGCACAACGAGGTTGCTCCCGGACAGCATGAACTTGCACCCGTCTATGAGACAGCCAATATCGCTGTAGATCACAATCAGATCATTATGGAGACCATGAAACGTGTTGCTGAGCATCATCACATGAGATGCCTTCTTCACGAGAAGCCTTTTGCCGGTGTTAACGGTTCAGGTAAGCATGATAACTGGTCTCTTTGCACAGATGACGGTGTAAACCTTCTCGATCCCGGTGATACACCCAATAAAAACGTACAGTTCCTTTTTGTACTTGCATGTATCTTAAAGGCTGTTGATACACACGCAGATCTTCTCAGACAGAGCGCTTCAGACGTTGGAAACGACCACAGACTCGGTGCTGACGAGGCTCCTCCGGCTATTATTTCCGTATTCCTCGGAGAGCAGCTTGAGGACGTTGTAAGACAGCTTATTGAGACAGGTGTTGCAAAGTCCAGCAAAAAGGGCGGCAAGCTCAAGACCGGTGTTTCAACACTTCCTCAGTTTGAGAAAGATGCTACAGACAGAAACCGTACATCTCCTTTTGCATTTACAGGAAATAAGTTCGAATTCAGAATGGTTGGATCTTCTGATTCTATGGCAAGTTCCAACACTACACTTAATACAATCGTAGCAGAGACATTCTGTGAAGCTGCCGATATCCTCGAGAAGGCTGAAGATTTCGATATGGCAGTACATGACCTTATCAAGGAATATCTCACAGATCACCAGAGGATCATCTTCAACGGTGACGGATATTCTGACGAGTGGGTAAAAGAAGCTGAGAGACGCGGACTTCCCAATATCAAGTCCACAATTGAAGCTGCAGATACACTCACGACAGAGAAAGCTATCGATCTCTTCAACAGATTCGGCGTTTATACAAAGACAGAGCTTGAATCAAGAAGAGAGATCATATTTGAATCATATGCTAAGACAATCAACATCGAAGCACTTACAATGATCGATATGGCTTCGAAGCAGATCATTCCTGCTGTTATGAAGTATGCCGGAAGAGTTGCGACAGATGTTAATCAGATCAAGGCAGCAGGTGTTGATGCATCTGTTGAAGTTGCCGAGCTCAAGGAAATCCAGGAGCAGCTTGGCAAGATGAAAGCTGCTCTCGACAAGCTTAAGGCAAGCGAAGAGAAAGCACGCAAGATCAAGGATCAGCGCGAACTTGCTTTCTTCTACAAGGATAAGGTTCTTCCTATCATGGAAGCTCTCAGAACTCCTGCCGATAAGCTCGAGATGCTCGTAGATAAGAAAGACTGGCCTATTCCTACATACGCAGATCTTCTCTTTGAGGGCTGATATTTAGGCTAAACATAATTGCTGGGGGATAACATGAATATAGGTGCTTTTGATATGACAAAAGTAAGGCGTAGCAAGATGATTCCTTGGATTCTGGCTGCATTTTCATTAGGGTTTGCAATTTATTATATTAATTACAACTACTATACCCTTATGAATGGTGATACTTCATCTGAGCTGGTGTTGAGCAAATTGCTTGCGGATGAAGGCGGAATACTGGCGAAAAACTGGTTCTATTCAACAGAACTCCGAGTAATAAATACGCAACTTATATATAAGCTTGTATTCATGTTTATTCCTAATAACTGGAAGGCTGTAAGAATTGCATCTGATATCGTTATGCTGCTTTTACTGGCTGTGTGTTATCAGTTTATGATGAAAGCGCTTGGCTATGAAAGAGAAGGAAAATGGACATTGTGGATGCTATTTCTTCCTTTTGGTGCCAGTTACGGCTATATGATTGTTTATAGCGCTTTTTATATACCTCATATTTGTCTGACTTTTCTTTCGGTTGGTCTTATGTCTGAATTATATAAGGCAACTGAGCGTAGATCTAAGATTATATATTTATCGTCTCTGCTTATTGTTGCACTGCTTGCAGGATTGGGTGGTGCGAGACAGGCACTTATATGCTATATTCCTGCTGTGTTGGTGGGAATGGTTGAATTGGTAAATAATTATCTTATGAATCAAAAAAAGCCTTATAAGCTTTTTTTAATAACCGTTTTGGCTTTTCTGTCATATCTTATGGGAATGGCGGTTAATTATTGCATATTTCGCAGTGTTTACCATTTTAGAGATCAGGTTACGTATCAGTGGAAAGAAATCTCGATTGGGAATTTTTTGCAGACAATCAGTGATTTATTTTCATTGTACGGCTTTTGTTTTAATGATGTTTCCTTTATGGGAATATATGGCGCGGTGAATTTTCTGGCTTTAGGATTTTGCACACTTATTGTCGCTTGTGTGATTATTCTGTTTTCAAAGATAAAGGAATTAGATTTTCTGACTCGTTTTTATCTGTTGTTTACGGCTTTATCTATTGTTTTCTGTGGTTTTGTGTATTCGATATGCATCGACCAATACAGCGTAACATATTGGATCCCTCTAATGACCTTGTTATATCCGATATTGTTTATTACAAAAAGAGTGATTAAGAATGAGCAGGTTTCTAAGGTATTTCCTTTAATAACAGGATATTTGATCGTAACATTCTGCCTGGTTTCAAAGATTACAGTAAAGAATCCGTTTGAATCAAGGTTGCCTTTTGTACCTAATGGTTCTAATTATATGGTTGTAAAAGACATCTGGGATGAGAATATGCCCACTGAGGGATTTGTTCCATTTTGGATTGGGAATAGTGTTACAGAGCTGACTGATGGCAAGGCTGAGGTTTGGATTACGAAAGATACTACTTTTTCAGCTCTAGATGATGCTGATAAGACTGTGGAGCAGTGGCTCCAGGATAAAAGACATTTGAGTGAGCTTCCCAAAGGAAGATTTTTTGTACTGACATATGGCAGAGTGGTTGACGATCCCGAATATCCGGCATATACGCCGTTATTTTTGGATGAATCCCATATGGTATATGCTGATGACGGTATTACAGTATATGTGTTTGAGGATTTTGACGATTACAGGAATACATTAAAAGAAGTTGAAGCCAAAGACGCAGAATGACAGACGCAGTACCTTTTGGGAGAACAAAAGTTGCGAATATATTAAAAGGGCTTGTTGATAAGAATTATGTATCGGTAATTGGGAAGGGACGCGGCACGAAATATAAGAGCTGAAGTGAATTTAAAAAATTTGCTTCAATTTGATAAGAAATTTTCAAAAAGTACTTGCATTTTTATGATACCTCACGTATAATCATTTCTTGTCGGTGGGCTATCGCCAAGCGGTAAGGCAACGGACTCTGACTCCGTCATTACGTAGGTTCGAATCCTACTAGCCCAGCTATATTGATAAAGCGAGATTGGAGACAATCTCGCTTTAATTTTTATATTCAGGTCATACGGAGTATTCTGCATGATATATAATTTGTTACATGTTGTAGAATGTCAAAAAGGTTTGTCTTCCGTGAATACAAGCTGTTTGACGACTATAGAAGGAGAAATGCATGTATACATTCAATTCAAGGATAAGATACAGCGAAATAGACAGAAGCGGAGAGCTTACGCTTGAGTCACTAATAGATTATTTTCAGGATTGCTCCACGTTTCAGACACAGGACGGACCGGCATCAATGGAATATCTTAGGGATAAGGGAATTGTCTGGGTTCTTTCGTCATGGCAGATCGTTGTGAACAGATATCCCAAGCTGTGCGAGGATGTTGTTATCGGAACTGTTCCGTATGAACTCAGAGGTGCTATCGGCTATAGAAATTTCTTCATGGATACAAAGGATGGAGAGAGACTTGCGGTCGCCAATTCAATCTGGACCCTTGTAGACATAGAAAAAGGCTTTCCAAGTAGGATAACAGATGAAATTTTAAAAGCGTATCCGCTTGAGCCTAAACTTGATATGAAGTATGAAGACAGAAAGATTGAGATTTCCGAAGAAGATGAAAGATTCTGGGGAGAAGAGATACAGGTAAAGCAGCACAACCTTGATACCAACAATCACGTAAATAACGGACAGTACGTAAGAATCGCCATGGACTGTCTCCCTAAGCGTGATCTTAAGATTGTTGCCATGCGCGCCGAGTACAAAAAACAGTCAAGGCTTGGAGATGTTCTTTGCCCTGTTGTTATTATGAGTAAAAAAGATGATAATGATAAGTATATAGTAAGTCTTAACGGAGAAGACGGAAAACCTGTATGCGTAGTTGAGCTTATTACTGCTTGATACGGTAATATAAATATATAACATGATAATGCAGAACTGATTACTGCAGATACTAAGAGGACGGAGGAACCTAAATGATCAAACTTGGAGAAAAACAGGAACTTGAAGTAATAAAGAAAGTTGATTTCGGTGTATACCTTGCGGAGGAGAGCGGAAGTGACGAAAAAGTTCTTTTGCCCGGAAAACAGGTACCCGAGGGATGCGATATCGGAAGCAGATTGGAAGTGTTTATATACAAGGATTCCGATGACAGACTTATCGCAACGACCAAAACACCTAAGATAATGCTTGGCGACGTACGAATGCTCAAGGTAAAAGAGACGAGTAAGATCGGAGCGTTTATGGACTGGGGACTTGAAAAAGACGTCCTTCTTCCATTCAAGGAGCAGACAAGGAAAGTCAGAGCGGGCGAAGAAGTTCTTTGTGCAATGTATATTGATAAGAGTAGCAGACTTTGTGTTACTATGAATGTATACAATTATCTTTTGGATAAGAGCCCTTATTCCAAAGATGATAAGGTTATGGGAACGGTTTATGAATTAAGCGACAATTTTGGGGCATTTGTTGCGGTTGACGATATTTATTCGGGGCTTATTCCAAAGAAGGAATTATATGGCAATATCGAGATTGGAAGCAGCGTAAATGCCAGAGTTGTATCTGTCAGGGAAGACGGAAGGCTTAACTTAAGCGTTAGAGAAAAAGCATATCTTCAGATGGACGCCGATGCAGAAAAGCTTCTTGATATGCTTGAAAAGGGTGGCGGAAAGATTCCTTTTAACGACAAAGCAGCACCTGAGCTTATTCGTGATAAGACCGGTATGAGTAAGAATGAGTTCAAAAGAGCTGTCGGTAGACTTCTCAAAGAAGGCAAGATTGAGATTAAACCGGATTCAATTGTGAGGAAATAAAATATGGGTATGGATTACAAAAAAGCGAACATTGCGTTCTTTTTCATGGTATTGTCAACGTTCGTGATTATGATTTACATTTCTTTTTGGCAGGCGTTTACGGGAAAAAACCTGTCACTCCCGATAAATAATGCACTTTGCGAGTTGATGATACTTATTCCGTCTGTTGCGGTCATATTCTATAGCGGTGAGGGGCTGCTGTCGGTCATACCGCTCAAGAAGGTAAAGATCAGCACGGCATTATTGTCGGTACTCTATGTTATTACGTTGTTCCCACTTGTTGGTTTGGTAAACGCAATATCCATGATGTTTGTGGATAACGCAGTTGCTTCTATAAGCGATCAGATGGTTGAATACCCGATGGTGCTTATGGTTGCTTCAATAGGCTTATTTGGACCGTTTGTTGAGGAAATCATATTCAGGGGAGTTATATTCCAGAGTTACAGAAGAACGGGCAGGGTGCTTGCATCAATGATCCTTTCGGCAGTGCTCTTTGGAATGATGCATCTTAACTTTAACCAGTTTGCATACGGAGCCGTAATGGGATTTATGTTCTGTCTCATGGTTGAAGCGACAGGCAGTGTCATCCCGTCGTTTATAGCGCATGCGGTGTTTAATTCCTATGAAGTAATGACAATATATTTTGCGTTAGATAGTAGTGAGGAAGTAGCGAATGCCGAAACTTTGGCGGATAAGCTTCCCGAAGGCGTGATGCAGGCGCTCATGCTTATATTCCTGTTAGTATTTTCGATCATATTTACCGCGCTTGCTATTTTAATAGTTAAAAAGATGGCGAAGATTGAGGGTAGACAGGATTATATCGACAAATTGAGATTTTGGAAGAAAAAAGAGGAGCCTGACATCATGAATATGACAGGGATTCAGGTTGAGGAAAAGAAGCAGTCTCTTTTCACTGTTCCTCTTGTAATTGTAATGATCTTATCAATAAGCTTTATGATCTACAGCGCTGTTGCTTTGCAGGGCGTTTGATGTATAAATCCGGGGGAGCCGGTCCGATTGGTGGTTTTCCGGCATAATTCTCAAAAAGAAAAAATAAGAAATAAAAATGCCCGTAGCTTAATGCCACGGGCAAGTTTTCTGATGGCGTATTTCAAAGACTTATATCGATGTTTGAACCGATATTGGGGTTAACGGAAGTTTCCGATACAGATTCGATACCTGCGATCATATTCTGTCCGGCTGCTTCCATAGTGTCCAGATTTTTGGATAGCATTGCTACGCCTACATCTGTGAGTATGCGATTTTGAGATAAAGCCATCGATAAGGAAGGTATGTCCATATAGCACCTCCTGTTTTTGTGTATAAAACACTTTTTCTTATTTTGTATATCGATAATATTACATCAAAAACTTAGCATTATTTCAAATAATATGATACCAAAAAGGGGATTCTTTTTTGGTAATATTGACGAGCAAAACAAAAAAATGTACAAAAAATGGCATGTAAAAGGTAGATTTTATTGTACATATATATTAAAATGGCTATGTATATTATTCAGCGGCCGAAAGGTTGCGGAAAGAGTGGCAAATGATTTCAAATCAAATTCTCCAAAACACAATTGACGGACTTAAGAACATAGCACACGTTGAGTTATATGTTCTGGACATTGATGGCAAGGAAGTTGCGGCTACATCACAGGAAATTGGTAATGTTGCGGCTGTTGCCAGAGATTTTGTGAAATCTCCGGCAGATTCACAGGAGATACAGGGATATCAGTATTTTAAGATATATGACGAGCAGCAGCTTGAATATATTCTGATCTGTACGGGAACCGGCGAGAACATCTATATGCTGGGCAAGATGATCGCGTACCAGATCCAGAGTCTGCTTATCGCGTACAAAGAGCGTTTTGACAAGGATAACTTTATCAAGAATCTTTTGCTTGATAACCTTCTTCTTGTTGACATATACAGTAGGGCAAAGAAGCTTCACATTCAGTCGGATGCGAAGAGAATAGCTATGATCGTTGAGACATCAAGCGGAAGAGACAGCAATGCTCTTGAGCTTGCCAGAACTCACTTCGGAAATGCAAATGATTTCGTTACTGAAGTAGACGAGGACAATATCATCATAGTTAAGGATGTGAACGATTACGCTAAGCCGTCGGATATTTCGAAGATTGCGGAAGAGATGATCGCAACTCTTACTAAGGACGGACTTACAGGCGTCAGGATCGCATACGGAACAGTGGTAGGCGAGATCAAAGAGGTAAGTAGATCGTACAAGGAAGCGAAGATGGCACTGGATGTCGGCAAGATCTTCTTTGACGAAAGAAAGGTTATCTGCTACAGCGAACTTGGAATCGGAAGACTTATCTATCAGCTTCCCATTCCGCTATGTAAGATGTTTATCAAAGAAATCTTTGGCGGAAGAAATCCTGATGATTTCGATCAGGAGACACTCACAACCATTGATAAGTTCTTTGAGAACAGCCTTAATGTATCAGAGACTTCAAGACAGCTTTTCATTCACAGAAACACACTCGTGTACAGACTTGATAAGCTGCAGAAGAGTACGGGGCTTGATCTTAGGGTGTTTGACGATGCGATTACATTTAAGATCGCTCTTATGGTTGTCAGATACATGAAATACATGGACAGAATTTCATAATCCTATTTTGAACGATAGGAAGAATCTTTTTTATATAAACACAAATTTCGGGGAGATGCTATGGAAAAAGGATTTAGAAAGACGAAATCGGGTAGGCAGATACCCGAAGGCGAGGTTATTACCCTCGACCATGTGACGAAGTCGTATTCATCGGGTGCACCGGCACTTAACGACGTCACTCTTCACATTAAAAAAGGCGAGTTTGTATTCATCGTAGGAGATAGCGGATCCGGTAAATCTACGCTCATTAAGCTTCTTTTGAGAGAGCTTGTACCTACAAACGGTGAAATTACGGTTTTGGGTTATAACCTGAATAAGATTAAGCACAGTAAGATTCCAAAGTTTAGGCGTAATCTCGGAATAGTGTTCCAGGATTTCAGACTTCTTAAGGATAGAAATGTATACGAAAATGTAGCATTCGCCCAGAGAATTGTCCAGACATCCACAAGGGAAATAAAGAGAAATGTTCCTTCTATACTTGCGACAGTCAATCTTGCGGGTAAGTATAAGAGCAAGATAAATCAGTTGTCCGGAGGAGAGCAGCAGAGAGTTGCTCTCGCAAGAGCGCTTATCAACAAGCCAACGATTCTTTTGGCCGATGAGCCGACCGGAAATCTTGACCCCAATAATTCATGGGAAATAATGAAGCTTATGGAAAAGATCAATGAAAGCGGCACAACTGTTATTGTTGTTACACACAACAGAGAAATAGTAAATGCCATGAAGAAGCGAGTTATAACCATGAAAAAGGGTGTTATCATAGAAGACGAGGAAGAAGGTACATACATCGATGAGGATTAATAGTTTCTTTTATACCATTGGACAGGGATTTAAGAACTTAGGTAGAAATAAATGGTATACCCTTGCTTCTATTGCAACAATAGGCGCATGTCTATTCCTGTTCGGTCTGGTTTTTTCAATAATCAACAACATTCAATATTTTGTTCATACGGCAGAGGAAGGCGTCTCTGTTACTGTTTTCTTTAACGAAGGAGTAAATGAAGATCAGATTCTTGCAGTAAAATCAGATCTTGAGAAACGTCCGGAAGTAAGAGAGATCAATTATATAGATCCCGAAGCTGCATGGGAAGATTTCAAGAAGGATTATATCGGTGAGTATACAGACGGATTTACCGAGAACCCTCTTGCAGATTCCGCCAGCCTTGAGATTTATCTTAATGATGTTTCAATGCAGGCAGCATTGGTTACATACATAGAGAGCCTTGATGTTGTCAGAACAGTCAACAGATCTGAGATCACCGCTGATACACTTAGCGGACTCAACAAGCTTATGGCGTATGTTTCTATGGGAATTATAGTAATTCTCTTGCTTGTTTCGATCTTCCTTATCAGCAATACGGTAACTATGGGTATTGCTGTCAGAAAAGACGAGATAAACATTATGAAATATATCGGAGCGACGGATTTCTTTGTAAGAGCACCTTTCGTGGTAGAGGGCATCATTATCGGAATTATCGGTTCGCTCATACCATTACTGATTCTCTATTATGTATACGGTAGCGCAATTGATTATGTTCACACCCAGTTTGCAATGCTTTCAAATATTTTGCCGTTCCTGCCTGTTGAGAAGATATATAACGAACTCGTTCCCATATCTATGGCAATAGGAATCGGAATAGGCTTTTTGGGTAGCTTTACAACAGTCAGAAAACATTTGCATGTGTGATCAGGTTATTAGAAGGAAGATCAGATAAGTTGAACAGATTACAAAAAGGCACGCTTAAAGGGATATTTCGAGTGCTGGCTTGTTTCATGATCATGGTATTTACTTTTGAAGCCAATGGTATTATAGTGTCGGCAGAGGTCACGGAAGAAAGTATTAAAGCCAAAAAAGATCAGATCAAAAAGCAGAAAGAACAGCGAGATAGCCTGAATACAGCTAAGACCGATCTTGAAAAGTTAAAACAAGGGCTTGAAAAAGATAAGTCGGATCTAAAAAAAATATATCTCAGAACTTGATGCTTCCTTGACAGAGATACAGAAGAAGATAGATGCTCTTAACGATACTATCGGGCAAAAAGAGGCTGAGATCAAGAAGACGGGTGAAGACTTAGAAGAAGCGGAACGCACTCAGGAAGCTCAATATGATGCCATGAAGAAGCGAATAAAGTTCATGTATGAGCGTGGAGATAAGCTTTACTTTGAACTTTTTGCGGGCACGGGAAGTTTTTCCGACATGCTCAATAAGGCTGAGTATATTGAGATGATCGCTTCTTATGACAGAAAAAAGCTCAACGAATATGTGGCGACTACTGAGCTTATAGCGCTCAATAAACAGGCTCTTGAGGAAGAAAAAGAAACTCTCGATCTGGCAAAGTCAAATAAAGAGGAAGAAGAAGGCAAAATGCAAACTCTTATTGACGCCAAGGGAGTTGAGCTCAATAATGTATCGACGGATATTAAGAGCAAAGAGGCTGCTATCGCTGAGTATGAGGCGGAGATAAAGGCTGAGAACGCAACGATTGCTGCTCTTGAAAAAGAGGTAGCTGCGGATGAGGCCGCATTAAACAGCAGACATAAATACGACGGCGGAATGTTTACATTTCCTTGTCCGAATTATTCCAGAGTATCCGATGAATTTGGAATGAGAATCCATCCAACACTTGGAATACAAAAGATGCATAATGGTGTGGATTTTGCAGCACCTGCAGGATCGGCCATTTTGGCGGCCTATGCCGGAACGGTGGTTGCCGCCGACTACAACGGGACAATGGGTAATTATATAATGATCAATCATGGAGACGGTCTTTATACAATCTACATGCATTGTTCTGCACTATATGTTTCCAAGGGACAGGATGTCACAGCCGGAACCAGGATTGCTGCAGTTGGTTCGACCGGAAGATCGACAGGTAACCATCTTCATTTCGGAGTAAGACTTAACGGAGCGTATGTTAGTCCATGGAATTATCTAAAATAAAAGCGGACAGGAGATAAAGAACATTGGAAAACGAAAATATCGAGAACAATGAGCTGGCCAAAGAGCCGGTAAGTAATGAAACGGAAGCGGATAAGAAGCTTAAAAGAAGGTTTATAAGCGGAATCCTCATCGGAGCACTTTGCGCACTTTTTGTTTTTTCAGCAGGTGCTATCATGTTTATTTTGACAACGGGAGTTCGTTCCGGTGGTCAGAACGAAAACGGAGTTCTTAACAGTGAAACAATCAAAAAGGTTAAGATGCTTGAGAATCTCGTTGATACCAATTACTATAAGGACGATGTGGATAAGGCTACTGAAGCCGAGGGAATATACAAGGGTCTTATAGAATCTTTGGGAGATCCCTATTCTGTTTATTACACGGCGGACGAACTTGAAGAGCTCAAGGCTGTGACTAAGGGCGTTTATTACGGAATCGGCGCATATGTCGGAATGGATCAGGAAAAAAATGTGCCTGTAATAACGGGCGTTATGGAAGGAAGCCCTGCTGCTGACGCAGGTCTCATGGAAGGCGATATCATCGCTGAAGTCGACAAAGAAAGTATACAGGGGCTTACCCTTGATGAAGTTGTTGCCAAGATTAAGGGCGAAAAAGGAACTTCCGTACATCTCACTTTGGTAAGAGACGGATCTGTTGAGAATGTTGAAGTCGATGTTATCAGAAATGAGATACAGGTTCCGACAGTTACGACCGAACTTCTTAAAGACGGAATCGGATATCTTAAGATCTCAGAGTTTGATGAGATCACAACGGATCAGTTCACTGAGGGACTTGCAGAGCTTCGTGCAAGCGGTATCAAGGGACTTATGATCGACCTTAGAAGTAATCCCGGAGGAAACCTCGTTACTGTTTGCGATATAGCAAGACAGCTCCTTCCTAAGGGCAATATCGTATATACTGTGGACAGAGAAGGTCATCAGCAGAATTATACCTGCGACGGAACACGTCAGATAGACATTCCGGTTGTTGTTCTCATTAACCAGTACTCAGCAAGTGCTTCAGAAATACTTGCAGGTGCAATTAAGGATTACGGAATCGGTAAGCTTGTAGGTGTTAAGTCTTTCGGAAAAGGAATCGTTCAGAGTGTATTCGATCTTAATGACGGAACTGCCGTTAAACTTACTGTAAGTGATTACTATACTCCCAACGGCTACAACATCCATGGAATAGGAATCGAACCGGATGTTGAGGTTGAACTTGATATTGAGAAGGCTCAGAGAGACAAGATTGACAATCAGAAAGAGAAGGCAATCGAAGTCATGAAGGAGCTTATTGACAAATAAAAAAATAAATAGTATTATCTGAACCTGTGCTAAATCTTTGGCACAGGTTTTTATTTTCTTACTCATTTCGAGTAGTATTTCCATTTTTGAAAGCAGGGAAGTTATGAAAGTCAAAGCGTGTATTTATACCGATGCGGGTAGAAACCGTAAGGTAAACCAGGATTCTGTGCTGGTGAAAGTTGCAAATTCAGAGAAACTTGGAAGAATCTCTTTTGTCGCGGTATGTGACGGAATGGGAGGTCTGCCGAAGGGGGAGGTTGCAAGCTGTAAAGTGGTCAGGTCGCTTGAAAACTGGTTCCATGAGGAGTTGTCTCTTATGCAGGACCTTGAGGCGGACAGACTGTGGGATGTGATAGAAGTATCGTGGCGAAGACTTATTGCAAGGATTGGTGGAGAATTAAGAAGATATGCGAAGCACAGGAAGATCAACCTTGGAACGACGCTGACAGCTCTTTTGCAGATAGGCGACAGATACATGATCATGAATATCGGAGATTCCAGAATATATGCTGTTTCAAAGGGGGATGTAATAAAGCTTACGAAAGATCACAGCGTTTTGCAGAAAAAACTGGATGAAGGGAAAATTACGGAGAAAGAAGCGTTAAATGACAGGGAAAAGAGCGTGCTCCTAAGATGTCTTGGTTCAATGAAAACTCCCGAACCCGATATAACACGAGGAACTTTTAAAAATGATTCTACCGTGATAGCGTGTTCGGACGGATTCTGGAGAACAATGGAAAAGAGTGAGCTTTACAGTATGCTTTGCCCGCAGATGTGCGTTACATCGGAGGATATGCTGGATGCATGTAAAAAGCTTGTAAAGACAGCATACGACAGAAATGAAACGGACAATATATCTGTTGCGGCGCTTTGTATGGAGCTTGGTGCATGAAAGATATAAAAAGATACAGGATAATAAAGAAAATCGGAGAGGGCGGAACAAGCGCAGTCTTTGCGGCACGTGATATGCGTACCGGCAAAAAGGTTACGGTAAAAGCTCTTAAGAAGGAGAGTTTCAAGGCAAAGTCGTCTTTGGAAGATGAGGCGTTAATGTTAAAGAGGTTCAATTATCCGGGAATACAGAAACTTGTAGATTATGAAGAAGGATTTATGGTCATGCAGTATATCTCGGGAAACAGCCTTTCGGAGAAACTTCGGATGAACGGAGTTTTTTCCGAGAAAGAGACCGTTGGAATCGCTATTGAGCTTATCAGGATACTTAAGTATCTTCACGGATTGCGGGAACCAGTAATATACAGGGACCTTAAGCCTGCGAATATCATTATCGGCAAGGACGGAAAGGTGCATCTGATAGATTTCGGAGCGGCGAGGATCTATAGAAAAGGCGAAAAGTCCGACACATCTTATCTTGGAACCGTGGGATTTGCGGCGCCCGAACAGTACGGGACTCTGGGCCAAACAGATCCAAAAACGGATATATATTGCTTTGGGATGACTCTTTTGCAGATGACAACGGGGATAGATATCAAGAACGAAGCGGCACTTGAAAACTTTAAGCTAAACGGAGCGCCGGGACTTTCAGGCGATTTCGTGAAGATAATAAATAAATGTATAAAGCCCGGGCGCGATGACAGGTTCAGATCCTGCGGAGAGATAGAGAAAGCTCTTTTGGACAGTATTGTGAAAAGAAAACGTGACATTGTTGTCAGATATATAAAGAGAGGCGTCGCAGTAGCGGTCGTTGCTGCGACAATGTCGGGAGTAATCTTGTACGCGGAACCTGTCATGAATTACGTTGGGAGCGATGCAAAAGAGCGTGTGCCCGCATTTAAGGGGCGATTATATAATGCAAAAGAGAGAATAGCTGAATTTATTGATAAAGAATTTTTTCAGGAGGGGAAATGATTATTTTTTTATACACATTCGGAGTGATCTTTATAGGAATCATGATGATACTGGGACTTGCAAGTCTGCTTACGAAAGGCGGCGCAAAGCCTGAAATACCTGAGGGAGATGCGACTGCCGCAATGTGCACGACGCAGCTCCTGGATCATATCGATACAAAGAGGAATACTTTTTGCGATGATTTCGTGATTGAACAGGATATGGTCTATACATATGATTCGTTTAATCTTTGATTGTAATATGATAAAATATCCTATGTTGGTTTCATATTTATAACTATGAAATTCAAAAAGAAAACACGAGGATATTTATGGATATTTCAGTAGTTATCCCTGTATACGGATGCAGGGAGGCGGTACCCGAACTATATAAGAGGCTTGTTGCAACGCTTGAAGATGCAGGAAAATCCTTTGAGATAATTATGGTGGACGACCATTGCCCGCAGAAATCGTGGGAAGAGATCGAGAAGCTCTGCGTTAAGGATAAGCGCGTTGTGGGAATAAAACTTTCAAGGAACTTTGGACAGATGCGTGCGATAACCGCAGGTCTTGAGAAGTCGACAGGAGATCTTGTTTCTGTAATGGACTGCGATCTTCAGGACAGACCTGAGTTTTTGCCACTGTTTTTGGACAAGATAGAGGAAGGTTACGATATCGTATATTCCAAGCGAAAAGAAAGAAAGGATACCTTTATTGTAAAAGCTTTATCAAGATCTTTTTACGCTGTATATAATAAGCTCTCAGACATGAAGTACGACTTCGAGGTGGGTAATTACAGTGTTGCCAAAAGAAAAGTCGTAGATTCTTTTCTTAAGATGAAAGAGCAGACCAGAGATTACATCATGTTCCTCATGTGGCTTGGCTATAATGACACAACCATCGAGCTTGAGTCGGATGAAAGATTTGCGGGAAAGTCGTCATATACTTTCAGCAAAAAAGTTAATCTTGCGATCAGCCTTATTACCGCGCAGTCCAACAAGCCGCTGTTTATGGCGGTTAAGCTGGGATTTGCACTTTCATGTGCGGCATTTATATTTTTGATCTATCTTGTTATCAGAAATTACGCTGTGAGAGATCTGGATATAGGCTGGCCTTCGGTCATTGCATCGATATATATGATGGGCGGACTTATGCTGAGCGCCTTGGGAATAGTCGGGATATACATTGGAAATATATTTTCCGAGAGTAAAGGAAGACCTATTTATATTATTGACGAAATGCTTAACCGACACGAAGAGGAGTAGTATATGAAAAAACTGGCGATCATCGGCGCTTCATATCTTCAGAATCCGCTGATTTTAAAGGCAAAAGAAATGGGACTTGAAACTCATGTGTTCGCATGGGGCGTTGGAGATGTAGGCGAAGCTACGGCCGATTTCTTTTATCCGATAAGTATTGTTGAAAAAGAGGCTATCTGTGAGAAGTGCAAAGAGATAGGAATTGACGGAATATGCAGTATTGCATCCGATCTTGCGATGCTCACTGTAAACTATGTTGCAGATAAGATGGGGCTTTCGGGCAATTCGCTTTCATGCACGTACAAGTCGACCAATAAGTTTGCAATGAGAAATGCCCTTACGGAAAAGAATGTTCCGTGCCCTAAATACGTTTTGGCTGATGACTCGGTCAATGTTGATGAGCTTGGATTTGAATATCCGATAATCGTAAAGCCCACGGACAGATCCGGAAGCAGAGCTGTTACAAAGCTTAAGTCAAAGTCTGGAATCATGGCTGCGATAGCATCTGCAAGAGATGTGAGCTTTGAGAAGACCGCGATCATCGAGGAATTCGTTGAGGGAAAAGAGTACAGTGTTGAGTGTATCTCATACAACGGGAAACATACACTTCTTGCCGTGACCGAGAAGTTCACAACGGGAAGCCCGAATTTCATCGAGACCGGACACTTTGAACCTGCACCTGTAGATGAAAAGACTTATGAGAACATCAGAAACGTCATATATGGCGCACTTGATGCGCTTGAGATAGAGAACGGCGCGTCACATTCCGAGATTCTTATCCGCGAAGACGGCGTTATAAAGATTGTCGAAATTGGCGGGAGAATGGGCGGCGACTGCATCGGAAGTTCACTTGTGCAGCTGACTACCGGCATTGATTTTGTCAAAGCAGTCATCGATGTGGCTCTTGGAAACGTGCCCGACCTCACTTCCGGCAAGAAGCACAACGCAGCGGGAATCAAGTTTGTTTTCTGCCGGGAAGATGCCGATTATTGTCAGGAGATTTGCTCAAAATATCAGGATCTTGTTATTGAGAGTAGTGTTGAAGAGATTACCGACAGAAAAGTTGTGGACAGCTCTTCCAGATTTGGATATTTCATTGTTGCGGGCGATGATGCGAAGCTGGTTCGGGATATTGTGGCGAAGTGAATATTGCGAACATGTGTTCAAGTTTTTATAGACGCGTGAATTCTGAAATGATATACTGTAACAGCGGTATATCATTTCTTTTTTGTTTGGTAGAAGATACTTATCAAATTATCGAGGGGAACTGAGATATGGATTTCAAATTACACTCTGAGTTTAAGCCCACAGGAGACCAGCCCCAAGCAATAGAGGAGTTGGTTAAGGGTTTTAAGGAAGGCAATCAATTTCAGACTTTACTTGGTGTTACGGGATCGGGTAAGACGTTCACTATGGCAAATGTCATAGCGGCGCTAAATAAACCCACGCTGATCATCAGCCACAATAAAACTCTGGCAGGCCAGCTCTATGGCGAGATGAAGGAGTTTTTTCCCGAAAACGCAGTTGAGTATTTTGTATCCTACTACGATTACTATCAGCCTGAAGCGTATGTTCCTCAGACAGATACATATATTGCAAAAGATTCGTCGATAAATGATGAGATTGATAAGCTCAGGCTTTCGGCAACGGCGTCACTTTCGGAGAGGAAGGATGTTATCGTTGTTGCCAGCGTATCTTGTATATACGGACTTGGAAGCCCTGATGAATTTAAGGGAATGTCAATCTCACTTAGACCCGGAATGCAGAAGGACAGAGACAAGACGATAGAAGAGCTTGTTGCGATACAGTATACGAGAAACGATCTTGAGCTCGGAAGATGCAATTTCAGGGTAAGGGGCGATACGATAGAGGTTTTCCCTGCTAATGCGGATGATTATCTGATAAGGATAGAGTTCTTTGGCGATGAGATAGACAGGATTACTGAGATTGAACCTGTCACAGCTAAGGTAAGAAGTGAGCTTTCGCACGTTATGATCTATCCTGCTTCACACTATGTTGTTCCTCAGGAGAAGATCAACATGGCGTGCGTTGAAATTGAGAAAGAGCTTGAGGAACAGATCAAGTTCTTTAAGGGAGAGGACAGACTTATTGAAGCCCAGAGAATCTCTGAGCGAACCAATTTTGATATAGAGATGCTTAAGGAGACGGGCTTTTGCTCGGGAATTGAGAACTATTCAAGACACCTTAACTTTATGGCGCCTGGTGAACCGCCGCTTACTCTTTTGGACTTCTTTGACAGAGATTTCCTGATAATCGTTGATGAGTCGCATATGACGATTCCGCAGGTCGGTGCTATGTATCACGGAGACAGGAGCAGGAAACTTACGCTTGTTGATTATGGATTCAGGCTTCCGTCTGCGCTTGATAACAGACCGCTAAATTTTGAGGAGTTCGAATCGCACATTGACCAGATGCTCTTTTGCTCCGCTACTCCGGGAAAATATGAGGAAGAGCATGAACTTCTAAGAACCGAGCAGGTAATAAGGCCTACGGGACTTCTCGATCCCGAGATTTCCGTACGCCCTGTTGAGGGACAGATTGACGATCTCATAGGTGAGATTCGTACAGAGATAGATAAGAAGAATAAGGT
The DNA here is from genome assembly GCF_000686065.1 of Butyrivibrio sp. AE3003. Classification (NCBI taxonomy): domain Bacteria; kingdom Bacillati; phylum Bacillota; class Clostridia; order Lachnospirales; family Lachnospiraceae; genus Butyrivibrio; species Butyrivibrio sp. AE3003. The sequence continues at coordinate 2,993,950 of NZ_JMLX01000001.1, forward strand.
TCTTGTGACTACGCTCACCAAGAGAATGGCTGAAGATCTGACAGAGTACCTTGCAGAGTCGGGAATAAGGGTAAAATACCTTCATTCCGATATCGATACGCTTGAAAGAGCTGAGATAATCAGAGATATGCGTCTTGATGTCTTTGATGTTCTTGTCGGAATCAACCTTTTGAGAGAGGGACTTGATATTCCTGAAATATCACTTGTTGCGATAATCGATGCGGACAAAGAGGGATTTCTTCGTTCGGAGACGTCGCTTATTCAGACAATCGGACGTGCTGCGCGTAATGCGGAAGGACACGTTATCATGTACGCCGATAATATGACGGAGTCGATGCAGAAAGCTATCGATGAAACGGCGAGAAGACGTAAGATACAGGAAGAATACAATAAGGAACACGGAATAACTCCGCAGACAATAAAGAAGGCGGTAAGAGAGCTTATCGCAGTTACCAAGGCTATCGCCAAGGAAGAAGTTAAGTTTGAAAAAGATCCTGAGGCAATGGATAAGGATGAACTTGAGAAACTTATCGGACAGGTTCAGAAGAAGATGAAACGTGCGGCCACAGAGCTGGATTTTGAAACGGCGGCGACACTCAGAGACCAAATGATTGAACTCAAGAAAATATATAATGATCTGACGGAAGGTAAATAACCTGAGATAGGTGACAGGAGATAAATATATGCCGGATAACAGTAGAATGACAAAAAAGAATACGACAGCAAAGAGAATTCTTCCCACGGATATTCATGATTACATCAGAGTCCGCGGTGCAGATGAACATAATCTTAAGCATGTGAGTGTTAAGATCCCGAGGGAGACTCTGACAGTTTTTACGGGACTGTCGGGATCGGGTAAGTCTTCACTTGCTTTTGATACTATTTTTGCGGAAGGTCAAAGAAGGTACATGGAGTCGCTTTCATCTTACGCAAGAATGTTTCTGGGACAGATGGATAAGCCTAATGTCGAGAGAATCGAAGGACTTTCTCCTACAATCTCGATTGACCAGAAGTCCACTAACAAGAATCCCAGATCGACTGTGGGAACGGTTACCGAGATATACGATCATTTCAGGTTGTTGTATGCAAGAATAGGTATACCGCACTGTCCGAACTGCGGAAGAGAGATAAGAAGACAGACGGTTGATGAGATGTGCGACCAGATCATGGCTCTCGGTGACGGAACCAAGCTCCAGCTTCTTGCACCTGTTGTAAGAGGCAAAAAAGGTGAGCATGCCAAGACTCTGGACAGGGCAAAAAGAGCGGGTTATGTCAGAGTAAGAATTGACGGAAGTCAGTATGAGCTTTCTGAAGAAATCAAGCTTGATAAGAACATCAAGCATAACATAGAAGTAATAGTTGACAGAATTGTCATAAGAGATGACAACGAGAATCTAAGGAAGAGACTTGCCGATTCAATAGAGAGTGCCCTGCAGCTTGCGGAGGGACTTCTTACTGTTGATGTGGTGGATGGAAAAGAGCTTAATTTCAGCCAGAATTTTGCCTGCCCCGATTGCGGGATCAGTATTCCCGAGATTGAACCCAGAAGTTTTTCGTTCAATAATCCTTTCGGAGCCTGCCCTGACTGTGCGGGACTTGGATATAAGATGGAGTTTGACGAAGATCTCATGATCCCCGACAAGACTCTTTCAATAAATGACGGATGTATCGTTGTTATGGGATGGCAGTCTGCAAATAAGGAGGGAAGTTTTAGTAATGCGACTTTGAAAGCGCTTGCCAAAGCTTATAAATTCAGCCTTGATACTCCTTTCTGCGATCTTCCCGAGAAGGTAAGACATATGCTCATACACGGAGCTGACAAGACTGTCAATGTTCACTACAAGGGGTCAAGAGGTGAGGGTGATTACCCGATTCTTTTTGACGGACTTATCAAGAATGTTGAACAGAGATACAGAGAGACTTTTTCTGAGACGGCGAAGGCTGAATATCAGGAGTTTATGAGAATCACGCCCTGTCAGCTTTGCGGCGGACAGAGGCTTAAGAAGGAATCACTGGCGGTTACCATAGACGATAAGAATATCTATGAGATCACATCAATGTCGGTTGATGAACTTCAGAACTACCTTGTAAATCTCAAACTTAGTGAGCATCAGGAACTTGTCGGTGCACAGGTTCTGAAAGAAATCAGGGCGAGAGTGGGATTTCTTGTGGATGTAGGATTGGGTTACCTTTCGCTTTCGAGAGCCACGGGAACACTTTCAGGCGGCGAGGCACAGAGAATAAGACTCGCTACACAGATCGGTTCGGGCCTTTGCGGAGTATGCTATATCCTTGATGAGCCGAGTATCGGACTTCATCAGAGGGATAACGATAAGCTTCTTAATACGCTTAAGAATCTCAGAGACCTTGGAAATACTCTTATTGTAGTAGAACATGATGAAGATACTATGAGAGAGGCTGATTATATCGTCGATGTGGGACCGGGAGCGGGCTCAAGAGGCGGTAAGATCGTTGCTACGGGAACTGCCGAAGATATCATGAAAGTTGAGGAGTCGATAACCGGCCAGTATCTGGCAGGCAAACTTAAGATCGACGTTCCGGAAGTCAGAAGAGAGCCGAAGGGATGGCTTAAGGTGCTAGGTGCGAGTGAGAATAACTTAAGAAATATAGATATTGATGTTCCGCTTGGCGTACTTACCATAGTTACGGGAGTTTCGGGCTCCGGAAAGAGCTCTTTTGTCAATGAGATACTCTACAAGCATCTTGCGAGAGATCTTAACAGGGCTAGATGTATACCCGGAAAACACAAGGGAATTGAAGGGCTTGAGCAGGTTGATAAGGTCATTGCTATAGATCAGTCGCCTATCGGAAGAACTCCGAGATCAAACCCTGCGACATATACGGGCGTGTTTGATATGATAAGGGATCTTTTTGCAGGTACCCCCGATGCGAAAGCAAGAGGATACAAGAAGGGAAGGTTCTCGTTTAACGTTAAAGGCGGAAGATGTGAAGCCTGCGGCGGTGACGGAATTATCAAGATTGAAATGCATTTCCTTCCGGATGTATATGTTCCGTGTGAGGTCTGCGGAGGAAAACGTTATAACCACGAAACTCTTGAAGTCAGATATAAAGGAAAGAATATTTATGATGTCCTTGATATGACGGTTGAAGAGGCGCTTACTTTCTTTGAGAATGTTAAGACGATTAAGAGAAAGATACAGACTCTTTACGATGTGGGACTTGGATATGTTAAGCTTGGACAGCCCAGTACAGAGCTTTCAGGTGGTGAGGCGCAGAGAATAAAGCTTGCGACGGAGCTTAGTAAGGTGGGAACGGGCAAGACAGTCTATATTCTTGATGAGCCTACGACGGGACTTCATTTTGCCGATGTTCAGAAGCTTGTGAAGATAATGCATGAGCTGGTAGAACAGGGAAATACGGTTGTTGTTATCGAGCATAATTTGGATGTCATCAAAACAGGAGATTACATCATAGATATGGGACCCGAGGGCGGTTCGGGCGGCGGAACGGTTGTTGCCTGCGGCACGCCGGAAGAAGTTGCTAAGTGTAAGAAGTCATATACCGGAGCATACATAAAAAAGATGTTGAAAAAATAATGATTAATTTTAGTATGGTATTTCCTGAAATGCGCGTAATTTAGGTGTTTTCGAAACTCTTTTTTGAGCACATGGCTAAAATACTTAAGATTTTAACAGGATACTTAAGTTTTGATAGGAAATGTCCGATATTAATAGAGGTAGCCCCTTTTAAATCTTTATAAGATGGTTTATAATGGCAATGTATTATTAACATTTTATTATCCGCACTTATGCGCTAAAATAAATGACACACAGTTTTGAAAGGGGTACCTTAAATTATGCAGTATGCAGACATCGGAATTGATTTAGGAACGGCATCTGTTCTCGTTTACATAAGAGGCAAGGGAGTAGTTCTTAAGGAACCTTCTGTAGTAGCTTATGACAGAGACACAGAGGAAATCAAGGCAATCGGTGAGGATGCGAGGCTTATGCTTGGCCGTACACCCGGTAATATTGTTGCCGTAAGACCTCTGAGACAGGGAGTTATCTCTAACTACAAAATCACTGAGCAGATGATGAGATACTTCATTAAGAAGGCTATCGGAAGGAAAATTCATAGAAAACCTTTTATCGCTGTATGTGTTCCCAGTGGAGCTACGGAAGTAGAGAAGAAAGCCGTAGAAGATGCTACAAGACTTTGCGGTGCGAGAGATGTTAAGACTATCGAGGAACCTATTGCAGCAGCGATCGGAGCAGGAATTGATATTACAAAGCCTTGCGGAAACATGATTGTTGATATAGGTGGAGGTACATCTGATATTGCAGTTATCTCACTCGGCGGAACGGTTGTAAGCACATCCGTTAAGGTCGCAGGAGATGATTTTGATGAGGCAATTGTTCGTTACATGAGAAAGAAGCACAATCTTCTTATCGGTGACAGAACTGCCGAAGATATAAAGATTAAGATCGGTTCAGCTTATCCGAGACCGGAAGATGATTTCCTGGATGTAAGAGGACGTAACCTTGTTACAGGTCTTCCCAAAACTGTAAGAGTATCTTCTGAAGAGACAGAAGAGGCACTCAGAGAGCCTACATCTCAGATCATCGAGGCTATTCACAGCGTTCTTGAGAATACACCTCCGGAACTTGCAGCGGATATTGCTGACAGAGGAATAGTTCTTACAGGTGGCGGAGCACTTCTTCGCGGACTTGAGGATCTTATCTATTCCAAGACCGGAATCAATACTATGACAGCAGAGGATCCTATGACAGCGGTTGCCATCGGAACCGGCCGTTATGTAGAGTTTATTGTAGGTTATCATCAGGATTGATGATCTGCGATAATATATATCAAGGATTGAACTATAAAGAATAACCAGGACGGTATGAGGGAAAGAGAATGGTAAAAGGTCTTTATACTGCTTACACAGGAATGATCAACGAGCAGCACAGAATGGATGTGCTGACCAACAATCTTGCCAATGCCAACACAAACGGTTTTAAGAAGGAAGGCACAACATCACAGTCTTTCAGTGATCAGCTTGCGCTTAAAATTAAAGATTATACTGATGCCCCGTTCACTGCGCGTGGACTGGGCATTATTAATCCCGGTGTAAAGATTGGCGAAGGCTATGTTGATTGGTCCGAAGGTCCTATGAAAGAGACCGGAAACAAATATGACATGGCTATCGGCGGATATGGTTTCTTTGGAATCGAATATACGAACAAGGCTAAGAATATTGAGAGAGATCTTCCGAATCAGACCAATATAATGTATACCAGAGACGGTAACTTTACGGTTACAGCTGAGGGAGAGCTTGTTACTCAGGACGGGGACTTTGTGCTTTCACAGGACGGAGGACATATTGAACTTGATCCGTCACTTCCCGTAGAAGTCAGCATGAACGGTAATATCGTGCAGGACGGTGAGGTTGTTGCCCAGATTGGAATATTTGATTTTGAGAAGACAACATATCCTGACGGACGTATCTCATATGACAATCTTGAGCACTACGGAGAAAATATGTATATTCCCGTAAACGGAGCCAATCCTATAGAGGGAACGGGACGTGTTTACTCGGGATTTTTGGAGCAGTCAAATGTTTCTGTTGTTGATGAGATGGTAAACATGATCGCGGTTCAGAGAAACTACGATACAAACCAGAGAATGATCACAACAATCGATGATACACTTGATATTGCTGCAAATCAGCTTGGCAGACTTTCATAATTTTTTGATCGATTAAAAAATTTATACTTTTTTTATAAAGTATCACGGCCTTTGTGTCGATACATACCAAAGAGAGGGAGGTATGTCTATGGTTAGAAGTTTATGGTCAGCGGCAACAGGAATGAATGCCCAGCAGACAAACGTAGATACTATATCGAACAACCTTGCAAACGTTAATACAGTCGGATATAAAGCTCAGGGAGCACAGTTTAAGTCTCTTTTGTATCAGGAGCTTCAGACAGTTACAACTACAGCAAACGGCGAGCCTAAGCCAACCAATTCACAGGTAGGTCTTGGTACCCGTACATCTTCAATAAATCAGTTCTTTAAACAGGGATCTTTGCAGAACAACGAAAATCCTGCAGCTCTTGCTATAAGCGGTGACGGTTTCTTCGCTTACACAGCAGCTGACGGAGAGACTGTTCAGTACACCAGAAACGGTAATTTCACATGGGCTCTTCAGGAGACAGGCGGAACAACTCTTGAGCTTACAACAGCTGAAGGTAATCCGGTTCTTGGAATTGACGGCAATCCTATCGTGGTTGACGGAAATGCTTTAGCGAGCAGAATTGAGATTGGCGGAGACGGTAAGATCTATTATCCCGATGATGAGAGCGTTCCTCAGGCAATCGGACCTCAGATTGGCCTTTGGCAGTTCCGTAACAGGGAAGGCCTTGAGAGAGTGGGCGGAGCAGCTTGGCAGGAGACTGCAGCAAGCGGAGAACCTATTCTTGAAGCTGAGGCAGCCGGAGAGGTTAAGCTTAGCACAATTGAACAGGGATATCTTGAAGGCTCCAACGTTAATGTTGCAACAGAGATGGTAAATCTTATCGTTGCACAGAGAGCTTACGAGATGAACTCAACAGCAATCCAGACGACAGACGAAATGATGCAGACTGCAAATGGTCTTAAGAGATAATTGATGGAGAATAGCCATGGCAGGATTTGATATCAGTGGTATAAATGCAACGGGCATAACTGAATATGCGATGCGTGAGAGTAAGAATGCCTCTACAGAAGCTCTTAAGAATAAGCTCGAGCAGACAAACGAGAAGTCTTCCGATGACGAACTTTGGGCTGCATGTAAAGGCTTCGAGTCATATTTCTTAGAGCAGATATTTAAGGAGATGCAGAAGTCTGTAGATGCTCTTAAACCTGAAAAGTCAGATAATTCAACATCTACTCTGGTTGATTTTTTCAAGGATCAGACACTTCAGGATGTATGTGCGACATCCGTTGATAAGCAGAGTAACGGATTTGCCCAGATGCTCTATGAGAATCTCAAGAGAAATTATGACATTCCGGAGGCTACGACTGAGAATAAGACAGAGGGATCCAATTCTTAAGAAATCTTAAGAATCGGATCCTTTTTCTTATGCTATACTATTCACTATGGAAAAAGAAAACGTTAAGGGATATATTGAGCATTTTATTTACAGAAATGCGGAAAATGGATATTCGGTGGCTAATATTGTCACGGAAGATGATGAGATCACCTGCATAGGGAATTTCAAGGATGCGGATGTCGGAGATACTTTGGAGATGGAGGGAGTGTATGTTGAACACCCTGTCTACGGCCATCAGCTCAAAGTGGATTCTTATAAGATAGTTGTACCTGACGACGCGGTCTCAATGCAGAGATATCTTGGATCCGGAGCGATAAAGGGAATAGGAGAAGCCCTTGCCGCAAGGATCGTCAAAAAATTCGGATCGGATACATTCAGAATAATAGAAGATGAGCCTGAAAGACTTGCTGAGATCAAGGGAATCAGCGAGAAGAAGGCAATTGATATATCTATCCAGATGGCGGATAAAAGAGAGATGCGCGATGCGATGATCTTTTTGCAGCAGTATGGAATAACAAATGCTATGGCAGTTAAGATATACAACAGGTACGGAACTCAGATTTACGGGATTATTAAAGAAAATCCGTACAAGCTTGCGGATGACATAGCCGGAATTGGATTTAAAATAGCAGACGATATTGCTGAAAAAGTTGGCATTTGCGTAGATTCAGAGTATAGGATCAGGAGCGGTATCATGTACACTCTTTTACAGGGGACGATGGATGGAAATACTTATCTTCCTATGAAAGAGCTTGCATATAAGACATCGCTTCTTTTGCAGAATAGTCCGGAGGATGTAATTGATACGGATGACATAATGACGCAGATCCAAAACCTTATCATGGACCAAAAGCTTGTGTGTAAGGGTGAAGACAATGTGTACGCATCGTCTTATTTCTATGAGGAACAGGGATGTGCGGCTATGCTGCACGGTCTTAATATATCGGAAAAGATCGGCCCTCAGGAAGAGGAGCTTTATAAAAAACGCATCTTGGAAATTGAGCACAAAAAGGGAATCGAGCTCGACGACCTTCAGAGAGATGCGGTCATAAAGAGTATTGCAAACGGAGTGGTAATAATAACCGGAGGACCCGGAACAGGTAAGACCACTACTATTAATACAATAATAAACTACTATGCTTCGGATGGACTCGATATCATGCTTGCAGCACCCACAGGACGCGCAGCTAAGCGTATGACTGAGGCTACGGGCTACGAAGCTAAGACGATTCACAGACTTCTCGAAGTTACAGGTCAGGTCGAGGATGATGACGAGAGGCGTCAGGGCGTAAAGTTTGAGAGGAACAGAGATAATCCGCTTGAAACGGATGCGCTTATAATCGATGAGATGTCCATGGTTGACACACATCTCTTTAACGCACTTCTAAGGGCGCTTGTGCCCGGAGTTCACCTGATACTTGTTGGTGACAGTTCGCAGCTTCCGAGCGTAGGACCGGGACAGGTTCTCGGGGATCTGATATCAAGCGGCAAGTTTCCTACGATCTTTCTTAAGAAGATATTCAGACAGGCGGAAGAAAGTGACATTGTAATGAACGCTCACAGAATCCACAGAGGAGAGAAGCCTGTTCTGGATAATAAGAGTAAGGATTTCTTTTTCTTGGAGAGAAATGACGCCGATGTCATATATAAGCATATGATCCAGCTCATAAGGGATAAACTTCCCGGATATGTCAAAGCTTCGCCATACGACATTCAGGTTCTTACGCCGATGAAAAAAGGTCCGCTCGGTGCGATACAGCTTAACCTCGTTCTTCAGAAATATCTGAATCCGCCTGATTCTTCCAAGAAAGAGCATGCATACGGTGACCTCATCATAAGAGAGGGCGACAAAGTAATGCAGATAAGGAATAATTATCAGGCTAAGTGGGAAGTTGTCGGCAAATATAATATTCCTGTCGATTCCGGAATGGGCGTGTACAACGGAGATATGGGAATTGTCAAAGAAATAAATGAATATTCTCAGGATATCGTAGTGGAATTTGACGAACACAGAAGAGTAAGGTATCCTTTTTCCGAGCTTGATGAAATAGAACTGTCTTATGCAATAACGATACACAAGTCCCAGGGCAGTGAGTATCCGGCGGTCATTTTGCCTATTCTCGGCGGACCCAGGATGCTTCTTAACAGGAACCTTCTCTATACGGCTGTTACAAGAGCAAGGAGCACGGTCTGCGTCCTCGGAAGCAGTAAGACGCTCTGCGAAATGACGGAAAATGAAGAGCAGCTTAAGAGATATACGGGACTTGCGGATAGGATAAAAGAAATATTTGATGCAGACAGTAACTAAAGAAATAAAAGACATATTTTGTGTGGTAAAAGAAATTGTATACCCCGGAAGATGTCCTGTATGCGACGGAATATTAAATACTTTTGAGATTAGAAACGGCAGGATAAAAAGAGGGCGTCTTATTCATGAAGACTGCATAAAAAAGATCAAGTTTGTAAAAACTCCGACATGCATAAAATGCGGAAAAGGACTTACGGGTGCGGATGCTGACAGAGAGTATTGCGATGACTGCGCAAAAATGAAGCATGCGTACGACAGAGGCTTTTCTCTTTTTCAATATAGGAGTGTTTCCGGATCTGTTTACAGATTCAAGTATATGGGAAGGCAGGAATATGCGGATTTTTATGCAAGGGCAACCCAAAAGGCTCTTGGGAAGAAGCTTTCCGGTCTTGGCATAGATCTGATAGTGCCTGTTCCCATGTACGCGCGCAAAGAGGCAGAGAGAGGATACAACCAGGCTGAGGTCTATGCAAGGAAAGTGTCTGAAATGCTTGATATACCAATGAAAGCAGACCTCATACAAAGAACCAGAAACACTTTGCCCATGAAGAATCTGGATGTCCGCGGGCGGCGCAATAATTTGAAAAAGGCTTTTAATATACAACGAAATGATGTAAAATTTAAGTGCATACTTATTATCGATGACATCTACACAACGGGAAGTACCATTGATGAGATTGCCCGTTTGTTAAGATTGGCCGGAGCTGAAAAAGTTTATTTTTTAACACTCGCAATCGGGCAAACTACATAGTCTAGCGGAGGTTATGTATATGAACTTACGAAATTGTTCCAGATGTGGCAAAATGTTCAATCATATCGGTGGTCCTACGATATGCGATCAGTGTAAGAAGGCTATTGAAGAGGATTTCCAGAAGGTTAAGCAGTACATCCAGGATAATCCCACCGCCAGTCTCAGGCAGATCGCAGACGATAATGAGGTTTCCTCTAAGCAGATTCAGCAGTGGATACGTGAAGAGAGGCTTATGTTTTCAGAACACTCACCAATTCAGCTTCAATGCGAGAATTGTGGAGCGTCAATTTTAACAGGAAGATTCTGTGCTAAATGTAAGACATCAATGGCAAACAATCTGGCGACCAGCTTCTCAAAGCCTAAACAGGTTATGCAGGAGCAGATTAAGAAAGACAACAAAGCCGGAATGCGTTTCCTGGATACTTAAGGAGCAAAGATGTTAAATGAAGAGAAAGTCATTTTGATGACCAAGATGGCTGCATTTATTGATCGTGAAGGAAAAAATAATGACGCGATAAACTCTTATTTTAAGAGTGATTACGTGGCTTTTAATGTTATAAAGTCGCTTATTAGTGCAACGATTGTTTTCGCAGTTTTTATCGCTGCATATGTTTTATACGATTTTGAAAAAGTGTTATCTGATGTATATAATACGGAAAATCTTATTGCAACCGGCAGGAGGTGGCTAATATACTACCTCCTGCTTGTTGGCGTGTATTCGCTTGCTTCATATATAATATATTCTTATCGCTATTCCAGAATGCGAAGGAGTATGAGAGCATATTATGAAAATTTAAAGAAACTGGCAAGAATGTACGAAAAGGAACAGTGACATGACTTCATTATTGGAATTAAAGATTTATATCAAAAAATTTTATATTAAAAACGAGGTTTACATTAGCTACGCGTGGAAATTCCTTTTGGCACTTATCACAATCTGCATAATAAACAGCAAATTGGGATATATGGACAGCCTTAAGAATTTTGTGATAGTTCTGATGGCATCGCTGCTGTGTTCTATTCTCACGCCTAATTGCATAGTATTTATCGCGGCGTTATTTATCACGGGACATCTTTTTGAATTGTCTTCGGAATGTGCACTTTTCGCACTTATAGTGTTTGTGCTTATGTTTCTGTTGTATTTCAGGTTTTCGCCTAAAGATACACTTGCGGTTCTTTTGACCCCGCTGTTTTTCTTTATGCATATACCGTATGTGATGCCTTTGGCTATGGGACTTTTGGGTGGACCTACATCAATGGTATCCGTATCATTCGGACTTATCATTTCATATATGCTTGCGTTCTTCTCCAAGAACTCACAGTCTTTCGGAAGTGAGGGTGTGGAGGAAGCTGCAAATGCATTCCAGTCTGTAATAACAGGATTGTTGGGTGATAAAGCAATGCTCGTTTCGATAGTTGCATTTTCAATAACTATCGCTATTGTATACGCTATCCGCAGATCTTCTGTTGATAAATCATGGAAGATTGCAATTATTGCCGGAGCAGTTTCACTTATTATGTGTACTATGATCGGAGATCTTATCTATGATACACAGATGTCGCTCGGCGGAGTTGTTGTCGGAACAATTATTTCCGCACTTCTTATGTTTGTGGTTGAGTTTTTTGCATTCAATCTGGACTACAGCAGGACTGAGAAAGTTCAGTTTGAAGATGATGAATATTATTATTATGTAAAGGCGGTACCAAAGGTTACAGTTTCTACGCCGGAAAGGAAGGTTAAGAAGATCAACCGTGCAATGGATCAGCACAGGTGATTTTTAAAGGATTGATATGGAAACAGTTCAGCAGTTTTTTGATCTTGAAGCGTTTCGTATACCTTCCGTGAGACCTACTGATATTCTGGAGATACTTATTATCGCGTTTCTGGTTTATCATGTTTTGTTGTGGGCAAAAAACTCCAGACTTTGGTCAATGCTTAAAGGCGTAATAGTCATTATTGCATTCATCTTGTTTGCGGAATTTTTCCAGATGAATACAATATTGTGGATTGTTGGAAATTTCTTTAACGTTATCATCATAGTAGTAGTTATTATATTGCAACCTGAGCTTCGAAGAGCGTTGGAAGAACTTGGAAGAAAAAACTTCTTCTCCAATGCATTCTTCTTCGGAGATATGAAGTTCCAGGAGCGTTTTTCTGATAAGACACTTAATGAGATTGTAAGGGCCTGTGTCGAAATGTCAAAAGTTCGTACGGGAGCACTTATTGTTATTCAGCAGGATTTTTCACTTGCTGAATTTGAGAGAACGGGTATAGCTGTTGACGGAATTGTTACGAGTCAGCTTCTTATAAATATTTTTGAACATAACACACCTCTTCATGACGGTGCTGTAATAATACGCGGAGACAGAGTTGTATCCGCAACATGTTACCTTCCTTTGTCAGACAACATGGGAATTGGTAAAGAACTTGGAACCAGACACCGTGCTGGTATCGGTGTATCTGAAGTGACTGATTCACTTACTATCATTGTTTCTGAGGAAACAGGAAAGATAAGCGTTGCATATGAAGGCGAACTCGATAAATCTGTTGACAGTGACAGACTAAGAGACAGGCTTAAGGTTTTGCAGAACAAGCATGCGGAAGAAACGCATATTAAGCACTTTGCCAGAAAGGCCAGGGTGAAGAGATGAAGAAGATCATGTCAAATTTTGGGCTTAAGCTTGCTTCGCTGGTATTTGCTGGTGTTATATGGTTGTCTGTGACAAATAATCAGGACCCTCAGATTTCAAGGCAGATCAGAGATGTTCAGGTCAAGATTGTCGATAACAGTAACTATTTAAAGAATAATAATCTTGTCGGATGGGCAGTGGATTCATCAGATCTTAGCCAGAGCGTAAAGGTCAAAGGAAAGAAATCTATAGTTGATACATTGACCAACAATGATATAAAACTGGTAGCGGATTTAAAAAATTTGCCTGTTCAAGGTACCGACAGCACAGTAAGAGCAATACCTATTGAAGCGGTGGTAGAGAACAACAACGGTACTGATATCGTAGATATAGAATTAAGCAACGATAAGTTGGAGTACAACGTTGAAAAGAAGATAAGTAAGACGCTTGAACTCAAGCCTGTTCAGATCGGACATCCCGATGATAAATATATTGTCGGTGATAAAGCAATTGAGCTTGATCAGGTTAAGATAGAAGGCCCCGAATCGGTGGTCAACAATGTTACGAAAGCAACAGCGGAGATAGATGTAGCGGGACTTACACGTACAATGAACGTAACCGCCAATATCGTACTTCGTGATAAGAATGATGAAGTTGTCGAGACAAATGATGCTGATGCTTCACGTGTAAAGATCATAAATAATAATGGAAAACCCACTGTAAGGGCGGAAGTTGAGATACTTGAAGGTAAATTTGTGCCGATCAGATGTGTTGTATCGGGAGAACCTGCAGACGGTTATGCGGTTACCGGAACAGTGAGCACGCCTGATAAGGTTCAGATAGCAGGTGATTCAAAAGTTATATCTAAGATAAAAGAGATCACGATAAACGACTCTGAGCTTGATATAGCGGGTAGGACACAGGATCTTAACTATACCGTGGAACTTGATAAATATCTTCCCGACGGCGTTCGTTTCGGAGAGGATTCAAAAGCAAAAGCAACGGTAGTGGTAAGTATCGGTAAGTTATCATCCAAAAACTTTGCGGTTGATATAAAGAATATTGGTGTTGAGAACCCTGTTCAGGGATATGATATTAAAGTTGATACCAATGAATATGATTCCGTAGCGCTTACTCTTCTTGGTTTGGATTCTGCGCTTGCGGCTGTTGATGAGAATGCTTTGAAAGGTTCCGTTGACGCTACGCAGTTAGTCAAAGAAAACGGCACAGAAACACTGAGAGACGGTGTTTACAGTGCAAAAGTTAAATGGAACAACCTTCCTGAAGGGGTTAAAGCATCGGACGACGTTGAAGTATACGTTCGTGTTAATAAAACTAATTAAATGAGGTTATTTCGATGGGCAGATTATTTGGAACAGATGGTGTAAGAGGCGTAGCAAATGATGAGTTGACACCGCTTCTTGCAATGCAGCTTGGACAGGCAGGAGCCTATGTTCTTTCAAAAGAAGTTAACCACAGACCAACCATAATGGTGGGATGTGATACAAGATTATCGGGAGATATGCTTGCAAGTGCACTTATGGCAGGTGCATGTTCTGTAGGTGCAGATGTAGTAAATGTAGGAGTTATCCCTACTCCCGCCGTTGCATATCTTACAAGAAAATACAGAGTTGATGCCGGTGTAGTTATTTCGGCTTCACATAATCCGATGGAATTTAATGGGATAAAGTTTTTTGATGCAAATGGTTATAAGCTTCCTGATGAACTTGAGGATGAGATTGAGGCACTTATAAAGAACAATATGGAAGGCGTTAAGATGCCTACAGGTGCCGGAGTCGGCAAGATCAAGAACAGAAGTGATGCAAAAGAAGAATATATAAATCACAATCTTAGAGCAGTTGATATCAGCCTTGCAGGAATGAAGATCGTAATGGACTGCGCAGAGGGTGCTTCGTATTATACTTCTGTTGAGGCAATAAGACAGTTAGGCGCAGAAGTTGTAGTGATTCACAACAATCCGGACGGAACCAACATTAATGCGGGATGCGGCTCAACTCATATGGAAGAGCTTATGGGAAGAGTTGTTACCGAGAAGGCAAATATCGGACTTGCTTTCGACGGAGATGCTGACAGATTCCTTGCTGTTGATGAAAAAGGTAAGATGGTCGACGGTGACGAGATAATGGCTATTATCGGTAAGTTTATGAAGGATAACGGTAAACTTGCCAAGAATACAATCGTTGCCACTGTAATGAGTAACCTTGGATTCTTTAAGATGGCAGAGAGAGAAGGCATCCAGGTGGATAAGACTAAGGTCGGTGACCGCTATGTGCTTGAGCATATGAAAGAAATCGGTGCGAACCTTGGTGGAGAGCAGTCGGGACATATCATTTTCCTTGATGACAATACTACCGGAGACGGTCTGTTGTCGGCTTTGCATCTTCTTGAAGTTATGGTAGTTACAGGCAAACCGCTTTCAGAACTTTCACAGGTCATGGAAGTAATGCCTCAGGCATTGGTAAACGCGCATGTTCCTACACACAAGAAAGATGCGTTCATGGAATATCCGGAGATTGCAAGTGCTATAGCAGAACTTGAAAAAGAATTTGCGGGAGACGGAAGAGTGCTTATAAGACCTTCGGGAACAGAACCGCTTGTAAGAGTAATGATCGAAGGTAAGGAGCAGACTAAGATTGATGAAGAAGCTAAAAAGCTTGCGAAGTTGATCGAGGAGGTTATGTTATAAATGGTTAGTAAGAAGGTAGTCATTACAAACCCTACAGGTTTGCACTTGAGACCTGCGGGAAATCTTTGTAAAGTGGCTATGAATTTTAAATCACATATAACTTTTTCGTACGGTGACAATGTTGCCAATGCAAAAAGTGTTTTGAGTGTTCTCGGCGCTTGCGTTAAATGCGGCGACGAACTTGAGTTTAATTGTGAAGGCCCCGATGAAGAAGAAGCCATGAGTGCAATGGTTGAAGCAATCGAGGGAGGACTTGGCGAATAAGCCGTACATGTGATAATATATGTCACATGCGCAGATTGACAAGAATATAAGGCGGACGGCAGTTATGCCGTCCGTTTGCTAAGTTAACTACAAGATTAATATATACAGGAAGTAAAAGGGAGTAGCGATGGATAAGATAATTGTTACGGGATGTAATGGACAGCTTGGAAGAGCGATAAATAAGGAACTTGGAGCAACAGGAAAATATGAGATCGTAAATACCGATGTGTTTGAGGGAGAGGGAATTATTCCTTTGGACATTACAAATGTTGATTCCGTAATTAAGCTTGTTAAGGACGTTAAGCCCAAGGCAGTGATAAATTGTGCTGCATATACCGCAGTAGATAAGCAGGAGAGCGATGTTGACCTCTCATACAAGATTAATGCCATTGGACCAAGAAATCTGTCTATAGCATCAACAGAGGTTGGTGCAAAGCTTGTACATGTGTCTACCGACTATGTATTTGCGGGAAACGCAACAAAACCGTACACAGAGTTTGATGCCACAGGCCCTGTGAGTGTTTATGGTAAGACAAAACTTGCCGGAGAAGAGTTTGTAAAGCAGTTTGCGAAAAACTACTTTATTATCAGAACCGCATGGCTTTACGGAGACGGCAAGAACTTTGTAAAGACAATGCTTAAACTGTCTGAGAATCACGACGAGATAAGCGTTGTAAACGATCAGCTTGGTAATCCTACAAGTACGACTGAGCTTGCAAAAGCTATTCATTATCTTATGAATACGGAGAACTACGGAATTTTCCACGGAACATGTGAAGGCGATACAAACTGGGCTGATTTCACAGAAGAAATTTTCAGAATTGCAGGAAAGAAAACTAAGGTCAATCATGTGACCACAGCGGAATATCAGGCAAAGAATCCTCAGTCCGCCCCCAGGCCGGCATACAGCATTTTGGAGAATTATATGTTGAAACTTACAACAGACTTCATGTTTGCAGACTGGCACGATGCAATTGAGCAGTACCTTAAGGAACTTTTGTAATAATAGTAAAATTAAGCAAAATAGAGGTTTGAATGCAGTTTTGGAATGACATACTGGGTAACAAAGTATTGGTTGCTGCTTGTAGCGGATGGTTTGTTGCACAGGTACTTAAAACAATATTATATGTGATTGTAAATAAGAGCTTTAATCCCGAGAGACTTATGGGTGATGGAGGAATGCCCAGTTCACATTCCGCGACGGTCATGGCAGTCGTTTCATCAACATGCGTGTTGTACGGAGCAAGTTCATTTGAATTTGCTATTTCGGCAGTTCTTGCGCTTATCGTAATGCATGATGCAATGGGAGTAAGATGGGAGACAGGCATTCAGGCTAAGGTGATTAACAATATGATGGATTGGTTCCTTCAGCTTGATAAGGATATACCTGTAGAAGAGAAGCTCAAGGAGTTTGTCGGACATACTCCTATGCAGGTTCTCTTTGGAGCTTTACTTGGAACATTGATAGGCTATTTGATGACTATTTGATTATCTAATGGATCGGGGGCTAGTTGCAGCATGTTATCAGTTGTTCTTATTTGGTTGTATGTCATTGTAACAACATACCTGATAGGATATGGTTTCATAAATATTATGCTGCCTTTTTCAAAGCGTGGTAAAGCTATGCAAAAAGGCGGTGAAAAAGCCTACCGATTTCATTCTCACACCGGCTACATAATGAGCGGTGTCTTGATTTCAACAGTTTATGCACAGATCTGGAGTATATTTGACAAAGTCGAGTTGAATTGTCATGTTTTTCTAATGTTCTTCGCTTGTATCTTTGGTGTTGTTTACAGGGATAAAATGAGTGAAGAACTCAGGATGCTTCTTCGAATTATCCGTTCATACAAAAGCAGAATACTTTACCTGGTCGTTTTCTTTTTGATGGCTTACGGAACTTCAAGCGGAATCATGCATTATGATTCCGACCTTTATCATGCGCAGGCTATTAAGTGGATAGAAGAGTACGGAGTGGTAAAAGGACTTGGAAATCTTCATGTAAGACTTGCATATAACAGTGCTGCGTTTCCGCTTTCTGCGCTCTTTAGCATGAAATTTCTGCAACTTGACCGGTCTTATCATGTTATGGCCGGATTCTTTGCACTTGTCCTTGCGTGGGAATGTGTTGAGTTAAAGAGCATTATACGGAGAGGAAATATCATAATATCCGATTTTGCAAGACTTGCTGCGATCTATTATCTTTTTGGAATATTTGATGAGATGGTCGCGCCTGCATCAGACTACTTTGTTGCAACGCTGGTATTTTATATAGTGATCAAATGGCTTGACCTGTATGTGCGACACGAGCATTCATATGTGCCGTATATCTTCCTGACCTTTTTAAGCGTCTATGCAACAACTATAAAGCTGGTAGCGGCTCCGCTTATGCTGGTGGCTACCATTCCGATATATAGACTTTTGAGCAACAGGACAAAACACAAACTTCAGGTTTTCTATTCATCAATTCTGGGGGCGCTTATCATTGCTGTTCCGTTTTTTGTGAGAAATGTGATCATATCGGGATGGCTGATGTATCCTGTGACTGCAATAGATCTTTTTGACGTTGACTGGAAGATTCCAAAGGGCGTTGCGGAATATGACGCGCTTGAGATAAAGACATTCGGAAGAGGCTTTTCGGATGTGCCGAATCATGTGCATATGTCATTTACAGAGTGGTTTCCGAAGTGGTTTTCTGATCTTTCATCCTTTAATAAAATGGTCATTATTCTGGATGTTGTGGCTATTTTTATATATGTACTTCTTTCAGTCCACTATATTCTGGTGGATGCCAGGGAAGGAGCACTTGGTGATAAAAAAATCACCGGAAAAATATTTGATATCAAAATGCGAAGCATGCTTAGGACAGGTGACTTTTTCGCTATCGGCGGAACAATGATAACGTGCTTCCTTTTCTGGATGGCAAGTGCTCCGCTTATAAGATACGGTATTGTATTCGCGCTACTTACAGCTGTAGTCATTCTGGGAAGAGTAGTTATCCTTATCATAAATAAATTCGATAAGCGCAAAAAAGAAGTCTTTTTCAAGAGCTTCACCGCCGTAGTACTTTTATGGCTTACATTCAAAGGTGTCAACCTCGTCGCTGAAGCAGAAAAAAGATTTAATCCTTTGTATCTTTTAAAACAACAGGACTACGGAGTATACGAAGTTAAACCCTACGAAGTAAACGGAGTCACATTCTATTATCCGAAAGAAGGCGACCGCGTAGGCTACGAGCCATTCCCGTCCTCCCCTGAAAACCTCACAGGAAAGCTGGAATTCAGAGGAGACAGAATAGAAGACGGATTCAAAAAAGCAAATTAAGCATCGAGAAAAAATAAGAATTATGGTAAGCTGAATGCCCGGCTATAGAATAGCCACAGGTACATTTATCCGAATATGGGAGCATTCGGATAAATATACCTGTGGCCTGTCACGGCGAGCATCAGCGCTCTGCGCGCATAGGATTTTCAAGGAAATCTTTGTAGGCAAGCTTGATACCGTCATCAAGCTCAGTTTTGTAGGTCCAGCCAAGTGCTTTTGCTTTTGATACGTCAAGGAGCTTTCTGGGAGTTCCGTTCGGCTTCGAAGGATCCCATCTGATCTCGCCTGTGTAGCCGATGATTGAAGCAACTTTCTCTGTGAGCTCTTTTATCGTGAGCTCTTTTCCTGTACCTGCATTGACAGTCTCATCGCCGCTGTAGTTATTCATAAGGAATACACAGAGGTTTGCGAGATCGTCTACATATAAGAATTCTCTCAAAGGACTTCCGTCGCCCCAGCATGTTACATAGGGGAGATTCTGTTCCTTTGCCTCATGGAATCTTCTGATAAGTGCCGGAAGAACATGAGAGTGAGTGGGATGGTAGTTGTCATTAGGTCCGTAAAGGTTTGTGGGCATTACGGAAATATAATCGGTTCCATACTGCTTGTTAAGGTACTCACAGTACTTAAGTCCGGATATCTTAGCAAGAGCATATGCTTCATTTGTTTTCTCAAGAGAAGATGTCAGAAGGCAATCCTCTTTCATCGGCTGAGGAGCCATTCTGGGATATATGCAGGATGATCCGAGGAATTCAAGCTTTCTACATCCGTTCTTCCATGCTGCGTGTATAACGTTCATCTCAAGGATCATGTTCTCATACATGAAATCTGCGAGAGCTTCGGAGTTACCCATGATTCCGCCAACTTTGGCAGCTGCAAGGAAAACGTAGTCGGGCTGTTCTTCTTCGAAAAATTTTTCAACAGCATCCTGTCTTGTAAGATCAAGCTCTTTGTGGGTTCTTGTAACTATATTGAAATAGCCCTGGTTTTTGAGCTCTCTGACAATTGCGGAACCAACCATTCCTCTGTGTCCCGCAACATATATTTTGTCATTTTTCTCCATCATGTTATTCGCCTCTTTCTTTGATTACTTATCAATACCTTTTTCAAGAAACTCTGCGAGATTAAATTCAACATGCTCGTTGGCTCTTTCAACCGCAACTTTGGCCATATCGTGTTCAACCATGATCTTAACGAGCTCTTCAAAAGATGTTGTCTGAGGATTCCAGTGGAGTTTTTCTTTTGCCTTAGTGGGATCGCCCCAGAGATTAACAACGTCTGTAGGTCTGTAGAAATCGGGTGATACTTCAACAAGTACCTTGCCTGTTGCCTTGTCATAACCTTTTTCTTCAGCGCCTTCGCCCTTAAATTCAAGCTCGATTCCTGCATAGTGGAAAGCAAGCTGTGCAAATTCACGGACTGAGTGCTGTACACCTGTTGCGATAACAAAATCTTCGGGTTTGTCATTCTGAAGAATGAGCCACATACATTCTACGTAATCTTTTGCGTAGCCCCAGTCACGAAGGCTTGAGAGATTACCGAGATAGAGCTTTTCCTGTTTACCCTGAGCGATACGTGATGCGGCAAGAGTGATCTTACGTGTAACGAAGGTCTCTCCGCGGCGCTCTGATTCGTGATTAAAGAGGATTCCCGAGCAGCAGAACATATTGTAAGCTTCTCTGTACTCTTTTACGATCCAGTAGCCGTAAAGCTTGGCAACAGCGTATGGACTGTATGGATGGAAAGGAGTGTTCTCATTCTGGGGAACTTCTTCAACCTTTCCGTATAATTCTGAAGTTGATGCCTGATATATTCTACATGTATCTGCAAGACCACACTGACGTACAGCTTCAAGAACTCTTAATACGCCGGTAGCGTCAACATCTGCCGTAAACTCAGGCGAATCAAAAGATACCTGCACATGTGACTGTGCTGCGAGATTGTATATCTCGTCAGGTTTTACTTTAGAAACAACGCCAAGGATACTCATTGAATCTCCGAGATCTCCGTAGTGAAGATGGAAGTGAGGCTTTCCTTCAAGATGCGCGATCCTTTCACGAAAATCTACAGAAGATCTTCTGATGACTCCGTGCACATCATATCCTTTCTCCAAAAGAAATTCTGCAAGGTAAGAACCGTCCTGTCCTGTTATACCTGTAATAAGTGCTGTTTTACCCATGTGTACTCCTAAATTTTATGATAAATTCTTCTTATTAAGTGTTTATTTTATCATAGTTTATCACTTTTTAACATGGGACATCAAATTTTTGTTCGTTGAAAGACAGGCGCTTTAAGTGTAAAATATTGAATAGGACTGCGCATTTATACATTTTTAAGACAGGACGATTTGGAGAAAAATTATGAAACTTTTGAGCGTTATAGTTCCTTGTTATAACGAGCAGGAAAACATACAGGATTTTTACGACGAACTAATGAAGAACGAAGCTTTTTTCAAAGAGCGGGATGTCGATATTGAGCTTGTCTATGTAAATGACGGTTCGACGGATAAGACTGTAGATATGGTAAAAGAGCTCAATAATAAGGACAAACGTGTTAAGCTTGTCAGCTTTTCAAGGAATTTTGGAAAAGAGGCGGCTATATATGCGGGACTTGAAAAGACGGCGGGAGACTACGTTGTTATAATGGACTGCGATCTTCAGGATCCGCCGGCGCTTCTGCCTGAAATGTATAAGGCTGTTGAGGAAGAAGGATATGACAGCGTAGCTACAAGGAGGGTAAACAGAAAAGGTGAGCCTCCGATCAGATCATTTTTTGCAAGGATGTTCTATAAGATGATAAACAGAATGTCCAAGACTGAGATTGTTGACGGTGCAAGAGATTATAGATTTATGACAAGGCAGTTTGTTGACGCGGTGCTGTCTGTTAAGGAATATAATCGTTTTTCCAAGGGAATATTCGGATGGGTAGGCTTTAAGAATAAGTGGATTGAGTTTGAAAATGTGGAGAGAAGAAAGGGTGAGACTAAGTGGTCTTTCTGGAAGCTCTTTATATATGCGGTTGACGGAATAATGGCGTTTTCAACGATACCGCTTTCGTTTGCGGCATTTACGGGATTGTTTTTCTGTTTGTTTTCTTTTGTCTTCATAATATTTACGATATGGAGAAAGTTGGCATTTGGCGATGAAACAAACGGATGGCCTTCGCTTGTGTGTATAATCTCACTTATAAGCGGAATACAGCTTTTTTGCATAGGAATTGTAGGTCAGTATCTTTCCAAGACCTATACCGAGGTGAAAAAGCGTCCTTTATATATAGTTAAAGAGGAAATTTAATGGTAAGTATAGTAGTACCCGTATACAATGCGGCGAGATATATCAGGAAAACTATCGACATGGTATGTGAGCAGACCTACAAGGACTGGGAACTCATCCTTGTTGATGACGCATCGCCTGATAACAGTGCGGAGATCATATCCGATATAATAGAATCAAGCGGAAAGAGAATAAGACTTATCAGAAAAGAGAGAAACGCCGGAGCTGCAGAAGCCCGTAACACGGGAATTGATGCATCCGCTGGAAGATATATCGCATTTTTGGATGCGGATGATGTCTGGATGCCGGATAAATTGGAGAAACAGATTGCTTTCATGGAAAAAACGGGAGCGGCATTTGCTTTTCATTCATATGAGTTTGGCGACGGACTTGCAAGACCTACGGGAAAGATAGTTCATGTTCCCGAGACAATGAATTTCAGACAGGCACTTTCAAGAACGGTTATATTTACAACTACTGTCATGTTCGATACGGAAAAGATCGACATGGAGATCATACATATGCCGGATGTTCCGAGTGAGGACACAGCCACATGGTGGAGAATACTTAAGAGTGGAATAGTCGGTTACGGACTTGATGAGAATCTTGCAATATACAGAAGACCACCAAAGTCGCTTTCATCTAATAAGTTTATTGCAATAGAGAGAATCTGGTTCCTGTACAGGAATATAGCTAATCTGTCGGTTTTGGAGTCATTATTTTATTTTGGAGGATGGGCGCTCAGAGCAACGCTTAGAAGGCTTTGATTGTCTGTAAAAGATATGAAACATAGTGAATCTGTAAAAAGAATTATGGTTTTATTGCTGGGGGCAGTAGGACTTGCCATGCAGACTGCCGTGTATGCGTGGTCTTGGTATATGGTTTATTACCCAATCTTACATGATTGGAGAAGATATAATTTTATAGATGGTAAATACGTTGGTGATGAGTATATGGGTAGAGGTATTACCTATAGCTTTTGGGGACATATATTTACCATACTTCTTTATTTTGCATTATTGGTAATTGTTGCTAATGCGTATGGCGGTCTTAAGATAGGCTATCTGAAGCCGATGGATGTATTTATGTCACAGGCTTTCACGCTTCTGGTAGTAAATATCATTACTTATTGTCTGTTTTTGATCATCGAGGTCAAATATGTTGATGTATTACCGTTACTGGGAGTATTTCTGGTTCAGCTGTTTATTTCTTTTGGCTGGGCATACATCACAAACTATATTTACATGTCGATATTCCCGCCGAGAAAGCTTCTTCTCGTAAATGGCGAATATGCGGCTGATGATATCATTGCAAAATTCAACACAAGAAAAGATAAATACAGGATCATCAAGAAGATGAATATTTCTGAGGGCATAGAAAAGATATATAAAGAGTGCCTTGAAGATTATGACGGAGTTATTATCTGGGATGTTCCAAACCAGTACAGAAACGGGCTTGTTAAGTTCTGCTACGGAAATAACAAGAGAGTCTATGTCATGCCTAAGATAACAGATGTTCTTCTTAAAGGCTCGACGCAGCTTCATCTTTTTGACTCACCGGTTTTCCTTTTGAGAGATTATTCCATTAAGGTGGAGCAGAGATTTTTAAAGAGAGTTATGGATATTGTGCTTGCTCTTGTACTCATAATTATCAGCTCACCTTTTATGCTTTTCACCGCTATTGCCGTAAAAGCATATGACGGAGGTCCTATCCTCTATAAGCAGGTCAGATGCACCATTAACAGGCGAGAATTTAAAATCATGAAATTCAGAAGTATGCGTGTTGATGCTGAGAAAGACGGTGTAGCAAGACTTGCTTCCAAGAACGATTCAAGAATAACCCCTGTAGGCAGCTTCATCAGAAAGTGCAGATTGGATGAGCTTCCTCAGTTATTTAATATTCTTAAGGGTGATATGTCATTTATTGGACCAAGACCTGAGAGACCTGAGATTATAAATCAGTATCTTAAGGATATGCCTGAGTTTGCTTTCAGAACAAGGGTAAAAGCGGGACTTGCGGGTTATGCGCAGATTTATGGCAAATATAACACTACGCCTTATGACAAGCTTAAGCTTGACCTTACATATATAGAGAATTATTCTATCTGGCTTGATATTAAGCTTTTACTGCTTACTCCAAAGATCATGCTTACGCCGGACAGTACCGAAGGTATTGAGGATGATCAGACAACAGCTATGAAGAACTCATAATGCGCAGAGAAACTGCGGATTACAGGGCAGATTGTGTAACTGCATACGGAGACAAAAATACATGGACACAAAAAAAGTTAAGTATACAGATGAAAGCTTGAACCTTAGGAGTTTTTACCTGAGGTTCCTAAAAAAAAATATGGATTCTTCCGGTTGCTGCGCTTATCGGTGCGATCATTGCAGGAGGAATCTATTATCTTGTGACGGTAACTTTTGGACCGGAGAGAAGATATGAGGCACAGGCAAGATTCTATCTGACTTACTCAGATGATGCGTATATTCGAAATGCTGAGGGTGAGAGAGTCCTTGACTGGTATAACGGAGCTACATGGACCAATTTTATTTTTAACGACCACGATTTCCTTCTTGAACTTGTTAAGACTATGAAAGAAGAGGGAGTGGATATATCGCAGGAAAGGATGAAAGTCCTTGAAGCCGCCGGCGGACCGGATATATCCAATCAGTTACAGGCTTTGGAAGAAGTCGGAGTTGATGTGATAAAGGATGAGTCCAAGATCAATGTAAAAGGAGACATAATCTCAAACGAGCGTTTTCTCCTTGTTACGATCAATGAGACTGATAAAGAACTCGTGGAAAAGCTGACGGATGCATTTATCAAAAGTCTTGAAAGCTACCCGACATACAATGCGTCAAAGGCTTTTGAATCTATAGTATGTACATCAAAAAGTGATGTTTATCTTGAGAAGACCGATAACAGGATTGCGGTAGCGATTATATTTGGAGCAATTCTTGCGGCTGTTTTGGCTTTTTTGGCAATTCTTTTGATTGATGCCGTTGATGAAGCAATCTACGTACCCGAAGAATGCGAGAAAAGATACGGCATAAGAGTGCTTGGAACCGTATTTCAGGGAAATGAAGCATGTGACCTGTTAAGAGGCGAGCTTGCCAAACTTTACGATAAATATGTTGCAGATAAAGAGAATATAGTTTTGATCTCATCCGATGCGGCAGATAATGCATCTTTTTCCGAAAAAGACCTTGAATCGGTTAAGAAGACTCTCGGAAGTGATTATGATGAAAAGCTTTCCAAGATAAAAGCAATTTCGGCTTCGGATATAGGGGCAGCAGAAGGCGCAATACTCGCGGTTCCCTATGGAAAGAAAAATGCGGCAATGACTGAGCATTTGATTTCACAGCTAAAAAAGATTGAATGCCCGGTGCTCGGAATTGTATTTACACGTGCGGATCTTAAATTTATTAAGAGATACTACGGAATCAAATGATGAAGGTGGCAAAAAGTAAATTTTGACACCGTATGATATATGAATTAAGCGAAAGAGACTATGTCAGGAAGATTGCAGATATTGGTGTCATCCGTTAATAAGGATGTGCACGAGCTCCCGGATAAAATGAATATTGAGACGGATGCAGTAATAGTAAATCAGCTTGTTGGAGCCAAAGGGGAATCAAAAGATGAGACCTTCGAAGCGGGAACAAAGATGATACGCGCATTTATAAGATGTGAAAAAGGTGTAGGACTTTCGAGAAATACCGCTTTATCCAAGGCTGACAGCGAACTGATCCATTTTGGCGATGATGATATTATCTATGACAAGGGCTATTCGGATAAGATCGTAAAAGAGTTCGACGATCACCCTGAGGCCGACATGATTCTTTTTAACGTAAAGGCTCAGGAGGGCAGAGAAACATATTGGAATGTTGATTTTGCCCCCGTTACATGGAAGAACTACGGCAGATATCCTGCGTATGCGATCGCTGCAAGAAGAGAAAAGCTAATAAACAACGGAGTTAAGTATTCCCTTTTATTCGGAGGCGGAGCGCCTTACATGAACGGAGAGGACAGCCTTTTTTTACATGATTGTTTAAAAGCGGGACTTAAGATATACAGGACTACTGTGGTTCTCGGTCATGAAGAAGCGGGTGAGTCCACCTGGTTTAAGGGATATACGGATAAGTTTTTTTATGACAGAGGTGTCTTGTATGCGTTTTTGTACGGAAGCCTCGCTGATATTCTCGGTTTTAGATTTCTTTTCAAATATAGAAAAGAAATGTGTGCGGAGAAAGGATTGTTTAAGTGTTTCAGGCTTCTTTCCGACGGCATCGGAAAGGGAAGGGAACTTAAGAAGGCAAAATGATAGTATATTTTACATTGACAGTAGCTGTGCTTGCGCTGCTTCTTTTGGTAAAAAAGAATACCGTATCCGAATGTGCGGGCTGCGGACGTATCGGATTTCACAGAGGTATGACAAGGCAGGATGCCATAAATGCCATCGTACTTGCGGCAATATTTCTGGGGCTGTTTGCTGTGTCGGCGCTTAGGCTGAACGTAGGAAACGACTACGCAACGTATGTTGAGCATATGCATCTTATCAACTCAAAATCGGACGGATGGATTCCGAAAGTTCCGGAAGAAGAGGGGTTTAAAGCCTTAACATATGTTATTTATAAGCTCTGCGGATTTGAGAACTATGTTTTGGTATTTGGCATATTTGCTTTTCTTACAGTTCTTTTTTTTATG
This sequence comes from Butyrivibrio sp. AE3003, assembly GCF_000686065.1. Taxonomy (NCBI): domain Bacteria; kingdom Bacillati; phylum Bacillota; class Clostridia; order Lachnospirales; family Lachnospiraceae; genus Butyrivibrio; species Butyrivibrio sp. AE3003. Next base: position 3,020,990 of record NZ_JMLX01000001.1, read on the forward strand.
AAAGGGATATGGAGGCAGAGTAAGTGGTTTGAATTGTCATTTGCAATGTTTATGTTGCTGGGCTTTTATTTTCAGTCATTAAGTACCGTTCGTTATTATTTCGGGCTTGGAATAGCCTTGCTTTCAATAGAATATTTGGTGAAAAAAGATTTTCCGAGATTTGTACTTATGATCCTTGTGGGAGCTCTTTTTCATAAATCTCTTCTGATAATCTTGGTGCTATATCCGATCGCGGTGATAAACTGGAAGAAATGGATGTATGCTTTGGGAGCTGCTTTAGGAGCTTCGTGTTTCTTTTTAAGACCGATTTATGCGAAGATTGCGGTTAAGATCTATTCGGACTATCAGGGAACGGCAACTTATGACAGGATGATCGCCGGCCCTATACATTACAGTTATATCAGTATTGCAAGGTGTGCACTTATCCTTGCGGCATCGATCTACTTGTACAAGGATGAGATAAAAGGTAACAGGGAGAACATTTTCTTTTTCCACTGCAACGTAATGTCACTTGCGCTTTATGTGTTTGCGGCGTTTTTGACGGATGAAGTGATTTCGAGAATATCTTATTATCTTACGATAACACATGTATTGTTTGTACCGGCGCTTCTGCTTGGTATCAAGGATCCTAAGAAAAGAAAGATCTGCTCGATGCTGGTGCTTGCGGGATGCTTTATGTATTTTGTGATATTTATGAAGAGGATAGCGCCTGCGAACGGAACGAGAATACTTCCGTATACGACGATAATGTTTGATGATATGCCACCGATTCTTTCTGAGACAGGGTATTAAAGAGTATGAATGAAATGAAAAAAACTTTTTTTAATATAATAGTGGTTTCATATAACGCCGGAGACAAGCTCATCGATACGATCGAGAGCGTCAGAAGGCAGAGCTATACAGGGTATCGCATCCTTGTCAAGGATGGAATGTCCACGGACGGTTCGATAGAGAAATTAAAGGCTAAGTACGATATCGGCAAAGACCTGATTCTTGTCGAAAGCTGTGATTCCGGGATCTATCATGCGATGAATATTGCTGCATCTTATCTTGAGGAAAAGATAATAAACCAGCGCGCGATCGATCAGGATGCGGAGAATACCGACAAAGTTAAGCTTCTTAGAGCGGGTGAAGAACCTGCCTATATTTTCTTTTTGAACTGCGGAGATACGTTCAGGGACGAGAACGTTCTCAGGGATGTACATGATGCGATCGTAGACAGAAATTCCAAAGAGGGCACGACTCTTCCTGCGATTTACTATGGTGATATATTTGACTGCTCGACAGGTAACAGGATTCATTCAAACCCCAAGATCGACGATCATGCATGTTACAGGAATCTGCCTTCTCATCAGGCTTGCTTCTATGATGAGAGGCTTGTATATAACAATCCTTTTGAGCTCAGGTACAAGGTTAGAGCGGATTATGAGCAGTTCCTTAGGTGCTATTACAGAGACAAAGCAAGCACTTTCTACATTCCGCGCATAGTTGCCGATTATGAAGGCGGAGGTTTCTCAGATCAGAACAAGAAGCTTTCCGAAGAGGAGAGAAAAGAGATCATAAAGCTCTATCTCACAGGTGCGCAGATAAGGAAGTACGACCTTATAAGAGTGCTCACTCTTTCTAAGTTAAGGACTGCCATTGCGGAGAATAAAATTACAGCCGGTATATATAATAAGATAAAAAGTGCAGTATACAGGCTTAAGGAGAAATAAATTTGAAAATATTATGGGTCTGTAATATCATGCTCCCTGCCTATGCCAAGGCGCATGGAATTGAATACTCGGTCAGGGAAGGATGGCTTACAGGCTGCCTTGACAGGCTTCAAAAAGAAAAAAGCACGACAGCCGGGGGAAAGATAACTCTCGGTATTGCATTTCCTTCGGAAGGACCTGTGTCCGAGGGAAAAGAAACTGTTGAGGGAATAACTTATTACGGATTTAAAGAGGACCTTGGACATCCGGAAAACTACGATGAAAGCCTGGAATCAAGATTTAAGCAGATAATCGAAGATTTTGTGCCTGACATTGTTCATGTTTTCGGAACCGAGTTTCCGCACGCTCTTGCGGCGCTCAGAACCTTTGGAAGACCGGAGAGAAGTCTTGTAGGGATACAGGGCGTATGTACGGAGATCGCCAAAGCTTATATGGCGGGGCTTCCAAAGAAAGTACAGGAGTCCACAACTTTCAGAGACAGACTGAAAGAGGATTCGCTTATTCAGCAGCAGGAGAAATTCAAGTTAAGAGCCGAAAATGAGAAGGAAATTCTTTTGCTCACAGGAAATGTGACGGGAAGAACGACGTTTGACAAAGAGGCGTCGCACAGCATCAATCCGCGTGCAGAGTATTTTGCCATGAACGAGACCATGAGACCCTGCTTTTATTCGGGAAAATGGGAAGAGAGGAAGACTATTCCTCACAGCATCTTCCTTTCACAGGGAGATTATCCGCTTAAGGGATTTCACTTTTTACTTCAGGCAATGCCGATCATACTTAAGAAATATCCCGATGCGCATGTGTATGTTGCGGGAAATAACATAATCGGCAGAGGTAAGAGCAAGTATCCGTATTTTATGCGCGCCAGTGCTTACGGCAAGTATCTTAAGAGACTTATCGCGATGAACAGGCTCAGAAAGAAAGTTACGATGGTCGGTACATTGTCGGATGTCGAAATGAAGAACCGCTTTTTGAAGAGCAGCGTGTTTGTGTGTGCTTCTGTTGTTGAGAATTCGCCCAATTCCGTCGGAGAAGCGATGCTTCTGGGAGTTCCTGTCGTTGCGGCCAACGCCGGCGGTATTCCGGATATGATCACGGATGGAATGGACGGCGTTATATTTGATAATATGGACTACAAGAAACTTGCGGAAGCAATTTTGCAGATGTGGGATGAACCCGTTATTGCAGCCGTTTACGGAGACAATGCAAGTAAGCGCGCCGCTAAGACCCACAACGCCGATACCAATTACAAGAGACTTCTTGAAATCTACGATGCAATTTGCAGAAAATAAGGGAGAGATCTGTGGTAATAACATTTGTATCAAACTACATAAATCATCATCAGATTCCCTTTTGCGATGCTATGAGCAGCCTGTTTGAGGATGTTGAGTTTCACTTTGTCCAGGCGATGCCCATGGAGGAAAAGAGAATCACCATGGGATGGGCTGTGAATCCAAAGGACTATCCGTATGTTTCCCTTTTCTACGAGGATAAAAAATACTGCGAAGATCTTATTCTTAACAGTGATGTTGTGATCTTTGGATGGACGGAAGGAATCACGTCAGATCTTGAGAGAAGGAGACTTGCGTCAGGTAAGCTGTCTTTTCGCGTAAGTGAGAGAATCTACAGAGGAAGCAGGATAAAGTGGCTTACTCCGAGAGGGCTTTTGAAAAAGTATGACGAGCATATAAGATACCGTAAAAAGCCTGTATATCTCTTGTGCGCAGGAGCTTATGTTTCTGCGGACTTTAAGCTTATTCATGCATATCCCCGTAAGATGCTGAAGTGGGGATATTATCCGGATGTAAAAGACAGAAGTTTCAAAGTGAGCGAGACTGACAATAAGATAAGGCTTTGCTGGGCGGGAAGATTTATAAAACTAAAACATCCCGAGTTTGCGATTGAACTATGCAAAGAGCTGGAGAAATTCGGATATGACTACGAGCTTAAAATGATAGGCGACGGATATATGAGAGCAGAGCTTGAAAAAGCCGTTTCAGATGCAGGGCTCTCAGCGAATGTCAGCTTTCAGGGAAATCTCAAACCTGAAGAAGTGACAACACATATGAAAGATTCGGATATTTTTCTTTTCACAAGTAACTATCTGGAAGGATGGGGAGCTGTTGTAAATGAAGCCATGCAATGCGGATGCGCCGTCGTTGCTTCAAAAGAGGCGGGATCCGTACCGTTTCTTATAAAGGACGGAGAAAACGGGCTTACTTACAAGAATGGCGATTGCGATGAGTTTAAGAAAAAGGTATTGTCTTTATTTCAAGAAAAGTATAAAATTTTGCAGTTCGCGAAAAATGGATATGATACTATAGAAAAGGTCTGGAATGCAAAAAATGCATCTATGGAATTTGTCAGATTTTGCAGAGAGTATATTGACGGAGCTGTTCCGCGACCTGCAGATATCGGACCTATGAGTAAAGCGGAAATTATAAAACCTGAGAGCATCCTTCGTGCAATGGCCGAAGGGGATTGCCTGGAATGAGGAAAACATGAGATTTATTGATGACTTTTTTACAACAGAAATAAAAATATTTAAGCATAAAATTCCCATCTTTGACATGCTGTTTTTTACCATACTGTCATGTTTGGGAGTTTATTTCAGATTGTCACTTTTTGGTATAAGGTCAGGTGACTATGTGAAGGCATTTGCGGACTGGATGAGAGAGTGCCACGCTGCCGGCGGATTTGCTTATCTTGGTATAAAGCCCGGTGTGTCTGAGGCAAGTACATTTGACTACAACTGTCTTTTTCAGTATGTAATAGTTATTCTTCACTATATCGGCGGCAGTATTCCCGATATATATCTTGTAAAGAGCGTTCCGGTGTTGTTTGACTTTATCTGCGCGATCACTGTTTTCAGGATTGTATATCATATTACCGACAAGAACCTCACTAAAGCAATGATGTCTTACGGTGTTATGATGTTTCTTCCGACAGCTGTACTTAACAGCGCTGCCTGGGCACAGAACGATTCAATCTATACAGCGTTTGTTCTTCTTTCACTCCTTCATTTTATGAAGAGAAATGATAACAGAGCCTTTATTTATATGGCATTTGCTTACAGTTTTAAACAACAGGCGATATTCTTTGTGCCTTTTATTGTCCTTATGTGGTTAAAAAATAAGGTCAAGATCAGATACGTTTTATGGATCCCCGTTGTACATGTACTTGCGATGGTTCCTGCTGCAATTGCGGGAAGAAGCTGGGGAGACCTTCTTGGTACATACGGAAGGCAGGTTCAGATGTTCTCAAGGCTTACAATGAACTATCCCAGCATCTATACGATTGTTTCAGGAGACTTAAGCAGTGCGGGAAGGAAGATTCTGATTTCCGCGGGAACTATGGCAACAGTAATAATCATGGGAGTACTTGCTTATTACGTTTACAAAAAGAACTTTGAAGTGACCGGAAAATACATGGTAACTCTCGTCGTGTTTACTGCAGAGATATGCTGCTTCTGCCTTCCTGCAATGCATGAGAGATACGGTTATATTCCTGAAGTTGTTGCGGTTATTTATGCAATCCTGAGTATTAAGCGTGTTCCTGTATGCGTGGCGCTGCAGGTGATAACAATGATCACTTATACAAGATATCTGTTTGGTTCGACAGTCCTTACACTTTGGCCGTTGTCGATCGCAATGCTTGTAGTGATCATGGTTGTAGGATACGATCTCTATCTTCAGATGAGAGAGCCGGAGGTTACCAGTGGCTGAGTCTTTACCAAAGATAACGGTTGTTATACCTGCATATAATATTGAAAAGCTTCTTGAGAAGTGTGTGGATTCCGTTGCGGAGCAGGATTATCCCAAGGATAAATTTGAGATAATAGTTGTGGATGACGGTTCAACGGATTCCACTGGTGCGCTTTGTGATGAACTTGCTTCAAAGTATGAGAACGTAACTGCGCTTCACAAGGAAAACGGTGGTTCAAGCAGTGCCAGAAATCTTGGTATGGAGCATGCAACAGGCGATTATATCGGCTTTGTAGACAGTGATGATTATGTCGATCCCCGTATGTACAAAGTGCTTGCAGAGGCTGCCGTTAAATATGACGCAGATATGGTGCAGATTTCAAGAGATGAGATCTCGGAAGACGGTAAGAGACTTCCCGATGTTGTTATCCCACCTTCCGAAGTGACTGAGTTTTCACCTGAAGAACAGCTCAAAAAACTCTTGCTTCACACGGGTGATGCCTCTTTTTGCACCAAGATAACAAGGAGAAGTGTCTTTTCCGAAGGACTTAAATTTCCTGAAGGCGAGCTTAATGAAGACTTCAGGCTTATGATAGATGTGCTTCCAAAGGTGAACAAGCTTATCGTTCTTCCCGAGCAGTACTATCATGTGTTCTACAGACTCGGAAGTAATTCGAGAAAAAAAGCGGAAGACAAAGATTATTTTCCTTCCGTATTTACAGATATAGTGCGCAACGCAGACGTAGCACTTGATATTGTAAAAGAAAATTATAAGAATCTTATACCTATTGCTGAGAGATTCGGTTATTATCAAAGGCTTGATTATCTCTTGCATATTCCCGTAAGTAAGATGACAAGCGATAATTTATTCTATATTGGTGTTGTAAAAAATATCAGAAAGAATATACTTGGTATTATTACTAATAAGTATTTGACCGGAAAAAATAAGGCTTACCTGTGCATACTCGCACCTGCACCGCGTTTGGTGCGCAGCCTTCATGCAGCATTAAGAGGACTTTGAGGTTTATGAAAAAAAGCATAGTATATATAATTTTGATCGTATCTGTTCTTTTCAGTGTTTTCTTTGGCTTTCAGAAGTCGGGCTTCCATGAAGATGAGTATTATACATATTTTTCATCGAACAGAAGTCAGGGACTTTATCAGCCGGACAGAGAGTGGCAGGACAAGCAGACTATCTTTGATGAGTTTAGTGTAAAGCCGGGGGAAGGCTTTAATTACGGACTCGTTAAACTTGTTCAGTCATGGGACGTTCATCCTCCGATATATTATTTCATTTTTCATACCGTGTGTTCAATGGTCCCTTCCACATTTACCAAGTGGACGGGACTTATTACCAATTTAATTGCGTTTGTTATTTCTTTCTTGGCGTTGTTTGCTCTGATGAAGAGGCTTCGCCTTCCATATTATGTGATGCTGTTCGTACTTGGCTTTTGGGGGCTCAACCCTCAGACTGTTTCGTGTAACATGCTTATCAGGATGTATGCATGGCTCACGGCGGCAGTATTCATCTGTGCATATCTGCATGTTAGATTCATTCAGGAATATGATTCGTATAAAGATGATCTGAAAAACTTCTGTGTTAAACTGTTGCTTCCTATCGCAGTGGTTTCATACATTGGAGTTCTGATTCAGTATTTCTATATATTCTTTTTTGGTTGCATAGGCTTTGCCCTTGCAGTGTGGATGTTCTTTAGGAAAAAAGATTTCAGAAATACCGTTGCGTATGTTGTGGGATGTGGTCTTAGTATGGTGCTTGCGGTTATCACATATCCCGCTATGCTTCATCACCTTCTTGGAGGTTACAGAGGGACAGGAGCAACGGGAAGTATGTTTGATGTAAAGAACACATTCATGCGTCTTTCGTTCTTTACAGGACTTTTGAACGACTTTGTTTTCGGCGGAGGGCTTACAGTTCTTGCGATAATGCTTGCGGTGGGAGTTGCGTATCTTGTTGCAACCCGCAAGGAACGTTTTGATAAAATACGTTTTGATATAAGTGCTGAAGTGGCTATTCTTACGGCCGGAACGGCAGGGTATTTCTTCCTTACGACTAAGGCGGCTCTTTTGGTGGGAAGTGCTTCAAACAGATACGAGATGCCTATATACGGACTTATAATCTTACTTGTGATGTGGGCTCTTTACTATGTTGCTGAGAAGATTGGTAAAGACAGGGTATGCGTTCCTATCGTAACGATTGTTATGCTTGCTTTTCTTATAAAAGGCCATGTTACGGGCAATAATGTTCTCTTTTTATACAAAGAGGACGTGGATAAAATAAATTATGCCCGGGCGAATAGCGGCGAAGTTGCGGTTGTAATGTTCAATCCCGCAACGCCTCACAATGTATGGCGGCTTACAGATGAACTTTTGCAGTATGACAGAGTTTTTTACATGAATGAGGAAAATCTTGATCCGCTTACAGAGCAGGGCGTTGTGAATGCGGGAAAGATCGTGCTTTATGTTGCGGATGATGATTATAAGAATGATGCGATCTGTAACCTCGTCAAGAGTTGTGAAAAACTTGATTCTATAAGAGAAGTTGATTCGGAAGACATGTGGACCACTTGTGAGATAAGCGGTATCACAGAGCATCGCTTTGATACACCGAGAGAATAATACGGAGAGGAAAATGCTGATTTTACCGGCGTTTTCCTTTCTTTTATGGGGGGCAACATTTGAGCGACATGGAATTTCGAGGTGTTGCTTGTAGTTTCTGCGGGCATATCGGATACTAAAATTACACTTGCAGGTGACACTTTGAAAGGAGCATAGGTAATATGGTCGAATTTGGCGAGCAGTTAAGACGGGCCCGCGAGAAGACGGGACTGACACAGCAGACATTGGCGGAAAAGTTATATGTAACAAGGCAGACGGTTTCGCACTGGGAATGCGGTGACAGATATCCCGACCTTCTTACGACAAAGAGATTATCAGATATTTTGGAGGTGAGCCTTGACGACCTGTTATCCGAAAATGAAATGGATAAAGTTGTTGAAAGAAATCCTGTAGTAGAGAACAGAGTAGCGAATAATGTAATGATATTTTTTTACGCGGTAATAATATTTTCATTGGTTTCAATTATAGGCAGGGAAGTTTTGACTACAGATTGGAAATATATAACCGGATGGGCCGTAAGATGTAATGACGTCGCGACGGTAGTCAGGACTGTATGTGAAATAGTATGCGGAACTTTACAAGTGCTGATTTTTACTTATGGATTGGTTCATTCTATAAAAGTTACTCTTTCGCCCAAGAAGATAGGAGCGGTCATAGCGGCGTATTATGCTATCTTTTTTATTGAAAGTCTTGTGATTGCAACTAATGATATAACGATGGTTCAAAGAAACAGCGCTTCTATGGTCGGAACTCCTAATTTTGTACCGTATTATTTTGATTGCTTATTGGGAATAATAGGAGCGGTGGCAGCAGTTTTATACTTTATTCGTAAAAATGAGAAAGTCATTGTATCTGTTATGCTTGTAGGAGTTTCGGTATGGAAAATGATCGATGCCATAAAAGAATTTGTTGAATATGTAATCTATATGGCCGGTAGATTTAACGAAGCTAATCAGTTTCATGATGCAATACCATATCAGGATAAGCTGTTTATTTATCGTGTTGCATTTGGATGTGTCTCTGTGTTGCTGATCTGCGGTATGATAATATATCAGGTTGTAACACTTCATAGAAAACGTAAAATTGCATCTGAGATAACAGCTGACGCAACCGCATAGAAATTGCATATGCCATGAAAAAAGGTACCCTCAACAGTTTAGATGTTGGAGGTACCTTCTATTTTTATAAACTCTGATATGGCTTAGATATTATATTACAGTCCGAGTGCTTCGATTTTTGAAAGTATTGTGTCGTAGTCCATGCTACCTTCAAGCTTCTCCCAGTGTGTATCTGCCAATATTCTATTGGCATCTTCCTCTGTAAGTCCTGAATGTGACAGCGCCATATAATTATTCTCTCCGCTAGTTGATCTGCGAAAACTCTCGCCCATATTCGCTTCTCGACGCGGAGCATCTGCATCTCCTGAAGGTACTACTTCAGCTACTTTAGGCCAGAACGGTAAGAAGTTATACGAACAATCACAAATAATCGTTTCTTCTCCGGCATAGTGATCAATGTATGCAAGGCAGTTGTTGGTGTTCTCAAGGAATCTGTTTTCATAAGGTAAGTAGCAATATGATGTTGTTCCATATCCCTGAGAGCTTACACCATAACGCCAATCTGAAATCATGGTAATAAGTTTTCCGTTTTCAAAAGTATACAAAGAAACAGATTTTCCCGGATTGTCTACAACAAGTTCGGGTGTCTGATCTTTGGTTAAATAAAGAAGAGCATATTTGGCGTTGCTGTTTGCATCATGCGATTTTTTTGCAACTTCGGCAAATGCTTTTCCGCAGCTTCCAAACTTCTCCTCGTTGTGAGCTGTCTGCTTATTCTCTGTTGGTGCAGCAGGCTGGGGAGTTGCTGTAGTTGAAGCAGTAGTTGCAGCGGGCTGAGGAGTTGCCTCGGTTGAAGCAGCTGTTGCAGCCGCAGTCTCTGCAGATTTTGCCTTCTCAGCATTTTTTGATGCCTTATTTTTTGCTTCCACATTTGCTGTGTTATCAATTTCATACCATATTACGGTATTGCTTTTTGCGTTTAAATAGAAGCAGACAGAGAATTTATCAAACTGATATTTGTAGTAATACTCTTTACCTGTCTGACCTGTATAATTGTTCTTTTCAGAAGGCTTTCCGTATGCGGCTTCAATCTCGTCTTTTGTATTGCCGACTCCGATATTACGAGATGTTGTAACACCCGGCTTGCTGACATCAATCGCTAAAGGAAGCACATCTTTTTCGGCAGGATAAGTTGCAAATTCGATACCCGGCGTATCATAAACATAAAAGAATTCATTCGGAAGATCGGTTATTTTTCTATCATAAACACCAAGATCTTCAAATGTCTTTCCTACATCATTTAATACAGAAAGAACTTTGCCGTTGTACATAAGTTCGTGATCTGCAAGCTTTACAGGAGCAGCTTCTTTATTGGCAGAAGCGGCAGTTGTAGCTGCGTTGCTTGATGTTGCAGTGGTTGCAGCGGTCTGCTCACTTGATGATGTGGCTGTTGCAGCTTCTTCAACCGATGAAGCTACAGAAGATGCATCTACAGCTGCGACCATCTCTGATTTCGCAATCTCTCTTTTTTCTTCTTCAGTTACTTCCATTTCACTGCTTCCTTCGGAAGCGCTCATCTCTGCACCACCACAGCCTACAATCGAGAGTGCCATAGAAGATGCAATAATTATTGCAAGTGCCTGTTTTTTTCTTCATGTCATTTTTCCTTTCTCTGTGAACCCTCAGAAATACTATATTGTTTACGTGTACTCATACAATGGTAGCATGGAATATTGTTTTTTCTGTGTCTTAGAGAATTGATTCTTGAGAGTATTTAGTAGTAAGCGTATACTTTTTCTAGTCAGGGTTGTTTTGATTTACATCTTATCCGGATTATGCAATAATGTTTGTGAATATTTGTTGAACTATAATAAATTAATATTCACAAAAACAGCAAAAACTTGCATGTGGCACATTTGCTATGTAAAAAATATGTTACAACAACGTATTGGAGGTTATAGTGAGTAGAATCGGGGATTGCAGAAGAAAGATTGAAGAAATCAGAAAAGACATCAGAGCAATGAGGGAGAAACAGACAGTTATCGACGGCTATATCAGACAGATTGAGACCCAGAAAGATACACTTGATGGAATAGATTTAAGCAGAGCAGGCGAGTGGATTGGCGTTAACGAGCAGAACGCAGTTAAGGCTAAGAACGTCTGCGTTTTTAGAATGGACGGAGCAAAGGGCGAGTGTACGCGGCTTAGAAGTGCCATAGATAAGATGATAAGAGAAGCCGAGTCTCAGATTGCAGAGCTTGAAGCGGAGATAGAAAGAATTGAAGAAGAGGAACGACGTGCACGTGAGCGCGAGCGAGAGCGTGAACGTGAACAGGCTCAAAATTAAGGATAACGGGGATGGTAAACAATGAGTGGTAAAGGTGAAAAGATACAGTTGGGGAAACAGGCGGTAGATGCGCTTATTTCAGATATTAAGAATTCTGCAAACGTTCTTGAGATTAAAGATTCTGCTTTGGCAAAAGCCGGACTCATCGGCGAAGATGCCTCACTTCACATGATCAAATACATAGCTGAACGTCAGAAAGATCTGACGGCAACATATAAGGATGTTGTAAGTATTGATACTGCAACACTTCTGGATAAAAGTACCGGCAAGATAGTTGAAACAGATATTGATATTGCCGCAAAAATAGATAGGGAAGAGGGTTAATACTTATGGAAAATAAATGGATAAACATGGCGGAATTCAATGCTTACATAAGTGACCTTTTTTCTGCTATTGATGAATATGAAGAAAAAGCTGCAGCGCATAAGAAAGCGCAGGACAGCTTTACAGGGGAAGCAAACTGGGAAGGAAAGAGTGCTGATAAGGCAAAACTCCTTGTAGGAACAGTTGAGCAGGCAAAGCTTGATGAAATACTAAGGATTGAAAGGGACTTCAGAGCGCTTCTTACGGATTATGTAAAAGGCTTTAAAGCTGCGGTTGATGAAGCTGATGATGCCAAGATAAGCACGATCGTTCTTGAAGGACTTAACATAGAACTTCACGGCTGTGCTTCTACTTATAAAACATGGGCAACCAGCATGGAGTGTTTAAAGGATAATATTCACAGCAGGTTTGGAAGTAAGTACGGAAACTGCGATGAATATGACTTCTTTATGGCATCAAATGCTTACGGAAATCTTTGCGGAAATGCATCAAAAGACGGAATGATTCTTGACCTTATTAACAGGTTCACCAACTTCGATAATCAGCAGGCTGCCAAGATCTCATCTGTTAGTTATCCCTATAGAATAGGCAAGTTAAAACAGGAGATCGAAGAGCTTAGAAGTTGCAAGGGTATGCTTGTAAATGGTGACGGCAACATTGAGATGAGTGTTATCGAAAGGCTTGGTGATTTCCTTGAGGATAGTGTAAACAGAGCGCAGGGGGCAGGAAGTTTTGTAGATAAATTCGGTAAGAACGTGCTCAGTACGATTATTAAATATGACCCTGTAAACATGTGCAGTGGAAACTATATAAACGAACACGTTGACATTGAACTTGGAGGTAAATATCCTCTTTCGTTTGGAAGATTCTATAATGCAATGGACAAAAAGGGCGGACGTCTCGGAAAAGGCTGGAAGCATACCTTTGAAAAGCGCATTGTGGAAGAAGACGGAAAAATAACTATAGAAAAGTCTGACGGAAGTAAAGGCGAGTATAAAAAGATCGATGATGTATATGACAAAGACCTTTATTTCGAAACTCAAGGCGAACCTGGACTTCTTGAAAAGCTCACAGGCGGCTATGTTATCACTCAGGATGACGGCACATATGAGAGATTTGATGACAGGGGATATCTTGTAGCGCTTGGAGATTTCGACGGCGATAATGTATCTTTTACATACGATATCGTTGGAGGCAAGCGCTGTGTTACACATATAAGTACCAAGAACGGAAACACTCTTACATTTGAGTATATTGAAAAATGTATCTTCAATGAACTTGGAAAAATAAGAGTTACTCTTATGACATCTGTTACCGATCAGGCGGGCAGGTGTGTTTCTTATACCTATGACGATGACAGGCTCACAGAGATAAAAGGAACTGACGGAGCAGTAAGGAAGTTTACATACACGGAAGATGGAAGAATCAAGGATGTAATTAATCCAAAAGGAATTACATCTATCACAAATGAGTATGATGAGCAGGGAAGAACAGTAAAGCAGAGTTTTCCTGACAATACTGTGATGACATATGAGTATGACGACGAGAAGAAGATAACGGTTGCTACAGAGCAGAATGGCAATAAGGTTACTTACACGCATGATGATTTCGGAAGGCATATAGAGACAGCCTACTATGACGGCAAGGAAACTTATTCATACAATGGCATGAATCTTAAAACAAGTATTACCGATAAGAACGGCAATACGACCAAAATCGCTTATGATAACAGAGGTCATGTAACCCAGGTTATTGATGCGCTTGGAAATAAGACCAACATTACCTACAGGGCAGACGGAAAGCTTCATACCGTAAAAGGACCAAGAGATGACACATACAAATATTTTTACAACAAAAACGGCACAATAAAAGAGATTGCAGCTCCCGGAGGAAACGCCCTTATATTTGCATACAGTGAAGGAAATATAAAAGCAATCTTTGATGATAGAGGAATAGGACCAAACTTTACTTACGATGACAGAGGGAATGTCGCTACAGTAACAGATCCTGACGGAGTAAAGACGAGCTATAAGTATGACGAACTTAATAGAGTTATTTCTTCCACGGCAGCAGACGGAGCCACAACATCATACGAGTACGACAACGCTGACAGGATCGTAAAGACAACAGATGCCCTCGGAAATACAAGGGAATACGGATATGATAAGTCAGGAAAAGTGACTTCTGTTAAAGAAGTTGACGGAACACAAAAAAACTTTGACATTAACATTATGGGAAGGGTTTCAAAGGTAACCGACGAAGAAGGAAGAAGTACCGAAATAACCTATAATGCGATGGGTAAGCAGGAACTTGTAACACTTCCAAACGGCGGCCGGATAAAGTATGAGTATGACCCTCTTATGAGACTTATTAAAGTCACAGATCCCGAGGGAAGAACAACAGGCTATGATTATGATAAGAACGGAAATGTAACGGCTGAGTATCTTGGCGATATCAGAATAAATAGCTATGTTTATGATGCCCTTAACAGAGTCACGGAAGAGACAGATGCTCTTGGTCATAAGACAGGCTATACATATGACGAAGCAGGTAACGTTACGGAAGTTACAGATACTCTCGGAAATGTTTCAAAGCGTGAGTATGACCTTTTAAACAGAGTGACAAAGGAAACGGACGCTCTTGGAAATGAAGTATCTTACAAATACACCAAAATGGATCTTATAGATTCAATTACTGATGCATCAGGAAGAGTTCGTAAGTTCACTTACACAGAAGGAAAAAGACTTACATCGGTAAGCTTCTGTGGTGTGACAGAGCAGGAACTTACATACGATGGAGCAGGAAGAGTTAAGACAAGAAAATTTGCTGACGGTTATGAGATTGATTACGGCTATGATGTTCTTAGCCGAGTAAATAAAGTAACAGGCTCGGATGGAAGATGTGTTGAATATGAGTATGACGCACTTGGAAGAGCTACAAAGGTAATTGACGGGAATAGTACAACTCTTTATACATATACAGCTACAGGGCGTCTTAAGAGCGTAGTAGATGCTCTTGGAAATGAGACAGCATATACTTATGATGCCCTTGATAATCTTAAGAGCGTGCACAGGGCAGAAGGGCTTGTAAGCAATGAAGAGAAATCAGGAGACGTATTCCCTACAGTTGGTAAAGACGGACGTGTAACAATCTATTCATATGATCTTTCGGGTCAGCTTACGGAAGTAACAGATGCTCTTGGTCAGAAGGAAACTTATGAGTACGATCAGTATGGACGCCTTAAGACAAAGACTGACAGGGATAACTATGCAACAACATATGAGTATAATAATGCCGGTGGAGTAACAAAGGTAGGATATGCTGACGGAAGAAGTGTTGCATTCTCATATAACGAGCTTAACCAGTTAAGTCAGATAAATGACTGGTACGGAAATACAATCCTTGAGAACGATATCCTTGGCAGACTTACAAAGGTAACAGACTTTAAGAACAGGACTGTAGCTTATGAGTACGGCGCTACAGGTGAGAGAACAAAGCTTACATATCCTGATGGAAAAGTGGTTTCTTATAATTACGACAATAAGCTTCAGCTCAGTAGCGTAATCGGAAATGGTGAAGAGACAACATATGCTTATGATGAAATAGGCCGACTTGTAAGCAAGAACTTCGCTAACGGCGTAAGCCAGGCTTATACATACATGCCCGGTGGAAATCTTGAAAGTATGACAAGTACCGATAAACAGGGCGTACTTGATAAGTATTTCTATTCATACGATAATTCTGGCCTTATCACTGGTATCGATAGAAACAGACGAGGTCTTGAAAAGGTATCTGGAAGATATGAATACAGCTATGATGCTATCGGACGTCTTACAAAGACAACGCACGATGGAATAACAAAAGTTTCCTACGAATACGATGCATTTGGCAACAGAACAAGTATGTCTGAAACAGAGACAAAGACATCTTATACATATGATGTTCTTGACAGACTTGTAGAAGCTAAGGAGCTTAATAACTCTCAGGCTATCCTCAAGACCTACGATTACGATAAGCGTGGCAACCAGACAAGAGAGTTCATAGATGGTCTTTTACAGAAGATCTTTACTTTTGATGCTACAAATATGCTCTCAAAGGTAGTTGATAAGGATAAGGGCGAACTTGAGAACCATTATAACGGACTTGGATTCAGAGTAGAATCCACAAGACCTGAAGAGAAAATCGAGTACCTCTGCGATCTTTCAAAGGATTACTATAACCTTCTTGAGAGAACAGTGAACGGTGAGACAGAGAGTTTTGTTTATGATAATAATGTGATCTCTATGTCAAAGCAAGGTAATAATTTCTATTACCTTCAGGATGAACTTGGATCACCTATGTACATGACAGGTACAGACGGAATGGCTGTAAGCTCATATGCTTTTGATGACTTTGGAAGAAACATAGATCCATTCACAGGAAATAGACGAGACAAAAATCAGAAGCATGCTTACACGACAAACGGAAACATCATACAGCCGTTTGCATTCACAGGCTATCAGGAAGATGAAGTGTCGGGATTAAAATTTGCACAGGCAAGATTTTATAGTGCTGATAATGGAAGGTTCCAGTCTGAAGATAATGTAAAGGGGTTCATTGATAGCCCGTTTACAATCAATCATTATGGCTATTGCTGGAGCAATCCGGTGAATCTTGTTGATAATGATGGAAATGAGCCTAGTTTTATTACTAGGGTTGCGGCTGAACTTTCTATTGGAGCTGTTAAAGCATGGGATGCCGCTAACAATCTACAAAACTCTATTAATAGTGTGCAGGCAAGTTTAAATAATAAAATTGCATCAACGAGCGTTGGAAAGTGGGTTAATGATAATAAGGAAGTGGCAGGCGCTATTGTTTCGGTTATTGGTGTTGGAGCAGGGGTTGGTTTGTCGTTTATAAATCCAGCATTAGGTGGCGCGGTTGGAGGCGCATTAGTTGATTTAGGAACACAAATAACTCAAAATGGTACAAACGTTGACTGGGTGGAAGTCGGAGTATCTGCAGGTGGAGGTGCATTAAGTGGAATGCTTGGAGATGCTACTTACATTAAAAATGCGGGTAAAGCTGCAAAAGTTATAAATCCATTATTACGTATTGGAACTACAACGGGGATGGATACTGCCACCAGTTCTGTAATAGATTTTTGGAAGGGGGAGTTTTCATTTTCTAAGAGTTTACAAGATGGAAAGCGTTTTTTGATAACGAATGGAGTTGCTGAAGGGGCTGCTTTTGTGGCTTCAGCAGGAATTAAGTTAAAGAATATTGATTTGAAAAAGCAAAAAGGGTATATGGATTTAATGGAGGATATTGAGAATGCACAAGCAAACTTACAGCGTGCACGATTAAAAGGGAAAAGTAAAGCACGTATTAGAGCTTTAGAGTGTGAATGGCGCCAGTTGAGTAATAAGCTGACTAAATGGGAAGCAATTAATATGGCACCTGCAAGAAGAGCAGGAAAAGTCTTTACTGATTTTTTAATAAAAGGATTATCCGATACAGAAAATGCGTATTTGGATTGGCAGGAGGCTTGTGAAGGATGAAAAATAAAGCAATAGATTCCTTTAAGGTTGTATTAAATTGGAAAGGGATATTTGAGGCGGTTACCTGTGTTTTTGGAATTATGATGTGCTTAATGTTGTTCCTTTGTTTGATAGTAGAATATATTAGAACAGGCGAAAACAGTATAGGAGTATATATTTTATTATTTATGCCTATCGCGTTGATTGGAGTTATATTTTGGAAATTATCGCATCTAATATCAGATAGGATAATTGTAGACAATAATAAGATAGTTATAAAAAGAGCATTTAAGAAGAAACAAGAGATAACTCCAAATGAGATTGTTTCCTATTCTAGTACTATAGAAACTGCAAGAATGAATAGGTATAGTGAAATAGCAATTAAGTTTTGTGATAGTGAATCAATTTATATAAGTAATGGAACATATAAGAATTATGATCTTTTATTATATTATCTTTCTAAGAATTGTCCGCGAAAATAAACTGTTTTGAGAGTGTTGATATAATGGGAACAAAGATATATAAAGAACGATTTAAAAATAAGATGCTTCTAATCCTTATGGCACTGCCGGCAGGTTTGGTGACAGTATCAAGAACTTTCATTATAAGAGACATAAGTATCAAGGAAAATTTTGGCACGATTTTTGTTGTGACAGTGTTTGCTGTATTGATATTGTTGCTGGCTTGCCTATTAGGGATAAAAAGGATAATAATCAATACTGATTATTTTGTCGAAAAGAAAATAATAGGTGAAAAGCGTTTCTATTACGATAGAATAGAAACTTGCTTTTATGACAGTGTCCAAGATAGCATATGCGTGATTAATAAAGGTAAATCAAATAAGATAAAACTTGAAAATTATGATCAGAGTTCTGAGATTCTTAGTGAATTACAAAAGCATATGAGTATTGAGATGATATGATGATTTATTTTATAAGTTAAAAGAAGATGATTCAGTTGCTAAAATTTGATGTAATAAAATAGAAATTGGCTTTTATAACAGTACACATGATTGCGTATTTAAAGTAACTGAAGAAAGTGAAAGTATTGTAGTGAGTAACGTTGTTGAAGAAGTGCAAATGAATAAACTCACACAATATCATAAAGAAGGCGTATTAAAATTTATAGAGCTGGTTAATGGGACAAAATACTAGAGATGACTTTTGCCAAAAAATAGGTCTGAGGATAACAAAAAACAGATTGTGGAAATTATTATGATACGTTTGAATTCCAAAATATTTACATCATATATTATACTTTCGTTTCTTTTTATAATAATAGATTTGCTAACATTGATATCTGTCGAAAGCAATAGACTTGAAGAATATATAATGACGGATGCAATAGTGCTGGTGCCAATAGTAATTATGGGGATGATATTTTGTAAAAAGGATATAGCGGAATTTAAGTTTAATCTTTTCTTGGGAATAGATTCGGTTTTGTTTTGTATATTGTTTCTCTTTATTTCATATCACCAAACGACAATGTACGATATCGAAAATTATATGCCTGTCATTGTGATTTTAATGATTGTATTCTTTATGGTCGGAGCTGCTTTAGGTCATTTCAGAGTAGGGAATAACTTATATATGGAGGCAGGTGGAGGCGTAGTTATAGGAATAAGTGCGTTGGGGCATATTTATGCTAAGTATTTCATCAAAAATGTCAATTTTACATTGTTGATATGTTTATGTGCATTAACCTATTTAATGGTTTTTGCTGTTGGATATCAGTTTGGGAGTAAAGCCGGTCGGTGAGGATGATTAAGTACCGGCTATTACACAGTGGAAGTATATAGCTCATAAAGCGATTTTTCACACCATTTATGTGAGTTGTAACATTCAAGAGTATAAAAAAGCGGAAAGATTTATTCTGTCTCGCTCCAACTGTTTGAGCCCATTTATGGGCGAGTTTTGGAGCGAAGAATAAATCTTTCCGCTTTTTTATGCATTGAATGTCAACGAGCATAACAGGTGTGAAAAATCGCTTTATGAGCGCATACCCCCACTATGTAAAGCCCCCCATTTTTTTGACCTTTGCCCCGCCATATATTATAATCAATACGTCTAAATATGCGCGATTTAGCACCTTTTGAAGGAGGCGTAAACATATGACAGCAGCAGTAATCGGAGCAAGCTCCGAATCAATTTATGTGATAAATAAGGCAAAAGAGCTGGGCCTTAAAGTGATAGCTCTTGACGGAAACCCGGAAGCACCTGGTCTTAAAGCGGCCGATGCTTCCTTTGTTGTAGATATAAGAGATCCGCAGAAGGTTTTTGAGATATTGGATAGGGATGGAAATAAGCCTGACGTGGTTCTGCCTGTTCCAATCGGTAGATATCTGACTACGACAGGTGCCGTTAATGATAAATATAATCTTTGCGGTGTTTCTTTTGATGCGGCAAATGTATGCACGGATAAATACGAGTTTCATAAGATACTCGCGGAAGAAGGACTTAGAAATGCAGAACTTTACCTGATTCCGGCAGGAGAAGAAAATACCGATATTGATGAGATTAACACGATTTATCCCGTGATAGTAAAACCCAGATTTGGATCGGGAAGCCGCGGAGTAGAGATGTTCAATACTCCACAGGAACTTAAAGAGAAATTCCTTTCAGGTCAGCCCTACGATGAGGATTATTGCGTTGAGACCTGTGTTCAAGGAACCGAGTACGGCGTGGACGGAGTTTTTGTGGACGGAGAGTTTAAACTTATTCTTCTCAGAGGAAAAAAGAATACCCCGCCACCGTACAGAGAGTGCATCGGATATTATTCCGTTATCGAAACCGATAAGAATGCAGAGTTTTTCAAAAAGACAAAAGAGCTTATCGCCAGAGCAGGAGATGCGATAGGCTTTAAGAGCAATATCATTCACGCGGACATAATCAAGGACAATGACGGTAATCCCTTTATAATTGAAATTTCCGCAAGACCTTCGGGACATAACCTTCATAACCTTTTCACACCACTTGCAAGCGGTGTCGATGAAGTCACGGAGTTTATTAAATTTGCAGTTCCTGCGCTTGATAAATCATATTCTTTTGAGCCTGATGTGGAAAAGAACATGCTCATCAGATATTTTGATTTTGAAAATGTCAGAGTTAATAAAGTTCCCGATGAGAAGGAGCTTTTCAAGAAATATCCGTTAAAGGCGTGGTGCTGTAATCTCAAAAAAGGCATGTTTCTTGGGAAAGTCACGAACGGAGCTTCAGTCATGGGAAGAGGATATTTCTGCATTGAAGCGGATTCGCCATTTGAACTTGACGGATACGCAGATGCAATACTTAGTGAATTTGAGCTGGAGGATAACAGATGAGCTCTGTTGCGATAATTACCGCAAGAGGCGGAAGCAAAAGAATACCGGGCAAGAATATAAAGAATTTTTGCGGAAAGCCAATAATTGCTTATTCAATAAGCGCTGCGATAGAGAGTGGTGCATTTGATACGGTAATGGTGTCTACGGATGATGAGAAGATAGCTGAGATAGCGAAGGCAGCAGGTGCCGAGATTCCTTTTTTCAGATCTGACGAAACAGCAGGTGACTATGCGACAACCGATCAGGTTATAGCGGAAGTACTTAATACATATAAGGAAAACGGAAAGAACTTTGATAAGTTCTGCTGCATATATCCAACGGCTCCATTCATAACGGCTGATAGGCTAAAAGAAGCGATGGTTAAGCTTGATGAGCATGAGTCGGTAACGCCTGTTTGCCTGTTTTCATATCCTCCGCAGAGAGGTTTTGTTGTGGAAAACGGCAGACTTGTGCGGAGATATCCTGAATTTGCCACGGTGAGATCTCAGGATCTTGAGAAACTTTATCATGACAGCGGCCAGTTCTATGCTTGCAGAACTGATGCTTTTTTCAGAGACGGAACAACAGATGTGGACGATATGGTTCCGATCGTTCTTGATGAGGACGAAGTTCAGGATATAGATACTCCTAAGGATTGGGAGATAGCTGAGGAGAAGTTTAAGAGGCTTTGCGCCGAGGGAAAAAGAAGTCTGACGGCAAAAGATTCTTTTTCCAAATTTGATGATACGGCTCTCAAAACTCCGTATTACAGAGTTGACGAGAGTAAACTAGATGCGGATATTGAATTGCTGAAAGGCGCTTTGAAGAAGGGATGGAATAATTACATCTGTTCTTTTTCCGTAAAGACAAATTCCCTTCCGTGGCTTCTTAAGCACTTAAAAGATAATGATTTTTATGCTGAAGTTGTTTCGGCGGAAGAGTATGAAATCTCAAAGAGACTTGGCTATACATCGGATCACGTGATATACAACGGACCTATCAAAGACAGGGAATCGTTTGAAGAAGTTCTTCTTGGCGGCGGAATAGTGAATCTTGATTCAAACTATGAACCTGAGTGGGTAAAAGAGGTCGCTGCGGCAAATAAGGACAAGAAGCTCAAAGTTGGGCTTAGAGTAAACTACGACCTTCAGAAGCTGATACCGGATGAGGTTTTGGCAGATGAAGAGGGCAGCAGGTTCGGATATTGCTACGAAAACGGCGCGCTTAAGAACGTGATAGAAAAGCTTAAGGAAAACGCAAATGTTGAGATAGTGGGACTTCACCTCCATTCCTCAACAAAGTCGAGAACAATTAACGCGTTCAAGGCGCTTGCAAGAGTGGCAGTGATAGTAGCAGATGAGTATAATCTCAATCTTGAATATGTCGATATGGGCGGCGGCTACTACGGCGGAGTAAAGGGAAAGCCTGACTTTAGGGATTATGTTCCGGCTATTGCGGAGGTTCTTTCTGAGAAGTTTGATGTGAGCAAGACAAAGCTCATTATGGAGCCCGGAGTTTCCATGGTCTCATCAAGTTTTGATTTTGTGACAAGCGTTATTGATACAAAGCAGGTCAGAGAGCACACTTACGTGGTGATAGACGGAAGCAGAGTTAACTTGAATCCGCAGGTCACAAGAAGACAGTACCTGCACAGATTTGAATATAAAAACGAAGAGAACAGAGATATCGTGCCTGTTCAGACCATATGCGGCGCTACCTGTATGGAATATGACAGATTGTTCCCCGCAGAGAATGAGCGTAAGCTTGAGCCGGGGGACAGGGTAGTCTTTACAAATGCAGGCGGATACACGATTTGCCTGACTCCTCTGTTCATACATTATTTTCCGGCTGTCTATGTAAAGAAAAAGGACGGAAGTCTTTTTGTTGCAAGAGAGCCTTGGACAAATGATGAGTACATGGCAAAAAACAGATTTGAGTAATTTTTTGGAGGACATAGGAAATGTCTATGTTTGAACTTAACCGGAGGATCAAGCTTGCAAATCACTACATCGGAGCTGACGATCCTGTCTATATTATTGCTGAGATGTCAGCCAATCATCTTCAGGATTATAACAGAGCGATTGAAATAATACATGCTGCAAAAGAGGCGGGCGTGGATGCCATAAAACTGCAGACTTACACGGCTGATACGATAACAATCGATTCTGACAAGAGCTATTTTCAGATTACGGGCGGAACTATCTGGGACGGTACAACTCTTCATAAGCTTTATGAGGAAGCATACACCCCTTGGGACTGGCAGCCAAAGCTCTGCGAAGAGGCAAAAAAGCTGGGACTTGATTGCTTTTCATCCCCTTTTGACAGCACGGCTGTTGATTTCATGGAAGAGATGGATATGCCCGCATACAAGATCGCTTCTTATGAGATAACGGATATTCCGCTTATCAGGCAGTGCGCATCAAAGAAAAAGCCGATGATCATCGCTACTGGAGTGGCAAGGGAGAGCGACATAAGGCTTGCAATAGAGGCGTGTCTTGCAGAGGGCAATAAGGACATTATCCTGTTGAAATGCACATCTGCTTATCCAACACCTTATGAAGATGTAAATCTTAATATGATACCTACGCTTGCACAGGAATACGGCTGTGTTATGGGACTTTCCGATCATACTATGGGAAGCGCGGTTGCGGTAGCTTCTGTTGCGCTCGGTGCAAGAATGATAGAAAAGCATCTCACACTTAAGAGAAGTGACGGAGGTCCTGATGGAGCTTTTTCAATGGAACCGCAGGAGTTTGCAGAGCTTGTTAAGAATGTCAGAATGGTTGAGAAAGCGCTTGGAAGCAAGGAATACAAGCTTACTCCCGTTCAGGAGACGGAGCGAGAAGGAGCAAGATCTCTTTTTATTGTAAAAGACATCAAACAGGGCGAAGTGCTTACTTCTGAGAATATCAGATCGATCCGTCCGGGTAACGGGCTTCCGCCTATAGAATATGACAATATTGTCGGAAAGAGAGCTTCGCATGACCTGTACAGAGGCGAACCGCTTAAGTACGAAGATTTTAACTAAGGATATGAACTGTTTATGTTTAATGCCGGGAGGACAGAATGGGAAAAAAAGTCTGGATCAAGGCAAACGGTAACGGAATAATAGCGACAGGACATATACGCAGGTGTATGACAATCGCAAAAGAGCTGTCGGATCTTGGGGCAGATGTGGAGTTTATCTTATCTGACGAAAGCAGCGCGGATCTTTTAAAGACCTTGTCTGAGGAGGACGGAGTTTTCTACAATGCAACGATACTTCACTCTGTTTTTTCGGATCCACTAACGGATTTTCCTGTAATGGACGAGATGCTCAGAGATGAGAAGCCGGATTTTTTCCTGATAGATTCATATTTTATGACAGAAGAGTATTTTAATCTTCTGAACGAGTCTATAAAAGAGAACAGTCCAAGCACGAAGACCGGCTATATTGACGATCTTTGCAAGTTTGACTATCCGGTTGACATGGTTGTCAATTACGATCTGATCTTTGATGAGAACATGTACAGTGCACCTGTAAAACTTCTGGGTGGAGAATATGCACCCTTGAGAAAACAGTTTTCAGACATTGATTACAATGTAAAAGATATTGCGGGAAGAGCATTTCTTTCTACGGGAGGAACAGATCCTTATCGCGTTATCGGAACTATGCTTAAGAGTGTTTATGAAGAGCGGGAAGTTGGCAGTAATGTGCCGTGTTTTGCGACGGATATTTCATGTGATGTTATAGTGGGAGCTCTTTTTGAAGACGATTACAAAGAGGAACTAAAAGAACTTGCCGGTAAGCATTCGGAGATTACGCTTCATGAATGTGTGACGGATATGTCGGAAATTATGGAAAAAGCTGATTTTGCTGTAACTGCAGGTGGGACAACACTTTACGAGTTGTGTGCGATCGGCGTTCCGACAGTAGTGTTCAGTATGGCAGACAATCAGATGGAATTTGTAAAAGGCTTTGACAAAGTCGGAGCGGCCAAATACGCGGGAGATGTGCGCGAGGATGACAAGGTGCTGCGCAAGATCGTGACCTGGGGCGTTGCGTCAGTGGATAATAAAGCTTTTAGACAGAAGATGAGTGACTCGGCCCGAAGCATAGTCGGAAGAGACGGGGCCAAAAAGATAGCTGAGGCAATTTTGGAGCTTACATGAAAAAACTGAGTATAATAGTGCCTGTTTACAACATGGCAGCTGACGGAAAACTTGATTATTGTTTAAAGAGTCTTGTGGCACAGACGCTTGAGCCCAAGGACTTTGAAATTATAGCGGTCGATGACTGCTCGACGGATAATTCTTATGATATACTTCTTGATTACAGCAAAAAGTATCCGGAGAATTTCATTGCCATAAGGTCCGAAGTTAATCACCATCAGGGCGGAGCCAAGAATATCGGACTTGCCGTTGCAAAGGGCGAGTGGCTTGGATTTATAGATGCCGATGACTGGATTGTTCCCGATTACTACGAAAGGCTTATTAAGAAGGCCGAAGAGACGGGAGCTGACATGGTCGGATGCGACTATTGTTTTGTGGATAAACATACCTTCGAAGTCGGAAAGGTAGTCCACAACAACAATTTTTCCCAAACGGGCATTATGGATAAGCAGCGCTACAAGAATCTTCTCATAGAGACCGGAAGTCTTGTTGTGAAGGTTTATAAGAGAGAAATAATAGTCGGCGATTATGTTCCGGGAACAAAAGAAAAACTTGATATCTTCCCCGAAGATATTTTTTACGAAGACAATGCGGTAAGTAATACCTGGATGATAAGATCCAAGCATTTCGAATATATTGAAGAGCCGCTTTATTTTTATTATCAGCACAATGCTTCGACGGTTCACAGTATTTCCGAGAAGAACCTCGAAGACCGAATGACCGCCGGAAGACAGATACTTACAGAAGCTAAGGAAAACGGCTACTTTGACGATTATAAAGATGAGATTGAATTTCAATATACAGTGCTATTTTATGTGAACACACTTTTCTCCGTAATGCCCAGGAAATCAGGGATTAAGAACAGCTACGGCTTTGCAAAGAAGCTTGCGAAAGAGATGAAAGAGACTTTCCCTGATTTTCAGAACAACAAATACTATATCGAGAAAGTCCATGCGGAAGAAAAGAAGCTTATTAAAATGCAGATGAAGTCACACCTTCTGTTTTATATTTATTACAGACTGCTGTGGTTTTACAGAGATCTAAGGAACGGAAGATAAGAGATGTTCGATAGAATTTATGTCTGTCACACTTTTTACCATGTGTATGTGGCATGCTTAAAAGAATTTTATATTGCTGACGGCAAAAAAGGCTTCGCTTGTTCTTTCAAAGATGTCGAATAAATTTGGCGGCATGATAGAGAGAGCGAAGAAAAGCGATATCTTTGAAGAGGTTTTTGAGTATGATGAGAAGGAAGATTCTTTTTTCCCTGAGCTCAAAGAGCTTAAGACCGATTCCGGAAATATCGTGTCAAACATGATAAAGAGAATAAAGTTTTGCAGAAAGTTCGGAAAACTTCAGGAACAGTACATTCCCGTTGATTTTAAGAAATATAAGGATATCTATGTATTCTGCGATTCCGATCCGATAGGATATTATCTTAACTACAAGAAGATACGATATCACGCCGTTGAGGACGGGCTGGACTGTATAAGATATTATGATACGGCTCGTTATGATAACAGAGGTCATTTTAAGATCAAAGCATTTATCGCATCTCTGGGACTTATTCATATCCAGAACGGCTACGGAAGATATTGCATAGACATGGAAGTTAATAACATATCGGTGCTTCCTTACCCTTGTAAAAAATATGTCGAACTTCCGAGGAAGATGCTCACGGACAGACTTACTTCGCAGGAAAAAGAGAAGATGCTGGAACTCTTTGTCGATGATATTAAGGGACTTAGGGATAAGCTCTTTAAGGAAAAAGACGGAAAGACACTTCTTGTTTTGTCAGAGCCTCTGTGCGATCTGGAGACCAGAGAGCGTATATTCAGAGACATTATTGACGCCTATGGTAATATAGATGGAAGGGATGCTGTGGTAATGATAAAGCAGCACCCGAGAGATTACCTTGATTATACAAAGGCATTTCCCGATGCAATCGTGCTTGACGGATCTTTCCCTATGGAGATGCTTAACTTTATAGAGGGGCTCTCATTTGACAGACTTGTGTCGGTGTATACTGTTGTGGATTCTATCGGTTTTGTAAAAGAGAAGCTGTATCTTGGGGACGATTTCATGGATAAGTACGAAGCGCCCGAGATTCACAGACAGAATGAGGCTATAACAGATTAAAGCATAATGTAAATAAGTCGGAAGGGTTTAATTGATTTTATGCGTAAGATTTATAAGAAACTGATGCTCTTGCTCGATGCAAGACAGAAAAAGCAGATGGTCGGCATTGTTTTCATGATGCTTATAGGAGGAATACTTGAAGCATTAGGAATTGCTCTTATCGCTCCCATCATGGAAATTTTGATAAGGCCTGATCTTATAGATAAGAGTGAGAAACTCTCATATGTATATTATACGGTTTTTAATCTTGGCGGAGCTGAGGATGGTCCCAGAGTGTTTGTTGCAATCATAATGGTGATCATGATAATTGTTTTTGTTGTAAAGAACATTTTTCTTTTCTTTATGAACAAAGTTCAACTTAAGTTCGTATACACAAATCAGTTTGCAACTTCAAGAAGAATGATGATCAATTTTATGCAGCGTCCTTACGAGTACTATTTAAATGCAGATACCAGTGTTATCCAGAGAAACATAACGTCTGATGTAAATAATATGTACGGGCTTATTCTGAGTTCTTTGCAGCTTATAAGTGAGATTATTGTTTTTGCTTGTCTTGTTATTATGCTTTTGACTCAGGATGCTGTAATGACCGTTTCTATAGCATCGCTTCTTGTGGTTGTGCTTCTGGTTATCAAGTATGTTATTAAGCCTGTTATGACAAAAGCGGGAGAAGAAAATCAGGATTATTACAGCGGGCTGTATAAGTGGATTGATGAATCCGTCACAGGAATAAAAGAGATAAAGATTGCCAATAAAGAAAACTATTTTATTAACGGATATGCAAATTGTGGCGCAGGATATGTCAATGCGGTTCAGAAGTACAATCTTTACAATTCAACGCCCAGACTTTTGATTGAGACTATTGCTATTGCGGGAATGCTTGGATATATGTTGTTTGCAATGGCTTGCGGAACAAATGATGCAACATTGTTTGCTCAGTTTTCTGTTCTGGGTCTGGCCGCAGCACGTCTCCTTCCAAGTGCCAACAGAATAAACAATTACCTCACAAGTATTGCTTACTTTGAGCCGTTCCTCATGAACGTAAGCGACAATCTTCAGGAGGAGATCAACGACAGCTCTATTTCATACAACAGCGAGGATTACAGGAAGAAGCTTGAGACCAAGAAGCTTCCCGTTAATAAGACCATTTCACTTAAGGATATCACTTATAAATATCCGGGTGCTGACAGATATGTGCTTAATCATGCGGACATGGAAGTCCCTGTAGGAAAGTCCGTAGGTATCGTTGGTACTTCAGGTGCGGGCAAGACTACGATTGTAGACGTTATGCTCGGTCTTCTTAAGACAGAGAGCGGACATATCTATGCCGACGGTGTTGATGTAATGGAGAACTACAGCGGATGGCTCAAGAATATCGGCTATATTCCGCAGACAATCTTTATGATAGATTCAACAATAAGAAAGAATGTTGCTTTCGGCTATGCCGATGAAGATATTGATGATGCCAAAGTATGGCAGGCACTGAAAGAAGCATCGCTTGATGAATATGTAAAATCTCTTCCCGAAGGTCTTGATACCAAGATCGGTGAGAGAGGAATTCGTCTTTCAGGCGGACAGAGACAGAGAATTGGTATCGCGAGAGCTCTTTTCGAAGATCCGGAGGTACTTGTTCTTGATGAAGCAACTTCAGCTCTTGATAATGAGACTGAGGCAGCTATCATGGATTCAATAAACAAGCTCCATGGAAGAAAAACACTTGTTATTATCGCGCACAGACTTCAGACAATCGAGAAGTGCGATATGGTTTACAGCATTAAAGATGGCAAAGCTGTCGCAGACAGATAAAGGCAAATTAGCAATCGACAGGAGCAGTAATATGACCGGTTTGACTATGGAAATATAAACGGAGGTGCAATGGACAGTCAGAGTATTACGAAAAAAAAGAGGGATGCGAATATCGAACTTCTCAGAATCGTAGCAATGCTTATGATCATAACTCTCCATTTTAATAATCAGTCAAAAGCACTGCTTGAACTTGGAGAGCCTGCTTCTAGTGTGCAGATTTTTGCAACGATACTTGAAGCAATTGCCATCACGGGGGTTAATGTCTATGTGCTTATCAGTGGATACTATCTGTCTTCTTCGAAGGTGAAATTCAGTAAGATATTACTCCTTATTTTGCAGGTTTATTTCTATACACTTCTTATTTCAGGCGCAATGATGTTTGTCGGAGCATATTCTGTTAAGCCTGAAGATAAGCTTGACAGGGCTTTGAGATATCTTTTCCCGATATCTAGCGAGCATTACTGGTTTGTGACGGCGTATGTGATCATGTATGTGCTGGCGCCTGTTATGAATGCAGCGGTTAATACTCTTAAGAGAAAACAGCTTAAGACAGTCATAATAGGACTTCTTACGTGGTTCTGTTTTATCAAGAGCATTGTTCCCGCAAAGTTTGGCACTGACAGAATGGGATATGACTTCGGATGGTTCATTTGCCTGTACCTTATCGCGGCATATATCAGGAAATATAATGTTGTCCTTTTCCGCGATGCAAAGAGAAGTGCGCTCGTTTATCTTGTATCGGTTATTGTTATAGCTGCGATCGGCTTTATTTTTTATAAGATCAATTTTGATACGACTACAAGAATTTATTCTGAAGAAATAGGCGATTATATATATAAAGGCAAATTCCAATATTATGCGGGAGTTCCTTGCCACTACAATTTCTTTTTTGCCCTTACCGGAGCACTTGGACTGTTTTCAGTCTTTAGATTTATGCGGTTAAAAGAAAATCTTTTTGCCAAGGTGATCAGGATAATAGCGCCATATACTCTTGGCGTGTATCTTCTTCACATGCACTTTGAGATTGCGGACAGATGGGTTGAGTGGATAGAGCAGATTATCGGAGAGACTCCGCTTGATAATGTTCTTACATTCTTTATTCATCTGGTTATTTCTGTTCTTATGGTGTTCTTCGCGGGAATCTTTGTGGACTGGATCAGAAAATATATTTTCAATTTCATCGGAAGAGTGCTTGGTGATACAGGTTTATTCAGACTGATAAAACGTGTGGATGATGACTTATGTTAAATGATATCAGAAGCTATTTTATGAAATTAAAGGGATTTAGGCAGCCGCTGGAAAGATATTTCTTTCCGGTGGTATTGTTGTTATATCCCTTTTTTGGTATAACCAGGGGACTTGATATTGTTGATACCACGTACAACCTGGGAAATTATGAGTTTATGAGAAGTGTTGATCCGATGTGGCTCTTTTCAACATTTCTTTCAAATCTTGTCGGAAGTATCATCATGAAATTTCCGGGCGCCGGAACCATGCTTGGATTTTCTGTCTATTGCACTTTCATAATCAGTGCGATGGCGCTTGTGTCATACTATTTGCTTCAGAGGTGGATGCCGGGATGGATGATATTTGTCGGGGAACTCATCGCTGAAAGCCTTTGCTGGGCGCCGAGAGTGATCCTGTACCATTATCTCCCGTATCTTATGGTGACGCTGGGGACTCTTTTTCTTCTCCTTGGTATTTTTTCAAAAGAAAGACAGAACATTTTGCTGTTTGCGGCAGGAGCGTGTCTTGGTCTTAATATATTGATGCGCTTTCCGGCTATTCTTGACTGCATGCTCATTTTGATCCTGTGGTTCAACTCGTTTATTTCAAAAGAGAAGTTTGCTGATGCCGCGAAAAAGACAGGCGTTTGTATTGCGGGCTATGCTGCGGGTTTTGGAGTGCCGCTGCTTCTTATTTCGCTGATATACGGCTTTGATACATATCCAAATGCGATAGGTAAGCTTTTTGCCATGACCGGCGAAGCTACCGATTACTCGTCGGGTGGAATGCTTGCGGATATTTTTGAGGCATATACGCATACACTTGGAAACATGCTCATAATGATCCCGTGCCTTATCGCAGGCATCATCATGTTTCGTGTGGCAAAAGAGAAATATATATTACTTAAAAAAGCTTTATACGTGGCAGGGCTTCTTTTACTTGCTGTGTACTATGTAAAAAAAGATGTATTCTCAAGAAACTATTATTACTATGAATCAATGTTCCAGGCGGCAATGATGCTTTTGATAATAATCGTTATCGTTACGATCGCGGGAGCATG
Source organism: Butyrivibrio sp. AE3003 (assembly GCF_000686065.1). Lineage (NCBI taxonomy): Bacteria > Bacillati > Bacillota > Clostridia > Lachnospirales > Lachnospiraceae > Butyrivibrio > Butyrivibrio sp. AE3003. The sequence continues at coordinate 3,051,976 of NZ_JMLX01000001.1, forward strand.
TGGATTTCTTAAGGGTGGGAATGAAGAAAGAACGCTTTCGTGTGCGGCTCTTATGTTGATAATTATTCTGCCGATCGGAAGTAATAATCGAACAATGCCGCTTGTAAACTGCCTTTTCCTCGTTGCGCCGATTGGATTGTGGATAATACAAAGATTTATGCAGAGGTTTGTGGATAATGAGTGGAATTTTGCATGGCAGGCGATGATAACGGGAGTTATTGTTGTGCTTCTGGTGCAGGGAGCGATTTTCCATGCAAGATTTTCTTTTGCAGATCATAATGAGGCTACACCCGAATTAAATCTGGACACTAAGGTTACTGATATTTCCAAAGCAAACGGACTTGTGACAACAAAGGATAATTACAATTCGCTTTCTGAACTAAAGACCTGTCTTGAGGACAATGGGCTTATTCAGGGTAAGGCATTACTCTTTGGCAATGTTCCGGGGCTTTCGTATATTTTTGATATGGAACCTGCTATAGATACGACCTGGCCTGACCTTGACAGCTATTCAATCAACAGTTTCAGAGACTCGCTTGATAAGCTTATTGCGTCAGATGATCCGAAGCCTGTTGTGATAATCGGAAAACTTGACGAGGTCATGCTTGATAATCCCAATATTAAAGCTAAAAATGAGATGTTATTGGACTATATCGAAAAACATGATTATAATATAATCTTCGAGAGTGAGAATTTCGTAGTATATTCTGCTCAGAATGAAAGTGAGGAATAAAATGGACGGTTTTAATGAATCTGCATTGGGAAAGTGGCTTGAGGGACATAAGCTTCTTTATCAGATATTCAAATTTGGAATAGTAGGAGTTGTGTGCTTTTTTATTGATTATCTTGTAGGGCTTATTGCAATGAACATTATTGTTGCAATATTCGGTAAGGACAGCTTCGAGGTGGCATCTCTTATCGGATCTGCACTTGGCTTTATAGTATCTGTTATTGCAAATTATGTTCTAAGCTTTAAGTTTGTATTTGAAAGAAAAGAAGATCTTGACAGAAAAGCAGAATTTGTAGCTTTTGTCATTCTTTCTCTTATCGGCATGGGAATAAACAGTGCTATCATCTATCTCGGAGTAAGCTACTTCTACAAAAATATTGCATGGCTGAACGCACATGTGGGACATAATCTTATGTATACCATATCAAAGATTTTTGCCACTGCAATTGTAATGGTTTATAATTTCATAACAAGAAAAATCTTTCTTGAAAAGAAGGATTAAGGACAAGGACTGGGGAAAGAAGGTTACATGCTATGCGTATAAATTTCAATGTGCCCCCTTATACGGGCAAAGAATTCGAATATATAAAAGAGTGCGTCGAAGCACAGAAAATCTGCGGAGACGGTAAGTACACAGAGCTCGATAATGAGTGGATTGAGAAAAAGACGGGCGTTTCAAAAGCACTTCTTACCACATCATGCACACATGCAACCGAGATGGCTGCAATTCTTGCGGGAATAAAAGAGGGCGATGAAGTTATCATGCCTTCTTACACATTTGTTTCAACTGCAAATGCATTTGTTCTTAGAGGAGCTAAGGTCGTATTCGTTGATATCAGGCCCGATACCATGAATATTGATGAGAAGCTTATCGAGCAGGCAATAACACCTAAGACAAGAGCCATCGTACCTGTGCATTACGCGGGTGTCGGATGTGAGATGGATACCATCATGGATATCGCTAAGAGACACAACCTTCTTGTTATTGAAGATGCTGCTCAGGGCGTAATGTCTACATACAAGGGAAAAGCACTTGGCGCAATCGGTGATTTCGGTAACTACAGTTTCCATGAGACTAAAAATTACAGCATGGGCGAAGGCGGAGCACTTCTTTTAAGAGATGAGAAGTATGTTGACGATGCCATCATCATCAGAGAGAAAGGAACAAACCGTACTCTCTACAAGCTTGGTAAAGTTGACAAATACAGCTGGATAATGCCCGGATCATCATTCCTTCCGAGTGACATGAACGCTGCATATCTTTATGCACAGCTCAACATGGCGGATGAGATCAACAACGACAGATTAAAGAGCTGGAACAGATATTATGAGGAACTTACACCCCTTGCAGAAAAAGGGCTTATAGAGCTTCCTTATATTCCGGAAGAGTGTGTTCATAATGCGCACATGTTCTATATTAAGTGTAAAGATTTTGAAGAGAGAAAGGGACTTATCGGATATCTTATGTCCAACGATATACTTCCCGCTTCTCATTATGTTCCTCTTCATTCCTCAAAAGCAGGAGTTAAGTACAGTGTATTTAGTGGAGAGGACAAATATACAACCAAGGAGAGTGAGAGACTTCTCCGCCTTCCCATGTACTACAAATTATCAGAAAACGATCAGGAAGAAGTTATTGCAAGGGTTAAGGAGTATTACAAATTTAACTGATAAAAAACGGAGCCCGGTATGAAAAAAACTAAAAATACACCCAATTTTATAATTTCTTTGGTTTTGATACTTATTGCAGTTCTTTTCATGGGATTTATCGGAGATTACTATTTTGATCTAAATGATGATGTTCTGATGAAGGACATGCTTTCGGGAGCATATACGGGTGCTCCCGAAGCTCACAATATACAAATGCTGTATCCGATAAGCGCTTTTATCTCGATGTTCTACAGAGTGGTAAGAGGCTTTGACTGGTATGGTATTTTTTTGTGCATTTGTCAGTATATGTGCGTGTTTCTTATCTCCTACAAAGCGCTTCAGGTATGCCCGAAACTTAAGCATAAGATCCTGGTGACGTTGTTTGTGCTGTTTTTCTCAATTGGAGTGATAGGCGCACATTTTCTTTTTGTTCAATATACATTTACATGCGGCCTTTTGTCTGCGACTGCGGCATTTCTTATTCTTACGCATGAAAAAGAAGTTGATAAAAACTTTGGCATTGCTTTCTGGCTTATTCTGACAGCGTTTCTTTTAAGGTCTGAAATGCTTCTTTTAACGCTTCCCATGGTATGTGTGGCCATCTTTATAAGATGGATGCTGAATATGAACAAAGAAGAGTTTTTGGACTGCCTTAAGCTGTTTGGCGTTATCGTTGCGGCACTTGCGGTTGCAATGGGCATACATAAATTTGCGTTTTCGTTGCCCGAGTGGAAGGAATATAACGACATTTTTGATGCAAGAACGCAATTGTATGATTTTCAGTACGTTCCTGAATATGAGGCAAATAAGGATTTTTACGACAGTATTGGCATTGATAAGAGTGAGTATGAGCTGATCACGTTTGAAAACTATAATATTGGTTTGGACGATGAGATAGATGCAAAGGTATTAAACGAAGTTGCGGAGTATGCAGATAAGTTAAGATCCGATGAGGAGCCTTTTGCTCAGCGATTGAAGGCTGCATTTTCCAAGTATATATACGGACTTCATAATTTCAGTATGCCGCAGAGCTATGAGATGGATTCGGAGAATTATTGTCCTTGGAATCTGATAGTGATAATACTTTACCTCGGAGTTCTTATTTCCTACATGTTTCCAAGACAGGACAGCAGCAAAAAGGAAACTCTCCGCGTAATTGGCGCGCTTGCTTTGTTGTTCATGTGCAGGACAACTCTGTGGATTTATATCATAATGGGACGCAGAGTGCCTATAAGGATCACACACCCGCTTTATCTTATAGAGATACTGGTGCTGTTTGCGATTCTCTTAAGACGTGCGGGTAAGAGCAGCGTTTTGCCGTACAAGATAGTATTCGTAATTATGATGATTTCTCTTTTATTTGTTCCCAATCAGAAAAAGGTGATCGATTCGGAACTTCATGCAAGGGAGCTTATGCGAAAGCACTATGATGCGCTTTATGACTACTTTGCCGAAAATAGTGACAATTTTTATTTTATTGATGTGTATACATCCATTTCATGCGAAAATGATATGGAAGAAGGCGAGGCTACATTTTCGGAGAAGCTTTTTGACAGAGTTAATAATGACTACGCAAACCATGATCTGCTGGGAGGATGGGGAGTAAAGAGTCCTCTTACGGTGAAGAAGCTTTCAAGAGCCGGCTACAGCGATATGCAGTCGGGACTTTTGGCACAAAATGCATATATGGTCCAGACACAGTCGGATGAAGACGGAATTGACTGGATAATTGATTATTACAGAGATAAAGGCATAGAGGTTACGGTTGACCGCGAGACAATTATAGATGATGCTTTTGCAATATACTCGGTCAGGGAGAAATAATTATGGAAAGAGGAACACAGGGCTTTGTAATCCGCGGAGAAAAGGTATCTCTAAGAAAGATTACCTTGGAAGACACAGATCTTATCGTAAAGTGGAGAAATAACGAGAGAGTCAGGAATAATTTCGTTTTCAAAGAAGTGTTTACAAAAGAACTGCATGAAAACTGGTTTAAGACAAAGATTATGACGGGACTTGTTGAGCAGTTTATTATCTGTGAGAACGATAATGACAACAAACCCGTTGGAAGCGTGTACTTTAGGGATATCGACAAGGAAGAAAAATCTGCGGAATATGGCATATTTATCGGTGAGGATGACGCGATAAGCAAAGGCTACGGCAATGAGACCGCGGTTCTTGCGCTTACGTATGCCAAAGAGACCATAGGGCTTAAAAAAGTTTTCCTTAAGGCATTTGCCTATAATGAAGTTGCAATAAAGAGCTATTCAAATGCGGGATTTGTAAAGACAAAAGATCTTGCGCAGGTTGAGTGCAGTGACGGTCAAAAAAGTGATATGATACTTATGGAAAAAATGTTATAAACAGCGTTTTCACACATAAGTCGAAAGGTTTTAGATAAGAATGCAGAAGAAATCAGTAAGTTTCATAATCCCTTGCTACAGATCTGAGAATACTCTTAGTGAGGTTGTGGATGAAATTGTAGATACAATGAAGGATTCCGACGAGTATATCTATGAGATCGTGCTTGTAAATGACGGATCTCCCGACAATACATGGGGAAAGATAGGTGAGATTGCAAAGAAGCATTCCGACATTGTTACGGGAATAAATTTTGCCAAGAATTTCGGACAGCATGCTGCTCTTATGGCTGGACTTAACGCTTCTCAGGGCGATTATGTAATATGCCTTGACGATGACGGCCAGACTCCCGCAAGTGAAGTATTTAAGCTCCTTAATGCACTCAGAGACGGCGCTGATGCCGTATATGCGAGATATGCGCACAAACAGCACAACAGCTTCAGAAATTTCGGAACGGCTATGAATGAGTGGATGGCGGAAGTGATGCTTGGAAAGCCAAAGGATCTCTTTGTGTCCAGCTATTTCGGAGTAAGAAGATTTGTTGTTAACGAGATGATAAAGTATGACAGCTCTTTTCCCTATGTTATCGGACTTGTGCTTAGGACGACAAGCAATGTTGTAAACGTTGACGTTAATCACAGAAAAAGAGAAGTCGGACAGAGCGGATATAATCTGGGAAAGCTCTTTATGCTGTGGATAAACGGGTTCACGGCGTTTAGTATTAAACCTTTGAGACTTGCGACTATGGTTGGATTTATTTTGTCCGTACTTGGATTTTTGTTCGGTATTTATACGATTATTTTGAAATTTGTTTATCCGTATGCATCAAATTATAAAGGATATTATGCTCTTATGTCCGCGTTAGTGTTTATCGGTGGAATGATACTTTTTATGCTCGGCATGGTCGGAGAGTATGTCGGAAGGACATATATTGCACAGAACAAGAATCCTCAGTATGTAATTCGAGAGACAACACGTGATGATAAAGAGTAATATGGGGCCTGAAAATAATAATCAAAAACAGAACTTAACAGCCTGGCTTATGTCAGGCTTATTTGGCATTTTATCGGGTATTTTTCTGGTGTTCGGATATCAGCTTGAAAAATATGATAATGTGAACTTTAAAGATGCCGGAACTTATGCTCTTATTTTGTGTTTTGCGTTCATTCTTACAATAGATGTATATTACGTCTGGAACAATTATGACGGGGCAAGGCAGGGGAAAAAAACTCTTTGGCTTTGTGACTATTAGTGGCAAAACAGAGCCGAATGAGGATAAGAATTTCATGTTTAAGAGCTGGGCAGCCATGGTAGCTCTTAATACTATCGTCATTCTTGCTGAGTTTCCGGGGTTTTTTGTCTATGATGCGCAGGATGAACTTAATGAAGTCCTTACCAGAACTTTTTCGACGCATCATCCTCTTTTGCACGTGCTTCTTCTTGGTGGCACGATAGCGGTCTTTCATAAACTCACAGGTAGTTGGAACGGCGGAATATTTATTTATACTATTTTTCAGATGCTGGTGATCACGCTTATCCTTTCGTATGTCATGGATTATCTGAGGAAAAAAGGAATCGGAAAGCGTTCGCTTATAGCCTGGACGCTGTACTACGGAGTGTTTCCGGTTATTGTTATGTACAATCTTTGCTCAAGTAAAGACGGGCTTTTTACTGCATTTTTGTTATATGTGACATTGTCACTTATAAAACTTGTTGAGAACAGGGAAGCCTTTTTAAAGAGCAGATTTTCTGTTATAAGCTTTGTCATCGCGGCTGTTCTCATGCCGCTCTTTAGGCACAACGGATTTTATGCTTATCTTGTGTTTTTACCTTTTGCATTTATATATTTCAGAAAAGAGCTTGCGAAGCGGTTGGCGCTTGTTCTGACCGTGCCGGTAGTGGCATATCTTGTGATAAATACTGCTCTCGGAGCAGCTTTTTCCTCGAAAGGAACCGATCATCAGGAGATGCTTACGGTACCTATAATGCAGATGGCAAGGGTGTATACCTATGAAAAAGATTCGATGTCACTTGAAGATATCGATACGCTCAAGGCCTATATACCGGAAGAAAATCTTGCAAATTATACGCCACGCGTGTCAGATCTTGTGAAGTATGGTTTTAACAACGAATTGTATGAAAAAAACAGCGGAGATTTCTGGAAGCTCTGGGCAAAGCTTGGTGCGGGACATCCGGCTGCATATCTGAATTCATGGTTTCTGACTTCTTATGGATACTGGTATCCGCCGGCACTTATCAACGTATATAAGGGAACATCGGTATTTACTTTTACATACACCGACAGTTCGTACTTTGGCTACGAAGTTGAGCAGCCGGGAAAGCGGAACAGCTATATTCCTGCGATAGACAAGCTATACAGATATATATCCATCGGAACATTCCATAAGGATGCACCGGTATTGGCACTGCTGTTTTCACCCGGATTTTGCATGTTAATATACCTTTTTGTTATGTTGTATCGCTTATCAAAAGGAAAGTTTGGCAGAGTCCTTCCGTTTTTACCGTTAATACTGACATGGATGACGGTTCTTTTGGGACCTACATATCTTGTCAGGTACGTGGCAATATTGTGGTATGCATTGCCACTGTTATTTGCACCTTTAAATGATGTCTCACAGGCATAGTCTGTTTGATTAAGGGGGGCAGGTATGATAATATTTAACTTGGCTTAGTGCCTAACAAAAGAGGGAAAAACATACTTGTATGAGAAAGATAATAGATAGAAAAACAGCGTATAGAGCGGTAGTGCTTCTTATTGCCCTGGTAGCAGTTTTGAGTATCTGGCCGGGACGCCTTTGGACGGAGGTTATGGAGACTTCCGCCGGTGGAAACAGGATAGAAGAAGACAAGGCCGTAAATGTTGAATGTTTTTATTCACAGAAATTTGTCGCAAGATATGACAGATTAAGTTCTGTGGATATATACATCTCCAAAGTGGAGAAGGGAAGATACTTTGACGTTACCGTTTGTGACCTTGGCGGAAGGGAACTTATAAAGACTCTGGTAGATACCGGAGATAAGGTAATTCCGGGCTATGTCAGGGCGACACTTGAATATAATGTTGAAGTTGGAAAAGAGTATATCCTATATGTAAGGGGCTGCAGATCTAAGGTTGATATCAACTTTGAGACTGTACCTGATAATCCGGAATATGTAGGAAGCATGTACGAACACTGTTTTTTCAGCGAAGGAAGTAGTATCACAGAGGTTCCCGGAATGCACATTGCGGCGGGATATAACTACAGAATTCCAATGTCAAAGAAAAGTTCGCTTGCCGTTATTGCGGTTATAGCAGCAATCACTGCGCTTTTGTACGGGCTTATCGGACTGTATTTTTCAAAGCGTCCCGGAAGAAACAGTATCATAACTGTCGAGAGATGCGTAAAATTTGTAGCAAATCCAATTGCCACAGTGTTCTATCTTGCACTTATGATAATGGTCTTTCCGCTTAAGGTGTTTGACACCAGGGCAGTGGACATTGTCTTTTATGAAATAGGACTTATCGTGGCAGCGGGAATAACTTTCTATGCCATTAACCATAAAGTTGTAAAAAGTGAAGTGGGTATTTCATTTATTGACGGAATAGATGCCGGAAATAGGGTGAGATACTTTCTTGTGATGCTTTCTATGGCAATAGGAATGTGGTACTCATGTTGTTGCATGAACGACGATTATGACACATTCAGGCATCTTTCCGAGAGAAAAATGGCAATTTCGTTCATTGTAATGATGCTTCTTACATTTTCAGCCAAAGAGGTGTTTAATGCACTCAATCTTGTGTGGCTTATTGCTTCGGGGATAGGCGGAGTTTATTACTACAAACAGAATCTTTTCCCTGAAACGGAACCTGATTTTGTTGAAAAAAATACTGCTATAAAATATGCCGTGATAATCTTCATGTTAGGCGGCATATTGGCCATAAATCTTATTAAACTTTTTGCAGGTTACATTCATGAGAAGCTTAATAAGAATATTCGTGTCAGTGAAGAACGTGCAAGCATTTCACGTTTCGGCATTTTTGTATACGTTTTCTTTGTTGTACTCATAGTTATGAGAAACGGCAGCTGGTGGGGAGTTGCACTTGCGGCGACATTCTCATGCCTGTATTTAAGAGGACTTGTATGGAAGGGAAGAAAAGACTGGCTGAGTATTCTTTCGGGCGGTCTTATGCTTAACTTTGGTATTTCTTTTGTTTACTGCCTTATGTTCAGATGCTTTGCGGGATATGTAAGCGGAAGATACGGCTTTTTGTTCCATACGCAGACGGTAACAGCCGAATATTTGACGGTTATGGGAGCGGTAGCGGCAGTTCTTTTGGCTGTAAAGATTGTTGCCCTTCCTAAGAATTATGGAGTAAAAGATTTTATAAAAACAGCGTGGAAAGAGCTTATACTGTTCGGACTGATCTCGGTTTACGCAATCTTTACCGTTTCAAGAACAGCTTATGTTTCTCTTTTCATTTGTGCTTTTTGCGTGCTTATGTGCTACAAAAAGAGATTTGGCAAAATATTGATCGCTATGATCGTTTCGGTAGTTGTTTGCTTTTCTCCGGTATTTACGCTTCAGAGGATTATTCCTGCAATGGTTGGAAATCCTGTGCTTATGATAAATGATGACACGGATCCTTTTGTCAGAGGCGGAGCTGCCTGGGGAAGTCCCAACTACATGTGCGTGGAGAGATTTGCCAACCTCTTTGCGAGCAAGATTCTTGGGCTTGATGTGGGTACATATGATTATCCGCATGATATATATAATTACGATCCCGAGACGGGCAAACCATATTTGGATGAATACGGAGATCCCGTTGATGACATTGAAAAGAATGAATCATTTGGAATGTCTGCACCTGAGACTGACAATATGCTTGCTTCGACGCAGTTTACAAATGCAGAGGCAATGATGCTTCTTACAGCGACAGACGGTGATGAGAATGAAGCGGAAGATGCGGAGTCCGAAGAAGGAAGCACTCTGCTTGATAAGCTTGATAGTATTTCCAATAACAGGATTACTATATATAGAACATATTTAAAAGAAATGAACCTGACGGGACATGCGGAACAGCCTATACTACCTGATGGTATGGTTGCATATCATGCGCACAATACATATCTTCAGGTTGCGTATGACAGGGGAGTTCCTGCAGGAATAATGTTTGTGATGTTTGTATTTGGAAGCATTGTTTTTGGACTTAAGTTCTTTAAGAATAATAAAGAAAAACAGCCCCTTGCACTTGTTCCTTTTGTAATTGCAATCGGATTCATGGTTGCCGGAATGAGTGAATCGGTATTTGAATTCAGCTATCCGATGACACCGGCACTTATGCTTTCAATCTTTCCTTTGATGCAGAATAACAAATGATATCTTAACAACAGAGAATGGCTATGGAAAAGAAGAAAAAAGAACCTTTTAATTATCAAAAATTGTATAGGCGTGCGGTACTTGTTATTTACGATGTGATAAGTATAATCCTGGTGAGCTTTATACCTGTACTTATGAGATACGATCTTGATCTCGATCAGGTTGAAGAACACTTCTTGACAACTACGATTACTTATTTGCCTATAAATATTATCGTAACCCTTATTGTGTTTTATGTTTTTAAGCTCTATGACAGCTTATGGGCATATGCCGGAGAAAGAGAGCTGCAGAACCTTGTAATGGGATGTGCCGTTTCAAGCGGTATCACGGCAGTTGGACTTCAGTTTTTCAAAGTTCCGGGACATCAGGCTGAGCCAAAGACCTATTATTTCCTCTATCTGGTTTTGCTTATTGCACTGATCTTTGCAAGCAGATTTTCTTACAGATTTTTGCGAAGTGCCAAGCACCATGCGGAGAAGAACAAAAATGCCAAAGCAATAATGGTAATAGGAGCGGGTGAAGCTGCCAATATTATCATTAAAGATATTATCAAGAGCAATTACAACACAATGTCCATCAAATGTATCATCGATGATGATTCGGACAAGTGGGGCAGATATATTCAGGGAATCAGGGTTGTCGGCGGAAGAGACAGGATTGTAGAATGCGCGGATCTGTATGATATTGATGAGATTATTGTTGCCATTCCTTCTGTTTCAAGACAGGAACTTAAGAAGATACTTGATATCTGTAAAAATACACATTGTAAGATGCGTGCGCTTCCCGGAATGTACCAGCTTTTAAGCGGCGAGGTTAACGTATCGAGACTTCGCGATGTTGAAGTAGAAGACCTTCTGGGAAGAGATCCAATTGCGGTCGATATCGACTCCATCGCAGGTTATGTCAGCGGAAAGACCGTTATGGTAACAGGTGGCGGCGGATCTATCGGATCGGAGCTCTGTAGACAGGTTGCCGGACATAAGCCCAAGAGACTTATAATTGTAGATATTTACGAGAATAATGCCTATGACATTCAGCAGGAGCTCAAGACAAAATATCCCGATCTTGACCTTGTTGTTCTCATTGCGTCAGTAAGAAATACACTCAGGATCAATATGATATTCGAAAAGTATAAGCCTGAGATCGTATACCATGCAGCTGCACACAAGCACGTGCCTCTTATGGAGGACAGCCCGAATGAAGCTATCAAGAATAATGTATTCGGAACCTGGAAGACAGCTATGGCAGCAGCTATGAACGGCACCGAGAAGTTTGTTATGATCTCAACCGATAAGGCTGTAAATCCCACGAACGTAATGGGTGCAAGTAAGAGAATCTGCGAGATGATCGTTCAGACGATGAATAAGCACTACGATACGGAATTCGTGGCGGTCAGATTTGGTAATGTACTTGGTTCAAACGGTTCTGTTATCCCGCTCTTTAAGAAACAGATTGCGGCAGGCGGACCCGTTACGGTTACAGACCCTAATATCATCAGATACTTTATGACAATTTCAGAGGCGGTTTCCCTCGTGCTTCAGGCAGGAGCATTTGCAAAGGGCGGCGAGATATTTGTACTTGATATGGGTGAACCCGTCAAGATACTCGATCTTGCAGAGAACCTCATAAAACTTTCCGGATACAAGGTCGGAGAGGATATCAGAATTGAATTTACGGGACTTCGCCCGGGTGAGAAACTCTACGAAGAGATGCTCATGGATGAAGAAGGACTTCAGGATACAGAGAATAAGATGATCCATATCGGAAAGCCTATTGAGCTTGATGAGATGAAGTTGTTCTCGGGGCTCGAGCGACTTAATGTTGCGGCAAAAGAGGAATCACCTGAGATAAGAACTCTCGTAAAAGAGATAGTTACAACATACCATCCCGCCAATAACGAAGCGGACAGTACGGAAGAACACAAAGAAATGCTTAAAAAGCTAGCTGAAAAAATCAATACGGAGGAATGATCGTGGAAATTAGACCCTTTCAGAAAAAAATCTGGCTTTCATCCCCGACAATGCACGGTGATGAGATCAAGTACGTGCAGGAGGCATATGACACCAACTGGATGTCAACTGTCGGAGCGAATATAAACGAGGCTGAAAAACTTATATGTGAAAAGATCGGATGCAAGGAGGCTGTTGCACTTTCATCGGGAACAGCTGCGCTTCATCTTGCGATAAAACTTGCAGGTGAAAGACTTTACGGTCAGCCTAAGATCGGACACGGAACACTTGAGGGAAAGAAAGTATTTTGTTCCGATCTTACTTTCGATGCTACAGTAAATCCCATTGCTTATGAGGGCGGTGAAGCTGTATTTATCGATACGGAAGAAGATACATGGAATATGGATCCCGAATCACTGGAAAGAGCTTTTGAGACATATCCCGATGTAAGACTTGTAGTCGTTGCACATCTTTACGGAACACCCGGAAAGATAGACGGAATCCAGAGAATCTGCCGTGCGCACAATGCACTTATAGTTGAGGATGCGGCTGAATCTCTCGGTGCAACCTACAAGGGAAAGCAGACGGGACTTTTTGGTGATTACAGCATTCTCTCTTTTAACGGAAACAAGATCATAACCGGTTCCGCGGGAGGAATGTTCCTTACAAACAGTACAGAAGATGCTCACAAGGTGCGTAAGTGGTCCACTCAGGCAAGAGAGGATGCACCCTGGTATCAGCATGAGGAACTTGGCTACAACTACAGAATGAGCAACGTTATTGCCGGAGTTGTAAGGGGACAGATTCCTTATCTTGAAGAGCATGTCGCTCAGAAAAAAGAAATCTATATGCGTTACAAAGAAGGCCTCAAGGGACTTCCCGTAAAGATGAATCCTTACGATAAGAAGAACAGTGAGCCGAATTTCTGGCTTTCATGCATGATCATAGATGAGGATGTAATGTGCAGACAGGTTCGCGGAGAAAAAGAAGTTCTTTACAATCCCGAGCCCGGAAAGACATGTCCCACAGAGATCCTTAGTGCTATCGCTGAGAATAACGCAGAGGGACGTCCTATCTGGAAGCCGATGCATATGCAGCCTATCTACAGGTCAAACGCATTTATCACAAAGCACGGAAACGGAAGAGCCCGCAGCAATGCTTACATTGAAGAGGAAGGCTTTAAGGATGTCGGAGCCGATATCTTTAACAGAGGCTTATGCCTTCCAAGTGACATCAAGATGACAAAAGAGCAGCAGGATATGATCATTGAGATCATAAGAAGATGCTTTGACTAATAATGCTTTGGACACGGCATATTTCGGAGTGACGAATGATTTATTCAAAATTTATTAAGAGATTGATAGATATAATACTGTCTTTACTGGTACTCATACCTTTTTGCTGGTTGTACCTTATACTTGCGATACTCGTAAGAGTTAAGCTCGGAAGTCCTGTTATTTTCAGACAGCCGAGGCCCGGCAAGGACGGAGAAGTTTTTAACCTTTACAAATTCAGGACAATGACTGATGCAAAGGATGAAAACGGAAATCTTCTTCCCGATGAAGACAGACTTCCCGAGTTTGGTAAAAAGCTCAGAGCGACCAGCCTTGATGAACTTCCTGAGTTTTTAAACATTTTAAAGGGTGACATGAGTTTCATAGGTCCCAGGCCCCTTCTTGTCAAATACCTTCCCCTCTATAACGAGGAACAGAGGCACAGACATGATGTAAGACCGGGACTTACGGGATGGGCACAGGTTAACGGAAGGAATCTTCTCAGCTGGGAAGACAGATTTGAGAAAGATGTATATTACGCAAGAAATATATCATTCCTTTTCGATCTCAAGATTTTTTTCATGACCATCGCTGTAGTATTTAAGCACGATGACATAAACAGTGCCACAGATGCCACAATGGAGGCATTTACAGGTACAAAACCAAAGGAGCAGTAAAATGAATATTTTATTTTGCAGTGTCGGAAGACGCTGTGAACTTTTAAAAGATTTTAGAAAAACGCTTGGGGACAAGGTTCATATGGTTGTTACGGATAACAGCGTATATGCGCCGGCTCCCGCTTTTGCGGATGTTTGCTATAGAGTTCCGCTTATAACGGCGCCTGAGTACATCCCGACAATTCTTGATATTTGCAAGAAAGAAAAGATTGATGCGGTAACGACACTTATCGACCCTGAGATCGCAATTCTTTCGGCTCACAGAAAAGAGTTTGAGGAACTCGGTGTTGAAGTGCTTGCTCCATATGAGGAAACTGCAAAGCTTTGCTTTGATAAATTTGAGATGTACAAGTACCTCATGGAAAAAGGAATCAACACGGTAAAGACTTACGGCTGTTTCGATGATTTCGACAAGGATTACAACGAAGGCAAGATAAATCTTCCTGTCTTCGTTAAGCCGAGAACCGGAAGCGGAAGCGTAGGAGCACGCAAGGTTGATACATATGAACTTCTTAAGGAAGTTACCGAGAAAGATCCGGGGCTTATTATTCAGGAGCTTATGACGGGAAAAGATATGGATGCAGATATCTATGTCGATACAATAAGCCACAAGCCCGTTGCGGTTTTCTCCAAGAAAAAAAATCTCTACTACGATCGGTGGAGCAAACAAGACAATATCATTCAAGGATGAGAAACTCTTTGAATTTGCACAGAAAGCGCTTGAGGTATTTAAGTTCAACGGACCTCTCGATATGGATCTCTTTTACCAGAACGGTGAGTATTATCTTTCTGAGATCAATCCGAGATTCGGAGGAGCTTATCTTCATGCCTACGGCGCGGGAGTTGATTTCCCGTCATTCATTTACAGAAATGTTGTTGAGAAAAAAGAAAACGCTCAGCAGATCGGGCAGTATGACGAGAACGTCGTTATGATGATGTATGACAGTGTTGTCATAGATACATTGGATAACCTTGAGGATCGAATGAGAGAAATCTGATAATGACAATTTTGATTTTGGCGAACTATGCAAACGGTCTTTATCTTTTTAGAAAAGAACTGCTTGAGTCCTTTAAAAATGCGGGACACAAGGTGATAGTTTCCGTTCCTTTCGATGAGAATGTGCACAAGCTTACGGATATGAACGTGGAACTTGTGGACACTCATCTTGAAAGACACGGGATGAATCCGCTAAAAGACCTCAAATTGTTTGCAAGTTACATGAAAATAATGAAGAAGACAAGACCTGACGCGGTTCTTACATATACGATAAAGCCCAATATTTACGGGGCATCCGCGGCAAAATTCTTGAGAATCCCTTATATCTGCAACGTTACCGGACTCGGTACTGCGATAGAAGGCGGCGGGATGCTCAGTAAGATTCTTGTGAAGATGTATTCTTTTTCAATGAACAGGGCGGTAAAGGTCTTTTTTCAGAATAAGAGAAACCTTGAATTCATGCAGAATAAAGGTGTTGCAAAAAAGAATGCGGCTCTTTTGCCCGGATCCGGAGTAAATCTTACGGATCATCCTTTCAGGGAATATCCTTCGGAGGAAGACGGTATACGTTTTCTTGCGGTCATAAGGATAATGAAAGATAAGGGAATTGAGGAGTATCTTAAGGCTGCGGAAGAGATAACTTCCGCAAATGATAAAGTCTTTTTTGATCTTGTCGGAGAATACGAAGAGGACGAGAGGGAAAAGTATGAGCCTATGATACGGGCGCTTGAAGAAAAAGGCGTGGTAAAGTATCATGGGCATCTGGACAGCGTAGAACCTGTAATGGCTAACAGCCATGTTATAGTACATCCTTCATACCATGAGGGACTTTCAAATGTGCTTCTCGAAGCGGGAGCGTGCGGAAGACCTGTTCTTGCAACCGATGTAAACGGATGTAAAGAAACATTTGAAGAAGGTGTGACGGGAATAGGCTTTAAGCCGGGAAATGCTTCGGCACTTTCGGATGCTATACATAAAATACTTGCACTTTCCGAGAATGACAGGAAAAGCATGGGGCAAAAAGCCAGATTGTTTATTGAGAAAAATTATGACAGAAAAATTGTCATTTCAACTTATGAGCAAACGCTTAAAGAACTGTAAAAATGTGATTTTTACAGATGTTTGACAGGCGTAGTATAATAAATGTGTTCTTGAATTTTTTATTTAAGAATCTATAATTATGTAAAAAACTTTAACATTGAAATGTTAATGATTTGGAGGATTCAAATGGGTTTGTATGAGAAACTTCTCGCCGGAGAAGAAAAACTGTCATTGGTTGGACTTGGTTATGTAGGTATGCCTATTGCTGTGGCATATGCTAAGAAGATAAAGGTAGTGGGATACGATTTTAACGCTGCCAAGGTTGAACTTTATAAGAAGGGAATCGACCCTACAAGAGAAGTCGGCGATGAAGCTATTAAGAATACAAGTGTTGAATTTACAGCAGATCCCGAGAAACTTCGTGAGTGTAAGTTCCATGTAGTTGCGGTTCCTACACCTGTAAATGACGATCACACACCCGATCTTTCACCTGTAGAGGGAGCAAGCCACACACTCGGTAAGTACCTCACAAAGGGAAGTATCGTAGTATATGAGTCAACAGTATATCCCGGAGTAACAGAGGATATCTGTGTTCCTATTCTTGAGAAGGAGTCCGGACTTAAGTGCGGCGTTGATTTCAAGGTAGGATATTCACCTGAGCGTATCAACCCCGGTGACAAGGTTCACAGACTTGATACCATTACAAAGATTGTTTCAGGTATGGATGAAGAGACTCTTGAGGAAGTTGCAAACGTATACAGTCTTGTTGCACTTGCCGGAGTTTATAAGGCACAGTCTATCAAAGTTGCCGAGGCTGCAAAGGTTATCGAGAACAGCCAGAGAGATATCAATATTGCATTTATGAACGAGCTTTCAATGATCTTCCACAAGATGGATATCGATACAAAGAGCGTTCTTGAGGCTGCCGGAACAAAGTGGAATTTCCTTAAATTCTTCCCCGGCCTTGTAGGTGGTCACTGCATCGGTGTAGACCCTTACTACCTCACATACAAAGCAGAAGAACTCGGTTATCATTCACAGATCATTCTTTCGGGAAGAAGAATCAATGATGACATGGGTAAATATATCGCAGAGTCTTGCGTAAAGAACCTTATCGCAAACGACATCGCGGTTAAGAATGCGAAGGTTGCTATTCTTGGATTCACATTCAAGGAGAACTGCCCTGATACACGTAATACCAAGATCATCGACATTTACAACGAGCTTGGCGAGTACGGAATCACTCCGGTAGTGGTTGATCCCGAAGCTGATGCCGACGAGGCTAAGAGACTTTACGGTATCGATTTTGATTCATTGGATGCCGTTAAGGATATGGATGCGGTTATCGTTGCTGTTGCTCACAAGGAATTCGAGAGCTACAAGCCTGCAGATATCGCAAAATTCTTCAATGCAAAACATAAGACAAAGGTGTTCATGGATCTTAAGGGAATCTATGATATGAGCGAATATACCGCGCCTGAATATGATTATTGGAGACTTTGAGCACTTAGCGAGGTTCTTACGAGCTTAGTGCGAAAGTCGTTCCGGCGAGCGAAGCGAGAGCGGAACCTCCTTATTATTTGAAAAGAGGACTTTTTTAAATGGGTTTTAAAGAGCTTAAATTTGACGACGACAGTTTATTTTTGGTAACCGGAGGCGCAGGCTTCATCGGTTCCAACATTTGCGAAGCACTTCTTGATATGGGTTACAAGGTAAGATGTCTTGATAATCTTTCAACAGGACATATTGAGAATATTCAGCCTTTAATGGAAAACAAGAATTTCACCTTCATTGAGGACGATATCAGAGACCTTGATGCATGTATGAAAGCAACTGAAGGTGTTACATATGTTTTGAACGAAGCTGCATGGGGAAGCGTTCCCAGAAGTATTGAGATGCCTCTTCTTTACGAGGAGATCAATATCAGAGGAACACTTAACATGATGGAAGCATCAAGACAGAACGGAGTTAAGAAGTTTGTATATGCTTCAAGCTCATCTGTTTACGGAGATTCAACAATTCTTCCCAAGAAAGAAGGACAGGAAGGAAATGTTCTTTCTCCTTATGCACTTACAAAGAAAGTAGATGAAGAGTACGGAAAGCTCTATAAGAAGCTTTACGGACTTGATACATACGGACTTCGTTATTTCAACGTATTCGGAAGAAGACAGGATCCCAACGGCGCATATGCTGCAGTTATTCCCAAGTTCCTTAAGCAGCTTATGAATGGTGAGACTCCTACTATAAACGGCGACGGTAAGCAGTCACGTGACTTTACTTATGTTGATAATGTAATTGAAGGTAACTTAAGAGCTTGTCTTGCATCATCAGAGGCAGCAGGAGAGGCTTACAATATCGGAGCAGGCGGAAGAGAGTATCTTATCGATGTATATCATCACCTCACAGATGCGCTCGGTCTTGATGTAGAGCCTAACTACGGACCTGCAAGAAAAGGTGATATCAGAGATTCAAACGCTGATATTTCAAAAGCAAGACAGAACCTTGGCTACGATCCTTCTTACGATTTCAAGGCAGGAATTGAACTTGCAATCAACTGGTATAAAGAGAATCTATGAAAATAGTAATTCGAATGGACGACATAACTCCTGCAATGGATTGGGAGAAATTTGACAGATTTAAAGGAATACTCGATAAGCATGGAATCAAGCCGCTTATCGGGGTTATTCCCGATTGTAAAGATGAGAAGGTCAATGTTTCCGAACCCCGGGAAGATTTCTGGAAGATGGTAAAAGACCTTCAGGATTCGGGTTGGGCAGTTGCAATGCACGGCTTTAATCATGTCTACACCACCAAGGAAGCAGGAGTTTTTCCCATCGGAGGAAAGTCTGAGTTTGCAGGCCTTCCCTATTACAAGCAGGATGAAATGATCATGATGGGAAGTCGTATTCTGAGAGAAAATAAGATAATGACGGATGTTTTTATGGCACCCTCACATTCGTTTGACAGGAATACGATAAAAGCTCTTAAGAAAAATGGTTTTTTCAAGATTACGGACGGCTTTGGGATAGCGCCGTATAAGCGGTCGGGACTTATTTTTTACCCGATTTCGATAAGCAGAGCGAAGACTCTTTCCGATAAGCGGGACGGAATAACCACTTTCGTATATCATACCAATACAATGGATGAAAAAGAGTTTGAAGAATTAGACAATCTGCTTAATACAGCACAGGTTGTGTCGTATTCCGAACTTATGGAAATGAGAGCTACAGAGCAGGGAATACTTAGGTTTATTCTAGAGTATATTTTAGCTAAGGCCAAATACACTGTTGTTAATCTGAAGAAAAGCAGAAACATAAAGTGAGGAGTTATGGAAGATAACTATGGACAGATAAGAGTCTTACATGTCTTAGGGGGACTTGGAGTAGGCGGAGCTGAATGTCGCATAATGGATTTATATCGTAATATGAATAGGGACAGGGTCCAGTTTGATTTCCTTGTCCATTATTCGCCTGATAAGACAGGGAAAAAGAGTCCGACTTCTGATGAACTGATGGCAGTTCGAGAGCCGGACTATTTTGATAATACGGTATATTCATTGGGCGGAAGAATATTCTGTCTTCCAAAATTTGTGGGAACCAATTTGCTTGATTACAAAGCTGCGATCAAGAAATTTTTTAATGAGCATCGCGATGAGTGGAAAGTTGTGCAGGGGCATATGACGAGTACCGCGGCTATCTACCTTCCAATCGCAAAGAAAGCCGGGATTCCCATCCTCGTTGCGCACGCAAGGAGCGCGGGCGTTGATAAGGGCGTGAAAGGCGTTGCTACAAACTTTTTGAGAACTCCGCTTCGCAAAGAAGGAATTACCGATTATAACTTTGCCTGTTCGAAAGAGGCAGGGATAGCGGTATTTGGAAATACACTTATGGAGAAGGGGAAAGTAAAGATCATCCCCAATGCAATTGACTTAAAGAACTTTGCCTACGATGAAGAAAAAAGAAATAAGATAAGAAAAGAACTCGGCGTGTCCAACGCTGTTGTTATAGGACACGTAGGTAGCTTTAGATATGCCAAGAACCACGAGTTTTTGCTTCAGGTCTTTTTCGGTATTTGTAAGATGCTTGAAAATGATGCGGATAACAAATACTGCATGCTTCACGGTATTCGCATGAAACTTCTGATGCTTGGCACGGGACCTTTAATGGATGATATGAAGAAGCTCGCGGACAGGCTTGGGATATATGACAAATGTATCTTTGCGGGAAATAAGAGTAATGCTGCAGATTATTATCAGGCGATGGATTATTTCTGCTTCCCTTCAAGATATGAGGGACTTCCCGGAAGTGTTATAGAGGCGCAGGCAGCGGGGCTTCAGTGCGTTGTGTCAGATTCTGTGACACCTGAAGTTGACGTGACGGAACTTGTTACCATGATGAGCATCAATGACGATCCAAAGAAATGGTCAAAGAAAATACTTGATGACCTTATCCTTGACGACAATGATTCCGACGATGAGGCAGATGCCGGATATGAGTCACTTGTAGCCACAGGTAACAGTGCAGGCGGCTGCTCATTGGGAGACAGAGAAGGAACATCCGATTATATTTTGAATAAATTAAGAGATGCCGGATTTGACGTGAAGTTACAGGCAAAACAGATGGCATATTTTTATGAAAGAGGAAATTTTTAATGGCAGATAAAAAGAAAAAACTAATGCTCATGGTGCCCATGCTTCATCAGGGCGGATTTGAGCGTGTTTGCATAAAGACTGCAAGATTGATGCAGGAGTATTACAACGTATACATACTTATATTCAGCTCCAAAGATATCAACTTTGACGTAACGGGACTTGAAGTGATCGATATTGATGTGCCGGCTAAGAAGGGCACGATAAATAAAGTATTCAATGTAATAAAGAGAGTCATCAAGACAAGAAAGATTAAGAAACAGCTTGGAATCGACATTGCCTACAGTTTCGGAAGTACAGCGAATTATGTAAATGTTCTTTCAAAGGGAAAAGAAAGAGTGCTTACCGGACTTCGTTGTCAGACTGATATGGAAAGTCCAAAGAAGATAAAGATGTTCTGCAACGGATCAGATCAGGTTCTTTCCTGTTCAAAAGAGATCGTAAGGCAGCTTCTTCGCGACTTTGATTATAATAAAAGTACTTACATCTACAACCCACTTGATGTTGAGGATGTAAAGGCAAAGGGCAGTGAAGAGATAGCGGATATGCCTTTTAAGGGAGAAGATGTAAAGACCATATCCTGTATGGTGAGAAACGATTACATAAAGGGTGTATGGCATCTTGTAAAAGCTTTTTCACTTGTTTATAAAAAGCATCCCGAGGCAAGACTTATAGTTCTTGGCGCGGGAAATTGGTCAGAGTACGAAAAGCTCTCTGAACAGCTTGGAGTTAAAGGGAAAGCTTGTTTCCCCGGAGTAAAAAAGAATCCTTTTTCTTATGTATCTTCTTCAGATATTTACGTGTGCAGTTCCAATCATGAGGGATTCCCCAATGCGGTACTTGAAGCAATGGCGCTCGGAAAACCTGTTATTTCTGCAGACTGTAAGACGGGCCCTAGAGAGATTCTTTTGAGCGAGAGTGAGTACGATAAGCTTATAAAAGAGATACCAAACGGAGACAGCACAAAAGACGCGATTGAGGGAACATACGGAATACTGGTGCCCGATCTCGGCGAAAATGTGGATATGGATCCAAATAACATAACAGGGGGTGAAAAACTCCTTGCGGAAAAGATAATAAGCCTTTTGGATGATGAGGACAAAGCTTCAAGATATGCAGAAAAAGCCTATGAGAGAGCGATGTTCTACGCGCCCGAAAAATATAAAGAAAGTATACATGAGATTTTCAAGAGGTATGAATAATGCATTATAAAGTTGTAGTCTTCGGTGTAAAAGATACATCCGAGAACATAATAGATTTCATAGAAAAAGAACTATGCAAGGTTGACCTTGTAATGACCATTGCACCCAAGGTTCTTGAACATAATCAGGTTTCAGGATTCAAGGGACTCAGCTTCCTGACAGAGAAGTACGGAATTCCAGTTTTCGAAGCAGAGAGCTATTTCCTTAACGATGAAAAGACAAAGAAGTTTATTGAGGAAAATACTTTTGACCTCGGAATCGTAATGGGATGGCAGAGACTTATTCCCAAGGAAGTTCTTGATGCATTTAAGAGCGGAATATACGGTTTCCACGGAAATTGTGGATATCTTCCCTTCGGAAGAGGAAGATCGCCCCTTAACTGGTCGGTTATTCTCGGAGATACGAGATTTAATCTCAATCTTTTCAGATATGATGAGCATGCGGACAGCCCAAATGTATTTGCAACGGAGATGTTCCAGATAAATGAGCACGACGATATCAGAACGGCTCAGTACAAGAATATGATCTGTTCCAAGAATCTTATCAGAAAGCTTGTCACAACATATATGGAAAAAGGTGAGATTCCCATTCACACTGATTCAAAAGATTATGATTCATGGTACAATAAACGTACCGCCAAAGACGGAAAGATTGATTTCAAAGACAGAACAAGAAATATCTATAATCTTATAAGGGGCGTTGCGGCACCTTTCCCCGGAGCATTCTGCTATGCGGGATCCGAGGATGAGAAGAATAAGGTTACTGTCTGGGAAGCACATCCTTTTGATGAGATGATAGATTTTTCCGGATTTGCTCCCGGTGAGATCGTGGATATGTTCGACGGAAAGCCGATTGTCCGCACAGTTGACGGATCCATAAGAATAGACAGATATGAATCTGAAGCAGAATTAAAAGTAGGAACGGTACTTTTGTAATTATGAAAACAATAGCATTTCACTTGAACTGCCTTGTACAGGGCGGTGCCGAGCGCGTGGTATCAAACCTCGCCAATCAATTTGCCAAGGAAGGCTATAAAGTGTATGTCGCCACTGAGTGGGTGGATGAGAATGAGTTTGCTCTTGATGAGAGAGTCACAAGAGTGCACGTAGGTCTTCGTGAAGGCGATGAGAAAAAGAACAGGATAACAAAGTTCTTTTTACGTGTGAAATATCTCAAAGAATTTGTGAAAAATTATCATCCGGATGTACTTATAGCATTTGCGCAGAGAGCCAATTACAGAGCGCTCATGGCAGCAGGCAAAAGTGACGTGCCTGTCGTAATATCCATAAGGACAGACCCGGTTGGACATTATGACGCATTTTCTGATAAAGTACAGATAAAGTGGTTGTTCCCGAGGGCAGCAGGTTGTGTATTCCAGACAACCGGACAGAAGGAGTTCTTTAAACCATACCTTCAGGATAATTCAGCCATTATATTAAATCCGATAAATCCCAAGTATTTTGGCCTTAAGAAGCCTGAGAGCAGGGATAAATCGGTGGTACATCACGCTAGGCTTGTAGACTTCAAAAATCAGCCTATGCTGTGCGAAGCTTTTATTAAGGTGCATGAGAAGCACCCCGACTATGTTCTTAAGATCTACGGACCCGATTCATTTGACGGGACAAAAGAGATACTTGATAAGATCATTGCGGATAACCACGCGGAAGACTACATTCTTCTCATGGGCGGAAGCGATGAGCTCGAAAAAGAAATACCAAAGGGCGCGGTTTATGCCTTTTCATCGGATTGGGAAGGACTTCCGAATTCGCTTCTTGAAGCAATGGCGATGGGAATGCCCTGTGTTGCAACGGATTGTCCGTGCGGTGGTCCAAGAACCGTTATAAGAGACGGTGAGAACGGACTTCTTGTTCCGATAAAGGATCCTGATGCGCTTGCCGAGGGTATATGTAAGCTTATCGAGGACAGAGAACTTGCGGAGCGCCTTGGAGATGAAGCTTCCAAGATAGAACAGATTGCCAATTCCGAAGCTGTATTTGTGCAGTGGAGAGATTATTTAGAGAAGATTATTAGAAAATAACAGGAGAATAAGGGTAATGTTTTCATTTGATGATTACAGAGAGATTGTCCGTGCCATTAAAGCTACGGGCCGTTATGCCACATATGAAGAAGCACTTGATAAAGACAGCTTTGTCATTATGAGACACGACGTTGAGTATTCGGTTGAGAGAGCGCATGCTCTTGCCAAGGTCGAAGAGAGTATGGACTTCAGGTCTACATTCTTTTTCCAGTGGACAAATAATTCATATAATATCCTGTCCAGAAAAAACAGGGATATTCTTTCCGATATGCATGAGAGAGGCCAGCATATAGGTCTTCACTTTGCATTAAACGGAATGACAGATATGAGAGTTATACGAGAGAGGATTAAGCAGGAAATCGATATGCTCAGCAATATGCTCGGCTTTGAGATCAACTCTTTTTCCATTCACAGACCGTCACCTGACGTTCTTGCTGAGAATATCAAGATTTCAGGAATTATCAACGCATATCAGGATGATTTCTTTACATTTGATCCGAAGGCAACACCCGAGTCAGATCTTGATGTAAAGTATATGTCTGATGCCAACCATGTTTGGAGATACGGCTATCCCGATGAAGAAACAATAAATAAATATGATAAGGTTCAGATTCTGACACATCCTTTTGCATGGACAAAGAAGGGATATGACAATCTTGAGAACTATAAGACACTTGTTAATGAGAAATATGTCGAGCTTATCGATTCTATTGATAATGAGTGCAAGGATTTCGGTGCTCTTCGCGATAACTTCGAAAAACTACCTGTGGAGCTGTAAATATAAATAATGTGCGGAATTTGCGGATATATTTCAAAAAAGAGAATAACTGAAGAACAGCTGAGGATCATGAATGATACCATGTATCACAGAGGGCCCGATGACAGCGGTGTTGAGATCTATTCAGGAGCAGATGATTATGTCATAGGCTTTGCTCAGAGACGTCTTTCAATCCTGGATCTGTCTCCTTTGGGACATCAGCCGATGCACTCCGAGAACGGCAGATTATCTGTTGTCTATAACGGAGAGATATTCAACTACCGTGAACTCAAGGAAGAACTCTCTGACTATGAGTTTAAGTCGAATTGTGATACGGAAGTCATAATCGCTGCGTACCTCAAGTGGGGAATAGATATGGTGGATCACATCCACGGAATGTTTGCGATTGCAATATATGACAGAGAGACATCCGATGTTTATCTTATAAGAGACAGAATAGGTAAGAAGCCGCTTTTTTACTGGTTTGACGGAGAAAACATTGTTTTTGCTTCAGAGCTTAAGCCTATTATGAAGTGCCCCGGATTTAAGCCGGAGATAAGAAAACAGGTTATTTCAAGATTTCTTCTTCAGCAGTATATTGCTGCTCCCGATACTATCTTTACCGATGTGTATAAGCTTGAGGCAGGTTCATATCTTAAGTTTTGCGCAGGTAAGATTACCAAGAAGAAGTATTGGGATATAAAAGAAGTATACAAAGAGATGTCGAAAGATCCCGTAAGAAGCTATGCGGAAGCAAAGGAAGGACTGAAAGAGAGACTTAAGAAGTCCGTTGCATCCAGAATGATAGCCGATGTTCCTCTCGGAACTTTCTTGTCGGGCGGATATGATTCATCTCTTATAACGGCAATTGCCCAGAAACATTCAGACAGGCCGGTAAAGACATTCTGCATAGGTTTTGATGTTCCCAGATATAATGAAGCGGAGTATGCCAAGGAAATCGCAAAACACCTTGGAACCGATCACACAGAGCTCTATATTTCAGAAAAAGAGATGTTCGAGCTTGTAAGTAGTATTCCGCAGTACTACGACGAACCTTTTGCGGATAACTCAGAGATTCCTTCGATGCTTGTAAGTAAACTTGCGAAACAGGATGTCACCGTAGCTCTTTCGGGTGACGGAGGAGATGAGTTTTTCTGCGGATATAATGTATATGATAACGTGAGAACGGCGCAGCTTCTTGATATTCCGGGAGCTATTGTACACAGTCTTTCGCGTATTAAGAGCGGAGACGGAACGCTCCTTGATAAGATGCCGTTCAGGGTTAAGGTTGTTGCAAACAACAGAGATCCCGAAACCAAGACACAGCTTGTATCAGAAGGATATGTAAGAGCTTCGCATGCCTTTATATCAGGCAATGAGGACATGGATATCCCGATGAGTGCGGCTCAGTATCTTGCGACGGATTACAATGTCGGAAGCAATATGCAGCCTGTTCTGTATCCTGTGGAGAGCCTTTACGGAGTAAATAATTTCCAGATAAGAAGAATGCTTCTTGATATGGATACATACCTTCCCGAGGATATTCTGGTTAAGATGGACAGGGCGTCCATGAAATATTCGCTTGAAGCAAGATGTCCTATCATGGATACGGAGGTTATGGAGTATTCGTTCAGGATACCTCACAGATTCAAGTATAATAGGGGCGATAAGAAGCATATCTTAAAAGATATTGCTTATGACTATATACCTAAAGAGCTTTTGGAAAGACCAAAGACAGGTTTCGGCGTGCCTATGGATGAATGGCTTCGCGGACCTTTAAGAGAGCAGCTTCTTGATTACAGCAGCACATCTTTCCTTAGCAAACAGGATATTTTTGATGTAAACTATGTTTCAAACTTTATAAACGATTATGTTGTAAAAGGAGACGGAGGCCCCGCAACGGGAGCTAACTACAGCAAGATTGCGTGGTCATTCTATATATTCCAGCAGTGGTATAATTTCCACATGATCTGACAGAAGTGAAAAGAGGAGAAATAAATGACAAGAGAAGAAGTATTTGAGAAATTAAACGAAGTGTTCAGAGATGTTTTCGAAGATGACGACATCACCGTTGAAGATGCTACAACGGCAGCAGACGTAGACGGATGGGATTCACTTGAGCACATCAATCTTATAAATGCCATTGAGCAGGAGTTTGATATCAAATTCAACATGGGACAGATCGTATCCATGAAAAATGTAGGTGAGATGGCAGACATTATCATCAGCAAATTACAGGGATAATAAGATGAAAATACATCATGTAGGATACCTTGCCAAGAGCATAGACAAGACGGAAAAGAAATTTTTTGAGCTTGGCTATGAAGTTGAACAGGCCACCAAGTACGATGAGATAAGGGATATTAAGATCGAGTTTCTGAAAAACGGAGATTACAGAGTTGAGCTCATTGAGCCCATGGGAGAGAATTCCCCGATGTATCCGCTTTTGAAGCGCTTTAAGAATACCCCTTATCATTTTTGCTATGAAGTGGAAGATATGGACAAGGCTGTAAAAGAGCTTGAGAGCAAACACTACACCGTCATACATGAGCCTACTATCGCGCCTTGTATAGACGGCAAGAAAGTTGCCTTTTTGAATAATATCAGTATGGGGATAATCGAACTTGTCGAATTCTGAGAATAAAAAACATATCGCCATGTATATAGGTTCGCTCGAAAAGGGCGGAGCGGAGAGAGTAATGTCTAATCTTGCCGATTATTTTTTTGAGCAGGGTTATAAAGTTACTCTCGTTACTACATATCTGGCGGCAAATGAATATGAAGTAAAACATGCAGCATGGAAGCGTGTTCCCGCGGGGGCACCCAATGCAGTCCATGTCGCAGATCTTGATGAAAACCCTGTGTGGGTTGACCTTGAAGGCGGAGAAAAGGGCGGTATCAGAAGAGTCTTTTCCGCACTTCTTAAAGAAGAACAGGCAGGCAGAGCGGCAAATCTAAAGAACAGATACGAGAAACTCCGT
The DNA here is from genome assembly GCF_000686065.1 of Butyrivibrio sp. AE3003. Taxonomy (NCBI): domain Bacteria; kingdom Bacillati; phylum Bacillota; class Clostridia; order Lachnospirales; family Lachnospiraceae; genus Butyrivibrio; species Butyrivibrio sp. AE3003. Next base: position 3,079,660 of record NZ_JMLX01000001.1, read on the forward strand.
AATATCTGGAAAGACCTTAAACCCGATCTGGTTCTGAGTTTTCTTGGAAAAAACAACATAATGGCTCTTTCAACCGCGACAAGGGAAGGAATCAAAGTTGTTGTATCCGTGCGTGCCGATCCTGATATGGAATACGGTACTGTGGGGCTTAAGTCGGCCATGCTCGTGACTTTCGGAAAAGCGGCGGGAGTTGTTGTTCAGTCTAAGGGCGCAAAGGCCAAATTCCCCAAATATATTCAAAAAAAATGTATAATACTTCCAAACTCCCTCAATCCTTCTTTTATCAGAAAGCGCTATATCGGCGACCGTGAGAAGAAGATTGTGATGGTTGCAAGGATTAACAGCAATAAAAATCAGGAAATGGTAATGAGGGCGTTTAAAGACGCAGCAGGCGAAGCTTTTCCCGATTATTCACTTGTTTTTTACGGAGACGGTCCGGACAGCATCAAGCTTCAGAGGCTTGCATCCGAACTTGGGATAAGAAAAAGAGTTGAGTTTAAGGGAAATGTAAGCAATGTGGCGGAGCATATCGAGAAGGCTGCGCTTTTCATACTTGCATCCAACCATGAAGGTATGCCGAATTCTCTTATTGAGGCGATGTCACTGGGACTTCCCTGTATATCGACGGATTGTCCCTGCGGCGGACCGAGAGACCTAATTGATGACGGGGTAAACGGACTTCTTGTTCCCGTTGGAGACAAAGATGCTATGGCACGTGCCATTACAAAGGTACTGTCAGATAAGGAACTATCTGAGAAGCTCGGAGCAGAGGCTACCAAGATTCAGGAGATTTGCAGTCCCGATGTTACCAATGCCAAGTGGAGAAAGTATTTTGATAAGATAATGGAAGGATAATAGAGGATAAGTTTTTTATGATGAAAGAACTGGAATATCCATTTGACAACAGTTACATAATGAAAAAGTCCAAGTCGATAAAGAAGGCTCTTCTTGCCGACGGCTCGGACAGGATAAAGAAAAAGATAGCGGTGCTCGGAGGCTCCACAACTCACGATATCATTAGGATTCTGGAGCTCTTTTTGCTTAACTATGATATAGAGCCTGTTTTCTATGAGTCGGAGTACGGACAGTACTGGCAGGATGCCATGTTTCCTTCGGATGAGCTAAAAGAGTTTGCTCCTGACATTATCTTTATTCACACAAGTAACAGGAATATTATCGAATATCCTACTATGGATGACAGCGAGGCAGCGGTACAGGATAAGCTTGATAATACATTCAGGCACTTTGAGACGATGTGGCACAATCTGCATGAACTCTATCATTGTCCGATTATCCAGAATAATTTTGAGGCGCCTTTTTACAGGCTTATGGGAAACAGGGACGGATATGACATTCACGGAAGGCTTTCTTTTATCAACAGGCTTAATTTCATGTTTTCCGAGTATGCAGGAAAGGCTTCGGGAGATGAAGGAAGCTTTTTTATAAATGATATAAATTATCTTTCAACCTGCTACGGACTTGATGCGTGGTCAGATCCTCTTGCATGGCATATGTACAAGTATGCGCTCTGCATTCAGGCTATACCTACGCTCAGTTTTAATGTGGCAAATATAATCAAGTCGATTTACGGAAAGAACAAGAAGGGACTTGTTCTTGACCTCGACAATACACTGTGGGGCGGCGTTGTAGGCGACGACGGTCCGGACGGAATCGAGATAGGACAGGAGACCAATTTAGGTCAGGTTTATCTTGAATTCCAGAATTATATCAAGGCTCAGAAGGAGCTTGGTATCGTGCTTGCGGTTGATTCCAAGAACGATGAAGAGAATGCACTTGCGGGGCTTAATCATCCCGACGGAGCGCTTAAACCCGATGATTTTGTATTCATAAAGGCAAACTGGGAACCCAAGAGTGAGAATATGAAGGCGATTGCTTCAGAGCTCAATGTGCTTCCGGAATCACTTGTCTTTGTGGATGACAATCCGGCTGAGAGAGCGATTGTTACGGGACAGATTCCTAAGGTGAATGCGCCCGAGATCGATACTCCCGAGCACTATATAAGAATTCTCGATCACTCGGGATTTTTTGAGACAACATCCATTTCTGAGGATGACAGGAAAAGAAATGAGATGTACATGGCAAACAGGAAGAGGACAGAGCTTCAGGAGAGCTTCAAGGATTACAGCGAGTACCTTAAGTCTCTTGAGATGAAGGCTGTCATAGCTCCTTTTGAAAAGATGTACATTCCAAGGATTGCCCAGCTTACAAACAAGAGCAATCAGTTTAATCTTACAACAAAGAGATATACTCCCGATGATATCGAGAAGACCGCAAACGACAGCAGTAACATCACTCTTTACGGCCGTCTTGAGGATAAGTTCGGGGATAACGGAATAGTTTCGCTTGTAATAGGCAAGCAGGATGGCGAAGAGCTTCATATCGACCTCTGGCTTATGAGCTGCAGAGTTTTGAAAAGAGATATGGAATTTGCCATGATGGATACGCTTGCAAAGAAAGCAAGTGAGAGGGGAATAAAGACTGTCTACGGATATTATTACCCCACAGCCAAGAACAAGATGGTCAAGGACTTCTATTCACTTCAGGGATTTGATCTTGTGAAGGAAGATGAAGAGGGGAATAAGACCTACAAGCTTGATCTTGATGGATATACAAATAAAAACAACGTTATAGACGTGGAGACAGTATGTGCGGAATAGCAGGACTTATCGGGTTTAGAGGCGACCTTAAGGAAAACATCGGGAAGATGAATCACAGGATGCTTCACAGAGGCCCCGACGATGAAGGAATCTATATAAGTGATGACAAAAAAGTGGCGCTTGGGCACAGGCGCCTTTCTATTGTGGACTTATCCAAAAAGGGCGCTCAGCCCATGATGTCACATTCCGGACGAAAAGTTATCGCATATAACGGCGAGATCTACAATGCATCCGTGGTAAAAGACAAGCTTATCGCGGAGGGGAAAGTTACTGAATTTAACGGAACTTCCGATACTGAAATTCTTATAGAATCGATAGATGCTTATGGCATGGAAGAGACTTTGACCATGTGCAAGGGAATGTTTGGAATAGCCGTTTATGATATGGACAAAAACACTGTTACCTTTGCGCGTGACAGAGTCGGAGAAAAGCCTTTGTACTACGGAAACGTTGGCGGAGCTTTTGCATTTGCTTCGGATATCGGATGCCTTCGCGTGATAGACGGCTTTGACAATGAGATAAACACAGAGGTTCTTGATATCTATTTTACGGAAGGATATATTCCTGCGCCCTATACGATTTACAAGGGCATCTATAAGCTAGAAGCGGGATGTATCATGACCGTAAATGTCGACGATCTTTCTTCCGAGACAAAGAGCTATTTCTCGATGACGGAAACTGCCGTAAAAGGGCAGCGCAATCTTTTTAAAGGTAGCAAGGAAGAGGCGGCGGAAGAACTTGAGAGACTTCTGAAAGAATCGATAAAAGGCCAGATGGTTGCCGATGTTCCTTTGGGAGCTTTTTTGTCAGCGGGAATAGACAGTAGCACGATCGTTGCACTTATGCAGTCGGTTGCGCCCGGCAAGGTAAGAACATTTACCGTCGGAATGGAAGATAAGAAGTTCAACGAGGCCGAGCAGGCAGGCGAGATAGCAAGGCATCTGGGAACAATTCATACCGAGGAATATATAACAGAGAAGGATGCAAAAGAAGTAATTCCGCAGCTTTCCTTTATGTTTGGTGAGCCTTTTGCGGATTCTTCACAGATTCCGACATATCTTGTTAGTAAGATGACAAGAAAGCATGTTACCGTATCGCTTTCGGGCGACGGCGGAGATGAGCTTTTTGCGGGATACAGATCCTATGAGTCTGTTGAAAGAGTGTGGGGGAAGGTTGGAAAACTTCCGTACTTTATAAGAAAACCCGCATCAATCCTTATGCTTAACAGCCCATATTCAAAGAGCGAAGCGGGGATGGCAAAGGCCATGTACATGGGAGCAAAAGGTCCCGGAGATGTGCACAGGCTTGAACATGAGGGTGACCCGATTGTAAAAAAGATTGCGCTTAAGAACGGAGCAAAGCCTCTTTCTTACAAATATACGGAGATGGATACGAATTTACTTGCAGATCCTTGTCACAATGCGATGCTTATGGATATGCTTGTTTATCATCCGGATGACATACTTGTCAAAGTCGACAGGACAGCAATGGCGGTCTCTCTTGAAACCAGAGTGCCGATGCTGGACAGAGATATACTTGAATTTGCGTGGAGCCTTCCAAGGAATTACTTAAGAGAAGGGAATGTCGGAAAGCAGGTTCTTCGAAACGTGCTCTATAAGTACGTTCCCAAGGAGATGGTCAACAGGCCGAAAAAAGGTTTTTCGATTCCGATAGACAAATGGCTCCTTGATGATAAAATAAGGCAGTGGGCAGAAGCTCTTCTTGATAAAGATAAGATAAGGCAGCAGGGTATACTTGATCCCGATGTTGTAGAGAAAATCTGGACCGACTTCACACAGCGCGGAATTTACAGGATACAGATATGGTATATCCTTATGTTCCAGCAGTGGTATGAAAAAGAGTATATGATCAAGTAATAAAAGAATTATATTTAGTGGCAGGCGCCTGTTTTATAAGAAGGGTGCGTGTTATATGAAAGATTTTTTATGGGTATAACTTCGTTTTATTTTCTGTGCTTTTTTGCACTTGTGTTAATTGCATATTATACGATTCCTCTTTTGTTCAAAAAAAGAGGTCAGTGGGTGGTGCTTTTATTTGCGAGCATCATCTTCTATTTGTTTTCCGTAAATGGGAACTATGTGCAGATTGTATTTCCGCTTGCAGCCTCGTTTACGACATGGGGGCTTTTAAAGCTTTTGGCCGGGACAGAAGAAAAAGAGCTTCTAAAAAGAAGGCTGATTCTTGTTGCGGAGCTTGTTGTTCTTCTTGGAATACTTATCGTGTTTAAGTTCTATAAGTTCATAACAGGTGGCGGTATTACACCTCCTACGGGACTTTCATTCTATACTTTTATTCTTTTGGGATACTTTATTGAAGTTTATAACGGCATCGGAGTAAGAAGGGACAGCCTTCTTGAGACAACTCTCATCGGTATGTTCTTTCCGCTTGTGGTTCAGGGACCTATTATAAAAACCCGTGAACACAGTGGGCAGTTGTTTGAATATCACAAAGCTGATTTTAAGAATCTTACATTCGGAGCGCAGAGAATGCTCTGGGGCTTCTTTAAGATGCTTGTTATCTCGCAGAGACTTCGCACTGTTGTTGATAAGATTTACGCCATTGATGCAGAGTACACGGGAGCATATGTCTGGGTGGGGACTGTGTGTTTTGCTTTTGAGTTATATACGAATTTTTCGGGTGGAATAGATATTGTGATCGGTTTGTCCGAGATGCTTGGAATCATTCTTCCAGAAAACTTTACGACTCCTTTCTTTGCTAAGAACATAAGCGAGTATTGGAGAAGGTGGCACGCTACGCTCGGAATCTGGATGAAGGACAATGTCTTTTACCCGCTTCTTAGAACCAAGATGATAATGGGGCTTGGAAAAAAGCTTAAGAAAGTCTTTGGTAAAAAGAAAGGTAAGCAGCTAACTACTTACGTTGCAATGTTCATCTTATGGTTTTCTGTAGGTTTATGGCACGGAGGAGGGGCAACTTTTGTTATCGGTTCAGGTCTTTTGCACTGGGCATATATCGTGCTCGGAGAAGTGACACTTCCGTTCTTTACATGGATTTTTGAAAAGAAGATGCACATCAATTTGCAGAGTAAATTTGCAAACGGATTCAGGGTTGTGAGAACATTTTTCTTTGTATGCATCGGAGATCTGTTTTTTAGATCAAAGAGTATTCCGCATGCGCTTGGATTGCTTAAAAGAAGCGTGAGTGCGTTTAATCCGCAGATCTTTATTGACGGTAGCTTGCTGAACCTCGGGCTTAGTATTTACGAGTGGGGAGTACTGCTTGTATCACTTGCGGTGCTCATTACGGTTTCAACTATTCAGTACAGAATGGAGCTATCACGTGACGGTAAGATCACAGGCAGCAGGTTTGAAGGATATTCAAGCTTAAGGGAGTACATTGCATCCAAGAAGCTTGTGATCAGATGGATTGTGTATCTTGCGCTGTTTTTTACAGTGCTTTTACTTGCCGAGTACGGACCGGGATTTAATCCTGCGGATTCGATATATGATGACTTCTAAGTTTTAATAGTGCGGTTTGCATGTGATTAAGGGAAGTATTATAGGTTGTTGGTTTATAAGGATTTCAGATAAAAAACTATGAGTAAGAAACAGATATTTAAGATAATAATTTTCATAGTGGCGGTTATGTGGCTTATCCCTCATATCACTTACTGTATCAGAACCCCCAGTGATGCGAAGGACAGGTTTGTCGGTTTTTATGCGGAAAAAAAGAATACGATAGATGCTGTTGTTATCGGTTCAAGTCCTGTTCCTTATTGTATTGCTACACCAAGAATCTACGGGGATATGGGGATAACCATGTATCCTCTTTCTACAAACATGCAAAGACCGGTTGCAGCAAAGTATCTTGTGGAAGAGGCTCTTAAGACGCAGGATCCGGATCTTTTTATCTTTGAGATGAAGATGTGGCAGGCAGAGGATGAGCAACTTATAAATTTAGATAAAGATAAGCACATGGGACACACAAGGGAAGTTACGGATAATATGAAGTATTCTCTTAACAGGATTCGCGCCATCAATGCGATGGTAGATGAAGATTATGCAGATGATGCAGAAGATTCTGAGAATGATGAAGATAATGCAGAGAATGCTGTGAGTGGCGATGATGGCAAAGTTAATGAGGATATGAAACGCATTAACTTTTACTTTGATATTTTTAAGTATCATTCAAATTGGAAGACACTTGTAATGTGGAGCCAGCTACGTACGTTTTTTTATGAGTATCCTGATGATCTGAAAGGTTTTACGCCTTCCGATGAAGTAGGACCTGCTGAAAAAGGAAATTTCAGCAGCGTTACCGGTGTGGAGAAGATGCCTGCTGAGCAGGAAGAATATTTGGCGGATCTTATTTCATGCCTTAGGAAGCATAATAAGGATGCGCTCTTTATTATCACTCCGTTTACCGTAAGCGAAGAGGAGCAAAAGAAGATCAATTACATCAGGGATTATGTGACAGAGAGAGGCTACAATTTCCTTGATATGAATCAGCATCTAGATGAGATTGGCTTTGATGAGGCTACCGATTACAAGGACGGTGGAACTCATGTGAATATCGTCGGCGCCGATAAAGTGACGGTTTGGTTTGAAGATTACCTGTCAGAGAATTATGTTCAGACAGGCAAACTTGGCAAGCACGACAGAAGACACGGCCGCAATTACAATTCCTGGAAGAAGTCTTATGACCTCTGGATGGAAGAACTCTCTCTCGGTGAAGATAAGATCCGTGAACGAATCGCGAACGGAGATTATTGGAGATCGGAAGTAAATGACGAGAATGAAGAGGCAGAATGAAGGTAGGAAAAATATTTTTAGTAATGTTGTGTTTATTACTGACAGCATGCGGTGATAATAAAGAACCAGTTTCAGGTGATATTTGCAGTGACGTATCGATCGAGGAGGCAACAAATACATATAAGGCTGTACGAACGAACTTGGATAATCCAATTGCTCCGTCTTGCAGTGAAAAAGAAGATGACGAGAGGTATAGATCATTTTTTGAAAAAGAATTTGTAGATACGGCTTCAAATTTATGGGGGCAACTATGGATGCCGAGTTTTCTTTTTACTTATGTAGATTTTGATAAAAATGGTTCTGATGAGCTTGTTATTGGAGATGGTGAGGGAATCTATTTTGTTATTACCGAAGTTAATGGAAAATATAATAAATCAGGTTCCTACGGGTGGCTTCAAAATTATGGACCGTTGCCTTCCAAACATGTAGGAAACGGATATTTTATTACAATGGCCGATGGTGGAAGTTTCACAGAACTGACTCATTATGAGCCGGCAATAAATGATATGGGAATCATTGCATATCTTAATGGGAATTATGAATCGAACAGAGGTAGTTGTTGGGATCTTTATATTCTAAAAGAAGGCGGTGTTCCTAATATTCATAAAATTAATGATTACGAAGATTGTTATGGTAATCCAAATTATATGCATTCATCACTGGATTATAGCGATTATGATTATGACTTTGACTTTAAATATTTTAAAGGAGAGGGCGGTCTGGTAATGAATGAGCTTGGACTTAAGTATGCGGATCTCGTAAAGTCACATGATGGAGAAAATTGGCTAGAGGAACTCACATGGCGATCTGTTGGTGAAATGGTATTTATGAACAGTAAAATTTATTCTACGAAGAATATCTCGTCGGAAATGTCACATCTTTTAAGTGATGTGACAATGACGGTTTGTATTTATATCAATGAATATGAAAATATTGATACAATAGAGGATTATATTAATTCTTATGGTTATGATAGAGATGGCTTTATAGGAATGATTCAGGACAGAGTCATGTTTGAAGATAAATATGTCAGATATAACGGGAAAATATCGCATAATCAAATTATAACCGATGATGGTTCATCCATGCCCTGTGATGAATTCTATGAACTTGTAAGGGACGTGCTCAAAAACAGCTAAAAAGAAAATGGTATTAAATCAGTATTCACTTAGAGCAGTAATAAATTCTTCTTTGTTACAACCGTCGCAAAATGAATATATAGCTGCTTTTTCGTCATATATTTTTTTCAGTTTTTCATAATATGTTTTTTCATCGACTTCTACATCGTCTATGGCATAGTGAAAATCAAGAAATTTTCCTGCTTCGTCATCCCAACTGCCAAGATCATATGTATATCTTCCGCCTGAAAAAATACATTTCCATTTTCCTTCCGAAAGGGAATAAACTATATCATAATATTGTCCTTGCCACCCATTCGAATTACATAGAAGTCCTTTTTTTCAATATACGAAAAACCCAACATAAGCGTATGAAGTATGTTTACTTCTCCATGATGAAATGAAACAATCAGACATCCGTCTGCTTCACAATAACCCTCAATAGCAAGTTCGGGAATATCATCGTCATCTACATAAATGAGCCTATAACGCGGGAAATCTGGGGCGGTTTCAATGTATGCTTTATATCCTTCTTGCCATGAAGAAAACCCTTTTCCAAATATCCACTGATTCTCGAGGGAGCCATCGCCGTCGCCATCGTTGGAAATACCAATGGATGCGATATCTTCATCGTGCGTAGAAGTAGAGCCGGCATCAGTGGATATGTCGTTTGCTATATCGGTTTTTGTATTTTGGCATCCTGCAAGCAAAGCTGTTATGCAGATCAGTATTATAAATGCTTTCTTCTTCATAAAAAAATCTCCTAAATGGGAATCAATTTAGTATCCGGCTTATGCATTGTTTACAGTCTTCCTGTCGGTGCGCGCTCCCCCATTAAATCGCATTATACAGTATAACTCATTTGTAGGACTTATTTTGATTATGCGGGGTTAAATCACAAAGAATTCACAATGGCCTTGCAGACTAAAATGTATAATAAAAGCCGTGAAAAATTGTACTATGAAGGATATTTGGAATCAAATGCAGAAAAAGAAAATAATAACAATAATTTCAATAATATTACTTGTGTTGGGATGCAGTTACATAGCATCAAGTAATATACTCTCGAAAAAAAGCGACAAAGAAATTACGTTGTCAAAGGCAGAGCTAAAGAGATTTACAGAAGCGTTTAATACAGATGAGTACAAGGGTTTTCTCGAGAAATCTTTTAACAAACAAGATGAAATTGATTCTTTTTATTCTGAACATTTAGCAAGTTTAAAAAACACATATACATGCACAGCGGGAAAGAGAAAAGGAGATCATTATGTACTGAGATTTCAGGTAAACTCTGATTCAGACAAGCATTATGGACTTTTTGCCGACAGAGTCATTTCTTTTACTAAATCGGATGAAGACTTTCTCATGGAATCTAATGCTATTCAATGGGATGATCATTGTGACAAAGAGCATTGCTATGAGGTAAAATTGTCACGAGTTCAATTTAACGAGCCGATTAAACTTATCACGTATCCTGCGGAATTAGACGGCAGAGTATCTATTATTCTCACAAAAAATAACTGTTTTCTTACAGAACTTAAGATGAGCTGTGAAAAATCATCGTGGAAAGAAACTCGTTTAATAAATATTATTGACGTTGGTTTTTTGATTTTGATGAGGATGGGGTAAAAGATATTATTATTATCGCGGACAGCGAATTCGGAAAACAGGTTCTTCTTTACAGTACAGGATCTCTTTCTACGTTCATACAGCGTAATGAAGATTCTTTTGAGCCTGAATGGATAATCGATGAAAATACAATGTCTAAAATTGGAGGAGACTTTACTGTTGAAAGCATGAAGAATATCTTTTCCGGTATAGATGGTGTATACAGTAGCTATGAAGAGTGCTACACGGCAATTGCCAAAAAGTATTATTTTGACATCGATTGGAATTATTGGAAATATAATCTTATATATGCTGACGATGATGATATTCCGGAACTGGTAGTTGATCATCCCGGCTTTTTCATGTCTCTTTATACGTATGAAAACGGTCATGCCAGGTGTTTAATGAATCATTGGGGATATGGTATGGGAGGGAATCCGGGATACCAATATGCCCCTGGGAAGGGTATATATCATGCAGAAGATGGCAGTATGTCAGGTTCATATGAGGAATATATGTCAAAACGAGCCAAGGGCGAATTGGTACCGGATTATGAAATTGAAGATGCGGAGAAGTATCATAATTGTACTGAGAAAGAAATGACCGATGAAGAGATTATCGCAGAAGTGAATAAAATCAAGAAATATAGATTTGAGCAAATTGAAGGGACTATGAGATTTGAAGAACTTATGGGTTCACTAAATGGAGCTGAAGATTGAGACGTATAAAGGAGCATTTGGAAGAAGCTTTTGATCGGTGATGCAAAACAGTGTGGTGGGATTTATAAGAGAATAGTCTTCTCCGCTTAAAATAGAATAGGCATTATGCCCTGTTGTCGGCATTGAATGGCTGTTGAAAAGCCGTCGACTGAATAATGATATCAGATAAATCTTAAGAAATACCGTCGAAATTTCTTAAGATTTTATGTATATGGTAGATTTTTGTGTGGGGTTAAATGCAAAAATTCTATTTGACGCACGTCAAATAGAATTTTATAATATAGAAAAATATTTGACGCACGTCAAATAAAAAACAAAGGATGTAATATGGCAAAGGTAATAAGAGAAACTCAGGATCTTACATATCTAAATTGGTCGCATGTGCGGAATTCTTCCGGAACAGCAGGGACTTATCTGAAATCGAGTTCGATCATAGGCGGCCACAAGAAGTATTATAAGCTTTCAAACTTTGATTTGGAAAAGGGGATAGTAGGACATGAGTGTATAAATGAAATAATAGTGGATAGACTTCTTGATATTCTTGGCGTGGAGCATCTCGAGTATGAACTGATAAATGCTGATATTGAGATCGATGGAAATATATATAACACATATCTTTGTGCATCGTATGATTTCAAAGAGCGTGGAGAGAGTAAGGCTTCGCTTGATGATTTCTACAGACTTAATGCGCAGCCCGGAGAATCACATTATGATTTCTGCATTAGGATGGGATGGAGAGAGTATATCGAGAATATGCTGGTAATTGATTATCTTATCCTTAATCGAGATAGACATGGAGCTAACATCGAAGTGCTGAGAAATGCAAGAGCGCATACCGTTAGGGTTGCGCCTCTGTTCGATCATGGATTGTCTCTGTTATGTTCTTGTTCGTCGGATGACGATGCAAAAAAATTTGACATAATGGGAGATAAACAATGCAATAATTTCATAGGCAGCAGATCAACTTTTGAGAATCTGTCTCTTTTATCCACCAAAGGAAAAACGCTGAAAGGAATACTTGAGGCTAAGCATAAAGAAGAGATATTCAAGGATCTGGAGGGGGTGTTGTCAGACTTTTTTATTGATACTATTTGGAATATGATCTATGGAAGGTACAAGGTTTATGAAAATCTATGATATCTATGATGAAGATAATAGTCTTGATATAGGCGTTTTACTGTACCATGAAAAGAGCAAGTCGTTTATGATTGAGCTTAGAAGCGAACTTGATGAGTGGACAGCGCCGCTTCTTTTTGCGAGTTTTGTAAAAAAAGAAATCTATACGATCCCAAGGGATGCGAGTTTAATGTGGGTGAGAGAACGTGTTATTCCTATAGGAAGGCAGAATATAGGCAGTATATTGTCTACTCACAAGCTGAAAGAGTATGATGAAATGAAATTTTTGGAATTGGCGCAAGGGCGGTGTTCGCAGGATGGGCTGTGCATACGGAAGATAGATGAGTTCCCTGAATTTGTTGCGGAGAGGGATGCGCATAATCTGGTTGATTGTACAGCGCTTGCAGGAGATTTTTTGCTGTGCTTTTTTAAAGATAAAACAGTAAAAAAAAATATCCCTTTCAGACATTTCGGATTTACGGGGAGTAAATAAGGTGATCGCAAGCAGAGACCTTTATGAGTCATGTAGCCTCGGTTGGGGTGGTTATTATGTTACGTTCAACGATTCCATAGATATTCCTTCATGGCTTCTTTATGAGAAAGGGCGTATGATTGATATTTCCTATGAGGATTTTATTACCTTTATAGGAAAAAATATTGTCGATACGACCAAGGCATGTGAGCTGCTTGAGTGTACAAGGCAGAATCTTTCGTATCTGGTTAAGCAGCATAACATAGAGCCTGTTATGACCGGAGTTAATGGGAATCTCTATCTTAAAAGTCAAATCACCGGATGACCGCAAATGTCAGGACATTCATAGATGTTTGAGTATATATACATTCTGGGTTATAATGATGTAGTGTATGCGATAAAATAGATGCTATACGGGGAACTTCATTCGGAGGGTGTATGATTATCATTCAACTTAAGGGCGGTCTGGGTAACCAGATGTTCCAATATGCGCTGTATATAGCGCTGAAAAACAGAGGCAAGACCGTAAAGATTGATGATGAAACGGGATTTGTAAATGACAAGCTAAGGACTCCGGTTCTTGCCGGATATGGGATTGATTATGATAAGGCCACTAAGGAAGAAGTTGTTGCTCTTACGGATTCCAAGATGGATATCATAAGCCGTATCAGAAGGAAACTTACCGGAAGGAAAACCTTTAGAATAGATGAAGTATCGGGAAGATTCGATCCTAAGATACTTGAGCTTGAAAATGCCTATCTTGTCGGATATTGGCAGAGCGATAAATATTTCTCGCAGGAGAGTGATATCAGGGATATCAGACATGCTTTTGAGAAGAGACCTCAGGAACTTATGAGCGATGCTGTGAGCTGGTCAGTGCTTCAGCAGATAGAATGTTGTGAGTCTGTCAGCCTTCATGTGAGAAGAACCGATTATATAGATGCGCAGCATAAGCATGTTCACAATCTGTGTTCGGAAAAATATTACAAAGATGCGGTAAACAAGATACTGCAGGAGTATCCCGACGCTGTATTTTTTATCTTTACCGATGACAAAGAGTGGTGTAAAGAGCACTTCAAGGGACCTAATTTCAATGTTGTTGAACTTGAAGAGGGCGAAGGAACTGATATAGCCGAGATGATGCTTATGAGCAGATGCAAGCACCATATTATAGCGAACAGTTCATTCAGCTGGTGGGCTGCATGGCTTAATGATGCACCTGACAAGCTGGTACTTGCTCCTTCCAAGTGGATAAACAACAAAGATATGGATGATGTCTATACGGACAGAATGACAAAGATTGCGATCTGAGCAATGCGGAATTAAATGATACGGAGCAATCTACATATCATTCAGGAAAAATACAAAAGAGGGATATAAGAAAACGTACAGATTATGAGTAATACCGATAATAAAAAAGTCAGTTTATTTTCAAAACTCAGATATATATTTGATAGAAAGCAGAAGGGACAGTTGGTTGTATTGGCTGTCCTTATACTCATTGGGGGTATTTTTGAAACATTTAGTATTTCAATGATGATTCCTGTTATGGCAGGCATTATCAATCAGGATAAGCTCCAAAGTGCCATTGAGGATAACAAAGTTCTAAGAATTATTGCAGAAAGTCTTAATCTCGGTACGGGATCCGAACTGGCTGCTAAATTGACGGTTTGTCTGATTGTTTTGTTCCTGGTAAAAAATGCATATCAGATATTTCTTATCTACAGGCAGAATACCTTTATCACAAGAGCAAGAAACGACATGATAAGCAGAGTCATGAGGGAATTTTTGAACAGACCTTATGAGGATTATCTCGGTGCAGATATTCCGACTGTTTTTAGAATTACAGACAGTGATATACCAAGAACATTTACGCTTATGTTATCGCTTTTATCGCTTTCTACGGAATTGGTCGTTTCCATGGGACTTGGAATGGTGCTTATTATAACCGATCCGATCTTGACGGTTATATGCGTGTTTGTTTTTGTTGCATTAACTCTTTTTAATACCAAAGTTTTAAAGCCTAAGCTTAATAAGACGGGAAAAGAGAATCAGGAAACCCAGTCAAGGATTGCAAAGTGGAGACTGCAGGCAATATATGGTCTTAAAGATGTTAAAGTTCTGAACAGACAGGATTTCTTTATAAGAAATTATTATGAGTCCGGTAAAGTCGGTGCGGATCTGGCAAGGGATTATTCCGTACTTAATAATATGCCGAGAACTCTTATAGAGACCGTGTTTGTAGCTGTTGTCCTCTTGTATGTTCTCTTTTTTAAGTTGAATTCAAACGGTGTACAAAATGCAGGCGATGTTGATAAATTGATAATCGCGCTCGGACTTGTTGCTACAAGGCTTATGCCCGCGGTTAACAGGATAAATACTTATATTGCCGAGATTGCCTACAACCAGTACAGCCTTGATTTTGTTTATAACAATCTTACCGATTCAATGAAGATGGATAAGGCTATGAGGGCAGAGAGAGCTGCGATTGCAGGCCCTGAGCTTCATCTGGAAAAAGAGATTGAGATAAAAGATATTACATTTGCTTATCCCGATTCTGAAACAAATATATTTAGCGGGGCAAGTATGGTTGTTCCAAAGGGAAAATCTGTCGGTATCATCGGACCTTCGGGTGCCGGTAAGTCGACGGTTGTAGATATTATCCTGGGTCTTTTGCACGTGCAGAGCGGTGAGATTCTCTGTGACGGAAGCAATATATTCAGTAATTACGATTCATGGCTTGCGCAGATAGGTTATATTCCTCAGACAATCTACATGGTTGATGAGTCTATAAGAGAGAACATTGCATTCGGTATAGATGCAGACAAGATTGATGAGGACAGGATCTGGGAAGTTATGGAAGAAGCCCAGCTTGCTGACTTTGTTAAGAGCCTTCCCGAAGGACTAGATACGAAGATTGGTGACAGAGGTGTGAGACTTTCAGGCGGACAGAGACAGCGTATAGGAATCGCGAGAGCCCTTTATCATAATCCTGAGATACTTGTGTTTGATGAGGCTACAAGTGCTCTTGATAATGAGACAGAGGCAGCCGTTATGGAGGCTGTCAACAGCTTCCACGGCAAGAAGACAATGATCATCATAGCTCACAGGCTCAATACTATTGAGAACTGCGACATAATCTATGAGGTCAAGGACGAGAAAATCACGCAGACTACTCTCGAGGGCAGGAATGTTATTCATTGATATTGCAAAATGAGGCTTGATTTATGTGATTGTAGATAATTGTTTCGTAATGTTATTTGCGAGTCGACATTTCACAGTGAGATACTTTCTTTTCAGAAGGATAAGATATTATGATCGGAACAGAATTTATAAAAGGGTACGGACTTGGAAACCAGCTCTTTTTCTATGTCGTGACAAGGTGCATGGCGGAAGAAAAAGGTGTGGATTTCGGTTTCATAAATCCCGGTCAGGTGGGAAATGTTTTTCACTCAAACAAGGGAATGTACTTTATGGACATTGACCTTGGAACAGAGATACTACCTGAGGACAGAGATAAATATACAATCTTCAATGAGCAGGACGATCGCCTATACATGGGCAATTCAAGGCACGACATGAGTAACGGGTGTTACATAAGCGGTGCGGACAAAAGACTTTTTGAGATTGAGGACAATACTCTTATCTATGGAAATCTTCAGGATGAGAGTTATTTTGAGAAATATAGGGACAAGATAAAAGACTGGCTCAAGGTTAAGCCCGAGGCTGAGTCATATGAATATACAAGCGACGATCTCTGCATTATCAACATAAGAGGCGGCGAGTATACAAATCATCCCGAGCTCTATCTTGACAGAAAATACTTTTTAAATGCGATAGAGCATATGAAGAAGATAAATCCAGATATGAAATTCATGGTGGTAACTGAGGATGAGGAGGCCGCAAGAAAAGTGCTTCCCGAGTACGAATGTCATCATTTTGATATGGGAAAAGATTACGTTACCTTGAAGAATGCGAGATATCTGATCTTGTCGAATTCATCTTTTTCCATAATGCCGGTTCTTTCAAGTACTGAGCTTAAGTATGCGATAGCGCCGAAGTACTGGGCAAGACATAATATTTCGGATGGTTTCTGGTCTTCCGAGCAGAATATATACAGTTTTTTGCATTATCAGGACAAAAAAGGTCGTATATTTGAGGCAGACGAGTGCAGAAAAGAACTTGAAGAATATAAAAAGAGATCTGCGCTCTATGCAAGAAGAAATATAAGGCCCGGCAAGATAAGGCTCTTTTGCCAGATAATCAGAAGGAAGAGCCTGTACGGTGTCTTTTACCTGAAGAAAATCGTAAGGAGCTTAGAGAAAAGAGTCGGAATAATCAAGAGATTCAGTTATTGAATTAACCGGATCATAAATAACTTTGTTGCATCATTATATGTGTCAATAAGCAGGTTAAAAGAAATGATCGCGGTAAATAAACAGAGGAACAAAATGGGAAAAAAGATTAAGCTCCCTCAGGTTACGCTCTGCGCAATGACGAGTGTCAACGTCTATGAGACTGTGCAGGCGCTTAAATACAGCATGAGGGAAATCGAGTTTGGTGACGTTGTTCTGGTATCGGATAAAAAGCCTTTTTATCTGCCAAAGAATATCAGATTCAGCTATACTTCAAAGCTCGACAGTATCGATAAATTCAATTACAAAATGGTCTATGAACTTAAAGACCATATAAATACAGATTTTGTGCTGCTTGTTCATGCGGACGGATTTGTTATTCATCCCGAGAACTGGAATGATGAGTTTCTTGAGTACGACTACATCGGCTCTCCCTGGCCGCTTCCCAAGAATGATTACGCTTACAGGGACAGCAAGGGCACGATATGCAGAGTCGGAAACAGCGTGTCCATAAGGTCTAAGAGACTTTTGGAGTTTCCTTCCAAATACAACCTTAAGTGGGAGAGGGTTGACGACGGATTTTACAACGAAGATATTTTTATCTGCTGTCATTCCAAGAATGCAATGGAAGAAAAGGGCTTTAAGTGGGCGCCTTTTGAACTTGCACTTACATTCGGAAGAGAGCATCCGCTATCTGAGAATAAGGGCATAGAGCCGTTTGTCTTCCACAAGTGGTGGGGAGAAAATGCGGATTATCCCAGATTTTACAGCCCGAAGAAGCGCTTTAAGATGGCTGTCAGACCGTTCCTGTTTTGGAGAAAGACCAAAAAGTGGAAAGAGGAGCATAACATTACATGATCTTTTCAATCATAGTTCCCGTGTGCAACGGTGAGAAGTATATCCGCGAGGCGGTTGATTCTGCGCTTGCACAAAAAGTAAATAGCGAGGATATGTTTGAGATCATTCTTTCCGAGAACGGTTCGAGTGACAAAACTCCTGCGATATGCGATGAATACGCCGCTGCGAACGATAATATTTCCGTCATCCACAAAGGAAAGATAGGGCTTTATCAGGCAAGGCAGGAGGGAATAAAGGTCAGCAAAGGCGACTATATTCTTGCACTCGATGCGGATGATAAGCTTGTTCCGGGAATGTTGTCAAAGCTCGCAGGTCTTATCAGGGATTATGAGAAAAAAGGAAATGCTCCCGAGCTGATTTTTTTCAATGCGACAGAGCTTGACGGCGATAATACAAGGCTTAAAGATTTTTCTTTTACAAGTGGAAAAATCTACAGCGGAGATGAGAAGCGTGCTTTTAAAGAGCTTGTACTAAAGGGTGATTACCTGAATGCCATGTGGATAAAGTGTATTCACAAGAATATTGCGCTTATAGATGTAGAGAGAATCGGGCTTAACTACGGCGAAGATCTTCTGCAGACCGCGGAGTATGTCGACAGAGCCGACGGGATAGCCTACATAGATGAGATTCTTTATTATTACAGAAGAAACGAGCAGAGTCTGACTGCGAGTTATAACAAAGCTTTTCTTGATAACCAGAAGATCGTTTGGGGAGAAATCGACAGAATGGGCGATAAATGGGGGCTTACAGATCTCTTTGATGTTCTTGATAAGAGAAAATCCCTTACCTGTGCCATTGCGGTGGCAAAGATTGTTTACTCAGGATTGTCCTATGGGCAGAAGAAGAGAAAGCTTTCGGAATTGTTTTCAGATGATTTTTACAAAAAGTATTTTGAGACGGATCTTCCGTGCTTTGCGCCCGAAGAGGACATATACGTTCACGGTCTTATGACTGTAAACGGCGGAAAGAATCTGTACAGAGAAGCTTTTGTCAGTACTGTTAAGACTGCGATCAAGAGGATTGTAGGTAGGAGATAACAGATGGTTTATGATTTAATACCATTTTTCAACGAACTTGATATATTAAAGCTAAGGCTCGGAATTCTCGATAAGTACGTGGATAAATTCATTATTGAAGAAGCTACGGTGACTTTTTCGGGAGAGCCCAAGGAACTTTGTTTTGATAAGAACAGAGAGCTTTTTAAGGATTATCTTCACAAGATAGTTTATATAACC
This sequence comes from Butyrivibrio sp. AE3003, assembly GCF_000686065.1. Taxonomy (NCBI): domain Bacteria; kingdom Bacillati; phylum Bacillota; class Clostridia; order Lachnospirales; family Lachnospiraceae; genus Butyrivibrio; species Butyrivibrio sp. AE3003. The sequence continues at coordinate 3,098,612 of NZ_JMLX01000001.1, forward strand.
GTTGATGATACACCTATGGATATCTCAACGCATGAAAGAGATTATTATCAAAAGAACTGCTTAAAGCGCGGACTTGAAGAAGTGGGCGCGACGGCAGACGATGTGCTTATCTTCGGAGATGTCGATGAGATTCCGAATCCGTCCGTTCTTGAGAACATCATTGCAAATTTTGACAAGAACAAGGTTTATCATCTGGCTCAGAGAAACTTCTATGTATACATGAACATGGAAGAGAAGTCGGGAAAGCTTTTGTCCATAACGGGAGAGTTTCCTGAGATAGCTGAAAAAGACAGAAAGTGGCTAGGAACCAAGATCACGTCACTTGATAATATACCTAAAGAAGGAATTGTAAGGCTTCGTGATATCATTCCCGTAACGGACGAAAGGTCTGTGCGAGTTGCGAACGGCGGCTGGCATTTTGGATATATGGGCGGCTACAAAGAGACCAATCCCGCAAAGAGGATAGGAATCAAGGTTAAGGCTGCAGCACATCAGGAGCACAATGACAAAGAGGTTCTTGCGGAGACCATGGATCACTTGGTTCTCGGACAGGATATTTTCGGCAGAGCAGCGAAGTTTGAAAGAGGCGAGGTAGACGAGACTTATCCCGCATATCTTCTTGAGCATATGGATGAATACAGGCATCTTGTAATGCCTAAGATCACAGCCGTATCAAAGCTTTACCACTACTTGGATATTACGGCGGGAAGATTTATGAGAAAAGCTTTTCGCAAGATAAAAAGAATTCTTAGCAGGTAGATAACATGAACTTTTTAAGTGAAGAAAAAAGGGCTAAACTTAGTGAAGTTTTATTTTACGTTGCGCTCAGCATTGAGCTTGGTATAATGCTGTTGGAAAAGACTGTAATTCCTTTGCATGATTGCCAGAGTTATGTGTATCGTGTGACCTTTCTTTTGACGCTTATTGTTGTGCTTTTAATGAAGCATGACAAAAAAGAATGGATAGTAATAGGTGCGGTATGCTTGTTTACTTTTGTGAGTTACAGGATTTCAGGTAAGAATGACCTGCTTAGATATGCAGTATTTATGATGGCTGCAAGAGATATCGACCTTAAGAAGGCTATGAAGTATATTTTTTACGTATCGGTAGCAGGGTATGCATTGATAGCACTTTTATCCGTTGTCGGGAAACTGGGAGTTGTTGCACCACCTCCGAGAGATTACGGACGAGGCGACATAGAAGTGCGTTATGAGTTTGGATTTGGTCATGCCAATACATTCTATGGCAGTGTTTATGCATTTGTGTTACTTTGGATGTGGATTTACGGCGAAGCTGCTTCGTTAAGGGAGTGGCTGCTTGTATTTGCTCTCAACTTTATGGCAAGCGTGGTTTCGGCAACCAGGACAGGAATGCTTGTAAGCGTTTTGACATTCGGTGTGGGATTTTTGGCAAGATTTTATAAGAAGATCAAAGAGTGCAAGATTGTTTATGTACTTACGGCGCTTGTGACACCGGTTTTTTGTGTGGCTTTTTCCGTTTGGTCGGCTGTTGTAAGTAAGGTGCCAAGGTATGAGTTTGAGCACAAACATTATGATCTGATCGAATGGATTGACGATAAGCTTAATAACAGAATACACGATCTGTACAGGGAAACTGAGAAACATGCAGGTTCAATATGGACTTGGAAGCTCTTTTCCGATGGCAATAGCGAAGAGACCTTTGACATGGGCTGGGTAAGGATTTTTTACTGGTACGGGATAATCCCGGCTATTGTTATCTCGGCGCTTATTGTTCTGATCATATATATTTGTTATAAGAAAAAAGATGTTTGGACTTTGATCGTAATTTTATCGCTTTCAATCTATACGGTTGTGGAAGCGACATTTGTATCGGAGTATATAGGTAGGTTGTTCATACTCCCTGTAATAGGAGTTTATCTCGGGGAGTTTGTAAATAGAAAAAAGGATGGAGAATGTCTGAGAAGTTAAGAAAAAAGATTTTTTATATATTGATGGCTGTAGCTTTTTTGTCAGTGCTTATCTATGCGTTTCTGACTCCTAATATGTCGGATGATCTTGTTTATTGGGATCGCGACGATTACGGAACAAAACTGGCAAATAGTTTCTTTGATCTGTTTAAGCTTGAATACATGCATTATCTGGATCATAGCGGACGAAACGTTGCTCATTTTATACTCAGAATTTTTTTTGTTCATGAGAACAAAGTGGGTGTTCAATGTAGTTTCTGCGCTTGTATTTATGATTCAGACACTTCTTATATATGCGAATGTTGATATGAAGAAGTATGACATCAGAGTATATGCGCTTGTAATAAGCTTTTTGTGGATATTCGATCCTGCGATCAGTAACACGGTATTCTGGGAGGACGGAGCGTGTAATTACCTCTTCACAACGACGATAATCCTCGGTTTCATCACATATTTCAGGAAATGTATGAATCTTGAAAAAAAGAGTACGCCCGGAGTGATCGTCTCGGTTACTGTATTGGGAATTCTTGCCGGCTGGTGTAATGAGAATACATCGGGCGGAGCTATATTGTTTATATTGATGATTCTATTTCTTAAGTGGAGGGAGAAGAGGAGCCTTTCCTTTGTTAAGCCGTGGATGATCTGCGGACTTGCCGGAAGCATTGCCTCATTTATGGTAATGTTTTTGAATCCCGCAAATTTCTCAAGAGCGGAAGACGGAGCTTCAAAAGAAGCACATACGGGTCTTCTGGGAATTATGGCAAGATTTCTTAAGATGATCGTGAATATAAAGGAACATTATATTGTTATTACACTTATGTTTGTGGCTTTGATCATCATAATTCGCAGTATATGTGCTTCTGAGGAAAAATATAAAGAAGTTACAGCGTATATGAGACTCATGGCTTTTATAGCGCTTGCTTCGGCAGTTGTTCTTATTCTGGTGCCTGATGAACCGCAGCTTAGAGCTTACTATGGTGCGAGCATCTTCTTTATGATTGCGGTGTTAAACGGTATTGCTGTTATGATGAATATGACCGATCTGACCGTATCTGCTGAGAATGATAAGCTTGAGAAACTACTTCAGGGATTATACACTTCAGTGATCGCTGCTGTCGGAATCTGGCTTTCGTTTACTTATATCACGCAGGGTGCGTTTGTTGCGCGAGTTTATAGGGAATATAGTGAGAGATATCTTTATCTTGAGGAGCAGGCGAAGGCAGGAGAAACTGATGTAGTAGTTCCGATACTCAGACCGCAGTGGAAATGCAAATATACCGAGATGGCATATGATTCCGACATTGCTCTCGGTGATGGCGTTATCGATCTTGAAACCGGTGAAAAGCGCGGTTACAATTCAAATTATTATACATATGCATGCCACTTTAGACTTGACAGCATTACAGGAGTTGAAAGGGATGGCTGGACGGATTATCCTGAATATTCTATGTGGGATTTAATATCGCACACCATAATGAAAAAGTAAAGATAGTTTTACCCGCAGTACCATGGAGAAAGTTTTGAACACAGAAATACTTGTTAGCATCATAATCCCCATATATCAGGCAGAAGGCACGCTCAGAGAGTGCGTCTTGTCTTGTGTTACCCAGAAAGGGATTGAAATTGGTGATTACGAGATTATTCTTGTGGATGACGGCTCCAAGGACGACAGCGCAAAGATTGCAGATGAACTTGCCGAAGAATACGGGCAGGATAAGATAAAGGTCAAGCACATAAAGAACAGAGGCGTTTCGGGAGCAAGAAATATCGGGCTTGAGATGGCAACGGGAAAATATGTGTATTTTGTTGACGCAGATGATACAATATCTGAGTATTGCATCGCAAATATGCTAAAATACGTTGATGAAAACACTGTTTTGGCGGATGGATGCAAGAACCTTGATTCGCCTTATGTGTTAAGCGGTTATCAGTACATTGAAAACTATACTCTTGAGAGTAACACTCATGTATGGGGAAAGCTCTTTTTACGTGAAAGACTTTCCGAGGCACACATTCATTTTAAAGATGGGCTCACTATCGGAGAAGACCTGCTTTTTTTACTTGATGTGGCACTTTCCGAAGGAAAGAAAAAAGGCGTAAAGGTCGTTCCTGTGGAAGCTGATGATTACAGATATACAGATAACGAGAACGGAGCCATGAAAACCGCTTTTAAAGAAAGTTTTCTGGATCAGCTTACATGTTGGGAAATTGCTGAGGATAAGCTTAAAGAAGTTCATGAGTATATTTCGGTTTATTCTTTTGTAAAAGTTGCTGTTTCACAGATACTTACGGCACTTCTTGTTATCGGAAAGGTATCTGTCATTCCTGAGAGTGAGAGGGATAATGACCTTGCAAGGGAAGCGGTTAATGCCGCAGGCGATAGAATCAGGCACGCTTTGAAGACAAGAGGAGCATTTGCCGCATTGTCTTTTGGACATAAGATAAAAGTTATTGTATTTAAGATCAGTCCTAAACTTTATGTAAAGATGTATGCAAGATATAAGGACAGGTGAATATATATGAATATTGATTTTAACAGACCGATAATTTTATATATGCACGCAGGTTCGGGGAACCATGGTTGTGAGGCGATAGCCAATACTACAGTTAAGTATATTGCCGAGCAGAGAGAGAAGACCGGGGCTGAGGAGGATCTTCCGCTTTTTGTTGTAACCAACAGCTGCGCGGAGGACAGAAAATATTCACTTGGAATTCTTGAAAAAAAGGGACTTTGTACTATTGTTGAAGAAAGACATATAGACAGACACTTTATTCCTCATGTAATCTACTATTTGTGGAGACTTGTCACAAGGGATAAGCAGTCTTTTTTGAGATACAGATATAAGGACGCGTTTAAAGAGTTTGACAACGCTGTCGGAAAAGCCAATAAAGGGAAAGGTGCAAAACCGCTTGCCATTTCTATAGGCGGAGATAATTATTGTTATAAGAGCCTAGTTCCCGATCTTATATTGGCGCACAAGGTTTTTATTAAAAGAGGATTTGAGACGATACTTTGGGGATGCTCTATTGAGCCGAAATCTCTTAAGGATAATAAGCTTGTTAAGGATCTGAAGGCTTATGACATGATCTATGCAAGAGAGTCCATTACTTACGATGCGCTTGTTAAAGCAGGTTTTGATAAGGATAAGCTTATTTTTGAAAAAGATCCGGCATTCAGGCTTGATACAGCGAAGGTTCCCGGAATCAACGGTTTTCTTCCGGGCAATACGGTCGGAATAAACTTAAGCCCGATGGTTCGTAATCTTGAAAAAAACACCGGGTATTACTATGAAGAACTACAGTAATTTTATTGAGTTTATTCTTAGGAATACTCATCAGAACATCGCGCTTATTCCGCATGTTGTGTGGAAAAACAATGATGACAGGAAGCCGCTTAAAGAGCTTTACGATATACATAAGTACACGGGCAGAGTTGTTATGCTGGATGATATGCCCGCTGAGAAGCTGAAAGGCTATATATCAAAGTGCAGTTTCTTTGTCGGAGCAAGAACTCACAGTACAATTGCGGCTTACAGTAGTAATGTTCCTACACTTGTTATAGGATATTCGGTAAAGAGTAAGGGAATTGCAAAAGATCTTTTTGGAACATACAAGGACTATGTCCTTCCTGTTCAGAAACTGGCAAGCGAAAACGCGCTTGTTGACGCATATATGCGTATTATGGAAAAGCAAAATACAGAAGCAGAGGCACAAGGAGGAATACAATGATCATAATTCAGATTGCGGGCGGTTTGGGAAACCAAATGCAGCAATATGCGCTATATAGAAAACTCCTCAGTCTCGGAAAAGAAGTTAAGCTGGATATTTCCTGGTTCAGTGAAGAAGTACAGAAGAAGATGCTTGCTCCCAGAGAGTTTGAGCTTCCTCTTTTTAAAGATCTTCCTTTCGAAGTCTGCACCGATGAAGAGAGAGACAGATTTTTAAAGCAGAATCTTTTTTCAGCGATCAAAGGAAAAATAACCAAGAAACTTGGACTTACTGCATCTTCAAATCCAAATGTGTTTGTTGAGACTAAGATGTATCACCCCGAGATATTTGAGTTTGAAGATAAGTATATTACAGGTTATTTCTTATGTCAGAAATACTATGAAGATATTATGGATGAACTCAGGGAACTCTTTGTATTCCCTCCTCACAGAGATTCGGATCTCGCAATGAGAAACAGGATCATCTCTGAGAAGATGGAAAGATTTCCTTCTGTCAGTGTACATTTGAGAAGGGGAGATTATCTCGATCCGGCAAATGTAAATATTCTCGGAAATATTGCTTCTGATGATTACTACAAGAATGCGATGGATTATTTTTTGAAAAAAGATCCTGAGACGCATTTCTATATCTTTACAAGCGATCACGATTACGCGAGAGAGCACTATGGCGATATCTCCAGATATACGATCGTTGAATGGAACAACGGCAAAGACAGCATACAGGATCTCATGCTCATGAGCCACTGCAGAGGCAATATCTGCGCCAACTCCACATTCAGCTTCTGGGGAGCAAGGCTTAACAAGAGACCGGATCACGAGGTCATCAGGACATACAAGATGAGGAACAATCAGCCGATAGATCCCGAGACAATGCATGACTATTGGAAGAATTGGATTCTCATGGACAATAAGGGAAATATAGTTTAATGGGAAGAGTTCAGGCGGCGAAGAAGAATATATTGTTCGGGTACGTAGGGCAGATTGTAACTATGGTTATGGCCTTTGTTCTTCGTACCTTTTGTATGCGTTATATAAGCGAACAGATACTTGGAGTTGACGGTACTTTTATAGAAGTTTTGTCATTTCTGAATATGGCAGAGCTGGGCATTGGCACAGCTCTGAATTTTAGCCTTTATAAACCTGTTGCAGAAGGTGATACAGAAAAGATTAAGTCTTATATGCAAATGTATAGAAGGGCTTATTATTATATTGCAGGTGTAGTGGGTATAGTAGGCCTTATTCTTGCGCCATTTTTAAAATACCTTGTAAAAAATCCGGGTGTCTCGGAAAAAGATCTTGTTCTTTTTTATCTGATCTTCCTCTTTAATACTGTCAGTTCATATTTTGTTGCATACAAGTATAGCCTTGTTAATGCAGAGCAAAAGAACTATATTCAGACCAATATAATTGCTATAACAAAGATTGTTACATCGGTTTTCCAGATTATTGTTGTGGCTCTTACTAAGAATTATTATTTTTATCTTATTACTGATGCGGTAATTCAGCTTATTCAGAAGATATTTGTTTCAAGATATCTTGATAATATGTATCCATATCTTAAGGAAAAGAATATTGAAAAGCTTGCCAAGGAAGATGAAGAAATTGTTTGGACTAAGACTAAGGCGCTTGTATTTCACAAGGTTGGTGATGTCTTCAGACTTCAGACAGATACTCTTATAATTTCATCTTTATCGGAAGTTGGAGCGGCACTTGTCGCAGTTGTAAGAAATTACAACATGATCATAGTAGCGGTCTCAAGTTTTGTAAATATTATTTTTAATTCCGTAATTTCAAGTTTTGGAAACCTGATCGCAACAGAAGACAGAGATAAGCAGTATAGCATGTTCAAGGTATACAGGTTTTTTGCTACATGGGTATATGGTTTTTCCTGTGTTGGTTTCATGCTTCTTTTGACACCGCTTGTGGAGATGTGGACTAAGATTTCCAAAGGAGATAAGTGGACAGATTTTTGGATCTTGCCTGCTTTAGCGGTTTTCCTGATCCTTACGGATTATTATTTTAAGGGCGAAAGGATAGTACTTTCGAATTACCAGGCGGCAGCCGGTGTTTATGAGCAGGATAAATATCTTGCGCTTATTCAGGGAATTGTCAATCTTATTCTTTCAATATGGCTAGTTCAAACGAGACTTGGGATTACCGGTATATATGTCGGAACAGTTGTATCGGGAATTATTGCAAACATAACAAAGCCGGTAATTATTTATAAAGCCTGCTTTGATAAAAGCGCTGTGAGTTATTTTATTGATTCATTCAAGTATATTGCTTCCATGGCATTTGTCATGGGGATATGTTATTTTATCAGGCAACTTGTAATGCCTGAGCCTACGATACTTGGATTTGCAGCAATGGTAGTTATTATTACCGTTGTATTTAACGGAGTATATTTTCTTTTATACGGAAGAAGTGAAGAATTCAAATATCTTTGTGGAAAACTCAAGGCCAGAAAGGCGTAATTGTGGACAACTCTGCATATTATGAAGTGGTCGGCAAGACCGTAGAACAGCTTAATAATATTATGAATGTCAGCCTGTCGGACAGGATGAAAGATGCTGTAAAAAAGGCACTTGGCAGAAGCGTGCGGACAAAAGATCCGCTTTTTTGGCATGCCGGGATGCTTATGGTCGGCCTGGTTTCGGCGCTTGAGTGTCTTGAGAAGGTTGATGATGCCAAGGAAATAAGAGATGAGATAGTTGCTTCGCTGGAGGGGCATGTCAATCTGTGGATAAGAAAGACAGGCGGAAAGGCCGGATTTGTTGACGATGCACTTGCAGGATTTGCACTTGTCAGGGCTTATGAGATAACTGGTAACGAGAAATTTAGAGAAGCTGCAGATGCAGTGAAGACTTATATAGGAAACGCCGGAAGGGATGCAGAAGGAGCAATTCTTTACAATTCCGGAAGAAGCGGAAATATTTTTGTAGATGGAATCGGGCAGGTCTCGATGTTTATGGCAGCTTGTGGAGATGATTCATTTGACAGTAATAAGCAGCTTCGTCTGTTTTATAAATATGGAATGGATGAAGAGAGTGGGCTGTGCTACCACGGGTATGAGCTTAAGAAGGCTGATAACGATGACAGAATTGCCGCTGATAGAAATGATTCCTCAAAGAATGGTTATGTTTCCGATAAGAAAGGAATTCTGTGTTGGGGAAGAGCGTTTGGATGGCTTATCATGGGAGCAAGCGTAAATGCTGCACTTGGTAAATCGGATGAAGAGTCTTTTTCACAATTTAAAAGTCTGTGTGAGTCGGCACTTAAGTACCAAAGAGCAGACGGCGGCTGGAGCTGGCAGTTGCAGGCTCTAGACGGACATATCGATCTGTCCGCAACGGGAATGATAGCTTATGCACTTGGATATGCAGTTAACAACGATGTTTTCGGTGAAGCAGATCTTCCGGATAAGATAAGAGCTGCGCTCAAGAAGGCAGAAGAGTGCATTTATGCTCATTCGGATAAGGGAATCGTACTTGATGCACTCAGCTCCTGCGATGATTTTGCGGTGCATTATCAGACCTACGGAAATAATCCCTGGGGGCAGGGAGCCGCTTTGGCGGCGCTTTCCGTAATTCGTTAAAAGAAAGTATATGGAGGAAATGCTATTTGTTTTAGCGTTTCTTCTTTTTTGTATAATTTTTTGCTATTGTCATGAAGAAGATATGATGGTATACTTCATGTAGTAATCAATACTACATCAAAAGTTATTAGTATCAACTTGTTGGGAGGTACACCATGAATACTAAGGAATTAAAGAAATTCTTCAAGGAGCATCTCGTTCCTTCGAAATTATATAAAGTTGGAGGACATCACAAAAATCGTGTATGTCTTGATAAAACAGAAAACGGATGGGCTGTTTTTTTTTCAGGATAAGAAGGAGAGAATCGGGGTTATAAACTTCCCTGACGAGGCTTCCGCATGTGACAAAATGAAGGAAGAACTCCGCAAGATGATGGAGCAGCTCTACGGAGTAACATGGGCTCCTGCAAGATAATTAAATAATATTGATTCTTATATTGTTGGATGTCAAAATAGATTTTGGCATCCATATTTTTTTATTGAATAAAAAATGTTTTTTATATAGAGAAGGTGAAAAGCTATGAGAAAGACGTCTGCTTTATATAGTGCAGTTGCGGTTCAGGCAATCATGTATATCGCATTGGGCTCATTTGGAATTATGTCGTTAACGAATCTGAGCTACAGAGGTTTTGTTGTTGCGGCAATTTGGGCTGTGATCTTTGCCAATATTTTTATATGGGGCGGTGCTGAATCTCAATACATAATAAAAATGACTGCTATCTGTACTGTGGCATGGATGGCGATATGGACATTTACAGAGTACTTTGTTGCCGGATTTTTTTATAATATCTCTGATTCCGCATGCTATGTGTTTTATGGATTTGAGTGTCTTACGTGCTTTGGAAGTGTGTTTTTGATTGCTGCCAAGCATACAGGTAAGAAGAGTGGAAAAAATCTTTTTATTATATTGGCAATGCTACTTGCAGTAGCCTGTTATATAATTGCGACAGCTCAGGTGATCAAGATATTTCCGGACTATTTGCCCGGAGAATCGCCGCTTGATATTATGTCCGGGAAAGCAACTACGCAGTCTATGTTAGATGTTATAACAGGTGGAGTTACTATGCCAAGACACGATATGATGATAAAGATTAATGCGATATTTTATGCTGTAGAGAGCATTTTACTTATATCTCTTTTTTCTGGTGAAAAAGCTTTATGCAAAAATACAAAATAGTCTTTTTAATGCATATTCTCTATGTTAAAATACGATTACAGGTTGGCTGTGAGTATTTATCCACAAATAAAATGGAAAAGGAGATTAAAATATGGCAAATTTAGAACCCAGAAAAAATGAACTTAAAGGAACAGAGACAGAAAAGAATTTGCTTGCTGCATTTGCAGGTGAGTCTCAGGCAAGGAATAAATATACATATTTTGCTTCAAAGGCAAAAAAAGACGGCTATGTTCAGATCAGTAAGATCTTTGAAGAGACAGCCAATAACGAGAAAGAGCATGCCAAGATGTGGTACAAGATTCTTACCGGAATCGGTTCAACAGTAGAAAACCTCAAGGAAGCAGCAGAAGGAGAGTCATACGAGTGGCAGGAGATGTACCCTTCTTTCGCAGCTAAAGCACGTGAGGAAGGCTTTAATGATATCGCATTTCTTTTTGAAAAGGTTGCTGAAATTGAGAAAGAGCATGAGCAGAGATATAAAAAGCTCCTTGAGAATATCGAGAAAGATCTTGTATTCTCATCAGACGGCGATTCTATCTGGATCTGCTCAAATTGCGGTCATATCGTAGTAGGACCTAAGGCTCCCGAGATGTGCCCTGTTTGTAATCATCCCAAGAGCTACTTCGAGAAGAAGGCTGAGAATTATTGATCGGATAGTCTGACTGATTCGATATTCGTATAAGTTAATATTTATTCAGGATAAAGAGCTTTTGCAGAGATTTAATAAGTCTTTGCAAAAGCTTTTTCTATTGAATGGGAATTAATATTTTTTTTATAAATAAGTACTTGATTTTTTGTTCTAGTTGTTCTATAACATACTTGTAAAGAAAATTAGCAGCCAAGAGATGAGAGTGCTAATACATCATCTCAGGTTGCACAAACTACTACAACAAAAATTTTTTATAAAAGGAGTGATGACTTATGTTGATGCCTATGTTATGGAGTAACAATAATTTGTTTGACGAGATGGATGACTTCTTTGGTGGCAGATTATTCGGTGACATGTATGATTCCGGACTTATTGAGAAGAACTTCGAGCCGGCATCAGGTCTTATGAAGACTGACGTCATCGAGAAAGATAACAGTTATCAGCTTGAAGCCGAGCTTCCGGGATTTAACAAGGAAGATATCAATATCGACCTTAAGAACGAAGTGCTTACCATCAGTGCTACACATAATGAGAACAAGGATGAGAAGAATGAGAACGGCAAGTACATCCGTCGTGAGAGAAGAAGCTCTTCGTACCAGAGATCCTTCCGTACACCGGGACTTAAACCTGAAGATATCATAGCTCAGTACAAGAACGGTGTTCTTACGGTCAACATCCCCAAGAAGGAAGCTATTCCAGAGAAAGAGGAGGCTGTGAAGATCGAGGTTAAGGATTGATTATAAGAAGTAATAAATATCCCGGCATTCTATGATTCAAATAGAATGCCGGGATATTTTATGGAGTGCGAACAACTATTTTATTCGCCTGAATAAGTTCTTGTATAGTAAATTGAGCATGATTTCTTTGTGATAAAAAGAATAGTTAATGCAGCTAAAAATGCGATTGTAGCTTCGAAGCTTATGAAGCTTACAATAAGCGCAAGGATCAGAAGAACAATTGCGGTAAATTCAACTGCGGATTTGCCGGATAATGATTCAATCTGACATAAACGTTCATCGTTGAGCTCATTGTAGATTCTAATAAGCTTTTTTTCATCTTTAAGAGCATTTATATATTTAGAAATCTGATAAACGCATACTATTTCTATGGCGATAACCATTCCGACCACAAAACCCTGCATAAAATCAGCATGCCCTGATTTTGCATAAAGCGAAGCTATAGATGGTCTTTGGGAAATAATGAGTAAAGCGCTACTTAAAAATGCCACTAATGCATATGCAGTGATTTTTTTCTTTATTGATGCTTTGATTCTTTCTTTTCCGGTGTTAGTCATAAGTTTTCATCCTCCAAGCTGCTGAAATCAAATACTTCTTCAATTGTCATGTTAAAATGGTGCGCTATCTTATATGCCAGTCCCAATGAAGCAGTGTATTTGCCAACTTCAATGGAAGTAATTGTCTGTCTGGTTGTTCCGACAATGTCGGCAAGTTCTGATTGTGATAGCTTATTTGCTTTTCGCAATTCTTTTATTTTGTTCTTCATTGATACCTCATTACTTTTTGCCAAGCTCGCTTTGCATATTTAGCATAGTCTACTTTGCATAAAATGTCAAGCATACTTTGCAAAAAACTTTCTCATGAGTAAAATCGGTACTTATGACTTAATGAAGGCAAGCATGTTCGAAATCACGATTTTTCCATGATATTCTTTAAATTCGGCTATGAATGATTTACAATGCTTATAGTAATTTGCTAAGAAAAAAGAAAGAGACGAATAATAAATGGAAAAAGAATTTGAATATGAAGGATATACAGGTACCGTTAATTACGACAAAAACTGCGATTACTATACAGGTGAAGTTGTAATCGACGGAAAAACCTATACATATGAAGGTGACACTCTTGAAGAACTGCGAGAGGACTTTGAAGACATTATCGATTCTATGATCGCATTTGAGGAGATGGATGATGAAGATGCTTGAGTGTGTTTTAGAGTTTGTTGGGCAGGGGAAAGAAGACGAGTTTAAATGGGTGATGGAAATACTTGAATACGGTTCAAAGTATGTTTTGCCGATCCTATGCGCTTATGTCATAAATCTTTTACTCAATAAATATATCAGTAAGGAAAGACTTCGCGGTAAAATTCATCTTATTTTTTTGAGAGGTATTATAACTACGGTCATATGGGGACTTGCTCTAACAACTGTTATTGGAAATGTGCCGGCATTTTCCAAGATCTGGAGAGGTGTCGCTACATCATCCGCACTTATTGCCGCTGTCCTCGGTCTTGCAGCCCAGTCAACACTTGCCAATGTATTTGCAGGTATTGCGATTTCGGCATCGAGATCCAGACCCTTTGATGTCGGAGACAGGATTAAGATTGACTCTATCGATCCCGGTTATGTTGAGAACATCACGTTGAGACACACGGTTATCAAGACTTATCAGAACGAGATTATTTACATTCCCAATTCTACAGTTGGTTCGGCGACTATCATCAATTACACTCAGGAAGAATCGTTTTCTTTTCCGATAGTGATTTCTGTGGCGTATGGAACGGATATGCAGAAGGCTATGGATATCATGGCTGACGTTATTGTTGAGCATCCGGTGCATCATGGAGGAAGACCGACGGTTTTGTGTAAGAGCTGCGATGATAGCGGCGTCACATTAAGGGCACTCGTTGAGACGGAAGATTTCAAGGATAACCCGAAGGCATGCTCTGACTGTCTTGTAGAGATAATGAAGAGATTTGCAAAAGCGGGAATCGAGATTCCTTACAACAAACTTGTTCTTATCAACTCAAATGAGAAACAAAACTGATGCGCATAAAAGCTAAAAAAGCGTGATACAAAGGCATAGCGCAATTATACATAGACACGGGAGAAGGTATGGGAAAGTTATATTTCAGATACGGGGCAATGGGGAGCTCAAAGACAGCCAATGCGCTGATGGTGCAGTACAACTACATCGAGAAGGGGCAAAAATGTATTTTGCTAAAGCCTAAGACCGATGACAGGGACGGAGAAAAAATCGTCAAGTCCAGAATGGGGCTTAGCGCTGAGGCGACATTTGTAGAAGAATTCATTGATGAAGTAAAAAATGAGTGGTTTACGGGAAAAGCGGAAGGCTGGAAAGAGCTTGACTGCGTGATTGTTGATGAAGCGCAGTTTCTTACTGAAGAACAGGTGGATATTCTTGCGGAAGTTGTTGATAGATACGATCTTCCTGTTATTTGCTACGGACTTCGTACCGATTTTACAAGTCATCTTTTCCCGGGATCCAAGAGACTCATGGAAATAGCAAACTATATTGAAGAAGTTCCGACCGTGTGCTGGTGCGGACGCCGCGCACACTTCAATGCGAGAGTCAGTGACGGCAAGATCGTCCGAACAGGCGAGCAGGTTATGGTAGGAGGAAATGAATCCTACGTATCACTTTGCAGACGTCATTTCTTAAGCGGAGAGGTATATGGCAAGAGAGAGCGTGAGCTCTCGGACGGAACCAAAATGAATTAATGAAAAATACGGAGCGCCGGTAAGACACTGAACCGGCCTCCGTATTTGTTTTATGAAATGGATCGATTTTCTAAAGCTTCTTCGTGAGTCGCCATATCAATCTGCTGGACGACTCCCACGCCTCCGCTTTCTTTTAGGAATACACCGCTTGCGCGTAGCTTTGCAGCTGTGTTAAAAGAACTGTCCCGTAAGCTGTAGTCTGTTATGGCACTTCCAAGATAAATTGCACCGACATCGGCTTCTTTTAACGAAAGAAGCGTATCGGTACCGTCTTCGTTACGAATCCAGACTTTGAGAGCGTTGTATACATCGTCGTTTTCATCAATCCAACCGTTTCCGTCATGATCATATGCGGACAGGTCTTTGAAGCCGTTTCCACTTTTTGCGCCGAAAAGTTCCGAGCCGTCGTTTATATGCCCGTCGCCATTTTTATCAAGGGCAAGGAAACCTGTACCTTTTGGCAGATTCGAAATTTTATCCTCTTTCCCGTCGCAGTTAATGTCAAAGAAGAAGGTCTGATCGCTTATTGATGTTACTTCGCTGCCGACATTGATCGTAAGCGGATCCAGGAAGTTTTTGGGGCTTGCGATGCTTATGCCGGATTCGTGTACAAACCTTGATGACATGGAGAATTTAACTCCAAAATCAATACTTCGGCCGTCTTCTGTAAGAGCGGTTCCCGTGCCTTCAAAGGATACAGCCTCTTCTTCAAAATGGCTCTCGGTCACGGTCGTTACGGACATAAATCCGCCGGCTCCGATCATTCCCGACATATTATCTAATGATTGACCGAAGCTTTCACTCATATCATCGCCGCCAAGAATCCTCATGAAGCGGAGAATCCGTTCGAGAAGTGAAGTCCTTATGGCCATCAGCTGATCTTCAAGAGAGCCGGTTGTTGTGTTCAGGCTTCTCGTCATTGAAGGCTTCAGCGAGTTGTAGTTTTCACTTCCCAAGGCAAATTCGCCGGTGGATGTCGAAAAATCATCAGATGTAACTTTCTGTTTCTGAGATTCAAGGCTGTCGCTGAAACTTCCGCGTGGAACAGTGCTTATTGACACACTCACAGAATGCCCTTCACTGTATGACGAACTCGACATCAGGTTTACGTTACTTTGTGCAATTTTCATGGTTCTTTCCCTCCGTTTGTTAGCCTGAAGGTTCATGCTTTTTGCGCAAAAAAAGTGAACCTCCAAAGCTGAAGATTAACAATCCTCCTTGAAGATCCATGCTTTCCGTAGCTCAATATGCCGCGTGCCGTTATTGCACCGGCGCGTGGATATTTCACAATATATATCGGTAAGGACGCAGGCTTATATTAGGGAATTCGTACAAATATATAATAAAATTAAGATAACAGGCAGATATCGGATGCGATAGTTTTGGTTCAAAATAATCGATTGACACATCAAACCAAAGAATATTAATATATAGGAAGTAAATGTGAACGGCAAGGGCGCCTTTAACACGAGCAGGAGAGCTCGCTGTTTGAGGTGCCCTTTTTATAATGGAGGACAATATGAGCAAATATACCAAAGAAGACATTTTCCGTATCGTTGAGGAAGAGGACGTAGCTTTTATAAGGCTTCAGTTCTGTGATATCTTCGGAATTCCCAAAAACATCGCCATTGCTGCAAGTCAGCTTGAATGCGCGCTTAATAACGAGTGCATGTTTGATGGCGTATCGGTTGAAGGATTTGTCAGAAGTGACGAGAGTGATATGTACTTATATCCCGATCTTGACAGCTTTGAGATATATCCATGGAGACCGCAGGCGGGCAAGGTTGCGAGGATGTTCTGCAATGTCTATACGGTTGACGGAAAACCTTTCATGGGAGATTCACGAAATGTTCTTCATGAAGTGGTAAAAAAAGCTGAGAAAATGGGGCTTAACTTTAAACTCAATCCTGAGCCGGAATTCTTCTTATTTGATTATGACGATGAGGGAAGACCGACAAACAAGACACATGAAAAAGGCGGATATTTCGACGTTGCTCCCGCAGATCAGGGTGAGAACGTAAGAAGAGACATCATCCTTAACCTGGAAGAACTTGGTTTTGATATCTCATCTTCGCATCATGAGATTGCGCCGGCACAGCATGAAATCGACTTTAGAGAAGAGGATGCAGAGCGAACAGCAGATATGATCATGACTTTCAGAATGGCAGTTAAGACAATCGCCAAGAAGCATGGCCTTTACGCTACCTTTATGCCCAAGCCTACAGAGGGAATCAGCGGATCGGGCATGCATATAAATATCATTGCGCATGACAAGAACGGCAATAACATATTTGTAGATGACAACGGTGGGCTTTCGGATATAGCCAAATACTTTATTGCAGGAGTTCTCAGCCATGTTAAGGCAATGACACTTGTTACCAATCCTATCGTCAATTCATATAAGAGACTTGTTCCGGGATACGATGCTCCCGTCAATATCTCATGGTCTTCTTCGGGCGCCAACAGAAGCGCTCTTATCAGAATACCTTCAAAGCGCGGACAGGATACAAGAATCGAGCTCAGAAATCCCGATTCTACATGTAATCCTTACCTTGCAATCGCGCTTATTCTCGCAGCGGGTATGGATGGTATAGAAAAGAAGATGACTCCTCCCGAAGAACTTGGTGATAATCTCAAGAACGCGACCTATGACGATCTCAGAGAGAGCGGACTTGAGACACTTCCTATGACACTCGGTGAAGCCATTGACGCTTATCAGGATGATGAATTTGTAAAAGAAGTTCTCGGCAATTCCATATTTAATAAAATGCTTGATGCAAAACGCAAAGAGTGGAAAGATTTCCGCACATGCGTAACCCAGTGGGAGATTGGAAGATACCTCAACATCTTCTGATAATAGATTTGGGGTTCGTAAAAATATTAATTTATGGAAACTTGAGGCTTATTTGTGAATATAATCATTGTGTTTGCGAAATCGGAAGATGCGCAAAATTTCAAAAGCATATTAAGCCGTGGCGGATATGACGGAATGGTTACCTGCACTTCGGGAGCGCAGGCTCTTTCTGCTATGGAAGATTTGGGGAGCGGAGTCGTTATCAGTGGCTACCGCTTAAGTGACATGCTCTATTCGGAGCTTGCCGTCGATCTTCCCAAGTTCTTTCAGATGCTGATGATAGCATCGCCTGACAAGGCTCCACTTGATAATTGCGGAGATAAACTGGTATATCTGCCGACTCCGCTCAAGAAGTCGGATCTTTTTTCCACCCTTGAACTCATGCTTGAGGGCGTTACAAGAAGTAGAAAAAAGGCAAAAGAGAAGGCAAAGAAAGAGGGCAGGTCCGATGAGGACAAGAAGATAATAAATCAGGCAAAAGAGATTCTGATGGACAGGCACCATATGACAGAGCCGGAAGCGCACAGATACCTCCAGAAGTGCGCAATGGACTCGGGAACCAATCTAAAAGAGACGGCGGAGATGGTTATTTCGCTCTCGGCAATTTAATTGAAGTTTTTTGATCTTTTTTATAAAATTAATCTAAAGTTTTGCGTAATATGTCCGATAAAATTAATGTAGGGTGAAAAAGGGTGCATACCTTGGGCGTTTGAACCATAACTTACAAAAATTCCGTGGGAAAATTATTTTTTACTCAGAACTAAAGTTATGGAAACTTCTTCCGATAAATGTAGTAAGAAGTACAAAATGCTCCAAGGAAGGAGGAAAAGATATGCGTATAGAAGCGTACAATCAAGTTCAGCAGATCTACTCAAACAACAAAGTAAACAAGACTCAGCAGACTAAGAAGACAAGCGATGTAAGAGATACTGTTTCGTTTTCTTCTATAGGAAAAGATATTCAGGTTGCTAAGCAGGCTGTTAAGGCTACTCCTGATGTCAGAGAAGATCTGGTTGCTTCGCTTAAGGCTGCTGTAAAGAACGGCACTTATGATGTAAGCGGAGAAGCATTTGCTGACAAATTACTCGCTAAATTTGAAGAAGCAAATGGCTTGTTATAATTAAATACAAATAATCCAGGAGGATGATTCCGGTGGCAAGCTTAATGGAAAATCTGGTCGACGTGCTCGAGCAGGAGTGTACAATGTACGAAAATTTACTGGGGTTATCTAGCCAAAAGACTTCCATAATAATCGAAGGAAATCTTGAGGCACTTGCGAAAATCACGGATGAGGAGCAGTGCGTAATAGGTAATATCCAGTCTCTTGAGAAAAAGCGCGAAGAGGCAATGAAGGATATCGCAAACGTACTTAACAAGGATGTTAATTCATTGAAACTGACCGATCTGATCGAAGTATTGGAAAAAAGACCTGTCGATCAGAAAAAACTGGCAGTGCAACGCGATAGGCTCGTTGGTGTTGCAGGAGATGTCAGACGTGTAAACGGACAGAATCAGGAGCTGCTGCGCAGTTCACTTGAGATGGTCCAATTCGAGATGAATATCATCCAGGCCTCAAAAAGAGCTCCGGAAACAGCAAATTATTCAAGAGCTTTAGGCACTACAGGTGAATGTCTTGGTTACACATCGGGCGGGTTTGATGCAAAGCAGTAATGTATCACATGAGCATGAAAGTGGTACAGATGCATGTAGATAACCCCCTTTGGTAACTAAATGAAAAACTGTAGTGTCTTTTTTGTGCAAAAAAATGCATTAAAAGACCTATAAAGATCAGGAGGAAAGATATATGTCCCTCATGGCGAACTTATATGTCGGCACATCAGGGTTGCAGACATCGCAGAACGCACTTAATACAACTGCACACAATATGGCAAACCTTGATACCGAAGGATATACAAGACAGCAGATATCACAGGGAACAAGGGCATATCAGACTCTTGAGAAGAAAAATGAATGTATTGCCTGGAAGCAGATAGGAACAGGCGTTGAATATAATAATTGTAAGCAGGTAAGGGATGTTTTCCTTGACAAAGCTTACAGAAAAGAATCGGGAAGATACTCATATTACGATATTTCTCAGAAAGCTCTTGAAGAGATAGAAGATCAGCTTCAGGAGATGAACGGAACAGAGTTCAGTGAATCTTTAAATAATCTGTGGACATCCGTGCAGGAACTTGCCAAGGATCCTACATCAGCGGTTACGCAGAGTGCGCTTGTGACGAGGGCAAATGAGTTTCTGACAAAAGCAAAGAGCGTGTATGACGGCTTTGTTTCATATCAGGACAACCTGGATGCCTCTGTTTCCGACATAGTTAAAAATATAAATGATATTGGCGATAAGATTAGGGCTTTAAATGAAGAGATTGTAAATATTGAATCCGGAAGAGAAGAAAAGGCAAATGACCTTAGAGATACAAGAAACAATCTTCTCGATAAACTCGGTCAATATGGAAAAATAGATTATTCGGAAGACATTTTCGGTAATGTATCGGTTCTTTTTGAAGGATCGAGTTTCATAACCACCGATCATGTAAATCATATAGGAATCGATGTTAAGCTCGAGAGCAGCGTGGGATATGCCACACCTTATTGGGAGTATGCTGCGGTCAAGGAATATGACAGAGAGGGAAAAGAAATTGTTACTTCAATCGAGGGAGCACATCTTTTTGACCTGACTCAGCCGGTTTCTACAGCCACAGATACCGATATAGGTAAGCTCAAAGCGGTTCTTCTTGCAAGAGGAGATCACCATGCGTCTTATCACGACATTGTAGAGAGCACAGATTATTATAAAAGCAATATTTCACAGTCGGTCATTATGAATGTAGAAGCGGAATTCGATCAGCTGATACACAATGTTATGACTGCGATCAATAAAGTCATGGAAGATGCGGAGAGCAATCCTGCGACTATGGACAATTCACTCGGAAGAGCGTCGGATTACACGATGTTCATAGTATCAAACGAAGAAGATGCATTGGCCTACAAGATAGATGACAAGCATCCTGCAGGAAGTATAAAGACAGGATTTACTATAAAGAATGCACAGGTTAATCCGATTCTTTTGACGGATCCCACGACATTCACATACAGAACAGTTGAGGGAAACGAAGATACAGCAACTGTTACGGCTTTAAAAGAAGCTTTTACAAAATCGGATTATACTTTAAATCCAAATGTTTATACAAGAAATGACATCCTGTCGTATTACAATAGCCTTGTTTCACAGATAGCCAACACGGGAGATAAGCTTAAAAGCGTTGCGGAAGCTCAGGAGCAGACCGTTTCATCTATATCTGCCGCAAGAGAGCAGATCGTCGGCGTATCAAGTGATGAGGAACTTGAATTTATGATCCAGTTTCAGAACGCATACAACGCATCAAGCAGATACATAAACGTAGTAAGTGAGATGCTTGAACACCTGGTATCAACACTTGGATCGTGACTTTGACGGTAATTTTGGCACACATGGTAAATATGTCGGAGGGAAGAGATTATGACATCGACATTTTTTGGACTTAATATTGCAGCATCCGGACTAAGAGCCGCAAATGCAGCACTTAACACAACAGCAAACAACATATCTAATGTAAATACCGATGGATACAGCAGGCAGAAGGTTAAACAGGAAGCTTCAGATGCTATCAGGGTATTTGCAAAGTATGGCTGTGCAGGTGCAGGTGTTGATACTATAGCGATTGAAAGAATCCGCGACAGTTTCTATGATGTTAAGTTCAGAAATAACGAACAGCTCCTTGGAAATGTGAGCCAGAAGAACTATTACAACAAGCTTATCGAGCAGTACCTTGATGACAACGGAACGACCGGCTTCTCATCTCTTTTTACCAAGATGAGTGCTTCACTTCAGTCGGTAATGACTGCAGCGGGAACGACAGAGTCAAAGAGTACATTTATATCACAAATGCAGAGTATCACCGAGTACTTTAACAATGCATATAATAACCTTCAGGGTGCACAGGCTGACGTAAATGCTGAAATCAAACTCTGTGCTGACAGAATCACATCGATAGCTCAGGAAGTTGCTTCCATCAACAAGCAGATCAACGTAATCGAGATGACGGGAACGACCGCAAACGAACTCAGGGATAAAAGAGATGTTCTTATAGACGATCTTTCCAAATTGGTATCGGTAGAAGTAAAAGAAACAGCTATCGTCGATGATACACAGCCTGACAGAGAAACGGGCGCAACACGTTACCAGGTCTGGGTTGCCGGCGGATATGAACTCGTTGATACTTACGAATTCAGACAGATGGTCTGTGTTTCGAGACCGTCGGACGGATCTACGAACCAGAATGATATTGACGGACTTTATGATATTAAGTGGGGAAGTGCAAGCTATAAGGATGGAGACAACATAGCGGAACTTTCTGATTTTGCAATTGATTCAATGCTTATCGGCGGAGAGCTTCAGGGACTTCTTGCGGTAAGAGACGGAAATAACGGCCATTACTTCAACGGAGACTGCACGGTTGTTGACGGCGAGTCGCGTCCCGTCAAGGTGACCGTAAAAGTTACCGACAAGAACCTTATGGATATGACTAAGTGCACGCTTCCCATTGAGGGCGCGATTCATATCGGAGATCAGGATTACAGATACGACAGTTGGGAATATGACGGAAAAGATACATATACATTTACAATAGACGGTGACACGCTAAAGAGCATGCCTGAAGCGCACAGAAAAGTGTCTGTTGGCAAATTTAACGACTATCAGGGAATTCCTTATTATCTCTCTCAGATGAATGAGTGGATAAGACAGTTTTCATCGGCTGTAAATGGGATAATGACCACGGGTTATCCTTCAGATTCCGATGAGAAACCCGGACAATTCCTTCTTACCGGAGGAATCGATATGAATTCGGCAGCACAGTATTCATACGATCAGCTTACGGAAAAATCTGAGAATAAGGGATATTACATGCTTCGCGGAGGCAATTTTGAGGTGAATGGTGTTCTCCTTAAGGATGCAGGCAGACTTGCGACAAGAGCCGACGTTACTGAGGGTGAATCAGAATTTGGAAACCTCACGAAATTAAGAGATATGTTCAACACGGCAAAGATATTCAGGGGAGCCACATCAGGAGAGTTCCTTACAAAAGTTCTTGCCGATGTAGCGCTCAATACCAGCAATTCGGGAACTCTTGAAAAAACCTACACTGCTCTCGAAACGACTATCGATAAGCAGAGAAATTCCGATTCCGGAGTAGATGAAGACGAGGAAGCAGCAAACCTCGTTAAGTTTCAGAATGCCTACAATCTCTCGTCTAAGATGATACAGACGCTTACAGAGATCTATGACAGACTGATACTCCAGACAGGAGTTTAAGAATAATAAAAAAGCTAAAGCAGGCCGGCTTTAGCTTTTTTTCATTAATAGATATTAAGAAATGCGGTGTGCCTGCCGATATTCATAGTGAACTAATATACAAAGTGAGATGCTGCACGGATGCGCATTGTTTTTGACTAAGGATGGTCTTCATACGGAGGTCTTTTTTACCATGCGTATTACGAATAAGATAATGCAGAATAATTCACTTTATAATATCAATAACAACAAGATCACTGAGGATCAGCTCAACACCATGCTTGCAACCGGAAAGAAGATAACAAGACCCTCAGATGATCCTGTTATCGCTATAAGAGCATTGCGCCTTAGAAGCAATGTTACTCAGCTTTCACAATATTATGAGAAGAATGCAAAAGATGCAGAAAGCTGGCTCGATGTAACAGCAGATGCTTTGTCTACGGTTACTTCGGTACTTACCGATGCCGTTAAACAGGCAACAAAGGGAGCCAACAAGGATCTTACGGTAGACGATCTGGATACGATTGTTGCGCAGATGGAGGCTCTTTCGAAAGAATACTATGCAACAGGTAATGTGGACTATGCCGGAAGATATATCTTTACAGGTTATAGAACAGATACATCGCTTACTTTTTCTACAACTACAACTGCTGATTACACAGGCATAAATGATGAGTTTAACGCTACAGACGTTTCAACTTCAAGCAGAGTGGCGGGAATGAGCAAGCTTGAGTCCACAAATCTTTTGGCACAGAGTACAGAGGCTGTCGTAGAGGAGAGTAATATTGTTGAGTACAATGTCGGTAAGATAAGGCTTTCCTACGATAACCTGAATTACAGAAGCGGCGACAATGATTTCTCGGCACCTTCACTTAAGTGGAGAGAGAATCTCAAGCAGCCCGCAACAAGTTCGGTAAACGGAAATGCAGAGCTTATAAAGCTTACATATACAACAGCACTTGGGGCAACTCATCATGTATCGCTTCCGACGCTTGACGGACTTGAAAAAGGTGAATCATATACGGTCACAAGTGAAGGTATTGTTTATAACGTCACAAGTAACGCCGATGGATCTCATAACATAAAGGCAACTGAAGGCGTCACTGAATATGAGTTTGTTGTAGACAAGAACGGAGTTTATGATACATCTCATCAGAGCTCCAATATCGAATCCGGTACTGCTTCGACAGAGACGGTTCAGAAGACAACACTTACATTTACAAATGAACAGGGTGAAAGAGTCAGCTTTAAGCTTCCTTTGGTTGATGCAATTGGCCAGACTTACAACATGAAACTTGAATATGACGGAAGGATTGCAACTGCGGTAATTAACAGTGACGGCACATATACTGTTACTGACGGAAGCGTCACAAATAATGTCGACAGAACAGTCACAAGAAACATAATCAATGTTACAGCAAACGGAAGTGTGTATTCGTCATATAAAGAGACAACACTTGAGATACCTTCATCAAACATAATCTACACAACTACAAGCGAAGAAGATATTGATGAGGTTTACAAGACGATCGACTCTACACCTACCGGTTCAGTGGCATATTTGAATGCGGCTACGGGAGAAGTTCTTTTGAATAAAGAGCTGTCCGATAAGCTTGCAACACTGCCCAAACTTATCAACGCCAATGCGATCAATGTTGTCTATGATAAAAAAGAGTGGGACAGCGGAGACATAAGACCTCAGAACCTCTTCAACTGTACATATACCGATGACAATGGTAAGAAAATACTTTATAATAAAGGATCGGCAGCCCATGACATCGCTTATGACGTGGGATTCGCACAGTCGGTTGTTGTCAATACCACAGCAGATGCGGTTTTCACAACAGGTGTAAAAAGAGATATCGACGATCTTTCAAATATGCTCGGAACACTCAAACAGATAAAGGCCACAATTAAGACACTTGAAGAAAAGTTGTCCGGTGCAGCCAAAGAATCTGCTGAATGGAATAAGATAGACGCAGAGCTTTCAGCAGCTCAAAAGGCATATAACTATCAGAGAGAGGGTATTCAGAAAGAGTTTGAGCACAAGATAACATCTCTCCAGGGAGCTCTCGATACCGCAAATATAGCCGTTACCGACAACGGAACAAGATCTAAGCGACTTGACCTTGTAAATTCAAGACTTATGACACAGACAACGACATTCCAGTCACTTCAGTCTGAGAACGAGGATATCGATCTTGCAACTACGGTCACACAGCTTACATCCGCACAGGTGACATATGAGGCGAGCCTTATGGCGACAGGTAAGATCAGCCAGACATCGCTTATGAATTATATTTGATGAAGAATTTCTTATATCATCAAGATTATAATAAGTATGGTAATTGTACGTTTTTACGTATATAATTAAATAGTGATAAATAACATTTTTTATCAGGATTATGGAGGTTACAGCATGAAATTAAACACTAGAATCTTTGGAGAGGTTGAGATTGAAGATAGTAAGATCATTTCTTTTCCAAATGGAATAATCGGTTTTCCTGATCTTAAGAGATTCACACTTATGCACGATGAGGAGCAGGGAACAAACACTATTAAGTGGTTGCAGTCAGTAGAGGAACCCGGATTTGCAATGCCCGTTATGGATCCGCTCTTTGTTTGCCCGGATTATCAGCCTATGGTAGATAAGGAAGCTGTAGCTGACATCGGAGATCTGCAGGATGAGGATATGCTCGTGCTTGTAACGGTTACTGTTCCGCATGATCTTAAGCAGATGACAGTAAACCTTAAGGGACCCTTTATCATCAATACAAAAGAGATGAAGGCTTCTCAGACAATCATTGATAATGAGGAATATCCTGTTAAGTTCCCTATTTATGAGATTTTGCAGAATAACAAAGCAGCTAAAGCTTAATCATACTATAGGGAGGGAAAGGATATGTTAGCATTATCAAGAAAAAAGAACGAAGCTATCGTTATTAATAACAATATAGAGATTACAGTACTTGATATCAGAGGAGACCAGATCAAGATCGGAATCGCGGCTCCCAAGGATATCCCGATTTACAGAAAAGAAGTATATATCCAGATTCAGAATGAGAATAAAGAAGCAACAGATGTATCCGGAATCGAGGAACTCAAGAAATTGCTTTGATCAAAGTGAATTTGCAGCGGCTGCTACCGGAAAGGGGCAGCCGTTAGTTTTATATATCACAGGAAATTGCTTTTTCATTGAATGGGAAATTCGAGGGACGGAATGCGAATACTATACTACTACTGGGATGAATTTAACGGCGAAGACTGCATGGACGCCATGAAGAGACTGGGGCACGAGGTTGATGTGATAAAGTTCAAGCTAAGTGGCTATGAACTTACAGATGAAGATGATGCTAAATTCAGAGCTCTTTTGACCAAGGAAGAAGAGGGCAAAAGATATTACGACATAGTCTACAGCTTTTGCTATTATCCGAGCATTTCCGATGCCTGCCAGAAGTACGATACGCCGTACGTGTCGTGGGTATTTGACTGTCCGCATTATACGCTTGATTCACATACCATAAAAAATCCTGTGAACAGAGTCTATGTTTTTGACAGGGGGACCTATGATGAGATGAGAGCCAAGGGAATAGAGACCGTTAAGTACTCGCCTCTTGGTGTTAATGAGAAGAGGCTTTTGGGGTTCTGTAAGGAGCTTGATGCGGAAACGGGCGGAAGGATAGTATATCTGCATGATGTATGTTTTTTGGGAAATCTCTACGACAACGAATTTAACTTTTACGATCAGGTGGAATATCTTCCGCCAAGTCTTAAAGAGTATATAGATACGGTTATAACTCTTCAGGAGAAGATATACGGACACGATCTTTTTACTGATGAAAAGGCGATAACGCCTGAGCACATAAAGAGGCTTCGCGAGTATATAAAGTTCGAAGATACGGGGAATTATGATCTTGACTATGACAGAATTGTTCGTGATATGCTGCGAAAAAAGGTCACGGTCAACGAAAGAAGACATATTCTCGAAAGAATGGGCGAGCGATTCGATACCGTTTTGTATACAATGCCTGATGCAAAGCCCATTGAAGGAGTCAGCAATCTGGGAGTTGCGGATTATTCAACCAAAATGCCGATGGTATTCAGGAGAAGCAAAGTTAACCTCAATATTACGCTGAGGTCCATCATCTCGGGGGTTCCGCTTCGTGTACTCGATGTTCTTGCGGCAGGGGGATTTCTTATCACAACTTACCAGAAAGAGATAGATGAGTACTTTGAGAATGGAAAAGAGCTTGTGATCGCGCATACGCCTGAAGAGATGCTTGAACTTACTGCATATTATCTTGAACATGAGGATGAGAGGAAAGCTATCGCGGAAAACGGGCAGAAAAAGGTGTTTGAGGAATTTGCTTATACGAAATTACTGCCGAAGATACTGGAAATATGATCGTTACGGACCGAAAGTCTTAAAATTTTCTAAAATTTACGATTTTCTTTTCCATATTACTAAAGAATAAAGCACTTCGGCCGATATAATCAGTAAGAAATACTATGTTTATAACGGAACGAGTTTGTGACGCACGTAAATGTTGATATATACAGGTGATTCCTGATTCTGACATGGAGGTATAGGATTATGGGAATGGATGGAATTAACGGATTTGGCCCGCTTATTCAGCAGGTACAGCCACAGGTAAAAACACAGGTAAATAATCAGAGCCAGGCTCAGAGCGAAGTTGCGGATTATGAAGTAAATGCGGCAGCTCAGAACATGGATCTTACGGTTGAGGCAGCAGACAATACTGCAGGCTCCAAAAACGAGTCATCTGCTCAGAATTTTGCAAGCAATCAGAGCAAGAGAGCTGAGACAGAGGAGCAGATACAGGCTGATAACGCCAAGATCAAGAAGGCAATCTCTGAGATGACCAAGAAGGTTCAGTCCAACGCTGAAGCTGTTTTTGGAATTCATGAGAAGACCAACAGAGTGACTATCAAGATGGTGGACAAGGAAACAAAGAAGGTTATAAAAGAGTTTCCGCCGGATGAGACACTTGATATGATCGCCAAGGTTTGGGAAATCGCGGGAATCTTGGTTGACGAGAAGAGGTAACATAGTAAGTCGTACAAAACGGCTCTATCAGGAAAAGGATTTCCGATTACATCTCACGGATTGAGAAAGGAGAAACATTATGCCTATCAGAATTACAGGAATGAACTCAGGTCTTGATACAGAGAGCATTATCACAGCTCTTACGCAGAAAAAGAAAGATAAGGTTGATACTTATACCGGAGAGCAGAAGAAGCTTACCTGGAAGCAGGATACTTTAAAAGCGCTTAATAAGAAGGTTACCGATTTTTATAACGGTACTTTGACCAGCATGAAGTTTTCGGCTGCTTACTCAAAGAAGGTTACAACTGCTTCAAATGCAAATGCTGTAACAATCGTAACAGGCGAAAGTGCAATGAACGCTACTCAGACACTTGATGTTACGAGTCTTGCAAAGGCTGCATATCTGACAGGCGAGAAGGTTCAGGTCGGCAATAAGAATGCGGCTAAGACAACTACTATGACTGAACTTGGTATTTTTTCCGAGGACAGTGATGAATCTGCAACTCAGACACTTAAGTTTAAAATAGGCGGAGATTCTGAGGATAATATCGAAGTTACAATCGGAAAGAATGATACTATAGAGAGTGTTCTCAGTAAGCTCAAAAGTGCAGATTCTTCCAAGACACATACAAGGCTTGACTTCAACTACGACGAAGGAAACGGAAGATTTTATGTAGCATCAAAAGAGATGGGCGAAGCTGCTTCTTTTAAAGTTACCGAAGGTGATGCGATGTCCAGGCTGGGCTTTGTTAATAACGGAAAGAATTATATCGAGGGAAGCAGGGCTCATATAGTTCTTAACGGAGAAGATTATTATTCCGATTCAAATACTTTTGAGATCAACGGACTTACAATTACCGTTAATGAGGAAGCTAAGGGAATAACTCTTTCGACTAAACAGGATACAAGCGGTATCTACGACAATATTAAGAAGATGCTCAAAGAGTACAACGATCTTATGAAGGAGTTTGCTACTCTTTATAATGCAGATAAAGCCAAGAAGTACAAAATGCTTACCGATGATCAGAAAGATGCAATGTCTGATAAAGAGGTTGAGGAATGGGAGAAGAAGATCAAAGACGGAATCCTCAGCGGCGATGAGACAATCGGTAATGTAAAAGATGCACTTAAAGATATTATGAGTAAGGCTTTTGAAGTAACATCAAAGGATGGAGTGACAAGTAAGATCACTCTTGCAACATTTGGTATTGCAACGGGAAGCTACTTTGCAACAGATGAGAATGAGAGAGATGTGCTTCACATAGACGGTGACAAAGATGACTCTGCAAGCAGCGGAAATCCGGACCTTCTAAGTGCAGCAATATCAACAGATCCCGACATGGTTCAGAGCTTTTTTATGCAGTTGTCGAATGCTCTTTCAGATAAGCTCTTTAATCTTATGAGGGGTACGGAATACAGCAGTGCGTTTACAATTTATGAAGATAAGCTGATGGCTTCACAGTACAGTGCTTATACGACCAAGATCTCAGATGCACAGAAAGCACTTGAGGCTGCACAGGATAAGTACTACAAGAAGTTCTCTACTATGGAGACGGCTCTTTCAAAGATAAACAGCAGCAGTTCTTCTCTGGCAGGCTTCTTTGGTGGAGGACAGTAATGGCATAAAATGAAGACTTATGATTATACGGATATTTTTTTACAGAATGCGAGGGAACACATATGCCGGTAATGACAACTCAACAGAAAGCTTATGCTCAGTATAAAAATAATAAGGTAATGGGTGCAAGCGGCCCGGAACTTACACTTATGCTCTATGACGGGGCAATAAAGTTTCTCAATATCGCGGATTATGCGATTGAGAATAACGATGTGCCAAAGGCACATGAAAACATTATGAAGACGGAACGTATCATAGATTATCTCAGAAGCACTCTTGATATGAAGTATGCTGTTGCACAGGACTTTGAAAATATGTATTCTTATATAGGAAGAAGACTTGTCGAAGCAAATATGAGTAAAGACAGAGAGATAGTCGCTGAGGTCAATAAGCATATGCATGCCATCAGGGACAACTGGGTAGAAGTCATGAAGGCGAACAACATCGCCGTTAAGGAGGCATAAAAGATGTTATCTTCAAGTATGGATATGCTGGAAGAAAGTCTTATTAAGAAGATCGACATTATGTCAAAGATTGAGGAAGAGAATGAGAAACAAAAAGAAATTCTCTCCGATCCCGATAATGTTGATGAAACCGCATTTGACGGTACTGTTGATAAAAAGGGTGAACTTATCGATAAACTTATTTCTCTTGATGATGGTTTCCAGACTCTTTTTGATAGGGTAAAAGAAGAAGTTAATGCCAATAAAGATGAGTTCGCAGATCAGATACGCCGCATGCAGGATCTTATTCGTGATATCACTGCAAGGAGCGCATCGATTGAAGCTGCGGAACATCGAAACAAAAGGCTTGCCGAGAAATATTTTGACGCGGCACGTCGCAAGATGAATACCAGTAAGCAGTCATCTGCCGTGGCATTTAATTACTACAGGACCATGAATAACTTCAAGGAGATTCCACCACAGTTTTTGGATAAGAAAAATTGATTTTTGTATAAGACCGTTACAAAGAGGTCGCTGCCATATATCGGCAAGCGATCTCTTTTACTTTAGCAAAAAAACGAAAAAAGTAGAAAAAAATTCATTATTGTATGTTTTTTTGAAAAAAATAAAAAAAAGGGTTAAGTAAACGGAATCACAGCCGATAATAATAGTGTAAAACAAAAAAACAAGCAGCCATGGAAGGGAGTCCGCGTAAGCTGCACAATATTAAAAGGATGAAAAAGGCAGCAGGGAAGCGGCCCCGTTCATGGAGGATTATAATATGGTAGTACAGCACAATGTCACAGCGATGAACTCAAACAGACAGCTTGGAATTACAACAGATGTACAGGCTAAGTCAAGTGAGAAACTCTCATCAGGTTACAGAATCAACAGAGCAGCAGATGATGCAGCAGGACTTGCAATTTCTGAGAAGATGAGACGTCAGGTAAGAGGTCTTACACAGGCTTCCGCAAATGCACAGGATGGTATCTCAGCAGTACAGACAGCTGAAGGTGCGCTCAACGAAGTACATGATATGCTTCAGAGAATGAACGAACTTGCAGTTAAGGCAGCTAACGATACTCTTCAGACATCAGATCGTGAGTACATTCAGCGAGAGGTTAATGCTCTCAGAGATGAGATTAACAGAACCGGAACAGCTACCGAATTCAATAATACTAAACTTTTGGACGGATCATTTAAGAATAAGAGTATTCAGGTTGGTTCAGAGGCTGATCCCGATAACCAGATTGCAATCAATATTGAAAAACTTACTGCTTCAGGTCTTAAGATCGACGGAGCAAAGATTAATGTTACAGGAACAAGCGGCGTAAACGCTAAGGACTCAATTCATAAGATTAAAGAAGCACTTGAGAAGATTTCAAGCCAGAGAGCTGACCTCGGTGCTATTCAGAACAGACTTGAGCACACAATCAGAAACCTTGATAACGTCGTTGAGAACACACAGGCAGCTGAGTCACAGATTCGTGATACGGATATGGCTGAGGAGATGGTTAGATATTCTAACAACAATATCCTTGCTCAGGCAGGTCAGTCAATGCTCGCTCAGGCTAATCAGACAAATCAGGGTGTTCTCTCACTCCTTCAGTAAGATAAATATTAGAAAACATAACCCACTAATATATAAGGTCGCTCCGGATGAAGAATCCGGGGCGATCTTTATTTTTGATAGTATTATGTTTAAAAAGGTATGCTAAAATAATTATTACAGGTAGGCGGCACGGAATGTTTCTATTGGAAGAAAGGAGAATCTTCTATGAACACTAAGGCAATGTATAAGTTATCTTATGGCTTATTTGTATGTACGGTGGTTAGCGGTGATAAGAAAAACGGCTGTATCACCAATACTGCTGTTCAGGTTGCATCGGATCCTAACAGGATTTCAATCGCGATCAACAAGGCAAATCTCACTCATGACATGCTGAAAGAAGCAGGAAAGTGCAATATCTCTGTTATCGGCAACGATGCGGGATTTGACCTTTTCAAACACTTTGGCTTCCAGAGCGGAAGAGATGTGGATAAGTTTGCATCATTTAGTGATTATAAGCTTGCTGATAACGGTATTCCTTATATAACAAAAGGGACTAATGCATACTTTTCTCTGAATGTGGAAAAAGAAGTCGACCTTGGTTCACATACGCTGTTCATCTGTGAACCTGTATTTATGGACGTTCTTGCAGATACACCTTCCTGTACTTATGAATATTACCAGAATAATATCAAGCCAAAGCCTCAGCCGGTTGGAGAGACTCCGAAAGGTGAGACAATATGGAGATGCACAATATGCGGATTTGAATATGTCGGCGAAGATATGCCCGATGACTATATCTGTCCGATCTGTAAGCATCCTAAGGATGATTTTGAGAAGATAATAAGATAAAGACAGCAGCGCAATGTTTGTCGTGTTCAAACGTTGCGCTGTTATTTTTCTATTTGACGCGCGTCAAATATAACATGCTCTTTTGGAAAGGAGATATATTTTTAATTATAATAATTAAAAATATATTTATTTCGGAAGGAATTATAATGTAGGATTAGTGATGATAATTTGCGGCAAGATGTCAATTCGTTTTGATATCTTGCCGCAAATTATATATAATAGTATCAGAAAAATATACGGAGATAGCATATGAAAACATGTAAAGAAATTGCAACTGAATGGAATATTGCTGAGCGTACCGTTGTGAACCTATGTAATTCAGGCAAGATTAGAGGAGCATATAAAGATGGAAAAAAATGGCTTATTCCCGATGATGCAGTACAACCTGCAGATGGCCGAGTATCAACCGGGAAATATATAAAAAGCAATAATAACGCCGTCAAAAAGCCTCTTCCAATAGGCATATCCGACTATGTTCGAGCACAGTCGGAATATTACTATGTGGACAAAACACTGTTGATCAAAGAATTCTTAGATAACAAACCGCTTGTATCATTATTTACAAGACCAAGAAGATTTGGCAAGACGCTCAATATGGATATGCTAAGAGTATTTTTTGAAATCTCGAAAGAAGATACCTCTATCTATTTCAAAGATAAAGATATCTGGAAATGTGGTGCAGAGTATATTAAACACCAAGGTAAATATCCTGTCATATTTCTGACATTTAAAGATGTAAAATTTGATTCATGGAATGCGACACTATCAAAAATTTCCGGACTTCTTCAGGCAGAGTATAATCGCCATTCGGAACTTGAAAACAGCCTAAAATTAGCCGGATTTGAAAGAGAGTATTATAAAAGAATACTGAGCGGCTCTTTAGATGAAGTTGAACTTTCGTCAGCACTTGAAAATCTTTCAAGAATGTTGTACCTGCACTATGGCATTAATCCAATAATAATAATTGATGAGTATGATACGCCTATTCAGGAAGGATATTCTAAAAACTTCTACGATGAGATTATTGGCTTTATGCGTAATTTCTTTTCCGGGGCCTTTAAGGATAATAAATATCTGTCATACGGCTTTTTGACGGGTATCTTGAGAATAGCTCAAGAGAGTATATTTAGTGGGCTTAATAACCTGACTGTTAATTCTGTACTGGATAAAGAATACGATGGATATTTTGGTTTTACTTATCCTGAAGTACACAAAATTATGACATACTATGGATGTACAGACAAAGAGTCCGAACTCAAATCCTGGTATGACGGTTATTATTTTGGAGAAAAAGAAATTTATAATCCGTGGTCTGTTATAAACTATATTGCCAAAGGTTGTACGCTTCAGGCTTATTGGGTTAATACCGGAAAAAACGAAATTCTGGAAGGTATTATGAATATCGCGTCAGAAGATATCAATGAACGGTTGTTTTCCCTTATTCAGGGAGAAACTGTTATCGCAAAGATTGATCAATCCACCGTTTACAGATTTCTTACCGACGATCCTTCTAATATATATAGCATTTTATTAGTTGCAGGTTATTTGAAAACAACTAACAAACATTTACAAGACGACGGAAGCTACCTTTGTGAAGTGTCGATTCCCAATAAAGAAATAGCTGCTGTGTATAAAAGTGAGATACTGACTTACCTGATTGGTACAGGAGCAATTCAAAAAACGACAGCAAACATGATTGCTGAGAGCTTGTATTCAAATGATATTGGGAAATTACAAAAAGCTGTCAGCAACTATATGACTAAGTCTGTAAGTTTCTATGATGCCGGTGCTGAAGGGTTCTATCACGGTTTGATTCTTGGACTTATAGCTTTGATGGACAATCAATATAAAATTAACTCCAACCGCGAATCGGGGGATGGAAGATATGATGTAAGTCTCTTCCCTAAAGACGGCAAGCACGCCGGAATAATTATAGAATTAAAATGGGGAAAAAACCTTGATGAAAAGGCACTTTCAAAGCTTGCCGACGAAGCTCTTGAACAGATTCAATCCAAGCGCTATGCTCATGAAATGCTTGAGGAGGGTGTGAAAGAAATTATTAGATTCGGCATGGCTTTTTCTGGGAAAAAGGTTGTTATAAAAACATCATAATTAAAGCTATGATGAAAAAGGTATATAACTGATATGACAATATTGTCACATATAACATGCGGAGAAAACATATGAGGGGACAGAAGCAAAAAAAGCGAAACATAAAACGCATAATCCATGCAAAGACCGGTGGTGTCTGCGCTAAGTGTGGCAAGATACTTCTGCTCGAAAAGGCAACCATCGACCACCTCATTCCCAAGTACAGAGGAGGAACGGATGAGATTAGCAATTTGATTCCTATGTGCAAGCATTGTAACAAGCAGAAGGGATCGAGAATTGTAAAAAGAGATGAAGTGCCGTATCTTGATCCATTTTATAGTATAGGAAGATAGAAATAAAACTTGTTTGTACAATTTGAACAAACAAGTTAATATTTCCCTTTTTTCTTAATTATTTTTTTTTAACCGAAGATTGTTGTCAAAAATGCTATCATCTATTCCGTTAATATCTAACAAACTATTAATGCACCATTCCGGGGCTTGAGTGTGAAATGAGAAATATACATCGTTCATCTGCTTATACGTAAATATATCTAGGATGAATTTTGTGGATATTTCTCTTGTATATGATATATATCGATACATATACCCAATCCAGAATAATGCACTTTTTGAATATTTTATTTTTCCATAATCAGTATCACCAAATTGCTCAATAATACTTGTAATTCCTTCGTTTACATCCAATGACAGTAATGCGGGATTATTGGAATCTTAAAAACATATATGTTCAAGATGTACAAACAAGTTTGCGATTATTAGGCAAGATCAATTGACAGAGGGAAGTCCATATAGTAACTACACAGAGAATGGAAAGATAAGAAGCCAGGAACGTGACATTTACATGCAGAAAGCCTAGTGAATGGTATGCGATAGATGCTTTGACAGAAAGCGGACAACTTATAAAAGCATTTAATTCAATGGATAAAGCTCAGCAATCTAGATTGCTTGGGTATGCAGAGGCGTTGACTAAAAAGGAATAGAAAAAGGCATTGAATGGATATGTATCTTTTGAATAATTCTTAATAAATAATAAAAAGTAAAGAAAAACGATTGCAAATTTCTTTATCATGATATAATTTAGGTATAGATATAGTGAAAGGGGTGATATAATTGGCACAGGCAGTGAATGTTAATTTTAAATTGGACCCGGATGTAAAAAAAAGTATGGAAAGAGCTTGCGCAGATATGGGATTGTCTATGAGCGCAGCATTTACCATTTTTGCAAAAAAAGTTGGACGAGAAAGAAGGATACCGTTCGAAGTATCTGCTGATCCATTTTACAGTAGTGAGAATATGGCAGAATTAAAAAAGCGTATAGATGATATAGAGGCAGGCCGTAATATCCATGAACATGATTTGATTGAGGTGGATTAATGCGGAAAATATGGCATGATAGAGCATGGGAGGAATATATTGAGTGGCAGAGTAAGGATAAGAAGACACTCAAGAGAATTAACCGCCTTTTACAAGAAATAGACCGTAATGGCTATCTTTGCATTGGCAAACCGGAGCCACTGTCCGGCGATTGGGCAGGATTTTGGAGCGTTAGGATTGATGAAAAAAATCGAATCGTTTTTCGAATAGTTGACGACATAATTGAGATAGTTCAATGTGGAACACATTACGGCGATAAATAATGTAGAACAGATATCATAATATAACTGAATATACGTAAATTGTTTCCCGCGGAACCCGCATATTTGCCAGCTCTGCGGGTTTTTTTTGCCTCCAACCGCGAAGGAATCTAACCTCCCAATCAAATATAAAATAATTATAAATTCAAACGCAATACTACAAATATCTCTAACACTTTTTCCGATATGTAAATTAGTAAGTCCTCTACTGGCGTGAAAGAGAAGACCTATCACAGGGGATGTTACGAAAAACATTGTATAATCAGAATACTTTATATGACG
This sequence comes from Butyrivibrio sp. AE3003, assembly GCF_000686065.1. Taxonomy (NCBI): domain Bacteria; kingdom Bacillati; phylum Bacillota; class Clostridia; order Lachnospirales; family Lachnospiraceae; genus Butyrivibrio; species Butyrivibrio sp. AE3003. The sequence goes on from NZ_JMLX01000001.1 coordinate 3,134,947, forward strand.
AAATATGTTAGCCATATTGACATATTTTTCTTTTATGATTAAAATCCGCATAGTAGTATTTATATATAAAGGCGGTTTTGAAAGAAATGGGTACAAAAGATATTACAGAGAAAGCACTTGAGGACTATAATGATGTGTTTGCAGACATTGTAAATGTCCTACTTTTTAATGGAGAGGAGGTTGTTAGGCAAGATCAATTGACAGAGGGAAGTCCATATAGTAACTACACAGAGAATGGAAAGATAAGAAGCCAGGAACGTGATATTTACAAGTATTGGAAGCATAATCGATTAAGATTGGCAGCAATCGGCTTTGAAAATGAAACTAAGGAAGAAGAGGACATGCCGCTTAGGGTTATGAACTATGATGCAGCAGGTTACAGAGCTCAGATAAACAATGGAAATGATGGACGTTACCCTGTTGTATCACTTGTGCTATACTATGGTTACAAAAAGAAATGGAGTAAGGCAAAAACTCTATATGACAGATTGGAAGTGCCGGATAAGTTAAAAGAATATGTTTTTGATTATGGCATGAATTTATTTGAGATAGCATATCTTGAGGATTCAGTTGTAGATAAATTTCAGAGTGATTTTAAGTTCGTGGCAGATTATTTTGTTCAGATGCGTAAGACAGGAAAGTATATTGCGCCGAATGAGAAGATAGTTCATGTTCAGGAGATGCTCAGTTTAATGAGCGCATTGACAGATGATAGCAGATTTACAGATGTTTATGATGATATAAAAGGAAAGGAGCGGGTTAGTATGTGTACTGTTCTTGATGAGATTGAAACACGAGGAATAGAGAAAGGAATAGAGAAAGGAATAGAGAAAGGCAGGGATAATACTCTGATAGCTTTGGTACATGACGGTTTGTTGAGTGTCGAAATTGCGGCCGATAGGGCAGGGGTATCAATTGATGATTTTAAAGCTATGATGAAAAAGGTATATAATTGATATGACAATAAGAGATCGCATATTTGATAAGCTGCAGGAAATGAAGATAACACAGAAAGAATTTGCTAAGCGTACGGGAATAGCGGAGAGCACGATAAGCGACTGGCGTAAGAAGAATACCAATCCTACAGCAGAGAAAATTATGATCATATGCAAAGTGCTGGATGTTACACCCGAGTGGCTTTTGTCCGGAATTGAAACGCATGGTGATAGGGGAAAGCCCAGTGAATGGTATGCGATTGATGCTTTGACAGAAAGCGGACAACTTATAAAAGCATTCAATTCAATGGATAAAGCTCAGCAATCGAGATTGCTTGGGTATGCAGAGGCATTGGTTAAAATGCGTGATTGATGATTCGATTAATTTTGCATTAAGAATGTGGCAAAACAGAAAAATGAATAGAGTGTATGGAGACAGATCCCGTGGAATCTACGTATTAATGGATTCCACGGGATTATTTTTATGTTTATAAAAAGTTTATAGATTGTATTATAAACCGTTCACTTTGCCAAGCCGATATATATATCGTCAAAGGCAACAGAAGAATCCTTTTATCTTCAGATAGCGCTGTCTGGTAACGTAATAAAAAGATTTAATGTTTATTTAATAGATAATAGGAGATGTATCTGTTACAATTAACGATATCATGAAAAAGAAGTTTATTATTTCTAGTTTTTTGTTGCTTGCAAACCTTTTTTAATGAGAATTGTATTGTCGGAGGGATTATGGCTAATAAGTCAGAAACTAACGGAAATAACACAGGCTCCTCTAAAGCGGGAAAGAACATTATTATTGCTGGAATTGCAGTGATCATACTCCTTTTGGTTGCTGTGGTTGTCTTACTGCTTACAAGAGGAACCGGGGAAATGGGTAAAAAGGAGGTAACGCAGGAAGAGGACAAACGAAATGTACTTGTCACTGAAGATAATGTCAAGGAGGTAGCTGAAGATTTCTTTAGTCAGAAATATGTTCCTCCGGGATATTTCAGTGCAACTATGAGCAATGTTTGGCATTTTAAGACCGGAGATGCTGAGTCGGAAGATGCCTATGTTGCAAATGACAAAGCAAATTCAAATGATGTATTTTTTGATGTGTTTTTGTCAGAAGATGAAAGTAATCCAATTTATCAGTCGCCGGTGATTCCGCTTGGAAGTGAACTGAACAAGATTAAATTGGATACGGAATTGAAACAAGGTACTTATGATTGTGTTATGATCTATCATCTTGTAGATGAAGAACAGAACACGTTGAGTACAGTAAGAGTTGGGCTCACTATTGAGGTTGAGCAATGATATGATAACTTCCGCAACATGACGGGGCGGATGGTCATTAAAAATCAAGGAGGATTTTTATTATGAACACAAAAAGAATATTAGCAGTAGCACTTTCAGCAACTATGGTATTTGGAAGCACGCTTACAGCATTTGCTGATGATCCTGATACTTCAGCAGTAACAGGTACAGGTACGGGTAAAGGTACACCTACAAGCGAAGGATATGTTGATACAATGGTACCAAAAGTACTTGTCCCTACAGAACAGACTATAAATGCGGGATTATCATTCCATGTAGATCCTCAGCGTCTTATTTCGGGAACATCTAAGGCAGCCCATCCTGATTGGACTATGCCTGAAGCAGAGGATGATTCAGGTGTTTACTTCTTGACCGGAGAAAATACATATACAAATAATAGCGGTACATTTAATATTGCGAACCTTGGAACTGGAGATGTAACATTTACAATCACAGTTGAGGCTGTACCAACTGCGACACCTGATACAGATATTCCATTTGATTCTAAGACTAATGTTGAGGCTGCTAATCCTACAGCTGCTAAGCTTTATATTGGAGCAAAAATAGGAAAAGGAGCTACGGCAGAAGCGGTATCTAGTGAGGCACTAACAAAGAAAGTTGTTTTAGCCGGCAATTCTGCAAACTATGATTACAACTATGGAGCAAGTGGATATGAATATGTTATGAAGAGTGGAGAACTCAAGTGGAATGCTGTTCCTGTAAGTTTTGAGGGTTCAATTACCAATTTTGCTACAGATAAGACCGTTCCCGGAATTAAGCTTACATATTCATGGGCTGCAAAGGTTGATGGTGATAAAACTACAGATGGTGTAACAATTGAGAGTGAATTTGCACCTAGCGAAGAGGAATTAGCAGGGGGTGGATCAACTCCTGTAATTTCAAATGCAACTAAGGCAACAGGCCAGGCATGGAACTATACGGCAACATTTACTAAGGGATCAGCTCTTACAATGGCCGCAACAGGATTGACAGAAGCGACATGGTCTAAGACAGTAGATAGTGGTTATGCTGCTTCAAGCAATATTACTGTAAGCAATGGTGCAGTTACAATTGCAGCTAGCAACTGGGGCAGTGCTAACTCAGGCGATGTACGATATATTAAAGTTAAGATTTCAGGAACAGACTATATAATCAAGATTACGATAGCATAAAAAATAGTCTTCAGAAAGTGCGGGGAGGCATACGCCTCCCCGTTTTTTAGGGTGTAAGGACTTGCAGGGTATGAAATATTACAATAATATAATGTTTAAATTGTTCAATGACTTAAATAATTCAGAAATACGATATTGTCATTTTAAAAGCAATCAGCATATCAGACAAAGCTTTGCTGCTGCTTCAGATTTTGATTTGCTTGTTGACAAAAAGGATAAAGCGCGAGTCAACGCTTTTTTTGTTAACTATGGGATAAAACGTTTTGAATCACCGGTAGTAAATAATTATCCGGACGTTGAAAATTGGTTATGTTTTGATGATGCTACGGGGAATATATATCATATTCATTTGCATTATGCACTCATAACAGGGACAACACATGCAAAAGAGTATGAACTTGGATTGGAAAAAATTCTTTTGGATAATTCATATGTAAATTCGGATTATAATGTAAAGATGCCTGAAGCAGAATATGAGTTGTTGCTTCTTATGATTCGATTAGCATTGAAAGGGACACCAAAAGATTTTGCCAGAGCTCACAGTGGAAAATGGGTACTTGACAAGGGCTTTTATGACGAATTTAACTATTTAAAAAATAGATCAGATATTGCGAAATTAGAAAAGATATGCAGGGAAATCTTTGATGCGGATATTACTGCTGAAGTAAAAAAATGTTTTAAGTCGGGGATTGGTTATGATCAGTATCTCAAACTTTACAGTTCTTTTAGGGAGCATTTTTCAGGTAATAGAAGGTTTTCTTTTTTGAATGCAGAGAGATTGTTCTGGACGCAGGAATGTATTCAAAAAAATGGTAAGGTAAATAAATCACTTGGAGGCTTTTACATAACGAAAAAGGCCAGATACAGAAGAAGAGGATTGTCTATAGCATTTGTCGGGGTAGATGGCTCTGGAAAGACTCGAGTGACGCAGGATATATGTAGTTGGTTATCAAAAAAAAATTGATTCACAGCTTGTATATTTAGGTACGGGTGATAATGCTACAAAGGATATAAGAGCCTTAAAATGGCTTTCGCGTAATTATGACAAGACTTTATGGTGTAACGGTGGGGAGGAGAAAACGAAAATAGGAGATGATATTCATGATATCTTAAAGGGAAGCATAGTTCTTTGCACTACTGAAAGAAACAAAATAATACTTCAGAGAGTAAGAAAATATGTTGAGGCAGGTGGGATATGTGTTATGGACAGATTTCCCCAGCTTGAAATAAATAATGAGAATGATGGTCCTAAGCTTGGGAATTTGAACGGGAAAAATCGCATAAAAAATATGATGGCTGCAGCAGAATATAAAAACCTAGTTAAGGCTATTTCAATGCAACCGGACATTATATTTCGTTTAAACATAGATATTGACACATGTATTCATAGAAAGAGTGAGCACACGAATAAGAGAACTACTTTTATGAATAAAATTGAGTCATTAAAAAGAATTAATTATGCAGGTGCCAAAGTTGTGGAGATTGATGCGACAAAACCATATGCGGACGAATTGTTAGAAATAAAAACTATAATATGGAGTTTACTGTAGTCGTGTTTGGCAGAGGGAGGATAGAACAATAGTTGGAATTAAAAGTGCTTTAAAATTCAAAGATACGTTTATATGCGCGCCACAAAATGGATGCTCAGTATATTCCTTAGATTTAAAAAAAAGAACAGCACAGGTTATGTTTAAGTTACCAGTCGAGTTTAGAGGCACTGTAAAGGAATTGTTTTTTTATGAGAATAGTGTGTATTGCGTTAGCCTAAAGAACGCAATTGTCAGTTGTTTTCATGTTGACAGAAATGAAAATCTGGAAACTTTTGCCGCTGATAGTTCAGCGGAGTTCACATGTGCTACATTGATGGGAACGTGCATATACATATTTCCCAAAAACAATCTGGACAGAACGGTCGTTTTTGATATAAGAAACAGAGTTTTTTTATTACCAAAATTTGATTGTTCAGAAGAGGCTAAAAGTATATATGAAAAATCAACAGCAAGAAGAAGCTATAGACATAAATCATCTGTTTATCTCTTGTATACAGATATTTGCTGTGTGCTCAGGGTTAATCTTTCAACTAATGAGATAAAAGTTTTGCATGTTCCGCAGAAATATCCATATTATGATATGAAGATAATTGGAGACCTGTGCTATTTAATTCCATTTGATACTAGGGAAATTTTTGTGTGGAATATGCTATCTGGAGATTTTAAGAGAGTATCAGATGGAGGTAATGAACCATATTTCAGAATAGCATTACTTGGAGATGACATTTATCTATATTCAAAATGTGGTAAGAATTCAGTATTATCAGAAGGACAGATTTTTGAGACAGATATAAACCTTGATGTGAATAAGAGTATTGCGTCGGATAAAGGGGTATATCTTTTGCCTTGGAGCGATGATAGATTTGCTTTTGTTAGTTACGGAATGGAGACAGAGTACTTTATGATTGCTGAACCAATAGAGACTATTTTGGACGAAGGATTCGTTATGGAGAGAAATTCAACTTTGTGCGATTTTATTAGTTATATTGCTGGAAGGGGAAATTAAATGACTAAGAATAAGAAGAGTGATAAGTTGCCAATATTCGGACTTCTTATCGCAGCGTTTTTCAATTATATATGCTTAAAAATGTGTAAGATGGCTAGAAATAAGAGCAAATCCGATGCCAGGAAATATGAAGATTATTATAAATTGTTGGCTAAATGGATGGTAAAAAAACAACAAGGAAAGAATATAACTAATTATTTGTATTCCATGGGATTTAAAGAAATTGCAATATATGGGATGAAGGAAGTTGGGCAAATACTTTTGGGTGAGCTGGATGCTGAAAAAGTAAAGGTTAAATATGCTATAGATCAGAGCGGTGAGTCGAGCGAAGAAATTAGTATTGAAGTATACTATCCGGATGACTTACTGGATAAAGTTGATGCGATTGTTGTTACTCCAATTTATTATTTTGATGATATAAAGCGGCATATGGAGACTAAAGTTGGCTGTCCTATTATTTCTATAGAAGAGATTATTGATAAATGTTGAATCAAATGGGATCTATTAAATTATTAATAAAGAACAATGGAAATTTTGCTGATGTGACCGGCCGAAGAGTGATTCTTTGGGGAGCAGGAAGGAATTTGAGGCCGCTTTGTTATTCAATGCAGATTGATAGCATTGCTTGTGTTGTTGATTCATCTTCCTCTATGTGGCAAAAAAAAGTAGTTTTGCTTGGAGATGAGTATGTTATAGAAAAACCTGATGCCATAAAGGAATATGATGAAAATTGCTGTTTCATCATGATTACAAGTACCAATTATAGGGATGAAATAAAAAAGAATATTCATGAATTGTATGGAGAGAGATATCTTATATGCGAAAAGAAAAGTGACTTTTTCAGGCAGTATACATCCTTACAAGAATTGTTATACAAGGATCCGATAATGGTAAATGCTATTGCAAAAGGTAATCTATCGTTATGCTTGGAAAGTATAGAAAACAAAGTATTACAGAAAATAAAAGAATATATTTCAGAAAATCTGAATGAACTGGCATTTAGTCCGTTGGATGGAGCAACCAGGGTGACATTTCTTGTTTGGCAAAATAATGTACGGAAGTATATTGTGCACATTCCGGTTAGAAATTATAGGGAAGAATATAATCCATCTAATACAAGGAGTACTGCTATACGGTATGAAGACAGAATGCAATTGGGAAACTTGGATAAACTCTGTGTATATACTGATGATGAAGGAATAGAGATAGAAAAGTATGCAGAAACTGATTGCATTGATTGGAATAATGAAGAAATTGTGAGAAGTGCTTTAGGAGAACTTCGATTGCTTCATGGCAGCAATATTAGTTTGCAAAATAAATGGGCTCCGATTGACAGGGTGTTAAGTAATGAAATATTTATTGTTCAGTATAATGGATATTTACCTGAGAAGTTGTCGGCTCATATCCATTATTTATGTTTTGGTGAGTTGAGTAATATTGGTGTAACATCTGTATGTCATGGAGATGTACACCTTGATAATTTCGCTATGTATAAAGACGAAATTGTCCTTATTGATTGGGAATGGGTTGGGATGTCTGACCCTATGTGGGATATATGCATGTTATACAGTAGTTTAAAAAATAGAACTGCAATGAGATATAGTCTGGGAGATTTTTTCAAAATTTACTATGGTTATATTCCATCTCAGCAAGAATTGAGGCGTGCTAGGCTGACATATGTGCTTTTGGAGTATTATCTATATTGTATATTCTTAAGAAAGAACAATTGTAAAGATGAAGAACGTGAAAAAGAGATTTGGGAGCTACTTCGAGATATCAGAGATATGTAGTGCAGAAGGGATGAGTTTTAGTTGGGATAACTATATATAGAGGCATTGTCTGAATTATTTGCTCATAATTGAGTGCAAAGGAGACCAGCTATGAAAAAAACAATAGTTTGGGGGGCTGGGAGAGGTTTATGTGATTTGCTTAAATACATTGAAAAAATAAAGCTCTGTCCCAATGATTATATTGTTTCAATTGTTGATAGTAATCCGGAGATGGTGGGGAAAGAAATAAATGAAATACCAATAATAGCTCCATCAGATTTATTAGAAATGGATTTTGATTTCATATGTATTTCTTCAGATATTTATTTTTATGAAATAAGGGAGCAGATCCTTAAAAACAACTTTTGTGATGAAAGTAACATAATTAATAAAACAAGGTTTTACATGTTTTTGTATCCTATTGCTGAGCATAAAAAAAGGTATGGAGAATATAAAAAGTGCATTCCAGGTAATGCATTTATGAAAACGAATCCGCTAATTATATATACTGCTATCACAGGGAATTATGATGATTTGAAATCACCTATATTTATAGATCCTAATGTTAAATATATATGTTTTACAAATAATCCGCAATTGTCTTCTGATAAATGGGAGATACGATATGTGTCGGATTCTTCATTATCCGATGTACAACTTGCAAGGAAGATAAAAATATTACCATTTGAATTTATGGATATAGATAAGAATATTTTATGGGTTGATGCGAAATATAGTATATTTTCGGATTTAAGGAAGTATATTTCAAGGTATTTGCGAAAAAGTTCAATTCTTTGTTTTCCACATTTTTCTAGAAACAATGTATGTGATGAGATGAGCGTATTGGTGCAAATGTATCCTTATATCAAGGAAAAGCTAATTATTCAGACAGGAACATACCTTTTAGAAGGTTTTAAGGATGATTGCGGATTGTATGATACGGGATGCATTTATAGAGACTTTTCAGATGAAAAAGTATATATAATGATGAAGCAATGGTGGGATAATATAAGCAATTATACACATAGAGATCAGATATCATTCCCATATGTGTGTTGGAAGAATAATTATTTACCCGATATAAGTGATTTATTTATTGAAGATAACGAGTACTTAAAAGTTACTCCACATAGTAAAAATAAGTGTAGCCTAAAAATATGATGTGTTTTTTAGAGCGAGTATAGAAATGAATAGACGTAAAATACTGAGGTCAGCGAAAACAGATGGAGAATGTATTTGATATACGGCGAGAAGAAGAACTCTATTATATTGTTGATTCTTCGGGTGAATCAACAATTAAGCAGGAAGATAAGCGCAATAATCGAATTGCTGTGATCATGTATCTTTACTATCCTGATATGCTTAGTCGATGGATTGGGTATATAAGTGCTATTCCTCCATACGTTGAGAAGATAATCATCTCTTCAAATGAAACTATAATAAGAAGTATAGAGGAATGCAAAGAGTTTGAAGATGTCAAATTGATTAAAAAACCTAATGAAGGCAGAGATGTAAGTGCACTTCTTATTGAAGCTAAGGAATCTATCGTAAATGCAGATTATGTTTGTTTTGTGCATGATAAAAAAGAACATCAGAATCCGCAGAGAGAGTACGAAACAGATTTCTGGGTTGCAAATATTTGGGACAATATGCTTGGAAAAAGCCCGAAGTATTTGGAGAATGTTATTGGATTATTTGAGGATAATAATGAGCTTGGTGTTCTTTTGCCTCCTGAACCTATAGGATATTATTATGATACGTGGGCAGGTAAGGGATGGTATGGCTCATATGATGCTACGAGGAAGCTTGCTGATATATTATCGTTAAAATGTGAAATGTCTTTAGATAAACCGCCTATTTCTATAGGCACTGCATTATGGTTTAGAGTTCCTGCATTAAATAAATTGTTTTCATATGATTGGAAGTATTCGGATTTCGATGATGATAAGCTGGCGAATGGTGGTGATTATCTGAGTTATGGTGTGGAAAGAATTTTTCCATATGTTGCGCAGGATGCCGGTTATAAAACAGGAATGCTTATGACTTCAGAGTATGCAAAAAAGCAGACTGCGATATCACAGGATTTATGTGTTATTTATTCCAAAACTCTCTCAAAATTGATTGGAATTAGCTCTGCAAAGGAGTGCATGGAGATTTTAGAACGATATGATTCTTTGGAAGCGGTATGCAAGAAAGCCGGAGATATCTATCTATATGGAGCGGGGTACTGGGGGAAAATACTATTAAACCTTATTCGGATTATGGGATATAGTCCAAAGGCGTTTCTTGTTTCCGAAGAAAGTGATAATAAGAATGTGCAGCTCTCTGTATTGAAATATGGAGAAGAAAACCTTGGCCATGATGATATAGTGATTATCGCAGTATCAAATATAGATGCTATTAAAAATATTGCCAAAAAACTTGATGATAAAGGTTACAACTATTTTGCTTTCTGGGATGAGAATAATGGCTAAAGAATTGGATGTTATAAAAGGCAGAAAAATAGTTATTTACGGAGCGGGAACAGTTGCTGATTTTTTCTTTTATTATCTATGTCAAAACGGATATGAGAAGAACATAGATGCATTCGTGCTGACGAAGCTGGTTGGCGATAATGTAAAGAAATTTGGCAAGCCGGTATATGAATTTGAATCGTATTTTGGCAAGCAGAGAGACTGCGTGATTTTCATAGCCGCTCAAAAGAAAATCCAGAAAGAAATAGAGGAAATTGTAAAAAGAAAAAAAGGCATAGAGTATTACAGTGTAGATGCTAAAACTATAGTAGATGAGTTTTATGAAAAACTGAACAAACAACCTATTAATAGATACAAAATTTTGGGGCAGAACCAGTGTGTGTCAGGATATGGGGATAATCCCAAATATATATTTGAGGAATTACATAGGAAAGATAGAGACAATAAACTTGATCTTGTATGGAGTGTTTCTGAGTATGATTCGGAAATACCTCAGTATGTCAGGCAAGTAATATATGGAAGTTATGAATACTATGAGGAACTTACAACGTCGCATATATGGATTGATAATGAACGTAAGCCTAACTTGATCAGAAAACGCGATGGACAGGTATATATACAAGCTTGGCATGGGGCTGCCCCGATAAAAAAAGTTGAGGCAGATGCTATAAGTTCGCTTGAAGATTTCTATATAGAGGGCGCAAAACATGATTCTGAGATGGCGGATTTATTTATTTCAGGAAGCGAGTTTTACACGGAGCTGTATAGAAAATCGTTTTGGTATAACGGAGAAATTTTAAAATCCGGACTTCCGAGGCAAGATGTTTTTTGGAATACGCATAATATAAGAAAAAAAATTTATTCTAAATATCAGATTTCTGAAGATGTGTGGACAGTACTATATGCACCTACATTTAGAAGTGATTATCATGAAGGATGTTATGATCTTAACTTAGATGGAGTGATTGAAACGCTTAAGGCTAAGTTTGGACGAGATTTTAAGATGCTTGTCAGCAGACATCCTGTAAATCATATCAGCTACAATTTTAATAGTTGCGTGGAGTATATAGAGGTTGGCTGGCAGCAGGATTTTGAAGAAATACTTGCTGCGGTTGATGTACTCATAACCGATTATTCAGGGTGTATGTATGACTTTTCATATACAGAACGACCGATATTTCTTTTTCAGACTGATTATGAGGAATATATAAAAGACAGAGACTTTTATATTCCAATGGATGAGTTACCATATATTACTTCGAAATCAAACAGAGAATTGATAGATAACATAAAGGCGTTTGATGAAGTAGCATACAAGGAACACTTAAGGGGATTTATGCAGAAGATGGGTAACTATGATAATGGCACGGCATCGAAACAGGTGGTGGACTATATACTGGATCATTATATGCGAGGGGAAGTATGATTTGGGGAATAAAGAGAAATTTGCGTTATATGCACTGGCAGATTGCGTATAGAAAAAAAGGTGAAGAGAAATTTACTCCTGTTCCTAATCCTGATTATGCATGGGCTGCGGACCCGTTCTTGATTGAGTATAAGGGGAAGTTACTTCTTTTTGCTGAATTGTTTTTATATAAGTCGGAAAGAAATGGAGTTATAGGATATTGCGAATATAAAGGTGACTGTTTTGGCGAGTGGATAGTAAGTATGGACGAACATTGGCATCTTTCATATCCAAATGTTTTTATGGATGATGGTGAACTTTATATGTGTCCTGAGTCCTATCAAAAAAAAGAGGTTGGCTTATATCAGCTTATGGAACTTCCAGATAAGTGGATCCAGAGAGAAACGCTTATATCAAATGTGAAATGGGTGGATTCGACTTTTTTGAAATATAACGATAAGGATTATTTATTTTCGTTTGAGCCTAGGTTTGATAAAGATGAAGGAACTCTATTAATGATGACGAAGGGTAATGACGGGAAATATTCTGATCGAGTGGATATTTCAAAAGATAAAAGTGTTGCAAGACCCGGAGGCAATTTTTATTTTGAAGCAGGGAAGCTTTACAGAGTTTCTCAGAATTGCCAAAATTCATATGGTGAGGCAGTTGTGATCAGTGAAGTTGATAGTGTTGAACCTCAGTACAGAGAACATGTAGTTAAGAAGCTTTCACCAAGCAATGTCGTAATTGATACTAAACATGAAGTGCTGGGAATTCATACGTATAATCAGGTTGGGGACTATGAAGTAATCGATTATAAATACTATGAACCTTCATTGGCAGAAGCGTTTGCTGCAAAACGAACCAGAAAAGTGTTTACTAACAAATACCGGAGTAGATGAAATGGGATTGCATGATGTTATCTTGTTTGGAAGAGGAAATGTATATCAGAGAAAAAAGAAAAAAATATTTGAGGATTACAATGTAATTTGTTTTTTAGATAACCATGTTGAAGACAAAGAGGTAGATTCGGAAACCGGAATACCGGTATATAATCCTAAGTATATTGGGGATTTTTCTAATGAAGAGGTTGTGATATTGTCATATGCAGTTGGATCGATGGCTAAGCAGCTTCTTAAAAGTGGAGTATCATCTGAAAGAATAATTATGGGACCGCAAATGGCGCCATATAATACTTTTGAAGAGATGTTATTTTCTCAGGGGAACGGAAAACTGATTCTTGATGGCGATGATGTGGTTTATGCTAATAAGCTTTATGAAATAGAAGAAAAGACCGATGACGATAATTTGGAAAGACTTGTAGATGTTTTGAAAAATACAGATATGTATCATTCTTCAAAAGATTTTCTGGATAATCTTCAACTGACTCCGATTGATGATACATATGGCTTTAATAGAGGAACTCCTGTAGATCGTTATTACATTGAGCAGTTTCTTGATAGTAATAGGAATTATATAAAAGGACATGTCTTGGAAGTTGGAGATAGAAGTTATACTGAAAAGTATTCTGACGGAGATGTGGAGAGGGCTATAGTACTTAATGTTCTTAGTGCAGGTGATTCAGATGATACTATTAAGGGGAATCTTGAAACAGGTGAAGGTATTCCTGATGGTACTATAGATTGTTTTATATGTACTCAGACACTGCAGTTTATTTATGATGTTGAGAAAGTTGTAGATAATATAATTAAAGTTCTTAAAAAAGGTGGAGTGGCTCTTGTCACAGTTGGAGGAATTTCACAGATAATAGATTATGAAAGAAGAAAGTTTGGGCATTTTTGGAACTTTACCGATATGTCATTGTCTAAGGCTTTTCAGGCACACCCGGAAGTGGAGAGCGTTGAAACTAAGGTATATGGAAATGTCAAATCTGCAACAGCTTTTTTATATGGACTTAGTTATGATGAATTGAAAAAAGAAGAATTGGATTATCTGGATGATCGATATCAGGTAATTATTGCCGCGGTAATAAGAAAGAGGTGAAGCACAATGAAAAGAATACTTCATATGACGCCTCCGGAAGTGAGTAATGGTGTATATAGATATATCTTTAATCATATGCCTGTAATTGATCAAGAAAAGTATAAATTTTGCTTTTTGACAAAAAATGCTGAAGATCTTATGGCTACACCGGAGTATAAAATCTATAACTTTCCGGTTTATAAGCTTAATGGTGTTCAAAGAGACGGAAGGGAGGCTTTCGAACGCGAAATAAGATCTATTTTGAGTGAAGATTTTGATGTAATTCATCTTCATACCAGTTCGTGGAGGGGATTTCTTATTGAAGAGATAGCCATGGATATGGGAATAGAGAAGGTTATTGTTCATTCGCATAGTACGGGTATTGATTTTGAAGATGAAGATGAGAGAAATAAGATATATAAAGATCATGTTTATTATAAAGAATTATTTGATTTGAAATATGCAACGGATTTATGTGCATGTTCTAAGTTGGCCGCTGATTGGCTTTTTCCAAACAAAATTCCCAGAGATATTATAAAAATTATGCCCAATGCTATTGATGCAAAAAAATATGCATTCAATGAGGCAATTCGAGTTAGAGTAAGAAAAAAATATGGAATTGAAAAAAGGACAGTATTGGGGCATGTTGGAAGATATAGTTATACCAAAAATCAGGGATTTTTGATTGATTGTTTTTGCGAAGCTTATAAAAAGAATAAGAGTTTATTCTTAATTTTGATTGGACAGGGGGAGAATATACAGAAGATAAAGGGATATGTGAAAGAGCTTGATATGGTAGAAAATATTTTATGCCTTGGATGGGAAAACAATATATCCGACTATTTACAGGCTTTTGATGTTTTTTGCCTTCCATCTAAGTTTGAAGGACTTCCCATATCGGTAGTTGAGGCACAGGCAGCAGGATTAAGATGTCTTGTCTCTGATTGTGTTACTTCTGAAGTAAATATCACAGGAGATGTGGTGTTCTTACCTCTTCAAAGAGATGTATGGAGAGATGCTATATTAAAGTATAGTGATGAATATATACGACTTGATACGCAGAAAGCTTTGATTGATGCCGGATATACAATTGAATCTTCCGGTGAGAGATTGTGTTCGTTATATGACAAGGTTCGATAATATATAGAGAGCGAGGCTATGTGCCATGGTAGAGATATATAATGATGTATCTTCTATTGAGGAACTTGTTCATAAACATGATAGTATCTACCTGTATGGGGCTGGATCATCGTGTAAGTTGTTGCTTTACTCGTTTTGGGATGATGTATTGAAAGGGCATGTGAATTGTATAATCGATGCCAATAAAGAACTATCAGGAACAAGTGTGAATATTGGTACAGATACGATAAAGATAAAGGATGTTGAAGCTTTTTTTGATGAGCGAGATGAAAGTGGACAAATAGTGTTATTGCTTACACCTGCCTTTTCCAGTTTGATTGTTGAACAACTGGATAGAGTGGAGAAATTTGATGGGGCGATAATTTATCTGCTTCCGATGATATGTCACAATCAATGTTCCGAACATTTTAATATAAAAAGCGAAGAATGCGCCTTGATTCCTAAGAAGATTCATTATTTTTGGATTGGAGGAAATCTTTTACCTGATGAATATAGAAGAAATATTGAAGGGTGGAGAAAGCTGAATCCGGAATATGAGATTTACTGTTGGAATGAGGAAAATTATGATTTTACTTCAATGCCATACATGAAAGAGGCATATCTGTCAGGTGATGTGAACTTAATGTATGCAACTGATTATGCCAGAATGGATATTCTATATAGATATGGTGGCATATATCTGGATACTGACGTTGAATTATTGAAACCGCTTGATGAATTACTATATAACAAGGCTTTTATCGGCATAGAGGAAAATGCGCAACTAAACTCAGGCTCTGCTATTGGAGCAATTTCCGGACATCCTATGATAAAAAAACTAATGGATTGCTATGTTGAGGAACATTTTTGGGATGTTGAAGGAAAGCCAAAAAGAGTCTTTAATACATATTATGAGACGAAGTGTTTTATTGATAACGGATATAAGATGGTGAATTGTTATCAAAGGATTTGTGATATGATCTGCTTTCCGCGAGAGTTATTTATGCCAATCTGTTTTGCCGGAATGGACGATTGTTATACTGACCAAACTATATCTGCACATAAGATTAATCCTGAACATCATAGGGTTAATAGAATGTCTTATGAAAAATGGAAAGATAGGATTAGGTGAACGGCTATGATAAATAGGTTTAAGAATATTTATGATAAGTTGTCCGATAAAAAATCAAAAAACATTTTTGAAAAAAGATTAATGTACAGTTTGACGGGGGATGAATCATACTTACTTGAACTGGGAAAAGAGTATGAGGAATATGTTCTGAAATCTGATGAATGGAAGACGTTCTATAAAAAGCTTAAATCAATCGGGGAGAAGATTGTATTGTACTCAGCCGGATATTGGGGACGTGAGTTATTGCTTCATACAAAAGATATTTCATGGAAGTATGTTGTTGATAAAAAGCCAAATAGAGAAATGTTTTGTGGGATTCCGCTGATTTGTACAGACAAATTTTTGGAGTTTGGAAAAGATTACACTATTGTCATTTCTTCTCGAGTATACTATGAAGAAATTTGTTCTGAATTGATTGATAAAGGCGTTTCAGAAGCCAATATAATTGATGGTGCAATATTATTTGATATGTCTGAAGGGAAGCAATATTTTGATCTTTTGGAATTGCCACATGATGTGAATGGGGAAGTGTTCGCTGATGTGGGATGTTATGATGGGCTTTCTGCTTTTTTCTTTGATAAGTGGTGCGACGGAAAGGGCTTTTCTTATTGTTTTGAACCTGATGAGACGAATATTGACAGAATACATAGGGTATTAAAAAATAAAGGCATTTCTAATTATGAACTTATCGATAAAGGAGTTTGGAGCAGTGGAGGACGCCTTGGATTTGTTTCAACGGGTAATAGTGTCTCTCATATTTCAGATAATAGAAATGAGGATAATGATAATTTTATAGAAGTTGTCGCACTTGATGATGTTCTGCTTGATAAGAAAGTTACTTTTATTAAGATGGATATTGAAGGGGCGGAGCTTGAAGCACTTGAGGGTGCGCAAAAAATAATTAGTCATCAGAAACCTAAACTTGCAATCTGTGTGTATCACAAGCCACAAGATATTTGGGAAATACCGGAATTGATATTAGAATATAATTCGGAATATAAATTCTATATAAGGCATTATTCATATAAAGATAATGAAACGATATTATATGCCTTTTGATTGTAAAAACGATGAGGGGAAGGGATTATAAATACGACTGGAAAAAAGCAGACTTATTGTGGTAAAGTGGTTGCTTTAAAAAGATTCGCCCAGTATACAAGATTGTTGTTGCCATCTTCTTTTGTAGCAAGGTCTGTGTGGTTTAATTGTAGCACATTTATACCGAATTTATCAGTATATAAAGAAGTATATAAAGATTAGTTAGGGGCTTTTTATGAAGAGTGCAATTTATGGTGCCCAAGGGTATGCACTGGGGACATACAGGGCTATGAAAACTTTATATCCGGAAAAAAAAATTCCTTTTTTTATTGTTTCATCGATGAAAGGTAATACTGACAATCTTGCCGGAATTCCTGTAAAGGTTATATCTGATGTTGCGGAGTTTTATTCGGAAGAAGAGAAGAATGATTTAGAGATTATAATCGCTACGCCGGAGAATATACAGCAGGAGATAGAAGGAACACTTGATGGATATGGCTTTTTTAATCATAGCAGGGTGACTTCCGAGCGTTGGGGGGAGTTGATGGATGCGCTCTATGCAAAGAACGAGGATTTCATGCCGTTAAGAGTACTTGAAGATGGCGAGGAAGAGAGAAGAGTATGCGGCAGTGGTAATCTTGGATGTGATATAAATATTTTTTACGCGAGATCACATAAGGATAAGGCACTTAGGAGTGATATTGCTAGGCCTGATTATATGCATGCGATTCAGGTTGGTGCAGCTAATACAGATGATCGGATTGCGGATATTGTTGATGACCAGGGAGATAATATCTCGACAAAGAATGGAAATTATTGTGAGCTGACTGGGCTTTATTGGGTCTGGAAGAATAAGACGTACAATATATGTGATGGTGGTAGCGTTACAGAATCCAAGCATGACGATGCTACTAAATATTTAGGATTTGCGCAGTATAGGCGTGGTTTTGAACTTACAGAAGATGATTTAGACAGGTTTGTAATTAATGATATAGATGTTTTGCTCCCATATCCGCTTATATATGAACCCGATATCAATATGCATCACGAAAGATATTTGAAGGATGGGGATTGGAAGGCTCTTTTGGCGGCATTGGAAGAGCTTCAGCCTGAGTACGCTGATTTCTTTTGTGATGTGCTAAGGCAGCAGTGCATGTATAACTATAATGTAATTATTGCTAAGGAACAGGTGCTTCGAGATTATTGTGAATGGTTATTTCCGATATTGGAACGTGTGGAAGAGCTTTCTATCCCAAAAGGAAGCGAACGTTCCGATCGTTACATCGGATATATGGGAGAGACACTGGAAACATTGTATTTTATGAAGAATAAAGACATGCTGAAGATTGCGCATAAAGAGTGCAAGATGTATGTGTGAGATAAAGAGCTATTCTGGCAGAGTTAAAGTCAGAATGCTGATCGCATCGGTTTTTAACGGTCCGTTTTTTGGGAGTATGACGGATATAAGGGATGTGATTGGGTGATGTGCGAATAGACGGGAGTAAAAATGATGAAAGAAGGAGCTGAATCGAAGAATCAATTCAGCCCTGATGTAACTCACTTATTCATGTTTTTGTATTTTTCAAGCTCGGCTCGTAATTGAGCGATTTCTGAGTCCTTTTTAGCGATAGTGGCATCCTTTTCAGAAAGCAGGCCATCCTTTTTAGCGATAGTGGCATCCTTTTCAGAAAGCATGTCATCCTTTTGGGCAATTGTGGCATCTTTTTCGGAAAGCATGTTATCCTTTTCGGCAATCACGGTTTCATACTTTTCTTCAGCATCAGTGTAACCTGCGGTATACTGAGAGTTCATCTGCTCTCTGTAACGACGCTGGCCTTCAAGAATCTCTTTTGCCTGATTGTCATAATTAAGTTCGAAGATCATGTTACCTACCTCCTCGATGTCAGGATGATTCTTGGCAAGTTTTTTGAATTCTTCCCAAGTGGTTGCTTTAAAAAGATTTGCCCAATACACAAGATTGTTGCTGATATCTTCTTCTGTTGCAAGATCTGTGTGGTTCAATTGTAGCACATTTATACCGAATTTATCAGTATATAACCGGAATCTATTGTGGATAAAGGACAGAATATATAGATCATAAGTAATTTTGCATACTAACTACCTGTTTGACATGCACATGCTTTGCATGTATAATATAATTATGATAAAGACATTTGCTGACAAAGAAACTGAAAAGGTTTATAATCAGTTTTTTTCAACAAAATTGCCACAGAATATTCAAAGAGTTGCCTTAAGAAAATTGATTATGATTGATAATGCTGAGGGCGTGGAGGACCTTAGGATTCCTCCTTCCAACAGGCTTGAGAAGCTTGTTGGTGATAGGGAAGGACAATATAGTATTAGGATTAATGATCAGTATCGGATATGTTTTGTTGCTGATAGAAATAATTTTTATAATGTTGAAATAGTTGATTACCATTAAATGAAATTATTGTTGCGATGTATGCGTGTGTTTAATAATAGGAGAGTTGTTATGGGAAGATTTATTGAAGCTCCAACGATGAGTGAAATATTGTATGAAGAATTCATGGAACCGTTAGGAATATCTGCTTATAAGCTGGCACAGGCTATTCATGTTCCTGTATCAAGAATTCAAGATATTCTTCATGATAGAAGGAAAGTGACTGTTGATACATCTCTAAGATTGGCGAGATTTTTTGGGGTGTCGGATCGATATTTTTTAGACATCCAAAATGATATAGATATAAGAAATCTTAGAATATCTATGGCGGATGATATTAAAATGATTCATCCGTATAATACAGCGGTGATGTAAGTGAAAAAACGAACGAATTAGTAGGTCTGAGTTGAGAAAATCAATTCAGACCTTTCTTTCAACTACTGCATGCTTTTTAAATTATGGTATTATATTTATACAAGAACATGTCGAAAAACCATATAGATATTTCTGATATATAACAGGAGATTTTGGTTTATGAAGATGCAAAGGATGAAGACAACTGCATTATTAACAGGGATTTGTATGGTGGTCATGTCGATCATCAGTTCCGTTGATGCGTTGGCAGTTGATACGGTGACTCTTCCGCTTGAAGTATATGGGAAAGATGTAGTGTCTGTAGCGTTACCTGTCATCAGCGAAGGCGGTGAGTCTCCTTTTGATTTTGTTATAGATCCGCAGGGCCTTATTTTTGCGACCGATGCAGCCAAGTATGGTGGAGGAAAGGTCGAAGAGGGTGCAACGATACTGTTTAGGAATCATGAAGGAGAATATGATTTCTCAAGGCGAAGTGACAGCCTTACGGTAAAAAACAGAAGTAACGTGCCTGTCGTTGTCACGGTAACGGCAAGTATAGAGGATCTCGGAGACATAGAGATTGCCGGAAGTACAGACTTTGGCGATTCTGATGTTTGCGGCATGTATCTTGCCGTTGTGGATGATGAGGGTAATGAAAAGCCTATTTCGGAGGATGGTGAGATATCGATCAGTACCGAAATGCGCAAGGCGCCTGATGATGCATATGTTTACAGGATTGATGAGGAGAGCGGAAGCTATTCTTACGAGCTTTCAAGGTCTCCTGAAGAGATAGATTTTGATTCGTATTCTTTTGGCCTTACGGGATATTGTAATCCCAACGGAAACTGGCAGGACATTTCCGTACATCCGGTTGTAAGGGTCACCTGGAAGGTTGAGCCTGTTCTGTCTGAAGAAGAGGAGGAGCCGGAACAACAGGAAGAATTTGAAGAAGCTGCAACTGCAGCAAGCAGTGAGCAGACTGAGGAGCAAGAGGAGGCCAAAGAGCCTGAATCTGATACTTCTGAAGCCGGAGTAAAAGAAGCTGAACAGAATAACTCCGAAACTACGGAGCAAAAGACTGACGCAGCGTCTACCGGAGCTTCGGTTGCAGAAAAAAGACCTGTTCTGGGTGAGCAGGTAGATACTGAGCAGGCAAGTACAGCTGCAAGCGTAATTACTCCTGTAGAAGAAAAGTTAGAGGAAGTAACTGAGGGTGAAGAGACTGCAATGCGTGATACTGAGCAGCCGAAGACACAAGAGAGTACTGACACATCAGAAAGCATGCAGCCGCCGGCATATGAAGAAAATGCTACAAATTCAGCTTCTGATGAACAATAAAAATCTAGAGACAAAGTTGTCGGCTGATTACTGGAAGCGACTTGATTGCTAATATTTATTGATTACGTTTTGGAGAATTATATGCATAATGCGGAACTTATAAAGCAGATTAATGAAATACTTGCATATATCTGTAATAATGCTGAAAATATGGAGGAAGATGCTGTAAGAGAAAGCTTCTTATCTGTACATAAGACGCTTTGCGATAATTTGTTATGTCAAGAGAATAAAGATGTGTTGAATATGCTGTACAAAGCGGTTAATGAGAACATCAACTATATTGATGGATTAAGAATATTGGCGATGGATGCGATCATAAAATACGCATGTGCCGACGGAAGTGGAGAAATAACCAAGGAAGTTGAGGATAGTCTCAAACTTGCGGCAAGTGAGCTTGATAAGAAAAATAAGCAGATTGCCAATGTGATGGACTATGTCAATCAGATTGACTATATCAGGACGCGCTATCATTTAAGATATGCAGAGCCTTCGGATAAGTTCAAAGGAAAAGGTGTTGTTTATACCGTTATAACAGGTGACTATGATGCTATAAATGAACCTGAGGTTGGAGACTCAGAGCTTTCATATATTCTGCTGACAGATAAGGAAAGACCTGATTACAATGGAAGATGGGAAATAAGGATAATCGACAATCCGGACAATCTTGACAACGTGCGCTTTTCAAGGTATCCCAAGATGTTTCCGCATTTTAGTTCCAAAAGTATAGTTGATGAAGCGAAGCTGCTGGTTGAGCGCGGAAAAGCAGACAAGGCAGTACTTGATAAGCAGATAGAAAATTATATGGTAAGCGGCTATACATCAAAGGGATATATAGCGGAACTTGGCTGCATAGTAAGGGACCACCATGATGAGGCACTTAAGAAAGTGATGCAGGATTGGTGGGATGAATATATGGCCTATGATCACAGAAGGGATCAGATTAGTTTTGATTATGTATGTCAAAAAGACGGATATTTATTTGATCTGTGTGACCTTTCGGTATATTTAAATCCTTGGATGGAAATAAAAAAGATACATTAGTACTTAATTCTTTTTGCACCATTCAAGGAACTTATCACAATCTTTTTCAAAAGAGCTCTTTTCTGATGCAATCATTTTTCTGTAATCTGCAAATTTATCCTGATGTTCTTTGAAGTTATCGCAAATATCGTGAAGAAGCGAATCAAGCTCATCAAGTGAATCAGTAGGAACTTCAAACTTGTAGTTATCCGGAATCGGAACATCTTTAGAAAAGGCGGCAGCGCCTTTTTTGTTTGTGATTACGCAACAACCGTTTGCAGCGGCTTCTCTGGGGATTCTGTCTTTACCCGGATGCTCGCCAAAGTCTACATAAATCTTGCTATTCTGCATCATAAATACCATATGTTCAACATCAAGACCTGTAAGTGCGATCCACTTAAGCCAGGAAGCTTTATCTATAAGAGGTTTTAGTTCGTTATAACCTTTAGCCGGATTGTATAGCGCAATATCCTGTCTTAGATGTGCGGGAAAAAGAAATTGCCCATGAGCATCGTTTATATAGTCGGATAAGTACATCCCGTTGGCATTCGGAATTTTACTCTCTACATAGTCCTTGGAATAATAAGATTGATATAGATGTAGGGAAACTTCATTTCTTATTTGGCTTAGGTTTGATTCTTTAGTAGAAATGATATAGTTATCTACACTCATCCACCATAAAACTTTTTTTGCATTCTTGATAAAAGGAAGAGACAATGTAAGCCCTTCGGGAAATACAAATACGTTATCGGGAGTATCGGCAGCAGCATAATCTGAAATGTGTTCGGTATCATATATCGCATAAGCTTCAGGTGCAGGAACATCTGCACCTAAATCCTCTCCGACAGGGCGATTCAGATCAACATATATCATAAACGCCGTACCCGGTGAGAGCTCGTTTATTCTGTGGCACATCTGATGTGCGAGCTCAGGACCTCCGCTTGTCCTGTTTGCAGGTGCGAGAATGTATACGTTCATGAATTGTTCTCCATGTTTTCCATAATGGTTTTGATAATCACAATGACTCTGTGAAGAACTGTGTCTTCCGCGCAGACTTTTCTGTAACCGTTTAGTGCGATTTCTTCACGTTCTTTATCATGAGTCAGGTAATAATTGGCTTTTTCTATCAGCTCATCGTGAGAACGGTATGTCTCCAGATGAACGCCGGGAGTCAGGAACATATCAAGTTCCGGCTGATAATTGGTCAAAAGAAATCCTCCGCAGCCAAGGATATCCCATATTCTCTGAGGAAGTCCCGATCTTATAGACCTCATTGTCGTATTGAGATTGATCTTGCTTTTCTTGAATATCACAGGCATATCTGTAAATGATTTGGCTAAACCACGTTTACGTACATGCTTAGATAAAACTGTTGTGTCACTTCCCGTAAAAAGGTTGAGATTAAAAGGCTGTATATTATCTGCAAGAAAATTCATAAGTTTTATGCGTTCCATAGCTGTAATGTGATAACCGATATAGTTATCAATTGCAATCTGCCTGTCTAGATTTCTGATACTAAGCGCTGAAGAATAGAAATTTGGATCGGTATCCTTTAAACACTGTATTTCGTTATCGGTAATGGTATTTTCGATATATTCAAGCCCGTATATGCTTTCCTGGAGCTGACACTGCATTTTTTCTTCAAGAGAAGTGCTGATTTCCGAAGGCAAAGATAACTCGCCGTACGGATCTTTTTCTGTATAAAGAGATCCTATAAAAGATACATCATAGTCATAACCTGTAGTATCGCCTATTGTAGCATCCAGTCTGGCTGTTGCGGCACCGAGCGGCAAGTGGAAGATACAGCTTGGGTTAGCGTCTTTTATAGATTCATATTGTTTTTGGTCGAAAAGAAAAACTCTGTTATAAGGGCTCTTGATCGCATTATTGTATATTTCAAGAACGGGGCAATCTACTGAAACGCAGACGTAAGGAAGTTTGATCCTTTCACATACCATTGCAATAAATGGAAAAAAATTTATAGAGAAAACGAATAAAGGCTTATGATCAGCAATGAGATTACCAAGATGGGCAATCTTGCTGTCAACATAAAGGGTGTTTTCCGATAATCCCTGTTTGTCTTCAATTATTGTTAGGCCGACAGCTTTTAGTGCGTCAATATAATCGGGCTCACATATGCTGTCATATCTGTAAAATATTATATTCATAAATTCATTCTACCATAAATGGGATAATTATGATGTTATGTGGACGTTTTTGGATAAAAAATGTTGTTTATAAAAAGTTTATACATTATTTTTTAAAAAAGGGGTTATTTTTTTAGATTTATAGTCGATAATAAAAGTGTAAAAACAAAACAGAGATGGTTTTTAGGCCAGCACTAAGAACTATTTCGAAACGAGCAAACGAGTGGCAAGGATGCCACCGTACAAATTCAAGGAGGAATTATATTATGGTAGTACAACACAACATTACAGCAATGAATGCAAACAGACAGCTTGGAATCACAACAGGAATTCAGGCTAAGTCAAGTGAGAAGTTATCATCCGGTTACAAGATCAACAGAGCAGCAGATGATGCAGCAGGTCTTGCAATTTCCGAAAAGATGAGACGTCAGGTTAGAGGTCTTACACAGGCTTCAGCTAACGCTCAGGATGGTATTTCTGCAGTTCAGACAGCTGAGGGTGCTCTTAACGAAGTACACGATATGCTTCAGAGAATGAACGAGCTTGCTACAAAGGCAGCTAACGACACTCTTCAGACAACAGATCGTGAGTACATCCAGTCAGAGCTTAATGCACTTACAAACGAGATCAATCGTACAGGTGCTGCTACAGAGTTCAACAACCAGGCTCTTCTTGATGGAACATTCAAGAATAAGAACATTCAGGTTGGATCTGAGACATCTGCTGAGAACCAGATTAAGATTGACATCGATAAGATGACTGCAACCGGATTGGGACTTAGCGCAGATGTTACAGGAACTGATGCTACGAATGCAAAAGAAACTATCGACAATATCAAGGGATGCCTTGAGAAGGTTTCAAAGCAGAGATCTGATCTCGGTGCTATCCAGAACAGACTTGAGCACACAATCAAGAACCTTGATAACGTTGTTGAGAACACACAGTCTGCTGAATCTGCTATCCGTGATACAGATATGGCTACCGAGATGGTTAAGTATTCTAACAACAACATCCTTGCACAGGCTGGACAGTCAATGCTGGCTCAGGCTAACCAGACAAACCAGGGTGTTCTTTCACTTCTCGGATAATCTTAGATGGTTCACAAGAAAACTTGGTCATTTGCATAATTGCAACTACCAAAGGGGGCTCCGGAAACGGAGCCCTTTTTCTTTTGAAATTTCTTATTAAGATTTGTATTTGTCTATATACAAAAGTCTGTATTTATTATATAGACCAAGTTTCATTATTCCGTCGTCGTGTGCTGCCCAGGGAGATGACTGATTGGACACAACAATCTTGTAACCGAGTTTCAGATATTCGGTGCACTGGGAAATATCGTAAAAATCAAAACCGTCAAAGATATCATCTCGCCATTCTATTCTTTTGTTACTGATCATAAGAAATCCATCTATTGCTTCAACCGAAGTAATCGCTTGAACTGTTTTTTTGGGGATTATAGTCATATGACAGGTTATCAGGAGATAAAGAATATAAATTTCCGACTCTCTTGTCATGCCACATGACCGCATCCGGTGGAAGCGCAGGACTTCCTACAAGGCCTATCATTCCGACAGCGTTGTCAGATTCAAAAATATCAGCAATTTCATAAATGAAAAAACGGGTTCAATATACAGACATCTTGGTGAAGAAAAACGTTTATATCGGCTCCGCTTTTGGATTGCCCCATGTTATATCCTTCGGCCATACCTGATGCGTTGCTTATTGAAATCGTTTCTACTTCAAATCCTGCGGGGACAAGTAATTTACTTATATAGTAACAGCATTCGTTGTACATAAGACTGTTATTCACGCAGGTTATAAAACAGATCTTTTGGGGATGGTTGTATGAACGATCCGGATGATAAATCTTTTGCTTATTTATTGGAATATATTCATATTTTTTTTCGGAAAAAGATTTTATCAGCAGGGCTTCATTTTTGTAGCCCGATTTTTCGTAGTAATGCGAAAGTTTTTCTGCAACTGCGAATTTATTACCTGTGCACGATTCATCCAGCATCTGAAGAATGTAAAAAAAAGAAGGATTTATATTCAGAATGTTGCCAAAAAATGCGTAAGTTTCATCTTCAGGGAAGCACATCTGTATTCTCCTGAATAAATAAAAAGTCATCTGCTTTAAACTAACGTAGTCATCTACAGAACCTATAAGAGAAAAAATATTTCCCTGTATCCCTGCGGATTTTTCTGTCTGATAGATTATATGGGCGGACAAGAATCTGTCGAAGTCGGTAAAAATCTTAGACAGTTTGTGGTATTCATATGATTCGCAAATGCTGCATATCTCTGCATAAGCAGTATCTGTGCGCTCCGAAAGAAGAGAGTTTATTTTATCCAGTAACTTTTGATGAGAGAGCACATCTTCACTGTATCTTTCTGAAAAGATTTCATAGTCTTTGGCGGTATCAGCCATCATTTCACGGCGCCCTGATTCTGTATAATTGCCGTTACTGTCTTGATATTTTGTTATATCTATTGTAGGGCGAAGTATCATAAGTAATTACCTCGTATTAGACACTCTTTACGATGTCAATTATCTGTCCTACACGTACATCAAAGGAGTGCTCTTTTTGAATTTTGTAATGGGCGTTTTGAGCAATCTGCTTGCGCTCGGATTCGTTTGCAAGATAGTAATCAATCTTGTTAAGGAGGTCTTTTCTATCCTCGTAATACACAAAGTCTTCTCCCGGAACGAAGATATTGGCGAGATCTACCTGATAGTTGGATAAAAGGAAACCACCTGCGCCGAGGATATCATAGGCTCTTAGCGGGATTCCCCTCTGGATACTCCTAAGAGTTATGTTGAGGTTGATCTTACTAAGTTTGAAGATATAAGGCATTTCAAGAAAATAGTCCGCTGCACCCATATTTTCAACACCTTTGGGGCAGAAAGCTTTGTTTTGCCCGTAAGTATAGAGCCTCATGCCGTGGTGCGCACCTATCATTGTGAGGATTTCTCTTCGCTCGATGATGGTTGCCTGTCTGTTTATTATGTAATTTGCATAGAGGTATGCAGGTGTTTCGGCGCTGTCGGGATAAGGATATATGTTGCTTACTTTCTGGATCTCATTGACTATTTCCTGAGGAAGACATTCTTCTATATAGTTTATTCCGTCGACCTGAAGCTGACCGCGGATAAGTCCGTCAATGTATCCGAGTGAATATGGGCTTAATTTGGGAGCAATCTCATCATAGTATTGCTTTCTTTCTGTATATAAAGAGCCGACAAAAGAGATGTCTGCCGAAAATTTTTCTTTTTCTTTTTTACCCGGAACCATTTTATCAAGGCGTCTTGTTGATGCGGCGAGAGGAAGGTAATGTACGGTTTTTATGCCGCCTAATCTGAATGTCTCGAATTCCTTGGAATCAAACATAAGAACTATATTACAGGGATTTATGACCTGACATGAGTAAAGGAAAACTTCCGGATTGTCATAGACCCAAGAGACATATTTAACGCCGTCAATATTACAGACTTTGGAAACTACCGGCAGGAAATTAAATGAAAAGACGAAGTCAGGATCCGTCGCCCTGATGGTTTTAAGAAAGTCTGCTTCAAAATCGGGATCGTTTGTTGCTTTTTTTTCTTCATAGGCATATGGATATTTTACTATTTCAAGGTGATTTCCTTCACTATCCGTGTACTTTTCCAATGCGTCCAGCATGTCCATATTTGCGAAAAAAATTGATATATCAAGAAAAAGAACTTTCATGTCAGTCCTCCAAAGATTGGTATTTGGTATAGTTATTACTATCATACCATTGGTTTAATTGAATGTGTGGGAATATTTAGGTATAATTTGATTATGATTTCGGGGATTTTGGGGGATTGCGAATCATGCAGGATAAAATTAAGATGGCTTTTATCGCCTGTGTAAACGATGACCGGGCGGCAAGTGAGTGCGCATGGTATATTGACAGGCTGAATGTGCCTGAAAATATGGAGATTGATTTTATCACTATCAAGGATGCCCCCTCGATGTGCGCCGGCTATAATGCGGCGATGAGATCTACAGATGCTGATTATAAGATCTATATCCACCAGGATGTTTTTATTCTGAACAGGGATTTTCCTATAGACCTGGTCAGAGTTTTTGAAGAAAATGCGCAATATGGGCTTCTTGGCGTAATCGGAGGTTTCCTTCCACCAAACGGATCAGGATGGGATCATTGGACCGTTGGCGCAACTTATGCGGTGAATGAAGACAAGAACCTTGACCTAAGATTTAAAAGGATGACGGAAGAGGCTGTTGCCGAGACAGATGCGGTTGATGGAATGTTTATAGCGACAAATGAGGACATTCCATGGAGAGAAGACATTTTTGACGGATTTGATTTCTATGATTTATCCCAATGTGAAGAATTTAAGAGAAGAGGGCGCAAGGTGGGCGTGATAATGCAGGACGAGCCCTGGTGTATGCATGACTGCGGGCTGAGTAAGCTTACAAGTTATGATAGTTACAGAGAGAAGTTTTGCAATGAATATAGCGATAAATACAGATTTGATGAGTATTATACAGTGTCATCCGAAAAGGAAGAAATGTATAAGCTTGGATTGCAGTTTCTTGAAACGATTGAAGAAGCGCTTGGTATGGGCAATTACGAATTTGTATACAGAGTGCTTGCGGAGCTTAAGGATAGGCGGAAGCTTGATAATAAACTTAATGCTCTTATGGATGTAAGGGAGCTGTGCGAAATAAATGGCGGAGTCGTTTCTTTTTCACAATTTGGAGGAAGTGTCGGCGAAATAGTCGGAAGGCTTAATGAGTATAAGTTTCAGATGCGAAGGGCGGCTTTGGGAGATGAGAATGCACTGAATTTCTTAAGGACAGAACTTGATGCGGGCATGCTTTCGCAGCAAGGAATCGATTTTTTGAATAGAAGGTTTATGTGAATTTCTATAGGAGTTTATTCAGGCTTTGAAAGGAACTGATCATTTTATATGGATAAGACCGATATAGTACGTTCAATAGATAAGGCGCTTGGTAACAGAGATTTTGAGCGGCTCTTTCAGATAAGGAAAGAGTATGAGAAGGCAGAGAAAAACGATGCTGACCTTGCATATTTTTTTCTTATTTATGATATGGAAAAAGATATTACAGGCAATGTTTCAGACGGGATAATAAGCACAGCGGGGAATTTTGAAAATGCAGTAAGGATAATAAAAAAAACTAAAGAATTTCATGATAAGAAGCGAGTGGGCAGAGGAGTTTTCCGTGGACGATGCAGGCGATTATGCATTGTCTGTAGGAGCAAGCTCCAATGAGATACTTCTTTTACACAGTATTTGGACGAGAGACAGCAAAGCTGGTAACAACACGAATGATGCGAATATAAAGAGCAGGATATGCGAGGGTGATGATTATGCGCCTGAAAAGTTCGCGTTTATCATATGCTCCAATGATAAA
The DNA here is from genome assembly GCF_000686065.1 of Butyrivibrio sp. AE3003. NCBI lineage: Bacteria > Bacillati > Bacillota > Clostridia > Lachnospirales > Lachnospiraceae > Butyrivibrio > Butyrivibrio sp. AE3003. Next base: position 3,164,548 of record NZ_JMLX01000001.1, read on the forward strand.
GATGAATTTGATGAAGTAAAGTGGTGGATAGACAGATTATATGTGCCGGAGGGATGCGGTGTAGAAGTTCTTGAGATAACGGATGCAAGATCTATGTGCAGCGGCTATAACGAGGGAATGGAGTATGCAGCTTCACTTGGAGTAAAGTACAAGATATATATGCATCATGATGTTCGCATAATAAATCAATATTTACTGTACGATCTTATCGATATATTTAAGGACGAATCCATAGGTATGGTTGGAATGGTTGGACCTAAAGAGGTTCCGAATGACGGAGTCATGTGGTCTGACAGGCAGTATGGGAATATTGTTGAAGCAAGGATAAGCAAGATCTTAAATTACAGAGAAGACAATATAACGCTTGCGTATCCCGATAGTAAAAGCGTAGATGTGTCGCTTGTGGACGGCTGCTTTATTGCTACGTCCAAGGATATTCCGTGGAGAGAAGATATTTTCGACGGATTCGATTTCTACGACGCTTCGCAAAGTATGGAGTTTAAGCAAAAAGGTTATAGGATAATCATTCCATATATGGAAACGCCGTGGATATTTCATGATTTTGGTATGCCTGAGCTTGGAAGATACGATTACTATAAAGACATTTTTGTAAAAGAGTATTTACGGGAGAAGTCTTTATCTGAGATAGAAAGCGGGTTTAAAAAGAATTCCGAAGATTATGAGTTATATTATCAATTGGGAAATTATTATCTGAAGGAAAATCCTAATACGGCTTTTTTGTCTTATGAAAATGCATATTGTATGGCATGCAAGAAATATGGTGTTGGTAGCAATGAGGCAACTTCTATGAAGGATGTCTTATGTAAGAGTAAGATGTCGGGAAAGGTCAATGCAAGAAACGTTTCTTTTGTGATATTGTCATATAACTCTCTTGAATATACGAGAGAATGTATAGAATCTGTGCGCGCAAACTGCTATGATGGTGCGGTAGAGATAGTTGTGGTTGACAATAATTCCGGTGATGGAAGTGTCAAGTGGCTGGAAGAACAGGAAGATATTGTTTTTGTTAGAAATAAGGAAAATACAGGATTTCCGAGAGGCTGCAATATAGGAATAAAGGCAGCAAATCCGGATAATGATATTTTTCTTTTAAACAGTGATGCACTTATGCTTCCGAATTCTTTGTATATGATGCGCATGGCATTGTATTCTGATGAAAAGATCGGTGCATGCGGAGCTTCTACGAATAATGCATCGAACAATCAGGTGGTTAATATTCCTCTGAATACGGTGCCTGAATATACGGAATATGCGCGTGTTACCAATATTCCCGCCGAAAATATCGTTGAACTTAAGTCGAAGCTTGTAATGTTTGCTATGCTTATAAAAAGGGATGCATACGATAAGGTGGGAGAACTGGATGAGAGATATACTCCAGGTAATTACGAAGATGACGACTACGGAATGAGGCTTATGGAAGCCGGTTTTAGGAGCGTTATGTGCTGGAATGCTTTTGTTTATCACTATGGAAGCAAAAGCTTTGGAAAGATGTCCGATAAGTACAGAGAGCTTCTTGAGAGAAACAGGATTAAATTCATTGATAAATGGGGATTTACTCCCGAGAGAAGCATGCACTTTAAAGGAAAACATTTGGCTGAGATAAAAAGGAACTTTGATGAGAAGTTCAGTGTTCTTGAAGTTCAATGCGGTTTTGGAGAGATGCTTTCAAGAATAAAATTGATATATCCTTTTGCTGAAGTTAAAGGTATTGAAAGTTACGAAAAGATTGCGACGCTTGGTAAGAATAAACTCGATATTGAGTGTGTGGATCTTTTAAAAGAAGATTTTTCTCCGAATGAAAAATATGACTATGTGATTCTTGATACGTCGGTAATTGACTGTAAAGATGAAGAAGTTTGGAGAAAAAAGCTTTCACTGTATGTAAAAGATACAGGTAAGCTGCTTATTGGATGATTCGGATAATCGGATCATATATGAAATGCAGGGGGGTATTATGAATAATTTTATGCTTACGGCGTCTATGATGTGCGCTGATTTTGGGAATCTTGAAAGGGAAGTCAGAGCGCTTGAGGCAGCCGGAATAGATTCTTTTCACATTGATATTATGGATGGTCGTTACGTTAATAATTTCGCCATGTCACTTTATGACATGATAGTAATTGCGCGTGTGAGCAATAAGCCTCTCGACGTGCATCTTATGATCGAACATCCAAGGAATAATATAGATCTTTTTCTAAGATATCTCAGAAAAGGAGATACCGTATATATCCATCCGGAGGCTGAGTATCATCCGTCTGCGACAATACAGAAGATAATTGATCACGGAATGCATCCGGGAATAGCAATAAATCCGGGAACAAGTGTTGAATCGGTAAAAGAACAGCTTCGCATAGTTGACAGAGTTCTTGTTATGGCTGTTAATCCCGGTAATGCCAGTCAGATGTTTCTTCCTTTTGTCGGTGAGAAGATTGATGTACTTCTTCATCTTCGTAAAAAGATGGGGTTTGAACTTTACTGGGACGGAGCGTGCGGAGCAGAGAGGATGCTTGAATATGCTCCCAAGAAAATGGATGGCTTTGTTCTTGGAACAACACTTCTGTTTGGGAAAAAAGCTGAATATGCTGATATCATACCGGCAATAAGGAAACTGGATTTTTCATATCTGAAAAAGGAGTCTGTGTAAATTAAATGATCAACAATAATTCCGATGAAATGAATATGGTACCGCTTGAAAATATCAGTTTTCCCGAGGCTTTTTTCAGACCGGAAGTCAGGAACGGTTTTTTATATCTCTACGATGATGAAGCGCTATTGGGCGGGACAGCTTCAGATGTTGGCAGATATTGATAAGTTGTGCAGAGAACATGATATCAAGTGGTTTGCCGAATACGGTACTCTTATCGGAACGGTGCGTCATGGCGGATATATTCCATGGGATGACGATTTTGATATATGCATGCTCAGGGATGATTATGAGCGCTTTTTCGAGATCGCAAGAAAAGAATTACCGAGTGTCTATATAATACTCACGCTTAATGATATAGAGAATGAATATAATAATTTTCTTGGAAGAATAGTAAACAGTCATGCTATTGATTGCAGCAAGGAGCATCTTGATTTGTTCAGTGGCTGTCCGTACACTGTGGGCGTCGATATTTTTCCGATGGACGGTGTATATAATGATGCGGAGAAAGAGAAGGAACGTCAGGAGCGTGTTAGGAGGATCATAACTGCACATGATGCGATTTCTGAAAAAGATTCTCTTGGGGAATACACAAATGAAATCGAGAGCCTTTTAATAGATGTGGAAAAAGAGAATAACGTTCATTTTCACAGAGGAAAAAAGCTCTTGCATGAAATGGAAGTTCTCATAGATAAAATATTTATGGAATGTCCTGTATCCGAAGCGGATAATGTTGCTTTGATGCCGTTTTATCTTAAGTATGGTAATCACATTTTTCCCAAAAAATATTTCCAAAGTTCTATTGATATGAAGTTTGAGAATACTATGCTCAAAGTTTCAGCTTACTATGACAGGATATTATCGAGTAACTACGGAAACTATATGGAAATACACAAAAGCGGCGGTATGCATGAATATCCCATATATATCAGTCAGGAAAATCTGTTGAAGGAAAAGTTGGGACACAATCCCTATAGATATACGCTTGATACCAATGAACTTTTGAATTCTGTCAAAAGGTATATGGGCAGAATGCTTATGCCTGTGCAGGAGAAAGAAAAGATGACGATTGTTTTCCTTCCGTGCAGGGTGAAGTTGTGGAATACTCTTGAGGGGTTGTGGCGCAAGTATAAGTCTGAAGGACACGAGGTGCATGTGCTTCCGATAAATTATTATGATTGTGATTATACGGGAAAGGTCGGGGAGATGCATGATGAGAGAGCTCTTTTTCCTGATTATCTGGGTGCTGAGGATTGCGAGAAGTTTGACTATGCGGGAATTCATCCCGATAAGATTGTGATACAGGTGCCGTATGATGCCTGGAATACAGCGTTTACCGTACATGAATTCTTTTATTCGGGGAATCTTTTAAATGTGACGGATGAGCTTATTTATGTGCCTTGTTATGATATCGACGATCCTGTCGATGACGATGATAAGGCATGTAGGTGTATAGAAATTCTTGCGGAGCAGCCTGCGGTGGTAAATGCGGATAAGGTTCTTCTTAAGTCCGAAAAACAAAGAGAGCTGTATCTAAAGAAATTAATTGGGCTGACAGGAGAAGAAACGAGGGCTTTCTGGGAGCAAAAGATAGAAGTTTCGGATTTTGCTGCTGAGCAGGAATCTGATATAGATACCTTTACGAGCGATGAAGGCGAGTGGAATGAGTTTCTTGGTAAGTATGAAGGACGCAAGGTTGTTGTTTATTACTTTAGTATCAGCACTTTGATGGAGTACGGAGAAAAGGCGGTTGATAAATTTGAACGGGCGCTTCAGATTTTTTCAGAGCATACAGACAGAATGACTGTTTTATTTGTTCCTCAGGATTATCTGACGGCGAATCTTGATATTGTTGATGGAACAGTAAGAAAAAGGTATATCGCTTTTGTTGATAAGGTTAAGGATACGGAAGGATGTATCTATGACGAGGAAAACCGTTCGCTTCAGTTCATTGACAGGTGGAATGGTTACTATGGCGATTCGGGAGTGGTTGCCAGAAAGTGTGTTGATATGAAAATTCCCGTAATGCTCGAAGATGTGAATGTATAAACATAAGCGGGCGTTGAGGAGGTTTGTGTGTTTTCGTTTTCAGTGTGCATGATCGCAAAAAATGAATCGAAGAATATCGGGAAGTGCATTGATTCAATAATGCCTTTGGTAAAGTATTTTGACGGTTCGGAGGTTGTTGTCGTTGATACGGGTTCTTCCGATGATACGGCTGAGATAGCCAAAAGCAAAGGTGCTGTGCTATATAACTTTGAATGGATGGGAAACTTTGCAGAAGCACGAAATTATGCGTGTTCTAAGGCTGTAAATGATTATATTTTATCTGTTGATTGTGATGAATTTCTCGAGGATTATTCTACGGAGCTTGCTGATAAATTTATGAAAACGGTTATGGCAAATCCCGGAAAAATAGGGATGTCCACGATTGCAAGTACGTATGTACAAAATGGTGAAGAACTTAGATCACGCGACAAGATAGGGCGTTTTTACAATAGGAAAGTGTACAGCTTTTTTGGCGACATACATGAGAATCTTCGAACTATAGACAGAGATGATGAAAACGGATATTTCGATTTGCCGCTTTCTTTTGATCATGTCGGATATGACACTCCGGAATTAAGAAAGAGTAAGGCTGAGAGAAATAAAAAGCTTTTGCTTAAGGCACTTAATGATAATCCTGAAGATCCGTATGTTTTGTTCCAGATAGGAAAATGCTGCATTGCAATGGAGGACTATAAAGAGGGAACAGACTATTACGAACAGGTTATGGAACAGACGATAAATCCAGAGCTTTCCTATATTCAAGACATGATGGTTTCATACGGATATGGGTTAATGGCGCAGAAAAGATTTCCGGATGCACTGTGTCTTGAAGGGGTTACGGATCTTTTTGAAGGCAACGCGGATTATATGTTTATGATGGGACTTATCTATATGAATAATGCTCTTTTCGACGATGCGACAGCAGCTTTTTTGAAAGCGACAAAAGCAAAGATTTATTCGGTAGAGGGTGTTAACAGTTTTAAAGCATATTATAATATTGGAGTTATAGAGGAAGTCAGAGGAAATATTTTAAAGGCAAAAGATTTTTATAAAAAGTGCGCCGGATATAGGCCTGCAAACGACAGGCTAAAGGCACTTGGTTAGAATGGACTACAAAAAAATTTCAAAAAGTAGTATATTACTGAGTATCAATTTGGTGGCACTATGTAACCCAACGGGAAGGAAAGAGAGATTAGATGAAAGTTGTAATTTTAGCGGGAGGTTTCGGAACAAGAATCAGTGAAGAGAGCCATCTTCGCCCAAAGCCAATGATCGAGATCGGGGGTAAGCCGATCCTTTGGCACATCATGAAAGAATATTCACATTACGGATTTAATGAGTTTATTATATGCGCGGGATACAAGCAGGAAGTTATAAAAGAGTATTTCGCAAATTACTATCTCCACAACTGCGATGTGACTTTCGATTTTGCAAACGAGAATAAGACAACGTTCCACTCACAGAAGGCGGAGCCCTGGAAAGTAACCGTTGTCGACACAGGATACAGCACCATGACGGGTGGACGTATCAAGAGGATAAGAGAGCATGTCGGAAACGAGGCGTTCTTCATGACCTACGGTGACGGCGTGTGTGACATAGACATGACAAAGCTCCTTGAGTTCCACAAGGAAAACGGCAAACTTGCGACCGTGACTGCGATTCTTGCAGGACAGCGCTTTGGTGTGTTTGACATTGATAAAGGTGATGGTTCTACCATTAAAGATTTCAGAGAAAAAGCAAGCATGGACGGCGCCAGAATTAATGGCGGTTACATGGTTCTTGAGCCCGGAGTTTTTGATTATATCGAGGGCGATGCGACATTCTTTGAAAAAGAACCTATGCACAACCTCGTAAAAGACGGCGAGATGGTCGCATACAAGTATGACGGCTTCTGGAAGTGCATGGATACAGCAAGAGAAAGAGATGAACTTACGGAACTTGTTGAAACAGGTAGAGCACCTTGGATAAGGTGGTAAATATGAGAGTTTCTGATTATATAGCAGAATTTTTGGTAAAAAAGGGCGTCACCGACTGTTTCACTGTAGTAGGCGGTGGCGCTATGTATTTGAATAATTCTTTTGGCCATACCACAGGAATGACATGCACGCACTTCCATCATGAGCAGGGCGCGGCCATAGCTGCTGAGAGCTACTCAAGATATGACGGAAGAGTTGCGGCTCTTTGCGTGACTTCGGGCCCCGGCGGAACCAACGCGATAACGGGAGTGCTCGGAGGCTGGCTTGATTCGCTTCCTATGTTCGTAGTGAGCGGGCAGGTTCGTTATGACACAACAGTCAGATATGAGCATAAGCTCATGGGAAAAGAGTATGATCGCAAGGGACTTCGTTCTCTCGGAGATCAGGAGTACGATATAACCCGCATGACTGAGCACATGTGCAAGTACGCAGTTATGCTTGAAGATCCCGCAGACATAAGATATCACATGGAAAAAGCTTGGCATCTTATGAACGTCGGAAGACCGGGACCTGTGTGGATCGATGTTCCCGTTAATTTCCAGGGCGCTGAGATCGATCCCGATTCGCTCAGAGGCTACAGCGAGGAAGAAGCAGCTTCTTATGAAAAAGAGACTCCGGAAGTTTCTGATGAAACAATAAACGAAGTAATAGAGATGGTCAAAAAAGCTGAGCGTCCCGTCATCTATGCAGGCGGCGGAGTGCGTATTTCAGGTGGTTTTGACGCGTTCAGAAAAGTTGTGGATAAACTCGGAGTTCCCGTTTGTACATACTGGAATTCAATCGATGTTATAGAAACAGACAATCCGCTTTACTGCGGCCGCGGCGGTAATATGGGTGACAGACCGGGGAACTTTGCGATACAGAATGCGGATCTTGTCATCGTCATAGGCAGCAGGCTTTCAATCAGACAGGTAGGCTATACATGGGGAACATGGGCAAGAGCTGCCAAGGTCGTAATGGTCGACATTGAACCTGCCGAGATGGAGAAACACACTGTTCATGTTGATATGAAGATTCACGCTGACGCAAAAGAGTTTCTTGAAAAGCTCTATGCGGCAGCAGATAAGTGTGGCGAGACTTACGTTTCTCCTGCCGATGCATGGAGAAAACAGTGCGTGGCATGGAAAGAAAAATATCCCGTTGTATCGGAAAGTCAGCTCCATACAGGCGATAACAAGGTTAATGTATACGGATTTATCAAAGCTCTTTCTGCGGCACTTCCTAAGGGAAGTCTTACTGCAGTAAGTAACGGCGCGTGCTGCGTAGCGGGCCACCAGAGCTGGGTAGTAAAAGAAGGCACGAGATTTATAATAAACAACGCGGTAGCCAGCATGGGATATGGTCTTCCCGCAGCGATAGGTCTTTGCATCGCGGCAGGAAGAAAAGAAACAATATGTCTTGAGGGCGACGGAAGTATAATGATGAACCTTCAGGAGCTTCAGACTGTTATCACAAACAAGCTCCCTATCAAGGTATTTCTCATAAACAATGATGGCTATCATTCAATCAGACTTACTCAGAACAATCTGTTCAAAGAGTATTCAAAAGTCGGAATCGGCCCCGAGAGCGGAGATCTCGCATTCCCGTCTTTTGAAAAGATTGCGGAAGCGTTCGGTTATCACTACAGCAGAGTGATCACGGGAAATGAGCTTGAAGATGCGATGAAGACGGCGGTAGATGCCAAGAGTCCAGTGTTCGTTGAAGTTTATACCGATACTGAGCAGGTTTGGGCACCCAAGAGCTCGGCGCGAAGAGAGCCGGACGGAAGTCTTTCAAGTCCTCCGCTTGAAGATCTTGCGCCTTTCCTTTCAAGGGAAGAACTTGCCGAGAACATGTATATTTGACGATCGGATGAAAAGTTATTGAATTAAAAAGAGGTATACAAGTGAATTTTTTTAAGAAAAAAGGTAAGAACAGCGTTAGGATAGTTGCGTTTATAATGCTGTTGTTTATGGTTTTGACGACGGTTGGTTCCGGAATATTCGCAGCGCGCGGTATAACGGACGGCGAGGATGCATCCTCATATGATAACTCAGGAATAAGCGATATTTCTGCCGAGGATCTGTCGATTCTTTTTACTGACGGAGCGGGCAACGCGATAACTTTGGACGGTGATGCGCTTGCGTCCGATATTGTAAGTGAAGTGTCGGAGAGCGGTAATTCAGGAGAAGAAGCTTCAAATGCTGCGGGTTCCGATGCAGCGGCAGCAGGTGATAATGAGAAGGCATCTGCGGTTTCTGAAGACGGAACGTATACATCAAAAGATGATGTGGCTCTTTATATCCACACTTACGGCAAACTTCCTTCCAATTTCATCACTAAGAATGAGGCCAAAAAGCTTGGCTGGACAGGCGGAGGGCTCGATGAATTCGCCAAAGGAAAGTGCATAGGCGGAGACAGATTTGGCAACAACGAGGGAAAGCTCCCCGATGGAAAGAAGTACAAAGAATGTGATATAGATACGCTGGGTGCCGATTCAAGAGGAGCAAAGCGTATAGTTTACTCAGACGACGGAAGTGTGTATTATACAGACGATCATTATGAAAACTTTGAGCAGGTGTATTAAACTATGGATAAGGTTTTTTATATTGATTTAGCAGAAGTTGCAACGCCGGAGGGACTACAGGCAGAGCTTGTAAAAGAGCTCCCTCTTCCGGATTATTACGGCCAAAATCTTGACGCGCTCTATGATGTTCTTACGGAGAGCGGCGACGGCTGGAATATTATTTTTTACAATGCCAAATTTGCACAGTACAGGCTCGGAAAATATTTTGATGCGCTTTGCAGGCTTTGCAGGGAAGCGGCGGAAGATGTGCATGACCTGAAGATCAGGTTTTATATGTGATAAAAGTTTTTCAACAGAAGGAGTAAAGAAACTTGAAAACTTTAGCCATTGTTTTATTTGTAATAATGTATGTTCTTATGGTGGTTCTGCCTAAGAAAAGAGCATACGTTGCGCTTTCTACGGCGCTTATTTTTGTGATCACGGGAATTCTTCCGTTTAATCAGGTGTTTTCGGCAATAGACTGGAACGTCCTTATGATGATCTTTGGAACTATGGTAATCGTTGATTACTTCATAGAATCCAAGATGCCCAATTACATTGCGGACAAGATTCTTAATGTTGCGCCGAATGTGTTGTGGGTTACGATATCGATGTCTCTTTTCTCGGGAATCATTTCTGCATTTATCGATAACGTTGCGACGGTTCTTATGGTTGCACCTGTCGGACTTGCTATCTGCAAAAAACTCAAGATCTCGCCGGTTGCGATGATAATCTGTATCGCGGTTTCATCAAACCTTCAGGGAGCTGCGACACTTGTTGGAGATACGACATCCATCATGCTCGCAGGAGCTGCAGGGATGGACTTTAACGATTTCTTCTGGATGGACGGAAAGCTTGGAATTTTCTTTGCTGTTGAGCTCGGAGCGCTTGCTACGGTTCCTATCATGATGGTTCTTTTCAGAAAAGACAAAGAACCCGTAAGCTCAGATGAGAAGACTGTTGTAACCGATTATGTTCCTACGATAATGATGCTTGGGCACGTTGTGCTTCTTGTTATCGCATCCTTTTTCCAGAATAAGCCTGAGATCACAAACGGTGTGATATGCATGGTATGCGGAATCATCAATATCATCTGGGAGATTTTTCTTTCAAAGGGAACAGATAGCATGTGGCATTCGCTCAAAGCAATCGACTACGATACTATGCTCCTTCTTGCAGGTCTGTTCTGCGTTATCAGCGGAATTACCAATGTCGGCATCATTGACGAACTTGCAAATATCATAGCCGATGCGGGAAAAGGAAATGTCTTTATGCTGTACACGGTTATAGTTTTCGGTTCTGTTGCAATCTCGGCGTTTATCGATAACATCCCGTATGTTGCGACCATGCTTCCGGTACTTGGAAGTCTGTCTGCCGTGATGTCGGCAAGTCCGCTTCTTTTGTACTTCGGACTTTTGATCGGTGCAACACTTGGCGGAAACCTTACACCTATCGGTGCTTCCGCCAATATCGCCGGTGTGGGAATGCTTAGAAAAGAAGGTTACGAAGTTTCTTTCGGTGATTTCATGAAGATAGGAGTTCCGTTTACATTAACTGCAGTGTTAGTGGGATATCTTTTCATTTGGTTTGTATATGCGTAAATCTAATATGATAAAAATGTAGTGACCATGAGGGCTTTCGACTATCCAAAGAGTCGGAGCCCTCTTTTTATGCGGTTTAAGAGGAATAGAAAAGTTCAAAAAAAATTTACATATAGTTCTATGAAAACTGCTTGATATATTGAGCCTGTGCGTGCTAGAATGTTAATGCTTTATTTATATAATTAATATGACGATAACAGGATGATCGCATATCTTTGAAAACAAATTTAGGCTATAATTATATTTGGTTGTAGTTTACATAAACTGCAATGAATATGATAAAAGGCGGAAAAGTAATATGAAGAATATAACAGAAAAAATGCTTGAGTTTATTGACGCATCACCTACATGTTTTCACGTGGTCGACAATCTTAGGAAAGAGCTTGACGACAGGGGGTACGTGGAACTGAAGGAATCTGAGGAGTGGGAACTTAAGCCCGGAAAGTTTTTTGTTACAAGAAACGATTCTTCTGTGATTTCTTTCAGGATACCCGATAAGAAGTTCAAAGGTTTTTATGTGATCGCAAGTCACAGTGATTCTCCTTCTTTTAAGATAAAAGAGAATCCTGAGATGGAGGAAGTTTCGGCATATGTAAAATTAAATACCGAGAAGTACGGCGGAATGCTCTGCGCACCTTGGTTTGACAGACCGCTTTCGGTTGCGGGAAGACTTATCGTGCGAGATGGAAAAGGCGGATTTGTATCAAAACTCGTAAATGTGGACAGAGATCTTTTGATGATACCTTCACTTGCTATCCATATGAACAGAGATGCAAACAGCTCAGCCAAGTACAATCCTCAGACCGATTGCATACCGCTTTTTGGAGATTTAAGCTCCAAGGGCAGTTTTTTTTGAAGTGGTTGCAGAGGCTGCAGGGGTGAAAAAAGAAGACATCTTAAGCCATGATCTCTTTTTGTACAACAGGGTGAAACCCACATTTTGGGGCGCAAACAATGAGTACATCGCAAGTTCGAGACTTGACGATCAGGAGTGCGTATATGCCACATTCGAGGGATTTATTACAGCAAAAGAATCTGAGAATGTTGTTTTGCACTGCGTTTTCGACAATGAAGAAGTCGGAAGCGGAACCAAGCAGGGAGCGGATTCGACATTTTTGAAGGATACGCTTATCAGGATAAATGAAGGCCTTGGAAGAACGCAACAGCAGTATTTCACAGCTGTTGCAAACAGTTTCATGATCTCCGCCGACAACGCACATGCCGTACATCCCAATTACAAGGAAAAGGCGGATCCTGTAAACAGACCGCTTATGAACGGCGGAATCGTTATTAAATATAACGCAAATCAAAAATATACGACGGATGCGGTATCCGCAGCCACATTTAAACTTATTTGCGAGAAGGCGAATGTTCCCTATCAGACATTTACCAATCGCTCGGATATTGCCGGAGGTTCAACGCTCGGTAATATCTCAACATCGCAGGTTTCTGTTAACACGGTGGACATAGGACTTGCCCAGCTTGCAATGCATTCGCCCTATGAATCCGCGGGAAGCCGTGACCCCGAGTATCTTGCAGGGGTATCAAAAACATTTTACGAGAGCTGACTACAGCATCAGACGAAAGAGGGATATAGATGGGATTATTTAGTTTGTTGGGGGGAAAAAAAGAGAAGGCGCTCCGGCCCGGACAACTTGATGAAGAAATCAGAATAGCAAGAGAGAGGGAACTTGAGGAAGTAAGAGAAGCTCATGCAGCCCTTGACTGGCCGACAATACCGAAGTTAAATCATGTGAATCTTCCGGGTGTCGAGTGCTGTCTTGCTGAGACTGTATCCGAGGAACGCAAGGATGATATCGGACAGATAATATATGAGGATGACATTTCGATAGATGAACTTAGGGAGCTTAACGATCAGGAGCTTTTGTTTGTTCTTACGACTTTTGATGAGTTTGACAGAGAGGTTCCGATTCCCGACTACGAGAGAAATCGCAGAAAAGTTTACAACGAAATAATCCGCAGGGTCAGAGACGCTGAAATTCTATATGTGATCTATGATAAGTCGACGGGATATCCGTTTATCGATCATGGATACGGTCTTTTGTATTTTGGAAAAGAGATGGCGGAAGAAGCTGCAGAACTTTATAAGAAGCAGTACCGTCAGGTTATGGTAAAAGAGATAGAGGTTGAACCGCAGCAGGAAGAACAAGGTGCGGCAAGAAAAGGATATTTTGATTTCCTTTACTGCATCGGCCTTGAGGATCTGATAATAGACAACGGCGCTTACAGAGTGAAGTTTAAGAGAGACGAGATCTCAGCTGCTCCCGGCGAGTGGAACAGAGTTATAAAAGATGCTCCCGTAAATCCGCAGCTTTGCTTCTCAATGCTCGATATGCTTGAAGAGCGCAGATGGCCCGTAAAATATGAGAAGAGAGATGAGATACTTGCTCTTAAAGAAAAGAGAATGATCGGAAATCTCTTTAACGGAAAATATATAGTTCCCATGCAGTATGAGGGACATGCTGAAAAGACAGAGAGCGGCAGAGTGAGAATGGGAAAAGATACAAAGTTCACATTCTTCATGGTAAAGACTGCCGATGATAAGATCTTTATGCCGGTATTCACCGACGGATTCGAGTTTGGGAAAATGAAGCTCGGACATGAGTGGAATGCCGCAGTATTTTCTTTTAGCGACATTGCAAGATTTATCCGAGATAAGGACGGCGTAGCGATCAATCCTGCGGGACACAGGATTTTCATGCCGAAGGAACAGATAATTGCGATAGACAGCGCCAACAGAGCTTACAGAGAGACAAAGGCACAGCAGAACAGAAGAGCTGATGACGACAACGCTGTAAAGAGGGCTGTGAATGGCGCGATGGCGCATATGGAAAATAATTAAGAAAAATATAATAAAACGTTCCGGGAAATTGTATGCCGGGTGAACGATGAATGATTCAGCGTCTCCTTGGTGTACAATTTATTGTTATGTAGCGAAATAAATAGTCTTGTTTATATACGGATAATGGTCTAAAATGGTACTGTAAGTTATAAACAAATTTTTATGTATAGGAGCTACAGCAATGTTCGATCGTCTAATTGGTGTATATTTGGTTGAGAAAGGCTTGCTCGACAAGAGTCAGCTTGAGAAGGCATATCAGATACAAGAATCCAATTGCGCTAAGCTTGGTGTTATAGCTGTTGCAGAGAAGCTTATGACTATAGCACAGGCTGAACAGGTAAATGCCATGCAGGCATCTATGGATAAGCGTTTTGGTGATATTGCCATCGAGCGTGGGTACTTGACAGATACCCAGGTAAGCCGTCTTGTGGAGTTGCAGGGAAATCCGTATCTCGCATTTATTCAGGCACTTACGGATATGGGAGCTATTTCCATGAGTAAGTTGGCAGAGGTGGAGGAAGAATATCAGAAACTTCACGGTTTCACAGAGTCGGATATGGCAACACTTAAGTCCGGTGATGTTGAAAAGATCGTGCCTATTTTCCTTGAGACTGAAGACCAGATGTACAGAGGAATGTTTTCCATGGGTATTAAGAATATGTACAGACTCGTGGATAGTCATGTATTTGTCGGAAAGGCATATACGACAAAAAATATCAAGGATGAAGTCCTTGGCTATCAGAAATTCCATGGAGATCAGAATGCGTTTGTAGGCATTTCAGGCAAGTTTGAAGATGTGCAGAGAATGGCTAAAGCGTACACTAAGGAAGAATTTATTGAAACAAGAGAAGACGCGCTTGACGCGGTTTGCGAACTTATAAATTGTATCAACGGTTTATATGTAACAGAACAGAGTAAGGAATCAAAGTTCATTGAGCTTGAGCCCCCTGCATTCTCTGTTTCAGAAACAGAAGCTAGCTGTGATGAGATCATGGTAATGCCTGTTTACATCTGTGGTGGTGAGGTTAAATATCTCATTGCAGTATCAAAAGACACAAAAATAACGACCATGTAATAGGTTGGAGGAATATAGAAAATGAAGAACGTTTTAATAGTAGATGATTCCAGAACTTCAAGAAAAGTTTTGAGAGATATATTGGAAAGAGCCGGCTATTCAATTGTAGGTGAAGCTGTTAACGGCCAGGAAGGTTTTGATGAGTACATGAAACTTAAGCCCGACATTGTTACCATGGATATCACTATGCCTGTACTTGACGGTATTGATTCACTCAAGCTTATCAGAGAAGCTGATCCCAATGCAAAGGTTGTTATGATTACAGCTGCAGGACAGAAGCATAAGATGATGGAAGCGGTTAAGCTCGGAGCAGCAGAATTTGTTGCAAAGCCTTTTGTTGAAGAAACTGTTATCGATGCACTTTCACATTGCTGCTAATGGCTGTATGTGATCTGCAAGGCTGATCGTTTAATACAAGACAGAATATGTGCGCTGCTCTTTTATGGGGGCAGCGCATTTTGATTTAATATAAAGGAGGCGCGAAGTGAACAGAAAAGTCCTTATAACCGGTGCATCAAGAGGAATAGGAAAGGCTATTGCGGAAGCTTTCGCTGCAATGGGAGATGAACTTTTTTTGACCTGTAAGCAGAGCGAAAAGCAGTTGGCCGGTTTTGCCGAGTATCTTCGAAATGAGTACGGTATAAAATGCAGCAGTTTCACTTGCGATGCCGCTGATTATGATTCGGTGACGGATCTTTTTGCAAGGAAGATAAAAGACATTGATGTTGTCATAAACAATGCGGGAATAGCGCATATAGGGCTCCTTACCGATATGAGTGTCGCTGATTGGCGAAAGGTAATGAGCACTAATCTTGATTCAGTTTTTTTTACATGCAAATCAGCTGCTGCTGTCATGTTGAGGAAACATTGTGGTAAGATAATAAACATAACTTCAGTGTGGGGTTCCGTCGGAGCATCCTGTGAAGTTGCGTATTCCGCATCTAAGGGCGGCGTGAATGCTTTTACCAAAGCGCTGGCAAAAGAGCTTGCGCCCAGCAACATTCAGGTAAATGCCATTGCGTGCGGAGTCATTGACACCGCGATGAACAGAGAGCATCTGACGGAGGAGGACCTGAGTGCCCTTGAAGATGAGATACCCGCGGGAAGAATGGGCGAAGCTACAGAAGTTGCCAAGCTTGCGGTCATGCTTGCGGACTCGCCCGAATATATGACCGGACAGATAATAACCCTCGATGGAGGATGGATTTAGGGTGGAAAAGATTAATGATTCTATTTTTTGATATTGACGGAACGCTTTGGGACTACAAGAATTACATCCCGGAGAGCACAAAAGAAGGAATAAGGAAGGCAAAGAAGAACGGGCATAAGTGCTTTATAAATACAGGAAGATCAAGATCTTTTGTAAGCAATCAAGAACTATTGGGAATGGGTTTTGACGGTATCGTTTCGGCGTGCGGATGTATGATCGAATACGACGGAAAGACTATTTACAACAGAATTATGGATAAAGATGATGCGATAAGAACTGTGGAAACGGTTCAAAGATATGGATTCAGACCAATCCTTGAAGGCCCGGAATATCTCTATATGGAAAGAAAAGATTTTGAAAATGATATGTACGGCAGAAAAGTTATGGCAGATATGGGAGACAGACTTCGCGGTATCAATGATAATTGGGGAAACTGGCAGATCAACAAATTGTCATGCGCGACGACGGGATGTGATACCAAGAGCTGTTTTGCTGAGCTTGAAGATCTTTATGATTACATGATCCACAACGAGCATGTTGTAGAGATGGTTCCCAAGGGCTTTAATAAGGGTACGGGAATTGAGAAAGTCTGTGAACTCTTATCTGAAGATGTAAAAAACACTTTCGCTTTTGGTGACAGCGTAAATGATATGGAAATGATGCAGACTGCAGGAACGGCTATTGCAATGGGAAGATGCGCTGATGAGATCGCGGATATAGCGGACTTTGTCACAACTCATCTTGAGGATGACGGAATTTGGAATGCGCTTAAAAAGTATGAGCTTGTATAGTCGGTTTAATTGGTTATAAAAATTTTACTTTTAAAATATTCGAAATAGTGATAGGATTAGGTTGTGCACAATCTAATCCTCTTTCTTTTTATGCGGATATAGAGGAGTGCTTTTGAGTTTTATAGTTTAGGAGGAAATACAAATGTTTGATATTATAATAATCGGTTCCGGCCCTGCAGGGCTTTCGGCTGCGGTATATGCAAAGAGAGCCGGACTTAATATGCTTGTTATAGAAAAAAATCCTGTGAGCGGAGGACAGATAATCGACACTTATGAAGTGGACAATTATCTTGGAATTCCCGGTGTTAACGGATTTGATCTTGCAATGAAATTCAGGGAGCATGCCGATAAGTTGGGTGCAGAGTTTGCTGACGGAATAGTTACGGGAATCGAGAAGAGTTCTACGGATGAAAAAGGAAAACCTATATTTAAAGTAAATACAGAGAATGAGAGCTATGAGACGCGCACAGTTCTTATAGCTGCAGGTGCACATCATTCCAAGCTCGGGATTCCCGGAGAAGAGGAATATATCGGAAAGGGAGTTTCATATTGTGCAACTTGCGACGGGGCTTTTTATAAGGGAAAGGTAGCTGCGGTTAATGGTGGCGGAGACGTAGCTGTTGAAGATGCGATATTCCTTGCAAGGTTCTGTGAGAAAGTTTATCTCATTCACAGAAGAGACGAGCTTCGTGCTGCGAAGATCTTGCAGGATGAGCTCTTTGGCCTTCCGAATGTAGAAGTTATCTGGGACAGCGTAGTTCAGGAAATACAGGGAGAGGGCAAAGTTACAAATTTAAGAGTTAAGAATATTAAAGAAAATAAAGTCTCTGACCTTAATGTTGACGGTATTTTTGTGGCAATCGGTATACATCCGTCTACAGAAATCTTTGCAGATATTGTCGAATGTGACGAAAACGGATATGTGATTGCCGGAGAAGATTGTGTAACAAATGTACCCGGAATCTTTGCTGCGGGGGATTGCAGGAAGAAGAGGCTTCGTCAAATTGTTACTTCGGTGGCAGATGGTGCAAATGCCGTAACTGCGGCACAAGATTACCTTATAGTGTAAATAAATGCGTTATATCCTAATAATAACCGGAATACGAATTTTTTGTGAAAAATATATACAAAAAATTTGGTCAAAATTTGTTTGTTGTATATTTTTTTCAGTAATACTCTGGGAATATTGAAATTTTGGTGAACGTGTTGCAAAAGTTGACAAACGGAAGCAAATAGCGTATATTTGTATATGCGTAACAAAAATGTAACAAACCGGAGGTTTCTTTTGAAAAAAACTGCTAAACAGATTATGACCGCTAGTGTTGTAGCTGCAATAACAATTTCCAACATGAATAGTGTTTTAGTACATGCTGCACCTTCAAGGAGAGTAACGAGCGTTTTGCCTCAGGCAGGTTTTACATACGCTCTAGGGGATAATCAAGTATCACTTTCAACTCTTCAGAACAGTATCGACGAAGAAGAGAGTAGTTCAGGTAAAGGATCGAGCAAGAAATCGGGGAAGTCGGGGAATCATGGGGATTCTTCAACTATCAGCAAATCTGTTGCTGATAAGATCGAATTAAGTTCTGCCGTTACCGATGCGACACCAAATGCTTCAAATATTACAGAAAGTCTTCTGCGTGATATTTTGAATGCGACCGGATCCGCAAGCGGAGACGAGTCAGGTAGTGATGAACAATCCCAGGATGATTCAGAAAAACAGAATGTTGACAATTTCGTAGTTGCCAAAGTTGAAGGTTATGTAAACATTCGTGATAACCCGAGTGAAACTAACACTGAAAAAATTGGTAAACTGCCTAATAAAGCCCTTGGTACTCTTTTAGAGGAAAAAGACGGCTGGTATAAGATTAAATCAGGCGATGTAACAGGTTGGGTTAAGGCTCAGTACTGTATCGTTGGCCAGGAAGCTGCCGAGTATGCAGAAGATGTTGCTACCCAGATGGGTACTGTTAATACACAGGAAGGTGTTCTTAAGACCAGAAAAGAACCCGGCACAGATGCTGACGTAATGGGTTATGTTGCTCCTGATGAACAGGTTATTATTCTTGCTGAAGAAGAAGACAGCTCAGGCCAGAAATGGTATAAGATAAGTATGGAGGAAGGTGACGTATACATTTGTGCTGAATACGTTAAACCTTGGCTCGATTATAAAGTGGCTGAATCTAATGACGCTGAGAAGAAACGTCTCGCAGAAGAAAAAGCTAAGACTGATGCCAATAAGAAAGCTGCTAGTAAGAATACATCCGATAAGGCTGTAGGTAAGGACTATAAGTCAGCTGCTTCTTATACAACAGAGACAAGCTCAATCGGATCTGCGGTTGCAGAGTTCGCTAAACAGTTCGTTGGTAACCCGTATGTTTACGGCGGAACAAGTTTGACAAACGGTGCTGACTGCTCAGGATTCGTAATGAGTGTATATCAGAACTTCGGTGTAAGTCTTCCTCACAGTTCATCTGCTGATAGAACACAGGGAGCTGCAGTCGATGGACTTGCAAATGCACAGCCCGGTGATATCGTATGCTACTCAGGTCACGTTGCTATCTATATTGGTGGCGGACAGATTGTACATGCTTCAACAGCTAAGACAGGTATTAAGATTTCTAACGCTGATTACCGTAAGGTACTCGCAGTAAGAAGAATCTTGTAATTGAATATTGAATTAGACTTTAGCAAGGAGCTGATTATTCAGCTCCTTGTTCATGTTTTCAATAAAGTGCACATAATAACAAAAGTCAATAACAAAAAGATTATTTTTTGAGAACAAAAGATTAATAAGTTATCCACAGGATGTGAGAAAAATTGTCTAAAAAATGGACTTATACACGAAGTTATCCACATTATCCACGAAAATATGAAGGATTAATTGATTTTTCCACGTTAAAAATCATGAAATAATTTTGTGCATCATTCACAAAAAAAGCGAAAATTTCAAAAGAGGTGGGTCAATTTTCGCTTATAAAATGTACTTATCGGGCTCAAAATGGTATACTGTACATATATAAATAACGGCCAAGGTGCAGTGAGCGTCAAATCTTAATATTGATGAAACATTACACGGGTCGAAGCAAAGGGGATGATTGCATGAAATTTACTATTGTAGGCAAGAACATTGATGTAACACCCGGACTTAAGGCAGCGGTAGAAGAGAAGATCGGAAAACTCGAGAAGTATTTCACCTCTGATACAGATGCCAATGTTACCCTCAGCGTTGATAAGGATAGACATAAGATCGAGGTTACCATTCCCGTTAAGGGCAAAATTATCCGTGCAGAGCAGGTCAGCAATGACATGTATGTATCGATTGACTTGGTAGAGGAGGTTATTGAGAGACAACTTAAGAAATACAGAAGTAAGATCGTTGATAAGCAGCAGGCTGAAGTCAGCAACTTCAAGAAAGAATATCTTGAGGCTGATTACATGGATGAGGAGACTATCCGCATCGAGAGGATCAAGAAATTCGATCCCAAGCCTATGTATGCAGAAGACGCATGCGTTCAGATGGAACTTTTGGGACACAACTTCTTTGTATTTGTTAATGCAGAAACAGACATGGTTAATGTAGTTTATAAGAGAAAGGGAAATACATACGGATTGATAGAGCCTGAAGTATGATACGAGAATTCTTTTTTGGCAAAACTAAATATACCATAGTATTTACAGGGTTGCTGGCTGTCAGCGCAGCAACCCTTTTTTGTTGCGGGCTTGTAAAAGACAGCAGAACGGTCGTTATAAATGAAGTGTGTGCGGATAATTTCGGCGCATACAGAAATGATGCCGGAGAGTACACGGATTATGTGGAGCTCTACAACATGTCCGGTTCGGAAGTTTCAGGATTATATATTTCCGATAGTAGAAAGGACCTGAAGAAATTCAGAATAGAAGAGGCGATTCCTGCAAACGGATTTTTTGTGGCAAGCATCTCCAAAGATGCGGAGAACGGCTTTGGCATTAGCAAAGACGGAGAAACGATCTATCTAAGTGATGAGGACGGCAATATGCTTGATGCCGTGACTCTTCCGAGACTTTCCTATGATGTGACTTATTCTAGGGAAGAAGACGGTAAAGGTAAGTTCGCATCTCTTTCGGCAACTCCCGGAGAGACAAACAGCGGTGCTTCCCATATTGATAATTCTTATATCGAAGGACCTGTTTTTTTCTATAGAAGACGGATTCTATGACGAGGGAACCAAATTAAAGATCTCGTCTTCGCCGTGGGTGAATATTTTTTACACCGACGACGGAAGTGTTCCCGATGAGAATTCACAGAAATACAAGGGCGAGATTACTCTTACCGACGCGTCCGCAAAAGAAAATGTGTATGCGAATGAGATAATGTACCCGACCTACAATCCGCCCGGCTACAAGATTGACAAGGCGAATGTGATCAGTGCCGTGGCGATAAATAAGCTTACGGGCAAGAAGAGCAAAGTTGTGACGCACACGTATTTTGTCGGATATGATAAGAAGGAAAAATACAAGGATAAACAGATAATGTCCCTTGTCTTTGACCCTGCGGATCTTTTTGACCATGACAGAGGAATCTATACTCTGGGCAAGAAATATGATGAGTACAAGGAACTCGGGGGATTTACGGATTTGCCTGAAGATGAAGTTCCGGGAAGTTTCACGGATGATAACGGAGAAGTGTATTATAGAAGTTACTTCACTAATTCGGAGTTCTCGGGAAAAGAGTGGGAGAGAAAAGCGCATATGACTGCGTTTGATTCCGCTCATAAGGATTTCTTTTCCCAGGATATAGGTGTCAGGATATCGGGCGAGTCGACGAGGTTCGTGTATCAGAAAGCGCTCAACCTGTTTGCGAGAGATATTTATGATGGGCAAAAAAACTTTGCTAAGAGTTTTGTCTGTAACAATGAAAAGAAAGTGCGACTTCGAAAAGGCGATGGCAGGATAATATATCAGGAGCCGTTCATTCAGTCCGTGATAGGAGAAACGGGAATTCCTTTCCAGAATTCCGTCCCTGAAGTTGTCTTTATAAACGGCGAGTATTGGGGAATTTACAATCTCAGAGAACAGTACGATGATAACTATTTTGCCGAGCGCTACGGCATTCCGAAAGATATGTTATGGACTGAGAAAAACAGCGCAGTCGAGTGCGGAGATCCGGAGACGGATGAGAATTACAAGGCGCTGTATGATGTGATGATGAATGGCGATATGAGTGATGATGCGGTTTATTCGCAAGTTGAGAGCGAGATTGATATAGACAATATGATCGATTATTATTGCATGCTCTTATTCTTTAACGATACCGACATCGACGGCGAGCATAACAGATTTATGTTTAGGTCAAAAGAGCCGGGATACGGCGGTTACGGTGACGGCAAGTGGCGCTTTGCTGCGTACGATCTTGATATTACCTGTGAGGATGTGGAAGCGGATACGGTTTCATATTACAGGGAACTTGATGAAAAGATGTTTATGCCGGGATTTTTCTATGAAAGACCTGGATTTAAGGAGCTCTTTTACAACAGGATGGTTGAGCTTACTGAGAATGAGCTGTCCTACGAGCATCTGAGTAAGAAGCTTGCTGAGTGGGACAAGATATACCGCGAGCAGAACATCGAGACGATAAGAAGGTTTGAAGAGGACGGATACTCTGAAAAGGAGTATGAGAAAGATCTTGCGGCGCTTGACTCATTTTTTAAAAACCGAAAAGAATATGTCCTTAAAATGCTTGAAAAAGATATAAAAGAGAATTAAAAATCATGAAGGAAACTTCCTGCGACGGTTTGGCAATTTGCTAAATAAAAACGTTTGTGGGAAGTTTCTTTTTATTGCATTTGACAAGGGGGTATGCTACAATAAACCTGTTCTGACAAAAATTTGTCAATCAAGGGTTTTATTAAGAAAAATCGAATAACGGACAGATAATTTTTTCAAAAAATGGAGGTAATACGTTATGGCACAGAAAGTAGTATTAGCGGGCGCGTGTAGAACAGCTATCGGCAAGATGGGTGGAGCACTCAGCGGCACACCGGCAGCAGAGCTTGGTTCTATAGTTATCAAGGAAGCACTTAACCGTGCAGGTGTTAAGCCTGAACAGGTTGATGAAGTTCTTATGGGTTGCGTAATCCAGGCAGGTCTTGGACAGAACGTAGCAAGACAGGCTTCAATCAAAGCCGGACTTCCTATCGAGACTCCTGCTGTAACTCTTAACGTAGTTTGCGGATCGGGTCTTAACTGTGTCAATATGGCAGCTGACCTTATCAAGGCAGGTGAGGCTGATATAGTAGTAGCAGGCGGAATGGAGAACATGTCTATGGCTCCTTACGCACTTCCCAATGCACGTTTCGGATATCGTATGAACAACGGAACAGTTGTAGATACAATGGTAAACGATGCTCTTACAGATGCATTCAATCACTATCACATGATGATAACAGCAGAGAATATCTGCGACAGATGGAACCTTACAAGAGAAGAGCTTGACGCATTTTCAGCAAATTCTCAGCAGAAGTGCGAGAAGGCTATGGCTGAAGGCAAGTTCAACGACGAGATCGTTCCCGTTCCCGTTAAGGTTAAAAAAGAAATCGTAGACTTCAAGGTTGATGAGGGCCCTCGTGCCGGAACAACTGCTGAGTCTCTTGCAAAGCTTAAATGCTGCTCAGGTAAGGAAGGCGGACTTGTAACAGCAGGTAACGCTTCAGGTATCAACGACGGTGCAGCAGCAATCGTTGTTATGAGCGAAGAGAAGGCTAAAGAGCTCGGAATCAAGCCTATGGCTACATGGGTTGGCGGAGCACTTGCAGGTGTTGAGCCCGAGGTTATGGGTATCGGACCTGTTGCAGCTACAAACAAAGTTCTTAAGAAGACAGGACTTTCACTTGACAATATCGATCTTATCGAGGCTAACGAGGCATTTGCAGCACAGTCTGTTGCAGTAGCTAAGGACCTTGGATTCGATATGAACAAGGTTAATGTAAACGGTGGCGCTATCGCACTCGGACATCCCGTAGGAGCTTCAGGATGCCGTATCCTTGTAACTCTTCTTCACGAGATGGGCAGAAGAGCAGATGCTAAGAAGGGTCTTGCAACTCTTTGCATCGGTGGCGGAATGGGTTGCGCTACAATAGTTGAAAAGTACGAGTAATATTAGGGAAGAAAATGTGTGACGACTGCTGTGCTTGCACAGAGCAGTCGTTATACATTTGATGACCGCGTATATCACGAAAAAATATAAATTGAATATTCAAAGGAGATAAAGACATGAGTTTTGTAAATTGCGAAGTTAAAGACAAGATCGCTGTTATTACAATCAATCGTCCTGAAGCACTCAATGCACTTAACTCACAGGTACTTGATGACCTTAATGCTGCTTTTGACAGCATCGACGTTAATGTTGTAAGAGCTGTTGTTCTTACAGGTGCAGGCGAAAAGTCTTTTGTTGCAGGTGCCGATATCGGAGAGATGAGCACCCTCACAAAGGCTGAGGGTGAAGCTTTCGGTAAGAAGGGTAACGACGTATTCCGTAAGATCGAAGAGTTCCCTCTTCCTGTTATCGCTGCAGTCAACGGATTTGCACTTGGCGGCGGATGTGAGATCTCAATGAGCTGCGATATTCGTATCTGCTCAGAGAATGCTATGTTTGGTCAGCCTGAGGTTGGTCTCGGAATCACACCCGGATTTGGCGGAACACAGAGACTTGCACGTCTTATCGGTGCAGGAATGGCTAAGCAGCTTATCTACACAGCACGTAACATCAAGGCAGACGAGGCTTACAGAATCGGTCTTGTTAATGCTGTATATCCTCAGGAAGAGCTCCTTGCAGCTGCTGAGAAGATGGCATCACAGATCGCTGCAAATGCACCTATCGCTGTTCGTGCTTGCAAGAAGGCTATCAATGATGGACTTCAGACAGATATCGATGCTGCACTTGTAATCGAAGAGAAGCTCTTTGGTTCTTGCTTCGAGACAGAGGATCAGAAAGAGGGAATGGCTAACTTCCTCAGAAAGAAAGACGATCCGAAGAAGGTTAAAGTTGTAGATTTTAAAAATGCATAAAGTAATCACTTGGCGAGGTTTTATCGAGCCTAGTGTACTACTTTGTTCCGGCGAGCGAAGCGAGAGCGGAACTTCCGATAGGGAAATAGTATACACACATAATAATTTATATATAGGAGGATTTTATAATGAAAGTAGCTGTTATTGGCGCAGGTACAATGGGCTCAGGAATTGCTCAGACATTTGCTCAGGCTGAGAGCGTAGAGAAAGTATATCTTTGCGATATCAAGACTGAGTTTGCAGAAGGCGGATTTGCTAAGATCAAGAAGGGACTTGATAAGCAGGTTGCTAAGGGAAAGAAGACTCAGGAAGAGGCTGACAAGATCACAGGAAAGATTCAGACAGGTCTTAACGACATCTGTGCTGATGCTGATCTTGTAGTTGAGGCTGCTCTTGAGGTTATGGATATCAAGAAGAACCTTTTCAAAGAGCTTCAGGATAACATCGTTAAGAATCCTGATTGCATCTTTGCATCAAACACATCATCGCTTTCAATCACAGAGATCGGATCGGGACTTACAAAGCCTATCATCGGTATGCACTTCTTCAATCCCGCTCCTGTTATGAAGCTTGTTGAAGTTATCCAGGGTGCAAACACACCTGCAGATATGGTTGATAAGATCAAGAAGATTTCTGAGGATCTCGGAAAGACTCCTGTACAGGTTAACGAGGCAGCAGGATTCGTTGTTAACAGAATTCTTGTTCCTATGATCAACGAAGGTATCTTCGTATATTCAGAAGGTGTTTCAGATATCCAGGGTATCGACACAGCTATGAAGCTTGGATGTAACCATCCTATGGGACCCCTTGAGCTTGGTGACTACATCGGACTTGATATCGTTCTTGCTATCATGGATGTTCTTTACTCAGAGACAGGCGATTCTAAGTATCGTGCTTGCCCTCTTCTTCGTAAGATGGTTCGTGGTAAGCAGCTCGGTGTTAAGACAGGAATCGGCTTCTACAACTATGCAGACGGAAACAAGGTTCCTACTGATAAATAATAATCACTTGCTGAGGTTTTTTCGAAGCTAGTGAGTATTATTGTTCTGGCGAGTGCGAAGCACGAGAGCAGAACCTCTGCTTTTTAAGTATGAGAGCAGAACCTCTGCTTTTGTAAGCACGAGAGCAGAACCTCATTATGAAAAATAATTATTATTTAAAGAAAAAATTTGGAGGAAATTATAATGGATTTTCAGCTTGATCAGCAACATGAAATGGCGAGAGCTCTTTTCAAAGAATTCGCAGAAAAAGAAGTTAAGCCACATGCAATAGACGTTGATGAGACAGAGGAATTCCCTATCGAAACTGTAAAGAAAATGCAGAAATTCGGTTTCATGGGTATTCCGATTCCCAAGGAGTACGGCGGACAGGGATGTGATCCCCTTACATACGCTATGTGTGTAGAGGAGCTTGCTAAAGTATGCGGTACTACAGCAGTTATCGTATCAGCTCACACATCACTTTGCTGTGACCCTATCATGACATATGGTACAGAAGAGCAGAAGCAGAAGTACCTTGTTCCCCTTGCAAAGGGTGAGAAACTTGGTGCTTTCGGTCTTACAGAGCCCATGGCAGGAACAGATGCTCAGGGTGTTCAGACTAAGGCTGTTCTTACAGAAGATGGTAAAGAGTGGATCCTTAACGGTTCTAAGTGCTTTATCACAAACGGTGAGGTTGCTGATGTTTACATCATCATCGCTTACACAGATATCGTAGAAGATAAGAAGGGAAGAAAGCAGAAGAAGTTCTCAGCATTCATCGTTGAGAAGGGAACTCCCGGATTCACATTCGGAACAAAAGAGAACAAGATGGGTATCCGTGGTTCTTCTACATACGAGCTTATCTTCCAGGATTGCCATATTCCTGCAGAGAACCTTCTTGGTGCTCGCGGAAAAGGATTCCCTATCGCAATGCACACTCTTGACGGCGGACGTATCGGTATCGCTGCTCAGGCTCTTGGTATTGCTGAAGGCGCACTTGACAGAACAGTTGAGTACGTTAAGGAGAGAAAGCAGTTCGGCAGATCAATCGGCGCTTTCCAGAACACACAGTTCCAGCTTGCTAACATGGCTACACAGTGCGAAGCTGCAAGACTTCTTGTATATCAGGCAGCTGATGCAAAGAAGAATAAGTCTTACTACGGCGTAGAAGCTGCTAAGGCTAAGCTTTATGCTGCTGAAGTTGCTATGGATGTTACAACAAAGGCTGTACAGCTTCACGGTGGTTACGGATATATCAGAGAGTACGAAGTTGAGCGCATGATGCGTGATGCTAAGATCACTGAGATCTACGAAGGAACATCAGAAGTTCAGAGAATGGTTATCTCTGGCGATTTACTTAAGTAATCACTTGGTGAGGTATTATCGGCTGTGAGAACCTGACGAAGTGTTTTTGAGTCTGGTTCGAACGTGTTATACCGAGTGAAAACGAGGTATAACTTCCTTGATATGGTATTGTGACAAAATAAATAAGGAGAAAAAATAATGAAAATTGTAGTTTGCGTTAAGCAGGTTCCCGATACAAAGGGCGGCGTTAAATTCAAACCCGATGGAACATTGGATAGAGGTGCTATGCTTGCAATCATGAACCCTGATGATAAGGCAGGACTTGAAGCAGCACTTAGATTAAAAGATCAGTACGGCGCAGAGGTTACAGTTCTTACAATGGGACTTCCCAAGGCTGAGGCTGTACTTAGAGAAGCATTTGCTATGGGCGCTGACAAGGGAATCCTTGTAACAGACAGAGTACTCGGCGGTGCTGACACATGGGCAACATCTTCAACTATCGCAGGTGCTATCAGAAACCTTGAGTATGATCTCATCATCACAGGCCGTCAGGCTATCGATGGAGATACAGCTCAGGTTGGACCTCAGATCTCTGAGCACCTTAACCTTCCTGTTATCTCTTACGCAGAAGAGATCAAAGTTGATGAGAAGGCTAAGACTGTAGAAGTTAAGAGACAGTTCGAAGACAGATATCACATTGTAAAGGCTAAGATGCCTTGCCTTGTAACTGCTCTTTCAGAGCTCAACGAGCCCAGATATATGACTCCCGGCGGAATTTTCGATGCTTTCGAGAAGGAAGTAACAGTTTGGGGCAGAGCAGATCTTAAGGACGTTGATGATTCTAACCTTGGACTTAAGGGATCACCTACACAGATTGCAAAGGCTTCTGACAAGGTTAAGAAGGGTCAGGGAGAGAAGGTTGTTCTTGACTCTGCTGATGAAGCAGTTGAATATCTGATGGGTAAGCTTGTAGAGAAGCATATCGTTTAATTAACATAGGAAAAGGAGAAGCGTCATGTCTTTAGAAGAATATAAAGGTGTATTTATCTTTGCTCAGCAGGTTGACAATGAAATTTCAAGCATTGCACTTGAGCTTCTGGGCAAAGCAAAGAATCTTGCAGAAGATCTTGATGAGAAGAAAGTTACTGCAGTATTACTTGGAAGTGGAGTAAAGGGTCTTGTTGACGAGCTTGCACAGTACGGTGCTGACAGAGTTATCGTTGTTGACGATCCTGCTCTTAAGGATTACAGAACAGAGCCTTACACACACGCTCTTGCATCTGTTATCGATGAGTTCAAGCCTGAGATCCTCCTTGTTGGTGCTACAGCAATCGGTAGAGATCTTGGTCCCAGAGTATCATCAAGAGTACATACAGGACTTACAGCTGACTGTACAAGTCTTGAGATCGGTGATTTCCCGATCAATCCTGTTCCGAATCAGGAGCAGAAGCACAAACAGCTTCTTATGACACGTCCTGCATTCGGTGGAAACACAATCGCTACAATCGCATGTCCTGACTTCCGCCCTCAGATGGCTACAGTACGTCCGGGCGTTATGCAGAAGATTGATCCTATCAAGGGTGCTAAGGCAGAAGTTGTTGAATTCAATCCCGGATTCGAAGAGAACAATTGCTATACAGAGATCGTTAAGATCGTAAAGGAAGCTACAAGCGTAGCTGATATCCAGGCTGCTAAGATCCTCGTATCAGGTGGTCGTGGAGTTGGTTCTGCAGAGAACTTCAAGCTTCTTGATGACCTTGCAGAGGTTCTTAACGGAACAGTATCATGTTCACGTGCCGTTGTAGATTCAGGCTGGAAGCCCAAGGATCTTCAGGTTGGACAGACAGGTAAGACTGTTCGTCCCGCACTTTACTTTGCAATTGGTATTTCAGGTGCTATCCAGCACGTTGCAGGTATGGAAGAGTCAGACATCATCATCGCTATCAACAAAGATGAGAATGCTCCTATCTTTGACGTAGCTGATTACGGTGTAGTAGGAGATCTTAACAAGATCCTTCCTGTACTCACAAAGAAGATTAAGGAAGCTCTTGCAAACAAGTAAAAAAGTGCTCCACGAACCCCCTAGGGGGCTTGTGGAGCGTTTTTATTCTGCCGTATACTCATTTATGGTGTTAAAAAAATAACAGTATTGGAGGATATGGCTATGCATATGGCGGACGCATTGGTTGCTCCGGCGGTTGCCGGAACGATGTATGTATTATCTACAGGAGCAGCCGGAGTTTCTGTAAAGAAGGTAAGAGAGGAAAGTGATGAATCCAAGATCCCGGTAATGGGAGTTATGGGAGCATTCGTATTTGCTACACAGATGCTTAATTTCACAATCCCCGGTACAGGTTCATCGGGACATCTTTGCGGAGGTATGATGCTCTCAGCGATGCTCGGACCATTCGCGGGATTTCTTACAATGATAGGAGTGCTGCTGGTTCAGTGCCTGTTGTTTGCAGACGGCGGACTGATGGCGCTTGGATGTAATATCTGGAATATGGCGTTCTACGGGTGCTTTATCGGATCTTTTTTGATATGGCGTCCCATCATGAAGAAAGGCGCTACGAAAATAAAAATTGCACTTGCATCGATACTTGGATGTGTTCTGACATTGCAGCTTGGAGCATTCTCGGTTACTATGGAGACATTGATATCGGGAATCACTGAACTTCCTTTTTCGACTTTTGTTGCAACAATGCAGCCAATCCACCTTGCAATAGGATTCGTGGAAGGGCTTATCACATCTGCGGTTCTTATATTTATACATGAAGCAAGACCTGAACTTCTCTGGGGAATCGGCGAGAGCACAGAGAAAAGGGATGCTAAGCTTTCATTTAAGAAAACAATCATTACGATAGCGGTAGCAGCAGCACTTTGCGGCGGCGTTGTTTCACTTTTTGCATCTGCATTCCCTGACGGACTTGAGTGGTCCATGGAGCAGGTTGCAGGAACAACAGAGCTTGAAGCTCAGGGACAGGCTTACGAGACAGCGGAAGCAATCCAAGAGACGACATCTCTTTTGCCCGATTATGCATTCCCCGACAGCGAAGCGGCAGCGGGAACAAGCTTTTCGGGAATTGTCGGAGCGCTTATCGTTGCCGGACTTTCAGCAGCTTGCTGCTATGCATTCAGATTCTTTAGAAGAAAGACTGAGACTCAGACAGCTTAATGGACAGTATTGAGAAAAAAAATCTTAGAACTGAACAGACTACAAGACATTCAGCAGCGTTCTCATTGGATGAATAACCTTCATCCTTTGGGAAAGCTGCTTATTAGCATTATGTACATTTTTTTGGTGACGTCGGTTGGAAAGTACGATTTGGTCACGCTTATTCTTATGTCGGTGTACGTTATCTTTACCTTTATCATTGGCGAACTCTCGGTAAAAGAGGGAATCTACAGAATGAGACTGATCTTGCCGCTTGTAATGTTTGTGGGAGTGTTCAATCCTTTTTTTGACAAAAGCAGCGTGCCGGTCGCGGGCTTTGCGGTGCGCGGCGGGATAGTATCAATGGTCACGCTTGTCATCAAAGGACTGTACACGGTGTTTGCGGTCTATGCTCTTGTTGCGACGACTTCCATAGATGATATCTGTTACGCGCTTAGGAGCATCAAGGTGCCCAAGATAATCGTTATTGTCATAATGCTGATATACAGATATATTGATGTTATGGCGGGCGAAGCGGACAGGATATACACTGCGTACAGGTTAAGGGCGCCGGGGCAAAAAGGCATCGAATACAGATCCTGGGGCACTCTGGTCGGACAGTGGCTTCTTCGCAGCATGGACAAGGCGCAGATTGTATATGAGAGTATGCTCCTTCGCGGATTTAGGGGCGATTTTATCCCTAAGAAAAAGGGGGTAAAAAAAACTTGATGTGATATATCCGCTTGTCT
This sequence comes from Butyrivibrio sp. AE3003, assembly GCF_000686065.1. NCBI lineage: Bacteria > Bacillati > Bacillota > Clostridia > Lachnospirales > Lachnospiraceae > Butyrivibrio > Butyrivibrio sp. AE3003. The sequence continues at coordinate 3,195,557 of NZ_JMLX01000001.1, forward strand.
GGGCAACAGTTCTTTTGCTCATAAGGTTTCATGTGTTTGGCGCATAAGCTTTGTGAATATGATGGGTAAAAATGGTTTGAGTGAGGTGCGTTATGAAAACCGGAGTAAACGGTGAACTTTTGAATATAGAGAACTTGAGCTTTTCGTATGAAAAAGACAATGTGGTCTTAAAAGACATTTCTTTTAAGGCATGCTACGGTGAGAGTATCGCGCTTGTCGGTGCGAACGGAATCGGCAAATCGACGCTAATGAAGCTCATGGTCGGGCTGTATATGAACTACACGGGTGACATAACCGTTGCGGGACATAAGATGTGCAAAAAAAATCTCGACCATATAAGAGAGCATATCGGCTATGTTTTTCAGGATTCGGACAGCCAGCTCTTTTTGTCAACGGTCGAAGACGATGTGGCATTCGGCCCTCGTAACTACGGGCTTTCTGAGAAAGAAGTTGAAGAAAGGGTATCAGAGGCGCTTAGACTTGTGGGAATAGAGCGGCTTAGAAATAATAAGACATACAAATTGTCGGGCGGTGAAAAAAAAACTTGCGGCGATAGCAACGATTCTTTCGATGAAACCCGATATAATAATTATGGATGAACCTTCGATAGCCTTGGATCCGAGGAACAGGAAAAATCTTATCAAGGTGCTCACGGGAATCGGCGGGCTTAAGATCATAGCTTCGCACGACCTTGATTTTGTGAGAAATACCTGTGAGAGAACGATTCTTTTGGACGAGGGAACAATAGTTGCCGACGGAAGAACGGAAGATGTTCTCGGAGACGAAAAGCTGTTAGAGGAACATGGACTTTAATGAGAAAAAGTGTATACATTAATGCGTTGAGAGCTTATCATTAAAGTGATAAAATAATAATTGATACAGTGTATATTTTGGAGGTAGACACATGAGAAAAGTAGTACTTGCAGGAGCATGCAGAACAGCAATCGGAACAATGGGGGGAGCACTTAGCACAACACCTGCTCCGGCACTTGGAACTATTGTTATCAAAGAGGCACTTAACCGTGCAGGAGTTAAACCTGAACAGGTTGATGAAGTATATATGGGATGTGTTATCCAGGCAGGACTTGGGCAGAATCCCGCAAGACAGGCAGCATTAAACGCAGGTATTCCTGTTGAGGTTCCCGCTACAACAATCAACGTATTGTGCGGATCGGGTCTTCACTGCGTTAACCTTGCAGCAAAACTTATCGGAATGGGAGATGCTGATATCATCGTAGCAGGCGGAATGGAGAACATGTCGATGGCTCCTTATCTTATGCAGCAGGGAAGATACGGATATCGTATGGGATCCGGAGAACTTCAGGATGCTATGATTAAAGACGCACTTACAGATGCTTTTGGCGGATATCACATGGGTATCACAGCTGAGAATATCGCAGAACAGTGGCATCTTACAAGAGAGCAGCTTGATGAGTTTGCAGCATGGTCTCAGAACAAGGCTGAGAAAGCAATCGCAGACGGAAAATTCAAGGAAGAGATCGTTCCTGTAGAGATAAAGAAAAAGAAAGAGACAATCATTTTTGACACGGACGAAGGTCCAAGAAAGGGCGTTACAGCAGAGGGTATCGCACATCTTAAGCCCGCATTCAAGAAAGACGGCGTGGTTACAGCAGCGAATTCTTCAGGAATCAACGATGCCGCATCGGCAATAATCGTTATGAGTGAAGAGAAGGCAAAAGAGCTTGGTGTTAAGCCTCTCGGAACATGGATTGCCGGAGAGCTTGCAGGTGTAGAGCCCAGCATCATGGGAATCGGACCTGTAGCAGCAACTCAGAAAGTTATGAAAAAAGCCGGATATTCAATCGGTGATTTTGATCTTATCGAAGCAAATGAGGCTTTTGCCGCACAGTCAGTGGCTGTTCAGCATGACCTCGGATTCAGCAAAGATGTACTTAACGTAAACGGTGGAGCAATTGCACTCGGACATCCCGTTGGATGCTCCGGAAACAGAATTCTTGTTTCACTTCTGTATGAGATGCAGAGAAGAGATGTTCATAAGGGACTTGCAACTCTTTGTGTTGGCGGTGGAATGGGCTGCGCTGCAATTGTAGAGCGATAAATGACTTAAAACTCATGGAGGCTTTTGATGGCTGATCGTTCAATTATGCTTGTTGATGATAATGACATTAACAGAGGTATCCTTGCAGAGATTTTTAAAGATAAGTACAACATCATAGAGGCGAGTGACGGAAGTGAAGCTGTGAGACTTATCAATCAGGAGCGCTCAAAGCTTGCTGCCATATTGCTTGATGTTATCATGCCGGGAATGGACGGTTATGCTGTTCTGGAATCTATGGTAAGCCAGGATAACTTAAACGAGAAAATTCCCGTGCTCATGATCACTGCGGATACGTCTACCGAGGCAGAAAGGACCAGCTATGAGAAAGGCGCGGCGGATGTGATCCATAAGCCTTTCGATCCTGTCATCGTAGACAGGCGCGTTTCGAAAGCGATTGAGTTATACGATCATAAGAACAATCTTGAGACCAAGGTGGACGATCAGACGAGAGTCTTGAAAAAGCAGTTCATCTACCTTAAGAAACAGGAAGAAAAACTTCGTTACAGTAACGAAAAAGTCATAGATACAATAGCAACGATCATTGAGTTCAGAAATATGGAATCGGGCTATCACCTTAAGAGAATAAAAGGATTCGTGCGAATACTTGCTCTTACGGCGATGAACAATTATCCGGAGCTCGGTCTTACACCTCACATGATAGAGGTAATAACACAGGCTTCCGCCATGCATGATGTAGGTAAGATCTCGGTTCCCGATTCAATCCTTCTTAAACCCGGAAGACTTACTTCGGAAGAGTTTGAAGTAATGAAGTCTCACACGACAAGAGGGTGCGAGATAATCGAGAAGCTCAAAGATATTCAGGATAAAGAATACTATGAAGCATGCCTTGATATCTGCAGACACCACCACGAAAGATATGATGGAAGAGGCTATCCCGACGGACTCAAGGGCGAAGAGAACTCTATAGGAGCTCAGCTCACAGCCATTGCAGACGTATATGACGCGCTTGTGAGCGATCGTGTATACAAATCCGCATACCCTGTGGATAAAGCCTATGAGATGATCAAGGACGGCGAATGCGGTGTGTTCTCACCCAAGCTTCTTGCTTGTTTCGAATTTGCGAGACCCGATATGGAAAAGCTTGTTGCTCAGACCAAAGCCGCCGAAGCGGCAGAGAAAAACAGCTATTCGCCTTACGGAAGTTGAAAAAAATATTATTGACAAAGACGCCTGCGGTACATATAATATAGTTTGTTGCCGCAGGCGACACTATGTGAGTGTAGCTCAGCTGGATAGAGCGTCTGGCTACGGACCAGAAGGTCGCGAGTTCGAATCTTGTCACTCACATTACTACTTAAAAGCGTATCGGATTGATACGCTTTTTTCTTTTTGGTATACTAATTTGGTATGAAAAAGATGGAATTGATAGCCCCTTGCCACTTTGGCCTGGAGGCGGTACTCAAAAAAGAAATAATAGATCTTGGCTACGATATAACTGAGGTCTCGGACGGCAGGATAACTTTCGCGGGCGATGCGGATGCAGTATGCCGTGCCAATATTGGTCTTAGAACTGCGGAGAGAATACTCATAAAAGTAGGAGCATTCCGCGCAGAGTCTTTCGAAGAGCTGTACCAGGGAGTCAAGGAACTTCCTTGGGAAGAGTTTATCCCCGAGCGAGGAAAGTTCTGGGTAAAAAAAGCATCAAGCGTTAAGAGCAAACTCTTTAGCCCTTCAGATATTCAATCAATTACTAAAAAAGCTATAGTTGAAAAGCTTAAACTCAGTTATCACACAGACTGGTTTAAGGAGGATGCGGAGAGCTATCCGATCAGAGTTTTTATTATGAAGGACGAAGTCACTGTGGCGCTTGATACGACAGGTGATTCCCTTCACAAAAGAGGCTACAGAAAGCTTGAATCCAAGGCACCTATCGCCGAGAATCTTGCGGCTGCGCTTATTATGCTGACACCTTGGAATGGCAGCAGAATACTTGTGGATCCTTTTTGCGGAAGCGGAACTATCCCTATTGAAGCTGCGATGATGGCGGCAAATATAGCTCCCGGAATGAACAGGAACTTTACCGCGGAGAGCTGGACACATCTTATTACACCTCAGAACTGGAAGGATGTAAGAGAAGAGGCTCAGGAAGAGATAATCACAGATATTGATGTCGATATTCAGGGCTACGATCTTGATCCCGAGATGGTTGAGATTGCAAGGATCAACGCCAAAAAAGCGGGTGTTGAGAACATGATCCACTTCCAGACCAGAGATATAGCGGATTTAAGCCACAGGAAGAAATACGGATTTATTATCACGAACCCTCCGTACGGTGAGAGAATCGGTGAAAAAGAAATCCTTCCGCAGCTTTACAAGACAATAGGAGAAAGATACAAGAGCCTTGACGCGTGGTCGATGTACCTTATAACAGGCTATGAGCAGGCTGAAAAATATATAGGCAAAAAAGCTGATAAGAACAGAAAAATTTATAACGGAATGATCAAGACTTACTTTTATCAGTTTATGGGACCCAAGCCTCCAAGAAGAAGCGAGTGAGCCATTGTCATGAAAAAAGAGGAAATGAGAAAAGCAGCGGTTCTGACAGCAGTATTCGGCGTTGTTTCTATCACGCTTATGCTTCACAGATCCGCAACCAAACATATACTTATAACGGATGCCGCAGAAATGCCCGTGAGTAGTGTTAATTCGGGAAAATCTTTTGACCTGCTGATCCAAAAAGGAGAGTCGGAAGACGGAAAGATGAAACTTATCATTCCTCTTGCAAAGAGCGTAAGTTCTGAGGATATCAAGCTTGAAGACAGGTATTCCGACCATGAACTTCTTATCTACGTTGACTGTAGAGAAGAGGGGTTTTACGGCGACAATGCGATTGTTTCGGATAACGATATTCTGGAGAGCGCCGTTTGCCATACAGAAAACGATGCGGGCAGAGTGTGCCTTGATTTTAAACTTGACGGCTTTTATGCAAATGAGAGCGCGCTTACCGATCACAGTACGATTGAGGTCGAGTTTTTTAAACCAAAGGAAAGATATGACAAAGTTGTCCTTATTGATCCTGAGATAAACACGACGTTTGGCGGAATTTTGTCGGCAGCAGGTCTGTCCGAAAATGAGGTCACGCTTGATGTTGCGCAGAGACTTCGCAGTATCGCGGAAAAAGATGTGGAGAACAAGGTCAAGTTCTTTTTTACCCATATGACGGATACCGATATTTCGGATGAGAGTAAAGAGCTGCTGATCAAAGAATCTTGCGCCGATATGGCTGTCAAGATAGCTACGTCCGATTCTGAAGACAAAGACAACAACGGAATAGAAACATATTACAACGGAACTTATTTTATAAGAGATCTTAGCAACGTGAGATTTGCCGATATTGTGGAGCGTAGCTGCGCAGACAATACGGGAAACACGGCGCTTGGAATATATGAATGTGACGAGAGCGAGGCTCTTATCAAAAACTCCGGAGTTCCTTCCGCCAAGATTTCATTGGGATATCTGACGGGAAATAAGGATGCGGAGAAGCTTGCTACGGGCTCTTACAGGCAAAAGGCCGCTGAGGGCATCTATCAGGCGATTTTAGACGGCTATAAGGAGATGGAATGAGAATAGTATTTGCAACCGGAAATAACGACAAATTGAAGGAAATACGCGAGATTTTGGATACTCTGAATATAGAGATCATCTCGATGAAAGAAGCAGGCGTTTTTTGAAGACGTGGAAGAAAACGGTAAGACGTTTGCGGAAAACTCAATGATCAAGGCATCTGCGATTGCACAGATCATTAAGGATAAGTTCCCGAAAGAAGCGGAAGAGACGATAGTTCTTGCTGATGATTCGGGACTTGAGATTGACTATCTAAACGGCGAGCCGGGTGTATATTCGGCAAGATATATGGGAAAAGAAACATCATATACCGAGAAGAACAACAATCTCATAGAGAGATTAAACGGAGTTCCCGACAGCGAGCGTACCGCGAGATTTGTATGTGCCATTTCAGCTGTTCTCCCTGACGGAAAAAAACTTTCTACAGTCGGAACAATGGAAGGCATAATAGGCTACGAGATTGCCGGAGCAAACGGTTTTGGTTACGATCCGATCTTTTATCTTCCCGAATACAAGAAGACAAGTGCTGAGATATCGGCGGATGAAAAGAATGCAATTAGTCACAGAGGAAAAGCGCTCAGAGAGATGGCTAAACTTCTGAAAGAAGAATTGGCATAATTGTCATTTGATGGCAGGATAGGATGATTTCCTGTTATTTCGAATAATGCGCTATACATATTTGGTACGGGAGACTGATTGATGCACAGATATTTGGTGGTGAGTGATACTCACGGGAGAGATGACAACTTTTATAAAGTTCTTGACATAGAAGGAGCGGTTGACGGAATAATCCACTGCGGAGATTTTGAAGGCTCTGAAGGGAAATTTGCGCTGGCTGCCGATTGTCCCGTGTACTTTGTTGCGGGAAATAACGACTTCTTTTCATCGCTTGGAAGAGAGCTGACATTTACACTTGACGGGCATAAGGCGTTTCTTACGCACGGACATCAGTATCTTGTGAGTATGGATCTTGAGAATCTTCGAAGTGAAGGAATTTCGAGAGGCGCAGAGCTTATTTTTTACGGACATACACACAAGCCTGTTGCGAAAACTATGGGCGGTGTCTACATCTTCAACCCCGGAAGTCTCGCATATCCCAGACAGGAAGGAAGACGGCCAAGTTACCTCATTTTGACCATCGAAAAAGATGATATAAAATATGAAATAAAATACCTGTAAATACGGGATTTTGCAACATAAAAATATTTAAAAAATAAGAAAAAATAATGTTGACAAGCCCCGAAAGACTATTATATAATAAATCTCGCGTTACGGCTTAGACCTTAATGCGAACAAGACGGGGTGTGGCTCAGCTTGGCTAGAGCACCTGCTTTGGGAGCAGGGGGTCGCAGGTTCGAATCCTGTCACCCCGATCAGGGGACAAGCTAAACATTATCTGAATATTGTATATGTGCGGGTGTAGTTCAATGGTAGAACACTAGCCTTCCAAGCTAGATACGTGGGTTCGATTCCCATCACCCGCTTTGAGCAGAACACTTGGCGAGCTGAGAGAACTTGCTGAGGTTTTACCGAAGCTAGTTCGAACGTCTTCCGGCGAGCGAATGCGAGAGCGGAAGTTCCTTTTTATTAACGTCAAGTTCGGCAAATCAGTGCACTGCTTCTAAAACATGTGTCCGTAGCTCAGCTGGATAGAGCAACGGCCTTCTAAGCCGTGGGTCGGGGGTTCGAATCCCTTCGGGCACATTTTTATATGGTGGCTATAGCGTAGTTGGTTAACGCGCCAGATTGTGGTTCTGGAGACCGAGGGTTCGAGTCCCTCTAGCCACCCTAAGTAATCACTTAATTACTTTTGTGTATTACTTAGTTCTGACAAACACATAGTGTGAGTTCGGAACAAACTTTTGTAATTGCTACAGCGGAGTATAGCGTTAAGCTCTTACAATCTTGGGCTATCGCCAAGCGGTAAGGCACAGCACTTTGACTGCTGCATACGACGGTTCGAATCCGGCTAGCCCAGTTAGCGGTGAGATGTTTCGTCGCAAAATTACATAATATTTACATGGGATATTAGCTCAGGTGGTAGAGCACTTGACTTTTAATCAAGTTGTCGGGGGTTCGAATCCCCCATGTCTCATTATTGAAGATCGCTTAAACAGTACGTTTGAGCGATCTTTTTTATACGCGTGTCATACTTTGAAACGTGTATGGTATTAGAAAGTAAAGTGCACCGTACAGGGAGCAAAGAGAACAATCTGTGTGGTGCATATTTTTGCTTCAGCACCGTACAGGTAGTGAAGAGAATAATCTGTGTGGTGCATATTTTGACTTCAGCACCGTACAGGTAGTGAAGAGAATAATCTGTGTGGTGCATATTTTTGCTTCAGCACCGTACGGGTAGCGAAGAGAATAATCTGTGCGGTGCATATTATAATTTCAGCACCGTACAGGTAGTGAAGAGAACAATCTGTGTGGTATTTGTTCGCTCAACAGCGCAATATTCAAAAAATGTTGAATCTAAGTTACTGATAATAGTAAAGAATAAAATCAAGAGATGTCGGACGCCCTATATTAAAGTGAAACACACTCGAGAGATGCTGGGCGTCCAATATATAGATCAAGCTATCAACGGGATAAGCCCGTCGCTTTAAATTTCATGTAATACGTGTAATAGAATAGGAACAGAATAGTAGTGGTTATCCATGTTATCGGGTAGCTTGCTTCTATTGTCTCAATCTGAGGGTAGAAAGGAAATACTCCCTTTATCCATACGATTCGAAGAGCACAGATTCCGCAGAGCGTAATGATCATTGGAATAATAGCGGTTCCCATTCCGCGAAGCGTTCCTGAGAAAATCTCAACACCAAGGAATGTGAAGTAGAACGGGGCAAGGAAGTGCATCATCTGAACACCGATAGCAATTGTCTCGGGACTGTCAGGTGTGAAGAATGACAGCAGCTGTGCAGCCCAGATGTAGAAGATCAGTGTTATGGGAATCGTGATCGAAAGCGCGATTCCAAAGGCGCACTTTGTGCTTTCTTTTACCCTGTCAAGTTTTCCTGCACCGTAGTTCTGTCCTGAGAACGTTGTAACGGCAATTCCGAGCGAATTTATGCCCATCCAGAATATTGAATCAAGCTTTCCATACGCTGCCCATGCTGCGATGTAATTAAGTCCGAAACCGTTTATAGATGTCTGTATGAGCAGGTTTGAGAATGTGTACATTGTGGACTGAATTGCAGCGGGAAAACCGATGCTGATAATCTTAAGTAAAATGAGCACATCAAAGCGTATCTTGCTGAGTATAAGCTTATATGAATCGGTTGCCTTAGTAAGCAAAAAGATAATGATACAGGCGCTTATAAACTGACAGATTATTGTTGCGATAGCGGCACCTGCAACACCCATCTTGAAATGAACCACAAAGAGAATATCGAGAAAGATATTTATAAAGCAGCTTACGATCAAGACATAGAGCGGTCTCTTGGAATCACCGACAGCTCTTAATATGCCGGCTCCGATATTGTAGACAAAGTTAAATACCATTCCCATAAAGAATATGCGAAGATATGTAACGGAAGAATCTATGATATCGGGAGCTGTATCCATAAGGATGATTATGCGTCTTGAAAAGGTATACCCCAAATACGTAATAATAAGCCCACCGACGATTGCAAGAGCGATTGCGGTATGAACTGCCTTGGACACTTCTTCGTGCCTCTTAGCACCGTAAAATTGCGCAATAATGACCGTTGCACCGGACGATAGTCCCATAAAGATTCCCACAAAGATATTTACGATGATCGCAGAAGATCCACCGACGGACGCAAGACCCTCCGGACCCAGTACGTTACCTACTATCAGAGTATCGGATATATTGTAGAGTTGCTGGAAAAAAGAGCCCAAAAGAAGAGTAAGGAAGTACATAAGCATACTTCCCAGAATAGGCCCTGTAATGATCGAATTATCAATCTTTTTGTTCATAGAAAAAAGTCCCTCATAAAAATATTTACAGCAGATATTATAGCAGGAGTTGTAAAATAATTAAATCGTGATTATATAGATAAAATCGTACATCCGAAGCATAGAACTGTAATATTTGCTGGGGAAAAATATTACAAAGAACAATGAGACGTGAGCATTTCTGTTGAACAGAAGTTTCCGATTCAATAAAAAAGACTCTTCATGCATACACATGAAAAGCCTTAAAAACTGCCTGCGGATAAAGGGACTTGAACCCTTACGTCGAAGACACTAGAACCTAAATCTAGCGCGTCTGCCAATTCCGCCATATCCGCACGTGTCAAATACGACAACAAAATGATTATACATATGTTGTAATGGCTTTGCAAGAGAAAAAAGAAAACGCAGTCCGTAAATGTATCGGGCTGCGCTCCATTTATATTCATGATTTATATACCAGTTGTTGCTACGATGATCACGTAATTAGCCACCTTCATTGTTTCCCTCAGGTTGTGGTTGAGGTTCCGGCTGCGGCTGAGGTTGCGGCTCGGGCTGAGGTTGTGGTTGCGGATCAGGTTGAGGTTGTGGCTGGTCGCCCTGATTCTGACCGTCTTGAGGCTGTGGTTGTGGCTGGCCTCCGCCTCCCCAACCGCCTGCAGCGATCTGAGCTCTTTCGGCTGCGAGTATGCCTTCAATACCCGGCTGAGACATAAATTCTGCGGTGTGATGGCATGAGCCTGACATACCGCCGGTGCTTACGCCGCCCGAGAAGCCATCTGCAATTATCTCAAGTCTCTTTGGATCTCTTCCGCCGTAACCGATAGTCTTGAAAGGACATTCAGGTGATGCGGATTTGTGATCGAGCTGACATATTTCTCCCAGACTGTGAACGTCACATATTTCACTTGGAACATTGTCTTTATCAAAAATCTCACTTATTCCTCCACCACATCCTTCGAAGGGGAGAAGACCCGAAAGCGCACATACATTTTCGGTAACAATACCTGCAGGTTGCTCAAAGTGCATCGGATCGAGATCTTCATGTATCTTCTCCATGGTCTTTCTCCACAGGGATTTTGCGAGGTTATGCTCATCACCGCTACCGGGCAAATGTACGTTATTATCATAACCGGCCCATGTTGTTGCGGTATAATAGTTGGTATATCCGGCAAACCAAACATCTACGTTGCTGGTTGTTGTACCGGTCTTACCTGCGATATCTGTTTTACCGAAGTTTACAGATGTAGCGGTACCTTTTGTCACAACATCTTTCATTGCGCTTGTAAGAAGATAAGCGCTTGTCTCTTTAAGAGCACGCTCGCCTTCGGGAGCAATGTTATCAAGAAGAACATTTCCGTCATGGTCAAGAACCTGCACATACAAGTGTGGCTTATAATACATGCCGCCGCTTGCTATAGAGGCATATGCGGCATTAAGTTCCGAGCAATATACACCTTTTGCAATACCTCCAAGGGCAGTAGCCTGCTGATGACAGTCATTGTCAGTAAGTGTAGAAAAATGAAACCTATCTCTAAGATAATCGGAAGCAATTTCCGGAGTTATACGGGTTATATAAGTAAATGCCTCAACTGTCAAAACGTTAGCTGATTTGATTATTGCATATCTTACTGATTGAAGGCCTCTGTATTCAGCACCCCAGTGGTTTTTTTACAGGTCGACCGGTATCATAATGAAATTCTGCATCCTTGAATGTTGTTGCAAGGGTGAGGTCACCGTGGTCGATTCCCGGTGCAAAGGTTGAAAGAACCTTAAATGTAGAACCGGGCTGTCTGGGAGACTTTGTGGCTCTGTTAAGTGAACGGTTGAATTTCTTATCGCCTCGTCCACCGATAAGCGCAACTATCTGGCCGTTCCGCTGGTCGCAGATTGTTATTGATACCTGAGGCTGAGGAACGTAATCAAGGAAAATATCTTTCTCGCCTACATATTCACCTTTTTCTTTATCGATAAGAGATTCTTTAAATTTCTCAACAGCGGCATCAACGTCTTCCTTTGACTTAAAGATCATATTGTTTTTGCCACCTACAAATTTATCCATTGAATAGCTGTCATAGTTTTGCTTTACCGAACCGTCGGCATTACGAACAGTGATGGCAAGCTGAGGAAATAACTTTGTATTTTTAGGAAAGTTATCGGGGTTTCTGAAAACTTCGTCGCAGATACTCTGAATATGACTGTCCTGAGAGGAATAAATCTGAAGTCCTCCGGAATATACTGCCTGTTCAGCCTCATATTTGGTCATCGGCTTATTACCGGTCTGACTCATAAGTTTTTCATCCATAAGTGAGGCAATTACGTCATCAATAAGTGCATCGATAAAATAAGAGTTGGGCTTTTTGGTTCCTGCTTCTTCATTGATTGCTTTGATGCGGTCATATACTGCATCGGTTTTGGCAATATCGTATTCTTCCTGTGTGATGTATCCTTGCGTGAGCATCTTATCAAGGACGATATTTCTTTTTTCCTTATTGTTGTCAGGATGCCTTCTTGGATCGTATTTACTTGGGTTCTGAGTAATTCCGGCAATTACTGCACATTCCGAGAGGTCAAGTTCTTCTACTTTTTTGCCGAAATAATCGTTTGCTGCAGCCTGAACGCCATAGATACTCTGACCTAAGGCGATGGTATTCATGTAGTTTAAAAGAATATCTTCCTTGCTGATCTTTTTCTCAAGTTCTACTGCAAGGAACTGCTCCTGAATCTTACGTTTAATTCTGTCGAGCTTGGATTCTTTTGTCCAGGTCTCTCTGAATACCGTGTTCTTAATGAGCTGCTGGGTTATTGTACTTGCACCCTGAGACAGATCTCCTGATGAAAAAGCTTTGAATCCGGCACGGATCATACCGTGAATATCAATTCCGTTATGCTCGTAGAAACGCTCGTCTTCTACAGCAATAAAAGCGTTTGTCAGATTTTCGGGAATCTTATCCCTGTTTTCTTTGGCTATGGTCTGTCTGTTTGAATCAGCTGAGTCGATCTTCTTAATCTTATTTCCCTCTATGTCATAAACGAAAGAAGAAAATCCTGTGGGTTTAGCGAGGTTCTCAAGCTGATCGGTTTTTTCGTTGACCTGATCCTTGATTCCCATAAACACGCCGATTCCGGCGCTTGCAGTTATTATGATAGAACCTAAAATTGCTGAGATGAGAGAGTAGAAGCCGAAAAGACTGAATTTCTTTCCCCATCTGTCGGCACGTGCGCTAAGTGACTTTGCTTGCGCTACAATACCCCTTCTTCCAAAGTCCATAAAATGACCTCTCCTTTAGTATCAGTTATTCTGATTGTCACCGCCTTGGTTGTCATCGGGTTGCGGTGCAGGCTGCGGGTCCGGTTGAGGTTGTGGCTGTGGCTGTGGCGTGTTATCCTGGCTGTTCTGCCAATCGTGATTCTGGTCACCGCCATTGTCTTCGCCATGATTATCACCGCCGTGATCGTCGCCATCGTGGTTGTCACCATTCTGGTCACCACCGTCGTGATCTCCCATAAATCCATTGAACCATTGTTCGAAAACGTTATTGTTCTGCCAGCTTTGCTGGTATGCTTCAACCTTATCCTGATTTCCGCTTTGTACCAATTCATTCGTGAGTATTTCAGCTATATTTCCCTGCGCCATAAATCCTGCGTCATGATGACAGTGATCGCCAAAAAAGCCATCAAAAAAACCACCGCCACCGCCGCCGGTGTTGTCGCCGCCCAAATTAAGTGGCTGAGCAAAGCCGTCCTTGATCTTTTCAAGTCTCATAGGGTCTCTTTCGCCGTTTATCTGGAAAGGACAAGTCGGGCATGCGGGCTTATGATCGATAAGACACATTGGCCCCATTCCGCCGGTATGCACATCACACATTTCGCTTTCGCCGGGAACATTATCTTTATCGAAAATTTCATTTATTACTTGGTCTCCGCATCCACCTGTCGGACGAAGACCTGACTTGGAACATACATCCATCTTTACAATGCCGTCCGGAACTTCGAATTGCTCTGCAGGAAGCTCTAAGTCGGCATGTATCTGTTGCATTACTTTTTTCCACATGGATTTTGCAAGATCATGTTCAGCGCCGCTGCCGGGCAAAGGATAATTGTTGTCGTAACCTGCCCAGGATGTTGCGGTGTAGTTGTTTGTAAAACCTGCAAACCATACATCTACGTTACCGGTTGTTGTACCTGTTTTACCTGCAATATCTCTGCTCTTGTCGAAGTTGACTGATGTAGCTGTACCTTTTGTTACAACGTCTTTCATTGCGCTCTTAAGAAGATAAGCGCTGGTTTCTTTGAGGGCACGTTCGCCTTCAGGCGCTGTATTGTCGATAAGCGTCTCTCCTTTGCAGTCTTCAACTCTCTGGAAAAGATGTGGTTTATAATATATACCGCCATTTGCTATAGTGGCATATGCTGCATTAAGCTCGTTGCAATATACACCATGTTCAACACCACCAAGGCAGGTTGCCTGCTGTTCAAGGTCAGTTTTTGTAAGTGTTGTGAAATGGAATTTATTCTTAAGGTAATCTGCACCAACTGCAGGAGTTATGTATGTGTATGCTTCAACTGTAAGAACGTTGGCAGATTTGATTATAGCGTATCGTACAGACTGAAGACCTCTGTATTCGGCACCCCAGTGGTTCTTAACAGCTCGGCCTCGTCCGTTGTCATAGCGGAATTCTGCATCCTTGAAGGTAGTAGCAAGGGTGAGGTCTCCATGGTCTATTCCGGGTGCAAAGCACGCAATAACCTTAAATGTTGAACCGGGCTGTCTTTTAGCCCCTGTTGCTCTGTTAAGTGATCTGTTTTGCTTCTTTTCGCCGCGTCCACCTATAAGTGCAACAATCTGACCGGTTTTTTGATCTGCAACTGTTAATGAAATCTGAGGCTGAGGAACGTATTCAAGAGATTCGTCATTCTCATTTACTTCATCACCTTCTTTAATAACAGATTCTTTGAATTTTGCAATGGCTGCATCTACATCTTCCTGAGATTTGAAGATCATTTTTTCTTTGCCGCCCATGAATTTATCCAGGTGAATACTGTTATAGTTATCAACCGAACCGTCTTTGTGATGAACAGTCAAAAGATACTGAGGATATATCTTTGTTCCCTTAGGATAATTATCGGGATTACTGTATATTTCATCACAGATACTCTGTATTTTTGTATTCTGTGATGAATAAACCTTAAGACCGCCGGAATAAACTTCGTTTATCGCCTCCTGTTTGGTCATGACTTTATCACCCATTATTTCTTCATCCATAAGTGAGTTAATAAGATCTTCAATAAGGGCATCAACAAAGTAAGAGTTAACTTTTTTGTTTTCTTCTGTTTCTTCATTCACAGATTTGATGCGGTCATATATATCATCTGATTTTGCAATGTCATATTCATCCTGTTTGATATAGCCCTGAGCGAGCATTTTATCAAGGACGATATTTCTTTTCTCTTTATTGTTCTCAGGATGTCTACGAGGGTCGTATTTGCTGGGGTTCTGAGTGATTCCGGCAATTACGGCACATTCTGAGAGGTCGAGGTCCTCGACATTTTTTCCGAAATAAGTTTTGGCAGCTGCCTGAACGCCGTAGACACTCTGTCCCAAGGCGATTGTGTTCATGTAGTTTACAAGAATATCTTCCTTGCTCTGTTGTTTTTCAAGTTCAACCGCAAGGAACTGCTCCTGAATCTTACGCTTAATTTTTTCAAGCTTGGATTCGTTTGTCCAGGTTTCGCTAAATACAGTGTTCTTAATAAGCTGCTGTGTAATTGTACTCGCACCCTGTGACATATCACCTGATGAAAGTGCTTTGAATCCGGCACGGATAATACCGTGAATATCAATTCCGTTGTGGTCGTAGAAACGTTCATCCTCTACGGCGACAAAAGCGTTTGACATATTCTCCGGAATCTTATCTTTGGTTACAACTACACGGTTTGAATCAGCAGCATCAAGTTTTGCAATCTGATTACCATCCTGATCGTATACAAATGTAGAAAAGCCCTTGGGAGTAGCAAGAGTCTCCAACTTACTTGCATAATCATTCGCCTGATCTTTTACACCCATAAAAACGCCGAGTCCGGCGCTGGCACCTATTATCGCTACGGCTAAAACTCCTGATATCAGAGAGTAAAAACCTAACAGTCCAAATTTTTTCCCCCACTTATCGGTACCGGAACTTAGCACTCGGGCTTGAGACACGATACCTCGTTTACCATAATTCATATATCAACCTCTCTTTTTATTCCTTTTATAATGTATGTTAGTATACCACTAATTGAAGATATTATAAAGAAAGTGTGTTATTATGGCTTTATGAGTGAGATTAAAACGTACAAAGTAGTAACAAAAGAGGGAACGGGCGAGATTGTCGAGAAAAAGTCCAGATTTATAGGTGGTTCCTATATAGTCGAGTCCGTAGAAGATGCAGAAAAGAAGATCGCAGAGGTGTCAAAAAAGTACTGGGATGCTCGCCACAATTGCTATGCCTATGTAATAGGTAAAAACAGCGAGAATACCAGATGCAGCGATAACGGAGAACCGTCGGGAACTGCAGGAAAGCCCATACTTGAGGTGATCACGGGGGCGGGACTTACCAATACACTTGTGATAGTTACAAGGTATTTCGGAGGAGTTCTTCTTGGTACCGGAGGCCTTGTGAGAGCCTATACACAGGCCGCCCAGGCCGCTATTGCAGCTTCCGAAACGGGAGAGATGGTATATGCCAGACAGCTCACGATAGAAGTCGCATATAATATGATAAATAACGTAAAATATTTCCTTGAGCAAAATAAAATTTCTATAAGCGATCCAAGGTATACAGAAAACGTTCAATACGATATTTGCGTAAAAGAAGAAGATAAAGAAAAAATCACCGAAGGCCTCATCCAGAAGTGTGAAGGAAAGATCACCATCACCGAAGGCGATGCGGGATACTACCTCATGTAAGAAGAGTAGGAATGTAAGAGCTTAAGGAAAAAAATCATGCATTCTTGAACATGAAGTTCAGGAGTCATACTATATAAAAAGGCAGATATATGAATGAATCGCGATTTTGTGCGCGTTTTTTGCGCACAATCGGAGCGATGCATCATATATCTGCTTTTTATATTGAACTATGATTTTTACTTTTTAAATCCGGCTCTCTTACGAAGTGTAGGATCGAGAATTCTCTTTCTGATACGAAGGCTTGTAGGTGTAACCTCAAGAAGCTCATCGTTATCGATGAATTCGATTGCCTGCTCAAGAGACATGATTCTCGGAGGAACAAGTCTCAATGCTTCGTCTGAAGATGAAGTTCTTGTGTTTGTAAGGTGCTTTGTCTTACATACGTTAACTTCAACGTCTTCGCTCTTTCCACTGGTTCCGATTACCATTCCTGAATAAACCTTGTCACCTGTCTTAATGAAGAGCTGACCTCTGTCCTGAGCATTGAAGAGACCGTAAGCTGTAGCTTCACCTGTCTCAAATGCGATTACGGAACCGGTCTTTCTATAGTTCATATCTCCCTTGTAAGGAGCATATCCGTCAAAGATTGTATTGATGATTCCGTTACCCTTTGTATCAGTCATGAACTCACCTCTGTAACCGATAAGTCCACGTGAAGGGATGTTAAACTCAATACGTGTATATCCGCCGTTTCCGGCACCCATGTTTACAAGCTCACCTTTTCTTTCGCCAAGCTTCTGGATAACGCTTCCTGAGAATTCGTCGGGAACGTCGATGTAGCATTTTTCCATAGGCTCAAGTTTCTGGCCGTTTTCATCTGTATGATAGATAACCTCAGCTTTACTTACCGCAAACTCAAATCCTTCACGACGCATTGTCTCGATAAGAACTGAGAGGTGAAGCTCGCCTCGACCTGAAACCTTGAAGGTCTCTGTTGTATCTGTATCTTCTACACGAAGAGAAACGTCTGTGTTGAGCTCTTTGTAAAGTCTGTCTCTGAGGTGACGTGAAGTAACATACTTACCTTCCTGACCTGCGAGAGGAGAGTCGTTTACAATGAAGTTCATGGAGATTGTTGGCTCTGAGATCTTCTGGAAAGGAATTGCAACCTGCTCATCAACGGAACAGATTGTATCACCGATCTTAAGATCTTCGATTCCTGAGATGGCAACGATTGAACCGATCTTTGCCTCCTGAACCTCAACTCTTCCGAGACCGTCATACTCATAGAGCTTGCTGATCTTGGTCTTAACGCGTCTTTCAGGCTCGTGGTGGTTTACTACGATAACTTCCTGGTTTACTTTAACAACACCGTTATCAACCTTACCTACACCGATACGTCCTACGTACTCATTGTAGTCGATAGTGCTGATAAGAACCTGTGTGCTCGCATCGGGATCTCCGACGGGAGCGGGTATATAATTAATGATCGTATCAAGAAGAGGCTTCATATCCTTGCCTGCTTCATCAAGTGAAAGAGATGATGTTCCTGCTTTTGCGGAAGCGAATACGAACGGGCAGTCAAGCTGGTTGTCATCTGCGCCAAGGTCGATGAGAAGTTCAAGAACTTCATCGATAACTTCGTTAGGTCTTGCTTCGGGTCTGTCAATCTTGTTGACACATACGATAACGGGAAGACCGAGAGACATAGCCTTTCCAAGAACGAACTTGGTCTGGGGCATGGGACCTTCGAAAGCGTCAACAACAAGGATAACGCCGTTAACCATCTTAAGAACACGCTCAACCTCGCCGCCGAAATCAGCGTGACCGGGAGTGTCAATGATATTGATCTTGATATCTTTATAAGTAATAGCCGTATTTTTAGACATGATCGTGATTCCACGCTCTTTTTCGATATCGCCGGAATCCATTACGCGCTCTACAACTTCCTGACCTTCACGGAATACACCGCTCTGTCTCAAAAGTCCGTCAACCAGAGTTGTTTTACCATGGTCAACGTGTGCAATTATCGCAACGTTTCTAACATCATTTCTTGTCTGCTTCATAAATCTTTTGTCTCCTTAAAAAACACATCCATTTCAAACTAAGGAATTATAGCACGCGTATTTTTAATGTTCAACCATAAAATTTCACAGAAAAACTGACCTTCTGTGTTAGAATAGAGCGTAGCTGCGAAGATATGACCCAAATAAAGTTATGAAAGGAGATAATAATGAAAGCTAAATTTTCTATATATTTAAACGACATAGCGTTGAAATTGAAAGAGATGATAGCAGAGCTTGCAAAAAGCTATGACTATGTCAGCGTTCTTTCAACTGACTCTGTAGGTTTCAATGTCAGAGTATCTCAGCACGTTAAGACTATTGCCGGATCAACACTTACAACAGAGAGAGGAAACGTTATAAGGGTTTACAAAGACGGTCTGTACAGCGAATATTCTTTTAACAGATTTGAGGGCGATACCGTAGCTATGGCAGCCAAGGCTAAGGGAGTTCTTGATCGTCAGCTTGCAGTGTTAAAAGAGACAAATTCAGAAATCTACAATACGCCAAAGCTCGAGGATGAGAAGCAGGAGCTCTTTGTGGAGATGGAGACGGGCGAACTTCCTGAAGAGACAGATCTTTCGGCTCTTGTCGGTAAGCTTCAGAAGCTCAGCGACGAGGGAGCAGCTCTTTCTGATGAAGTCATTGATTGCACCTGTGCGGCTCAGTCAACCCACATTTGCAAGATGTTCCTTACACCAAATAAGGACCTTCGACAGAGCTATGTAATTTCAGAAGGTTTCGTGTACATGATCGGTGACCGTGATGGTAATAGCAATCAGGCTATCAACGGAATTTCTGACAGAGAAGGTCCGGAAATCTTTGACAGACTCGGAGACCTCGTCAATAAGAGTTTCAAGGAACTTCAGGACAGCCTTGGTTCTGAGCACGTGATTCCCGGAGAGTACGAGATCATCACTGCTCCCGACGTTTCGGGACTTATCGCTCACGAGGCATTCGGTCACGGCATTGAGATGGATATGTTCGTTAAGAAAAGAGCTCTCGGAGCAGATTATATTGATAAGAGGGTTGGATCGGATCTTGTTACCATGCATGAAGGTGCAAACTGCGTAAAAGACGTATCCAGCTATGCATTTGACGATGAAGGAACTCTGGCGGGCGATGTTATCGAGATTGAAAAGGGTATCCTTAAGGCAGGTATATGCGATGCCCTGGCAGCTCTCA
This sequence comes from Butyrivibrio sp. AE3003, assembly GCF_000686065.1. NCBI lineage: Bacteria > Bacillati > Bacillota > Clostridia > Lachnospirales > Lachnospiraceae > Butyrivibrio > Butyrivibrio sp. AE3003. The sequence continues at coordinate 3,215,277 of NZ_JMLX01000001.1, forward strand.
GACTCGGAACAAAGCCAACCGGTAACGGTAAGAGAGAGAACTTCGAGCACAAGGTTTATACAAGAATGACAAATACAATGTTTGATAAGGGAACATCCACAAAAGAAGAGATGATCGCTTCGGTTAAGAAGGGATATCTTTTAGACGGAATTGATGCCGGAATGGAGGATCCAAAGCACTGGGGAATCCAGTGCATCATAGCAAGGGGCTACGAGATCATCGACGGAAAACTCACCGGAAAGGTGGTTTCTCCTGTTGTTCTCACGGGCTATGTGCCCGATCTTCTTGGATCCATTTCCATGGCCAGCAACGACTATATATCATTCGGAGACGGAGCCTGCGGAAAAGGCCATAAGGAATGGGTTAAGGTTTCGGACGGCGGCCCATACCTGAAGGCGGTGGCAAGACTTGGATAAAGGGGATGAGAAGATGACAGATAAGATAATTGAACTTTTGAAAAACTCAGGCGCAGATGCCTGGGAAGTTACAGATACATGTACAGAGGGCTGGGAGTTCTATTTCATCGGACACAGGCTTGATCAGAACAGAGTTCGCGACGTTGAGCACATAGAGGTAATTGTTCACAGAAAGCTGGATGACGGCAAGTTCCTTGGAAGCGCATCGCAGGAGATAGCGCCGACAGCAACGGAAGCCGAGGCTAAAAAGATTATCGACGACCTTTATGAGAGAGCTTCCTATGTTAAGAATCCATACTACGAGCTCAATAAGAAGCCTGTTAAGGGAGTGGATGAGAACTTTGATCCACAGCAGATGGCAAAGGATTATATCGAAGCTATGCAGCATATTCCCGAGACTTCAGGCGAGGACATCAATTCCTATGAGATCTTTGCTGAGAACTGCAAGAGAAGATACGTCAACTCTGAGGGCATTGATGTTACGATCTCTTACCCGAGTTCAACCGTGGAAGTTGTTGTCAATGCAAGAAACGATGAGCATGAGATCGAGCTTTACCGCATGTATACTGCAGGAACATGTGACAGAGAGAATCTGATAAAAGAAATTTCGGATACTCTTAAGTATGGTAAGGACAGACTTGTGGCAAAACCGACACCAGCCGCCTATAAGGCAGCAGTTCTTTTTCCTACACAGGACTGTGTTCAGATCTACGAGTGGATCGTTGATAAGATGATGGCATCCATGAAGTACCGTGAAATGTCTGATTGGGAGATCGGCAAGGCAATCTGCAATGATGTTAAGGGCGACACCTTCACGATCAGTGCGGTAAAAGAGCTTGCCAATTCCTCCAAGAACTTTCCTGTTGATGCTGAAGGTGCAGAGGTCAGGGATATGGCTATTATTAAGGACAATGTTCCCGTAAGCTATTGGGGCGGCGTTCAGTTCCGTCATTATCTCGGAGTTGAGGATTCCTTCATTGCAACAAACTTTAAGGTTGAGGGCGGCAGGCTTTCGGAGAGCGAGATAAGAACAGGCACATATCTTGAGCCTGTTGAGTTTTCGGACTTCAGTGTAGATATTTTCACCGGAGAGATCGCAGGAGAGATCAGACTTGCTTACTGGCATGAGGGAGATAAGGTTACACCTGTGTGCGGAGGATCCGTAACGGGAACTCTTACCGAGCTCATCAGCGATGTTAAGCTTTCAAAGGAACTTCGTCAGTATGACAATTATCTCGTACCCAGCGTTATAAAGATTGAAAACGTCACAATTGCTGGGGCTTAAAGCTTTTTTAGATAATGCTTAGTTTATGGTAAAAAATGCTTGTGTGTTGACAGCCTATTGACGCTGGTGTAGTATCAGTATAAGAAACAGTTGGATAGAGGTTGCGTATTTAATAAGTAACGTCGCAGATGTGACAGGCACAGATGAAGCGGCATGAAAGGGAAATACGCCGAAAGGGTTGACCCCCTGAAGGTCAATTGCTTGGGCATACGGTTAAGAACCGTATGACTGTCATCTAAGGATGGGGCGCTATCAACATTATTCTTTTTATAGTGAAAAGATTATGTTACCGGCTCCCATTATGGAGTCGGTTTTTTGTTGGACACAAATTCCATTCGATGAAAGATGCTTCAACCGGCGCGATTTATTAAGGAGGAAAAAATGGCAATTTTTAAAGGAGCGGGAGTTGCAATCGCAACACCATTTAAGGAAAACGGAGAGGTTAATTACGAGGAGTTCGAACGTCTTATCGAGTTCCAGATCGAGAACGGAACAGACGCGATCATCGTTTGCGGAACAACAGGCGAAGCAGCAACCATGACAGAAGAAGAGCACATGGATGTTGTTAAGTTCTGTATAGATAAAGTTGCAAAAAGAATTCCCGTTATTGCAGGAACAGGATCAAATTGCACAGAGACAGCAATTAAGCTCTCTAAGCTTGCTGAAAGCTACGGTGCGGATGCGCTTTTGTGCGTAACACCATATTACAATAAGGCAACACAGGGCGGTCTTTTTGCACACTTTTCTGCAATTGCTGACGCAGTAAATATTCCTATCATTCTTTACAATGTACCGAGCAGAACAGGATGTAACATTCTTCCTGAGACAGCTGTTAAGCTCTGCAAGGAGAAAAAGAATATTGTTGCCATCAAGGATGCTACAGGAAACATGTCACAGACTATCAAGATGATGCAGCTTGCAGACGGATGTATAGATCTTTATTCGGGAGATGACGATCAGATCGTACCTCTTATGTCAGTCGGCGGCCTCGGAGTAATTTCGGTTCTTGCAAACGTTGCTCCGGCTCAGACACATGAGATCTGCCGGAAGTGTCTTGAGGGAGATTATGAGACTGCAAGAAAGCTTCAGTTCAAGGCATATCCTCTTGTAAAAGCTCTTTTCTCAGAGGTTAATCCTATTCCCGTTAAGAGCGCGCTTAAGATGATCGGTTTTGCAGCAGGTCCGCTTCGCCTTCCTCTTACAGAGATGGAACCCGAGAACTGCGCTAAGCTTAAGGAAGAGATGAAGAAGTTCGGACTTATCTGACGGATACTTGGCAAAAACGATGTTTCTTAGATTAAATAGCTAGGATTACACAGATTTGGAAAGGAAACACAGATGACAAAAATGATCATGCACGGCTGTAACGGCCGTATGGGCAAGGTTATCATCGACCTTGTAAAGGAAGATAATGATATAGAAGTAGTAGCGGGCGTAGATGCTTTTGGCGATAACAACTACGATTTTCCCGTGTACAGAAGTCTTGATGAATGTACTACAGATGCCGATGTTATCGTTGATTTCTCGAATGCATCAGCAGTAGAGGGACTCCTTAATTACTGCACGGCTAAGAATGTTCCGGTTGTTCTTTGCTCAACAGGACTTTCTGAGAATCAGCTTAAGATGGTAAAAGAAGCTTCTTCAAAGGTAGCGGTTCTTAAGTCGGCAAATATGTCGGTTGGTGTAAATGCACTTATTAAGGTGCTGAAGGAAGTTTCTCCCATGTTTGCGGCTGCGGGATTTGATATCGAGATAGTTGAAAAGCATCATAATCAGAAGCTTGATTCACCCAGTGGAACAGCAATCGCACTTGCCGACAGCATTAACGAATCTCTTAATAATGAGATGGATTATGTATACGACAGAAGCACAAGAAGAGAAAAGAGACCTCAGAAGGAAATCGGAATCTCTGCTGTACGCGGAGGAACAATTGTAGGTGACCATGATGTTATCTTTGCAGGTCACGACGAGGTTGTAACTCTTTCGCACAGAGCTTATTCAAGAGCGATTTTTGGAAAGGGCGCCATTGAGGCAGCTAAGTTCCTTGCCGGTAAGTCTGCGGGATTGTATGACATGTCGGATGTTCTTGCCTGACTGATCGGAATCGGCACCTGAGGAGAAGTGTATGAGATTCAGACCTTGTATTGATATTCATAACGGCAAAGTGAAGCAGATAGTGGGGAGCAGCCTTCGTGATAAGAACGATGAGGCAAAAGAAAACTATGTTGCTTCACAGGATGCTGTATTCTACGCCAGAATGTACAGAGAGATGGGACTTTCGGGCGGGCATATAATATTGCTTAATCCTATAACAAGCCCCTTGTATGAGAAGACGAAAAAACAGGCTATAGAGGCTCTTTTGGCTTGTCCCGGACTCATGCAGGTCGGTGGCGGAATAACGGCTGAAAATGCCTCAGAATTTATAAATGCGGGTGCTTCTCACGTTATTGTCACTTCTTATGTATTTAAAGACGGAGAGATCAATTACGCCAATCTGCAGAAGCTTAAAGAGGCAGTTGGAAAAGAGAAGGTTGTTCTTGATCTTTCATGCAAAAATGTAGACGGAAAGTATTACATAGTAACAGACAGGTGGCAGAAGCTTACTGATGTTGAGCTAAATGAGGAAACGCTTGATCTGCTTTCCGGGTACTGCGATGAATTTCTTGTTCATGCTGCCGATGTAGAAGGCAAGCAAAAAGGTATAGAGAAGAACGTGGCAAAGATCCTCGGAGACTGGGGAAAGATACCCGTTACCTATGCCGGAGGAGCAGGAAGCCTTGATGATGTAAAAGAGCTTAAGGAAATCGGAAAGGGAAGAGTGGACGTTACGATAGGAAGTGCCCTTGAGATTTTCGGCGGTAATCTTAAGATAAAAGATATAGTTGATATATGTGAATGATAAACAAAAAAGCCATCCAACAAATGTTGGATGGCTCTGTTGATTAATCATCTATACAATATTGCAAATTCTAAATATTTATTTTTATATTTAAGAATAAGTCGACATGTAGTCTGATTAATTAGCTTCAACTTTTTGATTAATTAAAGCTTGTTTACGTTTACGGCCTGAGGTCCTTTTTCGCCCTGGATTACATCGTACTCAACTGAAGCGCCTTCGTCGAGAGACTTGAAGCCCTCCATGTTAAGTCCTGAATAATGTACGAATACATCGTTTCCAGCCTCATCAGAGATAAAGCCATAACCTTTCTGGTTGTTGAACCACTTAACAGTACCTTTGTTCATTGTAATACCTCCACTAAAAAATAAAAAAATAATCGTTCTGTTGTCCATGACAACAAACTAACAATAGCATAAATAGCTAAAAAAGTAAAGTAGATCTTCCTATTTACTTTAAGATTTTAAAGTGATAAAATATATAAGCACAGAGGTTTTTTGTTAACGAAATATAGTTTACCTTTTTGTGTTAGAAAAATCGGAGGGATGGCGAAATGAACAAAAAGATTAGAACAGATGCTGTAGACCATCTGTTTGACGCAATTCTATGCCTTCAGAATAAAGATGAATGTTATAGTTTTTTCGATGATCTTTGTACCGTGAACGAACTTTTATCTCTTTCTCAGAGATTTGAGGTGGCTTCAATGCTTAAAGAGCACAAGACATACCTTGAGATTGCAGAGAAGACAGGAGCATCAACAGCGACCATCAGCAGAGTAAATCGCTCACTGAATTATGGCGATGATGGATATGAGCTCGTATTCGATAGATTGCAAGAGTAATTTCGAAATTAAAATTGAGTCAAAAAAATATAAGCGCTTCGGCTTGAACCGAAGCGCTTATTTAATCTAAATATTTACTTAAATTACTTTCTTCTCGTCAGATTCGTTAGTTTCTGATTCAGAATCGTTTTCTGCATCACTTGTTACGGCAGCAGCTCTTTCTTTTGCGATATCCGCCGAATTTCTCTCAAGACCTGTCATTTCGCATCTGCCCTGGAAAATAGCATTTTCATCGATAATAATACCTTTGCAGATGACGTCGCCGACAACTTTTCCGGTATCGCTGATCTCAACTTTTCCCTGCGGAGCAGAGAGATTTCCGTTTACTTCGCCGGCTACATAAATATTTACGCCGGAAGCAGTTCCAAAAATTTTACCTTCCTGACCTACAATGAGAGCACCGCTAATATTAACGTTGCCTTTGATAGTGCCATCGATCCTTGTTGAATCTTTTGTAGTAAGTGGGCCGTCGATTACGGCACCGGGACCGATAATAGTTCCTACCTGCTCAAGTATTTCATTGTCAGTTGCATTGGTAGAATCTTTTTTAGTGTTTCCAAACATAATGAATCCTCCATTTAACCCTTGATATCCATTACATCTTCAGGATTTACGTATTTCTCATCCTTCTGTATCTGATATCCTAAAGTTTTGTTCTGGCTGCCTACAACGTATAACAGGTCGCCCCTGTCAACGGTATCGCCTTCCGAAACAACAGGTGTGCCTTCGTTTCGGTAAATTGAAATATATCCGTTTCCATGATCGATGGAAACAATGTGTCCAAACTTCGCGTCTGAAGTTACGGTCATAATTTTTCCGTTTCCGGTAGCTATAATATTACTTCCGGAAGCTGCTGTAAATAGAACCAGAGGATTTCCTGTTGCGGTATCCTTGTTCTTGTCGGTAAGCTTGGTTATATTGGTGGCATTCGGATCATCCACTGCCTGGGTGGGAAGCGGTGTGGTTCCTGTCAAAGGAAAGCCTGAAGGAACTGCCAACTTTTCAGCCTCTTCACTAGCCTGACGCTCGTTCTTAAGTCTTTCACTGAGGGCAGCCTGAATATGTTCCGAATTGGAACTTGCGCTCTCGTATGACGCTGCGAGACTACTGTTTTCTTCTTGAAGATCTGAGATTTCTTGCTTCTGTTCGGCTTGTATAGCCTTCAAATTAGAAATGGTCATAATACTATAGATAATGTAGCATCCTAAAAATAATGCAAAAGCAAAAATTGAGTATGCCAACCATTGTGTTTGGGAATGATTCAGATGGAGACGCTTCGTTACACCGTCAGAGTCTCCGGAAATAACCATAAATGTATAACTTCGCTTGTGTCTGTGTTTTCTGTGGTACCTTTGCTGTCTGGGCTTACTAATAGTACTCATATTCACCTCCGACTTAGACACTGTATTTTAACATATAATCGGTCAATCGTGCAACTTTACATGAATAGGGCCCGCGAAAACGCAGATAAATAGCGCTTTCGCAGGCCCTGAAGAATAGGAGTATAATTATGATCAACCCATAACAGCTTCTACTGTGTATTCTTTTACGCCTTCTTCGTATGGGATGATATTTCCGCTTATTTCTTTTCCGTTTACGGTAAGTTTCTTGATACCCTTCTGAGCACCGTTCTGCTTAACGCTGATGTTGTAAGTAGCACCGCGGTATTTTCTGGTGAGAGTGAAGTCACCGAAATCTGCGGGCACACAAGGATCGATTGAAAGACCGTTGTGTGTAGGATATACACCCAGGATGTACTGGGAGATATTTACAAATGTCCATGCAGCTGTTCCTGTAAGCCAGCTGTTCTTGCCCTGACCAAAGAACTTAGCGTCTCTTCCTGCAACCATCTGAGAGTATACATAAGGCTCGGTGCAGTGAACTTCGCTGATATCCTCGATGTAAGCAGGACATGTCTTCTTGTAGATCTCGAAAGCTCTGTCGCCGTGTCCGAGAACTGTCTCGGCGATAGATACCCAAGGATTGTTGTGGCAGAAGATACCGCCGTTCTCCTTGTATCCAGGTGGATATGAACTAACTTCACCAAGTTCGAGATGATATTTTGTGTAAGCAGGCTGTAAGATCATTACGCCGTACTTTGTATCAAGTCTTTCTTCAACGCTCTTAAGAGCTTTCTCTGCAAGACCTTCTTTTACGCCGATTCCTGCAAGAACGCAGAAGCCCTGAGGCTCGATGAAAATCTGACCTTCTTCACATTCTTTTGAACCAACCTTGTTGGAATTAGCATCGTAAGCTCTTACGAACCATTCGCCGTCCCAACCTGCTGTGCAAGCTGCATCGTAAACTTTCTTGATTTCTTCTCTTGCTCTCTTTGCTTCAGCATCATCGCCGAGGAGCTCAGCAAGCTGTGCATATTCTTCGCCGTATTTTACGAACATACCTGCGATGAATACAGACTCGGCAACAGGACCTTCCGAAGGACCGAATGTCTGGAATGACTCACCCGGATGCTCTGAGAAGCAGTTAAGGTTGAGGCAGTCGTTCCAGTCCGCACGTCCGATAAGAGGAAGGCCGTGAGGACCCTTGTGAGTAGCAGTGAAGTTGAATGAGCACTTAAGGTGATCCATAAGTGTCTTTGCAACGCTCATATCATTATCGAAAGGAACCATTTCTTTCAAGATAGAAAGGTCGCCTGTTTCTCTTACATATGCGCTTGTACCTGCGATGAGCCAGAGCGGATCGTCGTTGAATCCTGATCCGATGTCTGAGTTACCCTTCTTTGTAAGGGGCTGGTACTGATGGTAAGCGCTTCCGTCCTGGAACTGAGTAGAAGCGATATCGATGATACGCTGTCTTGCTCTGTCGGGAATAAGGTGAACGAATCCGAGAAGATCCTGACAAGAATCTCTGAATCCCATTCCACGGCCGATACCTGACTCATAATAAGAAGCAGATCTGGACATGTTGAATGTAACCATACACTGATACTGGTTCCAGATATTTACCATGCGGTCAACCTTCTCATTTGAAGAAGATACATGATAGATTCCGAGAAGATTCTTCCAGTAATCGTTAAGCTCGGCAAGTGCCTTGTCGAAAGCTTCTTCAGTCTTGTAAGCATCAAGAAGTGCGTATGCAGGCTTCTTGTTGATAACACCGTGTGATTCCCACTTGTCATCTTCAGGGTTCTCGATGTATCCGAGTGTGAAGATGAATGTCTTGGATTCGCCGGGCTTAAGATTGATGTTGATCTGGTGAGCGGCGATAGGAGACCATCCGCTTGCAACAGAACCTGTGCACTTTCCGGCAGCAACGGCATCCGGGCTGTCAGGTCCGTTGTATGCTCCGAGGAATGCGTCTCTGCTTGTATCAAAGCCGTCAACCTTTGTATTTACGCCGTAAACTGCATAGTGATTTCTACGCTCTCTGTACTCTGTCTTGTGGAAAAGAGTTGCTCCGTCGTTTGTTACTTCAACTTCACCTGTGCTGAGGTTACGCTGGAAGTTCTTCATATCGTCATCTGCATTCCACAGACACCATTCTACATATGAAAAAAGAACGAGCTTAGCATCTTCTTTCTTATTATTCGTGATTGTGATCTTGGAAACTTCACAATTGTCATTCATAGGAACGAAAGTTAACACATCGGCTTTGATATCTGATTTTGATGATGAAAACTTGCTATAACCTAATCCGTGACGGCACTCGTAGCTGTCAAGAGTTGTCTTTACAGGCTGCCATCCGGGATTCCAGATAACTTCATTTGCTTTATCTGTTTCATCCTTAATATAGAAATATTTGCCGTTGTTATCATAAGGCACATTGTTATAACGATATCTTGTAAGTCTTAAAAGCTTAGCATCCTTATAAAAAGTATATCCGCCACAAGTATTCGATATTAATGAGAAAAATTCCTTGTTTCCGAGGTAGTTGATCCAGGGAAGAGGAGTCTTTGGTGTAGTGATGACGTATTCACATGCATTGTCATCAAAGTAGCCGAATTTCATAAATATAACCTCCGTTCACTTAAACGTTTAAGATAATTACTAGAGACATTATATATGGGAAGGCACTATATTGCAACACAAAATATCACAAATATTATTACCCTTAAACCGTTGCCCTGTGCGCGTTTCAGAGATAACACGCATAAAACCGCAGATGGATACTGGGGATAAATGATATTCCGAAAACGTTTTACTAAATCATTAACTAATCGTAACCAAAATCAGAATTATATATGAAAAAAGAGAGTAGATTTTGTAAAAAACAAACAAAGATATATAATTTGCACAAAAAAAGTGATTTTTTTATTGCTTCCAAAGTCATTATGATGTATATTTATCGTGCGAAAACGATTAAGTTCAAAGGTATTTATTGTTATGGCTAAGCGTAATGTTTCATTAAAGGATATTGCCGTTGCTTGTGGAGTGTCCATAGCTACAGTGTCTAAGGCACTAAACGATCATAGCGACATAGGGCAGGAAACTAAGGAACATATACGGGCAGTTGCTGATAAGCTCGGATATCATCCGAATGCGGCTGCGCAGGCTCTTAAGACGAACAGGACCAACAATATCGGTGTCTTGTTTGTGGATGAAGCCAACAGCGGTCTCACACATGACTATTTCAATCATGTGCTTAACAGTTTTAAGAAGACTGCGGAGGAGAACGGTTTTGATATAACCTTCATCAATGGAGGTAAGGCGAAGATCAACAATATGTCCTATCTGTCACATGCGATATACAGAGGCTTTGATGGAGTGGTTATAGCATGTGTTGATTTCTCCGATCCGGAAGTTGAGGAACTTATTAAGAGCAATATACCGGTCGTCACGATCGACCATATCTTTTTTAACAGGACTTCAGTCGTGTCTGACAATGTAAAAGGGATGAGAGAGCTTGTAAATTATGTTTACGGGCAGGGGCACAGGAAAGTGGCATATGTTCACGGTGCGGGTTCATCCGTTACACAGAACAGACTTACAAGTTTTTACAAGACACTTCAGGAATTGGGAGTAGAGATTCCGGATGAATATGTAGTTGTATCTCCTTATAGAGATACTGATGCCGCATATGAGGCGACTAACAAGCTTTTGGATCTTCCGGAACCGCCTACATGCATTCTTTATCCCGATGATTTTGCGGCACTTGGCGGAATAAATGCTATAAGACAGAGAAATCTCAGAATACCGGAAGATATTTCAATTGCAGGATATGATGGACTTGAACTTGCAAAGCGTCTTTCTCCGAGACTTACCACAGTGGTGCAGAATTCTGAGAAAATCGGTGGAATAGCGGCAACCAAATTGATCGACCTTATAAACAATCCTAAGGGGACACTGGTTGAGCAGATTGTAGTTGAAGGTACATTGGAAAAAGGGGAATCCGTTAAAAAGATTCAATAAGATTTGAGATGGCTGAGCCATTTTAAATACACACAACAATTATTTAACGCAAAAGAATGGGAGGTACGGTTATGAAGAAAAGAGTACTTGGGTTACTTCTTTCTATGACTATGGTAGCAGGAATGCTTACTGCTTGTGGCGGAAATGCAAACACTGCTGCTTCAACCGGAGCATCAGCTGACGGAAACGCAGCAGATGCAACTGCAGCAGATGCACCTGCAGCTGCTGGAGATGAGGGTAAAGTCCTCAATATTTACTGCTGGAACGAAGAGTTCAAGAGCAGAGTTGCAGATCACTATCCTGGATATACAGAGACAGATGCTACTTCAGGAAAAATCGGTGATGTTACTGTAAAGTGGAACATCACACCTAACGAGAACAATGCTTATCAGAACAACCTCGATGAGGCACTTCTTAAGCAGGCTGATGCAGCTGCTGATGATAAGATTGATATTTTCCTTGTAGAGGCTGACTACGCACTTAAATATGTAGATGCTGACGTTTCAATGCCTGTTGCAGATCTTGGTATCGCAGACGCTGACATTGCTAACCAGTACAAATATACACAGGATGTTATGACAGATTCTAACGGAAAGCTCAAGGGTCTTTCATGGCAGGGCTGCCCCGGTGTTCTTATTTACAACCGTGCGGCTGCTAAAGAAGTTCTTGGATCAGACGATCCTGCTGAAGTTCAGAAGTCTGTAGCTGATTGGGATACATTCCTTAAGACAGCTGAGCAGATGAAGGCTAAGGGCTACAGCATGACATCAACAACTAACGATGCTTATCGTGTATTCTCTAACAACGTTTCTTCTAAGTGGGTACAGGATGGTGTAGTTAAAGTTGATCCCAGCATCATGAAATGGGTTGAGATGACAAAGAAGATGGTTGACGCTAAAGAGGTTGGTTCTACATCAGATCTTTGGAGCGATGACTGGAGCAAGGGATTCTATCCTGACGGAAAGACATTCTGCTACTTTGGACCCGCTTGGATGATCAACTTCTCAATGGCTGCTGATACAGAAGGCTCAATCGCTCACGACGGTGGTTGGGGTGCAACAGAGGGCCCTCAGGGATTCTTCTGGGGCGGAACATGGATCTGCGCAGCTCAGGGAACAGACAATGTATCTCTTGTTGCAGATATCATGAAGCAGCTCACAACAAACAAGGATATCATGCTTGATATCGTTGCTAAGGATAGCGATTTCGTAAACAACAAGCCTGCTATGGAAGAAGCAGCAACTAAGGATGAGTATGCATTTGCTCCTCTTGGTGGACAGAATCCTCTTGCAATGTTCTGCAACGGTGCTGAGAAGTGCGATCTTTCTAACCAGTGCGAATACGATCAGGGTTGTAACGAAGAGTTCCAGAAAGCTATGAAGAACTACTTCGACGGCAACGCTACTCTCGACCAGGCTCTTGATATGTTCAATTCAGCTATCGTTGAGAAGTATCCTGAATTAAAGACTGAGTAATCAGTAAGTAATTTGTAGTTTTTAGATTTATCATTGTGGAACGTATTGTTCGCAATGCGTTCCACAAATATTTATTAGAAGGGTAACGGGTATGAAAAAGAAGAGTAAAGTAGTCAGTTATAATAAATGGGGCTACATTTTCCTTATTCCGTTCGTGGTAATTTATCTGGTATTTCAGATGATACCGCTTTTTTCAACAATTTATAATTCATTCTTTGAGAATTATCGCTCGGGATTAAAACAGATCGGTCCGAATTTTGTCGGATTACAGAATTTTGCAACAATAATTACAAACGGAGATCTTCCTACATATTTAAAGAACACTTTGATAATGTGGATTTTAGGATTTGTTCCGCAGATTCTTCTCTCACTTTTGTTGGGAGCATGGTTTACTGATCCGTCATTGAGATTAAAGGCACAAGGCTTTTTTAAGACAGTTATTTATCTTCCTAATCTGATCATGGCCTCAGCATTTGCAATGTTGTTTTTCACATTGTTCTCAAATTCAGGCCCTATCAATTCGATTTTGGTACAGATTGGATTTTTAAAAGAACCTTATCAGTTCATGTCCCATATTTGGTCAGTTCGCGGCTTGGTTGCTTTTATGAACTGCCTTATGTGGTTTGGAAATACGACAATTCTTTTGATGGCCGGAATGATGGGTATTGACCCTTCACTTTTCGAAGCAGCACAGGTTGATGGTGCTACAGCCACTCAAATTTTTTATAAAGTTACATTGCCTTTGTTAAAACCGATTCTTATTTATGTTATGATTACATCATTGATCGGTGGACTCCAGATGTTTGATGTACCTCAGATTTTGACAAACGGTACAGGCGATCCTATGAGATCTTCAATGACCTTGATCATGTATCTTAACAAGCATCTTTTCAGTAAGAACTTTGGTCTTGGTGGTGCTCTTTCGGTATTTATGTTTATTATTACCGGTATACTCAGCTTGATCGTATTTAAGTTCACGACAGGCGAGGATAAGGATTGATTTTGGAGGCTTAACAATGGAAGAAAAAAGAATTGCGATGGCCGGACAGAGTGATACCGGAGCATCGGTTCACGCTAGACGCGTGATAGCGTATATAGTGCTTATATTGATAACATTTATCTGCCTTTTCTGGTTCTATGTTTTGTTTATAAATTCAACCAGATCAAATGCAGATCTTACAAGAGGATTCCAGCCTTATCCGGGAAAATTCCTTGGAACAAACTGGGATAATCTGGTACATGGAACTTTGCCGATATTTAATGGCTTGATTAATTCGCTTATTGTTGCTACACTAACAGCGGTATTTGCTACATATTTTTCTACGATGACAGCGTATGCAATACACGCTTATGACTTTAAGCTTAAGAAGTTCATTTTTACATTTATTTTGATGGTTATGATGATCCCTACTCAGGTAACTGCACTTGGTTTCTTGCAGCTTATCGGAAAGATGGGATTGGATGATAAGTTTACACCACTTATTGTTCCGGCTATTGCTTCACCTGCAGTATTTTTCTTTATGAAGCAGTACATGGATTCTACACTTCCTCTTTCTCTTGTGGAAGCTGCCAGAATCGACGGATCTACAGAGTGGGGCACATTCAACAAGATTGTAGTACCGCTTATGAAACCTGCTGTTGCTGTTCAGGCAATCTTCAGTTTCGTAACAAGCTGGAATAACTACTTTACTCCTGCACTTGTGCTTCACACAGACACAAAGAAGACACTTCCTATACTTATAGCTCAGCTCAGAAGTGCAGACTGGCTTAAGTTTGACATGGGACAGGTATATGTAATGATTTCATTCTCTATCTTCCCTGTTATAGTTGTTTATCTTTTATTATCCAGACACATTGTCGGCGGTGTTACGCTCGGTGGTGTAAAGGGATAATCTGACTTAGTTATTTACTACTCTTCATCTTGCTTGTCCGCGAGGTGAAGATACTCTTTCCTTTTATAAGCGTTATGGAAGGCCATGGTATTCCCCATACCATGGCCTTTCGCATGCGCAAAAAACAATTTGAAAAAACTTTCCACATCCATCTGAATGTTGTTTGGGGAGCTTTTTTGCAATTTATTCCCAAATGCCCTAAACTACTGATGAAATGGGCATGGTACCACAATGGAAACACGATTTTTCGAAGTGGAACTTGAAGATTTCATAGAGATAACTGATACTGAAAATACGCTTGCAGGTGAATTTTTGAAAGGAGTTTGGCAGATATATATGGTTGAATTTGGCGAGCAGCTTAGAAAAGCACGTGAAGAGAAAGGTATGACACAGCAGACTCTTGCGGAAAAATTATTTGTAACAAGACCGACTGTATCAAGATGGGAGTGCGGTGAAAGATTCCCCGATCTTCTTACAACAAAGAAAATAGCTGAAATTCTTGGTGTGAGCCTGGACAACCTATTATCTGGTAAAGATATTTCTGTTGAAGTTGAAAGAAACCCTGTAGTTGAAAACAAAACAGCACATAATATAATAATTGCGCTGTATGCATTTGTTATATTCTCTTGCTTGATAGCAATTGTCAGTCACATTTCCAATTATTTTTTGATTTACACCAAAGCAGTCGGTTTTGGGGGACCTGTAGGAGCAGAAGCAGAGCTGATCGGATATGTCAGTGTTGCAATGATGAATTTTGGAACAAAGCAGATAATACCGATGATCAAAGTTGTTATGCAGATAGTTGTTTTTGCTTTTGGCCTTGATAAAGCAATAAAAGGAAAACTTTCTCCCAAGATGACGGGAGGAATAATAGTTCTGTACCTTGCGTTGACAAGTCTTATAAATTTTGCGCAGGTGCTGGCTACGTGGATAATAGAGGGCATCTTAACAGGGTATGCTGTTGCTGAAATGCGTTATATTATCGCTGATTTTTTCATCTTTCTTATTCCGACAATCAGTGGGGCAGTTTTGACATATTTCCTATTTATTAGGGGAAGTAATAAAAAAATTGTTCCTACAATGATCGTGTTTGTTTCGTTACTGGAAGTGATATTGAATCTGAGCTATACATTATACTGGATTAAATATGCTATAGAAGAAACAAATAGTTACTACATTGAGGATCGTGTCGTCAGCAATATTGATTTTGGTCTTAGGACTGGTTTTACGATGAATAATATACTGATGCTGCTTATTGATGTAGCTGTTTACGGATTGATAGTTTTTTCAGACTGTGGCACTGTGGAAAAAGAGAAAAAAGCTGGAATCTGTTATCAACTCAGAGGGTGAAATAAATAAAATGGTCACTGAATAGAAATATGAAATTTTCGTATGATTAAAAGTATAAGTATTAAAAAGGTTACAGTAAGTATTCTTGCAATGGCGGTTCTGTTATCAATTGTTACAGGATGCGGCAAGAAAGAAATCGGTGTGGATGCAAAATCCATTAGTCAGATTAAAGACAAAGATCATTTTTTTAAGGAGGAGGAAATTAAAGGAGTTATTGAAGAAGGTTCGGAAGATGTCTATCTTGATTATGTAGGAGGCAAGATAAAGTGTGTTTATTTGGATCAAGCCGGAAAGTATAAGTTTGTATCTGCAAATACCGATGGAACAATCGATAAGTCATATGAAATTCCGGTTTCTACAAATGATAAACATGCCTTTTTTGAAATGGATGAATCCGAAAATCTGTACATGCAATATTCTGATTTTGAGAGTGAGGAAAGCAGTCGGAAAACAGGCTATTATCTTGTTAAATTTGACAATACCGGAAAAGAAGTCGGAAGGGAAAATTTATTGTCAGACACTCCCGAGAAGAGTTTGTTTTCGGTAGAAGGTGTTGTATGGACTAAGGATAACGGGCTTATTGTAAGTTCGTCAAGAGGAATTGAAAAATATAGTGAACAGGACGGATTTACTTGTATCATAGAACCAAAATTTCTGTATTCTTTCAGTCACGGAGGAGAACTTATTAAAGGTAGCGATGATCGGCTGTACATAAAAGGAAATAACAATGACAAGGACCGACTGTGGAAAGTTGATCTTGCGAATGGAAAAATAGGGGAGCCAAGCAAATGCTTTCGTGAAAATACTGCAGGCAAACTTTTATTTTTTTCAAGAGGAGAAGGGAATGATCTGTATGCAGCATTTGGCGACTACATCTATGGATATGACAGCAAGGAAGATGCGATTACTGAAATTGCAAATCTTCGGGATTCTGATATTGGTTTTGGCGAAGGTATTGGTCGATTTACAGCAATAAATGAAGGCGAATTTTGGGCGACTATTTATAAAGACAACGGTGAAATATATTTATCCAAGCTAACCAAAGTTAATCCTGAAGATATAAAATAAAAGACAACTCAAGAGCAGGAGTTTATATTAAATAAGCGTTATGAAAGGTCATGGTATTCTCTTTATACCATGGCCTTTTCTATTAGGAAGTTTTTTCTATGATATAAAAAAGGCTCCGCAGAGATGCGCAAAATAACTTAAAACACTGATGAAATGGGCATGTTACCACAATGGAAACACGATTGCTCGAAGTGGAACTTGAAGATTTCACAGAGATAACTAATACTGAAAATACACTTGCAGGTGAAATTTTTGAAAGGAGTGAGTTTTGATAACTTATTATCGGGAAAAGTAAAAGTGTTAAAGACACGAGCACTGAATAGAAATATGAAAAAACGTATGGGAAAAAGTATATTTTTAAAGAAGGTTACAGTAAGTGTTCTTACAATGGCGGTTCTGGTATCAAGTGTTACGGGATGCGGTAAGAAAGAGAGCAGTGCGGATGTGAAATCCGTAAATCAGATTAAAGAAATTGATAAAGATCATTTTTTTAAAGAGGAGGAAATTAAAGGGGTTATTGAAGAAGGTTCAGAAGATGTTTATCTTGATTATGTAGGAGGCAAGATAAAGTGTGTCTATTTAGATCAAGCCGGAAAGTATAAGTTTGTGTCGGCAAATACCGATGGAACAGTCGATAAGTCATATGAAATTCCGGTTTCTACAAATGATAAACATGCCTTTTTTGAAATGGATGAATCCGAAAATCTGTACATGCAATATTCTGATTATGAGAGTGATGAAAGCGATCAGAAAACAGGCTATTATCTTGTTAAATTTGACAATACCGGAAAAGAAGCGGGAAGGGAAGATTTATTGTCAGACGCTCCTGCGAATAGTATGTTTTCAATAGAAGGTGTTGCATGGACTAAGGATAACGGGCTTATTATAAGTTCTTCAAGAGGAGTTGAAAAATATAGCGAACAGGACGGATTAACTTGCATCATCGACCCCAAATTACTGCATTCTTTTAAAAATGGAGGCAGACTTATTAAAGGAAGCGATGAACAGCTGTATATACATAGCTATAATCTTGACGATAGCCGGTTATGGAAAGTTGATCTTGCGAATGGAAAAATAGGAGAACCAAGCAAATGTTTTGGTGAAACTAATGCTGACAAAGGGTTATCTTTTTCAAGAGGAGAAGGTTATGGTCTGTATGCAGCACTTGGTAACTATATCTATGGATATGACAGTAAGGAAGATAAGATTACTGAGATTGCAAATCTTCGGGATTCTGATATTGGTTTTGAGGAAGGTATTAATCGATTTATAGCAGTAAATGAAGGCGAGTTTTGGGCGACTTTTTGTAAAGACAACGGTGGAGTATATTTATCCAAGCTTACCAAAGTTAATCCTGAAGATATAAAAGAAAAGACAACGGTTACTCTCGGAGGAGCTTATATAAATAGTGATATTATAAATGAAGTACATAAATTCAACAAAACGAATGATGAGTATAGAATACAGGTTATAGATTATGCAGAGGATTGTCTTTCTGACGATGAAGCAGACCGGAGCGTAGAAAAGTTTAACCTTGATATTTTATCGGGAAAGGCCCCCGATATTTTGGCGGTAAGCGCGGATAGTTCGGATATATCCGGTTATATAGATAAGGGAGTCTTGATGGATTTGGGGCCTCTTTTTGATAAGGGAGGAACTCTTGAAAATATAGAATTTTTACCGAATGTTTTTGAGATGATGCATACAAAAGATAAGATTTACACTGTATTTTCCAGATTTACTGTTAATACATTGGCAATGAGAAAACGATTTGCGGAAGGCAGAACAAGTCTTTCGATAAGTGATTGTGAAGAAATCATAGATAAGACGGGTGTTGGCTATAAAGCTGCATTTGGCAGTGACAGCTATAAGGAAGGTATTATTTATTGCGGGGGGGATTTCGATAAGTATTTGGATCCGGAGAACGGAAAGTGCAGTTTTACAGACTCTGATTTTATAGAACTACTTACTTTTGCCGATAAGTTCCCGGAACAATCTGAGTACGACTATGGAATGTTTGATGAAGATAGGGGATATTTGGAGGATAAAGCAATCTTCAGGTATAGTCCTTTATCAAATTTCAGAGATTATGCAATGCTTAAATATGGAGTATTTCAAGATGATATTTCGCTTGTGGGATGTATTAACAGCAACAGCGAGAATTCTGCTAAAATATGCCCTCTTGCTGAAGTTGGCATAAATAGTAAGACCAAATATAAAGATGCTGCAGTTCAATTTATAAAGAGTATGTTTGAAAATTACGATCCTTCAAATATTTACAGTTCTTTTCCTTCGGATAAAGCATCATTTGAAGCTGCAAAAAAAGCAGCGACACAGGAAAGAGGAGAAGACGATTATTTTAGTTTGGGATATGACAGAATAAAGGCAACTCCTTTGACTGAAGCTGAGGTACAGGAACTGAGTAATTATATTCTTTCAATAAAAAATCATGATGATAATTTCGGCTTTTACACTGAGATCAATAGAATTATCATGGAAGAGGTACCGGCTTTTTTTGGCGGACAGAAGACCGCGGAAGAGGTGGCAGATACTATTCAGAACAGAGCAACAACATACATGAATGAAAATAAATAATAAAACACCATCCGGGGCTTTTGTGAATCCGGATGGTGTTTTGCTTTTTATATTCCGCGCAAGTATGTCAATCCAAGCGGACCCATACAAGGGAGTTGGATGTAAGTCTGTGGAGAAAATTAAGGTCTACGGATGTCAGTATCATAAATGCAATGATTATTACAAATACCAACAGCATAAGCTTTTTTTCCTTGAAAAGCTTTTCGGGACGCTGCACAGCGGAGTCGGGATCGAATGACATCGCCACGTAGTAGGAAAAGAGCAGGAATACAAGCGGCATACATAAGAGATATTCAATACGGTACTTGATAAGGAAAACTCCCAGGCAAAATGTGGATATAAGCGAGTAGAAGAGCGCTGATGCAAGGAGAGTTTTCTCTGTATATAATTTGAATGAACGTCTGTAAAGACCGGCTACCTCAGGATTGCCAATCATTCTGTACTCTGCAAAGCGCTTTGTTGCCATGAGAAATGCTCCTGCCATCCAGTAGCCAATGAGGATGCTTGAAGGAGGAAGCGAAGAATCTGTCACGACAAACCATCCCATCATAAGGCGAAGCATATTGTTTACAGATTCAGAGAGCACATCAAAATATGGAATATCTTTTGTCCTAAAAGGTTTAACGTTGTACAAAAAGCCCATGAACAAAAGGACAAGCGATGTTATCAGAAACAGCTTATCGACAAGCAGAGAAAGAATAACACCGACAGCGATAAGAGCGATATATTCCGCGATAACTACGGAGAATTTCATATTCTCGGTTACAACAGGTCTGTTTTTCTTGGTCGGATGGAATTTATCAAACGGAGCATCGAGCCATTCATTTATTACATAGTTTGCGCTTGCGATCATGCAAGTTGCAAAGAAAGCACATATCAGCTTGAAGATATTTATATCTTTAAGAGAATGCTCCGTAAGCAGGAATGCGATGGCAACTCCGGGCATGATAAAGAAGTTTTTTATCCAATGATCGGGACGGGCAATTTTAATATACTTTTTCATTTTACATCTCCAAATCTTTTATAAAGAATATACCCATATGGTGTATGGTGAGTTTGCATCCGAGTATTCACCGATGAGCTTAAATCCGATCTCATCTTCGTTTGAAATCTCTATTCGTGAGAATACATATTTTCCGTTTAATTGCTCAAATGCTGATTTATCAATAAGAAGACGCTTGTCGTCAACATTAACTGTTCTTGCGGGATTCCAGATGCCGTAGTCGCTGCCTGAAAAGATATAGGCACGTGCGCCCCAATCATCGTAGTAGTTGCGGGCTTCTTCCGATTCGGAGAGCGAAGGCGCAATTACATTTCTGAATGAATCCTTATACGACTGATAGTAGTAGCTAAGGCACCCGTCCAAAGTTGCAATCTCGTTGTAAGAAAGAACGGCGGGATGGAAGCCGTAAGCCACACTGTATTCGCCTTTATAATCAATGTCTTTTTTTATCTTTTCGAACAGATCTGTTGAAAAGAAATCGCCATAGGACAGGGTTTCCGACTTCTGCCCATTAAATGCTTCCCAAGTGTTTACGTAACAGGTGTTGAAAAAGTCGTTATATAAGGACTGCGTTCCGATCACAGAGAGAAGGACGATAATTGTAAGTGCCTTTGGGATAAACGGTAATATTGCGCTTAAACGGTTCTTTTTACTTTCTTGGGAAGCAATGTGGTCTGAAAGACGTATCATCGCGATAAGGGCTTCAACGTACCACAGAAGCGGGTTAAAAAATATTGTTCTGTTAAACTGCCATCCCTTTAAAGGAGGGACGAGCTTTTCGAATAAAGTTCTGACCGCATGATTGTTGTAAAGACCGTAAACAATGCAGTTTCCGACTATAAAAAGAAATACGAGATTAAACGGATCGGTGCAGAGCTGCCTGTATTCTTTTCTTTTTATGTGTCCCAAATTGATAGCTGCAAAAGATATGACAAACAAAGGTAAAACAACAACTCTGTGCAGATCTTCGCAGTGGAAAATGTTATTTACAAAAACATTAAAGATACTGTGTAAGATCTCAGATGCAGACAGATCGTCGATTACCATCGTGTCTCTGATTGTTGCCTGTCCGGAGCCGAATATAAGGGCAAAAAGCCTGTATTCAATGAGAATGTAGCTTACGGACATAAGGATCATCGCAGTAAAAATCCTTATGTTTATCTTTTTTTCTTTTACCCAAAGATAAATGAAGTAGATAAAGATATAACCCAGGATAAAAGGGCCGAAGAATGTAAAATACGACAGCGTAGGGTACAGAAAAGCGAGCAGGTAATAGATTTTGTTGCCGCTGTTTTTAAGTCTTCTGATTATGAATACAAGTAGCGGGAGCGAAGCAAAAGAAAACGAGAATGCCGGATAGAGCGGTAAAAGGCCGTAGATGAAGCTAAAGAGCACAACAGCCCATTCGTATCTTTTGTACTTATCTCCTAAAATGTCTTTTCCCAGGAGGATTCCCGAAAAGAGTGCGATGAATATTTTGAGAAAATATCCCGTAATATACGCCGCGAAATTCGGAAGGATCATATAAAGCCAGGAATAAGCGTAAAACTCTGACAGCAGGAAATTTCTGTCAATACCGCCGAGAAGCGGAATAGTCTTTCCCTGTGAAAAGAACGCATTATTATCCTTTAACAATTTGTAATCGGTTATGTGAATGTCCAGATTATCATGAACGCCAATGAACGTATGAGATTCGCCTGCAATAAGAAAAACGGCGAGCTGAAGAAACACTATACCTAAAACTATAAGAAAATACCAATTCCTAAAAACTTTTTGTTTCATTTAAAACCTATAAACCTATAACCCGAAAAACCACGTTGACCAATGAAAAAGTATAGCATATCTCAACCCCATTTAGACCAATTATTCCAAGGGTTCACAGTTTTTTCGTATTTTATCATGGGAGGTCTTTTGCTACACGGATGAAGTGATTGTGAAAAAACATATCCACACGGCCTTACGCTTTCCTGCGGACCTGATGTCAAACAAGAGCCTCAAAGCAGAATTTCAGTGCCGATTTGGGAGTCCCATAAAACTTAAGCTCTCTCGCAATACGCGAATAAAGATCTGCCCTGTGCCAAAAGGGGTCTCTTATGGTAAAATGTTTCTATTGTGCTATGGGAACCCATGTAAATAGCGGTAGTTTGGCATGATTACCAAAGAGAATGGGGGAGGGAAAAGTTTTTTTGGCAAAAATAAGCCTTGCCTTCAGAACTTTAGCATGCTAAACTCTTTACGTCGCACACAAATGTCCGTAGCAGAAAAACAAGGTGTTATAAATGCGGAGGTCAGGGATGCAGCAGGACACAGGGTATTATGTTATTAGAAGACAGGCGGTTCCGGAAGTGCTGCTTAAGGTTGTAGAAGCCAAGAAACTTTTGGAATCCGGCAAGGTTAAGACAGTAAATGAAGCTTCTGCGATGCTCGGTATCAGTCGCAGTTCTTTCTATAAATATAAAGAAGATATATATGAGTTTCATGATTCATTGCAGGGAACAACATTTACCCTGACATTCCAGATGAATGATGAAGTAGGTCTTTTATCATATGTTTTGAATCTGATTGCGGATTTCGGAGCAAATATCCTGACAATCCACCAGTCAATCCCGCTTAACGGAGTGGCATCCATATCGATCACGATTCAGGTGCTTGAAGCGACTAAGGATATAATGGAGATGATCTCCATTATGGAAGGTAAAGAAGGAATTCATAAGGTGCACATAACCGGAAGAAGTGCAACCTATTAAAAATATATTGGAGGATGAAATGGCAAAAGTAGCGGTTTTAGGTTACGGAACAGTAGGAAGCGGAGTTGTTGAAGTTCTTGACACAAATGCAGCAGAGGTTGCAAACAGCGCAGGAGAAGCCGTAGAAGTTAAGTACATACTTGACCTCAGGGATTTCCCCGGCGATAAGCATGAGAATCAGGTCGTACATGACTTTGATATTATACTTAACGATCCCGAAGTTGACGTTATCTGCGAAACAATGGGAGGTCTTGAGCCTGCTTTTACATTTGAAAAGAAGGCACTTGAAAAGGGAAAGAGCGTATGCACATCAAATAAAGAGCTCGTTGCAGCGCACGGTCCCGAACTTGTTGAGATTGCTAAGAAGAACGGCGTAAGTTACCTCTTTGAAGCAAGCGTAGGCGGCGGTATTCCGGTTCTTCGCAGCATTAACGATTCACTTAAGCATGAGAAGATCGATGCGATAACAGGTATTCTCAACGGAACAACAAACTATATCCTTACCAAGATGGACAAAGAGGGCATCGGATTTGCCACAGTTCTTAAGCAGGCGCAGGATAAGGGATACGCTGAGAGAAATCCCGAAGCCGACATCGAGGGATATGACGCATGTCGTAAGATCGCTATCCTTTCAAGCCTTATGAGCGGTGAGCACGTAAATTACGAGGATATTTACACAGAGGGAATTACCAAAATCAGCATTGAGGATTTTGCTTATGCAAAGAGCCTTAACATGGCTATCAAGCTCCTTGGAATGTGCAAGAAGAACGAGAGCGGATTCTTTACTATAGTAGCTCCTTTCCTTATCCCTATGGAGAATCCTCTTGCAAACGTAAACGGCGTATTCAATGCGATTGACGTTCACGGAAACATGCTCGGCGACGTAATGTTCTACGGTAAGGGCGCAGGTAAGAGCGCTACAGCAAGTGCGGTTGTTGCAGACGTTGTAGATATCCTTAAGCACAAGGACAAGCATATCGAAGTAAACATGAATTCCAAGAAGGCAGTGCTTACTTCAAAAGACAACGCTGTTCGTAAGTTCTTTGTAAGAGTTACCGGGGATTTTGAAGATCATGCAAAAGAACTGTTCGGAAACAAGATAGAGATTATTAAGAGCGAAGAAGTAAAAGGCGAGTTCGCATTCGTCACAGATCTTATTTCAGAAAAAGATTTTGAAGAAAAGCTTTGGAAGTTTGACAGCGTTAAGGGATATATCAGGCTTTATTGATAAGTTTTCCCTATAAAAATACAAAAAAGAGGTTTGTTCATTATGAAGAAGGTAGTTAAATTTGGCGGAAGTTCACTTGCAAGTGCAGAGCAGTTTAAAAAGGTAGGCGAGATCATCAAGGCAGATCCCGACCGCGTGTATGTTGTTCCTTCTGCTCCGGGAAAAAGAAATTCCAAGGACACAAAGGTTACAGACATGCTTTACAAGACATATGCTCTTGCCGAGGCAAAGAAGGACTTTTCAAAACAGCTTGCCGATATTAAGGCAAGATACGACGAGATCATCAAGGGACTTAACCTTAAGCTTGATCTTTCTGATGAGTTCAAGACAATCGAGAAGAACTTTAAGGCTATTGCAGGTAATGACTATGCTGCAAGCCGTGGAGAGTACCTGAACGGAATAATCATGGCAAATTACCTTGGTTATGAGTTCATCGATTCCGCAACAGTAGTTGTATTTGACAAGAACGGTGAGTTCGACGGAGAGAAGACAAACAAGCTTATGTCTAAAAAGCTTGAGAAAACTCCCAAGGCCGTTATTCCGGGATTCTACGGTGCATATCCCGACGGAAGCATCAAGACATTTTCAAGAGGCGGTTCCGATATAACAGGTTCTATCGTTTCAAGAGCTATCAAGGCTGATGTTTACGAGAACTGGACAGATGTTTCGGGATTCCTTGTTGCAGATCCCAGAATCATCGACAAGCCACCGCACATTGAGACTATCACATATACAGAGCTTAGAGAGCTTGCATACATGGGAGCTTCCGTTCTTCACGAAGACGCTATCTTCCCTGTAAGAAAAGAGGGTATTCCGATCAATATCAGAAATACCAACAAGCCTGAGGATCCGGGAACATGGATCGTTGAGTCAACAGCAAAGAAGTCTAAGTATGTTATTACCGGTATTGCCGGAAAGAAGGGATTCTGCTGTGTAAACATTCTGAAGGATCAGATGAATTCAGAGATTGGATTTGTAAGAAAGGTACTTCAGGCTTTTGAAGATCAGCAGATCTCAATCGAGCACGTACCTTCAGGAATCGATACCATGACGGTATTTGTTCAGGAAGATGAGTTTATCGAGAAAGAGCAGTCGGTTGTTTCAGAGATTCACAGACTTGCACATCCCGATATGCTTGAGATTGAATCAGATCTTGCCCTCATCGCAGTCGTTGGACGCGGAATGAAGTCTACAAGAGGAACAGCCGGAAGAATATTCTCAGCACTTGCTCATGCAAGCGTTAACGTAAGAATGATCGACCAGGGTTCTTCAGAGCTTAACATCATCATCGGTGTTGATGCGCGTGACTTTGAGAAGGCAATTCGTTCAATATATGATATATTCGTAACTACTCAGTTCTGATATATATAATCTAAGAATTTTACGGCAGCTTCGGTTCGTGTGGAATTTGCAATGATTCCGACAACCGATGTCTTGCCTGAATATATTCCGGTCTTTTCGTAGGCTTTAGAATTATTGATGATAATTCCTACGGGGACCGGATTTTTCATTTCTTCTTTGGGAAGATTGGTATAATTTCCGGTCTTTGCCGCGTCGTCACAAAGAACAGCGTATTTGTTGTTTTCGTCAAAAGTTCCGTTTGTCAGATAAGCCTGATATTCATCGGATGCAATGTATTCGATGTAGCCCGCATCCATGTAGAGAACATTGTCACCCATTGCTTCAAGGTCTTCTTTGGAATAATAAGCTGAAAGGTCGGCGAATACATCCTGTCCGGCATACTGGAAAAAAGTATTGTAGTCCGCGCCGAGAACATCAAGCTCCTTTGCGGCTATGTTTGCCGTTATCTTCTGAGTTGTAGCGACAGCAACCTGATCGATGTTGTCCGGGTTAAGAACTGCTGTGGTGTCTACAAAGCAGACATTTTCTGCGGGATCGACACCTATGGCTTCCATAAAGTCCTCAGCCATCGTGTTTTCAAGTGAAGCAGGTGTAGAATTGACAAGAATTACACTGAGAAAAGTGGGCTTTTCGTTGACCATGTTCTTTATGCCTGAGATGATGAAGATCAGGGCGACGACAACCGTCATTACGTGGAACTTGTAGTAGTCCCAGAAATAATCCCATTTTGCCTTGAAATCTTTATCCTTCATCTTGTCTTGCTGCTGCTTGACTTCTTCACGAATTGACATATACATACCTCTCTATTTTTAATAAAACAATGTCATTTTGTTTCTAAAACATATATAATGAAATAAAGCTTGTACATTTATAATGATATAAACGTTATTTAACTATAAGTCAACTGATTGGTCAAAAAAAACTTGAAAGAGTAACGGAAATAATATAAGATAGTCGATAAAATGGCAGGCAGTCAAGTATGTAGGAGGTTGGATTTATACATGATCGGTAATGACAACAGTTATGTTGAATGTCTAGTAGCCAGTAAAGCGTCTCCGCTAGTTGTTGTTCTTAAGTATGTGTGCTTTGGATTGGCTATATTTTTCTTACTTTCAACTCTATTGTTAAATGCAAATATCATTTGTGTTCTGCTTTTTCTGGCAGCCGGTGCCGGATACTATTTCGCAAAGCAGAATTCCAGTATAGAGTATGAATATCAGTATTGTGACAAGGAAATTTCCATTGATAAAATCTTGAATAAGAGTTCCCGTAAACATATAGGAACTTATGAAGTCGAAAAGATCGCTGCTATGGCGCCTTCGAATTCATATCATCTTTCGGAGTACAAGAATCAGACATTTAAGACTCTTGATTTTTCGGCAAAAAATAAAAATGTTCAGCCCGATCCTACATATACATTTTATTATGACGGAAAAGAAAAGATCGTATTTGAGCCAAGCAGTGAGCTTGTTGCTGCCGTTAAGGCCGTTGCACCGAGAAAGGTTTTTACAGACTGATTTTTTTGGTGGATTAATTATTGTGTAGTTATTACGGAGGTTTTTTGCCTCCATAATCATTATTATTATTTAGATTGGAGTTAAAAGATGGGACAGATTATTGGTGAAGGAATAACATTTGATGACGTGCTTTTGGTGCCTGCATATTCACAGGTTATACCCGGACAGGTAGATGTGAGTACATGGCTTACCAAGAAGATCAGACTTAACATTCCTATGATGAGTGCGGGAATGGATACAGTTACAGAGCACAGAATGGCAATCGCAATGGCCAGACAGGGTGGAATCGGTATTATCCACAAGAACATGTCTATTGAGGCACAGGCTGAAGAAGTAGATAAAGTTAAGAGATCTGAGAACGGCGTTATCACAGATCCTTTTTCACTTTCACCAGATCACACACTTGCAGATGCGGACGCACTTATGGCTAAGTTCCGTATTTCGGGTGTTCCCATTACAGAAGGCAGAAAGCTTGTCGGAATCATTACAAACCGTGACCTTAAGTTTGAAAAAGATTTCTCACAGAAGATCAAGGATGTAATGACAAGCGAGAATCTTGTTACTGCTAAGGCAGGTATCACACTCGAGGAAGCAAAGAGCATCCTTGCAAAGTCCAAAAAAGAGAAACTTCCCATCGTAGATGACGACTACAATCTTGTAGGTCTTATTACAATCAAGGATATTGAGAAGACAATTAAGTATCCCCTTGCTGCAAAGGATGACCAGGGCAGACTTCTTTGCGGTGCAGGCGTTGGTATTTCAGCTAACTGTCTTGACCGTGTTGCTGCTCTTGTAGATGCTAAAGTTGACGTTATCGTGCTTGATTCCGCACACGGACATTCTGAGAACGTTCTTAAGTGCCTCAGAATGATAAAAGAGAAATTCCCCGATCTTCAGGTTATCGCCGGAAACTGTGCTACTGGTGAGGCTACTAAGGCTCTTATCGAAGCAGGTGCCGACGCTGTTAAGGTTGGTATCGGTCCCGGATCTATCTGCACAACTCGTGTAGTTGCAGGTATCGGTGTTCCTCAGGTTTCAGCTGTTATGAACTGCTATGAAGTAGCTAAGGAATATGGTGTTCCGATCATCGCAGATGGTGGTATCAAGTATTCAGGAGATATCACAAAGGCTATCGCTGCCGGCGGAAACCTTGTAATGATGGGTTCAATCTTTGCAGGTTGCGACGAGGCTCCCGGTGACTTCGAGCTCTTCCAGGGCAGAAAATATAAGGTATATCGTGGAATGGGATCAATCTCAGCTATGGAGAACGGTTCCAAGGATCGTTATTTCCAGGAAAATGCAAAGAAACTTGTTCCCGAAGGTGTTGAAGGACGTGTTGCATACAAGGGAACAGTAGAAGATACAGTATTCCAGCTTATGGGTGGTCTTCGTTCAGGTATGGGTTATTGCGGATGCGCTACCATCGAGGAACTCAAAGAGAACGGAAAGTTCATCAAGATGACTTCCGCAGCGCTTCGTGAGTCACATCCTCATGATATTCAGATCACAAAAGAGGCACCTAACTATAGTGTAGATGACCACTAATTTCCTGTTATTTTATTAAATTGATAAACAGGGATGGGGGGATATTTTGCAAGAGACACTAAATGAGATGGACACGATAAATGCTACCAATAAGGGCTCTTCTTCGTCAGTAAGCGGAGCTCTTGGTAGTTTTACGCCTAAATATGCCGATGAAATGCAGGCTTGGCAGGACAAGTTCTGCGAGATGGCAGGGGTTTACGCCTTCTGCCTTGATCCGGCAGGTGTCCCTCTCAGTAATTTTTCCGGAAATCCTCATGAGATAGAGATCATAAAAAAATACGTTACGGAACCCAGAATAAAGAGTATCCACAAGCGAGTGTCGGAGAGCGACCTCGAGGATCAGGCGGTTGAGATAACAGAGATTCCGAACCTGCGTCTTGCTGCGGTAGCTGTTAAAAACGGCAATACAACAGCGGCTGTGTGGATAGTCTGTGGGGTGTTCACTGATTTTGAATACGATTCCGAGTATTTTCATCTTGAGCCGATAGATTCTTTCGGCTACAGAACTTCAGAGAGTAAATTTTATAAGGCGCTGGATATATTGCGCACGACACTTGATATTCTCATAAAGCTTGAAGCTTCCAGATCCAAAGCTGTGGCTGTAAGTGAAGAGAGCAGGCAGCAGGAGCTTGAAATGACGAATTCATTCAGGCGTGCCGAAACCATGACTGAGATAGTATCACTCCTTGATAGCGACGATACTATTGAAGAAATAATGGTCGAGATATTAAAGAAGCTCTGCACATATCTCCAGATAAGCAACGGATTTACATGTAAGGTTCATCACAATTCTCTTATGGATATTGTTGTTCAGTGGACTGCTTCCGGTGTTGAAAAGATTTTTCCTGAGACCACTGACAGAGAGCTTTGCTGGTTCCTTGGAAGCGAGAAGGCGGTCGTTATATCAAGTGATACGGCGATGAATGCGGGCGAGCGCGAACAGGTGGAAGACCTTGGCATTAAGGCTCTTGTCGCAATGCCTGTTATTATTAACGGCTCGGCTCTTTTCTATGCATGTCTTACAGAGAACAGAGAGAACAGGATATGGTCGATAGATGACGTTAAGTTTATCAACGATGCGATCCGCGTTCTACAGACAATAATAACAAAGAGACTTCAGAAGAATTCGCTCGCAAGTTCTTTTGCTTCGCTTGAAGCTGTGCTTGATAACGTGGGAAGTGCCATCTACGTAAGGGATATAGGCACCGGCGTCCTTCTGTTTGCAAACAGAAGCTTTAAAAAGAACTTTAATAAAGAACTTACCGAGAATACTCTTGTGGATCTTTTTGAATCAAATATTCCCGCGAAGAGCAGAAGCGGAAACTACGAGGTTCATCACAAGGACAGAGAGAAATGGTACGATGTTTACTACACTAGGATCAAGTGGGTGGACGGACGTCCCGTTTCTTTGTGTGCTATATATGATATTACCGAGAAAAAGCTGTATCAAAAGAGAATTGAGCAGCAGGCATATACAGATTTCCTGACAGGCCTTTACAACAGAATGTGCTGTGAGAAAGACCTTGCCAGATACATTGACGAAGCAAGGACAAAGCGTATTCACGGTGCGCTTATGTACCTTGATCTTGATGACTTTAAGCATATCAACGACAGTTTGGGACATCAGTACGGAGATGTTCTTTTAAGAGATATTTCTAAGGCGATAAGCAGGATCGAAGGAATAACCAATTCCTGCTACAGAATGGGTGGAGACGAGTTCGTTATTATCGTTCCTCCCGAGAGTTTTGATAGACTCCCCAAGATCATTGAGGAGATAAAAAATACTTTCGCAACACCGTGGTATCTTAAGGACAGCGATTATTACTGTACAATGAGTATGGGTGTTGTAAAGTATCCCGATCACGGTGACAATGTTTCGGAACTTATCAGAAAGTCCGACGTTGCGATGTATGAAGCGAAGAAATCCGGTAAGAACAGGATTGCCGAGTATTCCGACAATATTGATTCTTCATCGATACACAGACTCGATCTTGAGAAGAATATGTATGACGCTATAACAAAGAGTTGCAGCGAGTTTGAGGTTTACTTCCAGCCTGTTATCAGCGAACCTATAGACAACAAGAGCGGAAGAAAGCAGTACAAGCACGTCGGTGCAGAGGCTCTTGTAAGATGGAACAGTTCAAAGCTTGGGTTCTTAAGCCCCGATGAATTTGTTCCGCTTGCTGAGTACCTGGGACTTATCACACCTATCGGTAATCACGTTCTTAAAAAAGCTTGTGAGTGCTGCAGACAGTGGAATGAGTCGGGAACGGGAGAGTATGCGGTTTCCGTAAATCTTTCCGTTGTGCAGATTATGCAGAACGACATCGTGGATGTTATAAGGAAAAATATTGAAGAAAACCACATCAATCCCCGTAATCTGGTACTGGAGCTTACTGAGAGACTTGCGATAAACGATCTTGCAAGAACGAAGCAGACGCTTCTTGATATCAAGGCACTCGGAGTAAGGCTTGCACTTGATGATTTCGGTACGGGTTACTCTGCTCTTAGCAGTATAAGAGCGCTTCCTTTTGACATAATCAAGGTTGACCAGAACTTTGCCAAGGATCTTGCCGAGGATGATTATTCGCAGGCATTTATCCGCATGATGGCAGAGCTTGGAAAGGCAATAAACGCCGAGATCTGCGTTGAAGGAATAGAGACGCAGGCGCAGCTTGATGCGATAAAAGGAATGGGAGTTAAGTATGTTCAGGGTTATTATTACGACAAACCCATGCGCAGAGTGGCTTTCGAGGAAAAGTACGTTTATAACTAAAAATATGTTATTATATAAGAGCGCTAAACGGCACAAAGATATAAATGTAAAGGTTAGGATTTAATAATGGCAGAAGTAATTACAAATACAAGTGATAATGCTGAGGTGGAAAATACACCTTCCAGACATTTTATAGAGCAGGCTATAGACAAGGATCTTGCGGAGGGAGTTTACGATCATGTATGCACAAGATTTCCTCCCGAGCCAAACGGTTTTTTGCATATAGGACATGCTAAGAGTATTCTTCTTAACTACGGAATGGCAAAAGAATACAACGGCAAGTTCAACATGAGATTTGACGATACCAATCCCACCAAGGAAAGATCGGAGTTCATGGACTCCATTATCGAGGACGTTAAGTGGCTCGGTGCGGATTATGAAGACCGTCTTTTCCATGCTTCGGATTACTTTGATGAGATGTATGAGAATGCCGTTAAGCTTATTAAAAAGGGCAAAGCATACGTTTCAGAGCTTACTGCCGAGCAGATGCGTGAATACAGAGGAACACTCACAGAGCCCGGTAAGGACGATCCTAACAGAAACAGAAGTGTTGAGGATAACTTAAGACTTTTTGAGGATATGAAGAACGGCAAGGTCGAGGACGGCGCTATGACACTGAGAGCCAAGATCGACATGTCTTCACCTAACATAAATATGAGAGATCCCATTATCTACAGGGTTGCTCATATGACACATGCACGTACACAGGATAAGTGGTGCATTTATCCTATGTATGACTATGCTCATCCCATTGAGGATGCGATCGAGGGTATAACACATTCACTCTGCACATTGGAGTTTGAGGATCACAGACCTCTTTACGACTGGGTAAAAGAGGAGTGCGGCTACAAGAATCCTCCCCGTCAGATTGAGTTTGCGAAGCTCTACCTCAACAATGTCGTAACAGGTAAAAGATATATCAAGAGACTTGTAGAAGACGGAATTGTTGACGGATGGGACGATCCGAGACTTGTAACCATCGCAGCACTCAGAAGAAGAGGATTTACTCCCGAGTCAATTAAGATGTTCGTTGATATGTGCGGAATCAGTAAGGCACAGTCAACTGCAGAGTACGCGATGCTTGAGTATTGCATAAGAGAAGACCTTAAGCTTAAGGCAAAGAGAATGCTTGCAGTTCTCAACCCCGTAAAGCTTATAATAGATAACTATCCTGAGAATGAGACAGAGTATCTCGAGATTGAGAATAACAAAGAAGTTCCTGAGATGGGAACAAGAAAGATTCCTTTTGGAAAAGAGCTCTATATCGAGAGAGAAGACTTCATGGAGGAGCCTCCGAAGAAGTATTTCCGTCTTTTCCCCGGAAACGAAGTAAGACTTATGAACGCTTACTTTGTAACATGTACGGGTTGCGATAAGGATGAGAACGGCAATGTTATCGCCGTACATTGTACTTACGATCCCGAGACTAAGTCCGGAAGCGGATTTAACGCAAGAAAAGTTAAGGGCACGATCCACTGGGTTGCTGCAAAAGAAGCGGTAACTGCAGAAGTTCGTCTTTATGAGAATATTATTGATGAGGAGAAGGGCGTTTATAACGAGGACGGTTCTCTTAACTTAAACCCCAACTCAATTACAGTTATCAAGGATGCTAAGCTTGAGCCCGAACTTGCAGATGCGGTCAGCTACGACAAATTCCAGTTTGTAAGAAACGGATTTTTCTGCGTTGACAGCAAGGATTCTAAGCCCGGAGCACCTGTATTTAACAGGATCGTTTCGCTTAAGAGTTCTTTTGTTCTGCCAAAGAATAATTAAAAATTTTTCTATAGTAATATTTAGAAAAGAGGTATAGAAATGGCTGGTATTTTTTCTGGACTGGAGAAGCTTGGACTTGGAAATATTGACGGAGGAAATCTTTTTGAGGATCCAAACAAGAAAGAGGCCAATGTCAAGAAAGCTGAGCCCCAGAAGAAGCTTACACTTGTCAATGAGGAGGATTATCTTTTTGACAAGAAATATAAATGTCCTATCTGTGATTCGGACTTTGAATCAAAGACTGTTCGTACAGGTAAGGTTAGAATGAAGGCTGTGGATGTGGATTTAAGGCCTGACTATTCTGAAGTCGATCTTACAAAGTATGACATCATTGCATGCCCCGAATGCGGATATGCGGCGCTTGGAAGATATTTCACGACGCTCAATAAGTATCAGATTGACGATATCAGAAACAAAATCTGCATGAATTACAAGAAGCAGGACTACAAGGAGCCTATATACACATATGAGCATGCACGAAGCCTTTATCAGCTTGCACTTGCAAATGCGGTAGTAAAGAAGGCGAAGAACAGCGAGAAGGCTTATATCTGTCTTAAGACAGCCTGGGTAATTAGAGGTGAGACTCAGAGACTCGATCAGGACGAAGCTGATTACGAGAAGAAGAAAAAAGATAACGACGCTCAGGAGCTTGAGCTTTTAAAGAACGCACTTAACGGATTCATCATGGCAAGGCAGTCAGAAGATTTCCCTATTGCCGGAATGGATTCGACAACGCTCGATTATCTTATCGCAGCACTTGCATTTGAGACAGAACAGTATGATATCGCAAGCAAGATGATCTCTGAACTTCTCATGTCCAGAACCGCAAACAGCAGGATTAAGGACAAGGCTAGAGCACTTAAGGATATGATGGCCGAGAAGCAGGGCGAAAAGTAATTCTCCCAAATAAAAACAGACATAATAAAACCCCATGGATAGCGATATCCGTGGGGTTAACTATTATTTATAACTTATCTTCTTCATTGCCAAAGAATTCATCAGGTGTAGCGGAATCATTGCTTTCGGTAGTGCTTATTGCTTCGGCAGCTTCAGCAGTAGTTGCGGCTTTTCCGGCCTTTTCTTCGGCGGTTTTGATGTCTACGTATTTTCTGGAACCGAATCTGGACTCGGTTGCTTCATCCAAATCCTCATCGAAATCTTCGAACTCTTCAAAATCATCGTCATCAAAACTGTCGGCAATCTCAGCATCTCTCTTACTTAAGTAATAATATACACCGGCTGCGGCTGCACCAACAGCAGTACAGAATAAAATAAACTTTCCGAATCCATTTCCCTTGGACATAACCATACATCCTCCTATCCAAACGTTGAATTAATTTTATAACAATTTTCAGATAAATAAAAGTACGTTGTATTAAAAATTAATAAATAACGGCAAATCGTTTGAATTAGTACTTACAAAATGATATATTAAAATCAGACTGATGTAGTCAATTGAAGCCGGAGAACGTGTATGAATGAACGATTTTTTGAGCTAAAAAAAGATAAGCAGGAACGGATCATTAACGCGGCGTTTAAGGTGTTTGCGGAGAACGGCTACACGCATTCCAGCACCGACGAGATAGTTAAGACTGCGGATATCAGTAAGGGCCTGTTGTTTCATTATTTTGGAAATAAAATCGGTTTGTATTCTTTTCTGTATGATTATGCGACGAGGTCGGTGACGCTTGAATTTTCGACACATGTTGAAAAGAGTGAGACCGGCTACTTTGAGCTGTACAAGCAGGTTCTTGCGGCTAAGGGCGATGCTCTTAAACGGTTCCCGTATATTTTTTCTTTTCTGAAAAAAGCGGATGAAGAGACGGATACTAAGGCTTCTTTTGAAATAAGCGAGAAGCGGGAGAAGTTCTCGATGATAATGCGTGCGCTTAAAGAGAGGGCGGACATAACAGTCTTTTCCACGGGAGTTGACTACAACAAAATATGGTACATTCTTGATTATACGGTGGAAGGAGTACTCGAAAAGAATATCAGAGGTGGTAGCTTTAGGGCAGACCTGTTTATGGAAGAAGCTTTGGAATACGTTGATATGGTTCAAAGGATGGTGCTTACATAATAAGGAGGCTAAAAAATGGGTAAATTTTTAGTGGCTGGTGTAACACAGATTGAAACTATCGTAAGAGTTGAAAAGATTCCTGTCAGCTTTGCGCCTATGACAAGCGCTATAGATTCTATCTATACCGCGATGGGCGGTGATGCCTACAACGAGTCGCTTGCGCTTGAGTGGCTGGGTGACGAGGTTGTCTTTATGTCAATTGTCGGACGTAATCAGGATCTTGAGATGATCAATCCGCCCGACAGGAGAATCACGCTTTCCACTGAATATATTATCCCGCAGATGAATGATACGCCTACCGAAGTTGTTCTGTACGACAAGGAAAGGCGACAGCAGATCTTTGAAGATATCAAGGATCTTAGAGAAAATACATATGACATGTCCATGGTTCCGCCTATTGCGGAGAGCTGTGACATGGTAGTTCTGGCCAATGCGAATTTCTGCAGGCCGTTTGTTAAGGTTGCGAAAGAGCACAATAAGCCTGTCGCAGTCAACATCAGATATTACGAGAGAGAAAAAGAAAAATATAACGCAGACTTTCTAGACTCCGCAAAGGTTCTTTATTTCAGTGACGATACTTTGACGGAAGATCCCTACGATTTCATAGACAGAATGGCAAATACATACGGAACGGAGATAATTATCCTCGGTCAGGGCAGTGAAGGACTGATGCTTTATGACAAAGTTCAGAATCTTCGAATTCACTACAACACCGTTAAGACCAACGAGGTAGTAAATACCATAGGTGCAGGTAATGCGCTTTTTGCATGCTTCCTTCATTACTACATGGAGACGGGAGACAGCGTAAACGCCATAAAGAATGCACTTTTGTTCGCATCCTACAAGATTGGATATATGGGAACGTCAAACGGATTTATGACGCCGGATCAGCTTGCACAGTGGAGAAACCTGATCTGGGGTATTAAGTAAAAAAGATACTATAAGGGGACCGATATGAAAAAAAGCGAAAATGAGCAAAAAAGAGCTTGCGGCGTTTTACTTCCTGTTTTTTCATTGCCGTCGAAATACGGAATCGGTGCGTTTTCAAAAGAAGCGTACGAGTTTGTGGATTTCCTTAAGAAAGCGGGGCAGAAGTATTGGCAGATCCTTCCTCTTGGGCCTACGGGATACGGTGATTCGCCTTATCAGTCTTTTTCTACTTTTGCAGGAAATCCGTATCTGATAGATCCTGAGTTTTTTGCGGAAAAAGATCTTTTGACATTGGAAGACCTTGAGGTATTAAAGAGCGAAGAGCCGGTTGATAAGGTTGACTACAAGACTATTGAGGCGCATAAATACGAGCTTATGCGCAAGGCTTTCGGAAATATAGATAAGGCCTTTGGAGCTTCTGGCATAAAAGCTGATTTCGAGAAGTTCAAGAAAAGCAACGGAAAGAAGTGGCTCTTTGACTATGCACTTTTTATGGCTCTTAAGGATATGTACGGCGGAAGGTCTTGGAATACCTGGGATGAGGCCATAAGACTCAGGAAAAAAGACGCCATGACAAAGTATAGGGAGAAGCTCTCGGAAGAGATAGATTTCTACTGCTTTGTCCAGTTTGTTTTTTATGTGCAGTGGAATGCGCTTAAAAATTACGCGAATAAGAACGGGATTGAGATTATCGGCGACATACCGATATATGTTGCTTTTGACAGCTCGGATACGTGGGCAAATCCTGAACTTTTCCTTCTTGATAAGGACAATGTTCCTATAGAGGTTGCGGGATGTCCTCCCGATGCGTTCAGTAAGACGGGACAGCTGTGGGGAAATCCTCTTTATAAGTGGGATTATCACAAAAAGACGGGGTATAAGTGGTGGCTTGAGAGAATAGGGCACTGCTACAAGCTTTATGATGTGCTTCGTATCGATCATTTTAGGGGCTTTGATGAGTATTATGCGATTCCTTACGGAAATCCTACGGCTGAGATAGGAAAGTGGCGTAAAGGTCCCGGATACGATCTTTTCGATGCGGTGAAAAAAGAATTCGGAGACGTAAAGGTTATCGCAGAAGATCTGGGATTTCTTACGCCTTCGGTCATTAAGCTTGTAAAAAAGACGGGATATCCCGGAATGAAGGTGCTTCACTTTGCGTTTGGAGCGGATGATGACAGCGAATATCTTCCGCACTACTATAACAGCAACTGCGTTGTATATACGGGAACTCACGACAATGATACGACAAGAGGCTGGTATAAGACACTAAGCAGGGACGATAAGAAATTTGTGAGGGATTATCTTGGAGTAAACAGCGGAAGGCAGGTTATAAGCGGACTTATACGCGCTGCATTTTCAAGCGTTGCTGACACTGCGATAATTCCCATGCAGGATTATCTCGAGCTTGACGAGAGTGCAAGAATAAACATTCCGTCGACTCTCGGTGGAAACTGGCAGTGGAAGATGGAAGGCGATGATCTCACGGATGAGCTCTGCGAGAGGATGTATAGCTACGCTAAAGTTTACGGAAGAATCAGGAAGTAAATGAAAATTTAGAAAGTAACTTAAGGCATAGGAAGTAGCCGGGAGACATAGAAAGTAACATGGGCGGAAAAGTATTCATTGTCTATAGGAGTGAGTTATAGACGAAATCGGCGATGTAGAAATACGTATCTATATCGCCGCAGGTGATTAAAATGATTCAGTGCTCATGTATGAATTGCTGTAGTGGAAATCTCCGGTTACGTCTTCGCGGAACCAGGAAGCGGGGTGATATGCGCTTGCGGCTTCTTCGCTTGGAAATTCAACTTCGGCAAGCAGACGACCGTTAAACGGCGCGTCAAAAACATCAAGTTCAATCTTGATGGCGCCTGATTTTATTGCAAAATTAATATTTGGATTGGCCGACAGAAATCCGTTATCAAATGCGTCTTCGTTAAGTGGCAGGAGATATCGGGTTTTCTTTATGATGTTGCCGTCACATTTTTTTACAAGATGATCATAGCTCACCGCATCAAGGGGCATGTTGTACTCCACCTTTCCGATGCCGCTTTTTTCTGCGGGTGAGGAGCCTTTGTAGGTCATATAGTATCTGTCGTCTTCTCTTCGTACGCGTACGGCGGGGGTTGTGTTTAGGTAGCCTTGCTCGATTATATGGCAGGGATATGTATCAAGGTTCTGCGGAAGGTCTTTTACGGTAAATTTTTTTTTCTATCTCAATTCCCATGGTATATGCACCTTTCTGTGATTTTGTCTAAGACTGAATATACTTTTTGTGCTATCATGTCTTCGATTTTAGTGGTGTTATGACTTTTTATAATAAAATGATACCAAAAAGTCATAGATTTCAAGTTTTCATATCTTAAATTATAGTAGAGGACATGACTTTTTTGAATAAAAACTATCTAACAGGTCATGTTTTCTCAGATTAGTGCGAATAGAAATGATATAATGATTCATATAATTGCGTAGAAGAGCCGAAAAGACGAATGTTGAAAAGCGAAAGTATTAAGAATAAACGGAGGACGAATATGGCAAAAACAGCGATTTTTCTTGCAAACGGTTTTGAAGAAATAGAGGGACTTACAGTAGTGGATATTCTCAGGAGAGCGGGAATCGACATAACAATGGTTTCTATAACGGGAACTACAGCCGTTGAGGGTTCTCACGGAATAAAGCTTGAGGCTGATGATACAATTGAGAACTATGATTTTGGCGGAGTTGATATGATCATTCTTCCGGGCGGAATGCCGGGAACGAAGAACCTTGATGCGTGTGCGCCTCTCAAAGCTAAGATAGAAGAGTTTAACAACGCAGGCAAGATGCTTGCAGCAATCTGCGCGGCACCAACCGTATACGGAAAGATGGGACTTCTTAAGGGAAAAAAAGCCTGCTGCTATCCCGGATGCGAAGGCGACCTCATCGGTGCAAACGTATCTACTGACATGGTCTCAAAGGACGGCAACTTCATCACATCACGCGGCATGGGAACGGCGATACCATTTGCACTTGCGATTATGGAACACTTTAACGGAAAAGAAGCGGCAGACGAGATGGCAAAAGCAATCGTATACTGATTTCCGAGCAGTTATGTTATAGACAGGGGGATAGGAAAGGAGATACGAGTTTTCGCTACGGGCAAGTGTTTCGGCATATAAAAGGCTGAAGTGGTGTGGTTTTTATATGCCTTTTTGACTTAAACTAAGTCTCAAAAGCATATAAATGCGCTTGAGCATGAGCTGTTTATATGCTTTTGCTTCGAGGATTCAGGGAAAAAAGCATATAAAATTGGCACAAATCATAAGTTTTATAGGATAGACGTTATCATTTTTAATGCTATAAGCATATGAATCTGCCTGGTATTTGAATATCTATATGCTTTGAGCTTTTGACCTTTCGAAACTATTTCTGCAAGTCTGTTAAGGAAGATAGATCATTACACTACAAAATAAAAGGCAGATATTATAATTGTTGCGAATTTGTGCCACATCAATGAGACCAATTCTTTGGGCTCATTGATGTGTCCGGCACAATCTGAGCTAAATTATAATATCTGCCTTAAGCTTTAGTAGTGTAACCTATCGTAATCTATCAGGTTTTAAAGAACTGAATATCCTGATTAAGCTTATTTGCAACATCTTTAAGGTTAGTAGCCGAACCTGCAAGAGATGTAACAGTAGCGGAAAGTTCTTCCATAGAGGCGCCGGTTTCTTCTGATGAAGCGGCGTTCTGCTGTGAAATGGCAGAGAGCGAATTCATTGAATCCGATACAACATTCTTGGAAGATACGCAAGTCTCTGCACCTGAGGAGATGCTCTTTACACCGTTTACGGTCTCGCTGATATCTGAAAGCATTTCGTTTACGGAAATGAGTGTTTCGCCAAGAGCATCCTGCTGGTCAAGATTTCCTTTTCTTACTTCATCTGAAGCTTCAACCGCAGCTTCACTCTGCTCAAGAAGGATATCCATCTGTTTTCTGATATCGTCAGCCATTGCCTTGGAATCATCGGCAAGCTTACCGATTTCTTCAGCAACAACCGCAAATCCTTTTCCTGCTTCGCCGGCTCTTGCAGCCTCAATCGAAGCGTTAAGTGAAAGGAGGTTTGTCTGAGTTGCGATACTTGCAATTCCTTCGACCTTCTCGTTGATGCTTGAAACCGCTTCCTGAGTAGCGGAGATAGTCCTTGAAATGTCGTCGATCTTGGAAGTCATGTTTGTACTTGATTCCTGAAGAGCTGAAAGCGACTGTGAAGAAGCTTCCGAAGCATCTTTCATTCTTGTTGCAAGAGCTTCAAGACTTCCGGTTGAACCCTGAACATTTGAAACGGCATCACCGATCTGAGTAACATTTTCGGATGCTTTCTGAATCTCATCGGCCTGCTGGGTAGCACCGGATGCGATATCCTGAACTGCATTCGATACATCTTCGGCTGTTTGCGAAATCTGATTGGCCATATCTGAGAGCTCCTCGGATGACTCGCCGATTGTTGTTGCAGATGCTTTAATATTGGAAACAATTGCCTGAAGTTCATTTATTACAGTGTTTGTGTTGTTGATGATCGCTCCAAACTCATCTTTTCTGTTAATATGCTTGGTCACAACTGCAAATTTACCGTCAGCAAGCTCTGCGAGAGCAGTGTTGACATCGTTGATGGGGTTCGTGAAAGAAATAGCCATCTGTACAGAGATAAATGCTGTTAAAACGAGCAACACCAGTCCGACGATCACGACAATAAGTGCAGCGGATCTTGTCTCTGCGGTTACCACTTTCGTATCGGTTGCAGCAACAACTACAAAACCTGTACTCGGAGATTTCTTATAAGAAACTACGGCATGATATCCTTTACCGGTATCAACCTGATATACTCCGCTGTCCTGACCGGAAGTTACGAATTGTGATTTGCTTCTGTCATCTTCGTTCTCTGCAGTGATCTCATACTGTGAATGAGCAGCAACAAGTCCGTTTCTGTCAACGAAGAAAGCGTCGCTTGACTTTTCGGAAAGAAATTCATGGAATCTGTTAAGATCGAGATTTCGCTGAACAATACCTATAGCCTCACCCTTTGAATTGTACACGGGAGCTGCGATTGTAATCTGACGTACACCTGTTGATGCTGAAACTATGACATTGGAAACATAAGTATTTCCGTTCATTGCTTCTTTAAAGTAATCTCTTTCACCTACTTCGACAAGCTCTCCTGTATTTCTGAGAATCTGTTTTCCATCTTTGCCCGTAAGAACGGTAATGTTGCCGTCATTAAGCATTGTATCGATTTCTTCGAGATATTTGGCGGCCTCTTCCTGGAAAGTAACATTGAATGGAGTCTCCATGAATCGTGTTGTGGCAGGTGATTTGGCAAGTGTCTGAATACTCATTATATTTTTTTCCATAATGCCTTCAAATTCGGACTGAATATAGTTTGCTTGCCAGTTTAGTGTATTTTCTGCATCCTTAACCGCTTTTGAAGTCGATGATGCATAACTTACTATTACGGAAATAATAAGCGGAACAGCTGCTACTAAAAGCATTATTGCAATCATTCGCGGTTTAATGCTGTTCATAAAATTGGTAGTTTTTTTTCTGGGGTTTGGAATCCTTTGCCATAGAAATTGCCTCCGTACTATTGATAAAAGTAAATAACTTTAACACGTTAAAACGATTAAAAAATAATAACAATTTTATACTAAAATGATACTATTTAGCAGTTAAAAAATGACTGAAATTAGGAAAATTTTATATAGTTTTAATGATTTGGCGTGCTAAGTTCAGTATAATATCGGCAATTGGTTCGCTTAAATTAAGTGCCGGGATTCAAAATAGCAATTTTTTCCATGTGGGATACTATTTAAAAAAGCGCGAATAAAAACATGGAAATTAATATGTACTTATGTTATAATCTGAAGCGATTGTGCCTATATGTGGGCTAAAGGGCTTGAAACTGTGTTTTTCGGCTCTTTATTATAAATACTTTTAGGAGGAATTACAGATAAAATGAGCGTAACAGTTGAGAAGCTTGAAAAGAGCATGGCTAAGCTTAAGATTGAAGTATCTGCTGAGCAGCTCGAAAAGGCAATTCAGAAGGCCTATGAGAAAAACAAGAATAAGATTCAGTTACCCGGTTTCCGTAAGGGTAAGGCTCCTCGTAAGATGATCGAGCAGATGTACGGTAAGGGAGTATTCTATGAGGATGCTGCAAATGAACTTATCGAGACAGAGTATCCCAAGGCTGTTGAGGAGTGCGGAGAGAACGTTGTATCATCTCCCAAGATTGATGTTGAGCA
Source organism: Butyrivibrio sp. AE3003 (assembly GCF_000686065.1). Lineage (NCBI taxonomy): Bacteria > Bacillati > Bacillota > Clostridia > Lachnospirales > Lachnospiraceae > Butyrivibrio > Butyrivibrio sp. AE3003. The sequence goes on from NZ_JMLX01000001.1 coordinate 3,257,707, forward strand.
GCTTGAGGCAGGAAAGGACTTCATCTTTACAGCTGAAGTAGCTCTTAAGCCTCCGGTTAAGCTTGGAAAATATAAGGGCGTTGAAGTTGAGAAGATGGACATCGACGTTACAGATGCTGATGTTGACGCTGAGATCGACAAGCAGAGAAATACAAATGCAAGAACTGTTGATGTAACAGACAGAGCAGTTCAGAACAACGATATCGTTACTCTTGATTTCGAAGGATTTGTTGATGGAGTTGCATTCCCCGGCGGAAAGGGAACAGATTATCCTCTTACAATCGGTTCAGGTGCATTCATTCCCGGATTCGAAGAGCAGCTTGTTGGATTTGAGATTGGTAAAGAAGGCGATGTAAACGTTAAGTTCCCTGAGGAATATCAGGCAGCTGAACTTGCCGGAAAAGATGCTACTTTCAAGTGCACAGTTAAGGCTATCAAGGCTAAGGAACTTCCTGAGCTCAACGATGAGTTTGCAAGCGATGTATCAGAGTTTGATACACTTGCCGAGTACAAGGAAGATGTTAAGAAGAAGCTTGTTGAGAAGAAGACAAACGAAGAGAAGGCTAAGAGAGAAGATGCTGTAGTTAAGGCTGTTATCGAAGATTCAGATATGGAGCTTCCTGAGGCTATGATCGAGACACAGCAGAGACAGATCGTTAATGATTTCGCTCAGAGACTTCAGATGCAGGGTATGAACATGGATCAGTATCTTCAGTATACAGGTAACACTGTAGACAAGATGCTTGAGCAGGTTAAGCCTCAGGCTATCGAGAGAATCAAGTCAAGACTTGTTCTCGAGGCTGTAGCTGAGAAGGAAAACATCACAGTTTCAGACGAAGAGTTCGAGAAGGAACTTGAGAAGATGGCTGAGCAGTACAGAATGGAGCTTTCTAAGCTTAAAGAGCTCATGTCTGATGCTGAGAAGAAGGTCATGAAGAGTGATCTTGCAGTTCAGAAGGCTGCTGATTTCCTTGTGGAGAATGTAAAGGAAGGCGCTGCTAAGAAGGCTGCAAAGAAGACAACAACAAAGAAGACTGCTGAAAAGGCTGAGAAGGCTGACGATAAGGAAGAGAAGCCTGCAAAGAAGACAGCTGCCAAGAAGACTACAGCTAAGAAAGATGCTGCAGACAAGGAAGAGAAGCCTAAGAAGACAACAACAAGAAAGAAGAAGACTGAAGAGTAATCAGGCAGTTTGAATAAAAACATATGAACCTTATGGCACTTATTATTTGGTAAATACAAAGAAATAGGTGCCATTAGTTTTATGTGGAACCGGGAGGATGTATGATAGAGTCTTTTTTTAACAAGTATAAGAAAATATTTGCGGGGATATTCATTATCGGAATATTCTGTGCAGTTGTGCCTGTTATAGTGGGCTGTGGTTATACATATCTGTGTGAAGATGATTTCAGCTTTGAGGGTGGAGCTGCGGATGCTGCGGATGTATACGGATCCAACGTGGTTGCAGCCGCACATAAGATGGTTGAATATTACAATGTAAATCAGGGAACATATCTTTTTAATTATCTGATTCATTTTATCAGGGCATATACAAGAGGTGGACTTCCGGGATTTCATTTTTACATGATCCTAAACGCTGTCGCTTTCTGCGTTGCACTTATGGTTCTTCTGAAAATCCTTATAAAAGACAATACCGCGTGCCTCGGAGCCTCTTTTGCAATATTTGCGACTGTTTTTTTCCATGACGAATACGCCAAGTGGAAGAGAGCTTTTTTTACTGGTATACCGGCGGACTTAATTATCTGACGGAATTAACCCTTGGCCTGCTTGCCGTTTCGTTGAGTATCCTGTATATACGAAAGAAAAAAATTGGATATCTTGTTGTAAGCGCCATATTGGCATTTTTGGCAAGCGGAGGATCGCTTAATATTGTACTTGCTGATCTTTCGTGGCTTATCGCAGTAGTGATACTTAAAAGAGAAGAATTCATCAAGGATAAAAAGATTGCTATACCGGCGGGCGTATCGTTTGTAGGAACACTTATAAACGGTCTTGCTCCCGGAAACTATAGAAGAGCGGAGAAAGACCTGAAGGAAGGCCACAGTACATTTTTTGACGCACTTAGGGATACTTTTAAATGTATCGTTTCCGAAGACAAGATCCTTTTTACAAGTGCTGTGTTTATCCTTATGCTGCTCTTGGCATTTGTGATCTTCACTATTTATAAGGTTAAGGTGCTTGAGGGAAAAGTTACGGTGTTAAATCTTGTGATCGTTCTTGTCGGAACATGGTTTGCGAGATATTTCACCATGTTTCCCGTATGTTTCGGATATCATGTGGATGAAGTTATCAACATGAGAACCGCAAGTTCTTATGAGATTGTGGCGAAGTTTATGTATTTTCTTGTAGTGGCGGTGCTTGCACAGTTTCTTTCGGAGAAGTTTGAAGGAAAGACAGATCGTATCGCAACGGGAGTGCTTGCTGCAGGAGTATTGCTTGCACTGATCCTTCATTCGGCATTAAGTGAAGATATTAAGAGCGGAATGTCGTATGCTTCATATGACGATTATAGGACAGGGGCATTGCAGGAAAACTATGCCGCTCGCGAATATGTTCTTTCGGCGCTTACTTTGGCGGAAAAAGGAAGCGATGCCGTTATTTATGTCAGACCTTACAGACCGGCATATTCCACCTATGGAATGGGGCTTGGAGTAGAAGCCGGAGAGTGGGTGAACAGGTCTGCGGCAGGCTTTTATGATCTTAATACCGTTACGATTGTTTATCTTGAAGAGTGAGATGCTATGAAAAATTTCCCGTAAATATCAGTTTGCGGGAAATTTTTATGCTCTTTTTATAAAATTATTGGTATAATGGAAATTGGAATTTTATTTTTAGGCTAGAAAGGAAGAAAAAATGAGTTTAATACCTTACGTCATTGAACAGACAAGTCGCGGTGAGAGGTCATATGATATTTACTCCAGACTTTTGAAAGAGAGAATCATTTTCCTCGGAGAAGAAGTTAATGCCGCATCAGCCAGTACAGTTGTAGCTCAGCTCCTGTTCCTTGAAGCTGAAGATCCCAATAAGGACATTCATATGTATATTAACAGTCCCGGGGGAGAGATTACATCCGGAATGGCTATATATGATACAATGCATTATATAAAATGTGACGTTAGCACAATATGTATAGGAATGGCTGCAAGTATGGGAGCGTTTCTTCTTGCAGGCGGAGCAAAGGGCAAGAGAATGGCTCTTCCCAATGCGGAAGTTATGATCCACCAGCCTTTGGGAGGAACACAAGGTCAGGCTACTGAGATTGAGATTGCTGCAAAGCATATCATCAGAACAAAAGAGAAAATGAACAGGATGCTTGCTGAGAATACAGGAAAGCCTTTCGAGCAGGTTGCTGCAGATACTGAAAGAGATAACTGGATGACTGCGCAGGAAGCTTTGGAATACGGGTTGATTGATTCTATAGTTGAGAACCGTCCTAAGAAAGAGGAAAATAAATAATGGCAAAGATACCGGGAGAGATCAAGTGCTCTTTTTGTAATAAGACACAAGATCAGGTAAAAAAATTAATAGCGGGACCTGCAGGTGTATATATCTGCGACGAGTGCGTAGAGATTTGCTCGGACATCATCGCTGAGGAATTCGACGATGAGCCCGAAGTAGTTGAGAGGGACCAGCAGATAAATCTTTTGAAGCCTGTAGAAATCCGAAACTTTTTGGATGAGTACGTTATCGGACAGGAGGAAGCTAAGAAAGTTCTTGCTGTTTCCGTATACAACCATTACAAGAGAGTATTGGCTCCAAAGAATGAAGATAAGTCGGAAGTTGAACTTCAGAAGAGTAATATCATAATGGTAGGTCCTACCGGATCGGGTAAGACATACCTTGCACAGACACTTGCCAAGATAATCAATGTACCTTTTGCGATTGCTGATGCTACAACGCTTACCGAGGCAGGATATGTCGGAGAAGATGTTGAGAATATATTGCTCAAGCTTATCCAGAATGCTGATTACGATATCGAGAGAGCGCAGTACGGCATTGTATATATCGATGAGATTGATAAGATCACAAAGAAGAGCGAGAATGTTTCCATAACAAGAGACGTATCGGGTGAAGGTGTTCAGCAGGCACTTCTTAAGATCATTGAGGGTACTATTGCAAGCGTGCCTCCGCAGGGCGGAAGAAAGCATCCTCATCAGGAGCTTATTCAGATTGATACAAGTAATATCTTGTTTATTTGCGGCGGAGCGTTTGACGGCCTTGATAAGATCGTTGAGGCAAGACTCGACCGCAACTCAATCGGATTTAACGCTGAGATTGCTGACAAGTCTGAAAGAGAAATCGGAGAAGTTCTCAAAGAGGTTACACCTCAGGACCTTGTTAAATTTGGACTTATTCCGGAGTTTGTCGGACGTGTGCCTATTACGGTAACACTTGAAGGTCTTTCAAAGGAAGCACTTGTCAGAATTCTTACAGAGCCCAGAAATGCTCTTGTTAAGCAGTATCAGAAGCTCTTTGATTTTGATGATGTTAAGCTTACATTTGAGGAAGGCGCTGTTGATAAGATCGCGCAGATGGCATACGAGAGAGAAACAGGTGCCAGAGGACTTCGTTCCATCATGGAAAAGACTATGATGAATGTTATGTACGAGATTCCTTCCGATGAAACAATCAGCGAGTGTGTGATCACTGACAATTCCGTTGACGGAACAAGTGAGCCTCTTATTGTTCACAAAGAACAGGGAAAACTTCTTAAGCCCGCAAAGTAATTGCAAGGCAGAACAGAGAAAAAAAGATAGATTTAGAGCCATGACTTAAAGTCATGGCTCATTTTTTAGTGGGGTTTATATTTAAAACAAATAGTGTTTAAATATCAATTTTCATTCCGCCGTATTTTCTGATCTTAAGAACGACGCATGCTCCTTCGCCGAATATATCGTTGAGGGCTTTTTTGTATTCTTCGACCTTGTCATTACGAACAAAAGCCTGGATTGTTCCGGCAAATCCGCCTCCGTGAACCCTGCATACACCGCCGTCTTCACCAAGTATGGTTTCGCTGATGCAAAGAGCAAGTGAAATACCCTGGTGCTGAACGTCCTGATTGGTATATACGTTCTGAAGGAATTTGTATGATGAATCACCGGATTCTTTTATGGTTTTCAGGAATGTAGCAAAGTCATTGTTTTTGAGGGCGTCAACCTGTTTTATAACCCTCTTGTTCTCTTCATAGAAGTGGAGAGCACGAAGAACTGCTCTGTCTCCGAGCTTTTCACGAAGAGCGGGAATGGATTCAATAACTTTGGATTCAGGAACATTTACAAGAACGGCTTTCCTGAATTCTTCCGCTACGGCTTTCATTTCTTTGGTAACGGCAGCATATTCCGAAGTTAAGTCTGCGTGATTTCCCTTTGTATCTGTGATGCAAAGACTGTAGCCTGCTGCATCGAGATCAAGTTCTAAGGTTTCAACCTTTGGAGTGCCGGGAACTTTGAAATCTATATGACTGAGTTTTCCGAAAGAGCAGGCCATCTGGTCCATAAGGCCGCACGGCTTACCGAAATATATATTTTCTGCATATTGACCTATTGTTGCAATGGTCATCGGATCGATCTTACCCTCGTTGTACAATGAGGAGATGATAGTACCTATCACTGTCTCAAAGGATGCAGAAGATGAAAGACCTGAACCGTTAAGCACATCGCTTGTAATATAAGCATCAAAACCGCCTATTTCAAATCCGTTCATTTTGGCTCCGGCGAGAACACCTTTTACCATGGCAAGCGAAGAACCGTGTTCAGCCATGTTTATAGCTGTGTCATCAGGGCTGAAGCTTATCATGTTGTTGTAGCCTTCGGATCTGATATTTATCATGTCGGCTTTTTTTTGCTACAACGGCGATAGTGTCTAAGTTGATGGATGCCGTAAGGACATGGCCGTGCTGATGGTCGGTATGATTACCACCTATCTCTGTGCGTCCCGGTGCATTTATTATGCATACATCATCGTTGTATCCGGCAGTTGACTTAAAAGTATCCTCATAGCTTTTTATTGCCTTGATATATCTTTCTGTCTGATAAGCAATCAGAGATTCATCAAGATAGATATCCAGAAGCTTATCGTTTAATCTGCCATCTTCAATATAACTGATCAAGTCCTGTGTTTTCATATTTTCCTAACCCTCATCTGTTGACAAATATCTTAATACCCCAAGGTCCGATACTGATCCTGTCTCCGCGGTTGTAGTTATCCGAGCTTATAAGTTCCGTGCAGTCTTTAAATATTGAGATAAGCTCAATTCTGGGAGAGTAGTTAAAGTAGTAGGTTATCTCTTCACCGAGAGCATTGGTTCCCGATTTGACTATAATAGGGAATATTTCTTCGGGTACGGAGAGGCCTATTCTTCTTATAAGTTTTTTCAGTATCGAAGTGAGACCTTCGCATTTCATGTAACATCCGATATAGGTTACGGTTCCGCTTCCGTTTTCATAGAGTTTCTTATGAAGGATTGCGGCATATTTATCCCAACATGGATGTACGTAGGTACCCCAGATTTCTTCGCCTGTGCCCTGAGGCCTCAAAAGTTCCATCCAGTGAGAAACATTAAATTCTCTTCCTTCGATCTTTATAGTTGTATCTACGGGTCTTGTAAATTGATCGTAGCTTCCTCCGACCATGTCTGTCATGTTATAAGGAAGAGCATCGGGATAAATCTTAAGCTCTTCATCAGAGACAAGACTCTTAAATCCAAGTACAAGATTTCCGCCTTTCTCTACATATTTGCGAAGAGAATCGATGAGTTCTGTTGTAGCCGAATAGAGTGAAGGTGCAATCAGGAGAGGATATTTTTTAACCAGCTCCTCCGGATCCATATTAATAATATCGTCTTTGTAAACAATATCTGTTTCAAGATTCATCTTGTAGCAGGCATTGTACATCCAGCGAAGTATATGGTTATAACTAAGCTCCTTAGGGCTCCAGTCATCTTCCCCGACGCTTGCATCAGATACATCGTCAATAGGAAATTCATCCAGACCAACAAGGCTTCTGTTATCTGCGATAATGGCAGCAGGACAGTGCTTCCTGAGATTTTGTAAATGCTCGTCTATCTTAAGCTCTTCAGACCTTGCAAAGGCAAGCTCCTTATAAGTTTCACCGGGAATCAGGTCGTGGCTTATGATCCCTTTCCAGTATGACTCAAGGGAATTGTGGATTGAATGCCAATTCCAGTACATAACACCGTTTGCTCCACTTGCAAGGTGGCTGTAATAAGCCTGTCTGAGCTGTCCGGGATATGCGAGCCAGTCAAGTCTGCCCTGAGACTGTGTTTCAAGTACAAGGTAATTATCCTTTTTGAGTGATCTTCCGATGGCACCGCCGAAACCTATGGTTGCGCCGTCGAATCTGTTCTGAGTGGGATGGTAGATATCAACTCCGGCAATATTAACGGCTTTTGCAGCATCCTGCTGATTAACAAGAGGCTGAATGCCGTAAGAAAATCCATCCCATGAGAAATCATAATTGTGAGTGATGAACTGATCGTCTCTCTTATACTCATTTATGATGTCTGCCTGCCATTTCTGGTACTCGGTTATCCTGTCTCTGAGGAACGCCTTGTAGGCAGCGGAAAGACTACCGTTTATGGTACCGCGGATATCGGGCATGTCATCCCATGATTCAATGCGGTTACTCCAGTAATTGAGCCCGAATTCATCGTTGAATTTATTGATGTCGGGATATTTCTTCTTCATCTCTTCGATGAACAACTTTTGATTTTCCGGAGAATATCCGTTTCCTGAGCGTGTCTCGTTATCAATCTGATATCCGATAACCTGCGGATTTGCCGCAACTTCTTCCATCATCTTTCTGATGATCCTTTCAGCATGGAAAAGAAAATGCGGGTTGGTGATATCGTGTTGCTGTCTGCGTCCGTAGATGCTCTGTCCTTCAGGAGTTACGGCCATGACATCGGGGTATTTCTTTGCAAGCCATGAAGGTATAGCGTAAGTAGGCGTACCTACGATAACCGAAATATCGTATTTTGCGGCCGCATCAAGAACTTTGTGTAAATATGTAAAATCAAATACGTTATCGGAAGGCTCCCAATTACTCCATGTGGATTCAGCGATTCTGATAACGTTCATGCCGGCATCCTTCATAAGTTGGAAGTCGGTATCTATTCTGTCATAAGGCATATATTCAGCATAATAAGCAGCACCAAAAAAAGTTGATTTCATAACAATTCACCTCATAAAAAACCTTTGTATATATATTTTATAAAAAAATTCGCTTAATATGTCAAAAAATGAGAAAAAATATTCGTATATGCAACAAACACAAGATGCAGTTTTTTATTTGATAGGAATTTCATATCAAATATAAATTGGTTTTATTTAGCAGCCAACATGAAAAATCAAGTAACAATTGCGGTTGACGAAAAAATGATAAAGTGCTAAATTTCAAACAAGACAACCAATTGCGCAAAGTATAACACAGAGTTTAAAAAAAAGCAAAGTATTATTTTAAATATCGATTAAAAGAGGTTTTATCGGATGGGAGAGAATGAAAAAAAGAATATAACCATCGGGGATGTTGCGAAGGCGTTGGGGGTGTCAAAAACAACGGTTTCCCGTGCAATTTCCGGTAAGGGCAGAATAGGAAACGAAACAAGGAAGAGAGTCCTTGAATATATAGAAGCAAACAATTACAGGCCAAATCCAATGGCCAAAGGGCTTGCGGACCAGAAAAAAATATAATATATGCTGGGCTATTCCCGGAGATTCGAATGTGTATGCACTTCCTTTTTTTCAGAGGTGCATGGCGGGAGTTTGCGAGGTTACTACGGCTACTGACTATGATGTCCTGATCTCGCTTGTATATGAGGATAATATTTCTCATTTAAAGAGGATCGTCGAGAATAAAAAAGTGGACGGCGTTATCCTTGGTCGAACAATGGTGGACGATCTTGCAGTTAAGTACTTAAAAAGCATGAATATTCCGTTTGTTACGGTCGGAAGCAGCAAAGAAAAGGGTGTTATTCAGGTAGATAACGATCAGGAGAATGCCTGCATGGAGATGACAACCGCTCTGATAAAATGCGGTTATAAAAAGCCGGTTCTGATCGGCGGAGCACTCGGCCACATGGTAAATAGGACAAGACAGAAAGGGTTCGAGATGGGGCTTAAGGCAGCAGGTATCGGAGTTGAGCCGGATATGCTCTTTCTTGGAAACGAAACTTCCGAAGAAGTGGAAAAAGCAGTCGATGCAGCGATCAAAGCAGACGCAGAGTGTATAGTATGTATGGATGACAGAATATGTCGTGATGTGATATTGAAACTCAGGCGAGATGGCGTGAATATTCCCGGGGATGTCGGAGTTGCGTCTTTTTATAACAGCGATCTGCTTTCGGGAAATCAGCCTCAGGTCACAGCTCTTCAGTATGATCCGAAGGAACTTGGAAACGTTGCGTGTAAGACGTTGCTCAGACTTATAGACGGTGAAGAGGCTCCGGAAAAGAGTCTTCTTGGCTATGAAGTATTACTGAAAGAGTCCACACAAAAAAGCGTAAATCCGATTACATTATCAAAAAAACATTGATACACCCCCGTAAAAAAGGTAAAATATAATAGTATGGACAACCGTTTGCGTGTGATTTTTGCGCAATAGTACAGGCAGAAGAACTTTTTATATTACTTATAATTGTTAGGAGGGAAACGATTATGAAAAAGAAGTTTCTATCAATTGCTTTGGCATCTATGATGGTTGCAGCTGCTATTACAGGGTGTGGCAATCCTGAGGTTGCCAATGACACGGTAGAGTCTGAAACACCAACAGCTGAAAGCTCAGGAGATAGCGGGGAAACGGATGGCGCAGCTTCTGCGGACGCAGTTCAGAACCTTATCAGCAGTACAACGGGACCGGTGGATCTTACACTTTGGGCTTCTGAGGAAGATCAGGATTTCACACAGGGAGTTATTGATGACTTCAAGGCTCTTTATCCTGATGTAACATTTAACATTACACTCGGCGCAGAGTCAGAGTCTACAGCTAAGGATAAAGTCCTTACAGACGTTGAGGCTGCTGCGGATGTATATACATTTGCACATGACCAGATTAATGACCTGGTTAATGCGGGAGCACTTCAGGAAGTATTGGCTACTTACACATATGATGTAAAGAATGCCAATGTTCAGACTTCTGTTGATGCCGCAACAGTAGGCGGAAAGCTTTATGCTTATCCTATGACGGCAGATAACGGTTACTTTATGTTCTATAACAGTGAGGTTATCAAAGACCCTTCCAATCTTGAAGCAATGATCGCCGATGCAAAGGCTGCAGGCAAGAAGATTGCTATCGAGTTTAAGAACGGATGGTACCTTTACGGTTTCTTTAAGGCAGTCGGCCTTGACGCTACACTTAATGAAGACGGAAAGACAAACACTTGCAACTGGAACGGAGAGGGCGGTGTTGACGTATGTCAGGCAATCCTTGATGCAGTTGCTTCAGGTGTTGTTGTAAATATGGATGACGGCACTACCGTTACAGGAATTAAGGACGGTACGGTTTGTGCGGCTATTAACGGTATCTGGAATGCACAGGTTGCACAGGATGCCTGGGGAGCAAACTACGAAGCAAGTAAGCTTCCCACAATGAAGATCGGTGGCAAAGATTGCCAGCTTTCATCATATTCCGGATTTAAGCTTATCGGTGTAAATCCTCATGCAAAGAATATCGGTTGGGCTATGCTTCTTGCTGAGTACCTTACTTCAGAGGAAGTTCAGACAGCAAGATTTGAGGCAAGAAACCTCGGACCTTCCAATATTAATGCAGCTTCATCTGATGCGGTTAAGAGTGATAAGGCTATTTCAGCTCTTGCAGCGCAGGCACCTTTCTCAACACCTCAGGTTATTGGCGGAAATTACTGGAGTCCTGCTGAGACACTCGGGCAGATTCTTGCAAGCGGCAATCCTGACAAGACAGATCTTCAGCAACTTCTTGATACTGCAGTTGAAGGTATTACAGCACCGGTCAATGACTGATAATTGAATTTTGGGCTAGATACTAGCCAATGAAGTATAACCCCATATCGAATGAGGTATGGGGTTATATTTGTCAAAAAGGTAAAAGGGTAAGAGAAAGGAGTTGAGATAATTGGCTAATTATAGGACTTATCCGCATAATCAGAGAAATTATCCGCGTAATCAAAAGACTGTTCGTATTAAGAAGGCTCCCAAAGTTAATCCGATCGTAAAATACTTCAAGGAATTGGGCACTTGTCTGGCAGAGGGCAGTACTTGTGTGAAACTATCGACCGTATTCATGGGATTGGGGCATATATACAATTACCAGTTTATGAAAGGTGTGCTTGTATTTATTGTGCAGGCGCTGTTTATTGTATACCTCATTTTCGGTGCCGCACCGAATCTGGCTAAGTTCAGTACACTCGGTACGGTGAAAAGAGAAGCCATATTCGATCCTCTGACGATGCAGAATACAGTAAATGATTATGACAATTCATTTATGATACTGCTTGGCTCGGTAGGTGCACTGTTTATTATTTTCATGTTCTTTTTATTCTGGGTAAGCAATATTAAGAGCATGTACAGGACACAGCTTCTGCTGGAGGCAAGAAAGCATGTAAATACTTTCAGTGAAGATTTCAAAGAGCTCTTGGGCGAGAAGTTCCATATTACACTTCTTTCATTCCCTATTCTCGGCGTTATTTTGATGAATATCATCCCGATATTGATCCTTATCACTATAGCATTTACCAATTACGACCAGAATCATCTGCCGCCGAGTGAACTGTTTACCTGGGTTGGATTCAGAAACTTTGTAAAACTGTTTACTCAGACAACAACATCCTCTTTTGGATATGCATTCAGAAGAATTCTTGAATGGACATTTTTGTGGGCATTTTTTGCAACGGTTTCGAACTTCCTTCTGGGTCACCTTATTGCACTGCTCATCAATTCGAAACTTATCAAACTTAAAAGATTTTGGAGAACGTTATTTATAGTTACGATTGCCGTGCCGCAGTTTGTAACACTTCTTTTGATAAGAAATTTCCTTGCGGATTCGGGTATTGTCAATTCTATATGTTCAAGCATGGGCATAACGGCGTTTCTTCAGAATGTAGGCCTTGTAAGTAAGAATATTTCATATATTCCGTTCCTTACCAGTCCCGGATGGGCAAAAGTTACGATTGTCATTATAAATATCTGGGTTGGTATTCCGTATCAGATACTGATTTCTACAGGTATTCTTTTGAATATTCCAAGGGACCAGATTGAGGCGGCAATGATCGACAGAGCGTCACCGTATGCGATATTTAAAAACGTAACAATGCCTTATGTTATGTTCGTTGAGGGACCGACGCTTGTCACTGACTTTGTAAGAAATATCAATAACTTCAATATTATTTATCTGCTTACGCAGGACGTATATGTAACGACGGATCAGGCACTGGCCAATTCACACGGAAAAGAAGTAGACCTTCTCGTCACGTGGTTGTTCAGACTGACAAACGAGTATTACGATTACAAGATGGCGTCGGTAATCGGTGTCATTGTATTCTCGATATGTTCGATATTTACTATTCTTTCATTTAGCAGAATTGTAGCAGGTGAGAGAGAGGAGGTATTCATGTGATGAAAGTAAAAAAATTTATTATATCAAGCCTCCTTCATATCCTGTTGGCATTTATAACATTTGTATGGATAATACCGATCATCTGGCTTGTAGTTACGGCTTTCAGCGGATATAAGGGAATAGACATATCTCATTTCTTCCCTGAGACATGGTCGGTTAAGAATTTTAGTACCATTTTGTTTAAGCCGGACTCTGTTGTACAGTATGTGACATGGTTTAAAAATACGTTTATCATAGCAGTCTTTACTTGCATAATATCCACAGTGTTTATATTCATGGTAGGTTATGCATTTTGCTGCCTGAGATTCCCCGGACGTAAGCAACTTATGGTATTTAGCGTTGTTTTGAATATGTTCCCCGGCGTACTTTCAATGATAGCTGTGTACTTTGTACTTAAGTCTCTCGGACTTACAAACAGCCACATCGGTATGATCATAGTTTACTCGGCGGGTTCCGGACTTGGATTCCTCATTGTCAAAGGATTCATGGATACAATTCCCGTATCTCTGCGTGAGTCCGCAAGACTTGAAGGAGCCAATGAACTTCAGATCATGCTTAATATCATACTTCCTATCTGTAAACCTATAATTGTTTATCAGGTAATCGCTTCATTCCTTGTTCCGTGGGGAGATTTCGTACTCGCAAAGCTGATGCTCAATTCCGGACTTTCAAAAGACTGGACGATTGCGATAGGACTGTACAACATGCTTGATAAGTCGCTTATCAACAAATACTTCTCAATATTCTGCGCAGGCGGACTACTGGTTTCCATCCCGATATCAATACTGTTCCTGCTTATGCAGAAGTTCTACATCGAGGGTGTATCAGGCGGAGCGATAAAGGGCTGATTATTTATAAAAGGGACGACCTATATGGCCATTCTTCACGGCCTGCAGCGACAGTATCAGTTTTGAAATGTTTGTGGTCGGCTGCGCAGTGATTTTCATAATTTTAGAAAACCCGAAAATGCCTCCTTTCGACGTTGCTCAGGGAAGTCGGCATTTTCGGGTTTTCTAAAATTTGAAAATCATCTTGCTCGTCCGAAAACTGCACATTTTAAAACTGATACCGTCGCTGCAGGCCGTGAAGAATGGCCATACAGGTCTGTTGCTTGTTATATGCTGATTTTAGCAGCTACTCATATAATGCAGCAGACCTCCTAATGGAAGGAATAGTTGTTTTGCATTAAAGAGAACTAATTGATATCATTATAATCTGACATTAATCTGATTTTAATCTTTCTCAAAGGATTGTTTAATTTGGGACCTTTATATTGATTACTGTAAACAAAAGAAAACATTCTTACAAAGAGAAAGGGAATACACCATGGATGAATTTGAAAAGATTGAAAAATTAAGAGCTAGAGCAAACGTAACATATGAAGAAGCTAAGGCGGCACTTGCTGAGGCAAACGGAGATCTTCTTGATGCGATGATCGTTTTGGAGAAAGAGGGCAAGGTTGCAAAGCCTGAGCAGCAGGTACATTCCACAGAATATACACGTGAGCCCGGATATGAGATGGTTCCCGTAGGTGAGGGTAAGGACTGCGGTGAGAGTTTTGGAACCAAGTTCAAAGAAATCGTTAAGAAAGTGATCGACTATCTTTCAAACAATCATATGAAAGTTTCGCATCACGATGAGCAGGTAATCGACCTTCCGCTCTGGACGGCGGTTCTGATATTGGGTCTCGGCTGGTGGTTTATACTTGTACTTATTGTGGTTTCACTGTTCTTTGATTGGAATTATAAGTTCTACGGAAAAAACAATCTACAGGGCGCAAACAATGTAATGGACAAGGCAAAAGAGACCGCTGAGCAGGTTAAGGAAGAATTTCACCACAATTCTTCGGAATCATAATGAAACACTACCAATAACGACAGGAGTATTAAATGGCGGCACATTTACTTATAGTTGAAGATGAGGACAAACTTGCAAGGTTTGTCGAACTTGAATTGCAGCATGAAGGGTATGAAGTGAGCAAAGCGGCCGATGGCCGCGAAGGCCTTAGGATGGCAACCGAAGGAAACTACGACCTTATTTTGCTTGATATCATGCTGCCGGGTTTAAACGGACTGGAAGTACTAAGGCGATTGATGCAGGATAATCCGACGCCGACTATTCTTTTGACAGCGCGTGACGAAGTCATGGATAAAGTATCGGGACTCGATGGCGGGGCTGTGGACTATATCACAAAGCCTTTTGCCATTGAGGAACTTCTTGCAAGAGTCAGGGTTGCGCTTAAGCTTCACGGAAAGGTGAGCGCTGAGAGCGCAGCTAAAGGCACTTCCGACGCAAATGAAGAAGGCGTTTATACCTGGCAGAAACTAAAACTTGATGAGAAAAAGCGGGAGGTTACTTATGACGGTCATATCATCCCGCTTACAAACCGTGAGTTTTTGATGCTTGAAATGCTTCTAAAGAATAAAGACATTGTGCTTTCGAGGGACACTCTTCTTGAGAAAGTGTGCGGCTATGACTATGTCGGTGAAACCAATATGATCGATGTATATATAAGATATCTGCGCTCAAAGATTGATGATGCGTTTGATGTTAATATGATCACGACCGTGAGGGGAGTAGGCTATGTCATCAAATCCGATGCAGAATAATGTTCGCCCGTCAAAAAAAATGACGTCTATCGCGCATCATATCGTGGGTCAGATAAGCCTGGCAAAGACGAAAGTATATTTAAAAACGGATCTGCTCATGTTCATCCTGCTGAACGCGGGATGGGCATATATGAAAGAGCTGGAGGTTATCGGGGAATTTTCCCTTTTTAATCATAATCGCAGCTTATATTCGGAAACAGGGCATTTGAGCGATATATGCTATCGTGTTTTTTCAACGGACGGGGAAATGCTTATGTCCGCCGAATTTTTTATGATAGCTTTCAGAATAGCTGTCTTTGTGGCGGCACTTTTTGTATTGCAGATGATAGGACTTATGCTTTCGCTTCCGATCGTGTTTAGAAAGGCACATCGCACGCTCAGACCGATAAGAGAGATTGCGGAGAAAGCGGATGAGCTGAACAGACTCGCTTTTTCGGAGGATAAATTCAGGCATATAGAGGATGCGATAGAACATGCGGATCCGGAGGGAACGATAAACCTTAACGACAGGGACCTTCTTGGAATAGAACAGGCGGTTAATCATCTGATAGCGAGACTTCAGGATTCATACAGACAGCAGGCGCGCTTTGTAAATGACGCGTCACACGAGCTCAGAACTCCTATAGCGGTTATCAGGGGATACGCAGGAATGCTGGAGCGATGGGGCAGGTCTGATGAAAAAGTGCTTGATGAGTCGATCGCGGCTATATCTAATGAAGCCGAGCACATGAACCACCTGGTTGAGCAGCTTCTTTTCCTTGCGAGGGGCGACAGCGGAAAGACCGTATTGCAAAAAGAGAGCATTCTCTTAAATGAACTGATGAAGGAAATATATGAGGAATCATTTTTAATAGATGAAGAGCATCCGTACAGGTTTAGGGATGCTTCGGAACTTATAACGATCGATGCCGACCGTACGCTTCTTAAGCAGGCGGTGCGCATACTTGTGGATAATGCCGCAAAATATACGAATAAAAACGATGAGATAATACTTGGAGTTGGGCGTACCGAAGACGACAGGCCGTATCTGATGGTGCAGGATACTGGTATAGGTATGACTCAAACAGATGTTGAGCATATGTTTGAAAGGTTCTACAGAGCCGATGAAGCCAGAAGTTTTCAGGGGACGGGACTTGGCCTTTCAATAGCAAAATGGATAGTTGACAGGCATGGCGGACACTTTGAAGTTGTTTCAAGAACGGAACTTGGAACAAGGATAATGATAGTTTTGTCTTAAAAATTGACTTAAAAAAGCATAAAGAATGAAATTGCCCTATTTATAATTATTGAAGATGTGTGTTATACTAAGTGTGTCGGCAAAAAGTACATTTGTCTACGAAGTGGCATTTTGATATTTAGGAGAATAAGGGCTTATGAAGAAAGTTGCTCTGGTAATGGAAAGCTGGGGACGATATATCACTAACGCATGGATAAGTGGAATCCTCAGCAAGATCAAGGAAGCGGATGCAGATGTAAACTTATATGTATTTAACGCTTATGCCAATTGGAGCACAGATGAGCTTTATAATCAGGGAGAACACGATATATTCGATCTCCCTGATTTTTGTGATTTTGATGGAGTCATAGTTGAACTTAATAACACGGAAGAGCCTGCTGTAAGGGCAGATGTTATAGAAAGAGTCAGGGCTTCGGGAACACCGGCTATTCTTATCAATGCAAAGGAAGACGGTTTCTATCTTGTTGGTGTAAATAATTATCAGTGCATGTATGATAACATAAGCTTTTTATATAATGAAAAGAACTGCAAGAGCTTTTGGTTTGTCATGGGGCCTGAAGGAAATTATGAGAGTCAGAGACGTGCCAAGGCACTTGTTGACTTTGCAAAAGAAAAAGGCCTAAAAAAGAACAAGGATTACGTTCTTGAATTTAGAGGCTTTGATATTAAGGATGGCAGAGAAGCGTTTAGAAGCTTGTATGGGGCAAAAAAGAAGATGCCCGATGCGGTGATCTGTGTTAATGACAATCTTGCGGTCGGCGTACTTGCAGAGGCGGAAGAATACGGAATCAAATGTCCCGAGGACTTTTATATAACGGGATTTGATGATTTTGACAAGGCAAGATTTTATTCTCCAAGAATCTCTACCGTAAGCTACAAGAGAGAAGATGCCGGAGAGATGGCAATACAGCTTTTCCTTGATCTATGGAGCGGAAAGCCTGTTGAGCAGGAGAATTATATTAAATCAACCAATATATATTGGGACAGTTGCGACTGCGAGTCAGATATTATAGTTGACAGTCGTGCCCAGATGAAAGGCAATATCCTGTGGAATGAGAGCAGCGTAGAGTTTGCAAATGACTTATTAAAGCTTTCTTCAAGGATCACTCATGCAGACAGCATGAAAGAAATGGTTGATGTTATCCGTGATGTCGTCAAAGTATCCAGATGCGAAGATATCATAATGGTCCTCGATCCCAAGTTCTGGGCGCAGTTTGAGACTGCCGAGGAAGAGTGGATATTTGATACGGCTTATATTAATGAAGATTGTATAAAAAATGTTTTTCCGACTTTCGAAGGAACAGGCAGGGGCGATTGCTATCTGTTTATCCCCATTCACTTCAGGGAAAAGAGCGCGGGATATCTTGCAATGAAGAACCCGATATATCTTATGGAGCAGCAGTTCCTTTTTGATCTTATCAATACATTTTTATCAGGAATGGAGATTCTTTATCAGAAAGAATGTCTTGCAAGAGCCAATGAGAAACTCTCGGATCTTTCTGTAAAAGATGCTCTTACGGGCCTTTATAACAGACTCGGATTTGGTGAATATGCAGAAAAGCTTATCGCTGACGGACACAAAGAAGGAAGGCAGATGCTTATCCTTTATTCCGATCTTGATATGCTTAAGTATTTGAATGATACTTATGGCCACGAAGTTGGTGACAAGGCCATAATATGTGCTTCCAATGAGTTAAAAGAGCATGTTACCCCGGAGGGAATGTGCTTTAGACTTGGCGGTGATGAATTCCTTATAATTGATAAATTCATGAGTGAAGAGATTGTAAAGGATTGCATCATTGAGATAAGAGAAAATTTAGTCAGAGATTCCAGAAAGATAGAGCTTCCTGTAGATCTGTCGCTTAGTTTTGGATATGTTGTGACGGAAGGCAAAGGAAAAGTTTCTTTGGATGAGTACATAAGCAGAGCAGATACCTTGATGTATGAGGATAAGAGAAGGAGACGGAAAGGTAGGATATAGCAATGCCCGGTTGGCTTAAGAATGCAGTATTTTACGAGATTTATCCGCAGAGCTTTTATGATACCAACGATGACGGAATAGGAGATATTGGGGGAATCATAGAGAAACTTGATTATATCAAGGACCTTGGGGCAAATGCGCTTTGGATCAATCCGTGGTACGACTCTCCGTTCAAGGATGCGGGCTACGATGTGAGAGATTACAAAAAAGTGGCTTCAAGATACGGAACTAACGAGGATGCAAAGCGCCTTTTTGAGACGGCGCACAAAAAGGGCATCCGCGTACTTTTAGATCTCGTTCCGGGCCATACATCCGAAGAACATGAGTGGTTTAAAGAAAGCGGGAAGGCAATTCCCGTTGTTGACGGAGTTCCTCAAAAAAATGAACACTCCGACAGATATATCTGGACTGAATACTGGCTGTCAGGTATTGGCGGCCATCCTTATATAAGCGGAGAATGTGACAGAAACGGCGTGTATATGCTGAATTTCTTCAAGTCACAGCCCGCTCTTAATTATGGTTTTGCCGCTCCGACCGAGAGCTGGCAAATGTCTTACAAAGATCCCGAACCGCAAAAAAACACTGGAACTTATGATGGATGTTATGAGATTCTGGCTAAATATGGGATGTGACGGCTTTAGAGTGGATATGGCTGATTCTCTTGTAAAAGATGATGATGACAGAAAGTCATGCACGTGCTCGCTTTGGAAGAAAGTAAGAGCAATGCTTGATAAAGAATACCCCGAAGCTGCGATGGTCTCTGAGTGGTCAAACCCCGAACTGTCTCTAAATGACGCCGGATTTCACATGGACTTTTACCTTGATCATGCGGGAAACGGATATAACAGACTTTTCCGTGACTACGAGACACTTGAGAAGTATCATGTATTTCCGATTGCGGAAGACAGGAAGAACACCGAAGGCAGGGACAGAAGCTATTTCAGAAAAGACGGTGACAGCGATGCCACGGCTTTTCTTAGTGACTATATTCCAAAATATGAGAAGACAAAAGACGCAGGCTATATATGCTTTATGACCTGCAATCACGATACACCGAGACCTGCAAGGACGCTTGATGAGACAGAACTTAAGATCGCGTATGCCACTATATTTACGCTTCCCGGAGTTCCGTTTATCTATTACGGTGATGAGATAGGCATGAAATATATTGAGAACCTTCCGACTAAGGAAGGCGGATATACCAGAACAGGCAGCAGGACTCCCATGCAGTGGGACGGAGGTGCTGTTAATATGGGATTTTCCGCCGCATCCAAGGATAAACTCTATCTTCCCGTTGATGAAAACGGTCCGAGCGTTACGGGACAGCAGAATGATAAGAATTCTTTGTATAATGTTGTAAAAGAGATCCTTGCGATCAGGGGAAAAGAAAAAGAGCTGTGCGCAGATGCTTCGTTTGAAGTTCTGTGCAGCGGAAAAGATAAGCCTTTTGTCTATAAGAGAGGCAGTCTTGTGATTATGGTTAATCCCGGTGAAAAAGATATTGAATATACAGCGGACTATCCCGCGATAGAAAACGGCGACTATGAAGAAGTCTATTCAATCGGCAGGATAGAGCGCAGTGGTTCAAAGATTGTGCTGAAGGCACAGAGCTTTGCAATGATCAGATTAAAGTGATGATTCTTTTGCCTCAGCTAAGAGTTCATCCATGAAATCATAAATATCGTCGCGGCCGTCCTTACTTAGGGCTGAGTAAGGGAAAATCCTTACATCATCCGGAAGACCGAGCCCGTTTCTGAGCATATTAAGGTGCTTTTCGTGCTGGCTTTTCTTGATCTTGTCGGATTTGGTCGCGATTATGACAGGCTGGAATCCCTGATGCACGATCCATTTGTACATCTGAACGTCGTTTGCAGAGGGCTCATGTCTTATATCTATCAAAAGAAAAACTCGAAGGAGCTGTTTGGAAGTGTGAAGGTAGTTCTCTACCATCTTTCCCCACTGCTCCTTTACTTTTTCGGGAACGCGCGCAAAGCCGTAGCCCGGAAGGTCTACGAGATAGAACTCGTTGTTTATGTTGTAGTAGTTTATTGTCTGGGTTTTACCCGGTTCCTGCGAAGTTCTCGCATAATTTTTTCTATTCATTATGCCGTTTATAAGTGAGCTCTTGCCGACATTACTTTTTCCCGCAAAGGCAAATTCGGGGTACGGATTGTCCGGAAGAGTACTTGTGATACCGCATACTGTCTCGAGGTTTACATTCTTTATTACCATCTTGTATTGTCTCCATGATCAATTGAATTCGATTTTTGGTTCCCGTATATTCTACACTATATGCTTCAAACAGGCAAAAAACGCTTGCACATAAGGGAAAACGTCCTTTGCTTAACTTGGAAAAACGGCGACGTATAGTTATAATGGGGAGATAAATATTAACAGAGGATTAATGAAGAAAGGGATTGTTTTATACAGAAGGGAGTTTATATGAAAAAACAGATTGTTGGTTGCATTGCCATGGCGCTTGTGTTGACAGGGTGCATGGCCGGAAAGGATGTGGCATCTGATGATGTCATGGGAACTGCGGAGGTTTCTGCTATTGCAAGTACTGATGTGGCAGGAGAAAGTTCTTCCGAAGAAAGCTTGGGGGCATCAAAAAGTGATAGTGTGTCAAGCGAACCTTATGGTGTATATGCCAGAATAAACAAAGAGGAGCATTATGAGGGAAATGACGTATTTGAACGAGAGTTTATTTATGCTTTACATGAAGATGGAACAGGGCTTGTGCGTGGTAATGATGATTTTAGGATTACATGGGATGATAAAAATATATATTGGGAAGTTCCGACAGAGGAAGGCATTGAAGCTCATGAATATAAACTTGAAGGGAATATCCTGAAAGTAAAAGAGGTTGACGGTTGGCAGGAATATACTAAAAAGCCCGGAGACGATCCGATAGAGAATGGCGATTTGGTTGAGTTTGCAGGAGTTTATAGTAAGATAGAAAATTCAGAAGCTGAAAAGGAAAATGCAAAGACGTATGGTGATATGTATTTTAGCTATGGAGGAATGATCGGAGGCGGAGAAGGTTATCCTCAGGTTTGGCCTGATAAGATTACCAAAAATGAAGATGGCTCATATCTTTGCGAATATGATAATTATGACTTTGAGTATACTATCTATCCCAAGGGTGTGATTGGTGAGAAAGAAGCAAGTGATCCGGAGCTTAAAGATAAGCTATATATTAAAGTGGCGATTAAAAAAGACGGCGAAACTAAGGATATTGTGTTTTACAGAAGCGCGCAATTTTGATATAGTACAAAATAAATATAAATTGTTAAAAAAATACTAATAAAATTCATTGCTGTGACTAGAGGGATGGAGTAATATAGGTTATTATTAAATTAACATTCTGAAAGGAAACGAGTAGATGAAAAAGAAGTTTATTTGCATTTTGGCACTTGCTATGGTAATGACCGGATGTTCATCCAAAAATGCAGAATCTGATGCGGAAAAAGAAGCTGCGCTTGAGACTATCAGAACAGGCGGAGAAAGCAGCTTTTCCGAAGAAGATGACCACACTATCACAATAGGTAGTGCAGATAATGCCGACGCTACAGAGAGCGAAATGGCAAACTAATTTTGAAGAGAACACTCGTAAATTACACATAGATATTTGAGTTATGATGATTGTGCTATAATTAACGTTATCGTAACTATTGCTTTGAGAGAAAGGAAATGAGGAGATGAAAAAAAGATTTCTAGGTATTTTAGCACTTGCGCTGGTGTTTACCGGGTGTTCTTTTAATATTCCGGGTTTGGATTCAGATACAGATACGGCCGGTAATCTGGATAGTTTATTTGCAAATGAAGAGGAAATTGATGCCGGATCGGACAGCGCGACAAAGAGCATGTCTTCTGCCGATAATGTAGCAGATGACAGTTCATCAAAGGCTGCTACCAAAGAGAGAAACGGCGCTCCCGGAAGTGACAACGTTGTGAGCGACAAACCTGTAGGTATTTTTTCAAGAGAATACACAGAGGAAATCGAAGGCCAAGAAGTAAAGCAGATCTGTTCCGTTACATTTAATGAAGATGGAACAGGAAGTTTTACACGCCAGGATACAGTAAAAATAACCTGGGCTGATGGCAAGATAACCACAGAAGGTGGCGAAACTTACGAATACGAGTTTAAACCTTCCACCGACGTCCTCAGAATCAAAGAAGAATTCGGATGGGAAGATTACTGCAAAAAGTGATCGAAAGGCATATCGCGATACCGCGGTATGCCTTTACTGTTTCGGGGATAGCAGCCCTTGGGGAGAGGGATATTTGAGCATTGCGCGAGAGCGTAAAGTTTCATGGGAGCCCGAGATCCTTCCTGAAATTCTGCTTTGAGGCTCTTGTTTGACATCCAATCCGCAGGGAATAGGGGGCTACAGGCTTATGTTTTTTCGCAATCACTCCGGCTCACATTTTTATGGGGTTACGACCGTTTTTCTATTATGGCGCATGTTACGACTAAACTCGCATCCCGATGCCTTTATACGCCCGTGTATGCGGGCTATGACACTTCTTATAAAGGCATCGGGATACTCACACAACGTCTCCACATGCGCAGAAAAAACGGTCGTAACCCCATAAAAATGTGGCCTCCCGTGAAATGCTCAAAAACATAAGCCTGTAGCCTCCTATTCCCTGCGGATTGGATGGAGTTTTGAGCCGAAAGAATTTCAGGAAGGATCTCGGGCTCCCCATGAAACTACGCGAAGAAGCAGCTCAAATATCCCTCTCCCCAAGGGCTGCTATCCCCGAAACTTTGGCGGCAAAGGCCTTGGTTGTTAATGCTCACTCAGAGGTGTACAATATATAGTGTATATATAAATTAAATAACAAGCAGTGATGCGTGGATATTCATTATGAAGGTATTTTTGAGGGGGCGAAAATGAGTAGTAATGAAAAGGCCGGAAACAGCTTTATGCTTAAGATCTGTACGTTTATCGTGGATAAGCGTAATCTTTTTTTCTTGATATATGCGATCGTGTGCATATTTTCTGTGATATCGAGGGGCTGGGTAGGTGTAGAGAATAAGCTGCCCAAGTATCTTCCGAAAACTTCAGAGACGTATAGGGGACTTGAACTAATGGAGGAGCAGTTTACGACTTACGGCTCCGCTAAAGTGATGGTTGCGAACATATCATATGACCAGGCACTTCTGATACAGGAGGATGTTGAGAAAATATCGGGAGTTTTCTCGGCGGAAATTGATGATTCGGATGAGCACTATGCCAACGGGTCTGCGCTCTTTAATATTACCTTTGATTATGATGAGACCAATGATAAATGTCTTGAGCTACTTGATACGGTAAAAGAGTATTTTGAACCGTACGATTATTATCTGACCACGACGCTCGGCGATACGCAGTCTGAACTTATAGATCAGGAGATGAATGTCATCTCGGTTATCGTAGTTATTGTCGTTGTCTTGGTACTTGTGCTTACATCGCAGGCGTATGCCGAGGTTCCGATACTGCTTCTTACATTCGGAAGTGCGGCGCTTGTTCAGATGGGCACGAACTTCCTTCTTGGCACTATTTCTTTTGTCTCCAATTCAGTTACGATAGTTCTTCAGCTTGCACTGTCAGTCGATTATGCGGTCATTTTCCTAAACAGATACAAAGAAGAGCATATGACGCTTGAACCCAGAGAAGCGTGTATTGTGGCGCTCTCCAAATCAATTCCCGAGATAACGGGAAGTTCCCTGACTACAATCGGCGGCCTTGTTGCCATGCTGTTCATGCAGTTTGGAATCGGCGCGGATATGGGTATAGTTCTTATCAAAGCGATCATTCTCAGCCTTTTGTCGGTATTTCTTTTGATGCCGGGAATTATCATGGTATTTGCGGGACTCCTTGAAAAGACTAAGCACAAAAATTTCATTCCTCAGATTCCTTTTGTGGGCAAGTTTGCGTATAAAACAAGATATATCATTGCGCCGCTCTTCGTTGTGCTGATAATTGTCGCAAACAGGGTTTCTGCAAAAACCCCGTATGTATACGGCTATTCACAGATTACGCCTCCCCTTACCAACGCTGTTCAGAAGGCAGAGAATATCCAGAAGGAGAATTTTGCGTCGGATAACATGATGGCTCTTGTTTTTCCGTCAGGTGATTATGACAGGGAAAAGAGACTGATAGATGAGATCCTTTTGGAGGATGATGTTACGTCTGTTACGGGCCTTGCAAATACTGAGGCGATGAACGGCTACACATTGACGGAGAAGCTTACGCCGAGGCAGTTTTCGGAACTTTTAAATATCGACTACGAGGTGGCTGAGCTTGTTTACGCCGCATACGCCGTTAATGACGAGGACTATGCCAAAGCGGTCAACGGTCTTGCCAATTACAAGGTGCCGCTGATTGACATGTTCATGTTTGTGTATAAAGAAATCAAAGAGGGCTACGTCACTCTTGATGACGAGCTGATGAAAAAGCTCGAAGATGCAAACAGGATGATGAACTTTGCGAAGAAACAGCTTGAGAGCGACGAATACTCAAGAATACTTATTTATGTGGATCTTCCTCAGGAGTCGGATGAGACTTTTGATTTTATAGAAAAGCTCCACAGAATAACGGAGAAATATTACGCCGCGAGCAAGATCTATGTGGTGGGAGAATCTGTCAGCCAGTACGATCTTAAGAAGTGCTTTTCAAGGGATAACACGGTGACCGGAGTTATTTCGATACTTGCGGTTCTTGTGGTGCTTCTTTTCACATTCAAATCTGCAGGTATGCCGGTTTTACTTATTGCGGTCATTCAGGGATGTATCTGGATCAACTTTTCGATACCCGCCATCCGGCATGACAATCTCTTTTTCCTCGGATACCTGATAGTAAGCTCCATTCAGATGGGCGCGAATATCGACTATGCCATCGTTATCGCGGGCAGGTACACGGAGCTTAGAGAGAGCATGGGCAAAAGAGATGCGATCATCGATACCATGAATCTTTCATTTCCAACGATCATCACATCGGGAACGATGCTTGCCGTTGCGGGAACACTTATAGGAAATATGACGTCGGACTGCGCGATATACGGTATCGGAAAATGTCTTGGCCGCGGAACTATAATTTCCATTCTTGTCACGATGTTTGTTCTTCCGCAGATACTTCTTGTGGGTGACAGAGTAATAGAGCTCACGGCGTTTGTTATGAATATGCCGCTAAGGCTCAAGCAAAGAACCGGAACCATGCGTATTGACGGATTTATAAGAGGCCGCGTTGAAGGTAATGTGACAGGTGTCATTCACGCCGTTGTAAAGGGCGATGTCAGTGCATATATCGAAAACGGCGATATCACTCCGATGGAGGATGAACCGATTGATGCGGAAGATATTGAATTCTATTACACGGAAGGGGAGGACATCTGATATGAAAAAAAGAGTGTGCATGCTTCTTCCGGGAATAGTTCTTTTTATCAATTCTGCTGTCTGTGTGTACGGAGAGACAGGAAATGACGGGCAGGAGATAATTACGACAGGCACGCAGACGGGAGCTTTGGAAGAGCAAAAAGATGTTGATGCGGATATAAAGGATGATATCGACTTACTCATTCCCGATGATATCGAGGAAATCAAGATCGGAAGCGCTGAAGAATTCCTTAAGTTTGCAGAAAGTTGCAGGCTTGATACATGGTCTGTAAACAAAAAAGTGATCTTATCCAAAGATATCTCGCTTGCAGATACTTCTTTTGCGGGAGTGCCGACGTTTGGCGGAGAATTTGACGGCTGCGGACATACGATAAGCGATTTTTCAGTAAAGAGTGACATGTCCTACGTGGCTCTTTTTTCCAATGTTCAAAAGACGGGCATTATTAGGAATCTGAACGTGAAAGGAACCGTGATTCCGACGGGGAAACAGGTTATAGTAGGCGGAATCGTTGCGGACAATCACGGGCTTTTGAGTAAGCTGTCATACGAAGGAGTTGTTTCGGGCGATGATTATGTCGGCGGGATTGCGGGCAAAAACGGGCTTGAGGGAAACATAAAGGATTGCACGGCTAAAGGATATATCAAAGGTGTTCATTTTACCGGCGGAATAGCGGGCGAGAACATGGGAAATATATCAGGCTGTGTCAATGAAAGTGCGGTAAATACAACAAATGTCGATTCGCAGATCACCATAGACAGCATGAATACGCTTAATAAAGTTCTTAATATAATAAAGAACGGTGATAAAGGCAGTGATGAAGCGAGTGCTGATATAACAAGCGTGGATATCGGCGGAATTGCCGGAACTTCCATCGGCATCATATCGGGTTGCACAAATAAAGGGCAGGTAGGTTACAAGCACGTCGGATACAACGTGGGAGGAATTGCCGGAAGACAGTCGGGATATGTGTCGAGCTGCATAAATAACGGCGTTATCCGCGGAAGAAAAGATGTCGGCGGAATTGTGGGGCAGGCTGAGCCGTATGTAACGGTCGATCTCAGCAGAGACGTCGCATATCAGCTCAACATAGCGATAAACGATCTCCATAACAAAGTTACAAAGACCTTGAAGGACGTCAAATATCAGTCGAATACTATCACGAACAGATTGAATGTGATTCAGGAGTATACGGCCGGAGCCATTGAGGACGTCAGGTTTATTTCTAATGAAACGACGGATTTTGCAAACGGCGTGTCAGGCGCGACATCGGAAGCTTTTTCAAGAGTTCAGTATATTCTTGAAGAGTCTGCCAAGGACGATGGGCTTCTTGATAATGCCGATGATGCGATAGAGCATACTTCCGATGCGGTTTCAAGTCTTAAAGAAACGGTGAAGGATCTTGATTATGAACAGTATATGTCGGAAGAGGATAAAAAGAAATACGAAAAAGCCAAGGAAACACTTGAGAGTATTGCGAGTCAGTATGCAATCTTAAGTGAACCTGCTTATAAAGCTTATTACAATAAATTTATTGCAGATGCAAAGAATCCGTCGACGTCTGCAGCAGCTCTTTATCCGAATGCTTCGGATCTTGATTATAGCGGAACGTTTGGATCGTATAATCCTCTCACAGATTCGGATACCAAACTTGTTGAATCATACAATGTTCCCGGAGATTGGACACATTTATCCGATGGCAGGGCGTTTCCGGATAAAGAGGATGAGAATGATGTTAATCTGAGTAAGGATGCTTCAAACTATGCAACGATGCAAGCTGATAAATATGCCCAGAATCATTATCAGAGCGGCGTGGATGGCGGAGAAGGAAGTTTCTATTACACAAGAGATCTTGCGGATGCGAAAGCAGAAATTGAAAGTTTGACAAAGAAGTACATTCGCCTTATGGCAGAAGAGGCAAGAGGTGATGCTCTTGACGCCATGAGTTCTTTGGAAGAGGCAACGGATCATCTGGAAGAAGCCGGAGATCAGGCAAAAGGAATAGTTAGGAATATCGCGGGAAGGGGAGCGATTTCTTTTCCACAGTTCAGCACAGAGTATAAGGCGCATACGGTATCGCTTGCCAACAATATGCAGGGGATGAACGACAACTTCGGGCTCCTTAACAACGAGATGAACAATGCGACGGGGGCAATCGTCGACGACCTTCAGTCTGTGGCGGATCAGTTCAATGTGATAATGAACCTGTATGCGGATGCGATTGACGGTGTTTTGGAAAAAGATTATTCGAATACATTTGAGGATGTGTCTTTGGAGGAGGCTCTTATCTGCACTGATGCGACGATAGACGGATGTATTAACTACGGGGAGGCTTATGGTGACATCGACACATCGGGCATTGCTGGAACGATGGCGATAGAATATGACTTTGATGCAGAGAGCGACATTACGGGAATTAAGGATGCAAAGCTCAATACCTCTTTTATCTCCAAATGCGTTCTGCGCGACAATAAGAACTACAATACCGCGGAAGGTGAAAAGAGCTATATAGGCGGCATCTGCGGACTTCAGGAGATGGGAACCATCATAAACTGCGCAAACTACGGAAATATGAAGTCCAATTCCGGCGAGTATGTCGGAGGCGTATGCGGAAGTTCTTTATCCTACATTGTAAGTTCAAGTTCAAAGGGAATACTTGACGGAATGTCTTATGTTGGCGGTATAGTGGGCGACGGCGCCAATATCAGGGATTGCAGGGCTTTGGTCGATATCAGGGACGCTGATAGCTGGTATGGTGCGATCGCGGGGCACGTAAGCGATGAGGGCGAAGTCAGGGGCAACTACTTTGTGAGCGATACACTTGCGGGAATTGACAGGGTAAGCTACTCATTAAAGGCAGAACCCGTTTCGCATGACAGCAAGGAACTTCCGACTGATTTTGCGGATCTTACGATTACTTACGAACTTGACGATGATGAAAACGGTGACGGAAAGACAATTGTCAAAAAGAGTAACAAGAAGTATGGCGATAAGCTTGATGAAAAGGGATATCCTATTGTTGAACCCAAGGACGGTTATTATGTTACATGGGATAAATCGTCGATAGATTCGGCTACTTCGGACCAGATCATAACCGCAAAGTATTGCAGATACAGGACAACAATTGCTGAAGAAGATAAAGAGCATGACGACGGCGAGGCTTATCAGAGTGAGCTTCTCGTCGACGGTAAGTTTAAGGCTGAGGACAAACTTGTGGTTGAAAGAAATGACTCTTTTGACGTTAAAAAATTCACTTCGGCAAAAGACTATGATGCGGAAACTCTCAAGAATTATACAACGCTCAAAGTCACCGTTCCGGATGACGGAGAGGCTGTTCATACAGTTAGATATAAGCCTTTATCCAAGATAAATGATGCGCTTGGTAGTTTCGAGGTTTACCTCGTAAACGGCGAGGGAGAACAGCTCCTTACAAAGACAGGCGAGATGGGAGAGTACAGCACATACGATATTGAAGGCAATGAGTTTACTTTGAAAGTTAAATTCCCCAAGGCGGGACTTGCGGTATCTAAGTATAAGTACATGGTTATCGCAGCAATCATAATCGGACTTGTATTTATCGCATTGCTTGTCATTGCGGCTATACGTGGCAGTAAGAAAGTACCGAAGATATTCAGGCGAATTGCAAGGAAACTTTCTAAGAGAATCGAAGGTAAAGAGCAGATCTTCTACGATGACAGTGAGGATGATAAGAAATAACATAAACCTGTAAAGAGTTGTAAAAAATGCATCTAACCTGTAAACAGTTGTACAAACTTGTAAAGAGTTGTAAAATGATATCAAACCTGTAAATAGTTGTAATGGAGATATAAATATCATGAAGAACCCTTTTACACATACACCGGGCAGAGTTGGAGATGCTAATATTGTCACAACTATCGAAGAAAAAGTGTATGATAATTTTAGATATCAGCAACCGTCAGAATGTGTATATAAGATAACCGGAATTCGAGGATCCGGCAAAACTGTAATATTTGGAAATATATTAAGACATTACAAGACTGCGGATATGAAAGCGGATGGATGGTTGGTTTATGACTTGTCATCTGCCAGAAGGCCTATAAATACGCTTATTTCATATCTTTTGCTTGAGTCTGAAGTAAAGAAAGTATTATTGTCAGAGAAGACCAATTTAAGTGTTTCGATACCGATTGTTGGGATAAGCGCAGGGTTTGATTCTAAAACCGATATCGATGAGGAAGTTCGGCTTGAGCAACTTGTCGGAATACTCATAAAGGCAAAGAAGAAAATTATGATCGGGATAGATGATATCGCAAAGACAGATGAAATGGCGGAGTTCTGTTCAGTATATGCTAAGCTTATAAGAAATGTGATGGATGATGAAATTGCTGCTCCATGGCCTGTATATCTCATATGTTCCGGTGTATATCAGAATTTTTATGAACTCGGAGAAGTTCCGAATCTTACTTTCTTTAAGCGTGCAGTGGAACTAAAAACAGAGGCCTTCCCAATGCCTGCTATGGCTATAAAATATGAGGATAAGACGGGAATGGAAGAAGATATGGCTATTTCTTTTGCTAAAATGACAAAAGGATTTGCATATGCATATCAAGTGTTTGGAAGCGCGTATTTTGAGTATAAAGATAAAGGCGAAGAATATGTGGTAAAGCAGGCAAAAAGCGAGTTGTTTTCGCAATGCTACGAAAAAATCTGGAAAGAGCTGCCTGAAGGTGAACGTGAGATATTGAAGATAGTATCTTCAGGCCCAAAGAAACGTAAAGATGTTATTGCAGAGATGGATGGAAAGGGAAATTACCAGGTGAACAGCAACGCGCTTAAGAAAATGGGGCTTCTTGCAGATAGTGCACAGTCTTATGGAATTGCTGAAATCACCTTGCCTTTTTTTGGCGAATACATTCAAAAATATTGTTGATAGTGTTATTGTGAAAGAAAAAATATGACTTTTGAACCGTTATCGGTAGCTCTTGATGAGAGCGGGATTAAGAGCTTCATCAAGCGCTACCATTTTAAAGCAAGTGAGAAAAAAGATATCGTGATGCTCTACAGGCAGCTTCATCCAAGGGTACATGCGAGTTTCCATCATGTGATCGAGGGTGATACCGTCTATGTTGTTGTGACGCTCGGAGATGCGTTTGACAGTTTTCAGGACAGTTTTTTGCAAAGAGGCGAGATACAGAAAGCCTTTATAATAGACTGCCTCGGAACAGAAATGTTGTCACTTGCATATGAAGAAGTTGATAAAAAGATATTTGAAAAGACTGGCCTATATGTCGGAAGCTATGTATTTGCGGGAAGTGATAAGATGCCGATTGAAGAGCTTGCGGCGGTTATGGCTAAGCTTGGGCAGAAGATCGTAAAGTGCAATGAGTCTTTTGTTCTTGTTCCGAAAAAGAGTGTTGTGTTCTCGGCGAAGCTTCATAAGGAGAGAACCGAGAAGCATTCTGACTGCGCAAGTTGCAGCGCGGTGAGTTGTCCTATGAGGAAAGAACCGCAGAAGAAAAAGAGCGCGTCAAAGCAGGGAACTAAGCGCCAAAAGGGACTGATACATCTTTATACCGGAGAAGGGAAAGGTAAGACTACCGCTGCAATCGGGCTTGCCGTGAGGGCAGCAGGCGCGGGCCGGAAGGTTGTCTTTTCACAATTCATGAAAGGAAGACAGACTTCCGAGTTAAACAGTCTTTCGCTTATTCCGGGAATTACGATTGTCAGAAGCGACAAGGAACTTGGATGGCTGCACCGTGATGATGACGAGCAGTGTGAGGCTTTTCGCGTTGTGCATAATGAAATCCTTGAAAGAATCTTGGAACTTATTCAGGCGGGAGAATGCGATGTTCTCATAATGGATGAGATCACTTACCCGTACAACTACGGAGTTATTGATAAAAAGAGGCTTGAAGAGCTGATAGATAATAAGCCGTCAGGCATGGAGATTGTCATGACGGGAAGAAATGCCGACGAGCTCCTTGCGGACAGGGCGGATTATATAACTTATATGGAAAAAATCCGTCATCCTTATGACAAGGGGATTGAAGCCAGAGAAGGGATAGAGTACTGATACGTTTAGCGAAGGAATATGCAGACTGGCTTGGCAAGTATTGAGTGTATTGGCAATCCGTACGCCCGGCCGCAAAGGTATATATTCGGAAATGCGCTGTGTACGGCTGCGCAGTGATTTTCATACTATAATAAAACCCGAAGATGCTTCCTATCACGTTGTTTAGAGAAGTCAGCATCTTCGGGTTTTTGGCATCGCGGGAGTTGACAATAGAAAATAACGTGTTATAGTTGTAGTAGAACAACTAGAATTATGAAAAATAGTTCCGAAATTTGCGAATAATTATCGGAACTTCCTTGTAAGTGTGCGTTACATGAGGAGGGAATTATGAATATCCAGAAGTTTACACAAAAGTCCATAGAGGCTGTGAGCGGATGCGAGAAGATTGCGGTTGAATACGGCAATCAGGAGATAGAACAGGAACATCTTCTCTATGCCCTTATGACAATAGAAGATAGTCTTATTTCAAGACTTGTGGAAAAGATGGGCGTTGATACTGCATCTTTTATCACAAGGATTGAACAGGGAATCGGCAAGAGAACCAAAGTGCAGGGCGGACAGCCATATATAGGCGCGCAGCTTAATAAAGCTCTTTTATCCGCTGAGGACGAGGCCAAGGCGCTCGGAGATTCGTACGTTTCTGTCGAGCATATTTTTCTGGCTCTTTTAAAGCATCCAAATAAAGAGGTAAAAGAGATCTTTGCTCAATTTGGAATCGACAGGAACAGATTTCTTCAGGTTCTGTCGGAGGTAAGAGGTAACAGGAATGTTACGACCGACAATCCCGAGGCAACATACGATACGCTCAGCAAATACGGCACGGAGCTTGTCGAGAAGGCAAAGCAGCAAAAGCTGGATCCCGTTATCGGACGTGATACCGAGATTCGAAACGTAATAAGGATTCTTTCAAGAAAGAGCAAGAATAATCCCGTTCTCATAGGTGAACCGGGTGTCGGTAAGACTGCGGTTGTTGAGGCACTTGCGCAGCGAATTGCGAGCGGGGATGTGCCTTCTGCTCTTAAGGATAAAAAGATTTTTTCACTCGACATGGGAGCTCTTGTCGCGGGAGCTAAGTACAGAGGCGAGTTTGAAGAGAGACTTAAGGCTGTACTTGAGGATGTAAAAGGGTCTGACGGTGAGATAATTCTTTTCATCGATGAGCTTCATTTGATAGTCGGCGCAGGTAAGACTGACGGTGCAATGGATGCGGGCAACATGCTTAAGCCCATGCTTGCAAGAGGCGAGCTGCACTGTATCGGTGCGACAACGCTCAATGAGTACAGACAGTATATAGAAAAAGATGCAGCTCTTGAGAGACGTTTCCAGCCTGTCATGGTGGATGAGCCCACGGTTGAAGATACGATCAGTATTCTGAGAGGATTGAAGGAGAGATATGAAGTCTTCCACGGCGTTAAGATTATGGACAGCGCGCTTGTAAGTGCGGCGGTTCTTTCAAACAGATATATTTCGGACCGTTTCCTTCCCGATAAGGCAATTGACCTTGTGGATGAGGCGTGCGCTCTGATAAAGACAGAGATGGATTCTATGCCTGCAGAGCTTGATGAGCTTAACCGCAAGATCATGCAGATGCAGATTGAGGAAGCGGCACTTAAGAAAGAGGATGATTCTCTTAGTGCAGAGAGACTTGCCAATTTGCAAAAAGAGCTCGCAGATCTAAAGGAAGATTTTGATACCAGAAAGGCTCAGTGGGAGAATGAAAAGCAGGCAGTTGACAGACTTGCCGCCATGCGTGAGCAGATAGATACGATCAATTCCGAGATTGCGATCGCACAGAGAAACGGTGATTACGAGAAGGCCGGAGAACTTCAGTACGGTAAGCTTCCTGCTCTTAAGAAAGAACTTGAAGAAGCGGAGGAACTTGCACATCAAAAAGAAGCAGACACAACGCTTGTTCATGAGAGAGTTTCCGATGAGGAAATCGCGGGAATCATCAGCAGATGGACGGGAATTCCTGTAAATAAGCTGACTGAGAGTGAGAGAAACAAGACACTTCATCTTGCGGATGAACTCCATCAGAGAGTTATCGGACAGAATGATGCGGTAACACTTGTTTCAGAAGCGATAATGAGATCAAAAGCGGGAATAAAAGATCCCGGAAAGCCCATAGGATCGTTTCTTTTCCTCGGACCTACAGGTGTCGGAAAGACAGAGCTTGCAAAGAGTCTTGCTCAGGCACTTTTTGACGATGAGAACAACATGGTCCGTATCGATATGAGTGAGTACATGGAGAAGTACAGTGTGTCACGTCTTATCGGTGCGCCTCCCGGATACGTTGGTTACGAGGAGGGCGGTCAGCTCACGGAAGCAGTGAGAAGAAAACCTTATGCGGTAGTTCTTTTTGATGAGATTGAGAAAGCGCATCCCGATGTGTTCAATATCCTGCTGCAGGTTCTGGACGACGGACGAATTACTGATTCTCAGGGCAGAACCGTAGACTTTAAGAACACGATTCTTATCATGACTTCAAATATAGGTGCGCAGTATCTTCTTGACGGAATCGACGGCGCCGGAAATATCAGCGAAGAAGCACAAAAAGCGACGATGGAGGACTTAAGAAGCCACTTTAGACCTGAGTTCCTCAACAGACTTGATGAGACTATCATGTTCAAGCCTCTTACAAAAGATAACATCGGCGGAATCATCAAACTTATCGTTGATGATCTCAACAGCAGACTTTCAGAGCGCGAGATCTCGATAAGACTGACTGATGCGGCGCAGAACTATATAATTGATGAGGCATACGATCCGATCTACGGCGCAAGACCTCTTAAGAGATATGTGCAAAAGTATGTTGAGACCTTGTCCGCAAAGCTCATCCTCGAAGACAGAGTAAAACCTCACGACACCATCGAATTTGATGTGCAAGGCGGCGAACTTATCGCTTCGGCGAAACACTGATGCAAGGAACTGCAGTCCGGCTATAAGGGAAGTTCTCTTGCTATTACATATGTTGATATTCAAGGCATAAAAAAAGATACGCTTTTCATTCTTTGCTCCAAAACTCGCCCATAAATGGGCTCAAACAGTTGGAGCAAAAACAGAATGAAAAGCGTATTTTTTATTGCTCTTGAATATGGCAACATATGTAAATGCTGCGAAAACTTCCCTTATAGCCGGACTGTGGTTTTTGATTTATCTATTTAATGATAGCGTCATAACCCAGATAGATTTTGCGGAAGATAGAAGGTTTATCTGTGGATTTAAGGTCTGTTCATGTAAAAAAAGCGATGAAACCCAGATAGATTTTGCAGAAGATAGAAGATTTATCTGTGGATTTAAGGTCTGTTCATAGAAAAAGAGCATGAAATTCCAGATAAGCTGGGTATAAGCTGCTTTTCTTATCTGTATTTTTGCGATATGGGTTGAAAAAATAGCCCAAAATCGCAGATAAAAAAGGATAAATGATAAGTTTATCTGGAAAATAGGCAAAATATATCCAATCGCTACAGAGCAGTTCTAATACACTTAGCAATGGCGACTGATAAAAATCTATGCATTCTTGAACATGAAGTTTAAGAATGCATCAACCAAGC
Organism: Butyrivibrio sp. AE3003; assembly: GCF_000686065.1. Lineage (NCBI taxonomy): Bacteria > Bacillati > Bacillota > Clostridia > Lachnospirales > Lachnospiraceae > Butyrivibrio > Butyrivibrio sp. AE3003. Next base: position 3,293,152 of record NZ_JMLX01000001.1, read on the forward strand.
CAATTTGAATCGACTTCGTCGATAGGGCTTGGCTGACTCCTGATTCATGTTCTCACAAAATCCGCAGCAAGTGCGGATTTCTGTAATTTCATTTAAGATGTCATGCAAATTGATTTCTTCCGGAATCATACTTATATCCGATTCCTTCGAGTTTGCCTATGATTTCGGCAAGCTCTTCTTTATTAATTTCAAGATCGTCGCAGAGCGCATCGAGGCTTGAATAGTTGTCTCTCAGTTTCATATTCATATAACTTAATAGCATAACAGGATCTTTCGGTAACATAGTGAACCTCCCGGAGAATGTGCTTTCGCACTGTTAATAGTATTAATTACATGATACGATATTTGAGCTTGAAAACAAGATGCAACATGGCAAGGAGACGGAATATGTTTAGGAGAGAAAAACTAATATTGGCAGCAACGGTGTGTTTTTTGCTTACTGCCTGTGGAGAGGCTAAGGCTGATGCAGAGAAGATTTTAGAAAAGACAAAGGTAGGCAACGAATTATTTACTGATGAAAAAGAACAAGGTGATAGTAGTGTTTCAACTTCGATAGAGGGTGAGTCTGACGGTGAATCATCTGCTATTGCAGATACTACGAGTGATGATGCGGCTCTTGATAGTGAATCATCTTCTTTTTCAGATACTGCAATCAATAGTACGGCTTCCGACAGTGAGACAATAGCTTTATATGGAAAAGAAGGTTCTGCTGACGAGATGTATGATGCATACAAAAAAGCACTCAGAGACTTTGTGGCAAAAGGGAAATGGCTGTGTGAGGAAGAAGAGAATGATATGCATGATATAGATTCAAATAGTTTTGTTGCGGATTTTAGTGTGTTTGATCTTGACGGAGATGGGTATGATGAATTGATTTTTAGATTTAATGCTAGCATTTCTGCCTCTAAGTATGAACAAGTTATTGGATATGATTTTACAAAACATGAATTATATGAAGAGTATCATGGATATTATGGGCTTGAATTTTATGAGAACGGTGCTATTGAAGACGGCCTGTCTCATGGTGCTCTGTATACAGGTGATTTTTGGCCTTATAATTTATATGTGTTTAACAAAAATACAGGCAAATATGACAGGGCCGGTTATGTTGAGGCATTATGGTCTGAAGCTTGGCCATCAGATGAAACATCATTTCTCTCAAATGTGGATAAAGACGGAAATGGTTATGTCTATTTTATTGATTCTCATTATTCTAGTGATAATTTGAAATTTGCAGTAGATGATGATAAATATCAGGCGTGGCTTAAGTACTATACAAATGGAACTGAGAAATTGGATATTGATTATCACGATTTAACCGAGGAAGAGATATCAAAAATCGGGAAATAATGATAAATCGTCTACCTAAAAATTATGCATTCTTGAACATCAATAATGCATAATTCAGCACATTATGTTGAAAGTGCCTATTTTGTTGGTGTATAATTTAATGTGATATAAGAGTTTATTTTATTTGATTATATCTGATATATTAGCTTTCCTGTTTTGTGTACTTTAATCATATAAGCGGGAAAATTAAGTGATTATTACTGAAAGCGAATGATATGCAAAAATCAATCGATATTCATTGTCATATAATGCCGGGGGTGGATGATGGCTCAAGGGATATTGAGACAAGTCTTAAGATGCTTAAGATTGCGGAAAAGAATGGGATAACTCATGTTATACTTACGCCGCATCATAAGCCCATGCACCATAATGTGAGCCCTTTGCATAACAGAAGTTATACGGAACAGCTCCGGCAGGAAGCATCCAAACTTGGAATAAATATCAGTCTGTATCCCGGAAATGAAGTATATTACAGTGATGAGACTCAGGAAGAACTTGAATCCGGCAAGATAACAACACTTGCAGATTCTGAGTATGTACTTGTGGAGTTTCATCCGACCAATACTTTTAAAGCAATACACAATGCGGTATACAGGATCCAGTGTGCCGGATATATGCCGATAATAGCTCATGTTGAACGATACAGCGATGTTGTTTCACATCCTTCTTATGTGGAAGAACTTCGTGATATGGGATGCTACATCCAGGTTAATTCATCAAGTATTATGGGCAAGTACGGTTTTGGAATAGGTCTTTTTACCAAAAAGCTTCTCAAAAAGGGGCTGGTACACTTCGTTGCGACCGATGCTCACGATACGGCAAAGAGAGCGCCTGATATTCTTGATTGCAGAAACTTTGTGGACAGGAAATTTGGGGAGGAATACGGGAGAAAGATTTTTTATGATAATCCCATGAGTGTCATAAAAAATGAGGTTATCTGAGGGAATACGGATGTAATCGACGGTTCCCTTAATATGAAAAAATGTTTGTTGGAGTAATTGATGGATAAAAGAGACGACATCGTTGAAATTAATCTTGGGGAACTTTTTTCAATCCTTTTAGGGAGAGCGTTTCTCATAATCAGCGCAGGATTGTTTTTTGCCCTGGTAGGACTGTTTGTGAGTAAATTTGTTATTCATCCCGTTTTTGAATCTACGACCAAGATTTACATACTTAACAAAGAGGAAAATCAGACGGTGACATATTCCGATGTTCAGATATCTACGCAGCTTACTTCGGATTATGCGGAACTTATAAAGAGCAGATATGTATTGGAAGAAGCAATACAGAGGCTCAATCTTGTTGACACAACCTATGAGGACCTTGCAAAAGTAGTCAAGGTTGATACACCTTCCGATACCAGAATCGTTGCCATTACAGCCAAGGATGAAGATCCGCTTATGGCAATGGAGATAGCAAACTGTATCAGAGAAGTTTCAAGTGAACACATTACAAATGTTATGGATATAGACGCCATCAACGTTGCGGAGACGGCCAATGTTCCGACCAAAAAAGCAAGCCCGAGCGTCTTTAGATGGACGATTGTTTCGGGATTTGCGGGAACGGTTATTGTAGCGTTTTTCGTAGTACTGGGATTCCTTATGGATGACACCATTAAGAGTAACGACGATGTCGAGAGATATCTGGGGCTCAGTACCATCGGACTTATCCCTCTTTCTTCGGATGAACAGGGAAAAAAGAAAAAGAAAAAATAAATTTAGAATGGAGATTTTATGCAGACCGCAAAACTTCATTTCAGTCAGGCAGAAAATAATTATCAGGTAAAAGAAGCATATAAGACACTTCGAAGTAACGTAGAGTTCAGTGGACAGAACGTGAGAGTCATCTCTGTTACAAGCTGTACTCCGGGTGAGGGAAAAACAACAGTTGCTATGGCGCTTGCGAGGGCATTTGCCGAGGCGGGCAAGAAGACGATTCTTGTCGATGCCGATATGCGTAAGTCTGTCCTTGTAGGAAGATACAGGACAGGTTCTGTAAGGCTCGGCCTTACGCATTGTCTTGTCGGAAGAGAACGTCTATCAAGCGTTATTTGTGAGACGGATACACCAAACCTCTACGTAATATTCAGCGGCCCTGTTCCGCCGAACCCCAGTGAACTTCTGGGCGGCAGGATATTTGCCAAGGCACTTGAGAATATGAAACAGGTCTTTGATTATATTATCGTTGATACGCCTCCTCTCGGAAGCGTTATCGATGCGGCTGTCGTTGCCAAGCAGTGCGACGGAACAGTTATGGTAATTGAGAGCAATTCAATAAGCTACAGATTTGCACAGAGGGTAAAAGACCAGCTTGACAAGGCGGGGGCAAAGATGCTCGGAGTTGTCCTTAACAAGGTTGATATAAACGGCAAAGGCTATTACGGCCATTACGGTCATTACTACGGCAAATATTACGGTAAGTATTACGGCAAGTATTATGGCAAGTACGGAGAAGGCGAAGCTATGCAGGTGACTCGTCCAAAGACGCAGGAAACTGTTCCGGAGCCTGATGATGACGATCTTGACGAGCTTAATTACCTTGCCGGAGTTACCAGAAAAGACAGATAAGAATTATTACTATCGGCAGCAAAAAGGCTGCATGCAGCACATTCGGAGGAAGAAGTGAGAGGAAATATACTCGGTATATTTTTTACCATATTGAGCGGAGTGATGATCGCTCTTATAGTTTTGGCATACGGAAGGAGCGACAAGATGGCTCCCGAGTTCAGGTTTTCGGCACTTGATCTTATTTATGATTCGGAGACAAAAGACAAAGACCTTATCGTAGGGATCAATGCATATGATGCCAAGGACGGTGACATCACGGACAGAATAGTTGTTGAGAAGGTGGTTCTTAACAAAGATGCGGAAACAGCGGTAGTTTACTATGCAGTGGCCGATCACAGCGGAAACGTAACAAAACAGTCGAGAGTTTTTCCGGCAAATATTGCTGATATAGAATTTAACGGTGATTCCTCTGATAAGATAGAGGACGGTGTGCACCCCAAGCTTTCTTTTGAAGACGGGGACAGCACGACAGCGGCATCATCAGCCGACAGTGAAGAAGAAACAAACGGTAACTAGGAGTCAAGGATGAGGGGAAAAGGAAAGATTTTTCTCATTATATGGGCAGTGCTTATGACGATTGTATCGGGGGCGCTACTTGGATTTGAAATAATGAGAGGTTTCGGAAGAGCAAATCTTGATTCGAAATCGGCAACAACAGCACCTGTGATGGCGAAGTCTGCTCTTTATGAGGGCAATACAACAGGCAGTACCAAGTGGCAGGACGACTGGATCAGATATAACGGTGCTGTTTATGATTACAATGAAGATATAATCACTTTTTTGATAATGGGTATCGACAAGGATGATGAGATCGTTACCAAGGTGGCAGAGGGAACTGACGGAGGCCAGGCGGATGCATTGTTTTTGCTTGCTCTTAACCCGCACACTCAGTCAATCAGCATTATCGGCATCAACAGAAATACAATGACCGATGTCGATGTTTACGATGAGTATGGAAGATATCAGACAACCGCTAAGGCTCAGGTTTCGTTGCAGCATGGATTTGGCGATGGAATGGAAGAGTCCTGTGAGTATCAGGTGAAGGCAGTGTCGAATCTTTTTCACCAGCTTCCGATTCACGGATATGCGGCTATAAATATGAGTGCGATTCCTACGATAAACGATCAGGTAGGCGGCGTGGACGTTGTTGTACTTGAGGATCTTACCAAGTTTGATAAAAAGCTTAAAAAAGGCGCAAGGGTTCATCTTGAGGGAGAGACGGCATTTCACTATGTGAAGAGCAGAGATATTTATATTCCCAATTCGAACGGCTCAAGACTTGAGAGACAGCGCCAGTACATAAATTCTTTTATTAATTCTGCAAGGACTATGTGCAGGGAGAATAATAACGCGGCGGTTGAACTGTTTACCTCTATCGGAGACAAGATGGTAACAAATATTTCTGCCGATGAGATTTCTTATCTGGCTCCGTATCTGGTTTCATACAAGTTTGATATGGACGATATCGTGACGATTGACGGAGAGACTACAAAAAACGGCAAGTATGAAGAATTTTATGCGGATGAAGATAGTCTGTATGAAGCTATAGTAAATGTTTTTTATGAAAAAATTGATGACGCAAACTAATGTAAGGTATAAAATAAGACGATATATTGATATAGATACGATAGCCGTAAAAGGATTTTTTATACTGCTTATTGCTTTTAGCCTTATCGGATGTTCCAAGAAGGCGGCGAATTCCGTAGGAAATACGGGATATGAAACGAGCACGCTTCCAACGGAGCAGGAGTCGGGTTTTGACAGTGTAAAAAGGCTCAACGAGGATGCTTTTGCGTGGCTGTACATTCCCGACACAAATATCAACTATCCGATACTTCAAAATGCCGAAGGGGATGACACTTTTTATCAGGGGCATAACGAGTTAAAAGAGCCTGATGCAGAAGGCGCCATATATATTGAGGCAGCCAATCTGAATGATATGTGTGACTTTAACGAAGTTATCCACGGGGCGTCACCTGCGGATGGCAACAGGTTTGCAGAGCTTAATAATTTTTTGGACAAAGCTTATTTTGATGAGCACCAATATGCATACGTATATATGGAGGACAACTCCCTTACATATTATATAATCGCCGCTTATACGCGCGATAATACAAGGCTCCTTGAGCAATATGATTTCTCTTATGCTTCGGGATGCTCTGAGTTTATTGACGAGATATATAATAACGGCGACGCGAATAAGATTATAAGGGAAGGCTGCGAAACGGGGCTTTCTCCCGAGCATTTTCTTATTACGCTTACTACAGACAGTACGGTAGAACCCGGTAAACAGACGGTGGTTGTAGGATGTCTTGTAGGTGATGCGGCAGGGAAGATAAACCGCGAGATTGATTACGGAAATGAAGAATACTAATGCTTTGATATAAGGCTGAATAGTTGCAGATAAATCAGTAATGTTTAATAAAGGAACGGAGGCAAAAAAATTATGAAAAAGATTCTGGCACTTGCAGTTGCAGGTACACTTATGATGACAAGTTCCGTATGTGTATTTGCTACGGAGGGTATTGGTATTACCGAGGGGAATACAGACACAAATACAAGCGGGGGAAGTACTGCGATTCCAAGCAGACCGACGGTGGATTTACAGGAGCAGCTTAATACTGCCAATCAGAACATAGGAAGACTTGAGTCTGAAAAAGAGAGGCAGGCAGAGGAAATTGCAAATCTTAAGGCTGAGCTTCAGTCTCAGAACGCTAGAAATGAAAGTACGATCAAGACTCTTCAGCAGCAGTTTGAAGCTTTCAGACAGGCACAGGAAAAGAATTATGAAACACTTTCAAACGAAAAAAATTCTCTTTCAAAGCAGCTTGCAAATACTCAGAAGAGCCTTAATGATGCAATAACTGTAAGAGACAAATATCAGGAAAAATATAAAAATGCGACAAAGCACGGTAAGAATGAAGCTCCTTCAAGAGCTGCTCAGCTTAGCAGAAACAATGCGATAGGTGACGGATACGGCGGATATATTGCTCAGGGCGGACACGTTCAGATTAACGGAGGAAAGAGCAATGTGACATTTACACTCGCTGCTCCGACAGCAGGTGTTTTGAGCTCTGCAAATCAGTATGCAAGCAGTGTCGGTGGTACACTTCTTCACTGCGTAACAACAAGTTCACCCGGAGTTTCATTTAAGACTGCTACAGTAAACTTCACTGTTACGGGCGTATATGCGAACGATACTATCGCTGTATATCAGCTCCAGGGCAAGAACTGGGTTCAGGTACTTGTTTCATCCGTAACAGATAATCATGTAACCGTAAATCTTACACAGCACGGGCCTCTTGCATTTGTGAGAGTTGCTGCGGTTGCCACAGCAACACACTGATAAGATTTTGAAAAAGAATAAAAGATTTAAGGGCGCTTATGCAAAGAAAACTGCATAGGCGCTTTTTAATAAATGGGGAATACGTTCAATGTGCAACGAGTTGCTATGCAACTCGTTGTTCTGTTATAATAGCGTTGCTGTGCATATGTATAAATGCGCATGGCAAGATGAGGAGAATACTATGAGTTGGGAAGAAAACGTACGTAAGGTTGTTCCGTATACACCCGGTGAGCAGCCCAAAGTTAAGAATATAATCAAGCTTAATACAAACGAGAATCCTTACCCGCCGGCACCTGCGGTTCAGGAGGCACTTAAGAATATGGATGCGGAAAGTTTTAAGAAATATCCCGATCCTACCTGCGATGTTCTTGTGGAAACTATAGCTGATTTTTACGAGGTTGATAAAGAGAATGTCTTTGTCGGAGTTGGTTCCGATGATGTGCTTGCAATGGCTTTCATGACATTCTTTAATTCGGATAAGCCGGTTCTTTTCCCCGATATAACATATTCGTTCTATGATGTCTGGGCAGAGCTTTTCAGAATTCCTTATAAGCAGATTCCGCTACTTGATGATTTCTCTGTAAGGATTGAGGATTACTTTGGCGAGAACGGCGGTGTTGTTCTGGCTAATCCCAACGCACCGACGGGCGCGCAGCTTCCGATAGATGCCGTTGAGGAAGTTATAAAAAGAAATCCCGACGTGGTTGTCATTGTTGATGAAGCTTACGCTGATTTTGGCGGACAGTCGGTTTTGCCTTTGATAAACAAGTATGATAACCTCTTGGTTGTTCAGACTTTCTCAAAGTCGCGTTCAATGGCAGGAATGAGAATAGGCTATGCATTTGGATGCAAGAAGCTTATCAAATACCTTCTTGACGTGAAATTTGCGTATAACTCATATACAATGAATATGCCTGCACTTGAGCTTGGTTCTCTTGCAATAAAGGACAGAGCTTACTTTGAGAAGACTGTGAGCATGATCGTCAACACGAGAGAGCGCGTTAAGAAAGAGCTTCGTGAGCTTGGATTTGAGTTTGCAGATTCCAAGACCAACTTCGTCTTTGCAAAGCACAAAGAGAAGTCAGGAAAAGAAATCTTTGATTACCTCAGGGCAAACAACATAATCGTAAGAAGATGGGATGCACCCAGAATCAAGGATCACCTCAGAATATCAATCGGAACAGATGAAGAGATGAATATTCTTATTGAGAAGTTAAAAGAGTTTTTGAAATGAAATTTATAAGGAGTGTTATTAGTTTATTATGTTGAATTATTTAATTGTTTTTCTGATATCAATGGTCCCTTTGGTAGAACTTAGAGTAGCAGTGCCTTACGCTATCAAAATTGGACTTCCGGTACTTCCAAGCTATATTATCGCAATTATCGGTAATATGCTTCCGATGCCTTTTATTTTCTTCTTTGCAAGAAAAGTTCTTGAATGGGGAAAAGATAAGCCGATAATTGGTGGATTCTTTACTTTTTGCCTTGAAAAGGGACATAAGGGCGGAGAAAAATTAAAAGAGAAAGCCGGAAATAGCTTGTATTGGGCACTTTTCTTATTTGTAGGAATTCCGCTTCCGGGAACAGGTGCTTGGACAGGCACGCTTGCTGCTTCAATCCTCGATATGGATTTTAAGAAGAGCGTTAAAGCAGTTGTCTGTGGTGTGGTTTTTGCGGGTATTATAATGGGACTTGGAACGAAGGCAGTATTACTTATAGTAAGTTTGTTCTGAACATTTAGTTGAGACAAAGGATTAAACATGGAAGCATACACAGATTTTGCAAATGTATATGACACATTCATGGATGAAACCCCATACGACGTATGGGGTGATTTTGTAGTGGAGCTTTTGAATAAATACGGAGTCACTAAGCCTGTGAAGAATGCAGGATGTCCGACATGTTCAAATGATGAAGCTAATAATACAGATGACAATGATATTCCTGAACAGTCTGCAAATGACAAGGTGCAGAATGAAAATGAATGCGTTATATGTGAATATACAACTGAGGAAGATTCCGAGCAGGCGCTTGAAGAAGAGAAGAATCTTATCGTGGAACTTGGTTGCGGGACAGGTTCTTTTACCCTGAATATGGCAAAGCGCGGCTATGATATAATCGGAATAGATATGTCATCCGATATGCTGGATATTGCGAGAAAAAAGACTGCGGCCGAAGGACTTAATGTCATGTATCTTGAGCAGGATATGAGAGAACTTGACCTTTATTGTACCTGCGGAACGGTGCTTAGCGTGTGCGACAGCGTCAATTACCTTCTTGAGGATGAGGACGTTATCGAGACATTTAAACTTGTGAATAATTTTCTTTTCCCAAAAGGAGTATTCATATTTGATTTCAATACGCTTCACAAATACAGAGATGTCATCGGTGATGTGACGATAGCGGAGAACCGCGAGGATTGCAGCTTTATCTGGGATAATTATTATCATGACGAAGAGCATATCAATGAATATGACCTTACGATATTTGCAAAGTGCGGCGAGGGAGATGTGTTCAAGCGCTCTGTTGAGACTCATTATCAGAGAGGATATACGCTCGATGAGATGAAGTCTTTTGTTGAAAAAGCGGGACTTAAGTTTATCGCCTGTTACGATGCGGACACCCACGAGGCTCCGACAGAGGAGAGTGAGAGGATTTATATTGTTGCGGGTGAAAACGGCAAAGATGCGATGTAAGTGCATAAAAAATTTCGGTAAAAGTAGTGAGTCTGTTCCCGCATTAAAGAGATTTATAGAAGTATTGATATGCAAAGATAAATGCATAACAGAGAGGATTAATATATGGTTGTAGTATTACTCAGCTATATTTATATATTTTTAATCTGCCTTATTGCGGGAGTGACGATAAGAAAAGTTCTTTCAAGATTTATTCCCGTTCCGAACGAAGATAGAATCGGTATTACAGGCATCGTTACCACCGGCATTGTGACGCTAACCGTATATGCCGAGTGTTTCAGTATCTTCTACAAGGTAGGAGCGGTATGTCATGCCTTGATGCTCACGATTCTTGCGATCGGAGCTTATAAGTGTCGCAAGGAAGTAAGCGCGCTTCTTATAAATGTAAAAAAGAGATTCAGGTCAAAAGAGGGCGTTGTTTGTCTTATAATCGTGCTTATATCCGCTTTTTATGCGTCGAGAGGCGTTTTCCACAGGGATACGGGCATCTATCATGCTCAGGCAATCAGGATAATTGAAGAGTATGGTGTCATAAAGGGTATCGGTAATTTCCAGTTGCATTTTGCATATAACAGCTCGTATCTTGCGCTTTGTGCGCTGTTTACGATGAGCTTTATATTGCCGTTTGCACTTCATACAATGACGGGCTTTATCATGGCTCTTTTTACCTGTTATGCCGCTTGCGGCCTTATGAAGTGGACATCTCGCGCTAGCCATACGGCTGATATGGCGAGACTTGCGATAATCATCTATGGCATCACGGCGCTTGAATATCTGCAGTCTCCTGCAACGGACTACGGTGCGATGTACATGGTTCTTTACATCATGTGTGCCTGGATTACGCAGGCAGTTGAGAAAAAAGATGATGCCGATGATATTCCTGTCTACGGGTATCTTGCGGTTCTTTCTATATTTACGGTCAGCATGAAGCTTTCCGCGGCAGCGCTTGTTGTGCTTGCAGTTCTTCCTTTTATTCTTCTGGTAAAAAAGAAGATGACAAAAGAGACGATTTCTTTTATCGTGATAGGATTTTTATCCTTCCTTCCGTATCTTGTAAGGAACGTGATAATCTCCGGATGGCTCTTATATCCTGCGGAAGCGATAGATTTGTTTAATGTTGTATGGAAGGTTCCTGCAGAATATATGAAGTTTGATGCCAATCAGATCAAGGTTTGGGGCAGAGAGCTTCAAGATATCACAAGTGTAGAGGAAGGCATAACAGTCGGTATATCCGAGTGGCTTCCAATTTGGTGGGAAAAGAAAAGGTTTTATGAGAAACTTCTTCTCGCGTTTCAGGTGGCGGGAGCGGGGGCGGTGCTTCTTAATCTTATCATCAGGAAAGTTAGAAAAAAGATCCGCGCGGATGTTGCAATGTTCTATATCACCGTGTTTATCAACATTGCGATGTGGTTCTTTACTGCGCCTTTTATCAGGTACGGACTGGCATTTCTGATGCTTCTTCCGATTTGTGCGGCAATGGATCTTGCAGAGAATATATTTAGGGGGAAAACATTTCTTAGATTTGTGATGGTAGCCATCGCGGTTGTATGTTTCGGAAACTGGACAGCCAGATATCTTAAGGTTGACAAAGATCGTTTCGTTGAACATGCAAAAGACGGCTATTATCTGACGCCGATTCCGTTTCCTGATTCTGAGACGGAAAGAATTGATATGAACGGAATAATCGTTTACAACACCGTTCATGAAGACGATGAAGTAAACAGTTATTATAATTGCCCGAGTTCATGCTACGGCGACATGATGAATCGAAGTGAGCCGATAGGTACAACGCTGAAGGAGGGATTTAAAGCAAAGTGACGCGGCGGCACAGCCTTGAGTTAAAGCGAAAGGGCTGAAATAGAACAATACGGGCGTAGAGTGACTAAAACAGACAAAGAAGCATGATTTAGTCACTCAACAGAAGCACGCGAAGAGCAAAATATAGTCGTAGAGTGACTAAATCGAATAAAAAAGTAAGATTTAGTCACTTAACTGAAGCCGCGTGAAGAGCAAATACAGTTGTAGAGTGACTAAAACAGACAAAGAAGCATGATTTAGTCACTCAACAGAAGCACGCGAAGAGCAAAATATAGTCGTAGAGTGACTAAATCAGACAAAAGAGCGCTATTTAGTCACTTGATGAAAATAGCTGTGACTTTAACATGGTGAAAAAAATGACTAAACTCATTAAAAGATGGTGGTTTAGTCATTTTTTGTCTGAAGCAGAATATTTTGGGGTTTATGTAAACTACAGTTTCAATTAAAACTTAAAGTCGAATTATATCTCAAAGTCGCATTAAATCTCAAAATCAAATTAAAACTCAAAGTCGCGTTATATCTCAATCTCACCCTCAAACACAGTAGTTGCGGGGCCTTCCATGATCACGGGAGATTCGGGCTTTTTATCCCAGGAGCACTTGATGTCGCCGCCGAGAACGTGTACGGTAACTTCCGTGTCTGTAAGACCGTTAAGTATGCAGGCAACTGTTGTGGCGCAGCAACCTGTACCGCAGGCAAGAGTCTCGCCTGTTCCGCGTTCCCAGACTCTCATGTGTACGTTGTTTTTGTCATCAATCTTTACAAATTCTGTGTTGGTGCGGTTAGGGAATGCTTTGTGATTTTCGAACAGAGGTCCGACAGCTTCAATCTCAAAAGAAGCAAGATCTTCGCCTTCAGGAAGGAATACAACGCAGTGGGGGTTACCCATTGATACGCATGTCATGTGCCATGTTTTTCCGGCAACTTCAATCGGAACATCTACAGCGAGCCTTCCGTATTTCGGTGAAAGAGCTTCATGTTTTTTATTATCATTCGAAAGAAGTTCATCTGATACTGAAACAGGAACACTTGCAGCATCAAGGATCGGAGCACCCATATCAACTTTGACAGTCTCTACAAGTCCGTCGGATCCGATCTTAAGGTCGATGTATTTCTTTTTACCTGCACTTACTATTGTAAGGGTGGTCTTATCTGTGAGTTTCTTGTCATAGACGTATTTTGCAACGCATCTGATGCCGTTTCCGCACATCTCAGAGCGGGAGCCGTCAGCATTGTACATTTCCATTTCAAAATCAATATCATCGTCCGCAACTGGATTTATGAAGATAATACCGTCAGAGCCGATTCCGAAGTGACGGTCTGAAACCATTTGTGCCACCTTAGATTTTTTCTCGGAAGGAACGTTTTCTTTTCCTCCGTCTACATATACATAATCGTTGCCGCAGCCGTGCATCTTGGTAAATTTCATATTGGGTACCTCGCATTCTGTGTATTATAAAGTAAACCGCAAATGTATTGGCGCTTACTATAGTGCTATCTACATTGTATTATAAGTTCAAAAAGTATGGAATTGGTGCTTTTTATTTTGTAAACGTTGATTAGTGTGCTTTTGTGTGAAGATTGTTTATCAAGAGCAGTGTAGCAGTTTAAGAAAATGCGGGGCATCATCGTAAGATAGAGCAGTGTATCAATATAAGACTGAGTAGTGTATCAGTCGAAGAAAGAGCTTTACTTTTTTGGATTTTTATAGTACATTTTCTCTGTTATTTGTCTTTTTTGAATAATCTAATATGATATCAGGAATGTTGCTTGTTCTTAAGCAGCTATATATTCCCACAATTATAACCTATAATGAACAAATTGTTTAAAATGTCTTTGCGTTGCCAAACTAATGAGTTTAAACGCTTTTATAAAAGCTGAACAGTGGTAATCTCATTGGCGGTTACATAATGAGAAAATTATCTGCTCGCATTTTCAGAAGCTTAGTGATGTATAAAGCATATAAAGTTTGAATACGCAACAGACTTATATGCTACTTGGTAAAAAAATAAAGTGAAGAGCAATAAAATGTATAGGAATTGCGGTTTTTATATGCTTTTCTGAGGTGGGAGTAAGGGAGGATAGCATATAACTTTTTTCATGCTTAGGCTTTTTATATGCCTATTGAATGTGGGAACAGAGGTGAAAAGCATATAACAATGGCAAATCAATTTTGAATTATATGTTTTGTGCGCTTGAATAGGGCGTAATAGGGCAAAGAAGTCTCAAAATCGGAGGAAATATGAAAAGGATAGAAGAGATAGATCAGCAGGAGCAGCTGTTGGAATTGCTTAAAAAAAGAAAAGAAATGTTGAAATACCTGATAAGCGAAAAGGAAAAGGCATTGAAATCAGCGCCGGAAGGGACTCTCAGAGTGCTTAAAAGGCCGAATGGATGGCAGTATTACCGAAGGACTGATCCAAAAGATACGAATGGTATTTACATTCCAAAGAAAAGGCAACGGACTGCGCGTGAGCTGGCGCAGAAGGGATATGACAGAAAGGTTTTGGACTTGGCAAAAGAAGAGTTGGAAGTAATTAAGCATTATGAGGACTTCATAAATACAAAATCTATTAAAGATTTATTTGCTTTAATGATGCCCGGTAGAAAGGAACTTATAACTCCGGTATTTGTTACCGACAAGGAATATATAGAAGCCTGGAGAGGGGAGATATATAAACCTATGGGCTTTGAAGGGGATATGTCGGTATATTGTTCAAATGGTGGAGTAAGACTTAGGTCCAAGTCGGAAATAATCATCGCTAACATGCTTGAACAATTCAAAGTTCCATATCGCTATGAATATCCGATAACACTAAAGGGGATTGGAACGGTTCGCCCGGATTTTATGTGTCTTAATATACGAACCAGAAAAGAGTTTATATGGGAACATTTCGGAATGATGGATAACATTGCCTATGCCAATAAGAATATTGCGAAGATAAATGCTTATGAACAGAGTGGGTTTTATCAGGGGAAAAACATGATCATGACATTTGAAACTTCGCAGTATGCTATTAGCTCTTATGTAATAAAGAATATGATAGAGCAGTATCTTCTATAGCGAATTATAAATAGCTGATTTCATTCCGAAAAGAAAATGTATACAATTATACAAAAAAGTAGTAAACTTTTTTTATATTCGCATGAAAGTGAGGACGAATCAATGTTTAGACCTAACAGTGACTATTTGAAACTTCCCGGAAGTTACCTCTTTAGCACAATTGCGAAGAAGGTTAATGCTTATCAGCAGGCTAATCCGGATAAAAAAATAATCAGACTCGGAATCGGAGATGTTACACAGCCTCTTTGCCCCGCAGTAATCGAGGCGCTTCACAAGGCTGTTGACGAGCAGGCCGTAGCCGAGACATTCAGAGGATATGCTCCCGATCTTGGATATGATTTCCTTCGCCACGCAATGGCCGAGAATGATTTCAGAAGCAGAGGATGCGATATCGCCGACGATGAGATCTTTATTTCAGATGGAGCCAAGAGCGATTCCGGCAACATTCAGGAGATCTTTTCACAGGATGCAAAGATTGCGGTTTGCGATCCCGTATATCCCGTTTACGTTGATTCTAACGTAATGGCAGGCCGTACAGGTAATTACGATGAGAATACAGGAATCTGGAGCAATGTGATCTACATGCCTTGCACAGCAGAGAACGGGTTTGCGCCTGAACTTCCCAAGGAGACACCGGATCTTATTTATCTGTGCTTCCCCAACAATCCTACAGGTAGCGCGATCACTAAGGATCAGCTTCAGGTTTGGGTTGACTACGCAAACAAAGTCGGCGCTGTTATCATATTTGATGCAGCTTACGAGGCATATATTTCAGAGGACAACGTCCCTCATTCAATCTATGAGTGTGAGGGCGCCAAGACTTGTGCTATAGAGCTCAGATCTTTTTCAAAGAACGCAGGATTTACGGGACTTCGCCTTGGAGCAACGATTATTCCTCATGATCTTACAGTTGATTTTGAGGGCAAAAAAGTTCAGATGCACAGCCTTTGGGCAAGAAGACACGGAACAAAGTACAACGGAGCTCCTTACATCGTTCAGAGAGCGGGCGAGGCTTGTTACTCAGATGCAGGTAAGGCTCAGATTAAAGATATGGTTGCACGCTACATGAAGAATGCGAACTATATTCTTAACGGACTTAAAGAGGCAGGATACGACGTTTCAGGCGGTGTAAACTCACCTTACGTATGGCTTCGTACACCCGATAACATGACAAGCTGGGAGTTTTTTGACCACCTTCTTGAGAAGGCAAATGTGGTAGGTACACCCGGATCGGGATTTGGTCCCAGCGGAGAGCACTACTTCAGACTTACTGCTTTCGGAAGCTACGAGAACAGCGTGGAAGCGCTTGAGAGAATCAAAAAGCTCTGATCTGTCAGGAAAAAGAGCTGCGAAAAGGAAAGGCATTATTTTTAGCAATGCTCACTAAGTATTTGATAATATGCCCGCTTATCTTCATTGCGGGCTTTATAGATGCGGTAGCGGGAGGCGGCGGACTAGTGTCGCTTCCCGCTTATATGATTACGGGAATTCCCGTACATAACTGCATAGCTACCAACAAAATGAGTTCATTCATGGGAACATCGGTAACTACGGCAAAATATGCACGAAAAGGTTTTATTCCATGGAAGATAGGAATGGTGTGCATTCCTTGTGCACTCGCCGGATCTGCGCTTGGAGCAAAGGCCTCACTTCTTGTTCCCGACAATATTCTTAAGACAATCCTTATGATAATCATCCCGCTCACGGGAATCTATGTTATTACACGCAAAGGAAATCTGGAAACAAATACGGTCCGTTCCGACAAAGCGGCCTTATTTATAAGTGCTTTTGTGGCTTTTTCCATCGGTGCATACGACGGCTTCTACGGCCCCGGAACCGGTGTGTTTTTGATACTTCTTTTGACCTACTTTGCGGGAATGAAGCTTACAACAGCCAACGGACTTACCAAAGTGATAAACTTATCCACCAATATCGCTGCACTTGTGGTGTTTCTGATCAATGGACAGGTACTTCTTCCTCTTGGTGCAGTAGCAGGCCTTTTCAACATTGCAGGCAATTATATCGGAGCTACTTGCTTTGAGAAGAACAGCTCCAAGATCGTCAAACCTGTCATGATCGCGGTATTGTCGATTTTCTTTGTTAAGCTGATGCTTGAGACGGCGTTTTTTGATTGAAAAGAAGTATTCTCAATTTTTGACACCCTACTGATAATACGATAGAATAAATTTTACGTATAAAAGTCAGTGGTATTACTATGCCCTGATCACGAATTTTATTATGAAAAACAGGAGTAACGGATATGGCATTATTGAAAAAATGGCATGATATGGCTTATTCAGAGACTACAGATAAGGGTACCCTCCAGAAATTATGGACAGAGTACTTCCAGAAAGAGCGCGACATCTATGCGCAGCTTTTGAAGAACCCTGATGAGGTTGTTAAGGGAACAGTTAAAGAGCTCGCAGAGAAGTACAAAGTTGACCTTATGACTATGGTTGGCTTCCTTGACGGAATCAACGACAGCCTTAAGGTGCAGAACCCTATTGAAGAGATGGAGGAGGATACTGAGGTTAACCTTGGTTTCGAGAAAGAACTCCTTTACAAGAATATGGTAAATGCCGGCGCAGACTGGCTCTACAACCTTCCTGAATGGGAAGAGATCTTTGATGAGGATAAGAGAAAGGCCCTCTACAAAGAAGAGAAGGCTTCTCACACAATCAGAAAAGAAGTCAAGATCTACCCCAACGATCCCTGCCCGTGCGGAAGCGGAAAGAAATACAAGAAGTGCTGTGGCAAGAACGCATAATACACATTCAAAAATATAATCAATCCATTTGGGGAATGATAAAGAAGTAGTAGATGGCGAAAAGGACCGCTCTGTGGTCATAAGGCAATAATGTGCAAGATTTTGCACATTATGCCGTGACCACAGAGCAGGCCTTTTCGCCTAACAATAAAAAAAGCATGGCTGTACCCGGTAGGTATAGCAGAAGGAGCTGAAATGACAAAAGAAGAATATTTAGAAGTTTACCGCCATTCATTGGCACACATTCTCGCTAAGGCTGTTATCGAGCTTTACGGAAAAGAAGTACAGTACGCAATCGGACCTCAGATTGATGACGGTTGCTACTACGATTTTGTACTTCCCAAGGCTGTGACACAGGATGATTTCAAGACCATCGAAGATAAGATGCGCGAGATCATCAAGAGAAGAGAAGATTTTACACGCAAGGAAGTTTCAAGAGCAGAAGCACTTGAAATGTTCAAAGACCAGAAATTCAAGACCGAGCTTATTCAGGACCTTCCTGAAGATGAGATTTTGACGGTTTACTATACAGGCGATGATTATGTTGATCTTTGCCGCGGACCTCACGTAGGTAACTCGCAGGAGCTTATGAACGCAGCTTATCAGATCAAGGCTGTTTCAGGCGCGTATTGGAGAGGTGATGAGAAGAGAGATCAGCTCTCAAGAATCTATCTCTATGCATTCCCAAGCAAGGATGAGCTTAAAAAGCACATCAAGATGATCCAGGAGGCAATGGAGCGCGATCACAAGAAGATCGGTGCACAGCTTGACCTCTTTATGTTTGATGAGACTGCACCCGGTATGCCTTACTGGCTTCCCAGAGGCTGGAAGATGTATCAGGCACTTCTTAAATATTCAAGAGAAGTACAGGAGAGACACGGATATACAGAAATCGCAGCTCCTCTTGTAAATAATAAAAAGCTTTGGCTTATAAGCGGACACTGGGCTCATTACGTAAATAACATGTTCATGGTTCCCGGTGTTTCGGGATGGCTCAAGGCAGATGCCGAGATTCCCGGAGTTCTTGAGAATATCAACGAACCTACAGAAGAGCCTAAGAATATTAAGATTCAGGCAGGTTCTGTTGTTTATAACCGTGAGCAGGACGACACAATGGCTGCAAAGCCTATGAACTGCCCTAATGCGATGATGACATATAAGAGAACAAATCACTCTTATAAAGAGCTTCCTATCCGTTACAGTGAATATGATGTTCTTCATCGTAAAGAAAAGTCAGGCCAGATGAACGGTCTTTTCCGTGTTCAGGAGTTTCGTCAGGATGATGACCATACATTCGTAATGGAGTCACAGATAAAAGAAGAGATTGCCGATGTTATCGCAATCGCTGATGAGATCTACTCAACATTCGGTGTTACTTACAGAGCCGAGTTCTCAACAAGACCTGAAGACTTCATGGGTGATATTGAAGTGTGGAACAGAGCAGAAGCTGCTCTTAAGGAAATCCTCGATGAGAAGTACGGCGAGGGTGGATATGAGATCAACGAAGGTGACGGTGCGTTCTACGGACCTAAGATCGACCTTCAGATCAAGGATGCGCTCGGAAGAGAGTGGCAGTGCGGTACTGTACAGCTTGACTTCCAGCTTCCTCATAATTTTGGCCTTACATACCAGGCGCAGGACGGAACGATGCAGATGCCTGTAGTTATTCACAGAGCTATCTACGGTTCACTTGAGAGATTCATCGGTATCATTATTGAGAACTTCAAGGGAGTATTCCCGTTCTGGCTCAGCCCTTATCAGGTTGGTATCGTACCCATCCGTGTTGAGCACAATGAGTATGCCAAGAAGGTTGAAACTGCTCTTATGAATGCAGGAATTCGTGTTGAGGCTGATTACTCAGACAACAACATGAAAGAGAAGATCAAAAAGTTCAAGAACTACAAAGACCCGTACATCATCGTTGTCGGTGATAAGGAAGCGCAGGAGAATACTGTATCTATCAATGTTCGCGGTTCCAACAAGCAGGTTCAGAATGTTCCTCTCGATGCGCTCGTTGAGATGTGCAAGAAGATGAACGAAGAACATACTCTTGAGCTTATTGACAGTTATGAGGCTTGATAGTTTACATTTTTGGTAAAAGATATTTTGAAGACCTGGCCATGTAATGTGGTCAGGTCATTTAATGAAACGGGGCGTCATGTTTATGAATAAAAAGAAAATTTTATTCAATGTAATACTTGCGGCATCAATGGCATTTGCCATTTTTGTTACTAACGCTCTATGCCTTGAACTGGCGGCAGGAGAGGAACTTAAGGAAGCGACCGGCTGTACTTTTGTCCTTAATCCCGAATTTGTTCCGGCCGGAGTTAAAGGCTATTATGTAAATAAGTACAGACCTATGGAATCATCTTCCGTAAGCTATGTTGTTCACAATAACAGCAACGATTTTATGCTTACAAACAGGGAAAAAGCTGAGCAGGCAAGCGGCGAAAAGACTATAGACAGCTTGGCTAAGCTTGATAAGCATAAGTACGAAACTCTTGTTTCGGCCGGTTATGCGGCACAATATGGAGGAGATGTAGGTTTTAAAGTGGAATCTTTTGAACGCATAGAAATAGACGGCTATCCCGGTTACAAGATAGACGCCCACTATGAACCCGAAGGCTCTCAAGCTGTTTATCAGACTGTGTATATTATCAGATCCAAGTATCGTACGTTCACAATAACCTATCAGAGAGCTGCCGACGATGAATGCGAAGAAAGCTTTCAGATAAGCGCAAGTACGATAAGAGTTCACTAATATACTCTAAAAAAAATCAGATATAAGCCGCAGTATAATTCTCGGCTTTCACAAGTATTTCATCCGTAAAAAGTCTTACCTGCAAAAGATCCCGGTTATCGGGATGATTTGATGCATCGTCAAGCATACTAAGCATTATATCTATCTGAACATCTTCACATGTTCCGCGAAGAGACTCATATTTGTTTCTGATTTCCTGACGCATTTTTCCAAGACAAAAGAATGAACCCAGAAAATTATTGTCAGCAGCGAGCCATGCTCTGGCATTTTGCTCAAGAACTTTATGGTACGCGTAGCTGTCACCCAAACCACATGTGCCGAAGAAAACAACGTTTTTGCCATGCAGAGAGGAGATAAGGTCAATTATCTCCAGGCTGCATGAACCTCTGTTAATCCAGAAACCTATAAAATAAAGCTCTGCATCCAGAGTCCCGTTCCATGATCTTATGTCCACAAGCGCTTTATCATCTTTTGGACAAGCTATGGCATTATAAATTTCTTTTGCCAGCATAAGGGTGTTTCCTGTTTCACTGGCGTAAACTACCAGATATTTTTTCATGTTAAGCTTTCTTCTTAAATTCTGTCATACATTTGGGACATCGAACCATAATGTTTCCGGCGCCCCTTGGTATGCGTATCTTTTGTTTGCACTGCGGGCAGGTATAAATGTGATAGTGTCTGTACTGTATAATTTTGTTGTGTTTCTTTCCGAAGAATAAACGGATCTTTTGTTCGGCCTTGATAAAACTCTCATTTTCTTTGTATCTCTTAGTGATATTTTTCGATAAAAGCCTGAAATATGAGTAGATCAATAACGCAAAGGCAACATAGTATAAGAAACCAAATGGTGAACAAAGCGAGACGATCAAAGCTATTACTGACAATATCAAAAGAAACCTTGTGAGTTTGTCCATTCCGTAGGAACCGTAACGTCCTTGGAAAAATTGGGAGAAAATATTTCTCATTTTCGGTCTCCTTATTATGAAATTATATACAAAAGTCGGTGTAAAAAAAACTTCACCGACATCATAATTGTACTGTCAGAATGCTATATATACAATGAACTTAAGGGGAAATTATTATAAAAAAAACGATAAAACAGCGACTTTCAGGACCTTTATGTTCAAGAAAACCATGTTTTAGCGCTTTTTGCGCAGGTTGATTATTATCTGATTAAACAATATAATAATAGAGGTTGCTCAGGTTTTTTTTGTTGGAGCAACCTTTTAGTCTTTTATATGGAGGAATTATATGCAGATCATAGTAGTTGGCTGTGGAAATGTCGGCCAGACGCTTACTCAACAACTTAGCAAGGAGGGACATGATATAACGGTCATAGAGGAGAACAGCAATGTTCTTCAGTATGTGGTTAACAGTTATGATGTCATGGGAATAGTGGGTAATGGTGCCAGCTATTCCATAATGAAGGACGCAGGTATTGAGTCGGCGGATCTTATGATTGCTGTTACGGAGTCGGATGAACTTAATCTTCTTTGCTGTCTTATAGCAAAGAAAGCAGGTAATTGCCATACAATAGCCAGAGTTCGTAATCCGATCTATAAAAAAGAGATCAATTTCATCAAAGAAGAACTTGGTCTTTCAATGGTAATCAATCCCGAGGAAGCGGCGGCGGGAGAAGCGGACAGACTTCTTAAGTTCCCGTCTGCAACGAAGGTTGAAACTTTTTCAAGGGGAAGAGCGGAGCTCGTAAAGTTTATCGTTACCAAGAATCTAAGAATTTGCGATAAGGCTTTGAAAGATATCCCAGACGACCTTAAGAAACAGGTCATTATCTCCGTGGTATCACGTGACAATGAAGTATTCATTCCTGATGGTAACTTTATATTAAGGGCAGGGGATGAGATAACAATTTTCGGTTCCGGCAGAAATACACTTGCTTTCTTTAGAAAACTCGGACTTCCGACAGCAAAGGTTCCTTCGACGATAATCGTAGGCGGAGGAGAGACAGGTTTTTATCTGGCAAAAGAGCTCATGTCTATCGGAATCAAAGTTACGCTCTTTGAAAAAGACCCTGTAAGATGCAAGGAGCTTTCAGAGCTTCTTCCTCAGGCACTTATAATAAACGGAGACGGAACAGACAAAGATATGCTTCTTGAAGAGGGTATTACTTCTGTCGGTTCTTTTGTAGCTCTTACAAATCTTGATGAGGAGAATATTATGCTCTCAATGTATGTTAAGAGCATAAATCCCAAGGCAAAGATCATTACCAAGGTTCATAGGGTAAATTATGGCGATATAATCGGTTCACTTGATATAGGAAGTGTCATTTATCCCAAGAATATTACGGCGGACAGGATTGTTCAGTTCGTAAGAGGAATGTCTGCTTCCCAAGACAGTAATATCGAGACACTTTACAAGCTCAACGATGAGCGTGTAGAAGCACTTGAGTTTATTGTCAGAAACGGAAGCCCTGTAATAGGAGTTCCTCTTGCACAGCTTAATCTTAAGAAAGGTATTCTTATTGCCTGCATTAATCACTACGGAGAGATCATATCTCCGACAGGTGCAAGTGTGATAAAGGACAGAGATTCTGTTATCGTTGTTACGACACAAACAGGATTAAAAGACATAAATGATATTTTGGAGAACTAAAAAATGAATTATTCAATGATCAGATACATTCTCTTCAGACTTATGAGAGTCATGGGATGTCTGTTTATGTTGCCGTTCGTGGTGGCAATAATCTATAAGGAATACGACAGCGCAGTGTCTTTCCTGGCGCTCGCGGCAGTTGCCATGATTGTCGGAGTCATTGGCTCTCGTAAAAAACCTTCAAACAAGGTTATCTATGCAAAAGAAGGCTTTTCCATTACGGCCGTGGCATGGATACTTATGAGTCTTTTGGGCGCGGTTCCTTTTGTTATTACCGGAGCTATTCCCAATTACATTGATGCTGTGTTTGAGACAATATCAGGTCTTACGACAACCGGAGGAAGTATTCTCACGAGTCTTGACGGTATCGAATACAGTGTACAGTTTTGGAGGACATTTACTCACTGGATCGGTGGAATGGGAGTTTTGGTATTCCTTCTTGCAATCGTTCCGATGGCGGACGGCTACAGTATGCACCTTATGCGTGCGGAAAGCCCGGGGCCTGTTGTAGGTAAGATTGTTCCCAAGGTAAAAGATACTGCTAAAATTCTTTATCTTATATATTTCGGAATCACGGTTGTTGAGATCATATGCCTGTTCCTTTCGGGAATGCCGCTTTACGATGCGATAACAATATCTTTTTCAACCGTTGGTACAGGCGGATTTGCTGTTAATAACGCCGGTGTGGGCGGATATTCCGTATTAAGCCAGGCCATAATCATTGTATTCATGGCACTTTGCGGAGTAAACTTTACCGTTTACTATTTCCTTTTAAACAGGAAGCCAAAAGAGGCTTTTGCAATAGACGAAGTAAAATTCTACTTCGGAACAATGTTTATAGCGGCGGCACTTATTGCTGTGAATATTTACAGAGCGGGAGTTCTTAATAACGCAGGACTTTCGTTCCACCATTCGCTCTTTGCGGTTGTTTCCGTTATGACTACGACAGGTTTCGGAACACTTGACTTTGACAAGTGGCCGATGTTTTCCAAGATGATCCTGTGTATCTTGTCGCTTGTCGGAGCGTGTGCCGGTTCGACGGGCGGTGGTTTCAAATTCTCGAGAGCCATTATCGTAGTAAGGAACTTTAGGAATGAACTTAACTTTATTGTTCATCCCAAAGCTATCAAGAGAGTATATATGGACGGACATACGGTTGAAGGTACCACGGTCAAGTCTGTTTCTGCGTATCTTGGCCTGTATGTTATGACATTTATTGTTTCAACAATAATCGTTGCACTTGATAATTTTGATTTTCAGACCACAGTAACCTCAGTTGCGGCTACTCTTAACAATATAGGACCCGGACTTGGAATGGTAGGTCCCATGGGCAATTATTCAGAGTTCTCTGCTTTGTCCAAATTGGTTCTTATGTTTGATATGTTGGCGGGAAGACTCGAACTTTTGCCGATATTTATTATCATGAAACCTAAAACATGGCGTAGATAAGGCATTTGTAGAGAAATTGAATAAAATTTGCAATATTTTTGAAAAAATCTATTGGAATCTGTGTCCAAATTGTGATAAACTTTAGTTTATTCTGTGAAATAAAGGTTAAAAAAGTATAAAGTTTGTTTTGAGGTGAAGATGAAAAGAGCAAGATGGGTGGTTATTGTTCTTGCTGTGGTATTTGTAGCTGTTTTGTCAGCCGTATGTCTGCATGTTTATAACAGACACGGTTCGAATCAGCAGGCAGCTGATAACGAAGATGCATACTATGCCGCAGAAGAAACACTTCTTAAGTATTTGGGCGTCGATGAAAAAAAGGATGATGCTTCCAATAGCGACGAAGAAATAGTTGCAGATTTGTCTACAAACAGCAGGTTTACTCAGAGGGTAACGGTTAAAGACGATAATGATGAGATGCTCCCATACAGCGGAACGATAACAAAAGATACGGATTCATTTTATCCGGGAACATATGAGATATCATTTAATCAGAATGATCTATTGCCAAACAAGGCTACCGTTGAAGTTGAGATGGATGTATTAAAGGGCGATGAGGTCTATATACTTACCGGAGATAAGGATTCGGGTTATACGGAATATGCGGTTGTTACCGTAGATAAGTATAATACTGTCAGATTTTCAACGGATATGTTGCAGACATATACTCTGTCTACAACGAATATTGCTGCAGCACAGGAAGCTATGGCTGGCATTGCAGGTAATTGAATCAGTTTGAAAGTGCACCGGCGATAAGGAGCCTTATCACGTATAAAATGATGAGATGAACAGGGTAGAAAGCGTAGAACAGATATTTATATCTGCCAAGCTTTTTACCTTGTTTTTGATTATACAGACATATGAGGAGAAAGGCGGGAAAGCTTTGCCATTCTGTGTTGTATGAAGCAATAACAAAATATGCGGCAAGTACATTTAAAGGGAAAAGAGGCTTAAAGAAGCAGAATATCACTGCAAGAAAGACCCCATAGCATTTGTAGTCACTCTGCATGAAAGCGGCAGCGCCGGATGTGAGCAGGATAATGATGATGCCTGCGACCATTGCATAAGTGGCATTCAGATTCTTTTTTTGAAAATAATTACTTACGGCATCTACACTCCATAACGTGATAAGCGCAATAAAAAGAGTTATGCATACGTTATTGTTTTCAAGATGTAGTCCGCTGTAAAAGGCATAGTCGTAAGGAAGCTCTGATATTAATGCAAAAACAAGCAGACTAATTGCGTATTTTAGTCTGCTTGAAGTATGTAGGAATCCTTCTGCGATGAGAAAGATAAAGAGAGGGAAAGAAGTCCTTCCTATAAATCTCATCGCCTTATATATCGTGTTAAGGGTGTCAAAAGACATCCCCACGGGTAAAATGTCATCTTCTACCAGTGGAGCAATTATAGCTGCACCTATGTGGTCTATAAGCATTGTCACGCAAGCTATTATTTTTAGTGTGTTTCCTGATAATTTGCGGAAACTTGCAAAATTGTCCATTAGTTTAAGTCAGCCTCGTCAGATTGCAATAGGAATGTCTTTGAGCTGCTCTCCGGCAACCTCGTAGTTTTCAAGTGACACGTCATTTCTTGTAAATTCGTAGAAATCTTTTATGTCCGGATTTAATGTGAATTTAGGAGCGGGAAGAGGAGTTCTCTTAATAAGCTCTTTTACAAGAGGAATGTGTCTGTCGTAGATGTGCGCATCTGCGATAACGTGTACAAGTTCGCCGACGTTCATATCACAGACTTGAGCCAACATATGAACAAGAACTGCATACTGAACAACATTCCAGTTGTTTGCGGCAAGCACGTCTTGTGAGCGCTGATTGAGTACAGCGTTGAGCGTAAGTCTGTCTTCGCCCTTTTTCTGGGTGACATTGTAAGTTACGCTGTAAGCGCAGGGGTACAGGTTCATTTCGTGAAGATCTGAGAACACGTAAGTGTTTGTCATGATACGTCTGCTGAATGGATTGTTTTTTAGGTCATAGATGACTCTGTCGATCTGGTCGAACTCGCCTTCTCTGTATATGCTTTTTTGAGCAATCTGGTAGCCGTAGGCTTTTCCGATTGAGCCTGTTTCATCGGCCCATTCATCCCAGATATGGCTGTGAAGATCGTTTATGTTGTTGCTCTTTTTCTGGTAGATCCAAAGTATCTCGTCGGTTGCGCTTTTAAGTGCGGTCTTTCTGAGAGTCATGATAGGAAACTCTTTGGAAAGATCGTATCTGTTCACGACACCGAATTTCTTTATGGTATAAGCGGAAGTTCCGTCCGGCCAGTGGGGGCGAACCTTCTCACCTTCTGTTGATGTTCCGTTTTCCATGATATCGTTGCACATGGAAATAAAAATTTCATCGGCTTTTGACATACCGTTCCTCCTAAATTTATATAACGTTATTTTCCCCATTTGTCGCATAATGCGATTATCTGATCTGCAAATTTTGCTTTATCTTTGTTTGTCATGCCTTCGCTCTTTGCGATTATGCCGACAAGTCTTGCACCGGCTGCTTTGAGTCTTGCATAGACATCGGATACGAGAGTGGCTTCCTTGGTCTTCTTGGGAATGGGAACAGCTTCTTTTATGAATGTTCCGGACACAAGGTCAAACTCGGTTCCGCTGTAAGGTGCATATGTATCGAATCCGTACTCGTCTCGTAGGAGTTTGGCAAAAGAGTTGCATACGCTGTCTTCACCGTGTACGACAAATACTTTTTTGGGACGCTTTTTGCTAAATCCGTTTATCCATTCAATAAGTCCGTTTTTATCGGCATGTCCCGAAAGTCCTTCAAGCTTGCAGATATCTGCCTTGACATCAACAGTTTCGCCAAAGAGTTTTATCTGTTCGGCGCCGTCAATGATAGTTCTTCCCGTTGTGCCGATCGATTGGTAGCCGACAAACAAAATCGTGCATTCTTCACGCCAGAGGTTGTGCTTTAAGTGGTGCCTTACACGGCCTGCCTCGCACATGCCTGATGCAGAGATGATAACCTTTGGCTCAGGATCCTCGTTGATGGCTCGTGATTCTTCTGTTGTGATGGCAAGATTAAGTCCCGGAAAAGTTATGGGATTTATCTTGCGCTTTACAAGTTCCATAGCCTCTTCATCGTAGCATTCGTAGCGGTTTTCATCGAATATCTCAGTTGCTTCAACGGCGAGCGGACTGTCTACAAATACCGGGAAATTCGGGAAGGATCTTACGAGTCCGTCCTTTTTTATTTTCCTGATAAAGTATAGCATTTCCTGAGTTCTTCCGACGGCAAAAGAGGGGATGACAACATTTCCGCCTCTTGCAAAAGTTCTGTCAAGAATTTCCGACAGTTCTTTTATGTAATCGGGTTTCTCAGTTCCGTGCAGTCTGTCACCGTAGGTTGATTCTATCAGAACATAGTCTGCGGAATCTGTAAGCTGTGGATTCTTTATCAGTGGCTGATCTTTGTTTCCGATGTCGCCGGAAAAGACAATTTTCTTGCTGATATTTTTTTCCGTAATCCATACTTCAATGCTGGCCGAACCGAGAAGGTGGCCGATGTCGGTGAAGCGTATCTTTATACCGTCGCAGACAGATATCTCATCTCCGTATTTACATGGGATAAAAGACTTGATCGTCTTTTCTGCATCTTCCATGGAATAGGTGGGCTCCATCCGCGTTATTTCTTTATTTCGCTTAGCTTTTCTGTTACGCCATTCGGCTTCCTGCATCTGAATATGTGCGCAGTCTCTGAGCATAATGTTGCACAGATCGCAGGTTGCGTCGGTTGAGTATATTTTTCCCCTGAATCCTTTGGCGTATAAAAGAGGAAGATTTCCCGAATGATCCACGTGAGCGTGGGTGAGAAATACATAATCGATTTCGGGAGCTGAAACGGGAATCGGAACATTTTCGAAATAATCTTTGCCCTGTTCCATTCCGTAATCTATAAGAATATTTTTTCCACAAGCGGAAAGTAAATGGCAACTGCCCGTTACTTCGTGGTCAGCGCCGATAAAGGTAAGTTTCATGGCGTTTCCCCCTTTCAAATAGCATATCATAATTTCTTTGTGGAAAAAATAGGCGATATTTGGTAAAATAATTGCATTGACTTAATTAGTTAAGAAAAATTGGGAGATGTTTACTATGAAAAAAAAGGAAAAATTTATTGCGATTGCAATGTGCACAGCTATGGCTTTTTCCGTTGTAGCTTGTGGAAAAGATAAGGGAGCTGATGATTCATCACTCTCAGTTTCGGTTGAGGATGTTACAACTGAGGCTTCTTCAGAGGCTTCTACAGAAGAGGCAGAGAACTTTGAAGTTCCTGAAGGAATGTACCTCAGTGAGATCACAGGTGAGCCTATCAGTGAAGAACTTAAAGATCAGCGTCCAATCGCTGTAATGGTTGATAATGAGAAGACAGCGCTTCCTCATTTCGGAACATCGGAAGCAGACGTTGTTTATGAGCTTATGAACAGCACACAGAATGACAGAATCACAAGACTTATGTGTATCGTTAAGGATTGGGGTCAGATTAAACAGATGGGAAGTGTAAGAAGTACACGTCCCACAAACATTCTTCTTGCAGCTGAGTGGAATGCGGTTCTTTGCCATGACGGTGGCCCTTTCTATATCGATGAGTATTTGAAGAATCCTTGGGCACAGCATTTCTCAGGAACATTCCAGAGAGTAAAGAACGGAAAGCCCAGAGAATTTACAGAGTATGTTTGCGAGGGAGACCTTGATAAGAACTTCTCAAGCAAGAAGAGTGATTCAGCATATTCAACAACTTATACAGAGTATAAGAACGAAGGAAGTCACTTCAACTTTGCTCCTTACGGTAAGGAAGTAGACCTTACAAAGGTTTATGACAGAACATATCCTGCAACTGAGATTGCACTTCCTTTCTGGCACAATACTTCAACACTTAAGTATAACGATGAGACTAAGGAATATGAGTATTATGAGTACGGTTCACGTCATGAGGACGGAGAGGACAATGAGCCCCTCAGCTTCAAGAACGTAATTATCCAGAAATGTGATTTCCATCAGTATGATGATCACGGTTATCTTATTTATAACTGTATCGCAGCAGGACAGCCCGGATGGTATATCACAAACGGTGTTGCCAAGGACATTACATGGGTTAAGGACGGAGAGACACATGTAACTAAGTACTATGACGATAAGGGTGAAGAGATTCAGATCAACACTGGTAAGACATATATCACACTTGTTCCGGCTGATACATGGGATTCACTTACTGTAAAGTAATAAAATAATAGACTATGAGGGCTGCAATATTTTGCAGCCCTTCTATTTTGGAGGAGAATATGAAAGCAATAGTAGCAGTGGATAAGAATTGGGCAATCGGATATCAGGGACGCCTTTTGGTGAGCATCAGAGCCGATCAGCAGAATTTTAAGAATTTAACAATGGGAAAGACTATCGTGTATGGTCGTAAGACTCTTGAGACTTTTCCTCGAGGGGTAGTGCTTCCCGGAAGAAATAACATTATCCTTTCAACAAGAAAAGACTATGAAGTAAAGGATGCTGTTGTTGCGCACAATAAGGAAGAGCTTGCTGAGCTTTTAAAAGATGTGCCTTCTGATGATATATTTATCATTGGTGGAGCAAGCGTGTATAATGAATTTATTGATGAGTGTGATACAGCGATTGTCACTTTTATCGATAAGGAATATCAGGCAGACAGTTTTTTCCCTAATCTTGATGAAAACACTGCCTGGGAACTTGTAGAAGAGAGTGAGGAACAGATTTATTTCGACATAACATATACGTACAGGACATACAAAAAGAAATAAAGATACAACGGGGGTAACGCATATGGAGAAAAGAGTTCTTATTTTGATAAATAAAACTGCGGGGGTTGGAAAAGCAGGAAATTATACTTTGGACATAGTTACGAGGTTTGCGAAGGCAGGATATGAGCCGGTTGTATTCCCTATTTTGCCTGAGGATGATATTACCTCGGAAACTATCATTTATCAGTATGACGGTCGTGTTGACGCCATACTGTGCAGCGGCGGAGACGGTACGCTCAATCATGTTGTAAATGCAATAATGCGTATGTGCAATAAGCCTGTTTTGTCGTATATACCGGCGGGAAGTACCAATGATTTTGCAAAGGGACTGGGAATACCGGGAGTCAGAGCAAGGGCAATCGAGGCCGCGGTAGACGGAAAGCCGTTCAAGTATGATGTAGGAAAGATGAATGGCACGTATTTTAATTATGTTGCGGCGTTCGGAGCTTTTTCTAAAGTAAGTTATGCAACGGATCAGGAACTTAAAAATGTTCTTGGTTATGCGGCATACTTACTCAGTGCGGTTGCAGAACTTCCGCAGAATATCGGATACAGCTGTCATATGGAAATTGAAGCGGACGGAGTAAAAGAGAGCGGTGACTACGTTTTCGGAGCAGTGAGCAACTCATCATCTGTTGCGGGAATGACGCTCTTTGGAGATGAGCTGATACAGCAGGATGACGGACAGATGGAGCTTATTCTTATACACGCGCCCAAGAATCTTGCTGAGTTTAATTCAATAATCTCGGCACTTGCGATGAAGCAGCCCGATAACCCGTACCTTACATATAAGCAGGTTAAGCATGTTACGTTCAAGGCTTCGGAAGAAGTAGAATGGACTTTGGACGGCGAATATGGCGGATCCTACAAGGAAACGGATGTATCTGTTATCGAGAAAGCCATAACTATAAGGACAAAGAATTAATTTAATAAAGCAAAAGGCTGACGCTATGGGGGTACCTAAGCGTCAGCCTTTTGCATAAGTCGTGCAATTTTGGGAAGCGCTGATGAAGCGTTTTGCGCATCCCGCGAAGTGGTTAAGGAAATACTGTAATGGTCGGTATTTCCCTGAAAAAAAGAGGTTTGTGGGGTTATCTATAGAATACTTCACCGAGTTTAAGGTCTCTCTTAAACGCCGGTATAGAAGTGTTCTTATCAATTATTACAGATTCAATTCCCATGATCTCAGCCCAGTCAGCCATCTGGTCTACTGTGAGGTCATAAGAGAATGCTGTGTGGTGTGCGCCGCCTGCAAGAATCCATGCTTCAGCACCTGTGTAAAGATCCGGATACGGTGTCCAGTATGCTGTTGCAACCGGAAGATTAGGCATGGGCTTTTCTGTCTTTTTACATTCAACTTCGTTGATGATAAGACGGAATCTGTTTCCGAGGTCAACAAGTGATGTGGCAACACCCTTTCCTTCCTTTGAAGTAAATACGAGTCTTGCGGGATCTTCCCTGTCACCCATTGAAAGAGGTTTAACCCTGATACTGATAGGGCCGTCTGCGATAGTAGGGCATATCTCAAGCATGTGAGCTTCGAGTATTCCTTCTTTTCCTCTTACAAGGTTATATGTGTAATCCTCAAGCATTGAAGTACCCTTAGCGTCTTTCATGCCTGCGGTCATTATCTTCATAAGACGAACCATTGCGGCAACTTTCCAGTCACCCTCTGCGCCAAATCCGTAGCCTTTTTCCATAAGTCTCTGGATTGCAAGTCCGGGAAGCTGGCCGAGTGAACCGAGGTCTCCGAAGTGAGTTACGATTGCCTGATAGTTCTTTTCCTCAAGAAATCTCTCAAAACCAAGTTCTATCTGAGCCTGAACGGCTACGTGTTTCTTGAATTCATCGGGATCTCTTCCGTCGAGAATGATCTCGTACTTGTCATAATATTCATCGAGCAGTGCGCTTACGTCGGCAGCATTTACAGCTGCTACGCTGTCTGCAATTTCATTTACGGGATAAGTATCAACTTCCCAGCCAAACTTGATCTGAGCTTCAACCTTATCACCTTCTGTAACCGCAACATTTCTCATGTTGTCGGCAACTCTCATAACTCTGATGTGGCTTGATTCCATGACGCCGACAGCGGTTCTCATCCAGGATGCGATCCTGCTTCTTACTTCGGTGTCTTTCCAATATCCTGCGATAACCTTGCGCTCAATACGCATTCTGCTGACGATGTGACCGTATTCTCTGTCGCCGTGTGCAGCCTGGTTCTCGTTCATGAAGTCCATATCAATTGTATCGTAAGGAATTTCTTCATTGTACTGAGTGTGCAAGTGAAGGAGAGGCTTTCTGAACTCCTGAAGTCCGATTATCCAGGACTTTGCAGGTGAAAATGTGTGCATCCATGTGATGACGCCTGCGCATGTTTCGTCAGCATTTGCCTCGTTGAAAGTTTGTCTGATGAGCCGGTTTGTTATAAGAACCGGTTTCCATACAACTTCGTACGGTAACATTCCGGATTTGTTGAGCTCTTCAACAATTTCTTTTGAATGATCGGCAACGTGTCTCAGGACTTCATCCCCATAAAGATCCTGAGAGCCCGTGCAAAACCAAAACTTGTATGACTTTGTTTTGATCATGTGTAACCCTCCTTAAAAATATAGCGTTATTACCCCATGTATTGCTTTCCCTTCTCACAAAAAAGACAATACGTTATAATCTGATTTTCAAACTTGTACGTACGAGTGGTCAAGTTGTAAACATTCTGCGCGGGTTACCGTTTAGGGGTTAATTTTTACATGCTTTTGCAGGAGTTGCCGACGATGAGCTTGGGTTCTATGACAATTGTTTTGTCGACTTCTTCGCCGCGAATCATTTTTAGGAGTGCCTCTGCGGCAATCTTGCCGAGTTCCTGCTGGGGGTGGGCTATGGTTGTGAGGGTAATGTCTGTGTTACTTGCAGTTTGCGAGTTGTCATATCCTGTGATCGAAATGTCTTCAGGAACCTTAAGGCCGAGCTCGCGTATAGCTTTGATGAGGTGAAAGGCTATCTGATCGTTGTAGGCTACGATGGCGTCGACTTTTTTACCGCTTTTGATCATCTTCTGCAGAGTGGTGTAGGGGTGCACGGCTCTGTCTTCTGTGTAGAACCATATGACATTTTCCGGATCATATGTGATTCCTGCTTTGGCGAGAGCCTTGGCATAACCTTTGTGCCTGTTTTGCCCCTGCGTGTCATCGCTTTTAAATACCCCGAGGATATTCCTGTGTCCAAGATTGATCAGGTGCTCTGTCAAAAGATATGTGCCTTTCTCGTCATTCATGATGACATGCGGTTTGTCTTCCATAACGGAGTATGCGCCCTGAATGAAGATATAGGGGATTCCGTAAGAATCAAGCTTGTCATACAGATACTTGTGCTTGCAAAAAACGTTACTCTTACTGGGTTCTATGATTATGCCGTCGATATTTTTTTCAATAAGCTCTTCCAGACACTTTATTTCTCTTGTCCTTGAGTTGTTTGTATTTTTGAGCACAATACTGTACCCGTTTTCAGAAAGAACGGAATCGATACCGCTTATGACTTTCGGGAAAATGTAGTCCGAAAGGTACGTCATCACAACGGCGATATCCTTTGAGTCTTTTTTAAATCTTGAAGCATCGGAGCAGTAAGTGCCGCTTCCCTGAACCGCATATACAAAGCCTTCATTTATCAGGTTGGAGATGGCTTTTCTGACTGTCTGACGGCTTACGCCATACTTTGCGGTAAGCACGTTCTCGGACGGCATTTTTTTCTCCGGGTTTTATCTTTTCCTCCAAGATGAGTTGCTTTAGTTCTTCCTCTATTTGCTGATATTTAAGCGATGTTGATTTTGGGTTATCCATGATTGCTCCCCTTTATAATAAGCTTGAGATAATATATGTATTTTATCACCGATTAAACGTAAGTTGTATATACAAGTTTTAAAGCGTTGTGACCACAATGTTGCGCCGAGGTAGTGGTTTTGGTAAACTTCGAGTAGTGCAGGAAGGAACTTTAAAGCGAAATGTTTTTGTATGAGAAAAAGAATCATAAAAAAGACGGACATGAATATATTGCGATAACGGGATATGAGGGCAGCATCAGGAAACTTGTGATACCTCATAAGATTGACGGCGCCTTGGTTGAGGAAATAGGAAATCACTCTTTTTCAGGAAGAGACGATATCGAAAGTGTTGTACTTCCCAAGAGTATTAAGACTGTTTTCGGATTTGCTTTTCACAACTGTAAGTCGCTTAAAGAGATAAGCGTGTACGATGGAATAATCGATTATTACGACGGCGTTTTGAGGCAGTGCGACAGTCTCAGAAAAATAGATGTGACTATAAAAAGCGGAAGATACGAGATAATTCGAAATTTTCTCGCGGATGTGGACAGGACACTGAGCTTTTGGATAAAGATTCATCAAGAGGATGGAAACGTTGAAGAAGCTCTTTTGACCTTTCCTGAGTTTCTTTATGATTTCAATGAGAATACAATGGCGAGGACGATCCAGTTCTCTATAGGCGGATCGGGCTATGCGTACAGGGAGTGCGTTGACAGGAGTTTCATCAATTTCAGGGAGTATGACAAGCTCTTTGAAAAGGCGATAATAGACGGAAGCGAGATCGCTGAGGATATAGCTATGGGGAGGCTTTTGTATCCGCTTAAACTTGAAGACAGATTCAGAGAAAAGTATGAGGAGTATGTTTCCGATAATTTTGGAAGCATTTTTAACAGATTGATAGATGAGGCATCTGAGACTGAAGAGAATCTTGAGTATATCGGTAAGCTCCTTGATTACAGGATGGGTGCGACCGGAGCTCTTTTCCTTGATGAGCATATCGAAGAGGGGATAAAAAGAGCTACGGATGCCGGAAAGACTTTGCTGTGCGCGGTTATTGTCGAGCGGAGCAGAAAGCCCGGTGGGAATTTCGAGGAATTCAATCTTTTGTAAAAGGCGGAGGCTGAGATGGAGAAAGACATGGATCAAGGTACTTCCGGAAGTGCGAAAAGAAGGGAGCTTGAGGCTGTAGGTGTAAAGGCACTTGAGGCTTCGAGAACGGAACTATATATTGCTATGAGATTCATGGGGGCAGCGCTTATGAGCCTTCGGTATGAGATGGATCTTTCGACGGTTACAGTAGGTACGGATGCGGTGAACATCAGGTACAATCCTTCGTATATATTAAAGCTCTTTGTCGAGGAGCCGGGGAAGCTTAACAGAACGTATCTGCACATGATACTTCACTGCATATTCAGGCATATGTACACCTCAGCGTTCTATGAGGATGAGAGACTCTTTGATCTGTGCGCCGATATCGTGGTCGAATCGATTCTCGACGGTATGGACTATCCTTGCATCTACAGGGTTACGTCGGATTACAGGGACAGGATGTATGCGCTTTTAGAGGATGAACTCAAGGTTTTGACTGTGGAGAAGTTATACAGATTTTTTTCTGTTGAGGGAAAAGAACTTTCGATAGATGAGCTTGAACGGGCAGAGCGGGAGTTTAAGCTTGATGATCACGGTTTTTTCAGAAGGATTCCGAAGGATGAGCCGGAGAAAGAAAACGACGAAGATGAGAAGCTTAAGGAAAAGCTGATAAGTCCGCTTGTTTTAAGGGAGATTAAGGATAAAGAAAAAGACTGGGAGAAAGAGGCAAAACGTCTTCAGAGCGAGATAGATGCGCTTTCAAGCAGGGCGTCGGATAAGGTCGGGAAGCTCTCTTTTCTTCTGCAGATACAGAATACGTCAAGGACGGATTACCGGGAATTTTTAAAGAGGTTTATGATACTTAGGGAAGAGGGCGGTATCGACCTTGATAGCTTCGACTACGGGATGTATTCCTTTGGGATGACGCATTACGGAAATATGCCGCTTATTGAAGAGAACGAGTTCAGGGAAGTTAAGCGGTTAAAAGAGCTGGTGATCGCGGTGGATACTTCGGCGTCCTGTACGGATACGCTGCTTGAGGGATTTCTTCGAGAGGCGGCGAAAATTCTTTTGGACAAGGAGAGCTTTTTTCAGAAGATCAAGGTGCATCTTATCGAGTGCGACGACAGGGTGCAGAAGGATGAGCTTATTGAATCCGTTGAAGATATGGAGAGGCGCATCGGTAAGATTACGGTTGAAGGCGGCTTTGGAACGGACTTTAGGCCTGTGTTTGAATATGTCGAGAACTTGCGCGAAAAGGGAGAGTTTGAGAATCTGAAGGGGCTAATATATTTTACCGACGGGTATGGAGAGTATCCGGAAAAGAGCCCTGACTACGATGTTGCGTTTGCGTTTCCGAAGGATGGTGACATCGATGATACAAAGGTGCCGGAGTGGGCGCTGAAGCTCTATGTATAAGAAAGTGGTTTTGAGTATGGCGCATAGATTTATACATTTGATTATGAAATATGCTGCGTAAATTGAAACACGTCTTTTTTAAGATAATTGCATAACAATAGATGAGGGATTGACCATGAACATAAATGAAGCAAAAGAGGAAGTGAAAAATGCCGTTAGGGCATATCTTACGAAAGATGAGAGCGGGCAGTATGAGATTCCCGTAAACAGGCAGAGACCCGTTCTTCTTATGGGACCTCCCGGAATAGGTAAGACTGCGATAATGGAGCAGATTGCGTGGGAGCTTGGAATAGGTCTTGTATCTTATACGATAACTCATCACACGAGGCAGAGCGCCATCGGACTTCCGATGATCTCTGAGAAAGAGTATGGTGGGAAGAAGTATTCGGTAACCGAATACACTATGAGCGAGATAATAGCGGCTGTTTACGATCAGATAGAGAAATCCGGGGTAAAAGAGGGAATTCTTTTCCTTGATGAGATAAACTGCGTCTCGGAAACGCTTGCACCTACGATGCTTCAGTTTCTTCAGTACAAGACTTTCGGAACACATAAGCTTCCTGACGGATATATAATTGTGACTGCCGGAAATCCTGCGAAGTATAACAAGTCGGTCAGAGATTTCGATATAGTAACTCTCGACAGAGTGCGTCAGATTGATATTGAAGAGGACTTTGAGGCGTGGAAGGAATATGCATATAAGGCAGGCGTTCACGGTGCGATCCTCGCTTATCTGGAGATTAAAAAAGATAATTTCTACAGCATCAGGACTGAGCTCGAGAAAAGAAGTTTTGTGACCGCAAGAGGCTGGGAGGATTTATCGAGAGTTATCAAGGTTCATGAGAAACTCGGCGTTGTTGTGGATGAGAATCTTGTCAGTCAGTATATTCAGAATGCGGATATTGCTTCTGATTTTGCAACGTATTATGAGCTTTATCACAGGTACAGAGAGCTTTATAAGATTCCCAAGATTCTTGAGGGAGAGGCGTTTGAGGACAGGGATGCCCTTCGAAACGGAAGCTTTGATGAAAAGCTCAGTATTATCGGGCTTCTTACAGATAAACTGATGGAAGAGTTTAGGGACTATGCCAAAGATCAAGCGGTTCAGAAGAGCTTGTTCGCAGTCTTGAAGGAGTTTCTTGGTTGCTGTGAAAAGAATGCCTTAAAAGCCGATGCTGCTTCGGAGTATTTATTGTCAAAAGCTGATGAGGAGCTGGAGATTTTAAAGAAGGATGTCGAGACCGGAATGGTGAGCCGCGATGACGAGAAGTACAGGCGAATTGCGGCAGCAGAGCTAAAGAACTGCGCAGAGATTATTGCCAAGGATTGCGATAAGAATCCTGTCTCAGTGGTGAAAGAGTGGTTCAACAGCCGCGAGCTTGCAAGGAAAAAACGCAAGCGAAGAAGCCGGAAGGCATCTTACGAACAGCCTTGAATTTATAAATCGCGTGTTTGGCGATGAGGAGTCTCTTTCGGGAAGCCAGGAGATGGTCATTTTTCTTACAGAGCTTTCGAACGCTTACTACAGCCTTAAGTTTGTTCGCGAGACGGGAAATGAAGCGTATTACAAATATAATAAGATACTGCTTTTGAATGACAGGAGGCAGGAGCTTAATGAGGAGATTCGGAAGGTTGTGTATGAGCTGGAGTGAGTGAAAAATTAACGGAATCAATTAAGAAAACGCCATATTGTAATTCCATTCATAATGGTGTATAACCATATTTATAAAAATTAAACAGACGGGAGCTTGTATTACAGGCTGAGAGGAAGGTGTGACCTTCGACCGAGAACCTGATTTGGATAATGCCAACGTAGGGATGCCTTGTAGAAATAGGAGATTTATGCGGAAGCTTACCGGACGGGAGCTTCCGCTTTTTTGATGCAAAAAAAAGATGCCTCCGCCGGATGCTAAAGCACTATCGTGCATTGATTTTCAGGCCCGTCAAAAGGAGATTGATATGAAAAATCAAAAAGTATTGCTGAAAATGGTTACGCTTGCTATGTTTGTCGCGCTTGGAGTTGTGATTTCTCCGATACTTCGTGTTGAGGGAATGTGCCCTATGGCGCATCTTATCAATATCACGTGCGCTGTGTTTATGGGGCCTGTGTATGCCTTTACATGTGCGGTTTTGATCGGCGTGATAAGAATGACGACGATGGGGATTCCGCCGCTTGCGCTTACGGGTGCGGTGTTTGGCGCAGCTCTTTCCGGAATTTTGTATAAGCTTTCAAAGGGCAAGATTATCGCAGCGGTTATCGGCGAGATCATCGGAACCGGAATTATCGGCGCGATCGTATCATATCCCGTTATGACTTATCTTTGGGGCAAAACTGGGCTAACACTTTTCTTCTATGTCCCTTCATTTATCATGGGAACGCTGATAGGTGGAAGCATTGCGTACCTTCTTCTGAAGAGACTGTCCGCTACAGGAATGCTTAGAAAGATACAGGATAGCCTTATATGAAAACAAACATCTGCAAACAACTAAAAGAACAATCGCCCCTAATTCACTGCATCACTAACCCAATCTCAATAATGCAGTGTGCCAATGCCGTGCTTCTTCTTGGTGCAAGACCGATAATGGCGGAGCATCCCGATGAAGTTCGTGAGATTACGGCAAGTGCGAAAGCTCTTTTGCTCAACTTCGGAAACGTGACGAGAGACAGGCTGGAAGCAATGACGATATCGTATGACGAGGCCATGCAAAAAGAGCTGCCCGTTGTCATAGATGCGGTGGGCGTTGCATGCTCGGAGCTTCGAAGAAGCATCGTAAAAAAGATGACAGGTAAAAGAAATCCTAAAGCTCCGATGCTGATAAAAGGCAATTACTCTGAGATACGGGCTCTTTTCGACATCGACTATAAATCATCAGGAGTTGATGCGGATAAGAAGCTCACATTCGAAGAGACAATCAACATCGCCAAGGAACTTGCAAATAACCTTAATGCCATAGTTCTTGCAAGCGGAGAAAAAGACATAGTAACATACGGCAGCAGAACGGCGGTTATCGAGAACGGAACGAAAAAGCTCGGTAGCATAACCGGAACGGGATGTATGCTCGGAGCAGTGTGCGCAAGTTTTTTTGCGGTAGATACAAGTATTGAAGCGGTTGTGAATGCGACGTCGGCTTTTGGGATAAGCGGAGAGAACGCAGAGGGCAACATGTTCCTGATGCGATTGTTTGACGCTATCGCGGAAATAAATGACGACATCATTGAAGAAAGGAAGAAAGTTACATGGTACTAGACAGAAAGCAGCTTAAGCTCTACCTTGTCACGGACAGCACGGATAAGAGCGACGAAGAATTCCTTAAAGCTCTTGAAGAGGCGATAGAAGGCGGTGTTACCTTTGTCCAGATCAGGGAAAAAAATAAGTCGACAGCGGAGTATATAAATCTCGTAAGTAAGGCGCTTGAAATCACAAGAAAGCACAATGTGCCGCTTATCGTTGATGACAGAGTTGATGTCGTTCTTGCGACAGGCGCAGACGGAGTACATGTCGGAAGAGAGGATATGCCTGTTGAGACGGCAAGAAAGATTCTGGGAAAAGACAAGATAGTTGGCGCAACAACCAAGACTGTCGAGCAGGCACTTGCAGCGTACAAAGCAGGTGCGGATTATCTGGGTGTGGGTGCGATATATCCGACAACGACAAAGGTAAAAAACGATTCTTACTTCAACTGAAACTTTAAATGATATCTGCAATGCGGTACCGATTCCGGCAAATGCGATAGGCGGGCTAAATAAAGACAACCTTGGTGTATTAAAAGGCATTCCAATCGCCGGAATCTGCGTAGTGTCTGCGATCATGAAATCTGAGTCGCCAAGGGAAGCGGCGCAGGGACTGATTAAAGCGATTGAAGAGTTGTGATTATACATAAATGCGAATAAAAGCTATTTATCAATGAAAA
Organism: Butyrivibrio sp. AE3003; assembly: GCF_000686065.1. NCBI lineage: Bacteria > Bacillati > Bacillota > Clostridia > Lachnospirales > Lachnospiraceae > Butyrivibrio > Butyrivibrio sp. AE3003. The sequence goes on from NZ_JMLX01000001.1 coordinate 3,333,607, forward strand.
ATGCAGATTATTGCATATCAGAAATTATACGATCGGGAGAGGTTTTCAATGAAAGTAGTTTTATCTATAGCGGGAAGCGACAGTAGCGGCGGAGCCGGCATTCAGGCAGATCTTAAGACAATGACTGCACACAAGGTATATGGGATGACTGCGATAACGGCGCTAACAGCCCAGAATACAACAGGAGTTACGGATATTATGGAGTCAAGTCCCGATTTTCTTGGGGAGCAGATTGAAGCTTGCCTTAGTGACATTCCGTGCGATGCGGCTAAGATCGGAATGCTTCCGTCTGCAGAGCAGGTTAAGGTGGTGCACGAAAAGCTCACCAAGTATAAGGTAAAAAATCTTGTTGTGGATCCGGTGATGGTTGCTACAAGCGGCAGCAGCCTTATGAAGGATTCGACAGCCGAGGTTATGGCGAGGCTTCTTTTTCCCATAAGCCGTGTTATAACGCCCAACATACCTGAAGCTCAGGCACTTACGGGACTTAAGATAACATCGAGAAAAGATATGGAAAAAGCTGCGGAAGAACTTGGAAATGAGAGCGGATGTGCGGTTCTTTTAAAGGGCGGCCACAGCATAGAAGATGCCAGCGATGTTCTTTATGAGAACGGGAAGCTTACGTGGTTCGAGGGAAAAAGAATTGAGAGCAGCAACACTCACGGAACGGGATGCACACTCTCAAGCGCGATAGCTTCAAACCTTGCACTTGGTTTGAATCTCGAAGATGCTATACGAAATGCAAAAGCATATATCTCTGATGCAATCGCGTCGGGACTTAATCTGGGCAAGGGTTCGGGACCACTTGATCACATGGTGGATTTATGAAATAGGAGTAAGCAGGAGGGTATATGGTCAAAATAAACGGAGAAGAATACCAATATGAAAACAAGCAGCTGACTGCGGTTCTTGAGGAACTTAATTACGACAAGGCCAGGATTGCTGTTGAGATCAATGAAGAAATCGTACCAAAGGTATGTTACGATGCTACTGTTCTTAAGGACGGAGATATCGTAGAAGTTGTGAGCTTTGTGGGAGGTGGCTGATATGACACCGACGAGAGAGGAGTTCTACAATGCGCTCATAGAGCGGCACGGAGCCGAAAATCAAAAGAAATTTGACAAGGCGACAGTGGCAATCTGCGGACTTGGAGGGCTCGGTTCAAATATATCGATATGCCTTGCAAGAGCAGGCGTTGGAAAGCTGATACTTATCGACTTTGATAAGGTTGATATATCCAATCTTCACAGGCAGCAGTACAAGGCTGCGCAGGTTGGTATACCGAAGACACAAGCTCTTTCGGATAATCTGAAAGAAATAAATCCATATATAACCATCGAGACGCATAACACGAAAGTCACAGAAGAAAATGTCATCGAACTTACAAAAGACGCAGACTTAGTCTGCGAGGCATTTGATAAGGCAGAGAACAAAGCAATGCTTGTAAATGCGATACTTGAAAATGCTCCCGAAAAGTACCTTGTATCAAGCTCCGGAATGGCGGGCTTTGGAAGTGCCAATCTTATTAAGACAAAAAAGATCTCGAAAAGGTTCTTTTTATCCGGAGATTCCGTTAGTGACGTAAATGACGGCATAGGATTGATCTCTTCGAGAGTGATGGTGTGTGCAGCACACGAAGCACATATGGCGCTGCGCATATTGATGGGAGAAACGGAAACGTGAATGATTTGATGAGCTGACAAGCCGAGTTTTAGCAGACAATGAAATATTCAGATCGGCAATATTACAGCACATCGGGTAGGAGAAGGAAAATGACAGAAGACAAACTTATTATCGGAGGAAAAGAATTTAATTCGAGATTCATTCTCGGATCGGGAAAGTACTCGATGAAACTTATCGAGGCTGCAACACGTGATGCGGGCGCTGAGATAATCACGCTTGCAGTAAGACGAACAAATACGAAGGATGAGGAGAACATTCTGGATTTTATTCCCAAGAATGTTACGCTCCTTCCAAATACGAGCGGAGCAAGAGATGCAAAAGAGGCAGTGCGTATAGCCAGACTTGCAAGAGAGCTTGGATGCGGTGATTTTGTAAAGATTGAGATCATGCGCGATACGAAATATCTTTTGCCCGACAATTATGAAACTATCAAAGCGACGGAGATACTTGCAAAAGAAGGATTTGTGGTAATGCCTTACATGTACCCGGACCTCAATGTTGCAAGAGAGCTTAAGGAAGTGGGAGCAGCGTCAATCATGCCGCTCGCATCGCCTATAGGTTCCAACAAGGGACTTGCTACAAAAGAATTTATACAGATTCTTATAGATGAGATAGATCTTCCGATAATCGTTGACGCAGGTATCGGAAGACCTTCGCAGGCCTGCGAAGCAATGGAGATGGGAGCTGCTGCGATAATGGCAAACACAGCGCTTGCGACAGCAGGAAATCTGACTCTTATGGCATCAGCATTTAAAGATGCCATTGAAGCCGGAAGAAAGGCATATCTTGCCGGAGTCGGAAGAGTTTTGACCCGCGGAGCCAGCGCATCCGATCCTTTGATAGGATTCTTGCATTAGTGATGCTGTTGTAAGATATTTCGATTTTTGTACAGAATGGACAGCAACACTAAGGAGGAAGATATGGAAAATCATTTTTTGATTGATTCGGATGAATTGTCCGAGGCAGGGCTTGAGCGCAAACACAGGATTGAGAACGATCCTTCGTTCAGGACGGATCACATGGCTTATCTGCCCGGAATGGACGTGATCGAATCCGATGTTTGCAAGAATGTAATGGAGCACTTTGAGTCATATGATTACAGCAAGTATACGGCGAAAGATGTCAGAAGAGCTCTTGATAGCGAGAGATGTTCGATTGAAGATTTCAAAGCACTTCTTTCACCTGCGGCGGAGCCTTTTCTGGAGCAGATGGCTGAGAAGGCACAGCGCGAGACGAGCAAGCACTTTGGGAATACGGTATATCTTTTTACCCCGATATATATCGCGAATTATTGCGAGAACTACTGCGTTTACTGCGGATTCAACTGCTATAACAGAATTAAGAGAATGAAGCTGTCATACGAGCAGATTGAACATGAAATGAAGGTTATAGCAGACAGCGGAATGGAGGAAATCCTGATCCTTACGGGAGAGAGCCCCGCCAATTCGGATATTGAGTATATCGGAGAGGCATGTAAGATCGCGAGGAAGTATTTCCGAATGGTCGGAATTGAGATTTATCCCGTGAATGTTAAAGACTACAAGTATCTTCACGAGTGCGGTGTGGACTACGTCACTGTATTTCAGGAAACTTACGATACAGTCAGATATGAACAGCTGCATCTTATGGGAAACAAGAGAGTCTGGCCGTATAGGTTCGATGCACAGGAGAGGGCACTTATGGGCGGCATGCGCGGCGTAGCTTTTTCTGCGCTTTTGGGGCTTTCGGATTTCAGGAAGGATGCGCTAGCTTCGGCGCTTCATGTATATTTTTTGCAAAGAAAATATCCTTACGCCGAGATGTCTTTGTCATGCCCAAGGCTTCGTCCCATCATCAACAACGAGACCATAAATCCGCTTGATGTAGGCGAGAGACAGCTTTGCCAGATACTTTGCGCATACAGAATATTCCTGCCGTTCTGCGGAATAACGGTTTCATCGAGGGAAACGGCGGAATTTAGAAACGGCATTGTGAAGATTGCTGCTACCAAGGTTTCTGCGGGAGTATCGACGGGAATCGGCGATCACGAACAGAAGTATTCGGGAAAAGAAAAAGGTGAAGAGGCCGGAGATGAGCAGTTTGAAATATCGGACGGACGAAGCCTTAACAGAATGTATAAGGATATTGAAAGCGAAGGGCTTCAGCCGGTTTACAACGACTACGTATACGTATGATATAGAATCGTGAGAACTTTGAAGAAACGGGGCGATTCGAATATAAAACATGGAAAAATCAGTTTATTACACCATAAATATAAAAAATCAGAATAGGAGAAGGTTTTAATGAGAGAGTATTCAACACAGATGGAGGCGGCGCGCAAAGGAATCGTGACCAAGGAGATGGAGGCGGTTGCCAAAAAAGAGTATCGTGATACTGAGTTCATAAGAGCACTTGTTGCGGAAGGAAAGATTGCGATTCCCGCAAATAAGAATCACAAATGTATCGATCCTGAGGGCGTTGGTTCAATGCTCAGAACCAAGATCAACGTAAACCTTGGTGTATCAAGAGATTGCAAGGATTATGATATTGAGATGGAAAAGGTTATGGCCGCTGTAAACATGGGTGCTGAGGCTATTATGGATCTTTCAAGCCACGGAAATACACAGCCTTTCAGAAAAAAGCTTACAGAATCATGCCCTGCAATGATCGGAACGGTTCCCGTATATGACAGCGTTATTCATTATCAGAGAGATCTTGCTGAGCTTACGGCTAAGGATTTCATCGATGTTGTAAGACTTCATGCTGAGGACGGAGTTGACTTTGTCACACTTCACTGCGGAATTACAAGAAAGACGATTGAGCAGATCAAGAAGCACAAGAGAAAAATGAATATCGTATCAAGAGGTGGTTCTCTTGTATTTGCATGGATGTGTATGACGGGTAACGAGAATCCTTTTTATGAGTATTATGATGAAATTCTTGAGATCTGCAGAGAGTATGACGTTACAATCTCACTCGGAGATGCGTGCAGACCCGGATGCCTTGCGGATGCGAGCGATGTTTGCCAGATAGAGGAACTTGTAAGGCTCGGCGAGCTTACCAAGAAAGCTTGGGAAAAAGATGTTCAGGTAATGGTTGAAGGTCCCGGACACATGCCTATGGATCAGATAGAAGCCAATATGAAGATTCAGAACACAATCTGTATGGGAGCTCCTTTCTATGTACTTGGCCCTCTTGTTACGGATATTGCACCAGGATACGATCACATCACATCCGCTATCGGAGGAGCTATCGCTGCAGCATCGGGAGCAGCGTTCCTTTGCTACGTTACACCCGCTGAACACCTTGCACTTCCAAATGTCGACGACGTTAAGCAGGGAATCATTGCTTCCAAGATTGCAGCTCACGCAGCTGATATTGCAAAGAAGATTCCTCATGCAATGGATGTGGACAACAAGATGGGTGATGCGAGAAGAGTGCTTGACTGGGATAAGCAGTGGGAGTGCGCACTTGATCCCGAGACTGCAAAGAAGATAAGAGACGAAAGGTCTCCCGAGTTTGACGATACATGCTCAATGTGCGGTAAGTTCTGTGCGGTACGAAGCATGAACAAAGCTCTTAACGGAGAGTATATTGATATATTGGGATAAAAACTGAAAAGTATAGCGACATGGCAAAAAACATCAAGTAAAATGATTAATTTTGCCATGTTTTATTTGTGAAAAAATGTGATATCATAATATCCATCAACAAAACTGAGATATTTTAATTCGATTATGATAAAAAATATCAAGAAATCAAGGAGCAGATGAATAATGGATAATTGTCAGAAGTATCAGTGTCAGTACTATATGCCTCCTAAGGCAACATACAATTGGGTAACAAAGGATCATATCGAGACTCCCCCCATTTGGTGCAGTGTTGACTTAAGAGACGGAAATCAGGCGCTTATTGAGCCTATGAGTCTTGAGGAGAAGCTTGAATTCTTCACAATGCTTGTTAAGCTCGGCTTCAAGGAGATTGAGATTGGTTTCCCTGCAGCTTCTGTTACAGAATATGAATTTGCGAGAACTTTGATTGAGAGAAATATGATTCCTGATGATGTTACGGTTCAGGTTCTTACACAGGCAAGAGAACATATTATCAAGAGAACATTTGAGGCTGTAAAGGGGGCTCCAAGAGCCATCATCCATCTTTATAACTCAACTTCCGTAGCACAGCGTGAGCAGGTGTTCAAAAAGGATAAGGATGAGGTCAAGAAGATCGCTGTTGAAGGAGCAAAGCTTCTCGATAAGCTCGCAAAAGAGACTGAAGGAAACTTCTCTTTTGAATACTCACCCGAAAGCTTCCCCGGAACAGAGGTTGATTACGCTGTTGAAGTATGTAACGCTGTTCTTGATGTGTGGAAGCCCACAAAAGAAAACAAGGTAATAATCAACATTCCTACAACTGTTGAGAATGCAATGCCTCACGTTTTTGCTACACAGGTTGAGTATATTCACAATTCACTTAAGTATCGTGATGCGGTAACTCTTTCTCTTCACCCTCATAATGACAGAGGAACCGGCGTCGGTGATGCGGAGCTCGGATGTCTTGCGGGGGCTGACAGAATTGAGGGAACTCTTTTCGGAAACGGTGAGAGAACAGGTAACGTTGATATCGTTACACTTGCCCTTAATATGTATTCGCACGGTGTAGATCCGGGGCTTGATTTTTCACACCTTCCACAGGTCGGTGAGACATATGAGAAACTTACAAGAATGCGTATTTACGAGAGACAGCCTTATGCAGGACAGCTTGTCTTTACTGCATTTTCAGGTTCTCACCAGGATGCGATCTCCAAGGGATTCAACTGGCATGAACTTAAGAAAGACAACGGAATCTGGTCGGTTCCTTATCTTCCCATCGATCCCAAGGATATCGGAAGAGAGTACGACGGAGACGTTATCAGAATCAACAGCCAGTCAGGAAAAGGTGGCGTAAGCTATATTCTTAAGAATAATTATGGTATGATGGTTCCCAGAGAAATGCAGGAAGATGTCAGCTACACGATCAAAGACATTTCCGACAGAGAGCATGCGGAGCTTTCTCCCATGCGTATCTATCAGATCTTTGAGGATAAGTACGTTCACAACAATCATGTATTTAAGATTGATGAATGTCACTTCAAGCAGAAAGAGGGAATACTTGCAGAGGTTAAGTTAGATCATCTTGACGCCCAGCAGGTTGTTGAGGCAAACGGAAACGGACGTCTTGACGCTGTAAGTAATGCCATCAAGCAGTACTTTGGAATAAAATACGAGCTTTCAACATATGAGGAGCACGCTCTTTCAAGAGGTTCTTCATCCAAGGCATGTACATATGTCGGAATCACCGTTGAAGGCAAGAAGTACTGGGGAGTTGGAATTGACGAGGATATTATCAAATCTTCAATTAACGCTCTTGTTGTTGCCGTTAACCAGCTTGATGCCGTTAAGAACAACAAGGATGTGAGAGATGTGAGGATCAACGCGATCATGAATTATATTCAGGAGAATTATCTCACTATCACACTTGAAGATCTGTCCAAGCAGTTCTTCCTTTCAAAGCCTTATTTGTCCAAGTTCATCAAAGACAAGTCGGGAATGACTTTCGGTGAGAATGTAAAGCAGATAAGACTTAACAAGGCAAGTACTCTTTTGAGAAACGGAAACATGAAGGTCGAGAAAGTAGCTGAGGCATCCGGATACCAGAACGTTGAACATTTTAATCGTCTCTTTAAAGAGAGATTCGGAATGACTCCCGTTCAGTATCGTTGCAGCGAAAAATAAAGATCGGATCAGGAAAAAAGAGTGGAAAACAAAAGGCAGAGCGGTAGACTTAACAATAAAAAAATTGCAAAAAGAATTGCGGCAACAGTCGCCGCCTGTTCCTTAGTTTTTATAACAGGATGCGGATCATCCGAAAAGCCTGTAAAGATAGTTTTTACCACGGGTTTTGCAAAGGATGAAGTATTCAGGATAGAAGATTCGGTGTGCACCCTCAAGGAGGCCAAGGCATATCTCATAAATACCCAGGAGGGTTATGAGGCAAGCTTTGGAGAAGAGATATGGGGGCGCGAGACCGGAAGCGAGACTGTCGAGGACAGGTTAAAAGACTCTGTTCTTGCGAAGATTGCTCAGATTAAGACAATGGATATTCTGGCAGCGGATAACGGAATTGTGCTTGATGACAAAGAGAACAAAAAAGCTGAAGAAGCAGCGGCTGAGTATTATGCTACACTTTCAGAAGCCGATATTGCGGCTATGGATGGAATAACGCAGGAAGATATTGCGGGCATATACAAGGATCAGGCTCTTGCAGACAAGCTTTACAACGATATCATCAAAGATATAAATCCGGAGATAAGCGATGACGAAGCCAGAACGATAACGATTGAGCAGATTTTGATAAAGACGTATTCGCTTGACGCTAACGGAAATAAGGTAGAATTCAATGAGGCCGACAAGGCGGCAGCCAAGTCTAAAGCTGACGGTATATACAGACGGATTAAAGACGAGGGAGCAAGTTTCGAAGAACTTATGCTTGAATATAACGAGTCCGATAAATCGGAACTCTCTTTTGGAAAAGGCGGCGAACAACCCGATTATGAGAGCGTTGCGTTTAATCTCGGAGGCGGTGAGGTGAGCGGTGTCTTTGCGACAAGTGAAGGTTATGCGATAATCAAGTGCATCAGCAAATTCAATCTTGAGGAAACCGAAGCCAATAAGGTTAAGATCGTTCAGGAGAGAAAACGTGAAGTTTTCGGTGAGAAGTATGACAGCTTTGTCGCGACACTGAACAAACAGCTCAACGAAAAGCTTTGGAGCAGCGTAACTGTAGGCAAGGATCCCGAAGTTACCGCTAAGGGACTTATGGAAGTCTATCAGAAATATTTCTCGAAAAAGTGATAATTTAACAGAAGTGTCAAAATGACGTATGATTTTTACTTTGGTAAGAATCATACGTCTATTTTTATCCATTTTAGACAAAATGGAAGCGCTACCAATGGCAATATGCACAAATAAAACATGAAAAATCTATGATTTATGGTCAAGAAGTAAAAAAAGTGCTTGATGAAGTAAAAAAAAATATGTTCAGAATATTTACTTAATCGTTTATATTATTATCAGTAGTATCAAAATTACACCGAGGTGATGATAAGCATGAAAAATTTAAAAAAGACTTCTATTATACTTGCTTTGATTATGGTGATGCTTATCCCCACAGGTTGCGGTTCCGCAAACAAAATTGAATCCTGGGCAAAGGATTATGAGCCGAGTGAAGAGTATCTTGCTCTTTATGATGACGGAAAGGCTGTTTGCGAAGGTAAGAATTATACATATGTTAAGGATGATGACAGTATCACCCTTACCGATAAAGATGGTAATTCGATAGAACACAGATACTACATGGATAATGAAAAAATGGTTTTTTATATAGCATCGGTTTATGACTATCAGGATGAAGGGGATCCTGATGGAATTGTTGGGAATTGGGCTTGCGGTAATAATGTTTTCAGATTTTTACCCGCGCCTAAATTGGAGTTTAGTGAGGAGGATGCTTTCTATGGCCACTATTCAGTGGATGAAGCAAATTCCAGTGTGAAACTTATGTATGATGCACCTATTCCGGATGCGACTTTCTATTATTCTTTGGACGGCAAGAAACTTACAATCGATTATCCCTGGCCTTTAGTTAAGACTCAGGAGAAAGACACGACCAAGAAGGATGAGGGTACAACGTAATCGAAACGCATGGCGCGTTTACGATAGATCATGGCAGTAAGACTGCCAAAAACCATTATTAAGAAGGAGAGGTATGAAATGGAGAAGAAGCGTTTAGTTTCAATGTTATTGGCGGGCGTAATGACTCTTTCTCTTGTTGGATGCGGAGATACAGCTTCAGCACCTGCAGAATCAGGTGACAACGGTGCAGCTGCAGCAACAGAGGCAGGAGCAGACGCAGGAGCAGATGCAGGAGCAGAAGCAAGTGCAGCAGGTGCTGGATTGGATGACAGCACACCTATTACTCTTAACATGTGGTGTATCGCTACAGAGAGTGATTCAAACCGTAAGTCTTACGAGAATGCTATTAAGGATATGGAGACAAATCATCCTAATGTAACTCTTAACTGGGAAGCATTTGAGAACGAGTCTTACAAGACAAAAATCAAAGCTGCAGTATCAGCTAATGAAATGCCTGACATTTTCTTTACATGGTCATGTGCATTCCTTGGTGATTTCGTAAGCGCAGGAAAGGTACAGTGCCTTGACGAAGCATACGAGAAGTATAAGAATGAGCTTCCTGAAGCTATGCTTAAGAACACAACATTTGACGGAAAGCACTACGGTGTACCGCTTACAATGAATATTGTAGGTCTTTTCGCTAACATGGATATCCTTAAAGAAGCAGGATATGATGAGATTCCCGGAACTTATGAAGACTTCATTAAGTGCTGTGATGCTCTTAAGGCTAAGGGCAAGATTCCTTTCGGATGTGCCGGCAAGGAAACATGGTGCGTAACAGAGTATCTTGAGTCTATCATCGAGAAGAGCGCAGGTGCTTCTACACTTGATGCTATCTTCGCAGGAACTGATTCATGGAACAATCAGGACGTTGCTGATGCCGTTGATACATTCCAGAAGCTCATCAAAGACGGATACTTCGATCCTTCAGGAATCGGTCTTTCAAACGACGAAGTTAAGGCTAACTTCATGGCAGGCAAGTACGCATTCTACATGAATGGTACATGGAACTGTGCAGACTTTGCAGCAAATGCAGACTTCTTACCTAAGGTTAAGGTTGGTGAGTTCCCTGTAATCAACGCTGACAAGTCAAAGCTTGGCCAGCTCATCGGTGGACCCTCTGATACACTTGCAGTTGCAGCTTCATCACCTAACGCTGCAGCAGCTGCTGATTACACATTCGAGCTTGGTAAGCTTATCTGCCACTACGGTTACCTTGATGGTTGCGGACTTCCTGCATGGACACCTTACGGTGACACAAGTTCTGTAAATCCTCTTACACAGGCTGTTGCAGATATCGTTCAGAAGTCTGATTACATGGTTCTCTTCGGAGATACAGCTATGGCAGCAGATAAGGCTCAGACATACCTTTCATATGTTGATCAGGTTTATGGATGCCAGATCGATGGAAAAGGATTCATCGAAGGTCTTGCTAAGGATATTAAGTAATTCTTTTTTGAAGAGTTTGTTAATCTAAATTGATTTTATTTTGGTTCTTCCTGTGCTTCCAATGGGAAGCATAGGGGGAACCGTATTTTGTTGGAAGGTTATTTTGTATGGAAAGAGATAAGAGTGCGTTAAATCAGAAGAGGAATAAGGAGTTGAAAAAGGGACTGGCAGTCTTTGTATTTCTGCTTCCCGGATTACTTTTATTCGTTAGTATTTTAATTGCTCCCATTGCAGTTTCTTTGTACAAAAGTTTGTTTGACTGGAATGGGTTTACGGAAGGAACATTCATAGGATTAGCCAACTATCAGGAGTTGTTCACCAACGGATCTATTAAATTCATGATCTCATTGAAGAACTCGCTTATATTGGCACTATTTTCAGTATTTATACAGTTACCGCTTGCATTGTTGCTTGCACTTATACTTGGAAGAAAACCTAAGGGCGAGCGTTTCTACCTTACAGTTTTCTTTATGCCCGTGCTTATTTCAACTGTTGTTATCGGTCAGCTCTGGCTTAAGATTTACAACCCTGATTACGGTATTTTGAACAGATTTCTTGGAGCAATCCATTTGGAGAGTTTGCAGCATATTTGGGTCGGTGATCCCAAGACTGCTCTTGGAAGTATCGTTGTTCCCACAATCTGGCAGTATGTAGGTTATCACATGCTTCTTATGTATGCGGGAGTTAAAGGTGTTTCACCCGACCTTAGAGAAGCAGCAATGATTGACGGCGCTACAAAGTGGCAGACAGACAGATTCATTGTTATCCCGATCATTAAGCCTATTATCAGAGTAAGTGTTATCTTCGCTGTTACAGGTTCACTTAAGACATACGACCTTGTTCGTATCCTGACAGACGGAGGTCCTTATCAGACAACCGAAGTTCCGAGTACATTGCTCGAATATATGTTGTTCTTGAGAAACAGATACGGAATGGGAAGTACGATCTCTGTAATGCTTATTGCTCTGTGCTTCGCGTTTGCGTTACTAATTAGTGCTGCATTTAAGGAAAAGGATAAGTAATGATGGTAGGTAAGAAAAAAACATTTGTATATATACTTTTGGTTATCTGGTCGATAATCAATTTATTCCCGATATATTTCATGTTTACATTCTCTCTTAAGGGAAATGATGAGATTTTCGGAGAAAATATCATAGGACTTCCCAAGCATTGGTTGTGGTCCAACTATAGCTCAGCTTTGAGCACCGGAAATATGGCGTTGTACTTTGTAAACAGTTTACTTGTTACAGCGATTTCAATAGGTATTTCGATTATTGCCGCAATGATGGCAACATATGCGCTTACACGTATTAAGTGGAAACTCAGTAAGATCACAAATGCATTCTTTATGCTTGGACTTACAATTCCGCTTCAGGCTTCAATCGTTCCTGTATACGTAGTGCTTTCAAAGCTTCACTGGCTCAATAAGTATTCAACACTTATTGTTCCTTACTCAGCTTTCACACTTTCAATGTCGATTCTTATTTGTACGGGATTCATGGTAGATATTCCGTATGACCTTGATGAGGCTGCGATTATCGACGGATGTGGTCTTTTCGGAACATTCTTTAAGATCATCATGCCGCTTATGAAGCCTGCTCTTTCAACAGTAGGTATCTATGCATACCTTCAGTGCTGGAACGAGTTCATGTTTGCGAACGTATTCATTTCAGATCAGAAGCACAGAACATTGCCTGTAGGTATTAAGGCTTTGTCAGGTGCGTACACAACTGATTGGGGCCCGATCGGTGCGGCTCTTGTAATCGCAACATTCCCGACACTTATTGCTTATGTATTCTTAAGCAGAAGGATTCAGGACAGCTTCATTGCCGGCGCGGTTAAGGGTTGATGTGAGCTTATAATTTAATATTGAATTTCGAGACTCGGCATCTTATGATGGCGAGTCTTTTTGCTAATAGAACGAAAAAATGGTATCTTTTTATAGAGCGTTTATTGATATTTATATTTTTCAATATGAAATTATTAATATTGGTATGGGAAAAAATATGATCGATCAGGTTGGGGATAAGTTAAAAAAAACTACGCTTTCGTCAAGCTTTAGAAGCACCATGATTGGCATTGTAATGATAGTTTTTGTGTCTTTTTTGATCTCGACATATATCATTACGGAAAAAGAACGCAAAGCATATGTAATAAGAGAATCAGAAAGTGTGCTTAAAGCTCTTTCCAATAATATAAGTTCCGATCTTAAGAACTATATGGATGTTTCGAGGCTTGTTATAACGGACAGAAGACTTGTCACCTTTCTTAAAGCGGATTTAAGTGCTGTCGATGAAAATATGACAAATGATGCCAGATACGGAATGATGGATATATTGAACGCGGCAGAAGGCGTGGATTCTGTTATGGCATTTAGAGAAGACGAGAAAATGGTCTCAACCAACAGAATTTCCTATGAGTATGATGATACGCTTATGAATTCGAGGGAGTGGAGAGATACCATATATTCCAACGAAGGAAGAGCAACCGTTACTCTGAATTGTGGCGGTGTTGCGAGGAGAATCGACGATAAGCCGCTGGTTACGATTGAGAGGGCGATAAATGACATCAATTCACAGAAGCGTATCGGAATAATGATGATGAACATATCGTCAAATGTTTTTCAGGATATGCTCAATCAGCTACGCTATGATAATATTTGTATCCTTGGCGCAGATGGATGTTTTATCGCAGGAAACGAGGAATATTTGAATTATTACAGTCCCGGTTTTGCGGTTGGCGGGATAAGGAATAAGAATATCAAAGTAGATAACAAGCGCATGCTTTTATCGGCATGCTGTGTTGATAATTATCCGATCGTTATAATGAGAGTATCAAAGTATGGAACAGAGGGCATACCGTATGGAATCCTGTATGTTCTGATGGTTCTTTTGCTCGTGTTTGTTGTTTTGGCGATTCACATGGGATTCTTTATCAAGACCGATATAACGGATCCCATATACAAGCTTTCCGAATCAATGGAAAAAAATAAGAGGACGGGTGACCTTAAGACTATTGATATTGATATGCCTTCAAGCGAGCTTGAAATGCTTAAGGACGATTACAATAATCTTATCGATCACGTCAACGAGCTTATCGGTACTTTGATCGAAAAGGAGAAGACTCTTCAGCGAGCTGAGATGAGAGTCTTGCAGGAACAGATCAAGCCACATTTTTTGTACAATTCTCTTGAAACAATAGGTTTTCTTGCACTTGATGCGGGAGCGGTCAAGGTGCACGATTCACTTGAGGTACTCGGAAGTTTTTACAGAAATTTCCTGAGCAAGGGAGACAGGGTTATACCTCTTTCAAGGGAAGTGCAGATAGTTAAGGATTACCTGGCGCTTCAGAAGTTGCGCTACGGAGATATTTTTGAAGATGAGTATGATATAGATGAAAAGACAAATAAGTTTATTCTGCCAAAGCTGATACTTCAGCCGCTTGTGGAAAACAGTATATATCATGGCATCAGGATGAAAGGTGAGAAGGGAAGTATTAAAATAAGTTCTAAGCTTGAAGATGGTTTTCTTCATTTGAAAGTTCGTGACACAGGTGTTGGAATGACACAGGATCAGATTGACAAGATCTTGCACTCAGACAGAAATTTTAAAGGAGAGATTGAGGGCGAGAGTTTCGGGCTGTGGGGAACCATTGAAAGAATCAGGATTTATTGCGGAAGTAACGATGTTGTCAGGATTGACAGCGAAGTAGGGGAATACACTGAGATAGAGTTTATTATCTCGGAAGAAATGGCAATAAGGGGCGTAAGTGATGGACAGAAAATATAGGGTTATGATAATAGATGATGAGGAGTCGGCTCGGAAGCTTATGCGTGCAGCGATAAATTGGGGAGAGCTGGGCATGGAAGTTGTCGGAGAAGCGGCAAGCGGCATAGAAGCAATAAATGTTATTGACGACCTTAAGCCGGATATAGCATTTGTTGATATTTCAATGCCTTTCATGGACGGAATAGAATTTACCCAGACTGCGACGGGGCGATATCCGAATCTTGTAATAATAATAATGACAGCGATAAACCAGTTCGAGTATGCAAGGAGATGCGTAAGCCTTCCGGTATTTGACTATATGCTTAAGCCTATGGTCAGAACAGAGATTACAAAGGTCCTTGAGAGGGCAAAAAAGATGCTTGATGCATCAAACGATACATGGGAAGAACCAAAGAGCGAACCTGTTGTATTGTCTGCAGAAGAGAACAATACGACCGAACTGATAAAAAAATACGTTGAGGACAACTTTGCTGATTCAAAGCTAAATCTCGCATACATAGCACAGTACTTTGGATTTAGTGCAAGTTATCTCTCACGAAAATTCAAGCAGGAGACCGGCAGCAACTTCATCGAATACCTCACAGACCTCCGCATGAAAAAAGCCATGCAGATAGCCAGAGCCAACGTTAAGATGTATCAGGCTGCCGCCGAAGTCGGCATTCCCGATCCCAACTACTTCAGCCGCTGCTTCAAAAAATACGCCGGAATGAGCTACTCCGAGTACGTCTCCTCCAAATACGAATAAACTAAGTGCATCGTTCACAGCATCGCCATTTACAGACTACCACACATGCATCTGTGCGGCGGTGCCTGTGTGGCAGGCTGTAAATGGCGAGGATTGAATCGATGCAGGCTTGTTAGCACTCATGTTTGGTGAGTGCTAATTTTTTATTGACTTTTGCGAGTGGGGGAATTAAACTTTTATTTGTACGGTGGAGGGAGACTGAGACTGTGCATATACTGAAATGATGCAAAGGAGTGAGAGTTATGGCTTCAAAAAAAGGTAATCTTTCAATCAATAGCGAGAATATGTTTCCGATAATAAAGAAATGGCTTTATTCGGATCATGACATTTTTTACAGGGAAGTAATTTCAAATGCCTGCGATGCGGTTACGAAGATCCGCAAGATGGATATGATGGGCGAGTATGAACTTCCTGAAGGTTTTAAGCCCCGTGTTGATGTGGTGCTCAATGATAAAGATAAGACTATTAAGATTACGGATAACGGAATCGGTATGACAGCCGAGGAAGTTGAAGAGTATATCAATCAGGTGGCTTTTTCGGGAGCGACCGATTTCCTTAACAAGTATAAAGATAAAGCTAATGCAGATCAGATCATAGGACATTTCGGACTTGGTTTCTACTCAACATTTATGGTGTCTGATTCTGTTGATATCGATACACTTTCATATAAGTCAGATGCAGCGTCTGTTCACTGGACATGCGACGGCGGCTCTGATTTTGAGATGTCTGACGGAGAAAAGAAAGAGGTAGGAACTACAATTACCTTACATCTGTCGGATGACTGCCTTGAGTTCTGCAATGAGTACAAGGCAAGAGAAGTTATAGAAAAATACTGCTCATTCATGCCTTATGACATTTATCTTTCAAGAGAGAATGAAGAGGGAACAGAGACAATCAAGGCAAGCGAGAAGCTTGATTCGGATGTTGTGATAGAAGAAGTACATCCCGAGAAGAAAGAGGGCGAGGACAAAGAGCCTGAGCTCGAGTACAAGATTAAGAGAAGACCTCAGCTTCTTAACGATACACATCCCCTTTGGGCTAAGACTCCCAAGGATTGTACAAATGAGGAGTATCTTGAGTTCTACAGAAAGGTGTTCCGCGATTATAAGGAGCCTCTTTTCTGGATCCACCTTAACATGGATTATCCGTTTAACTTAAAGGGTATCCTTTATTTCCCTAAGATCAACATGGAGTTTGAGTCAATCGAGGGAACAATCAAGCTTTACAATAACCAGGTATTTATCGCGGACAACATCAAGGAAGTTATTCCTGAGTATCTCATGCTCTTAAAGGGTGTGATCGATTGTCCCGACCTTCCGCTTAACGTTTCAAGAAGTGCGCTTCAGAACGACGGATTTGTTAAAAAGATTTCTGAGTACATCAGCAAGAAGGTAGCTGAGAAGCTTGCCGGACTTTGCAAGACAGATAAAGAAAACTATGACAAATACTGGGATGACATCAGTCCTTTCATCAAATACGGTTGTCTTAAGGACGACAAGTTCTGCGAGAAGATGAACGATTACATCCTCTTTAAGAACCTTGACGGTAAGTATCTCACACTTCCCGAAGCTCTTCAGATCAACAAAGAGGCTGAAGAAGAGGCTAAGAAAGAGGAAGCTGTGGATGAAAACGGAAATAAGGTTGAAGCAGAAGTTGTTGACGATAAGTCCGAAGACAAGAAGGATGAGAAAGAGGAAAAAGAGCCTCGTATCATCTACTACGTAACAGATGAGCAGCAGCAGAGCCAGTACATCAAGATGTTCAAGGCTCAGAAGATGGAAGCTTTCGTAATGAAGCACAACATCGATACTCCTTTCATGCAGCAGCTTGAGAGCAAGAATGAGGGAATCAGCTTTAAGAGAATCGATGCTGATCTTACAGATACATTTAAGAGTAAGACATCCAAGAAAGCTGCAAAAGAGCTTGAAGAGAAGGAAAAAGAGATTTCTGAAAAGCTCAAGAAAGCTCTTAAGAATGATAAGCTTGTTGTTAAGCTTGAAAAGCTTAAGGATAAGAAAATGTCTTCAATGCTTACTGTTTCAGAGGAATCAAGACGTCTTGCCGATATGATGAAGATGTATGCAATGAACGGAATGTCCATGGGAGATTTTGGCGCATCGGAAGGTCAGACACTTATTCTTAATGCAAATCATCCTCTTGTTCAGTATGTGATGGACAATAAGGATGAGAAGAATACAGAGATGATCTGTGAACAGCTCTATGATCTTGCAAGGATCCAGAATGCGCCTCTTGACGCTGAGTCAATGACTAAGTTTGTTGAGAGAAGCAATGAGATTATGTTGATTCTTGCTAAATAATAATGTTGATGGTTTAAGGTTTGATGCACTGTTTATGCTAAGTCATAGACAGTGCATGAATTATAATGGGGATTGCATATGAAAAGAATTCGCAACTGTAGGATAGGTAACATTATTTTGAAGATTTTCTTGATAAGTACGCTGGCTTTTGCCTGCTATTATTTGAGAGATCTTTTTCAAAGTCCGTTTGGGTTCAGCGGATTCAGGGACAATCCATCGATTTTTGTCGTAAAAATACTTCTGATAATTACTGTAGAATCGATCCTTTTCTGGACCGGAATAATTCTGGTTTACATAAATTGTAGACAGCTTGGAGTTAAATGGAGAGCACTTGGTATCTTTTTTGGAATGGTGCCGATACTCAACCTTATTATGCTTGGTAAGATCATTAAGACTGCAGATGATGAAGTTAGATTTGAATCTGCGAAGATGAAGATAGATGCTGAAAGAAAAGCTGATAAGATATGCAAGACAAAGTATCCCATCCTGTTGGTTCACGGGGTTTTCTTCAGAGATTTTGAGCATCTTAATTACTGGGGAAGAGTACCGCAGGAGCTTATTGATAACGGTGCGACCATTTTCTACGGAGAGCACAACAGTGCGTCTACTGTCGAAAAGAGCGGCGAAGAACTTGCAAAGAGGATCAAGGAGATAAAAGCGCAGACAGGATGTGAGAAGGTCAATGTCATAGCTCATTCAAAGGGCGGACTTGATATGAGATATGCTATCACGAAGTGCGGAGCGTATGAGGATGTGGCATCTCTTACAACTATCAATACTCCTCACAGAGGATGCGAATTTGCGGATTACCTTCTTGAGAAGATCCCCGAAGCACAAAAGCTTACCGTTGCAAGAGCCTACAATGCAGGTGCTGCCACATTCGGCGATGTGAATCCCGATTTTATCGGTGCTGTTACGGACCTTACTCATAAGGCTTGCGAGAAGCGAAATGAGGAACTTCCCGACAGAGAAGAAGTTTACTATCAGTCTGTGGGATCGATTCAAACAAGACCGACGGCAGGCAGATTTCCGCTTAATATGTCATATCTTCTGGTTAAGTATTTTGACGGAAAAAACGACGGACTTGTGGGAGAGAGTTCTTTTCCTTGGGGCAGTGATTTCAAGATGCTTGAACCTAAAGGAAAAAGAGGAATATCTCATGGCGATATGATTGACCTTAACCGCGAAAACATTAAGGATTTCGATGTTAGGGAATTCTATGTAAACCTCGTAGAGGATCTGAGATTAAAAGGATTTTGAAACAATCATATATTCATATAGCGAAAAGCCGGGCGTAAAAGCTCGGCTTTTCCTTGTCTAAAGCAACATTTCGACTGTTCATAAAAGAAAAAACGGAATATAATACTAATAAGATTTTGTTTTTCGTTCTTTTTATCATTGTTCAATGGTTTTTTTTCACATCTTTTTTATATTCATACGGAGGACAGGCTTATGAAAAGAAATGCGATGGGGTTAATACTTACATTGGCGATGACAGCAGGTCTTATTGCCGGATGTAACGGAAATGTGGCTGATACCATGCTTACAAAAAGTCCCGAAGGGGAAAACACCGCAGCAGAGGATGTTCAGGTAGTCACTGTGTGGAGTGACAATGCTCATGAACAGTCTGTGAGAGATGCTCAGATCGAGGAATTCAACAATACGATAGGTAAGCAGGAAGGCATCAGGATTGATTATACGGTGTACGGCTCGGATTATTCCGATGTTATCAATGTGGCGCTTATGGCAAATGACGGACCGGATCTGTTCAGACCTTCATCCAATACCTTCGCTAAATATGTTGCTGCGGGATATGCCGTTCCGATATCTGAACTTGACGGCAGCAATACGCTTCTTTCCAAGTATGATGAGGACGATCTTCTTATAGGCGATCAGATATTTGGAGGCAAAGTATATACGCTTCCTTACAGCCTTCAGTCATATAAGATGATCATAAATAAAGATCTTTTTGATAAAGCCGGAATAAACGTGTATCCCAAAACATGGGATGATGTAAGAAAAGATGCAAAGCTGATCACGGATGTTTCAAACGGCGATGCATATGGATATTTTCTCGCACTTCAGAGCGGATGGACGCTCGATCATTATATTTACAGTGTTTCTTCCGCTTCTTTGGGACACTTTGGATATGATGCCGTAAGCGGAACATACAGGTATTCCGACGGCCTTCCCATTATCGAGAATATACTCGGAATGATCGAGGACGGAAGTGTTTTCCCCGGATATGAAAATATGGATGCGGATACCGCAAGAGCGCAGTTCGCTGCAGGCAAGGTCGGCATCGCTATGGCGGCGAGCTTTGACGTTGCGGTATATACAGAGCAGTTCCCCGCAGAATGTAATTGGGTTGTCTGCGATCCGCCGGCAATTGACAGTTCGGGATATGGGTATAAAGAGATGGTAACGCCGGTAGATCTTTTGGCTGTTGCAAAGAAATCGCTCGACGCAAAAGATACTTCAAAGATTGCCCGTGTTCTTGAGTGGTTCTATGCGGATGAAAATCTTGTTGAAATGTATGAGAAGGGAATGTACCTTCCTTACAGAAAAGAAGTGCTTGATATGGCAGCGGATTCTGAGGTAAAAGGCTGGAAAGAATTTGTTACGTTCCGGGGAAATCAGTTTATCATCCGAATGGCAGACCCTAAGGGTGTTATATCCTATGAGGGACTTTCGGCGAGGGAGACGCTTACAAAGCTCTTTTCCGGAGGATATTCGGAAGATGCGGCGACAGTGCTGCAAGAGCTGGATATGAGACTAAACAGTGGGCTGGCTCAGCTTGACGATGAGACCATAAATGAGTATGTTGCACCTCCGAACTATAAAGTTGAAAGAGATTAAAATATGATGACACAAGGGGATAAAGCTGCTAATAAGCGCATGAAAAGTGACAATGTTCAGGCAATGCTGATGATAGCTCCGTTCTTTATCGGGTTTATATTATTCGGCTATGTTCCCATCATTTACATTTTGAGATATGCATTTACGGATTTTGGCGGTTTTGGTGAATGTAAGTTCACGGGAATTGCGAACTTTGTCAGGATAATAAAAAGAGATCCGGATTTCTGGCAGTCTCTTCTTAATGCTTTTTTGCTTGCTGCGGGTAAACTTGCGGTTGAGATTCCGCTGGCGCTTGGGCTTGCGGTGCTTCTAAACCGCAAGATACGCGGAATGAATTTTTTCAGAGTGACACTTTTTCTGCCGTCGATAATATCTGCGGTAATAATAGGACTTATATTTTCACTTCTGTTTGCGTCGCATAACGGAATGGTAAATGCCATTCTTATGCATGCAGGGCTGATCGCAAAGCCGATAAACTGGTTTAATACCAAGTGGAAAGCGATGTTTATCCTGGGGCTTGCCTCTGTCTGGCAGAACTACGGGATAAACATGATATTTTTTCTTATGGCGCTTCAGAGTATTCCACAGGAGCTGTATGACTGCGCAAGTATCGACGGAGCTAAAGGGATTAAGGGATTCTTTTACGTGATATTTCCTGTGATCGCGCCGATATTCCAGTCGATACTTCTGGTTGCGATTGTCGGAAGCCTTAAGATATGCGACCTTGTAATAGCTTGCACAAACGGCCAGCCGGGCGGGACTACGGAAGTAGTAATGACCTACATATACAAGTCCTTTTTCGGCAAATCGGGCAGAAATATCGAAGTCGGCTATGCGTCTGCAATGTCACTTGTTACCGCTGTTTTTCTCGGTATGGTTACCGTTGTTTATCTGAGAGCTACCAAAAAGCTTAAAGAGATAGTGTAGACAAAAAAGGAGAGAGCAGCATGGCGCATATTAAGAAATATTGGGGAGTGCTCCCTGTATATCTCGTTTTGTGTTTATTTTTTGTAATAAGTTTTTTTTCCCGTGTTCTACACGTTCATGTCATCGTTTAAGAGCAACATGGACATACTGACAACGGGTAATCTCCTTATTCCCAAGGAGTTTGTATTAGATAACTATGTAAAGGCATGGCAACTGGCTGATTTTAAGACATACACCGGGAACAGCATATTTCTTGCGTTTTTCTGCGTTGTGGGAACTGTTTTTTCAAGCACGGTATGCGGCTATGTTTTTTCAAGGGCGGCTTTTAAGGGAAAAGAGATTGTCTTTTATTTCATGATCTCGTCGATGTTTGTATCGCTTGGAACACTGACACTTTATCCGCTTTTGATGATCATGAAGGTATTTCATCTGAATAAGTCGCTGTGGGGAGTTGTCATCATACGTGTCTTTGGGATGAATGTCACGAACCTGTTTATTGCAAGGGGATTCATAAATTCTGTACCAAAAGAGATTGATGAAGCCGCGAAGCTAGACGGCTGTTCGTTTGCAGGGATATATTACAGGATCATCTTTCCGCTTTGTAAGCCGCTTATAGCGACGGTTGGAATACTATCGTTTCGAAGTGCATGGAATGATTACATGCTTCCTATGGTGTTTACGATGACAGATCCGCGGCGCATGCCGCTTGTTGTCGGAATTATGCACTTAAAATCATCCGGTGACGCGGCGTCTTCATGGAATTTCATGCTTGCGGGAACTGCAATATCGTTGATACCCATGATAACAATATATATAATGTTTAACAGGTACTTTATCTCGGGAATGACGTCAGGTGCGGTTAAAGGATGAGTTGTAACGCAAATAGATGTTGGGATGCTTATCTTACAATTTAGTAAGATAAGCATTTTTCTATATCATAAAAAGACATTTTCCTATAATATAAAATAAGTTGCGAAAATTCTTTTTTTCGTAAAGGCACTTGACATACTTTAGCAGACGTAGTATTTTGTACTACGACAGACAAAGTATGACGGACGTAGTAATTATATAACAATAAAAAAGGATAGATCTTTTATGAAAAAACTTGTTGAGATCAAGGATGTGTGCAAGATATACAATCCCGGAGAAAATGAGGTCAGAGCGCTGAATCACATAAATCTGACCATCGGTGAAGGCGAGCTTGTTGCAATAATCGGACAGTCGGGATCGGGTAAATCAACGCTTATGAATATGCTTGGTTGCCTAGATACTCCCACAAGCGGCAAATACTTCCTTCACGGACATGATGTATCACATATGACGGATGATGAGCAGTCGGACATCAGAAACAGGGAGATAGGATTCATCTTCCAGGGGTTTAACCTTATCCAGTCGCTTACGGCTATGGAGAATGTTGAGCTGCCGCTTATCTACAGAGGAGTGGGAAAAAGAGAAAGAGAACGTCTTGCGGATGCCGCTCTTAACAGCGTTGGACTTGAAAAGAGAAAGACACACAGACCTAATGAGATGTCGGGTGGACAGCAGCAGAGAGTTGCGATTGCAAGAGCGATAGCGCAGGCTCCGCCGATACTTCTTGCCGATGAGCCTACAGGTAACCTGGATTCGGCTTCGAGCAAGGAAATCATGAAAATAATAAAGAGACTATATTCTGAGGGAAGAACGGTAATCATAATTACCCACGATCCCGGTATTGCCGCTCAGGCAAAGCGAATCATAACAATCTCTGACGGAAAGATTCAGAGTGATATTATAAATCCTGATTATAAAGAAGATTAAGGAGCTGGAAAAATGGCAGACAATAAAGCGTTAAACAAAGAAGTGGAAACAAAAGAGGAAAAAAAGGTTTCCGCTGCAGAGAGCAATAACGAGATTAAAGAAACAACGGGAAGCAGCGTTGAAATTTACGATGAGTATGATGAAGAAGAATTGGAAGTAACAAAGAAGCCCAAGAAAAAGATTAAGAAAAAATGGATAGTACTCGGCATAGTGGCACTTCTTGTTATCTTCCTTGTCGTAAGAGGAGTGACAGCATCAAAGAATGCCGTAACAATGGTTGAAACCGTTGATGTTGCAAAGGGAAGCATTGAAAACATTCTTTCTGTATCCGGAACTGTTGAAAGTGCAGAGACAAAGAGTTATTTCGCAGATGTTGCAGCACCCGTTGAAAAGCTTAATGTCAAGGTTGGTGATAAGGTTTCAAACGGCGATGTGCTCTATACTTTCAACGAGAAGGAACTTACTCTTGCAGAGAAACAGGCACAGCTTGCAATCAAGCAGGCTAAGGGCACATACAATTCATCCTTCTCAGAGACCGGAGCAGCTGACAGAAAGTATGCTGAGGGAATGAACGCACAGCAGATCAACGACAGAGTTGATGCTATCACAGCTGAGATCAATGCTCTTAACGATAAGATCACAGAGAAGACAAATCGTATGGAGAAGACACTTTCAGATCTTAACAAGACAAAACTTGATCTTGACCAGGACGGCGTGTTGGACGGAACAGAAGACGATCTCGATTACAATGAGAGAAGAGAAAATGATGAGCAGGTGGCACTTGCTTTGAACGAAGCAATCGCGGATGTAAATTATGCTATCGCTCATGACGCTGAGATAAAGGGATGGAACGATCAGATAACATCTCTTAAAGAAGAGCAGTCTCACCTTGCATCAGCAAAGGCTGCGCAGCTTAATGGCGGACAGATCCAGGCGAGCAAAGCTTCGCTTGATACAGCTCAGCTTACAAACGGAGATACAATCTCAAAGATCCAGGCTGCAAAGGAAGGCGTAAAGGCTGACTTTAACGGTGTAGTTACCGAAGTAGAAGTAGTAGAAGGCGCTACAGTGGCAGCAGGAACAAAGATGGTAACACTTGCAAACCTTGATGATGTTCAGGTAAGCGTGCAGGTATCAAAGACAGACCTTCCCAAGATCGCAGTTGGTCAGAAGGTTGATATAACTATCAACGGTAAGTCTTATACAGGTGAGATCGCTCAGATTTCCGGATCTGCAACAAAGAATGCCAACGGTGTAGCTGTTGTAGATACTAAGATCAAGGTTACAAACCCTGATAAAGAGATAATCCTCGGAGTAGAGGCTAACAACAAGATTCATGCTGAGAAGGCTGATAATACTATTGTTCTTCCTTATGAATATGTACTTACAGATGCAGAAGGTGACTATGTATTCGTACTTGAGAACGGCACAGCTGTAAGAAAAGCAGTTAAGATCGGTATCTCAACAAGTACAGATGCTCAGATCGTAGAAGGTCTTTCAGAAAATGACAAAGTGATAACTACTAATCTTGATACGCTTACTGACGGAATGCCGGTAGCGGTTATGGAAGCGAAGAATGAGTAAATTAGGTGAGTATATAAAAAGTGCTATAAAGCAGATGAAGCATAACGGCTACAGGACGCTTATGACAATGCTTGGTATTGTCATAGGTATAGCGGCTGTTATTGCGGTGGTTGCTCTCGGTAACGGAATGAAGCAGTACGTTAAAGACCAGATCAACGGAATATACGGTAATTACGGTGTGATCAGCATCGATACGTCGAAGACTACCGACTTTTTTACCCAGGATGATATTTCTCTGCTAAAGGAAGAGTTACCTGATATAAAAGGTGCATCGCCGGATTATTACGTTGGAGGAAAGGTTAAGGGACCCAGAGGAACGTTCCTTGCTTCTGTAGAGAGCGGAACGGAAGTGATTGAATATCAATATTCAAATAAAATTATCAAGGGAAGTTATTTCACTCAGCAGCAGGTGGAATCAGCTCAGAGAGTATGCGTTATGCTGCAAAATGATGCAAAAAAGCTCTTTGGAACCGATGAATGTCTGGGAAAAGAGATAGAACTATTAATAGACGGAAAATCAGCTAATTATACCGTTGTTGGCATCAGAGATAATACAAATGAGATGTATGATTTCTTTACACAGGATATGGACTATTCAGCTACGATTGAGGTTCCGTATACATCGTTTGCTTCAGATTACGGGTACGATATAGGTAAATGGTCTCAGCTGTATCTTTTCACAGATCAGGATGTCTTACAGCAAAGATGCGATGAGGCACAGGTCATACTTACAAATGCGCATGGGCTTAGAGGAGCAAATGCAATTTCTTCTTACAGCATGGCGGACATGTCGGATTCAATTGATACGATTATGAGCAAAGCAAGTACATTCCTTATCCTTGTTGCATTTATATCGCTTCTCGTTGGTGGAATTGGCATTATGAATATCATGCTCGTGTCTGTAACGGAGAGAACAAGGGAAATAGGAATAAGAAAATCCATCGGTGCAAGAACGGGAGCGATAACCATGCAGTTTTTGTCTGAGGCGGCAATCCTTACGCTTTCGGGCGGAGTACTTGGAATTATACTTGGAATAGTTCTTGCAAGAGTGATGTGCAAGATGATCAATATGCCGCTTTTCATTCCACCTACAGCGATAGTGGGAGCAGCATTATTTTCAATAATGGTAGGCCTTGTCTTCGGTCTTTATCCTGCAAGAAAGGCTGCAAAAATGAAACCGATTGATGCATTGAGAGTGTGAAAATATGGGAAAAGCAGGAGAATATTTAAAAAGTGCGATTGCAAGCATACGAAATAATAAGGGAAGATCGCTTCTTACGATGCTTGGAATCATAATAGGTATAGCGTCGGTACTTACGATCCTCGTTATCGGAGACGGTCTTAAGGCTACCGCCAACGGGCAGTTTGAAGACATGGATGTTTTGACGATAGATGTATCTATTGATGAGAGCAAGACCGATAAGTGCTTTACGCCTGAAAATATGGCTGCCGTAGAGCGCAGTATGGGTAATATATACGGATTTGGACCGAGTGTAAATATGTTTGGAACGTCTGACGGGAAAAAAGATTCTTACAGTCTGTATTTTACCGGAGTAAGTGATGTGAAGCGTTTTACCACTGGAAATAAGATTGTGCACGGGCGCTATTTTACCCGCGATGATGTTGATGAATGTAATTATGTGTGCGTTATAAGCCAAGGGGCTGCAGTTGCATTGTTTGGGTATGAAGAGGCTGTCGGAGAAACGTTTGAAGCCACTGTCGGTGAAAAAACGAAGGAATTCACCGTAGTCGGTATCAGAGAGGATACTTCGATGGATAAGGCGTATGCAGGTCAGTATGGAAACGATCCGATATTTATGCCTGATATACCATATACTGTTGTCCCTGATATGTGCGACAAGGACGTAAATAACATGTTTACTTCGGCATCTGCATATGTGCACAAAGACAATAAAGATGAAGCCCAAGCCAAGATAAAGAGTGTTGTAGAGAATGTCATGGGGCTTAGAGGCGAAAGTGCGATTAAAGTTAAATCGACGGAAGGAATGGACACCGTATCGGAGACTATCCTTGATGTAATAACATCAGTAGTAAGTCTTATAGCGAGTATCTCTCTTTTGGTCGGAGGTATCGGTGTTATGAATATCATGACGGTATCTGTTACCGAGAGAACGAGAGAGATCGGAATAAGGAAATCCCTTGGTGCAAGGACATCTTCAATCCTCACGCAGTTCCTTGCCGAGGCATCAATCCTTACATCCATCGGTGGAATCATCGGCATAATCTTAGGTCTTTTATTTGCCAAACTTGCCTGCATGGTGGCCGGATTCGGCTTTGTAGTCAATCCTTTTCTTATAGCAGGTGTCGTTGCAATCTCAACCGGAATAGGCCTGTTTTTTGGTATCTACCCCGCAAGGCGTGCCGCCAAGCTCAATCCTATCGATGCACTCAGGAGTGAGTAATTGATAGGGGTGTTTCATTGAACACTATAAAAACAGGATAATCTTTTAATGAATGCGTCGCATTATCGTGGTATACTAAAATGGATGAAAGTATTATGGGGTGCGGCGTGAGAGAGATAGTTGAGAGAATTTTACAGGGAAAATATGAGTATGCGGAGAAGAAATTAGATTTTTCAACTCCGCGTATTGAACTTTTGGTTAGTCCCGGTGAGACTTCCGAAGGTTCTTTTACCATATTTGGACCTGAAGAAAGATTAGTGACCGGCAAAGTTAGCTCCACCGAGATAAGGATGGAGGTGCTCACAGAGAATTTTTCCGGTTCTCCTTATGAAGTATCTTATAGATTTAATTCCGTTGGACTATCGCAGGGTGATGTGCTCCAGGGGAATTTTAGAATAGTATCAAATCAGGGAGAGTATGTTCTTCCTTTCGTAGTCACTGTGAGACATGAGCAGATAGCGTCAAGTCTCGGTGACATCAAGAATCTGTTTCATTTTGCAAACCTTGCAAAGACTGACTGGGAAGAGGCGATTGACCTCTTTTATTCAAGTGACTTTATTTCCATATTCAAGGGAAATGATGAGCAGTACGAGAGTCTTTACAGAGGACTTTCCTACGTGCCCGGCAATGAGCAGAACGTCGAGGAATTTCTTATTGCGATCAGTAAGAAACGCCCGATGAATTTTTTGCTTGATCAAAAAGAACTTGTCATTGATTATACGGGGCTTCCGCATGACAACGGCATTTTAATAACAAGAAACGGCTGGGGATACAGCAAACTAAAAGCACAGATTGAAGGCGACTTCATCATGCTTGATAAATACGAGATCACTGAGGATGATTTTACCGGAAGCAGCTGCCATCTTAAGCTTCGTCTTCGTACCGAGAAGCTTCACAACGGCAATAATTTCGGAAAGATTGTTTTTTTACAATGCCTTCTTCAAGGCGGAGCTTCCTGTGACGGTGTCGGTAAATCTTACCGGAAAGCATCCTTCCGCCGCTTATCAGGAGAAGAAGAAACTGGTAGTTCAGCTCGTTAAGACATACGAGAG
Source organism: Butyrivibrio sp. AE3003 (assembly GCF_000686065.1). Classification (NCBI taxonomy): domain Bacteria; kingdom Bacillati; phylum Bacillota; class Clostridia; order Lachnospirales; family Lachnospiraceae; genus Butyrivibrio; species Butyrivibrio sp. AE3003. Next base: position 3,361,938 of record NZ_JMLX01000001.1, read on the forward strand.
CTTCAGATGCAAAAAAATAACTTCAAGAGTGTGGGTTTCGGAAACGGGCAAGATTATTTCCAAGATGAACGCTCTTGATGACAAAGATATTGAGTTCAGACTTTATACGGCTCAGTACTACATTACTGCGGGCAGAGTCAATGAAGGAAAGTGGATACTCGATCAGGTTGCCATGGATGTTGAGAATGCACCGGGTGATGTGCTGTACAGCTATCATCTGTATCTGACTTCTCTTTGCAGCAAAGAGGACAGGATAATAAATGACGTCTCCGAGAGGCTTGAGGGAATATTTAGGAGAAATCCCGACAACTGGCGTATAGCGTGGCTTCTTCAGTATGTGAGCGAAGAGCATGTGATGAGCGGTCAGAGAAAGTGGATGATGATCGGAGAGCAGCTTTCACACGGTTGCATGAGTCCGATACTGTACCTCGAAGGAATGAATATCTTGAATGAGGCGCCTTCCATCCTTGCAAGACTTGACAGTCAGGAACTGAGCGTTCTTGAATATGGGGCAAAAAAAGAAATCTTAAGCCTCAATCTTATAGATCAGATTGTGTATTTGTCGGCAAGAGTAAGGAACTTCGACAAGAGACTCTTTAGAATACTTAAGGCCTGTTACAAGATCAAGGAGAGCGACGATGTGCTTGAAGCTATCGTATCTCTTTTGATAAAGGGCGGTGAAACCGGAAGGTTTGCATTTGAGTGGTATGAAAAGGGCGTTGAGAGAGAACTTAGGATTACAAGGCTCTACGAGTACTACATGATGTCCATTTATGTAAAAGAGGATGGAAAGCTTCCTTGCGAGATCAGCAAGATGGTTCTCATGTATTTCTCATATCAGAGCACTCTTGAGTATGACAAAAATGCGATCCTATACAGATATATTCATGAAAGAAGGCAGGAATATCCTGAACTTTACGATACATATGTGCCTCAGATCGAGAAATATCTGATGGCTCAGCTTGATAAAGGACGTGTGGGCAAAGACCTTGGCTATCTGTATAAGAATCTTTTGACCAAGCAGATGGTTGATGCATCGAATGCGTCCAAGGTGCTTTCGGTTCTTTATACATCTGAGATCAAGACCGACAATCAGCAGATGTGCGGAGTTTGTGTCATTTACGATAAGTGTGCCAAAGAGATGCGCTATCCGATGAGCGGCGGACGTGCGTTTGTGCCTCTTTACGGAAGCGATTATACGGTCCTTTTGGTCGATCATGACGAAAACAGATATGCGGTGAGCGTGCCTTATTCAAACATCAAGATGATGATTCCGGGCAAGCTTTCGGGCTATGCGATTCCTTATATCCAGAAGGGCAGGGAGAATCTTGATCTGTTCCTGTGCGACCTCGGTAAAAACGCGTATACCATAGATATGGAGAATGTCGGAAGGTACAGAGACCTTGCGGAATCCGAATTTGTAAAGAAGGAATACAGAAACGAGATACAGAGCAGTCTTGTGAGATTCTATTATGACAATGATTTTACGAGACAGCTTACGGAGTATCTTGTGGGGATTAATCCCATAGACATGACGGGGCATGAGCGAAACGAGATCATAGAGCTTATGGTCCTCGGAGGTTTGTGCAATAACGCGCTTGAGTGGATGGGTACTTACGGAACGTACGGGATAGACGCCAAAGTAATCCTTAGGATGTGCAACAGGCTTATCGATATGGATGATCTCGGAGTCTCGGCAAAAGAAATCGAGATTGCGTACTACGCTTTTGTAAACGGCAAGTATGACGAGCAGCTTCTTAAGTATCTTGAGAAGAACTTTACCGGAACGGTCAAAGAGATGAGGGATATCTGGAAGGCTTCGGAGGCTTTCGGAATAGATACTTATTCTCTTTCCGAGAGGATGCTTGTTCAGATGCTTTTCAGCGGATCGTACATCGGTGAAAAGATTGATATTTTCAAGTCTTATGTACGAAGCGGAGCAAACGCGGACATCGAGATGGCGTTTTTGTCACTCGGAGCATATGACTATTTTGTACACGGAAGCGTTACCGACAGGTATGTATTCGAGAGGATAGAGGCTTTGGCACTTCAGGAGCTTCCAATCCAGGATGTGTGCAAACTGGCGTATCTTAGATATTATGCTACGGAAAAGAGCTCCGAAGAATCGGTAAACAAAGATGTAGCCAAGACTTTCATAAAGAGTCTTATGGCAAACAATATATATTTCCCGTTCTATCTTGAGTATTCGGAGATAGTTCCCGAGCTTTCGCACTTTGCGGACAAGACGATGCTTGAGTACAGGACGGAACCCGGAACGCACTGTTATATTCATTACAGGCTTGCGGGCGAAGAGGACAATGAGTACCACAGCATCGAACTTCAGGAGATGTACGAGGGTATATATGTCTGCGCCTTTGTTCTCTTTTTCGGGGAACAGCTTCAGTACTATATCACCGAGGATAAAGAAGCTGATGAGGATGCTCTTACAGAGAGCGGAACCATTCAAAAGAGTGATATTACAAAGAATCAGCGTGACAGTAACAGCAGATACAGTCTCATTAACGATATCATGATAGGAGAGACACTGCAGGATTATGATACGGTGGACAAGCTCCTTGCGGAATATCAGAACAAGAACTTTGTCTGCAACGGTATTTTTAGACCGATACAGGAAAACAGTTACAGTAAAGAGTAAGAGGAAGATATAAAATGCTTTTTGGAAATTCTGAGGAAAGACGTTTTGTACTTGGATATGATCTGGGAGAGAAGGTCTCACAGATAAGCTTTCTTGCATCCGATGCGGATATGCCGGAAACCTTATCGGTGCTTGCAGGATCCGAACTTTATAACATTCCTACCGTTCTTTGCAAAAAAAATGACGTCAACCAGTGGTTCTATGGAAAAGAGGCTGTTCGTCACATAGAGGAACAGGACGGCATTCCTGTTTACGGCCTTGTTAGTGCCGCAAGAGAAGGAAAGCCTGTGGCTGTCGGAGACGGAGAATACGATCCGATAGCTCTTTTGACCCTGTTCATAAAAAGAAGTTTATCGCTTTTATCAATGGAACTTTCTCTTGATAATGTCGAGGCAATAATGTTTACCACGAGATCGCTTGATAACAGGATGATTCAGGTTCTCAATGCGGTGACGTCGGCACTTGAGTTTAAGACTGAGAATATTTTTTACCAGAGCCACGAGGAAAGTTTCTACAATTATATGTTGTATCAGCCCGAAGAGCTCATGAATCATACGGTTGTTGCCTGTGATTTTGATATGGAGACTTTGCGTGTGTATGAGATGAATCTCAATCATAATACGACACCTGTTGTAGCGACGATTGATGAGAGTACGTATGACGACCTTAAGTTTTCTGCGGAGGGCTTCCCTAAGGAGGGCGCGGCTTATCACAAGATGTGCGAGAGGCTTGACGATGAGTTCCTGACTGTTATGCAGAAGGTTTGCAGTGAGAAGATCATTTCTACGGTATTTCTTTTGGGTGACGGATTCAGGGAGAAGTGGCAAAAGAGATCTTTGGAGTTTTTGTGCAGGACCAGAAGGGTCTTTCAGGGAAACAACATGTTCAGCAAGGGAGCGAGCATAGCGGCAAGAGAGAGGATCAAACCCACAAAGCCCTTAAAGTTCGTGTTTCTTGGCGAAGATAAGCTTAAGTCGAATCTTGGAATAAATCTTTTAAAGTGCGGAACAGAAGTGTATTGCGCACTTCTTGATGCGGGAATAAACTGGTACGAAGCTGAGACGGGAATGGATATTATCATGGATCAGAGCGGAATTCTAAATATCCAGGTGACGCCGCTTACGGGCAAAAAGCCCAAGATGGTGCAGTTGTATCTTGACGGGCTTGAGAAGAGACCGCCCGGAACCACGAGGCTGAAGATTCTTATGAATATGAATTCTGTCAGCGAAGTGAACGTGAGAGTGCTTGATATGGGATTTGGAGAGCTTTTCCCTTCATCCGGTAAATCATGGGAACAGATCATAGAACTTTAATGAAAGTGGGCAGCAGATATGAATAAACCGATATTGTGTATAGGAACATACGCGCAAACGCCGTTTCATATGGAAAAGATAGGCAGAAATGTCTTCTGTATAGAAGAGCTGTGCTATTGCATCGTTCAGAACGCCTTTTTGCTCGATGAAGAGAGCTTTGGAGACGATCTTTTTGAATGGATTGAAAAAGAGTGCTCGCTGGTGAAACTTGCTGATGAGCTCAAAGGTATGGCTTCAAAAAAGTGTTCTGTTGCGGCTCTTGCGGGAACAATCCTTGATTATGTCGGATATAACACGCGCAAGGAGATTGAGCGGACGGAGAGCATACTTCGCGAAAACGCGGGGATGGATATTTACAGCAAGAAGCTTGCGAGAGCGGATTTCCTTATGCGGAGCGAGAAATACAGCATGGCGTTTAAGGAATATGAGTTTTTGCTTGAGAATACGCCGGATATCGATCTTAGCATCAGAGCGAGGATCGAGCACAACGAAGGAGTGATGTATGCGAGACTTTTTCTTTTTGACAGAGCAGCGGAGCTGTTTATGAAGGCGTATGAAGACGGTAAGAATGAAGAGTCTTATATGCAGTACCTTGCGGCGCTTCGCATGAAAATGTCGGATGAAGAGTACGTGAAGTTTGTTGCTGAGGATAAGCAGGCTTACGAAACTTCTTTGGAACTTGAGAAGAAGATGGATGAATATTCGGATCTTTATGCCGCAAGTGATGACAACCACGTGATCGGAACGCTCGGCGTATATAAGGCAGAGGGGAAGATGCACGAGTATTATGAGAAGATAGGCGAGCTCACTGAGAGCATAAAGGCGAAGTACAGAGAGACGGTTAAGGAGAAGACCGTAGGCTCGAGGAGATAGGATATGGGGTTTTGGGACAAGATTTTTCATAAGTCCGCAGCCGATGAGTGGAAAAAACAGCAGGCTGAGCTTGAGAACTGGAGTGATATAGTTTATACGAGAAAAGATCTCGATATGAACGATCCGGTTCAGAGAAGAGAATATATAGGAAGCTGCCTTCAGCAGATGGAGGAAGCGGCGAGAGAGCTCGATGCTCTTGAATTTGAGTACAACGATGTCACGAGTCATCTGCGTGATATGGAGGAAATCAATGCGCTTCCGCCCGAGCAGAGAAAAGAGATTGACGACTGCGCCAGAAAGATTGTTGAAGCAAGAGAATTTCAGGAGAAGTTTGACAAGAGAAAGAGCAGGATGACTGATGAAGAGTTTGAACGTATGGACAGACTCAAAGACAATGCAAAGGAAGCATCCGAGAAACTTCTCGAAGCCGAGACTTTCCAGAAGAAGATAAAGAACGATCTTAAGCGTCTTGATTCCGAGCATGAAGCATATGTTTTCAGAGAAGACGATCTGAATGAAACAATTGAAAATTCTAAGAAACTGACTGTGACTGTGGGAGTTGTTCTCGTGGTCATGATAGTTTTTCTTTTGATACTCCAATTTGCGTTAAAGCTTAATGTTATCTACGGCTATATGATGCTTATTCTTCTTGCGGCGATAGCGATAACTGTGCTCTATGTGCAGAGTACCAATGCACAGGTTGAGCTAAAGAATGTGAAGAAGTCTATATCAAGGCTTATCATGCTGCAGAATCAGGTTAAAGTCAGATACGTGAACAACACAAATCTTCTTGATTATCTGCGCATGAAATACAGGGTTATGAGTTCAACGGAACTTACGGAGCTCTACAACAAGTACCTTAGGGAGCGCAAGGAACGCGAGAAGATTGATGATGCGAGAAGGCTTCTTGATTCCAATCAGAAGGACCTTATCTACATGCTGAGGCACTTCAGGGTGCGTGACCCCGAAATCTGGATTCATCAGGCCGAGGCGCTTCTTAGCCATAATGAAGAGGTCGAGATAAGGCACAGCCTCAACGTGCGCCGCCAGTCACTAAGAAAGCGCATGGAGTACAACAGGGACATCGTCGCCGGCAACGCCAAGAACGAAGTCGAAGATATGGCAAGGCAGTACCCCGAGTACGCCCAGGAAATCCTCGATATGGTTTCGAAGTACGAGGAAAGGGAGTGAAGCCTGGGAGCTGGGGCCTGAATGGGCTTCTGACGTGGCTTTTGGCGGGGGCTTTTTGAAAGGCTTTTGAAGCGGGGCTTTGGTGGCGTCTTTTGTATGTGACGGAGGTCTGTTTTTTGCGGGGATATGACTTTTTTGATGATTATATGCTGATAAAGTCATGCGAATGTGGCGAAAATCCTCGTTGACCATCGCTTAGAAGGAAGATGGTATGACCTTTTTTTAAAGAAAGTGCAAAAAAAGTCATGAGAAAGCAGTGAAAACCATCGCTTAGAAGGGAGATGGCATGACCTTTTTTAAAGAAAGTGCAATAAAAAGTCATACGAATGCAGTAAGAAACCTCGTTGTGAAAGGAAATGCCATGACTTATTTGGAGTAAAATGCACGAAAAAGTCATATAGCTGTTTTTTTATATAGGTTATTTGGAGTTTTATGGTTTGGTATGAAGGATTTTATTTTTTTGAGAGAGCAGTGTATTAGTGAGATTACTTGTCTTGGAATAGAGCTTGGCAAGATTGCCTCGTGGTCTTTGAACAGAAGAGCCAAGACTCGTTGGGGCTTGTGCAGATTAAAACGTGACGGAAGTTATGAGATTGAGATTGCTGAGAGCCTTCTTGCAGATGACAGAATTTCTGAAAAAGCCTGTAAGGAGACTATTATCCATGAGCTTCTGCATACGTGTAAAGGCTGCATGAGACATACGGGCAAGTGGAAGCAGTACGCCGAGCTGATGAATCGTGCTTACGGCTACAATATCAAACGAGTGACCGAAGGTTGTGAAAAAGGTATCGAGAATCACAAGGTCTCCGAAATGGCTGTAAAGTACGTATTTACCTGTGGCGGCTGTGGCGCCACAATCTACCGCAAGCGTGACAGCAAGTTTACAAGAAACTATCGGCACTACGGCTGTGCCAAGTGCGGAGCGGTGGCTTGGTCTAGGAAGACTGTGAATTCAAGCGCATCTGAGGTGGCTTCATATATAAATATGATTAGACCACAATAATAGGAATGTACGAGGTTGTGAGAGATTTAATTGCTTATAGACTGCTTATATTGATAAAAATGTACAGGGAGCAGAGGTGATATTGCGGAGAATATTGCCTATGTCGAGGAAATATGGAAATAAGCAGATAGGATTATCGAGAGGCAACTGCTTATATCGAGGAAATATGAAAAATGAGCAGAGAGAGTCGGTGAGAAACGACTGCCTACATCGAGGAAATGTGGAAAAAGGCAGAGAAGATTATCGAGGGGCAACTGCTTATATTGAGAAAATATGAAAAATGAGCAGAGAGAGTCGGTGGGAAACGATTGCCTATATCGAGGAAATGTGGAAATGAGCAGATAGGAATTATTGTAGACAACTGCTTGTATTGATAAAATAAGAAAATGAGCAGAGAGAGTCGGTGAGAAACGACTGCCTACATCGAGGAAATGTGGAAAAAGGCAGAGAGAATTAGCGAGAGGCAACTGCTTATATCGAGGAAATGTGGAAATAAGCAGATAGGATTATCGAGGGGCATCTGCCTATATCAAGAAAAACAAGAAACATAAATGACAGAAGTACTATTGCACCGTCCGGATCGAAGAATCGTTTCAGGCGGTGTTTTATTTAAGAAAACATTGATTGAAAGCGTAAGGAAAGGCTGCCGCACTAATTGGTGCGATAGCCCACTGCCAACTTTAATCAGCTTTTTTCGGATATGCTTTGCAGAATAAAAGGAGATTATTTTATGGGACAAATAGAAGAATTGGAGAGAGAACTTGAGTCGATCAAGTATCAGGTTGGGCAGATTCAACTTGCTTTATCCCGGGTATCGCATGTTGTTGCTGATGTAAAAGCGGAACAGAACGGATTGCATCAGCAGTTGCAGCAGGCGAATATGCAAATAGGGTCTATGCAACATCAGCAGCAGGTGCAAGCAAATGTGCAGCCACAGCAGCAGGTGCAAGGAAATGTGCAGCCACAACCGCAGATGCAAGTGAATATGCAACTGCAACAGGCGCAAACGAATATGCAGTCACAGGGAGTGCAGTATCAATATCAGCGGGTGCAGAGTCAGATTACACCTCAGCCAATGCAGAATCAGCAGGCGCAATTCGCAAATCAACCTATGCAGAATCATCCGCAGGCGCAATTCGTAAATCAAGCTATGCAGAATCAGCCACAGGCACAATTTGCGAATCAAGCTATGCAGAATCATCCGCAGGCACAATTCTCGAATCAATCTATGCAGCCTCAACATCCATTTCAGAATTATACGGCCGGAAAGAGAAATTCTACAGAGTCATGGATTGGTAAGCATTTGATGGGAGTTCTTGCAAGTGTATTGGTTTTCATAGCACTTATTTTGTTTGCAAGCCTCATAATTCCTTATCTTAACGATACTGTCAAAATTGGAATGATGTTCACGGTTAGTATTGCGCTTACTAGCTTTGCATTTTATGAGCACAAAAAGCGGCCGGATAATACCTTTTTTACGGCCTTGCTCGCATGTGGACTTGGTTGCAGCTATCTGTCGATACTTGTGACCAGAATTTACTTCAAAGCTATCAGTGACGTTATCATGTACGTTCTCTTGCTTGTCTGGGGAGGAGTTATTCTCTACATGGGCAAAAAAGAGAGCAGACTCTTTCAGGCTATTGGCAATTCGGGCTACATTATTTCTGCGCTTCTTGCATGGAATATGGAAGATAAGGCCATGGTTCTACCTATTTTGATTTACCTTATCGTTATGGGGGCTGCTTTCCAGTATAATTTCAGGAAGAGTTACGGACAGCGAATAGTGCAAAGTTGCATAAATATGGGAATTATACTTTATTTTGCAACAAGGATCGGAAATAATGTTGAAAAATGTGTTCCGCTTACTGTTTCTGCAATTCTTATTGTGGTTATAAGTGCTGTATATTTTGCATGTTCAATTTATGGAGAAAAGCTGATAAAAGATAAGAATAGATTCATTTTTGCTCCTGTAAGTGCGGTTGTATTCTATGTTTCATACCTTCTACTTGCGGATTGCTTAGATTTGCCAAAATGGATCAGCCTTACGGTGTTCTTTGCGGTTGCGGTTATTGCGGAAGTTGTAGCTTTTATGCAGCAGAGCAAAGCCGAGGACGATACGGTCTTACTTTTGAAAAACATTTGGATAATCGCTTGGTTCGCCGTTGCCGAGTTTGCTACTTTTATTTTATATAATGATTTTTTCAACACCGGAGCTCTTTTTGTTGCACTTCTTCCGATGGCTGTTTACGGCGCAAAGAAGGAGCATAATCTGTTCAGAAATCAGGCGCTTATATTGGCAGCGCTGATGACGGCGTTGGAAGTTGCGGATAAACTGAATATTGTTTTCTGCTCGGTAGCACTGGTTTATGCGATCATTGTTGTGGTAATGGAAGGATTTATTGTCAATAAGTCTGTTTATTACAAAATCATTTATTTTATCTATGTTCAGGTATGTATCGCGTTTCTCTTTTGCGCTGTTTCAGACAAATACACGCATTATGACAGTGAATTCAGGCTTATGTTTACAATAATTCCAATGGGAATGTTTAACGCGCTTATGCGAGTGCTTAAGTTTGACAGGGATGACAAAGGAATAAGCAATAAGTCGGTTCTGCTGGGGCTCGATGTTATAAATGCGATAGGAATACTGGTAGGACTTTATAACATTATTGAGATTGACGGGGCTCTTCCACAGGGAATAAATATTGCCTTTACGACAGCATTGGCCTGCATTAATATTCGCAGACATTTTGCAGGAAGCAGTGGCGAAAAACTTTACGCGGGAATCAAGTTTGGAATCATTCTGCTGGTTTCGCTTATCACCTATGATGCGGCAGGTTATATCATCAGCGTTGCAACTCTGGCCTTTGCGATACTGTGCATATTTATTGGATTCAACAAGATTTTTGGGGCAAAAGAACTCCGAATATATGGGCTTGTTCTGTCTATGATATGCGTTGTTAAGTTTATCATGATTGATATTACTTACGAAAACACTATAGGACGTGCAATAAGTTTCCTCATCAGTGGAATACTGTGCTTTGCAATCAGCGCACTCTACAACCATTTCGAAAAGCAAGGCCAGTAGTAAAGTGAAGATGACTTTTTAGTGGGAAATCTGAAAAAAGTCATGTGAATATGGGGAAAAACGTTGGCAATGAGGCCGAGTATTATAGTGCACCGTACAGATGAGAAGCGAGTAAAGTGTACGGTGCGTATTTCAATTTAGGCACCGTACAGATGAGAAGCGAGTAGAGTGTACGGTGCGTATTTCAATTTAGGCACCGTACAGATGAGAAGCGAGTAAAGTGTACGGTGCGTATTTCAATTTAGGCACCGTACAGATGAGAAGTGAGTAAAGTGTACGGTGCGTATTTCAATTTAGGCACCGTACAGATGAGAAGCGAGTGAAGTGTACGGTGCGTATTTCAATTTAGGCACCGTACAGATGAGAAGCGAGTGAAATGTACGGTGCATTTTACAATTTACGCACTGTGCAGAGATTGAGGAAGTAATCCGATATATATTTGTATATAGCCACGATGTTGAAGACACAAATCATAGCACAAATTTAGCAAATATTCCCTGATGCCATCGAGCCGATAATCAGCCAATATTCTTCTGTTGCTATCGCACCAATATAAAGCCAATAAGTTCTGATTGAATCGGGCTTGATATAATGTTAAAATGTTCGGTGTTTGAGGTTATTTTTTTTCTTTAAAAACAAGGAGAACAAATGAATTACGAAGGTAGGACTGAGAATTACAAGCGTCTTGGTGAAGAATGCGGTGTCTTTGGTATGTATGATTTTGACGGTGGTGATGTAGCCGGATCTATATACTACGGACTCGTTTCACTTCAGCACAGAGGACAGGAAAGCTGCGGTATTGCCGTTAGCGACACGAACGGACCGAAGGGAAAAGTGACAAGCCATAAGGATATGGGACTTGTAAATGAAGCTTTTACCCCGGAGATATTGGACACTTTAAAGGGAGACATCGGAGTAGGCCACGTAAGATACTCAACAGCAGGCAGCAGTACGCGTGAGAATGCGCAGCCGCTTGTTCTAAACTACGTAAAAGGAACCTTGGCACTTGCACATAACGGTAACCTTGTCAATGCACCTGAGCTTCGTCATGAGCTTGAATATACCGGTGCAATCTTTCAGACGACAATCGATTCGGAAGTAATTGCATATCATATCGCCAGAGAGAGACTTGCGACAAAGTCTGTAGAAGAGGCAGTTGGAAAGGCTATGCTCAAGATAAAGGGAGCGTATAGCCTTGTTATTATGTCACCGAGAAAACTTATCGGTGCAAGAGATCCTTACGGATTTAAGCCACTTGTTATAGGAAGAAGAGAGAACTGCTACATACTTGCTTCCGAGACATGTGCGCTTGATACGGTTGGAGCTACTTTTATCCGTGATGTTGAACCCGGTGAGATAGTTACTATTTCTCCGGAATTCGGAATTCAGTCCGACAAGAGCATGTGTATCCCTAAGGAAAAGCATGCGAGATGTATTTTTGAATATATTTATTTTGCGCGTCCTGACAGTACTATCGACAACATCAGCGTATATGATGCCAGAATAGCTGCGGGAAGATTCCTTGCTATGGATTCACCCATAGATGCGGATCTTGTAGTAGGCGTTCCAGAGTCCGGAAACGTTGCGGCACTTGGATATGCAATGCAGTCGGGAATACCTTATGGTCAGGCTTTTGTAAAAAACTCTTATATAGGAAGAACTTTCATTAAACCCAAGCAAAAGAACAGAGAATCAAGCGTTCAGGTTAAGTTAAATGCACTTGGAAGCGCGGTTGAGGGCAAAAGAATCATTATGATCGACGACTCGATCGTAAGAGGAACAACCTCAGACCGAATTGTAAGAATGCTTCGCGATGCGGGTGCAAAAGAAGTGCATATGAGAGTTAGTTCACCTCCGTTCCTGTGGCCATGCTATTTTGGAACCGATGTTCCTGCAAGAGATCAGCTTATAGCTTATAATAGAAATGTCGACGATATCTGTAAGATAATCGGTGCCGATTCACTTGCTTATCTCGGAATAGAGAGACTTGAAGAGATGGTTGGCGGAAACCTCGGCATCTGTAAGGGATGCTTTACAGGTAATTATCCCGTTACACCACCTACTGAGGATATAAGAGGAGAATTTGAAAAGTAAAAAACTCGACATATTATAGTGTCAGTAATACAGATATAGTTTCAGGAGGAATGAAATGAGTACAGATCGTTATACAAGCCCCTTATCGGAGCGTTATGCAAGTAAAGAAATGCAATATATCTTTTCACAGGATATGAAGTTCAAGACATGGAGAAAGCTTTGGATCGCACTTGCTGAGATTGAGAAAGACCTTGGTCTTAACATCACTCAGGAGCAGATCGATGAGCTTAAGGCTCACAAGGATGACATAAACTATGATGTTGCAAAGGCAAGAGAAAAAGAAGTTCGTCACGATGTAATGAGCCATGTTTACGCATACGGCCAGCAGTGCCCTAAGGCTAAGGGAATTATTCACCTTGGCGCAACAAGCTGCTACGTTGGTGATAACACAGATATCATCGTAATGACTGAGGGACTTAAGCTTGTAAGAAAGAAGCTCGTTAACGTTATCGCAGAGCTTTCAAAGTTTGCGGAGGAATATAAGGCACAGCCTACACTCGGCTTTACTCATTTCCAGCCTGCACAGCCTACAACAGTAGGAAAAAGAGCAACACTCTGGCTTCAGGATTTCACGATCGATCTTGAGGACCTCGATTATGTTCTTGATAATATGAAACTTTTAGGTTCAAAGGGAACAACAGGAACACAGGCTTCTTTCCTTGAACTCTTTGACGGAGACCTTTCAAAGGTTGATAAGCTTGATCCCATGCTTGCAGAAAAGCTTGGATTCAAGGGCTGCATGGCAGTTTCAGGTCAGACATACAGCCGTAAGATTGACATGAAGGTACTCAATGTTCTTGCAGGAATCGCTTCTTCTGCAACAAAGATGGCACAGGATATCAGACTTCTTCAGCACCTTAAGGAAGTTGAAGAGCCTTTTGAGAAGAGCCAGATCGGTTCATCTGCAATGGCATACAAGAGAAATCCTATGAGAAGCGAAAGAATCTGCTCACTTGCAAGATACGTGATCATCGATACTCTCAATCCCGCTATCACTGAGGTTTCACAGTGGTTTGAGAGAACTCTCGACGATTCTGCAAATAAAAGAATTTCAATTCCTGAGGGATTCCTTGCAACAGATGGTATACTTGATTTATGTATAAATGTAGTTGACGGTCTTGTTGTTTACCCTAAGGTTATTGAGAAGCGCCTTATGTCTGAGCTTCCTTTCATGGCTACAGAGAACATCATGATGGATGCTGTTAAGGCAGGCGGAGACAGACAGGAACTTCATGAGAAGATCCGTGAGCTCTCTATGGAAGCAGGTAAGACTGTCAAGGTTGAGGGAAAAGACAACAATCTTCTTGAACTTATTGCTGAAGATCCCGCATTCCCTCTTACAATCGAGGAACTCAAAGCATCAATGGATCCTACAAAGTACGTTGGATGCAGTGCGCATCAGGTAGATAAGTTCCTTGCTGAAGTTGTTAAACCTATATTGGAAGCAAACAAGGAAGACCTCGGACTTACAGCTGAGATCAATGTTTGATACCGATCGGAGACAATATGAAAATAAAAGACATATTAAACAGTAAAGATGTGACTTTGTCTTTTGAAGTTTTTCCGCCAAAGACAGATGATAAGTACGCTGATGTCGAGAAGGCTTCGGCAGAGATTGCTGCACTTAAGCCTGACTTTATGAGCGTTACTTACGGAGCAGGCGGCGGAACAAGTAAGAATACGGCCAATATTTCGGCCGATCTTCAGGACAAGTACGGAGTTACCGTGCTGTCACATCTTACATGTGTATCGTCTACAAAAGAGGATGTTAAGTCCATGATTTCCGTTTACAAGGAAAAAGGAATCGAGAATATCATGGCACTTAGGGGGGACATTCCGAAAGAAGGACGAGTTTGCTATGATTACGATCATGCGACACAGCTTATAAGTGATATTAAGTCGCTTGATGAAAATATATGTATCGGCGGAGCGTGCTATCCCGAAGGACATGTAGAGTGTGCAAGACAATCTGAGGATATCATCCATCTGAAAGAAAAAGTGGATGCGGGATGTGATTTCCTTACAACCCAGATGTTTTTTGACAACTCTACGTTGTACCAGTTCCTTTACAGGATCAGGGAAAAAGGCATTGAAGTTCCGGTCCTTCCGGGCATCATGCCGATAACCAATGCAAGACAGGTGGCAAGAAGTGTAGCTCTTTCAGGTTCAACCATTCCGCAGAAGATGAAGATAATGGTTGATAGGTTCGCTGATGACCCTGAGAAGATGAAAGAGGCAGGTATAATCTATGCTTGCGATCAGATAATAGATCTCATTTCTAACGGGGTTAGCCACATACATGTTTATTCAATGAACAAGCCTGATATTGCGGCAGGTATAATGCGTAATCTTGCGACAATCATAAAATAATAAAAGGGGAGTATAGTGATGGACGAAAATGTACATAACAACACTACTGAGGAGCTTTCAAGAAAGACTCCTTCAAAGAATAATATAAATGAAATTGACTTTGCTTATTCACAGGAAGTTATCAGAAAAATGTCCGATTACTTTGATGAGAAAGTAGTCGGACAGAAACAGCTTAAATTTTCTCTTATCGCATCTATTCTGGCGGACGGACATATTCTTATAGAGTCCGTTCCCGGTCTTGCGAAGACTACTGCGGCTAAGGCTATTTCTGATGCCGTAGACGGAAAGTTTGCGAGAATTCAGTGTACTCCGGATCTTCTTCCGGCAGATATCATCGGAACACAAATCTATAATCAGGCAACTTGCAAGTTCGAGACTATGCTTGGACCTGTATTTGCCAATTTTGTCCTCCTTGATGAGGTCAACCGTTCAAGTGCAAAGACTCAGTCTGCAATGCTCGAAGCCATGCAGGAGAAACATGTTACTATCGGCGGAAAGACTTACAACATGCCGGAGGACATTTTTATTGTCATTGCAACTCAGAACCCTATTGAGCAGGAGGGAACATATCCTCTTTCTGAGGCGCAGACGGACAGATTTTTGATAAAAGAGGTTATTACATATCCTACAGCCGCTGAGGAAGTAGAGATTTTGAAGAGAATAGAATCCGGAGTAATATCGGAGAAAACAGATCCGGTACTTACAATTCAGGATATAAATAAAGTTCAGGACATTGCTGATCAGGTATATGTTGACGAAGCAGTGAAGTGGTACATTTCAAGTATTGTTGTTGCCAGCAGAAGAGCAAACCAGATACCTGGATTTGAACTTGGCAAATACGTGAGAATCGGTGTAAGCCCGCGTGCATCTATTGCGTTCCTTAAGATGGCTAAGGCTGCGGCTCTTATGATGGGAAGAACTTACGTAACACCTGAGGATGTAAAGGTAGTAAGACATCAGGTATTAAGACACAGGATCGGTCTTAACTATTCGGCTGTTGCAGACAATATTTCTGTTGAGACGGTAATTGACGGAATCGTAAATTCTGTTAAGACTCCGTGATAGAGTGCGGCTATGAATATTGATTACGAATATTTATCTAAGATAAGGAGAGCGGTAGCTCTTTATACAAACAAAAAAACTTCAAATATTCTGGACGGTGATTTTCACTCCATTCATAAGGGAAGAAGTATGGAGTTTGAAGATCTTAAAGAGTATGCACTTGGCGATGAGGTTCACGATATCGACTGGAAGTCTTCCTCAAGAATGGGAAAGACGCTGGTAAGAAGGTATATGACCGACAGAAGGCACAATGTAATGTTTGTGTGCGACTGCGGCAAAAAAAATGACGGGCGATACTCCGCGAGGTGAGTCCAAGAAAGAAGTTGCGCTTCTTACTTTCGGAACGGTCGCATATCTTACAGATAAGAATGGAGCTGATTTTTCGGTGGCATTTCCAAAAGGAGATACGTCGGAGATCAGTATGTTCAAGGCGGGAACCGAGCATATCGAGAGACTCATTTACGAGTATGAGAAGTATATTGATAAGGACAGCGATATTTCTTTTGAACAGTGCATAAAAAACGTCCTTAACTGCGTACACAAGAGGATGATCGTTATTCTTATTACCGATATTGAGGGGCTCACATCAGTCAGTGAGAGTACGCTCAAGGCGGTTGCCTGCAACAACGACCTTATGGCTATGTGCATTGAAGACGCCATGCTGACAGGGGATAACGTGTTTGACAATGAACTTGGGCACTATGAGAAATGGTTTCTTTCTCATAATGAAAAACTCAGAAAGCAGGAGCTTGAGTACAGGGAGGCTGCGGCAAACAGCATAGCAAGCAGCAGTAAGCAGAGCAGAACATCGGTTATCTCGCTTTCGGGTTCGGATGAGATAATCGATAAGACAATAGTTTTATTTGAAAGGCACAGACATGGAAACTACGGTTACATTAAGACCACCATTTGAATATAGTATTTGGGTTTTGCTGGTCGGAATCGTTATTTTTGCGGCCTTTCTTTTTATGTTTGTTTGGGTGCTTTTAAGAATACTTGGAATCGAGAGAAACCAGAGCGATCCTTCTGCTAAAAAAGAAAATCGTTTCAGCATCAGTAGCGGTTATCAGTACATAATGAAACAAAAGTATATCGCGCAGATCCAGATGCTTAAGAATGATTACAAAAACGGCAAGGTGAGCCAGAGAGAAGGATTTCAGAGGCTCAGTCTTTTGATCAGAGGGTTTATACACGATGTTACGGGAATCAATGTTGAAACAGCGACTATCCGTGATGTAAAAAAACTTGGTATCAAGCATTTGGATAAGCTTATGGAAGAATATTACGTTCCGGAATTTGCGGAGGACGGAAGACCGATATCCAAGGAACTTTCGGAATCCTGTGAAACGGCAATGGGAGTGATCAGAACATGGACATAATGCATAAATGGGTCATCGTTTTGGGAGTCTTGGTAATCGCCGGAATATGTTTTTGGCTTTATAAATACAGCAAGAAGATAACGAATGAATTTAACGGTGGGCTACGAGCCGCCAATACCCAGAGAATCAGATCCAGCGAGTTATATATTGAGTTGTTTAAACAGTACCGCATAATCAGGACAGTTCTGATAGTGGGACTTATAATATGTTTGCTTTCGTCTTTTATTCTTATTTCAAGACCGTTTAAGTCAAAAGAAGTTGTCAACGGTGTGAAGAAAAGAGATATCATAATCTGCCTTGACGTATCATATTCGCTCTATGACCTCAACTCAGAAATTACTGAATATATAAAAGGCGTGGTAAAGGGACTTGAAGGCGACAGGATAGGAGTGAGCATTTTTAATACTTCATCTGTTACATATGTTCCTCTTACGGATGATTATGATTATGTTGTGCAAAAGCTCGATGAGCTTGATGAGTATTTCAAACTTCAGAAGGATATGTACGACAATTTTTACAACAAGTACCAGTATCTTACGGATATGACAGAAGAGGAAAAAGAGAGGTTCTATGAGCTGGATGAGAAGCTTTCTTATTACGAGGCGGGAACTTTGTACCGCTCAGACACAAAGGGATCGTCGCTCATAGGAGAAGGACTTGGCTCTGCACTTTATTCTTTTCCTTATTTAGGAGAATCGGACAGAACCCGCGTTATCATCATGTGTACCGATAACGAGCTTAATTCGTACTATCCTGAGATAATGAATCTTAAGGACGCATCAGAGGCGTGTAAGAATAATAAGACTACAGTATTTGGAATTTTCCCTTCGGAGGATAAGTTCTATCTGCCTGAGGAATACAGCTACAGGACATGCTCTTCGGAATTTCAGAGCGCCGTTGAGAATACCGGCGGAAAGTTCTATGTAAGAACGGACGAGCATCCTGTTTCAGAGATTGTTCAGGATATCCAGAAGCAGGAAGCAATGATGGTAAAAGTCGTTTCATCAAGAGAAAATGTTGATATACCGGAAGCTGCGTTTATAATGCTTCTTTTGGGAATTGTCGTGTTCTGCGGAGCAGGATGGGTGTTGCAAAAATGATTATAAGACCTATTTTACCGATAGCGTTCCTCCTCATAATCTTTGCGGTATTGATCGCAATTACGGTCTGGGGAGTTGTTAGAACGAGTGTCGAAAGAAAAGACAAAATATTTACCGTGCTTAGGCTCGGAATTATATACATCCTGGTGCTTATTATCGGGTTGAGACCCATGACTGCGGATGAGGAATACGAGTTTTCTACAAGGAATCTCGATGTTATCTTTGTTGTGGATACAACGATAAGTATGTGGGCGGAAGATTATTACGCCGGCAACAGGATAGACGGTGTAAAGAAGGATGCAAAGCAGATCATAGATGAACTTGCGGGTAGTAACTTTGCACTTGTGACGTTTGACGATCAGTCTCACGTTATTTCACCGTGCACACAGGATATGGAGCATGTCAAGACTCTTTTGGATACGCTTGCTCCTCCCGGATATGAATACGCGGGCGGAAGCGATATGTCTTTACCCTACAAGGATCTTGAGTCGCTGCTTCTTTCTTCTTCAAGAAAGGAAAACAGGAAAAGCATAGTTCTGTTCATGAGCGACGGTGAGATCACAAACGGCAATGAGCTTACGTCTTATGAGGCTTTGAAGCAATATGTGGATTCTGGTGCGGTTCTCGGATACGGCTCTGTAAACGGTGGAAAGATGAAGATTGACAATACGTACATCTACGACGATGCCGAGGGGAAAGAAGCCGTATCTTACCTCAACGAGGAAAATCTTAAGAGCATTGCGGGCAATCTCGGGGTTGAATATCACAATATGAACAGCGGAAGCAAAGGGCTCAACAATACGATAAATGTGATAAAAGAGACCTCAAAGACCATAACCGAGAAAGAGGACGGAATGGAGAAGTATGTCGATCTTTACTTCTGGTTTGCCATACCGCTCGTTTTGGCACTTATTGCGGAACTGTGCATATTTAGCATAAAAGGGAGGTTATGAGTATGAAAAAAACACCTCTTAGATATATCTTTTTGTTGGTATTTTCACTTATTATCTGCATCGCAGGTGCTTCGATAGTTACAAGGGTTTTGGTTAACAAGGTTTTTGTAAAAAGATTTAACGCAGGGAACTATGATACTAAGTTTGAGGAAAAACTTTTGCTTCTGAATTTCCCTGAGAGTTACACTCCTTTCTACAATCTCGGAGATGCATATTACAAGCAGGAATGCTACTCGGAGGCTGCAAGCTACTTTACTGAAGCGCTCAAAATGTATCCTCCCGAAGAAAAAGAGTGTTCTATAAGGATAAATCTTGCTCTTTCGCTTTGCTATACGATAGATTTTTCGGACCTTTCAAGCCAGGATAAGATTGATACGGCTATTTACGTTCTTTATAAGGCAAGGGATGTTCTTCTTGAGAACGGATGGGCGGTTGAAGAAGGCGATAACTTTAGGGATGCCGATGCCCAGCAACTCAAAGAGGACATTGATAAAATGCTTGAGAAGCTCAAGGATCCTGAGAATTCAGACGACGATCAGCAGGATAACGAAGAGTCTTCCGAACAGGAAAATGAAGATTCTTCAAACGACGATAACAAGAGCAGTTCAAAAGAGAAGCGGCAGCAGGATGAGCTCCAAAAGAGTAAAGAAGGTGCTATGAAAGAGCGACAGGAAGCCCAGCAAAGCGCCGACGGTGAGAAGAAAGCCCAAGAGAAAGAAGGACAGGAAGGTGCAACAGGCGGTCAGGGCGGAGAAGGAGCACCGCAGCCCGTAAAACAGTGGTGATTCTGAATTTATATGGACTTTTTGTAGGGAAACGCGGATTAAAGCGTTTCCTTAGTTTAATTAATTAGAAAATCTTGCATATTTTAGTTGAAAAAACATTTTTTTTAATAAAAGAAACACACATATGTGTACAAGATGATGTATAATGTATCTGTAATTTGGTATATTTTGTGTGAAAAAGTATTGCGAAAGGGGATAAGAAAATATGAAAAAAAGCATATCGGCTATCTTGGGTGTTGCGTTGACGATTGTTGTCATAGTGGCCGGAGCGCTTGTTTTTCCTGTGGATTCAAAGGCATCTGAGATGACTTTTACAGGTAAGATTGACGACAGAACGACGGCTGAGAAGATGTATCTTTCTACCTCCGGCGGAACAGTAGAGATTAAGATCGATGATTCGACAGATAACAGTGAGGCAAAGTTTTTCTTCCCCGGAACAAAGGTTACGGTTACTTGTTCTACGGGAAGCGACGGGTACTGGCACGCAACTTCGATCAAAAGCGAGGTAAAGCCCGGAAAAGCTGAAGTAGATTCTGCCAAATCCACTACTGTAAAGGGTAAGATAGCAAAGGGAACAACAAGAGAGAAGATATTACTTAAGACCGGTGACGGAACAATGGAGATCAAGCTTGATAACGAAACCGATTTAAGCGGAGTTAAGTGCATTTTGGTCGGTAGAGAAATCGAGGTAAACTGCGCAAGAGGATCTGATGCATATATGCATGCTTTGTCTGTAAAGGATAAGCAGACAAGCGCTTTATCCACTGCAAATGTTGAAAAGTATGGAACAGGAGTCAGAGGAACAATATCGGGGCAGACTACTTCAAGTAAGCTTGTACTCAAGACTTCCGAAGGCAGGATGGAGTTTGTGATCGACAGTAATACAGATGCTTCGGAAGGAAGAGTTGTTTTCCCCGGACAGAAGTATACGGTATATTTCTACAGAGGTAATGATTCCTGGAACCATGCTTCAAAGATTGTAAATGAGAGCGATACGTCATCACCTACAGTTTCTGTTGATGAAAGATCAAAAGCTACCGTAAACGGTAAGATCAAGAGTAAGACCAATGAGAGCACTCTTTTCCTTCAGACAAAAGACGGAACAATGGAGATAAGACTTGACGCAAACACGGTATATAACAACTGTCTGTTCCTTATGGAAGATAAGAGAATAGTTGTTACCCTTGCAACCGGTTCTGACGGATATAACCACGCGGTGTCCATATCACCTGAGTGGTAAGATATCAGAAATACAGATATTTAAAAAAATGGAATAATAAAAGCCTTGATTATGGAAGATTCTTCACATAGTCAAGGCTTTTTCATTTAAGATGTTATGCTTTTTCTGGTTCGGGATAATCTACTCCGAAAGTCTCTACTGTAACTGTCTTCATAACCTGAGGTGTTGTGGGACGGTCGTTCCAGTCTGTCTCAGTCTCGGCAATCTTGTTTACAACCTCGAGGCCTTCCGTAACCTTACCGAATGCAGCGTAGTCTCCGTCAAGGTGAGGAGATGTCTTGTGCATGATAAAGAACTGTGAGCCTGCTGAGTTGGGCATCATAGATCTTGCCATTGATAAAACACCCTCTGTATGCTTTAAGTCATTTTTAAATCCGTTTGATGAAAACTCACCCTTGATTCCGTATCCGGGGCCGCCCATTCCGCTTCCTTCCGGGTCTCCGCCCTGAAGCATGAAGCCTTTTATTACGCGGTGGAAAATAAGTCCGTCGTAGAAATTCTTTTTGATAAGTGAAATAAAGTTATTTACTGTGTTGGGGGCAATCTCCGGATAGAGCTCAGCCTTTATGACATCACCGTTTTCCATTGTGATTGTAACAATAGGATTCTGTGCCATTTTTTTCCTCCTGAAAAATGTTATTGTGTTAGAATTAAACACTTCTGCAAGTATAACATAAAGGGAAGAAAAGTGAAAATGCATAGAGAATACAGATGAAATTTAGTGAATTTATGTCTATAATTATATTATAATCCGTCAAAAGGAGATGAGTGAGTGGAACTTAAATATTTGATTACCGATGCGGAATTGTGGGGCGCATTGTTCTGTATACTGGCATCTGTATATTTGTTTTTGGGCCGCACGATCATAAAGAAAGAGTATAGGGCGCTTGCAATACTGGAACTGACTGTAGGACTGGTTCTGGTGTTTGACGGTCTGGCCTGGTGCTACAGAGGCGTTCCGGGGGAATTTGCGTATGGAATGGTCACTGCGTCTAATTTTGTGACGTTCTTGATAAATCCCGTGATCCCTGTTTTTGTTTCAATCTATGTGATCTTTTCTGTTTATGAAGAAAAAAGTGATTTCACGATTTTCTACGCAGTAGCCGCTATCGCGATATGTGCTGAGATCATACTTATGTTTTCGCAGGGGAGCGGATATATCTATAGAATTAATCCCGATACGAATCTATATGAGAGAGGTCCCGGATTTCCTTTGTGGACTCTGGTCAATATGTCTGAAGCTATAATCTGCATCTCGTATCTTACGTATATGCGCAAGAAAGTGACAAAACGCAGGTTTATTGCGGTGTTCTGCTTTATCTTTGTTCCGATTCTTGCGGCGGGGCTGCAGGTATTTGTTTACGGCTATTCTCTTTATAATCTCGCCTGCCTTATGAGCGCGCTACTTATGCTTGCTCAGGCAATAGAAGATAATTCCAAGAATTTATTGAATCAGCGGGTGATGATAAGTACAAAAGAAAGTGAACTGTCCAATTTGAGAAATAAGATAGCGCTGTCTCAGATCAGGCCGCAGTTCATTTATACAACACTTGATTACGCAAAGGAGCTGTGTGAGCGTGATCCCAAGAGGGCAAAAGATCTTGTCTCATGGCTGTCTGAATATATTAAAGGTAATAAGGGTTTTTCTGAAAAAGATGAGATGATCTTGTTTTCGGACGAGCTCGATCATACAATGACTTTTCTTGAGATTGAAAAGGCTGTGCTTGAGGATGCTTTTGAAGTAGAGTATGACATACGGGAAAAAGACTTTGAGCTTCCTGCACTTACCCTGCAGCCTGTCGTTGAAAATGCAGTAAGGCACGGCATAAGAAAACTTGCGCCGGGAACCAAGGGCATCATAAAGATAAGCACTCATCGCGGAAACGGATATATCAAGATTGAGGTAAAAGACAACGGAATAGGTTTTGATACAGATGAGATCACAGATAATCCCGATTATGAAGCAGAAATGCATGGCTTAAAGAACGTTGAGGAGCGACTTCGTATAATGGAAAACGCAGAGATGCATGTTAAGTCGTATCCGGGAAGAGGAACTACGGTGGAAATTATTATTCCGGTGTGAAAGGAGGAAGTATATTGTTTGAAACTATAAATAAACCAGATATGGATGAATATAATAATCTTATGGAGAAAACTCAGGAATGGGCTGAAAAAGTCGGAATGACGGAAAGCGATATTAGTGAAGCAATTTCTGAAGTTAGAAAAATAAAACCCGATTAACTCAATGAGTTAATCGGATTTTTAGTGGCATGATAAGCTGCTATAGGGAATACTATAGGAGCGTAAGTGATTAAGAGTAACAAAACGATAATTATGATGACTTTTGCCATTGTGGACCTCCGTACGTTGTTTTTTGTAATGAAATAAACGGTTAATAAAGGATATAACCGTTTGTTTGTATATCTATTTATCATATGTAAAATAACGAAGAAATGAATACTTAGATTTTAGTACAAGTGTTTGTATTGTGATTCGAATTGTGATAATGTAAATAAGCCGTGTCCCTCCAGCAGAAAGGAGGTGAGGCGCCGTTGGAATATATAATTGCTTTTAGCATCTCTGTGTTGGCGAGTGTAGTTGCCTACTATATTTGCAAATGGTTAGACAGAGAGTAATAACACGGTACTAACCTAAGAATAGCTCACTTTGACGAGCAAAACCCCCTAGGTGTTGCAGCACCTAGGGGGTTGTTTTTGCCGTTGAATATATAATTGCTTTTTAATGCGTTTCCGCAATAACATCTTATAATAGCATATTGATTAAGTCAATATATATACTTACATAGCGTTCCAGTTGATTCTAAAATGTTCATCCATGATAAATGCTATTACCATTCCAATGCAAAAAACCGAGAGTGAAACAAATGTGTATAATGCAACATGCTGGACATTCTTTTTCTTCGCATCCCTAAGTATGACGATCATGCAGAGTAGTGTGATTGCCTCAGATACCAACGCCGGAATATATAATAAAAAGTTATTACCGGTCATTTGGCAAAGAAACTGTCCTGTTTCATATTCATCTTCTACATGAGTTTTGCCTGTAAAGACAGGTGTGAGTAATACACATGTGCAAGGGACAAATCGTAATAGGCTGTTTACTGTCGCAAGTGCTGCTCCTATGTATTGAATGAGCTTGTTCTTATTCTTTTTAAAAAGCAATGTACCAAGAACACATAAAAGCAACGTACACGGAACACCGAAATCTAACAAGACTGCCTGTGTAGTGGAATAGTATGCTCTGAAATCACTATCCGACGGATATTTGTATATATCGCCCACCTTATTGAAACCTGTACTACAAGGTATTCCTGCTATACTGTTAGCAATTCCATGACCGCATTCATGCAGGAAAATACTTACCAAGAAAACTAATAAACTTAAGCCAAACCATTTGATGTACTTCTTCGTAATAATCCCTTCTTTCTGTAAAAATTTTATCCGTTTCAGATTTTCAATAAGAAAAGCAGCTATCATCATTGACAATGTCATTAAGTTAAGATGACAGCCCAAAAGATCTCTATGTCAGAAATGACATAGGGGTCTTTTTTTCTTAAAAGGTATTGACAGATTATCGTAAATGTGTGGCCGCTTTCGCTACTGATGTTTTAAAGGTAGCGAAAGCGGCCCTTGTAATTAAGGAAAACTTGATTGCAAGGAGGTCACATATGAAACCAAAACACATTAAAAAGCTTTTATTATCTGAAATCACTACCACTACTCAAAACATGTTGGATTATGTTGTTAATCCCAAAGTAGATTTCACTAGGAATCGTAAGCTTCCATTCGAAAAAATAGTCAGAGCTATCATCGAGATGGAAAGCAAGAGTATAACCAATGAGATGATTGATATCTTCCATGATGTCAGTTCATTGCCATCTGCCTCGGCTTTTGTTCAGCAAAGACAAAAGATTAAGCCCGAATTTTTTAGAGACATCTTTAAAGGGTTTACAAATAAACTACAAAATCATTCGCATTCTGATTTAACTATTCTTGCAGTTGATGGTTCTGATATTCAAATTCCAACTAATTCTGAAGATAAAAAATCTTATTATCCCAGTGTTAATGGACAAAAGCCCTACAATTTGTTGCATTTAAATGCACTCTATAATCTAGAAAATCATTTATATACTGATGTAGTACTTCAAGGAAAGCATGATGCAAATGAGCACTCTGCATTGCAAGAGATGGTAGATAGATCGCCTATTCCCAAAGCATTAGTAATTGCTGATAGAGGATACGAATCTTATCACAGTATGGCACATATCCAAGAAAAAGGTTGGTATTATCTCATAAGGATTAAGGATGGTACACGAGGAATTAAGAATGGATTAGACCTACCTGATGAAGAAGAATTTGATGTAAATATTGATTTAAAACTTACGCGTAAACAAACAAAGGAAATGAAGGAATTATTTTTGAAGGACAAGAATCACTACAAATTGATTGCACATTCACATCCGTTTGATTATCTCCCAACAAAGCTAAGGAAAAAGGATTCAGTAGCCTTTTATGAGCTTAAATTTAGAATCGTACGATTCAAGATTACTGAAGACACATATGAAACCGTAATTACTAACTTGGACGCTAAGGAATATACGCCAACAAATTTAAAAAAGTTATATGCAGCCAGATGGGGGATAGAAACTTCATTTAGAGATTTAAAATATACTATTGGAATGCTAGATTTTCATTCAAAAAAGGTGATGTGTATTCAGCAAGAAATATACGCACATCTGATAATGTATAACTTTGCGGAAATGATTACCTCGCACGTAGTCATTGAAAAAAAGCAAAGAAAATATACATACAAAGCGAACTTTACCGTTGCTGCTCATGTCTGCAGACTATTCTTGCGTGAAAAAACGACATCACCTAATTTAGAAACTATAATAGCTAGAAATATAATTCCAGTTAGACCTAATAGGCATCGTAAACGAATACTGACAGGAAAAGTATTTCATAGTTTCTTATATAGAGTAGCATAAATAATCAAAATAAAACATGATTAGTAGGTGGATTTTAGATCCGCCTGTTTGTTATGCCTAAAAAGGAAGAAACGGGAATGAAGGTTATCATCTTCATTCCCGTTTCTCTCATCCAAAGCATTATCCCAATGTTAACTTAATGACATTGTCATCATTGATAACTGCTTTATTGCCATTTTAACTATTCAAAGATTTATTTGCAATCCGTTTTTTATCAGTAAGTAGCGCCTTTAGCTTCGTTGCTCCACTCACTGAAAGTTCTGTTTGCTCCTTCGCCCTTATAAGCTCTTACCTTAATAAGGAAATCGAAATCATCCTGTGCTCCCACAGTATAGAAGTTATCTGTGGTCTCATAGGTTGAAGCATCCTCAGTATATTCCTGTTCTTCACAGTACTTTGACTTTACAGAGATTTCATATCCATCGGCTCCGTCAACGGAATTCCACTCAAAGTATACATCCTGTCCTTCAGGTCCCTGCTTCTTTACACCATCTTTTACTGTAGGTGCGGCAAGAGCTGAATCTTTTGCCTCATCCTTTGTTGACTCTTCCGCTGTATCGGCAGCTGTATCCGTATCATCTACCGGATCGGTATTTTCGGCACTTTCCACTTCCTCTACCGTTTCTGTCTCAGGCTGCTCCGGCTGTTCAGCCTCCTGTCCGCATGCCATAATTGAAGCTGCCATAATAGATGCAGCCATGATTGTATGAAATCTTTTCATATTCTTTCTCCTTCCATTCATTTTCACCCTGTTATTTGTTTATTTTTATTTAGCATTCCAAATGCCCTTTTCATTATACCAGCATGTATTGGCGTTTCAATGGCAATAGTTGCTAAATATATTGTTAACAAAAGATATTTTTCTGTCTTCTTTCACCTTTTTCAGATATATTGGCATGATTCCTCATACATTTGTCACTTAATGCCGCTGATGTGGTATACTTTTAAAATATATTTAAGATAATGAGGTAGATTCATTGGAAAATAAAAACGGAAAAGAATTATGGAAACCGGGGAACATGCTGTATCCCATACCTGCAGTTATGGTAAGTTGCCAAAGAGAAGGCGAGAAGCCAAATATCATTACCGTAGCCTGGGCAGGGAATGTTTGCAGTTCACCTGCGATGTTATCCATATCTGTTCGTAAGGAGCGCTACTCCTATGATATCTTGAAGGAGACGGGCGAGTTTGTGGTTAATCTCACGAACAGAAAGCTTGCTTACGCAACCGATTGGTGCGGAGTAAGATCGGGAAAAAACTATGACAAGTTCAAAGAAATGCATCTGACGCCGTTAGAATCAAGATTCGTGTCAGCTCCCGGAATCGCAGAGAGCCCCGTAAATATTGAATGTAAGGTAAGAAACGTTCTGGAACTTGGAAGCCATGATATGTTTGTGGCTGAAGTGATGGGCGTTACCGTTGATGAGAAACTATTAGACAACAAAGGAAAATTTGACCTGCGCGCCGCAGATCTGATCTCTTATTCACACGGAGAGTATTTTACTCTTGGTGAAAAGATCGGAAAATTCGGATACAGCGTAGTGAAAAAGAAGACATCGAAAAGGAAAAAATGAAATATTTTTTATTATACATAAAAGAAACACTTAGATTCGTATTAAAACCAATGTCCTTTCTGCCTGCAATAATGATGATGTGCATTATCTTTATGCTTTCATCGCAGGAAGGTACGACCAGCAGCCAGTTAAGTTACAAAGTGGGGGTAAAGATCTTTACTGTTACAAACAAGGTGCTCGATAAAGGCTGGAGCGAAGAACGTATCGATCAGCTTTCCACAAAATATCAGTATTATGTAAGAAAGACAGCACACTTTACGGAATACTTCCTTTTGGGAGTATCTGTAGCTTTTCCGCTGTATGTATATGGCGTAAGAGGAATGAAGTTGATCTTTTTTGCAGGACTATTCTGTGTCGGATACGCAAGTCTTGATGAATTCCATCAGTCTTTTGTCCACGGTAGAGGGCCTTCGCCAAAAGATGTAATGATAGACTCCAGCGGAGCGATTACGGGAATAATACTTACAAGAATTGTAGGATGGACGGGAAGAATGACTATTTTCAAACCATTGTCCAATCATAAAGATGAAGATCGCGGCAAAAAACGGAGATAAACTCTTTTATTTTTATTCTTTACAAGCCTAAATTGCTATGATATAATTTCATTCGTTGGTGCGACATGTGCCGACAAACCGTATAAATAGGGGAATCATACAATGGCTAGTATGCCGGTCTCCAAAACCGCTCATGGGGGTTCGAATCCCTCTTCCCCTGTTGCTAAAAGCGCTTAACTCATTGAGTTAAGCGTTTTTTTTGTTGAATAGGAAATTTCTCTGAAATTCCCTATTCAACAAAAAAGCTCCGCAGGGATGCGCAGCTCGCGGTAAGGAATATATTGCTTACGCAATCCGCTCTCGCGCTAGCATTTCGCGAGCGAAATGCTTTTTTATTGATTAGGGAATTCCATGATATATGAAACTAATTCTTTTTCTTAAGTAACATCAAAACAACGGCGTATACAAGTGTTGCGAAGGCTCCACCCAAGATAAGCACCATATACTTATTGGACATAAGCTGCTCGCCGCCGTAAGTATACAGGAAAATATGCGGGAATCTTGCAATAAATGTGAGCGGAATCCACATAATAAGCGGTTCTTCCGAGTAATAGCCAAGCCAGGCATATGTATCCTTGGGAAGGGGCAGCAGCATGAATAAAATATGAATGATCTTTGGCTTTCCTTTTTTTATTATGTTTTCAACATGCACAAGCTTATCTTCAGGGAAAAGATATAGTAAAAAATTTCTTCCGAATTTCTTACCGATAAGAAAAGCGGCTGTGTTTCCGAGCGTTGCAAACGTATCGCACAGAAGAGCTCCTTTAAAGCCGCCGAGAAGATAGCCTGAAGCCAGATAAAAAGGCAGTCCGGGAATGCAACTTGACATTGTCTGTATCAGGACAAAAAAGCCAAAAACTAACAGACCTGCGGTTCCTTTGCTTTGCACAAAAGCATCCAGAGCCTCGGGATCTTTGACAAAACCAATCATGGGTCTGCCGACGAATACATATAAAAGCAGCATGAATATCGCTATTAGGAATAAAGTAACAGTTGTCCTTACAGTTCCCTTTTTCATAAATACATTATACTATTTGTGAGCAGCGACAATAATTGTTTATATTGTTTTTATTTTTATTCCACAAATTAGAAACATTCCTTCTGTAACATTAAATATATCTACTAAAAAATACAGAGGGGAGGTATAGGAATCATGCGTGGATTTGAAGCAGAGATCGCAGAATATGTCGGAAATTACACGAGGCGTCGTGGTTATCCGCCTACAGTTGAAGACCTTATAGCTACTTTTGGTCTGATAACGGTATTTTGTGCGATGTTCTACATATTAAATCTTTATAGGATTGGTATGATAAGAAACAGCTTGTTCTTTGGAACAAACGATCTGTTGCTTATCCCTGTAAAGACTAAATAATAATTTAAAACAAAAAAAGTTGACAGAGACTTTTTACTGTGATATATTATTTCAGTATTTGATAACAAAGCAGAGTATCCACTCTCACCCTGCGGCACAGCCAGCAGGCGTTAATATCTTTTCAAGAATAATACCGTCAGGTTTTTTATTATGAATAGAAAAGTGGATACGTTGCGTATTCACTTTTTTTATTTTGCGGAGGATAAAGCCATTAGCGAGTTATTTATCAATGAACAGATTAGAGCTAAGGAAGTTCGTGTAATCGGAGTTGAGGGCGAACAGCTCGGTGTTATGTCAATCCAGGATGCCAGAAAGACAGCCGATGATGCAGGTGTTGATCTTGTTATGATCGCTCCAAACGCCAAACCACCTGTTTGCAGAGTTGTTGATTATGGTAAGTTTAAGTATGAACAGCTTCGCAAAGAAAAAGAGGCAAGAAAGAAGCAGAAGACAGTTGAGATCAAGGAGATCAGACTTTCTCCCAATATCGACAAGAACGATCTTAACACAAAGGTCAATGCGGCTAAGAAATTCCTTGAAAAAGGAAATCGTGTAAAGGTAACACTTCGTTTCCGTGGTCGTGAGATGGCTCATATGGGCGCAAGCGTACACATTCTTACAGATTTTGCCGAGGCGCTCAGCGATATTGCTGTTATCGAGAAGCAGCCTAAGGTTGAGGGACGTAGCATGGCAATGTTCCTTACAGAGAAGAAAAACTAAGGTTTTTACCATTATTTTTGGTTGAACACTATAGAATAAACTTAAGATTCACAGGAGGATTTAGTTATGCAGCAAAAGATGAAAACAAAGAGAGCTGCTGCCAAGAGATTTAAGGTAACTGGCACAGGCAAGCTTATGAGAAACAAAGCGTATAAGCGCCACATCTTGACAAAGAAGTCCACAAAGAGAAAGAGAAACTTGAGACATGCAGGACTTGTTGATGCTACAAATGTAAAGGCAATGAAGAGCATTCTTCCTTACGCTTAAGCAGAGCACTTAGCGAGGTTTTATCGAGCTTAGTGCGAGCTATGGGGATATACTTACATGAGGTTTTGTCGAATTTAGTATATATCCCATAAGCAGAGCACTTAGCAAGGTTTTATCGGGTTTAGTGTAAGAGCACTAACAGTTTTAAAATGTTTTTGAAAAATTTTAGGAGGATATTTTAAATGGCAAGAGTTAAAGGCGCATTGAATGCCAAGAAAAAGCACAATAGAGTATTAAAACTTGCAAAAGGATACAGAGGAGCAAGATCAAAGCAGTATAGAGTTGCAAAGCAGTCAGTTATGAGAGCACTTACTTCTGCATTCGCCGGACGTAAGCAGAAGAAGAGAGATATGAGATCTCTTTGGATTACACGTATCAATGCTGCAGCTAGAATCAACGGTCTTTCATACAGCAACATGATGCACGGTCTTAAGCTTGCAGGCGTTGACATCAACAGAAAGATGCTTGCAGACCTCGCAGTTAACGATCCTGAAGGATTCAAGACACTTGCAGAGCTTGCAAAGACAAAGATTGCATAAATTAAAACATGCGTTGATAAAACGATATTGTTGCGATAGAATAAAGAAGTCTCGAAAGAGGCTTCTTTATTTTTTTGGAGGTAACACAAATGTCAGTATTAGAGAACTTAGAACCCAAAGAGGTTTTTCATTTTTTTGAGGAGATATGTAAGATTCCGCACGGCTCCAGAAATTTGGAGCAGATAAGTGCTTTTCTTGTTAATTTTGCAAAGGAGAGGAATCTGGAAGTAATATCTGACGATGAGCTTAATGTCATCATCAAGGCACCTGCTTCTAAGGGATATGAAGATAGGGAACCTATTATTCTTCAGGGCCACATGGATATGGTTGCAGTAAAAGAAGATGACTGTGATATAGATATGGCAAAAGACAGCCTTAGGGTGAAGACTGACGGAGAATATATCTGGGCAGACGGTACAAGCCTTGGAGGAGACGACGGAATAGCGGTTGCGTATATTCTTGCACTCCTTGATTCTAAGGATATACCGCATCCTCCGCTTGAAGTTATCATCACTACCAACGAGGAGATTGGAATGATCGGTGCATCGGCGCTTGATCTGTCTTCACTCAAAGGCAAGAAGATGATCAATATAGACAACGAGATTGAAGGCGAATTTATTACAAGTTGCGCAGGGGGGGCAACATTTATTTCTGAACTTACGGTAAAGAGAGAGAGCATTTCCGGTGTTGAATGTAAGATAGAAGTACTTGGTCTTAAGGGCGGACACTCGGGAGAGATGATCAAGTATGAGAGAGGAAATGCCAATATCATATGTGCTAGGACTATGCTTGAGGCAATGGATGTTGCGGAGCTTCATGTAAAGAACTTTGGCGGCGGAATGGCCGATAATGCGATTCCATTTGCGTCAGCTGCAAATATTGTTGTTCCTGAAGGTGATGTTGCCAAGATAAAAGAAAGTGTTGAAAAGACGCTTACAGATGTCAAAGGCGAGCTTGATCTTAAGGATCCAAACGTTGAGATAACATTTAACGAGATTGGTAAGACAACAGCAGAATGTATTGATAAAAAGGATGCTGAGAGATTTCTTAAGATGATCATTGCAATGCCAAACGGCCCTCTTGCGATGAGTGCCGCTGTAGAAGGACTTGTTGAGACTTCTGTTAACCTTGGTATTGTGGAAACAAGCAGTGACAAGGCAAAGACTGTTCAGTCACTTAGAAGCAGTGTTGAATCATCCAAGGCAGTTCTTGTAAAGAAACTTGAAGTTGTAGCGGAGTCTTTTGGCGGCAAGACAACTATGGAAGGCATCTATCCCGGATGGAAGTACAGATGTGATTCTCAGCTCAGAGACCATATGGTTGACGTTTATAAGAAACTGTATGGAAAAGAGCCTGTTCTTCATGCAATTCACGCAGGACTTGAGTGTGGTATCATCAGCAATAAGATAAAAGATCTTGATTGCATATCAATCGGACCCGATATGGCAGATATTCATTCCACAAAGGAAAAACTGTCTGTTAAGTCTGCAAAGAATGTATGGGAGTACTTAAAGGCTGTACTCGCATGATCAAGTAAGATGCAGAGCTATCGCATGTTTGCCATATAATGTGAAAAACTCGGGGGACTGTCGCATGGATGATATAAAGGAAAGAATCATTGACGAGACTATAATGCGCTTTAGCAGAGAAGGACTTAAGTTTACGCTGGATGAACTTGTAGACGGAATGCATATAAGCAAGAAGACGGTTTATAAGCAGTTTGGCAAAAAGGCCGATCTTTTAAAGGCTGTTATCGATTACGTGTTTGAAGGAATCAGGGAAAAAGAGATTGAGATAATCGATGATGATTCCATCGATCTTGTGCAAAAGATAAAGCTTGCTATAGTATGTCTTCCTGATAAGTACAAAGATATCGATTTCAGAAAAGTTTATCAGCTTAAGACCAAATATCCTGACGTTTACGAGTATTTGATCTATAGGATAGAGAATAGCTGGGATAACGTCGACAGGCTTCTTATCAAGGCTATGGAAAAGAAATTGATCAAGGATATGCCCCTTACTTTCGTCAGACTTATATTTATAGGATCTATTAAACAGCTTATTGCATCCAGGGAGATGCTTAAGGTGGGACTTAGCTTCAGCGAGATCATGGAAACATCGATAGACGTTATAATGGCCGGAATTCTTATATAAGTATAAAGAGTTCAAAATGATACTTGCTATAAATGAATGTGTGCGCTAAAATGATTTTGCACAATTTATTGAATTATAATCAGCTTTATTGAGTAGAGCGTTTAACGAGATATTGTGTTTGGAACGGAGAATATATGAGTAAGTTAAAAGATCTGTTCTTTGGTAGCGATGAAGAACGTAGCAATAGTGAAAGTGAGGAGATTAAATTGGCAAACGAAGAAGTAAAGAACGAGTCAGGTGCAGAGGCACTTGTTACAGCAGATATGCTTGTCGGAGACCTTTTGGTTAAGCATCCGCTCGCGTCACAGTTTTTGATGGAGTGCGGAATGGGATGTATCTATTGTCCCGCTTCACAGATGGAGACACTTGCTGAGGCTTGTGCAGTACATGGTATTGACGGTGAAGAGATTGTAGATGCGCTTAACGACTATCTTATTGAGCATAACGCATAAGATATCAGCGTAACGTCCGTGTGAGCAGAATATGTAAAAAAATAAGGATAAAAACTTTCGGCGTATCACCGATAAGTTTTTATCCTTTTATTTTTCTTAGTTTTCTTTTTTGGCAGGAACCTGAATCTTGAAGTACTTAACATTGGCTGTAAGCTCTTCGGCAATCTGCTGGAGGTCTTTTGCCTGATTTACAACAGATTCCATATTGGTATCAAGTTCCATGAGAGATGCGCTTGTTTCCTGAGTGGAAGCGGCGTTCTCTTCGGAGATACTTGAAAGGGACTCGATGGAGTTAAGGATGTTCTCCTTATCGGAGTTCATTGTCTCTACGAGAGTAGCAATCTGCTTGTTTCCTTCCTCGGTTTCCTGAAGGAGTCTTAGCATTTCATCGAAGGAAATACTCATCTCTTCAAGGGCTGTAGCTTCATTTGTTGTAGCGGCCTTGATGCTCTCTGTAAGTTCTTTGTTAGTGTTTGAGTAGTCGGTGATTGTTGAGAGCATGTTGGTGATCTCGCCTGCAAGAGCGTTTGTATCGCCTGCAAGGTTCTTGATGTTATCGGCAACGACTGCAAATCCTTTTCCTGCTTCGCCGGCTCTTGCGGCCTCAATTGAAGCATTGAGCGCAAGGAGGTTTGTCTGGCTTGCGATTGAAATGATGGATTCTGCGGCTGTCGAGATCTGTTCAACTACATTTGCGGTCTCGTTAACTGACTCTGCAACACGTCCGGCCATTTCGTCTGTCTTCTGGTCCTGAATCTTGATCTGCTCAAGCTGTTCTTTTACTTTGACAGATTCATTGTAAACAAGGCGGCCTTTTTCAAGGTTGGAGTTTGCTGAATCAAGCACGCTGTCAACAGAAGAGCCGATGTTGATCGTGATGGTAGAAGTGCTCTGAACATCTTCAGCCATAGCTGTTGCTCCCGATGCAAGATCGTTTACTGCGGAGCTGATATCGGTTGTGGTTTTCTGCGAGCTTGTGATTGAATCTTTTGCAATCTCAGCTTTGCTGTTTACGCTATCGGCATGAGTAATGACTTTAAGGAGTGCGTGTCTGAGTTCGTGTCTCATTCCCTCAAGAGAAGCAGCGATATTATTAAAGTCTTTTATAATGCTGTTGGGTCTTATCTTGGTAACAAAGTCTCCCGTAGCAACGTTCTTAACCGCAAGAGAGATACTCTTAAGGTTGTGTACGATGTTAAGGAGCATGATGATAGTAAAGATAAAGAGTGCAGCTGCGATCGCGCCGAATATTGTTGAGCTTACGATGATACTTCTGTTTATTGAAGCGTTGTTCATCTCTTTCTCATCATTGGCCCATTTCTCGGCAATCTGAGTCATCTCTGAGAGATAACCTCTGGCAATCGCGTAGTCATCCGTGAGCTTCTTGATCTCGCCGGATCCTGCATTGTACTCATCTGAGCCGGATCCGATTGTCTGTTTGTAATCTTCCTGCCATTCTGCGAGAGCGGCAACAAATGAATCATGAGTTGCTGTAAAAGTTGCTCCGGAATCTGAAGTTATAGTGTTATACAAATATGAATTGGTCTGGGCGAGCCCGTTTGCGTTTTCAACTCTGCTTGATGTCTGGTCGATGCAATTCTGAGTGTTTTCCATATATCCTGTAAGGACACTCATATTTGCATACTTAAATTCTGAAAGGTAGCGACTGATTGAAAGCATTGCCTCGTTCAAGTCTTTGTCTGCATTTACAAGCTCAAAATTTATTGTATATAGCATGTCATAATAAATCTTCTCGTCGGTCTTCTCAATGTTCTTCATCTGCACATTACTGAAAATGATGCTACCGATCAACGCTATTATAAGCGGGATAGTGACCATTAACAGCACAGCAGCCATGCTGGCGTGGAACTTAGGTGTTCGTTTTTCCTTCATAGAAACAATTACCTCCGTGTCAGTCTATTATACAAATATATCGGCAATTTCGTTAAAAAAGTTTATACTTTTTTCCTAATCTTTATGCTTTTTTTTCCAAAATCTTATCCAGTATAGATCGCCGTGTCACCTCAATTTCTTCCCAGAATTCCGATGCAGACATCCTTATCGCACCGGCACTGAATACTATGACTTGCTCGATTGCGTCTGAAGTGGCAACAGTCACCCTGTATTTCTTACTGAATTCGTGAGCAGCCTTTTCAATGTACTGATCGGCTGTCTCAGCTTCTTTTGTGTATATCACTGTAAGGTTATTTAGTTTTTCAATGTGCTCTTTTCCGCCGGGTACCTTATAGGCGTCAAATATAAGCAGGACTTCTTCACGCCTGTATCCTTGGAAGTTGGACAGCGTATCTATGAGTGAGTCTCTCGCGGCCTTGAGATCGTGTTTGGCAAGATCTTTTAATTCCTTTGATGCGTGGATCACGTTGTAGCCATCGACCAGAAGATAGTGCTTTGATGCTTCGATTGCTGCTTTTTCTGCTGCGGTGGCGTTTCTGTGCTTATCGCGTTTTTCTTGTTCGATATCAAGGTCTCTGTTTTTTTCGGCCGCAATGCTGTCTGCTGAAGCAAGTACGGATCGGTCCTCAGTGTAGCGAGGCTTTATGGTTCCGTAGGTTCTTTCAAATATGGACTTTAGTTCGTCTTCGGCGGCGAAATAGTCTTTTTGTTTTTCTGCAAAAGAGCGTGTATCTTCAGCGCTTCTGCGCGTATTTATCTTCTTTAGGGCTTCGAGGTCGAGGCCGTTTGTAAGATCTGTTACTGCATCGCTTTTTGCTAAATCGGGCTTTCTTGCGTCCAGATGCATATGATCCGGAACTTCATCCCATGAGATCAAGGTTGCCGCACCGTGCATACAAAATACGGAAGAAGAGGGATTGTCCGGATCAAGGTCGGGATCGTAACCTGATGAAGCAATAACTTCTTCTGCGTTGTGGCAAGGGCCGTAGCCGCTGAGCGTGGTGTAGATATGGCCTTCGCCTTTGGTATATGCGGATAGTTCCTGCGCGTAATTACCGAGACATGCTGCGGGGACAGTTCCCGTAAGAATTGATTTGCCGCCTTCAATATCGGGCAGTCCCACGGTTCCGTTCATCATTTGTATGTCCGTGAGAGCCCTTCCTACAGTTTCTTGCGGAAGTTCCATTCTGTAATCGAGTATCGGTTCTAAAAGAACTGAATCTGCCTGCATCAGTCCCTGCCTTATTGCGCGATAGGTGGCCTGCCTGAAATCACCGCCCTCTGTGTGCTTTTCGTGAGCCTTTCCTGCTATGAGCGTGATTTTCATGTCGGTTATCTCAGAGCCTGTAAGGACTCCGCGATGCTTCTTTTCACCAAGGTGCGTAAGGACCAGCCTCTGCCAGTTAAGTGCAAGGTCATCGGTCGGACAGTCTGACGAAAAGACAAGACCGCTTCCCGGTTCTCCGGGTTCAAGGAGAAGATGCACTTCGGCGTAGTGGCGGAGCGGTTCAAAATGACCGACGCCTTCAACGGTATTTGCTATCGTTTCCTTATATACGGTGTGTCCGGGGCCAAACTCCGCGTCGATGTTAAATCGGGTCTTTAGCATGTGACGAAGGATCTCTTTTTGCACTTCACCCATTATCTGAATCTCAATCTGGCCGGTTTCTTCAAGAGAAGTCACCTGAAGCATAGGTTCTTCCTCTTCGAGAACTTTAAGCTGCTTAAAGACGGGAACGGGATTCACATCTTCGGGAAGAAGGAGAGTGCAGGATAAAATGGGTTGCAGGATTTCTGAGACATTACTGCCTTCCAAAATGCCGAGTCCTTCGCCGGCTCTTGTCCCTGTAAGGCCTGTTACGACGCATATCATTCCGGCATAGGCACTTCTTGCAGGCTCGAACTTTTCGCCCGAATAAAGTCGTATCTGATCGACTTTTTCGCCGCGAATACTGTCTCTGACGTTCAGGACGCCGCTTGTGATCTTGATGTGAGTCAAACGGTTTCCTGAATTATCTCTGCTTATCTTATATATCCTGGCTCCGAATTCTTTTGGCGTACCGTCAGGGTTTTCAGCTTCGCAGGTCATACTCGGAGCTGCCTTGCAGATAAGGTCAAGGAGCTGTTGTACGCCGTCCGCTTTAAGGGCTGAGCCAAAGAGAATCGGGAAGCACTTCCTTTTATGAATGAGATTGCTAATGTTTTCCTGAGTTATCTTTTTACCATCAAGGAAACTTGATAAAAGCTCTTCGTCACACATGGCGAGTTCTTCAAAGAATTCATCTTCAGGCACACTCTCATCAAAAGAGATGCATGAGGATGAAAGTGTTTCCCTGATCTCAGATGTCACCGCACCTACATCGGTTCCGGGTTGGTCCATTTTGTTTACGAAGATCACAGTCGGGACACGGTAATGCTCAAGGAGCTTAAAAAGCATCCTGGCCTGTGAAGTTACGCCGTCCGGTGCGCTTATTATGAGCGTAGCAATGTCAAGAACCTGAAGAGTTCTTTCCATTTCCGGAGAAAAATCTGCGTGTCCCGGAGTGTCAAGCAGATTAAAGCGTATGTCGTTGTAATCAAAAATGGCTTGTTTGGAAAAGATTGTAATTCCGCGTGATCTTTCGAGTTCGTATGTATCAAGAAAAGTATCTTTATGATCGACTCTTCCCGGCTTTTTAATACGGCCGGCAAGATACAAGAGACTCTCAGAAAGGGTAGTCTTACCCGCGTCAACATGGGCAAGTATGCCAAGGGTCACATTTCTTTTCATATATCACATCCTTAATTGTTTCATATAGTAATGTTACTATTTTTTGTTCAAAATAAGCAATGGATTACATTATTAAATTGTGTGCAACTTGCAAATGTTTTTCACAGAATGTACAATAATTTGAAAGTAAATAGCAGTTTTGGGGTAGGAGGTAATTGCAATGAAAATTTGTCCAAATTGTGGGAAAGAGTTAGCAGATGACGTAAAATTCTGCGAGAAATGTGGCTGCTCTTTAGAGCCATATAACCAGAATCAGGGAGTCGATCCGAATGCTTTTCAGGATGGTGTTGCACCACAGATGCAGCCCGGATTTAATCCGAACGGGCAGAGCTTTAACCAGTTTGCTCCTCAGTATACAGCATTTGATCCAAAGGATCACACTTCTGACTATGATAAAAGGGATATTGCAGATAATAAGATATTTGCAACCCTTGCATATATAGGATTTATGGGCATGATCATAGCTCTTTTGGTAAATAATTCACCGTTTGCAAGATTCCATGCAAGAAACGCAGCTATGATCGAAGTTGCAAATATTATTGCAGCAGTTGTCTTCATCGTTCCGTTTATCGGATGGATTGCATCACCCATCATGCTGATCGTACTTTTTATAGTAAGGATCGTAGCATTTGTGAGAGCGCTCAAAGGAAAAGCTATAGAACTTCCGATAGTTTCCGATATAGGTTTCCTTGCATAATTTGAAACGGTAAAAAATCAGGCGAGCAGGTGTTTTTTGATAAGGCACCTGCTCGTAGTGGTAGGAGAAAAAATGGATAAAAGAGAATTGGCAGTTCAGTACAAACACAGTGGATGCAATTGTTGTCAGGCTGTTCTGAAAGCGTATAAGGATGAGCTTAAGGTTCCGGAGGAACTTCTTATGAAGATGGGCTCGGGATTCGGAACGGGAATGGGATGCCTTGAAGCCACATGCGGTGCTCTTTGTGCGGCAACAATGGTTGCGGGGCTAAAAAACGATACGACTACCCCGACTGTAATGACGGCAAAAAAGATGCTTGCAAGCTTTAAGGAAAAGTCCGGAGCCACTATCTGCAAGGAACTCAAGGGAGTGGAGACCGGAAAGGTGCTGTGCGACTGCGATGATTGTGTAAGACACGCGGTTGAGTGCATAGAGGAAACAAAGGAGCAGATGTGCTGAGCCATGCCTCGAAAGCTTTCAACATATTTAAAAGAAACATACGGTGAAAAGATATACAGACTTTCTCTTTCATCAGGTTGTACGTGCCCTAACAGGGATGGCTCAATAATCACTCCGGACGGAAAAAAGCTGACAAAGGGATGTACTTTTTGTTCTGAGCAGGGCTCTGGTGAGTTTGCGGCAAAGATCGCACCGATCGCTGTCCAGATAGAAGATGCAAAGGCAAGGATAAGGCAAAAGACTGATGCAAAGAGCTTTATCGCGTATTTTCAGTCTTATACGAATACCTACGGAGATGTCGGGCGTCTTTCCAAGCTCTATAACGAGACTGTTGACAGGGATGATATTAAGATTCTTTCCCTGGGAACAAGACCCGACTGCCTGGGAGATGACGTAATGGAGATGCTTGCAGCTCTTAACCGCAAGAAGCCTGTGTGGGTGGAACTTGGACTTCAGACGATACATGAAGAGACCGCCCGAAAGGTTGACAGGGGTTATGAACTTAAAGTCTTTGAAGATGCGTACAATAGGCTTAAAGAAGCCGGCATAACGGTCATAGTGCATGTTATTCTGGGACTTCCGGGTGAAACAAAAGACGATATGCTTTCGTCGGTTAAGTATCTTGCGGAGCTTGACCCCGTACTTGACGGCATCAAGATTCAGAATCTTCAGATATTGAAGGGGACTTCGGTGTATGATGATTATATGCGCGAGCCGTTTCCTGTGATGTCAATGGAGGAGTATACGGATCTTGTGCGTGATTGTATAGCTCTTTTGCCCAAAGAAACCGTAGTACACAGGATGACGGGAGACGGGCCGAGGCGCCTTCTTGAGGCACCGTTGTGGAGCCTTGATAAAAAGAGAGTTCTCAATATGCTGAACAAAAAGTGTAATGAGATTATTTCTTAAGCATGATGAAATTTAGGTTTATTTAAGGTACGGGATATAAACTTTAAAATGGCTTTTTTTGTGGACAATATAAATGTGAAAGGTTAAAGGGGGACATATGAAAAAGAGACTGGTAGCGGCTTTAACTTTGATGGCAACAATTTTTGCAACTTCTTCCTGCAATAATAATTCCAAGGTTTTTCAGCCCGGTGATGATACGGCTGAGGAAGTTTATGCGGACGAAGCGAGCAAAAATCTTACACCCGATCCCGATTCAGAGATCACTATCACTGCGTTTAAGTGCGGAAAGGCCGATGCTTTTCTTTTAAGAACGGCGAATCACACTGTTGTAATAGACACGGCGACAGATAAAAAGGGCGACAATTTCCTTGAACTTATCGATGAGCAGGGGATAGATACCATAGATGAGATGATAATCACTCACTTTGATCAAGATCATGTCGGCGGAGCCGATCAGATAATAAAAGCCAAGAATATAGGAAAAATTTACACAACATATCTTTCAAAGGATTCCGATGATATAACCGAATATTACAAGGCACTCAAGGAAAAAGGGTACAAAGATCTTATTGTAAAAGATGTTATTTCTTTTAAAGAAGACGGAGTTGTGTACACTATCTATCCGCCTGAATCAATGAATTATAAGAGCAGCGTCAGCAATAATTCATCCCTTGCAATCAAGGTGCAGTGCGCCGATAAGACTATGCTGTTCACCGGAGATGCGGAAGAGGAGCGTATCAACGAACTCATCTCAATTGACGGCCTTGAATGTGATGTTCTAAAAATGCCGCATCACGGTCGCTTTAAAAAGAATCTTGATGAATTTATAAAGCGCGTCACTCCTAAGTACGCAATCATCACAGCAAGTAAGAAGGAACATGAGGATGCGGAGACGATTAATGTTTTGGAAGCTGAAGGTGTGGAAACCTATATCACCAGAGGCGGAGATATAACCATTAAGATGAACGCCAACGGCGTAACGATAGAGCAGAGCAGTAAGTGAGGGCCTTATATAGCGCTTGGGGCGTGCGGGCATAGGCTCTGTAGTGCGTAGTTCTCGGACGAGCAAGATGATTATCACTATTTATAAAAACAGGAACCGCTAACTTTTCTGAACAACATGAAAGGAAACGGTTCCTGTTTTTATAAATTCATGATAATCACTGCGCAGCCGAACACAAACATTACAGAGCCTATGCCCGCACGCCCCAAGCGCTATATAAGGCCCGGATTTACTTTATTTTCACGGCAGTTCCGTATGCAACGATCTCTGCTGCACCCTGCATGACTGCGGATGAGCCGTAGCGAACACCTACGATTGCATCGGCGCCAAGACTCATAGCCTCATCAACCATACGCTTTGTGGCAATTTGCCTTGCTTCCGTGAGCATCTCAGTGTATCCCTTGATCTCACCTCCGACAAGTGTCTTCATGCCGGCCATAAAATCTCTTCCCAAATTCTTGGACTGCACAACAGTTCC
This sequence comes from Butyrivibrio sp. AE3003, assembly GCF_000686065.1. Taxonomy (NCBI): domain Bacteria; kingdom Bacillati; phylum Bacillota; class Clostridia; order Lachnospirales; family Lachnospiraceae; genus Butyrivibrio; species Butyrivibrio sp. AE3003. The sequence goes on from NZ_JMLX01000001.1 coordinate 3,403,915, forward strand.
TTTTACAAGGCCGAGAGCCTCAATCTCTGCTCCGGGAATGGTATCAATACTTACTAGCTTCATCTTCTTCTCCTCCTTCGATTTCCTTAAGTCTTTGCCTTAAAGCAAGAATACAACCAACTATTACAGCAATGCCTACAAACATGATCACAATGAACAGAGGCATCGGGGTTCCGTCACTTACGCTTACTGTAAGGAAGAATATTATGTAAGCAACCATCATAGCTAAGAATACTGCAGCTGCCAATAAAGCTCCTATTTTCTTTTTCTTGACATCTGTTTTGGAAACGTTCATGAACTTTCCACCCCTTTCTTCGATCTTATGCATTTCTTCGAGATATTCTTCTGCTTTGAAATCAGAATAATCAGGATTCTTGTCTTTTACGGAATCACACAGTTCAATCGCACTTTCCAAGGATGTAATCTCGCTTTTTAAGTTACTGCTCTGTTTTTCAAGACACATGCTAAGTGATAGTTCTTTTTCCTGAACTCTGCGAATGTCCTCCAGAGGAACGGAAAGCTTTCTTAGGAATTTGATCTTCATAAGCTCATCAACATCCTTAAGAGAATATTCTCTGTATCCGTTTTCGGGATCCCTCTCCGGAGAAAGAAGACCTTGGTCTTCATAAAAACGGATATTCTTTTTGGTGATACCAACAAGTTCTTCTACCTGACTAATCTTCATTGATGTTTCTCCAATCGCATTGAATTCTCTGCTGATATAAGGAAAATACACCTTCCATAAGGTGGAAGGTCAATACTTTTTGTGATTTTTTATAAAATCTATTATACAATGCAGCGAAAGCGTACCTTTATTTTTTTTATCAAAAATAGTAAAATCTAAAATGTTATGGATTTGTTTGACTATATGCGTGAAAACAATATGGATAAAGAATCTCCGCTTGCCGCAAGAATGCGCCCGAGAACCTTGGATGAGGTGGTGGGACAGCAGCATATCATTGCAAAAGACAAGCTTCTTTATCGTGCAATTCAGGCAGATAAGCTAAGTTCCATAATACTGTACGGACCACCCGGAACAGGAAAGACCACGCTTGCTAAGGTTATAGCGGGTACTACGAAGGCTGAGTTTACTCAGATAAATGCTACCATAGCGGGCAAAAAAGATATGGAAGAGGTCGTTAACAAGGCTAAGGATAACCTTGGAATGTACGGCAAGAAGACCATTCTTTTTATAGATGAGATCCACAGGTTTAATAAGGGGCAGCAGGACTACCTTCTTCCGTTTGTTGAGGACGGAACGGTGATACTTATCGGAGCGACGACGGAAAATCCTTATTTTGAGGTGAACGGAGCTCTTATATCAAGATCGGTTGTTTTCGAACTTAAACCGCTTACGGCAGAAGATATAAAAGTGCTTCTAAACCGCGCCGTTACCGATAAAGAGAGAGGAATGGGCGGTTATAACGCTGTTCTTGAAGATGATGCTGCAGATTTTCTTGCAGATCTTTCTGATGGAGATGCAAGGCATGCGTTAAATGCCATTGAACTTGGCGTTATGACAACAGAGCGCAGCAGCGACGGCCTGATACATATAACCAAAGAAGTGGCAGAGGAGTGCATTCAGCGTAAAGTTGCCAGATATGACAAGGACGGCGACAATCACTACGACACTATATCTGCTTTTATAAAGAGTATGCGAGGTTCGGATCCGGACGCTGCGGTCTACTATCTTGCAAGAATGCTGGATGCCGGAGAAGACCCTAAATTCATAGTAAGGCGAATGATGGTATGTGCTTCCGAAGATGTAGGAAACGCCGATCCGCAAGCTTTACAGGTGGCGGTTGCAGCTTCACTTGCAGTTGAGAGACTCGGCATGCCGGAAGCGCGTATAACGCTGGCTCAGGCGGCAAGCTACATCGCTACGGCGCCTAAGAGCAATGCGGCATATCTTGCTATTGAGAATGCACAGCATGCGATCAGGGAAACGGGAAATCTTCCGATTCCGCCGCATCTTCAGGATGCACACTACAAATCGGCCGCAAAGCTTGGGCACGGCCTTGGATACAAATATGCCCACGATTATCCGGACCATTATGTTGAACAGCAGTATCTGCCGTATGAGCTTAATGGAAAGGAATTTTACAACCCGACGGGAAATGGCTACGAACTTAAGATAAAGGATCATATGAAGAAACTAAAAAACAGAAATAAAAAGGGAGACTGATGAAAAAAAGAAAGCGCAGGATGCGAACCGGTAAAGGAAGTACAAGAAATCAAAGAATCCGGCGAAACAGAAGACTGCTTGCCTTAACAGGAATAGTTACAGCCTTTGCGCTTGTTTTTGTTACTGTATTAGTTGTAACTTTGCTAAAAAATGTATATAACGGAGACGATTCTGAGCCGGAATCTTTTCTTGAGACTATTGAAGTAGCACATGATACTACCAATAACGGAAAGCATGAGTATTTAAATCAGGATATTATAAATTTCATAACGGGATCGGGGATGACGGTTACGGAAGCCCTTATGCAGAGACCGGAAACAATTGAACTTACGCCCGAGAACACTGCCGAATTTGCCAGCATCAACAACTGCGCTATCGTGGATGATGACAAAATCCAGATAGAAGCGACTTCTGCGGGAATACCGGCAAGTGATGACAAATACTATTATATTTTTGAACAGGCAACATATGAGGACGGTCTTGCAGAAGGTGCAGAGCCTCTTGACAGGATATATAAGGGTGAAGAGGCACAGTTTAAGCTTAATCTGAAAAAAGATTCTGCGGATTCAAGGCTTTTTTCCAAGTTTACACTTGCTGTCAGAAAAGACGGAGGTTTTGTCGGCATAAGCCACCCCAAGTACATTACAAATCCCGAAGCGTGCGCAAGGCACAGCTATGGCGGGATGGAGCACAAGTCGATAAAGGGAATTCTTCCGCATCCGCTGAAGCTTTCCGAACTTCCGGATCTCGGAGTGAATTATTGTTCTTACAATATTCCTCTTTCGCATATACTTACGACTTCCGGCGGAATTGAGTATGATTATGGCGGTAAGGTTTATCATTTTAACTCGCAGATAATGAATGATTATGATAATCTGTTCCAGAAGCTAAATGGAATGGGGATAGACATAGCTGCTATCATATTAAATGATGCCAGCCCTTCAACATATCCCGAGATTACTCATCCGGATGCCCGAAGCGGCTCAACTGCACCGTATTACATGTTTAACGCTGCAGATGAAGGCGGTGTAAAAGCACTTGCCGCTATCGGAAGCTTTTTGGCGGGAAGATATTCGGGAACCGGCCATGGCAATGTAAGTATGTGGATTATTGCCAATGAGGTCAACGCCAGAAAAGAATATAATTATATGGCAAAGACCGATGTAAATACTTATACAGCGGCATTTACAAGAGCATTCAGAGTCTTTTACAATGCTATAATGAGCGAGAATTCAAGCGCTAAGGTATACATTCCCATTGACCAGCGCTGGACATATAATACGGAAAAGACAGGTGATTATGACGCAAAAGACGTTATAGATATATTTGCGTCGTCCATATCAAATTACGGAAATATAGACTGGGGACTTGCGGCTCATCCGTATTCTTTCCCCAACGGAAATACGGCGTTCTGGAATGCATCCAGGTACGTAAATCACACGGAAACAACACCTACGATAACAATGGATAACATCGAGGTGCTTACTAATTATATGCAAAAAGATTCCATGAGGGATACTTCGGGAAATGTTCGCTCAATAATTCTGAGTGAGCTGGGATATTCATCTACATCCGGAGAAGATGTTCAGGCAGCGGCATTTGCCTATGCTTATACCAAAATGGAAAAAAATGGCCATATCGACGCGCTCATGCTGTCCAGGCAGGTTGATGCGCAGGAGGAGATATCGGCACTGGGGCTTGCGCTCGGCCTTGAAAACACGGGCGGAGGACACAAGAAGCTATATGATGTCTTCAAATACATTGATACGGACAAACGAAACGAAGTCGTGTCGTTTGCTTACAGTATAGTTGGAAAAGAGTTTTGACAAGAGAGGAGTAGTACTATTATGACTAACGCTGAGAAGGCACTTAAAATGCACGAGGAATGGCAGGGAAAGCTTGAGACACTTTCAAAAGCTGAGGTGAAATCAAAAGAGGACCTTGCTATTGCATATACACCCGGAGTTGCAGAACCATGTAAGCTTATAGCTGAAGATAAAGAGCTTGCTTATAAGTATACTATCAAGTCCAATACCATCGCCGTAGTTTCTGACGGTAGCGCGGTTCTTGGACTTGGAAACATCGGACCCTACGCAGCAATGCCGGTTATGGAGGGAAAAGCAGTTCTTTTCAAGGAGTTTGGAGGCGTGAACGCAGTGCCTATCTGCCTTGATACTCAGGATACAGAAGAGATAATCAAAGCTGTTACATATCTTGCACCGGGATTTGGCGGAATCAACCTTGAGGACATTTCTGCTCCCAGATGCTTTGAGATAGAAGAGAGATTAAAAGAGACACTTGATATCCCCGTATTCCATGACGATCAGCACGGAACAGCCATCGTTGTTCTTGCAGGTGTTATCAACGGACTTAAGGTTGTCGGAAAGAAAAAGGAAGACTGCAAGGTAGTTGTAAACGGTGCGGGAAGTGCCGGAATAGCTATCACAAAGCTTCTTCTCCGTTATGGATTTAAGAAGGTTATCATGTGCGATAAGTCCGGAATCCTCAGCAAGACATCACCCGATCTTAACTGGATGCAGGAGAAGATGATGGATGTGACCAACCCCGATCAGGAGAACGGAACACTTGCCGATGCTCTTAAGGGTGCAGACGTATTTGTCGGTGTTTCGGCTCCCGGAATCGTTACAAAAGAGATGGCTCAGGGAATGAACAAAGATGCGATCATGTTCGCTATGGCAAATCCTGTTCCCGAGATCATGCCCGATGTTGCAAAGGAAGCAGGAGTAAGGGTTATCGGAACGGGAAGAAGTGATTTCCCCAACCAGGTAAACAACGTTCTAGTTTTCCCCGGAATCTTCCGCGGTGCGCTTGAAGGAAGAGCAAAGCAGATCACAGAGGAGATGAAACTTGCGGCTGCAACTGCACTTGCAGGACTTATCCCTGATGATGAGCTTAATGATGAGAATATCCTTCCTGCAGCTTTTGATGAGAGAGTAGCAGATGTTATTTCGGCAGCTGTAAAAGCTCACATTTGAGTAGTGTAGTGCTTTGCCGGCAACTGCCGGAGAGGCACGCCGGCTCGTTTACTATAGTACTTAAGATGGAGGCATCACTGTGAGCTCACGGTATCTTACTTTATACAAAATGATCGTTCTGTACATGCTAAAGCGCTGCGAGGTACCTCTTAGCAAGTCGCAGATCTATGACTTTATATTGGAAAAAGAATATACGACGTTCCTGACGCTTCAGGAAGTATTTGCGGAGCTTGTTTCATCGGAGCTTATCGTAGAAAAAACTATGGCAAACAGGACATTTCTGGAGATAACTGCCGAAGGCGAAGAGACGCTCAAGTTTTTTGGCAACAGAATTAATCCGTCCATCAGGCAGCAGGCTGATGAATTCCTCACAGCGAACAGCCTGAAACTCAGAAATGAAGCCTCCATACTTAGTGACTACAGAAAAACAGGCGACAAGGAGTACACTGCTCAGCTTGTAGCTATGGAGAACGGAAAGTGTATCCTTAACATATCAATTCCCGTTCCCACCGAAGAGATTGCACAGTCAATCTGCGATAAGTGGCAAAAAAAGAACGAAGAGATCTACCACTACCTCATCGAAGAACTGATGATGTGAATACTGCAGGTAGCACCATATGGTGAAACAGGCAGTATTCTCAGGCCATTGTTGCTGCGATTGAAAAATGCGAATCGCTGTTTTTTCTGCTCATATCTTCGGGAATAAAGAAAAGAGCAGATGTGTGCAAGATAAATGTACTGCCTATCTTCGAGATATTTCATGCATGAGCAGGAGATATGCTCTTTCACTATATTCTGATTGACACCGTTATTTAGGATTGTTATAATAAACATCGTGCTTTAGGGCATGCGCTGTTGTAGCACAGTCGGTAGTGCGTCGCATTGGTAGTGCGGAGGTCACGGGTTCGATTCCCGTCAGCAGCTTAGAGAAAGTCGCTTTTGGCGGCTTTTTTGTTTGAGTAGATTCATTCATAGACAGCCCGGCCCCCAAGGGAATTAGGTCTGAAAGTCGATAACTTTTGGCTTCACAGTAAGGGTATAAGGCGGATTTTTGCTGTATTTACAGATGTTGCAATATTCAAGAGCAATAAAAAGACTTAAGATTTCATTCTGTTCTCGCTCCAATTGTTTGAGCCCATTTATGGGCGAGTTTTGGAGCGAAGAATGAAAGCTTAAGTCTTTTTATGCCTTGAATATCAACATATGTAACAACAAGAAAATTCGCCTTATACCCTTACTGTGAAAACAAACAGCTACAATTTCAGACCTGATGCCATTGGGGCTGGCGTTAATTGGGGACAAAAAGGGCTGCCACACAAAAGTGCGACAGCCTTAAAATTAAGCGTCAATTACTGACATATAGTAGGAGTAAAGACTCTTGTATGTTGAGTTGTTGTAATGAAGCCCGTCACCGGTTGAGAAACCGTTCTGCTTTAAGTAAGAGTAACCGTCTATCCAAGTGACTCTAGGATCAAGCTGTGACTTGAGCTTTGCGTTGAATTTTTCTATCTGCTCGTTAGAAACTGTCTTGCAGTTCTTTACGGGAGTTACTGCTGCGTAGTAAACCTTGATTCCGGCAGCTTCCCATGAATCGATGTTGCTGTTTACAAGTCTGATGTACTTCGATGCGTTTGCAAGATCGTTTACGCCAAAGTTGATTACCATTACGGTTCCGTTTCCGGCGTAATTGGGAATCTGGGGAAGAGCAGTGTTCTTGAACCAGCTGTAACCTTCACCGACCTTGGCAACATATGCCTTATCGGTTGAACCTACGGCAGTTTTAAGCTGAACTGTTCTTGAGTCTCCTACAAAAAGAAAAGGCACGCCGGGGATTCCGGTAGATACATAATCCTTGCTGACATATCCTATTCCGTCTTTGTATGCTATCTCATACCAACCGCTGCCTGTTTCGCCTGTTACTGTGATCTGTGCGCCCCATGAGAGTTTACCGATCTTATCACACTGAATTCCCGCTCCGTTTCTTACATTAACGGTAGCTGATGCGAACATGTTCGCAGGAACTTCATAGTGTACAACCACGTTAGGGTCGATAGGTTCTACTGAGGAAGATGCTGCAGCCGAACTTTCATCTGCTATAGCTGAGCTTCCTTCGATAGAAGCTATTTCAGGCTGAACCGAAACGCCTTCTGTTGAAGCGATAATCGCTTCCGTTGCCGAAACCTTGATCTCGTCCGTTGCAAATGCTGCGCCGCATACGGCTAATGATGCGACCATAAGTGCACCGGATACCAGTATTAAGTTTTTGTTTTTTTAGATTTTTTAATTTCATATCTTCACCACTCATAATTCTATGAAATTTTACATGAGGTTTAACAAGATGTCAAATTTGACTAAAAAGCAACAAACTTTTATAATAAAGCATTAGTTGGTTTTGCGCTTGAAACAGGCGCTTTTGGTATGATATAAACATACTATATTATATAGGAAAATTTATATATATAGTTGATTGGAGAGGTTATGTGCGGAATTATTGGATATATCGGAAAAAAGAGCACAAAAGACATTTTATTGGACTCACTTGAACTTTTGGAATATAGAGGATATGACAGTGCGGGAATAGCCCTTTTCCCTGATGGAGCGAAGGGACCTACTGTAAATAAGGTTGCCGGACGAGTTTCCAAATTAAGAGAAGTATGTGTCGGCCTTACAGATGAGGCGTGTGCAGGAATAGGACATACACGTTGGGCTACACACGGTGGCGTCAGCGATGAGAATGCCCATCCCCATCAGAATGGCAGAGTAACACTTGTACATAATGGAATTATTGAGAATTATAAGGAGCTTGTAAAAGAGTACGATCTTAAGGGGAAGCTTATTTCAGAGACAGATACTGAGGTTGCTGCCGCAGTTTTGAATTGCCTGTATGACGGAGATCCTGAAAAAGCTTTAAGAGATCTTGTTTCTCAGCTTAAGGGAACATTTGCTTTTGCGGTTATTTTTGCTGATCAGCCGGGTAAAATATATGCGATCAGAAACGTAAGTCCCATCGTTGTTGCAATGACTGAGCATGGCGCAATGCTTGCTTCTGATGTTGCGGCTCTTGGCGTACATGCAAAGGAATATGCATTCCTTCCCGAGTATCAGGTTGCGTGCCTTTCAACTAAGGGAATTGTGGTTCATGACGAGAAGAGACATGAGATTCCTCTTCAGCTCATGACTATTGACTGGGATACAAGTCGCGGCGGTAAGGGCGGCTATGCTTTCTATATGGAAAAAGAGATCCATGAACAGCCCGACGCCGTAAAAGATACTTACACACCTCATATTGTAAACGGTAGCACTTCATTTGAAGCAGAAGGCATTCCGAATTCTCTTTTCAGAGATAATCAGAACATTGTGGTTATTGCCTGCGGAACAGCTATGCATGCGGGACTTATAGGCCAGCAGCTCTTCCATACACTTGCCAATATCCACACTGATGTAGCGGTGGCTTCTGAGTTTACATACACTAATCCCGTTATCAAGCCCGGAACTCTTGTTATCGCGGTTTCACAGTCAGGTGAGACGGTTGATACTATCGAGGCTATTAAGTATGCAAGAAAGAAAGGTGCAAAGGTACTGTCAATTGTAAACGTAAAAGGTTCAACGATTTCAGATATCAGTGATTACTGCATCTATACACATGCAGGCCCTGAGATCGCTGTTGCAAGTACCAAGGCTTTCACCAGCCAGCTTACTGTTTTCTATCTTCTTGCAATCCATGCGGCAAGACTTAACGGACTTGTTTCAGAGGAAGAGAGCAGCAAGTTTTTGAAGGAACTTCAGAGAGTACCTGAAGTTATCGGTCAGATTTTGGAGAAAAAAGAATTCGTAAAGAAGATGACAAGTAAGTTCCTCCTTTCAGAGAACGCATTCATGATTGGAAGAGGACTTGATTACTCACTTCTTCTTGAAGGTTCGCTGAAACTTAAAGAAATATCATATGTTCATTCGGAAGCATACGCATCCGGTGAGCTTAAACACGGAACAATTGCTCTTATTACGGACGGAATACCTGTAGTTGCGCTTGTTACACAGAGTGCGATTGCATCCAAGGAATACTCCAATATCAGAGAGGTTCAGTCTCGTGGAGCCAGCATGATCCTTATTACCAGAGAATCTCTTTATAAGGACATGAATATCCCTGAGGATGATACATTTATACTTCCTGAGATGGATGATATGTTCATGCCGTTCCCTGCAGCCGTTGTTATGCAGCTCATAGCTTATTACACATCATATACAAAGGGATTTGATGTTGATAAGCCAAGGAACCTTGCTAAGGTTGTTACGGTTGAGTAATTGATATATACCATGTTTTTTGAATCTAGAGAGTTTTGGCGATTTATACACAAACTTGTATTATAATTGCCAAAACTCTTTGTTTTGTTTTTTGTTCTTATTGAGTGGACGAGGTTGAATTATTATGAATGGAATAATACAGGAGAAAAGAAGCTTATTCGGAGAAGCTTCTTTTTATAGAAATGCATTAAAGATTGCGGTACCCATCATGCTCCAGCAGCTTATCCAGAACATGGTATCGCTTATCGACAATTTCATGGTATCGGGACTTGGAGACGTGTCCATGTCCGGAGTTAACGTCGCAGGCCAGATACTGTTTATTTTTATGGTGTTTCTTAATACCATCTGCATGTCGGGAGGAATATTCCTCACACAGTTCTTCGGGGCAAAAGACAAGGCAGGAATGCAGCAGGCATTCATCTTTAAAGTGTTTATGGGACTTTCTGCGTTTATACCTTATTTTCTGGTGTGCAGAGTCTTCCCCAGGCAGTTCCTGTCGCTCATGCTCTTAGGAAATACGCAGGCGCCTTTTATTCTTGATGAGGCGGTAAAGTACATCCATATCATGTTCTGGATGGGACTTCCGATGACTTTTTCTGTCTGTATAGCGACATCTTTGAGAGACATGGGAAGAGTAAAGGCACCGCTTATTGTAACTATAATCGCTACGCTGACCAATACTACGTTTAACTACCTTCTTATCTACGGAAACTTTGGTTTCCCGGCACTTGGCGTAAGAGGAGCGGCTGTTGCGACCGTTATAGCAAGAACACTGGAATTTGTTATCTTCACAGGCATATATATTAAGGTGAAACCTGATTTTGCTATCGCATTAAAGAGCGGTATTAAAGTTGATTTCCGTCTCTTTGGCGAGATATTGAGAAAAGGAGCGCTTATGCTCTTCTGTGAGATGACATGGGTGCTTTCTGAGACTGTAAATACCGCTATTTTTAACAGCAGAGGCGGAGCGGAAGTAGTATCCGGAATGGCAGCGGGCTTTGCTATCGCAAATCTCTTCTTTGTGGCATTTGGCGGAATTTATTCTGCTACAAGTGTCATTATGGGCAAGACACTTGGAGAAGGTAAGCTTGAAGAAGCGCGCAAGCAAAAGAATTGGCTTTTGTCGGGAGCATTCGCTTTTGGATGTGTAATGACGATTGTTGGTTTCGTGACTACACTTATCGTGCCGGTTGTATACGGAAGATTGAGCGGCGGCGCTATAGACATATGCAGAAGAATGGTTATTGTTCTGTCGATATTTATGCCTATATGGGTATATATCAATGCTCAGCAGGCGGTTGCAAGATCCGGAGGCGATACCAAGATGGGCGCGTACGGAGATGCGGTAATAACTTTGGTCGTACTTCTTCCTATGATACTTATCCTTGGTAAATACACCGATATTGGCCCTATAGAGCTCTTTATATGCGTAAAACTTGTTGATTTTATCAAAATCACTATTTTCCATTTCTGGTTAAAGAAAGAGAACTGGCTCAACAACCTTGCAATAGGTCATGCTGAGTAAATTACATAAAAGGAAATATACACAATGGATCTTATCAAGAAATTTATACCTTATTACAAACCCTATATCGGAGTGTTCTTGTTCGACCTGCTCTGCGCAACGGTGCTGTCTGTGATAGACCTCGTTTTCCCGCAGTTCATAAGGATACTCAGAGAGACACTGTTTCTTGAAGAACCTGAGATCATAATGAAAAGAATTTGGATCATAGGACTTTTTTTGCTTGTTCTGTATTTCATCAGATTCCTGTGCAGGTGGTACGTGACCTACTGGGGACATATGATGGGCGCCAAGATGGAGTCCGGCATGCGAAAAGAGCTCTTTGAAAGGTTTGAAGCATTCTCTTTTTCATATTATGACACACACAATACGGGCGAGATGATGAGTAAGCTGGTATCGGACCTCTTTGATATATCCGAGCTTGCGCACCACGGCCCCGAGAATATATTTATCTCTTTTGTGAAAATAGTCGGTTCCTTCATACTTCTGATGCGTATAAACGTGCCAATGACGCTGTGCCTTGTGTCTGTTGTGCTTGTCATGGCGGTATTCTCTGTAAGCCGTAACAGGAAGATGAGAGCGACGTTTTCCGATAACAGGAAGAAGGTTGCGGGAATTAACTCATCCCTTCAGGATACGCTCGGCGGTATCAAGGTCGTGAAGTCCTTTACGGGAGAGGAGATTGAGGAAAAGAAATTTGATAAAAGTAACCTCGCTTTCCTTGAGTCAAAGAAGGACAATTACAAGCAGATGGCGCTTTTTCATTCGGGAAACAACTTCTTCGAGGGACTATTGTTTGTGACTGTTATTGTGGCCGGAGGTGTGTTTATTGCCAAAGGACAGATGACGGTTGAAGATATGGCTATTTATGCGCTCTACATCAACATATTTATCAATCCGGTCAATGTACTTGTTGAATTTACGGAACAGCTTCAGAAAGGTCTTGCGGGCTTTGGAAGATTCTGCGAGGTCATGGAGACGGAACCGGAGATTGTTGATAAGGATGGGGCAAAAGAGCTTACACACGTTGAGGGTGTTATCGATTATGAGGACGTTTCTTTTGCTTACGGCGAGGAAGAAAGCGTCCTTGACCACATCAGTCTACATGTTGAAAAAGGCAAGAATATAGCTATTGTAGGTCCGTCAGGCGGCGGAAAGACAACGCTTTGTTCACTTCTTCCAAGATTCTATGATGTTACGGGCGGAAGTGTTAAAATAGACGGAGTTGACATTCGTGACGTAACTCAGAGATCTCTTAGATCATTTATCGGAATTGTGCAACAGGACGTGTATCTCTTTAACGGTACGGTTCGCGAGAATATTGCCTACGGAAAGCCTGATGCCACGATGGATGAGATACGAGAGGCAGCTGAAAAAGCAGACCTGACGGGCTTTATAAACACCCTGTCAGATGGATTTGACACACTTGTCGGTGAAAGAGGAGCAAGACTGTCAGGTGGCCAGAAACAGCGAATTGCCATCGCAAGAGTGTTTCTTAAGAATCCTCCGATACTTATCCTCGACGAGGCAACGAGTGCACTCGATAACGAGAGCGAGAGATATGTTCAGGACAGCCTTGAAAAACTCTCGGTTGGAAGAACAACCATCACGATCGCACACAGACTTTCTACAATCCTTGGCGCAGACGAAATCATCGTCCTTGGAAGCAACGGCATAGAAGAACGTGGAACTCACAAGGAACTTTTAAGGACAGGCGGATTGTACGAGAAGTATTACAGAATGCAGTTTGAGTAGATTGAATAAATAATCAATGTAGTGGTCATTCGTTTGAGGGATGTCACTTGAAAAACAGACTTTGGCGATTTATAAGCATTTTTAAGCGTATAAATCGCCAAAGTCTTATTATTTTGACCGCTTTTGGCGACTTATAGATGGGAAATGACTATTAAGGATTGCCGCTTCCGAAAATAAGTTCAAGTATATCATATTGATACATGAATACATTCCTCCTTTTGTTTTGAGATGACAGATTGCATTATATTACAATTCGATTAGCAGAGAGTATATCATTGAGTAAACTGCGGCTATCTTGAGTGTATGGAAATGCGATTATAGATAAATGATTTTAAAACCATAATAAAGCAAAAGTGTTATATAGGAATTTTTATGATATAATCTTTTAAAAATGTAGCTATTTACTTGATTATAGGGGGCATATGTAATGGATATAGGTACATTCAATATTGCAATATGTGATGATGATAGAGAGTTGCACAACGAAATAATCGGGTTATGCAACTCATTTTTTATTGATAAAAAAGTAAATTATAAGGTTTACTCATATTATTCGGGAGAAGAGATTATAAAGGAGACTGACAGGCATATTGATCTCGTTTTTTTGGATATAGAGATGGGCGGAATCGACGGATTGTCTGTAATGGAAAGACTTGAAAAGATGCCTAATGTTTTAAATATAGTATTTGTATCCAGTCATCATGAATTTGCCGGAGATGCATATGGATATAAGACATTAGGGTTTATCCAAAAGCCGATAAAGGAAACTGATTTTAATGCAAGGATTCAAAAGGTTTATAAGAGAGTGATATCTGATGCATTGGTAGTTTTTTTCGGACAATTGTGGCGACTATCATATTCGCAAATCGGATATTATATATCTTAAAGCGGATTCGAATTATTGTGATATACATACTATACAAAAGACAATAGTTACTTCTTATACATTAAAAAAGTGCGAAAATATTCTCGGAGGGATGCCGTTTCTTCGCGTGCATAGATCATATCTTATTAATGTAAATAAAATATCTAATTTATCCGGCGCTTATATTAACTTGATAACAAAAGAAAGTATACCGATTGGGAAAAGTTATAAAGACACTGCTTTAAGAAGTTATAGACAATATTTGTATGAGGGGATGAGTGTATGAAGGATCTTTTATGGGCCGCAGAATATAGTTTGTTGGATTTATTGAAATACTTTTCTTTTTTTCTTATTGCATTTAATTTTCCAATTTACAAGAAGAAAATATCTGTTCCAATTTATTTTGTTTTTTCGATGTTATGTTGCCTTTTATATTTTGAAATCCGTGGAGGAGATAGATGGCTTAGTGGAATTCCGAATCTTTGCTCCATTCTTTTTGTTGTGTTAATAGAGAAAGGAAAAAGGGTTAAGGGGCTTATATACATGGCAGTATCTTGGATAATTATGGATTTACTATCAACATTATCTAAAATGCTCTTTTATGCCATGTTTGAAGATGATTGTTATTTATACGGAGCACTTGTCGGAAGACCTCTTTGGGATAAGGTATTGGTTTTAATTGCTCCTATGATATATCATTTTTTAATGAATATTATTATAAAAAGGAAGGTAGACTATTATCTTTCTACTTCACAACTAGGAGTGATTTTTTCGAGCTTTATTGGAGGGCTTTTTATAATTCCTGCATTGGGGAAAATGGTGAGAAGAAATGAGTATGATCCAAAGGCTTACGTTATTATATCTTTTGCTATGCTGGGACTATTGTTTCTATTTATTGCTGTTATGGTATGGCAAAGCTTTGTTGTAAATAGAAATAATAAGATGAAGCAAGACGAAATCAAGTATCAATATATGCTTAAAGCTCAATCAGATTATTTTGACGGTTTAAAGAATGATCAAGAAAAAGTGCGAAGATTTAGGCATGATGTTCGTGCACATATTACAGCACTACAAAAATATCTTGACGAAGGCAATACTGAAAAAATGCAGGAGTATCTAGCTTGTATGCAAAAACAAGTTGACATCGACCAAACTAAAAAGTATACGTGCAATATGGCTGCTGATGCTGTGATTAATGATCAAACAAAAGTAATGCAGGACAAAAACATAAAGTTCCAATACGAGGGCTGCCCAAAAATTAGAGAGGAAATAAGCGATTATGATCTCTGCACAATTTTTTACAATCTTCTCAAAAATGCTGTAGAAGGTTGCGAAAAGGTAGGATGTGATGAAAAAAGTATAGATGTCAAGGTCGTAAATAATGGAGAGCAACTTCTGATTAAGGTGGAAAATGATACGATAATGAAAGATAAAGTCATTGATGGTGATGTGCTTACCACAAAGAAAGACATTAAGAATCACGGCTTTGGCATTAAGAGTGTAAGAACTGTAGTTAATAAGTACAATGGATTTTATAGTAACAAAATTGAAAAAGGAAAATTCATAGCTTTTATAGCTTTATGAATGATTTTGTGAAAGCTTCGGTAGTAAATCTACCGGAGTTTTTTGTTTACTCAAGATACCCTGCGTTCACTCAAGATGTATTGAGTGAGAGGAATTATACAATTATCATTAATTGTTGTGGAAGTCTAAATGAAAAAGAAACTATAAAACAAATTATAAATAAAAAATTTGAAGGATAAAATTGTGGAATGAGATATACATTTGTAAATCAGCATGATTATACTGATTGTGCTGCAGCTTGCATGGCAATGGTTTGCTTACATTACAAAAAAGAGACAACCATTACAAGGCTTCGCGATATGATGGGGACAGATCTAAAAGGGACGAATCTCATAGGCTTGTCAAAATGTGCCGAAAGGCTGGGATTCATGACACAGGCTGTAAAAGTTGACAAAGAAGGTTTCTTTAGCGATTTTTCTCTCCCGTGTATTGCAAATATTGTCACCAAAGAAGGACTATCACATTTTGTGGTTATCTTTAAAAAAGATAAAAAGCATGTAGTTGTTGGTGATCCGGCTAGAGATTTGGAACGAATTGAAATAAATACTTTCTATGAGAAGTTTACCGGCGCAATACTATTACTAAAACCTAACAGCGAATTTGAAACAGGTAAAGTAAAAGGAATCAATATATTTGAGCGATATGTTAAGCTCATGCTTCCACAAAAGAAACTGTTTATATATGCTTTCCTGGCATCGGCGCTTACAACACTTTTAGGTATAGTATCATCATTGTTTAATAATGTTATATATGATGAGATTCTAACCTATCAGCAGAAAGATGCGCTAAAGATCATGCTGGTTGTTTTTCTTGGAATATCGTTTACGTCAACTATTCTTGGTTTTATAAGACAGTGGATCCTGCTACATCTATCAATTAAGATAGATATCCCTCTTATGCTGGGATATTTCGAACATATATATAAGCTTCCGATGAAATTCTTTTCTACAAGAAAGACGGGAGATATAACGACGCGATTTTCTGATGCGTTTACTATAAAAAATATTTTTACCGGAATAGCATTATCGCTGATCATGGATATATCAATGGCACTTATGTCCGGTGTCATCCTGTTCCGGATGAATTCACAGCTTTTTTTCCATCATTTTATTTATGACAGTTGTCAGTATTATATTGGTTTTTATTTTTAAGCAACCGTACAAGAAGATTAATGAAGAGCAAATGCAGCAGGCATCGGTTCTCAATTCAGAAATTATTGAAGGACTTCGTGCAGTAGAGACAATAAAGGGAAATGCAAATGAAGATACCGAGCTTGAGAGCATAGAAAAAGAGTACATAAAGTCACTTAGGATTGGCTACAAAGAATCCATGCTTTCAAATGTACAGGGAACTATTTCAAGCATTATATCGGGAATGGGAAATATTGTTCTGTTGTATGTAGGAATTAGCTCGGTAATCAATAACGAACTTACACTTGGAAGCTATATGGCATTTATGACGCTTTCGGGGTATTTTATGAATCCGATAAGCAATCTTGTGGGGCTCCAGTTACAGATTCAAGAAGCAAATATTTCCATGAAGAGATTGTCGGAAATTCTGGATTATGAGAGGGAAGAAAATGAGGAAGATCAGCAAGAAATAACAAATATAGATGGAGATATAGAAATAAAAAATCTTACATTCAGGTATGGAAACAGAAAGCCTGCGCTTGATAATATCAGCTTTACTATTTCAAAAGGACAGAAGGTTGCGCTGGTTGGAGCAAGCGGGAGTGGGAAATCCACGATAGCAAAGTTGCTCCTAAGGTATTATGAACCTGAAAACGGAGAAATAACAGTTGATGGTGCTGATATCAAAGAGTTTTCACATTCATCTTTAAGAAGAGCAATATCGTATGTTCCGCAGAATATAGAGCTGTTCTCGAAAAGTATATATGACAATATTCGTGTCAGCAGGATGAATGCAACGCTTGATGAGGTAAAAGAAGCTGCAAAAAAGGCTGATGCTCATGACTTTATAAAAAGGCTTCCGATGCAATATCATACCTATCTTGAGGAAGCCGGAAATGGACTAAGCGGAGGTGAAAAACAGAGAATAGCATTAGCAAGGGCATTTCTTAAAGATAATAAGTTCTATATCATGGATGAATCTACAAGTAATCTGGATTTCGCTACAGAAAACATTATTTTCGATATGATCTACAACAAGTTTAGGAAAAAGACGATGCTTATTATTGCCCATAGACTGGCTACAGTTAAGAATTGCGACAAGATAATTGTTATGGATAAAGGGCAGATAATCGAACAGGGAAGCCATGAAGAATTATTAAAACTAAGGGGGAAATACTGGAAGCTTTGGGAGATGCAACAGGGCAACTTTAGTGTAAACAGCGAAGAAAACGTTATTGACGAAGCAGATGTGGATGAGAATTTGGATGAACTTGTTTATACGTGATTTTAAATAGTGGGGGATATCAACATGCATTTAGTATCATCTTCACAGTGAAGTAAATAGGCCTAAGTTATGCTGAGTGTGTGTTTTGATATATGACAGGTGAATTCAGTCGCGAATGAATGAGCCAAAACAAAAGAGAGAAAAATGGAGGATAAAAAGAATGGGAAACTGTTTATGTGCAGCAATTGATATGCCGCTTAGCTATTCTTTGATGGATGAAGAAGAGATGACTTATGTTGAAGGCGGCGGAAGCACTCAATTTACTGACACCGCAGAAGCTATTAGAGGCAGATTAGATGGAATGATTGGATTGGCAGCTACTGCTGATCTTATTGCGACTTTTGGCAAAGCTTTGGGTTTTATTCCTCTTCAACAAGCAATTATGGTAGGTGTTGGGGTTATAGCAACTTCTTACGTAAAAGGCGCAAATGATATTTATTCAGATGTCGAGAAAATAATTAGAGACAAAGGTAAAAGACAACTGGTGCAATTGACATTGGACTATAGTGTTCTTTGGATTTGTACTGGTATGTCTGTTAAGGCGGTAAATACGTAATGATGCACTTTGATTAGTAAAAAAAATCACAAAGAAAATACATGATAATGTATTTTCTTTGTGATAATAGGAACGGAGATTAAAATATGAAAAACAACAAGACAGTTACTAAAACTATATTGACAACGCTTTTTAGCAGTGTACCATTATTATGCATTTTTTATATGTTTGGAATATTTAATACTAAACATGGAATATTTGCAATATTGGTTGCTATTCTTCCGCCAATGAGTTGTATATTTGAGTTTATTTGGGATAAATTCAAGAAAAGAAAAAGATGATAGTTATGATATTTATCTGTTATCAGTAATATAATTGCAGGACTGAGGAGTAAACACTAATATGGTTTAGTTTATAGAGGTTGATGTATAAATAGTAGGAGAAAGTAGGAATTAAGCAAGTATGAGATCTATAAGAGTAGAAGAAAACAAAACGCTAAGATTACAAAATGTCCTTTCTTGTAAAATGGATCTTTCAAAGATAAATACAGGAACTTTTGATAATGAGATCAACAAGATGAATGTTTTTATCTCTACACATGGTGCAAAGCAGATTGGTCCTTTAATACAGTATTCAAATGTAGAAATGAATCAGAATGGAGAGGCTGATATTAACTTGCAGTTTATGCTTCAGAGTGACAATTTTATAAATAATGTACAGTCGCCTTATAGGATGGATTTAATGCTTCGAGTAAAGAATTGTCTTTTTGCCAGATATACAGGTAAAGAGAATACGATTAAGTTTGCCTATGATAAGCTCGGAGTGTATGCTTTTGAAAATGAAATTGAACTGGAAGGCGCTAGTTACACTGTGTTTGTAAATAGAGACGATGAAGTGATCAGTGCAGATATTTTTATGCCAATAAAAATAGAAGAATAAGGCTTGATATTGCATATGGAAAAGAAGATAAAATCAATAGATGAACTCAGAGATTCGCGGATAATGTATGATAAAGAGCCACCGGCCTTTGGATATGCAATTGTTATTTTAGTTGCTTTTATCTGCTTAGCTGCGCTGGTGTGGAGTATTCGAACCCCAAAGACATATGTGATACAGGCTTCAGGCACGGTGACAAGTGAAAAGTCAAATTATGTCATGTGCACATATACCGGAGAGATAACGGATTGTAATTTATCGGAAGGTATGCTTGTAAAGGATGGCGATGAGCTTTTTAAGGTAAAAAGCACCGATTATAATATTCAGGCGCAGCAACTGGAACTAAGTAAAGAATCTTATCAAGATAAGATAGAGAAAAATCAATTGCTCGTAAAATCTATAAAGGATGATACGAATTATTTTAGCGACAGTGATCCTGATGATGTGCTTTTTTACAGCGCTTTTGAGTCGTATAAGTCACAAGTAAAGCAAAACACAATGGATACAAGTGTTTATGAAAAATATGATTATTCAGATGAACAGATAGAAGCTGAGCTTGAAAAGAATGAAGGTAAGATCTCTCAGATTTATTATGATACGATTTCATCTGCTGAGAAAACAATTTCTGAAGCAAAACAACAGATAGAAGCAATAGATGCGCAGATTTCTGCAATAGGTTCCGGACAAAGTGAGTACACTGTTAAGGCAAATGCTACAGGAAGAATTCATCTTCTTGCAGATTATAAGGATGGAATGGTAGTACAAACAACTCAAACAGTTGCAAGCATTACTCCTGCAAATACGGCCAGTATTTTGGAAGCATTTGTATCTACATCAGATATGGCAAGAATGCATGTGGGAGATGAGGTACAGATCGTAATTGATGGTCTTGCACAGAATGTATATGGAACAATAAGCGGAGTGGTTAAACAGATTGATAGTAACGTTTCCAGTAGGGAGGGGAAAGAAGGAAGTGTAAATCAGGTGTTTAAGATTCTTGTTGAAATGGATTGTGATTATGTGGTCAGCAGAAGCGGTGATAAGGTGGATGTTGTAAACGGAATGACAGGAATATGCAGAGTGACTTACGACAAGGTGACATATTTTAATTATGCATTAGAAAAACTAGGGGTGAAAATCAGAAAATAAGATGAAAAGACAACTTTGTAAGCATTGTATGACTATTGTAGTTACAGGTATTTTTCTTAGTATTATGTTTAATGTTTGTACACCGTTAGTATATGCAGTAGAAGAGACGGAGTTGATAAAAGAGGATGAGAACAATTCACAAGAAAATAGAGTGGAGGATGAAATAGAAGAATCAACAGATACTGTTGAAAAAGTGACAGAGCCAGCGAATCAATATCCTGAGCAAAAAGATGTTCTTACAGAGAAAAATAAGCAAGAAACAGTAATAGAACAGGTGAAAGAAAATCAGAACGAGGAAAAGGAAGCGGAAGAGCGACCGGAAAAAGTAGCTAAGAAAGATGAGCTCCAAACTCAGATAAAAGTAACAGAGATTGATTTGGGAAATTATAATACACAGATGTCTGTTGGAGAGAAACAACTTCTGATGGTAGGAATATTGCCCTTAAGTGCATCGAATCAACCGGTTACGTATTGCTCCGATAATCAGTCAGTAGCTTCTGTAAATGGATTTGGTAGGATAACTGCTGTCTCGGAGGGAACAGCAACAATTACTGCGACTTGTGGAGATATAAGCAGTTCATTCCGGTTGATGGTAAAGAATGTTGAAAAAGAAGAGGTTGCTGAAGCTGAGGTAAGGGAAATTGATCTTGGTGAATATAAAACAGAAATGACTGAAGGCGAAAAGCAATTATTATCGGTTAGCATTTTGCCTGCAGGTGCAATGGGAAGAAAAATTTCTTACAGTTCAAGTGACCAGGCGGTTGCTTCAGTAAACGGATTTGGTAGGATTCATGCTTTATCGGAAGGCATTGCAACTATTACAGTAAAATGCGGAGAAAAAGAGAATTCTTTTCAATTGACAGTAAAGAAGAAAAAATCTGTTACTATTGAAATTTCGGATTATGAAGAAAAGCTAAAGGTTGGCAATGTGATGAGGATATCTGCAAAAGTCTATCCGATTGATACCGTTGGAGCGGAGATTGAATATGAATCTTCTGATGAGGCGATTGCGACTGTTAATTCATCCGGAGAAGTGAAAGGAATTTCTAAAGGACAAGTAACTATAAAGGTGTCTGCATGCGGAGTTACTGAAAATGTAAAGCTGGACGTTGTTGTTGCAACAAAAAAGATTGAGCTGGAAAACGATTATTATATATTAAAACCGGGACAGAGTGGAAAAATAAAAGCTACAGTTTTTCCGGCTGATGCAGCGCAAGAACTAACTTTTAAGGCCTCGGATTCATCAATTGTAAGTGTCTCTGATGATGGAGATATTAAGGCAAAAAAGATAGGAAATACATCAGTGATAGTATCTAATGGAGATGTCTCTATTTCTGCAACTGTAATTGTCAACACATCAGGGAAACAGGCTTCGGAGGAAAACATAATTGATTCCGATTGCGCAGAGAGCAATGCGTTTGCGGATATAAGATACAGTAAAATCATAAAACAGTCTGAGTGTTCTAAAATTACCGGTGAACTTCTCAGATATATATATGAAAATGAAAAAAAACATATGTGTATTGGGAAACGGATATACTATCAGAATCGATGGAGATAAGATTCTTAATTATGAAAATGAGCTGTCGACAAGCATTGTAATGAATTCCAATAAATACGGTGACTGTGAGTTTTCAGTAAACGATGGAAATAATCTTTGCGGAGAAATAGTTATCTCATTTGATTCTGAAATGGTTGATAAGTATAGCTTAAATGGAAAGAAACTTTTTCTTTATAATGAAGCAAAGAATAAATATGAGAAAATCTATTTTGACAGTTTAGATAGTATTTCTATTACAAAAGCCGGTAAATACATGTTTTCGGATGGAAAGAAACGAACAAAGAATAATTATTTGGCCATGGGATTTGGCGGAACAAGCTTCATTTTTGTCTTATTGGGAATTTATGTTGGTGTGAAGAAGCAATATTGGTTTTGGTAGATACTGAAACGCACACATATCATTGCTGTCGATATGGTGATTATAGGTTGGAGAGAAATCTAGTCGCGAATAGATTTTTCAAAAATATTATAAGGAGGATTGAATGTATGATTTGTAGCGAAAGACTAGAAATGCCTATAAATTATGGCTCTTCAGGGGTAATGGTGGGTAAAAAATGCCATCAACCCCAGTGTTTATGCTGATCATGCGCATTTTGGTTTTCTGTTAGGAAGTGGAACCCTCAAATCCGAGCATACCAGATAGACCATATCGAGCATGTTTTGGATGTTGCGAAAACCATATGCCTTGCGGATAATCAGCTTGATTTTGTTATTAGTAGCTTCAATTCGAGCGTTACTCATGCCTAGCCTTATTGCATTCAGTATGTGCTCCCTGTGACGTTTGATCTTGAGGTAAAGTTCTTTGAAAGCACCAATCCTGCTGTGACTGGCCCACCAGAGCCAACGATTGAGGGCGTCCTCTGCCTCATCCGTATCCTTGATCTTTAGGAGAAGGCGAAGCATTTCCTTCATCCGATAAGCACGGTACAGGCGGTTATTGTTTTCAGCAATCATGGCTACCCGATTTTGCTGATTCTCTGTCAGGTTTTCCGGAGCCTTGCCAAGAGCATAAGCAGAGTTTTTAATCTCATCAGCCTTTGCTTTGGCGGCATTCAGTATTGCTGATTCTGGGTCTCCATCCTTTGGACGCCCCTTCTTACGAGGATGCTCCTTGGATAAGCGAGTGAACTCAGCATAGGCTTCACGCCATACTTCACGACGAACCTCGTCGAGGGCTTCCATAGCCCACTGGACTACATGAAACGGATCAACGCAGCGCTCACAATCCGGAGTAAACTCATTCACGCATTCCGTGATCCACTTTGCTCCATCTCCGGTAACGACTTTTATTGATGAGAGCTGCTCCGTAGTAAGTTGTTTATAAAACTGTGTTAATACACTCTTGCCGTGTCCCTGTGCCGCCCAAACAACAGTGTTGGTGTCGTGGTTGACGATGACCGTAATGTACTTGTGACCTTTCTTGTAACTTGTCTCGTCAATGCCGATATTTACGAGGTTATCAAGCCTTTTGGAACGCTCAGGCTCGATGTCGTTTAGTGTTCTGTTTACGCAACGACCGACTGTTTCCCAGTCAATGCGCATGTACTCTGACACGACACTTCGTGGAAGATATACGGCAAGCCAACCGACCGTCAGGTCAAAGTCACGGGTAAATCCGCTTCCCGGATAAGCCCATGGAACATAAGCAGTTACAACACCATGTTCAGGGCATTCAATGCGATGAGTCCATCCCTCGATCTCTACGAGGATGGCTCCGAAGTCGAGACTCCTCCAAGTGCGAGGATGCTCGGTCTTCTGATCATAACGATAGCACCGCCTATGGCAGAACGGGCAATCATCCTGATGCCATTTATCAGTCCTAGCCTGTATCCTGAGGTGGCATACACCATCCTGGTCATCATAGAAATTTGCATCTTTTATGACAGCATGGTTGACATTGAGCAGTTTTTTACATAGTGTATTAGCAGAAACCATCTGTGGGTACCTCCGGTATCTCTGAATGTTGTAGTTTAGTCGCTAATACATTACAGAAACACAGATGGTTTTTCAATTGTAAAAGTACATCAGAGGTTAGGCATAGTACCCACCTTTATGCCAGAAGCCTCTAAATTATTTATGCATTTCTAAAAGTGAAATGGAGTATTTGGAAGGTGGGAAACCTACTAATTTACCAATTAGTACAGCGTATCTTAGTAGAAGTTATTGTATTTCAAAAGCAGAATGGCTACTTACATATGGTTTCTGTAATAATATGGATGTATTAGATGTTGCGAAGGAAATATTTGGGCATGCCTGTGCAGCATATTATGCAGGTGCAGCAAAAGTGGCAGTAGCAGCAAGCGCGGCATTGATAGGGGCTAATGCTGGGGCTGTATGTGCGGAAATTGATGCGTTGAGTGCACATGCTATGAATGGTATTGATTTAGAAGATCATAAAGATACAGCTTCAAGGGTTATGGCATTTGAGGCATGCTGGGCATTGGGAAATCTAGGAATTTTGGGAACCAAATAATATTGTAGCTGAATAGTTATAGTGATAGGAATGAGGGGGATGAATAAATATGTCCGAGAATAAAGTAAAAAAAGATGTACAATGCGGAAAAATAGACTTTTCAAGGAAAAGAGCATTTAAAATTACTTTGGTTGCTTTATTTGTCGGAGTGCTATTATATTTTGTGATTCTCCCTCTGATACCTATTTTTATTTTTTGGGTACAGTATAAATTTGCTAAGCCTGAAGTTAATACTAATATTACGAAATATGAAGACTATATCGGGCAAAATGCAAAAGATAGATTTATCAATAAGCATAGTGTAGATGAGGTGATTTTTCCGAAAACTATAACTTCCGATATGAAGACACTTGAATATCAGATGACGTATTACAATCCTTGGGAAGAGCAGTTTCTATCATATTTGACAGTTCAATATTCTGATGATATGTACAGATTGGAGAAGAGAAGGCTTAAGGAACAGGGAATTGATGAATATAAAGGATTTTATTGTGCGGAGGATGAGCCGAAAAATTATGATTTACTTGCTTTGGAAGCTGATTCTTTTGGTGGATTTGTTTATGCTTTGATTCCTGAAAATCAAGATAATACGGTTACATATGTTGAAATAATATTTGCGCCATATTTTCTTGATTTGAATGTGGAAGATTATATTCCAAAGAAGTATCTTTTAGAAGGATTGGATGTTTCTGAGGATAATGAGTATCGTAAAGCTCATATAAATTGAGGAAAAAGATTGGCTATCATCAATAAAAACCGCATGGGATTCACAATTGTATCCTATTGCGGTTTTTTATTCTTCACACAAGATATCCTACGTTTACTCAAAATGTGTTGTGATTGGATAAATATGCAATTATCATAAATATTATAGTTGGCGGAATAGGGAGGGGGAATATAGTGAAAAAATCAAAAAAGATTATTGCTTTTGTCTGTTGTTTGTTACAGTGTTTAATTATTCTTTTTATCTTTTATAATTTTGGACTCATGGATACTCCTATAAGAATATTGGAGGGAATTGTATTTAGTTTGTTGTTTCCTGGGATAATATGTTTTCTTGCATGGATGGCCGGTAAAATGGCGCAAAATAAAACACTTTAAAAAATAAATTTCTTTTGCCATATTTGATTCTGAACTTTAATGTAGGGAGGATGATTGTGTATGCCTGAGAATAAAACGAGTAATAAGAGAACTAAAACTTTGATTTTGGTAGTGGCGATACTTGTTGTGATTTGTGCTATAAGGATGACGGTTGCATTTCTGATTTTGGCTATTGGTTTTTTTTGGGGGAAATCATGAAGAAGCTTCAGATATATCCAATTATGATAAAGCGAAGATTGTTGAAAATAATTGGGATGATATGGATTCTCTATTCTTAATCTTTCCTGATGATACGACAAAAATAAAAGAAGGAAATTTTAATTCGGATGTTAAATCGGATATGATCAGCTCTTACGGATATATAATACTTGAGGCTCTTTATGAAGAGAATGATTATTTGTCAGAAGTGAAGCGTATTTCTGATATTAGTTATGATCTGAAGAACGTTAATTGGGGCAAAGAGGAGCACAAAGTACAAAATATTAAATATGATGATACCATGTATAATTATCCTGCGTATATAGCAAGTGACGGATATTGCAGTGGATATGAATATGCGCTGCTTGATGAGGAAAGTAATAGGATTATATATATTCATCTTAGTTATCCTGATTTAGATGAGCTAAAAGATTATAGTGAATATCTTAAGGTTGATAAGGAGAGTTATAATCAATTAAAAAAGACTTCGAAAGAAAACTTTACTATATATGCTTAGAAGTTACAAAAAATATTGAGGAAAAACGATGTTTGAACTACTTGTTGTGGGGGAGTTTTTATTTGATCTGTCCATTTTGGCGATGGAAATAGCTGCACATGCAAATATTTCAGATTACCGAGTGACTATGATATTTATAGTACTGGTTGTGGGAATTGGTATTTCCTTTATTCCGAGTTTACTAAGGGAAGCAGGGATAATAAAAAGTACAGTAAAATATATAGATTTTGAGATGATACTTAAGTTTATTATGTGGGCGCAGACGCTGTATTTTGCATACAATTTCTTTCTGCTTACAGTGATCATTAATGTCATCTGTCTCTCTTTTTCTATATTGTGCAAAGTGAAAATATGCAATGAAGTAAGATCGTTAAATATAAATGTCCTTGATGCGATTAATGGAATGAAAAAGATAGATTCATCATACATGGAACCGCATTATCCGTTTATTATCGGGGATTTCTTCACAATAGCATTTTTATTGTCTTTTCATGAGACTATAGCGGAATTGATCATATCAGGATCGATCTGTGTTACGTTTTTTGGAATAGGTATATTTCGTTTGTGGAAAAAAGAATTTTTGAGCAAAAAAGATATTCTTTGCCTGATTCTTGTTGAGGTATTGATGATTACTTTAGGGGCAATGAATATGCGATTGATTACATGTATATTGTATGCAGAGTTTTGTTCGAGATTTAGGGATGCTCTAAAAAGGATGGCAAATTAAAAAAATGATAAGATCGCTATGGAGTTCAAAATTATAGGATTCTATAGCGCTTTTTATTCATTCTTCAGGTGAGCTTTTGTATTGATATAATTGAAATTACAAAGTAAATATATTATAATTATAGTGAAAATATGATAGATGGTTAAAAGAATGTATTATTTTGATTGGGACGAGAACAAAAACAAAATAAATATTACAAAACATGGGATAAGTTTTGATGAAGCAAGTACAGTATTTTTCGATGAGTGTGCATTGTATGTCACTGCTATAGAGAATCAGATACGGTGATTCGACTGATTTCTGCAAGAAAAGCAACAAGAAAGGAGAGTGAAAGATATGCTAGAGGAATATGATATTGATAATTTAAATCCCAGACCTAATCCGTATGCAAAAGAACTAAAAAAGCAAATTACTATAAAAATCGCACCTACTGTTATAGAGTATTTTAAAAATGAGTCTTCTGAAACGGGTATACCTTATCAGACTTTAATTAATCTGTATTTGGTAGACTGTGTGAATGAAAAGAAAAAACTAAATCTGAGTTGGAAATAAAAGGGCCTTTTTAGCCCTTTTATTTTTTCTCAATTACTTTACGCATCTGCCAGTCGCAGTCTTTCAATTATCGTTTCCTTCATTGCACGCTTGTACACGATATAAGGAATGAGGACCATGACAAGTATCAGGAACGGAAGGACAACAACAATCGGAAGGAGCGTGAACTTATAGGAAAAGAAAAACAGGCCACTCTCCAGGGGCTTTATCATCAGTATTGAGATGATGCTGCTTAGTATTGCGCCAAAGAGTAGTGATAGAGTGCCGTAGATTACGCCTTCAATGCATAAACTCTTTTTCTGGATGTTCTTGGTCATTCCGACTGCTTCAAGCATGGCAAGTTCAAGCCTTCTGGAGATCACGGAAGTGACGATGGTGTTGATGAAGTTAAGGATTCCTATAAGCGCAAGGATTGTTGTGAGAAGTCCGCCGACCATCTTGAACATTTCTGTCATGGATGAAAACTCTTTTCTAAATACCGATCTTGAGGTATAGGTGAGCGATGGCTCTACTTTCTTGGTATAATCCGCAAGCCAACTCTCTATTGCAGGCTCTGCTTCGTCTGTTGCGTCTATCAAAGTTCTCATGGGAGCTCTTTCTCCAAAGAAATCATGGAATTCATCCGTAGGTAGAACGTAATTTACGTCCATATCGGTATAAGCTTGAATTCTTACGGCGAAAGGAATGTCTATTGTCGCCATTACCTCATATTCTCTGATGCCGCCGTTTGCATTGTTTACGGCAATTGTTTCACCCGGGAGAAAATAGCTTACGAAATTACTCTCATTACCATCGTAATCATATTCGTTTACCAAAATATATTTGCCTGTCTTAAATTTCTCGTCATCAAAATTTCCGTGAAGTATCTTAAGAGTGCTTAATGCATAATCATCCATTCCATATATGTTGGCTATAGTATAAGTATCATCGTTTGTTTGCTCTCCGGATTCATCATAATATATAGCGGAAAGATGCCGTGCAGAATTTTCATATGCTTTTTTATTATCAAGCAGTCTTTCTTTGAAACGTGAATAATCACGGCTATTTAAGTTCTGAATGGAAGGTTCGGCATAAACGTTTCCGAGCTTCGAAATACCTGCAAGCTTTTTTACCTCATCAAGGAAAGATGGTGTAATTCCGTCATAGACGTGATTTGAAACAGCAAGGTTATCAGTGGTGGCGTCGGCAACGGAAAAGTCAGTCATCAAAAAATTGGAGATATATTTATTCTCATCAAATCCTATCAGCAGGGTGAACACAGTGCTGAGCACAGTCATTGAAAGAGCCAGAGATAGCACCACGAAAAAGCATTTTTTCTTTTCTTTAAATACATTTCTGAATGCAAAGTTTGTAGCTGTGAAGGTGGCCGAATGATTGCGATGTCTCCCTCGGAAACTGTTATTTTCCGTGTAGTGAAGCGCTTCTATGGGAGATACTCCCGAAGCCAGCTTTGTTGCTTTTCTGACAGAGATACGAACGGTCACATAGGAAAAAAGTGCGGAGAATAAAAGAATCCATATATTTATAACGGCTTTGGAATCTATGGATTCGGAAATGGCCATTCCATCCATTAACATCGGAAGCAGGAGACTTCCGGCCACTATTCCGCCTGTGATCCCTATGATGATTCCGGGAACTGAATGATATAATGCCTGCCGGTTTACGATTTTTTTAAGCTGCTTACTGCTTGTTCCGACTGTTTTTAGTAGTCCGTAGGAGCGGATATCCGTGTAAACATTGATGCGGTAGATGTTGTTTATGATAAGGTATCCGGACAGGAATATGGTAAACAGCATCAGTACTACAAATGCGATGGTGCCGAAATCCGCAGATGAACCGACACTTCCCCAGTTAATACCATACTGTGTATCTTCGGGCAGCCCGTTTCTTTTGATTGCTTTTTCAATCTGGTATTTGAAAAAGAGAGGGATGAAGAAATCCACTTCTGCATCGATTCTTCCGAAGCAATCATTAAAACTCATGGATGCGGCGTTATCATAGTAGGATGATGTGGGAGTCGGAGAAAACTTCTCCTGAAACTCTTTTGATACCAGGATCATTTGTGCTGCGGAAACTTGATCTCCCGTGTGTATTCCGACTATGACGAAGTCTATGGTCTGTTCTTTGTCTTTGCCTGAGAGCTTGAGAGAAAGATTCTTTCCCAAGAGGCTCTCATAGTCTTCTTTGGAATCGGCTTTCATGCCAAATGCCTGCAAGATCAGGCTGCTTACGGATATTTCGGTTTCCTTTTCAGGCAGTCTTCCTACCTCAGGGTAGCAGAAGTCTTTTTTCGCACTTGCTTCGTCGTGGTAATCCACTTGTGCAAATATTTTACTAAGCTCGTCATTTACTGCGGTTGCCACAAATATAGATTTGGTCACGCTTTTGAGGTTCTTGTCGGAAGCGATGCGGTTGTATTCTTCTTCGTTGAGATACTTTACGCCTGCGTTACATGACGTGCCAATCTGTCTGTTGGTATCATCTTGGAATTTGGCGATAAGGCTTCCGCTTATGGTGAAAAGAGCTGAAAACATAAATGTACACAGCGCGATGGAAAGAACTACCACAAGGCTCTTTCCGGGATTTGCCATTACGGTTTTGGCGGCGATACTGCGAATCACTTTTTTGTTATTGACCATAGGTCCGTTTATGCGTTTTTCTTTTGCCATGTCAGCACCTCTTTGTTTGCGATAAGTCCGTCTTCAATCCTGATGATTCTGTCCGCTGTCTGAGCAATCTCTTCGTTGTGTGTGATGACGATGATAGTCTGTGCAAAGCGCTCGCCCATAACCTTTAGAAGCCCCATAACGTCCTGACTTGTCTTGGAGTCGAGGTTACCTGTGGGCTCATCTGCCAAGATCACTTGCGGCGCGGATGAGAGTGCCCTTGCGATTGCAACACGTTGCTGCTGGCCGCCGGAAAGCTGATTTGGATAGGAATCTCTTTTGTCCGAAAGTCCGAGAGTGTCGATGATAGTGTCCACAAACTCTTTATCTGGTGTGTTTCCGTCAAGTTCTATGGGGAGCACGATGTTCTCATAGACTGAGAGAACAGGGACGAGGTTAAAAGACTGGAAGACAAAGCCGATTTTTCTTCTTCTGAAAATTGTGAGTTCTTCGTCTTTTAATGTAAAAATATCTTTTCCGTCAATCGAGACCGTTCCCGAAGTCGGGCGGTCCAGACCTCCTAACATGTGCAAAAGAGTAGATTTGCCGCTTCCCGATGTTCCGACGATTGCGATAAATTCTCCTTTCTCGACGGAGAGGTTTACACCCTTTAAGGCTTCAACCGCCGTATCGCCGGTTCCGTAGGTCTTTTTTAAGTCTGTAACGCGTAGGATTTCCATTTTTTTCTCCTTATATGTGATTTTGGAGCAAAATATTTTAATGCTCATTGTGGGTTATTTTTTTGTTTGTGTAGATAAAATATCCGCTTGTGATAAGAGTGATTGATATCGCTATGTACAGGACTGGAGCAAATTGCAGCGCCGTAAGGTAATGACCGCTTCCTCCAATCAGCCTGTATTCGCGCAGCGCCGATCCTGAGGTCATGTACATGGGCGATAGCAGGCAAAAAAGCTGTGAGAGCATTCGACTGCTGTAAGGGATGCGATTCGAGCTTATGTAAACTATAAGAAAGCTTCCGAATACGCCGCTCATTACTGCTACGGGGCTTTTTAGGATTTCCGATAAAAAACATGTGACTGCGGTCATGAGCAGACAGGTTGCCGTGATCATAATAAGCTGCGCGCGGATAAATTGTCCTATCGTCATGGAGTACGCAGTAAGGGGCATAAAGAGCTGTATAGGGATGTTCCATGTATCTTTTCCCCATAGAAAAAAGCTTGTAAGTACTGTGACAGCCTCTATAACGATATTTAGGAAAAGAGTGCAGATAAAGGCGGCTGTGACTTTAGCAAGGTATGTGTCACCCCAGCCGCCGACAGTGCATTTGATTAGCGGATCCGTTTTATCTTTTATCTCTCCTGAAAAAATTTGACTAAGTAGCAGAGTAGTCGCAAAGAGCATTATAAGTGGGAGAGAGATTAAAGTGGAAATAATGCCGTTTATTTCTTCGGTGTAATGCCAGATGATTGGCTTGCTTAAATTTTCTTCCTGTGTTTGCCAGTATTCTTTTTCATTTTCTGTAAGCTTCATCGAGTTCATTGATTCGCTGATGGAGCTGTCTCTTGTTTGATAAATGGATTCGGAATTGTAGTCTGTGAGCTTGGAATTGTCATCGGCAATTTGCTTTAGCCAGTGCGAAAGATTCATGTAAATACAATTTGAATAATCCCAGCATTCAAATGGCATTCCAAGTTTATATGCAGCTTCCGCGGTCTCTGCTATAAGCGCATCGTCGATGGGGCGTCCGTCGATTGAGCGCTGCAGATCACGGGTTTCTATATCAAATTTATCAAGTTGATTTGCCTGGATTTTTCCTTGAATAACGGAATATGCCGCAATGAAAATAAATAAGATAAGTGTGGTGCGAGCGGTCAGGATTTTTTTTATCTCGTAAAAAAGAATTGTGCAAAACTGACTTTTTCTCCCCATTGTATGTGACCTCCCTTTATAATGTAGTGCTGCTGTTATCAAGTAATAAACCGGTGACAGCAGTAACTTATAATAAATGATTATTACATAAAAATCTTTCCGGAATCTTTCTGATGGAGGGGAGATTCTTACAGTTTTGACATAATCAATAAAGACTTTCCTGTCTGTTTTCAGCAGATGAGATTTTTGGACAGGGAAAATAGCGGGTTTATCCCTGTCTGTTTTCAGCAGATGAGATTTTTGGACAGGGAAAATAGCGGGTTTATCCCTGTCTGTTTTCAGCAGATGAGATTTTTGGACAGGGAAAATAGCGGGTTTATCCCTGTCTGTTTTCAGCAGATGAGATTTTTGGACAGGGAAAATAGCGGGTTTATCCCTGTCTGTTTTCAGCAGATGAGATTTTTGGACAGGGAAAATAGCAGTCTTTACCCTGTCTGTTTTCGGCAGATGGGACTTTTAGACAGGGAAAATAGCAGTCTTTACCCTGTCTATATTTCGCGGATTGCGTTTTTCGATAGGGATATTATCATGAAGTGAAGAATATTTTTATACAATTCCTCCGGTAAATATTGTGTTTTCAGATGAAGTAACAGACGGTATTTCGGCGACACAGGGCAGCGGATGATTGTTTATTTAGATTATTACCGAGGCAGGAATACTGAGAATGTCGATCCTTCGCCCGGAGTGGAGGACAGCTTAATGTAGCCGCCTTCGCCGGAAATAATCTCGCGGGCGAGGTGGAGTCCGATTCCGACGCCTTCTTTTTGCTTAACTTCAGTTCCACGGTAGAAGCGCTTGAATATTTTGGGATGTTCTTCTTCGGAAATGCCGATGCCGGTGTCTTTGATATCTACGCGGACGAACATCTCGTAGGGAGTGACGCTTATTTTGATGCTGCCGTTATCTGTGTATTTTATGGCATTGTCGACAATATTGGCGAGGGCTTCATGTGTCCACTTTGCGTCGATGACTGCTTTTGCATCCGTTTTATTGAGCTCAAGTTTAAGGCCTTTCTTTTCTGCTTTTTCCTCGAACTGACGGACTATATCTTCAAGTAGTGACATTAAAGGTGTTTCTTGCGGTTCCAGTGCAAGTATTCCGTTTTCGAGTCTTGATAGTTTGACGAGACTGTCTATGAGGAATCTTAGTTTCTCAGCCTGAGCATGGATCGCTTCTGCATTTGAACGGTCAACGCCGGAAAGCTCGCCGTTTTCCAAGAGCTCACTGTATAATATGAGATTTGAGATAGGAGTCTTGGTCTGATGAGAGATATCTGAGATTAGTGACTTTATCTTGTCACGCTCATTTTCTATGTTTTTTTGCGGAGATAGAAGAGGAACTTAAAAAAGCTGCAAGCTCCGATTCAAGCTTGGAGAGCCTTCCTTCATCGAAGGTTTCAGCGGGGAATTCACCGTTCATTGCCATATGAAGCATTTTTTCTATAGAATCAAGTATTCTCCTGGAGCGAAGCCTTTCGGTGACTGCGATAATGCAGGCTGCGAGAATCAAGAAGATACCGATTATAAGAATTATATTATCCATTCTGTTTCACCCAACTGTAGCCGATTCCGTATATTGTTTTGATCTTATCCTGAGCAGAGAGCTTGTCTCTGAGTCTTTTTACCGTGACGGAAAGAGCGTTCTCATCGACGTATTCTGCATCGCTTGTCCAGAGCCTGTCTATCAGAGTATCTCTTTTAACGGTCATGCCTGCGTTGTCGGTGAGGATTCGCAGGAGTCGCTGCTCTGTTTTGGAAAGCTCCACGGTTTGTCCGTTATTTGAAAAAATCATGTTTTTATAATCAAAAACATAAGGTGTTTCTGCATATTTTTCAGTGTCTTTTCCTGTATGAGCCTTGCGAAGCTGTGTATTAACCCTTGCACGAAGTACGGCAAGAGAGAATGGCTTTGTTATGTAATCGTCTGCGCCTTGTTCGAGGCCTGACACAATGTCTTTGTCCGTATCATTTGCGGTAAGCATGATTACAGGAATATCTGGAGTGCTGTCCTTGATCTCTTTTAACAGATCAAGTCCGTTCCCGTCCGGAAGATTTATATCAAGAATTGCAAGAGTAACCATGCCAAGAGCCAGTTGCTCTTTTGCTTCGCTGATGCATTCACACGAAACAAGCTGCCTGCCCGCATCCTTCAATGCCTGGCAAAGGCCGTTGTTAAGCGTAGAATCGTCTTCGACTATCAGAATCTGTTCCAAAATGTGTTCTCCTTATGATGTATAAGTTGTGGTGCTAATGTACTTGACATGTAGAGCGGACGGCTGTCTTTTGATTCATTTACGAATAAGTGAATAAAAGATTGAATGCTAACTAAACTTAGAAATATGTTGTTTTTTTGTTCAAGTATTAGATTAGCACATCTATGTCGTGCATTTCCATTCACTAAGGAAACTTGCAATTTGCTAAGACGGTGCTTCATATGAATAAAATCAGATGCTTTCTTTTGAGGCATGCATATGTTCATCAACTTTTATGCAGATGGTTACTATAAGGGGGATATTTCGGAATAGAGTGGATTCTGCGTGATTTTCTGCTCATTATTGTGAAATCAATGGAATGAGCAGGCAAAATTAAGAGGTTTTAACTGATTATATAGAGGGATGTGGAAATATGAGCAGTTGCTGAAAGAAAGAATGGACTGCTTATAATTTAGGGAAGGGGCATATGAGCAGACAATATTGGATTGCGATTAGAAAAAATAAAAGCTACTGAGGCTTTTTCAACTGACTATATTATGAGATGTAGAAAATTGAGCAGATGTGACTAGGAAAATGGCTCTGCTCATAATTAAGATAAGACATATCTGAGCAGATTCGAACCGGAAAAACGCACTGCCTATAATAAAAATATACTATATGTGAGCAGATGACGGCGGAGATAGTGATACGATGACATGAAAAATGCACTGCCTATTATTGAACAAATTCCAATATAAGCAGAACAAGCAAGATAAAACCTCCAAAAATAATAAACATTCTCTGAACAAATCATAAACTTTCAATCATCCATCTTAAATCTATCTAAAGAATCTATCCAAAGAATTGCAAAAAGTTTTAATGAGAGTAGCATCTAAAATACAGGCATTTCTATTTTGATTTTCGTAAATAAGGAGGAATGTAAAATGGAATTTAGAAAGCTTATGAAGTACGTTGTAGTTGCAGGATTGATGGGTGCCATCTTTATGACACCGGTTACTGAGGCGGTTGCTGCAGTATCAGGAGAAGAGAAAGATGATGGACCGACTGAAGAAGAACGTGCTGAGGAGGCAAGACAGAAGAAAGTTCAGGAAGAAGTTGAGAATATGATTAAGGAGGCAACGGCTCCCGTAAATAAAACTGTTGCAGGCGTTAAGTCAGCGGTTGACGGCTATTATTTTGCAAAGAAAGTTCAGGGTGTGGCACTTACACCTTCTACTCCCGGAACAGGATCATTTGTAAAGGTTGCAGATACTGATGCAACAAAGAGTTCAGCAGCAGTTGCGGTTGCAAACAATGTTGCGGCTTCATTTAGCGGAACGGTTGGCCCTTGTATAAATGTTTATTACGGAAAGATGGCCGGTGGCAAGTTTACAAGCAGTACAGAAGGAACAGCAGGTACTATCAGTATCGGAATTCCTGCAGATTTCCAGACAGCAGGCATGGATTATTCTATAGTTGCCGTTTATGCAGGCGGAGCATACAAGGTATTTAATAATACCAGCACTATTGCAAGTGTGGTTACTGCCAATGTTGAGCAGGCTGCATCTTCAAACGTAATGTATGCGGTTGTAAAGAGCCCTGCAGGAACATCACCTGTACAGGCTGCTAACAATGCTACTGACAGTACAACAAACAATAAAACAGACAGAACCGCAAATAACAGCGCAGATAAGGATAAGAAGAAATCTGAGAGCGCTTCTGCAGGTTCATCAACAGGTGCTTCAGATAAGACAACTGAGAAAGCATCTGAGAGTGCATCAACCGGTGCATCAGATAAGACATCAAACAAGACTTCCGATACAGCATCAGACAGCGCATCAACAGGAGCATCTGATAAGACTTCCAAGACATCAGAGAAGGCTTCTGACAGTGCATCAACAGAGTCTTCAAGATAAATTAAGGCTTTGAGGGATGTCTTTTTCCTGAATATCACATGGGAAAAGATTTTGCGATATGTGGATGGTAACAGATGCGCAAATTTTCATTTTTCGTAGTTTATATACTGTTGAACGTTAATAAATGGTTGTAAACCACGGATAGTTGTGTAATATTATATACTAGCTAAAATGTTAGGTCTCGCCTCATAACATGAAGCGGGACCTATTTACGTTCAACTGGAAGGGGCTGTTGAACATATAGCGAACGGAATCAGAACTTGCCTGATGCTGTTTGTTGTACCGGATTTTGGTCGCTGAAGCGGCATATTTCGTTTTTATGATGGGGAAAAATATGAGTAATTGGGGTTGATTATGAAAAAATATAAGAACTACGTCGCGCTTTTTTACGTGCTCTCGGTGTTTTTTGTAATACCGATCTATAACAAGGGTACCTACGAAAATATAAGTGTACACAAGACAGATGCTTATTTATTTTTGTGTGGGATCACTCTTGTTCTTTATGTCATTACATCTGTAATAGATGACTTGCAAAAGATAAATGACGAAAGTCTGCGAAAGAGGACATTTTCTAAGGTTGATGTTGCAATGGCTATCTTTGGAGGAGTGGTCCTGATATCAACATTGTTGTCGGATTCTATAAAAGAATCAGTCTACGGTGTTCCCGGATTTGGCATGGGGGCACTTACCATAATCCTCATGATCTTGTCGTTTTTCTTTATTTCCAGATACTATTTTTATAACACATGGGTGGTGCATGTTATCGTAGCTTCATCTGTGCTTCCGACAATTCTGGCAATCTTGAACAGAACGGGATTCGATCCGCTTTCTATGTTTTCAAGCAGTGCAGATGCGCAGAACAGCTTGTATGTTTCGACATTTGGAAACTACGGCTGGTACAGCGAGTATATGGCGATTATCATTCCGATAGCTGTATACATGCTCTTTACGACAAAAGACAAGATTGAAAGAGTGCTCTACGGAGCATATGTCGCACTTGTTGTTTTGGCGATTATTTCATGCGGAACCACTATGATGTTGGTATCAGCTCTTATTGCCGTTTTGTTTGCATTTAAAAGAAAATTTTTACCGGATCGCAAGATTGTTGACGCAAAGCTTGCACCTTGGATTGTGGCAGGTGTAATGCTGGTTTATTTGGTGTGTGTCCTGTTTATCAGCAGAAACGGTGATCTTGCAAACGGAAGAGGATATATATGGAAGCTTTCTTTTGACCTGTACGGAAGTCTTCCTTTGGATAAGAAGATTATAGGTGTCGGTCCCAACAGATATATGTATGCGCTTAACGATTATCTTGCTGCCAAGCCTGAAGCCGCAGCTGAGTTTGCTTCGCGCTTTAACGGCCTTGCACTTACTTCCGCACATAGTGAGTATCTCGACTATCTCGTTTGTACGGGATTCCACGGGCTTTTGGCATATTTATATCTGATCTTCCGCGTAGTAGAGCGCTTTTTAGAGACCGGACTTGGTAAAAAAGATAGAGAAATAGCTTTCATAGCTGCTGTTTCATACATGGCATATTCATTCGCGAATTTTTCAATGGTGTGTGCAACACCTATGTTCTTTATATTGCTTGCAATGGTAGCTAAAGAAAGGCGATAAAAAGTCAAGACTTGTTCTTTTTGTGGTTTTGAGGCTATCATTAATGATAACTATATTAATGTTGGGAGGGAACCATGAATAACGTCATAATCGGACAATCCGGCGGGCCTACGGCAGCAATCAACGCTTCTGTTGCAGGGGCTTACGTCAGGGCAAAAGAACTTGGAGCACAAAAAGTTTTTGGAATGTTACACGGTATTGAGGGACTCGTAAATGGCAACATTATCGATCTGGACAAGTATCTGTCGGATCCGACCAATGTTGAACTTCTTAAGAGAACACCTGCTTCTGTACTTGGCACATGCAGATACAAGTTATCAGATGCTTCAAAAGACGATACTGATTACAAGAAGATCTTTGATGTTCTTGAAAAGAACAATATTGATAAATTGTTCTATGTTGGTGGAAATGATTCAATGGACACTATAATGCAGCTGTCTGATTATGCCAAAGATCACGGCAAAACCCAGCGCTTTATAGGTATCCCAAAGACAATAGACAACGATCTTCCCGTTACCGATCATTGTCCGGGATTCGGATCGGCAGCTAAGTATATCGCGACAAGTGTAAAAGAGCTTATTCGCGATAACCAGGCAGCAGATACAAGAAATCCGGCTACCGTGATCGTTGAGATAATGGGAAGGAATGCCGGATGGCTTGCTGCTTCGGCAGCTCTTTCAAAAGCAGATGACTGTACGGGACCGGATGCGATATATCTTCCGGAAAAGCCTTTTGATATGGATGCTTTCATGAAACATATGAAAGAACTTTCTGATAAGAAGAAACCCATTCTTATTGCGATTTCAGAAGGAATCAAGCTTGCCGACGGAACCTATGTATGTGAGCTTGGCGGAGACGTAGCAACTGATGCATTCGGACATAAGCAGATGAGTGCTGCGTGCAAAGTTCTTTCTGATAAACTTTCCTCAGAACTGGGACTCAGAACGAGAACCGTTGAGCTTAGCACACTTCAGAGAGCGGCTTCACATATTGCGTCACTTACAGATGTAAGAGAAGCATATCAGTGCGGCTTTGAAGCTGTTAACGCTGCAAACGCAGGCGAGACCGGCAAGATGATCATCATGAAGAGAATGATGTATCAGACAGGCGGAACCGATAACAACTGGAGCAGTGAATGCCCTTATATGTGCTCTTACGGAACATACGACATTCATTCAATAGCAAATTACGAGAAGATGGTTCCCGATGAGTGGATCACGCCCGACGGATGCGGCCTTACAGAACAGTTTGAGAAATATGCCCGTCCGCTTATCTTTGGCGAAGTAACTCCTATTATGGCAGGAGGACTTCCGAGACATCTTGTTATAAAAGAAGCTTTATAAACATGAATAATTGAATACCGAGGGCCGAAAAAGCCCATAAAACAAGACATTAACGTTTTAACATTGATTTCTATGGCAGTTCATGTTAGAATGTTAATGTTTTGTTGTTGTACTATTAATATCCGTGTAATATGCTGGTATGGGGAAGATTTTACACAAAATGTTTCTAATAATGAATACGCGATAAGCAAGAATTTATAGAAAATTTACTGTAAAATCTAACAGAAATAAATGATAATATATTTAAACGGGGTAAAATATCGTTTGATATATGACGCTCGAAAGGAGACGAGACATGGACGGCATGAGAAATAAGGACTATTTGAATGAACAGGATATGTCAACAGTTTTTGTTGACGGCCTTCTTGCAAATAACATGGAGGATGACGATGATTTTGAACCGGAGACGTTCTCATCATCACAGAGGGATTCAGAAATAAAGAATAATAAAGAAGCTTCCAAAGGAGGGACTCAAATGAAATCAGACAGAGCAGAGAACCGCTCGGAGGGGGCAGAAATTGTAAATATAAGTAAAGCAATGCCAAATATGTCAGGTGGTGATTATATGAGAGATTCGTCTTTGAAAAAATCGAACACAACATTTGATACACCCGTAGAGGATGTCAACTTATCCGATATTGATGCCATGATGGCAGCAATAAAAGCAGAGATGCCCGAAAATGTATTTGATATTCCTATCGATAGCAAAGATGTAGAAGTAGAGGAAGAGAATAAAACTGAAGAAATTCCTGATTATATAGGTGAGTTTCTTGCCAAGGAAAAAGAAATGGCTGCTCAGAATGCACAAAAGGAAGAAAAGCCCAAGGATACGGTTAAGTTCTCTGATGAAATAAATAATTCCGCAAGGGATAATGTTAAGAGCGAGAGGGCTGACATTCCTGTTAAGCCTTCAGTTCAGCGTATGGAAGAGCCTGCGCTTGATGAAGATATAATAGATGAAGATGATTTCGATTTTGATGAGAATCCAAGCTATGATGATGAGATCAAGATCGAAGAGTTCGACAGATCTGCAGCGAAGCCTTCTGAGCCCAGAGTCGGAAGAAGATTTGATGATGAGATAAGAGTCGAAGAGTTCGACAGAACATCTTCCGAGAAGTCTTCCGGAGTAAGAATCGACAGAAGATTTGACGATCAGATCAAGATGGAAGAGTTTGGAAAGACAACAGATCCTTCCGCAACAAGAATTGACAGAAGATTTGACGACCGGATACAGGTTGAAGAATTTGATTATACGGTTAAGCCTTCACCGGCAAGACCCGACAGAGTATATGAGGATGCTATAAAAGCTGAAGAGTCTGATTATACTGTTAAGCCTTTTGCTGAGAAGAAGACTGAGAAATTCAGCGATTCTCTCAAGAACGATGATTTTGGATTTGATGTTAAGCCTGCAGATTCAGGTGCCGGCAGAAGATTCAGTGATGAGATAAAGGTAGATGATTCAAATCGTGAGCCCAGAGCTTATACAACACGTGCAAGAGCAAATATGGATGCAATGAGATCTGAGGGAGAAGACCTCGGATTTGATTCTGATTATCCGATCAAGGTTTCTGCTGCTCATACAGATTCACTTGGCATGGATACATTGGGTTCAGAGATGAGCAGCGATTCATTTGAGTCTCTTTCTGTAAGCAGCGACGCAGACAGAAGAGATGCATTCAGATCGGACAGACGCGAAGATAAGTTTGAATCAGACAGATTTGGTTCCGACAGACGCGAAGATAAGTTTGAATCAGACAGATTTGGTTCCGGCAGACGTGAAGATAAGTTTGAATCAGACAGATTTGGTTCCGGTAGACGTGAAGACAAGTTTAGATCGGACGGATTTGGATCAGACAGGCGTGATGATAAGTTCAGTTCTGACAGATATGAAGACAAGTTAAGTTCAGACAGATTCGGATCAGACAGACGTGAAGATAAGTTTAGTTCTGATATGCGTGATGATGTATTTAAGTCTGAGAACCGCAGCGATGCGTTTGAGTCTCTTTCTGTAAGCAGCGAGCCTGTAGACAGAGATGCAGATAAGGTTAGAAAGTTTAGCGATACATATAAGGCTTCACCTGAGAAGACAGATACATTGGATATGGATGCAATGATCTCAGCAGCTGCTGAAGAAGACAGACTTGCATTTGACGATGTTCCTGTATTTAAAGAGGAGAAGAGCATAAAGAGCGAGCCCGTAGCCGAGCCTGTAATTGCTCCAGTAGCTAAGACTCCCGTAGCAAAGGCTCCTGTTGCGAAAGCTCCCGAAGAGAAGCTTGATTCTATTCTTGGCGCAGAGGTTGATGCTCTTACGACATCTTCTGAAGATGAAGAGGATTCATCCGCCATTATGAGTTTTGACGATGCTATTGACGGAATAACAAAGGATATGCAGAATTTCCTTGATGGCGAAGATTATGACTACACATATGTATGGTCCGGAACAAAAGAAACAATCATCATGAAGACTGTCCAGGGCAAAGCGGTTGCTCTTGTTTATGAAGATGAAGAGTTTGCTTCATTCGAAGATAATTATACAAGGGACAACAGAACGGGCTATATCGCCATCGTGAACTCTTTTGTAAAAGAGACCATCAAGGGTGGAAGCGGTATCAAGATCAAGAGACACAAAGGAACAAAGGCTATTGATCGCTGATATTAATATGAATATATAAACTTATATGAAGGCTATCGGTACTTTTAGCGCCGGTAGCCTTTTTGGATTTATAGAGTTAAGATATAAAAGTAAGGTTTTATAAAAAAGTGGTGTCGTAATACGGATGAATAAGGAGATAATAATATGTCAAAGCATACCAATATGCAACGAGATGTACTGATTCTTAATCTTGAAGAGCAGCTTGAAGGGATTGCAAAAGATCAGTTTGGAAAGGCGTTAAAAGACTGCACAGATCGTGAAGCTTATTATGTGCTTTTGGAAATGACGAGCCGTTTGATGGATGTTACGGAACTTAATAACGGTGAGAAAAAAATATACTACATCTCTATGGAGTTTTTGATCGGAAAACTTCTTTCCAATAATCTTATTAATCTTCGTGTCTATGACAGGATAAAAGATATATTGGCAAAAAACGGCAAAGATCTTGCCAAGATCGAAGAGTACGAGCCTGAGCCGTCTCTGGGAAACGGTGGTCTCGGAAGGCTTGCCGCATGCTTCCTTGATTCTATAGCAACTCTCGGACTTGCCGGGGAGGGAATCGGACTCAACTATCATTTTGGACTTTTTAAGCAGGTGTTTAAGGATAATCTCCAAGTTGAAGAGAAGAATGACTGGATAGAGAAAAACAGTTGGCTTGAGAAGACAGATACGACTTTTGATATTTATTTTGGCAGAAAGAAAGTAGTGTCGCGCCTTTACAACATGAATATCGTCGGATACAGATCCGGTGTCAACAAGCTCAGGCTGTTTGATATAGAGTCGATAGATGAAAAACTTGTAAAAGAGGGAATTAACTTCGATAAAACAAAGACCAAGAATAATCTCACTCTTTTCCTGTATCCCGATGACTCGGATGTGGCCGGAAATCTCCTTAGGATATATCAGGAGTATTTCCTCGTATCGAACGCTGCACATCTGATTCTCAGAGAACAGAAGGAGCGTCAGTACGATCTGCACGAGCTTCATAACCATGCTGTGATTCAGATCAACGATACGCATCCAACAATGATAATTCCTGAGCTTATCAGGATACTTGTTGAGGAGAAGGCGTTTAATATTGATGAGGCGATAAGCGTGGTGAGCAAGACCTGTGCATATACAAATCATACCATTCTTGCGGAAGCGCTTGAAACATGGCCTCTTGAGTATCTTGAAAAGGTAGTTCCGCAGCTTGTTCCTTATATCAAAGAACTGGATAAGAGGATAAGGGCTAAGTACAAGAGTTCTAAAGTTCAGATCATTGATAAAGAAAAGAAAGTCCATATGGCATTTATCGATATCCACTACGGATTTTCGGTAAACGGTGTTGCGGCTATACATACCGAGATACTTAAAAACAGCGAGCTTAAAGATTTTTATAAAATCTATCCCGATAAATTTAATAACAAGACAAACGGAATAACGTTCAGAAGATGGCTCTTTTCATGTAACAGTCAGCTGACCGATTTTATTTCGGATGTTGTGGGAGACGGCTTTAAAAAGGATGCGACAAAACTTGAGAAGCTCCTTGAATATAAGGACGATCAGATAACTCTCGAAAAGCTTGATGAGATAAAGATGCTCAAGAAAAAAGAACTTGCGGCATTTATCAAAGAGCATGAAAACATCGAGATAGATCCCGAATCAATCTTTGACATTCAGGTAAAGAGGCTGCATGAGTACAAGAGGCAGCAGATGAATGCTCTTTATATAATTCACAAGTATCTTGAGATAAAGGGCGGAAAAAAGCCTAAGAGACCGATCACATTTATATTCGGTGCAAAGGCAGCTCCC
Organism: Butyrivibrio sp. AE3003; assembly: GCF_000686065.1. NCBI lineage: Bacteria > Bacillati > Bacillota > Clostridia > Lachnospirales > Lachnospiraceae > Butyrivibrio > Butyrivibrio sp. AE3003. Next base: position 3,447,325 of record NZ_JMLX01000001.1, read on the forward strand.
GCTTATGTTATTGCAAAAGATATTATTCATCTCATTCTTGTGCTTCAGGAAATAATAAATAACGACAAAGATGTAAATAAGTACATGAAAGTCGTTATGGCTCAGAACTACAACGTATCATATGCCGAGAAGCTTATTCCCGCCTGTGACGTTTCTGAGCAGATATCGCTTGCTTCAAAAGAAGCTTCGGGAACCGGCAATATGAAGTTTATGCTAAACGGAGCCGTGACACTTGGAACGGATGACGGAGCAAATGTCGAGATTCACGAGCTTGTCGGAGATGATAACATATTTATCTTTGGCGCGAGCGCTGACGAGGTTATCAAACATTACAAGAAAGCCGATTATGTATCAAAGGATTATTACAAGAAAAGTCCCGTGATAAAAGAGGCGGTTGATTTTATTGTCAGCAGGAAATGTTTGAAAGTAGGGCATAAAGAGAACCTTGAGAGACTCTACAATGAGCTCTTAAATAAAGACTGGTTCATGACTCTTCTCGACCTTGAAAGCTATATCAAGAAGAAGGACGAGATTTTTGAGGCATATGAAGACAGAGACAGATGGAGACAGATGATGCTTGTAAATATTGCAAAAGCGGGATTCTTCTCATCTGACAGAACGATAGAAGAGTATAACAGAGACATCTGGAAATGCTGATGCACCAAGCGCCCAACCTCCCCACACCCAACAGGGGGCGGGGAAGTGAGTGCATTCAAAAAGGCCTGCGAGATGTTCGCAGACCTTTTTAATCCCCATAATCCTCCAAAAAGCGCTACTTTTGGAGTGACTTAATTAGCTACCATATATTCAATGACTGACGAGATGTGAGATAGTTTGTCGTCATCCAGATGACACAGGTTATCTACCGCACTGCTTAACTTTTTGGGAAAAGAAGTTTGGTAATTAAAATAATCATTTGGTGTGATACCAAGATAATCGCAGATCAAGAAGAAATTTTTCATTGAAGGAAGCGATCTGCCATTTTCTATACAATTGATGTAACCGGCGTTCTGTCCTATAGAAAGGCTCATGTCTCGAGCCGAAACTCCCTTTTGCATTCTTAATTTTGAAAGACGGATTCCAAAATTATTATTATATACTTCACATACTGATTTCATTGCAACCCCTCCTTTTATGGCGTTTTTCTCTTAATTATATCGAAGTATAAATGTAACAAATGTGTAACATTATATGTACATCATAACAGATACGACAAAAAAATGCACCATATTTGAGTAAAAACAATATAAATTTTTTTTTCTTAAACGATACAGGTGTGAATAAAATGCGATAACTGCGCGGAAAGCATACATTAATAATACACAAAAAAATATGAAAATATTTGTTAAAGTGATTGTTGCATTTAGGAGCGCAGTCTTATATAATTCATTGGTATGAAGCATTAAAACATATGTTATGTTGGGAAAACACACATGGTTGTTTAGATAAACATGGTTTATTAAGAAAGTTACACAGACATTAATTGTGGTTCTTTAGATGAATGACTGTGCGAAAAGAACAAAAAAGGGGATGATTATGATTAAGAATAAAACTAGACTAATGAGTTTGATTCTGACATTCGGTATGGTAATCGGTACTATCGGTGCAGGATCGTTAGACGTTAAAGCTGAATCACTTGGATCAACAATCCGCCTCGAGGATACGGGGGCAGAACTTGCCGATAACATCGAAAGAGGCAGATGCCCATATACATGGGTTAAGGTTGACAGTTCTTCATGTCCTGTACTTAATCCTAAGGGTGGAATGTACAGTATCATGTATGATCTCAGATACTTTTCAAGTGGAAACAGTTTCTCAAAGGATGGATATAACAGTTCAAACGGATGCGGCGGAAACAAGAATCTGACTGAGCATCCGAATTTCCTTAAAGCATTTGAGAATACACTTTCAAATGCAAGAAAGAACGGAACATCACTTGTACTTAGATTCTCTTATGCAAGTGACAAGACGGTAGGAAATGAGCCCGGTTTGACAAAAGACGGTGACTCAACGGTGTACCACAACACAGAGCTTATCCGTCAGCACATTAAGCAGCTCAGCGAAGTCATCAACAGGAACAAAGATGTAGTGCTTGCTGTTGAGTGCGGAATGTTCGGACCTTGGGGTGAGATGCATTCATCAATGTATGATATTGATAAATGTAACAACTATGATCCTCAGTTCTCAAATGCGATTATAGACAGATGGCTCAATAAGCTTGATCCCAGTATCAAGGTACTTGTAAGAGCGCCCAAGCATCTTATGGGATATTACGGATATGCAAATGACGCAGCAGGCTTTAACGCAGCAGTTGCAAACGGAAGCCTTAAGCTCAATCAAAGGCTTGGAATGTATAACGACGGATATCTCGGAACATCTACCGATTACGGAACATTCGGTGAAGAGAACGAATGGCCTTATATCACTCGTGATAAGGGCATAGATATGCTTGAAAAGCTCACAGAGGTTCCTTACGGCGGTGAGTGCGCATATGTTGACCGCGATACATTAAAGTCACATGGCTCACCTATCTATGACGGTTCCAAGTTTATGTCAGAGCTTTACAGAACACACCTTTCATACCTCCACAATATCAACAGTGAGGATGAGGTGCTTATAAGTGAACTTAACCATGTTGATGTATCCAAGTCGGATCTTGTTAAGGGACTTGATGCATCAGATGTTGCACCATACATCGATCATTCATACAGAAAATTCATGCGTGATCACATGGGATACAGAATTCTTGTAAAAGAGTCAAAGCTTTCTTCAGAGGTAAGCAAGGACGGCACATTTACAATGAGCGGTTCAATGAAGAACCTTGGCTTTGGTAACTTCCTTACAAAGAAGTATACGGAAGTAATCCTTAAGAACGGTGACAAGACATATGTGGCAAGCGTTGATTCATTTAACGCAAACGACCTTACATCTCTTGCTACCAAGAACTATAAGTGGACATTCTCTGTTCCTTCAGACATCGCTTCCGGAAATTGGGATGTTTACATTAGGATCAGAAATAACAGAAATACACAAGAGGCTTCCGCAAAGACAGGTATTCGCTTTGCTAACCCTGATTGCTTCAATGACGGTATCCGTGCAAATAAGATCGGTACTATCAAGGTTTCAGGCGGAAATAGCAAGGGTGGTTCTGAATTCAAAGAGGTTCGTTAACAATTAGTTTTTTATAGAATTCCGGGGAAGCATGTGCTGCCTCGGAATTTTTTTGGAAAAAATCTCAAAGAAATGTTCGTAAACGTTAAAACAAATGTTGCAAATGTGAAGCAAATTGTATATAATTTAATTATAGAAAAAGCCAACAATCCAGTAAAACTGAATAATTGCATATATTTGCTCACAGGTGTACGAATTTTGTAAAAAGTTACACAAACATTAAGATTAACAGCTTATAAAAGAAAGAGTATCAGAGTGCTTCACAGAAGGAAAGAGAGAAAAATTTTTTGCACTTGTAATGTGGTATTTCAAATATAGAGTGAAAAAACTTGGGGGGAACGAGTTTTTTTATACCTCGACGGACACGACTGGGCAAGCAGAAGTGTTTCGCACCGTAAGAAATTATTTGGACGATCCATTAACCTTATGGTTATTAAAACAATGAAGCCTGTGAAAGCAAAAAACATTTGAGAACTAACTAATTGTATAAGCTCAATACCACATGTACAGCTTACGGTGCGGATCTTGCCAAGTCATAATTTTACTTAACATTTTTCGTGATGAAAGATGATAAATATAAAACAATCTGAAAAGGTGATATATAGATGAAAGTTGGAATAGATGCACATATGCTCGGATGCGCGAGCGAGGATGAGAGCTTTTATAGGGGAATATTGGATGCTCTCAAGCCTGACAAGGGGGACGTGTATTATCTTTTTGTCGAAAAAGATGCCGATATATCAAGGTACATGAAGAAGTTTAAAGTTGTACCTTTTAGAAGCAATAACGCTTTTACAAGAAATTTTTTTGAATTAACAAGTTTTTGTTATAAATACGATCTGGATGTTCTTCACACTCTGCACTACGTGCCTTTTAACAGTCCGTGTCCTGTGGTGTGTACCATAAATGACATTTCTTTTGAACATGAAAAGAATAAGAATAATGTTAATAAGGTTGAGTATCTGAAGAACAAGCTTATGATCCCGTTTTGCGCAAAGCATGCGGATAAAGTGGTAACCGTATCGAATATCAGCAGACGGGACATTGCAAACACATATGATGTTTCGCAGAAAAAGATTGAAGTTGTAGGCAATGCGGTTTCATCCGAATTCAGGATTATGGACGACGATGAACTCGATGAGCTTGATGTAAGGGGAAAGTATGACATAGGATATTCACCGTTTTTGTTGTGTGTCGGTGATACCCGGTCAGAAAAAAACATCTTAAGACTCATAGACGCTTACATTATGTATAAAGACAGGTGGGATACGAATATCCGCCTTGTGATCGTAGGAAAGAATGATCTTTATGACGATCTGTACGAAGAATTTGAGGAGTATGAAGACGAGATTATTTTCGCAGGATGCAGAGACAGACTTGATCTTGCGGCTCTTATAAACGAGTCGGAAGGTTATATTTGTCCGGCATTTGTGGAAGGAGCGGGGGTATCGCCTATTGAGGCGCTTAATTGCGGAAGACCGATAGCTGTGGCTGATATGCCTCATGCGCATGAAGAACTCGGCAACAGAGCAATTTATTTTGACCCTTATGATGAAGAAGACATCTATGAGGGTATTTGCAGACTTGTCGACGATCCGATCGAAGCTGAGATTCCCGAAAGTTCATGGGAGGACAGCAGCAGACGCATGAAAAAGATATATCGTGACGCAGCAACGGAGATGTGAAACTAACGATTTTAACTTACAAAGGAAGAACCAATGCTTAATATAGTAATACCCATGGTCGGTGGCAGTAACAGATATGCGGAGTCTTTTTACGAAACTCCCAAGCCACTTACCGATATATTCGGTCATCCGATGATCGAATATGTGACTCAGAATATCAGACCTAAGTGTGAGCATAGATTTATTTATGTTTGCCAGGAAGATCACATCGAACGATTCGAGCTTGACAAGATTCTAAGAGAAATAACACCCGACTGCGAGATTATATCTACCGATGCAACTACCGAAGGAGATGCCTGCACGGTGCTCCTTGCGGAGGAATTTATAGATAATGATGATGAACTTATGATTGCAGGCTGTGCGCAGGTTATTGATACGAATATAGATGCATATCTCGATGAAATGAGAGATTATGACGGACTTATCATGACAACGCCGGCTAATCAGCCCAAGTGGAGCTATGTCAAATATGATGAAAACGGACAGGTGACACTCGTCAGGGAAAAAGAGGATATGTCAAACGAAGCAATCGTTGGAATCTTTAATTTTAAGAAGGGTTCTGACTTTGTGAAATATGCATACAGGATGATAGTCAATGATGTGAGAGAGAACAATGAATTTGGCGTTGCTCCTGTATATAACGAAATGATAAATGACGGAAAGAGGATCAGTTTCTGCAACGTTGGGGCAGATATGCATGGATTCGGGGGGAATGAAGGCATGAGTGCCTGCATGCAGCTTGATCTGTGTACAGATTTCTTTTGAGTTAACCAATGATTGGTAGGGGACATGGGATTAGTTGATAATAAAGAGATTACAGTTATTGTACAGGGAGACGTAGATGGGGAAAAAACGCCGATATGCCTGCAGAGCATAAGGCGTGCGCTCCCGGGAGCATTTATTATATTATCTACATGGGAAGGAACCGATGTAGAAGGTCTTGAATATGATGAAGTTGTTTTTAGCGAAGATCCTGGCGGATTTGATGAGTTCAATGTGCCGTTTTCGCCTAAGAACAACATCAACAGACAGATTGTGTCGACTTATCACGGTCTTTTGAAAGCAAAGACTGTCTATGCGCTGAAGTTACGAACAGACTTCTATCTGTGCGACGATGGATTCAAAGATTATTTTAATATATATAACAGAGAATGTACCGAATACAAGATTTTTGAGCACAAGGTGATATGCTGCGAGCTCTATTCGAGAAATCCGCGGTACATTTTTTCAGATATGAAAAGAGCTTACCATCCTTCGGATATTTTCTTTTTTGGATATACGAAAGATCTGGTGAGGCTTTTTGATGTTCCGTTGTTTTCCAAAGAAGACGAAGAATACATGATGTGGAAGTATTATCCGAATAATTCCATATCAACATTCAGGTACGATGCGGAGTCATATCTGTGGATGAATCTTGTAAATAAAGGCATAAGTTTCAAAGCGCCCGATGATCTCGAGAAATACACAAGGGAAGATATAGACAGGAGCGAAGCGACTTTTGCGGCAAACCTTATAATCCTAAGTAACGACGATATCGGACTTAAGACGCTTTCTAACAGTATCTACAGGAAAGAGGCTGTGCCGCAGAACTGCTATACTCACGAGGACTGGGAGAAACTCTATGCTTTCTATTGCTGCAACGATGCCAAGGAGTACATCAAGTACTTATTGCTTATTTTTGTAAAAAATCTTTCATTTTTGCCGGGATATTTTTTTAAGAATCTGCTCTTTAATGGAATTAAAAAGGTCATGCCGAAGGGCTTTAAATCCTTTTTGCACCCTGCTTACAACAGATTTAAGGGCTTTCTTAACAGGATTGGGAAAAGAAAATTCGATAAGATGTACGCTGTCGACTATTACAACGAAATCATAGACAGCAGGGATATAGGCGTTGTCGTTCAGGGAATGGCGAGAGATACGACCGGTGAGACGGTTAAGAGCATAAGAAAGCACCTTCCGCATGCACAGGTTATTCTGTCAATCTTCGAGGGCGAGAGCGCAAATGGCATTGATGCGGATATCGTAGTAATGAGTAAGGACCCCGGTACATGCGGCTTTATCAGGAAATATCCGCATGAGCAGAGGAACAACGTAAACAGGGAAATTGTTTCGAGCCGCGCGGGAATTGAGGCATGCACGAGAAAGTATTGCATTAAGATGCGAAGCGATATGATCCTTACGGGTTCTGATTTTCTTGATATATATAACAGGGTTTCGAGGTACGTCACCACGGAGTCGGTTGTCTCAAGAAGGATAATGGTCGAGGCGCTTTCGACTTCCAAGAGCGGAGTGCTTAACTTTGGCATTTCCGACTGGTGGTATATGGGACTTAGGAACGACCTGCTAAAGCTTTTTTCGGCAGATCTTTATAAGGATGTGGGGAAAAGAGATTACAAGAGCGAATACAGATGCAATCTGACGCCGGAGCAGTATATCGCGTATAACTTCTATGTGAACAGTTTTACACCGATTTTTTTCTGATTTCGTGGGACTTATGAATGTGACGGATGATTCTTCGCAGCTTCGAAGGGAGTATGAGAAGTTTCTTGCTAATAATTTCGTTTGCGTCGAGTTTCCGATAAGCAAGGTTGTGCTTCCAAAAGCGCTCTACATCAACAATTCGGCGGCCTACAAATATAATGCAAGTTACGGCGACTGGCTTAAACTCTGCAGAAAATACAGGACGCTTGATAATGTTGTGGTAAAAAGAGAGCTTGCGTATCTTGGAATGAATTACAAATTGAAATATAAGGTAAATCCTGATTATTTCAATATCCTTAAGTGGAGCAGTGTTGTAAGAAATTATAAGAATACGGTGACGGAAGAGTTTGCGGATGTTTTGGACGATGTCAGGGCAGAAGAGCTGACATTTTTGGTTACGGGCGGAATCGAAGTTTCAGGTGAGCTTAACACAATCGCATGTCTGTATTCCATTAAGAGATTTTTCCCCGGAGCTTCGATCATTCTCGGAACCTGGGATGATGAGACGGTTCCTTCGCATATCAAGAAGCTGTGCGATAAGATCTGTTTTGTGGAAAAGAAAAAGTCTCCGAGAGTCAGCATTCATCTGGGCGATTCGGACGATGATGAAATAAACGATATAAATATGGTTCAGAGCCTCAACAGTACGGCGCTTAAGATGGTCAAGACAAAGTACTGTGTAAAGATGGAATCCTGCCATGTTTTCAAGAACTCGACGCTTCTTGATTTTTATAATTACTGGAAGAAGATCATGGATTCGTATAATCCTGAGTACAAGATCTTTGATGAGAGAGTTCTTTTTATAAACGAGCGAATGTATGACGGCAGGAATACGGACGGTAAGCTTGTCGGCGCAATCCCCGATTCATTCCAGATGGGAAGGACTTCTGACCTGATGAAGATATGGGATGGCCATGCGGAAACTGACAGCGTGCTTAAATACTACAGCACGTTCCCGAATACGAAGTATTCAAACTCTGAGAAGTACAACAGTCTTTATATCAGGGAGCAGTGTCATTACATCAATCTCATAAGAAATGCGAACAAGAAAGTTCCCGTTCCGAGGTGGTACGAGGATGACGGTTCTTTTGAAAATATTCTTGCGTACGAAGCGGTTCTTAGTTCAAACGCCATGATCGGAAGCAGTGATGATCTGGGAATTATGAAAAAAGGCGGCTTTACGGAGGATAAGCGCTTTATGGGCTTTGAAACGCTACTTGGCTTGTATATCGTAAACGTTGACCGCGACAACAAGGAGATCCACGAGTATCTTAAGAATTATTACAGTGCTTCCGCGGTCTGCAAAAAAGATAAGGAGGCGCATTCGACTCTTATGAAGGCGCTGCTTTACGGCGACAGGTACGGATATGATAAGAAGTACTGTGCGCTGATGAAGAAGATTGGGCAGGTGTGAGTGGCAAGGCTTGTCTCGGAATGAGTGCGCCTTGTAAAAATTTATCAAATTAAGGCTACGTTAAGATTCACTTCAATCTATGGAAATGTATTTTATTTATCATGGTTTTATCAAAACAAAGGAGATGAAACTAATGGTGAAAAGAGTGCTTTCGGTAGTTGGAGTGATTTTTTTTGTATTTTTTGGTGTTTTTTATTGGAATACTGGGATTTCAGGTTTTTGCGGAAGGGAGGCTCCTGCTGACTGAGGAACAGCTTGATCACTACAGCGGCTCTTTTGGGACAGTTGTAACAGTTTTGTTTGTTGTTTGGTTTTCGCATGTAAAGGGAATATCCAAGGATTTGGAGTTAAGGAAAGACAGAAGCTTTATCAAGATGATCGTGGTAGCAGTTTTTTCTGTTTGTATTGGTATGATACTTTTTAACTCTTTTGTCGGTTTTTTTACTTAACGGGATTTTTTCCTGTAACAGAAGATGTAGCACTTGATGAAACAGCATTTGATCATATAGTTGCAATCCTGATAGCACCGGTGGCGGAGGAATATTTTTTTTAGGAAGGGCTTATACGGTTATGTCAGAGAAAAAATAAATATCCCTATTGCAGTAATCTTAACGTCGTTGATATTTGCCGAACTTCATGGTTACCACCTTCAGGGATTTCTTTCAGTCTTTTTCAGCGGAATATTATATGCACTGATATATGAGCATAGTGGTAATATTATGTATAGTATATGTGCGCATATGATGCATAACGCATCTGCGAGTATCATGAATGCTTTTGAAAGGCATGGCGTGCAGCTAAGCTATAATCTGAACGGATATATTATATATACGTTGCCTGTGCTTCTTACGGCAGTTCTGCTGGTTACAATAATACTGATAAAAGGAAGAATGGAAATTGGAAAAAGAAAAATACAAAGTACTTGTAGTTGACGATGAGCCTCAGATAGCGGGACTTCTCAAGGTGTGCCTCGAGATGCAGGGCATGGAAGTGAGTGAAGCATATGACGGAAACAGCGCCTATGAGATGTTTAGTGAAGGAAGCTTTGATCTGATAATAACCGATGTGATGATGCCCGTTATGGACGGTTATGAGCTTGTTGAAAAGATAAGACAAAAGAGCCATGTTCCTGTTCTTTTCCTTACTGCCAAGGGTGATGTTCTTGACAGGATAAAGGGGCTTAATATCGGAGCGGATGATTATATAGTTAAACCTTTTGACCCGATGGAAGTTGCGGCAAGAGTATTGTCCACACTTCGAAGATGCTACGGATATGATGGGCAGGGAAAGACTGCGGAACTTGTATGCGGAAGCCTTAGATTGGATGTTGATCTTAAGAGGCTTTATAAAAAGGGTGAAGCTATAGAACTGACAGCGTTGGAATATCGCATGGTTGAGTGCTTCATGAGTAATATCGGACATGTGCTTACCAAAGACCGAATATACGAGGCGGCCTGGGATAGCGATAAATTCCCCGATGACAACAGTATCATGGTCGCGATAAGTAAGCTTAGAAGTAAGATATCGGATGACGGCGCGGAGTATATCCACACTATCAGAGGGCTGGGATATAGGATGGAAGAAAAATGAAAAAAGAATATAAGAGGAAACTTCAAGCATTTCTTAGATTTTTGATTGCGATTGTTATTCTGTTGATGCTTCTTTTCGACGGAATAAGTGATTTTATAAAGGGATTTATTGAAGGATGGTCCGGTAAAGAAGGACTTGGAGATGGGGGTAATATACAGATTACTGTTGTAAGTGTGGTTTTCATCCTGATTATATTCGGCGTGATTTCTCATATCGCAAAGAAATATATTTCAGAACCTGCACGAAGAATCGCAGACAGCATGAATAAGGTAAGTGGCGGCAATCTTGATGTCAGACTGGAAACAAAGGATAGTTTTGAGTTCGGCGAGATGGAAGAAGCTTTCAACAACATGGTAGCGGGCTTAAAAGAAGCTCAGACACTCAGGGAAAAAAATGATGAGCATAACAGACAGCTCTACGCAGGAATAGCTCATGATCTCAAGACTCCAATGACGATGGTAATGGGATATGCCAAATTACTTAAGAAAGAAGATATATCTGACGAGGAGCTAAAACGCTGCCTGACTGTAATAGAACAGCAGATAGAAGCTGCGAATGTGCAGCTTGAGGATATGCTGGAGTACTCCAAATTTGGAAGTGCAAGTTATAAGATTATTCCCGAAGAGGGCAATATTGCGGCGCTTCTTAGAGGAATTCTTGCGGATATGTTTTATAAATTCGAAGAGAAAAAACTTGTCCTTAATTTGGAGATACCTGACACCGTGATCTGTAAATATGATCACTCGCAGATGCACCGAGTTTTTTTCCAACCTTATAAACAATGCTGTCAGACATAATCCTGAGAATACGACCATAAAGGTCACTATGACAGAAACGGGCGGTGGAGTTGAGGTTGTTGTTGCTGATAACGGCCCGTTTTTTGGATGAAGAACTCAAGGCGCATATTTTTTGAGCCATATATAAAAGGTAAAAACGGCGGAAGCGGCTTGGGGCTTTCGGTGGCTAAAAAGATCATGGAACTTCATGGCGGAATGCTGGAATATGTGGAAGATGCGGAGAGTGAATTTAAGAGGTTTGTTGCCGTGGTGTGAAGGATTGGAGTGGTACAGATGATTATTAAGAATGCATCTGCATTTACGGAAGACGGTAGATTTATTAAAAAAGATATATTTGTGGATGGAGAATACTTTTCTGACAGTTGCCAAAACGGCGGCTGTCAGAATGCCAAGATAATTGATGCGAGCTCCTGCTATGCGATTCCGGGACTTGTGGATATCCATCTGCACGGCTGTGATGGCGTTGACTTCTGCGATGGGGACAATAGAGTCGATTGAGAAGATTCTTGCATATGAGGCAAAGAATGGCATAACTACGGTTGTGCCTGCGACAATGACGCTTGCGGAAGATGACCTTATGAAAATAATGAAGGCTGCTGCTGAGTATAGGAGAGAACAGGGAAGAGATGACGGCAACCTATATAATGAAGAGTATAGAAGAGAGGCTACGAAAGTGGGGCTCTCTTATTTTCATGGAATAAATATGGAAGGCCCGTTCGTATCAGCCCAAAAGTGTGGTGCGCAGAATACGAAGTATCTAAAAAAGCCCGACATAGATATGTTTAACAGGCTCTATGAGGCATCGGAAGAGTGTATCAGATTCTGTGATATTGCACCCGAAGAAGATACTCCTTCAATGGATTTTTATAAAAGAAGTTTCTAAGAAATGTACGGTTTCGCTTGCGCATACCGATTGTGACTACGATACCGCAAAACAAGCTTTTGAAAGTGGAGCCTGCCATCTTACACATCTGTTTAATGCAATGGCACCGCTAGGTCACAGGAATCCCGGCCCAATCGCGGCTGCTGCGGAAAATGAAAACGTGATCGCAGAACTTATCTGTGATGGCGTTCATGTGGCGACTCCAATGATAAGGAGTGCATTCAAACTTTTTGGACGAGAGCGGATAGCGCTTATAAGCGACTCTATGATGGCAAACTGGTCTTGGCAATGGAGAGTACGAACTCGGAAGACAGCCTGTATCTGTAAGAGGAAATGAAGCGCGCCTTAGCGACGGCGCAATTGCAGGTTCTGTGACGAATCTCATGGGATGCCTTAAATATGCAGTTAAGCAGGCAGCGATTTCTCTCGAAGATGCCGTATATTCGGCAACCGTAACTCCCGCCAAGGCAGCAGGCTGCTATGATGTTACAGGCTCTATCACTCCTGGCAAGTACGCAGATCTGGTGCTTCTTGATAAGGAGACACTTGATGTGAAGATGGTGATTGCAAGAGGTGTTGAAGTTTAAAAATGGAAAGCATGATTCCAAGACACAAAAATAACCGCCCTCTGCCTCGCAAACATAGAGCGGTTATTTCTTAACCATTTTATATTTCAGGGCTAACCGTCTATCGGTAGCACCTTTTTCAATTCATATATTACCATCACGGTTCATTATCGTCAAATAATCATTTCCTTTTATTCCACAATATAATTCCGTATTATCCCTCTTACAGTCTGCTCAAGGTGCGGCTTAAGCTCTTCCAGCGAAACAGGATCGTTGTACATGATGGCGCTGTAGCCGGTTGAGCCTACAAGCTCTATGATGAGGAAGAGCATTACTTCAGGATCTTTGAACTTGTGACCCGATTCTTCAAGCATCTTGTTGTAGATGGTGCCAAATTCATCGTCTGAATTGCTTACATTTGTATTGAGTGCTTTTTTGAATACTGCCCAGCTAAGATCTTTGTAGATGAAGGAAAGAAGTCCCTTATTTGTCGCAAGTGAATCTAATGCATAATTCATTATAAATATTAACCTGTCATCAAATTCTGTCAGGTTTTCATGGCTGAGCGCTTCATGAGCCTGCATGAACAGCTGGCTTGACTTGTGAGCGATAAGCCTGTTGCGGATGTCATATTTATCCTTAAAGTATAAGTAGAAAGTTCCTTTTTGCAAACCCCTGCTCTTTCTACAATGTCCGATATGGAAGTCTTGTTAAGTCCCTTTGAAGTAAAAAAGCTCAAAGGAAGTGTTCAGTAGTCTTTCCAGTTTTTGCTTTTTTTGTTTTGGTCTGCTTTTCCCATTTTTTCACCTTTCTCTTTTCAAATTAAATATAACATAAATTTAGGAAAGTTATTAAGACAAAAATAGTGGATTCATTGACATGGAAAAATGAAATGTACTAGAATAGCTTTGTTAGCAATAACTAAACAATGTGTAAAATCAGATAATCCCTCTTTTGATAATCAGGCACTTTAATCGGTTATTGAAAGGGGATTTTTTGCGTTGGATGGGGGAAGACGAGAGGAGTAAGCAAAAGATAATAAAGTTTGGGAAATCTTCTCTTTTAAAATGTTGACTAATGGTCATAAAAGTGTTATACCATAAATGACCGATAGTCAATAATTTCAATGGAGTAATAGTATGAAAAAAGATTTCTCGAATAATTGTCAAATTAAGATATCTGATACTCTTGGTTGCAATCGGGCTCCTTATCCCGGCTGCGATCGGATATATAAATACGAGAGTAAACTACGATATTTTGTCGTACCTTCCCAAGGACATCGAGACTATGAAGGGGCAGGATATCCTGCTAGATCAGTTCGGAACCGGCTCTTTTGTCCTGTATGTGACTGAAGGTATGGAGGAAAAAGATGTTGCGGCTCTGAAAGCAAAGATAGAGCAGGTGGATCATGTTGAGAACGTGCTCTGGTACGATTCTCTGATGGATCTGTCGATACCCATGTCGATGCTTCCGAGCGATGTATATGAATGCGTTTAACAGCGGAGATGCGACGATGATGTTCATTGTATTTGATGACGGAACATCCGCCGACACAACATTGGAAGCAGTAGAAAATATCAGGAAAATTTCGAATGAGCAGTGCTTTATGAGCGGAATGAGCGCTATAGTGGCCGACCTTAAGAGCATTACAATTTCGGAGACACCTATATACGTTGTAAATGGCGGTTGTACTTGCTGTGATAGTTCTCTCAATCACAATGGATTCCTATCTTATTCCTGTGTTTTTCCTTCTGAGCATAGGAATGGCGGATAGTCTACAACATGGGAACCAATGTGTTTAACGGAGAGATTTCTTTTATCACTCAGGCGCTGAGCGCGGTACTTCAGCTCGGAGTCACCATGGATTATTCGATATTTCCTGTGGCAACAGCCTATCAGGAAGAACTTGAAAAGAATGACAACAGAAACGACGCGATGGCAAATGCCATAGCCGCAACATTTAAAGTCTGTTGTCGGAAGTTCAATTACATCGATCGCAGGCTTTTTTGGGCGCTCTGCTTTATGACGTTCACACTTGGAACGGATCTCGGAATAGTAATGGCCAAGGGTGTAATATTCGGCGTTTGTCGGATGCGTTACCATTTTGCCGAGCATGATACTTATCTTTGATAAGGCGATTGAAAAGACAAAGCATAAAACCTCTTTTGCCCCGAATTCGTAAGAATACCGAAGATGGTGGCAAAGCATTACCTTGTATTCTTCATCATCTTCCTGGCACTCATATTCCCTTGCGGTTTACGGAAACAACCGCACTAAGGTTTACTACAACCTGACGGATACGCTTCCCGACAAGCTTGGAAGTATACAGGGGTCAAAAGAGATTGATGAGAAGTTCGACATGAACTCCGCGTATATGATCCTTGTTGATAAGAACCTCGACAGTGTTTCCATGAATAAGATGATAAAAGAGCTCAAGAATACCGACGGTATCATCTCAGTGCTCGGAAATCGACGCTATCATGGGACCTGCATTTCCGAAAGAGTTTTATTCCTGAGGAATATTTCGATGCGCTCGAAAGCGATGATTGGAAAGTAGTTTCTTTTGACCACCGATTACAGAGTGGCTTCAAACGAGATAAACGCTCAGATTGATGAGGTTCAGCGCATAGTAAAAGGATATGACAAGAAGGGCGATGGTTGTCGGAGAATCGCCTTGCTACCAAGGATCTTATAGATATAACGGATCATGACTTTAAGGTTGTAAACGCGGTTTTCTATCGGATTTGTGTTCCTGATAAATCGCACTGGTACTTAAGTCTTTGTCACTTCCGTTTATATTGGTTGCGGTAATTGAATTTGCGATTTTTGTAAACATGGGAATTCCTTATTATACGGGAACGGTCATACCTTTCATATCATCAGTTGTCATAGGAACCATCCAGCTTGGAGCTACTGTTGACTATGCGATCCTGATGACTACGAGGTACCTGTCGGAAAGAAACGCGGGACATGATAAAAAAAGAAGCGACTCTTATTACGCTGACTACCTGTATGAAATCAGTAATTGTCAGTGCACTCAGCTTTCTTTGCGGCAACATTCGGAGTGGGACTTATCTCAAGTATCGATATGATCGGCTCTTTGTGCAATCTTATGTCGAGGGGCGCGATTATCAGCATGTTCACTGTTTTTGCTGGTGCTTCCCGCGATGTACATGATATTCGACCAAAGATAATAATAAAGACTACACTTGGCGTGAATCCGGGTGCCAAAGTCACAAGATAAAATTACAGATTGTGTTAATAAAATAGCGTGGAGGACAGAATTATGATCAGAAAAAAACTAATCAAATCATTATCACTTGCCCTGGCAACGATGCTTGCAATCATGACGGTTGCCTGTTGGTGCAAAAAAAGATAGCGTTTCAGATGCGGCGAATGCAGGAGTATCAACTACTGCCGAGGAAGACAAACTTTCTGACAGTCTTACAAAGAGCATCGGATCTTCTGACGATGCCGGAAAAGTTTGAGACGGTATATGTGAGTGCAGATGCAAGCGGCGCCCGCAAACGATATTATCGTAAGCGAGTGGCTCAAAAACGCAGGGTGCTACGGCTGAACTTGCCTGATAAGACTGAACTTAAGGACATTGTAAATGTCAAAGGCGATGAGACGTTCAAGGATAACGGCGACGGAACTCTTACATGGGAAGCGAAGGGCTCTGATATCTATTATCAGGGAGTTACGGACAAAAAACTTCCCGTCAATATGAAGATTACTTATGCTCTTGACGGAAAAAGAAGTAAAGCCCGAAGAACTTGCGGGAAAGAGCGGAAAGGTCACGATTCGCTTCGAGTATGAGAATACCGACAAGCAGACTGTAGATGTGGATGGAAAAGAGGTTGAGGTATTCACTCCTTTTGTAATGATGTCAGGAATGATCCTCGATGGCGACAAGTTCTCAAATGTTGATATCTCAAACGGAAAGGTCATTTCGGACGGCGGAAAACTACATCGTTATGGGAGTTGGCGGTTCCGGGATTAAAAGACAGCCTTGATATATCAGAAGATAAGTGGGATGAGCTTGATGATGAGGATCTTGAGAAAAAAACTTAGTAACAGTTTCGAGATAACGGCTGATACAACAGACTTTGAACTTGG